>CAWGZJ010000010.1:0-404767 GCA_963826975.1 uncultured Alphaproteobacteria bacterium | reverse complement strand
GACGATGTCACCCGGGTAGCCTTCCTCCACCGCCTGCGCGACCAGCGGACCGAACGGGCTTTCGGCTCGTCCGCCGCGGCGGGCCAATACAGCCCGTCGTGCCCATCCGGTGTACTGATCAGGCGCTGCGCGTATTCGCCCGTCCCACCATTCTGCTTGTTCTTTCGAAGTAGTCGCGCTGAGCGTCGACATAGGTTAGCGCCACGCGGATCGCGGCGATCTCGTTACGACCGATGCGGCGATTGACGATCTCCTGGGCGCCGGCGCGGGAGTCGAACTGCCAGCGCCCATTCACTTGCACCAGCGGAAACGGCAGCGGCCAGTCGTTGACGCCGATGTCCAGGACATCATGACCGGGGGCGACCTCGGCGAGCTTGTGCTGTGCCTGGTAGTTATCGACGAACTTCTGCCGATTTACGGCGTCGGCCTGTGGATCACCGGAATTGATCAGCGCCTCGCTGCCGGGGCCGAGCACCGCGAGCAACCGCTTTTGATCGCCCTGCTTCATGGCATCCAGCAGCGCGGCCGTTGCGTCGTCGGGACTGGCAAAGGTCAACTGGCTTGGCGCGGCGGTGAGTTGCGCGGCAACGGCTTGTGTCGCCCCCGGACCGATCGTCAGCCATCCCGTAAGAATGACGGCGCACAGCGTAACGGAGACGGAATGTTTCATGCTGAGCTCCATCTATCCTGCCCGATTGCCGGCGCGGCCACCGCCGCCGGCATTGCTCCCGCGGGGTTGGGTCACCTGCTTCTGCCCGCCGCCTCCTTTGGCGTTGCCCGGGTTCGGCTGGGCGGCCCGGCTCTGCGCGCCGCGATTGCCGTATTGGCTCGCGCGCGCGCCGTCGTTCATTCCGCCGAGGGCACCGGTGGGGCGCTGTGCGGCCGCCGGACGATTGCCGCCGCCCGTGGCACCGCCGCCGGGACGTTGCCCGCCCGCGCCACCCGGTTGCGCACCGCCAGGACGCGGCGCGTTGCTGCCCTGTGTTGGGCCGCCGGGGCGTTGTCCCGCCGCGCCGCCTGGCCGGCCGGCACCCGGACGCGGCGTATTGCCGCCCTGCGTTGGGCCACCCTGTGTTGGGCCGCCAGGGCGTTGTCCGACCCCGCCACCGGGTTGGCCAGCACCCGGGCGCGGCGTATTGCCGCCCTGCGATGGGCCACCTGACGTTGGGCGACCCGGCCTTGGGCGACCCTGCACCGGCGCGCCCACGGCGGGCCGATTCACCACGCTGCCAGGGACCTGCACATTCGGCCGACCGATGGCGTTGGCCGGCAACGGCACCGGGCGAGCGGGAACGCCAACCGGCCCACCCGGTGGTCGGATCGGCCGGCCGCCGACACCGCCGGACGGCGGGCGCCAGACCGGCGAATTGATCGGCGGGCGGTTGACGTTGATGGTATTGTAACGGTTCACGTTGACGTTGACACTGCCGCCGTACCACGTCGGCCGCGCCCAACCCCACAAGGACCCGACGACGGCCACGCCTGTTGCGAATGCCAGCCCGGCGACGAAGGCGTTGCCCACCACGTAGCCGGGCGGCGGTGGAATATAGATGGGCGGATAGGCCGGATAGGGCCATGCGCCATAGACGACAGTCGGGCTGTACACCGGCACGTAGACTGTCTGTGGGCTGGCCGGTTCAATGACGATGACGGATTTCTCCACCACCACACGTTGTTGCTCGGTCGTCTTGAGGTAGCCCGCCGCCTGCGCCTGCTGCCGCAACCGCTGCACCGAGTCCATCACGTCGGCCTGCTGGGTCGCGAACGCGTAGCCGAGTTGCTGCGTCCAATCGAGTTTGCTGTTCAGCATGGCCAGCACCTGCGGGAACGGCACCAGCGATTTCACGCTCGGATCCCAGGGCTGGTTCGCCAATGCCTGGGCCAACGCATCGCCCGTCAGGTTCTTGTTGGCGGGGTCATCCAACCAGCGCGATGCCGCCACCACCTGCAGCGGGTAGGTCGCCGCCATCAGCACCTGCGCCAGCAGCGCATCGGGATAGAGTGCGATCGGTGCCAGCAACGCGTCGAGTTGCTCGGCATTGAACACGGTTGCGGTGTCTGCCGCCGCCGGTGGCGTTGTCTGCGCAAACGATGGAGGCGGAACGACGAGAGACAGGGCCGCGACCAGTGCCACGCTGCGGTATAATGTTCGACGCATCCTCGGTTCCTTGCCAGCCCGGCGTTTTCTGCCGAAATCACTCAATTATCATGTGCGCACCTGTCTCGCCGAGATCGGATATCGCGGACCAGCGCGAACCCGCTCTAGAAAGTGAAGTTCGCCATGAGCATCGGTCCACGTATCGACATGTTCTGCACGACCGAATTGCTGCCCTGATGGAACGACAGGTAGCGGTAGGTGAGCGACAGATCGGCCCAGGAGAGGTGATAGCCGAGGCCGGAGGCGATCTGCCAGGTCAGGTTCGAGCCGCCCGCACCAATGTCGAAATAATAGGGGACGAACAGCCCGGTATCGCCAATGCGGACGCGGCCGCGAAAGCCGCCTATGCCGTTCCAGATGTCACCGCGGCCGGATGCGCTACCGATGCCTCCGAACGTCGCGCTGTTGCCACGTGGCCCTGTCAGTGTAAGTGCCAGGCTGTAGTCTATGCTGGCGATCACCCGAAGATAGCGGACTCCTGCGATCACGTCGAAGTTGCCCCAGTCGCCCTGAAGCACGGTGTAGCCGCCTGCCAGTGTCCATATCGTGGCGTTCAGGTTCTGCCCGACGCTCGTCTGCACCGACTTCGAGATCGGCATGGACGGTCTGCCAAAGAAGTTGATCGAATTGAACCGGGAAGCGGTGCCGCCCAGGTTCATGTACATGATGTCGGTGAGGACCGGAACCGGTCATATTGCGCGTCCGCAGCAACCATCGCCGCGAAGTTCAGGTGGGACAATATGTCGCCGAATCCGACCGATGAATTGGCGGACACCGTGCCACCGAGCGCGGGCGGCAGGTTGAAGTTCAGGCTCGTGTTGACGGTCGCAAACCACACATATGGCGCGACGTTGAAGGTCCAGCCTGACGGGTTGGCTGCCGGTTGCCCTATACTTGCGGGTTGTTGCGCCCGCGCGCCGGACATCGTCCCGGCGGTGAGCAGCCCGGCCATAACGACAGCCATGACGATTTGCCGCAGCATCCCGGGCCCCCCCCACCTCGACATGATCGGCCCCTATGATCCGGTCCTGTCAAGCGCGACCTTCGCCAGACCCACGTATCGATCGGCCGACCGGAACAGAGCGTGGCAGGCCGAGTTCGATCCAGAGACGCTGGATCGTGCGCAAGGTCAGTACGCTAACAGAGGGCGCCAACCAGTCCTATGCAGATTCGGCAACTGACCAAGGAATGCACATGTGGGAAATGGCACTGTTGTTGGCCTTCAACATCGGCGTGCCGCACCTAGCCCGCATTTCTCACACTCTCGCGGGTGCCCTGCGCCATCATCCCGCGACAGTGTGAGAAATGCGGGCTAGCGATCCATGCTCGCCAGCGCGCTGCGGATCGGCGCGTCCGAAAGTCGGATCCAGCCCGTATAAGGATTATCCAGCTCCAATATGAGGAAGATCGCACCGGCAACCGAAATCGCACCGACCAGCAACGTCACAATGAGTGTAGCGTGGAACCGTGCAAACAGGCCGAACCCCAGGAAGAGCACCGACACCCAGAATATCAGTACCACCAGCAATGGCCAGGAGATGGATCTGCTAAGCTGCTCATACATCAACGTTCGCATCTTGGTGACACTGGCCGCGAGTTGCCAGGCTGCATCTTGGGCCCGGCTCTGGGCCGCGGTCTTCGGCGCGAGGTTGTCCAGCATCGCAAAGAACATGTCAGTCTGAGCCCGACCAAGCGAAGGGTCCAGATTTGCTGGTTGACTGTCGTCCGGAGGCCAGACCCTCTGGTGCGCGGCAATGACCGCCTGTCGAAGGCCGGCCCGGATATCCTGTGCGTCCGGACCATAGAGCACCAGCATCCGGTCCAGTTGCGCAAGATCGGCGGACATCTGCTGAAGTTCAACCACCTGCGTGTCGTAGGTGCTGTTAGCGGACGAGATGAGCAGACTGAGCACCAAGGCAGACATGGTCGCGATAAGGCCCATCACAAGCCGCACGGTATCCTTGGAATCGCCATCGATGTGACGATCAGGCAGCCTGAGATACAAGCCAGCCACTGCCGCGCCAAAGCAGCAGACGAAGACAAGACAGGCGATGGCGATTATGCTCACTCGACATCCCCTGGATGCAATCGCTTGCCGCGGGATCGTTCATTCCTGGGAAGCGGTGAGATGGTCTGAATTATCGCGAACAGAAAGGCGGTGGTCAGGCCGAACAGAAGCATTCCGTTCAGCGCCTCCAGGGCGCCCATCATCTGCCACCGCGCTTCCAGGTCCAGGTTCGAATGACCGTAGCTTGTCATCGCACTGATCGAATAGAGCATGGCCGATGCGTTGTCGGGCAGGGCGTCCGTTATCCGGTACACGGTGGCCCACAGGGCGCCTTCGATTGCGTGCAGCATCGTCGCAACCAAGACAGTCGTGCCCAGAATCATTGCAAATCTCAGCATTGAGCGACGCCGGTTGTGCACGCGAACGACCCTCTCGTGCACCAACCACAGGCCGCATACGTGGACAACCACGCACAGAACGATCAACGGCACGCTCCACACCCAGTCAAGGCCCCAGTGCATCATGTCACGCCTCGTGCGGCGCGGGATGCACGGATATCTCTTCTGCATCAATGACGGTGGGCGGTTTGGCATGGCCGGCGCCGGCGCGTCGTTCGCCCTGCAGGGCGAACGACGCGTCGTCGTGTTGGTCCCCGTTCGCCTTCGCAATCGCTTGTTCTATCAGGCTCAGGTGCCTGCAAGCGTCAACTCAACTCGCCGGTTTTTCGCCCGCCCCTGCGCCGTATCGTTCGAGGCAACCGGGTCTGCGTCGCCGAGCCCCCGCGCCGTGACGAGGCTCGGGTTCAAGCCTTGCGAGATGAGATACTGCATCACGGTTTCGGCACGCTTTTGCGACAGAACCTGGTTCGAGGCGACGCCTTGGCGCTGCAGCTCCGGGCCGATCGGGGAATTATCGGTATAGCCGGTCACCAAGAGCTTGTTCTGCTGCGTCGGCGCGAGCTGCGACGCCATCTTCGCAATGATCTGCTTCCCCTGGGCGCTCATCTGCCAGCTTCCCGGCGCGAACAGCTGGTCGCTGTTGACGGTGTACTTGATCGCCCCCTGTAACCGGCTGATCTGCGCCTTGTCGGCGGCAATCTGCTGCTCGTCGGCGGTATTCTGCTGCTGAAGTTGCTGGTTTTGCACCACAACCTTGTCATAGTCGCCTTTCCAGACGCATCCCGAGAGCAGAACGGTGCCCAGGAGCGGAGCGAAGACGATGCTGCGCTTCAGTGGATGGGTCATGAGCTTTGTCTCCTTCATCGCTTTATCTCCTTGTGCAGGCGGGTCGAGTCACTCTGCACCGGGCAACCCCCTATGCGACGGCGTTGTCCGAGGCGGCCATACGTACGGCATCGATCGGAACCAGAGGTAAGGGTACAATGACATCGCCCGACTATGCAAATTCGGCACGCATCCAGGCAGATGCGAATACTCCGCTCCCATTACGTCCAGCGGTCATCGCGCTATGGCTGCCGCCAGCCGAGGCGCGCGCCGTGGCAATGGTGCCATCGTCAGCCGGTATCTAGCCCTGTCCGGGCAAGGTGAGCTCGACGCGGCGGTTCTGCGCGCGTCCCTGCGCGGTGTTGTTCGGAGCGACCGGGTCCGTATCCCCAAGGCCCTGCGCCGTAAGCAAGTTCGGATTGACGCCCTGGGAGATCAGGGTACTGCACCACGGTCTGCGCACGCCTCATTGAGAGATCCTGGTTGCTGGCAACTCCCTGCTGCATTAGCTCAGGGCCGATCGGGACGTTGTCCGTGTAGCCGGTCACCGTGATATGTACCGTCTGCATCGGGGCGAGGACCGGGGCCATCTCGGCGATCGTCTTCGCCGCCTGAGGCGGCATCTGCCAGCCGCCGGAGGGGAACAGCAGTTCGCTGTTCACCGTGACCTTGATCGCTCCCTGAAGCCTGGTGACGTGCACCTGGCCCTGCGCGATCTCGGCGGAGAGCTACTGGTTGAGCTGGTCGTATGCCGACCGCGTCACGCAGGCCGCGAGCAGCCCCGACAGCAGCAGGACTCCTGTCGAACCGGTCATTTGCCGTCTGGTCATCATGTGTGGCTCTCCCCTTCAATTATCGCTGAGCTGGCTGGTTCGGTCGTCGCGACAAGGGCATCTTAGTGGGGCTTGATAGGTGCAAGGCGACCGTTCGGTTCGACGATCCGCGCCCGCATTCAGACCGAGCATTCGCTCGCTGTCGTTATCTGGCGCGCATCAGCGCCGCAATCCGAGTTGCTGTCTGTTAGTGCCTCAATCCACCCTCTATCTGGCAGTTTCTTCATGCGATGCCCGGGGCCGACGCCTAGCCAGAATCTAAGTGCCGCGGCGGCGTCCGACTATGCAGATTCGGTATCGAATCAGGCAGCAACAGGTTGCTGTCCCGCAATCGACGAAGCGACTTGAGTAAAACCGGCACCATCGCGCCTTGGCTCGCCCGGCCTTCATAGACCGGCACTGCGTCGCAGGGTGACCGACGGCAACTCTCCGAACCGTGCCCGGTAAGCGCCGGCAAAGCGTCCGGCCTCATCGAACCCGTGCTGTGCCGCGATCTGGGATACGCTCGCAGTGGCGGGATCGGCACCACGCAGCGCGCGGCGGGCGAGCTGCATGCGACGAAGGCGCATATAGGGAATTGGACTCATGCCCAGATGCTCGCTGCAACACTTCCGCAAGGTGCGCCCGGAGACATCGAGCGCAGTGGATATTTCTGCCGAGGTGAATGCGCGGTTCGGTTGAGTGCGGAGCAGGTCCTCGAACCGTGCCATGACATCAGTATGTCTGCGATTCGCAATGTTGGCGGGTTGTGCGGGTCCTTCGGACAGACATGCGACGATCGCTTCGATCAGATCCTGTTCCAAAGTATTTGCCGGCTCCAGCGCGGTAATCACGCCTGCCCGAGTCTTTGCGACGCGCGTGGCCCTCATGTGCAATCGGATGAGATGCCTGCATGCCTTCGCCGAAGGTCGCCAGCGAGACAACCCGGGCGGGATCGCCAATGCAACGTCGGTTATTGCACGGGCGTAGCCCAGAAGAAGCGTGGTCGGGAGCAATATTGCTCCCCATCGGCAGCGTGCGACGGTTCGGCTGTAGCAGCTGTGGCCGGCGTTGAGTGTGACAATCTCGTCGGCGCACGTAGCGGTCCCGGCCCAGATAGGCGTGACATCGCGATCGTATGGAACGGATATCACTATCGAGTTGCTCTGGACGGAGAAGAATGCAATGCGGGCGAGGGATTCTTCCGCACTCAGCAGACGCAGACGATGCAGCGCGATCCGGTTGAGCCGGGCGCTGAAGGAGCCGCTATCAAGCACAACGAGATTCGTGCAGCCATCGTCTCGCATGGCTGTCGCGAAATCCTCCGGTTCGCTGAAGACTCCTGTGGTGGTGCTGAGCATCCCTGGTCGTGCCGGTTCGTGGAATGTCGAGCAGCTGCGCACCTCCAGAGAAAGGAGACGCGACATGCTTCTGACATCAAACCGACACTGCGCCGGAAAACCGCGCCCTTGCTATGCCATATCGGCGGCAAAACGCCGCGGCTCGTTGTTTCTTCAACTGGCGGCCGCCAATTCGGCGGGCAATTGCTATCTTTCGGTCAATCTCCCGCCTCAAGCCCGGTTCCGACATGCAGCACCGACACGCCGCCCGCGACGATGCGCTGCGCCGCCCTGTCCCACATCACCCGTGGGTCGAAGGTCTCCGCCGCGAATATGGTCAGGATGACCACGCCGCAGAACGCGACGGCACCGATCCCTGGTTCGATGGTGACCACGGTACCGAACCGAACCAAGGCGCCAAGTAGTGCTTCCATGAAGATGTCGATCATTGACCAACGGCCGATCCACCGCACGGCGTAATAGAGCCGCGTTCGATCGTGCAGCCACCCCGCGCGTCCGGTTTGGGTCGCGACCAGCATGATGGTGAGGCCGATGATTTTCAGCATCGGCACCGCGACGCTGGCGAAGAACACCAGCGCGGCGAGCGGATACATGTGCGATTGCACCAGTTCGCGCACACCACCGAGGATCGTGCTGGGCGAGCCGGCGCCGAGTTGCATTACGGTCAGCACTGGAAAGAGGTTCGCCGGCACGTAAAGCAGCGCGGCCGCGATCACCAGTGTCCAGGTCCGCGTCACACTGTCAGGCTTTCGCGCATGCAGGACAGAGTCGCAGCGCGGGCAGCGCGGGTCGTCGGGCCGCGGAACGCTGACCAGTTCGCAGGTTTCGCAACCGACCGCGCCAACCGGCAACTGGCTCTGTGATGCAAGGTCAACGGCGCCGTCGGTTCCGCCCCGTCGATCGAGCCTGTCCCATACCGCCTGGCGGTCGAACGCGCTGTCGGCCCAGATGACAACGAACGTGAGGGCGAGCAGCGCGTAGACGCCGGCGTCGAGCCCGATCTGCACGACATCGCCAAGTTTCACGTAGGCGACGAAGACGCCGAATACGAAGACCTCGATCATCGACCAGGGGCGCAGCTTTTCCGTCAGGACGAACACGCGGCGCAAATGATGCGGCGGTGACGTTTCGTGCAATCGGATGAGAACGTAGAGTTCGCCGAGAAGCTTCGCGAACGGCGCAATCACGGTGACAAACACGACGACGACCGCGAGCCCGGGCATGCCGCGATGAACCAGCTCCTGCGGCCCCGAAAACAGTCCGGCACCGTGCATGATGCCGGCCTTCTGCACATTCATGAGCGTGGTTGTGCACATGATGAGCAGCAGCACGAGCGCGGTCGAGATCAGCGCGATGCTGTGGTCCAGCGGATGCGCGTTGGCACGATGCAAGCTGGTCGGGCAGCGCTCGCACTGCGCGGTGGTGCCGGGCGCCAGAGCGGGGATTGTGTGGAAGCGTCCGCAACCCGGGCATTCCCGCAGCTTCGGCTGTGTCGGCGGCCGATGCGCGGACACCGGCATTACCGGGCCAGCGGCCCTGCGACCAGCATGGACGCCAGCCCGTCGGCGAGTTGGCCGACCGCCGTGCTGATCGCAGCGACCTCGCCCGGCACACCTGGCACCGGAGGCGGCACGGTGAAGTGGAAGCTCCGCAGCGCTGGTGTCTGCCGGCCTTTGAATGTCACGCCCACCTGAGCGGTCAGCACGAGGTTACCGGCTGCGTCCTCGTCGAGCCGCCGCAGGTTCAGCTCGATCGTGGCGTCTGCCGGTGACGACACGGTGCCGTTCTCGCTGAGAACTACGCTTTGCGGCAGCCGTTGGCCCAGTTCCTCGACCAGCACACGGCTTAGCATCGCGCTGAGCGACTCACCCCACCATTCGTTCGCCATCACGTCGAGCCGATAGTTCTCGGACGAGCGGACAATCTGGGACCGCTCCAGGTAGCGTGCGAGTCCGATTTGCTGCAACAGGATGATTTTGGGGCCACCGGGTTGCGCAGCGCCTTGCACCGGTGCGATCGAGTAGAGCACCGGGGGGGGCGCAGTGCAGGCGCCAAGGGCCATCGTCAAGGCCAGCACCGACATTCCGTAAACCCGCCGCGCGGCAGTCATTGCGCAACCGCCGTCGGCCGGCCCTTGATCAATGCCGACGGATCACGCGTGAGCAGATCCGCCAGCGCACGGACCGAACTGACCGCCTCGTTCAGTTGCACCAGCAGCCGCCCGACATCACGACTGAACTGAGTATTCCCGCCATAGCCGCTGTCGAGCGACTGAACCAGCCGATTGGCGTTCGCCAGCGTCTTCTGCAGGTCTGTCGCGATTTGCGGCAACTGCCGTAGCGCGGGGCTCACACCGCTGTCCAGGTGGTCGACAAGGTCCTTTGCACGGGCGACGATCGCGACAAGCTGCGTCAATGTCTGCCGCATCTCCGGGCCGTTCGCGGCGGTATTTACGCCCCCCAGGATGCCATCGAGGTTTGCGCCGATCTGGGCGAAGGGAATGGTGTTCAGTTTCGTGAGCAACTCGGTTGCGGACGCCTGCAGACCGGAAAGCCCGCCACTGTCGGTCGTGGGTAGTATGAAGTTGGTGCCCTCCATTGCCAGGGTTGCCGGTGGCGCGTTCGGAACGAAGTCGAGCACTACCATCTGTTGCCCGGTGATCAGGCTGGCACTCTGCAGTGTCGCCCGCAGTCCCCCCTGGATCAGCGCGGCAACTGCCTCCGCAGTAGTTTTGTAGACATGAACCCCAATACCGACGACGCGTTCCGGCTGGATCTCGAAATGGACCGGCACCACGACGGTGTGCTTGGCCGGATCGTAGCTAAGTCGTACGTCGGTGACGCGGCCGACCCTAAGGCCGCGCACGGTGACCTCGGATCCGGGACCGAGTCCCTGAACCGAGCCCGAGAAATAGGCGACCATCGGGATTTGCCTGGTATAAGAGGCGCTGTCAGCCGCGTCGCGGTCCTTGAACAGCGGGAACACGTGCGCTTCGGCGCTGACTGCGGTCTGGACCTGCGCGTCGGGCGTGTCGAATGCGACGCCGCCGAGCAGCAGCGCTCGCAGCAATTCCACTTGTACGTCGACCCCGGTACCGCCCAGCTTCACAGAGAATCCAGAGGCGTCCCAGAACCGCGTCTCATCGTGCACGTAGCTGTCATATGGCGCCCGAACGAACGCGTGAATCGTCACGGTCGCCGCTACGCCGTTAATGTCCCAGCCGAGCACCGTGCCCACGTCCAGATCGCGGTAGAACACTGGCGAACCAATCGAAATCGAGCCCAGCCGGCTGGCCTTCAACAGGAATGTATGGCCTGGGACATTGGTTTCCAGAACCGGCGGGTCCTCGCGCCCCACGAACGACCGCTGCGGTTTGCCCGCGGCCTCACCCGGCAGCATTCCGATATATGCGCCGGATAGCAGCGTACTCAGGCCGGAGAGGCTGCCGGCAAACAGCCTGGGCTTGACCACCCAGAACGTCGTCGTGTCCGTCAGCAGAGACTCGGCCTGTCGCGTCGTCGCGATCTTCACCAGAACGCGTGAGTGGTCAGCGGCCAGATCGAGGCTTTGCACTGTGCCGAGCACAATTTCCTTGAACTTAAGCTGCGACTGGCCGGCCTGCAGCCCCTCGGCAGTCTCGAAGGAGAGCGTGATCGTGGGGCCTTCCTTGGACAGCGTGTCCCACGCGAGCCATCCGCCAATGGCGATGGCCACCAGCGGGATCAGCCACATCGCCGACAACCGCCGCGAACGTCGAACGGCCGCATGCGAGACTGTTGGTGGCTTGGCCGCGTCGCTCACTGTCTGGCACCCTGCTCAAAAGGTCTAACAGCACGCCCCGGACCGGATTGGCAACCAGCAGGAGGGCGAAGTTGGTCTACTGGCCGCAGGTCGAACAGCGCGTCAGCGTATTCGCGCCCGAAGTTGGCTTCGGGCAGCCGAACCTGTCGCCCGCCTGGCCAAGCGAGGCGTTTGGTTCCGTGACAATGAAAGCGATGGCGCGTGTGCGCTATGCAGTTTCGGCACGAAGCGTGATTTCCGTGCGGGCTGGGCGCCGAGGTTCTGATCGTCGCGTCCTGCGGACCGGCAGGCGCATCCGGTGTCAGAGGACACCGGCACATATCGGCGATTTGCTCGCCGCGCGGCGCCGGAGCGGCGTCAAGGGCTATGGATGCAACGACATCGCAGCCTATGCGGCTTTAGCCAACATGGTCGCGGGAAATACGCCGATTGTCGGCGATAATTCGGGCGGCCGGCGCAGTGTGGATGACGGCGATTCCCCGAACAGCGACTTGTAGGCCACGGCAAATCGCCCGAGTTCCCAGATTCCGTAACTGGTTGCGATCTCCGTGACCGTTACGAAAAGATGGTCGGACCGGAGCAGCTTGCGTCGCGTCAGGTGCAACCGTCGCAGCGCGAGGAACCGTTGCGCCGACACGCCGAGCTGTTCCCGGCAAAGGGTGTTCAGCGTCCGCGCCGTTGTACCGACCATCCGACAGAGGTCGGGGATGAGCAACGGGCCATCCAGTCTGGCTTCGACCGCCGCTGCGAATTTTTTGGCTATGACCGCGCGATGGCCGCGCGGAACGCCTTCGTTGCGTGCCTCGCCATCCATCAGGCACCTGATCATTGGCCGCAGCAACGCTTGCTGCAGCGCATCGGCGGCTGCCTGCGACGCAAATATGCCAGGCGTTGCCTGGCCGGCACGCGTGGCGGCATCAATCACCGACAGCAGCCAGGTGCCGAGGTGGTCCGGCGGTAGAATGACTTTTCCGGCGGTCACGGCGAGGTCGCGGCCGGTCAGGTCCATCGCGGCGCGGGAAAGATCGCTGGCGTCCAACGTCAGCGCGGCGAAGTCATTGCGTCCGAACGTGCGATGATGTGATTGCATGCCGAGACCGAGGCACATGAACTCGCCTGGCCGCATCTGGGCTCCGCGGATTACCGGCAATTGGCCGTCGTTGAACCAACCGACTATGCCGACCCGGTTTGGCGGCATGCTCGAGGAGGTCAGCCGGGGCAGCGCTTCGCGCCCGCGCTGCAGCAATAATGTATCGACCTGGATGTCCATCAGCTCGGCGCTGAACGTACCGCGTCCGAGCAGGTTATACATGTTGTCGCCGCCGCGTACTGCCGACTGGAACTGGTCGGGATCGACGAAGCTACGACTACGGAAGCCACTTTCGCTGTTCACCGATCGCGTCCCAAATGATACCGTCGACGTGTCTCGGAGCTCCACCGGAGCAGGCGCCATTGCGTTATGCGTCTCTATCGTGGGATCGAGCAACTAAATACTTCCAGCTCCTTGTGTTCATGCGACGAATGTTGAAAGTGCATGTCTCATGGCGGGTGACAACCGAGAGAAATCTTGCCGGGCGGCGCCATCGATCCGCAATGCTTATGCTCCGGCCATGGCGGCCTCCCTGCGCCGGCTTAACGCGGCGTGCCGACGCGGCGAAGTGCCTTGGCGCGACGACCCAGGACGCATCTCGTGTGCACTTTGATTGCCCACCCAACGGAAGGCTCAAAGCCAATTATTTCAATATAGTGTCGACAGTTGTTGCGCTGGCGTGGTATTCTGGAACTACCCGGGTCCGGGCCGGAGTTCGCGGCTGCACAGGAGCTTTTGCGAGCGATACACCGAGGTCCTCCAGGTTCGCGCGCTGCCGACATGACATGCGGAATGTATACATTGCGGCAAGGCAAGCTTCTCATCCCTGGTTCACGTAAACGAAATGGAATACGAATCCAAAAAAGAAATGTGCGATATCTTACAGATATTTATTGTTGCAGGGCAGCCGATGCACCATCGGTATTGACCCCGAACGTTATTGGTGCATCGCGGCAGACCGCGCCCGCTGTCGTCCAACGAACTGCCTTCGCGGAACCGCATCGTTCCCACCGAGTATCCAGTCCACACGCCAGTGGTCACTGCGAGAGCGCATCCGTCGCCGCCAGCCCCGGTAATACGCGGCAGAGCCGCGCCCAACCCTTCAAGACGCCACCGACCAGCCGTGCGAAGGCGGGGAGCGCCACCGTCATCGCGCGAACGAGCAGCCGCCGCGTGGCACCGGATCGAGAGAATTCATCGCGAGAATTCAATGCCTTGTTGCAGGTGCTGGCACGGGATGCGATTCAGGCACAGTCATGTGTCCATTAAACTTGTGTTGCTGAACGCGTCCCAGGAGCAACCGGCCGACGCAAGTGCCGCGGCGGGTCGTAGCGACCGACCCGTTCCTTCGGTAGGTCACTGGTGGTGCGGGTGGCAACTCGCCGAGGATGCGCGGCAAGCCGGTTCACATCCGGTCGCCGGTAAAGGCATAGATGCACGCCGATCCGTTGATGCTTCCTTCCATATGGGTTCCGGTTATTCGCCCGGAGATGGTCCCATCATTGCCCTGGCCGGCGAACGAACCGTTCTGTACCACAATTGCCTGGAAGGTCGGCGCCGGATTGCCGGGAACGTTGGGGTGCGGCACCGTGTAGCTGAACTGGCCGTTCGCCACCGTGACGATCGGTTGGCCCGGCGATACGCACCAAGAGGATCCCTTGACTTCCTCGGCCGCGGACTTGATGCCAAGTGTGCTGCGATATGAGCCATCGAACGAAGTCACCGGCGCCGTTGCCGGGTCGGCGTGTATGGTTCCCATCGACCCAGCACAGCCGGAAATCATCAGGATGAGAACGACCGGGAATAGTCTGGCCTGAGATATGGCAGCTATCCTGTAACTTGTGGCGCGGTTCGGGCACACATTCATTGATTGGTTTCCGGTGATATTGGGATTCTGAGTCTCTGTGCTGCTGACATTGGGCGCTTTGCCGGGTTCCGACAAGCTGTGGTACCCGTTGCCTGTCGTCGAATTGGCGTTTTCTACCGAACCCGAATTGAGTGCCGAATCTGCATAGTCACAGATCGCCGTTGCTTATAGCACTAACCGGGATGCACGCCGCACCAGCGAGCGTCCAGGGCAACGCCGTCGAGACATCGGCAGTTGGCGCTGCGTGACGGGCAACTCGAGAGCCTGTTCTGGAGCGGTGTGAGCCGTTCGACCGAGACGGAGAAGCGTTCCATGGCACGTCCACGAATTGGCCGCTTGGCAATGCTGCTGGCGCTTGGCCTGGTCGCGCTCGCGCCGGCGCGCGCCCAGCAGCCGCAGCCACCGGCCCAGCCGCCGCCGCCGGAGCATCCGGCGATCGAGCCCGTGGCGATTGAGATGCTGAAGGCGATGAGCCAGCGGCTCGCCGGTGCGAAGTCGATGAGCTTCACCGCTGTCACCACCTACGAATTGCCCGCGCGCAACGGACAGCCACTGTACTACGCGACGCTGTCGCAGGTCGTGGTGCAACGCCCCAACAAGCTGCGCGTGATCACCCCGGGAGACGGCCCGGCGTCGGAGTTCTATTACGATGGCAAGATGATGATGGCGTACGCTCCGGCGGCGGAACTGGTCGCGGTCGCCGATGCGCCGCCGACGATTGAGGCGGCGATGAAGCAGGCCTTTGACACCGCCGCGATCTACTTCCCGTTTGCCGAGGTTGTCGTCGCGGACCCGTACAAGAACCTGTCCGAGGGACTGACCTCCGCCTTCGTCATCGGCCAGTCGCACGTGGTTGGCGATACCATCACCGACATGGTGGCCATCACCAACGGCAACGTGCAGGCGGAGGTGTGGATCGGCATCAATGACGGGCTGCCGCGGATGATCCGCGCGATCTACCCAAAGGATCCGACGCAATCGCGTTACGAGATCCAGTTCTCCAATTGGCACCTCAACGCGGCAACGAAGGACGCGGATTTCACGTCCGCCCCTGCGCTGAAGGCGCCGCGAATGACCTTCGCGCGTCCCGATGCCCCGCCGCCTGGCAAGCCTTAAAGGGAGGAGCCTCATCATGCGACAGATCGGCCTGGTGATTGCCGGTGGCGTGCTGGCGCTGGTTCAGATGCAGCCTGCCGGCGCCTGGATGCGCGGTGGCGGGGACGCTGGCGGCGGACATTATGGTGCCGCCGCCGGTGGTGGTCACTGGGCCGCGGGTGGCTATGGCCATTATGGTTCCGGAACCTATGGCACGACCGCCGGGGGGACGCATTATGCCACCACCTCCAGGGGTGGATCGGCCGAAGCCGGCAACGGTAGTTGGTCCGCCCAGAGCGCGAGTGGGAGAACGAACTCCGGGAGCTATGGCACCACGGCCTATGGCACGCACTATGCTACGGGCTCCTACGGCGGAGCTGTCGCCACGAACAACGGGCACTGGGCCGGCGAGAGCAACGGCCAGTACGCCTATGGCAGTCACTACGGCGGCACGGCCTACTATGGGGGCGCCTACCACCCGCCGACGGTAGTGAACCAGTATTACGGGACGGGCTGCTACAACTGCGGGGGATGGAGTGGGGCTGGGGCAGTCGCCGCCGGCGTGGCAGTCGGTGCCGCGGTCGGCGTCGCGGCGGCAACCGCGGCGAATGCGAACGCTGCCGCGGCGGCATCCTACGCATATGGCGACATATATGCGGCGTTGCCTGCTGGATGCGCTTATGCACCATACTACGGAACAACCTACTATAACTGCGGCGCGGCGTGGTTCAGCCCTTCCTACGGGGCGAACGGAGTGTATTACCGCGTCGTGCCGCCTCCGTAATGCGAGTGCGCGGGCCGAATATGCCAAGTCAGTAGGTAGCGCGTGCGGAATCTCGGCGGAGAGCCGTTAAAGTTTTGGGGGAATACAAGCATGATCGATGTATCGGACGACAGCCGGACCACGAAGCTGGGGGAGAAGTTCCGACTTGTGCCGTATCATCAGGCGTTGATCGGGATTGCGCTGGCCGCGCTGCTGTCGCTGACCGGTTGCAACGCGTCAGTTCAGCTCGGGCCACAGGCCGTCGCCGGATTGACGCCGTCCGGCACCGTGAACATGGATCAGGTCCAGGTGGCCTATCTCGCCAGTGCCGGCGGCGGCACCGGGACGCTCTATTACCAGGGCGCTGCTTATACATTCTCGATCGGCGGCCTCGGTGTCGGCGGCATCGGCGCGTCCACGATCAGTGCCGAAGGTGAGATCTACAAGCTCAACAATCTGGCGAACTTTGCCGGAACGTACGGTCAGGCTCGCTACGGCTTCGCTATCGGCAACCTGAGCGGCGGCGACCTGTGGATGCAGAATGAGTCCGGCGTCATCATGCACCTGAAGGCCAAGCGGACCGGGCTGATGCTGAGCCTGGGCGGCGACGCCATGGTCATATCGATGCAGTAGTGATACGGCGCGGACCACCTGACCGAGGGCGGCACGCGCCGCGTCACCGCCGCCACGACACCTAACCTATTTCGGCAGGCAGGGGGCAAACACAAGCTGACACATCGTCTGATCACCTGAGAAATTCGCGGTCACGAGACGTGAATTCTGGAACAGGGCATCCACCGAGCACGATGCCGGCGCGAAGGCCGTCGGACTCGTAACGCCCATCGACTCACCCCGCCTCAGGTTCGTCACGAATGACATGCGGTCCTGGTCGCCTTGGGGATACTCGAGAGTTGGTGGGCCGGAGCAAGCGAGAAAGCGGGACTGCTCGATCCCTTTGAGCGCGGCGTCTAGATTCTGTGTTGGCGGCTGCGCGCAGGCTGCCAGTGTCAAGATGAGTGCCAACGAACGATCACGCATGGACATGACTGATCCCCCATAGGTACTGAGCAATCCGAAACCAATACGAAGTTTGCTTGATGAATGACCGCTGCGCAACTACAATGGTAACTTAAGCGGATTGACGGAGTGGGTACGCTGTTTCGGACATTGGTCGCACCTATTTGTCGGAAGGGGACATAGCTTGTCGGGCTTGCGGGTTTGCCTGGTGATTGCGTCAGCGTGCGGGATGGCTTCCGGATGCACCGCCACGCCCCAGACACCTTCGATGGCGCCGGCTGCCGTTGCACTGCCAACCGCACCCGTATCCGTCAACGGAACTTACAATGGCATCATGCAGCTCATTCAGGGCACCCCAATGTCGTGCGGGACCGAAGACATGCTGACGCTCCGCGTGACCAACAATGCATTCAGCTATACGCTCAATCAGCCGCAGGTGCCCGACCAGCCTACACGGATATTCGACGTCGCGATTGCCTCGGATGGGTCATTTCAGGCGGCGTCCGGCGCTGCCTATATCCGTGGGACCGCCAGCAGCAGCCACATGGCAGGTAACATCTTTGGTGACGCCTGCGGCTTTCATTTCGAGGCGGACAGTTCGGGTAATTGGTAAGTGGCACCCGATAATCAGGGAATGATGGGATGACACTGCATATCTGGGGGCTTCGCCCGATCAATGCCGCAAAGTCATTGCGCGCCGGCGTCCGGGCATGGCTTGTTCCCGCATGCCTGACGCTGTTCGGCTGCACGGTTCAGACCGGCTTGCCGGGACCGAATGTTATTCTCGACACCCCGACGGGACCGGTACCGCTGAACTCGCCTGCGCCTGCGGCTGCACCTGTCATGCCAGGCGGTCTGGCGGGCCCACCGCCGGGCCTGGAGCCCTCGTTGCCGGTTCCAACTCAAGCCGTCGGCCGCAATGGCACGTATTCGGGCACCGCAGAGGTGCTGTCGACCGCGGGAGGTATGTGCCTCAACGGCACGAAGGTCGACAACTTCAAGGTCCATGGCAATTCAGTGCGGTTCGGCGGGTTCCGGGGCACGATCGCCGCAGATGGCGGGTTGCAGATGGTTTTCGGGGGAACCTGGATCGTCGGCCAATTCGAAGGAGCCACGTTTCGAGGCCAGGTGGACGATACCGGGGGTCGCTGGCGCGGGCCTGGCTGCACCTTCATCCTCACTCTTGAGCGGACCGGACCTTGAGGGCCGGTTCGGTCGGTCGCCTGTATCGTAAGGACGCACCGCCGTACCGGTCCGCTTAGGCCGTTTCGCGCATGGCGTCCCGCGAGGACCTTGCCGCCGGCGAGACTCGCTGCATCGTCAGCCCGCGCGGCGTGTTGCAAGCCTCGGGATGGCGCCGGCGAGGAACCGCGAAATGATCCAGCCCGTGCCGCTCGGCGCCATGGTGCTTACTGCGCGACCGAAAACGGGATCGTTCCTTCGGAGACATCCTGATCCGGGGTCGATTTCACAACCCAATGAAGCGCGTAGTGGCCCGATGCCGGCAAACGAGACGATGCGAAAAGGACGTTGGGCGCGCTGTCCAGCAGGGGGTGCAGACTCTCCACCAGGTGGCCGTCGCGCAGGATCTCGATCCGGGATTGCGTGTGGTCGACCGGGCCGTCGAAGCGCACGACATATTCCGCGTGGTCGCCGCGCATGATGGCTTCGGCCGCCGGGGTGGAGGCCAGCACGTGCATTGGGCGCGCGGAGGCAGGCGCCGTGGACATAAGGAGCGACACGAGTATCGCACAGACCACTGTGAGATGTGTCCGCAACGTTCTTCGGCAAAGCAAATCGGTCGCCCGCGATGTGGCCTGAGCGCTCGGTGCTGGCGCCTGCCGGCCGTCAGTCATGTTGCATCTCCCTTGGTGTGGTCATTGCGGGCAGGTGACTGGTTTCCGGCGCTCAGACGTGTTCCGTCGATGGTACTCATTCAGTAAGGTCTTGCTGATGCTTCTGCTCATGGCATCTCGATCGAGAACGATCGGCGGGAGCTTCCAGGCCCGATAATGTCGCCGGCGAAGAGCCTGGTCTATGCAGAAACGGCAAGCATGCCGAAATAGGGTAGCCCCGCGGGATCCGCTGCTGGCCGGCCGCTGGGTTCCGGCTGATCGGATGTCGTGCTGCCGTTTGGCAGGGCCCGTGCCAATCTCGGTACTAGCCGGCCTGGCCTGCATCGTGTGTCGATAAGGCGGCATCAACCGCGACGAAAACGTTAGATCTTCGGCCCGCGCGCCGGAGTGGGCGGGAATGCGCAGACCCCAAGGTTACGAATTCGGCTCGAGCGCATGGCGAGGCGGCACGAATTGCGGCATCACTTTCGCCGCGAACCGCTCCAGCGAATTCATGACGTCGGCGTGGCTCGCGCCGAAATTCATGTTGAGCTGGATGTCGTGGATACCGAGTTCGGCGTACGGCCCGAGTTTGTCGACACATTGCTCCGCGGTGCCGATGATCAAACGGTTCTCGATGTCCTGAAGCGTATCTTCAACTTCGAGCGGAACGATCTCGCCTCTGCGCACCCTGCCTTGGGTGGTGAACACGTTCATGAAGCGCTGGTGGTTGGCGTATGCCATGGCCACCTTCTCGCGCGCATCGGCCTCATTGGCCGCAACATAACCCATCCGGAGCATCGAAAAGCGCTGGCTGCTGCCCTTCGGCAGTGCGTCGAAGAAGGCGCCGGCCTGCATCCGCACGGCGTCCATCGGGTCGCGAAGCGGCGTCGTCATGACGTGGAAGCCGCGCCGCACCGCTGCCATGATGGAGGGCCGGTTCAGCGCCGCGATCCAGATCGGCGGATAGGGCAGCTGCAGCGGACGCGGCGTGATGGTCAGCGGGCCAAAGCTGTAATACTTGCTGTCCCAGCAGACCTCGGTCTCGGACAGCAGCTTGATCAGCAGGTTCAGAGAATCGTCGAACCTGTCGCGGGCTTCTTCGACCGGGACGCCGAAAGCGTCGAATTCGTAACGGAATGCACCGCGGCCGACACCCAGTTGAATTCGCCCGCCGGTCAGGCAGTCCGCCTGCGCGATCTCGCCGGCAAGGCGGCGCATGTCGTAGAACGGCAGCACGAGCACCGCGGTGATGATCGGAATGCGCCTGGTGGCGGCGGCGACACGGACGGCGGTGAGCAGCGGGCTCGGATGCACCAGGTAGTTGATGAAATGGTGCTCGGGGATGCTGAGGGAGATGCAGCCGATGGCTTCGGCGGCCTGCGCTTCCTGGACCACATCGCGGTACATGTCGGCGGCGTGGTAGCTGGTGTCCGGCCAGTAGCAGGGCAGATAGAATCCGAAGTCCATCGCAGTTGCTTCCATCGGCGTGGCGATGCGAGGCGGGCCGGACAGCGGCCACAATTGCACCGGCGCAACGACAAGACCGCGAGCCTGTCTCGATCTCACGCGGGCCAGCGGGTTCTGTCAATTCGCTTGCGGCGTGTGGCAATTCGCCTGTGGCGTGTGGCAGTTCGCCTGCGGCTCCCGGCAATTCGCCTGCGGGCGGTGGCCGATCAGGCGCTGATCGGCAGCCAGACCTCAACCGTACCAAGGCCGGTTCGGGCATCGAATTTTTCATCGTAGCGCTCGAAGTTGGGCGCATCGACGACCGTGTGGCCTGACGCCGGCAGCCATTGCTTCCAGATCGTATAGACCGTCGCGCGCAAGGTGGAGATGTGAGCGCGATGCGAGAACACTGCGTAGCGCTGCGCGGCGATGCGGAGCCGGCTGAATTCCTCGGGGACGCCGGCGAAGCTTGCCACCTCGACACCCGCGACATACTCGAAGCTGCCGGACCCGTCGCTGTTGCAGCACACGCCGTAGGCGACGCGGCCGACCTGGTCGGGAATGTTGCCGATGTATGGCGCGAAGCGCTGCCACTGTTCAGGGATGCCCTGGTTGGTTTCGAAGGTGTAGCGCACGCCCAGCCCGGCGATCAGCAGGGCACGGCCGGCCTCGAAGCGCGGCGCTTCCAACGGCACGATGAGGGTTTCGTCCATGCTGATTGCCTCCACCAGCGTGATGTTGTCGGTATGGCGCTGCGCGTGCACCGCTTCCGGCGCTATGCCGAACTGCTCGCGGAATGCCCGGGTGAACGCCCGGTGCGAGCCGTAGCCGGCGTCGAGCGCCACGTCGAGGGTCGGGCGCGCCGGCCGCCAACTGCCTTGCCGCGGTGGTCAGGCGGCGGGCTAGCGCATCACCGACTGGCCGGTCGCCGCGCCGAACGCGCGCAGCAGATGATAGCGGGACACGTTGGCGAAGCACGCAACCTGGTTCAGCGACACCGCGTCGGCGAGCCGGTGCTCGATCAGCCAGAGGGCTTTGTCGACCGGGGTCACGCGGGCTCTCGCGCGGGCATTTGGGCATCCTGCCAGCTTGCGGTGCGGCGTGCTTGATCGGTGTTGCGGTGTGGGTGAAGCGGCGGCGGTTGGGGTCCGTCAGGCCGCGGCGCGGTGCGTGGTTGCGACGTGACAGCGTGCGCTGTGGCCGGGCGAGACGGTGTCCAGCACTTGCGGCGTGTCGCAGCCGGCCTGGACCAGCGGGCAGCGCGGCGCGAACCGGCAGCCCGTCGGCATCGCGTCCAATGGCGGCACTCGCCCGGGGATGGCGGCCAGGGTTTGGTCGGGCGTGTCCAGCGGCATGTCCAGCCTGGGGATCGCGGCGAACAGGGCGCGCGTGTAGGGATGCGCCGGGTTGGCGAAGATGGCGGCGACTGGTGCCTGCTCGACGATCTGGCCGGCATACATCACCGCGACCCGATCGGCGATCTGCGCCACCACACCGAGATTGTGGGTGATGAACAGCATCGCCATGCCGTGGCGTTCCCGCAGATCGGCGAGCAGGCCCAGCACCTGGGCCTGGATGGTCACGTCCAGCGCCGTCGTGGGTTCGTCGGCCAGCAGCACGGTGGGCTCGCACGCGATCGCCATCGCGATCATCACCCGCTGGCGCATGCCGCCGGAGAACTGGTGCGGGTAGTCGTGAAAGCGGGCGGCGGCCGAGGGGATCTTGACCTCGTCGAGCACGCCCAGGGCCTTGGCGTCGGCGGCGCGGCGGGACAGGCCCTGGTGGACCGTCAGCGCCTCGGCCACCTGGGCGCCGACCGTCATCACCGGGTTGAGGCTGGTCATCGGCTCCTGGAAGATCATCGCCACGCTTGCGCCGCGCAGTTTTTCCAGGGCCGGCTCGGGCAGCTTCGTCAGGTCGGTGCCGTCCAGCAGGATGCGCCCGGCGGCGATGCGGCCTTGCGGGCGCGGCACCAGTCCCATCACCGACAGCGCGGTGATCGACTTGCCGCAACCGAACTCGCCGACCAGCGCCAGGGTCTCGCGCCGGGCGATGCTGAACGAGATGTCGTCGACCGCGGGGTGCCAGGCGCCCTGGATGCGGAACTCGGTGCGCAGGTGTGTGACGGCGAGCGCGGGGGCGAGCGCGGGGCCGTCCGGGGCGTTAGCGGTGGCCGCGCTCACCCATCCGTTACCCGTCTGCCCGGGGCACCCAGGGGATGCGGGCGACCTCGATGCCGTCGTCGGCGAGGGCCTCGGCCTGTTCGGGGGTGGCCTCACCGTAGATGCCGCGCGGCTCGCTGTCGCCCCGATGGATCTTGCGGGCCTCCTCGGCGAATGAGGGGCCGACGTAGTCGCAGCGCTTTTCCACCTCGGCGCGCATGCGTTGCAGCATCGCACGCATCTGGTCGGGCAGCGGGCCGCCGGCCATGGTCACCGGTGGGGCGGAGGGTTGCGCGGCGGGCGCGGTTTGTGACGCTGGTGCGGGTGGCGGGGTGGATGCCTGAGGCGGGGCTGGCAACGCCTGACGCGTTGAGACGGCGGGGGCCATCATGGCGCGCTGGACCTTAAGGTCGCCGCAGACCGGGCATTCGACCAGGCCGCGCTTGGACAGGCGGTCGAACGCGGCACTGTCCTTGTACCAGCCGTCGAACTCGTGGTCGTGACTGCAGCGAACGTTGTAGTGGATCATTCAATCGGCCCGGTGAAGCGGAGTGCTTGAGTGTAACAGATGGCGCAGGTTGGCACTCTGCGCAAGAGAGTGCCAGGCGTTGGGGATCAGCCCGGGTGCAGCAGCGGGTCGAGCGCACCCTTGGCGTCCAGCGCCGCCAGTTCGTCGCTGCCGCCGATGTGCCGGCCGTCGATGAAGATCTGCGGGACGGTGGTGCGGCCGCCGGCGCGGCGGATAGCTTCGGCGCGTTCCGGGGTGCCGTGTGGGGCGTCGATCTCGCGGAAGGCGACGCCCTTCTTGGTCAACAGGTTGACGGCGCGGGCGCAGTAGGGACACCAGTGCTGGGTGTAGATGTCGATCTCGGGCATCAGGCGGGCTCCTTGTGGCGCGTAGCGTGGGGGGTTCGGCGGGGCGCGGCAAGGGGTGGCATGGCTGGGTGGGTGGGGATGCGGGGGTGTGGGGTGTTGGGGGGTGGGTCGGTGGAGCGGCTGTGGGCTGAGTTGGTGGGGTTGGAGGTCCGGGCTTATCTCCAACCCGGGTCTCATCCTTGCCATTGAACCGGAGAGTGAGATGTTGGTCGCGTGAGTGCAGCGCATCTCCCGTGAGATTGCGGCGTAGCCAAATGTCGGAACCATGCAAATATCTCCTTGGGGCGATATGATCCACCAACCGCGACCGGCAAACACAGGACACAGGCCATGAGCGAACTGCACCGAGTGACAGTCGATCCTGCCCTGTGCGGCGGGCGGCCTTGCCTGCGCGGGTTGCGTATCCGGGTCAAAGATGTACTCGACTTGCTGGCCGCGGGTGCCAGTCGAGAGGAAATCCTGAGCGACTACCCGTTGCTCGAAGCCGAGGATATCACGGCCGCGCTCGAATATGCGGCACGGCAGATTGACCACCCGGTGCTTCACGTCGCCTGATGCGGTTCCTGATCGACGCACAGTTGCCGCCGGCACTGGCGCGTTGGCTTGTCGCGGCGGGGCATGAGGCGGAGCACGTCGCCGACCGTGGCGTGCAGGAAGCGCCGGACGCGGCGATCTGGGACTTCGCTCTACGGGAACATACTGCAATTGTTACGAAGGATGAAGATTTCGCGCAACGCCACGCGCAGACCGGGATGGGTCTGGGTCCCGCCGTGGTCTGGATCAGGCTGCCCAACACGCGTCGATCCGCGCTGCTTGCATGGTTTGAGGCTGCATTGCCGCAGATACTCTTGGCGTTGGCGCGCGGCGAAACGCTGATTGAGGTCGTCTGAAGTCCAGGTGCCGGACTAACGCGGCGGCGCTGCGGGGCGCAGTATCGGCAGGGCGTGCCGGCGCGGTTGAGATTATGTTGTCAACCCATTCCTCGTCGCCGCGTGACATCAGAAGATGGGCACCCGCTCACGCTCGAAAGCCGCTCGGACTTGTGGGCGGAAGCTGTCGATATCGCCCAGGTCGACCGGGCGCCGCAGAGCGTCTTCCAGGAGGGGGCGGGTTTCCTCCATGCGGATCAAGGAGCAGGAGCGGCCGGCTTCGATTTCCACGGCGATGTCTACGTCGCTGTCGGGACCGTCGTCGCCGCGGGCGACGGAGCCAAACACTGCGAGGTGACGCACACCGCGGCGGCGGAGCTTTGGGCCCTCCGCCGCGAGAAGCTGTCGCACGGTGTCAAGAGTTTTCGTCGCCATGGCGTTTGTCCTGCCAGGAGAGTCGCATGTCGGCGGCGCGGGCGCCACACTATCGTCCCATCCAGCTATGCGGCCCCGGTTTCGCCAGCACCTCTAGTGCTTCCTTCGATGTTTGCATGCCGAGTTTGAGTTTGCGGCCACATGCCCAGTTGGGGGCAGACGTGAGACTTCTCGGCTTCCTTCCACAGCATGATTTGTGGGGGGAAAGTGGCCCAAGCCCTCAAGGGGAGGGGGAGTAAAAAAGTCAGGTCAGGCGAGGGTCTGGCACTCGCGCGGCGACCAGCACGTCGACCGCGGCGGCGCCGACAGCCAGCAGCGCCATCGCGCAGGCATTGGCGGTGGCGCCCGAGGTCATTACGTCGTCGATCAGCAGCACGCGCCGCCCGACCACGCGGGCGATGCGCGAGGCACGCACCGCGAAGGAGCCGGCGACCTCGGCGGCACGCTCGGTGGCGGATTTGTCGCCCAGGCTGGAGGTGGCGCGGGTGCGTACCAGCGCGTCCGGCAGCACAGGCTTGCGCGCGGCCCGCGCCAGGCCGTGGGCCAGCAGGGCGGCCTGGTTGTAGCGGCGCAGGAACAGCCGACGGCGGTGCAGCGGCACCGGCACCAGGACATCGGCCTGGCGCAGCAGCGCGGCGCCGGCGCGTGCCATGTGGGGCACCAGCACGCGGGTATTCTCAGTTCGGTCGGCGTGCTTGAACGGCAGCAGCAGGCGCCGCGCCTGACTGTCGTAGCGCAGCGCCGCCCGGGCGCGGTCGAACAGCGGCGGCGCCTCGCGGCAGCTCGGGCACAGCCGGCTCGGCCCACCCTGTGCGGCGCTGTTGAACGGCACGCCGCAGCGGGCGCAGCATGGCTCGGTGATGAAGTCGGTCAGGCGGAAGCAGTCGACGCAGAGGCGGCCCTGGACGTCGACCGGTGCGCCGCAGCTCACACAGTTCGGCGGCAACGCGAGGTCGAGCGCCGCGTTGCCAGCCTGGCGCAGGCCGGTGGCCAGCCCTCGGGTCAGACGATGCAGCAGGTCAGGCGGCGTGGGACGGCTCGGTCGCGCCTGCGTGTTCCATGCCGAACCGCACGGTGCCGTCGCGCGCGATCTCGTTCACCAGGTCGATTTCCCAGGACAGGTAGGCGTGCATCGCGTCTTCAACGCCCGAGTTGCGGTCGTACGGGCGCAGGTAGCAATCGGCGCAGGCCTCGTCGGGTGGGGTGGTGCGGTCCTTGACCAGCGGCCGGCCGTGCGCGTGCCATAGGTCAGTGCCGCCGTCCAAGGCAGCGACGTCGGCGCCGGTGAGGCCGCGCAACTCGTCGATCGCCAAGCGGGCCAGCCGGCCATCGGGCGAGGTGGCGACGACGTGGCGGGCCTGCGCCAGGCGTGGCACGAGGGCGTCCAGCCGGGTGCGGATGCCCCAGAGTGCGCCGGGAATGTGGCCGTCGCGATAGTCGACGCTGCGCGCCAGGTCGACGACCAGCGTGCTGTCGCCGGCGTCGAGCAGGCGCACCAGTCCGGGCACGTCGATCGTCGGTACGGCGGCCGCCAGTTCGGGGATCGGCGGCGTCGGCTTGCCGCTGTCGCGCACCGCATCCAGGCCGCCGGCGACGACGAACACGTCCTGGTGGCCCATCAGCCTCAGCCAGGCGGCCGACATGAGCGCGCGGGCGCGGGTGTCGTCCAGTAGCACGATGCGGGCGCCGCGCACGGCGATCCACCGGTCGGTCGCCTGCACAAGCTGGCCGCCCGGCGCGTTGACGCTGCCGGGCCGGTGGTCGGCGCGGAACTCCGGCGGGTCGCGCACGTCCAGCACATGCAGCGTGCGCGTCGGGTCGGCCTCGAACGCGGCAAGCTGCGCGGCGTCGATCGTCCGCACGCCGGAGGCTTCGGCGAAGCTTGTCGCTCGTTCCAGTGCCAGCTTGAGGGATTTCGGCGTGCCGGGAGAAAAACGTTCGGAGCGGCCGCGCTCGCAGCGCAGGCCGGCCAGCTCCCATCCCATGGTGCCGTTGCGCAGTGCCACCACGCGGTTGGGGATGCCGGCGCGGCGCAGGCTCTCGGCGCCCATGATGCTGCGGGTTCGGCCGGCGCAGTTGACCACCACCAGCGTCTTCGGGTCGGGCGCAAGGTCGCCGATGCGGTAGACCAACTCGCCGCCGGGCACGCTGATCCCTTTCGGGATCGACATGCGGGTGAACTCCTCCAACGTGCGGCTGTCGAGCACGACCATGTTGCGGCCGGAGTCGATCCAGGCTTTCAGTTCCGGCGGGTCGACGCTTTCGGTGCCGTAGTGGTGCTCGACCCACTCGCCGAATGCCTTCGACGGCACGTTGATGCCGCTGAACAACACGTAGCCGGCTGCCTCCCACGCCTTGGTGCCGCCGTCGAGGACGGTGACGTTGGTGCAGCCGTCCGCTTCCAGCCAGGCGCCCAGGCGCTCGGCCAGGCCGCGCCCGTCATCGGTGCAGACGATCCGCGTGGCGCGGCACGGCAGCAGGGCGCGGGCGCGGAACTCGGCCTGCGACAGCGGGCAGGGGATCGACCAGAACAGGTGCGAGGCGCCGAATTCACCTTCCTCGCGGGCATCCAGCAGCGCGAGCTCGGCGCCATCGGTGATCCAGCCACGCAGGGTGGCGGCGTTTATGCGGTTCATGCACCGACCCTAGGCGTGTGCGGGAGCGCTTGGCAACGCCGCAGGCCGGGCGCACATCGGTGTGACTGGTGGGGTGTGACCGGGGGGTGTGGTTGGGGGGTGACGGAGGGGGGAGTGATGGACAGCGAGATGCGGGTGTTCGACCGTGCCGCCGTGCGTCGCCATCGCGACCGCGCCACGGCGACGGTCGGGCAGGTTGCGGACGTGCTGCGGGATGCAGCGGAACGGCTGCTCGATCGGCTGGACGACACCACGCGAGGCTTTTCCCGTGCGCTGGATGTTGGCGGCCGCGGCGTCGTGGCGCCGCTGCTGCGCGCGCGCGGGATCGACGTGGTTAGTTGCGACCTGTCGCCGGCGATGGCCGCGGGGAACGGCGGACACGCCATCGCGGCCGACGAGGAGCACCTGCCGTTCGCCGCCGCCAGCTTCGACCTGATTGTCGCCAGCCTGTCGCTGCATTGGGTGAACGACCTGCCCGGCGCGCTGATCCAGTTGCGCCAGGCGCTGCGCCCCGATGGGCTGCTGCTGGCGAGCCTGCCGGCGCTCGGCACGCTGGCCGAATTGCGCCAGGCGCTGACGCAGGCCGAGGCGGCGCTGACCGGTGGTGCCTCGCCCCGTGTTTCGCCGTTCCCCGACCTGCGGGATTGCGCGTCGTTGCTGCAGCGTGCCGGGTTCGCGCTGCCGGTGGCGGATGTGGAGAACCTGACGCTGCTCTATGCCGATCCGCTGACGCTGCTGCGGGAGCTGCGCGCAGCGGGGGAGGCGAATGCGGTGTGGTTGCGCGATCGGCGGGTGCCGCCGAGGGAGCTGTTCCCGGCCGCGTTGGCGTTGTTGCCGGAGCGGGATGGTCGGGTGACGGCGACACTGCGTCTGGCGATGCTGACCGGGTGGGCGCCGGCGCCCAGCCAACCGAAACCGCTCGCGCGTGGCAGCGGTCAGGTGTCGCTGGCTGAGGTGTTCAGGGATGATGGCGCGGTGTGATTTGGGGGCGTTATGAGAAAGAAAAGTCCCGTCACTTACGAACTTGATCCGGAACGGCCGCCACTGCTGACAGCAGCATAGAAGGCCGGGCTTGCCGCACTGGCAGCGCTGCCGGACGGCCAGGTTGACACCTCTGATATTCCACCACTATCCGAAACGTTCTGGCAGAACGCCGTGCGCAGTCGGTTCGGCAAAGTGGCCGGCCAATCAAGCCCCGAAGAGCCACGGCGTTGGCCGTTCGCTTACGTTGCTACCGGAACCCCCTTCTGTAGCTCCAGAAGCTGGCGCAAGTGCGGTACGGTGGTGCCGATGCGCTTACCGCCAACCCGCGCGCCCGGCCGGATCGGCGTGAAGCTGCCCGCGCCTTAAGACCCCGCGCCAGCAACGCACATCCGGCCGCGTGGCTGGGCGTTCACGAAGTTGTAGCGGGGCCGTATGCAACTTTAAGTTGTATACCGGCAGAGGTTCCCCATATCGCAGGATGTTATACCAACGCGTACAATAGCCGACCCTCGTCGGGGCGCACACGACCGCGATAAGTCATGTGCTCGCCGCGCTCCGGCGGGGCAGGGTCAACGCGGATTGGTATTCCTCTCAAGGAGAATTATTCATGCGGACGACCATTGCGATTGCGGTTGCCCTGATGCTTGCCGCAGCGTCGTACTCTACCGGCTTCGCAAAAGGCGGATCGGGTTCGGGTGCATCCCAGGGTTCCCCCGGCCACCAATACCAGACCGCTGGAGCTGTCAGCGGCACCCATGGTGCGTCGGGCTATGCGCCTGGGCAGCAGTACCGCACCAATGGCGCTGTCAGCGGCACGCATGGTGCGTCCGGCTATGCGCCTGGGCACACGAAATAACCCTACGCACGCCAGACTCTGGACGGTCGCTGCGGCGGCCCGCTCACCCACAGCTGCTGCCCCACGGCTTCGCCAAGGGTGCAGCAGCCTCGGGTAAACGTCATTCCGTGCCGCCACAACACGCACGCAGCTTCGAGGCTCCCGCGTCTCCGCGACAATCCGAAGCTTCGCCGCAAGTTTCCATCGGCGGCGACGTGCCGTGCCGTCAATGATCTCCACCGTGCCGTGTGACATCGCCTCAAGCTCGGCCCTACAGACCGCTGTAAGGTCAGCAGCTTCGGCACACAGATCGCAGGGGCGATACAGGGCGGTTCTCACCGAACGGTTAATACTGCCTGGGCCGTGTGCAGTACCACCGCCTCCGCCGGATAACGCGGATGAATAGGGTCGTGCTCGCTCTCGTGGGCATCGAGCAGCGTGGCGAGGATGTCCGGGCGATCGCCATCCGGCGTGCCGCGCGCAGCACCCCGGAGCCGCGCTACCTCGACCAGCGTTCCTTCGTGTAGTCGCCTTCGGATCCGATCGGTTTCAGCCCCGCGACCACAGGTCCACCCAGGCGAACTACCCGCCGGTCACGCTCATGTGCCGCGCCACCGCCGGCCGGTCGTTCCGCCGGTCGATAACGAAATCATGCCCCTTCGGCTTGCGGCTGATCGCTTCCAGGATCGCCGCATCCAACTCGGCATCCGAAGCGCCGGCCCGCATCACCGCGCGCAAATCCGCCTCATCATCCTGCCCGAGGCACATATACAACGTCCCAGTGCAGGTCAGCCGCACCCGGTTGCAGCTCTCGCAGAAATTGTGCGTCATCGGCGTAATGAACCCAATGCGCCGGCCGGTCTCCGCCACGTCGAAATACCGCGCCGGCCCACCGGTGCGATACTCCGTCTCGGTCAGCGTCCAGCGCAGCTTCAGCCGCGCCCGCACCACCGACAACGGCAGATACTGATCGGTGCGGTCCTCACTGATCTCGCCCATCGGCATCGTCTCGATCAGGCACAGATCAAACCCATGCTCCCCGCACCAGGCCAGCAGCCGGTCGAACTCGTCCTCGTTCACACCCTTCATCGCGACGGCGTTGATCTTGATCGCCAGCCCGGCTGCCTTGGCGGCGAAGATCCCCTCCAGCACCGGCTCGATCCGGCCCCAACGGGTCATCACGGTGAACCCGGCCGGGTCCAACGTATCAAGCGAAACGTTGATCCGCCGCACCCCCGCATCGACCAACTGAGTGGCATACTTCGCAAGCTGCGTGCCGTTGGTGGTAACCGTCAGCTCCTTCAGCCCGTCACCAATCCGACTGCCCAGCCCCTGAAACAGCGACATCACGCCGCGGCGCACCAGCGGCTCGCCACCCGTAAGACGGATCTTCGTCGTGCCCAGGCGAATGAAGGCGGCACACAGCCGCTCCAGCTCCTCCAGGGTCAGAACCTGCGCCTTCGGCAGAAAGTGCATATCCTCCGACATGCAGTAGACACAGCGCAGGTCGCACCGGTCAGTCACCGACACGCGCAAATAGGTGATGGACCTGCCAAACGGATCGATCATGACGATACAACGACTCCTTCCCCCATCAATTGCGCCGGAACCGCCCACGGTTCAAGACCCGCAGGAAGGCTGGGGCGTTGCCCCGGACCCCACCAAGGGGCGCTGCCCCTTGGATCCCCGCCAAGGGCGGAGCCCTTGGAACCCGCCCGTTGATTGTGGTGAGGGAGGGGAGACTGTGCCGTGGGCCGCCGCGACGGCGATCGCCGTTGCGGCGGCCCACGGCACAGTCTCCCCTCCCTCACCACAATCAAAATGGATGGAGTCCAGAGGCTCGCCTCTGGTGGGGGTCCAGGGGGCAACGCCCCCGGTGGGGTCTGGGGCAACGCCCCAGCCTTCCTGCGCCCAGTAGCGCGGCGGCACGTTTCGGTGGATAACTCGCGGGCACGGGGCTGGTTAAGCCTCGGGCCGCCCTCATTTGGGTGGTGGAGGAGAAAGCAATGACCACCAGCAAGACCGCCTGGTCCCCGGACTCATGGCGCAGCCGTCCGATCCAGCAGGTGCCGGCCTACCCCGACCCGATCGCGTTGGCCGCGATGGAGGAGAAGCTGGGCCGTTATCCGCCGCTGGTGTTTGCCGGCGAGGCGCGGCGGCTGCAGGAGCAGCTTGCATCGGCGGCCGATGGCAAGGCGATTGTGCTGCTGGGTGGCGATTGCGCCGAGAGTTTTGCGGATTTCACCGCGAACATCCTGCGCGACAGTTTCCGTGTGTTGCTGCAGATGTCGGTGGTACTGACGTTCGGCGCGTCCTTGCCGGTGGTGAAGATGGGGCGCGTGGCGGGGCAGTATGCCAAGCCGCGTTCCTCCGACACCGAGACGATCGGCAACCAGACGCTGCCCAGCTACCGCGGCGACATCATCAACGGCCCGGACTTCACCCCGGCCTCCCGGGTGCCCGATCCGGCCCGCATGGAGACCGGCTACTTCCAGGCCGCCAGCAAGCTGAACCTGCTGCGTGCATTTGCGTCCGGCGGCTATGCCGACCTGCATCGGGTGCATGGCTGGAACCTGGGATTCGTGGAGCGTTCACCGCTGGCCGAGCGCTATCGCGACCTGGCGCACCGCATCGACGAGACGCTGTCGTTCATGGCCGCCTGTGGCATGACGAGCGAGACTACGCGCGACATGCGCGAGACCGATTTCTACGTCGCACACGAGGCGCTACTGCTGCCGTATGAGCAGGCGCTGACCCGCGTCGATTTCGACCACCGACGAGTGGTACGGCTGCTCGGCGCATTTCCTGTGGATTGGCGACCGCACACGCCAGGCCGAGGGCGGGCATGTCGAATTCCTGCGCGGCGTGAAAAACCCGATCGGCATGAAATGCGGTCCGACGCTGGAGCCGGACGATCTGGTGCGCATCCTCGACACACTTAATCCGGACAACGTGCCTGGGCGAATGACATTGATCAGCCGGATGGGTGCCGACAAGATCGCCGCGCGACTGCCGCCGCTGGTGCGCGCGGTGCAGCGATCCGGCCATAAGGTCGTCTGGATCACCGACCCGATGCACGGCAACACGATCACGGTTGCGAACAACGTGAAGACGCGCCGGTTCGACGCCATCCTGTCGGAGGTGCGCGGCTTCTTCGATATCCACACGGCTGAGGGCACCTGGGCGGGCGGGGTGCATGTCGAGATGACCGGGCAGGACGTCACCGAATGCATCGGCGGCGCCCACCGTCTGACCGAGGCCAACCTGAGCGAGCGCTACGAGACCTTCTGCGACCCGCGGCTGAACGCCGAGCAGTCGCTGGAGCTGGCGTTCCTGGTTGCCGAGGAGCTGAAGCGTCGTCGCGCCGGCGGCCAGTTGTCGGCCGCCGCGGAGTAGTGCGCCGGCGATGAGTGCTGACGGATTACCGGTGCGGACGGATCTGGCGGCGGACATCGCCGCCAGGACCGACAGCTATTTCAGCCGCACCCGTCGCGTGGTGGCGCGGTTCGGCGACAAGCGGGTGACCTACGCGGTTTTCATGCGCCGTCCGGTGATCTCCGCGCCTCGGCTGATGGTGGACTGGCTGGCGACCGTTGCCGCCTCACGCGGGGCCGGTTTCGAAGTCGAGGTGATGTACCCGGAGGGCGCCTGGGTCGGCGCCGGCGAGCCGGTCGCCTACATCACCGGCAGCCTGGTGCATCTGTCGGAGCTCGAGACGATCTTCCTGCAGAAGATCGGTCCCGCCTCGGTGGCCGCGCACAATGCCTACCAGATGTGTCTGGCGCTGCCGTCGGTGCGGTTCCTGGCGATGGAGGCACGGCACTGCGCCGGGGCCGAAATGCAGGAGATGATGGCCTACGCTGCCGCCGTTGGCAGCGACGCGGCCAAGCTCGAGGGCGCCGCTGGTTTTGTCGGCAATGCCAATGATGGCACGGCGCATTGGTTCGGCCAGTCGCACGGCCTGGGAACCATGCCGCATTCGCTGATCGGTTATGCCGGGTCGACATTGCGCGCGGCGGAGATGTTCCGTGCGACGTTTCCCGACGAACCGATGACCGTGCTGGTGGATTATTTCGGTCGGGAAATTAGCGACGCCCTTGCGGTCTGCGCACGGTATCCGGACCTGGTGGCGGCGGGGATGATGTCGTTCCGGCTCGATACGCATGGCGGGCGGTTCGTCGAGGGCCTCGATCCGGCGGAGAGCTATGCGGTGCTGGAGCGTTACGCGCCCGGCGCCATCCGCCGCTATCGCAGCGACGCTGAGCTGCGCTTCCTGGTCGGCACCGGCGTTTCCGCGGCGGCGATCTGGCGCCTGCGCGAGGCGCTGAACGCGGCGGGATACCTCAAGGCGAAGATTGTTGCGTCCTCGGGTTTCGGCGTTGAGAAGTGCCGGGTGATGGCCGACGCGCACGCACCGATCGATGTGGTGGGCACCGGCAGTTTCATTCCGGATTCGTGGCACGAGACTTACGCCACGGCGGACATCATCGAGTATGACGGGGTGCCGATGGTGAAGCTCGGCCGCGAATTCCTGCTACGCAAGAACGGCGCGCGCAAGCGGGCGACGGACTGATACCGACGGCCGAAAGTATTGCCGTACGGCGCCCATCCCCGTGATGGCCGGCACTTTTCATGAAGGTTGGTGCGACAGCGACGGCGAGACAGGATCTCGGCGACCGCGCGCTGCCGTCCATCGAGCCCGGTCAATCCTGCTTCGTTCAAAGGTCCCCGGCATTCCGTCGCGGAGACCGGCGACCTGTCGCAATGTCAGGGAGTCGCTGGGCTACGAGGGCTATCACAGTGGTAGCCATTGGGGATCGCATGGCAGCCCGCATAGCCGTAATCCGCCGGTGCAACCGGTGCCGTGCCGCTCGGCGCACGGTTCGGCGGGTTGGACATGACGATGACATATGGGTCGGAGGGAACGTCGGTGCCGGTTTGGGTTGTGTCCAATGGCGCCGTGTCGAGCAGTGGCCAATATGGCCAACCCCAGCCCCCCGGCACGACGGTCGTCGATTGGGCGTGAGCACGAGGCCCGCGGCGATTCTGAGCGGCAAGGTGGCGCGCTGTGACGCGTACCGCAACGTTGCTGTGTGGCAATGTTGCCGGTCGGGCGTGCGTGCTCGACCCAGACTGGCCGCGCCCAGACTGGCCGCCTTTTGCATAGGCGGGTGCGATCCCGATTGTTCCCATGGCGCACAATACGGCAACCACCAATGCCCAGCGGGAACGCTTGCTCATGACCCCCCCCTCAGTAGACCGCCGCTTGAGACAGGCGCTTGCCCGATCTGATGGTCGTTACATAGTACACAGGGGCGGCCCCCCCGTTGTCAATGGCTGGTCGGCAGGGCAGGGCAATCGGGTGAACGCGGGCTGCTGAATGGAGAGAAGGCGGACGATCTGCTGGCCCACTGTCGTTGCGAGAAACGAAGCGACGCGGCAATCCCCACGATGGCGCGCGATCGGGCGGGAGATTGCTTCGCTACGCTCGCAACGACAGCGAAACTCGCGGTGACAGTGACATTCGCAATGACGATGCGCGGGTCACTTGATCAGTTGGATCTGCGCCTGGCTGAGCTCCCAGGTGTGCGGCGGCAGCGGAATGAAATGGACCCGGTCCAGCACGGCGGCCTTGTCCTCGGACGGCTCGATGCACCACAGCAGGAACCGCCGGATCGCTGCGGCGGTCGCCGGGTCCGGCTGTTTCTTCGAGACCACGGCGTATTCGTAGCTGACCAGCGGGTACGACGTATCGCCCGGTGCAAACGCCAGGGTCAGGCGCTCATCCGGCGGCGTCCTGGGGCCCAGCGACGCGGCGCCGGCGGTGATGCCCTCCTTGGTCGGCAAGACAAACAACCCGGCATTGTTCTTCAGCGCCGCGGTACCGAGCTCGGCGGCGGCGATCGCGTCGCTGAAGCTCACGCCGACATAGCCGATGGAATAAGGGGTGGCCTGGATGGTCTTGACCATGCCGTCATTGCCGGACGCAGCCAGGCCGCCCGGCACGGCGGGCCAGTCGATCGTGGTGCCGTATCCCTTGTCGTCCTCCCAGGACGAGGTCGAGAAAGTCAGGAACTGGGTGAACACGAAGGTGTCGCCCGAGCCCTCGCCGCGGTGCACCGGGATGATCGCATGGTGCGGCAGGGTCACGCCGGGATTGAGTGCGGCAATCGCCGGCGCGTCCCAGTCCCGGATGGCGCCGGCGTAGATGCCGGCGAGGGTCGGGCCGTCGAGCTTGAGGTTGGCCGTGTTGAGGCCGGGCAGGTTGTAGTTGATCGTCTGCGCCGCGATCGCCAGCGCGATGTTCATGATGTCGGGGTTCTGCCGGACCTGGGCATCCGACATATAGGCGTCCGAAGCGCCGATCCGCACCGTACCGGCAACCGCCTGGGTGATGCCCGCCTCAGAGCCGGTGCCGGCGATGGTGATTGCGATGCCCGGATGGGTCTTGGTGTAGTCGGCGACCCAGATGGCGAACAGCGGCTGCAGCAGCGTCGAGCCGGTCTCGGTCAGCGTGAGGTCCGCGGCGCGGCCGGTGTGGGGCGCCAGGACGGCGAGGCCAAGGCTCGCGGCCAGCAGCGATGCGCAAATCCGTTGCAATGCGTGCAACGCGCGCGGGCGGGGCAGTGCGTGCAACGCGCGCGGTGGACGCGATGGGAGGATCCAATCGGACATGCTCGTGTCTTTCCGTGTCACTGCAGGGCGGCGTTGCGGCGTCTGGCGCCCGGCCGGCACATCGGCGCTCAACGGCCGATCTCCGCGAGGCTCACGCCGTTGGTCTCGATCCGGTAGGCCCAGGTGACCACGGCGCCGAGGAGAGAAGTTCCGACCAGGATGTAGAGCAGCGCGCTGGTGCCGATTCCGGCGAGCAGGATGGGGAACAGGAAAGCGGTGGACACGGCGCCGATCTTGCCGATCGCCGCTGCGAAGCCCGCGCCGGTGCCGCGGATTTCAGTGGGAAACACCTCGCCGGCCAGCAGGTAGGTCTGCGCATTCGGGCCGATGTTGGTCATGAAGTTGAACAGCATGAATCCGATGAAGATCACCGTGGTCTGGGTGCCACTGGCGAAGTTTGTGGCCATCGAGGCAATGAACAGCCCGGCAGCGCAGCCGATGAAGCCGAGCACCTGCAGCCAGATGCGGCCCACGATGTCCGCCAAGACGACCGCGAAGGCGATGCCGATGATCAGCAGCGTGGTGATCATCGCCGCGCCCTTGGCGGCCAGGATGTCATTCAGGATCAGGTCGCTGACGCTGCGGACGTGATCGGCCGAGCTGCCCAGGGCGGCGGCAAGGATTGTGGGCGTGAAGATGCCGATGCCGTAGGTCCCGAGATCCTGGATGAACCAAGGCACCGAAGCGAAGATGGTGGCGCGACGGTTGCGGGCGTTGAACAGGGCCAAAAAACCGCCCTTGCCATGGCCCTCGGCGGCGTCGGCGGCGGCCTGCACCAGGCTGATGGTGCCGGGATACAGCGGCTTGCGCAGCAGCAGGCGCTGCGCCGCCTCCTCGGCCTTTTGGGTCGCGCCGCGGATATGCAGCCAGTTGGCGCTTTCGGGGATGAAGAACCGACCGACAGTGACGAGCACGGCGGGGATGATGGCGGTCGCATACATCCAGCGCCAGGCATCCAGGCTGGGGTCGGCGACCAGGACGAAATAGCCGACCGCGGTGCCGCCGAGCGCGCCCACCGCCTGGAAGGCAAACGCGGCGAGCACCAGCTTGCCGCGGCTGGTGCTGGGGATGCTTTCCGAAATGATCATGTGCGCGGTGGGATAATCGCAGCCGAGCGCTATGCCGAGGCCAAGCAGACAGACGATCAGGGAGATGAAATTGGTGCAGAAGACCAGCAGCACCAGGAAAGCCACGAAGATGACCATCTCGATGATGAACATTCTCTTGCGGCCAAACGTGTCCGACATGCCGCCGAGGCCGATGGCGCCGATCAGGATGCCCAGCAGGCTGGCGGCACTGATCAGGCCGTTCTGGGCCGAGCCGATGCCGAACTCGCGCGAGATCAGCGGCAGCGCCACGCCGGTCATGAACACGACGAAGCCCTCGAAGAACTTGCCGGCGGCGGCGAGCGTCCAGATGCGCCACTGCATTGCGGTCATCGGCACCGATGGCAGGATCGTGCCGTCGGACCAGATGGGGCGCTCGTCGATATAATGCTGTACCGACCGCTTTTCCGCCGAACTGGACCGGGCGATTTCCGCGACGTCAGGCATGGCAGCTACTCCTTCGTGCTCAATACGTTAGCCAAGGGGACAAGGTCCGCGGGACAAGGTCAGGGGATGATGCCGAGGGCGCAATTCGTCTCGGCAAGGTCCGCGCACGCCCATGCCGCACCCGGCTTTGCCCGGTCCGGTTCAGCGGTGAACGACATAAAGCTGCCCCCTGCGCCCGAGGCCCCCCTGAACGCGCGAATTCAACAACAAACGGTTATTAGCAGCGGTATCGCAAGGATACTTGTGACTGTTTGATGGCGGTACCCCGCCGCGAAGATTGTCGCGTCCTCGGGTTTCGGCGTGGAGAAGTGCCGGGTGACGGCCGACGCGCACGCGCCGATCGCTGTGGCGCGACCCGGCAGTTTCATTCCGGGTCCGTGGCATGAGACTTGTACCAGGTGTCCGAATGATCGACTCTTCGCCGGCACCCACACCGTCATGCCGGCGCAGGCCGGTATACACGACTGTGTGCCAGGCATGGCGCTGATCTTGGAGGTGCAAGTCCTCTACGGGCCGATTGGCCGGAACCGTTAGCCGAAGGCAACTGCTCTGCCGCGAGGCAGGTGGGGAGGAAGCCGGAGGCAAAACTCGGAGCTGACGAACAGACATCGGATACCAGGCTGGTGCGGTGGGGTAACCCGGCAGTGGACGGGAACGCCCAAAAGCCAAGCGGACACGCGCACAGGTAAATCCGGCAGCGGCCGAGGGAAGGATCAGTGTCTTACCCTGGGAGATCTCCGCATTTCTCCCGACGATCGGAGCAGGGGGCCGGCGACGGTTCTCGACGGGTGCGGAGAAGTCAGCCGAGGCCATAGTAGTTCGAGCAACCGGGCGAAGGGCCGAATTCGACAAGCAAGGAGCAGCTTGGACCGTTCGATGGACGTGAAGCGGCAGCAAGGCGGTGCGGACCAAAGGGACCTTCTCGACGAGGCCCTGATGGCTGCGCTGCGCCACGGCGCAACCGGGGAAGGCGGAACCGGACCTGGAGCAAGCGAGGAGCCACAAGCGTCTGCGGCATGGTCGCAGGAACGAGCCTTGACGCGGCATCTGATGGAGGAAGTGACCGGCTCGGCGAACCTGAACCGAGCCTACAAACGGGTGAAGGCGAATGACGGCGCGGCGGGGGTGGACGGGATGGATGTCACCGAGCTGCTTGCGTGGATCGCCGGCAACCGCGAAGCGCTGATTGCAAGTTTGCTGGACGGCAGCTACCAGCCGCAGCCTGTGCGTGGGGTGCAAATCCCCAAGCCGGGCGGCGGGATGCGCCAGTTGGGCATCCCTACGGTGGTGGATCGTCTGGTGCAGCAGGCGATCGCGCAGACCCTGGAACCGTTGCTCGACCCGACGTTTTCGGCATCGAGCTTCGGCTTCCGTCCCGGACGCGGCGCACATGACGCGCTGCGACAGGCCCGGGAATACGTGGCCGACGGGTATGAGATCGTCGTGGACCTGGACCTCGAGAAGTTCTTCGATCGGGTCAACCACGACATTCTGATGTCCCGCCTGGCGCGGCGCATCGGCGACAAGCGCCTGCTGCGCATCATCCGGCGCTTCTTGCAGGCCGGCATGATGACAGACGGTGTGTGCAACGAACGGCACGAGGGCACGCCCCAGGGCGGCCCGCTGTCGCCACTGCTGTCCAATCTGCTGCTGGACGACCTGGACAAGGAGTTGGAACGCCGGGGACACCGCTTCTGCCGTTACGCCGACGATTGCAATATCTATGTGCGGTCGCAGGCGGCGGGCGAGCGGGTGATGGCGTCGGTGACGTCGTTCCTGGAGGACAAGCTCCGGCTCAAGGTCAACCGGCAGAAGAGCGCAGTCGCTCCGGTCGGGGAACGTCAGTTCCTCGGCCACCGGCTGGGCAGGGGAGGCACGCTTGGTATCGGGCGCAAAAGTCTGGCCCGCGCCAAGGACCGCCTGCGGGAGATCACGCGCCGCAACCGGGGCGACTGCCCGCTGGAGCGGATGATCGAGCAGGCGAACCGCTTCACCGTGGGCTGGGTGACGTACTATCGCCACGCCCAGTGCAAGAGCGCGCTGCGCGACCTCGACGGATGGCTCCGTCGCAAGCTGCGTTGCGTGGAGCTCAAGCGCTGTAAGCTCGTCCGCACGATGGTCAGGTTTCTGATCGGGAACGGCGTGACGCGGGGCAACGCCCTGAAACTGGCCTCGTCGGGAAAGGGATGGTGGCGCCTGACCGACAGCCAGCAGGCCAAGCAGGCCATGCCCATCGCGTGGTTCGACGCGCTCGGGTTGACCCGGCTGGCCGACCATCATGCCGCACTCAACCTTGTCGGAAACCGCCGTGGTACGCGATCCGTACGCCCGGTGGTGTGAGAGGGGCGCTCCGCGAGGGGCGTCCCTACTCGATTCCTTTGTTGCAACGAAGGCAAGTCGTGGCCTGCGCCAGCATGGCGGGGACGCTGCGTCGATGGGTCAATCGTTTCGACGCCTGGTATTATGCCACGGCTGACCTCATCCGATACGACGGGATGCCGATGGTGAAGCTCGGCCGCGAATTCCTGCTGCGCAAGAACGGCGCGCGGAAGCGGGCGACGGACCAGACGCGTGCGCAACGGCGCCGCGTGTCGCGGGCAAGGGGAACAGCGTTGCTAAATATCGGGACGCCGATCGCGGGTACCGGTTTCCCGTTCGAAGTAATGCCCGACCCGCAGCACCATTGCATCGCCCCAGGCGGGGCCGATGATCTCCAGACCGAGCGGCAGGCCGGCAGCGGTCCACCCGGCGCACACCACCAGCGACGGCACCGCCGCGACATTGGCCAACGTGGTCGCCAGCGGGCGGCCGAAGCCGTCGTCGGGACGCTGCTCGCTCAACAACGCCGCGGCGCCGGCAGCGGGGGTGGAGATCAGCACGTCGAAGCGCTCGAACGCTTTCGCCGTGATGGCGATCAGGTCGGTGCGGCGGCGTTGCGCGGCGATATATTCGGCCGCGCGCAGCAGCGCCCCGGACAGCACGCGGATGCGGAAGGTGCGCGAGTAGTCGGACAGGCGGGTTTGCAGGGTCGCCTCGTGCAGCGCGTAAGCCTCGGCGCTGATGATCACCCGGCCGACGGCATTGTATTCCTGCAGGGGCGGCAGGGTGGCGTCCTCCACTCGGCAGCCGAGCGACTTCAGGGCCGCGACGGCGCGGTTCATGGCCTGCAGCACATCCGTCGAGGCCGGCATGTCGTGCTCGTAGATATGGCGCAGCACGCCGACGCGCAGCCCCTTGACCGGCGTGTCGATGGACCTGGCGTAGGACAGCTTCGGGCCGGGCACCGAGGCCGGGTCAGCGGGGTCGTGCCCGGCGAGGGCGTCCAGCAGGATCGCGCAGTCCTGTGCGGTCCATGCCATCGGCCCGGCGATGTCCAGGCTGGGGGCAAGCGGGATGACGCCGCGGCGCGACACCAGCCCCGGGGTCGGCTTCAACCCGGCGATGCCGCAGTAGGCTGCCGGCAGGCGGATCGATCCCCCGGTGTCGGACCCCAGCGCGCCCAGGGCCAGGCCGGCTGCGACGGCGGCAGCGGACCCCGAGCTGGACCCGCCGGTGAAGCGCCGCGTGTCCCACGGGTTGCGCGCCGGCGGCCAGGGCAGGTCGAACGCCGGGCCGCCAATGGCGAATTCATGGGTTGCCAGCTTGCCCAGCATCACGGTGCCGGCGGCGCGCAGCCGTCGCACGGTCTCGGCGTCGTGGGTCGGGATGTTGTGTTGCAGGATGCGCGAATGCGCTGTCGTGAGCACGCCGGCGGTCTCGTAGATGTCCTTGTAGGCGACCGGGATGCCCACCAGCGGGTCTTTCCTGCCGGCCATCACGGCCCGCTCGGCGGCGCGGGCGGCGGTCAGTGCCGCTTTGTCGGTGATGGTCAGGAAGGCGTTGATCTTCGGGTCGATCACCTTGATCCGGGCCAGCAGCGCCTTGGTCAGCTCCACGGGCGACAGTTTCTTGGCGGCGATGAGGCGGCCAGCCTCGGCAATGGTGAGCGACGATGGAATCGTGGTCATCGTCGGCCGCCGGGCCGGGCCAAAGGCCCGCCCGTGGACAGGCTCCGGGGCGGTTTGTGCGTTGCTGCCTGCTTCTGCCCAGCAGGTTTCCCCCCAGTGGGTTTCCTCCCGGCAGGCTTCTTCGCGGCGGACTTCTTCCCAGCGGATGGCTTGCCCGGGGACGTCTTCCCGGGGCGCGCCTTAATGGCCGCGGCGCCGGTCGGCCGGGCACGGGCAGTGGCGACCGGCTTGGCAGCAATGCCGGGCGGCGGCAGCCGAAACACGAACGCTTGATCGTCCACCAGCGGCCGGTCACGCGGGATCAGGGCAAGCAGGGCAACGACCTGCCGCCAGGCCAGCACCAAGTCTGCCATCTGGCCGGGATTGAGCGTCAGGCCGGCGCGGGACACCAGAACCTGCATTTCCGCGGGGCTGATGGGTGGCGTCGGCGCAATTGGCGACCCGGACATGCGAACCGACGACCCTTTGTTACAACCATGCGACCCTATCCACCGCAGCGCGTCGCTTCAAGCCACGGGCGGTGGCTTTCCCGGGTGAATTCGGTCCGATGCGCTATGTGCCAGGCATCCGGCGCCCGCTGACGCGGTCGAACAGGTGCAGGTGCTCGGGCACCAGGCGGAGTGGGAGGCGCTCGCCAAACGGGGCGTGGCCCGGCAGGCGCACCACTATCTCCTGGACCGGCATCTCCCCGGCGGGCATTTCCTGGGCGGCCGCCTCCTGGGTGGCGGCGTCGGAGAGGCGCCCGTGGACCAGCGTTTCCGAACCGAGCGGCTCGACAAGGTCCACCTGCAAGATGAGCGATTGCACGTCCGGCCGTCCGGCCACGTCCGGACCGATGCCAGGGGCGACCTGCGCGATGGTCAGGTGTTCCGGGCGGATCCCGACGGTCACGGAGTGCCCGTCCGGGCCGGCGCGCCCGCCGGTGGCGAATGGGATCACCGGGCCGGCATGCAGGCGGACGGCCGCGCCGCCTTCGGTCAGCTCCCCGGGCAGGAGGTTCATCGCCGGGGCGCCGATGAAGCCGGCGACGTAAGTGTCGGCTGGGCGCTCGAACACCTCCATCGGCGTGGCAAGCTGGGCGGGCTGGCCCTGGTGCAGCACCAGCAGGCGGTCGCCGAGCGTCATCGCCTCGGTCTGGTCGTGCGTGACATACAGGCTGGTGACGCCGAGGCGGCGCTGCAGCCGGCGGATCTCGGCGCGCATCTGCGCCCGCAGCTTGGCGTCCAGGTTGGACAGCGGCTCGTCGAACAGGAACAGTTTTGGCTCGCGCACGATGGCACGCCCCATGGCGACGCGCTGGCGCTGGCCGCCCGAGAGTTGCCGTGGCTTGCGCGCCAGCAGCGGCTCGATCCCGAGCAGCGCGGCGGCCTGTTCCACGCGGCGGCTGATGTCGGCGCGCGACAGGCCGCGGATGCGCAGGCCATAGGCCATGTTGTCGAACACGCTCATGTGCGGATAGAGCGCATAGTTCTGAAACACCATGGCGGCGTCGCGCGCGGCCGGGTCCAGCGCGGTGATGTCGCGCCCGTCGAGCAGCACGCGTCCGGCGCTGGGTCGTTCCAGGCCCGCGACGAGGCGCAGCAGCGTGGATTTGCCGCAACCGGAGGCGCCGACGATCACCAGCAACTCGCCGTCGGCCAGTGTCAGATCGATTTCGTGCAGGACGGCGGTGTTGCCGAAGCTTTTGGTGATGCCGGCCAGTTCGAGTGTCGCCACTACTTCTCCCCCTCGGTCAGTCCGGCTACGAACCAGTGCTGCATCAGCACCACGACGATCACCGGCGGCAGCAGCGCCATCACCGCGGTGGCCATCACCGCGCTCCAGTCGGTCTGCGTTTCGACGCCGATCATGCGGACGATGCCGATGACGATGGTGTCGAGCCGCGGGTCGGTAGCGACCAGCAGCGGCCAGAGGAACTGGTTCCAGCCGTAGACGAACAGGATGACGAACAGGGCGGCGATGTTGGCCGAGGAGACCGGGATGACGATGTCGCGCAGGAATTGCAACGGTCCGGCGCCGTCCATGCGCGCGGCTTCGACCAGTTCGTCGGGGATCGCGGCGAAGACCTGGCGGAACAGCAACGTTGCGGTGGCCGAGGCAATCAGTGGGATGGTCAGGCCGGTGAAAGTGTTGATCAGGCCGAAGTCGGCCATCACCGCATAGGTGGGAATGATGCGGACTTCGACCGGCAGCATGAGGGTGATGAAGATCACCCAGAAGGCGAGTTGGCGGAACGGGAAGCGGAAGAACACGACGGCGTAGGCGGACAGGAGCGAGATGGCGATTTTTCCCCCCGCGATTGCCAGCGCCATGCCGAGGGAGATCAGCAACATATGCCACACCGGCTGGGTCCCCATGCTGCCTTTGGTCAGCACATGCCAGTAGGTGGCGAGGCCGGATGCGTGCGGGACCAGGGACAGTTCGCCGCGGGCGATGGCGTCGGAGCTTTGGGTCGATCCGGCGAGGACGAGCCAGACCGGCAGGGCGAACAGGATGACCCCGAGGGTGAGAACGGCGTGGGCTGGCCAGTCGGGTTTGTCAGACATTTTGGGTCATGGGGTCAGTTTGGTGTGTGGGGGTGGTCAAGGAAGATCCACCGCAGAGCACGCAGAGCGCGCAGAGGAAGATTGCACATAGCGGCGCAGCCCGTGCTTCAGCAGGACGTCGTTGAAGTTCAGCAGCAAACCCGTCTGCAGGCCGCTCAATCGCAGATAGGTCAGCACTTGCGCCTCGTGAATACGCAAGAGTTGTTCAACGGACTTTACCTCCACGATTAGTTGCTGCTCGACGACGATGTCCATGCGATAGCCGCAGTCCAGCCGGTGGCCTTTGAAGACGACCGCCAGCGGCACCTGACGTTCATAGGCGACACCACGGTCGCTCAATTCGAAACACGGGCATTCCTCATAGGCCGACTCCAGCAGGCCCGGACCCAGATGTCGATGGACTTCGATGGCTGCACCAATGACCCGATCTGACACTCGGTCGCGTTCCGTTTGTTGCACTTTCTTCCTCTGCGTGCTCTGCGTGCTCTGCGGTGGATCTTCTTGCCTTCCGAGCCCGCAGCATCACCGCCGAAGATTAACCCGAGCCTTACGTTCCCCTCCGCCGCCCCAGAAACCGGAACTGCAACGCCGTCAGCGCGATCACCCCCAGCATCAGCACCACCGACTGCGCTGCGGACCCGCCGATGTCCTGGTTCACCATCCCGTCGCGATACACCTTGATCACCAGTGTTTCGGTGTCCTTGCCCGGCCCACCCTGCGTCAGTGCCCAGATGGTGCCGAACGTATCGAAAGCGGCATAGACCAGGTTCACCACCAGCAGGAAGAACGTGGTGGGCGCCAGCAGCGGGAAGGTAATGGTGCGGAATCGATGCCATCCGCGCGCACCGTCCATTCGCGCCGCCTCGACCACCGCACGCGGAATGGATTGCAGCCCGGCCAGGAAGAAGATGAAGTCGTAGCTCACCTGCTTCCAGGCGCTCGCGAGGGCGACCATCGCGAAGGCCTGGCCACCATTCACGTGGTAGTCCCAGTCGATCCCGTGCCTGTTGAGCCAGCGTCCGACCAGGCCGAATTGCGGGTGCAGCAGGAACAGCCACAGCACCGCCGCCATCGCGGGGGCGACCGCGTAGGGCCAGATCAGCAGCGTGCGATAGATGGCGCGGCCCCTGATCTCGCGGTCGGCGAACACCGCGAGCAGCAGTGCCACCGACATCGCCAGAACGCTGACCACGGCGCAGAAGATGATGGTACGCAGGATCGATTGCAGGTAAAGCCGATCGCCGAACAGATCCTTGAAGTTGTCGAGGCCGACGAAGATCGATCCTCGGCCGAACGGATCGGTGGTGGTCAGGCTGGACCAGAGCGCCTCAGTGGCGGGCCAAAGGAAGAAGAAGATCGTCAGCAGAAGCTGCGGCAGGACAAGCAGGGCGGGAAGCAGCCAGCCGTCGAAAGTGGTGCGGCGGTCCATGCGTGTCGATCGATGGCGAAGCGTGCGACGCCTACGCCTTCACCGATTTCTCGAACGCCCGCAGCACTTTGTTGCCGCGGTCGACGGCGGCGTCCATCGCCTGCTGCGCGGTTTGACCACCCTGCAACGCCTTCTCGAGCTCTTCCTGAATGATGTTGCGGATCTCCGGCAGCCGGCCGAGACGCAGCCCACGCGAGTTGTCGGTCACGGTGCCGCGGGTGAGCTGCACAACCGGCAGGTCCGCGCCTGGGTTCTTCTCGTAGAAGCCCTGCTGCTTCGATAATTCGAAGCCGGCGAAGGTGACCGGCGCATATCCGGTGTGCTGATGCCAGGCGGCGGCATTTTCCGGCGTGCTGAGGAAGACCAGGAATTGCGCCACCCCTTTGTATTCCACCGGTGTCCGGTCGGGCGCGGTCATCGGCCACAGGCTGGCGCCGCCGATGATCGAGTTCAGCGGGCTCTTGATGATCTCCGGATCATACGGCAGGAACGCCGCGGCCCAATCGAACTTGGCGTTCTTCACCAGGTCGCCACGCATTCCCGACGAGTCGAAATGAATGCCGGCCTGCCCGGAAATCAGCAGCGGATCGGCGGCGTTGTCGCGGCCGGCGTATTTGAAGGTGCCGTCCTTCGCCATCTCCAACAGGCGCGCGACGTGCTTGACGTGCGCCTGGCTGTTGATCGTCAGCACGGCGTCCAGCCCCTCGAATCCGTCGGCCTTGGTGGCGAAGGGAAGGTTGTGCAGCGCGCTGTACTGCTCGAGCTGGATCCAGGTCGGCCAGGCGGTGGTCATCGGGATCTCGGCGGCGCTTTTTGCCTTGATGGCCTGCGCCGCGGCGACGACCTCTGGCCAGGTCGCCGGTGGCTTGGCCGGATCGAGCCCGGCTTTGCGGAAAGCATCTCGGTTGATCCACATCACCGCGGTCGACGAGTTGAACGGCATCGAGGCCATGCGCCCGTCGGCCACGCTGTAATATCCGCGCACCGAGGCGATGTAGACCTTGGGATCGATGGTGACCCCGGTCTCCTTCGCCAGCTCCCAGACCTGCTTCGTTGCCTTGCCGGCGGCCAGCATGGTGCCAGTGCCAACCTCGAAGATCTGCGCGATGTGCGGCGCCTGGCCGGCGCGGTAGGCGGCGATGGTGGCCGTCAGCACGTCGGGGTAGGTGCCCTTGTAGATCGGTGTGACCTCGACGTCGTTCTGGCTGGCGTTGAACGCGTCGGTGAGGCGATTGACCTCCTGGCCGAGCGCGGCGGTCATTGCGTGCCACCAGACGATCTTGGTCTTCGCCGAATTGGTCGTCGCCGGTTGGGCGCGGGCGGGACGGATCAACGGCGTGACAGCAACGGCAGCCGAAGCGGCCAGCAGGGTGCGGCGATGCATGTGCGGTTTCCTCGCGGCGTTTCGACGGTGCGGCCTAACGGCGCCGCGTTGCCGACCTATTACGACATGATGACGCTTCGATGAAGCGCCCACGTTCCTCCACCCCGGCGCGCCAAAACCTAGCCAACACCACGCACAACCACGTGGCAATTGAACTGCATCGCGCACCCGCGAGCGGGAGACGACCCTTATCAGAAGCTCAGCGGCTGCTGCACCACCGGCGCCCAACGCGCGTTCTTCACCACCGACAGGAACGACTGGCTGGACGCGTGATGGTTGGTCGGGGTGATCGTCAGCGGCGGCGACCCGAAGATGTCCTGCCAGTCCTTCATGCTTTCCATCGCGCCGATGAAGCTGTCGAGCGTCAGGTCGCGCCCGGCTTTGTTCAGCACGTCCACCACGAAGCTTGCCGCGGAGATGCCGGTTTCGCCCAGGTAGTTGATGTCGAATCCGTAGGTCTGTTTGTACTTGGAGCCGACGGCTTGCACGGCCGGGCGCGGGTCGTCGGGATAAGCATACAGGCCGGGCGACATCGAATAGAACCCCTCGGCGGGGCCGCCCGGCGCCTCGGCCACGGCGGTCGAGTAAGTGGCGAAATTGCCGCAGAAATCGACTTCCCAGCCCATCTTGCGCGCCGTTTGCAGGATGATCGTCGTATCCTTGACGATGGTGCCCATGATAATCAGATCGCAGTTGGCATCGTGCAGCTTGGCCAGCGCGCCGTTGAAATCGGTGTCAGTCGGCTTGTGTGCCGTCCCGCCCACCATCTTCATTCCCATCGCCTCGGTCTGCGCCACCGCGCCGGCCAGCACATCGCGTCCGTAGTCGGTGTCCTGGATCATCGAGCCGATGGCTTTCTTGCCATGCTTTTCGACGAAATACTTTACCGCGGCGCGCATCTGGTCGTAGTACGACGCGAACTGTCCGAACTTGAACCGATTGAACGGCTCATACATCGAGCGCGCGCAGGTCAGCGGGAAGACGTTGGGCACCTGCTTCTCGAACATCGAGGGCATGACCGCATCGTTCATCGGTGTGCCGCCATTCGCCAGGGCAAAGAAGATATTGTCGAGGTTCAGCAGCTTGTTCATAGCCTGCACCGCTTTCGGAACGGTGTACTGGTTGTCCTCGACGATGAAGTTGATCTTGCGCCCGTGAATGCCGCCCTTGGCGTTGGCGTCGTTGAAGACCATCCGCATGGCGTTGGCGTTGTTCACCCCCTGCACCGCCGTCACACCCGACAGATCCGTCATCGTGCCGATCGTGACCTCGGTGTCGCTGACACCACGGGTTGCCGCTGAAGCGTGGGTGACTATCGCCGGAGCAAACAGAGTGCCGGCGGCACCGGCCAGGACATGACGGCGAGTGAACGCGCGTGACGGCTTCATTTGGTAACCTCCCGGTCGCGACTGGCGCAACGCCAGCCGTCATTGTTGTTGAGTTCTGTGAGCTATAGGCACGCCGCAGCGCACCTGACGGTGCGGCGTCGCCCAACCTATTACGCTTTCATGCGGCTTGCGTGAAGCCGGGCGCGTTGGCGTGTCCGGGGGCATGGCTGAGCGGACCGACGACCGAGATCGGTCCCCGACCTTTGATTGTTCGCGTACCGTGCCGGCGGACCCAGGCGTTTCTCTGTCCGCGCGATGCGGCTTGGTCCCGCAGCCCTCGACGTGGCCGCGGAGAAAGGTCTGGCCGCCAATCAACCGCTCCGCGCCGGCTTCCTTGGCAAACGCTTTCGCGCGCAAGGCGCAATTATGCAACGCCAAGGGCCTGGCGTACTCGACACGAAAGGGCGCGCGCGGACGACAGCCGCCGACACATCGGCGCAGGTTCGCGGTCACCGACGCATTCCGCGCGACCGAACGGCAACACGTTGCGGAGTTGTAGCCACCAGCCTGAATAAAACGCTATTAAAATATCTGTGACACTCCATCGCCCTTGCCCTTTCGGCCAGCTTTTCGCGGATGCGCGTGGCCCAGGCGCGCGACGATGTCGTCGGATTTTCATTGGCCGAGACTTCCAAGTCTGGTATTGCCTCGGAACAAGAGAGGATATGCGCTCAAACATCCAAAAAAAGGGGAGAGCAACGATGCCAGAAGAGCAGATCATCGAAGAACTGCCGGCAGGTCCACCGGAAGGTGGCGGAGGCTATCGTCCGTGGCCGCCGCGCCCCGGCGTCGCGGAGTTGCCGGCAGGTCCCCCTTATGTCTTCACCCGCGAAGCCGCCGCCGAGTTGTTCCGCCTGCGCGATCGGGTTCACGCCTTGGAAACCCAGATGCTGGCGGCGAGGATATACGGCGGATCGTTTGGCGGTGGGTACGTCCCGCCGTGGTACTGGCCCAACGAGTTGCCGCCCTTTGAAGCTTTTTACAAGACTGGCTTTAGCGGCGAGTTGAAAGGCCCTGTGTGGGGCGCCGGGGCGGGTCAATTGATCGCGCTGCTCGAGGCGCTGCTGGCAACACTGAGACCCAACCCAAATCCCGCTGAAAATCCCGCCGAATATCCGCAACGTTAGTCGGGGGCTGGTTGCGCCGCAACGTCGGGCCGCATGAGCGGAAACCAGCAGGCGTTGACGGCGCACCTGCGCGAGCGGGGCATCCTCTACGCGTCGGCGACACAGCCGATCCGGCAGCGAGATGGAACGCCGGCGCCGTGGGCATTCTATAGCTGGAACGTGACCCTGTCGTCGGAGGGGTTGCGCCGTGCGGCACTGTGTATCCTCGAGCGGTTGCAGGGTTTCCGCGCGACACAACTCGCCACAATCGGCTACACCGGGATGCCGCTGCTGTCAGCCTGTGTACTGCTCAGCGAGGGCCGCTACACAGGCCTGTGCATTCGCGAGCAGCGCAAGACCTCCGTGTCGTGCCGCCGGGTGGAAGGCCTCTTCGATAAGTCCAAGCCGGTGGTGATCATCGACGATTCGATCAGTTCGGGCACCTCGCTCGGCAAGGCGATCCGTGCGATCGAAGACGAGGGTGCCGAGGTCGAGGGGGCAATCGCGCTCGTGCAATTTCCCCATCGCGGCGGCCTGGACGGGGCGAATGCGGCTGGCTATCGCGCGGAAGCGATACTCGATATCTGGTCCGACCTTGGCATGGGGCGCACGCTGGCGCGACCGCGGCCCCGCCTGGTTGCGCCAGCGGGAACGGTCATCGCCCCCGAGGGCCTGCCGCCGGCATCGCTCGCCCGCTTCGCCGCTGCCACCTGGCTGGCCACCGGCGCTGCTCCACAGCCGCCGCGCACGATGGACCGCGCGCATGACTGTCCCGGCGGCGTGTTTGTTAGTTTTCGCGAACGCCACAACGAAAACCGCATCGCGCGTGCCGGATTCTGGCATTTCGATCCGGCCGCGGCGCGGCCCTGCGACGACGTCATCGCGGCGACCATCGAGACCCTTTATGCGGCGAGCGGCCAGATCACCGCGAACAACCTGGCGCAGTTGAAGATCGCGGTGACGTTCCTGTCCGAGTTGGAGCCGATCGTGCCACGGGATCTCGATTTCGATCGCTATGGCATCGTTGCACAAAGTCGTGTGTTCCCAAACAAGCGCGGCGGGGCGCTGCCGAATACGCAGGTTTTCATCAGCGACATCGAGCAATACCGGCAGGCGCGGGAAACCAATGCCGGAATCGTATCAGGCGAACCGCACGACCTGTTCCGTCATGACGTGACCAAACATGTCGAGCCTGGCGAGAGCTGGCTGCCCTATGGCACGCCGGCGAATGCCGAGACGGCGTGGTGGCAGGACGTGGCATTGGGCCAACGGCTTACCGCGCGTGCCCGTGGATTGCTCGCCCGGGAATTGGGACACGGCCGCGACGAGCCGCGCGGCCTGCCGGACGATACGTTGCCGTGTGCGATCGCGGGTGTCGCTGTACGGCTCTACGAGTTTGGCCTGACGGGCTATGGTCTCGCGCTTGGCGGTGACCTCGATGCCGGGCTACGCCAGGCCGTCGCGCAAGCAGTGGTGGATGCCAGGTTCAAGCGGAACTTCGATCCCGGGCGCGGTGCGATCGTCGTTTCTATCATGCATCATCCAGAGCCGCTGGGTGCTGCGCCGATCGCGGCCGTGGCTCGCAAGCTGCGTCGCGGATTGGATGCACTCGGCGCAACATACGCAGGTCGAACGACAATCCTGCTGCCGCATGTTCTGCCTTACAACAACCTGTCGCGTGAGGAATTTGTGCGGACCGCGTTGCGCCTGGCAGGGGCAGAGGCCGAAGCGGGCCGCATCGAATGGCGCACGTTCCAGTGCGCCGAATGGGTGGATGCCGGCGGGCAGGTGCGGGCGCTGCGCTTCGGCTTTCCTGATCGCACGAACAGCGGCGAACGCGGTGTCGATGCGACAGCGCTGATCCGTCTGCTCGGTGGCTATATCGCCCGATCGATCGGCGGGGATGGATTGCCCCGCTATCTGTTGCTGCCCGTCGCCGGCAAAGGGCGGGCGCATGGCACGGCGGCCCGCGCCATCCATGGGCTGATGGGGCTCGACCTTGCGGGTGAATTGCTTGACGAAACGGGCTGGCGTGATGCGGCTGCCACCGGGCTTCGCCATTGCTTCGGCCATGTGCGCGACGGCACGATCATGCTGCCCAATTGCGTCGGTGGCGCGCTCGCCGATGCCGCCCTGCTTGGCGCTGTCGCTGGTCATCCAGTCCTTGCCGCCAGCGCCGCGGCGCGTTCCATCCAGCGTCGGCTAAGCCGATTGCTGCGCCCGGACGGACGGATTGGTGGCGCGCTCAAACGGCTTGACCAGCCGGAGGATCATGATTTTCTTCCCGGTGCCTTGCTTGCCGCACTCGGACGAGTTGCCGCTGTCGATCGTTCGGCGCTGCCCGCCTGCGTTGACGCGCAGATCGCCTGGTATGCCCATCGCTTCGCGGCATACCCAACCTGGGGTTCCGCCGGCTGGCTGCCGCAGGGCATGGCCGAGGTCCATCGCATAACGGCCGATCCGGCGGCGGCCCAGCTTGCCTTCGCCGCTACCGATTGGAGCATCGAACGCCAACTGACGGGCACCGGTGCGTTTCTCGAAGATCTCAGTCCGGACGAGCCGAGTTTCAACACCGGGTTCATCGCCGAGGGCGTTGCCGCATCCTGGGCGATCGCACTCCGTGTCGGTGATGCCGAGCGCGCCGCGCGCTACGCCGCGTCCTGGCGCGATGCCATGCGATTCGTTACGCGACTAATCGTCTTCCCCGAGGATGTTTTCGCCATGCGTGCCGGGACCGCGGCGGTCGGCGGCGTGCGCTGCGTTCAGTCGCGCTCGGACATCCGCATCGATCAGGTCAGCCATTGCATGCACGCGCTGGTGGAAGGCGCGCGTCTAGAACACCTGATGGACCCAGCAGCGACTCGCTACCATCGCGCAACATAAAACCGCCCCGGCTTCGCCTCAGAGAGCCGGTCGGCCGCGCGGGCGCGGGCACCCGGCCGGCGGCGCGGTGGTCAGGTCTTTCCGGCTACAGTGCAGGCGATGTCCAGCGCTCGGCGAATCAAGGTCTCGCTGGCTTCCGGCGTGCGGAACGCACTGTGCGCCGACAAGGTGACGTTGGGCAGGGTGGTCAGTTCGTGTCCCGGGGCCAACGGTTCGGTGGTGAACACATCCAGGCCGGCATGGCCGATGTGGCCTGACTTCAGGGCGGCGATCATTGCGGCCTCGTCCACCAGGGCGCCGCGGGCGGTGTTGACCAGGATCACGCCGGGGCGCAGTCGCGCGATCCGCTCGGCGGACAGGAAGCCGCGCGTTTCGTCGTGCAGCAGCAGGTGCACCGACAGGACGTGGCTTTCGGCAAATAGGGTGTCAAGGTCTACGAAGGTCACGTTTGGGGCCGACTTGGGCGAGCGGTTCCAGGCGATGACTTGCATGCCGGAACCGGCGGCGATGCGCGCGACCTCGCCGGCGATGCCGCCGAAGCCGAGCAGGCCGAGTGTCTTGCCGGTCAGCTGGGTGCCTTCCGAGCGCAGCCATTCGCCGCGCCGCATGCCGCCGTCCATGGCGGCGATGCCGCGCGCCGCGGCCCACATCAGGGCGATGCTGTGTTCCGCGACGGCGATGTCGCCATAGCCCTTGATGATGTGGACGTTGATGCCGATGGCTTCCAGCTCTTCGGGGTGCATGTAGCTGCGCGCGCCGGTGCCCAGGAAGATGATGTGGCGCAGGCCGTGGCAGCGACGCATGGTCTCGGTCGGCATCTGGGTGTGGTCGTCCAGCACGAAATCGTAGCCTTTGAGCAGGCCGGGCAGTTCGTCGGGCGCGATATGGCCGCGTTCCTGGACATCGACCTGCGGGTCGTCGGGGCGGACGACCTTGCGGAATATCGCCGCGAGATCGTCGACCGCATCCATGAACAGGCCTTTCATCGTCACGCCCCCTGTTGTTTGTGGCGCCGCAGCATGCGCGGCGCGGCCACCGTGGGCAAGGCGTTGGCCGGCGGTGGGCGCGACGGACCAATGACGAATGGCGTAACAGGGCGTCGCTGGCCGCCCGGGAAATATTATTTCGGTTTAGCCGGACAATCTATTCCGCTACAACGACGATCATGCAGGTTCGCCGAGGCGATTGGCCAGCCAACCGGTGGCCAGCCAACCGGTGGCCAGCCAACCGGCGGTCAACCAACCTGGGGGAAACCGGACCATGAATGACATAACGCGCTACGACATCGTGCAGACCACGTTCCTGATGAGTATGGTGGCCGATGAAGTGTCCGGCATAGTCGGCACCCAGGCGCAACTGCAATCCTACCTGAGCACCGCGCTCAGTGGCGGCATCGATCCGCTCGGCACGCAATTCGGAGGCTTCTTCCCGCTGACCAATCCGCAACTGGCGGGGGGCGACTGGTCAGTGGTGTGGGGCCCCTGCGTCTATTCGCTGAAGCCCGCCGCCGCGAACTACGCGACCAACGCCATGTACGCGGCGTACAGCCCCAGCCTTTCGACCTACGTTGTGGCGATCGCCGGGACCAATCCGGAATCGTTATACGACTGGATCCAGGAAGATGGCGACGTGGCGGTGATGTACATGGCCAAATGGCCGTTCGCCTTGCCGTTCGTGCGGACCTCGTGCCTGCCCTGGGGAATCGATTCGCTGCCGGCGATCTCGGCGGCCACGGCGCAGGGCGTGAGCAATCTGCTGTGCGACATGACCGATCCGGCGAACGGCACGCTGCAGACTTTCCTGACACTCACGGCGAACCCCAACAGCACGCTGATCTTCACCGGCCACAGCCTGGCTGGCGCTCTGGCGCCCGCGCTGGCGCTGTATCTCTACCCGCAGCCGCAGAACAGCGGCTGGAAGCAGGTGGTGGTGCTGCCGCTGGCTGGCGCGTCGCCCGGCAACGCCCCGTTCGCGGCGCTGTTCAGCGCGGCGTCCGCGTTTCCGCCGGTCGCGTCCGGTGTGAACGCGCCCTACGGCAATTGGAACACCGACTACGCCAATACGCACGATGTGGTGCCGCACGCGTGGAACCAGTTGGACGTGGTGATCTCCGGCCTGGACTCCTCCGGCAACTTTCCCTCGATCTACGGCGCGCTGAACCCGTTCGTTGGCGCAGGATTGACCGACGTTGTCGTTGCGGCGAAAGCACTGGCCATCGGCGCGGACTACCAGAACCTGACGCAGGTCAAATTCTCTCCGGATTGGGGCGCCTGGACGTGGATCGAGAACCCGGATGGGAGCTGGCAATATCCGCCGGTGTGGACAGCCCTGGCGACGTATGCCGACGCCAATCCGATCTCCACGGTGGATGAATTGGGCACGCTGATCGTCGCTGCCCACATCGACCAGTACTACAACTTCTTCAGGGTCATTCCTACGCAACGGATGCCGACCAGCACGCCCGAGAGCATCGTACAGGCAAACCTGGACCAGGCTCTGCTTGCCGCGGCGAAAATGTCGGTTTGACCGGGGCGGCTGCCGGCGCGGGTGGCGTCGGCGGCCGGGCGTGATCCTTGGGGGGCCGTCGCGCGCCTGTTTTTCGCTGGCCCCGGTCTTTCGCTGGCCGCTGTCTTTCGCTCGGCCCCTTTCTCCGCCCCCTCCCTTTCGCCGACCCTCTCTCTTTCGCCGACCCGAGTGATTCCCTATCACTGCGGGATCTGGAATTGGGATGCCCCGCGCCCCTCGCCTCGTCGCCGACACCCGGCCCGTGCCACGCCGCCCGCTTCCGCCGGTGCGACGGCCCGTGCCGCCCGCCCCGCTGCCGGTCCCTCGCCGGCGCGGCTGGCTGCGGCCGTTGCGCTGGGCGATCATGCTGGCGATCTGGGGGGCGCTGGCGCTGGCCGTGCTGCTGCTGTGGTTCGCGCGCGACCTGCCGCGGCCGGAGGCGGCGCTGGATGCATTCCGCCGCCCGAGCCTGACGCTGGAGGACCGCGGCGGCCGGGTCTTCGCCACGTTCGGCGACGTGGTGGGCGAGCCGCTGCGGCTGGCCGACATGCCGCCCTACCTGCCCGCGGCGGCCGTTGCGGTGGAGGATCATCGGTTCTGGCACCACCCCGGCATCGACCTGATCGGCCTGGGCCGCGCCGCGGTGACGGATGTGCTGGCCCTGCATCTGGTCCAGGGCGGTTCCACCATCACCCAGCAGGTGGCGAAGAACCTGTTCCTGACCAACGCCCGCACCTTCAAGCGCAAGGTGCAGGAGCTGATGCTGACCTTCTGGCTGGAGCAGCATTTCACCAAGCGCGAGATCCTCGAGATCTGGCTGAACCGGGTGTACCTGGGATCGGGCGCCTGGGGAATGGACGCGGCGGCGCATATCTACTTCGGCGTCTCCGCCCGGCACGTCAGCCTGTGGCAGGCTGCGGTGCTGGCTGGGCTGCCGCGGGCGCCATCACACTTCAACCCCCGCAGCAACGCCATTGCCGCGGGGGCGCGCGGGCGGGAGGTGCTGGCGGCGATGGTGGCCGATGGCGCGATCACCGAGGCGCAGGCGAAGCAGGCGTCCGCCGAGATCGCTTTCCCGCGGACGCCTCCGATCGCGCCGGGCTGGTTCGCCGACTGGGCCGCCGACCAGGCGCAGGCGGTGGTCCCGCCTGACACCGACGCGACGCTGCGCACCACGCTCGATCCGCGCTGGCAGGGCGCCGCCGAGCAGCGGTTGGACGCGCTGTTGGCGGGGCCGGGTGTGGCGGCCGGAGCGACGCAAGGGGCGGTGGTGGTGCTGGATGCGGCGAGCGGCGCGGTGCGCGCCATGGTGGGCGGACGCGATTACCGGGAGTCCTCTTACAACCGCGCCGTGGTGGCGCGCCGCCAGCCGGGGTCATCGTTCAAGCCCTTCGTCTGGCTGGCAGCGCTGGAGAAGGGCGAGACGCCTGATACCACGGTGCTGGATGCGCCGATCCACATCGGTAACTGGGCCCCAGAGAATTTCGAACGCCGCTATCTGGGCGAGATCACGCTGGAGGAGGCGCTGGCGCAGTCAATCAACACGGCGTCCGTGCGATTGTTGCTGCTGGCTGGCGGGCCGCGTGTCGTGGCTGGCGTTGCGGCGCGGCTCGGCATTGCCGACAAGCTGCCGAACAATGCGTCGCTGGCGCTTGGCACCGGGGAGGTTGGGCTGCTGGAGCTGTCGGCCGCCTACGCGGCGTTCTTCAACGGCGGGCGGCGTGTGGTGCCGTACGGGGTCGAGCAGGTGCAGGCGGACGGTCGCTGGAGCGCGGCCGCTCGGGTCGAGCCGGTGGCGGTGATCGATCCCGACAAGGCGGCGATGATGGGGCGCATGCTGGCCGCGGTGGTGGCACGCGGGACCGGGCGGGCGGCGGCGGTGGCGGGCCACACGGTGGCGGGCAAGACCGGGACGACGCAGGACTATCGCGACGCCTGGTTCATCGGTTGGTTCGATGGCGAGATCGTTGGGGTGTGGCTGGGCAACGACAACGACGCGCCGATGAAGGCGGTGCAGGGTGGGTCGTTGCCGGCACGGTTGTTCCACGAGATCGCGGTGGCGGTGCGGTGACGGACGCCGATGCGGTCTATTTGCTGATCGCGCGGTCCCCGGCGCCGTGCGGCGCGGCATTCGTGGGTGATGGCAATTCGCCCAGGATATGAGCAATTACTCAGGACACACTGAGGTGGCGCTTCGCTGATCCCGGAACATCGCTTCGCGTTCCGGGCTAGGTCTGCTGGTTTCTCTTTAATAGTCTCCAGCTACTGTACATTGCGGCTATCAAGAAACCTCCAGACGAGCCAGTTAAAATCGCAATTTTGAGGAAATCGCCCACCGTGACAGGCTCCCCCATGGTTCTCTCAAAAATCTTCATCAAACCAAAAGCCATGGGGAGACTCACCACTAGAAAGGGCCAGTTTCGGCGAAGTCGATGATATGTCGCTTTCATTTCTTTTCCCCTGGCGCACCGCTTTGTTGTCAATTATTTAGTATATCCTAGCTTTGCCGCATCGAGGCCCGACCCGACCAACAGGCCTGCCCCAGCGCCAAGCACCCCTCCTACAATTCCCCCCCAACCCCGAGCACCGCAGCTCCAATGGGACCGCCGAACGGCACGCCTACTGTGGCTCCAAATGCTGCGCCCGCCTCAAACCCTTCGTGAGCTCCCGCTACACCAACGATCGCAGAACCTCCAACAACTCCGGTCGTGATCCCGCGGGCCTGGTTCGGGGTAACCGGTATTCCCGTTCCCCAAAAATGTTGAAGATGGCGACCCAACTGCCGGCGGGAGCGCAGGAGCGATCTGCCCAGACCCTGACGTCCCCGTCGGCCCTGCGGCCTCGGCTGTCCCGACCGGATTGAAATTCTGGATCAGCTGATACAGCGGACTCGCGTTCCCGCACAGCGAACCGGCCTACAGCCCGCTCGGGTCTGTGAGGTTGAGCGGATCGTTCTGAACATATGCATACAGATTCGATCCGGCCGCACGGCCCGACGCGTGGCCACTCGAAGCATTCGCCAATGCTTCGTTCGCCCGGCGAAAGGCCGCGATCGGATCGTCCGGGGTCGATGCGCGGTCGGAGATCTGATTGGTCGCCGCGAGCGCGGGGCTGGACATGGTGTCCATGGTCGATGGCGATGGCGCGGCCGGACCGGGCGATGCCACCGGTTGGTCCAGCGAGCGACGCCGGCCAGACGGCGGCGGACTGCCAGACGACCGTTTGGCTCGGCCATCGCGTTGCGCATTAGGCTCGAAAGTCGCGGGCAACTTGATCCAGTCCAGGTGGCTGATCATCCACTCGGTCGGTTCCGGCGCGCCGTGCGGGACGAAGATGAACGGCAACTTAAGTTCGTCAAAGGAACGCGAATCGGAGGGCATGGCGCGGTACTTCGCTGGATATGTCATTCAGACTAACACACAAAAGCGCGCCTGGCAAGCCCAGTCGGTGCGCGGCGCGCTGGGTTGTCCGGGGGGGGCAGCCTCACGCGGCTTGCGGTGCCATCACCCAGTCGCGGCACCATCACCCGACTGGTGGCACCTCCAGCTTCCCCGCCTGCCCGATGGCCCCCCGCCGGCCCGATGCCACCGCGCGGACGCGGCAGTCAGTCGAACTCGCCGGCAAAACGCTCGCCTGGATCGTGCGATTTGCTAGCCTCGCCGCCAAGCCGCCCTGGAGGTCGTCGCCTCCCGGACCGGGCACGGGAGGACGACCATGGCCGATGCATCGACCGCCGCCCAAGGGAGCACTCCCTTAGGCGGTGTGACACCACTTGAGCGCGCGACAATGCGCCGGGTCGCGCGGCGTCTGCTGCCGCTGCTGATCCTGTGCTATTTCGTTGCCTATCTCGATCGTGTGAACGTCGGCTTCGCAGCGCTGACGATGAACCGCGCGCTGGGGTTCAACGCCGCCGTCTATGGTTTCGGCAGCGGCATCTTCTTCCTGGGCTACTTCATCTTCGAAGTCCCGAGCAACGTGCTGCTGTCGAAGATCGGCGCGCGGGTCTGGATCGCCCGCATCCTGATCACCTGGGGCATCATCTCCGCCGGCACCGCTTTCATTGTCGGACCGGTCAGTTTCTACAGCGTGCGCTTCGCGCTGGGCATTGCCGAGGCGGGCTTCTTCCCGGGCATCATCCTATATCTGACCTGGTGGTTCCCGTCGTACTACCGCTCGCGCATCGTCGGCGTGTTCATGGCGGCGATCCCGATTTCCAATATCGTCGGGTCGCTGGTATCCGGCGTTTTGCTGGATCTTGACGGCTGGCTGGGCCTGGCCGGCTGGCAATGGCTGTTCATCATCGAGGCGGTGCCGGCGGTGGTGCTGGGCGTCGTGTTCTGGATCACCATGACCGATTGGCCGTCGCAGGCGCATTGGCTGGCGCCCGAGCAGCGCAACTGGCTGATCGCACGGCTGGCGGCCGAGCAGGCGCGGCGCGAGGCAATCCGCAGCTACACGTTGTGGCAGGCACTGCTGGACCGGCGCGTGCTGCTGCTGAGCCTGGTGTATTTCGGCGGCACGTTCGCCGGTTACGGCATCGTGTTGTTCCAGCCGCAGATCGTGCACCGGCTGGCCGAGGGCTTCGGCATGACCGGCGTGATCAACGCCATTCCGTATGTGTTCGCCGCCATCATGATGGTGCTGTGGGGGCGGCATTCGGACCGCACCGGGGAACGATCGCGGCATGTGGCGATTGCGTACTTGGTGAGCTCGGCTGGGCTGATCACCACGGCGCTGATGGTCGATCCGATCATGACCATGGCGATGCTGGTGATCGCCGCGATGGGTCAATCCTCCACCGGGCCGACCTTCTGGAGCCTGCCGACGGCAATGCTGTCCGGCACCGCGGCGGCCGGCGGGATCGCACTGATCAACGCGCTGGGAAATTTGGGCGGGTTCTTCGGGCCGTATCTGTTCGGGCTGATCAAGGACGCAACCGGCGGCAGCTTCACGTTCGGACTGGTCGCGATCGCGATGGGGCCGATCATGTCGGCCTGTGTGGTGCTGCTGCTAGGGCATGACCGGCGGCTGGAGCATATTCCCGCCGCCCGCCAGGAGGTGTGAAGGCGCGGGCGCTGCGTGGTGCCGTTACGATAAGGCGGGCCGGCGCTATAACACGGCCGGTGCTATGAAGCGGCATGTTGCCCGCCTGGCGGAATGGCAGACGCAGCGGACTTAAAATCCGCAGCCGAATTGGCGTGGGGGTTCGACTCCCCCGGCGGGCACCAGATCTCGACGAGATTGACCGGGCATGACCGCGTGGGTATAGTTGCTACGCCGTAACTTCGTGGCGGCGGTCTGGGACGGGAGCACGCACCGATGCCTTGGACGTATGCGCAGCAGACCGGCGCCCTGGGGAATCCTGCCGGCGCTTCATCGGCAACGGCTATTCGGGCCGGGAGGCTGGCCTGAACAATCCGGCGATGCAGGGTGTGCAGGATGTCGGGCCGATCCCGGTCGGCACCTGGTCGATCGGACCGGCCTTCACCCATGCCCTGGCAGGGCCGGTGACGATGCGGCTGATGCCGGTTGCCGGCACCAATACGCTCGGACGCGACGGGTTCATGATCCATGGCGACACGGCGGTGCACGCGGCCAATCCGACGCCCGACAACAGCGCCTCGCATGGCTGCGTCGTCCTTGCACGTAACCTGCGCGACCAGATCGCCGCCAGCGATGATCGCAGCTTGATCGTCACTGCGTGACGGCCGGCTTGCGCCGCGCGGCGGTCAACTCGCCAGGCTCGCGACCCGGCCGTATGCGATCTGTGCCACCTGGAGGCGCGACAGTTCCAGCGAGTTGAGCACGTCCGCGCCGCTGAGGTTGGCCAGCTTGAGAGTGCCATCCAAGCTGGTGCTGACGCCGTATGCCGCCAACTGGACCTGCGACCAGGATTGCGCCGACGGCGGGGTCTGCGCCGATGCGGTGGCCTGCGCAGACGGAGGGGCCGGCGCGGCGGGTGCGGCCGCGCGAGCGGCCTGCGTCCCGACCTGCGCGGGACTGGTGGCGGGGTGGTTGGCAATTCCGATCCCGGCCATCAGCTTCTGGCCGATCTTGTCGAAGTCGATGCCGGTGATCTTCTCCACCCCCATCATTCCGACGCTGATCGCGACGCCAACCGGGCCGCCCATCAGGCCGCTCACGATGATCGAACCGATCCGGCGGACCGCGTCAGGGATCTGATCGCCAGTCACGGCGCGGTAGATTGTGCCGATCACCGGCAAATACTGCAGCGGGTTCAGCGCCGAGAGTACGTCGTGGAACGATATGTGGTGCTCGGGCGGCACCGACGGCTCGACCTGGTGTGGGTCAGGGCCTTGTTGTGGTGCGGCGACTTCCAGCATGGCGGGTCCAGCAGAATGCTGGTGCTGGCTGTGCAACCCTTGGGCCGCGCCTGCCCTGGGCTCATCGCGGGTTCGCTACGCGGGTCTGGTCTGGTCTGGCAGGCGAACTGGTGTGCGCCGGGCATCGGCCCAGGGGCGGATCAATCGCCGGGGCGGATCTATCCCCACGGTGGATCAATCCCCACGGTGGATCAATCCTTGTCCAGCCCGCCGCTGGCGTTCAGCCGTTCCGCCGTGATGTAGTCGGGCGCATCCAGCGCCAGCCAGACCACCGTCCGGGCGACCGTATCGCAATCGGTGCGCCGGCCGAGCGGAATGCGGCGGGTGCGCTCGGCCAGGAATACGTCGAAGTCGTTGCGGCCTTCCAACGCGGCGAGCTGCTGTTCGGTGATGCGCTGCATTGGCGTGTCCATCATGCCGGGCGCGACCGAGTTCACCGTCACGCCGTAGGGTGCGAGCGCCACCGCGGCGGCGCGGGTCACCGCGTCCACGCCGGCCTTGCTGGCGGCGTAGGCGAGGTAGTTCGGCAGCGCCATACGCGAGGCGGGTGAGGTAATGTTGACGATGCGGCCGCTGCGTTGCGGGCGCATGTGGCGGCCGGCGGCGGCGCAGATCAGCGCTACCGCCTTCAGGTTGAGATCGAGCGTGCGGTCCCAGGTCGCGCCGCGCATTGCGAAGAAGTCGTCACCGGCGCCGTAGCCGGCGTTGTTGATCACGATGTCGAGGCCGCCCAGCGTGGCGATCGCTCGGTCTACTGCTGTTTCGGGGCCGGCATCGGCGGTCAGGTCTTGGATGATCACCGTGGCCGGTGTGCTGCATTCCGCCGCGACCGCGTTCGTTGTCGCGGTGTCGATGTCGATTAGTGCCAGGGCGCAGCCGCGTGCAGCCAGAGCGAGGGACGTTGCGCGGCCGAGGCCGCTGCCGGCGCCGGTGATCATCGCGCGTGGTACCATCGTCTCAGTGTCCTTGCAGCGCGCGCCAGATTCGTTCCGGGGTCGCAGGCATGTCGATATGCGTCACGCCGCGCAGCGCCAGCGCGTCGAGGATCGCGCAGATGACCGCCTGAGGCGCGGCGATGGCACCGGCCTGGCCGGAGCCTTTCACGCCGAGGGGATTGGCCGTGGTCGGCACGCCGTTGAAGGTGATGTCAAGCGAGGGCAGGTCCGACGCTTTGGGCAGCGCGTAGTCCATGAACGAACCGCTGAGCATCTGGCCGGAGTTCAGAGTCGTAGACCGTGTGTTCCAGCATTGCCTGGCCGATGCCCTGGACTACGCCGCCCTGGATCTGGCCCAGGGTGAGCATCGGGTTCAGCAACGTGCCGAAATCGTCCACCGCGGTGTAGCGTTCCAGCGTGAGGGCGCCGGTGTCCGGGTCGATCTCGACCTCGGCGATGTGGCAGCCGTTGGGGTAGGTGATGAGGTCGAGCAGGTTCCAGACATAGGTGTCCAGGCCTAGGGATTCGCCCTCCGGCACGTTGGCGGGGTCGCGCGCAGCGCGGGCGACGCTCAGCAGGTCGATGCCGCGGGCCGGATCGTCGCGCACGACGAAACGGCCGTCGGCGAATGTAACCTGCGCGGGCGAGGCTTGCAGCAGGCGGGCGGCGATTTTGGCGCCCTTTGCCAGCATCACGTCCGCGGCCTTGCACAAGGCGGTGCCGCCCATGTGCATCGACCGCGCGCCGCCGTGGCCATTGCCGTCGCGTACCGCCGCGGTGTCGGCCTGCACGTAGCGGAACGTTTCTATCGGCAGGCCGAGCAGATCGGCGGCGATCTGCGGATAGGTGGTCTCGTGGCCCATGCCGTTGGATTGCGTCCCGACCAGCAGCGCCACCTTGCCGTCCACATCGAAACGGATCTCCGCGCCCTCGTTCGGTGCGCCGCGGGCGGTCTCCATGAAGCAGGTCACGCCGATGCCGCGCAGCTTGCCTTGCGCACGCGCGGTGTCGCGGCGTGCGGCGAAACCCGCATGGTCGGCGGCGGCAATGGCCGGGTCGATGTTGGCGGCGAAGCGGCCGCAATCGATCACCGTGCCGAGCGCCTTGCGGTAGGGAAATTGCGCGACAAGGTTGCGCCGGCGCAGTTCGATCGGATCGAAGTCGTGGCGACGCACGGTTGCGTCGATCAGCCGTTCTATCATGTAGTTGACTTCAGGTTTGCCGGCGCCGCGGTAGGCGTCGATCGGCACGGTGTTGGTGAATGCGCCGCGCACATCCATGAAGATCGCCGGAATGACGTAGCCGCAACCCATCGCGTTGGCCGGCGCATTGGTGGAGCTGCCGGGGCCGCCGGTGGACAGATAGGCGCCAAGTTCACCGATCGTCGAGACATCGAGCGCGAGGAATTTTCCACCCGCATCCAGCGCCAGCCGCGCGTGCGTGACATTGCCGCGGCCCTGCGCTGTGGTGACGAAATCCTCCGCTCGCTCACTGATCCATTTCACCGGCCGGCCCAGGCGGCGCGCGGCCCAGAGCAGCATCACCCATTCCGGGTACAGTGCATTCTTCACTCCGAAGCCGCCGCCGACATCGGGGCAGGACACCCGCACGCGGTCGGGCGGGACGCGGAACACAGTGTCGGCCAGTTGCGATTTCAGCGCGTGCACGCCGGCGCCGGAGAACTGCAAGTGGAAGCCGCGCGTGTCGTCGTATGCGCCGATCGCGCCGCGCGGTTCCAGGGCGGAGATGACGATGCGGTTGTTGATCAGCTCCAGCTCGACGACGTGAGCCGCGTTGGCGATCGCCGCCTGCACGGCCGCGGCGTCGCCCTTTTGGAACCGATACGACAGATTGCCTGGCGCCTGATCCCAGAGTTGCGGAGCGCCGTCACGCAGTGCGGCGGGGGGATCGACGACGGCGGGCAGCACGTCGTAGTCCACGACGACGGCTTCCGCCGCATTGCGTGCGGCGTCTCGAGTTTCGGCTACGACGAACGCCACCGGGTCGCCGACATGCCGCGCGCGGTCCTTCGCGAGTGCGAAACGCGGCGGCACGATCATGGGTTGCAAGCTGGCGACAGGCACGTTGCAAGGCAGCGGACCGAGATCGGTCAGGTCGGCGGCGGTGAAGATCCCCAGCACGCCGTCCGTGGTTCGAGCCGCTTCGACATCTATGTGCGCGATCGTTGCGTGTGCGTGCGGCGATCGCACCACCTGCATCCAGGCCTGGTTTGGTTCGTCGATGTCCTCGATGTAGCGGGCGCGCCCGGTCAGGAAGCGCGCGTCTTCCAGGCGGCGAAGCGATTGGCCTTTGAGCAGCGGGGCCATCGTTCAATCCGTGAGCCCGAGCTTCTCGGCGATGCCGTATTCGGCGGCCAGCTTCTTCAGCACGCCCCAGGTGGCGTCCTCGATCGGGATGCCGTTCTTGCGGCGATCTTGTTCCTTTCTGAACTCGATCTCGCCAGGGTAGTAGACCTCCTTGAAGCCGTCGGCGGGCGGGGTGTCCTTCAGGTAGCTGGCGAAGTCGGTTACCTCCTGCTTGAAGGTGTCCAGGTTGCGGAAGGCGCTGACTTTGAACACGGCGATGAAGCAGCCGTCGTTGTGGCGGCCGGTGGGATCGATACCGAAACCAAGGCCAGTGAGAAGGCCGGAGAATATCTCGACGATCGTTGCAAGGCCGTAGCCCTTGTAGCCCTCGGCGCCGCCCAATGGCAGCAGCGCGCCGCCCTGGCGCAGCTTGCGCGGATCGGTGGTGGGCTTGCCTTCGGCATCGATCAGCCAACCCGGCGGCACTGGCTCGCCTCGCGCCATCGCCACGCCGATCTTGCCGGCGGCGGCAGCGGAGGTGGCCATGTCGAAGAACAGCGGGCCTTCCAGGTTGGACGGCACGGCAAAGCAGATCGGGTTGGTGCCGAGGCGTGCCTTGGCGCCGCCAAATGGTGCGACGTGCTTCGGGCTGCGGCCGGAGTTGGCGGTGATCATTGCGATCAGGCCACGTTCCGCCGCCATCAGCGGGTACGCGGCGAGGCGGCCGATATGGCCCTGGCGGAACACCGTGCAGGCGGCGACGTTCTGTTTCTCGGCCTTCTCGATCGTGAGTTTCATTGCCTTCTCGGTGACGACGTAGCCAAAGCCCCAGTGGCCATCAACAACGGTGGTGGTTGGGGTTTCCTCGACAATGGTCCAGGGGGCGCCGGGCACGATGTGGCCGACCTTCACGCGGTCGATATAGGTGGGGACCAGGATGATGCCGTGCGAATCGTGGCCGGCGAGATTGGCGCCGATCGACAGGCGGGAGATCGTGTCGGCCTCGCTGTCGGGCGTGCCGGCGGCAATCAACAGGGAGCGGGCGATCTCGGTCAGGCGGTCTGGGGTCACGTTCGGCATGGGTTTCTCCTTCCTCCCTCGGCGCGGCGGTTGGTCGCAGTCTCGGCTGAAGCGGCGTGGATGGGAAGGTGGTGCCGCCGCGGATATTCACGGCGGCGGGGAATGGGCTTAGGCTGCGTGCAAGTCCAAGCGATGTCACTGCACGAGGGAGAAACTCCGATGGCGCAATCGCATATCTACGCCGGCGTGGCGGGCTATTTCGGGCGGCAGGGCCAGGAGGGCCTGACGGGTGTGTTCCGTCGCGATACCGCCGGCGGCGAGTGGCAGCACGCGGTGAAGGATGTCGAGGCGCACACCGTCATGGTGCATCCGCGTGATGCCACCCAGGTGTTCGCCGGCACCACTGATGGCGTGTGGCGCAGCACTGACAGCGGCGCGCGTTGGCACCGTACGAACTTCCCTGACAAGGGCAAGCAAATTTGGTCGATCATGGTCGACCCGACCGATCCGAAGTTGCTGTATGCCGGCGGCTCGCCGGTGTCGGTGTATCGCAGCGAGGATGGTGGGGAAAGCTGGAAGCGCATGCCCGACCCGGGGATGCCGGACCGTGCCAAGATGCCGTTCGCCTGCCGGGTGATGCGGTTCGCCGCGCATCCGCGCCATGCGAATGAGCTGTACGCCGCGCTGGAGGTGAACGGCGTGATGCACAGCACCGATGGCGGCGAAAGCTGGAAGGATTGCAGCGAGGACCTGATCCGGCTGGCGCAGAATCCGCACCTTAAAAGTAAGATCGTCAGCGATACGGAAAACGAGGGGATGCTGGACGGGCATGCGATCTGCACCACCTCGGCCGATCCGGACGCGGTGATCCTGGCGGTGCGGATGGGGCTGTTCCGCACCTCGGACGCCGGCCAAAGCTGGGAGGATATGCAGGTCGGGCGGTTTTCGCCGACGACCTATGGGCGGGATGTGAAGGTGTCGCCGCAGGACCCGAAGACGCTGTATGCGGCGTTGAGCGTGGCGGCGTCGAGCAAGGATGGCGGGCTGTATCGCAGCCAGGATGTGGGCAAGACCTGGCAGCGCTTCGACAGGGTGCAAGTGCATGGCACGATCATGTCGGTGGCGTTGCACCAGGACGATCCGAAGCAGGTATATCTGGGCGCGCGATATGAAGGAGAAATCTACGGCACGCAGGACGGCGGCGAGACCTGGCAGGCTATGCCGCTGCCGGCGGGGGTGAAGGATATCTATTCGCTGGCGTGCGGGTAGGCCAGAACGCCAACCTCGCGAAGCCGACTGATCTCGACAGGGTCGTAGCCGGCTTCGCGCAGGAGTTCCGCGCTGTGTTGGCCAACCGCGGGGGCAGCGCGGGCGGAAACTTTTGTCTCGCCATTGATCTGGAACGGACTTGAAACGGTAAGGCCGTCGCCGAATGGTACCAGCGCGCCGTTCGCACGCATCTGCTCGTCATCCAGGGCGTCGTCCAGCGTGCCGACCACGCCGAACGTTATGCCAGCGGCATCGAGCAGGCCGCGCCAGTCGGCCAGGTCTCGTTCGGCGAACGCATCATCCAGCAGTGCAACGATCTCGCGCGCATATTGGCGGCGCGTTTCGATCGTGGCGAAGCGTGGGTCGCTGATCCAGTGCTCGCGGCCGATCGTTGCCAGGAACGGCTTCAGCTGCCGCTGCTCGTTGAACAGCGCCATGATGAACCAGCGGCCGTCGCGCGAGCGGTAGTGATTTGCGAGCGGATTGGGTGCGTGCTCGCGCGGCGGGCGATGCGGCACCGGCTCGCCGTTCAGGCGGGTGTGCACGAAGCAGGCGTTGGCCCACAGGCCGTTGGCCAGCAGCGAGGAAGTGACCAGCCCGCCACGCCCGGTTTTTTCGCGCCGATACAGTGCCGTGACGATCGCGGCGTAGAGGGCGGTGGCGCTGGGGTGATCGCCCATACCGGGGGCGGAACGGGCGGGCACCGTGTCGGGGTCGGCGCGGACTGCATCCATCAGCCCGGTGCGCGCCCAGTAGGCAGTGGAGTCGAAGCCGGTTTTCGCGGCCTCGGGGCCGGTCTCGCCGTAGGCGGTGAAGGAGGCGTAGATCAGGCGGGGATTGAGGGGCAGCAGGTCGGCAGGTGCGAGACGCAGGCGGTCACGTACCGGCAGCGGGAAGTTGGTGATGAAGACGTCGGCGGAGGCAGCGAGGCGGTAGAGAACAGCGCGGCCATCGTCGTGCTTCAGGTCGAGCGCCAGGCTACGTTTGTTGCGTGCGGTCAGTTGCCAGTAATGGTTGGCTTTCGACTCCGGATTGGCGCTGCGGGCGCGCCAGGGATCGCCGGCGCCTGGCGGCTCGATCTTGATCACGTTGGCGCCGAAGTCCGACAGAATCGTTGCGGCCGCGGGGCCGGCGATCCAGCTTGCGCAGTCGATTACTTTCAGGTCGGAGAAGAGATGGTCGGGCATTTCGTTGGGCTTTCAGTCGGACGGGCGCTGGTAGGGCGGATTCTCCCCCTCCCCTTGAGGGAGGGGGCTGGGGGGAGGGGTCAGTGCCAGGGTCGCTCCGAGGCTTCACGCCGCACCAACCCCTCCCCCCAACCCCCTCCCTCAAGGGGAGGGGGAGAACGGTGCACTCCGGCACGTGCTCAACTCACGGTGCCTCGTTAGAGAAGATGATCGTTCCAGACGCCGCGAACATGCCGCCGACACCGTGGCAGACGGAGATTTTCGCGCCCGGGACCTGCGCCGGGGCGATGCCGCGCATCTGCCGCACGCTCTCTTGCAGCGCATACATGCCGTACATCCCGGAGTGCATGTAAGACAGGCCGCCGCCATTGGTGTTCAGCGGCAGCTTGCCGCCGGACGCGGTGTTGCGCTCGGCGATGAACCGGGCCGCTTCACCGCGTGCAACGAAACCGAGATCTTCCAGTCCATACAAGGGCAGATGCGCGAAGGCGTCGTAGATCATCAGGTGATCGACGTCATTGCGGTTGATCCCGGCTTGCTGGAACGCCGTCGGGCCGGCGACGCGGAAGGCGCGCGAACTGGTGAAATCCTCCATCTGGCTGACCATCGGGGTCTCGACGCTTTCGCCGGTGCCCAGGATGTAGACGGGTTTGGTCGGGAAGTCCTTGGCGCGATCGGCCGAGGTCAGGATCAGCGCACCGCCGCCGTCGGTGACCAGGCAGCACATCAGCAGGCGGAACGGATAGGCGATCATGCGTGAGCTGAGCACGTCCTCGACCGTGATCGGGTTGCGGAACGTTGCGCGGGGGTTCTTGCCGGCCCATTCGCGTTGCACCACGCAGACCTCGGCGATTTGTTCCACGGTCACGCCGTAGCGTTTCATGTAGCGCAGCACCGGAACGGTGAAGAGGCTGGGCGGGCCCATCGGGCCGTAGGGCTGCTCGAACTGGCCTTGCAGTGACGACGGCGGCACGCTGCGCGGCGGGTTGCCGACGCGGGATTTGCCGCTTTCGCCGTGCGTGATCAGGATGGTCTTTGCCAGGCCGGCCTCGATCGCCGCGGCGGCGTGGCGCACATGGATCATGAACGAGCAACCGCCGACCGACGTGCCGTCGACCCAGGTGGGCGTGATCCCCAGGTAGTGCGCGAGTTGCACCGGAGTTTCGCCCGCGGTGGCGATACCATCGATGTCTTTCGGCTTCAGCCCGCAGTCGGCCATCGCGTTCAGCGCCGCGTCGGCGTGCAACTGGATCTGCGAGAGGTTAGGGATGACGCCGAGCTCCGTTGTCTCCGCGGCGCCGACGACTGTCACTGCCTTTTGTCGCATCGGGGTCAGTCCTTCGCCGGGCGGAACAAGGGCAGGGTGATGTCGTCGTTCTGCTTCTCGAACACGACTTCCAATGGCATGTCGAGTTGCAACGCTTCGGGCGTTTGGGGACACTCGACGATGTTGGTCATCATGCGCGGACCTTCGGCCAGCTGCACCACCGCGATGGCGTAGGGTGGGTTGAAGCCAGCCACCTTGCGATGGTGGATGACGTAGCTCCACAGGATCGCCTTGCCGGAGGCCTTGAAGATGCTGACCTGACGGGACGCACAGACGGCGCAGAACGGGCGCGGCGGGAAATACGTCTTGCCGCAGGAATCGCAGCGTTGCAGGCGGAGTTCGTGCTCTTTCGTGCCGTCCCAGAAATGTTGCGTTTCGGGCGTGGGTTGCGGCAATGCGCGGCCGGGTTCAGCCATCTTGCGATCCTTTCGGGTGGGCGCGTCAGTTCGGCATGCGACGGCCGGCGACATAGGTCGCGCCGTCCAGGCCGGCGATCTCGGCGTGGCGATGACCGTGGGTGATCTCGAACGTCTCGCCGGGGCTGTAGGCGCGGCTCGCGCCGTCGCGGTCGAGGGTCATTTCGCCGGCGACGACCATCACGCGTGCGTCAAAATCGTGCGCGTGCTCGGGGTTCGTCGTGTTCGGCTCCATCTTGCGAACGACGACCTCGTAGCCGTCACGTTGCAGTGTCGCTTCGAACTCGGAGCGATTCATGGCGGGTCCCCCAAGATGCCGGGCCGGTGCGGCCCTCGCGCGGGGCGAGCATTCACCGAACCGCGCTAATCGGCAAGGCGCGCCCAGCGTTCGTGGTCGCGCCACTCGCCGCCGATGCGCAGGTAGCGCGGGGAGAAGCCTTCTTTCGTGAAGCCAAGCCGCCGCACCAGGGCTATGGAGCGGGTGTTGCCCGGCTGAATGTTCGCCTCCACGCGGTGCAGGCCGAGTGTGTCGAAGGCGTAACGCACGGCGAGGCCGACTGCCTCGGTCATCAATCCGCAGCCGGCGCACCAGCCCATGCCGTAGTAGCCGAGATAGGCGCTGTGGAATGCGCCGAGGACAATGTCGGAGATGTTGACGATGCCGACTGCGTGCCCGGTGGCGATTTCGCGCGCGACTAGGCCGACATTCGGGCCGGTCAGGGAGCGGGCGAGCCAGGCGTCGAAGCCGGTGTCGTCAGTGAAGGGTTCGACCCAGGGCAGGTGATGCGCTCGGCTGTCCTGGTTGGCGCGTAGCAACTCCGCGCGATCAGTCTGGGCGCCGGGTGCGATGGTCACGCCTGGGGAGAGTTCGTTGCTCAACTGACCAGCACTGCCTTGCCGATCACCTTGCGGTCGATCACCGCCTGCAACGCCTCGGCAGCGCGCTCCAGCGGGAAGCGGTGCGAAATGCGGGGGCGCAACGCGCCGGTGGCGGCCAGGCTGGTCAGGGCGTGCATGTTGGCGATGGCGAGTTCGGGCGCGGCTTCGTTCAGGCCACCGATGCGCACGCCGATGACGTCGATGCCCTTGATCAGCAGATAGTTGCTGCGGATATTGGTCGGGCCGCCGCCGAGGAAGCCCAGCACCAGCAGCCGGCCGCACCAGCCCAGGGCACGTAACGATTCGTCGGTCACCGCGGCACCGATCGGATCGTAGACGATATCGACGCCGCGGCCACCGGTGAGCGCCTTCACCTGGTCGAGGAAGCCGCCGGCGTAGTCGATTGCGTGGTCGGCGCCTTCCTCCAGGCAGGCGGCACGTTTCGTTTCGCTGCTGGCAGTAGCGATGACCTTGGCGCCGAACAATTTTGCCACCTGGATGGCGGCGATGCCGATGCCGCCGGCGGCGCCGTGTATCAGCACCCATTCATTGGCCTGCATGCGGCCACGCTGCAGCAGCGCGTGGTAGGCGGTGGTGTAGGCGCCGCGGAAGACGCCGGCCTGTTCCACGGTCATGCCGGCGGGGATGTGGTCGCAAAGCGCGGCCTTGGCGTTGCCGAGTTCGGCGCAAGCGCCGAGGGTGTGGCGGCTCATCACGTGGTCGCCGGGTTTGAAGCGCGTGACGTCAGGCGCGACGGCGATGACCTCGCCGGCGGCCTCGCCGCCTGGAATGAAGGGGGGGTCGGGGCGGAACTGATATTTACCGGCCAACATCAGAACGTCAACGTATTGGACGCCGCGCGCGCCAATGCGGACGGTGATCTCGCCGGGGCCGGGCGGCGGTGGGTCGGGGATTTCTCGCATGGCGAGGACCTCCGGGCCGCCGAATGATTCGCAGACCATGGCCTTCATCGGTGGGTGTCTCCCCCGGGGTGGATGTGTGGGGCACTATGGGGGTGGGCGGCTATCCGACTGCCGCCCTGACCGACCTGCAGATGTGATCGACCTGCGCCTCCGACAAATCGGGGTGGATCGGCAGCGCGAGAATGCGGTGGGCGAGGGCCTCGCTGACTGGCAGCGGCGAGCCGTCGTGATGGTCCCGATAGGCGGGTTGCAGGTGCAGCGGCCGCGGATAGTAGACGGCGGTGGGGACGCCCTGCTCCTTCAGGCCCGCCTGGACCGCATCTCGGGAAACGCCCTCGGGCAGCAGGATCGCATAAATCGCCCAGGCGCTGGTCGAGCTCGGCACACGCGCCGGGATCACCACCAGGTTGCCCAGGCGCTGGTCGTAGGTGCGGGCGATGCGCTCGCGGATATCCAACTCCTCGCGGAACACGGTCATCTTCGCCAGCAGCACGGCGGCCTGCAGCAAGTCCAGGCGGCCGTTCATTCCGGTACGAAGAACCTCGTAGCGCGTGGTTCCCTCACCATGGGTGCGCAGGCTGCGATAGTCCGCGTCGCGGTCGTCGCGTTCAGTGAAGATCGCGCCACCGTCGCCATAGGCGCCGAGCGCTTTGGACGGGAAGAAGCTGGCGATCGTCGCGTCGGCCAGTGTGCCGAGCGGCTTGCCGTGCAGCGTCGCGCCGAAGCTCTGGGCGCAGTCGTCGAGGGTGAACAGGCCCTCGCGCGCGGCGATGTCGTTGAGCGCCGGCCAATCGGCGGCCTGGCCGAACAGGTCGACGCCGATCACCGCGCGCGGGCGCAGTTTGCCGGCGGCGCGCACCGCGGCGATGCGGTCGGACAGGTGTGCGGGATCGATCTGGAAGGTGCGCGGATCGACGTCGACGAACACCGGCGTGGCGCCGAGCACCAGCGGCACCTCGGCGGTGGCCGTGTAGGTGAAGGCGGGCAGGAACACCGCGTCGCCGCGGCCGATGTCCTCTGCCATGAAGGTTATCTGGATCGCGTCGGTGCCGGAGGAAACGGCCACGCAGTGCCTGGCGCCGCAGAAGGTCGCGAGTTCGCGCTCCAACTCCGCCACCTCGGGGCCGAGGATGAACTGGCAATGCGCCAGCACGCCATCCAGCCGCCGGCGCAACTCGGTCGCGATGCGCGCCTGCTGCGCCTTCAGGTCCAGGAAGGGGATGGCGGGACGCGCGGTGTCGGTCATTCTCGAGGAGTCTCCAGTTAGCGGCGCGCCAACACAAGGCGCACGCAGGTACTGCGTAGCATTGCGCGCTCGGTTGCGGTCAGGGCCGCTTGTCCGTAATCGACGCGGCCAATCCTGAAAAGCGTGCGATCGTGTTCAGCCGGCCGGCGAGGTGACCACGCGCGCAGGTTCGGTGGCGCCGTCGGCGTTGTGGTCGAACTCGGGCACCAGGCGGCCGAGCAGGGTCAGCGCGAGGCGCGGTTGGCCGCCGCGGCAGGCGGCGGCGATCTCCTCGATCGCGCGTCCGACGATAGCGGGGTCGGCGGTGCGCGGCGCGGCCATCAGCAGCCCGGCGTGGCCAGTTGGAACCGGGGGCTCCTGGCCGTGAAACAGTTCCTCATGCAACTTCTCTCCGGGCCGCAGACCGGTAAAGCGGATTTCCACGTCCTCGTCCGGTTTCAGCCCGACCAGCCGGATCATCTGGCGCGCCAGATCGACGATCTTCACCGGCGGACCCATGTCGAGCACGAAGATGCCACCCTGATTGGCCACCGGCAGCTCGGCCGCGCTCACGCCGATGACGCTGGCCTGGAGCACCAGGCCCACCGCCTCGCGGACCGTCATGAAGTAGCGCTGCATGTCGGGGTGCGTGACAGTGAGCGGACCGCCGCGCTCCAACTGGCGCTGAAACAGCGGCACGACCGAGCCGGTGGATCCCAGCACGTTGCCGAAACGCACGGTGATGCACCGCATGCCGTGGCCGGCGGTGCGGGCGGAGTTGCGCAAATGCGCGCGGGCTTCGATGTCCAGTGCCTGGCAATACATCTCCGCCAGCCGCTTCGACGCACCCATGACGCTGGTTGGGTTGACCGCCTTGTCGGTGGAGATCAGCACCATCGCCTGCGCGCCAATGGCACGCGCGGCGTCGGCCACGTGGCGGGTGCCGGCGACATTGGTCAGCAACCCCTCCAGCGGGTTGGACTCGACGATCGGCACGTGTTTCAGCGCCGCGGCATGGAACACCAGCTCGGGCCGCCAGTTGTCGAACACCGCCCGCACCCGGGCCTCGTCGCGGATATCGGCGATCAGCGCCTGGCGATGCACCTGCGGGTGGGTCTCGGCGAGCTCGGTGTCGATCTGCCACAGCGCGTATTCGCCGTTGTCGAGCAGGATCAGCATCTCCGGCCCGAAGGCAGCGACCTGGCGAGCGAGTTCCGAGCCGATGGTGCCGCCGGCGCCGGTGACGATGACGCGGCGGCCCTGGATCAGCCGCGCCATGCCCTCACGGTCCAGCGGCACCTGGGCGCGGTTGAGCAGATCGTCGATTACCACCGGGCGCAGTTCCAGCCGGCGCCCCGGGCCGGTGTGGCTGGGGCCGGCGGGGCCAAGCGCGGTGGGGCGTGGCACGCGGCGCAGTGAAAGGCCGAACCGGTCGGCGTGGTCGATCAGGCGCGACAGCGCCGCCCCGCCAAGGTCGGCCGAGGCGATGACGATGGTGGCGGGCAGCCGGTCCTCCGCGGCGAGGCGGTCGAGCACTGCCGGCATGTCGTCCATGCCGCCCAGGATGGTGTGACCCTGGATCCGCCGGCCACGCTGGCCGGAGCCGATGGCGAGCAGGCCGGCCACCTGGAAGCTCTGCCGGCGATCCTGCGCCAGCGCGCGCAGCAGCAGGTCCAGGTCTTCCACCGCGCCAACCAGCAGCAGGGCGGCGGCGTCGCGCGCATCGGCCCCTGTGCGGGGGCGGCGGAGCTGGTGCTGGCGGTAGAGCACGCGGGGCGTGCCGAGCAAGGCAAGCAGCGTGAGCGCGTGCACCACCGGGAACGCCGGGCTGGGCAATGCGGTGCCGGTAAGGGTCAGCGCGGCAGCGAACAGCGCGGCACCGAGCACCGCGGCACCGGCGACGGCGAGCAGGTCGGACAGGCCGGCGAAGCGCCAGTATTGCAGCGAGAGCCGCAGCGGCGCGCCGGCCAGCAACAGGGCGGCCGCGCCGGCGGGGATGGTCCAGGCCGGCGTGAGCGGGTCGGCGGTGGGGGCGGCGATCCAATGGGCAAGTGGCACGGACAACGCGGCGAGGCCGCCATCGAGGGCGACATTGACGGCGATTCGCACGATGGATCGGGCGGCCATGCGGCTGCGTATAGACCAAGGGGGTAGGGGCGGACCAGCGAGGGGGTTGCAGGGGTCGGACGTGCCGGCAAGTCCCGGCCGCGGGGGCACTTGACCCCGTCTCGTCACGGCCTCAAGGCGTTCAGATTCAGGTCACGCCTTGCCCCCGGGCGTGGACACTGCCGATCGCTGTCAGTGCTGGGCCTCGGCATAGGGGTAGATGACACTGCCGGTTTTATCCTTCGGCGGCCACAGAATGACCTCGGTGTTCGGATCGGTGAACTGGCTGACGTCGTTGTTCTTCAGGTCATGGAATTGCACCTCCATCACCTGCGCCTCGGCCCATTCGCCACCGGGCGCGAACTTTATGTCGCCGGCGGTGGTCTTGAACGTGTGGGTGCGCAGGTAGTCGGCCAGCTTGTCCTGGTCGAGGCTTTTGGTGCCCTCGATGGCCTGCTGCAGCACCTGCATATATCCGTAGGCGAACGGGGGGATGTAGTAGCCGAGCGCATCGACCCCTTCGGCGGGCGCTCGCGAGCGGTAGATTTTCAGGAATGCCTTGGCCTCCGGCGTGGCGAAGCTCGCCCAAGGGAGCCAGAAATCATAGTCGACGATGCCGTTCAGCAGCGGACCGAGCTGGGCTTTGATGGCGGTGCTTTGCAGCCCGACCATGCCGCCGCCGAACAGTTTCGCTTTCAGCCCGACCTCGTGCGCGGCGCGGATCATGCCGACGGTGTCGGGGGGATATGACGCGACGAACACCAGGTCGGGATCGGTCGCCTGGATCGCGCGGACGATCGGCGTGTAGTCGGTGGTGCTCGGCGGGTAGCTCTTGTCGTAGACGATTTTCAGCCCGGCCTGTTTGGCCAGTGTACGCGCGCCGTCCAGGGCGTTGTGCGGGAACTCGGCATCGGCGCCGACCAGGGCGATCGTCGTCGGCTTCGGCGTCTGCTGCATCGCCACCTCGAAGTAGCCCTTCGAGAAGCTTTGTTTCGGTTGTGGGCCGCCGGTCGGCGTGAACGAGAAGTAGTTCGGGTAGTTGAACTCGGAGTTCACGGCCAGGCCAAACAGGCTGAGGAAGGTGCGGTTGTGCTGCATGATCACCGGCATTGCGGGTGCGACCATGTTGGTGGCGTAGCCGCTGACCACTAGGTCGACTTTGTCCACGTCGAGCAGCTTGGTGTAGATGCCCGGGACGGTCGCGGGGTTCGATTGGTCGTCGTAATAGACCAGCTTGACCGGTCGGCCGAGCACGCCGCCCTTGGCGTTGGTCTCCTCCATCCAGATCTGCATCGCCAGCAGCGCCGCCTTGCCGATCGGCGCGAGGCCGCCGGTCAGCGCCATGCCGAAGCCGATGGTAATCGGCGCCTGCGCTCGTGCCGGCGGACCCAGCAAGCCGATCAACGCGCACGCCAGGATCAGCATGATCCGCATTCCAGGAGCCTCCCGCTTGTTGCTTGCGGGGTATCTTAGCCGGCATTTTCCCCACTGTCGCGTGGCCGTCGTTCCCGGTTGTGGACCTGACCCGCTACGCCATTCCCGAACTGGACAGGATGGCGTGACCGCCGGGCGATCACCCCTTGCAGGCAGGACGCCTAAACCGGACCTACAGCGCGATCTGGACGTGGTTCGTCCGCTCGGAGGCTATCCACGCGGTGAACACACCGCCCAGGAAGAGAACCTCGCACAGCGGCAGATCCAACAGTGTTGTCATGAATCCGCCGACACCATACGACCTAAGCAACGCTGGAGCGGCTCCGCCGAATGCAAACCACAGGGTACTGAATTGGATCGGCGGCAAATAACCGCACAGAAGCCAGAGGGTCGCCTGGTGAGCCGCCACCGCCACGCCGGCTACAGCCGCGCTAACTCCCGCGACCACGATTACTGCGCGCATCATCTGATCACCCGCAATACATCGGTGATGGGTCAGCGATCTGCAACCCCAGATTGTCATCATGCGCAGGTATTCTACGGAAGACAGGCCCAATACGACCGCGCGGCGAGCGACCGTCGGGTGGTGTCGGGTGGTTCATGTCAGCCTCGCTTTCCCAGCGCGCCAACCGACGTCAGGCGCGCGTTAATCTGATATTAACGTTTCAAGCAAGTTGCATGCCTGTGTATAAATAGAGACCATTATCAATGATTTATCTCTCGCCTTAACAGTGCCCGAGGGTGACAGGTGTAAAGTTCCCCGACAGTCCACCGATGGTGTGGGCTGGCCCTTTACGCGCGTTGGCCGCTGCGTCGGTCACGGCCGTGCGTCCAATCGTCCGACCAAACCGCTCCGGCGGACGCGGCAAGATGCGGCCCCGGGCACCGCTGATGGCCTCGCGCCGGACGGATATTTCGGCGTTCGCTGCCGGCGGTCGTCGGGTCGCCCTACGTGCGGGCTGGCAGCGTCATCCACGGGTTCGCGTAAGCGAGAAACGGCGGCTTTTCGTGTCGGCTGCCGGAGGTCAGGACGGCAGTCAGTAACCCGGCAGTTCGTTCACGCAGACCACCCGCCAGCCGTCGGAGTGCCGCTCCAGCCGGGTCAGCGACAGGTTGTTGATCGACAGGTGCAGCGCGTTGTCGGCACCGATACGCAGGCAATGGGCCACCGCGGCGCGGATCGCTCCCCCATGGCTGACCGCGACGACGTCCTCGCCACTATGCCGCGCCGCCACCGCCTCGATCGCCGGGCCAACCCGGAGAATCATTTCGGCGAAGGTTTCGCCACCGGGCGGCCGCTCGGTGCCGGCCAGCGGCCAGAACGGATGCTTCGGCTGCACGAGGCGGGCGGGCAGGTCAGCATGCACCAGGCCCTGCCATTCACCGAGGTGCTGCTCGATCAGTCCGGGCTCGACCGCCAGGTCCTGGGGCGGATAGCCGGCGGCGAAGATCGCCTCGGCGGTGCGGCGCGTGCGGCTGAGTGGCGTCACCACCCATGTCGCCGGACGCGGCAGCCGCTCGGCCAGCGCGCGATACATCGGCGCCTGCTCGATCAGCGTGGTGGGGCAGAGCTCGACATCCATCGTGCCGTACAGAATGGCGCGGGCGTTCTCGTTCACCAACGCGTGGCGGATCAGCCAAATACTTGTCGGTTCCATCATTCCCCAATACTCAGCAGCGCGCCCCGCACCCGCGCCGCGCGGAACTGGCGGGCGAAGACCAGCGCGGCGCCCAGGGTCCAGGCGACGTTCAGCCCCACCGCCCAGGCAAGATGATCCCAGGGTATCTCGCCGCGCAGCAGCACCGCACGCATCCCTTCGAATACGTGCGACGAGGGCAGCGCCAGCGCCACCGGCCGCAGGGCCGCCGGCAGCACGGCGACCGGGTAGAATACCGCGGAGAACGGGGTCAGGCCGAACAGTACGGACCAGGCCAGCGCCTCGGCCCCCGCGCCGTGGCGCAGGATCAGCGACACCACGCCGAGCGCGACCCACCAGCCCATCACCATCAGGTTGGCGAAGAACAGCACCAGGATCGGGCCGAGCGCGAACAGGTTGAACGCATAGAGGCCCCAGGCCAGCAGGATCGCCGGCCCGACGCCCACGAACATGCGGATCATCGACATGCCGATCAGGGCCGCCACCAGTTCCCACGGGCGCAGCGGGCTGACGAAGACGTGGCCCAGATTGCGCGACCACAGTTCCTCCAGGAAGCTGATCGCGACGCCCATCTGGCTGCGCAGTGCCACCTCCCACAGCAGCACGCCGCCGAGCAGCGTGCCGGCGGCGACGGCGACGGGATTGCCCATGCGGGCGGCGAGGTAGCTCGCGGTGAAGCCCCAGATGCACATCTGCAGCACCGGCCAGTAGGCAAGTTCCAGCAGCCGCGGCCAGGAGCGCCGGTATAGCGCCAGGTGGCGATACATCATCCCCCAGATGCGGCGCGCGCTGCTACGCATCCGCTGTCCTACTGGGTAGAGCCGCCACGACGGAGTGATCAGAGCTAACGGCTGCGCCGGTAGGAAGCCGGTCGAAACTTATTAAGGTCCGTCTTGCTTTGCGCCGGCAACGCGTCGTCGTGAGTGATTTCCGCCTGCGGCTTGCCACGTTCCAGCCACGCCAGCGCGCGTTGCGCATCGGCATCCCGCGGCACCGGCACGGCATCGGCGGGGCCCTGACGCGCGGCGGACCGCCGGCTACGCAAGGCCCGGGCGCTAAGGGTAGTGTCGGAAGAATGTGTGCTCTTCATCGTCGTTCGCATACCTGATGCTAATGACATATAGGAAGCCGCGCCGCTTCACATAGGCCAGAAAGTAAACCACACGCTGGAACCCGAGGTCGCGCGCCACGATGCCGAGCTGCCTGGCGTCAGTATAGCGGGTGTCGGGACGTTTCACCACGCGCGTCCAGTCGAGCTTGCAGGCTGCGGAAAAGCGTGGATCGGTCCGCTTATGCGTTTCGTGCCAGAGGCGATTGCTTCGGTCCCACCGAATGCCTCGGAAGGTTTCGCGGACCGGACGAAACCCAGCAAGGCGGCGAGCCTGGCGAGACATCAGTGCGCTCTCGTAGTAATCATCGAGACGTTCTGCTGCGCAGATGCGCGTCGCCACATTTCCTTTTGGATACTTCCTTGCCCTGGTTGGTCGCCGTCCGCAACAATGATACGGTGCGTTCGGGCACCCTTCTGATGACTCCAAGGGGACGACGTGAGGTACACTTGGACTTGCAACTGCTGTGGGCGGAGCTTCAACACATTACCCATGCATTACGCGGTGAAGGCTCCCCGCAACTGGTTCGGACTGCCGGAAGCAGAGCGCGAGACGCGCGCCGAGCTCAGCGACGATCTCTGCATGATCGACGGCTCAGAGCACTATGTGCGCGGATGTCTGGAGGTTCCAGTCCTCGATAGTCCCGAGTTGTTTGTGTGGGGCGTCTGGGTGTCCATCTCCGAGGCGAGTGTGAAGCGCATTCTTGAGCTGTGGGACGCGGCTGTCGTTGAAAACGAGCCACCGCGGTTCGGTTGGCTCAGCACGCGGATAACAGGGTATCCCGAACCGATCGAAATCCGGTGCCGCGTCCACATCCGTGCCGGAAACCTGCGTCCGCGAATTGAACTCGAACCGACCGACTACAAGCTTGCGATCGAGCAGCGAAGCGGCATCACCCTCGACAGGGTGAAGGAGATCGCCGCGCTGTCCGAACACCCCTGATCGCTCACCACACACTCCGCGCGGCGCATGCCGCTATGTGACGGCCGCCGGGAGCGGGTGAGCTGTCTCCGCCGCCTGGCGCCGGTCGCGAGCGATGTCGAGGAAGACCTCGACAAGGTCGTCCCGACCGTAGCGCGAGAGCAGGTCCGCCGGGCTGCCGCGATCGACGATGCGGCCACGCTTCAGCATCAGCACATGGTCGCACAACCGCTCTACCTCGGCCATGTTGTGCGAGGCGAGCAGGATGGTGCAGCCGCTCTCTGCCCGGTAGCGCTCCAGCCAGCCGCGCACCCAGTCGCCGGTGTCGGGATCGAGGCTGGCGGTCGGCTCGTCCAGCAGCAGCACGGCTGGGCGGTTGATCAGCGCCTTGGCCAGCGCGATGCGGGTTTTTTGGCCCGCGGACAGTTGCCCGGCGGGGCGGTGCAGGAACTCGTTCAGTTCCAACTCCTCGCTGAGTTCGGCGATGCGCTGTTCGATGTGGGGGACATTATACAGGTGGCCGTAGACGCGCAGGTTCTCGGCGACCGACAGCCGGCTGGGTAGCGCGACGTAGGGGGAGGAGAAATTCATCCGCGCCAGCGCGGCGAACCGGTCGCGCGCCATGTCGTGGCCGAGGATGTGGATGGTGCCCGCGGTGGGGATCAGGATGCCGAGCATCAGCGCGATGGTGGTGGTCTTGCCGGCGCCGTTGCCGCCGAGCAGGCCGATGGTCGCGCCGGCGGCCACGGCGAAGCCGATGTCGTCCACAGCCAGTGTAGTGCCGTAGCGCTTGGTCAGGTGCTCGACGACAATTGCGTCCCGGGGCGCGTCCCTTTGGGCATCCATTGGGGCTGGGGCATCCACTGGGGCGTCCGGTGTGGCGTCCATGGCGGCGGGAGATAAGGGATCGGGCGTGCCGACGCTATCACCAACGCGGAACCTCAGCTCTTCGCTTTCCGCCGGCCAGTTCCAGGGCGCCAGCACCAACCTTGGACCAGGCACGGGACCAGGCACGGCGTTCACCCGGGCAAGGTTCACCGCCGGACGCCTAACCTGGGCGAACTGCGTCGCGCGGCGTTTGTGGCGTGGCATCACAGCGAACAACTTGATCGCTCGGCGCCAAGTCGGGGCAGCGAATGGGCTGGGACAGCGCTTCCACGAGACGACTCCAATCGCGATGCATCCAAGACCGGCTCGCCGAGCCATGGACGGAACCCCATGATGGGAGCGGTTTCATGAAATCGCTGCACTAGCGGGTGCCGGCCGCAACTCGCGGCACGACGCCGTCCCACCGGATCGCGTCCCGACGCGGTCCGTTGCACGGGACCTGCCCTCGGTCGCTTGCCCCGAGGGTCGTTGCGCGTTTCGCGAAAACGCGCCCGCCCCCACCTCCGCCCTCGTGGACGCCCTTGGCGAGGCAGACTGTTGCATGGGGTCCCTGTCGCGTCTTCTCGAAACGCCCGTTCTCCGCCGCCTCCGGCCTCGACCCGTGGGCATGCCCTCGGAGCACTCGACCGAGGGTCGTTGCGCGTTTTCGCGAAAGCCACGCCCGCCGCCACCTCCGCCCTCGTGGACGGCCCCTGTGAGGCAGACTGTCGCGTGGGGTCCTGTCGCGTTTTCTCGAAGCGCCCGTTCTCCGCCGCCTCCGGCCGTGACATGGGGGCATGCCCTCGGGCGCCTGACCCGAAGGCATGCCCCTGGGCGCTTGACCCGAGGGTCGTTGCGCGTTTTCGCGAAAACCACGCCCACCGCCACCGTCTTCACCGTCACGGCCGCCCCCGAGTTCGGCCGTCCGCCCCCGCCGGTGCCGCCGCGACCCATCCCGACCGCGGCTGGCGGCCCCCGGCCGCAGCCCGGCGACGGACCGTTGCACCTGGCGTGTTTTCGGGGCATTCGACCGAGGGCATGCTCTCGGGCGCTCGACCCGAGGGTCGTTGCGCGATTTCGCAAAAAGTACGTCCCCCCGACCTGCGCCCGTCCTTCCCCGGGGCGGCACACCCGCCCGGAGCGAGGCCAGCGGCAGGTGCCTGCCCCAGCGGGAGGGTCGTTGCGCGATTTCGCAAAAATCACGTCCCCCCGACCTGCGCCCGTCCTTCCCCGGGGCGGCACACCCGTCCGGGCCGAACCCAACGGCAGGAGCCTGCCCCGGCGGGAGGGTCGTTGCGCGATTTCGCAAAAATCACGTTCCCCGACCTGCGCCCGTCCTTCCCCGGGGCGGCACACCCGCCCGGAGCGACACCAGCGGCAGGAGCCCGCCCCGGCGGGAGGAGCCTGCCCCGCCGGAGGCCGGGGTCGTTGCGCAATTTCGCAAAAAATACGTCCGCCGCGGCCTGTGCCCGTCTTTCCCGCGTCGTGGCCCGGCTCGGGTCGAACCCGGCGGGAGGGTCGTTGCGGAATTTTGCAAAAATCGAGACCGCCGCGACCTGTGTTGGTCCTTCCCGGGGTCGTGGCCCGCCCCGCTCGGACCCGGCGGGAGGGTCGTTGCTCAATTTCGCAAAAAAACACGTCCGCGGCCGCCAACCGCCCCTTCCCGTCACGACCAGCCCCCAAGCCCGCAGCTCGCAGTCATTGGACCGCACCACGGCCGACGCGGAACTCCGCCGGTGCCGGCGCTCCGCGCGAAGCGCCATTCTGCCCTTCCGTGCGCCGATAGCGAGCGGCAGGAATCGGAACCGCAAATACCGCAAACGGCGGATGCCGTGGCGCCACTGGGCCGGCACCAGCTGGCTCGGATGATCGGCGTTCATCGGCGGCTAGAATCCTTGCCTGCCTCGGCAGACCACGGCACCGCCGCCAATGGCCCGTCGCCCGGCCCCCACACAACCGCGGAGGACCCAACCCCACCTCGGCGCAAGGCCCTCGCCCCGCCCCTCACTCCTCCCCAGCCGCGGCAGCAGCGCGAGACGCCGGCGTCAGCATCTCCAATGGCGCCACCGGCCCGGTATACGTATAGCCAAAGAACTCCCGCCGCTCCGGCTTGGTCATATTCTCCCACCCCGGATACTTCCGCGCCGCCCGCTCATCGGGCACCCAGGTCCGCGCATAATCACCCTCTTTGTACTTGTAGATCCGCCGCGGCCCCGGCTTCACCGGCAATGCAGGCTCGCCTGCCGCCTCGCGCCGCAACCGCTCGATCTCCTCGTTCATCTCCGCGTCGTCGATCTCGTCGATCCAGCGGATGATCTCCGCCGGTTCCTCCGCCGCCGCCTTTCCTCCGCGCGCCGCCTCGGCCGGCCGCGCCGGAGCCTCCCGCAGCACCCCCGCCAGCACCACCGCCGCGTCGCCCCAGTCGCGCGCTGGCGCCGCCGGCTGCAACCGAAGCTGCTTCAACGATCGCAGCGCGCCGGCCATCACGCGCAGCAGCGCCGCAGCGCTGGCCCGTTGGCGCAGCGCCTGCACCGCCGAGGCGTCCGGGTCGAACGCCAGCCGGCAGGCGTCGACCGCGCCCGCCTGGGTGGCGATCACCGTCACCGCCAGCATCGTCTGCAGCGCATCGCGCGGGTCGAGCGCCTCGAGCCTGTCGAGGCCGGCCTGCACCACCTCCTGCCAGGCGGTCGCGGGCGCATCGGCCGGCGGGCGGGGGAGTGCCAGCACCATGTCGCGCAAGTCCTGCGGCGGGATGACGTAGGGCGGCCTGGGCGGTGCTGGAATGGGATCGGGGTCGGCAATGGACACGGGCGCGGACTCCTTGGGGTTGAAAGTTTAACCCGCTCGCATAGCATAAATAGGAAAAAAAGTCCAGTATTATATCTAACACCGCAGGAAGGTTGTATTCGGCGCGATGCGTCGGCCGGGCCGCCGCCAACACCAATCTCGTGGCACCAATCAAGCGGTATTATGTCGCAACGAGCACCTCTCCGCGCCTTCCCGTCAAAGGCACCCAGGGCCATCTAGCAATTCATCCACCACGGCCTGGGCGGCTTTTATGGCGTCATCTCTGGACAGCAGACGTGGCATGATGATCGCTGTGTTGTTGTTCGGCCGCCAAATCAGCACGAGCCACCCCTCGCCAGGCCTGGAGGGCATGTGCGCGGCAAGTTCGTGGTCTCTGTACGTGACGCTCCCTGACACCCCTTACCGCTTCCTTGACGGTTATGACGGGATATTAACATAATTTTAACGTAACGCGAGAGGCGCCGCTGTGGCGTGTTCTTCGTATTGGCCCGGATCGGGCCTGATCCTCACCTCTCCTGCGAGAGGTGAAGGGTGAATCTGGGAAGATTGTTGATAGCTATTGCGCTGCTAATCGGCGCGGGTGCCGCCAGGGCAGAAGTTCCGAGCATGGATATCGGTAATGCTTTGTTGGCCGCTGTTGCTCGATCTCCCACTGGGCTGCCACGACTTCATACCGGGCGGCTAGGCATCCGACGCAACCTTAACGCGCCGATGACGACTAAATAATAATATGTTGACTGTGTTTCTGGTTTGTGACACGTTGCGCTCGCTCGGGGTCCAGTCATCCCTAGGCTGGACAAACGGGCGGACGCCGTTGATGCCCTTCCTCGGCGTCTACTTGTCTTGCCTCATGCCATTGAATGCCTAGAGACGCATTGACTGGGAACGGGCGTGCACTTTCCTCTCGTCCCTCACGCCCGTTCCCCTCTTTATGTCAGTTGCCGCCGCGTCGCCTTCCCGGTCCCCACCGTCCGCGCCACGCCCCGGGCCTGAAGCTTCGCGAACACCTCCCGCAATCGGACTCGCGTCCGCTTCATTGTCCGCCGATCGGGGAATCGGATGCCCTTCGCTGCCAACACTCCCAGCGCCATCTCGCGGATCGCCAGTGGGCGTCCAGCCGTGTGCGGCATGGTCAGCCTCAGTCGAGGCAGTTCGCCGCGTGAGAAGACCAGGTTGGGTTTGCGGAGCCTTGCCGGTAGCTGCAAATCGGGCGCGATGGCCCGTATCCGAGCCTCAGTGTCCGTCCGCAGAGCCTGGCGGTTGAGGGCCGGCCCAATGGGAGACAGGGTATTTTTGGTGCTGGGAAGGAGGAAGCGCCGCCACGATGCGGGGACATCGTGGCAAGCTTCCGACGCTCCCAGCGCCAAAAAGACCCGCCGGGCCGACCCGCCAGACTCTCCGGACGGACACTCAAGGTCGGCCAGTTTGTCGCGATAGCCTTGGGCCAGCGTTTCGGCCTGCTTGAGCGCGAAATGCGCTCGGGACCGATGGTACCCAGCACGATGATCCGACCGATTGAGCCGCTCGGGGTAGCGGTTCGGGGTAGCGGCAATGGCGTCGGTCCGCGATCCCCGATGCAAACCCTGTGCGCCGCGAAGCAAGAAAATTCTTCCTTCGCGATGCTGCCAACTGCCGACTACGGAATATTGACGGATTGCAATGTCGGACGCGCGGACCAGTCCCAGCACTGAACTCAAAGCAGAAGCAAGCGGTCAATACCTCCGTGCTACAGCAGTAGCAAAACTCGTTGCGACCGCACCTACCTGCCTGCGAACACCGCGTCTATCGTCCTCGCCAGGCTCACCCGCCAGTCCGGCAGCCGCACGGCGAACACCGACGCCAACTTGCCGCAGTCCAGCCGCGAGTCCGCCGGTCGCTTCGCTTTGGTCGGATACTCCGCGGTGGTGATCGCCTCGACCACCGGTACGCGCGCACCGAACCGCGCCGCTTCCTCGAATGTGGCAACCGCCAGTCCGTGCCAGGTGGTCTCGCCGCTACCGGCAGCGTGGAAGACGCCGGCATATTCGTCCCGCCAGCCGTCGCGCAGCCGAGCCGCGATCGCCAGGATCGCATCGGCCAGGTCCGCCGCCGTGGTCGGGCAACCCCGCTGGTCGGCGACCACCCGCAGCCGATCGCGGTCGGCGCCCACACGCAGCATGGTGCGAACGAAATTCTTCCCGCTCGGCGCATAGACCCACGAGGTTCTCAACACGACCGTCCGCGTCCACGCCGCCAGCACCTCCTGCTCGCCGGCCAGCTTCGAGGCGCCGTAGACCCCGGTCGGTGCGGTGGGGTCGGATTCGACATACGGCGCACCCTTGGCGCCATCGAACACGTAGTCGGTCGAGATATGGACCAGCGGCACCCCAGCCGCCGCGCACAGCCGCGCCAGCGCGCCCGGCCCGTCCCGGTTGGCGCGATACGCCGCCTCGGCATCGTCCTCCGCCGCGTCCACCGCGGTGTATGCGGCAGCATTCACCACCAGCCAGGGCGCCGCCTCGCGGCAGCTGGCGACGATGCTCTCCGGCCGGTCGAAGTCGAGCACCGGCCGGCCGACAACGCGCACGGCCGCGCCGCCGGCTGCCCCAAGAGCGGAGGCGACCTGGCCGGTCCCACCGGTCACCAGAATCGGTCCGGTCATATCAGAGGCTGAACCAAACCGGGCAGTCGGCCAGCCTCGGCAGCACCTTGTCCTTCTCCGACAGCAGCGGCCCACCCGGCGGCACGGGCCAGGGCAGCGCCAGTCCCGGGTCGTTCCAGATCACGCCGCGTTCGGCCGCGCGATCGTACGGCCCGGAGACCTTGTAGATCACCTCGGTCACCTCGGTCAGCGTGCAGTAGCCGTGCAGGAACCCGACCGGCACCCATAATTGCTGCCAATTCTCCGCGCTGAGTTCCGCCGCGACCCACTTGCCAAAGCTCGGCGAGCCGTGCCGCATGTCCACCGCCACGTCCCAGATCGCACCGCGCACCACGCGGACCAGTTTGCCCTGGCCGCTGGGCGGCACCTGCAAATGCAGCCCGCGCAGCACGCCGCGCTGGGTTGACAGCGCATGGTTGTCCTGGATGAACGGGCCGGGGATGCCCGCTTCGGCGAACCGCTCCTGCTGCCAGGTCTCCGAGAAGAACCCACGCGCATCGCCGAACTTCGCCGGGGTGATCAGCTTTACATCCGGGATCGCCAGCGCCTCGACCTTCACGCGTGCGCGCCTTCCGCCAGTTCCATCAGTACCCGCCCCAGTTCGGTCTTGCCCATGCCGCGGGCGTGCTCGCGCAAGGTCGCGGCGTCGATGTAGCCCTTGCGGAACGCCACCTCCTCCGGGCAGCCGACCAGCATTCCGGTGCGCGACTGGATGGTCTGCACGAAGGTGGCCGCCTGCAGCAGACTATCCGGGGTGCCGGCATCCAGCCAGGCGCAGCCGCGCGACAGCCGCTCGACATGCAGCACGCCGGCTTCGAGGTAGACCTGGTTCAGTTCGGTGATCTCCAGCTCCCCGCGCGGCGAGGGCCGGATCGAGCGCGCGATGTCGCTGACCTGGCGGTCGTAGAAATACACCCCGGTCACCGCCCAGTTCGATTGCGGCGCCGCCGGCTTCTCCACGATCTCGGCGGGGCGTCCGCTCTGGTCGAAGGACACGACGCCATAGCGTTCCGGGTCGCGCACCTGGTAGGCGAACACCGATGCCCCCTCCGGCCGCGCGGCCGCGGCGCGCAGCAGCGACGACAAATGGTCGCCGTGGATCAGGTTGTCGCCGAGCACCAGCGCGCACGGCTCGCCGGCAATCCAGTCGCGCCCGATCAGGAAAGCCTGGGCGATGCCCTCCGGGCGCGGCTGCTCGGCGTAGGTGAACTGCACGCCGAAACGTTCCCCGCTGCCCAGCAGGCGGCGGAACTGCGGCAGATCGTCGGGCGTCGAGATCACCAGTATGTCGCGGATGCCGGCCAGCATCAGCGTCGACAGCGGATAGTAGACCATCGGCTTGTCGTAGACCGGCAGAAGCTGCTTCGACGCCGCCAAGGTCATCGGATGCAGCCGCGTGCCGGAGCCGCCGGCGAGGACGATGCCTTTCATGCCGCCCTCCCGTTGACGCTTTCAACTTTGGCTGCACCTGCCTGAACTGGCCCGCCCAGAGCCGCCCCGCCTTGAGCCGCCCCGCCCTGAACTGGCCCACCTTGAGCCGCCCCGCCTTGACCTGGGGCGCCGAGCCGCTCGCCGCTGTAGCGGCCGGCACGCACCTCCTGCCACCAGGCGTGGTTGGTGACGTACCAGTCGACCGTCTTCGCCAGCCCGGCGTCGAAATCATGCGGCGCCGTCCATTCAAGCGCCGCCTCGCTGCGCGTCGGGTCGATCTCGTAGCGGAAATCGTGCCCGGGGCGATCGGTCACGAAACGGATCAAACGCTCGCGCGGGCCGGCCGGATCGGGCTGCACCCGGTCGAGTTCGGCGCAGATCGCGCGCACCACCTGCAAATTCGTGCGCGGCTGGCGCCCGCTGATGGCGTAGGTGCCACCCGGGGCGCCACGCTCCAGCACGCGCACCAGCGCCTCGGCATGGTCGTTCACGAACAGCCAGTCGCGGCGGTTCGATCCGTCGCCGTAGACCGGCAGCGGTTTACCCTCCAGCGCGTTGATGGTGACCAACGGGATCAGCTTCTCCGGGAATTGCCACGGCCCATAGTTGTTGGCGGTGTTGGAGACAATGGTCGGCAGCCCATAGGTGTGGAACCAGGCGCGCACGAGATGGTCCGAGGCGGCCTTGCTGGCGGCGTAGGGACTGCGCGGATCGTACGCGGTGTCCTCGGTGAACGGCGGATCGTCGCGCTCGAGCGAGCCGAACACCTCATCGGTAGAGATGTGGTGGAAGCGGAACGCCGCTCGCCTGGCCGGGGCCAGACCGGCCCAGTAGTGCCGCGCCGCGTCCAGCAGGGTGAAGGTGCCGACCACGTTGGTCTGCACGAAATCCGCCGGCCCGTCGATCGAGCGATCGACATGGCTCTCCGCGGCCAGATGCATCACCGCGTCCGGCGCGTGCGTGGCGAACACCTCGTGCATCGCCGCCGCGTCCGTAACGCAGGCGCGCACCAGCACATGCCGGTTGTGCCGCCGCCCTTCCTCCAGCGCGGCCTCCGAGGCGGCATAGGTCATCTTGTCGACGTTGACGATGACGTGATCGGTGTGGCGCAACAGATGGCGCACCACGGCGGAGCCGATGAAGCCGCATCCCCCGGTCAGCAAGATCTTCATCGCGGCCCGACCCTGGTGGTGCGCCTGCCTTGGCGCGACAACTTTCGCATCGTCACATTTTCCTCGCAACGCCGTCCGCCGGCGAAACTACATGCCGCGGGTGCAGCAATGTGACGCAGAACACCACCGAATGATCAACACTCCGTTGACGGCGTCAGGCTGGCACGGTTGCGTCGATGGGGTCGCGCGACCGGCAACCGTTCAGGGACAGGGCCGGCGCGCCATCAAGCAGACGCGCCGCCAGGACCGCCACGCCGGCTGTGGCTGGCCGGCCACGCGCCCAATCGCGCCCGATCACGGCAGGCGCCGATCACCGGGCATCCCCAGCGCGATCGGGCCAGGCGGCGCGCCACCCCACGCATCGTCAACGCCAGTAGTAGCAGCAGGGATGCGGGTGCCAGTACCCGGGGCCGGCCGGGTAGACCACGCAGCCTGCCAGGGTGACCAGCAGCCCTATCGCCAGTGCGAGCCTGGCGGCCTGCCGTCCCATTCCATCGCGCATGACAGCCTCCTTCGGTTGTTTCGCAAGGCGGACTATGGCGGTGGAATGCAACGGAATCGGGGCTTTGTTATAACCAATTGTAACACTATCGGAGAGATCATTTGTGCCCACAGGGGGCGCGGGCGCTGATCATCGTTGCGCTTGTGTGGCCGACCGGGCCGATGCCGCCGTCTCCCGGGGAAGCGAGGGACGGCAGCATCAGGCAACTCCGGCAGCGGCCGGCGCCGACATGGGCGTCAGTCATAGTGGTGATAGTAGCCGTGGTACGGGTGGTAATACCCTGGGCCATAGGCCGGCACGACCACGCAACCCGCCAGCGCCAGAAGCAGGCCGATCAACGCGCCTAGGCGGCCGGCGCCGCCGATTATTCCATTGCGCATGGGTTCCTCCTTGAGGTTGTGCCCTGAGGAACCAAAGTCACCAAATCCAGCGCAACTGAGGCGACAGTGTAGTCGCATTGTGATTTCGTCGCGGGGGGGTGCCACCGTGGAGGCGGCGACGGGTGACGATCGCCCGGCGCTCAACTCGTCGACTGGATCATCTCGCGCACCAGCGGATAGATCTCGTTGGTCCAGCGCTTGCCGCTGAACACGCCATAATGTCCGACCCCGGTCTGCAGATGGTGCCGCCGCATCGAGATCGGCACGCCGGTGCACAGATCGAGCGCCGCCATCGTCTGGCCGTTGGCGCAGATGTCGTCGCGCTCGCCCTCCACCGTCAGGATCGCGGTCCGCCGTATCACCTCCGGCCGCACCGTCTCACCCCGATAAGTGAGGCGCCCCAGCGGCAGGTCATGGTCCTGGAACACCCGCTTGACCGTTTCGAGATAGAACTCCGCCGGCAGGTCCATCACCGCCTGGTATTCGTTGTAGAACCGCCGATGCGCCGCCGCGGCCTCATCGTCGCCGCTGACCAGGGCACGGAACTGGCCCAGATGGGCGTCGATGTGCCGGTCGAGGTTCATCGATACGAACGCCGACAACTGCATGAAGCCGGGGTAAACGCGGCGCCCCGCCCCGGCGTAGCGCCGCGGCACGGTGCCGATGACGTTCTGCTCGAACCACTCGATCGGCTTGCCCTGCGCCAACAGATCGACCTGGGTCGGCTTGATCCGCGTATCGATCGGCCCGGCCATCAGCGTCATGCTGCGCGGCTGGGCGCGGTTGCGCGCTGCCGCCATCACCGCCGCCGCCGCCAGTACCGCGACTACCGGCTGGCACACCGCGACCACGTGGCTGCCCGGCCCCATCGCCTGCAGGAAGCGGATGACATGCTCGACGAACGCATCGACGCCGAAACCGCCATGCCGCAATTCGATATCGCGCGCGTTCTTCCAGTCGGTGATGTACACGTCGTGCTCCGGCAGCATCGTCCGGACGGTGCCGCGCAGCAGCGTCGCGAAGTGCCCGGACATCGGCGCCACCAGCAGCACGCGCGGCAGGTGCACCGGCGTGTCCTTGCGAAACCGCAGCAACGTGCCGAACGGCGTGTCGTCGACGGCTTCCTCGGTCACCGCCACCTGGACGTTGCCTAGCTGCACCGTATCGATCCCGAACGGCGGACGATGATGCGTCAGCCGGGATTCCGAGATCATGTCGAAGAACGCGGCGGCGTGGCGCATCGCCGGCGGGGTCAGGGCGCCGAAGTCGAACTGGCGCAGAATCCCCGAGCCGGTCTGCGCAAGTGCGCGGACCCGTGCCAGGACATCCGCCTGCGCCTGATAGAGCTGATAGATCATCGGGGTCGCCGCTGCGCTTTCCATCCTGTCGGTGCCCGCCGTTCCTTCGCTAAGACCCGTCCGTGGTGAGCTGGGCTTTCCCGTGCACCCTCGCATGTGCCATATTGCACCGCAACAACCAGGAATACGAGAGAACCCGTATCATGGCCGAGGCCACCCTGCTGATCAGCAGCAAGAATTACTCGTCCTGGTCGTTGCGCGGGTTTCTGTTGACGCGGCTGTCCGGCTTGGCGTTCGAGGAACGCGCGGTCGATCCCGAGGCCCCCGGCACCAGGGCGGATCTGCTGCTGCAATCGGCCTCGATCCGCGTGCCCTGCCTGATGCATGACGGGATCCAGGTATGGGACGTCCTGGCGATTGCTGAATACCTGAACGAGTTGCGCCCGGCGGCCCAGATGCTGCCGAAGGACCGCGCCGCCCGCGCCCGTTGCCGGTCGATCGCCGGTGAGATGCATTCCGGATTCTCCGCGCTGCGTGCGTCGTTGCCGATGAACCTGCGTGCGTTTCGGGCCGGCTTCACCGTGTGGTCCGCGGCGCAGGCCGATATCGACCGCATTGCCGACATCTGGCGCGAGTGCCTGGCCACCTGGAAGGGTCCCTGGCTGTTTGGCGCGAAGGCGTCAATCGGCGATGCAATGTATGCCCCGGTAGTTGCTCGTTTCCTAACTTATGATGTGCGATTGGATGCCGCCTGCCGCGCCTATTGCGAGCACATCATGGCGTGGCCCGACATGGTCGAATGGGTCACCGCGGCGAAGCAGGAACCGGAAGAGATCGAGGAGCTCGAGGTCGAGTTCTAAACTCCGAATTCATCCCCGGCCGCCCACACGGGCCGGCACCACCAGCCCGGCACCACCAGCAGGGAGTTCGCCATGACGGCGCTCGGCAACCGGATCGAGGCCACGCTGATCCCGGGCGATGGTATCGGTCCCGAGATCATCGATGTCGTGGTCGAAGTGCTCCAGGCGCTGGGCGAGCCGTTCGCCTGGGACCTGCAGCAGGGCGGCCTGGCGGGCGTTGCCGCGTGTGGCGATCCACTGCCCAAGGCGACGCTGGATAGCATCCGCCGTACGAAACTGGCGCTGAAGGGTCCGCTGACCACGCCGGTCGGCGGCGGCTTCCGCTCCGTCAACGTGCGACTGCGCGAGGAGTTCGAGCTCTACGCCAATTTGCGCCCGGCGCGCACCATGATCCCGGGCGGCCGCTACGAAAACATCGACCTGGTGCTGGTGCGGGAGAACATCGAAGGGCTTTACGTTGCGTTCGAGCACTATATTCCGGTGGGCGACGATCACCACGCGGTGGCGATCTCGTCCGGCATCAACACCCGCGCCGGCGGCACCCGCGTCGCCGAGTTCGCCTTCGAATATGCGCTGAAGCACGGGCGCAAGAAGGTCACCATCATCCACAAGGCGAATGTGCTGAAGGCGCTGACCGGGCTGTTCCTCGAGGCGGCGCGCGATGTCGCCAAGCGCTACGAGGGGCGCGTGGCGGTGGACGACCGCATCGTCGACGCCTGCGCGATGCAGCTTGTGCTGGACCCCTGGCAGTTCGACGTGATCCTGGCCACCAACCTGTTCGGCGATATTCTGTCCGATGAGATTGCCGGGCTGATCGGCGGGCTGGGGATGGCGCCGGGCGCCAACATCGGCGCCCACGCGGCGATCTTCGAGGCGGTGCACGGCTCGGCGCCGGACATCGCCGGCAAGGGGCTGGCCAATCCACTTGCCGTGCTGCTGGCCGCGGCGCTGATGCTGGACCATGTCGAGCTGGCGGCGCAGGCGACGCGGCTGCGTGGCGCGATGGATGCGGCGTTGAACCAGGACAAGGTGCGGACGCGCGATCTGGGCGGGACGGCCGGCACGCGGGAGTTCGCCGCGGCGGTGATCAGGCGGATTGGAGAGGCTGCGGGCAGCTAACCACCCTAGACATTGACGCACGGGCCGCTACCCCCGTCATGCCGGCGAAGGCCGGTATCCACGACTGTGTGCCAGGCATGGCGCTGATCTTGGAGGTGCAAGTCCTCTACGGGCCGATTGGCCGGAACCGTTAGCCGAAGGCAACTGCTCTGCCGCGAGGCAGGTGGGGAGGAAGCCGGAGGCAAAACTCGGAGCTGACGAACAGACATCGGATACCAGGCTGGTGCGGTGGGGTAACCCGGCAGTGGACGGGAACGCCCAAAAGCCAAGCGGACACGCGCACAGGTAAATCCGGCAGCGGCCGAGGGAAGGATCAGTGTCTTACCCTGGGAGATCTCCGCATTTCTCCCGACGATCGGAGCAGGGGGCCGGCGACGGTTCTCGACGGGTGCGGAGAAGTCAGCCGAGGCCATAGTAGTTCGAGCAACCGGGCGAAGGGCCGAATTCGACAAGCAAGGAGCAGCTTGGACCGTTCGATGGACGTGAAGCGGCAGCAAGGCGGTGCGGACCAAAGGGACCTTCTCGACGAGGCCCTGATGGCTGCGCTGCGCCACGGCGCAACCGGGGAAGGCGGAACCGGACCTGGAGCAAGCGAGGAGCCACAAGCGTCTGCGGCATGGTCGCAGGAACGAGCCTTGACGCGGCATCTGATGGAGGAAGTGACCGGCTCGGCGAACCTGAACCGAGCCTACAAACGGGTGAAGGCGAATGACGGCGCGGCGGGGGTGGACGGGATGGATGTCACCGAGCTGCTTGCGTGGATCGCCGGCAACCGCGAAGCGCTGATTGCAAGTTTGCTGGACGGCAGCTACCAGCCGCAGCCTGTGCGTGGGGTGCAAATCCCCAAGCCGGGCGGCGGGATGCGCCAGTTGGGCATCCCTACGGTGGTGGATCGTCTGGTGCAGCAGGCGATCGCGCAGACCCTGGAACCGTTGCTCGACCCGACGTTTTCGGCATCGAGCTTCGGCTTCCGTCCCGGACGCGGCGCACATGACGCGCTGCGACAGGCCCGGGAATACGTGGCCGACGGGTATGAGATCGTCGTGGACCTGGACCTCGAGAAGTTCTTCGATCGGGTCAACCACGACATTCTGATGTCCCGCCTGGCGCGGCGCATCGGCGACAAGCGCCTGCTGCGCATCATCCGGCGCTTCTTGCAGGCCGGCATGATGACAGACGGTGTGTGCAACGAACGGCACGAGGGCACGCCCCAGGGCGGCCCGCTGTCGCCACTGCTGTCCAATCTGCTGCTGGACGACCTGGACAAGGAGTTGGAACGCCGGGGACACCGCTTCTGCCGTTACGCCGACGATTGCAATATCTATGTGCGGTCGCAGGCGGCGGGCGAGCGGGTGATGGCGTCGGTGACGTCGTTCCTGGAGGACAAGCTCCGGCTCAAGGTCAACCGGCAGAAGAGCGCAGTCGCTCCGGTCGGGGAACGTCAGTTCCTCGGCCACCGGCTGGGCAGGGGAGGCACGCTTGGTATCGGGCGCAAAAGTCTGGCCCGCGCCAAGGACCGCCTGCGGGAGATCACGCGCCGCAACCGGGGCGACTGCCCGCTGGAGCGGATGATCGAGCAGGCGAACCGCTTCACCGTGGGCTGGGTGACGTACTATCGCCACGCCCAGTGCAAGAGCGCGCTGCGCGACCTCGACGGATGGCTCCGTCGCAAGCTGCGTTGCGTGGAGCTCAAGCGCTGTAAGCTCGTCCGCACGATGGTCAGGTTTCTGATCGGGAACGGCGTGACGCGGGGCAACGCCCTGAAACTGGCCTCGTCGGGAAAGGGATGGTGGCGCCTGACCGACAGCCAGCAGGCCAAGCAGGCCATGCCCATCGCGTGGTTCGACGCGCTCGGGTTGACCCGGCTGGCCGACCATCATGCCGCACTCAACCTTGTCGGAAACCGCCGTGGTACGCGATCCGTACGCCCGGTGGTGTGAGAGGGGCGCTCCGCGAGGGGCGTCCCTACTCGATTTCTTTGCTGCAACGAAAGCAAGTCGTGGATACCGGCCGGAGCCTGCCCTCGGGCGCTTGGTCCGGGGGCCGGCGTGACGGGGGGCACCGAAGGGTCGATCATCCGGGCGCCTGGTATACCACTTGCTCGAAGGAATCTGTGCTCTGCCGTATGACAGGAAGCAAGAATCACCACAGAGACACAGAGGCACAGAACAGAAAGAGCAAGTCGTCAGCTCGATATTCTTCTCTGTGCCTCTGTGTCTCTGTGGTGATTCTTTGTTTCTGCCATGCATCGAAAGCACGGATTTCCATGGATAAGTGGTATATCAGGGCGCCGAAACGGATGTGTGTTCCGGCCATATCTGCCGGAACCCGCGACAAGCCGAAGAAGCGTTGGTGATCGAAGCCTCCAAAACCTGTGATTACCGCGCGATTGGATGGCCTTTCGGTAGTGCCTCGTGGAAGCTGCAACCCGTTGAAAAAGCATGCGAGAGCAGAGTGTCCGAAAGTCTTGAGCCATGCACGTCCTGACCGAGCCGATCATGCGCGCTGGCTTCACCACCGGAACGGTGAAACATGGCCTGCACCGCCTCCCCGGCCATCCGACGCTTGCGCTGATCTGTGCATGAGATGTTCGGCCGGCGTGGCAGGCCACCGCAATCAGGCCTGTCAGCGGGTCACGACAGCGCCGGCAGCGCCCGCCATGACCACCGCACTGCTGCGGTTCATCAGGCGCACGGCGCGTGGTGATTTGAACAGGCGCCGTGCACGGCCGGCGGCCATCGCGTAGGCCGCGAGCACGGACGAGACGATGACGACGATCAAGGCAACCAGTTCGGCGAAACCGACCGCCGTCAGCGTGTCGAGGTCCACCACGGTCGGAAGCAGGGCAAGGAAGAAAATAACGTTTTTCGGGTTGCCGAGGTTGATCGCAAGGCCGGCGAGGAAGAGGCTCCCAGCGCCGTCCGGCGTGACGTCGATGGCGGTGTCGACGGGCTCGACCGGTGCGGTCCAGAACTTCCAGGCGAGGTAGAGAAGGTAAGCGGCGGCCGCGTAGCGGATTGCGAGGAAAACCGTGGCGAAGGTCGAAGCCAGTACCGCCAGGCCGGTGGCGGCGATGGTGAACCACACGACGCTGCCGGCCACCGCGCCGGCAATGAACGCCGGCGCGCCGCGGGTTCCACGTGCCAGCACGCGCGCGATGACGGCCGTGACGCCGGGGCCAGGCATGACCAGGGCCACGAAGTAGGGGATGGCAAAGGTGAGCAGGCCCGCGAGGTTCATGGGACGGGGCTTTCATGCGGGTGGTGAGAAGGGGTCAAAGCTTGCCAGCGTGGCGTTGATCCGCCAACGGACGATGTGCCCGGGCCTCAAGAGTGAACCACGGTCTATTCGGGTCGGGAGCGGACGAGGCGAAGTAGGGCGCATCCCTGCATCGCCAGGGCCGGACACTTTCGACGACAGGTGCGCGCGACAGCGATGGAGAACATGCGTTTGGCACGGCCGGTTACTTTTCCAACCGCCATTTGCCGTCCTGGTCCAGTGCCACGGACATCGGTCTGGAGACCGTCACCAAATACGTCAAATCGTAATCGTTCCCTTGGTAATGAACATTGAAGCTGTCCCGCCCGGCGAAACCAGGTTCCGGTTGATAGGCAACCCGGATATTCCGGTTTGCCAGATCACCCACCAGCACATGACCGTGCTTTGGTGGGTTGGTCACCGTTACGTAAGATGAAGAAAAGACACGCCAATAACTTCTTTCACTGGTGTCTGCCCAGCACCATCCACCATTATTTCCGACGGTTATCGTTGCATTGTCGCCGGCCGCCACATGATACGCAGAAGCCGAACACGCTGTTGCTCTGGTAAGTTTGCCCACCGATCCCCCCTGGGTGGTTGGGCGTGCGCTCGTCGCAGCCCACGACACCGCGGTCGTCAGGATGAACGTTGCGGCAAGCACGATCCGGTATCCTCGCCTCATTCGATGCCTCCTTGACGTCGGTGCATGGGACCGATCGTTGGCGGATTGGTGTGTGCCTGATAGGCACGGCCAGCGGTCCGGGTTTGCTCGCTATCGCCCTCATTCACGCTCGGAAAGAATGTGCGCGGGCAGGTGACTGCCCACGGGATCGATAATGTTTGAGTTTGAGGTCCCGCCAAACGGATGGCGGGCGGTCAATTGCAATCAGTCCGGAGACCGCAATGCTCAGGTGCGAATATAGCCCGTTTTCAGGCTGCGGCGACAGAATCGGAATCTACGCAGATCATCGAGGCGACACCTGACGCGAACATGCCGGCGGTCAGGCTTACAGTTCGACCGCCGGCGCTCCATACTGTGGCGCCGCCACCCAGGAAAACAGCCCCTCGTCTCAATTCGATGCCGTTCCGGGTGTCGGCATCGATCATCGCACCTGGACGGAGCGGAACCGCTTCAGACGCGCGATCGCGAAGACGACCACAAGCGCGGACGCAAGCAAGAGCAGACTGCCTGGCTCTGGCACGGCGAACTGGACGTCGATCAATCCGATCGATCCAGCCGGAAACTGGTCTCCCGCCAGGTTCACCGTCACCGAGTTGGCCGCGAAGCTGACCGTTCCATCTGTCAGGCCGATGACTGTGCTGCCGCTATCGACGAACGCGGCGACGATCGGTGAGTTGGCAACCGGACCCGATATGTTGAACCCATTGAAAGCCGCGGCGTTCAAGTTAAAGCTGCCGCTGGAATAGAAATAGGCGATCTGCACCGCATCTGGCGCGATACCGCTGACAGAGAACGTGGCCGGGGATAAAGTCGACAGTGTACTCAGGTGCGGCGAACCATCCGCCACGAAGCTGATTGGGCTTCCCGTGAACACATCGCCAAAATCTGGAAAGTAATAGTTGAATACAAGAGTCTGATTACTCCAAATGGTCACGTCCAAAGCCCTTCATGGTTGCAGCCAGAACTGTGGATTCTGACCTTCTTTCGTCCAGGCCCAACAGCTCAATCCAGAGCTGGCTCATATTACCAAATCATTAAGTTCGCGAAAGGTCAAGAGAGTTTCCGGATCGGCCCATCCTGCCGCGGAAAGCCGAATCTCCAACCCAATGATGCCCGAGCCCACTCGCCGACCCCGCCCAACCTCCGGGAGGTCAAACTCATCAATGCCGAACTGGTCGGCGACCGCCGCGCCGGGGTCTTCCCATACGCTTGCAATCCACCCACTGCGGACATTCGAACTGAGAGTCCGTGTCGAATCGCAACAGCAACGCTGGTGATCTTTGACTTGCCCCGATTTCACCCGGGTCTGGCCGATAGCGCCTGAATGTACGATCCATTGCAAGCAAGCAAGATTTTTACCACGAAGAACAAGGAAGAACCACGAAGGACCACGAAGGAGTAAGCATTCTGGCGCTTCGCGCGGACGCCCGATCAAACACCGCACGAAGCGCTATTCCTGCCTCCTTCGTCAGGGCAATCGCATTTGGCATCATGCGTCGACGTGGGTGAGCCATTGATTGAGCGCCACGCGTCGATCGCACGTCAAGCAAGTCAGAATAACACGGAGCACACGGAGAAAGATCACGCCACGGAGCGCACGGAGAAGCCAAAGTGATCGCGCCTCGCGGAAGGCTATTCAGCTAGCTTGCGCGAAGCGCCATATCTTAACTTCTCCGTGCACTCCGTGGCGTTATCTTTCTCCGTGCGCTCCGTGTTATTCTGACTTACCTGCCTGCGTGATGGCCGTGTCAACCTGAAGCATCCCATATCCGCCCAAATGCGATCGCCCTGCCTCCTTCGTGGTTCTTCGTGATTCTCCCTGCGTCTTCGTGGTAAGATTCTTGCTTGCTTGCTGACGATGGAACGCCCGAGACCACGGGCGAGGAAAACCTCAGCCCAGGCGGACCAATCGCTCGACAATCACGCGCCGGGGTGCCTCAGTCGCTTGGAGTTTCGAGACGCGCTTCTTGGCGCCTTGGCGTCTTGGCGGTTCAACTAACGCGGCGTCTTGGCGGTTCAACCAACGCGGCCAACCGAGACGGCGCGACGCACGCGGACAACACCGTCCACTGCGCGCACCAAACCGGACGACTTGCGTAATCACCGCAAAATCGACGACGCGAGGCACTAGCTCCGTTGGCACATCGGCGCCACCAACCAATTCCCCTACCTCAACCCAAGCGGCCTCACCCACTCGCCCGAGCCATCCGAACCAACTCCGCCCGAACCCCGCCGGCATCCACAACCGGCGCCGACCACGCGACCCGCACCACCCGCTCGCCCTGCGCCAGGTCGCAGCCATCCACATCCACCGCGACCATCCGCCAGTCTCCCGCCGCCCCCACGATCCGCGCCACCGCATCCGGATGGTCCGCATTGCAATGCGCCATGATCCCCGCCTCCGCCGCCGCGATCGCCGCCACAGCACCCGGCTCGGGCGTCAGGTCCGCCTGCCGCAACCGCGCGGCACGAGCGAACCCGCCGACATACAGCCCACCCATCGGCCGCACCCGCCAAAGCGCGAAATCGCCGAACCCCGCATACAGCGACGCATACGGATGCACCGCCAGATACCGCGCCTTCAGCCCCGGATCGTCGATCATCTCGGCCAGCCCGGTGATCGAGGCCCTCGGCGCCGTCTGCGGGTTCACCCCGATCGCCGCCCCCACTACCAGCACCGAGCATCGGGGCTCCGCCCGCAGATGCCGCGTATGCTCCGACAGCGAAGACAGCAACAGCAGCACCCCAAGATCGGGCGCGGTGGCCGGCGTCACCAGCGAAGCGAACGGCTGCCCGGCCAGCGAGGTCGCCAGCGTCCCCACCCGGGCCGCGCGCAGCAACTTGCGCGCGGCCCAAGCCGGCGTGTCATCCGATGTGTCGCCCGGCACGCCCCCAGGGACGCCCCCTGGCAAATCCGCGAGGCGCGCGTCCGATGGCGGGCCGCTCATGCCGCTTCCGGCCGCGTGGCGATCAGGGCGTAGGTCTCAACCACCTCGGTGATCATCCCACCCGCGGCAAACGGTTCCAGCGCGCGCACCACCTCATCGGACAGCGCCTCGACGCGTTCGCCCAGCCGGTCCGGGGTGTGGCTCGACCGCGACAGCGCGCGTTCGATCAGCGTCGCCACCGGGACGTGGCGACGGTCGATCGCGGCCACCACGTCCAAGCGGCGGAAGGCGGAGTCGAGCAGCACCGCCTCATGGCGAACCCAGTCAGCGCCAGGGCGCGACGGCTTGGTCGGGCCAGTCCGCGAGCCAGTGCGATAGCGGTCCAACACCTCGCGCCAAGGGCCCCGCCAGGCGTTGTCCGGCAGGTCCGGATGCGCATCGCCGAACAGCACCACTGCGCCGCCCGGCTCGACCAGCGCGTCCAGCCGGCGCAGCGTATCCTCGCGGTCCATCCAGTGGAATGACCGCCCCATCACCGCCAGGCGGAACCGCCCAAACGCCGGGCCAAGGTCGTAGGAACTGCCCTGCACGAAGCGGATTGGCGCATTGCCGGCTGCCGCACGTGCCACGCGTAGCATCTCCGGTTCCGGGTCCACAGCCAGTACTTCCGCGGCGAACGGGGCAAACGCCATCGCGAGTTGGCCTGGTCCGCAGCCCAGGTCCAGCACCCGGCCACCGCGTGCCGGAGCACCCGACAAACCGGGGGCGGACAAACCGCGGGCGGACAAACCCGTTTGGGCCGCCACCCGTGCGATCAGCCGTGGCGCGTAGGGCGTCCGGCCCGCCAGATAATGCGGCGCAGCCGAGCGAAATCGGTGAGGGAAGAACGCGACCGGCATTGCCATATTTTGTTCACCCCGCGTCCGCAATACGCCACAATCATGTGACACATCATCCCGTAGCGGAAGGCCAGTAGCGAAGGATGGAGCCTGCCATGACCCTCACCTCGACGATGACCACCAGGGACACGACCCCGCGCGACGCGGTTGCCCGAGAGGTCGGGAACCGGGAGGCGAATGCCAAGCAGACCATCGCCCTGGTGGATGACGACCGCAACATCCTGACCAGCGTCGCCATGACCCTGGAGCAGGAAGGCTACCAGGTCCGCACCTACACCGACGGCGAAAGCGCGCTGCAAGGCCTGACCGCCCGCCCGGTCGATCTCGCCGTGCTCGACATCAAGATGCCGCGGATGGACGGGATGGAGCTGCTCCAAAGACTGCGCACGCGCAGCGCCATGCCGGTGATCTTCCTGACCTCGAAGGACGAGGAAGTGGACGAGCTGATGGGCCTGCGGCTCGGCGCCGACGACTACATCAAGAAGCCGTTCAGCCAGCGCCTGCTGCTGGAGCGCATCCGCGCGCTGCTGCGCCGCAACGAGGTGTCACGCGCCGAAGGCTCCGGCGCATCGCCCGCGGGCGTGATGGTGCGCGGCGAGCTGGTGCTGGATGACACCAAGCACCAGTGCACCTGGCGCGGCGAGGACATCCAGCTCACGGTCACCGAGTTCCTGCTGGTGAAGGCGCTGGGCGCGCGGCCCGGCATGGTGAAAAGCCGCGACCAGCTCATCGACGCCGCCTATGGCGAAAACATCTATGTCGACGACCGCACGATCGACAGCCACGTGAAGCGCATCCGCAAGAAATTTCGTACTGTGGACGACAGCTTCAACCAGATCGAAACCCTCTATGGCATCGGCTACCGCTACAAGGAGCGCTAACGCTCTTCCGTCGTCGGGACTGGCCCGCCTGTCGTCCGAGCCGGCGGGCGTCGAGGAACGACGTACAATAGCCGCCCGCCGGTCGCGCTGGGTCTCGCCGCTGCTGCGCCGCATCCTGCTGGTCAATGCGCTGCCCCTGGTCCTGCTGGTCGCGGTGCTGCTGTACCTCGATCAGTATCAGACCGGCCTGCTGCAGGCCGAGGTGCTGGTGCTGCGCGAGCAGGCGCGGATCTATGCCGGCGCACTGGGCGAGAGTGCGGTGCGCCTGACGTCGTCGGACGCGCCGCGGATCGATCCGGACATCGCGGTGCCGCTGCTGCGCCGGCTGACCGAGCCAACGCCGGACGCCCAGGCCAAGCTGTATGGCCCGGACGGCTCGGTGATTGCCGATTCCCGCGTTCGCGCCGGCCCTAGCGGCGGGGTCCTGACCGAGCCTTTGCCCCCACCAGTCGATCGTGGCCTGGTGCTGGGCACCATCGGGCGGATCTACGACAGGATCCTGGCGCTGCTGCCCCACCAGTCGCCGATCCCGCTGGTGGTGGACGTCACGCCCGGTGCCCCTGGCCTGGATTGGCAGCCGGACGTCAAGGAGGAGGTGAAGCTCGACACCCCTGGCCTGAGCCATGAGATGCCGCCCTATGTGCGCCGCACCCGGGACAACCGCCTGCTGGTCACGGTCGCCGAACCGGTGGAGCGCGACGGCCACACCGTCGGCATCGTGCTGCTCACCCGCGAGGCGCGCGAGGTCGACGCCTCATTGTTCGCGGTGCGCATGTCGATCCTGGCGCTGTTGGGCCTGGCGTTGGGGCTGACGGTGCTGCTGTCCTGGTACCTGTCGCTGACCATTGCGCGGCCGATCCAACGGCTGACCGGCGCCGCGGCGGCAATGCGTGAGGGGCAGGGCCGGTCGGGCAGCGTGCCGAAGGCCCTGCTGGCGCGGCGCGACGAAATCGGCGCGCTGGCCGCCGCGCTGGCGGACAGCGCCAGCGCGCTATGGGCGCGGATGGACGAGATCGAGCATTTCGCCGCCGACGTGGCGCACGAGATCAAGAACCCGCTGACCTCGATCCAGAGCGCGATCGAGACGCTGCGCCGCATCGAGGACCCGGCGCCGCGCCAGCGCCTGCTGGCGATCATCGCCGAGGACGTGATGCGGCTCGACCGGCTGATCAGCGACATCTCCGACGCCTCGCGCATCGACGCCGAACTATCGCGCGCGGCGACCGAGCGGGTGGATATCGCGCCGATACTGGAGATGCTGAAGGAGCTCGACGACGCCACCCGCGACGAGACCGGCGCGCGGCTGCTGATCGACACTCCCGCCAAAGCCAACCTCGGTGTGCGGGCGGTGGCGGACCGTCTGGTCCAGGTACTGCGCAACCTGATCGGCAACGCCCGGTCGTTCAGCCCGCCGAACGGACGCATCTGGTTGCGCGCCCGCGAGGAGCCGAACGCGGTCGCCATCACCATCGAGGACGAAGGCCCGGGCATCCCGGAGGCCCAGTTGGAGCATATTTTCGACCGCTTCTACACGGAACGACCGAGCGGTGAGAGCTTCGGCCAGCACTCCGGCCTGGGCCTGTCGATCAGCCGGCAGATCGTTGAGGCGTTGCACGGGCGCATTTCCGCCGAGAACCGGCGCGGCGCCAAGGACAACACGATCGGCGCGCGGTTCGTAGTGCGGCTGCCAAAAGCGTAATTATATTATACTCCCCCTCCCCTTGAGGGAGGGGGCTGGGGGGAAGGGTGGAGCGCGCTCGAAACTTTAGTGCGACCCTCCCCCGCCCCCCCCCTTCAACGGGAGCGGAAGAACCTCACCCGACCACCGACGCCGCCCAAGCACAGCTGTCGCCAGCACAGCTTGTCACACCTCCGGCCGCCCAATACCCTCCAACACCCGGGCCCAACGCCAGCCGCATAAATCCATTCCAAAAGGGGAATGAACATGACCCCCACCCGGCGCAACGTGCTGAAAACCGGACTCGCAGCGGGCACGTTTACCGCCGCCGGAATGCCGCACCGTGCGCAAGCCCAGGCCAGCCCACCCGCCTCCAAAACCCTACGCGCCGTCATGGCCGGCGACCTGCGGGTATTCGACCCGATCTGGACCACCGCGAACATCACCGGCTACCACGGCGCGCTGATCTACGACATGCTGTTCATGGTTGATGCCACGTTCCAGGCCCGGCCGCAGATGGTCGGCAAATGGAGCCTGAGCGACGACAAGAAGCTCTACACCTTCGAACTGCGCGACGGCCTCGGCTGGCACGACGGAACGCCGGTCACCGCCGCCGACTGCGTCGCCTCGATACGCCGCTGGGCCGCGGTCGACGCCGGCGGCCAGGCAATGCTGGAGCGGGTGAAGGACATCTCGAAAAAGGACGACAAGACCTTCATCATCGCGATGAAGGAGCCGTTCGGGCCACTGATAGACCAGCTTGCCAAGCCGATCACACGCGACTGCTTCATCATGCGCGAGAAGGACGCCGGGACGCCGCCGACCGAGCAGGTCAGCGCCAATATCGGTTCCGGTCCGTTCGTGTGGAACCACAATGAGGCCAAGCCCGGCGTGCGCTACGTCTATGACAGGAACGCGAAATACGTGCCTCGCGCCGAGCCGCCGTCCGGCCTGGCCGGTGGCCATGTGGTCAAGCTTGAACGCGTGATCTGGGAGAACATCGCCGACCAGCAAACCGCGATGTCGGCGCTGCAATCTGGCGAGATCGACTTCTATGAGGTGCCGCCGATCGATCTGCTTCCCCAACTGGAGGCTGATCGGAACATCAAGTTGGAGGTGTTCTCCAAGGGCGGCGACATCGACATCCTGCGGATGAACTTCCTGCACAAGCCGTTCAGCGAGCCGAAAGCGCGCCAGGCGCTGCTGTATCTGGTCAACCAGTTGGACTTCATGAAAGCAACGTACGGCAATCCGAAATACTACGGCAGCGTTTCGTCCATCTTCGGCACCAACACCCCATACGTGAACGACGAGAACACCGACTGGTTCCGCCATGGTGTCGATCTCGACAAGGCGCGGCAACTGTTCAAGGAGTTTGGCTACAACGGCGAGCCTGTGACGGTGCTGCAGGCGACAAACATCGCCTACATGAGCAACAACTCGCAGTTGATTGCCGGGCAGTTGCGCAAGATCGGCGTCAATGCCCAGTTGGCGGCCAGCGACTGGGGCGGCGTGGTGACAAGGCGCAACGTTCGGGCACCTGACGATCAGGGCGGTTGGGACATCTTTGTGACCGCCGACAGCGACTATTCGCATAGCGATCCGATCGGGTTGGCCACCTTCCAGGCGAGCGGGGACAAGGCTTGGTACGGCTGGCCGAAGAGCGACGAGTTCGAAGTGCTGCGCGCGAAATGGGCGGATGCCGCCACACTCGACGACCGCAAGGCGCTGGCACGGCAGATGCAACGTGTTTTCTGGGATTTCGTGCCGACGGTGCTGCTGGGACGCAGCGCCCAGCCGGTCGCCTACCGCGCGAACGTAAAGGGGTTCATCGGCATGCCGGAGATTGTTCCCTTCTGGAACGTCGAGAAGGCGTGAAGCCAGCCGGCGAAAGTGTTGATGCACCCTCGGGACCGGCCCGGTCGCCGCAAGGACGCGTTCGGACTTGATAGAACCAACATGCTTGCCCGCGAGGCGTATTCTGGAAGGAGCGCGCGATGAAAAGCCTTGGAACCGCACCCGGCTTCCACCATGTGGCGATCCGCGCGGTGGATTTCGACGAATCGATCCGGTTCTATACCGAGGGACTGGGGTTTCGGGTGCATTTCCCGTTCTCGATTCCGGGGCGGATCGACCGCGCGGCGTTTCTTGATACGGGGGACGGTCGGTTCGTGGAACTGTTCGGCCAGGGATCGACCGTTCAGGCCGAAGGGCGGCGCCGACAGCCGAACGAGGAACGGACCGAGGGCGCGTTGCTGCATTTCTGCCTGAAGGTCGCGGATGCCGACGCGTCGTACGCCCGAGCCATCGCGGCCGGAGCGGAATCCCGTATCGAGCCTCGATCGGTACGACTGGGCGACGATCCGATGGTTGAGGTGCGGATCGCGTTCGTCACCGGCCCGAATGGCGAGGTCATCGAGTTCATGCAAAGCGAGCAGATGTAATACCAGCCGCCGAAAGCATTGACGTACGCTGCCTCCACGTCATGCCGGCGCAGGCCGGCATCCACGACTGTGTGCCAGGCATGGCGCTGATCTCGGAGGTGCAAGTCCTCTACGGGCCGATTGGCCGGAACCGTTAGCCGAAGGCAACTGCGTTGCAGCGATGCAGAGTGGGGAGGAAGCCGGAGGCAAAACTCGGAGCTGACGAACAGGAACCGGATACGAGGCCGGTGCGGTGGGGTAACCCGGCAGTGGACGGGGAAGCCCAAAGGCCAGTCGGACACGCGCACAGGTAAATCCGGCAGCGCTCGAGGGAAGGATCAGTGTTTTACCCTGGGAGATCTCCCGATCTCTCCAGACGATCGGAGCAGGGGGCCGGCGACGGCCTCCGATGGGCCGGGAGAAGTCAGCAGAGGCCATAGTAGTCCGGGCAACCGGGCGAAGGGCTGAATTCGACAAGCAGGGAGCAGCTTGGACCAATCGATGGACGTGAAGCGGCAGCAAGGCGGCGCGGACCAAGGGGACCTTCTCGACGAAACCCTGAAGGCCGCGTTGCGCCACGGCGCCAGCGGGGAAGGCGGAGCCGGACCTGGGGCGACTGAGGAGCCACAAGCGTCTGCGGCATGGGATCATGAACGAGCCTTGACGCGGCAACAAAATGCCGCGCTGAACCTTGTCGGAAACCGCCGTGATACGCGATCCGTACGTCCGGTGGTGTGAGAGGGGCGCTCCGCGAGGGGCGCCCCTACTCGATTGCCTTCGTCCCAACAAAGAAAGTCGTGGATACCGTCCAACGCCAGGTATCAGACGTCCTTCAGCTCGATCCTCGCCAGAAAGCTTCGCAGCCTTTCGTGTTGCGCCCGCGCGCCAAACACCTCCTGCGGCGGCCCCTGCACGGCCACGCGGCCGCCATCCATGAACACCACCTGGGACGACACATCGCGCGCGAAACTCATTTCGTGGGTGACCAGGATCATCGTCATGCCGTCCCGCGCCAGCGAGCGCACCACCTTCAGCACTTCGCCCACCAGCTCGGGATCCAGTGCGGACGTGATCTCGTCCAGCAGCAGCACTTTCGGGTTCATCGCCACGGCACGCGCGATCCCGACGCGTTGCTGCTGGCCGCCGGACATTTCGATCGGCAGGCTGTCCAGCTTGTCGTCCAGGCCGACGCGCACCAGCCATTGCTCGGCCACAGCGCGCGCCTCGGCCTTGGCCATGCCGCGCACCTTGCGCAAACCGAGCATCACATTCTCGACCGCGGTCAGATGCGGGAACAGGTTGAAGAGTTGGAACACCATGCCGATGTCGGCGCGGATGCGGGCCAGTTCCAACTCGCTACGCGGCTTGCGGCCGTCGCGGTAGCCGACCTCGACCCCGTCGACCTGGATCGAGCCGCCGTCGTAGGTCTCCAGCAGGTTCACGCAGCGCAGCAGCGTGGTCTTGCCGCTGCCGCTGGCGCCGATGATCGAGACCACGCTGCCCCTCGGCACGTCGAGATCGACGCCCTTGAGCACCTGGTTGGTGCCGAACGCCTTGGTGACCTGCCGCACCTTGACCAGCGGATCGGCCGCCGACGCTTCACTCCCGGACATAAGCAAACCGCGCCTCCAGGGTTCGACTGGTCAGCGACAATGCATAGTTGATGGCGAAGTAGATCAGCGCGCCCAGGACATACATCGGCATCGGCTTGAAGGTCCGGCCGATCACCTGCTGGATCGACAGCATCAGGTCGACGATGCCGACCAGCGACACCAGCGCGCTGCCCTGCACGGTGGACACCACGGTGTTGATCCAGGGTGGCAGGAAGCGCCGCAACGCCTGCGGGAACACGACGTAGAGCATGCGCTGGCCGAAGTGGAGACCGATGGCCTTGCCGGCCTCGTGCTGGCCCAGCGGGATCGACTGCACGGCGCCGCGGGTGACCTCGATGACATGCGCGGTCTGGAACGCCGCCAACGCGCTGACCGCGGCCCAGAAACTCGTTACGTTCCAGCCGGTCAGCGGCAGCATGTAATAGACCGAGAAGATCAGCACCAGCAGCGGCAAGCCACGGATCAGGTCGCTGTAGATGCGCACCGGCCAGGCGATCCAGCGCGGCCCGAAGCTGAGCCCGACGCCCAGAAGAACGCCGCACAGCAGCGAAATGACCACCACGATCGCGGAAACCTGCAGCGTGACCAGCAGGCCGTGCCACAGGAAGGGCAGGCTGTTGAGCATGACGCTCATCGGCGGCGGATCGCGAAACGATGTTCCAGCCGCCGCAGGCCGAACAGCAGCACGAACCCGGTGACCAGGTACATCGGTGCAACGACGGTCCAGACCTCCACGATGCGGAAAGTGTTGGTGTAGATCCAGTTGGCGCCGTACATCAGCTCGGGCACCGCCAGCACGGTGGCCAGCGAGGTGTCCTTGAACAGCGAGATGAACGCATTGCCCAGCGACGGCAGCACGATGCGGAACATGGTCGGCAGGCGCACGTACAGCACGCGCTGCCAGGGCGTTAGCCCGATCGCGCAACCGGCATCGATCAGCCCCTTGGGGATCGCGTCCAGTCCGGCGCGGAACACCTCCACCAGGTAGGCGCCCGCGTAGATCGCCAATGTCGCCGTGAAGCTGGTGGTGGCGCTGTAGGCGAAGCCGCCGACGCTGGGGATGCCGTAGAACACCAGATAGACCAGCAGCAGCAGCGGCACGTTGCGGATGAATTCCACATAGGCGCCGACCAGGAAGCGCACCGGGCGGCGGGCGCCGTGCGACAGCACCGCAAGGGCCAAGCCGATGACGCAGCCGATCAGAATCCCGACCGCGGCGAGTTCCAGGCTGAGCACCAGGCCCCAGCCGAGGCGGCCGAAATACTTCCAGATGAAATTATAGTTCAGATGGTAGTTCAAACCGGCTCCAATGCACGGAGGCGGCCTCGGCGACGTTCCGCCGAGGCCGGTCGGAAAATCAAATGGGCGGGAAGCCGGGCTTCTGCACCGGCGGGCTTTCGCCGAAGAATTCCTGGAACGCGGCGGTGTAGATCTCCGGTTGGTGGCCGTGCATGGCGACGTTGAAGCAGGTGTTGATCCAGTTGAGCCACTCCGGATCGCCCTGGCGTACCGCGGCACCATACAGTTGCGCCTCATAGGCGTAGCCGGGATCAGTGTAATCGCCGGGGTTCTTCTTCACCAGCCACTTCACGGTGGACGCATCGACCACCGCCACGTCCGCGCGCCCGGCGGTGACCGCCTGCATCACGTTGGCCTGGCTGTCGAGCTGCATCACCTGCGCGTCCGGCAGGGCATTGTGCACCAGCGTGTCGGCGTCCACGTTCTGCAGCACCGAGGCGTTCACCTGCTTGCCGGCCGCCTTCATATCCTTGTAAGTCTGGTACTTGGATTTTGGCGCAGTCATCAGCGCCGCGCCCTCGACGTAGTATGGCCGCGAGAACGCAACCAATTGGGCGCGCGCCGGCGAGATCGTCATGAACTGAATAACCACATCGACCTTGCCGGTGGTGATATTGGGTATGCGCGCATTGGCGTCCTGCTGGACATATTCGACCTTCGTTTCGTCGTCGAACAGCCCCTTGGCGAGGATGCGTGCCATGGCGATGTCCATGCCGGTGAGTTTTCCCTGGTCATCCTCGAAATGCCAAGGCGGGTTGGTCGAGCCGGTGCCGACGATCAGCTTGCCGCGGTCCAGCACTGTGCGCAGCAGGCTGGTGGGGGCGGCCTGGGCGACGGCGCGCGACGGGTCCAGCACCGCGCCGGCGGCCGCCAGCGCCAGCCCGGCACCGCCGAGCCGCAACAGGTTCCGACGTTCCGTTGTGGTTTCGGTCATTTCGTGTCCCCCCGTTTTCTTGTCCCCAGGCCCGTTGCCGATACCGCCAGGCCCGCGCGACACTCTAGTCTGAAACGCCCGCCCGGCAACCGCGATAGGCCGCGACAGGACACATCAAGGAGGGAACCTCGGCATGACCAGGCCGGATATCCGCGCGCAACTCGGCGTGCGCCCGATCATCAACGTGTCCGGCACGATGACCGGGCTCGGTGCCTCGATCGTGGTGCCGCAGGCGGTGGAAGCCGTGGCGGCGATCCTGTCGCAGTTCGTCGAGATCGACGACCTGCAGCGCAAGGCCAGCGCGGTAATAGCCCGGCTGTGTGCGGCGGAGGCGGGGTTCGTTACCGCATCGTGCGCCGCGGCGATCACCATCAGCGTCGCCGGCGCGATGACCGGCGACGACCTGCCGGCGATCGAGCGATTGCCGGACGCGACCGGGTTGAAGAACGAGGTGGTGATCCTGGCCGGCCACATGGTCTCCTACGGCGCGCCGGTCGAGCAGGGCATTCGTCTGGCGGGGGCGAAGGTGATGCCGGTGGGGCAGGCCACCTCGGCGCACGCGTACCAGCTCGAGGGCGCGATCAACCCACGTACCGCGGCGGCGGTGTATGTGGTGTCGCACCACGTCGTGCAGTACGGCATGATCACCCTGGCGGAGTTCGCCGCGGTCTCCCACGCCAAGGGCGTGCCTGTCATCGTCGATGCGGCGTCGGAATATGATCTGCGCGGCTTCCTTGTAGCCGGCGCGGACCTGGCGCTGTATTCATCGCACAAATTCCTGGGCGGACCGACCGGCGGCATCGTGGCCGGACGCAAGGATCTTGTGCGGGCTGCTTATCTGCAGAATGGCGGCATCGGCCGCGGCATGAAGGTCGGCAAGGAGGGCATCGCCGGTACCATCGCGGCCCTGCAAGCCTGGGAACGGCGGGACCACGCGGCGATACGTGCAGCGGAGACGCAGGCGTTGGCGCTGTGGATGCAGACGCTGGCCGGCCGCCCGGGGGTGACCGCGACGTTGGAGCCGGACCCGACCGACAACCCGCTGGACCGGCTGCGCCTGGCCGTCGATCCGCCGGCCGCGCACATCACCGCGTGGGACCTCGCCGACCGGCTGGCGGGTGGCAAGACGCCGGTGATCGTGCGCGACCACGAGATCGAGCATGGGTATTTCTACATGGACCCCTGCAACCTGCATCCCGGTGAGGCCGCGGTGGTAGCGGAGCGGCTGGCGCAGGAGCTGGATCGGGCTCAGGCGTCGAATGAAGTAGTGGCGAGCAGCCTGGCCGAGCGGCGGGCGCGGCGGTATCGGCGATTGCGATCATGGCCGGATTGATACCAGCGGCCGAAAGTATTGACGTACGCTGCCCACCCCCGTCATGGCCGGCGCAGGCCGGCCATCCACGACTGCTTGCCGCACGAAGGAAATTCGTGGATGGCCGGCCTTCGCCGGCCATGACGGGTGGAGAGTTGGGACTTTCGGCCGTTGGTATGAGATGTGACCGGCGTAATTGGTGGCACGACCGCCGAAGCCGTAACCAAAGACGTAGAGTAGAAAAGCCATGCCCCCGAGCTTGACCCCGGGGGCAGCGCCTTCCGCCATCTCCGTGGACGGTTGGCGGAAGGCGCGGGTGCTTTTCCGCCCTACATCGCTACATTCTGCAAGCGGATCAAGCCATCCGGCACCTGCTGGAAACCAGTGATGCCGCGCTTCATCCCGACGATGTTCTTGCTGGTCCACAGATAGATCAGCGGCAGGTCCTGGCGCTCCCGCGCCCATACCTTTGCGTAGAACGCACGGCGCCCGGGTACGTCCGCGACTGTGCGCGCGTCGTCCAATGCCTTGTCCACGTCGACATTGGCATAGTGGCCGTAGTTGAACGTGCCGCCGCTGTGCAGCATCTGCCACATGTTGCCGTCTGGATCGGCGCGGCCCGACCAGCCGATCATATAGGCCTGGAAATCGCCGGCGTAGCCCGCTTGCAGCGACGCGGCGAATTCCATCGTCTTGAGTTTCACGTCGAAGCCGGCCTCGCGTTCCATCGATTGGATCACCTCGCCGGTCTGTTGATCGTCCGATCCGTTGGTGATCGTCATCGTCACCGACACAGGCAGCGTCAGTCCCGCCTGCTTTAGCAATGCCTTCGCCTTCTCCGCATCGCGGGCAGGCGGTTGCAGGTCCTGGACGTAGTACGGCGAGCTGGCCGGATTGGCCTGCACCGTCGGCGCAAACAGTCCGTTGTAGACCACTTGGATCAGCGCGGTGCGATCGAGGCCCAGCTCGAACGCCTGCCGCACCAACGCATTCTTGCCGAGCGTCGTGTTCTGCGCCGGACCGTTGTCGGTGTTGATGGCGATACCGTTATAGGCAAGCGAATCGTCCATCACGACCCTGAGCTTCGGATCCTTCTGAACGGCGGGCACGTCGGTTGGCAGGATGTACTCGACCAGGTCGAGCGCGCCGGCCTGCAGGTTGGCAACGCGCACCGAGGAGTTGGGATTCTGTTCATATATCACTTCATCAAAATGAATAGTCTTGGCATCCCAGTAGTCGGGGAAGCGTTTCAGCACGATGCGATCCTGCGCGACGCGGCTGTCGAAACTGAAGGGGCCGGCACAAACCGGGTGCAGACCGAACTTGTCGCCCGCCGCCTCGGCCGCCTTGGGCGAGATCATGATGCCGGCACGGTCGGTGAGCTGGGCCAGAAGTTGCGACGCCGGCGCCTTCAGATTGAGCTGAACGGTCAACGGATCGACGATGTCGATGCTGTCGATCGAGCTGACTTCGCCACGACGCATGCTGCCCTTGGCAGTCAGGTCGCGCATCAGTTTGTATTTGGCCGCCTCCGCCGTAAGTTTCTCACCATCCTGGAATTGCACCCCGGCGCGCAGGTGGATGACCAGGTGCGTCGGGTCCTTCCACTCATACCCGGTGGCGAGCTGCGGCACGATGTTCAGTTTCGTGTCGATGTCGAACAGCTTGTCGCAGATGCCGGCAAACACGATGCGCCCGACATAGGACGAGCCAAGGGTGGGGTCCAGCAGATCGGGATCCTGGCGGAGGCCGATATGCAGGACCTTGTCCTGCGCGAAAGCATGCGTGGCGAGGCCAAGGATACACACGGCAGCAAGTATGAAACGACACATAACGATCTCCCAGGTTGCAAAGTAGCAACATAGGCCGAAAAAGCGTAGTGCCTTCCGCCTTCGCGAACCGGCGGAAGGCGCTACGCTTTTCCGCCCTGTGTTCCGGTTACGTTTGGGCCGGCTGATACCACGCCGGCCGTCGCTTCTCGCGGAACGCGGAGGTGCCCTCCTGGCCCTCGGGCGATTGGCGCTGCATCCAGCCCTCGTGCGCCAGCAGTGCGACCTCGCGATCGTCGAGCAGCAACCCGTTGGCACCCAGGAATGATAACTTTGTTGCTGCGATCGCTCCCGGTGCGCTGGCCAGGATGGCATTCAGCACGTCCGCCAGTCGCGCATCGATCAGCTCGCTTGGCACCACCTCGTGCACCAGGCCGATGCGCGCGGCTTCCTCGGGGCCGAAACGTTCCCCGGTCAGCGCGTAGCGGCGGGTCTGGCGTAGCCCGATGGCGCCGACCATGAAGGTGGAAATCGGCGTCGGCGCGATGCCAACCCGCACTTCGGTGATGCCGAATTGCGCCTGCTCCGTCGCCAGCGCCACGTCGACGCAGCAGGCGATCCCCACGCCACCGCCGAAGCACGCACCATGGATGATCGCGATAGTCGGCTTGGGAAACTCGTTCAGTGTGCGGCTGAACCGCACCGTCACCACCGAGGCCGCGTAGTTCGCCTCCGGTCCCTGCCGCGACAGATGGTTCAGCCAATTGATGTCGGCGCCGGCCTGGAAATGCTTCCCGGCGCCGCGGATCACCAGCGCGCGCACCGACGTGTCGGTGGCAAGACGCTGCATCGCCTCCGTCAGGCCGCGCAGCAGCGCCTCGTCGTAGGCATTGGCGACCTCCGGCCGGTTCAGCGTCAACGTGGCAACGCCGCGAGGATCGATATCCAGCAGAAACGTCGTCTCGCTCATGGTCCGGCCAGCTTCGCCGGATCGGTGTTGGCGCCGCAGACCAGCACGCCGACACGCGAGTCCGTGGGCGGAACGAAGGTGCCGGACAGCAGCGCCGCGAGCGCGGTGGCGCCGCCCGGTTCGGCGATCAGCCGCAGGCGGTCCCACAGCAGGCGCTGCGCCGCGCCGATCGCGTCATCCGATACCAGCACCGCCGTGGCGACATGGTGCGCCGCGATCGGGAACATCAGTCCCCCTACCTGGCGCGCGCCGAGGCTGTCGGCGGCCAGCCCGCCGACCGGTGCCGCCACCGGCTGCCCGGCACGCAGCGCGTCATGCAGCGCCGGACAACCCTGTGGCTCGACGCTGACCACCGCGGCACTGCCGGCATACCAGGCGGCGATGCCACCGATCAGCCCGCCGCCACCGGTCGCCACCAGCACATGCGTCAGGTCCGGGGCATCCATCTCGAACTCGCGCCCGACCGTTCCCTGCCCGGCCAGCACGGCCGGATGGTCGTAGGCGTGCACCTCCAGCGCCCCGGTTTCGGCCTGGCGGGCGCGTGAGGCGGCGAGTGCCTCGGCATAGGTCTCGCCACCCTGCACCACGCGCGCGCCGTAGCTGGCGATGCGCGAAACCTTGGTCGGTGGAGTCAATGCCGGAACGAAAATCTCGGCTGCCACGCCCAGCGCGCGTGCGGCGTAGGCGACCGCGGCGCCATGGTTGCCGCCGGACGCGGCGATTACGCCGGCCGCTGGCAGGCCGGTCGCTGACGACTCGGCAGCCGGCGCCTTGGCAGCCGGCGCCTTTACAGACAGCAGCCGATTGAACGCGCCGCGCGGCTTGAAGCTACCCGTGTGTTGCAACAACTCCAGTTTCAGCACGACCGGGAACGCCAGGCCCAGGTCCGGGCCGGCAATGCGCAACAGTGGTGTGTGCCGCACATGGCCGGCGATGCGGGCGGCGGCGGCGATGATATCGGTGCGGGAGGTCATGGCGCCCAGCAGGCTGGCATGTGCCCCGGATGCGAACAAGTCAGCCGCGAAAGATCCGCCGGGACGTTGCGTGGGACAGGTTGGGGCGTGGGACAGGTTGGGGCCTGGGACAGTTTGGGCGGCACGGGTCCGACCGGTCCGACGCACCCTTTCATTCCGCGCCACATGGGACCAATGTACGCAACCATGCAGATCCACGGGAGCTGCGCGTCCAGGGGGGGCCTGGGCGTGCTACTACTGGGACCGCCGGGATCGGGGAAGTCCGATCTGGTGTTGCGGCTGCGCGCCCTTGGGTTCGAGCTGGTCGCCGACGACCGTGTGGACGTCATTGACGGCATCGCACGGCCGCCGCCGGCACTGGCCGGACTGCTCGAGGTGCGCGGACTGGGTATTTTCCGGCTGCCCTATGCCGCCGAGGCGCGGCTTGCCCTGGCGGTCGATCTGGCTCCGTTGTTATCCCTTCGCGTGCCTCGGCTGCCGGTGCCGGAACGGCATACCTTGCTGGATTTGCCGCTGGTACGGATTGACGCGGCGGCAGCCTCGGCGCCCGAGCGTGTGGCACTGGCACTCGAAGGCGCGCTTGGCCGCGTCAGCCAGGTTGCGGGGGCGTTCGCGGCATGACCCCGGCGCCCGCACGGACAGCGACGCTGACACCAGCGCTGGGGCCGACACCGGGGCCATTGCCGTTGCGCGTGGTGCTGGTCACCGGCCTGTCGGGCGGTGGCAAGCTCTCGGTGCTTGGCACGCTTGAGGACCTGGGGTTCGAGACAGTGGACAATCCGCCGCTGGAGATGCTCGCCTACATGGTCGGGCGGAGCGAGCGTGGATTGGCCATCGGGGTCGACGCCCGCACCCGCGGCTTCGACGCGACGCGGGTGCTGGAGACACTGGAGACGCTGCGTGCCAATCCCAGGCTGCGCCCCGAACTGGTTTATGTCTGCGCCGACGAGGCCACGCTGTTGCGCCGCTACACCGAGAGCCGGCGGCGCCATCCGCTCGCGCCGCAGGACCGGGTTTCGGTCGGCATCGCCCAGGAACAGGCGCTGACCGGGCCGTTGCGTGCGGCGGCCGACCTTGTGGTGGACACATCCGACCTGCCGATCGGTGCGATGCGTCGGCGGATCGAGCAACATTTCGGCACCGCTACGGGGGCGGACCGCCTTGTCGTGACCCTGGTGTCCTTCGCCTTTCCGCAGAGCTTGCCGCGGGAAGCAGATCTGGTATTCAATTCACGCTTCTTGCGAAACCCTCACTACAACCCAAGCTTGCGTTCGCGAACCGGGCTTGACCCAGAGGTTGGTGTCTTTATCGAAACCGACCCCGACTTCTCGACGTTTTTCGGCCGTGTGGCCGAATTGGTCGAGATGCTCTTGCCGAGGTTCGTACAAGAGGGCAAGAAATACGCGACCATCGCGATCGGCTGCACGGGCGGACGCCACCGTTCCGTGTACCTCGTCGAGAAATTGGCCGCCAGGTTGAACTCCCGGCCCGAAGCGCAGCGCGCCGCCGGGCAGGCTGGTGGCTGGCGACTGCATGTGATGCACCGGGAACTCGCCCGGGAAGGAAGCGCCGCCATGACTCAGATCGGGGTGACCCTGATGGGGGCGAACCGGGGCGTGGGAGGCCAAAGTGAGGCGATGATCGACCGTCCGGCACCGGGCCGCGACGGAGCGGATGGCGACGTGGTGACGGATGACAGCTTGGGCGCGTGGCCCTTGCCGGCTCAGGCGCAGGAGGCCTGACACGACATGATGTGTTCGCATAAAGACAGTTGGCTTCCGTCCGCGGAAGCCGTCAGGGACTCCGTTCACGATCCATGATCGGCATGGTCCTGGTGACCCACGGCCGGTTGGCCGAGGAACTGCGCTCCGCCATGGAACATGTGGTGGGTGCGCAACGTTGCGTCGACACGGTGTGCATCGGACCGGAGGACGACATCGACAACCGGCGCGCCGAGATCGAGGCCTGCATTCAGCGTTGCGATTGCGGCGATGGTGTGGTGTTGCTGACCGACATGTTCGGCGGTACGCCATCCAACCTCGCGATCTCGATGATGGAGCGGCAGGGGGTCGAGGTGATCGCCGGCGTCAACCTGCCGATGTTGGTCAAGCTGGCGAAGGTGCGTTCCAACCAGCCGCTGGCCTCGGCGGTGACCTGCGCCGAGGAGGCCGGCAGGAAATACATCTCCGCCGCCTCGCACGTGCTGCACGGCGAAAAGAAGCTGAACGGAACCTGCGGCTGATGCCCGACAGGGTCGAACCGGACCCGGCTCGACCCGCGGACCAGCCGGCCCCAGAAGACCGGAGAACTCTTGGGGAACCGAATGCCCCGGGAGACCAAAATGCCCGTGCGGACCAGAATGCCCAAGGGGACAGGACTGCCCTTGGGGATCCGAACGCTCCCGGCGACCAGCAAGCCATTATCGTCAGCCGCATCGTCACCATCCCAAATCGGCGTGGACTGCACGCGCGCGCGGCGGCGAAGTTCGTTACCATGGCCGAGCGGTTCGATGCGTCCGTGGACGTGATTCGTGACGGGCAGAGCGTATCCGCCCGGTCGATCATGGGCCTGATGATGCTGGGCGCCGGATGCGGCGCGACGATCGAGCTGCGCGCCGAGGGCTGGGGCGCCAAGGAAGCACTGGATGCACTGGCCGCGCTGGTCGAAGCCGGGTTCGAAGAGCACGACTGAGAACGACCGGCGGAAGCACTGAGACAAGCGGCCGTAAACATTGACGCACTGGCCGCTACCCCCGTCATGCCGGCGAATGCCGGTATCCACGACTTCCTTTGGTGCAACGAAGGCAAGTCGTGGATACCGGTCGGAGCCTGCCCTCGGGCGCTTGACCCGGGGCCGGCATGACGGGGGCAGCACCGAAGGGTCGATCATTCGGGCGCCTGGTATACCGTTCGCCCATGGAAATCCGTGTCTTTGATAACCATGTGCAATAAAAATCACCACAGAGGTACAGAGACACGGAGAAGAATATCCAGTTTCTCACTTGGCTGTTCTGCTCTGTGCCTCCGTGTCTCTGTGGTGATTCTTGCTTGCGGGCATGCGGCAGAGCACAAATTCCGGCGAGCATTGGGTATATGAAGCCCACAGGTTCAGGCTGACGCCCACAGATGTTGTGCGGCGTAGGCGCGCCAAGGCCGCCACGCATTGGCTCGATCAAGCAATTCGGATGCGGAATACGCGCGACCCTCCTGAGCGGTCATCGCGCGCATCAGCCCGATGTCGGCGGCGGGAAACGCGTCCGGCTCGCGTAGCTGGCGCAACGCAATGTACTGCGCCGTCCATTCCCCTATGCCGCGAATCGACCGCAGCCGCCGAACTGCGTCATCGAGTCCGCTTGTCGCATCGAACAGATGCGTGTCGGCAACCGCGGCAGCCGCCACGGCCGAGAGCGCAGCCGCCCGGCTGCGGGGCATGCCGAGGGAGGTCAGATCCGCCGCCGTCAATGCCTCGGGCCGCGGAAACACATGCGTCAGATCACCATCCGGCTCCGTCAGGCGCTCGCCGTGCGTGGCGACGAGGCGCCCGGCCAGACGGACGGCGGCGGACACGGTGATTTGTTGTCCCAACACTGCGCGCATTGCCAGCTCGAAGCCGTCCCAGGCGCCCGGCACGCGCAGGCCCGGCCTGGCCTGCACCAGGGCTGCCAGCACCGGGTCCTTGCCGAGGTGCGCGGCGATGGCGGGCGGATCGGCCGCCAAGTCGAACACCCGCCGCAGCCGCGCAATGATGGCCGGCAACGCCGACAGCTTGGGAAATCGCAACGTTGCACGCAGCGCGTTTCCGTCGGCGGGCTGGACCGCGACGGTTCCCTGCACGCCATCCAACTGCACCGACCGCGCGTAACGGTCGGCGGTGACGACCTCGATGCCGGGAATTGCCCGCCGGCGCAGAAACGCCAGTGCGGCCGGCCAGTCATACGGCGGATGATAACGCAACAGAAGGTCGATTTCGCCACGCGGTCCGGCGGAGACATCCGGCCCGTTCGCGGCCCGCAAATCGCTGGGCGCGCGACCGAAAAGCGCCAGGAACGTTTCGTTGAACCGGCGGATGCTGCCGAAGCCCGCGGCGAAGGCGACCTCGGCCATCGGCAGGCGCGTTTCGTGAATTAGCTGCTTGGCGAGCAGGAATCGATGGGTCTGCGCGACCGTGATCGGCGATGCCCCGAGATGCTGGCGAAACAGCCGCCGGAGTTGCCGTTCGCCCATGCCCAGGCGGCCGGCCAGGGCGTCGACACCGGCCTGATCCAATGCGCCCAACTCAATCATGGCCAGCGCGCGCGACACGGTGTTCGACGTGCCGCGCCATGCGCCCAGGTTGGGCGCCGTCTCCGGCCGGCACAGCAGGCAGGGGTGGAAACCCGCGCCCTGTGCCGCCGCCGCCGTCGGGTAGAACGTCACATTCTCGGGCCGCGGCGTCCGCGCCGTACAGACCGGGCGGCAATAGATGCGCGTGGTCTTGACGGCCGTGAAGAACCGCCCGTCGAAGCGGGCGTCACGCGCGCAGATCGCGCGGTAGCAGGCGCTGTGATCGAGATCCATGCGCGAATAGTGGTGCCGGGCCGCGCTCCGGTCTAGCGGTTTTCGGACATCATCATCGAGGACACGCCCATGCGACGAGTGGGTCCGAAAACCGCGATACGACCGCAAGGGTCGGGGCCATATGCCCGCTTCCACTGAGGCAGCAATTACCATGTTTAACCATATCTTCTCTCCCGAACGCATCAACGCACCCACCGGCCGCAAGCTGATCGTTACCACTGGCAAACATCGTCTGCGCGCGGCCATGGGCGCAGATCTGCCAGTGCCCGTCGCCAACCCGCCACGGATGATCGATGTTTGGAGGCAGCCATGAGCAGCGGATCAGCGCAGCCGGCCCCCCGCATATTCCACGGGTGGCTCGTGGTCGTGGGTGCATTTGCCATCACCTTCGTGGGCTTCGGCAGTGCTTACACGTTCAGCACCTTTGTCGGCGCCCTGCAAAACGATTTCGGAGCGTCGCGAGGTTCGGTGTCTCTCGTGTTCTCGCTCGCCGGCTTTCTCTATTTCGGCCTGGGGATCATCAGCGGCCCTCTCGCCGACCGGTGGGGTGCCCGCCGACTGGCTGTCACCGGAATGGTCCTGACCGGGCTGGGCCTGGCCGCCGCAAGCGCGGCTCGCAGTTTGACGGAAGTCTGCGCGGCATACGGGCTTGGCGTGGGACTTGGCGTCGGCTGCGCCTACGTCCCTGCCTTGGGCGCGGTGCAACGATGGTTCGTCAGGCGCCGCGGGTTTGCGTCAGGCCTGGCCGTCAGCGGCATTGGCGTTGGCACGCTGGTGATGCCACCGCTCGCCAGCGGCTTGATCAGCGCGCTGGGGTGGCGCGAGGCCTACGTTGTCCTCGGCTGTCTTGCCGCCGTCGTGGGCGGGGGATTGGCTCTTCTGATCGAGAACGATCCGCGCGATCGCGGGCTGGGTCCTGATGGTGACCCCGTTCAATTCGGTACACAACCGGGTCGACCCGCGGGCGCCTCGGTGGCTGAGGCGATCAGATCGCGGCGGTTCGTCGGTCTGTATGCCGCCTGCCTGATCTGTTCGTTCGGCGTGTTTGTGCCGTTCGCTCACCTTGTTCCTTACGCACTGGATCACGGCATTCCGCAATCCGCGGCTGTGTTGCTGCTGGGCGTGATCGGTGTCGGCAGCACGGCCGGACGCTTCTGTCTCGGCGGCCTGGCCGACCGGATGGGCCGCCAATCCGCACTTGTGGCGATGTTTGTCGGCATGGCGTTCGCGTTGGCCGTCTGGGCACTGTCGACGGATGTTTGGGCGCTGGCCGGCTTCGCGTTCGTCTACGGCGTGTTCTACGGCGGTTGGGTGGCGCTGCTGCCGGCTGTCGTCATGGACTATTTCGGCGGACGCAATGTCAGCGCCATCATCGGCGTTCTCTACACCAGCGTGGCGTTCGGCACGTTGGTCGGCCCCAGCGCCGCCGGGTTCGCCTTCGACATCAGCCATAGCTACACGCTGCCGATACTGGCCAGCGTCTGCGCGAACATCATCGCTGCCGGCATCATGGTGGCCATGTCGAAGACGGCAGTGCCGACAAGGAACGTGAGGGAACCGACTTGAAGGTTGGTGCCGTCATGGGCGCTGCCTCTGCCACACTGCGATCCGTTCGACCGGCTTCCGGCCGCGCAGGCGATGCTGGGCGGCGACATGATGTTGTCCATCGACATCACCTTCGACGGCGTGGGCGCGCCGAGGACCTGGCAAGCTCGCGGCGGACAAGGTTGCCACAACGGGGCCGATACGCTTCTCTCTCCCGCATCCACCTTCAGGAGCAGCCCGATGCGCGTCTCCGTCGTGCAGATGAACCCCGGCGCCAACAAGGACGACAACATCGCCCAGGCGCGCGCGTTGCTCGACCAGGCGATCAGTGCCGACCGCCCCGACATCGTCAGCCTGCCTGAAGTCTGGTCATCACTTGGCGGCGACCGAGCCAACCGTTTCGCCCAGGCCGAGGTGCTGCCGGCGAAAGGCTCCAACGAACCCGGCGGCCCGGCCTATGAATTCCTGCGCGATGTCGCGCGCGGCGCCAAGGTCCACATGCACGGTGGCTCGATCATCGAGAAGGGGCCGGAAAAACTGTTCAACACCACGGTGGTGTTCGACCCGGACGGCCAGGAGATCGCGCGCTACCGCAAGATGCACCTGTTCGACATCGTTGCGCCCGACGGCACCGGCTATCGCGAAAGCGCCACCTACGGCGCCGGTGACGAGGTGGTTACCTACGAGGCCGACGGGGTCACCGTCGGTTGCGCCATCTGCTACGATGTGCGCTTCCCCGACCTGTTCTGGACGTTGCGCGAGCGCGGCGCCGAACTGATCTTCCTGCCCTCGGCCTTCACGCTGGCCACCGGCAAGGACCACTGGGAGGTGCTGATCCGCGGCCGCGCGATCGAAACGCAGTGCTGGTTCGCCGCCCCCGCCACGCACGGCAAGCACCTGGAGGGCAAAGGCGAGGCGCGCTTCACCTACGGCCATTCGCTGGTCTGCGATCCCTGGGGCCAGGTGGTCGCGCAGGTGTCCGACGGCATCGGCTGGACCACCGCACGTATCGACACCGCGGTCACCGGGAAGGTGCGCGGCAACATGCCGGTGCTGGAGCATCGGAAGCGGGTGTGAGCCCGATCATTCCTGAATCATTCCCGCCGGCAATGCGCCGGGCCGTCGCGGCGGGTCGCGTGGCGTTCGCCGCCTCCTCCGCCCCGCTGGCGCAGGAGAGTTTCGCCCGCCTCGTCGCGCGCTATGGCGATTGCAAACTGGATCAGGCCGGCGTGGTGGTCACGCTCGGCGGCGACGGCCAGATGCTGGAAACGCTGCATCGCGCGGCGGCCAACGGGCTGCCGGTCTACGGCATGAACTGCGGCTCGGTCGGCTTCCTGATGAACGCGTTCAGCGAGGACAACCTGCTCGACCGTCTGACCGGCGCCCAGGCGGCGGAACTGCATCCGCTGCGCATGCACGCGGTGACCGCCACCGGCATGGTGGAGGAAGCGTTGGCCTTCAACGAGGTCAGTCTGCTGCGGCAGCTTCGCCAGGGCGCCAAGATCCGCGTCACCGTCGATGGCCGCGAGCGGCTGGGCGAGTTGATGTGCGACGGCATCCTGCTGTCCACGCCGGCCGGCTCGACCGCGTATAATCTGTCCGCCCACGGTCCGATCGTGCCGCTGTCGGCCAACCTGCTGCCGCTGACGCCGATCAGCGCGTTCCGCCCGCGGCGCTGGCGCGGCGCCCTGCTGCCCGCCACCGCCGAGGTGCTGTTCGAGGTGCTGGAGCACGACAAGCGCCCGGTCGCCGCGGTGGCCGACTTCACCGAGGTGCGCGACGTCCTGTCGGTCGCGGTCAGCGAGGACCGCTCGGTCAGCGTCACCGTGCTGTTCGATCCGGATCAGGGGTTGTCGGAGCGGATCATTGCGGAACAGTTCACGGTATAGCAACGCAAAGACGCAAAGACGCAAAGACTCTCCCCCTCCCCTTGAGGGCTTGGGCCGCGAGGCGGACCAAGGTTGGGGGGAGGGGTTCGTGCCAGGGTCACACCGAAGCTGCATACCGCACCGACCCCTCCCCCCAACCTTGGTCCGCTTCGCGATCCAAGCCTTCAAGGGGAGCGGGAGTCTTCCTTATGTCCACGCAGGAGGCATCAGTGACCACAAACCTACTGGCGGACCTTGCTGCCGCGCTCGCCTCGGGCGCGGTGCGCGTCGTCGATCTCGCCCAGCCTCTGGCGCCCGACACCCCGGTGATCGCGCTGCCGCCGCCGTTCGGCCAGACCGCTCCATTCCGCGCCGAGCCGATCTCGCACTACGACGAGCGTGGCCCCGCCTGGGCCTGGAGCAACCTGTCGCTCGGCGAGCACACCGGCACGCATTTCGACGCGCCGATCCACTGGATCACCGGAAAGGATCAGCCCAACAACGCGCTGGATACGATCCCGCCGGCGCGTCTGGTCGCGCCCGCAAACGTAATCGACTGCGCCGCCGAGTGTGCCGCCGATGCGGACTTCCTGCTGACCCGCGGGCGCCTGGAGGCATGGGAAGCCACGCATGGCCGAATCGAGGCCGGAAGCTGGGTGCTGCTGCGCAGCGACTGGTCGAAGCGCGTCGATCCGGCTGCGTTCCTGAACGCCGCCGCCAATGGTCCGCACACGCCCGGGCCCGATCCCGACTGCGTGCGGTTCATGGTGCGGGACCGCGACGTGATCGGCTTCGGCACCGAAACGGTGGGGACGGATGCCGGCCAGGCGTTTGGGTTCGATCCGCCGTTTCCCTGCCACGCGGGGATGCATGGCGCGAACAAGTTCGGTCTGGCCAGCCTGGCCAATCTGGATCAGTTGCCGCCAAAGGGCGCGATCCTGATCACGCCACCGCTGAAAATCGCCGGCGGCACCGGCAGCCCGTGCCGTGTCCTGGCGCTGGTGGCGGGCTAATACAGGTGTCCGAATGATCGACTCTCGGCAATACACACTCCGTCATGCCGGCGAAGGCCGGTATCCACGCCTTCTTCTTTGCTTCAACAAAGGAAGTCGTGGATACCGGCCTTCACCGGCAAGACGGAGTGGGGACAGCGCTCCGCCGGAGCCGCGCGCGATTGTGCGACAGCCAGGACGCCAAATCGGGAGGCCCATCCGCTGGCCAACCCGCTACCTTTCCGGCGTCGTGCGAGGCGGCGACAGTTGCGCTTTCAGACCCTTCACCTGCTCCTCCAGCAGTTTCACGGCCTCCTCGGCGCGCCGCGCCCGGTGGCGCCGACCCAGTTCGCTGATCCAAACGAGGAACGCACCGGCCAGGAACGCCACCGCCATCGCCCCCAGGATCACCAAACTCGCTGGCAATTCGATGGTGTAATCGGTCGGCCACAGGCCCAGCCGCAGCGGCGCTCTGTTGGACAGCGTGAACAGGACCAGCAGCACCAGAAATGGGGCCAGGATTAGCAGGCGCAGCACACGCATGGCCGCAGCTCAGACGCGCCCGCGCGACGGCTTGCCGCGGTTCACCCGCTCGCGCAGCTCCTTGCCAGCCTTGAAGAACGGCACGACCTTCTCGTCCACCGGCACTGCTTCGCCGGTGCGCGGGTTGCGCCCGGTGCGCGCGTTGCGATGCTTGATGGTGAAGGCGCCGAAGCCGCGCAGTTCCACTCGCTCGCCGCGCGCCAGCGCCTGCGTGATCTCGTCGAAAATGGTTCCGACAATCAGCTCGACATCCGCCGCGCGCAGATGCGGGTTGGCGTCCGCGAGCTCGGCGATCAACTCCGATTTGGTCATGCCCGCGCGTCCCCGACGGCTCAGCCGCCAGGACGTTGCCAGACGGCCCATGCGCCGTCAAGCATAACCCCTTGTGAAAGAACGCTTTTCCATGCGGTTGAGATCAGACCCGAAAGACTGCCCGCAAACATCCGCGCAGCCAGCCCGTTGGTAACGACCTCATCCACCGGCAGCGTCGTCGGCACATCACGGGTCTCGGCCAGCCAGGCCCGCGCCTCGTGCTCGCCGCCGATCGCGTCCACCAGGCCCAGCTTCAATGCCTGCCGCCCGGTATACGCCCGTCCATCGGCAAGCTGGCGCACCTTGTCCGGGTCCATGTGCCGCCCAGCCGCGACCATCTCGACGAACTGGTCATACATATCCATCACGATCCCATGCATCACCTCGCGCCCCTCCGGCGTCATCGGCTTGGTGAAGCTGGGCTGGTCCTTCAGCGGACCCGAGGTGATGTCGTCCACCGTGACACCGAGCGTCTTGAGCAGCCCGGACACTTCCCCGGTTGGCACCAGCACGCCGATCGAGCCGGTCAGCGTGCTGGACTGGGCGAAAATCCGCGCCGCCGGCACCGCGATCATATACCCCGCCGAGGCCGCGATCCCGTCCATCACCACGACCACCGGCTTCTTCGCAGCGACCAGCGCGATCACGTCATGCAGCGCCTCGCCGCCGGAGACGCTGCCGCCCGGGCTGTCGATCTCCACCAGCAGTGCCTTGACGCGATCGTCGTCCGCCAGCTTGGCGACCTGGGTGTCCAGCTTGCGGTCTTGCGTGATGATCCCCGACACCGTCAGCCGCGCAACCCGCGGGCCCATCACGGCGCCCCCCTGATGGCGCCACACCACCAGCGCCGCGCCGATCAGTGCCAGCACCGCCAGCGTGCGCCACATCATCAGACGCCGTTTCAGCCGGCGCCGATCGAGCAGCAGGTCCGTCTCTAATGACATTGTTAGTGGCTAGTCGTCAGCAGTCGGTCGTCGGAAGCAGCTCGTCAGACGTAAGTGGTCGCGAGGTGACGCCAGGGTCCCCTGCTTCTGACAACCGACAACTGAAAACTGACAGCTAGTCCTCAGTTGTCTGCTGGTTGCGCCGGCGGATCGCCGCACCGAGGATGTCGCCCAGCGACGCACCCGAATTGGACGAGCCGAACTCGGCCATCGCCTGCTTCTCTTCCTCGATCTCCTTGCCCTTGATGGTCAGCGTCAACTTGCGCGCGGCGCGATCGACCGCGGTGATCCTGGCGTCCACCTTCTCACCGACCGCGAACCGGTCCGGCCGCTGGTCGCCCTTGTCGCGGGCCAGTTCGGCCCGGCGGATGAAGCCGGTCAGCACGTCGCCGACCTTCACCTCGATTCCGTTCGACTGGATCGCGGTGACGATGCAGGTGACGATGTCGCCCTTCTTCACCGACTCCATCACCGAGGCTGCCGGATCCTCCTGCAGCTGCTTGATGCCGAGGCTGATGCGCTCCTTCTCCACATCGACGTCGAGCACCTTGGCCTTGACCACCTGGCCCTTCTCGAACTTCGCCATCGCCAGTTCGCCCGGCTCGTCCCACGACAGGTCGGACATGTGGATCATGCCGTCGATGTCCGCCGACAGGCCGATGAACAGGCCGAATTCGGTGATGTTGCGGATCTCGCCCTCGACCACCGAGCCGATCGGATGCTCCTCGACGAACTGCTCCCACGGGTTGCGCTGCACCTGCTTCAGGCCCAGCGAGATGCGGCGCTTGGAGCTGTCCACATCCAGCACCATCACCTCCACCTCCTGGCTGGTGGCGACGATCTTGCCGGGGTGCACGTTCTTCTTGGTCCACGACATTTCGGAGACGTGCACCAGGCCTTCCACGCCCGGCTCCAGCTCCACGAAGGCGCCGTAGTCGGTGATGTTGGTGACGCGGCCGGTATACTTGGCGCCCGGCGGATACTTCGCCGCCACGCCTTCCCACGGATCCGACTTCAAGCTGCTTCATGCCCAGGCTGATGCGCTGGGTGTCCGAGTTGAAGCGGATGACCTGCACCTTGACCTGCTGGCCAATCTGCAGCGCCTCGCTCGGGTGGTTGATGCGCCGCCAGGCGATGTCGGTGACGTGCAGCAGCCCGTCCACCCCGCCCAGGTCCACGAACGCACCGTAGTCGGTGATATTCTTCACCACGCCGTCCAGGATCATGCCCTCCTTCAGGCCCTGGATCAGCTCGCTGCGCTGCTCGGCGCGGGTTTCCTCCAGCACCGCGCGGCGCGACACCACGATGTTGCCGCGCGCGCGGTCCATCTTGAGGATCTGGAACGGCTGCGGCGTGCCCATCAGCGGCGTGACATCGCGCACCGGGCGGATGTCCACCTGGCTGCCCGGCAGGAACGCCACCGCACCGCCGAGATCGACGGTGAAGCCGCCCTTCACCCGGCCGTAGATCGTGCCGTTGACGCGCTGCTGGCTTTCGAACGCCTTCTCGAGGTTGGTCCACGCCTCCTCGCGCCGCGCCTTCTCGCGCGACAGCACGATGGAGCCGTCGCGGTCTTCATACCGCTCGACATACAGCTCGATGATGTCGCCGGGCTTGACCTCGGGCTTGCCGCCAGGGGCGCCGAACTCCTTGAGCGCAACCCGGCCCTCGGATTTCAGGCCGACATCGACGATGGCGAACTCCTCGGTCAGGCGGACGACGCGGCCGGTGACGACGGAGCCGTCGAAGCTGCTGTCCTTGCCGAGGGTTTCATCCAGGAGGGAGGCGAAATCTTCGCCACGGAAATGATCTTGTGAGGGGGCGAGCGCGGTGGCTGATGCCATGAGGTTCTGGTGTTCCGTTGACTGGGACCGGCCCCATTTGGATCGAGGCGGCCGGCATTGGGTCTGGTTGGCGCGTTTCGCGTCCGCGACGGCGGACAAAACACGGCTTGCCCGCGCGAGCGGGCCGATTGAGACGTGGGCGGACACATACGCTGCGGGAAGCCGGAGTCAAGGGCGAGGGGTCGGCTCGCACCGACGCCCACAATTCTACTTCCCTCCCTTTGTGGGCTTGGGCCGCAAAGCGGACCAATGTTTTGGGGGAGGGGGCTGATCCACGACCTTCTTCACCTCTCCCGCTCTTCGCGGGAGAGGTCAAGGCGCGCAGCGCCGAGGGTGAGGGCGCACCACCCCCATCCTCCGTCGCTCCACCACCCCGCCGCCAACCACGCCGCCCTCTCCGCCGGCAGACCCCCAGCGTCGGCCATTATTCGGTCCAGGCCCACCGGCCGTAGACTGTTGCATGAGGTAGCCGAACTCCCGCTCCACCCACGCCGCCGCCACATGCCCCGCCCGCGCTGCTCCGGTCGTCACCCGGGCAAGGTTTTCGTGCCACACCGTCCGTCTCGCCGTGCCCGACATCGCCCAATCAGATCGAGATCGGAAATACCAAATCCAAGCTAGCGGCACTGCACCGTCAGGGAATGGACCGCCACATGTCCCGCGATCAATGCACGGCTGGTCTCGACCAGCACCGGCTGAGCCGCTCCCGTTGCGCCAACTATCTCATACCCCGCAGGGCAGACCTGATCGGCCTTGGCAAAACAATCGGCCATCGATCCAGCCGTCCCGTTGCAACTGACGACCCGACCCTGCGCGCCATTGGCCAGTGTCTGGGTCTGCGACGTCACGCACCCCGCCAGGGCAAAACCAATCGCGCCCGGTCCGACAATGCGCCGCAGGATGGTGGCTGCGACCTGGTTCATTATGGCCCCCCCGCGGCAACCCACGATCAGCCCGGGTGCCGATGCCGTGCACCAGCATACCAGGCCGACACCCCGGCGGCTTCAAGGCGCCCCCCATTCGGTGCATGCTGACCCCACGTCGCGAGGAAACCCAACAAGATGATCCTGCTCACCAACAACGAGGGCACCCCGGGCGCCCCCACCACCGCGCGCCACCTGGCGGACGGCCAGGACGCGCTGGACGCCATCGAGGCCGGCATCAAGCTGGTCGAGGCCGATCCCACCGTGCGCACCGTCGGCCGCGGCGGTTGGCCCAATCTGCTCGGCGAGGTCGAGTTGGACGCCTGCCTGATGCACGGCACCACGCTACGCACCGGCGCGGTCGGCGCGTTGAAGGGCTACCTGCACCCGGTCAGCGTCGCGCGCGAGGTGATGCGCCGCCTGCCGCACGAGTTGCTGGTCGGCGACGGCGCCGCCCGCTTCGCCCGCGAGATCGGCGCCGCGCCGGCCGACAACCTGATACCGGACTTCGAAACGTGCCTGGCAGGCCTGGTTCGACGCCGAACTCACCCCCGCGCAAAAGCACGCCTGGCCCGACATCCCGCTGGCCGAACTGTGCCGCCACGCCGTAGATCCCGAGATCGGCCGAGACACCACTGTCTTCCTCGCCCAGGACGTCACCGGCACCATATGTTCCGCTACCAGCACGTCCGGCTGGGCCTGGAAATACCCCGGCCGGCTGGGCGACAGCCCGATCATCGGCGCAGGCTCCTACGCCGACACGCGCTACGGCGCCGCCGCCTGCACCGGCGCAGGCGAAATGACCATCCGCTGCTGCACCGCGCGCTCGATCGTGCTGTACATGAAGAAGGGCGCCAGCGTCGCCGACGCGGTGCTTGAGGCAGTGGATGACATGCGCCACCTGCAAGGCGGCCTGATCAGTCGCGTAACGATCCACGCCATCGACGCCAAGGGCAACCACAAGGTGGTCGCGGTCAACGGCGCCGGCGCCAACGTCTACTGGCTCTGGCGCCAGGGCGAAGCCGCCCCCACCTCACTGCCGGCCGAACCGATCGTCATCACCAGCGCCGCCACCAAGCCGACCGCCGGCGCCCGCTACGCGCGATAAGGAACGGTCAACCATTCCGAAGAACGATCGTGGAAGCAACGAGACCACAGCAGCCCACAACATACACCTCTCCCGCTTGCGGGAGGTCGAGGCGCGAAGCGTCGAGGGTGAGGGTCTTGCCGCGTGTGTCACTCTCACCGGTTACGCTACGCTCGCCGAACCTGGTCCGCTCCGCGCCGCCCAAGCCCGCGAAAGACGGGTGTACGAACGCGGCGATTCCCGTCACATCAAACCAGCCCTAAATAATCCCTTCCTCGCGCAGCGGCGCGCCGTCCATGATCCGGCGGTAGCGCAACCGCGACAGGTCGATCGTCGAGAACCGCCCGTCCAGAATCAACTCCGACAGCGCCAACCCCACCGCGGGCGCCTGTTGCAGCCCATGTCCCGAGAACCCCACGGCGACATGAAAATTATCAACCTGACCTTCCCACGGCCCGATCAGCAGGTTGCCATCGAAACGATTCTGGTCGTACATCCCGGCCCACCCCCGCTTGACCTTGAGCGCCTCGAAGGCCGGCACGCGCCGCGCCAGCAACGGCCACACCACGTTGTCGAAATACTCATAGTCAACGTCGAAATTAATCCCGCCCGGCTCGCTCATATTAGGAACGCCCGCGATATAGCCCACACCCTCCGGCCGGAAGAACAGCCCCGACATATCCTTAACCAACGGCAACGACTTAACCACCTGCCGCGTCTCGAAATAGAACCCCAGGCGGCGCAACGGCTCGATCGGCAACGGCATCCCGATGCTCTCGCAGATCTCGCCGGCCCAGGCACCAGCCGCATTGATGAACACCTTCGCCTCGACGCGGTCGTGCCCCGCCAACCGGAACGCGCTCGCCCGTTTGCCGGAAAGCTCAACCCCAACCACGCGGTCCTTGATGTAGTCCGCACCCCGCGCCTGCGCCTTGCGGCGGAATCCGCGCACGGCACTGTAAGGATCGATCCAGCCGTCTTCCGGCGAATGCACGCCGGCCGCGATATCATCCAGACCCAGTGACGGAAACAGCCGCTCGATCCCCGCGCGATCGAGCAGATGGACGGGGCAGCTCAGCGTTCGTTGCGCCTCATAATTCTTGCGCACCACCTCAAGTTTCTCTGGCGGATACAGGAAAAGATACCCCTGCCGGCGAAACCCCAGCGGAGTTGTCTCCCCATTCACCGCGGTCAGCCGTTCAAAATCCAGATAGAAATCCAGGCTGAAAGCCGACATCTGGATATTCTCGGGCAGGCTGAACAGACGCCGGATTCCCCCCGCCGAGCGCGGCGTCGAAGCAAATTCATAGCTCGGATCCGGCTCGATCACCGCAACGCGACCGGCGCGTCCCGACTTCGTCAGGTGATAGGCGATCGAGGAACCGATCACGCCGCCCCCCGCAATGGCAATGTCGTACATCGCAACCAGCTCTCCCGTTCAACCCCGCCTTCACCGCGAAGCGCCAAGAGATTGTAGGCCAAAGTAGCGCCGCGAAGCGCCAGCCCTTTGCGGCCATTCCACCATCGGGTAACACGGGTGCAACCCTTTCGACCCGACGGAGCGCGCCATGATCGAAACGCCTCGCCTCATCCTCCGCCCGTGGCGCGAGAGCGACTTCGCCCCATTCGCCGAGCTGAACGCCGACCCCTTCGTCATGCGCTACATGCGTGGCGTCCTGACGCGAGAAGAGAGCGACGCCTACATCCAGCGCATCCAGCAGCACCTGGCGGACCACGGTTTCTGCAAATGGGCAGTCGAGGCTCCCGGTGTGGCACCGTTCATCGGCGCCGTCGGGCTCAGCCACGTTCGGTTCGAGGCATCATTCACGCCGGCCATCGAGGTCGCCTGGCGCCTCAACCGCCCCTTCTGGGGACAGGGCTACGCGACCGAGGCGGCAGGCGCCGCGATCAAGGACGGTTTCACCCGCATCGGCCTGCAGGAAATCGTTGCGCTCACAAGGCCGGCGAACATCCCGTCTCAACGGGTCATGGAGCGTCTGGGCATGCAGCGCTCGATCGAGTTCGACCATCCGCTGCTACCCAAGGACAGTCCACTAAGCCGTCACATCCTATATCGCCTCCACCCGCCAGGCCCGAAATAATCCGGTCTGCGTACACCTCTCCCGCCCTGCGGGAGAGGTCGAGGCGCGAAGCGACGATGGTGAGAGCCGCGCCGCCGCACACACAGCCCTCACCATCGGTCCACTTCACCAACAAACGCACAAGCGCAAGACAAGCATCGGATTACCCCTTACGCGACCCACCAGGTAATACCGCCCGCCGCTAAACCACGCCCCGAGCCCGCAAATCAGCAATCTCCCCCTCCCCATACCCCAACTCCCGCAGGACCGCCTCGGTATGCTCACCCGGCTCCGGCGTCGGGCTATGCACACCCCACGGCGTACGGCTCAGTTCCACCGCCTGGCCGATCACCTCGACATCCCCCAGCACCTTGTGCGCCACGTGCCGCGTAATATCCAAATGCTTGACCTGAGGATCAGCAAACACCTGATCAATACTATTAATCGGCCCGCAAGGCACTCCCGCTTCATTCAAAATCGCAATCCACTCCGCCGAGGTCTTCCCGCGGGTAATCGCATTGATCGCCTCCGCCAAATCGCCCCGATTCCTCGACCGGTCCGCATTCGTGACAAACCGAGGATCCGTCGCCAGCCCCGGCGCCCCAATCACCTTGCAGAACCGCCCATAGATCGCATCGCCCGACGCACCAATATTGAAATACCCGTCCGCCGTCACATAAACCCCAGTCGGCATCGAGGTCGGATGATCGTTGCCTGCCTGGCCCGGCACCTCGTGCCCGATCGTCCAGCGCGCCGCCTGGAAATCCAGCATCGCGATCTGCGCCGCCAGCAGGTTGCTCTGCACCCACTGCCCCTCGCCGGACACCTCACGCTCCAGCAGCGCCACCAGGATACCCATCGCGCAAAAAATACCCGCGGTCAGATCCGCCACCGGAATCCCCACCCGCACCGGCCCCTGGCCGGGCAACCCGGTGATCGACATCAGCCCGCCCATGCCCTGGGCGATCTGATCGAACCCGGGACGTTCGCGATACGGCCCGTCCTGCCCGAACCCCGAGATCGACCCATACACCAACCGCGGATTGACCGCCTTCAGTGTCGCATAATCGATCCCCAGCCGGAATTTCACATCCGGCCGGAAATTCTCCACCAGCACGTCCGCCCCGACGACCAGCCGCTTCAGGATCGCCACCCCCTCGGGCGCCTTAAGGTTAAGCTGCATACTACGCTTGTTACGATGCAGGTTCTGGAAATCCGGCCCGTGGCGCTCCCCGCCCATGCCCGAATCACCCTCTGGCGATTCGATCTTGATCACATCCGCCCCCCAGTCGGACAGCATGCGCACACAGGTCGGACCGGCGCGCACGCGCGACAGATCAAGCACCTTGAAACGGGCGAGCGGCGTTGCCTTCATGAAGCCTCCATGGCAGACAGTTTGGCGACGCGGCGCCGAAAATCCGCGTCGGTGGAAAACCGCGCGGCAAGATAGATATCCACCAGGTCGCGCGCGAGCCACGCCCCGACGATCTGCGCGCCGAGGCACATCACGTTCACATCATCATGCTCAACCGCCTGGTGCGCGGAGTGCGCGTCGTGCAGCACCGCGGCGCGAATGCCCCTCACCTTGTTGGCCGCGATCGCCGCGCCAACGCCCGTGCCGCACACCATGACCCCGCGCTCCGCTTCCCCTGACAGAACCCGCACGGTCAACGCCTGCGCGATGTCGGGAAAATCGACCGGCGCCGGATCGAAACTGCCGACATCCGTCACCTCGTGGCCGGCGCTGCGCAGATGGGCAATGACCTCCTGCTTCACCGCGAAGCCGGCATGATCGGACCCGATGACAAGACGCACGCCGCCTATTCCGCCGCCTGCGCCGACGCGGCCCGCCGCTCGGCAATCAACCGGCGTGTCAACGGCAGCAGCTCCCGCCCATAATCGATCGCGTCATCCAACGGATCAAATCCACGGATCAGAAACGTCGTAACACCGAGATCGTAATAATCCACCAGCGCCTCGGCCACTTGACGCGGCGTGCCAACCAGGCTCGTCGAATTGCCGCGCCCGCCGGTCACCGCGGCCGCACCGGTCCACAACCGCTGATCCAACCGCTCGCCCGAGGCCGCCGCCGCGAGCAACCGCCGAGACCCTTCATTGGCCGGCGCATGGTCCGTCACCTTCAGCGCCGCCTTGCCGCGCAATTCCACGATCCGTGCCTTGATACGCTCCGCGCGCGCCCAGGCCTCATCCTCCGTCGCCGCCAGCACCGGCCGCAGCGACAGGCTGAACCGCACCGTCCGTCCATACCGCGCCGCCGCCGCGCGCACCCGGGCGGTGATCTCCCGCACCTGCGCCTGTGTCTCACCCCACAACGCGTAGACATCGGCGTGCTTGCCCGCGACCTCGATCGCCGCGTCCGACGCACCACCGAAATAAATCGGGATATGCGGCGACTGCACGCAGCGCACGCCCGTCGATGTGCCCTCGAACCGATAATATCGCCCGTGATGATCGATCGGCCCCTGCTCGGTCCATACCCGCTTCAGGATCGCCACATATTCATCGGTGCGAGCGTAGCGCTCGTCCTTCGACAGATAATCCCCGTCGCGCCGCTGATCGGCATCGTCCCCGCCAGAGATCACGTGCAGCGCCGCACGCCCCCCGGTGATCTGATCCAAAGTCGCCAGCTTGCGCGCCGCCAAAGTCGGCGCCACGAACCCAGGACGATGCGCCAGCAGGAAGCTCAGCCGCTCGGTGCAGGCGGCGGCGTGCGCGGCCACCAGGAACCCATCCGGCGAGTCGGAAAAATACCCGACCAGCACGCGATCAAACCCGCCCGCCTCGGCCGCCTGGGCAAAGTCCCTGATATAGCCACGATCCAATACGATCGGCGCCGGCGGATGGATCTCCGACTGGTGCCGGTGGTGGATCATCCCGATGAACTCGACATTCATGTCGTCATCCTCGCGCTGCGTGCCGTCCATGCCACCATCTTCCCATGACGCCCGATCGGAGTCACGATACACGCCAAACCGGAATCAGCCGCCGCGCGGCCCAGCGCCACGGAGCCGGCGCCTTGGAGCCAATGCCTTGGAGGAAGCAACAAGATGAACGTCATGCGGAACGCGCAATATCGCCACATCGACACCCACAAGATTGCGGGTTCGCTCGGCGCCGAGGTCTCCGGCGTGAACCTGGCGGAAGATCTGCCGGACGAGGTACTGGGCGAAGTCCGCGCCGCCTTGCTGGAAAACCAGGTGATCTTCTTCCGTAACCAAAATCTGTCGCCGGAACGTCAACTCGCCTTCGCCCGCCGCTGGGGCGAGATCCACCTGCACCCCTTCATGGTCGGCATGCAGGACCACCCCGAGGTCCTGCGCATCGTCAAGACGCCCAGCGACAAGAAGAACTTCGGCGGCTCCTGGCACACCGACCAGATGTTTTCCCCGCGCCGGCGATGGGCACCATCCTCTACGCGGTGGAGGTTCCATCGGTCGGCGGCGACACGATGTTCACCAACCAGTACCTCGCCTACGAATCACTATCCGACCGCATGAAGGCGTTGATCGGCGATCTCAAGACCGTCTGCGTCGGCGACAACTTCAAGAAGAACGGCGGCAAGTCGCGCAAGGAGATGTATGCCGGGCGGATGAGCCAGATGCAGGTGAAGGACCCCGGCGACGTGCAGACCACCAGCGTACACCCGCTGGTCCGCACTCATCCGGAGACCGGGCGCAAAGCGCTGTTCATCGGCGGCCATGTGCAACATTTCGATGGCATGACGGACGAGGAAAGCCAGCCGCTGATCGACTTCCTGATGAAGCACTCCACGCGCCCGGAGTTCATCTGCCGCTTCCGCTGGGAAGCCGGTTCGCTGGCGTTCTGGGACAATCGCTGCACGCAGCACTACGCGGTAAACGACTACCCGGCGGAAACCCGCATCATGCACCGGATAACGGTACGCGGTGACACACCGTTCTGATAACGGGACAGCCGCCCGTACACCTCTCCCGCACTGCGGGAGAGGTCGAGGCGCGAAGCGCCGAGGGTGAGGGTAGTGCCGCGTGCACCACGCTCACCCGTAGCGCCTCGCACACTACCCTCTCCCCCCACAGCCAGCAGCCCCACTCAACCCGCCAGCCGCGCCGCCACCTTCGCCGCAAACGCCTCACGCGGCATGAACCCCGGATCCTTCGCGCACGCCGCCTCAGTCGCGTGCAGGATCTCATCGTCCGTCTTGCCCAAGTCCAACGGTTCCCCGTGCGGCTGAGGCACGTAGAACGGCGTGTGCAGGTACGCCTCCAACCGATTCCCCTCCGGATCGAGGAAATACGCCGACCAGGCATTGCCGTGGCTCACCGTACGCATCGCCGTCGCGCCATGTTCCAGCGCACGTCGATGCACTTCCCGAAGTTGCTCCAGCGAATTGACCAGGAACGACACCTGGTTGATCGGATTGAAACCGGTGTCCTCCGGCCGTCCGGTGACCAGCACCACCTGATGGTGCTCCCCCGGATCAGCGCTCATGAATGTCAGATGCGTTCCGCCAGCGCTGGTCTCGCCCTGGTCGGTAATCATCAGCCCCAGCACATCAGTATAGAACTTCACCATCTTCCCGCGGTCGCGTACGAAGATGCCCATATGCGCCAGCCGTGCGCGGATCGCGTTCATGCCCGTGCCTCCGTCTCCTCGGGTGGAAAATTCATCTCGATCGCGATCCCGTCCGGATCGTGATAGAACAACTGCGTCATGTTCATCCGCGGCAGCACCCTCTCTTCATACTTCACGTGGTGCTGCTTAAGCTTCGCGCGCATGTCCTTCAGGCCGGTGCTGGCAAAGGCGATATGATCCAGCCGCCCGGTCTCCGGCGCGCCGTCCATCGGCTTGTCACCCTCACGATAATAGATCAGGTGCACCGTCGGCACGCCGCCGCAATACAGCCAGTAGCCATCGAACGCCAACGGCGGCCGATCGCCCACCGTCAGCCCGACGATGTCAGTGTAGAAATCCTTCGTCGCCTCCAGGTCACGCACGTTGATAGTGAAATGATTAAGCGATTGCGCGGGCATCGTCCCGTCTCCCTCTATCTAGAACTTGTTCTCCGGCTCCAGGCCGAACATGATCTGGCCGCAGCTTTCGAAGTGCAACTGCCGTCCTTGCGACTGCTGCGCCACCGTATGGATGTCGCGCAGCCGGCGCTCGAACGGATTGGCCTCGAACACCGCGGCCGAGCCGGTCGCATGATACAACGTATTCACCACTTCGCGCGACTGCTGGATTGCCCAGGTGGAGGTCAGCCGGATCAGCATCCGCTGCTCCGCCGTCTGTTCGCCGGTCTGCTCCACCGTCCGCCACGCATCCTCGTGTACCTGATGCAGGAACGCGCGCGCCGAGCGCACCCGCGCCTCGCACTGCGCCAGTTGCGACTGCACCACATTGTTCTCGCGCATCGGCCGCGAGGCGCCACGCGAGGTCTTGTTGGCCGGCAGCTCCAAAAAATCGTTGATTGTGGCTCGCGCAATCCCCAGCGCCACGCCGGCAAACCCGGCCGAGTAGAGCTGGTTGGAGGTGAAACGATACAGCAACCCCGCCTCACGCCGCTCGCGCGGATCGTCGCGCGACAGGCTGTGGTGCTGCGGCACGAACAGGTCTTTCACCACGTACTCGTCGCTGCCTGTCCCGCGCAGTCCGACCGTGTGCCAGATATCGACCATCCGCACGCTGGATTTCGGGAACAGCATGGTGCGCTGCCCCTTGCCCGCGCCCAGCCGCATATGCGCGCCAAGCCAACTCGCGTGGTGGCTGCCGCTGGCGAACCGCCAGGTGCCGCTGATGCGATAGCCGCCCTCGACCGGCTGCGCCTCGAACGGCGCACCGGGTGGGCCCCATGCCAGAATCCCAGTCGCCGGGCCGAAGATCTCGCGTGCCGCCGCCTCATTCAGATACGCCGCCGACATGGAGCAGCCGTTGTTCTGCCCGACGCACCACGCAACCGACGCGTCGGATTCAGCCAGCGCCTCGGTCACCTGACAGAATTGCACCGGCCGCAGTTCCGCGCCGCCCAGCGATCCGGGCTGCAACATGCGAAAGAACCCGCCCTCGATCAGGCGTTGTACCAACAAAGGCGGCAGCTCGCGCCGTTCCTCGATCTCCGCGGCTGCCGCAACGATCTCCGGCGCCAGCGCGCGGGCGCGAGCGATGAAGTCAACATCCTGGGTCGTTGCGATATCCATCGATACTGGTCTCCGGCGAGCACGCCCTCGGTGCGGCAAGGCGTCGCGATCGTAAGGAGACGCCAATGGACAACCGCGTCAAGTGGCCCGCGGTCTTTCCCAGCACGTCGTGGTCGGCGAAGGCCTGGCCATCCCCGTCATGGTCGGCGAAGGCCGGCCATCCACGACTGTGTGCCAGGCATGGCGCTGATCTCGGAGGTGCAAGTCCTCTACGGGCCGATTGGCCGGAACCGTTAGCCGAAGGCAACTGCGTTGCAGCGATGCAGAGTGGGGAGGAAGCCGGAGGCAAAACTCGGAGCTGACGAACAGGAACCGGATACGAGGCCGGTGCGGTGGGGTAACCCGGCAGTGGACGGGGAAGCCCAAAGGCCAGTCGGACACGCGCACAGGTAAATCCGGCAGCGCTCGAGGGAAGGATCAGTGTTTTACCCTGGGAGATCTCCCGATCTCTCCAGACGATCGGAGCAGGGGGCCGGCGACGGCCTCCGATGGGCCGGGAGAAGTCAGCAGAGGCCATAGTAGTCCGGGCAACCGGGCGAAGGGCTGAATTCGACAAGCAGGGAGCAGCTTGGACCAATCGATGGACGTGAAGCGGCAGCAAGGCGGCGCGGACCAAGGGGACCTTCTCGACGAAACCCTGAAGGCCGCGTTGCGCCACGGCGCCAGCGGGGAAGGCGGAGCCGGACCTGGGGCGACTGAGGAGCCACAAGCGTCTGCGGCATGGGATCATGAACGAGCCTTGACGCGGCAACAAAATGCCGCGCTGAACCTTGTCGGAAACCGCCGTGATACGCGATCCGTACGTCCGGTGGTGTGAGAGGGGCGCTCCGCGAGGGGCGCCCCTACTCGATTGCCTTCGAGCAGCAATCGAAGTGGTGGCCGCATGACGGATGAGCGGGGACGGTCACCGTCCCCCGGCTCCGCGCCGGCTGCCTCCGCCCGCGCCAACACGCCCGCTCAAGTGCGGCTTGTCAAATCCGTGTCCGAAATCGGCAGGCTGCGTATGCGCTTTCCGGTCACGGCGAAGATCGCGTTGCACACCGCGGGCGCCACCGGCGGCGTGCCAGGCTCGCCAATCCCACCCCAGCGCGCGCCGTTGCTCAGCGTCAGATACGTCTCGATCCGTGGCGCATCGGCCATCCGCACCATCGGATACGTATCGAAATTACCCTGCTCCACCGCGCCGTTCTTGATCGTGATCGCGTCGAACAGCGCCGCGGTCAGGCCGTAGATCACACCGCTTTCGACCTGCATCTCCACCAACCGAGGATTGACCACATGGCCGCAATCCACCGCGGCGACCACGCGCTGCACTTTGACCTCGCCGCGCGGGCTGACCGCGACTTCGGCCACCTGCGCCACGATGGTGTCGAACGATTCGTGGATCGCGATGCCGCGACCCGTGCCCGTAGGCAACGGCTTGCCCCAGTCGCCCTTCTGCGCAGCCGTATCCAGCACGCGCACAAAGTCCGGCCGGTGCGCCAACAGCTTACGACGGAACTGGTAAGCATCCTGACCCGCCGCGTGCGCCAACTCATCGATAAAACTCTCTACCACGAACGCGTTCTGCGAGCTGCCGACGCTGCGCCAGAACATCACCGGAATATGCGTGTTCTTCAGCACGCATTCCACACGCTGGTTGGCCACCGCGTAGGGCTGGTTGGCCAGGCCCTCCACCGCCTGAGGTTCCACCCCGCCGGCCGCGGTTCCCCATCCCAAAGAGCGGGTGATCGATCCGACCGCGGTCTGGATGTGCAGCCCGTTCAGCGACCCATCCGCCGCCAGACTGGCGCGGCAGCGCAGCGCGGCCTGCGGGCGATAGCGGTCGTGGCGTATGTCGATCTCGCGCGTCCACAACAGCTTGACCGGCTTGCCCACCGCCTTCGCCACGGTGACCGCCTGCACCAGCTCGTCGTTCATCGCGCGGCGGCCGAAGCCACCACCCAAAAAGCAAGTGTGGATCTGCACTTTCTCCGGCGCCACCCCGGCGGCACGCGCCGCGAGCTGCAACGCCATGTCCGGGTTCTGCGTGCCCATCCACACATCCACCCCGTCCGCCCGCACCTGCGCGGTGCAGTTCAGCGGCTCCATCGGCGCATGCGACAAATGCGGTACTTCATAGGCGGCCTCTATCAACTTGCCCTGGGTCAATGCCCGCGTCGTATCGCCTTCGTCGCGCGCCACGGCCAGCTTGCCGTCCAGCGCCGCGCGATACTCGGCACGGAACATCGCGCTGTCGGTGCCGGCACCCGCGCCAAGGTCCCATTCCACTGGCAGATCGGCCGCCGCCTGTTTGGCGCGCCAAAACCGGTCCGCCACCACAGCGACGCCGCCCGGCACCGCCACCACCGCCTGGATGCCCCGCCGTCCAATTACCTTGCTGGCATCGAAGGATTTCACCGTTCCACCCGGCACCGGGCACAGCGTGACCGCGGCATAGACCATGTCGGGCAGTCGCACATCGATGCCGAAGATCGCCTGGCCAGTGGATTTCGCCTGCGTATCAAGCCGGGCCAGCGGCTTCCCCACCAGCGTATATTGATCGGGCGTCTTGATCGCCGGCTCGGCGGCGATCTGTACCTTCGCCGCCGCCGCCGCCAGCGTGCCGAACCCAAGCGCACGACCGCTGGCAACGTGCCGCACCTGCCCATCGCTGGCGCTGCACTCGCTCGCCGGCGCGTTCCATTCCTGCGCCGCCGCCGCGATCAGCCGCGCGCGCGCACTCGCGCCGATCTGTTGCATCGTCGCGTGCAATGAGCGGATCGACCGGCTGCCGCCGGTGCCCATCGGCCCATAATCATGTGTCGTCAGGTTGCGGTTCGCCAAGGCATACTCCGCCCGCACCTTGCTCCAGTCGCAGCCAAGCTCTTCGGCGACCAGCATCGGCAGTGCGGTAAAAATTCCTTGTCCCATCTCGGATTTTGACACACGGATGGTAACGCTGTCGTCCGGATCGATAACGATCCAAGCGCCGAGCTCGACCGGCCCATCGGCAGCGACGGACCGCCGCAGCCCCAGCATCATACCGCCGGCTGCGGTCAACGACGCGATGACGAAGCCGCGCCGGTTCAGCGTGGCAAGCGGTGGCTGATAGGTCATGGCGGCTCTCCTCAACCCTTGGCCAACTCGGCGGCGCGATGGATCGCCGCACGGATCCGCGGATAGGTGCCGCAGCGGCAGATGTTGGTGATGGCGTCATCAATGTCGCCGTCGCTCGGCGTCGGCGTCTGCTGCAGCAGCGCCACCGCGGCCATGATCTGGCCGGACTGGCAGTAGCCGCACTGCGGCACATCGTGCTCGATCCAGGCGCGCTGCACCGGATGCGAGGCGTCGTGCGACAGACCCTCGATCGTCAGCACCGTGGCGCCGTCGATATCGCCCACCTGCACCTGGCAGGACCGCGTCACCGCGCCGTTCAGATGCACCGAGCACGCGCCGCACTGGGCGATGCCGCAGCCAAACTTCGTGCCAGTCAGGCCAATCTCATCGCGCAGCACCCACAGCAGCGGCGTTTCCGGCTCGATGTCGAGCGCGTGTTTCTGGCCATTCACCGTCAGTGTGATCATGACACCCTCGCGCAGGTTACATGGTGGTGCCGATCGCACCGCGACCGGCGAGTGCGCTCATCATAGTCCCGCGATGACAATTCGGGGAGTCGCCCGCAGATCACGATTGCATCCGGCCGCGGCACCGGCCTACGTTGGGCAAAACCACGTCGCACATAACAGGGGAGTATATGCTGCGCGGGCTCGATCCATTGCTGACGCCCGATTTGTTGCATGCGCTTGCCAGCATGGGTCACGGCGACACCATCGCCCTGGTCGATGCAAACTTCCCGGCCGCCGCCACTGCAAGCCGGCTGATCCTGCTGCCCGGCATCGATGCACCAGCGGTGCTCGACGCGATCCTCACGCTGCTGCCGATCGATGATTTCGAACCTGACCCGATTACGGTGATGCAGGTGGTTGGCGATCCCGCCGCCACGCCGGATCCCGTTAGCGATTTCATGACGGTGCTGTCACGGCACGCCGCGCCGCCGCCCGTCGCGATCGAGCGCCATGCCTTCTATCGCGCCGCCGCCGCTGCCTTCGCCATCGTGCAGACCGGAGAGCGGCGCTTCTACGGCAACATCCTATTGCGCAAAGGCGTGATCCCACCACCATGATTCGTGTCGATGCTCACCATCACGTCTGGCGCGTTGCGCGCGGCGACTACCACTGGTTGACGCCGGATCTGCCGATCCACCGCGATTACACACTGGACGACCTGCGCCCCCTGCTCAACGATATCACCGCCACGGTGCTGGTACAGGCCGCCCCCACGGAAGCGGAAACCGACTTCATGCTGACGGTGGCGCATGACTCGCACAATCTGGTGCGCGGCGTGGTCGGCTGGACCGACCTCGGCGCGCCTGACGCCGCCGCACGCGTCGCGGCGATGGCAAAATCGTCTCTGCTGAAGGGCTTGCGGCCGATGTTGCAGGACATCGCGGAGACCGACTGGATCCTGCGCCCCGCGGTGCAGCCCGCGTTGGTCGCCATGACGCAGCACGGCCTGCGGTTCGACGCTTTGGTCCAGCCGCGCCATCTGCCGATGCTGCTGTCGTTCGCCGAACGCCATCCACGCCTGGCGATCGTGATCGACCACGCCGCGAAGCCGCCGATCGCCCACGGCGCGTTCGACACCTGGGCAAACGACATCGCGCGCGTCGCACGTGAAACCAACGCTTTCTGCAAACTCTCCGGCCTGATCACCGAGGCCTCGCCGCAGTGGCACCACGACGATCTGCGCCGCTACGTCGATCACCTGGTCGCCTGCTTCGGCCCGTCGCGCCTGATGTGGGGCAGCGACTGGCCCGTAGTCGAACTCGCCGGCGGCTACGCGCGCTGGCGCACCGCGACGCGGCATCTGCTGACGGACCTCGACGCAGCCTCGCACGATGCCATTCTGGGTGGTACCGCCTGCGCCTTCTACGGCCTTGGCAAGGCCGTATGATCCGCGTCACCGACCGGATTGTGATCGACCAGCGCGATATCGCCGAAACGTTCATGCGCGCCACCGGACCGGGCGGGCAGAACGTCAACAAGGTCGAGACCGCAGTGATGCTGCGCTTCGATCTGCACGGCGCCACCGGCCTGCCGACCGACGTACGCACGCGGCTCGAACGGTTGGCCGGCAAGCGCCTGTCGCAGGAGGGTGTGCTGGTGATCACCGCGCGCCGCCATCGTACGCAGGAGCGCAATCGTGCGGAAGCCCTTGCGGCGCTGGTGCATCTGGTCCGCCGCGCGTCGGTCCCACCGGTGAAGCGCGTGCCGACCCGCCCCACCAAAGGCTCCGTCACCACACGGCTGGAGACGAAGGCGCGGCGAGCTCGCACCAAGGCCGCCCGCACCGCGCCCGGACCCGACGATTGATCGGTGCGAAGCCGGTAAAGTTTCTACGGAAACGAAAACCCAGCAGGCTGGCGATATCCGGTACGCCATACGATCACTCAACGAACGCTCGTGCGATCAGGATCATTGCCAGCCCCGACAGGATCGCCAGCGAAATGCGCCGGTGATGATGCGGCTTGGCACGATGAAACGCCCACGCGCCCAGCCGAGACCCCACCAACAGCGCCGGCCAGGCCAGCAACGCGAACAGCAGCGTCTGCGTATCGACCAGACCCGCCAGCGCAAATGGCACTGTCGCAACGATCGCGGTGAAAGTGAAGAACACCAGCGACGTCGCCCAAATCACCGTCGGCCGGTGCGGCAGCGCCAACAGGTAAGCCACCACCGGCGGCCCCGGCACCGCCGCCACCCCGTTCATTACGCCGGCGATCATGCCCACCAAGGCAACCATCCACCGCGCCGGCCGCTCCGGCAACCGCAGGCCACACCCAAGCAACGCCACAGAGCCAATGATCAGCAACCCGATAGTGAGCCGCGCGTCGTTCGCCGACAACCGCGTCAACAGCAATAGACCCAGCGGCGTCCCCGCCACCAACCCGGGCGACAGCCACACCAAAGAGCGCCAATCGGTGATCCGCGCCGCCGCGCGCAAATCCAGCGCGCTCGCCAGCACTTGCAACACCACGGCCAGCGGCACCACGCGTGCCGGCGTCAACGCAAGACTGAGCAACGGCACCGCGGCAATCGCGAAGCCGAAGCCGGTGAAACCGCGCAGCAGTGCCGCCACGAAGGCGCTGAGCACGACGAACAGAACGGTAACAAGCATGTGTCCGGCACCCTGCGGCGCGACCATTCCGTTGTCCATCCGGCGGAAATTCGAAGCTTGATGTCGATCAAGGGTTGTCAAATCGAGAATTGGGCAGCATCATCCGAATAGACGTCCGGTCAAAAATACCGGGGGCAGACGAAATATGCCAGAAGTTCACTGTGTTGGTGGACATCGCTAGGATCAGATCACCCGTTTCGTGCGGGTGATCTGGAATCTATTGTGTGGGGTGGTGATGTCCCTCGAACGATTATGGCGATATTGTGGCGCAGCCTACACCATGGTGCTGCGCGACTGGTCAATATTGCTTGCGGCAATCGCGCCGCTGCTGGCGCCGGTCGGCGCGGCCGCGCAGGATACGCCCGATTCCAAGGCAGCCTGGGTGACCGAAGCAGGCGTTGCCTCCTATTACGGCAGTCAGCACCAGGGGAAACGAACCGCGTCCGGTGCGCGGTTCGATCAACGCATGCTCACCGCGGCGCATCCCTGGCTGCCGTTCGGCACCAAGGTCTGCGTCACGGTCGTGAGCACGGGCAAATCGGTAATCGTAACGATCACCGATCGACTGTATTCCAAACGGCGGGTGATCGATCTATCCACCGCCGCAGCGCAAATACTCGGCATGATGCGCGCCGGAATAATCCGGGTCAGCCTCTCGCCCGTCTGACGCAACCGCCGGCTGATGTGGCATGATGCGCCCGAAGGCGGGGGAGCATCGGATGCAGTACGACTCGCATGGACGCGCGCTGAGCACCGACTCCGCCGCGGCGGCCCGCGCGTTCGATCACGCGGTCGCGGGCTACATCGGGTATCACGCGGATGCCGGGCAACGCCTCGCGCCGCTGTTGGCGCAGGATCCGCACTTCGCGCTGGCGCATTGTCTCAAGGGCTATCTGACGATGCTGACCTACAGGCGGGCGAACGTTCCGCTTGCGGCGGCATCGTTGCTGGAAGCGCGGCACTACGCCGGCACCGCGACGCAGCCTGAGCAGGCGCACTCGGCACCGTCGCGTTGCCGTTGTGTGAGGCCGTGCTGGCTCACGGCCAGGGTCAGCCGGCCCGTGCGGTTGCACTGATGCGCCCGGTGCCGGGCGAAATGTACCGCCTCGGCGGCAGCCACGCGCAGCAGGACGTGCTGGAACAACTCTATCTTCACGCCGCGGTGCAGGTCGGCCTGGATGGCGACGCGCGCTTGCTGCTGGAACGCCTGGATCAAGACCTGCAGCTACCGCGTGTCCTCCACCGGCACGCCATTCGCGGACGCGAAAGCGAACGTGAAAGCGCTGGTCGCCGCGGCGCCGCGGCGCTGCGTCTGGGGCACCGATTGGCCGCATCCCGGGATGGATCCGGTGCCCGACCCGGGCACGCTGTTTGACCAGTTCTGCGCCTGGGTGCCCAATGCGCGGACGCGCCAGCGCATCCTGGTAGACAACCCAGCGAAGCTCTACGGTTTCGCCACCACGTAACGCCCCGCTACCTAATGCCCCACTACTGAATGCCCCACTACTGAATGCAAGGAGACAAATTCCGTGAAGGTCGGATTCATCGGCATCGGCAACATGGGTGGACCCATGTGCCGCAACATCATCAAGAACACCAACCACGAGGTCGTGGTGTTCGACCTTGATCCGGCCGCGGTGAAGCGTTGCACCGATCTCGGCGCGTCGACCGGTGGGTCGGTCGCCGATGTCGCAAAAACCTGCGACGTCGTCATCACCTCGCTGCCGATCCCGCGCATCGTGGAAGAAGTCGCCCTCGGGCCCAACGGCATCACCGAGAACGCCAAGCCCGGCACGGTCTACATCGATCTTTCGACCAACGCGCCCGCCACCGCGCGCCGCCTGGCCGAGGGCGCCCGTGCCAAGGGCCTCGGCATGCTGGAAGCCCCCGTTTCCGGCGGCGTGGCGCGTGCCACCGACGGCACCATCGTCATCATGGTCGGCGGCGACGCCGCCACGTTCGAGTCCCAGCTTCCGCTGCTCAAATCATTCAGCGGCGAAGTCATCCACGTCGGCGATGTCGGTTTCGGCTCCGTCGCGAAACTGATCAACAACATGCTGGCTTTCTGCAATTCGGCCGCCGCCGCCGAAGCGCTGATGATGGGCAAGCGCGCCGGCATCGACATGAAAAAACTCGACGCCGTCATCCGCAACGCCAGCGGCGATTCCACCGGCTATCGCAACATGGCAACCAAGGCCCTGGCGGGAAACTTCGCCGCCACCTTCGCCCTCGACCTGGCCCACAAAGACCTGCGCCTCGCCATGGAACTCGCGGACGATGTCGGCGTGCCCGGCATGATCGCCCCGCAGGTGCTGAACCTGATGCGCATGGCCCGCGGTATGGGTTTGGGCGGGATGGACTCCACCTCGATCATGCGCGTCTATGAAACCGCCCTCGGCACCGAGGTGCGTGGCTGAAAACGCAGCGCGCTGACTTCCTTCGTTCGCCCAATTGTCATATCAGTGCCGGAATTGAACTGCCGCCGCGGCGGCGCGCTGGGTTTCACGCGGCGGGGGCATAAGGCGGTTCCGGAAGATGCCCGGGTAGCGAACGCCAGGCGGGACCTTCCCGACCTGTGTCCAAAGGATAGCCGCCGGGATACACCGACCGGGCTTTACTCCGCCGCCGCGCGGGTCGTGGCACGGTGATGCGCGGCGCGTAGCGGACGCAGGATCAGCAGCGCCGCGATCACCACCAGTGCGTTGCCCAGCGCGGAGACGACGAACACCGTGTGCCAGCCTCCGGTCGCCGCTTGCAGCACGTTGGCCAACGGCACCAGCCACGCTGACGTGCCCTTCGCGGTGTACAACAGGCTGGCGTTGGCCGTTGCATAGCGGGTACCGAACAGGTCGGTGCAGGTCGACGGAAACAGGCTGAAAATCTCGCCCCAGGTAAAGAAGATCAACGCCGCGGCGATCACGAACGCCCAGGGTGACGTCCCGAAATACGCCAGCATCGCGTAGCTGCAGGCGCCCAGGCTGAAGGCGATCGCCATCGTGATTTCGCGACCGATATGGTCAGAAACCCAGCCGAAGAACGGCCGTGCCGCGCCGTTCATCACGTTGTCGACCACCAGCGCGACGCTCAGCACGCTGGCACCCAGGAACAGCGTCGTGCTGTTCATGCCGTAATCCCTGGCGATCGGCGCGATCTGCGCGGTGGCCATCAGCCCGCTGGCCGACACCAGAACGAACATCACATACAGCAGCCAGAAGACCGGGGAACCCAGCACTTCGATCGGTGTGAAGCTTCGACTGCTTTGCCGCACACGCGGCGGCGCGGTCTGCGGCAGTTCGTCCGGCAGCGGCGCGCGCATGATCGGCGCGATCAGCAGCAGCACGACGCCCTGGGCCACCCCGAACCACAGGAAGGCCGAGGCATAGCCGAAGCCATCGATAACCATGCGGATCGGGATCACCGTCAGCGCCGCACCGGCGCCGAAGCCGGCCGCCGTGATGCCGACCGCCAGGCCGCGCCGATCGGGAAACCATTTCACCGCATTGCCCACGCACGTCGCGTAGATCGCCCCCGCGCCGGTGCCGGAGATCGCGGCGCCGACATACAGCATTTCCAGCGAGCCGGCATACGCGTTCAGCACCCAGGCAACGGCGACGGCCACCGCGCCGAAGCTGATGGTGATCGGTGGTCCACGACGCGGACCAAGATTGTCGACAATCCAGCCGGCGATCGGCGTCAGCCACGTCTCGGTCGCAATGAAGATCGCGAAGGCGATCTGGATGTCGGCGATGCTCCACCCCTGTGCCTTGTTCATCGGATTGACGAACAACGTCCAGGCGTATTGCAGGTTGGCGATCAGGATCATGCAGACCATGCCGAGCCACAATTGTGACCAGCGATTGGCCCGTGCGACGGGACCCGGCCGCATGCCGTCAGACATTCTTGGCTCACCCATGGACATTCCCCGGGTGTGATCCTGCCTGTCGCACTCGTCTGGATCAATCCCAAAATGCCGCCCTGCAACCAGGCCGCGATCAACGGGCTGCGTTACCTACCGGTCAGTGCGGGTACGACAGTAAATTGGCCGCTCCGATCAAAAGCATACCGTAATAGTTGTAAGTCGTTCCATTCCGCACCTGTGGCTGCGGAAGTTGCCCCTGCAACTGCACATCCACAGGTACTCGCGGCAAAGTCGGCTAAATACAGCCGAAGCCGGAGGCAAAATCACGATTGGCGGGATGGTGGGGTTGTTCACCGAGCAAGGTTCGCCGCCAAAGTCCCAGCCAGAATGTAAATCGGTGGACTCTGCCGGCGGCGAACCGAAACCCACCCACGCCTACCCCCAGCCGCCTCACAGCGTCTCCACCGGCGTCGGCCGAGGAATCTCATCTCCCGACAGCGTCTCATGCGCCAGCAGCGCCTCGGCGCCCGCATCCAGCGCGGCACGGTTGCCGCGCAGGATCTCCAGCGCCCGCTCCAGCGCCGCGTCCAGGTGCGCCCGCACCGCCACGTCGATGTCGTGTGCGGTCTGCTCGCTGTAGTGCCGGCGCTGCCAGAACATGCCCTGCTGCTGAAGGAAGTTGCCCTGCTCGGTATCCCAAGCCACCGGCCCCAGCGCGGCATCCATGCCGAAGCGCAGCACCATGCCGCGGGAGATATCGGTCGCCTTGGCAAGGTCATCCGAAGCCCCTGTGGACACATCGTCGCCCAGCACCATCTCCGCCGCGCGCCCGCCCATCAGCACCGCCATCTTGTCCTCCAACTCCTGGCGGCTCATCAGGAAGCGGTCCTCGGTCGGGCGCTGCATCGTGTAGCCCAGCGCGCCGATGCCGCGCGGAATGATCGAGACCTTCTGCACCGGATCGGTTCCCGGAATGGCCATCGCCACCAGCGCGTGCCCCATCTCGTGATACGCCACGGTGCGGCGTTCGCGCGGTATCAGGATGCGCGAGCGCTTTTCCAGTCCCGCAACGATGCGTTCCACCGCCCCAACGAAATCCGCCATCGCGATCGCCACCGCGCCACGCCGCGTCGCCAGCACCGCCGCCTCATTGCCCAGATTGGCCAGGTCGGCGCCGGTAAAGCCCGGCGTCAGCGCGGCGATGTCATCCAGCTTCACGTCATCGGCCAGCGTCAGTTTCTTCAGGTGGATGCGCAGGATTTCAACGCGCCCCTTCTTGTCCGGCCGATCCACCAGCACCTGCCGATCGAACCGTCCGGCGCGCATCAACGCGGGATCAAGGATCTCCGGCCGGTTGGTGGCCGCAAGGATGACGACCGCCACCGAGCGATCGAACCCGTCCATCTCCGCCAGCAATTGATTGAGCGTTTGCTCCTTCTCGTCCTGCCCGCCCATCTGCCCGCCGGCGCCGCGGGCGCGGCCCAGCGCGTCCAGTTCGTCGATGAAGATGATGCAGGGTGACGCTTTGCGCGCCTGCTCGAACAGGTCGCGCACACGGGCCGCGCCGACGCCAACGAACATCTCGACGAACTCGGCGCCATTGGTGGCGTAGAACGGCACGCCCGCCTCGCCGGCCACGGCGCGCGCCAGCAGTGTCTTGCCGGTACCCGGCGGCCCGACCAACAGGATGCCGCGCGGGATATGCGCGCCCAACCGCGTGAACTCGCCCGGCTTCTTCAGGAAGTCGACGATCTCGTGCAACTCGTCCTTCGCCTCGTCCACGCCGGCGACGTCGGCGAAGGTAACGGTCACATCGGTCTCGGCGACCAACTTCGCGCGGGACCGGCCGATCGACAGCAACCCGCCGCCGAAACCGCCACCCATGCCGCCACGCCCGCCGCCCATGGCACGCGACGCAAGCAGCCAGATGCCGACGAACAAAAGCGGCGGCAACACCCAGGACAGCAATGTCCCGATCGCGCTGCTGCCGGTGACAGCGGAGAACTGGACGTGGTGCTTCTCCAGCGCCCCGGCGAGGTCGCCCGGCACCTGCACAGTGGTGAAGTGGTCATTGCCGTCGGGCAGTTTCTGCGACAGCGTGCCGCTGATGGTGTCGCCGGCAACAACCACGTTGGTCACCTTGCCGTCGTTCAGCAATTGCTCGAATTGGCTGTACGGGATGGCGGTCGTGCCCGGCGCCTGGTTGCTCATCAGCGCGGCGACCCCGGCACCGATCAGCGCCACGGTAATCAACCAGAGCGGCAGCTTGTTCTGTGGCTTGGCAGCCGGCATGGCCGGTCCTCTGTGACGATTCCCGGCACAACATGGCCGCACCACGCGCCCGGAGGCAACAACGCATTCCGCCGCGACGATGGGCCGGACGCGTGTGTTTCACAGCGGATCAGCCGTGCCCCGGCGCTCGCCGCATTGGCACGGGACGCCCGTGTGGACCAGGGCGCGAGGCCGTCACCCGCGAGCCGCCGCGGCGAACTGCAACGGCGTGATGCCATAACTGCGCCTGAAATGATTGGTGAGTGCGCTCTGATCGTAAAATCCGGTGGCCGCCGCCACGTCCGCGATCGGCATGCCGCGCCGCAGATGGCGGCACGCCATGTTCAGGCGCACCTGGGTCAAATACAAATGCGGTGTCAGCCCGACCGTGCGTTTGAATATGCCGATCAGTTGAAAAATCGTCACGCAAGCGGCGGCTGCCAGTCCCTCCAGACGCAGCGGCTCGGCGTACCGCGCGCGCATCAGGCTCATGACCCTTTGGCAGATGGCCCGATCTTCGGGTACCGCATCGATGCGGCCACCGCCACTGCCGTGCCGCTCGAACAGCCGGCCGAATGTGCCGATCATCATTTGGTTTGCCTGAAACTGGTCACGTCCTTCCTCCAGCGCGCGGTGCAGCGATAGAAAATCCTCGATCAGATCGGCATCGTTGAACAGATTGCTGGTGAAATGGGGCACCGTCGCGATACCAAGACCGCCTGCCAGGTCGGCAATGCCGGACCGGGTCAGGTAGAAGGCGCGATACCGCCAGCGCGGGCTGCGACCCATCCACGCGGATTGCGGCTCGGCCGGATTGAACACGAACAGCGTGGCGGGGTGGGCCACCTCCGTGCAGCCGCGGCTCTTGATGACGGCCCCACCCCGTTCCGTTACCGCCACGACAAATGCCTCGTGGCTATGCGGCCGATACTCGTGGCTGGTAAAATCCGCGTGCAGCAGACTAAGCCCGCGCATATATGGGTCCCACCAGTATCGTGTGGCATTCCTGCAATCCCTGCGTGGCATGAACTTCCCCCAGGCCTCCCGAAAGACACGCACCACCGGCGCGCAATTTTTGCCAATACCCCGCGACCGACGTTTCCCCATGAATGCGACACAAGTCGCGCCGACCTGGCGCCGCCGGACACAAGAGCAAACCAACATGCAAAGGAGAAGACAATGATCGCTCGGCTATGGCGCGGATGGGCGGCGACCACCGCAGAAGCTGATCAGTATGAGGCATTCCTGCGAACCGAATTCCTGCCCTCCGCCCATGCGATCGAGGGTTATCGCGGCGCCTCCGTGCTTCGCCGAGCCGTCGGCGGCGAGGTGGAATTCACCACGATCACGCGGTTCGACTCGCTTGCCGCGATCCGGAAATTCGCGGGCGATGACGCCGAGGCCGCGCATGTCGCGCCGCGTGGTCGGGAACTCCTCGCCCACTTCGAGGCTCGGTGCCAACACTTCGATCTCGTCATCGAGGACAAGCCCGCCACCGCCGCGTAAGCTTCGGTGCCACGCCGACGTGTTGCGGGTCGGCCGGTCCAATCGATTGACAAGGTTTCAGCGGCGCGATCAACGTCGCGCCATGCTCAGCACGGGCCTAATCGATCTGCAGGTGAACGGCTTCGCCGGCGTCGATTTCAACAGCACCGCACTGACCGCCGATGCGCTGGATCACGCATTGCGCGCGATGCTGCGCACCGGCGTGACAAGCTGCCTGCCGACGCTGATCACCGCGCCCGAAGACATGCTGGCTGCCCGCTTCGCCGCGCTGGACGCAGCGGTGGCGGCCTCACGGCTCGGCCCAGCCATGGTTCCCGGCTACCACCTGGAAGGGCCGTTCCTGAACCCCACGCCGGGCTACGCCGGGTGCCATCCGCCCGCGGCGATGATCGATGCCGACCCCGCCCTGCTGGATCGCCTGGCCGCCGGCCTGCGCCGACCCATCCTGCTGCTGACACTGGCGCCCGAGCGCCCGGGCGCGGAGACGCTCATCGACTGGGCGCGACGGCGCGGCACGCTGGTGGCAATCGGCCACTCGGCCGCGCGCTCGGCCGAGGTAGCTCACGCGGCGGACCTGGGCGCGGTGCTCAGCACGCATCTCGGCAACGGCCTGCCGCATCTGCTGCCAAAATTCGACAACCCGTTACTTGCCCAACTCGCCGAGGACCGGCTGAGCGCCAGCTTCATCGCCGACGGCATCCATGTCCCGCCCTTCGCACTGCGGTCGCTGCTGCGCGCGAAAGGCCTGGCGCGAACGATCCTGGTCACCGACGCGACGGCCGCCGCCGCGGCGCCTGCGGGGCACTATGAACTGGCCGGAATGGCGATCGAGCGCGCGGCCGACGCTGCGGTGCGCGTGCCCGGGGCCTCGGTGCTGGCCGGCTCATCGCTGGAGCTGGACCAGGCGGTGCGCAACGTCGTCGCCTGGGGCATTGCGTCGGCGACTGAGGCGATCGGGTTGGCCTCGGCCAATCCGCGCGCGCTGCTGGCACCGGCGCTGGCGGCGCACGGGGTGCGGCTGGCCGAGGCGGCCATCGAATGGTCACCGGACCTGCGGCCGGTTTCGGTGCGGATCGGAGATGAATGCGGTTGACAATATGCAGAGGATGGCTCTCCCCCTCCCCTTGAGGGAGGGGGTTGGGGGGAGGGGTAGGGCCGGGCTCGCACCGAATGTTCGTGGCGCGCCGACCCCTCCCCCCAGCCTTGGTCCGCTTTGCGGCCCAAGCCCTCAAGGGGAGGGGGAGAGTCTTCCCAGACCCAGGCTTGTCCTGATGCCCATGGGGATCAGCCCGGTCGTGCCACAAAGTGCTACGACCGTTCCCCAATCGATTCGGTCATCCCGCCTCAGGCCCTTACCAGAGCGCCCCCGCCCACCGGGTCCACCACGACAATCGCATCCCCCGGCCGGACCGTGCCCTCAACAACGACCGCGCCATAAATACCGGCCATGCCGCCGTGTCCGCGCGCGACCGTGCGCAGGATTTCCGGACTGGCCTGCGCCGTATCCGGATCGAGCGTGATCATCTTGCACCGAGGATCGAGCCCGACCACGGCAATCACCGCTTTGGCGCCAACGCGCAGTGTGCTGCCCACATACGCTTCCTCGGCAAATCCGGGCGCCGTGCCAAGATCGGCATAGATGTTCGCGCGAAATCGGCGCTTGTCGAGCTCGGCCCCGACCTCCTCGCCAATCCGACGCACGGTCTGCATCGAAAAGATCGAGACCGGCCGGCAATCCGTCATTGCGCGATCCGAGCGCATCAGCGAGATCGTACCGCCGCCGTCACCGTCTCGCAGCAGAGCCACCAGGGCGGGGTCATCGACCGCGAGAACATCCCCGGTTGGTGTCTGGACGTCCACGATCATATCGGCTGTGGATGGATATACCGGCGTAAGTCCGGGTCCCCGATTTTCCGCCTCCGCGAGATTGGGTGGCGATTTTGCATATTCAGGATGGCGGAAGCGCGGTTGGCACAGCAGCATTTCACCCCGTTCGCGTCCCGTCAGATAGGGAAAGCCCTTCGACGCCGCCGAATTACCGAAAGCGTAGAGACGGTCGCCGTAGACGCCCGCGAAGCCGATGAAGGCCTCGCGGAGTTCCTCGCCCCGCATGCTCTTGACCGGATAGCGCCACAAGCTTTCGACCCGTCCCACGACGCCCATCATCAGCCTCCCCGGCCTGCTGCCTACATCGCTTGACCCGAACTCGCTATCGCCAGTCGTCGATGACGTAGACGCCCGGCCGGCAGTAACCCGGATCGTTCCGCCGATGCATGGCGACGCCCTGGATCACGGTGCGGAATCCGCGTGCGACAAGGAGCTGATAGGCCTCGTGGCGCGCCAGGTTCGCACCGGCCAGCAGGTTCGGCATGCCCACGGCCACCGCGAGCGCCTCGCAGGCGTCCAGCAATCGCAGGTAATCCTGTTCCGCGGACGGCGTGTCGCGAACCGCGGCAAACTTGATGAAGCACGCACCTGCGCCGGCCTCACTGCGCGGTCCGTAATGACAGACCGCAAACGCCGCCACGCCGTCGCCGCCTTGGACCAGCACGGTGTCGCCGAGACCCTGCGCTGCCACCGCGCGAATCTCCTCGGACAGATCAAGACCCGGATAGAGCGTATCGGTCACCTGCCGGCTGGCAAGCAGCGCCGCTTCCCGCTCCGCATCGCTCAATGCACCGTAGCGCGACCAGTCCGCCATCGGTTGTTGCCGTCGTGCCGGTGCCGACATGATCGCGGTCAGGAAGCGGGCATGGAACCCGAACTTCTGATACAGGGCCACGTGCTTGGCACTGTGCGCGAAGGTGAACAGCCCGGCGTGCCGGGTTCCCCAGGCATCGAATTGATCCATCGTCGCGGCGAGCAACGCGTTGCCGATCCCGTGTTCCTGGAGATCCGCGCGCACGGTGATCGGCCCGAAGAAGCCGACGCTGCCCCATCGTGTCGCGAAATTGGAACCGACCAGCCGCCCGTCGAGCGTGGCGCCGAGCGCGGCGACGTGCGGCGCGCGCCAGCGGCCATGCACATAGTCCCGATCGCTCCAGAATGTCTCCGGTTCGGGGACGCCGAGAAACGTGCCAAACGCCACGCGAAAGATGCGCTCGGCCTCGGGCAGGTCGCGCTCGGCAAGAGGACCAATCACGGGCTGTCTTGCCGATGATTCGAAGGCGGCGCTGTTCGCGGCGGTCGGCATATCGTCCACCCCCAGGGTTGGTAATAAGTCACGCACCCAAGCGAACGTCAACCGGGATCAGACGTGTGGCGGAATGATCGTCACCACGTAATGCATCGGCGCGGCGACATGCCCCCAAAACCGATGGGCCAACGTCACCTCGGTCCGCGTCGTGTCCGGCGTTACGAAGGGCGCTGTCTCGGCCAGGCAGACACGGTCGTCGCTGACGCACACTGAAAGCAACCCGTGTTTCGCCAGAGCCTCCGGCGTCACCCAGGCATTGCGGGAATAATCGAAGTGCAGGAACACGTGCGGCCGATCCGTGCTGTAGAAGGCGATCGCATTCTCATACCAATCGCTGCCCCCGACATAGGCAAGCGGCAAAGACGTGCGCTCGTGCCAAAGCCGGGTCGCCGCGGTTGCCACTTCCTGCAGCGGCGCGACCTTCATCGCCGTGGATGACCAATAGGTGCGCGCCGCCGCGATCGCCGGCGACAGCGCAAGTGACCCAAGGGTCAGCACCCCGGCCAGCCGGAAGGCGATCCGATAGAGCCGATCGATATCCGGCAGGGCGGCAAGTTCAATCGTCAGCAGCGGCAACAGCGCGAAGGTTCCGATCGTCATTTCCGGCATGCTCCGCGTGCGCAACGCCAGGGCGCCCGCCATCGTCAGAACGAGTGGCGCCAGCGCAAGCGTTGCAAGCACGCGAAGCTGCGGGCTGCGCGCGTCACGGCTGCCCGCGTCACGGCTGCCCGCGTCAGGGCTGAACGTCGCGGACCCCTCGGTCCGCGATATCCAGGCAACCAGCCCGACAACCAGAAAGACCCCGAGGTTCATGCCCAGTGCGCCGATCAGGGTTTTCACCGCAAGAACGATCACGCCACCCCACGGCTCGCCGGAGATGTTGGCGAGATAGCGCAGCGGCGGCGCCCGATGGGTCAGCAGCCACGCAACGTGCGGCGCGCAGATCAGCGCCGCCACGGCCGAGGAGATATAGGGCGACGCCGACGCAAGGTATTTCCACCGCGCGGGATGTTGCAGCGCGGCCAGCAGGCAGGTCGCGACCAGGATCGCCGCATAATATTTGGACATCATGGCAAGACCGACACATATGCCAAGGCCGATGGCGTCCCCGAACTTGCGATCCCGCACCGATTTCATGAAGTAGTGCTGAGTCCAGGGCCAAATCGACAGAAATATGGTGTTGGCGTTGTACTTATAGGCATAGAACGTATAAAGCGGCGTGAGCAGCAGCAGCAGCCAGGCCGCCATGCGCTTGCGGCCGCGGGCGAAGTCGCCGATCAGCATCCACGCGCCCCACAAGCCGATGCCCGCGTTCACGCTGCTCAGCAGCGCGAAGGCCCATCCGGTGCGCGGAAACACGGAAAACCACAGGCCGCACATCCAGGCCCAGAACGGCGGGTGCTGGTTGTAGCCAAGTTGGAATTCCCGTCCCCAGGCGTATGCCTCCGCCATGTCGTGCTTGATTGCGCCGGGTGCCTCGGTGATCGTCAGATAGACCGTCCATATCGTCACGAAGGCCACCAGCACTGCGACGATGGTCGCCCGGCCCGGCTCCCATACCGTTTCGGTATCGATGGATTTCGGCGGCGCTGCAATTGCGTTGCGCCCTGGTGCTTCAACGTTCATGTATCGACAGTCTCCAGCAGATGTCCGGCGTGGGCTGAGTTCGCTGCTTCCGTTTGATGCCATTATCAGGCACCCGAATTTCTGACCCTTCCATCATTTCGGGCACCCGATATCGCGCACTTCGCTGGTCGGACGGTCGTCTGCCTGGATATGGTCGACGCTCGCCGCCTGACGACGGCGCGCCAATTCCGCCGCAACCACATTGTCGCCGATCCCTTCAAGCGCCGTCAGGCGTTGCTCCAAACGCGCAAAATCGTCCGGCGGCAGCCGGCCGCGGCAGCCTTCGACCACCCGCCTGCCGCGTTCGACGATGCGCTGGCGCAGGGCAACACCCTCGACGGTAACAGCAACATCCTGCAGCAGCCGCAGCAGCCGCAGGCTGACCGCGGCATCGGTCGTTGCGTACGCGCGGATCTGCTCGATCGCCGTGTTCAGCAATCCGTCAAGGTCGATCCATGGCAGCACCACGCGCAGCACATGCGGCGGTTGATACAGCAACGACTCCGGCCGGGAGCGGCTGAGCCAACGGATCAGGATCCGGGTAAGCTGGTCGATGCAACTGATCGCCGTGCTCGGGTCGTTGACCGCCGGCGATATGGCGCGCAGCGCGATGTCGACGATCTGGATGACGCCGAACTCGACGTCCTGCTGCAGCGTGCGCATCGGCCCGATGTCGAACGCCCCGGTCAGCTCCACGGCGTGGTCGCGATCCACCAGGCTGCGCCGCGACAGCATCAGCAGCGGCACGCCCGCCGGCACGAAGTGGCCAACGGAACGGGTCACGCGCACCCGCAGGCGGTGCGTCCGGGCGAAGGTCACCAGCCGCCTGGTGTCGATGAAGCGGATATAGCCGGACACCTCGTTCAGCACTGGGAACTCCGGCTCCTCCGCAATGAACGGCGGCGGCTCCTGCCGACCGTGGTGTGCTATCGGATGCGGCATCAACTCGTCGATCACCAATTCGGTCTCCCGCGCAATGCGATCGACGATGTGGTTGACGCTGATCGCCTGCGAGATGTGGTGGATGAAATACAGCAGCCACCCGACGCACATCAGCGCCAGCAGCATGGCGCCGCAGACCGTCGCCACCGGCGCGAACGGATGCGGCATCGAACGCGCGGCCGGCAGTGCCGCCATGCAGTAGCAGAACGTGCCGAGGAAGATCCCGAGCGTCCATTGCGTGCCGCCGTCGCGCACGAAGCTGATCAGGATGCGCGGCGAGAACTGCATCGAGGCGAGCGTCAGCGTCATCAGCAGGATGGCGAAGACGATCGACACCACCGTCATGATCGAGGTGGCGATGACGCTGAGGATCGTCTGGGCGACCTGCGGGTCGTCGTGCGAGGGGAACAGCGTGACGGGAATCCACGCCGCCGCAACCGGGTTGGCCTCCTCGATCGACGACAGCACGGCGCCGCACAGGCCGAGCATGACGGCGATCACCAGCGGGCGGACCAGGAAGCCGCCGCGCAGCGCATAGGCGGCCGAACGCAGCCGCAACGGCAGTTGTTTCAACACGCGGGATCCCCTTCGCCACCCTGAGCAGCGTGTTGCCGTCGTACACCTCTCCCGCTCTTCGCGGGAGAGGTCGAGGCGCGCAGCGGCGAGGGTGAGGGTCTTGCCACCGCACGGCCCTCCTCCGCGTCGCAAGTACGCCCCGACCTCGACGAAGAGCGCGCGAGGTGCACCCGGTTCGAGGCGGCATGCACCTGTTCTGGATCCGACGGAGCCTTGCCACCGATGCGCGTTGCCGAAAGCATGCAACGTCACGGACACTGCCACGACCTGGCCGCTTGGGTTTCCCGCCGGTCCATCTTGCCTGTGACATGTCAGCATGCAAAAACCGGGCTGAACAGTCGTCGGCAGCAGGCACCGGCCGGCACGACACGACCGACAAGGCCGGGCCAAAACCAGGAGGAAATCATAATTCGCCGTCGAGACATTCTTAAGGCTTCGGCCAGCCTGCTTGCCGCCCCCGCCATCGTCACCAACGCTTCCGCCCAATCGGCCTTCGACTGGAAGCAGTTCAAGGGCCAGCACATCGAGGTCAGTCTCACCAAGAACCCGCGCAGCGACGTGCTGCAACGCAAGCAGAAGGAATTCGAGGACCTGACCGGCATCAGCGTCGGGGCAGAGCAGATCCCCGAGCAGCAGCAGCGCCCGAAAGTCGCGCTAGAGATGGCCTCGGGCCACCCCAGCTTCGACGTCCTGATGGTCTCGCTGCACGTTTCCAAGCGGCTGTTCGGCCGCGCCAAGTGGCTGGAGGACCTGCGTCCCTACCTCGCGAACCCGAAACTCACCGCGCCCGACTACGATTTCGCCGATATCGGCGCCGGGGCCGTGAAGACCGCCACCCAGGCCGACGGGCGGATGGATTCGTTGCCGATCAATCCCGACCTGTGGATCGTCTATTACAACAAGGCGCTGTTCAAGGAACGCGGCCTGGCCTTCCCCGCCAGCATGGACGCCCTGCTCGACGCCGCGCACCAGCTTACCGACAAGGGCAAGGGCACCTTCGGCTTCGTCGGCCGCGGCCTGAAGAACGCCAACGTGCCGGTGTGGACGAGCTGGCTGCTCGGCCAGGACCAGTACACCGTGACCCCGGATGGCAAGACGCTGCTGACCGACACGCCGCAGGCGGTGTGGGCGGCCGAGCTCTATCAGAAGCTGATGCATGACTGTGCGCCGCCGGGCAGCATCGGTTTCAACTGGAACGAATGCCAGACCAGCTTCTCGCAGGGCAAGATCGGCATGTGGCTCGATGGTGTCGGCTTCTCTGCCCCGCTGCTCGACCCGAAATCGTCGAAGGTGGCCGACAGCGTGGGCTTCGCTGTGGTCCCGAAAGGACCGAAAGCGCAGCATTCGGCCAGCTTCGTTGACGCGATGGCAATTCCGGCCGCCAGCAAGACCAAGGGCGCCGCCTACCTGTATTGCCAATGGGCCACCAGCAAGCCGATCATGGCGGAGGTTCTGCGCTCCGGCTCCGGCACTCCGGCGCGGCTCAGCGTCTACACCGATCCTGCCGTCGTGCAGGCCAACAAGTTCGGCAAGGAATGGCTGGATACCGTGATGCAAAGCCAGAAAATCTCGGCGCCCGGTCTGCCGGAGATCGTGCCGGTAACGGAATTCCGCGACACGATCGGCATCGCGCTGACCAACCTGATCGCCGGCGGCGACGCGGCGACCGAGCTGAAAAAGGCGACCGCCGCGTTCCAGCCGGTGCTCGACAAGTCGAACGCCGCCTGACATGGCCACGACACTGACAGCGGCCGCCGGCGCGGGAACGATCGGATCCGTCCCGGGCCGCGGCCGCAACTACGCACGCCGATATTGGGCGTTCGCCGCGCCGGGCACCGCGGTGGTGCTGGCCGTCATTGTCTTCCCCTGGCTGTTCACCGCCTTCATGTCGTTGCATGAATGGCAGCCGGGCGCCGGCACCAGTTGGGTCGGACTGGCAAACTACGTCCATCTGTTCACCGACCCCGATTTCGGCTGGGCGCTGCTGCGCACGCTGTATTTCTCGGTCCTGGCGGTGGTCGCCCCGCTGGTGCTCGGCATTGCCGCGGCAGTGTGTTTCCACCAGCGCTTCCCGCTGCGCGGCGTGGCGCGAACCGTCTTCATCCTGCCGATGATGGCAACGCCGGTCGCCGTCGCGCTGGTGTGGTCGATGATGTTCCACCCGCAGCTTGGGGTGCTGAACTACATCCTGACGTCGCTCGGTCTGCCGCCATCGCAATGGACCTACAGCGCCGACACGGTGATCCCGACGCTGGTGATGGTGGAGACATGGCAATGGACGCCGCTGGTCATGCTGATCGTGCTCGGCGGCCTGGCCAGCCTGCCGGTCGACCCGTACGAGGCGGCGAAGATCGACGGTGCCAGCTTCTGGCAGACCTTCCGCCACATCTCGCTGCCGCTGCTCTGGCCGTTCATTGTCGTGGCGATGGTGATCCGCACCATCGACGCACTGAAATCCTTCGACGTGATCTACGTGATCACCGTGGGCGGTCCGGGCAATGCCAGCACGACGATCAACATCATGCTGTACCAGCAGGCGTTCTCCTACTACCACCTCGGCTACGCTTCGGCCATCGTGGTGGTGTTCTTCGCACTGATCCTGGCGATCAGCTACCTGCTGCTGGCGGTCCGCCAGAATGCGCAATGACCCGGCGGGTGCAATGACCCAGCGGATCCACCGGCCATGAATCGCCACAAACTCAAAAAATTCGCCGGCAAGCTCGGCCTCTATGCTTCTGTGCTGGCGCTGGTCTCGCCGGCGGCCTTCGTCTTCCTGTGGATGCTGTCGCTCTCGCTGAAGAACGAGGTCGACAACATGGCCTTCCCGCCGGTGTTCATCCCACACCCGCCGACACTCGCGAATTTCATCAAGGTGTTCGCCGACAACGACTTCCTGCGCTACACGATCAACTCCTGCATCGTCTCGTTCGGCGCTACCGGGCTGGCCCTGCTGGTCGGCGTGCCGGCCGGCTACGGCGTGGCAAAAGCAAAGGCCACGCGCGCCGCGATGCTGATCCTGATCGCTCGCGTGACCCCCGGCCTGTCCTACCTGATCCCGCTGTTCCTGCTGTTCCAATGGATGGGCATGATCGGTTCGCTGACCCCGATCGTGATCACCCACCTGGTGCTCACGGTGCCGATCGTGGTGTGGGTGATGATCGGCTTCTTCGAGGGCCTGCCTGGCGAAATCGAGGAAGCTGCGCTGGTCGACGGCGCAAACATCTGGCAGGCTTTCCGCTACGTTGCGCTGCCGCTGGCCCGCCCCGGCATTACCGTGGCCACGATCCTGGCGTTCATTTTCAGTTGGAACAACTTCATCTTCGGCGTCGTGCTGGCCGGGCGGGAGACGCGCACGCTGCCGGTCGCCGTATACAACGTCCTGACCTTCGAGCAGGTAAGCTGGGGCCCGCTCGCCGCCGCCGCGCTGGTGGTGACCGGACCGGTGCTGATCCTGACGCTGCTGATGCAGAAAGAGATCGTGGCCGGTCTGACCGCCGGCGGCGTGAAGGGCGGCTGACCGAATTGGAACCGGTCTCGATATAACGACGCCAGATAGCGCACGATCCTCACCACCCCGTCATGCCGGCGCAGGCCAGTATCCACGACTTGCCTTCGTTGCAACAAAGGCAAGTCGTGGATACCGGCCTGCGCCGGCATGACGGGGTGGGGGCTCACCCTCGACACTCGAAACAGTCATCTCCGGACGGGCCCTCACCTCACCCAAGCGTCCCCAGGAACCCTGTCACCGCCTCGATAAACCCCCTGGTGTTCTGCCCGTGCACGTTGTGTCCGCTGTCCGGCACGGTCACCAGCGTCCCATTCGGCAACGCATCGCGCAGCCGCTCCGCCGCATCCGCCGTCAGAATGCCGGACTTTGCCCCCCGCACCACCAGCACCGGCAACCGGAACGCCCGCGCGTCCTCCAGCGTGATGTTCTCCAGCTTCCCGCTGCCCCGCACCAGTCCCAGCCGCCGCGGCGTCGCATCGCACTTGCTGACGAACTTCCCATCCGCCCGCTGCAACATGTTGTATTTCACCGTCCGCTCGATGTGCTCGCGCGAGCGATATGGATCATATTGCTGCACATTACGAACGAAATGCTCCAGGTCGTCGAATTCCTCGTTGTCGCGCACGAAGCCGGCGATCACCTGGCGCCCGCGGTCCGACACCTCCGGCCCGACATCCACCACCACCAGCGCCCGCAGCCGTGCCGCATCGCGACGGGTCAGTAGCATCGCGTTGCGCCCGCCCATCGAGTGGCCGATCAGGACCACCCGATCCAACCCCAGCGCCGCGATGAACGCCTCGGCGTCCAGCGACATTTCGTGGTTGGAATACGCAGCGTCGCGCGCCCATTCGCTGTCGCCGTGGCCACGTTGATCCAGTGCCAGCACCCGGTAGTGCTGCGCCAGGTGCAGGCTGACCAGGTCCCAGGAATGCCCCGACTGGTGCCCGCCATGCAGCAGGACGATCGGCGGCGCGTCCGGCGCTCCCCATTCCAGGAAATGAAAGCGCAGATGCCGCAACACGACGTTGCGCGACCAGTACGGCACCGCCGGGGCAAACGGAATGCCGAGATCGGCGGCGCTCGCGCATAGCAGGCGGAATTCCTCCGACCGGGTCATATCCAGCTTCTCGGTCGTATCCGCGAATTTGTTCAGATACATGTTCGGTCTCGCATGGCCCGCGCCACGTTCGGCCATGAACCGCCGGGCGGCAAGCGCCGGTCACAATGGGATCGGTGCTACTCCGAATAGAAACGGGTGAAAGCGCAGTACCACGCCCCACGCGACCACGGCAATCAGCACCACCAGCCAGCCGATCTCGCCCGGCACGAAGCGGTTACGGCCCTGCGCAATCGCCACGAACGGCACGTTCGATGTCGTGGCAGACAGTGCCTGCCACAATGCCGGATCGCGCCGCGCCAGCTTGGCATCGATCGACGGCATCCCTGCGAGCGCGGTCACCAGCAGCGTGCCGAAAAACACGATCGCCGCCGTATCGCCGTTTCCGATGATGTGCACCCCCGCCCACAGCGCGAACGACCACAGCATCGGATGCCGCGTGACGCGCTGGATACCGCGCGGCGGCTGGGCAGTGGCGCCTGGCAGGTCCACCATTGTGGGATTGCGCCGGCTGACCGAGGCCACGAACAGCACGAATGCCACCAGCATGACGGCAACCAGCACCCAGCGCAGCCATCCGGGCGAATACCACCACTGCGTCGTCGGCGCTGCGCTCCAGGCGCGCACCAGAAACACCAGCGCGCCAATCGAAATCACTGAAAACAGCCCGCGGAACGGGCCTTCACCGATGCGGCCCACCAGCAGTTCGCGAAACCGCGTTCCCGCGATGCCGAAATGAATACCCATCCATACCACTGCGGCGACGACCAGCAGACTCATGGTGCCTCTCTTGCCATGACAGTCACAGCGGCGGACCATGCACCGGAAGCACAAGAGAACCAACCGATGAAGTACACCCCGCCGCCCCACGTCACCCAGAACTGGCTGCTCAGCAAGCCGTCGGCGACCGGCCGGCGGGGCATCGTCGTGTCGCAGGTCAAGGGCGCCGCGGAAGCCGGTGTCGCCGTACTGGACGCCGGAGGCAACGCGATCGACGCCGCCGTCGCCACCGCGCTGGCGCTGGCGACGGTGGAGCCGTGGAATTCGGGCCTCGGCGGCATCGGCTTCGCGCTGGTGCACCGCGCCGGGCAGTCCCGCGTGGACGTGGTGGATTTCGGCCCACGCGCGCCGCGCGACACCGATCCCGCGCGCTACAAACTGACCGGCAAAATGACGACCGACCTGTTCGCCTGGCCGGAGGTGGAAGGCGACATCAACATCCATGGCCCGCTATCGGTCGCCATTCCGGCCTCGGTCGCCGGTTATTCCTACCTCCACCAGCATTGGGGCCAGTTGCCGCTGTCCGACGTGATCGCGCCGGCGATCGCCCTGGCCAAACGCGGCCTGCCGCAGGACTGGTACACCGCGGTCAAGATCTCCAACTCCGCCTCGGTGATCCGTAAGTATCCGGAGACCGCGAAAGTCTACCTGCCGAACGGCCTGCCCCCGGTGCCACCCTACCAGGGCACGCCCGGTTTCTTCCGCCAAGGCAACCTCGCCGCGACGTTGGAGCGCCTCGGCCGCGCCGGCCTGCGCGACTTCTATGAGGGCGACATCGGCGCCGCTGTCGTCGCCGACGCGAAGGCGCTCGGCGGCGTGCTGTCAGCGCAGGATTTGCGGGACTGCCAGGCACGCACCTGGCACGCAACGGAGGTCGGCTGGCGCGGCCGCACGCTGAACCTGACGGGCGGGCTGACCGCGGCGCCAACGCTGATGCGCGTGCTGGAGCAGATGGCCGACGCGCCCTACGCCGGCAAGACACCGTCGGCAGCGTGGTACGTCACGCTGGCCCGCGCGATGAAGACCGCCTACGCCGAGCGCCTGGCGGGCCTCGGTGAGAGTGAGCCGGACAGCGCGCAAAGCTGCACCACGCACCTGACGGTGTGCGACGCCGAGGGCACCACGGTGGCGATGACCACCACACTGATGTCCTCGATGGGCAGTCGCGTGCTGCTGCCGAAGACCGGCGTGGTGCTGAACAACGGCATGATGTGGTTCGATCCGCGGCCGGGTTCACCGAACTCCATCGCGCCGGGCAAGCGTCCGCTGTGCAACATGCTGCCGGTGATGCTGACCGAGGCCGGCCGGCCATTCCTGGCGGCGGGCGCATCGGGCGGAAGGCGCATCATGGCCGCGGTATTCCAACTCATGACCTTCGTCGCCGATTTCGGCATGAGTGTGGAAGACGCCGCGCATCACCCGCGTATCGACGTCTCCAGCGTGGACACGATCACCGCCGACCGCCGCCTGCCCGCCGATGTGCTGGACACGCTAGCCGCCGAGGGCCCGCTGGAAGTCGTCGACCACGGCGCGGTGCCCATCAACTTCGCCTGCCCGAACGTAATCGTGCAGCGTCCCGACGGCACGCGCACCGGCATCAGCGACGCCGCGTCGCCTTGGTCCGGAGCGGTCGCGCAACGATCGTAACAATCGCAGGTCGGAAAAGCTGGCCCCGGAACTTGTTCCGGGGCCAGCGCATTCCGCCGCCTGCTACCCAGAGCTCAAGAATTATCCTTGCACCATTGCGCCACCTGCGCATGTGTCGCGAACCAGCACTTCCCACGTGCCTTCATGTGCGTGATCAGCCGCGCCAACAGCGGCAGGCGCGACCGATGCCCGGTGATATGCGGATGCATCGTCAGCAGGAACAACCCGCCCTCGTCCCACGCGCCATCGAACTCGGCGGTGAAAATCTCCTCCACCGCCGATGGCGGCGTATACGGCCGCAGCGCAGAGAACCGGACAAAATTGAAATACACCGCATCATCGCGAATCCATTCTGGCGGCAGCTCGACAATCCCCGTCGGCTCGCCGGCATCCATCAGCTCATACGGATCGTCATCCGCCATCAGCGAGCTGTCGTACAGCAGCTTCAGCTCGCGCACGATATCCAGCGTGTTGACCGAGAAATCCCAGCTCGCGGTGCGCATTCCCACCGGATCGCGCCCTGAAATGCGCGCCAGCGTGTCGGCGGCGCGGAAGGTCAGGTCGCGCTCGGCCGCGTAGGGCAGGGTGGTGTTCGCCTCGTGGATCCAGGAATGGATGCCGATCTCATGGCCGTCATCAGCCACCGCGCGTACCTCCTCCGGGTGCAGCAGGGCGGACACCGCAGGATAGAAGAACGACGCCGGGATCGCTTCCTTCTCCAGCAGCTTGCGGATGCGCGGCATCGCCTGTCGCGCCCCGTATTGGCCCTGGCTGATGCGCATCGGGCTTTCATCGTTGTCACGCAACGGAATCGTTTCATGATCGGCATCGAAGCTGATCGCCACCGCACAGCGCGCCCCATCCGGCCACGCCTTCGGCCTCAGGCTGCGGCCCGCGCGGGCGCGCCCGACGATCTGCCGCCAGGTCGCCTCCGGCCATTGCCAGGGCTCGCCATCCTTGTGCTTGGCTGCTCCGCTCATCGACATGCTCCTTTTCCGGGTTCCCACCGCATCGGCCCGGCGCCATGCTGCGCCGGTTCACCACAGATCGGGAAGAGGCCATGCCAGGCACCGACGCCGCACTGCTAACCGCCGAGGAGATGCTGGCGCTCTACGCGTCCCGCGCGCTGAGCCCGGTCGAGGTGCTGCAAGCAGTCACCGAGCGGATCGCCCGGCTCAATCCGACCTACAACGCCTTCGCCGTGCTCAACCCGCGCGCGCTCGACGCGGCGGGCGACAGTGCGGCGCGTTGGGCCGTCGGGCGCCCGCTGGGCCTGCTGGACGGCGTGCCCTGCACGGTGAAGGACCTTGTCGACGTCGCCGGGTTCCCGACCCGCCGAGGCAGCCGCGCCACCGACCCAACGCCGGCGACCGAGGACGCCCCCGGTGTGGTCGGCCTGAAGGCCGCCGGCGCGGTCATCGTCGGCAAGACCACCACCACCGAGTTCGGCTGGAAGTCGCCCGGCGACTGCCCGTTGCACGGCATCACGCGCAATCCGTGGAATCCTGAGTTCACCACGGGCGGTTCGTCCTCGGGCGCCGGCGCCGCGGGTGCTGCCGGGTTTGGCCCGTTGCATATCGGCACCGATGCCGGCGGCTCGATCCGGATCCCGGCGGCCTGGTGCGGGCTGGTCGGGCTGAAGGGCAGCTACGGCCGCGTGCCGCAATGGCCGGCCAGCGTGTTCGCCTCGGTCGCGTGCCTCGGCCCAATGACGCGCAGCGTCCGCGACGCGGCGCTGATGTTCTCCGCCCTGGCGCGCTACGACCTGCGCGATCCGTTCTGCATCCCGGACGATCCACGCGACTGGCGCGACGGCATCGAGGACGGTGTCGCCGGCCTGCGCGTGGGGCTGCTGCGCCGGCCCGGGTTCGACGCGCCGGTGGATGCGGACGGCCTCGCCGCGGTCGAGCGCGCAGCGTCGATCTTCACCGACGCCGGCGCCACGATCGAGGAGGTGGAGACAAGCTTGCCGGATACGTCCGCGGTGTTCTCTCGTGTTTGGGGGGCGGCACTGGCGCGCCTGGTCGCGGCGCTGCCGCCCGACCGCCGCGACCTGATCGATCCCGGTATCCGCGAAGTGGCGGACCGCCTGGGCGGCTTGTCGGCGATCGAGTTCATGGACGCCGAGGCCATGCGCGCTGCCGCCGGCCACGCCATGGCACGGCTTCACCAGCGCGTCGATCTGGCACTGTGCCCGACGGTGCCCGCCGGGCCGCCACCGGCTGACGCACCGACCGTCGATCCGGTGCAGGCGTTGTGGCGCGAATGGGCGCCGTGGACCTTCACCTTCAACCTGACGCGCCAGCCGGCGATTGCCATGCCGCTCGGGTTCACCTCGGCCGGCCTGCCACGCAGCGTCCAGCTTGCCGCGGCGCAGTATCGCGACGACCTGGTGCTGCGTGCGGCGCGGGTGCTGGAACTGGCCGAGCCGGTGCCGTTGGCGGATTTGGGATAAGGTCTTGCGCGGCCATCATGGGATACCTATTGTTTATACAATTAGAGCGAGCACAAAGCCATGTCGGTCACCCTGCACAAATGGGGCAACAGTGTCGGATTGCGGGTGCCGAAGCCGCTGTTGGATCAGCTCGGGCTCAAGCAAGGCGTGCAAGTCGACGTGAAGGTCGAGGGCAATCGCCTTGTGATCGAACCGGTCCGCCATCGCCGTTACACCATGGCCGAACTGCTTGAGGGCTTCACGCCCGACAACCGACCCGGGGAAGTCGGCTGGGGCGAGCGGGTCGGTCGCGAAGTCTGGTAGTGGCCTATCTGCCGGACCAGGGTGATCTGGCCTGGATCAATTTCGATGCGCAAGCGGCGCGCGAACAGGCCAAGAATCGACCGGCGCTGGTCCTGACAGCTTCCGACTTCAATGCCGCCACCGGAATGCTTGTTGCGTGTCCAATCACGCGCACCGAGCGATCGTGGCGCACGCGGATCGCACTGGTCGGCACGACAACAAGCGGCTTCATCATGATCGAGCAGTTGAAAAGCCTCGATTGGCTAGTACGTGGCGCCGCCTTCATCGAGCGCGTGCCGCAATCCCTGTTCGATGACGTGAAGTCACGCATCGCGACCATGCTCGATTTGTAATACCAAGTGGCGGAAGCATTGACGGACGGACCGATACCCCCGTCATGCCGGCGAAGGCCGGTATCCACGACTTGTTTGCTGCAACGAAGGCAAGTCGTGGATACCGGCCGTAGCCTGCTCTCGGGCGCTTGACCCGGCAGCTCCTGCCGTTCCTCCCAGGCGAGGAACTGGCGCAGCGTCATCGGCTTGCGCGGGTCATGTTCATCGCGGCACCATGGCATGATCTTGGCCGCACGGCCCGGAAAACGCGGAACAGCGCAATTGAAGCGGATGCAAAACGCCACGCCCGCGGTTGACCGCCAGCCGCGCCGCGGGCTTCCTGACGGTCGAGCAACACGCACCTGCCGGCCGGCGCTCGGCCTTCGCCGGGCCAGGCTCCGCCGCGCGCGGACATTGAGCGAGGGACCCTGCATGCCAAGCCAAGCCACCGAACCGCAAATCACCGCCTGGCTCGCCACCCAGCAGGACGCCATGATCGCCCTGTTGCGCGAGATGGTCGATATCGACAGCGGCAGCTACAACAAGCCCGGCATCGACGCCGTCGGCGCCGTTGTCCGCCGCTTCCTCGCCAACCAAAACATCCAAGTAGAAACCATATCGAAACAAAACCACGGCGACTGCCTGCGTGCCGCCGTCCCCTGGGACGGGCCGCAAGGCAACGCCGGCGGCAACATCGTGCTGATGGGCCATCGCGACACCGTATTCCCCGACGGCGAGGCCGCCCGCCGCCCGTTCACCATCACCGACGGCATCGCCTACGGCCCCGGCGTGGCCGACATGAAGGCCGGCCTTGTGATGAACTGCTTCGTGCTCGCCGCCTTCGCCAAATTCGGCGGCGCGCCCGCCCCGCTGCTCGGCCTGTTCACCGGCGATGAGGAGATCGGCAGCCCGGAAGGCCGCGCCGTGATCGAGGCCGAGGCCCGCCGCGCCCGCGTGGTGTTCAACTCCGAACCCGGACGCGTCTCCGGCAACGTGGTGACTGGGCGCAAGGGCGGCGTGTTCATGGGCTTTCGCATCACCGGCAAGGCCGCGCACTCCGGCGCCAACTTCGCCGACGGCATCAGCGCGATCGAGGAACTGGCGCGCAAAACCCAGGCGATCCACGCGCTGACCGACCTCGACCGCGGCATTACGTTGAACGTTGGCTTGATCAGCGGCGGCCAAAGCGTCAACACCGTGGCGCCATGGGCGGAGGGCCAGATCGACCTGCGCTACGTCGATCCCGCTGACCGCGAGGACGTCATGGCCCGCATCGGCACGATCATCGATCGTGCGTTCCTACCCGGCACAAAAACAGAGCTTTCCATCAAGGGCGAGTTCCTGCCGCTGACCCAGACACCGGCGGCGAAGCGCCTGTTCGAGATCTACGTCTCCAGCGCAGCCGACACCGGCTTCAAGACCGACGGCGAGTTCACCGGCGGCTGCGCCGATTCCGGCTTCACCGCCGGTGTTGGCACACCCACCATCTGCGCGGTCGGCCCGGTCGGCGGCAAGGCGCACAGCCCCGACGAATTCATGCACGTCGACAGCCTGGTGCCACGCGCCCAAGCCTGCACGCGCGCCATATTGCGGCTGGAGCAAGCCGGGCTTTAGCCCTCTAGATGTCAGGATAAGCCTGGATCGGGAAATTCTCCCCCTCCCCTTGAGGGAGGGGGGCGGGGGGAGGGGTCGGTGCGTAAAAATCTTCGGTGCGAGCCCGACACTACCCCTCCCCACAGCCTTGGTCCGCCTCGCGGCCCAAACCCTCAAGGGGAGGGGGAGAGTCTTCCTCGACCAGGCTCTATCCTGACGCCCATGGGGCTGTAGCCCTCGATCGGCAGGGCAGGGCGTCTGTCGCCGCCCTAGACGGCTTCTTTCAGTTCCTTGGCGGCCCGAAACGCGATCTTCTTGCTCGCCTTGATCTTGATCGCCTCGCCGGTCGCCGGATTGCGTCCCATCCGTGCCGCCCGCTTGCGCACCTGCAGGATGCCCAGGCCCGCCAGGCGGATCTTGTCGCCCTTCTTCAGGTGCTTCGTGGTGAGTGCAACCAAATCGCCGAGCACCGCCTCGGCCTGCTTTTTCGGCAGGTCATGGCTTTCGGACAACGCGGCGGCCAAATGCTTGAGCGTGATAGTGGCCGGAGCCGCGCCCTTCGCCGCTGCCGCCTTGGCTGGGGCCGCCTTCGCCGGGGCGGCGCGCTTCTTGGCTGCGGGGGCAGCTTTCTTCGCTGGTAGCATAACCATCTCCCTAAATCCGATTCGCGACATACACCCTGCCGGCACCGGGCGGATTCGAGTCAACTCCGCTGACGTGCCGCTCTGCACGGAAACACGAAAAAACCGCCGCTCTTGTGGCATCGGGCGCCGCCGAGCGGTCATTGCACCGAGTATGGCCTTTCCGCCCGGCCTACGTCGCGTCCAACAGCCAAGGCCATTCGACAGCAAACATCATAAGCGCGAAATCCCCAAACGTCGGGTCGTCCGAGCGTGCCGCGCCAACGGCGCACCTCGCGGCAAGCTTCCCCCGGCATCGAACGGCCGCCACGGGTGGCGTCTCCAGGGTTGCCCATCAACGATAGCAGGGCCTGGTTCCACGGTTCGAGCCGATCCACGGCCCTGTGGCGCCGCGCTCACTCACCTGTGTTGGTCCGCTCACCCATCCGTGTGCGCCGCACCCCGATCGCCGGCCAATATTACATCTCGGCGCGAACTCCAGAAGGGAACTCATTATGTCGCACTACACTCCGCGGATTGACCGTCTCCCGGTTGCCATGACCGTGCGGCCGGTTGCCGGGTCCGCCCGGTTCGCGCGCTCGGTTGCGATCACGGCGCTGATGGGCGCCACAATGCTCGCAACGCCGCTGGTCGCGGCGCACGCCGGCGGCATCATGGCTACACCAACCCAGTTGGCCCAGGCGCAGACTCCGGCGACGACACCACCGCCTTCGCCCCCTGCGCCATCGCAGGCGCCAGCGGCAACGCAAGCCCCGGCCGCGACAGGAGCACAGACCCCGCCCGCCGGCGACGCCGCCCAAGCGCCCGCCGGCGACACCGCCCAAACGAAGGCCGAAACCGTCGAACAACGCATCTCCAGTCTGCACGCCGCGCTGGAAATCACGCCGCAACAAGAACCGAAGTGGGATCGCATGGCGCGGGTAATGCGTGACAATGCCGCGGCCATGGAGAAGCTGGTCGCAGAGCGGGACCAACAGGACCCTGCAAGTATCACCGCGGTGCAGGACCTGACCGAGTATGAGAAATTTTCTCAGGCACACCTCGCCGGGCTGCGAAAACTGACGGCGGCGTTCGAGACGCTGTACAATTCGATGCCCGCCGCGCAGAAGAAGGTTGCCGACCAGGTGTTCCAGACCTTCGGTCACCACAAGTCTGCCGCGGCCCACAGCTAGCGGCGCGTTGCCCGACACCACCCCGGGCGCACGGCGGCCAGGCTTGTAAAGCCAACCTCATCAAGGAGGTCGATTTGACCTGCATCATCGATACCGGACCGAAACGCCACCTGTCGAAGCGGCTGGCGGGCGGGCTTGTGCTGGCCGCCCTGCTCACGCTGGGAACGTATGTCGCCCCTGCCTGCGCGCAGCCCCGCCACGACGATCACCACGGCGGGGACCGCCGCGTCGTACGCCACGATGATCATCACGACTACCACGGGGGTGGCGGCTATTATCCCGCGCCCCCGGTGGTCTATGGCGGACCCGTCTACGCGGCGCCGCCGGTGGTGTACGGTCCGTCCATCACCATCGGCCTGCCGGGCGTGACCATCGGCATCCAGTAGGCGCCGACCCGACAGGCCCCACGATCAGAACTCAGAACCCAACCGCCGGCGGGATCATCGCCTGGCGCCCTCCGGCGCGGCTGACGTGGCCGGCGGGGCACCAGTTCGGGCGGCTGGCCTCAACCGACAAGTTCGCGCAGCGCCGTCGCCACCTCGGCGATCACGCTGTCCCAATCGCCGAAAGCCGGCTGCCGGAACAGCCGCGCGGTGGGGTACCACGGGCTGTCGGTCCGGCCGTACAGCCAGCGCCAGCACGCATCGTAACGGTTGAGCACCCAGACCGGCTTGCCCAGCGCACCGGCCAGATGCACCACGGATGTATCTACACTGATTACCAGGTCCAGCCCGGCGACCAGCGCCGCGGTATCGGCAAAATCCCACAGCTCATCGGTCCAGTCACGCAGCACCATCCCCCGCGGCGGCGTCTTGGCCTGCTCCGCGCCAGGACCCTTCTGCAGCGAAACGAAACTGACACCCTCGACCGTGCCCAGAGGCGCCAGCCGTGCCAACGGCATCGACCGTCGGCGATCAATCGCACTCGCCGCCCGATCGGTGATGCGGGGATTGCCCGCCCAGACCAGCCCCACACGCAGTCCCGGCAGCGCGGCGAGCCGGATATGCCAAGCACGTTCCTGGTCCGGATCGGCCGAGAGATACGGCACCATGGCCGGAATAGTCGCCAGCGTGGTGCCGAGCGCCAGCGGCAGGCTGAGCAGCGGACAATGCACATCGAATTCCGGTGGCGCTTCGTTATGCGCAATGACGCGCTGCGATCCCGGCATGGTGCGGATCAGCCGCATCAGCATGTACGGCACTTCGAGCACGACGTTAGCACCCCGTGGAACGCCCCATGGAACGCCCCATGGAACGCCCGACGGCATGTCCCCCGGCGTGCCCCTCGGCACATCGCCCGGAATGCCCCCTCGCTCCCCCAACGCCGCGACCAGCGGGGCGAAGCGGCAAAACTGCAGCACGTCGCCGAGGCCCTGCTCACCGTGCAGCAGGATCGTGCGGCCCGCGAGCGACGTCTCGCCCAGCCAGAGTGGCTGCGGATACACGCGATGTCCCGGGGCCAGCGGTTTGGTGTGCCAGCGCCATTCATGCTCACGCCAGCCACCCTCGTAGTCACCCATCGCCAGCCGGCACAGCGCCTCGTTCCAGTGCACGTCGCCGTTGTCCGGCGCGATCGCCTTGGCGTGCCCGTAATCCGTCAGCGCTTCCTGGTGGCGTCCCTGCATGGTCAGCAGGCTCGCCCGGTTGACCAGCGCCTGCACCATCATGGGCTCGTGGGCCAACGCCGTGTCGTAGCCGGCCAGCGCAGCGTCCAGCAGTCCCAGCTCACGCAGCGAGATGGCGCGATTGCAGGCGGCGGCGGCGTGCGCCGGGCGCAGCGCCAGAGCGGCATCGAAACTGTCGATCGCCTCGACATGGCGATCGAGCGTTTGCAGCAGGTTGCCGCGGTTGTAGTGCGCCTGCACCAGTCCCGGCATCGCCGCGATGGCCCGGTCGAAGCTGGCCAGAGCCTCGGCCGGACGATCGAGCCGCTCCAGCGCCTCGGCGCGATTGAACGCAGCCTGTGCCAGGTTGGGGCGCAGCTCCAGCGACCGATCATAGTCGGCCAGCGCCTCCGCGACGCCTCCGAGCGCAAGCAGGGCGTTGCCGCGGTTGCACAACGCCTCCGGCAGATCGGGCCGCACCGCCAACGCGGCGTTGAAATCGACCAGCGCATCGGCCGGGCGCGCCAGGCGCGATAGGGCGGCACCACGGTTGTTGAACGCCTCGGCATCGTCGGGCCGCAGCGCGATCAGCCGGTTGTAGCTCGCCACCGCGGCATCGAACCGGCCAAGCCGCATCTGCACGGCGGCCTGCTCGGCCCATAGCGGCGCAAAACCCGGGGCGATCAGCAGCGCGGCGCTGAACATCTCGAGCGCCTCGGCCAGCCGATCGCTTTGTCCCAGCAGCAGACCCAACCGGAACAGGGCATCCCCGTTCCCGGGATGGCGCCGCAGCAGCTCGCGGTAGACCGCCTCCGCCGCGCGAAGGTCCCCGTGCTGGTGCAGCGCGGCGGCCTCGGCCAGCAGGTCGCCGACTGTCCCGGCGGTTGTGCTCATCCGTTGGCGCCGGCCCGCGCGGCCAGGCGCTGCTCCGCGAGCGCCAGGTTGTGCCGTGCGATGGCACGCTGGCGCAGCCACCGCGGCCCGCCGAGTGCCGCCAATGCCTGGCGGTAGACGTCGATCGCCCGGTGCAGGCAGTCGGGATCGCCGACGCGCTCACCCAGCGCCGAAAGGGCGTTGGCGAGATTGGTCGCGGTCATTGCCCACTCTTCCGGCGCGGCATCCTGGGAGGTGGCGGTCAAAGCGACCTCGCACGCGGCGACCGCGTCGCGCAGATGTTGCGCGCTGCTTTGCGTGTCTTCGATCCGTTCACCCAGAAGGCGCAATGCCTGCCCAAGGTTGCTGTGGGTCAACGCCCAATCCGACAGCGCCGGGGCGGCCCCAAGGGCGGCCCCAAGGGCGGCCATCGGGGCGGTCCCAGGGGACGTTACCGGGTCGGCCGCCGTCGCGGATAGCGCATACACCTCCAGCGCCGCGCGATAGCAGCCGATCGCGTCGATCAGCGCATCCGGGTCGTTGGCCACTTCGCCCAGCAGCGACAGCGCCGCGCCGCGGTTGCGCATCATGCGCGCCCAGTCTTGCGGGAACGCCGCACGCGGAAACCCTTCGGTCGCCTCGGCGTAGCTCGCGGCGGCCTCGGCGAGCGTGGCAAGGTCGCCGTCGCGCTCTCCCAGCACGACATAGACCGAGCCCAGGGCGGCCCGCGCCCGGCCCCAGACCTGCGGCGCCGTGGCCAGCGGCGCCACCGACAGCGCGGCCTGCGCCGACCGGATCGCGTCGTGCAGCAACTCGACATCGTCGAGCAGCGCACCGAGCAGGCGCAGCGCAACGCTCAGCCGGCTCTGCGTCTCCGCCCAATCAAGCGGCGTCCGCTCGACCGGCGCAAGATCGAGCGCGGCGCGAAACGCGGTGACGGCCTCGGTGGCAGCCGCGATGGCGGCATCGCCATCGCGTGCCAGTTCGGCCGAACGCAGAAAACCTTCCGCCTCGACCATCGTTTGAAACCAGGATGCCGCAGCGTTCATCACGTGTGATACCTCTGGCGCTGCCCCCGGCCGATCGGGACCACCTACACCTCTCCCACCCTTCGTGGGAGAGGTCGGCGAGCGGAGCGAGACGGGTGAGGGTGGAGCAGCGGCACGACCCTCACCCGCGTCGCTCCGCTCCGCGACCTCTCCCGCGAAGGGCGGGAGAGGTATACTCAATCCCAGTCAACCCAAACGTGCTCTAAACTGAAACCGTGCGAATGCTTCACCTGCGGACGGACAGGCTATCGCATCCACGATGGCCGCGTTATAGCGCGATCACGCAATCGTGCATGATCCGACAGAACAGATCGGGGCGACAGGTTGGAGTCTCGTGTGGAGCAACGGGTCCGGTGGTTTCGCGACGACGCCCTCGTCCAGGACAGCCACGCGACCGCAACCAGCGCGGGCGATGGCGCCCATCGGCATGACACCGCCATGACCCTGGGCGATCTGCCAACCGAACGGATCATTCTGCTGCTGGGCGCCCCGCGTTCCGGCACCTCGTGGCTTGCCAAGATCTTCGACAGCCACCCGGACGTGCTGTATCGGCACGAGCCGGACTCGGTCCTGCGTACCTGGGATCTGCCGTGGATGTGTACGCGCGAAGACGTAGACAAATACGTCGACGGCGCGCGCGTCTATCTGCGCCAATTGATCGAGACCGCGACGCTGAAGACCGCCGGCAGCCTGCCGATGTTCCCGAAACGCTTCCAAAGCACCCCGGCACGCCTCGCGCGGGCGGCGATCATCCACGCGCTGCAGGCGGCTGACCTTGCCAAGGTCTCCCGCCGGATGACCCGCACCATGCGAATCCCGGACTTCATCGACCCGGCGCGCCATCCGGAGCTGCGAGTGGTCATCAAGTCGGTCAGCTCGCGCGGCCGTGCGCGGCTGTTCGCCGAGGCGCTCCCCGGGGCCAGGATCATCTTCATCGTGCGCGATCCCTGGGGCCAGGTGGCCTCGATGCAGCGCGGCGCCGCACTGGGCAAGTTCGAGGACGACTTGCCGATCGCGGAGCTGCTGGAAACCGAACAGGCGGCCCGCTACGGCCTGACCGAAGCCCACCTCGCCAGCTTGCCGCCGGTCGAGCAATTCGCCTGGAACTGGGCCATCCTGAACGAGAAGGCGATCGAAGACCTGGGCGGCCTGGGTCGCGTCAAGATACTGAAATACCAGGATCTTTGCGAGCATCCTTTGGAGCAGGCTCGCGCTCTGCTGGAGTTCGCCGGCCTGCCCTGGGACAACCAGACGGAAACCTTCCTGCGCCGCAGCACCACCTACGCCGGACCGGATCGCTACTATGCGGTGTTCCGCGATACGGCATCGGCGCTCTACCGCTGGCGCCAGGACCTGAGCGTGGAAGACCAGGAGCGGATCAACAACGTGGTGCAGGCGACCTCGCTGGCGGCGCTCTGCCCGCCGCTGCACCCGTAGCAAGCCACAACCTTCTCCCCCTCCCCTTGAGGGCTTGGGCCGCGAAGCGGACCAAGGTTGGGGGGAGGGGTCGGCGCGCAAGAATCGGAGGCAAAGAGCGCAAGACCGCGCGGCGACAGATGAACGCCATCGGCCTTCGCTGGGGCGCCGAAGCGAAGCCTTAACCTTTTCCCAGTCACGTACCCGCTCCAGCGGACTCCCCCACTGGCGGCTTGCGTCGTGACCGGGTTTCCGACCAAAAGGCATCCATGATCGTCACTCCCCCAACGGACCCGGGCCGCACCCGGGGCGCCGCATAATGGCCGACGCGCTGCCCCGCCATCTCCAGGTCCTCGAGGCCGAGAGCATCGGCATCTTTCGCGAGGTCGCCGGCCAGACCACCCGGCCGGTCCTGCTGTATTCCATCGGCAAGGATTCCTCGGTGCTGCTGCACCTGGCGCTGAAGGCGTTCCACCCCGCCCGCCCGCCATTCCCGCTGCTGCACATCGACACCACCTGGAAGTTCCGCGACATGATCACCCATCGCGACCGCACCGCGGCGCGCCATGGGCTCGAACTGCGGCTCCACACCAATCCCGAGGGCCTGCGCCAGAACGTCAATCCGTTCGACCACGGCAGCTCGCTCTACACCCAGGTGATGAAGACCGACGCGCTGAAGCAGGCACTGACCGAGGGTCGCTACGACTGTGCGATCGGTGGCGCCAGGCGCGACGAGGAACGGTCCCGCGCCAAGGAGCGGGTCTTTTCGGTGCGCGCCCCGGGTCACACCTGGGACCCCAAGCGCCAGCGCCCGGAGTTGTGGCAGCTCTACAACGGCCATCTCGCGCCCGGCGAAACGCTGCGGGTGTTTCCGCTGTCGAACTGGACCGAGCTCGACGTGTGGACCTACATCCAGGCCGAGGGGATCGACGTCGTGCCGCTGTATTTCGCCGCCCAGCGGCCAACGGTGATCCGTGACGGCGCGCTGATCGTTGTCGATGACGACCGAATGCGGCTTGAACCGGGTGAAGTGCCGACACCGCGCATGGTCCGCTTCCGCTCGCTGGGTTGTTATCCACTATCCGCCGCGGTGCCGTCGGAAGCCGGCACGCTGGCCGAAGTCGTCGCCGAAATGCGCACCACGCGCATGTCGGAACGCGCCGGGCGGTTGATCGATCAGGATCAGGACGCCTCGATGGAGAAAAAGAAGCGGGAGGGCTATTTCTGATGCCCAACTCGCTGCTGCGCGTGCTGACCTGCGGTTCGGTCGATGACGGCAAATCCACGCTGATCGGCCGCCTGCTGTTCGAATGTGGCACCATTCCCGACGACGTCATGACGGTGCTGGAGCGCGACTCACGTCGTTTCGGCACCGTCGAGGGCGGCGTCGACTACGCGCTGCTGGTCGACGGCCTGGCCGCCGAGCGCGAGCAGGGGGTGACGATCGACGTCGCCTACCGCTACTTCGAAACGCCACGCCGTCGCTTCATCCTGGCCGACACGCCGGGCCATGAGCAATACACCCGCAACATGGTGACCGGCGCGTCGCTGTCGCAGCTCGCCGTGCTGCTGGTGGACGCGCGCAAAGGGCTGCTGGACCAGACGCGCCGGCACGCGGCGATCGTCTCATTGGTCGGCATCCGCCAGGTGGTGCTGGCGGTGAACAAGATGGATCTGGTCGGCTTCGACCAAGTGGTGTTCGACAAGATCGCGCATGATTTCGCGGCGCTGCACGACAAGCTTGGTCCGATCGAGGTGATCGCGATTCCGGTCTGTGCGCGCGACGGCGACAACGTCACCACCGCCTCGACGCGGATGCCCTGGTACACCGGCAATACCCTGCTGGCTGCGTTGGAAGCCGCGGAGCCGCCCAGCCAGGCGACCAAACTGCCGTTCCGCATGCCGGTACAGCTCGTTGCGCGGCCGGATCACACCTTCCGCGGCTATGCCGGCACCGTCATGACCGGCGTGGTGCGCCCCGGCGATCCGGTGTTGAACGCGGTGTCGCGCACCCGTGCTCACGTCGCCCGCATCGTCACCATGGACGGCGATCTGGCGCAGGCCGGCCCGGGCACGCCGGTAACGCTGGTGCTGGACCGCGAGATCGATGTCTCGCGCGGAGACGTGATCGCGGCCGAGCCGACACCCGAACTGGCCGAGGAAATCGCCGCCTGGGTCGTCTGGATGGACGACACGCCGTTGTTCCGCGGCCGTGCCTATACGCTGATGCTCGGCGCCCGCAGCGTCACCGCGACCGTCACCGACATCGTCAACCGCCTGAACATGGACACGCTCGCCGCCGAGCCGGTGCGCGAGCTGCACCTGAACGAGATCGGCCAGGTGGCGCTGTCGCTGTCTCAGCCGGTGGCCTGCGAGACCTACGCCACCAGCCGCGAACTGGGCGGCTTCATCCTGGTTGACCGCCTGACCCGCAACACCGTCGGCGCCGGGCTGGTGACCGAACTGCGCGCCGGGGCACGCGCCGACATCTACTGGCACCATCTGGACGTCGACAAGACGGCACGCGCGGCGCTGAACTCACAAAAGCCGGTCGTGCTGTGGTTCACCGGCCTGTCCGGTGCCGGGAAATCCACCATCGCCAACCTGGTGGAAAAGCGGCTGCACGCGCAAGGCCGCCACACGATGATCCTGGACGGCGACAACGTTCGCCACGGGTTGAACCGCGACCTGGGCTTCACCGAGGCCGACCGCGTCGAGAACATCCGCCGTGTTGCCGAGGTCGCAAAACTGTTCGTGGAAGCCGGAACGATCGTGCTGGTGTCGTTCATCTCGCCCTATCGTGCCGAGCGCGGCTTGGCGCGCGACTGTGTCGAGCCGGACGAGTTCATCGAGATCTACGTCGATACGCCTGTGGACGAATGCCGCCGGCGCGACCCGAAGGGCCTGTATCAGCGCGCCGACGCCGGGCAGATCCGCAACTTCACCGGCATCGACGCCCCATACGAACCTCCGGAGGCGCCGGAAATCCACCTGCCAACGCTGGAAGCATCCGCCGAGGCGCTGGCCGAACGGGTCTTCGCCGATCTGCGCCGGCGCGGAATCGTTACCTGAGAGCCGCCGATTGTTGCCCCGAACCTCCTACACCTCTCCCGCGCTTGCGGGCTTGGGCCGCGAAGAGCGGACCAAGGTCGAGGCGCGAAGCGCCGAGGGTGAGGGTCGCGCCGCACGAAGACCCTCACCCGCGTCGCGAGTGCTCCGCGACCTTGGTCCGCTCTTCGCGGCCCAAGGTCGCGAAGAGCGGGAGAGGTATACCATCGCCCGGTGATTCCACTCCGCCTTGAACACACTCTAAAGCCACCGGGATGACCGAAACAATCGCGCAGGCCGCCGCCGCTGCACGCGCCTGCCGGCTCTGCGAGGCCGTACTGCCCCTGGGCCCACGCCCCGTCTTCCGCATCTCCGCCACCGCCCGCCTGCTGATCATCGGCCAGGCCCCAGGCACCAAAGTCCACGCCACCGGCATTCCCTGGAACGATCCGTCAGGAGATCGATTGCGCGCATGGCTCCAGATGTCGCGCGAGACCTTCTACGACGAGCGTCGCATCGCCATCGTGCCGATGGGTCTGTGCTACCCTGGCCGCCTGCCGAACGGTGGCGACGCGCCGCCCCGACCCGAATGCGCGCCGCTGTGGCACAAGCGGCTGATCGACCGCATGCCGCGGATTCGCCTGACCCTGCTGGTCGGCGGCTACGCGCAGACCTATGTCGTCGGGCGCGGCGCAATGACCGACCGGGTGCGTGGCTTTCGTGAGATGCCGCCACAGTATTTCCCCCTGCCGCACCCATCCTGGCGCACCACTGCGTGGGAGCGCCGCAACCCCTGGTTCACCGCCGAGGCACTACCGGCGCTGCGGCAGGCGATCGCCGTGGCATTTGCTTGAACGAATGTTCAGAGCTCCGCCGACCGGGCCAAGCCCGCAATGGGAGGAGGCGAATTGCGCCAGGCTGCACGCCATCCGCGCCGGGCATGGCCTTTTGCTGTTGCCGAGAAGCCGCTACGCTCGACCGCAACCAACAGGAGGATTGAGCAATGCCGCTGTCGATGTATCAGGCCTGTGTGCCGGTGATCACCCAGATGCTGAACGGACTGTCCGGCGTGGTGGACAAGGGCGCCGCGCACTGCGCCGAGAAGAAATACGAGGAGTTGGCGTTCCTGCAAGCACGCCTGTTCCCCGACATGTTCACCTTCGGCCGACAGGTGAAACAGGCGACGGATTTCGGCCGCAACGCCCCGGCGCGTCTCGCAGGCGTCACGTTGCCCACTTTCCCGGACGCCGACAGCAGCTTTGCCGAACTGAAGGACCGGATCGCGAAGTCACTTGAATTCGTCAAGGGATTTACTCCGGCACAGATCGACGGCACCGAAGAGAAGGAGATTTCCTGGACCGCGGGCACGCGGCAGATGTCGTTCAAGGGGCAGGAATATCTGCTGCACTTCTGCTTCCCGCACTTCTTCTTCCACTGCACCACGGCCTACGCCATCCTGCGCCACAACGGCGTGGAGATCGGCAAGCGCGACTACATGGGCAGCCGCTAGGCGCCGGCCCACACGTACTCGATATCCGGCTCCTGCTCTTCGTTGTCGGAGCCGTCCGAAAACCGCACCGCCGCAAAGCCGTTCGCTTCGTAGAACGCACGGGCGCGGCTGTTCCGCTGGAAGCAGAACAGCCGTAACCCTGCCGGGCTGTGGCGCTTTGCGATCGCCAGCAGCGCGGTGCCAATACCCTGCCGGTAGCAGCCGGGTGCCAGGTAGAGCTGCTCCACCCATCCATCATGCAATGCGATGAAGCCGAGGACAGTGTCACCGCGGTCTGCGACCCAGACTTTGTCGCGTGGCAGCAACGCGTGCGCGATCCAGCCGCGGACCTCGGCATCCGTGTGGGCCTTGCGCAGACCGGGCAGCGCATCCTCGCGGGATGCCAGATAAATTTCGGCGATGGCCGGCGCGTCCGCGGCGATCGCCCGCCTTACTGTTGGGCGTCTTGTGTCGTGATCGACCGTGTCGGTTGCCTCATGCCGCGGGCGGCAGATTGAGGTGCTGTTCGACGCGGCGAAGACGCTGCTCCAGCTCGCTGATCAGGATCCCATGGCCATGCACGGATGCATCATACTCGATGACGGTCTGCCTTAGACCGGACACCTGGGACGTCAGATCGTCGATCCGCCGATCCATCGCATCGAGCCGCCGATCCGTCGCGTCGAACCGCCGATCCAACGCGTCGAACCGCCCATCATGCCGGATCACTGTGTCCGCGACCTCGCGCAACAACAGATATACAGCAGCGATATCGACGCCGTTCCCGCTCACGTCACCGCACCCGGTTATCGACCAATTCCGTCACCACCGCCGGATCGGCCAACGTGGACGTATCGCCCAAACTATCCGTTTCGTTCGCGGCGATCTTGCGCAGGATACGCCGCATGATCTTGCCGCTGCGCGTCTTCGGCAGCCCCGGCGCCCACTGGATCGCATCAGGCGAGGCAATTGGTCCGATCTCCTTGCGCACCCAGCCCACCAGTTCCTTGCGCAGCGCCTCGGTCGGTTCCTCGCCGGTTTTCAGCGTGACGTAGGCGTAGATGCCCTGGCCCTTGATGTCGTGCGGGAAGCCGACCACAGCGGCCTCGGCAACCTTCGGGTGCGAAACGAGCGCGCTCTCGACCTCGGCGGTGCCCATGCGGTGGCCGGACACGTTGATCACGTCATCGACGCGCCCGGTGATCCAATAATAGCCGTCGGCATCCCGCCGCGCCCCGTCGCCGGTGAAATACAGGCCCTTGAAGGTGGAGAAATACGTCTGCACGAATCGTTCGTGGTCGCCGAACACGGTGCGCATCATGCCGGGCCAGGAATTGGCGATGCAGAGATTGCCCTCGCACACGCCATGCATCTCGTGCCCGTCGCCATCGACGATCATCGGCTTCACCCCGGGTAGCGGCAGCGTCGCCGAGCCCGGTTTCAGCGCCGTCGCGCCGGGCAGCGGCGAGATCATTATGCCGCCGGTCTCGGTCTGCCACCAGGTATCCACGATCGGGCAACGATGTTCGCCCACCACGCGGTCGTACCACAGCCACGCCTCCGGATTGATCGGTTCGCCGACGGAACCAAGGATGCGCAGGCTCTTGCGGCTGGTCTTCTGCACCGGCGCCTCGCCATCGCGCATCAGCGCGCGGATCGCGGTGGGCGCGGTGTAGAAGATATTTACCCGATGCTTGTCCACCACCTGCCAGAACCGGCTGCTGTCGGGGTAGTTCGGGATGCCCTCGAACATCAGCGTGATGGCGCCGTTGGAAAGCGGGCCATACAGGATGTAGCTGTGCCCGGTCACCCAGCCGACATCGGCGGTGCACCAGAAGACCTCGCCCGGGCGGTAGTCGAATACCTTCTCATGAGTGTAGCTGGCCCAGACCATGTAGCCGCCGGTGGTGTGCAGCACGCCTTTCGGCTTGCCGGTGCTGCCCGAGGTATACAGGATGAACAGCGGATCCTCCGCGCTCATTTCGGCAGGCGGACAATCGGGCGAGGCCTTCGCGGTCAGCGCCGCATACTCGTGGTCGCGCCCGGGTTTCATATCGATCGCACCGCCGGTCACCCGCACCACGATCACGTGCTTCACGCTGGGCGAGGATTTCAGCGCTTCATCTGCGTTGGCTTTCAGCGCCACTTTGCGCCCGCCACGGCGGCCCTCGTCGGCAGTGATCAACAGTGAGGAATCGCAGTCCTGCAGCCGGTTCGCCAGGCTGTCGGGGGAAAAACCGCCGAACACCACCGAATGAATCGCGCCGATCCGCGCGCAGGCCAGCATCGCCACCGCCGCCTCCGGCACCATCGGCAGGTAGATGGTGACGCGGTCGCCCTTGCCGACGCCCAGGGTCTTCATCGCGTTGGCCAGCCGGCAGACCTGCTCGTGCAACTCGCGATAGGTCACGTGCTTGCTGACCGACGGGTCGTCACTCTCCCAGATGATCGCGGTCTGTTCGCCGCGCGCGGCCAGGTGCCGATCGAGGCAGGAGACCGAGGCGTTCAACGTGCCGTCCTCGAACCATTTGATCGATACGTTGCCGGCGAAGCTGGTGTTCTTGATCTTTGTCGGCGGTTTCATCCAGGCGATGCGCTTGGCCTCGGCCGCCCAGAACCCGTCGGGGTCACGCGCGGCGCGCTCATACTGGTCGCGATACTGTGCCGCCGTGACATGCGCCTGCGCCGCGATCTCCGGCTTCACCGGGAACGTCTGGGCTTCGGGATGTTGGGTGTCTGGCATCGGCGTTTTCCTTGTCTCTCTTTGGAGATTGGCCTCTTTGGAGATTGCTCTCTCTGAGTCACAAACCGGCATCTTCCGGCACCAGCAGGGTGCCGTCGTTGATCTGGATCATGACCGGCTCCAGCCGGTCGCCGAGGCAGGGGCCACGCAGGCACACACCGTCGGCGATGCGGAACTCCGCGCCATGGGTGGCACAGACGATACGGCTGCCGTCGGCCGAAAGGAAGCGATCGGGCGTCCAGTCCAGCGATATCCCGAGATGCGGGCAGGAATTGACGTAGACGTGCACGGCATCCGCCTGGCGCACCGCGAACAGCCCGGCGAAGCCCCCGGCCGCCGGCGGGAAGCCGTTGCTGGTGCCATCCGCCATGTCCTGCAACCGGCACAGCGCCCGCAGTTTGCGGGGGATCAGCTCTTCCATCCGCCCATCTTGCACAACAGCTTCCAATGCGCCGGCGAGACCGGCATCACCGACAGGCGGGACATGCGCACCAGCGCGAAATCGGCCAGCTCGGGCGTCGCCTTGATCTCGACCAGCGTGATGGAGCGCGGCATCGGCCCGACGGCTTCCATGTCGACACAAACCCAGTCGCCGCTGTCCGCGCTCGGGTCGGGGTAGGCCTCGCGCGCCACCCGCACCACGCCGACGATCTCCTTGCCGACATTGGAGTGATAGAAGAACACCAGGTCGCTAAGCTTCATGGCTTTCAGGTTGTTCCTGGCCATGTGGTTGCGCACGCCGGTCCATGGCTCGACCCGGTTGGCCACCTGCTGGTCCCAGGAGAACGCGTCGGGTTCGGACTTCACCAGCCAATAGGCGGGGGCGGTAGGCATCAGGCGTTCCTAATCTGTGGGGCGCGCGGCGCACCCCGATAGCATAGCTCGGCCCGCGTCAACATCGAGGGCGGAGGCGGTTGCGCAGGGCAGGGGGGGCACCCTGCCGGTTGCCCGCTCACTTCAGCTGATCGGCGACCTTGTCCAACCCAGCCTGGACGCACGGTTCGTCGACCCCAGGCGAGCCGGAAACCCCGGCACCACCGATCACGTCGTCGCCGACCTTGACCGGCAGACCGCCCGGGATCGCAATGACATTCGGCAGCGTCACCTGCTGGCGCACCACCGGGTCATTGTCGGCGAACCGCTTGGCATAGGCGGCGGTCGAGGTGCGGAAGCTGCGTGCGGTGTAGGCTTTGCGCCGCGCGTTCTCCATCGTGGTCGGCCCGGCATTGTCCGCCCGCAAGGCGACGATCGTCTCGCCCGCACGATCCACCACCACGGCCGCGACGGCGTAGCCCTTCGCACCGCAGCTCTCGATCGCTGTTTCTGCAATGATCTTTGCCATCGCGTAGGACAGATCGCGGTGCGTCAGCAGTTGCGCCTGCGCCGGCAGGGCGAATGCACTGGCGAGGCCGACCATGGCGAGTTGGTGCAGTCGTACGGGCATCCCGTGCGAGCCTTTCATGCGAGGTGGCCGGGCCGCCCGGGCGGTGTCACTTCACACCCGGACGGAACCGCACCCGGATCAGCGGATCGGCGAGAACGATGCCGGCACCACGAAGGCGTTCTCCTGCTTCACCACCACGCCGGGCGGATTGCGGGCCGGCCACTGGCCTGTCGCGGCCGCGGCCTCACGCACGCTGGTCCGTTGGTTGGCATCCTTGTAGGCCCAGATGTGCACCCACTTGTTCAGCGCGCCGAACTCCGAATACATCCCGGCGACCAGTGGCGAGAACTCCTGACGGCCCTCGATCTTTTCCGACCAGCGCTCGATCAGGCCGGGAATGGCGCCGGGGATCAGCGTGTACTGGCGGATCTCGAACAGCGGACCGACCTGGCGCGGCTCGAGCGGGGGCGAGAACGGCGCGGGGTGGAACACCTCGCTCTGCTGCGCCACGACGAACTCGCGGATCGCTGGCGGCCAGCCTTCGTCCTTTGTCGCGGCGGCGCGGGTGGCGGCGCGATGCTCGAAGCTGTCGTAGGCCCAGACATGGATGATCTGGTTCAGCGGGCCGACCTCGGTATGCCAGAACGCGGCCAGCTTCGAGTGCTTCTCGCGGACCGGCAGCGCCGCGCCGAAGCGTTTTTCCACCTCGGCCAGCGTGCCGGGCTGCAGCGTGTAGGTGCGCATTTCGATGATCATGTTGATCCTCCCTCAAGCGTCAGGAGGGCAGGCTAGGACAGATGCCGGGGGGTGGAAACCCGATCAGGCGACACCCGGTCAGGCCCGCCCGGTCATGCCCAGTCTGGAATCCCCGGCACGCGCATCGTCTCTACTTCCGGAAGATCAAAGCCGAAATGTTCCGCAAGCAGCGTGCGCAGCGCCCCGCGGTCAGGCAAACGGACCTTGGTCGCCACGCCTGCTCGCAGGTGGGTCACGTCGCGGTTCATGACGTTCACCCGTCCGTCCGGTGTGGCGGCGCTTGCCACGATCCAATTCACGAACAGCGAGCCTGGGTGCGTCGCCTTGAAGTGATTTGCCATCTCGAAATCGACCGGGTTCTCGGCTTCCATTGTTGAAACCCAAGCCGGGATCTCCACCCCGTCGCGCGGGGCATGTAGCACCCAGTGGTCTCCTTCACGCGCCATGCGGTGCGTCGGGCGCTGTGCCGGGATGCCGGTGCCTTCGAGCGTCAGCGGCAGGCGGGACGCGAACGGCCCGAAACCTGGGTCGACCACGTAGCGGACGCCATCGATCGTTACACTCAGGAACATGTGGCTACGCGGCACTTCGGAGCGCGGTTGGAACACGATCACGCGGGCGGCGTGGCGGACCAGCGCGAAGCCGAGCGCTTCCAGCACGGCGGCAAACAACGTCGCGTGCTCGAAGCAATAGCCGCCGCGCCGGGCCTGGACCAGCTTGGCTTGCAACCCCTCCAGGTCCAGCCGCACCGAGCGCCTAAGCAGGACATCGAAGTTCTCGAATGGAATGTGGGCCATGTGCGCGTCGAGCAGTCCGGCGAGCGTCGCGTACGTGGGTGCGGCGGCGCCACCCCACTGAATGCGGTCGAAATACGCGTCCAGGTCGAGAAGGCTTGCCATTGTGTCCTCGTGACCGTCGCGTATCCGATCGGTGCGAAACGGCAGCGTTCAGCATTTCGGCGGCTGGCCCGCATTTCTCATACTGTCGCGGGATGATGGCCCAGGGCAGTGTCGGGCATTGTCGTGCCAACGGGTTTTCGCGCCGCCGCCAATACCGGGTGTATTCGCCCAATCGGTACATGAGCAACGTGCGAAAACCTGTTGGCACGACAAGGACCAAGCCAGCACCCGCGAGAGTGTGAGAAATGCGGGCTGGCGTCCAGTGTGATCCGGTCAGCACTTTGCGTGCAGCATCTCCCGCAGAGCAAGACTCCCAGTGCTTTCTCAATTCAGCACCCCGGTGTGCCAGCGGTTCAACGGGCGCGGCAAGGTGGCGGCTGCGTAGTGTTAAGTATCATTCGCCACCGGGTTACGCCGCTGCGTCAGCCTTCCAGCCACGGCAGGCAAGCAGGATCGGGCGGGGAACGGGTTTCTCGCCGTTGGAATAGTACGCGATCATCCGGCGTGACACGCCGAGCGCATGGGCCGTGGCGCTCAGGGACAGGCCATGGCGCAGGCGCCATTCCAGGAAGGCGCGCGCGTCGGGCCGGCCGATCGCGGTCAGGGTCTCCAGCCACAATGTCTCAGCGCTGAGTTCGGTGCCATCCGGCCAGACCACGCTGTGGCCGCAGTCGCCGAGGCTTGCCCGTGCGAACAACTGCGGATCTCGCAACGCGTCCCGACATGCAGCGCGGGAGCAATCACCCGCCAGCCCCACCGCGCGGCACTGCGAATGTTTGGCATCGTGTAGCCAGCATGGTATAGATGGCTCCATCAAGGAGTGTATCCAATGGCGTTTCACGTTCGGGATCGCGCGACCAACTCAGCAGTCCGTAAGCTTGCTCGGATCAAGGGAAAGACCTTGACCGAGACGATCAGGGAAGCGGTGGAGCGTGAGTATGCGGCGATCAGCGCGACACCGCCGCTGATCGAGCGGCTACACGCCATCCAGGCGGACTTTCAGGCGATGAAGCGATCCGGCGGGAAGCCGGCGGACAAGGCCTTCTTCGACGACCTGTCCGGACACGCGTGATGTTCGTGGATGCCTCGGCGATGATCGGGATCATCGCGATGGAGGACGACGCGGCCAGTCTCGCCGGCCGATTGGCGGGAGCGCTTGGGCGCGCAACCTCCGCTTTGGCAATCTTCGAAGCGGCAGCCGGCTTGGCCCGCATCGCCAACGCCCCGATTGCCGACGCATTGGCCGTGGTCGACCGCTTTCTGACCGAGATCGACGCGACGGTGGTGGCGATCGACCGGGACACCGGCATAGCTGCGGTAGAAGCGTTCGCCCGCTTTGGCAAGGGACGCCATCCGGCCGGCCTGAACATGGGCGACTGCTTTGCTTACGCTTGTGCGAAACAGATTGATGTGCCGCTGCTTTGCAAGGGGAACGATTTCCCGCGAACGGCTATGCGGCTCGCGTAAAACCAAACGCCTGATGCCCGAACCCTGGATGACCGGATTTGATCGATGCCGGCCATGAGTTCCGCATCTTCTCTGGCCCGGTCGACTCCCTTGGCAATACGCCCCAATCACCTTCAATCCCGCCCCCTGTTCAGATAGAATACCATTCGTGGACGCCTCTTCCGCCGTCGCCCCGCCGCGCAGCGCACCCAAACCGGGTCGCTCGCTGCACCGCTTTGCCAACCCGGGGCGCTTCCTGCGCCTGTCCGGGGCCGTGCTGCCGTGGTTGGCGGTCCCCGGGCTGTCGCTGACGGTGATCGGCCTGGTCTGGGGCCTGTTCTTCGCGCCCGCCGACTGGCAGCAGGGCGACGCCGTCCGGATCATGTACATCCATGTGCCCGCGGCTTGGCTGGCCTCCGCCGGCTACGTTGCGCTGGCCGTATGCTCCGTGCTGTCGCTGGTCTGGCGCCACCCGCTGGCCGACCTTGCGGCGGTGGAAATCGGCCCCGTCGGCGCCGGTTTTACCGCCCTGTGCCTCGCCACCGGCAGCCTGTGGGGCAAGCCGATGTGGGGCGCCTGGTGGGTGTGGGATGCGCGGCTGACCTCGGTGCTGGTGTTATTTTTCCTCTATCTCGGCCACATCGCCCTGGTGCGCGCGTTCGATGAGCCGGAACGCGGCTACCGCGCCGGCGCGATTCTGGCGCTGGTCGGCGCGGTGGACCTGCCTATCATCAAGTTCAGCGTCGAGTGGTGGAACACCCTGCACCAGCCCGACACCATCACGCTGACCGGCGCGCCGACGATGGCCCTGACCATGCTGTGGCCGCTGCTGGTGTGCGCGCTGGGCTACACGTTGGTGTTCGCTGCCATCGTGCTGGCCCGCACGCGCGCCGCCGTGATGGAACGGCGCATTCGCGGCCTGCTGATGGCGAAAGCCAGCCGCGAGGCAGCGCCATGACGCACCTGCCCTTCATCGCCGCGTCCTACGCATTGGGCGTGCTGGTCCCGCTGCTGTTCGGCATCGCCGCGTTCACCCGGATGGGCACCGCGCGCCGGCGGCTGGCGGCAATCGACCCCCGGGCCAATCGCCCGGGCGGGCGCGACCCGAGATCGCAACGCACCCGCGCCGACGCGCCGGACGGCGCATGACCCGCAAGCGGCGTCGCCTGATCGTGCTGCTGGCGTGCGGCGTCGGCCTTGGCACCGCGACGGCGCTGGTGCTGACCGCATTCCGCGACAACCTGGTGTTCTTCCTTTCGCCCGTGCAGGTGGCGCAGAACGCGCCGTCGCCCGGCCGCGACTTCCGCCTCGGCGGCCTGGTCGAGCAGGGCAGCGTGTACAAAACCACCGTCGACGGCCACCCCGCCGCCGCGTTCACAGTGACCGACGGCGCGGCGACCGTGAAGGTCACCTATGTCGGCATCCTGCCGGACCTGTTCCGCGAGGGCCAAGGCGTCGTCGCCTTCGGCGCACTGCGCCCGGACGGCACGTTCCGCGCCTCGGAAGTGCTGGCCAAGCACGACGAGACCTACATGCCGAAAGATGTCGAGGAAGCACTGAAGAAGGCCGGCCACTGGAACCCGAGCGCCGGTCCGCCGCCGCCCGCCGCGACCTGGAACACGATGGTGCCGAAACAATCCGGCGGCTGAACAGTCATCCCCTGGGGTTCTGCCGCGAGTGACCGCTACGCCGCCCTGCGGTAAGCTGGCGCCAGTCGGGGGAGCAACAGCAACATGTCCAGGATCACCAGGCGGCATTTCATCGGCACGTCCACCGTCGCGCTGGGTGCAAGCCGTGCCGCGGCCGCCGAGCTGCCACCGAACGAACAGGAGCTCTACGAAGCCGCCAGGCGCGAGGGCGAGGTCACCTGGTATTCCGCGCAGATCCAGTCGGAGCCCGCCGAAGCCGCCGGTCGCGCCTTCACCGAGCGCTATCCCGGCATCAAGGTGAACGTGGTGCGCTCCACCTCGCAGGTGGCGTTCCAGCGGCTGTCACAGGACCTGCGCGCCGGTGTCGCGCAATGCGACATATTCAGCTCCACCGACTATGGCCACTACCTGTTCCTCAAGCGCGAGGGCAACCTGCTGTCGTTCCGCCCGAAGAACGCCGACGGCCTGCTGCCGGCGTTGCGCGATCAGGGCCCGGACAATGCCTGGCAAATCTGTTCACTCGGGATCTATCTGATCATCTACAACACGAAGAAGGTCACGGCAGCCGGCGCGCCGAAGAGCTGGAAGGATGTGCTCGATCCGAAATGGAAAGACCAGATCGCCGTCGGGCATCCGGGCTACAGCGGGTCCATCGGCATCATGTGCGTGCTGCTGAAGCGGCTATACGGCTGGGACTATTTCACGGCGCTAGAGAAGAACAAGCCGCAGATCGGTCGTTCCTCGGACGATCCGGTCACGCTACTGAACGCCGGCGAACGCAACGTTGGCATCGGCGTGACGCTCGAACTCGACGCTGCTGTCGATGGCGCGCGGCAACCCGCTGGCCTTCGTCTATCCGACCGAGGGCAGCGAGGTGGTCTACGGGCCGAGCGCAATCCCGAAGACTGCGCCGCACCCGAACGCAGCCAAGCTATTCATGGAGTTCGCCACCGGGCCGATGTTCGGCCAGGCGCTGCGCAAATACTACGTCATGCCGGTGCGCCCCGACGTGCCGCCGCCCGAGGGCGCGCTGTCGGTCGACAAGGTGAAGCTGCTCAGCGCCACGCCGCAGGAGATCGAGACGGGCGTGCCGGAAGTAAAGGAGCAGTGGCGCGACACGTTTGGGGTTTGAAGCGGGTGGGGTTTGAAGTCGGCCATGACGCCAAAGCAACGTGGTCGCACCATGCGTAGACTTACCAGGATATGATAGGGTATCTCGTTGCATGGTAGAGTCAATCATCGCCCTGCCGCGCGGACCCACCGGAACGCAACCCTACCGCGCCTGGCGCCGGTGGGTCGAGCCGATGACCTTCATCTGGGTGCTCGTTGCGCTCGCGCTGCTGGTACTGGTCGCGGCGCCGATGCTGAAGCTGCTGATCGTCAGCTTCGAAACCCGCGCCGGCGCCTTCACATTCAACAACTACCTGCAAGCCTACGGCCGCGACCGTTATGTTGAAGCGCTGCTAAATTCGCTGAAACTCGCAAGCGCGGTCGCCGGCTATTCGCTGCTGTTCGCGCTGCCAATGGCCTGGGCCGTGTCGCGCACCGACATGCCCGGGAAAACCCTGATCTGGCTGATCGTGCTGGGCGCATTCATCCTGCCGCCCTATCTCGGCGCGATCGGCTGGATCCTGCTGGCCGGTCCCAACGCCGGCTTCGTCAACGTGCTGTGGCGCTGGGCCACCGGGCTGCACGACCCGTTGGTCAACGTCTACACCTTCAACGGCCTGGCGCTGGTGATCGCGCTGCAGTCGTTCCCGCTGATCTTCATCTTCGTCAAATCCGCGCTCGATCTGATCTCATCCGAAATGGAGGACGCGGCGAACATCCTGGGCGCCGGAACCTGGACGGCGATGCGCAAAGTGACGCTGCCGCTGGCCGCGCCGGCCATCCTCGGCGGCGCCATCGTCGTGTTCCTGGACGCGGTCGCGCTGTTCGGTCCGCCGGCGATCATCGGCATCCCCGCCCGCATCAACGTCGCCGCCACCCAGCTATGGCAGTTCTTCGAGTTCCCGGTGCGCGTCGAGGTCGCCGCCGCCTACTCGATCCCGCTGCTGCTGATCACGCTCGGGCTGATGGGTCTGCAGCGCCGCGCACTCGGGCGCAAGGGCTTCGTCGCGCAGACCGGCAAGGGCGGCGCGCGCCGGCTGATCCAATTGGGACGTTGGCGCTACCTGCTGCTGGCATGGTGCAGCTTCGTCGGACTTATCGCGGTGGCCATGCCGATGCTGGTGTTGCTTGAGGCGTCCTTCGCGAAGGCCTGGGGAAACGGCCTCAGCCCGAGCAATTTCACTCTCGCCAACTACCACCTGCTGCTGTTCGAACAAGACACCGCGATTACTGCCATCTGGCATACGCTGTGGTATTCGGCGACCGCGGCCAGCGTCGCGGTGGTGCTTGCGCTGCTGATCGCCTACGGCGCACACCGCCGGCTAATGCCGTTCATCGGCGTGCTCGGCTTCCTGGCCATGGCCCCCTTCGTCATCCCCGGCATCGTCATGGCGATCGGCTTCTATGCTGTATTCGCCGCCCCGCCATTATCGCTGTACGGCACGCCGTGGATTCTGATCTTCGCCTTCATCGCCCGCTTCCTGCCCATCGCCTACACCAACGCCAATTCCGCCATGGGCTCGCTGCACCCCGAAATGGAGGAAGCCGCGCGCATCCTGGGCTGCGGCCGATTGGCCACCATTCGCCGCATCACCATCCCGCTGCTTGGCCGCACCCTGGTCGGCGGCTGGCTGATCGTGTTCATCGTTGCCACACGCGAATTATCCGCGGCGATCTTCCTGGTAGGCCCCAACACCCGCACCATGGCAGTCCTGCTCTACGACCTGAGCGAAGCCGGCAACTTCGAGGTCCTGGCCGCGCTAGGCGGTATCCTGCTGGCCATCACCTTCGCCCTGGTCGCCATCGGCATGCGCTTCGCCGGCCGAGACTTCATGCTGCGCAGCCGCTGACTCCGAACATAAAACGTGGGGCGGAAAAGCGCAGCGCCTTCCGCCACGCGCGTCCGCCTCGGCACCGTGCTTGAGCCGGCGCGCACCACCGCGCACACTCCCCGGGCCAAAGGGGAAACCACCATGTCGCTGTTCGAAAAAGGTGCCGTCACCGGCGTCGGTGAAACCGCCTACATGCGCGGCACCGATCGCACGCCGCTGTCGTTGCAACTGGAAGCATCACTGAACGCCATCGCCGATGCCGGGCTGAGCCCGCGCGACATCGACGGCGTCATCCCCTACGGCACCAGCGCCGTCGCCGAGGACTTCATCACCAATTTCGGCATTCCCGACCTGCGCTTCTCCGCCACCACGCCGATGGGCGGCGCCAGCCCGGTGGCCGCCATCCAATGTGCCATCGCCGCGATCTCCGCTGGCGTCTGCAACCACGTGCTGCTGTCGCTCGGCCGCACCGGCTATTCCGGCGGACGCATTGGTGCGCGCGTGACACAGATGCCGCAGTTCCACGTGATCGGCGAGTTCGAGATGCCGTCGGGCGCCATCGCCCCAGCGCAGCTCTACGCCGCGATGGCGCGCCGCCACATGGAGCTGTACGGCACCACCAGCCGCCAGCTCGCCGAGATCGCCATCAGCACACGGCACAACGCGACGCTGAACGCCAACGCAACAATGAAACAGCCGATCACGCTGGAGGATCACCAGTCCTCGCGCATGATCTCCGACCCGCTGCGGCTGCTGGATTGCAGCCTGGAGAGCGACGGCGGCGCCGCCGTGGTGATCAGTTCCGTCGAGCGCGCGCGCGATCTGCGCAAGCCGCCCGTGGTCGTAATGGGCATCGCCGAGGGTCACCCGGACTCGCCCAGCGCGATCACGCAACGACCCGATATGACCAGGCTGGGTCTGGCGAAAGCGGCACCGAAAGCCTTCGCCATGGCCGGCGTGACGCACGGCGACATCGACCTGGCGGAGATCTACGACTGCTTCACCTATATTGTGCTGTGCCAGTTGGAGGACGCCGGTTTCTGCAAGAAAGGCGAGGGCGGTGCCTTCGTCGAAAGCGGCGCCATCCGTCTGGATGGCAAGCTGCCGATCAACACGCATGGCGGGCTGTTGTCGCAGGCTCACATGGCCGGAATGAACCACATCGTCGAGTTGGTGCGCCAGTTGCGTGGCGACGCCGGCGCGGCCCAGGTGCGCGACGCGGCAATCGGCCTGGTCACCGGCTATGGCGACATGGGTGACGGCTCGATCGCCATCATGCGGAGGGCCTGACCGTGAGCGAAACGTACACAAAGCCGCTGCCGCACCCCACCGCCGATACGCAGCCCTATTGGGATGGCCTGAAGGCCCGCCAACTGCGGCTGCAATGCTGCGCCGAGTGCGGCAAGATCCGACACTATCCGCGTCCGGTCTGCGACGCCTGCTGGTCGATGAACGTCACGTGGAAGGACGCCTCCGGCAAGGGGCGCGTGCATTCCTGGACCATCACGCATCACGCCTTCCATCCGGGTTTCAAAGCTGAGCTGCCTTACGCGCTGGTGACCGTCGATCTGGACGAGGGCGTGCGAATGAACGCGCGACTAAACGGACTGGATCCGGCGGAGCTGCGCGTCGGCCTGCCGGTCCGGATCGACTTCGAACCGGTTACCGATGACATCACGCTGCCAGTCTTCGTGCCGGAGCACTGACACATGGTCGATCTGCTTGAAACAACCCGGGACGGCGTCGCCACGCTGACGCTCAACCGCCCGGAGCGGCTGAACGCCTTCTCCCCTGACATGATGGCGGGATTGCACGAGGCATTGCCGCGACTCGGCGCCGATCCCGCGGTTGGAGCGATCGTGCTGACCGGCGCCGGTCGTGCCTTCTGCGCCGGCGGCGACGTGAAGACCATGGGCAAGCGCGCCGGACGCAGTTTCGAGCAGCGGGTCGAAGGCATTCGCACGATGCATCAGTTGCCGCTGCTGATGCGCGCGCTGCCCAAGGTGATCATCGGCATGATCAATGGCGCCGCGGTCGGCGCCGGCCTCGGACTGGCGCTGGCGTGCGACCTGCGTATCGCGGGCAGTTCGGCGCGGTTCGGTACCGGGTTCGGCAAGATAGGCTACTCGGGTGATTTCGGTGGCTCCTGGCTGCTGACGCGCCTGGTGGGCACGGCGAAGGCGCGCGAGCTTTATCTGCTCGGCGACATCATCGACGCGAATGAAGCCGGCGCGCTAGGGATGGTGAACCGGGTGGTGGACGACGCCGCGTTGCACGACGCGACTTACGCCTGGGCGCGCCGGATCGCCGGCGGCGCCCGCGTGGCCTATGGCTACATGAAGCGCAACCTGCACGCCGCGGAAACCGAGCCGCTGGCCACGGTGCTGGAGATGGAAGCGGTGCACCAGGCCCGCACTGCGCAGACCGAGGATCATGCCGAGGCGGTTGCGGCTTTCACCGCGAGGCGCGCGCCGATATTCCGCGGACGGTGATACTTCCGGGCTAGCCAGAACGCACGACATTCGCCACAGTTGCGGATGAAAGAATCCGCCAGGCACAATCGGGCGCAAGACGACGAAGGGGAGGAAAATGGCTGTCTGGCCCGTTATTCGCGTGATAGCAGGCTGTGCTTTGCGCGACCGTCATTGTGATGCCGGCACGGTTTGTCGCGTCCCCATTTGCGGTAGGATAAGATCGTGGTCGACGAAGGCTCTCCCCCTCCCCTTGAGGGCTTGGGCCGCCAAGCGGACCAAGGTTGGGGGGAGGGGTCGATCCCACCGCCGCGGCGAAGGTCCTCACGCCCCAACCCCTCCCCCCAACCTTGGTCCGCTTGGCGGCCCAAGCCCTCAAGGGGAGGGGGAGAGGTTCAAATTCCAGCCCCGCGATCCCGCATAGGCATGGACGTCTCCCTCGACCTGCTCGGCAACGCAATGATCTCGGGCCTGCTGCTCGGCGGATTCTACGCCGCGGTCACAATCGGGGTAACCATCTCCTTCGGCATGCTGGATGTGGTGAACATCGCGCATCCAGCCTTCATCATCCTCGGGTCCTACATCGCCTATATCGCCAACACCACGCTGGGGGTCGATCCAATCCTTGCCAGCATCGTGGTCGCTCCAGCGTTCTACGCGCTCGGCGCAGCGATCTATCAAATCTACTACCTCGCCTTCGAGCGCCACGGCGACAAGCCGTTGCAAGGTCTCGCCTTCTTCTTCGGCCTGCTGTTCATCACCGAGGTCACACTGGTCCTTGTGTTCGGCGTCGATTATCGGTTGGTGGAGGCCCCCTACATCGGCCCCAGCCTGCATCTCGGCGTAATCGAGCTTCCGGGACGGCTGCTGGTGCCCTGCCTGGTCGCGCTGGCAATGGTGGGCGCGCTTCATCTGTTCACATCCCGAACGTTCATCGGCCGCGCCATCCTGGCGGTCGCGCAGGACCAACTGGCGTTACGCCTGATGGCAGCCGATCCGGTGCGGATCAAGCGCATCGCCTTCGGCCTGTCGATCGCCACCGCTTCGGTGGCCGGCGCGGTGCTGATCGTGATCCAGCCGGTCGAACCATCGATCGGGCGCGACTATATCGGCCGGGTATTTGCGATCTGCGTGATGGGCGGCCTGGGCAGCTTCGCCGGCACGCTGGTCGCCGCGATGACACTGGGCATTGTCGAGAGCCTGACTGCCACATTCTACGGTCCATCCTGGACGCCGGCGGTAGCGTTCGGTTTCCTGCTGATCACGCTTGCGATCCGGCCGAGCGGGCTGTTCGGCCGTACCTAGGACATGAAGACCGTAAGGTTCCTGCCGCTGATCCTGCTCGCCTCGGCGGTGGTGTTCATTGCCGCGCGGCTGATCGGCAACCCGTACGTGTTCTTCGCCGGGTACGTGGTGCTGCAATACATCGTTCTGTCGACGGCGTGGAATATCCTTGGTGGCTACACCGGCTATGTGAATTTCGGCACGCCGGCTTTCCTGGCGATCGGCGCGTATGCCTCGGTCGCGCTGTACAAGATCGTACCGCTGCCAATCCCATTGCTGATGCTGATCGGCGGCGTGCTGTCCGGCATCGTCGGGTTGGGCACCGGCTATCTGACATTGCGGCTGCGCGGCGCGTACTTCTCGATCGCCACGCTGGCGTTGTCGGTGGTGGTGCAGACGCTGGTGACGAACTGGGATTTCGTCGGCGGATCCCGCGGCGCCTACATCATCCGTCCGATGACCGCGCCGCTGATCGGCGGCGGCTACATCGACTATCTTTGCCTGTTGATGCTGGCGCTGGCGGTGATCTCGATCGTGATTGCGCGGGCAATCGAACACTCGAAGCTTGGCACCGGATTCGCAACGATTCGCGACGATGAGGCAGCGGCCGAGGCGTCCGGCGTGCCCACCCTGCGCCTCAAGCTGCTGGCCACCACGCTGTCCGGTGCATTGATGGGCATGGCGGGAGCGCCGCTGCCGTACTACGTGACCTATCTCGATCCGGCATCGGGGTTCAACCTGACCTACGCGGTGAATTCGATTGCCATGCCGCTGATCGGCGGCACCGCAAGCTGGATCGGCCCGATGATTGGTGCGATCATTCTGGGTACCGTGCAGCAGCTTGTGACGGTGACGATTTCATCCGCCGCCAACCTGCTGATTGTGGGGCTGGTCCTGGTCGGCTTTGTCATTCTGGCACCGAATGGGATCGTCGGGCTGGTGCGAGCGCGGCGATGAGTGAAGCGCCCCTGCTGGAGGTGAACGAACTCGGCAAGCGGTTCGGCGGATTCGTCGCGCTGGAGGGGATCGACCTTGAAGTGCGGCCGGGCGAACGCGTAGGGCTGATCGGCCCGAATGGCTCCGGCAAAAGTACGTTGGTGAACTGCCTGTGCGGCACGCTGCGCCACGAGACCGGCATCGTCCGATTCGAGGGGCGGAATCTTGACGGCCTGAAGGCGCACGAGCGCACCCGCCTTGGGATGGCCCGCAGCTTTCAGTTGCCGCGCCCGTTCGCCAGCCTGACGGTGGCGGAGAACGTTCGCGTACCGATCCTGTATGTCGTGCAGGCGCGTCGCCACCGTGACGCCGCGGCGACGGAAGCGCGCTGTGACGAACTGCTCAGCCTGGTCGGGCTGGCGGACAAGTCGGGAAAGCTGCCGCGCGACCTGACACAGATCGAGATGCGCAAGCTGGAATTGGCCCGCGCGATGGCCTCCGAGCCGCGCCTGCTGATCGCCGACGAGGCGATGGCCGGTCTGTCACATGGCGAGGTGGACGACATCCTGGCGTTGCTGCTGCGGATGAACGACGCCGGCGTCACGGTGATCATGATCGAGCACATCATGCGCGCCGTGCTGCATTTTTCGCAGCGGCTGGTGGTGCTGGTGGCGGGGCGCAAGATCGCCGACGGCAACCCGCAAGAGGTCGTGCGCAACCCCGAGGTCGAGCGGGCGTATCTTGGCGAATAGCCTGACGGTGACTGGGATCGAAGCCGGCTACGGTGCGGTGCGCGTGCTGCACGGTGTGTCGCTCACTGTCGGCGGCGGCGAAACGGTCGCGTTGCTAGGCACCAACGGCAACGGCAAATCGACGCTGATGAAATGCATCATGGGCATGGTGCGGCCGTCCGCCGGCAGTATCGTTGCTGAGATCGACGGGAAGCGGCACGAATTGGTGGGTCGAGCGACAGAGGCGATCGTCGATCTGGGCATCGGCTTCGTGCCCGAAGGACGGCGGTTGTTTCCACGACTGACGATTACGGAGAACCTGTTGCTGGGCGCGTTCCGCCCCGCGGCACGCGCGGCGATCAAGGATAATCTGGCATTCTGCCTGGAAACGTTTCCACGACTGGCGGAGCGGCGAGGGCAGCTTGCCGGGTCAATGAGCGGTGGCGAGCAGCAGATGCTGGCGCTGGCTCGCGCGCTGATGTCGGCGCCGCGTATTCTGCTGATCGACGAGCCATCGGTCGGACTCGCGCCGCTTCTGGTGCGCCGTACGATCGACAAGATCAAAGAGTTGAAGGACGGGCGCCAACTTACCGTGCTGATGGCCGAACAGAACTTCACCCAGGCAATCCGTATCGCCGATCGTGGGTATGTGATCGTGCACGGGCGGATTGAGTTCGAAGGCGAATCGGCTGAAGCGCTCAACAACAACGAGCTGATCCGGCAGTTTTACCTGGGTGCGTAATAACAAAAAAAAAGTGAGACTCCCCCTCCCCTTGAGGGCTTGGCCGCGAAGCGGACCAAGGTTGGGGGGAGGGGTCGGCGCGCGAGAAGCTTCGGTGCGACCCCGGCACCGACCCCTCCCCCAACCTAGGTCCGCTTCGCGGCCCAAGCCCTCAAGGGGAGGGGGAGAAACTCGAGAATTTCCGTCCCTACACTCTCGCCTTCCGCCAAGCCTCATACCGCGCCTTGTTCTCTGCGTTCGGCGGATACAACCCAGGCAGCGACGCGCCCTTCTCGACCTCACCCATGATCCAGGTTTCCAGGTGCTCCTGCTCGACCGCCTGCTCCACCACGCCGTCCAGCAGCGCCTGCGGTATCACCACCGCGCCGTCCTGATCCACCACCACGACATCGTCCGGAAATACCGCCACGCCGCCACAGCCGATCGGTTCCTGCCAGTTCACGAACGTCAGCCCACCAACCGAAGGCGGCGCCGCGGCACCTTGGCACCATACCGGCAGCCCGGTCCCCAGCACGCCGGCGACGTCGCGCACCACGCCATCGGTCACCAGCCCCGCCACGCCGCGACGCTTGATCCGTGCGCACAGGATGTCGCCGAAAATCCCGGCATCGGTGACGCCCATTGCGTCCGCCACCGCGATGCACCCTGGTGGCATCGCCTCGATCGCCGCCCGGGTTGATTTCGGTGACGACCACGATTCAGGCGTGGCCAAATCCTCCCGCGCCGGCACGAAGCGCAGCGTAAAGGCACGCCCGACCAGCCGCGGTTGACCATCTCGCAACGGTTTCGTGCCGCGCATCCACACATTGCGCAGTCCCTTCTTCAACAGCACCGTCGTCAACGTGGCGGTTGAGACGCCCGACAGGGCAGTAGCGATCTTGGCGTCGAGGGTCATCACGGGTCTCCTTCGTTGCGCGCAACGGCGAACTGTTTAGCCGAAGCGCGCGCGAAGGGAAGGCCGCCGGCCCAGTCGCGGACGCCCCCTGCAACGCCCTTTGGCGCGCCCCCTGGCTGACCACACAACCCGGCTGCTAGTCTCCCCCCACAGGTCGGGGAGAGAAAAATGTCCAGCATCCGGGTTTCGCGCCGCGCATTGTTGTCCAGCGTGGCGGCCGCCGTAGCCGCGGGCGACATGGCGACGGTGCACAAGACCCTGGCGGCGACCGATCTCGCATCGTCGGGCCTCGTCGGGCAACTGGAAGGCCCGATCATGATCACCGATCCGGCGCAATGGCCGAAGACGTTCCAGGAAGCACCGATGCTGGCCGAGCAGGTAAAGGCCGGGAAACTGCCGCCGGTGGCGCAACGAGTGCCGGCGGAACCCATGGTGTGGAAGCCGCTGAATGAGATCGGCAAATACGGCGGCACCTGGCGCCGCGCCTTCACCGGCCCGGCCGACGGCGAGAACGGCAACCGCATCCAGTCGTCCGACAAGCCCCTGTTCTGGAGCGCCGACGGCAGCAGCATCGTGCCCTGCGCCGCCAAGGGGTACGCGCTTAGCGACGACGGCAAGACCTATACGCTGTTCCTGCGGAAAGGCATGAAATGGTCGGATGGCGCGCCGTTCACCGCCGATGATTTCATCTTCTGGTTCGACGACATCTACGGCAATCCCGAGATCGTTCCGACGCCAACGCCCGAGATGCAGCCGCAGGGCAAGCCCGGCCGAATGGTCAAGGTGGACGAAACCACCGTGCGCTGGGACTTCGACGTAGCGTATTACCTGTTCGAGGACATCATGGCAGGTGACACGGCGATGGGCGGCGGACAGGCGGTCCGTCAGTCCGCCAAGGTCAGCTTCGGCGCCTATGCGCCGGCGCACTACCTCAAGCAGTTCCTGCCGAAATATTCCTCGCTGCAGGCGGTGAACGCTCGGGCAAAGCAGGAAGGCTTTGAAAACTGGGTGCAGATGTTGCACTTCAAGAAGGACTGGGAGCTGAACACGGAAGTGCCGGTCCTCGGCCCGTGGCGCAGCGTGCGGCCGATCAACACCGCGATCTGGCTGCTGGAACGCAATCCGTACTATTATGCCGTCGATACGGCAGGCAATCAGTTGCCATATTTCGACAAGGTGCAGTTCACCCTTGCGGAAAATCTCGAGATCATCAATCTGCGGGCGATGGCCGGCGAATACGACGAGCAGGAGCGTCACATCGACCTGGGCAAATTGCCCGTGCTTTTGGATAACCAGGAGAAGGGCAACTACAAGGTCCACCTCGATCTGAGCTTCGCCGGATCGGACTTCATGTTCCACGTCAACCAAAGCTTCACCGCCGATGCGGAAATCCGCAAATGGCTCACCAACGCCGATTTTCGCCGCGCGCTGTCGCTGGGCATCGACCGTGACCAGTTGAACGAAACGTTCTGGCTGGGCGTCGGCACGCCCGGATCACCCGCGCCGAGCGAGAGCATGCCGCAAAGCCCGGGACCGGAATGGCGCAAGAAGTGGTCCACCCTCGACCTGGCGCTCGCCAACAAGATGCTGGACGGCATCGGGCTGGCGAAAAAGGACGGCGACGGCTTCCGGGTGCGCACCGATAACGGTCAGCGGCTGCGCCTGCAGGTCATTGCGATCGCCGCCTTCCTGCCCTACCCCAAGCTGTCCGAGATGGTTGCCGACCAATGGCGCAAGATCGGCATCCAGGCGGATGTTCGCGAGATGGAGCGCGGACTGGGCTTCGCCAAAGAGACCAATAACGAACACCAGTTGTTTGTCTGGAACAATGGCGGAACCGAGTTGTTGTATCTGTTCCCGACCTGGGCGGTGCCGGTCATTCCCGGCGCTGCGTTCGGCCCCGACTACGCGACCTGGTACTCATCAGGCGGGAAGCAGGGAACCAAGCCGGACGATCCGAACATCATGAAGATCTTCGAGCTTTATACCGAGGCTTCCGGCCTGAAGTCGGACGGACGCAATCACAACGCACAGGAGATCTGGAAAATCCTGGTAGACCAGCAATACGGCATCGGGACCGTCGGCCAATCTCCGGCTGGCCTTGGGGTGCGCCTGGTATCGAACCGGCTGGGTAACATCGCCGGCCGCGTCTGCAATGCCCAGCATTGCCGCACGCCCGGGAATTCCCATCCGGAAACCTGGTTCTTCAAGACCTGACCCCATGCTGAGCTATATTCTGCGCCGGCTTGGATTGGCCGTGATCACCGTCTTCGCCATCACGCTGGTCACCTTCGTCATCCTGAAGCTGCCGCCGGTCGATTTTGTCACCGCCTATGCGGCGCAGGCGGCCGCCTCGGGATCGGCCATCTCACCCGCCGAGGCGGATGCGATGCGGCTGGCCTACGGGCTGAATCAGCCGCTATGGGTGCAGTACTGGAAGTGGCTGTCGATGGTGGCGACCGGCGATTTTGGCCGCTCCTTCGAATACGGGCGGCCGGTGACCGAGGTGATCGGCGACCGGCTGTGGCTGACGATCCTGCTGTCGATCGCCGCCATCGCCGTGACCTGGGTGCTGGCGCTGCCGATCGGAATCTACTCGGCGGTGCGGCAATACTCGTTCGGCGATTACGTATTCACCTTCATCGGCTTCACCGGCCTGGCCGTGCCAAGCTTCCTGTTGGCACTGATCGTGATGTATCTCGGCCTGCGGTGGTTCAACCTTAGCCTGAGCGGATTGTTTTCGCCCGATTACCAGTTGGCGCCGTGGTCGTGGGCCAAGCTGCTCGACCTGCTCAAGCATCTGCCGGTGCCGATGCTGATCCTGGCGCTGCCCGGCATCGCGCAACTGGTGCGTATCATGCGCGCGAACCTGCTGGACGAGCTGCGCCGCCCCTATGTGGTCACCGCGCGCGCTCGCGGCCTGGCGGAACGACGGGTGATCCTGAAATACCCGGTGCGCGCGGCGCTCAATCCGTTCGCCAGCACGATCGGCTATCTGTTGCCGCAGACGGTCTCCGGCAGCATCATCATTTCGGTGGTGCTCAGCCTGCCCACGGTGGGACCGCTGCTGCTGCACTCGCTGATTTCGCAGGACATGCTGCTGGGCTCTACGATCATCCTGATGCTGGGAGTGCTGACGGTGATCGGCACGCTGCTGTCGGACCTGCTGCTGATGTGGATCGATCCGCGCATCCGCGCCGGTCAGTTGCGATGAGTATCACCGTCACCGACGCCCCGCTGATCACCGAGGCGGAAACCCGCGTCGCGGTGGCGACGCAGCGCCAGCTTATCTGGTGGCGGTTCAGGAAGCACAAGCTGGCGGTTGTCAGCGCGTTGATCGTGCTGCTGTTCTACGTGGTTGCGGCGTTCGCCGACGTGATCGCCTATTCCGAGCCGTTCGACAGCCAGGCGGCGCGCAGCTACATCCCGCCGCAGCCGATCCACTGGATCGACGCGGATGGCCACTTCCACCCGCAGGTCTACGCACTCAAGGGCAAGCGCGATCTGCGGACCTTCAAGCTGAGCTATGCGCCCGACCCCAGCGAGCCCCGTGATCTCGCGCTGTTCGCGCACGGCTATCCGTACCGTCTGTTCGGCTTGTTCCCGACCGACATTCATTTGTTTGGTGTCAGCAACGGCAACGCGACCGATGCATTGTTCCTGTTCGGTACCGATCAGCTTGGACGCGACGTGTTCTCCCGCCTGGTGCTGGCGACGCGCACCTCGCTGACCATCGGGCTCGTCAGCGTGGCGCTCAGCCTGGTGCTGGGCGTACTGCTGGGCGGGGTCTCCGGCTTGTATGGCGGCTGGGTCGATACGGTCATCCAGCGCGTGATCGAGATCCTGCGCTCCATCCCGATCATCCCACTGTGGATGGGCCTCGCCGCCGCGATCCCGACAAGCTGGTCGCCGGAGCAGGTCTACTTCGCCATCACCATCATCATCTCGCTGATCGGCTGGACCGAACTGGCACGCGTCGTGCGCGGCCGGTTCCTGGCGTTGCGGGAAGAGGATTTCATCATCGCCGCCGAACTTGCCGGCGCCTCGCGCCTGCGTATCATCTTCAAGCACATGGTGCCGTCGTTCCTGTCGCATATCATCGCCGCGACCAGCCTGGCGTTGCCGGCGATGATCATCAGCGAGACGACATTATCGTTCCTCGGCCTCGGCCTGCGTCCGCCGGCGATCTCCTGGGGCGTGATGCTGCAGGACGCGCAGAGCCTGGAAACGCTCGGCCTGGCGCCGTGGCTGCTGGTCGCGGCGGTGCCGGTGATCATCGTGATCCTGGCATTCAACTTCCTTGGCGACGGCCTGCGCGACGCGGCGGATCCGTATGGCTGACCCCATCCTGTCCGTGCGCGATCTGAAGACCTATTTCCTCGCCGACGAGGGCGCGGTACGCGCGGTGGACGGTACCTCGTTCGATCTGTTCCCGGGACAAACGCTGGGCATCGTCGGTGAATCCGGTTGCGGCAAGAGCGTGACCGCCCGGTCCATCCTGCGCATCGTCGAACGGCCCGGCCGCATCATCGGCGGCGAGATCATGTTGCGCCGGGCGGACGGTTCCGTTGCCGACCTGACCAAATTGCCGGCGGATGGCGCGCAGATGCGTGCGATCCGTGGCGGCGAGATCGGCCTGGTGTTCCAAGAGCCGATGAGTTCCCTGTCGGCGTTCCACACCATCGGCAACCAGCTCATCGAAGCGATCCGCCTGCATGCGCCGCTGTCCAAACGCGCGGCAAGGGCGCGAGCGATCGAACTGCTGGCGATGGTTGGCATCCCCCGGCCGTCGCAGCGGATCGATGCCTATTCGTTCGAACTGTCCGGCGGGCTGCGCCAACGGGTGATGATCGCGCTGGCGCTGGCCGCCGAGCCGCGCATCCTGATCGCCGACGAACCCACCACCGCGCTGGACGTAACCACCCAGGCGCAGATCCTGGAACTGATCCGCAGTTTGCAGCAGCAGCGCGGATTGGCGGTGATCCTGATCACCCACGACATGGGCGTGATCGCCGAGATGGCCGACCATGTGGTGGTGATGTATCTCGGCCATGAGGTGGAGAAAGGTCCTATCGACGCGATCTTCCATGCACCGGCACATCCGTATACGCGGGCGTTGCTGCGCTCGATCCCGTCAGTGCTGGCCGCGCCGCGTTCGCGACTGGCAACGATCGCGGGCTCGATCCCGCATCCGTTTGCGCGCCCGCCCGGGTGTCCGTTCCACCCGCGCTGCCCGGAGTTCATGCGTGGGACCTGCGACATGTCGTTCCCGGGCGAGGTGGCAATCGCGGAAAGCCACGCCGCCGCTTGTCATCTGTACGCACCCGAACGTACCCCGGTGCCGGCGTGACGCAACAGCAATCCAGCCCTGGTCATGACGACGGAGCAACGTCGTCATGGCCAACCGAGAATCGCTGATGCCAGCCGTCGCCACCGTCCTGGAAGTGCGCGGCCTGCGCAAATACTTCCCCATCCGCGGCGGCCTGTTCGGCCGCAACGCCGGCACGGTACGCGCCGTCGACGATGTCAGCTTCTCCATCGCCCGCGGCGAGACGCTGTCCCTGGTCGGTGAGTCCGGCTGCGGCAAAACCACCACATCGCGCTGCATCCTGCGCGCGATCACGCCGACCGGCGGGGAAATACGCTTCCGTGCCGAAACCGGCGAAGACATCGACGTCGCCCGGTTGGACCGCAAGGCGCTTCGTCCGTTGCGCCGCCAGATGCAAATGATCTTCCAGGATCCGTTCTCCTCGCTCAATCCGCGCATGACCATCGCCGAGATCATCGGCGAGCCGCTGCTGGTCAACGGCATGACCGACACCACCGCGCGCAACGCCCGCGTGGCCGAGTTGTTGGAACTGGTGCACCTGCCGAGTGCCTATCTGAACCGTTTCCCGCACGCCTTCTCCGGCGGACAGCGCCAACGTATCGGCATCGCGCGTGCCCTGGCGCTAAATCCAGCCCTGATCGTGGCGGACGAACCGGTCTCCGCGCTTGACGTTTCGGTACAGGCACAGATCGTCAATCTGCTGTTGGAGCTGCAAGACCGATTGGGCCTATCCTATCTCTTCGTCGCGCACGATCTCTCGGTCGTAAAACATGTCAGCCACCGCGTGGCGGTGATGTATGCCGGCCGCATCGTGGAGATCGCGCCCACCGAGGCGCTGTTCACTACCCCGCGCCACCCCTACACCGAAGCGCTGCTGTCCGCCGTGCCGGTGCCCGACCCGCGCCAACGTGCACGCCGCATCGTGCTGGAAGGCGAGGTCGCTGACCCGTCCAACCCACCCTCGGGCTGTCACTTCCATCCACGCTGCCGCTATGCGACGGAACAGTGCCGGCAGATCGTTCCGGTGCTGGAAGACGTAGCGCCGGGCCATGCGGTGCGCTGTTTGCGGGCAAAGGAGCTGTCATTGGCCGGTGTGACGGCCCCATCCTGACACGCACGCAAGGGATCAATATGACGTGCGAAGCCACAACAAGCCCAGCCCAGCCCATCGTCACCAGCGGTGCCATCATCGCGTTCCGGCTGTTCGACATTGCCTATGCGATCGATCTCGCCAAGGTGGAAACGGTGTGGGCCGCGCGAGCGCGCAGCGCCAGCCGCGGCCGCCTGACCGCAACCTCGCCCAAGGCGGTGGCCTTCGATGTGCCGCCGGTCTCACTGGTTCTGGACCCGCTGACGCTCACGCTGAACGGCGGCGCCGTGCAGGCAGAGGTCACCGCGCGGCTGTACGATTTCGGTGCCGTGTCGATCGCCTTGCGCGTGCCGATCCGCGACCTCCCGTGGTCGGCCTTCGTTGCGCAAGTGAACGCGGTGGACCGTCGCGTCGGAGAGGCCCAGGCCCATCCCTGGATCGATCTGTTGCAGGTGGTGCGGACAGCAATCGCGCCTGCTCTGGTCCGTCCGGCATCCTCTTCGGCGTTGCAGGAGGATTATCTGATCGAAGTCGCGCACAGCTTCGACCAGCCGATGACGGCAGGGCTCCTGCAGGAACGGGTCGATGTGGTGCCGCTGCTCTCCGGCGAGCGGCGCACGCTGTCGGATGGCGCGCGGCAGGACCTGCTGCGGCAGCGCTTCTCCTACTACAGCGACGATCTCGTCGTGCTCACCTGGGATCGTGCCTTCATCTACGAGCCGCGCGGCGATTCCGACGTGATCGATGTGCTGGAAGTCGCCAATGCGCAGCTACTGGAAATGCGCTACTACGATGAATTGCTGGATGACGAACTGCCGCGCATGTACGACCTGGTGGAAACCGAGCGCCGCAAACTGGCCCCGCTTGCCGCGCGTCGTTTCGCCAATCTGGCGCGCCGCTTCCACACGTTGGTCGCCGAGGTGACGGAACTGACCGAGAAGGTGGACAACGCGCTGCAAGTCACCGAAGACGTCTACCTGGCCCGTATCTATAGCGCGGCGCTCGACCTGTTCCGCGTCTCTACCGTCAGCGCCGCGGTGGACCGCAAGCTGGCGATCATCCGCGACACCTATTCCGCGCTGTACGACGAGGCCTCTAGCAGCCGAGCCGAACTGCTGGAGGTGCTCATTGTGCTGTTGATCGTGGTCGAGATCGTGCTGGCGTTGATCCGCCGGTAACGCAGTTTCTCCCCCTCCCCTTGAGGGAGGGGGTTGGGGGGAGGGGTCCGCGCGCGAAAAATCTTCGGTGCGACCCTGGCACCAACCCCTCCCCCCAACCTTGGTCCGCTTCGCGGCCCAAGCCCTCAAGGGGAGGGGGAGAGCCTTCCCCAAGCCTACACCTTGAACGTCTCGAGCGTCGCGGGATGGAACAGCTCCTCCACCGCGAGCTGGCGCGGCGACAGGCCCTGCGTATGGTGATGCCGCAGAAACGTTTCCAGCACGTGCCGGTTCGCCTCGACACCATAGGACCAGAAATCCTGACCCATCAGCGCACGGACCCGGCGCAATTGCTCCTCCACGAACGGCATTGTCACTTTGGTGGCGGAGACATCCGTCAGCTTGGCCAACGCAAGCTGCTTCGACTGCTCGAAGGCTTTCAACAGCGCGCCCGGCAGCCACGGATGCTGCTCGGCGATGCCACGGCGCAGGCCCAGCACATGCATGATCGGGAAGATGCGGGTGCGGCGAAAGTACTCCGCCGCCGCCTCGGCCGGATCGGCGAACAGCCAAGCATAGCCGGGATCGCCCCGCTCGAACGCGGCGGGCGCGCGCGGGGCCACGATGCCGTCGATCTCGCCCGCCTCCAGCATCGCCGACAGGGTGGTGTCGGCGGGTGCGTCCTGTAGCGTTATCTCCGGCGGCAGCGACAGCACGATCTTCTCGACCCGTCCCGGCTGTTCCAATCCACCGCGCACCCAGGTCACATCGCCGCGGCGCACCCCGTAATCGTCCTCCAGCAGTGCCCGCGCCCAGACGCACGCGGTAAGCTGGTACTCCGGCGTGCCGATGCGCCGCCCACGCAAATCGGCCGGCGAGGCGATGCCGCGATCGGTGCGAATGACGATCGAAGTGTGGCGGAACGCGCGCGACGGATAGACCGGGATGCCGACATACGGGTTGTCGCCGCGCGCCGTCCGCACCGTGAAGCTGCTGAGCGACAACTCGCAGACATCGAACTCCGCGTGGCGGAAGGCTCGGAAGAAGATCTCCTCCGGGCTCAGGCGCATGAACACCGGATCGACCCCATCGATCTGCACCTCGTTGTCAAACAACGGGCGCATCCGGTCATAATCGCCGACCGCCACCGAAAGCCGCAGATCACCCATGCCTTACCTCCCGTTGTCGCGGCTCGCGGCGGGCGGCGTGTGTCACGCCATCGGCAGCATACGGCGCAGCACGCCGTCGCGCAGGATGAAGTGGTGAAACAGCGCGGCCGCCGCGTGTACCCCGGCCACGATCAGAATGGCATTGGCCGCCAGCGCGTGCCAACCACCGATCAGCGTCCGGAATGCCTTGTTCGTGGGATCGAATGCGGGCACGGCGAACAGGTTAAAGATCACATCGCCGCGCACCCAGACATTGGCCAGGCCCAGCACCAGCGCCGCCGCGATCAGCAGATACAGCACCCAGTGCGTTAGCCGGGCCACGAGTTCCATTAGCGCGCCGCCGGCGCCCGGCAGGCTGCGCCCACGGCGCAGGCGCCAGACCACGCGGGCCACGAATACGCCGGCCAGCGCGACCCCCAGCAGCATGTGCAATGACCGATAGTCGACCCGCAGCGCGCCGTTCGGGGCGAAGTCGATGGTCTGGCCGATCGCCCACAGCAGGCCGACCAGCCCGGCGGTCGCCCAGTGCAGTGCGATGGTCACGCTGTCGTATTGCAGATCGCGCGTTGCCGCGTGTCGCGTTGGAGCCGTGATCGTCATCTGGTTCTCTGGCGGGTGATTATCTAGCTGGAGCCGATCAAAACCCCGGTGGCGAACACCAGGGCACCGCCGAACATCACCTGGAACGCGGCGGAGAACGGGGGTGTATCCATGTATTTCCAGCGCACCCAACTGATCACGGCAAGCTCGACCACCACCACGGCAAAAGCGATCGTCATGGCAGTCCAGAAACTGGGGATCAGGAACGGCAGCGTATGGCCGATGCCGCCGAGCGTGGTCATCAGGCCGCAGATTCCTCCTCGGACCCACGGCGCGCCGCGTCCGGTCAGGCTGCCATTGTCGGACAGCGCTTCCGCGAAGCCCATCGAGATGCCGGCGCCGATCGAGGCCGCCAGGCCCACCACGAACGCGTCCCAGGATCGACCGGTGGCGAAGGCGGCGGCGAACAGCGGCGCCAGTGTGGACACCGAGCCGTCCATCAGTCCCGCCAGGCCAGGCTGGATCACCCGCAGCAAGAATAACCGGTGTTCCGCTGCGTCTTCCTGCTGGCGGACGCTGGTGGGAAGGTTCTCCTGCTTCAGTCGGGCTGCGATGTGCTCGTGCTCGACCTCGGCTTCCGCCAGGTCGCCGAGCAGGCGGCGGATCGAGGCATCGGTGGTGCGCGCCGCGGCTTGCCGATAGAAGCGCAGCGTTTCGACCTCCATGGCCTCGGCCAGTTGGCGCACGGAATCGAGGCCGAGCGGGCGGATCTGCCAGACCGGCTTGTGCTGGATGAAGCCGCGGATGTCCTGGCGCCGGATCAGCGGGATGTGCTCGCCGAACTTCTCCTGGTACAGCTCGATCAGGCGGCGGCGATGTTCGCCTTCCTCCGCACCCATCTCGCTGAACAGATTGGCGGTGGCGGCATAATCATCGCGCAAGCCCTCGGCGATGTCGGCGTAGATGCGACCGTCCTCTTCCTCATTGGCGATTGCCAGGGCGAGGACTTCGCGTTCGGTCAGGTCTGAGAAGTTCCGCATTGCGGCAATTTGGCCGGCGCGCGCGAAAGGTCAAGTGATGGACGTAATGATGCGAATGCCTCGCATGTGCGCGCCGGTTCCTGCGCTTGTCGCCGGGGGTTCTCGGGCAGCCTTCGGAAGCCGACGTCAAGCAGAGTGCGGTCGGGGTCCACCCCCTTCATGCCGCAAAAAATACCGGCCGGGCACGACGGTTCGCGCCCGGCAACCCAGGCTGTCTGGCCGATGAGATCGGTACCGGATCAAGCGTATACTGGTCCGCGCGGCACCTGCTTGGATGGCAAGCCCCGTGCTTGGATACCACCCGCTTGGATAGCAAGTCCTGGGCACGCACTACCTGCCGGAACGTGCCGCCCAGTACCGGTTAGGGAGCCTAGTACCGGCTGCACACCCGGCGGCGGCGGTGGCGGCGGGTAGTACGGCGGCGGTTGTTGCGGCGGTGGCGGGGTGGTTACGACACCGGTGGCGGCGCCGACGCCGCCGCCAATCAGCGCACCGGCCAGCGCACCACGACCACCGCCGGCGGCTGCGCCGATCGCGGCGCCAGTCCCGGCGCCAATCAGTGCACCGCCTGCGGCACGCTGGCCGGGATCGTATGGATTGGTACACGCCGATGCCGTCAACACCAGACCAAGCGCGGCGACACATTGGAGACTACGGCGGCTCATCGGGAACTCCTGCGAAGTCGATGCGTTGCTCAGGCGGCAATACGCCAGCAAATAGTGGCGGCAAGGTGGATCAGTGCCGCGTCGGGTATTCACGTACTTGTGCTCACGGTAATGTCATTGCGAATCTGCCGCGGAACGTGGTGATGCCGGTCGCGGCGCGCGGTTGCCGCGCGGCGGTTCAGATCGGCCCCAGCCGTTGCCGCCGACCGGTCATCGCCGACTGTCATCCCCGACTGTCATCGCGACCGTTGCCAGGCGACAGTTGCCGTCCGACCACTGCAAACCGACCGTCTCCCCGACCATTGCCAACCGGCCGTTGCCGCCGATCATCGCTAGATAGTTGCGACCGCTGCGTCGACCGCCGCCCCCAGGCGGTCGACAATCGTATCGATATCGGCGGCCGTCGCGATATAGGGCGGGGCGATGATCACATGGTCGCCCTGGGTGCCGTCGATCGTGCCGCCCATCGGATAGGTGGCGACGCCGCGGGCCAACGCTTCCCGCTTCACCCGTTCGTTCAGTTTCAACGCCGGATCGAACACCTGTTTGGTCGCGCGATCCGCCACCAGCTCGATCGCCCAGAACAGCCCGCGGCCACGCACCTCGCCGACATGGCGATGATTGCCGAAGCGTTCGGTCAACGCCGTCTCCAGCCGCGCACCCATGGCGCGGACATTCTGTAACAGGTTGTCCTCGCGGATGATCCGCTGGACCTCCAGCGCCGCCGCGCAGGCGACGGGATGCGCCTGATAGGTCTGCCCGTGCATGAAGCCGCCGGAGCCGGCGTGCAGCGCCTGGACAATGCGCCCGCCGATCAACAGCCCGCCGATCGGCTGGTAGCCGGAGCCGAGGCCCTTGGCGATCACCTGGATGTCCGGAGTGATCCCCTCCTGCTCCCATGCGTGCATTGTGCCGGTGCGGCCCATCCCGCACATCACCTCGTCCAGGATCAGCAACGCGCCGTGCCGGTCGCAGATCTCCCGCACCCGCTTGAAGTAGCCTTGCGGTGCCGTCACGCAGCCGGTGGTGGCGCCGACCACCGGTTCCGCCAGGAAGCCGATGACGTTATCGGGGCCGAGGCGCTGGAATTCCCGCTCCAATTCGTCAGCGAGACGATCGACATATTGCGCGTCACTCTCGTCGTCGCGCTTGAAACGATAGGCGAAGCAGGGCGAAACCAGGCTGAACGCGTGGCCCAGGATCGGCTCGAACAGCATGCGACGCATCATGTTGCCACCGGCGGCCAGCGCGCCGAGCGTGTTGCCGTGATAGCTCTGCCGCCGCGCGATGAAACGGGTCCGCTGCGGCTGCCCGATCTCCATGAAATATTGGCGGCCCAGCTTCAACGCCGCTTCGTTACCCTCGGATCCCGAGGAGCAGAACCACGCATGCGTCAGCCCGCCCGGCTGATCCTGCAGGATGATGTCGGCGAGATCCTCGGCCGGCTGGCTGATGAAGGTGCCGGTATGCGCATAGGCCATCGCGGCGGCCTGCTTGCCGATCGCCTCGCGCGATGCGCTTGTTGCCGTGGCCGAGGCAGGCCACCGCGGCACCGCCCGAGGCGTCGATCACCCGCGTGCCGTCAGCGAGATGCAGGTAGATGCCGTCGCCGCCGACGGCGATCGGCGGAATGGCACCGGAACGATGCAGGACGCGGCTCATGCCACGACGACCTCTCGTGGGGTCAGATGTGCGACCTTCGGCAACACCTCCTGCGCCAACAGGCGTAGCGACGCATGCCACGCCTCCGGGTTGTCGAGATAGTCGAAGCCGAACACCAGCAACTGCCCGAAGCCGCCGACATCGTCGTAGACGCCCGCCAGCTTCTGGGCGACTGTCGCCGGCGAGCCGACCAGCCAGTTGTGCTTAGCGCAGTATTCGACGGTGACGTCGGAGTCGGGCACGTCGGGATGGTGCTTCAGGTATTCCAGGAAGCCGAAATTCGCCAGCAACGGGAGAAAATATTCGCGCATCATGCGTCCCATCATGCCGCCGACCGACAGCCGCCAGGCCTCTTCATCGGTCTCCGCAACGAACACCTCGCGCACCAGCCGCCAATCGCCGCGCCACGGCGTGCGCCCGGACCGCGCGGCGCCGACCTCCACCGCGTCCCAGTGACTGCGGACATAGCCGGGGTTCAGGTTCAGGCTGAGCGGCAGGAACCCATGTTCGCCGGCAAGTTTCAGCGTGTCGGAGTTCTTCGACAGCCCGGCCACGCCGATCGGCGGATGCGGCCTCTGCAAGGGACGAATATGCGGCTTCAGGAACCCGTACATCGTCGCGGGTTTCGCCACCTGCCAGAACTGGCCCTCGTAGTCGAAATGCGGCTCGTCGCTCCATAGCCGCAGGATGATGTCGAGCGCCTCGCGCGTCATCTCGCGGTTGACGCCGCCCATGCCGTCGACATGGAACATCGCCCAGTCGCTCGGCAGGCCGGACGCCGCGACGCCGAAGTTCAGCCGCCCCTCCGACAGGTGATCCAGCATGGCCACGCGGTTGGCGAGTTCCGCGGGGTGGTGATACGGCAGCAGGAAGCCACCGGGGCCGATGCGGATCCGCTTGGTCTGCAGCAGCGCCTGCGCGACCAGCAGATCCGGGGCCGGATGGGGTTCCCACGGCGCGGTGTGGTGCTCGCCGATCCAGGCTTCGATATAGCCAAGGTCATCCAGCCAGCGCAGGACCTGCAGGTCCCAGTCGTGGCCCGCCTTCAGTCCGCGCTCCGGCGGATGCGAGGGCATGGCGAAATAGCCTAACTGCATGATGTCTGTCCCCACGAGCGCACTGGTGTCCCGGCGTTACGGCCACCGGTTGCGCGCCAGCCTACACTGCCGCTACGCCCAGGGCGATTCGGGTGACGTTGCGATTGGTCACGTTGCGTGGCTTTGCCGTGGTGCGCAGGGTTGCCGCTGTTGCTCCCCGTCGGACGCGACGCCTGGCTTGTTCGGCCTGAAGTTCGGGTCGGGTTCTCAAGTCCCGGTTAATCGAGGCCGAATTCAAGCCGATAAGCCTCCCGAATGTCCTCGTGGCGTATCTTGCCCGTCTCGGTGCGGGGAAAGGCGGACAACAAAAGCAGTTGGTAAGCCGAGGCATAATGCTGGATGACCGCGCTGATCTGGCTTTGCAGGTCTGGCGGGGCGGTATCCGAACCAATCTCGACGGCTACCAGTAGCGCCTCACACCCCGACCGGTCCACCACACTGGCGATCATGGCATCGAGAATTCCGTCGATCGCCTTGATCCGCTCCGCCACCGGGCCCGGCGCTACCTTCATTCCGCCCACGTTCAGCATATCGTCCGCTCGGCCGAGCACGACCAATTCCCCCGGTGATGGCTGAAAGCCCACATCCTGGGTGTGATACCAGCCGTCGATGAAGGCCGCTTTGGTCAGGTCCGGCTCGCCGATATACCCATCTGTCATCGTATCGGACCGTACCCGTATCAGGCCGGTCCGGCCGGCCGGCAGGGGTGCGCCGTGGTCATCGACGATCATGACGCGGACACCGGGGAGAAGTGTGCCGACGTTGTTCGCATCGACAACCGAGACATGATGGACCTCATTGGTTCCATACGTGAGCAGGATGCGCCTGGTGAGCTTTTGCGTGATCTCCTCTCGCAGCCCGGAGGCAACCGCGGCGCCGATCACGTCCACATGGATATCGAACGGACCGCCACCGCCCAGGAGTGCGCGCCGGACGAACTTCTCAAGATCGCCGGTGACGAGCAGGGCGTAATTGACAATTCCGGCCACGATGAGGTCCGGGGCGGCGCTGGTTGAAGAGAGATGGATCGTCCCACCAAGCTGCAATGCCATCAGGGCGCGGGAATGGCAGCCGCGGACCGAGAAACCATAGAGGCAGAGATAGTCGAGGTGCGGCCCGAAATCATTCGCCGCAAGATGCAGGATGTTCCGGATGGTTCGTTGCTGCACCCGATTCGTCATCCCCATGACCTTGGGCTTGCCAGTTGTGCCGGATGACTTCATGAGCCTGACGAGGCTGTCCGGGTCCGGCGCTTGCACCAGCGCCTCCAACCGATCGTCGCCGACCGGCGCAACCAGGGCCTGCACCAGCCATTCCTGTGTCAGCACGAACGTCTTGGCGGCATCGGATCCCGCGAGTGGCTGGCTGGACAGGATTCGATCGCAAACGCGTCCCAGGTCCACGGCGGGGCCGAACTCGAACGGCAGCAAGGATATCGTGATGGCACCCAGCGCCTCGCAGGCGAGCAGGAGAACCAGATGCAGGGACCGGTCGTCGGTTTCGACGCCGACGACCTGGCCGCGCCGGATACCGATGGTGGTCAGGGCATCCAGGAACTGCACGACGTTGGCGGCGAGGTTGCGATAGGAGCAAGCGTCGCGTCCGTCAGTAATGGCCACCGCCGTCGGCTGCCGGCGCGCGTGGTGCGCCAGCCACGCGCAGGTCGATTGCTGGTCCTGGTTCGTTCTCATCGGTCATGTGGCGACGACGCGACCCGACGCGACGTTCCGCGAAAACTCCAAGGTTGGGTCATGATTGGATTGTTGCGCAAGACGCGTCAACGTGTCCGGGTTGGTTGGTAATGCCTCAGTTTGCCACCGGCACCCGGCCCGCACCCCCGCCTGGTCACCCCCCTGGCACCCAACGACCGCATATTCGCATGGTGGCCGGGCGGGGGGTGCGGGCCGGTGCCGGTGGCAAACTGAGGCGCTGCCGGCTTGACGCCACTCGCCCCCTTCGCCATAACCCGCGCCTTCCGAAGCCTAGAGGTTCCCGAGATGTCCCGCCGTTGCGAGATCACCGGCAAGGGCGTGCTGGCCGGCAACAACGTCAGCCACGCCAACAACAGGACCCGCCGTCGTTTCCTGCCCAACCTGCAGGAGACCTCATTGCTGTCCGATGCGCTCGGGTCGTCGGTCCGACTGCGCCTGTCCACCCGTGCCATCCGCACGATCGAGCATAACGGCGGCATCGACGCCTATCTGCTCGGCATGCGGAACAGCCAGTTGATGCCGGGTGTTCTGGCCCTGAAGCGGCGGATCGAGAAGGCCCAGGCGAAGCGCGCCGCCAAGTTGGCCTGAGACCACTGCCGCCGAATTAACCATTTCTTGCGCTGACCGGGTTTAGGTCAGCGCCATGGTAGCGGTTTTTACGCTCATCTCCGGTCTGGCCGCGGCGCTGCTGCTTGCGGCGGCCATGGTTGCTGGCGTCGTCCAACGGCGCCGGCACCTTGGTGCGGTGCTCGCCTGCCGAGCCGAACGAGACCACGCGCGCACCGGGGAGGCAGCCGCGGTGCGTGGGCTGCGCCTGGCCGCGATCGAGCTGCGTGGCCCCGCCACGACCCTGCTGGGCCATGCCGATCGGCTGGGCGTGGACGATGCAAGCTGGCAGACCGGGTCGACGATAGGCGCCATTGCGCGCCAGATGCTCGACCTGGCCGATGACCTGCAACACCACGCGCTGGCGGACGCCGCCCATCGGGTCTTGCGCGAGGAGCGGATTTACCTGGCGGTGATGCTGGACGATGCAGTAGCCGCGGTGCAGGCAAGCCTGGAGCCAAGCGGGCGGAACTGGCGCCTGCCACCCGCGATCGACGCGATCGAGCTGATTGCGGACCGCCGGGCACTGGCGCAGATCCTCGCGCGTGTTTTGGGCAGCGCCGCGCGTTTTTCGCGGCATGACGACTGGATCGACGTGTCGCTAGATATCCCGGGCAATATCCCAGGCGATGTCTCGACCAATGTCCCTGGGGACCGTTTTACGCTGGTGGTTGCCGACGAGGGCAACGGGGTGGTGGCGACCGATGGGGTAGGCGCCCCTGGCCGCGCGGACAGTCGCGGCGTAGGCCTCGGGCTGGCGCTGGCGCGGGTGCTGATGGAAGCACACGGCGGTGAACTGCGGGTCCAAGCGGTGCCCGCGGTCGGCACCAAGGTGACACTCGAGTTCCCGATGACCCGCATGGTCCGCGTCGCCCCTGCCGAGGCGACGAACGCAAAACTGCCTGCTACCGGCTCTCACGTCGCCGCCTAGCACGCGCCTCCCTCTGGCACCGCGGTTTGACAAGCCGCGCCTCCGACCCCGACACTGGAAGCGGTGTCAGTGACGGAGCAGCCACCATGATCCTCACCGCGGACAGCGAGCGGGCACGCCAGACGCAGCGTCGCAAGACCGGCAATGGCTGGCACACCACGTTCATCGGCGAGAACCGCATGACCCGCGATCCCAGCGCGCCGGAGCCGGATGGCGCCGCGCTGTTCCCGATGGCGTTCCTGGTTGAGAAGGACCCCGGCGCCGTGGTCCGCCCGCATTTCCATCGCGCCGATCAGTACCAGGTGGTGGTGGCCGGCGGCGGCCGGCTCGGCAGGCATCAGCTGGACGGCGTCGAGGTGCACTACACCGACGCCTATTCCGCCTACGGCCCGATCGTCGCGGCCAACGACGGCATCGCCTGGTTCACCCTGCGCAACGCCTGGGATCCCGGCGCACGCTACATGACCGAGTCGCGCGCGGAGTTGCGGGCCGCCCGGGCCGAAAACCATCAACACCGGGAAGCCGTTGCCGGTGCCATCCAACCCCTGTCCGACACCGCCCTGGCGCAGCTGGCGCGGGTAATATGCCAGCCGATCCTGGGCCCCGGTCCGGACGGCCTGGCAACCTGGCACTGCAAGCTGCCGCCGTCCGCCAAGCTGCGTGGCCCCGACCCGGCGACCGGTGGCGGCCAGTTCTGGATCGTGTTGGCGGGCAGCCTGTCCGCCGATGGCGCGGCGCCGTTGCCGCCCAAATCCTGTGCCTTCGTGGCGCCGGACGATGCGGCGCCCGAAATGCTTGCGGGCGCGGGCGGGGCCGAGGCGCTCTGTCTGCAATTCCCCCGCCGTCCCTGGCACTGAAGGACCGCGGCGAGACGTTCGCTGGCGGTCTCGACGGCGGAAGGCGCTGCGCTTTTCCGCCCGACGATCGGCCGGCGTGACCGAGGCCACCATACGGCAGAAAAGCGAAGCGCCTTCCGCCACTATCGACCGGCGCAACAGCCGCGACCGCAGGGCGGAAAAGCGCGGCGCCTCCCGCCACGCGCCAACCGCTACGCCACGCCCTGCCAAACAGGAACGCCCCTGTCGCCGGGAACCCTGACCGCGCTGCCGCTTACACCAACGTCGTCGTCGCGCCATAGGCTTGCAGACCGCGCATCATATTGTTGACCAGCACGCCTGCCGATGTCTGCTGGCCCGCGCCACTGGTTCCACTCGTCCCACTCTGTGCGCCGGCCGTCGTCTGGCCGCTGGCCCCGCCGTTCGCGGCGATCGCGCCGGCGCCCGACGAGTCGCGGTGACTGTGATCATGGTGGTGATGCTGCGTGCTGGGAGTACTGCGCTGCGATTTCGTTAGCGAGGCGGTCTGCGTCGCGCCGCCGGCGGAGGTGGGCTGTCCCGCTAACGAAGATTGCAGTGCCCCACCGAATGATCCTTGCCCGGAGGTCGCCCTCGCGGCGTTGGTGGCAATGGTTTGCGCGGCCTGTGTCGTGCCCAAGCTGGCGATACTCATCTTGTGCTCTCCTGCTGACGGCTTCCGCAGGCCCACGCTGCACGCGCCGTACCAGCCCAACCATCGCGGAAAACCGTGGGGCCGGCACCCCGGACGGCAGTTTGCCTCCGGCAGATATTGCCCACCGGCCCAGCGAACCGGGCAGCGGTGCGGGTCGCAAACCGTGCCTCTTCCCAAATCCGTCCGGCGTTGACGCCGCATTAATCTCAAGCCGGTTTTGTGTCGGAAAATTATCGGCCTCCTGAACGACGGCGACCCAATAAGGCAAGCCGTCTGTCAGGCGTTTCTGGAGCGATTCGAGCGCATGTCCATCGCATTGGCCCGTACGAGATTCAGTCAGGACACTGACCAGATGTTGCATCGGGGCCGCCGCGGGACGGTAGAGCCGAGCCGCTTGTGCCGCCCGGGCGCGCGGCCATGACGGTCCTGCTCGAAGCGCGCGGGGTTGACCGGCACGCCGCCGCCGGCGCGCGCGCGATCGTCCATCAAAGCGACCGCAGCCTGGTGTATCGCTGCTATGTTCCCAACCTCGGTCGGGTGGTCGTCCGCAAGCAACCGCGAGGACCAGTCGCGGCTGCCCGGCTGCTGCACGAGAGGCGAATCCTGGAGCGTCTCGCGGGGATCGAGGGCGTGCCGGCGCTCGCCGATGCGGCGACAGATGATACGCTGGCTTTCGAAGACGACGGCGGCCTGCCGCTGCACCCGCTGCATGCCGGTCGGCGCGTCACCTCGGCCGAAGTCGCCGCGATCGGCCAAGGTCTGGCGCGGATCCTCGCCGCGATCCATCGGCTGGGCGTGCTGCACAAGGACATCAATCCGAGCAACATCCTGCTGCGAGGCGAGACAAGCCGGCCGGTGCTGATTGACTTTGACCTGGCCACCACGTTCGCCGAAGAACGTCCAAGCTTCACCCATCACAGCGAGATCACCGGAACGCTCGGCTATCTTGCCCCCGAGCAGACCGGGCGAATGGCGCGCCCGATTGATCAGCGCTCCGATCTGTATGCGCTCGGCATCACGCTTTATGAGCTGGCTACCGGCGCATTGCCGTTCCGCAGCGACGACCCGCTTCAGGTAATCCGCGATCATCTCGCGACCGTGCCAGCCGCCCCCGCTTCGATCGATCCGACCATACCGGTCGCACTGTCCGCCATCATCATGCGCCTGCTGGAAAAGGAACCGGACCGCCGCTATCAGAGCGCCGAGGGCCTGGCCCATGATCTGACGCGGCTCCGCGCGGCGCTGGCGAGCGGAGAGGATGGGTCGTTTCCACTGTGCGAGCACGATTTCCCGCGGCAATTGACAACGCCGCGGCTGATTGGGCGGGACCAGGAAGCCGGGACCATGCGCCGCGCCTTCGAGGCGGCGGCTGGGGGCGAGGGCGGCGGCATCCTGGTGTCCGGCGCGCCCGGTGTCGGCAAGACCGCCCTGATCGAGGAACTGCGGCCGATCGTCACCGCGCGGCGCGGCTGGTTCGTCTACGGCAAGGTCGACCAGTTCCGCCATGACGCGGCCTCCGGTCCGATCACGCAGGCGCTCCGCGGCCTGGGCCGCATGCTGCTGGCTGAGTTGCCAGTAGAGGTCGCAGCACGGCGGGCCTGCATCCTCACGGCCCTCGGCGACAATGCCGGGATGGCGACCGCCGTGGGGCCGGAGTTTGCGGCACTGCTCGGGCCGCAGCCGCCGGTGCCGCCCGCCGATCCCGTCGCCGGCCGGGCCAGGACGGTGGCGTCGGCGCTGGCATTGATGCGTGCCATTGTATCGCCGGCCCGACCGGTGGCGATGGTCCTCGACGATCTGCAATGGGCGGATCCCATCACCATCGATGTGTTCGAGGCATTGCTCACCAACAGCACTTCCGGCTTGTTCGTTATCGGCGCCTATCGCCCGGCGGAGGTTGGGGCCGTCCATCCGCTCGCCCAACTGATCGCGCGCCAGGACCGAAACCAGGCCGCGCCCGGGCTGCTTCATCTGGCCAACCTGCCGCCCATCGATGTCTCCACCTTGCTGTGCGAGATGCTGCGCCTGACACCAGCCGATGCCGCACGGTTGGCCGCCTCGATCGGCCCCCACACCGACGGCAACCCGTTCGACACCATGGAGTTGGTGAACGCGTTGCGCCGGGACGCGGTGCTGACGCAGGGCGAGCAGGGGTGGGAATGGGATGACACCGCCATCCGCTGGCATACCGACCGCACTGACGCGGTGGAACTGCTGACCGGCCGGATCGCCAGCTTGCCCGAGCCGGCACCATCGGTGATCGCGGTGATGGCCTGTCTGGGCGGCGAGGTCGAACTCGGGCTGCTGGACGCAGCGAGTGGATTGCCCGGTGTTACGGTGCGCGAGGCCCTGGTGGCGCCGCTGGAGGAAGGGCTCCTGGTCTGGTCGTCCGCCGGCACCGTGCTGTCCGCCGGCGCCGATGAAACCGTGCGGTTCCGGCACGACCGAGTGCATCAGGCAGCCTATAATGGGATCAACCCCGAACGGCGCGAGGCACTGCACCTGGCCATCGCGCGACGCCTGGCGGCGTTGCCCGAGCACGCCAGGAAGGCCGCCGAGCAGTACCTGCCAGTCGCCGCGCGCGTGCAGGAGGAAAGCGAGCGGCGACAGGTGGTCGAGTTGTTCCGCGAGGCTGCCGCCGCCGCGAGTTTCGCCTCCATCTATTCAGCCGCCGAACACTTGCTGGCCGCAGCCGTGGCTTTGCTCGAGCCGACGGCGCCCTCTTCACCTGAGGCGAGCGAGAGCAATGGACCCCTGTTGCTTGCCCTGCGCACCAGTTGGCATCAGGCACTCTGCTGCCTTGGCCGCCAGCACGACGCGGACGCCGTCTATGCCGCGTTGCAGCCAACCTGCGCCGATCCACTCCTGCTGGTGGCACCGGCACGTCTGCAGATCTCCGGCCTGGCCAATCAGGCCCGCTACGCCGAGGCGCTCGCGCTCGGCTTCGACCTGCTCGCACGACTTGGTCTGACGCTGCCAGAAACCGTGACACAGGCCGAAACGGACCGGCGGATGGATGCACTGCAGACCTGGATCGAGGGTGACCTCGATGCGGATGCGCGCCGGCCGGAGCTTGAGGATCCGCGCATCCGCGCCGCTGCCCATCTGATCAGCGTCATGATGGTGTCAGCGCTGTACTCGGATGACGCCGCCCATACGCAGCTTATTCTAGAAGGGCAGCGGCTTTGGGTGGAGCATGGACCGTGCGGTGCGCTTGCGGGCGTCCTTTCGGCCTTCGCGATCGTCGCGATCCACGTGCGTCAGGATTACCGCACCGGCTACCGCGTCGTTCGCCATGTCCTCGCGGTTGCCGAGGCCAGGCACTACGAACCGGCGACCTCCCAGGTGCGCCATATGCTTTCCCGCACCAGCCTGCATTGGTTCGGCGAACTGGAGCTGGTTGCCGACCACGCCAAGCGTGCTCGCCTTGGCCTGCTGGTCGGCGGTGAACTGCACCTGGCCAGTTTCACATATTGCACGACGCTGGCTATGGTGCTGGAAATCGCATCGGTCCTCGACCACTGCGAAGCGGAAACCGACCTTGCGGTGGCGTATGGAATGCGCACCGGAAATCATCAGTCCGGGGCGACATACATTGTCTTTCGCCAGCTGCTGCGCGCGTTGCGCGGGCAAACCGAATCACCCGGAAGCTTCTCTGACGCCACGTTCGCTGAAGCGAGGCACCTGGCCACCCTCGGCGCCAATCGGAAGGCAGAGGCCTATCTCCACACCTACCGCGCCCTGTCGGCAGCGTTGTTCGATGACGATGCGGCGCTGATCCACCATGCCGCAGCCGCCATGGCACTGCGAGGCCATCTGGAGGGGTTTTACCCCATAGCGCTGGTTTACGTGCTGCAGGGGCTTGCGGTGGCACGCCGGTTACGCGGCGCCGCGGCATCGGGGCAGGCGGCATTGCGCATCGAATTCGACACCTGCCGCACATGGCTCGCCCAGCGCGCCGCCGACGCACCGGGCAACTACTTGCATCTGGTGCATCTGCTCGACGCCGAGATTGCGTGGGCGAGCGGCGATTACTGGGCGGCACAATGCGCCTTCGATGCCGGCATCACCCTGGTGCACCGCGTGCATCGTCCCTGGCACCAGGCGTTGCTGACCGAACGGGCGGCGTTGCTGCATCTGGATCAGGGCCTTCGCATCACCGGACATCCGCTGATGGTGGCCGCCTACGATCTGTACAAAGCATGGGGCGCCGAGGCCAAATTGCGCCAGATGCAAGAACGGCACGGCGCCGAGCTTGCGACACTGCCTGGGACCGAGCTCGGCCTCGACGATCGACCCGCGGGTTCGAGTACCGGCCTGACCTCGGATACCATCGACCTGCTCGGTATCCTGCGGGCATCCCAGGCGTTGAGCTCCGAAACCGTGCTGGATCGCCTGCATGCGCGAGTGAAGGAAACGCTCGGTGCGCTGACCGGCGCCACCAATGTTCAGATCGTTCTGTGCGACCAGGAGAGCGGCGCATGGTACCTGCCGCCGGTTTCGGGCGCGAGTGCCACAGACGTGATGTCGGTGGATCAGGCGGGACGACAACTTCTGCTGCCGCTCTCGGCATTCCATTGTGTCCAGCACAGTGGCGAAATCCTGATCGTGGAGGATGCAACTCGCGACGATCGCTTCGCGCGGGACGCGTATTTCGCCGGCGTTGACTGTTGCTCCCTGTTGTTCGTGCCGATCCGCAAACAGGGCGTGTCGCGGGCGATGCTGCTGCTGGAGAACCGGCTGAGTTGCGGCGCCTTCTCCGCGGACCGGCTTGATGCGGTATCGCTGATTGCCGGGCAGCTCGCGGTGTCGGTCGATAATGCGTTGATGTACGCTTCGCTCGAAAAGAACGTCGTTGAACGAACACGCGAGTTGTGGGAGGCGAACCAACGGCTTGAGGTCCTGAGCAACACCGACGCATTGACCGGCCTGGTCAATCGACGCCACTTCATGGAAGCGCTGGACCGGGAGTGGGCGAGAGCCCTGCGCAGCGCAACCTGGATCGCCATTGCCATGATCGATGTCGATCATTTCAAGAAATACAACGACCACTATGGCCATCTCGGCGGCGATGCCTGCCTGCGCCAGGTAGCCACGGCGTTGCAGTGCAGTGTCCGCCAGCACGTCGACATCGCGGCCCGCTATGGCGGCGAAGAATTCGCCGTCATCATGCCCGGTGTCGATGCGGATATGGCGCGGCTGGTGGCCGAACGTGTGCGCGGGGCCGTCAGCGGTCTCGGTGTGCCGCACGCACAGTCCGATTTCGGTTTGGTCAGTGTCAGCATCGGCATCGCGGCGGTCATGCCCTCGGGCGACATGGTTGCGGAGGAACTGCTCCACCTCGCCGATGGCGCGCTTTACGACGCCAAGCGAAATGGTCGTGATCGGGTCAGTGCGATCGCCGCTGGCCGCGCTGTCGTGGCGGCAGCATCCTGAACTGCCGCCACCTCTCCCGCTCTTCGCGGGAGAGGTCGCGGAGCACTTGCGACGCGGGTGAGGGTCGTGCCGCACGCACTACCCTCACCCTCGTCGCTCCGCGCCTCGACCTCTCCCGCGAAGGTGCGGGAGAGGTGTGCGGGAAAGGTGTACATCGAACGACCGCGCAACGCAGACACCATCCCGAGTTCACCCGGGCGGAGTCAGGCTCCCGGCCAGCAGCGCCGTCACCCGTCGGGCAAAGCCAGCCGGATCCTTCGGCAGATCGCCCTCCTGCACCCGCGCAAGATCGAGCAGCGTTTCCGCCACTCCGGCAATCGCCTCCTTGTCCTCGTGCCGCCCGGCCAGCGCGGCGATCAGCCGATGAGCAGGGTTCACCTCCAGCACCGGCAGGGTCGGCATCATCGCCCGTCCGGCGCGGCGCATCAGCCGCTGCATCTGCAGGTCCGGCCCCTTATCGGACGCCGCCAGCACCACCGCGCTGTCAGTCAGCCGGGCGGTGGCGCGCACGTCCGATACCTCGTCCTCCAGCGCCGCCTTCAGCGCAGAAGTCAGCAGCGAGATGTCCGGAAGCTCGCCATCCTTGCCGAGATCATCGACCGCCTGGGTGACGCTGCGCAGCTTCTTGCCCTCGAACGTATCCAGCCGCTCGGGCCAGAACGCGTCGATCGGGTCGGGCAGCAGCAGCACCTCGAACGCCTTGGCGCGGAAGCCTTCGAGCTGCGGGGACGATTTCAACGCTTCGGCATTGTCGCCGGTCAGGTAATAGATCGCCTCCTGCCCCGGCTGCATCCGACCGACATAGTCGGCCAGGCTGGTCAGGCCCTCCTGGGTTGACGAGCGGAACCGCAGCAGCGGCGCCAGCTCGGCGCGGTGCTCGGAGTCTTCCCAGATACCCTCCTTCATCCACCCGCCGAAGTTGTCCCAGAACTTCGCGTAGTCGTTCGTCTCCCCTGGCACCTCCTTGGCGCGCGTCTTCAGCTCGCCCAGCACGCGCCCGATCAGTGCCTTGCGGATGCGCGCCAGCACCGGCGTTGCCTGCAACATTTCGCGCGAGACATTCAGCGGAAGGTCCTCGGTGTCGACCACGCCCTGGACGAAGCGTAGCCAGTGCGGCAGCAACTCGGCCTTGTCGGTGATGAACATGCGCCGGACGTGCAACCGGACATGCGAGTCCCGGTCGTTGTCCAGCACGTCGAACGGCTTGGCGCCCGGGATGAACAGCAGGGCGTAGGTACTCAAGCGTGCCCTCGGCCTTCCAGTGCAGCGTGGCCCACGGCGTGTCGAAGTAGTGGCCCAGATGGCGGTAGAATTCGTTGTAGTTCTGCTCCGTCACATCGGCCCGGGGCTTGCGCCATAACGCGGTGCCCTCGTTCGCCGGCTGATCCTTGCCGTCCTGCGCGATGGTGATCGGCACGGTGATGTGGTCGGCCCATTTGCGCACGATCGCGCCGAGCCGGATCGGATCGAGGTAGTCCTCGGCGTCGGCCTTGATGTGCAGCAGGATGTCGGTGCCGGCGGTCTCGCGCGTCGCGGGGGCTAGCGCAAAGCCGCTGCCGTCGGACGACCAGGTGAACGCCTCGTCCGAGCCGGCCTTGCGGCTGGTGACCTCGACCCGGTCGGCCACCATGAAGGCGGAATAGAAGCCCACGCCGAACTGGCCGATCAGGTTGGGCCGATCCTCCGGCTTCGCCTCGGCCAGCGTCTGGCCAAACAGGCGCGTGCCGGAGCGCGCGATGGTGCCCAGGTTGTCGATCAACTCCTGGCGCGTCATGCCGATGCCCTCATCGGCGATCAGCAGTGTGCGCGCCTGCTTGTCGGGGAGCAGCCGGATCTTGGCATCGGCCGGGGGCGCCACGGCGGGATTGGTCAGCGCCTCGAATCGACGGCGATCGATCGCATCGGCGGCGTTGGCGACCAGCTCCCGCAGGAAGATTTCACGCTCCGAGTAGAGCGAATGGACAACCAGATCGAGCAACCGGCCGACCTCGGCGCCAAAATCATGTTGTTCCGTGGCTAATGTGCTGTCGTTCATGCGATGACTCCCTATGCGGGCCGCGATATGCGTGCGTTGGCGAGACGTTTCAACGCCCGACGTGCGGCGGACTCGTCCGGACAGGTGGGGATTTATCACGACATCGTGAAGTGCTGCGAACGACATGCCGCGCCCGCTGACGCGTCTTCCGCAGGGAACGGCGGTGAGGGGGATACGGCCATGCGGGGCCACGGCAGATCGGGGCTGGCCGGACTTGTGGCGGCCCAATTGGCGGTGGCGCTGATTTTCGCCAATTTGGGCGTCAATCTGGGTGTCCCTGGGGCGTGGGCGGCAGCGCCCGACGTAATCGTGTATGGCGATCCGACCCTGGCACATGCACTGCGCGAGGTCAGCGCGCGCTTCACCGCCGAGACCAGTGTACCGGTGCACGTATTCTCCGCACCTCCGGCGGTGATCCTGGCGCAGTTGCGGCACGAAGTATGGAACGACGTGGTGGTGACCTTGGTGCCTTGGATGGACCGGGCGGAGCAGGCCGGCGTGATCGAACCGGGCACGTGGACGGGCGCTTGGCGGACGACGCTGGTGATGGCGCGCGCGGCACACCCGGCGCCGTCCGGCGTGACGCCGGCAAATGACACGGGCGCAACGCCGGCGAATGACACAGTTGCCATCACCGATCCGACCCCAGCCGCCACGATCGACGGGCCGGCGGTGCTGGCGGCGCTGGGGCTGCATCCGGCGCATGTGCAGGGGGTCGCGAATGCCGCGGAGGTCGCGTTCCTGCTGGACACCGGCGCCGCGGCGCAAGGGTTGGTGCACCTGACCGACGTGCGAGCCGATCCGAAGCTGAGCGTGGCTGCCGCCGTGGCGGACACCGCCTACGCGCCGATCGTGTATGCCGCCGCGATCAGCACGCTGACGCACAGTCCGAACGCCCGCGCTTTCCTGGACTACCTTCACACGCCCGCGGCGACCGAAGTGCTGCACGCTGCCGGCCTGGAGACCGCGCCCCTCGAGACCAAGCCCGAGGAAACCAAGCCCCAGGAAACCAAGCCCCAGGAAACCAAGCCCCAGGGCACCAAACCATGAGCGACACCGCCGCACCCGAGGTGTTGGAGCACTCCTGGCCCGTGCGGCTGACGCATTGGGTCATGGCGGCCTCGATCGTGATCATGATCGGCAGCGGGTGGCGCATCTATAACGCCTCGCCGATTTTCCCGTTCCGCTTCCCTGACGCGGTCACCCTGGGTGGTGACGTCAACGTCGCGCTGACCTGGCACAACGATCCCGGGGTCGCGACCGCCATCGCCTGGCACTTCGCCGCGATGTGGCTGCTGGCAGCAAGCTACCTGCTGTTCGTCGCCTGGGGCGCGCTGTCCGGGCATTTCCGCCGCGATTTCCTGCCGGTCGGGCCGGTCAGCTTCCTGCGCGACTTCATCGCCGCCGCGCGTTTCAAGCTGGAACACCGGCTGGGCGAATACAACGCCGTGCAAAAGGTGTTCTACTGGGGCGTGCTGGCACTGGTGCTCCTGATGATCGTCTCAGGTGTCGCGATCTGGAAACCGGTGCAGACCTATCCGCTGGAACTGCTGTTCGGCGGCTTCCAAGGCGCGCGGATCGTTCATTTTCTCGGCATGGCTGGGATTTGCGGATTCCTGCTGGTGCATATCGCGCTGGTTGCACTGGTGCCCAAGACATTCGTTGCGATGGTGCTGGGCCGGGTGACCAGCCCCGCACACCCGAACGGCCCTGCACACCTCGACGACCCAACACACCTCGACGACCATGTGCCCGCGGGGGCCCATGCAACGGAGAAGCAAGCCAGGGAACAGCAACCATGAGCCTCGATCGGCGCGCGTTGCTGCGCGGCGGAATGTCGCTGGGTGGGCTGAGCCTACTGACCGGCTGCGACCTGAGCGACAACGACGCGGTGCAGGGCTTCCTGGCGCGGTTCTCGGCCTGGAACGACCGCGTGCAGGCGGCGCTGTTCAATCCGAACCGGCTGGCACCGACTTTCGCGGAAAGCGCGGCGGTGAAGGATTTCCGCTACAACGCATGGTATGGCCCGGAGAACGCGCCGGCGCTGGATGCCGCGAGCTATCGGTTCACCCTGGCCGGCCTGATCGCCAACAAAAAGCCATGGACGGTCGATCAACTCTACACCATGCCACAAGTCAGTCAGGTGACACGCCATGTCTGCGTCGAGGGCTGGAGTATGATCGGCAAATGGACCGGCACGCCGTTGCGCACGTTCTTTGAACGGATCGGTGCCGACACCACCGCGCGCTATGTCGGTTTCGAGTGCGCCGACGGCTACTACGAGAGCATGGACATGGCGACCGCGCTGCACCCGCAAACGATCATGGCGTTCAAGTTGTCCGACGAGATCCTGCCGCGGAAGTATGGTTATCCGTTCAAGATCCGCGTGCCGACCAAGCTGGGGTTCAAGAACCCGAAATTCGTGACGACGATGTTCGTCACCAACCTGCGTCCACATGGGTTCTGGACCGATCGCGGCTACAACTGGTTCAGCGGGATCTGAGCCATGCAACGGCCCGGGGACCGATCAGGCGAACATTCCGGAGAACGACCGGGCGGCTGTACCCCAGCTGGCTGTACTATCGGGGTGATGGCCAAGGCGCCGATCCCCGGGCGCGCGAAGACACGATTGACGCCGCTGCTGACCCCGCAGGAGGCCGCCGCGCTCAGTGCGGCATTCCTGCGCGACGTGACGGAGAATGTGCGGTGCGCGGCACGGCTTGCGCCCATCCAGGGCTGCATCGCCTACGCGCCGGCGGGCGCCGAGGCGCTGTTCGACGGCCATCTGGCCGAGGGAACCGGGCTGGTCCTCGCCGATGGCTCGCCGCTGCTGCCGCCGCGCGTGCAGGGTTTCGGGCGATGCCTGCTGCATGCCATCCAGGCGATGTTGGCCGACGGGCAACGCGCGGCGTGCGTGCTGAACTCCGACAGCCCCACCTTGCCGACGGCGCTGTTGATCGAGGCGGCACGGTTGTTGCTGGAGCGGCCGGATCGGGTGGTGCTTGGACCCGCGGAGGACGGCGGATACTACCTGCTTGGCATGGGCGCGCCGCACGTGCACCTGTTCGAGGACATCGCGTGGAGCACCGACACGGTCGCCGAGGCAACGCGGGCGCGGGCGCGCACGCTGGGGCTGGAGTTGTTCGAACTGACGCCATGGTACGACGTGGACGATCGCGCCGCGCTGCTGCGCCTGATCGAGGAGATCGCGGTGCCGGCGGTTGGCGCGGGGTTGCGACCCTATGCCGCGCCGGTCACCGCCGCGTGTGTTGCTCGCATTGGCCTCCGCCGCGCCGCGTCGTCACTGGCGGCGCAATGAAGCGCCGGTTCCTTTTCACCCTGGCGCTTCCCTTGTGATGCGCGCAATGACCCCGCGTGGCGCGCTGGTGCTGCTGGGTGGCGGGCTGATCGGGCTGACGCTCGCCGCCCTGGCGCTGCACATCCCGGGCGCCGACACGGTCGGGACCATTCCGCGCAAAAATCTGTTCGTTGCTCTGCTGGCGGTCGCGACGGTCGCCTACCTGCTCGCGATTGGTGTGGTGCTGCGCCATCCGGCGACCGTCCGCTCGGTCCCGATCGTGCTCGCGGTCGCCATCGCGGTGCGGCTGGCGGTGCTGTTCCCACAACCTTTCCTTTCCAGCGACATGTATCGCTACGTGTGGGACGGCCGCGTGCAGGTCGCCGGGATCAACCCCTATCGCTACATGCCGGCCGATCCGGCGCTGCAATCGCTGCGCGACGACGCGATCTACCCGGAGATCAACCGCGCCAACACCGCGCTCACGATCTACCCGCCTTTCGCACAACTCGTGTTCCAGGCGGTCGCGCGCATCTCGCCGAGCATCATCGCGATGAAGCTCGCGATGGTTGGCTTCGAGGCGCTGGCCTGCTGGGCCGTGCTGCGCCTGCTCGCCCTGGCGCGGCTGCCGCCGGAACGCGTGCTGATCTATGCCTGGAACCCAGGGGCGGTTTGGGCGTTCGCGGCCAACGGTCATGTCGATGCGATTGCGATCGGGATCCTGGCGTTGGCACTGCTGTTGCGCGCACTCCGGCGTGACACCTGGGTCGGGGTCGTGCTCGGCGCCGCGGTGCTGGTGAAGTTTCTGCCGGCCGCGATCGCACCCGCGTTGTGGCGACGTGGCGCGGCGTGGCGCATGCCGTTGGTGGCACTCGCGGTGATCGTTGGTCTGTATTTCCTGTACATTGGGGCCGGCTGGAATGTGCTGGGCTTCTTGCCGGGTTATTTCGGCGAGGAGGACCTGACCCAGGGCACCGGCATCTGGCTGCTCGCGGGCATTGGCCTCGCAACACCGGTGACGCCGCTGATGGCGAGGGTCTACGGCGTCGTCGTGCTAGGCTGCCTGGCCATGCTCGCCGCCTGGATTGCGTTTCGCCCGCGTGGGTCCGAGTCTGACCCACGCCGTGTTTGCGGAGACGCCGCGATCCTTGCCGCCGCCGTGACGGTGGCGATCAGCCCGCACTATCCCTGGTATTTCGTCTGGGTCGCGCTGCCGTGCTGCGTCTGCGCCCGCTGGAGCATCATCTGGCTGTCGGTCACGCCGGTATTGCTGTATATTGATCCGTTCCATGAACGGTTCTTCTGGCCGTGCCTGGTCTACCTGCCAGCCGCCGCCTTCGCGGCGCGCGAGTGGTGGCAATCCGCCGCTCGCCGCCCACTCGATGTCGTCAAGGCCGTACAGGAAAGTTCATGATGTCCACCACCGTGCTGCGCGATCCGCGCCGCTACTTCGAGGCCGTCGGCGCGCAGCGCGCGCAGACCGCCGAAGCCGACCCGGTGTGCCTGTATCTGGAGGTCACCAACCGCTGCAACCTGCTGTGCGAGACTTGCCCGCGCACCTTCGAGACGCTGGAGCCGCCGGCCGACATGAGCTGGGCGCTGTTCACCCGGATCGTCGATCAGTATCCCAACATTTCCCGGGTCGTGCTGCACGGCGTCGGCGAGCCGATGCTGGTGAAGGACCTGCCGCGCATGATCCGCTACCTCAAGGATCGCGGCACCTATGTGCTGTTCAACACCAACGGGACGTTGCTGCAACAGAAGAAGTTCCAGGGCCTGATCGACAGCGGGCTGGATGAGCTGCGCGTGTCGCTCGATGCCGCTGACCGCGAGACTTACCTGAAGGTGCGCGGCAAGGATTTCTTCCAGCGCATCGTCCGCGATGTCGGAAAATTCATTGCCTATCAACGCGAGGTCGGTGCGACCGCACCCCGCGTGTCGCTGTGGTTGACCGGCTTGAAGGAGACGGTCGCGCAACTGCCGGACTTCGTGCGCCTGGCTGCGCAGATGGGAGTGACCGAGGTGCATCTGCAGCGCCTGGTGTTCGACGATGTGGGCTACGGCATGGCGCGGGCGGAATCCTCGCTGTTCGAGCAGACGCGTGCCGATGAGCAGGCATCGATTGAAGCCGCCCAGTCGATCGGCGCAGGGCTAGGCGTGACGCTGGACGCATCGGGCGCGACCGAGCCGGGACTAAGCTTGAAGCGCCAGACGGACGAGCAACCCTGGTCGACCTGTCGCCGCCCCTGGTCGCTGATGTATTTCACCGCGCATGGCCGTGCGCTGCCCTGCTGCATCGCGCCGTTCTCCGCGCGCGACTACGGCACCTACACGCTGGGCGACGCGACGCAGCAAAGCCTGCGCGAGATCTGGAACGGCCCGGCCTATCAGGCGTTTCGCGACGCGCTGCTGGGCGAGGCACCGCCGAAGCCGTGCGAGAATTGCGGCCTGCGATGGAGCCTGTAGCCGTCATCATCCCGACACTGAACGAGGCCGAGGCGATCGGCGCGGTCATCACGGAAATCCCGCGCGCGATCGCGCGGCAGATCATCGTCGCGGACAGCGGCAGCCGTGACGGCACGCCGACGGTTGCGGCCGGCGCCGGCGCTGTGGTCGTTTCGTTGACGGAGCGCGGCTATGGCCGTGCCTGCGCGGCCGGCGCGGCGGCGGCCGATCCGGCCTGCCGCATCCTGGTGTTCCTCGACGGCGACGGCGCGGACCGCGGCGACCTGCTGGATACGCTGGTGCGGCCGATCCTGGATGGCACGCATGATTTCGTCATCGCCTCACGCACGCGCGGGGTACGCGATCCCGGCTCGATGAGCTGGCACCAGGTGCTGGCCGGGCGGTTGGCTGGATTCGGGATGCGGGCGCTGTATGGCGTGCGCTACAGCGATATGTGCGCCTACCGGGCAATCCGCCGCGACGCGCTGGCGCGGCTGGACATGCGCGAGATGACCTATGGCTGGAACCTGGAGATGCAGATGAAGGCCGCGCTGGCCGGGCTGCGCATTCTGGAGGTGCCGATGCCGTATCGATGCCGAGTCGGCGGCGAGTCGAAGGTGGCGGGCTCCTTGCGCGGCACGCTGCGCGCGGCGACGCGGATCGTTGCGACATTCGTGCGGGTGGCGGCGTCGGCCACCGCGGCACCGTAGCGCGAGGCGCAAATGGCAGCTCGTCCAGGAACGACTGATAATGTTATCTCTCGCGTGCAGGGACGCCGATCTGGGAAGCCGTCATCATTGCACATCATGCACCACGACGACTGATCGGCGGATTGCTCCTTCTGCCCGTGCTGCTCGCAGTCGGCTTGTGTACTTCGGTCCTTGCCGTCGGCCTGTATCTGTCGTCGCCGGCGACGGCCGTTATTGGATCGCCCCCTACGGCCTTGTCAGGGGCGGAAGCGGTCGAGATACCATCCGCATCTGGCTCTTTGCTGCGGGGATGGTGGCTACCGATGGCACAACGCGGTCGCGGAGCCGTCGTCCTGATGCATGGCGTCCGGGCAAATCGCTTGAGTATGGTGCGACGTGCCGAGGTGCTTCACACACCTGGCTTTGGCGTTCTCCTTTTCGATTTCCAGGCTCATGGTGAAAGTCCTGGTAGGCACATCACGTACGGTCGGCTCGAAGCGTCGGACGCCATCGCTGCCGTGAGCTTCGTTCGCCGCCGATCACCGGGCGAGCTTGTAGGCGCGCTTGGCGTGTCGCTCGGCGGAGCAGCAGCGTTGCTCGGCCCCGAGCCGCTGCATCTTGATGCGCTCGTTCTGGAGTCCGTCTATCCGGATATCGATGCGGCTCTCGCCAATCGCTTGAGCAGTAGCCTAGGTCCTATCGCCGGACCGCTGTTCACGCCAGTTCTGACACCTACGTTCAAGCTGCTGCTGCCGCCAATCCTGGGTGTGCATGCAGACGAATTGCGGCCCATCGACCGGATCGGCATGGTGAGAATACCGCTCCTTGTCGCGTCCGGCACGGCCGACGACCGCACCACGCTTCTGGAAGCCAGGGCGATGTTTGATCGCGCGTTGGAACCGAAGCAATTTTGGGCAGTGCAGGGTGCGGCGCACGTTGATCTGGAGCGATACGGCCCAGATCAGTATTGGAGCGTCGTCCTTCCTTTCCTGACCATGACCTTGCAGAGACCACCCTCAAATGAGCGCGCTCCCGCGACGTCACCATGATCGTGGTGGATCGAGCGACTTGGGCAGCGCGCGAATGACCCGCTTGAAGACGTTCCCCCAATGAGTGGGCAGCGTTGCAAGACAGCCGGCCCGCAGGTTACCGCAACGACCCAGCGCCGGCACCGGCGCCGTCACGCAGCCCTCTGGTGCTCCAGGCGTTCCAGAGCGGTTCGGAACGTTCTCGCCGTGGCATCGTCCAGTTCGAAGACCACGCCCAGCGAATCCAGGTCGACATTGCGGACGATGAAGACCAGGGGACACCCAACGCCCTCCAGATCGAGGATGCCGCGAGTTCCCGCCGGCAGTTTTGCCCCCCCGTTGACCCTGGCACCGTGTTCGGAAAGATCGATCACGCGACCTGCATGCACCGCCTGCCCGGGCACGGTCAGACGACCAACCAGGTTGACCGGTCGCCGATCGTTGTGTCGGCGATCCACCTCGGTGGTGGACGTGCGGACCACGCGCACGACGGTACGTTTCAACTCGCCCACGGCGGCGGCCAGCTCGGCCGCGCCGTCGTGCACCTGGCTGGCCTGGCGGCCATTCTGCTCGGCCTCCATTGAAACCTCGGTGATGCGGGTGGTCATTTCCTCGGCCGCGTGTGCCGTCTGCACGACGTTGCGGGCAATCTCCGCGGTTGCCGCTCCCTGCTGCTCCACCGCGGCGGCGATCGAGCTGGCGATGGCATGGATCTCGGTGATGGTTTCACCGATCCGGGCGACGGCATCGACCGAAGCAACGGTGGCCGCGTTCACTTCTATCAGGTGGCGGGTGATCTCCTCGGTCGAGCGGGCGGTTTGCATTGCCAGGGACTTGACCTCGCTCGCCACCACCGCGAACCCCTTGCCCGCATCGCCGGCGCGGGCAGCTTCGATTGTGGCATTCAACGCCAGCAGATTGGTCCTCGCGGCGATTTCCCTGATCATGTCCGCAACCGTGCCGATCTGCGCGACCTTGCTGTCCAGTTGTTGGATCTTGGCCCGCGTCAGGTCGCCCGCGGTGACGGCACGACCTACCACAGTGGTGGACTGGCTCACTTGCGCACTGATCTCGCGGATCGAAGCAGAGAGCTGTTCGGCCGCGCTCGCCACGGTCTGGGCGTTCGACAAGGCCTGGGACGCCGCGGAAGCGGCACTCTGCGCCGAGACGCCGGTGCGCACGGCCGAAGCGCTCATGCTGTCGGCGGTTGCCGCCATGACAGCCGTACGCTCACCCACCAGCACCAATGCCTTGGACGTTTCGCTCTCGATCGTATCGGCCATGCCATGCATGGCGGCGCGCTTTTCCGCCTCGGCGCGGGTGCGATCCGCTTCCTGCGCGGCGAGAAGACGCCGGTTCTCCACCGCCTGATCGCGGAACACCGCCATGGCCTGCGCCATATGGCCGATCTCATCGCGTCGATCCGTGCTTGTAATGGTCAGTTCGGTCTCGCCCGCAGCGAGAAGCTGCATGGTGCCGATCAGCGCGCCGAGCGGACGCACGATGGCTCGGATCATGATGATACCGAGGGCGGTGATCAGGCCAAGCAGCACAAGGACGGCGGCGAGGGTGGCGTAGAGTGTGGTCCGCGCTGCATGACCGGTGCTGGCGGTCTCTGCCTTCAGATCGCTCGCCATGCCGTCTTCGACCTGCTTGAGCAGATCGATGCGGACCGTGGCGGCCTTGAACCAGTCGGCTCCGGTGATCCCGCCCAGATGCCCCTCGAGGCCCCCCTCGGCCGCGGTCCGGCGCATCCTTATCACCGCGTCAACCGCATCGCCCGCAACGGTCTGGCGCATGAACGCGGCCTGCGCCGGTGTTGCCGCCGCGGCGATGATGCCGAAGTACAGATCCTGTTGCTCCCCGAGCAGGATCAGGTGGCGCAGCCTGGCTGCATCAAACCGCCCGGCGGCGAAGCCCGCGGCGCCGACGGCGCGTTCCTGGCCGGCCAGTTCCTTGGCCCACAGAAAGCTGAGATAGAGCGACACCGAGCGCGCAACGACTGGGGCGTCAACCTCCGCCGCCGCTTCACCGATCATGTCGAGCAGATGCGCGTTCGCCGCGGTGAAGTAAGCGAAGCTGCCGTCGGCACCGATGGCCAGTTGGCTGATCTGCTGCCGTATGTCGCCGACTTTCGCCAGGTCGGCGCGCGCGGCGGAGAGCTTGTCCGCGAGGGCGGTGTTGCCATCGAAGTTCCGAGCGTTCAAACCCGGGGCGTTCAAACCCGGGGCATTCAAACCTGGACCATTCAAACCCGGGGTGCTCAAACCCTGGGCATCGAGGCGCCGAAACCGCGCCTCGAAGGTCGCAAGGTGCGCATCGGTGCGTAATCGTTGTGCCGTGAGTTCCTCACGCAGTTCGCTGCCCTTGCTGGCCAGAAAGCCGCCGGAGAGACCACGCTCGCGTTGCAGTTCGTGCACCAGGGCACTGGTGTCGGTGATCAACTCTGTCAGCGTGCCGACGCGTTGCATCGCGGTGACGGTTGCCAGTTCTTCCGCCAGAAAAAGACTGGAGAGGGCCAGCAAGCCGAGCACCGGCAGCAGCAGCGGCAGGGTAATCCGAACACGCAGACCGATGCCCTTCCGTCGGCCCGGATGTCCGTTGTTGCCACGCTCAACGGTCCGCGTCGATCCGCCAGCCATGTTTGGGCTTCCATCTTCGGGCACCGGGTCGCAACGCCGGGGCGTGTACGCGCAATATGTTACCCGTGGATGAATAACGATGGCCCCGACGAGGGTCCGACCTAGGCGCCGTGCGGTACCCGGCGACCCACATCGCCGCGGCGTTCGTGCGGTGGCAACGTCGAAGGGCGCCGTCGCACACGATATTCGGTCTGGCCCGATTCGGTCTGGCCCGCGATTTATGCCAACGGCCATAAAGAATGACGGTTGGCATGAGTTCGCAATTTGGCGCGCCGCCGCCGGCCAACCCGGCGCGCGATACCCGGTGCCCGAAATGATGGAAGCGTCATCATTTCGGACGCCTGGTATCAGAGCGGCCCGTGGGCAAGACCGCCCAGGATTTCTCATGCCGTGAGTTAAAGGAGGGGGAGCAGGTGCTCGATCCGCGGCGATTGTTGTCCTGGCAGGGAACGGCTACCTGCGTAGCCGCCTGCGTAGTTAACACGGCTCGTCGGCATTGCCCCGGCGAAACGCATCAACGTCGTGCTTCACGGAGATGTCTGCGAAGATATCGGCGAAGATGTCTGCGAAGATGTTTGCGGAGACGTTTGCTGTTGCATTTGTGGGTTCCACTGTGGGAGCGACGGCGTCGGCGACAATGTCATGCCGCACATGGGGCCCATGCACGCTGGTGGCTGCGCTGGCACACCCGATTGATACCTGGGGGGCGCCGGGACCCCCGTTGACTGCCTGCCTCCTGGACTGACCGCGGCTGGCCGCGCCGCGGATGCCATCGGCATATTCGACGGAGCGCTGGTGCCGGTGAACACTTGAACGAGGCACCCGGCTATTATGACGACCAGCGTCAGAATGATTGCCGTGGACTTCGAAAATCGCAACACGACGTTGTCTTGCTCAGTGCACCACTGCTGGCAGAATTCGCGCGTTGGATACGGCGGCTCATAGACAATGTCCAAGATCCGCTCGCCCGGATATGCCGGGCGTCGCAACAGTTCCGACTGCACCGCTTCCTTTCCCATCCGCTCCATGGCAGTGCACCATCGCTCGGCATTCTCCAGCAGGACAGTGTCATCGCGGCTGATGTGTATGGAGGGCGTCATTCCTTTACGCTCGATCCCAGCTTCCAATTTGCGCTACGTGCAATCTAGCACGGGGCCCTGCGCAATGAAACGCCCCACCTGAACAGGCCTCGGCCTGAGCATGCCGTCCACGGCCATGCGCGGTCATCGCGGCTCGCTATCCACCCTCACTCGCCCGACCGGCACCCAGTTGGCGCCCGACCGGCACCCGACTGGCACGATCCGCGACAACGACCAAATCGCCGCCTGGGGCCGCGCATCCCGTCACGCGCATGGGTATCTTTCGGCCCACCGTGGCGGCGGTGCCGGGACCTGGTATGCACCACGGTGGAGCTGGCTCGTCGCGGCCCACTCATTGCTGGTAATCTCTGTCGCTATCGCCGCCAGGAAGGGCCGACCCTGATGCTGTCCCAATTCGAGCGCTACCCTCTGACATTCGGCCCAACGCCGATCGAAAAACTGGCGCGGCTGTCCGCCCATGTCGGCGGTAACGTCGAAATCCACGCCAAGCGCGAGGACTGCAACTCCGGCCTCGCTTTCGGCGGCAACAAGCTGCGGAAGCTTGAGTATATCGTTCCCGACGTCATCGCGAGCAATGCCGACACGCTGGTCTCGATCGGCGGTGTGCAATCGAACCACACCCGCATGGTCGCGGCCGTGGCGGCGAAACTGGGGATGAAATGCCGCCTGATCCAGGAAAGCTGGGTGCCGCACGAAGATGCCGTGTACGACCGCGTCGGCAACATCCTGCTGTCGCGCCTGATGGGCGCGGAGACCCAACTGGTCGACGAGGGTTTCGACATCGGCATCCGCGAAAGCTGGACCACGGCGCTGGAGGACGTACGGGCCAAGGGCGGCAAGCCCTATGCCATCCCCGCGGGCGCCTCGGTCCATAAGCTCGGCGGCCTGGGCTATGTCGGCTTTGCCGAGGAGGTCCGCACCCAGGAGAAGGCGCTGGGCTACAACTTCGACTACATCATCGTGTGCACTGTTACCGGCTCCACCCACGCCGGCATGGTTGTCGGCTTCGCCAAGGACGGCCGCCAGCGCAACGTGATCGGCATCGACGCCTCCGCCACCCCGGCGCAGACCAAGGCGCAGGTGCTGGACATCGCGCAAAAGACCTCAGCCCTGATCGGCGGCGCGGCGATCACCGCGGACGATATCGTTCTGAACGAGGATTATGCGTATCCGGTCTACGGCGTGCCGTCGCGCGAAACGGTAGAGGCAATTCGCCTGTCGGCGCGGCTGGAGGGGATGATCACCGACCCGGTCTACGAGGGCAAATCGATGCAGGGCATGATCGATCTGATACAGAAAGGGTTCTTCCCTAAAGGATCCAAAGTGCTCTACGCGCATCTGGGCGGCGCCCCGGCGCTCAATGGCTATAGCTACACGTTCCGCAATGGCTGAGACGCCTGGCGGAAGGTCGCCCGCCGCGGTGTGTCGCGCCAGCACATCAGTGCCGGCACAGCACATGCACCGTTGCCCGCCGCGCGTCGTCGATTGCGGCATCGCCGGTATCCGTTGGCTGCACCGTGTCGAGATACGGCGCCTCCTGCCGCAGGAAACTGCTGAGCCGTCCCGCTCCAGGGCCGACCGCCACACCTGATGTCGGCATGCCGCGGATAAGGCGCAGGCGGTCATCGATGATCGTTGCCCGCACCAGGCCAACGACGGACCCGTTGCCTGGGTCGAGAATGGGGCCGCCGCTGAAGCCATGGGTGACCGCGGCGGCTTCGATCCAGATCATCTCCCGCGGATCGGTCAGCGTGGCCGGTGCTGTCGGAAGCTTGTCATTTTCCAGCGTGGCCCAGGTCTCCGCTGGGATGATCGGACCGGCTGAAGCGGGATAGCCCATGACGACAAGCTGGCGCGACGCGGGCTGCCCGGGGGGAAGCCCAAGTGGAAGTATAGCGGGTGGGCGCAGATGCGACGCGCGCAGCAGCGCGATGTCCTGTTTGGCGTCGGAAGCCACAATTTCTGCCGCCGTCGGTTTCACGAAGCTCGAGACGATTGCCGTTTGGGTGCACTCGGTGACCACGTGGGCGGCGGTCAGCAGGCTGCCGTCCTCGGCGATGAAGAACCCGGTGCCCGCCGTGCCGAGCGTTTTGGATGGCTGGGACGGGCCGATGACGGCGGGAAGTGGTGGGGCGTCGGGGGATTGTGGCACCGGATCGTGATACACGACGTTAGGTAGCGGCGTGGGAACCGGAAGCGCGACGCCAGGGACCGATGGGGCGACTGGCGACGCGATCTGCTGGGACGGTTGGTTGCCAGGCGGGGCAGGTGCGACTTGTGGCGCGGCGGGCTGGGCGGCCCGTGCCGGTGGCGCATCGGGTACTAGTGCGGCCTCGATCCGCGGCATGAACAGAGATAGCGCGGCTCCACCCACAGCGAGGCCGATCGCCAGGCCGAGCAGATCTGCCTTTTGCAACCACATGTCGGGGGTCCTGCCGGCGCCTCTCCGCGACGGTGGCACCGACCATGGGCTGTAACCCGTTGCAATATCGCTGCAGGTAGCGCCGTGTCATGGCTGACGACCTTTATGGGGTGGAGAAGCAAGCCCGCATTTCTCACACTGTCGCGGGTGCTGGCTTGGTCCTTGCCGCGCCAAGAGGTTTTCGCACCTTGCGAATACACCCGGTATTGGCGGCGGCGCGAAAACCTGTTGGCACGACAATGCCCTGCGCCATCATCCCGCGACAGTATGAGAAATGCGGGCTAGGAGCCTGTCCGAGTAATCGATTTTGGTCGACAAACCGGTGGCGCGACGATTTACTTCGGTTCATGAGCAAGCAGTTTCGCCCATGGCTGGTTGACGAACCACGGCTATTGCCGGCTTCGGTGACGGAATTTGTGCCACCGGGGCATGTGGCGCACTTCATCCGCAATCTGGTGCGCGAGGCGTTGGACCTCTCGGCGATCACTGAGACCTACACGGAGGAGCGAGGTTACCCGCCGTATGATCCGGCGATGATGACGGCGCTCCTGCTGTATGGCTACAGCCGTGGGGTTTATTCGTCGCGCAAGCTGGCGAAGGCTTGTGAGGAACGGCTGGATTTCATGGCGGTGACGGCGCTGAACCGACCGGATTTCCGCACCATCTCGGACTTTCGCAAGCGGCATCTGGCGGCATTGTCGGCGCTGTTCGTGCAAGTGCTGCGGTTATGCCAGGAGGCTGGACTGGTTGAATTGGGTCATGTCGCCTTGGACGGGACGAAGTTGAAGGCCAATGCGTCAAAGCATAAGGCAATGTCGTATGGGCGGATGAAGAAGGCGGAACCCGAGTTGGCCCGTGAGGTCGAAAGCTGGCTGCGCTCCGCCGAGTTGGCGGATCGGCAGGAAGACCAAGAGCACGGCCGCGACCGTCGCGGCGACGAGATGCCGGCATGGGTGGCCGACAAGGCGAAGCGACTTGAACAGATCCGCGCCGCCAAAGCGGCCTTGGAAGCCGAAGCCAAGGCCGCGGCGGAAGAGAAAGCCCAGGAACCGCCGCGCTATCGTGGTGGGCGCAAGCCCAAGACACCGCCTGGCACACCAGCGGACAAGGCACAGCGCAATTTCACCGATGCCGAGAGCCGGATCATGACGGGTCGCGACGGCTTCATTCAAGGTTACAATGCCCAGGCGGCGGTAGACGGCAAGGCCCAAGTGATCGTCGCGCACGGCCTCACCGACAATGCGGCCGACAGCGGGCAACTGGTTCCGATGCTGGATGCCATTGTGGCCAATACTGGACAGAAGCCCGCCCAACTGTCGGCCGATAGCGGGTATTGTTCGGAGGACAATCTGGCGGCCCTGGAGGCGCGTGACGTCGACGGCTTCATCGCCACCGGGCGCCAGAAGCACGGCGAGGCTGCCGCCGACGGCGGCAAGAGCAAGGGAGCGAAGGTCGAGGCGATGCGTGCGCGCTTGCGCGAAGGCGGCTTCAGCAGCCCCTACCGGCTGCGCAAGCAGATCGTCGAGCCCGTCTTCGGCCAAATCAAACAGGCCCGAGGCTTTCGCCAGTTCCTGACACGGGGCCTCAAGAGCGTTACCGGAGAATGGGCGTTGCTCTGCACCGTCCACAATCTGCTGAAACTTGCGGCGACGCTGGCGGCAGACCGGCAAGCCGCCGCCAGCGCAGTGTAAGACCACCGGATCGCGATGTGCTTGGCCTCGCCGACACGGCCCGGCAGCACTCTCCGTCATGCCATGCGCAAGCTCTCGCGCGCGGCGCGCGTCCCGGCAGCGCCTCAGCAAAAGCCAACCACCACAAAATTAGTTACTCGGACAGCCTCCTAGGCGCACACCGTCCCTGGCCAGCCGTGCCGACCTGGAATGGTTGTCTCGGTCTCTCTCGGTCGGGAAGCGGGCTCAGGCGCCGCGCAGCAGGCTGGCGATCGAAACGTCTTCGTCGATGTCGGGCCAGTGAATGCCCTCGCCAAGGCCAATCAGCCGCCAACGTGCTCGCTGCGCCGGCGTGGCATCACGTAGCCGTGGAAGCCAGGCGAGTGGAGCCGATAATTCACGGCCGTCCGCCAGAACAACGTGCAGGTCCACGTCGGTGACCGTGACATCGACCGCGGTCGGGTCCAGTCTAACGGCCAAAATACTCATTCCAAGCCTCCAGCAAGACCGCGCGATGCGCGATCACCATCGCTCTGGCCCGCGTCAGTTCATGCGAGCGGAAACGGCGGGACTCCGCAAGCTCTACGGGTACAAGCCAGGTACTTCGCCAGACTGTCGCCGTATTCGATGTGGACATGCGGCGGCTCATTGCCCTCAAGGCTGTAGAGATGGAACCGGAACCCATCGACACGCAACACGGTCGGCATTGCTCGGCCGTGGCAGACCGGGCGTGAACGAAGTGTAAGCAGGGGGCCAAACGGGCGAGTGGCGCGGCGGTGAAACTCCGCCGCGCCACTCGCCCACCACAACCGCTTGCAATCCGCCGCCCGACGCCCAACCATCCTGCCCCATGTCCTTGGCCATGTCCGGATTCGCCACGCGCGTCAAAGCCGTCCTCGGGCCCACCAACACCGGCAAGACGCACCTCGCCATCGAACGGCTGCTGGCCCACTCATCGGGCATCATCGGCTTCCCGCTGCGTCTGCTCGCCCGCGAGAATTACGACCGCATGGTCGCCCAGAAGGGCGCCCGCCATGTCGCGCTGATCACCGGCGAGGAGAAGATCGTCCCGCCCGACGCGCGCTGGTTCTCCTGCACCGTCGAAGCCATGCCGCTCGACCGCCCCGCCGAGTTCGTCGCGGTGGACGAGATCCAGCTCTGCGCCGACCCGGACCGCGGCCATGTCTTCACCGACCGCCTGCTGCACGCGCGCGGCCTGGTGGAGACGATGTTCCTCGGCGCCGAGACCATCCGCCCGCTGCTCAAGCACCTGGTCCCGCAGGCCCACGTCGAGACCCGGCCGCGGTTGTCACAGCTTGAATTTGCCGGCCCCGCCAAGCTGACCAAGCTGCCGCCGCGTACCGCCGTGGTCGCCTTCTCGGCCGACGCGGTCTACGCCATTGCCGAGCTGATCCGCCGTCGTCGCGGCGGCTGCGCGGTGGTGATGGGCCGCCTGTCGCCGCGCACCCGCAACGCCCAGGTCGCGCTGTACCAGGACAAGGAGGTCGATTTCCTGGTCGCCACCGACGCGATCGGCATGGGCCTGAACATGGACGTTGACCACGTCGCTTTCGCGCGCTTGTCGAAGCATGACGGTCACCGCCCGCGTCGGCTGACCGCGGCCGAGATCGCCCAAATCGCCGGGCGGGCCGGGCGCGGCATGCGCGACGGCACCTTCGGCACCACCGCGAACTGCCAGCCAATGGCCGACGAGTTGGCGGTGGCGGTCGAGGCGCACAGCTTCGACAAGCTGGAACAGCTGTGCTGGCGCAACAGCGCGCTCGATTTCAGCCATGTCGACGCGCTGCTCGCCAGCCTGACCGCCGCCCCGCCGCGCCAGGGGCTGGTCAAGGGCAACGACGCCGCCGACCTGGAGACCCTGACGGCCCTGGCACGCGAGCCGGAGATCCGCGGCCTGGCGCATGGCCGGCGCATGGTGCGGCTGTTGTGGGACGCCTGTCAGATCCCCGATTTTCGCAAGCTGGCTGACGAGACCCACACCCGCTTGTGCGCCCGCGTGTTTGGTCACATCGCCGTGGACGGCACCCTGCCGACCGACTGGCTGGCCGGCCAGATCGCGAGCGTGGAGCGCACCGACGGCGACCTGGACACGCTGATGCAGCGCCTGGCCGGCATCCGCATCTGGTCCTACATCGCCGCCCGGTCCGACTGGGTGAGCGATGCCGCGCACTGGCAGGGCCAGGCACGCGCGGTCGAGGACAAGCTGTCCGATGCCTTGCACGAACGCCTGACCGCGCGCTTCGTCGACCGGCGTGCCACGCAACTGATGCGCCGGCTCGACGCGGGTGAGGGGCAGGAGCTGCTCTCCGCCGTCACCCGCCGCGGCGAGGTTGTCGTCGAGGGCCACCAGGTCGGCCACGTCGCCGGCTTCGGTTTTTCCCCCGACCCGCTGGCGGTGGGCGAAGAGAAGAAACTCGTATGGCGCGCCGCCCGCCGTGCGTTGCGCGAGGAGATGCCGCGCCGGGTGGCACGGGCCGAAGCCGCGCCGGACAGCGCGTTCGGGTGGACCGATTGTCTTGGCGCTGTGGGGCACAGCGCCGTCGGGCAAGTCACCCCCGGACACGGCACCGCTGGGCACCGGATCACCTGGGACGGCGTCGCGATTGCCCGCCTGCGTCCTGGCGCCAACGCGTTGCGCCCGCGTGTAGAAGTGCTGGATAGTGAGTTCCTTGACGGCGCCCAGCGCGAGCGGCTTCGCACGCGCCTACAGGCGTATGTCGAGGCGCGGCTCCGCACCGACCTGGCGCCGCTGTTCGCGGTGATGTCGCATGCCGAGGCGGTGCGCGAGGCGCGCGGTTTGTTGCACTGTCTGCGCGAAGGACTCGGCGTGGTGGCGGGTGCGAGTGCTGAACAGTTGACGCCGCCGCTGCGCGGGCAACTCAAGCAGATCGGCGTGCAGGCCGGGCGCTTTGCGCTGTTCATGCCGGCCCTGATGAAGGCCCGCCCGGCGGCGATGCGGGCCCGCCTTTGGGCACTCCAGCATGGGCTCGCGGTGCCGCAGCTGCCGGCCCCCGGGCTGGTTTCCCTGCCGCCACCGGATTGGCCGCCTGGGTTTGCCGCGGCGGCGGGTTGGTTGGAAACCGGACCGGTGCTGCTGCGTCTCGATGTCGCGGAGCGGGTCGCGGCGGAGCTGGTTTGGGCGACACGGCGTGGCCCCACCGTGCTGCCGGCGGGGCTGGCGGGGCGGTTTGCGATCAAGGCCGAGCTGGTGCCGGCGGTGCTGCGCGGGCTGGGGTTCCAGGTGCTGCCGGGCGGCGGTCTGGGACCCGGTGGCTTTGGTCCCCCCGCCCCGGCGATGCTGGCGCCATTGAAACGCCGGCGGGTGGCGCCGGTTGAGATCCCGGATTTGCCCCATCGCCATGGCCCGTTTGCCGCGTTGGCGGCGCTGAAGCGGTAGACGATTGCGTCGAGCCAATTGGGATGCCAAACTGAGGAGATATACCTCATATTTCCATTGCGATTGTGCTCCGCACGGCGTATCTGTCTGGAACCCGACGCGTGGCAACAGATTGGTAAGGGTCTCACAGTACATGACCTTCACGGCCGAACCGACCTTTTCGGCCTACCTGGGTCGTCTGTCGGGAGCCGTCGCGCATGGGAGTTTCGCCGACACGGCCGGTTCGTTCGTCGGGACGCAAGCGATATCAACCGGCGGTCGGCGCCGCGTTCGACATCAGCCAGGTGCCGACGATCGAGGCCAAGACACGGGGTTTCCTGGCGCGCCTTATCGCACTATCGGCAGCGGCCGCGATCGCCATCGCCGCGACGAATGGCCTGATGACCGGGCACTACTCGGCGCTGTAAGTCGTGTGGGCGGTTGTGGGCCCCTTGGCCGGGGCTCTGATGACCCACTATTTCGGCGCCTACAGGAGGCATGAATTATGACTGCCCTGAGCATCGCATCCAGCTTTGACGGCGAGACGCGGGAACGGGCCAAGGAACCCGCCAAGGAACGCACCAAGCCGGCGAAGAACCGCGTGCAGTTCGATCTCGCCCCCCGCTCCATGGAACGCCTCAACACCCTGAAGCAGAAGACCGAAGCGACCTCCTACGCCGAGGTGGTGAAGAACGCGCTCCGCCTCTACGAGGCCCTGATCGAGGAAACCGACGCCGGCAAGCAGTTCCTGGTGCGCGACGCCGCCGGCGTGGTCTCGCCCTACCGGTTGTTCCTTTAGGTCACGGAGCGCGCCAATTCCCGACCAGGAGGACCGCGACTGGCAGCGGCTCGACAAATGGCTGTGGTGCGCCCGGTTCATGCGACAGAGATCCGACTGCGCCCGCCTGGTCGCGCAAGGCTCCATCCGCATCAACCGCCTGCCGACCGAGAAGGCGCATGCCAAGCTGCGCGTCGGCGATGTGCTCACACTGCCGGTGCACAACACTGTACGCGTGATCCGGGTCGCCGCGCTCGCCGCCCGCCGCGGGCCGGCCCCGGAAGCACGAACGCTCTATGAAGAGGTTGCCGAAGCCGAACTCTGACCCGCCATAAAAGCGCGGCCGGGCACCTTGCGCCGCAGCACAAACGCCGCCATACGCCAGCCTCTGCGTTCACCGTTTTGCCCATTCCCCGGGGGGCCGCATGACCTACGTGGTCGTCGAGAGTTGTATCCGCTGCAAATACATGGACTGCGTGGAGGTGTGTCCGGTGGACTGCTTCTACGTCGGTGCCAACATGCTGGTGATCCACCCCGACGAGTGCATCGATTGCGGCGTCTGCGAGCCGGAATGCCCGGTCGAGGCGATCGTCCCGGACAGCGACGACAAGGCCACAGAGTGGCTGGAGCTGAACCGCAGCTACGCGGTGGTGTGGCCAAACATCACCCGCAAGGGCGAGGCGCCGGCGGACGCCGACGAGTGGAAGGACAAGCCGGGCAAGAAGGAGCTGTTCGACCCCGAGCCCGGGGCCGCCTGACCGGCCTTTGCAGGTCCAGGCGTTGCCAACCCGGGCTTTGTTCGCTCGGGCTTTCGCTAACCCCCTGACACAGCGCCGGATTCGTGCTATATTGTAACCGCCGCTTGCGTAGACGGCGCGAGGCGCCGGGTCGCAATGGTTCGATTTTCCAGGAGAGGGGGCCTTTGAAGCGGATCGCGGCGCTGGGTGCGCGTCACCCGGCAACGCGGTTGCCGTGGATCAGGCTCGCAAGATGAAGGTCTGCACGTGGCAAGCATGAAGGCATCAGCTCAGGTGGTAGTACCGGCGCGCACCGCGAAGGCGGCGAGCGTGGCGGTGTCGCGCGTTGATGGCGACAAGGTCCCCGCCGCGGCGGCCAAATCGGCGCCGAAGCCGGCCGCCAAGGACGCACCACAGCCGGTCGACAAGGACGCAGCGAAGCAGTCAACGGCCAAGGTCGCCGCGAAGCCAGTCCCGAAGCCCGTTGGCACCGCCGAGGTCACGCCGCGCGCACCCGCCACACCGGCGGTTAAGCCGCCGGTCGCCAAGGCGGCATCCGCGCCATCGGCAACGAAGGTTGGGGCGGTCGTGGCACCAACCGACGCCACGGCACCGCCGGACGACCGCTCCGAAGTGGGGCCGGCCCCTCGGCAAGCCAGCTCGTCCCCGCCGCCGGCGGCATCCCAGGGTCACGCGGCCAGTCATGTCGCTGGTCACGGCGATCGTCGGCAGGGACCGATCGACCGCATTCCGCCGCGCCAGCCCAGCAAGGCGGAAATCTTCGTCGAAGGCGATTATGTGGTATACCCGACCCATGGCGTCGGCAAAGTGGAGCGGATCGCCATCGAGGAGATCGCCGGCCATCGGCTGGAACTGATCCACATCACTTTCGAAGAAAACCGCATGACGCTGCGCGTGCCCGTCGCCAAGGCGCGCAGCGCCGGCCTGCGCAAGCTAGCCACGCGAAAACTGTTCGATGAGGCGATGGCCGTGCTGAAGGGCCGCGCCAGGATCAAGCGCACCATGTGGTCGCGCCGTGCCCAGGAGTACGAGGCGAAAATCAATTCGGGCGATCCACTGGCGATCGCCGAAGTGGTGCGCGACCTGCATCGCAATGCCGGCCAGCCTGATCAGAGCTTCTCCGAGCGGCAAATCTATGAGGCGGCGATGGACCGGCTTGCCGCCGAATTGGCGGCGCTGGACAAGACAGACAAACCCACCGCCGTGACCAAGCTGGGGGATTTTCTGAAGACTGCCTGATACCGCCCACCGGAAGCGGTTGCCGGTGGATCGCGATGCTGCCCCCCGGCTGATATCGCGCGGGGTTGCCTATGGGAACCGTGGGCGGTGGCACGCGCCAAACATAGGCTCGTTACCGACGATCATTCTTCATGGCCCGCTGGCAGGCAACCGGTAGGCGCTGCCTGCTCACGCCTCGTTAATATGGGCTCCGATATGGTTGCTTTAGTGACCGCTATCGGAGATCGCCATGCTGGTACTGGAGACCGACAGCGGAAAGCTGGAATATCCTGACATTTCGGACGAATTCTTTGCCGATACCGCCCAGAAAGTAAGGCGTCATACGCGCACCTTCGGTGCCGGGGTCGAGGCTCCCTGGGCACTGTACCAGTCGGTCGAGTACATCGTGCGCAACCGAATTCCGGGCGACATTGTGGAATGCGGAGTCTGGTCCGGTGGCTCAATGCTGCTGGTCGCGCATGCATTGATGCATTTCGGCGATACGTCGCGTCGGATCTACTTGTATGATACTTTTGCAGGCATGCCCAAGCCGGCTGCCATCGACGCCCGTTGGGATGGTGTTCCGGCCTTGCCGACCTGGGAGCACCACCAGCGGAACGGCGGTCGCTGGGGCTATGGCGGGACGCAAGACCACGTCAGGAGCGTGGTGTCGTCGTCCGGTTATCCCGAGGACAAGTTCGTGTTCGTCGAAGGCATGGTAGAGGACACGCTGCCTGCGACGCGGCCGGAACAAATCAGCCTGCTTCGCCTGGATACCGACCTCTATAGTTCGACATATCACGAGCTGGTCCACCTGTACCCGCTGCTCGCGGTCGGTGGCATCCTGATCATAGACGACTACGGCGCGTTTCAGGGCGCCAGGCTCGCGACCGACCAGTTCATTGAGGAAAACAAGCTGCCGATATTTCTGTCCCGTATCGACGCATCGGTTCGGCTCGCCATCAAGCCGCAATTGTGACGCCGCCCTGGCGGTCCTCCGGGGACATTGCATAGGCGCATGGCGGGATCTGGGTCGCTGTGACCCGTTAGGGGACCGGATCATTGCTGTGTCTGGGAAAGCACCGGCCGGGCAAACCGGGTGATCCGGGGCTAGCCGCCGCCGCACGCTATGCCTGCGGGATCCCCGAAGCCAGCGACTGCAGCAGGAAGTGCTGCAGTTGCGCCACGTGTCCGTCGCGCGCGGCGCCGGGACGGCGGCGGATGATCATGTCAGACGACCCGGGCAGCGACCGGTCACCGAACGGGCGCACCAGCCGGCCGCTCGCCGAGCTCGAAATCGATCAGCGGCTGGCGCCCCAGCGCGATCCCCGCGCCGGCGGTGGCCGCCGCGACCACTGCACTGAACGAATAGAACCGCACAATCGTCACCCTCGTCGCCGGGCCGTGGCCTAACAGGTCGAGCCAAGTGGACCAGTCCTTCTCCGGGCTTGCGGTGTGACCCGCCAGATCCTCCTGCAACAGCGTGAGCCGCGGCAGCTCCGCCGGGTCGCCGGACAGTCGCAGCGACGGGCTGCACACCGGGAACACCGTCTCGCTGAACAGCAACCGGTCGCCGTCCGGCACCGCACCGCGCCGGACGCGCAGGACCGCCAGGTCGAGCCCCTCGCGCAGCATGTCCGGCGCTTCATCCTCGATCGAGCGCACCTGCCACTGCACCGAGGGATGCAGCGCGGCGAAGGCGGCCAGCCGCGCCGCCAGCCACAGCGAGGCCATGGAGCCGCTCGCCGAGATCGTCAGCATCGGCCGCGCCTGCCGAGCGTGGGCGCGCACCGCCTCGCAGGCCGCGCCGAGCTGGGCGAAGGCCGCGTCCACCGCCCCCAGCAGCGCCGCGCCCTCCGCGGTCACCGCAGTTCGACTGGTCCCGGCGGCGTTGCGCGCGCGGGTCAGCAGGGTGGCGCCGAGGGTGTCCTCCAACGTGCGGATCTGATGGCTGACGGCACTGGTGCTTACATGCAATGTCGCCGCGGCACGCGCGAAGCTGCCATGGCGCGCGACCGCGGAGAACGCGCGCAAGGCCGGCAGGGGAGGGATCCGATCGCTCATCGCCATGCAATATAGCTCAACACCGGTTGAAAAACATGCGTTTGCGCGGCACCACGTCCGGCGCCCAGAATGCGGCCCAGGAACGAGTTGGAGACGAGCCGGTGTATTTCGATCTGAGGCTATGGCGCATGACCGGCGGGTTGCGTGGGCGCATCGCACTTGCAGTGCTGCTCGGGCTGCTGGCGCTGGGCTGCGGCATCGCGCGTTTTGTCTTCCTGGGCCAATTCCTCGCGCGAGTGTTCCGCGGCGCACCTACCACCGACCTCGTTGTGCCGCTGGTCGCCACGGCTGCCGCGATCCTGCTGCGCGCCGTGCTGGACCATGCCCGCACGATGATTGCGCACCGCACCTCCACCCGTGTGCAGGAGACGTTGCGCGGCCAGTTGTATGACAAGATCGCGGCCCTTGGCCCCGCCTGGTTCGGCGCCGAGCGGACCGGCGGTGTCATGTTGTCACTGGTCGATGGCGTCGAGCAGTTGCAGACATTCTTCGGCCAATACCTGCCACAGGTGGCGATCGCGATCTGCGCACCGCTGGCGATCTTCGCGGTTATTTCAGCCTGGGATGTACCGGTCGCTCTCGTGATGCTGGGCGCGGCACTCTTCTCACTGGTGGTGCCGGCCACCATCCAGAACCACAGCGGGCAGGCATCGCGCGCACGCCAGCGCGACTTCAAGGCGTTCGGTGAGGAATTCCTCGACGCCGTGCAAGGGCTGCCGACGCTGAAGGCGTTCGGCCAGAGCGGCAGCTACGGGCGGATGCTGGCGGACAAGGCGCGCGCGCTGTCCGAAAGCACGCTGTGGGTGTTGGCGTCCAGCGTGATGGGGCGCGGGTTCACCGACCTCGGCGTGGCACTGGGCGCGGCGGCGGCGCTGGCACTGGGAGCGTGGCGCGTGCAGCACGGCGCGATGAGCATCGAGGCGCTATTGATCGTGCTGATGGCGGGCACCGAGATCTTCCGTCCGTTGCGCGACCTGCGCACCGTGTTGCATCAGGGTATGGTCGGCCAGGCGGCGGCGTCCGGGATCGCGGCGCTGCTCGACGCGCCGGTCACCGCGCCCGCCGCGCCGCCCCGCCCGGTCGATGCAACCGGCCTGATCCCCAGCATCACCTTCGAGCAGGTGGGCTTTTCCTATCCGGGTGGCCGCGGCGCGGCGCATCGTGGGCTGGATTTTTCCATCGCGGCCGGTGAGCGCGTCGGCATCGTGGGTCCCAGCGGTTCCGGCAAGTCGACGATCGTGCGGCTGCTGCTGCGGTTGCACGATCCCGAGACCGGAACGATCCGGGTTGGCGGGCAGGATCTGCGCACACTCGATCCGGATGCGGTGCGGCGGCTGATCGCGGTGGTTTCGCAGGACACCTATCTTTTCCACGGCAGTGTAGCCGACAATCTGCGGCTCGGGCGGCCCGACGCGACCGATGCCGATCTGATCGAGGCCGCGCGCGCCGCCAACGCGCACGAGTTCATCGCGGCGCTGCCGGATGGCTATGCCAGCGTGATCGGCGAGCGTGGCACGCGCCTGTCGGGCGGCCAGCGCCAGCGCATCGCCATTGCTCGTGCGCTGTTGCGTGACGCGCCGATCCTGGTGCTGGATGAGGCGCTGTCGTCCGTCGACGCCGAGAACGAGGCGGTGATCCAGCAGGCGCTGGACCGGCTGATGCGCGGGCGCACGACGCTGATCCTGGCGCATCGGTTGTCCAGCGTGATCGGCACGCATCGCATCCTGGTGCTGGAGGATGGGCACGTCGCGCAATCCGGCACGCACACGCAACTGATCGTGCAGGACGGGCCGTATCGCCGGCTGATGGGACCGCAGCTTGCCGAGCACGATGACACGATCGATGCGTTGCCGGCACGCAGCAGTGTCGCGGCCGAGGCAGAGGACGCGCCCACCACGCCGCGGATGCGCCCGCTGTCGGACGATGCGGCGGAGGTGGGCTGGCGCGAGACCATCACCACGCTGCTGGGTTTCGTCTGGCCCTGGCGGCGGCAGCTTGGCGTGGTGGTGCTGTGCGGCATTGGCCGTGTCGCTGCCTTCATCGGCGTCGGCGTACTCGGCGCGCTGACGATCGGCGCGGTGCGCTCCGGCGCGCCGACCATGGGGCTGGTGATCGCGCTGCTGGTTGCGGCACCACTCGCCGCGCTGCTGCACTGGCTGGAATCCTGGCTGGCGCACGCCATGGCCTACCCGCTGCTGGCGGAGATGCGAGTGGACCTTTACCGCAAGCTCGACGCGCTCGCGCCTGGCTATCTGTTGCATCGGCGGTCCGGTGACATCGTCGCCCTCGCGACGCAGGACGTGGAGACGGTCGAGTATTTCTTTGCGCACACGGTGGCGCCCGCTTGCGTCGCCGTGCTGGTGCCGATCAGCGTGCTGGCCGCACTGGCGTGGATCGCCTGGCCGCTGGCGCTGGCGCTGCTGCCGTTCCTTGCCTATGCCGCGGCCTCGCCGCTGTTCGGCCGCAAGCGGATCGATCGGCTGGGCTCGGCGGCGCGCGGCGCGCTGGGCGAGCTCGGCGCCTTCGTTACCGAAACGATCCAGGGGCTGGTCGAGCTGATCGCCTTCGCCGCGGTGACCCGCCGGCGTGACGCCTTCATGCACGCGGTCCAACGCTGCCAGGCGCTGCGGCTGGTGCTGCTGGGCGATCTCACCACGCAGACCGGGGGGCTGGAAGTGGCGACCGGGCTCGGCGGCCTGGCGGTTGCCGCGGTCGGCGCGCCCCTGGTGCTGCATGGCTGGATCGCCGCGCCCATGCTGCCGCTGCTGATCCTGATCTCGATCTCAGCCTTCCTGCCGGTGTCCGAGATCGCCCAGGTCGGGCGGCAGCTTGCGGATACGATCGCGTCGACACGGCGGCTGCATGTCGTGCACGCCGAGCCCGTCGCGGTCACTGACGGAACGCTGGAGCCGGCGCCGCCGCGGGGTGGTTCCGCAGTGGATTTCGACCATGTCGGCTTCACCTATCCCGGCCGCCAGATCCCGGCGTTGCGTGATGTCTGCTTCAATGTTCCCGCGGGAGCCACCGTGGCGCTGGTCGGTCCGTCCGGCGCCGGAAAGACCACCATCGCCAACCTGCTGCTGCGTTTCTGGGATCCGACCCAGGGCGCGATCAGGCTCGACGGCGTCGAGCTGCCCCAGCTTACGCTGGACGGGTTGCGCGGACGCATCGCGCTGGTGGCGCAGGACACCTATCTGTTCAACGACACGCTGGAGGCGAATGTCCGGCTGGCGCGTCCCGATGCCTCGCGCGAGGCAGTCCAGCAGGCGCTGCAGCGCGCGGCCCTGGAGGAGTTCGTTGCCGGGTTGCCGGAGGGCCTACGAACCCGCGTCGGCGAACGCGGCGTGCAATTGTCCGGTGGGCAGCGCCAGCGTGTGGCGATCGCGCGTGCGTTCCTGAAGGACGCGCCGATCCTGGTGCTGGATGAGGCGACCTCGCACCTGGATACGATCAGCGAACAACTGGTGCGTGCCGCGCTTGATGCGCTGATGGTCGAGCGCACTACGATCGTGGTGGCGCACCGGTTGTCGACGATACGCCACGCCGACCTGATCCTGGTGATGGAAGGCGGACGGGTGATCGAGGCCGGCACGCACGCAGCCCTGCTGGCGGAGCGCGGTGTCTATGCGCGCCTGGTGGAGCGGCAGATCGCCGGCGTCGCGGCCCAACGCGCGGCGGAGTAGCCGGCGAAGCGTCGCCCTCACCAAGCCGGAGCGATGCCCGTTGGACCCCCGTTAAGGGCACAACCCCAGGAGCACGACCCCCGTCATGCCGGCGAACGCCGGTATCCACGACTTTCGTTGCTGCAACAAGGACAAGTCGTGGATACCGGCCTTCGCCGGCATGACGGGGGGTAGCGGCCCGTGCGTCAATGTTTAGGGCCGCTGGTTTTATCCTGCGGGAACCAGGCGCGTCCGATCGCCGCTGATGACCTGGACCCGATCGCCCGGATGCAATCCGAGGTCGCGGTCCTGAACCACGGTTTGCGTAGATCCATCGTCCATCCGAACCGTGAATGCAGTTGCCGGCCCATGCGATGTCGGTGTCGGCGTCGGCGCCGGTGTCGGCGCTGGGGTGCCACTCATGCCGCTGAACGCACCGCCGCCGAGGCCGGAGACCAGCATGGACGACCAACTGTTGCCACCGCCCGTGCCGCCTCCAAGCCCTGCGGCCATGCCACCCGCTGCGTTGCCCGTGCCACCACTCGGCTGGTTATTGCTGGCCTGGCGGTCCGCCGGCGTCGCCGGGTGCATCGACAGGATGGTGCCGTCATTGGTGGCGGGGGTAGCGGCGGCGGGACGGTTGAACATGCTCGACGCCTGGCCGCCAAGCATGGCCGGCGAGCAGGAAGTGAGGCCGGGCAGAGCCAGTGTGGCCACCAGGACGGTGAATTTAAGCTGCGTGCGTGTCATCGCGGCGATCCTTAATGAAGGCAGGGCCGCGATCCTGGCGCCGCGCGATTAACGAATAGTGAGCGGGTTTCGTTTAGCAGTCCGATGGTCGCGCCGGCGGTGGTAGCGGATGAACCTGCGGCGGCGTCGCCCAAGGGCAGTTGCCCAGGGGTTGGTTGGCATGTTGCTCACAGCAACGCGACAGCCAGCACAATCGGCACTTTCGGCAGCGAGATAGGCTTGCCCCGAACAGCGATATAGGATAACGCGTTAAGAGACGTTCCTGATCGCCTGACTCAGCGACGGCCTCCAGGCCGTCGTGACCACCGGCCGCTGCTGGCGCGCCACGACGGAGGTTCCCGCGGATGCCTCGCACCCTGTCCCTCATCGACGCGCGCGCGATCGGCTGCATCGCCCTGCTCGGATTACTGGCCGCCTGCGGCAGCCAGGGACCCGGCATCAACCCGACGCAGGAAGCCGCCCGCTATGCTGCCCACGCGCGGGGCAATTACACGCCGCCCGGACCGCCCGACGACCCGTGGGGCCCCTATATCAACGAGGCAAGCCAGCGCTTCGATGTGCCCGACACCTGGATCCGCGCGGTGATGCACGTCGAGTCCGGCGGCAATGAGTATCAGGGCGGCCAGCTTATCACCTCGGGCGCGGGCGCGATGGGGCTGATGCAGGTCATGCCCGGCACCTACGACGAGTTGCGTGGCCGCTACGACCTGGGCGACGATCCGTACGATCCGCACGCAAACATCCTCGCCGGCACTGCCTATCTGCGCGAGATGTATGACATCTACGGCGCGCCCGGCTTCCTGGCCGCCTACAACGCCGGGCCGGCGCGGCTGGACGACTACCTCAGCAATAGTCGTCCGCTGCCGGACGAGACGCGCCACTACGTGGCAATAATCGGCCCGGCGATTCAGGGCGTCTATCCGCGCACCCGTTCGCCGGCCGAGGCGTACGCGATGAACGTGTTGCCGACCAACATCCCGCCTGGCACTCGCTATGGGCACGTCAGCCAATTCGCCAGCCGTAGCGGTTCGGGGAATCGGTTGCCGCGGACGCCGGTGGAGACTGCGCAATTGGTCGAGCCGCCGCGCGCCCATCCCGCGCCGGTGGAGCGCCAGGTCGCGCTCGCGCTGCCACCGCCGCAGCCGCCGCGCCGCGGGTTCCACCTGGTTGCGTCCGCCAACGCCGAACCGATGCCTGAACGTCACGGCGGCCCGCGGACCGGCAACTGGGCGATCCAGATTGGCGCCTTCGGCAAGCCCGGCCAGGCGCACGAGGCGATCGACACCGCCTTGGGCCACGCGCGCGATGCGCTTGGCGTGGCGCATCCGATGGTCGCCAGCGTGCATGAGACCCGTGGCACGCTGTACCGCGCCCGGCTGACCGGGCTGTCGCGTGAAGCAGCGGTGACGGCCTGCGAGAAGCTGCGAGGCCACGGCGCCTGCATGGTGTTGTCGCCGGAGGCGCAGTCCTAGTCTGCTACTACGCTGATCGCGGCGCCCCGTACGCGTTGACCTGCTGTTCATTCCCGGCGCAGGTTGAGGATGCGCTGTGGAGTGGGTGACTGATGGCGGCTTGGTTATGATCTCCGCTGGGCGCCCGCGCTGACTCGGCCTTCTATCAGTCCTACGGGCACTCCTGCGGGCGCTGGCATGGGTGCTGTATCGGTCCTCGCCGCCCAGAAAGCTTTTTTCGCCTTGCGAACCCAACCTGTATTGGCAGCGGCGAACCCCCTAATAGGAAGCCACCCATGAACCTGCCGTACGATCCGGATGCCGATGCGCGGACCGCCCTTCGCCTGATCGGCCCCGACCCCGCCAATTGGGTCCCGGATCGTCCGGGGATCGATCATAACGTCACGATCGTCGGCGGCGGACAAACCGGGTGCGCGCTGGCCTTCGCGCTGCGCCGCGCCGGGATCGGCAGGGTCACCGTGTTGGAAGCTGCGCCGGACGAGCAACGCGCCGGCATCTGGCTGAACGCCGCACGGATGAACCTGCTGCGCACGCCGAAGACGTTGCCGGGACCGGAACTCGGCATCCCGGCGCTGAGCTTCCAGGCCTGGTACGAAGCCCGCCACGGGCAGGAGGCCTACGCCGCGATCGATCGTATCAAGCGCACCGATTGGGCTGAGTATCTAAGCTGGTACAAGCATTTTCTCGGGATAAATCCGCGCTACCGGACGCGGCTGACCCGGATCGAACCGGTGGGCGATCATTTCCGCTTGCATCTCGATGCACCCAGCTTGGATGTGCGCGACGCAGCCACGACGGAAACCACCAGAAAGATCATCCTGGCCACCGGGTTCCTTGGTGGTGGTAGCGGGTTCATCCCCGATGTGGTGACGAACAACCTGCCGCCTGCGCGGTACGCGCATACCGAGGACGTGATCGACTTCGCCGCGTTGCGTGGCAAGACCGTGGGTGTGATCGGCGCGGCTGCCGCCGCCTTCGACGCGGCCGGCGTGGCGCTGGAGCACGGCGCCGCCGACGTTCACCTGTTCGCGCGCCGGGACACGATCGCGGCGATACCGATCACTCGATCGCGTGGCTTTCCCGGCGCCTATGACAATTACCACCGGCTTCCCGACGCCGATCGGTGGCATCAGGCGATCCGGTTTTTCCGCGCCGGTTCCACTCCCACGACCGACGCGATCGAGCGCACGGTGAAATTTCCCAATTTCCATCTGCATCTTTCTGCGCCCTGGACCAACCTGGCGGAACGCGACGGTCAGGTCGAGACGACCATCAATGGCACGACGTACCATCTGGATTACGTGATTGCCGGCACGGGTTATTCCGCCGATCTGACGTCGCGTCCCGAGTTGCGCGATTTTGCCAGTCAGGTCCTGCTTTGGCGTGACCGTTACACGCCGCCGCCTGCCGAACAGGACGAGATGCTCGCGCGTCAGCCCTATCTGGGCGCGGGCCACGAATTGCTGGAGAAGACGCCAAACACGTCACCGCTGCTGAAGCATATCCACGTCCAGAACCCCGCCGGTTTCGTCAGCTTCGGGTTGCCGATCGGCGATGTTCCCAGCATGAAGCGCGATATTCCCGTTATCGTGGCGCGTATCAGCGCCGATTTGTTCCACGCTGACCTGGAGGCTTTGCGCGTGCGCATGACCGGCGATGTCGCACCGGATTTCAGCGACGAACTGTATCGATCCGCGGTCAGGTAGCGGAAAGCGCGCCAATCTTCAGACCAGTTCGATCCTCCCGCGCTCGGCCGACCGTATCATCGCATCCAGTACACGCATCGCCCGCACGCCGTCGGCGATATCCGGTGCGTCCGAGGCCTCGCCGCGCACGCGTGCGAGGAATGCCGCCAGCAGCGCGTGATAACCTTTATGGTCCTCGTTGGCCGCGGCTGTCAGGTTTGGTTCCCACACCAGCGCGTCCTGCGCGGGATCGAGCGTTGCGGCTGGATCGCCGGCCTTGAAGCCCGGCGCGCGGTAGTGCCGCACCTCGTGCACGTTGCGGATCTCCACGCGTTGGTGATCGCCCATGACCTGCCACCACTCCATCGGCGTGCCGCGCGACTGGTGGGTGCCCAGCACCACGGTCGCCAGCGCGCCGGAGGCAAAGCCGAACGCCACGTGCAGCGCCAATCTGCCGGGGGTTGGTTCGTGTCGTCGTGCCTGGACCGAAACGACAGGCTCGCCCATCAGCCAGGGCACCAGGTCCATCGCGTGTACGCAATGATGCAAGTAGAAGCCGGTGTAATCCGGGTTGCCGACGAAGTAGGTCGGCGCCGTCATGTATTCGCCCAGCAGTGACACGCGGGGTCCGAACGCGGCCGAGTGCAGGATGTTGCCGGCGATACGGTTGGCGGTCGAATAACGCTTCATGAAACCGACCACGCAGGGCCGGCCGGCGCGGCGTGCGGTCTCGGCCAGAAGTGCGGCTTCCGCCGCGGTGGGCGCTGGGGGTTTCTCAATGAACACCGGCAGGTGACGCGTCAGGGCTTCGGCCGCCAGCGTCGCGTGCTGCGCCGGGCCTACCGCCATGCCGATCGCGTCCAGCCCGGGATGCGCCAGCAACGTAGCGGGGTCGGTGTAGCGTGCCGTGACACCGTAACGGTCGGCGACGCGCGCCAGCCGTCCGGGATCGATGTCACACAGGGCTTCCAGGCGCACGTCCAGGCGCACAAGCTGCGGCAGCAGCATCTCGCCGGCATGCGTGCCGCAGCCGATCCAGCCGATGCGGATCATGCGCCCAGCCCCAGCCCCAGCCCCAGGCCGGGCGCGCGCGCGGTCAGCCCTGGAACATGTGCGTCGCGTGGGTAATCGCCGCGCCGGCGCGCATCGCGGCGGCGACCACCGCGGTCTCGCTGAGCTCGGCGTCCGTCGCACCGGCCTTGCGTGCCTCCTTGGTGTGGATCGCGATGCAATATGGGCACTGCGTTGTCAGGGCCACCGCCAGCGCCAGGAGCTGCTTGGTTTTGCCGTCGATTGCGCCAGGGGCGAAGGCAGCCTTGTCGAAGGCCCAGAAGGCCTGCATCCCGGATTCCGCCGCCGCGTCCATGGTCTTGAGCGCGGCGAGATTTTTCATGTCGTACATGAGGTCCTCCTGTTGGCTTGCCGTGCCAGGCAGTCGGCACAAGTTGGCGGCGGATTGCAAGGGCGCGGGTCATTCGTGCCACACCGCGTGCAGTGCGCCGCGCAGCATCGCGGCGCTGTGGGCAAGGTCGGGATCCTCGTCGTGTGTCGGCGGGCGCCACTGGGCGAGGGGGACCGACAGGCGATGATCGGTGCGGCGGAACGGTTCCAGCGTGATCGCGCCGGCGTAACCGATGTCGGCCAGCGCGCGGCAGAGCGCGGGCCAGTCGAGGTGGCCGGTGCCCAGGAAGCCGCGATGGTTCTCGTTGGCCTGGAAGTGGATCAGGTGCGGCGCGGCCAGGCGGATTGCGGCGGGCAGGTCGTCCTCTTCCATGTTCATGTGGAAGGTGTCGAGCATGATGCCAACTCCGGAATGATCGACCGAGGCGCAGAGCTCGACGGCCTGACGCGCGGTGTTGCAGAAGTCGGTTTCGAACCGGTTAAGCGGTTCGACAGCGAAACGGACCTCGCTGCCGGCGGCGTGTTCGGCGGCGGCGCGCAGGCCGTCGACCACGCGCTTGATCCGATCGAGGCGGTGAGATTCGTCGATCGGGGAGGGCGGGCGGCCGGCGAAGACCAGCGGCGTGCCATACAGCGGGCCGCCGACGATCGCGGCGCCGCACGCGGTGGCGTCCTCGGAGGCAAGATCGCGCTGCACGTTCACGCGTGCCGCCAGCAGCAGGAACAGGCCGGCATCCCGCGCGGCGCGGCCGGCGGCGACAGGATCAAGCTCACCCGGCTCCGGCACCAGCAGTTCGCAGAAATCCATGCCAGCGGCCTTCATCCGCGCAAACAGCGGGAAATGTGCCGCGGTGAACGGCCGCGCGTAGGTCATCGAGATCACACCGATCGGCGGCGGCCGCATCGCACAAACCTTCCATTGTCAGCGCATAGTCCGCCAAGGACAGAACCATGCGAACTCATTACGGCACCAATGCCAAGAATCCTGGGCGGGGGCGTGGGTCAAGGGCCGCGTGTCCCACTTCAATCACAGCATCACCGTTCCGCCATCGACGGCGATTGTCTGCCCTGTGACGAACCGGCTGGCGTCCGAGATCAGCCATGCCACCGTGCCCGTCAGGTCCGCCGGCACCAAAGTGCGCGGGATCGACTGGCCTGCCCGGATCACCTCCAGCGCACGGTCGCGCTTCTCGCCCAGGAACTCGTCGGTGCCCTCGGTCAGCACCGCACTCGGTGCCAGCGCATTCACTCGGATGTTGTCGCGCCCAAGCTCGCGCGCCAGGCCGCGGGTCAAGCCGATCACCGCCGCCTTGGAGGTGGTGTAGTGCAGCGCGTACGGCATCCCGTAAGTCGCCGCCAACGATGCGACGTTGACGATCGACCCGCCGCCGGCGGCGCGCATCGCGTCGACCACGGCCTTGCAACAATTCCAGATGCCCTTGACGTTGACCGCCATGGCGGCGTCCCAGGCAGCCTCCGCGATCGCGTTGAACCGGCCGCCGCGCAGCGCGCCGTACAGCGCGGCGTTGTTCACCAGCGCATCGATCTGGCCGTAGGCGTCCAGCGCCGCGCGCGCCATCGCGTTGGCCTGCCCCATGTCGGTCACGTCGAGCGCGACGCCGATCGCCTGCCCGCCGGCATCGTGCGCAGCCGCCACGGTTGCCGTGCAGTCCAGCACATCTCCCGCCACCAGCTTCGCGCCCTGTGCGGCGAGGCTGACGACGTATTCGCGTCCCAGTCCACGCGCCGCGCCGGTGACCAGGACCACCTTGTTCTCAACCGTCATCGACTTGCTCCCGGGCTAAGGGATTTCACCAGAACACTCGGTCGGCGGTCGGGTCCACTATGCGCGTTATCCGCTGTGGTCGCCCACGAATTGCCTGGTCTCGCGGTCATCCCCGCTCGGGTGCTCCGGACAACCTGGTCTCCGCCGACCATCATTTCGGATACGGACTGAGTTCGGTGGTCGGCACAGCTGAACGCACCAACCCGACCCCTTTGGATCCCGGGGGCGCACTCCGGAGGGTTTAGCCGAATGCGAAGGCCGCGTGCTAGGCTCGCCCCGTTGGGAGCAAACAAGGGGGGACGATTATGAGCAGAGGCACCTTGAGCCGCCGGCGGCTGCTCGGCGCGAGCGGCCTGGCGGTTGCGGCCGGGTTGGTATTCGGTGGCGTCGCGGCACGGGCGGAGCAGACGCTGGTTATCAGCATCGCCGCGGACCCGACCGGGTTCGACCCGGAAGCGGTGGCGAACAACACCTCGGGCTTCATCATGGCGACGGTGTTCGATAGCCTGGTGCGCTACAAGCCGGGCACCACCGAGGTCGAGCCCGGGCTCGCCAAGAGCTGGGACATCTCGCCGGACGGCCTGACCTATACGTTCCATTTACGAACCGGCATCAAGTTCCATGACGGCACGCCGTTCAACGCCGGGGAATACATCAAGACGCTGGACCGCCAGCTGAAGAAGGACGACCCGAACTCGATCTATAAGACCGGGCCGGTCGAGGGCTATGAGGATTTCACCTTCGGCTCCGTCGACTCTTATAGCGCGCTCGACGACAACACCGTGCAGTTCAAGCTGAAGGCGCCGTCGGCGGCGTTCCTGAACAGCCTGGCGATGGTGTGGAACGGCGTGGTCAGCTATGACGCGGCGGCGAAATTGGGCAAGGATTTCCGCAATAAGCCGGTCGGCACCGGGCCGTTCATCTTCCGCGAATGGAAGTCGCGCGACCAGATCGTGCTCGATGCCAACCCGGATTATTGGAAGGGCAAGCCGAAGCTCGACCACATTGTGTTCAAGGAATATCCGGATGCGCAGGCGGCGCTGCTTGCCTTGCAACGCGGCGAGACGCAGATCATGGGCGACGTTGCCACGCAGGTGATCCCGGCGCTGCGCGCGGACAAGAACATCGTGGTGGTGACGCAGCCGGGCCTGACGGTGAACGGCATGGCGATGCCGAACGACACGCCGCCGTTCGACGACAAGCGGGTTCGCCAGGCGTTGAACTACGCGGTGGACAAGGAGGCGATCAACAAGGCGCTGTATGGCGGGCTGGCGGTGACGATGACCTCGCCGCTGCCCGAGGCGCAATGGGGCTTCGACAAGTCGCTGAAGGGCTATCCGTATGATCCGGCGAAGGCGAAGCAGTTGCTGGCGGCGGCCGGCGTCAAGCCCGGGCTGAAGATCGAGTTGCTGAGCTACAACACGCCGCGCGGCTACAATCCGGCGGGCGCCGATCTGGCGGTGGCGCTGCAGGGGTATTTCCGCAAGGTCGGGATCGAGGCCGAGGTGCGGAAGCTGGATATGGGCGCTTTTCTCGCCTCGGTGCGGTCAGGTAACTATCACGGCCTGTTCCTGACCGGCTGGAGCGGTGACAACGGCGATCCGGATAATTTCGTCGGCGAGCTTTGGGGTTCGTATGGCATGCCGGTGAATGACACCTCGCACTACAAGGACCCGGCGGTCGACAAGTTGATGCAGCAGGCCGCGGCCGAGGTGGACCACGCCAAGCGGATCCAGATGTATGCGAAGATTCAGGCGATGATCCTGGATGGGGCGCCTTGGGTGTTCGTCAATTCGACGCTGCAGGTGCGGGCGACGCGCAAGAACTGTGCAAGGGCTTCCAGCTCAACCCGACGCAGATGTTCTTCGACATGGAGACGGTGTCGTTGCAGAAATGACCACCTCGTCGTGGCCGGGCTTGTCCCCATAGGCATCAGGATAGGCCTGGATCGGGGTAGACTCTCCCCCTCCCCTTGAGGGAGGGGTTGGGGGGAGGGGTAGGGCTGGGCTCGCACCGAAGATTTTTGCGCGCGGACCCCTCCCCCCAACCCCCTCCCTCAAGGGGAGGGGGAGAGTCGTTTGTTTCGCCGCCCGGCATAAGTCGTGGATGGCCCGCCTGCGCGGGCCATGACGGCTTGGCCGTCACTGCGTGCGCCGCCGCGGGTCAAGCTGGTCGCGCAGCGCGTCGCCGACCAGGTTGAAGCCGACCACGACCAGGAAAATCGCGAGACCCGGGAACGTTGCGATCCACCACGCCGTCAGAAAGTAGCTGTGTCCATCCGCGAGCAGCGCGCCCCAATCGGGTGACGGCGGCTGCGCGCCGAGCCCCAGGAACGACAAGCCGGCGGTCTCCACCACCACCGAGCCGGCCTGCAAAGTCGCCATGACCAGCACCGGGGACAGGCTGTTGGGCAACACATGGCGCAGCATGACGCGCAGCGGCCGGGCGCCGACCGAGCGCGCCGCCCAGACGAAATCCGCGCTCTGCACGGCGAGCACCTGGCCGCGCATCAGACGCGCGTATTGCGGCGTGTAGATGATGCCGATGGCGAGGATGGAGTTCGTCAGGCTCGGCCCGAGCGCGGCGACGATGATCAGCGCCAGCAGCAGATAGGGGAAAGCCAGCAGCACATCGACCAGCCGCATCACCGCGGTGTCCACTCTGCCGCCGGCAAACCCCGCGACCAGGCCGAGCGCGCCACCGACGACCAGCGCCAACCCGTCCGCGACGATGATCGCGATCAACGCGGTGCGGGTGCCGTAGATCACCCGGCTGAGGACGTCGCGCCCGTACTGGTCGGCGCCGAACAGATGATCCCCCGACGGCGGCGACAGCGCGCTTGAGAGATCCTGATCGTAGGGATCGTATGGGGCGATCCACGGCGCGGTGATGGTCAGCAGCAGGAACAGCGCGGCGATGACCAAACCGATGCGTGCGCCTGGCCGGCGGAGCGCCCGCCACAGCGCGCGCTGCGGTACCGCCGGGGTGACGATGATCTCGGCGGTGCCGCTCATGAGTGGGTCATGGCCGCGCGATCCGCGGATCGAGAAAAGCGTAGCTGAGATCGACCACCAGGTTCACCAGCACGAACAGCGCGGCGATGAACAGCGCGCCTGCCTGCACCACCGGATAGTCGCGCGACAGGATGGAATCGACCATCAGGCGGCCGACGCCGGGCAGCGAGAAGATCGTCTCGGTCAGCACCGCGCCGGACAGCAGCAGGCCAAGCTGCAAGCCCGATCACCGTGACGATCGGAATCGCCGCGTTGCGCAGGACATGGCGCAGGATGACGCGGCGGTCGGTCAGCCCCTTGGCGCGTGCGGTACGCACATGATCGAACAGGGCAGCGGCCATCACCTCGGCGCGCGTGATGCGGGTGATCAGCGCCAGTGGCACGGTGGCCAGGGTGAAAGCGGGCAGCAGCAGGTAATGGATGGCTTCCCAGATCATTGCCGGGATCGCCGGCCAGGATGCTGTCCACCACGCTCATGCCGGTCACGCGCGGCGGTTCCATGCCGATCGGCATCAGCCCGCCGGTCGGCACCCAGCCCAGCACGGCGGCGAACAGGATCAGCAGCATCAGCCCGAACCAGAAGATCGGCATCGACACGCCGAACAGCGTCAGCGTCATCATCACCGTGTCGAAGCGCGTGCCGTGCCAGACCGCCGTCAGCACGCCGAGCGGCACGCCGACGAGACTGGCGATCACGAGCGAGGCGAGGGTGAGCTGCAAGGTGACCGGGAACGCCACCAGCACGTCATCGAGCGCGGCATGGTTGGTTTGCAGCGAGACGCCGAAATTACCGCGCAGTGCATCTGCCAGGAACCGCAGGTACTGCACCCAGACCGGCTGGTCGAGGCCGAGTTGGGCGCGCAGCCGGGCCAGCCCCTGCGCCGTGGCATGATCACCCAGCAGAAGTTGCGCGACGTCGCCCGGCAACAGATGCATGGCGACGAACACCACCATGCTGACACCGACCAGCACGATGAAAAGCTGCAGCAGTCGTTGGGCGATATATTGGGCCACGCGCGGCTACCTTCGGGACCAATTTTGTTCGGCGGACGGCGGTCAGTCTGTCGTGCCCAGGGCCAACGCGTCGGCACGATCGAAGGCGGCGGCAATGCGCGCATGGCGTGCCTCGATCACCGCGCGCTCGCCGGTGTGGGTGAAGATGTAGAACTCGTCGTGGCGGATGGCGTGCACGACGCGGGCGCCGACCGCCTCGGGCTCGATCCGGCCGGTTGAGATGCCGTCGGGCGCCGACCCGCCGGCACTGGACGCAGCAGCGGGACGGGATGCAACGGCGGCGAGCAGCGGCGTGCGCACCGCCCCGGGGCACAGCACGGAGACGCCGATGCCGCTGCCCTTGGTCTCCTGCTCCAGCGCCTCGGACAGCGCCACCACGGCGTATTTCGTCATCGCGTAGCCGCCCTGGTGGCGGCCTTCACGCACGAAGAAGCCAGAGATCGAGGCGGTGTTGACCACATGTCCACCCTCACCGTGGCGGCGGATCAGCGGCACCAGCGCGTGGATGCCGTTGATCACGCCCATGAGGTTGGCGCCGATCACCCGGCGCCAGGTTTCCGGCGTGGCCTGCTCGATCGGGACGCCGTGCATCGGCAAGCCGGCATTGTTGACCACGACGTGCAGCTTGCCGAATGCGTGCTCGGCGGCCCGGCCGGCGGCGGTGACCTGGTCCGGGTCGGATACATCGGTGGTGACGGTGATGACGCGCGCACCGGTCGCGGCGCCCATCACGGCGATTTCGGCGCGGGCCTGTTCCAGCGGGTCGGGTCGCAGGTCCGCCAGCACCAGGTGCATCCCCGCCCGCGCCAGCGCGCCGGCGATGCCCAGGCCGATCCCCGATGCCGCGCCGGTCACCAGCGCGGTCTTGGCTGTCAGGTCTCGCATGGCAGGTCCCGCATGGTTGGTTTCTCCCCGCTGCTTGCGTCGCCGTTTTCCCGGGGCTACTCCCGCCGGCACCGCAGCAGAAGGGGCGCCGGCATGCGCGTCAAGGATGTGAAGAAGGTCGTGCTCGCCTATTCCGGCGGCCTGGACACCAGTGTGATCCTGCGCTGGCTGCAGGTGACGTATCGCTGCGAGGTGGTGACCTTCACCGCCGATCTCGGCCAGGGCGAGGAGTTGGCGCCCGCCCGCGCCAAGGCCGAGCTGTTCGGGGTGAAGGAGATTTTCGTTGACGACCTGCGCGAGACCTTCGTGCGCGACTTCGTGTTTCCGATGTTCCGCGCCAATGCGCTGTACGAGGGGCAGGTACTTGCTGGGCACCTCGATCGCCCGCCCGCTGATTGCACAACGCCAGATCGAGATTGCCGAGCAGGTTGGGGCGGATGCAGTGGCGCATGGCGCGACCGGCAAGGGCAACGACCAGGTGCGGTTCGAGTTGAGCTATTATGCGCTGAAACCCGACATCAAGATCATTGCGCCATGGCGGGAGTGGGAGCTGACCAGCCGCACCCGGCTGCTGGAATTCGCCGAGGCGAACCAGATCCCGATTTCGAAGGACAAGCGCGGTGAGGCGCCGTTCAGTGTGGATGCAAATCTGCTGCACTCGTCGTCCGAGGGGAAGATCCTGGAGGACCCGGCTATCGAGGCGGACGAGATCGTCTACCAGCGCACCATCCGCCCGGAGGATGCGCCGGACAAGGCTACGGTGATCAGTGTGGATTTCGCGCGTGGCGATCCGGTGGCGGTCGACGGGGTGGCACTGTCGCCGGCTTCGTTGCTGACTCGGTTGAATGAGCTGGGTCGGGCGAATGGGATCGGCCGGCTTGATATGGTGGAGAATCGTTTCGTCGGCATGAAGTCTCGCGGGGTGTACGAGACACCGGGCGGAACGATTCTGCTGGCGGCGCATCGGGCGATCGAGAGCATCACACTGGACCGCGAGGCGGCGCACCTGAAGGACAGCCTGATGCCGCGCTATGCCGAGCTGATCTACAACGGCTTCTGGTTCAGCCCGGAGCGGCGGATGCTGCAGGCGCTGATCGACGAGAGCCAGAAGAGCGTGAGCGGTCGGGTGCGGCTGAAGCTGTACAAGGGCAATGTGAGCTGCATCGGGCGGGAAAGTCCCAATAGCCTGTATTCGATGAAAGTGGTGACGTTCGAGGAGGACCAGGGCGCCTACGACCAGTTCGACGCGCAGGGGTTCATCAAGTTGAACGCGCTGCGGTTGCGGCTAGGGGCGAGTGCCGGCAGGCGGGGTGGGGCGCTGTAGCAGGCGGAGCACCACGTCGCGGCCATCACCCAAGACAACATGCGCGTCCGGTGGCCGGCATGACGGGCGGCACAGCGGAAGGGTCGATCATTCGGACTGCTGGTATAATACCAGGCACCGAAACGATTGATTCTCCACCGTCATGGCCCGCGCAGGCGGGCCATCCACGACTTCGTTTGCCGCACAAAGGCAAGTCGTGGATGGCCGGCCAGAGCCTGTCCTCGGGCACTTGACCCGGGGGCCGGCCATGACGGGATCGGTCAATCCTTACGCCGCCTGATTTAACTCATTCCGGAATAGGACCGGCCACCGGATCGAGATCGATCCACGACAAATGACCACCCTTGCCGGCGCCGGTGTCCAGGAACACCGCCGTCCCGCCGGCGCTGCCGTGACGCACCAACGGCCGCCCATCGCCGCTTCGGCGGTCGTGGCCACAGTACACCGTCATGCCAGCAGGGATGCGATCCACCCAGGCCAGGCTGCGCTGCGGATAGCCATCCGGCTGCGTTCGACCCGTCGGCTCGCCATATAGCGCGCGTGCCACAATGGGGCTCGGACGGCCCAGCCCGACGACCGGCGATGGCGCCTCAAGCATTGCGGTATGAAACCCGCCATGCACGAACAATGCGTTGCCGTAACGCAGCCACGCCGGCGCGCGCACGACTTCGGCGAGCACTCGGGCGCGCAGCGACTGGTCGAGCTGCCCCAGCGTGTCCGCCATCGCCGCATCCGTGCGGACCGCCTGGCCGGCCACCACCCGCGCCAGTTTGAGTTCATGGTTCCCGACCAGGAACAATCCACGGCCGGCATCGATCAGATCGAACATGATACGCAGAGCCGTGGCGCTGTCCGGACCCTGGTCGATCAGATCGCCAAGCTGCACGATGAAGCGGTCAGTCGCGACCGCATAGGTGAAGCCCCTTGCGTCACCGTGCACGTCGCCAACGACGCGCAGGGCGACGCCGTCCGGGATCCGCCGCTGCTCACTCACGCCGCGGGCTCGTCACGCGGCGCCGGCTGTGAGGGCACGGGCTCGGCCGGTCGTGGGATGAGGTAGGGCATCTCTGCATTCATCCGCGGTTACACATCGTACTCCGGGCTGCCGAGCAGGACGGTTCGCTGCGGGGGGCGGCGGCAATTCCCAGCCGCCATCGACGCAGCGAAGAGTTACCCCTTCGGGCGGCCGGCATTAACCCTTGGTTAACCCGTCCCGTTCCTACAGTCGCGTTCGATCGCCGCAACAAGCGGGCGGATTGCGAATGCGAGAATCGTGAGCGGCCGGTCAACCCCGGATATCAACGACAAGCTAAAATTTCCGTCCTGGCCGATCCACGCCTGGGACGTTGGGCGCGAAACCGTGGCGCGCTTGATCCTGCGCGTCGCCCAGCATCCCGCCTGCCGCGGGTGGCACGCTCCGGCGCGAATGCGTCAGGTCTTGCGAATGCACCAAGTCTACCGGGTCCTGTGGTGGGCTGTGACCCTGCGCCTGCCGCTGCATACCTACTATTGGGTGCGTGCCCGACGCGCGGGCCACCGCGGCGTCACCCGGCCGCCGGCCGTGATGGGGGTGCCACCGACGCCGTCACACATCCACCTGCCTCGCGCGGCGCGTCCGGCAGTATCGATCATCATCCCCACGTACGGCCAGACCGCATGCACGCTGCACTGCCTTGCCGCGATCGCCGCGCATCCTCCGTCGGCACAAATCGAGGTGATCGTCGTCGATGACGCATCGGGCGATCCCGCGGTCGCCCAGCTCAATCAGGTTGATGGCATTCGGCTGATCAGGCAGCCGCTCAACCTGGGCTTCGTGCATACCTGCAACGCAACCGCAAAGCTGGCCAGCGGTGAATATCTGCTGTTTCTCAACAACGACACGCGGCCATGCGCCGGATGGCTGGACGCGATGCTGGCGCTGGCCGTCGCTCGGCCGGACGCGGGCGCGGTGGGCGCCAAGCTCATCTACCCCGACGGGCGACTGCAGGAAGCCGGTGGTATCATCTGGAACGACGGCACCGGGTGGAATTACGGGCGGGGCGACGATCCCGCCAAGCCCGAATACAACTACGTTCGCGAGGTGGATTATTGCTCCGGCGCGGCCTTGCTGGTGCCGCGGGGATTGTTCGCTTCCCTGGGTGGCTTCGATCCGCGTTACGCGCCGGCCTATTTCGAGGATTCCGATCTTGCCTTCCGGCTGCGTGAGGCCGGCTACAAGGTGCTGTACGAGCCGCGCGCCGTGGTCGAGCATCTTGAAGGCGTATCGCACGGTACCGACCCGAAACATGGCATAAAGGCATACCAGGACCTTAACCGCGACACCTTCGTCGCACGGTGGGCGGACCTGCTTGCGACGCAGCACTACAAGCCGGGCACACAGGTCCTGCGCGCCCGCGACCGCGCCCGGGCGCGCCCCATCGTCTTGGTGATCGATCATCGCGTGCCGGAACCCGATCGCGACGCCGGGTCCCGCACGATGCTGGCATTTGTCCAGGCCTTGTTGCGGGCTGGCGCGGTGGTCAAGTTCTGGTCGGATTGCCCGGCGGCCAGCCCGGTCTACGAGGCTGCGTTGCAAGCCCTTGGCGTGGAGGTGCGGCGGGGGAGTTGGCGGGGGTTCGCCGATTGGATCACGCTCAACGGCCCGGTGCTCAATCATGTGCTGCTAAGTCGCCCGGACGTGGCGGAACAGTATTTGCCGCTGCTGCGGCGCTACAGCAGCGCCCGCGTCGCCGTTTACGGACATGACCTGCATCATGCCCGCCTGCGCCAGCAGGCGATCGCGACCCGGGACCCGAAAATTGCCCGCACCATCGCCCGCGCTGCGGAACGCATGTTGCGGCGCGAGCGGCGCGTCTGGCGTGCCGCCGATGTCGTGCTCTATCCGTCGCAAGCGGAAGCCGATCGCGTCACCGATCTGGAGCCCGTTGTCGTTGCGCGCGCGGTGCAACCCTACGGCTTCGCGGACTTCGCGCAGCCGCGCCGTCCGGTGCGGCGCCAGATGCTGTTGTTCGTTGCCGGTTTCGCCCATCCGCCGAATGAAGACGCGGCATGCTGGCTGGCGCGCGACATCATGCCCCTGGTGCACCTTCAGGCGCCTCTGGCACGGTTGATCATCGTCGGATCGCATCCCACCGAGCGGGTGCGAGACCTCGCCCATCTCGGCGTGACGATCGTGGCCAACGTCAGCGATGCCGAACTGGGCGAGTGGTATGCCATGGCACGCGTGGCGATCATCCCGCTGCGGCAGGGGGCCGGGGTGAAACGGAAGGTGGTCGAAGCACTGCGCGAGGGCCTGCCTCTGGTCACCACCCCGGTCGGCGCACAGGGTCTGCCCGGCCTGTATGCGCTGGCGTCGGTTTGCGACACGGCCGAAACGATCGCTGCTTCGGTCGTCGCGCTGCTGGGTGATGACGCTCTGTGGGCTGCCCGCAGCGAAGCCGGCATCGCCTTCGCGCGCGCGCATTTCTCCATCGCCACACTCAGGACATCGCTGTGCCTGGCGATGGGTGTAGCCGATGCCGCTTCGCTCGCCGGGGGCGTCGCGATCGACAGTGCCGGCGCGGCGGACGCAGGGACAGCGGACGTAGAGCGGAAAAGCCCTGCTTCCGGACCCTTGACCCGGTGGGTAGCGCCTTCCGCCGCTGCCTACGCGGCGATGATCTCGCCCACCGGCGGGCTTCAAAGCTGGCGGAAGGCACTACCCCCCGGATCAAGGGTCCGGGGGCAGGGCTTTTCCGCCTTACCTGGTGAAACCGCCCTACCTCGCGAAACCGCGGAGCACGGCGAGCCCCTGCTCGAGGTCGGCGATCAGATCGCCCACGTCCTCCAGCCCGATATGCAGCCGCACCAGCGGGCCGGCGAAATGGCCGCCGGCCGAGGTGCGCGTGACGAAGCCGGTGGTCGGCAGCGCCAGGCTCTCGAAGCCGCCCCAGGACGCACCGATACCGAACAGCGCGAGCGCCTCGACAAACGCATGAGTGCTCTCCACTGAGTATTTCGGCTTGAACTCGATGCCGAACAGCGAGCAGGCGCCGGTAAAGTCGCGTTTCCAGATTTCGTGCCCGGGCGCGCCGGGCAGGGCGGGATGCAGCACGCGGGCCACCTCGGGCCGCTCCGCCAGCCAGCGCGCCACCGCCAACCCCGACTTCTCCTGCTGCTCCAGCCGCACACCCATGGTGCGCATCCCGCGCAGGGTCAGCCAGCAATCGTCCGGGCTGGCATACTGGCCCAGCGCGCGCATGCCGGCGTGCAGTGTTTCCCAATCCGCATCGCTGTTCACCGTGACGCTGCCGATCAGAATGTCGGAGTGCCCGGCTGGATATTTGGTAACCGCCTGGATCGAGACATCGACGCCGTGCCGGAACGGCTGGAAATGATGGATGCCCCAGGTATTGTCCATCATCACCTTCGCTCCCCCCGGTGGCCCGCCCGCGTGCGCCACGCGCGCGATGGCCGGGATGTCCTGCACCTCGAACGTGTGGCTGCCGGGACTTTCGGTGTAGACGACCGTGGTGTTCGGCCGCATCAGCGCAGCGATGCCGGCTTCGTCGATGATCGGATCGTAGAAGCTGGTTTCGATGCCCATCCGCTTCAACATGCCCTCGGCGAAATTGCGCGCCGGGCCATAGACGGTGTCGGGCATCAGGCAGTGATCGCCGGTCTTGAGGAACGCCAGCAGCGGCGTGGTCACTGCCGCGAGGCCGGAACAGACGATGGCGCAGCGCGTGCCGCCCTCGACCTCGGCGATGACGTCTTCCAGCGCCCAGTGGGTGGCGCTGCCGCCGAGGCCATAGGTCAGCACCCGCTGGCCGCGCATGCCCCCCAGGCGCTTGCGCTCGGCGACCGTTGGATACAGCACGGTGGAGCCGCGCATCAGCGGCGGGTTGACGAACCCGTGGTTGGTCTTGTCGGGCCGCCCGGTATGCGACAGCCGGGTGCGAAATCCGAGATTGGGACGCTCCTTGGCCATATCAATTCGTCTCCGATCCCGTATCCACCGGCGTATCGGCGCGCCCACCCCATTCCGTCCACGATCCATCGTACACCGCGCCTTCCGGCAGGCCCGCCAGGCACAGCCCGAGCGTCAGGATGCAGGCGGTGACTCCGGAGCCGCAGCTTGTCACCAACGGGCGCGTGCCGTCGGCGCCGGCGGCGGCAAAGCGGGCCCGCAGCGCCTGCGGCGCCTGGAACGTTCCGTCTGCGTTCAGCAGGTCGGTGTAGGGCAGACTTGCCGAGCCCGGGATGTGGCCGCTGCGCATGCCGGCCCGCGGTTCCGGTGTGGCACCGGTGAACCGGCCGGCGGCGCGCGCATCCAGCACCAGTTCAGCCCGCGTAGTCACGTTGCCCAGGACGTCACCGATGCCCCGCAGGCGGGCGGCACGGTAGTCGGGCCGAAACGATGCGGCGGCGGCCGGCGGCGGTTCGCCGTGCTCGGTCGCGCGGCCTTCACGCTGCCATTTCGGCAGGCCGCCGTCGAGCACGGCCGCTTCGTCATGGCCGAACAGCCCCATCAGCCACCAGCCGCGCGCGGCCGAGGCAAGACCCTTCTGGTCGTAGAACACGACGCGCGACTTGTTGCCCACGCCGAGCGCGCTCATGAGCTTGGCGAAGCGCCCTGGGCTCGGAACCATGTGCGGCAGATCGGTGTCCGGATCGGCCATCTCGTCGATGTCGAAGTAGCGCGCGCCCGGGACATGCGCGGCACGGAACTCGGCGCGGCCGTCCTTCGGCTCGTTCGGCAGGTACTTGGTGGCATCGAACACCACCAGGTCCGGCTTGCCGAGTTCTCCGGCCAGCCAGTCGGTTGTAACCAGTGCTTTCACGATTGCCCACCTCCTTTTCTGTCACGACTAAGAAACATTCCCTCTTTCCTTGAGCGACCGACAGGGGGGACTTCACGTTCCGCCCCCGGCTTATCGTGCCGGCCATGGCGCATGACCCGGCCATGACGGGTTGGCAACCGTGGCGATCGTGCCAGCTTGCTAACCACGGCCATCCGGCAGGGGCAGCCCGACATAGTTCTCCGCCAGGCTGGTCGAAGCGGCAACCGACGACGTCACGTATTCCAATTCCGCCAATTGCACGCGCCGTTCGAAATCACTGTGCGCCGCGAACCGATGCAGCATCGAGGTCATCCACCAGGAAAAGCGCTGCACCTTCCAGACGCGATCGAGACAGGTGGCGGAATACGCATCGAGCAGCGCAGTCTCGCCACGCTGGCAGAACGCCTGCAACGCGCGCGCCAGCACCGCGACGTCGCCGGCCGCGAGGTTGAGGCCCTTCGCTCCGGTCGGCGGGACGATGTGGGCGGAATCGCCAGCCAGGAACAGCCTGCCGTGCTGCATCGGCTCCACCACGAAGCTGCGCATCGGCGTGATGCCCTTCTGGGTGATGCGCCCCTCCGTCAGGGTGAAGCCGCCTGCACGGGAAAATCGTGTCTGCAACTCGGCCCAGATGCGGTCGTCGGACCAGGCATCGAGGTTTTCGTCCGGTGCGCACTGCAAATACAGCCGGCTGACCGTGGACGAGCGCATCGACAGCAGCGCAAAACCCCGATCGTGATTGGCGTACACCAGTTCCGCCGATGACGGCGCGGCGTCGGCGAGGATGCCGAGCCAGCCGAACGGATAGTCTCGCTCGAACACGCGCAGATGTGGTGCGATTGCCGGGCGGCAGATGCCGTGGAAACCGTCGCAGCCGGCGATGACGTCGCACATCAGGTCGTGCTCGGTGCCGTCCTGGCGATAGCGGATGCGTGGCTGTGCGGTGTCGATGCCGTGCAGGCTGATGCAGTCGGCCCCGAACCGGATCGTTTCGCTGGCGGCCAGTCGCGCGGCAATCAGGTCGCGCACCAGAAGGTGCTGGCTGTAGACCATTACGTGCTTGCCGGTCAGCGCACGGAAGTCGATGCGGTGGTCGCGTTCGCCGAAGCGCAGGATGACGCCCTCGTGCGGCAGGCCGTCCGCCCGCATGCGCTCGCCGACGCCGGTTTCGACCAGCAATTGCTCGACAACGTGTTCCAGCACGCCGGCGCGGATGCGGTTCTCTACATAGTCGCGCGAGCGGGCTTCCAGGACGATGGATTCGATGCCGCATCGGTGCAGCAGGTGCGACAGCAGCAGGCCGGCGGGACCCGCGCCGACGATGCCGACCTGGGTGCGGGTGATGGTCATGCGGGTGGCGTAAGGGGTGGTGTCAGGGATCCAGGTCCTCCCCCTCCCCTTGAGGGAGGGGGTTGGGGGGAGGGGTCGGGGCGCGAGAAACGTCGGTGCGACCCTGGCACCAACCCCTCCCCCCAACCCCCTCCCTCAAGGGGAGGGGGAGTAATCTGCCAGTCGCCGACGATCCGTCTCATGCCGCGAACAGAACATCATCCGGCGCCAGCACGCTGCTGGCGCCAAACATTGCCGCGTGGGCCAGTCCGTGCGCCTGTGGCAACACATGATCGGCATAGAACCGCGCGGTCGCCAGCTTGGCGCGATAGAACCCCGGATCGCTGTTGTCGCCCGCCCCGAGCCGCGCCTGCGCGACATGCGCCGCGCGGCCCATCTGCCAGCCGCCCGCCACCACACCGAACAGTTTCAAAAACGGCACGGCCCCGGCGGCAACCGCCCGCGCGTCGGTCGCGGAAGTATCCACGACCCAGGCGACCGCGCGTTCCAGCAGCGCGACCGCCTCGGTCAGCGCGACGCGGATGGGTGCCAACTCCGCGCTGTCGAGCGCCGCGATGGTCCGGCGCATCTCGGCGATCGCCACACGCGCCGCCGCGCCGCCATCGCGCGCGATCTTGCGTCCGACCAGATCGTTTGCCTGGATCCCAGTGGTACCCTCATAGATCGTGAGGATACGTGCATCGCGCGCGTGCTGCGCGGCGCCGGTTTCCTCGATGAAGCCCATGCCGCCATGCACCTGGATGCCGGTGGAGGTGATGCCTAGCGCAGTCTCGGTACAGCAGCCCTTCACCACCGGGATCAGCAGATCGGCCATCGCCTGGGCCTGGGCGCGCTCCGTCGCGTCCGCATGGCGGTGCCCCACATCCATTGCGGCCGCGGCGACATAGGCCAACGCCCGCATCGCCTCGGTTTCCGCCTTCATCGACAGCAACATGCGGCGCACGTCGGGATGGCGCAGGATCGGCACGCGTGCCCCGCCGCGCACGCCGGTCTCGGTGCCCTGCACCCTGTCGCGCGCATAGTCCAACGCCTGCTGATAGGCGCGTTCGCTGATCGCCACGCCCTGCAGCCCGACGCCAAAACGTTCCTGGTTCATCATGATGAACATGTATTCCAGGCCGTGGTTGGCCTCGCCCAGCAGATAGCCGATGGCACCGTCGTGGTCGCCATAGGCCATCACCGCGGTCGGACTGGCATGGATGCCCAGCTTGTGTTCCAGCGACACGCAACGCAAATCGTTGCGCGCGCCGAGCGACCCGTCGGAGTTGACCAGGAATTTTGGTGCCAGGAACAGCGAGATCCCCTTCACCCCCTCCGGCGCGTCCGGCAGGCGGGCCAGCACCAGGTGGATGATGTTGTCGGTGAAGTCGTGCTCGCCGTAGGTGATGAAGATCTTCTGCCCGAACAGCCGGTAGTGATCGCCTTCCGGCACCGCGCGGGTGCGCACCGCGGCGAGATCGGACCCAGCCTGTGGCTCGGTCAGGTTCATCGTTCCGGTCCAGGTCCCATCGATCAGCTTGCCCAGGTACAGCGCCTTCTGCGCATCGGTCCCGGCGAAAGACAGCGCCTCGATCGCGCCGACGCTCAGCAGCGGGCACAGCGCGAAACCCATGTTGGCCGAGTTCCACATCTCCTGCACCGCGGCCGAGACGACCGCTGGCAGGCCCTGGCCGCCGTGGTCTGGATCGCCGGTCAGCGCGCTCCAGCCGCCGGCGATGAACTGCTGGTAGGCCTCGCGGAAGCCGGTTGGCGTGCGCACGGCGCCATCGATCAGTCTGCTGCCTTCCGTGTCGCCGACTTTGTTCAGCGGCGCCAGCACATCGCGGGCGAGCTTGCCCGCCTCATCCAGGATCGCGTCGACCAAATCCCGGTCGACCTGCTCGCAGCCGGGCAGCGCCGCGATGCGCTCCAGACCGATCAGCTCGTGCAGCACGAAGCGCATGTCGGCCAGTGGCGGTTTGTAGTCGGTCATGTGTGCAAACCCTGTTGAATGGGCCCCTACTGGATGGCCCCTACTGGATAGCGTTGGCGGATTTCGCCAGGTCGCGCAGCACGAATTTCTGGATCTTGCCGGTCGAGGTCTTCGGCAGCTCGCGGAAAATGAAGGTCTTGGGCACCTTGAAACGCGCCAGGTGCTCGCGACAGAACGCCAGCAGCTCTTCCGCGGTGACCGAGGCGCCGTCCTTCAGCTCGACAAAGGCACACGGCACCTCGCCCCACTTTTCGTCCGGCTGCGCAACCACGGCCGCGCTCATCACTGCGGGATGGCGGTACAGCGCGTCCTCGACTTCCAGCGAGGAAATGTTTTCCCCACCGGAGATGATGATGTCCTTGGAACGATCGCGAATTTTCACGTAGCCATCCGGCTGCATCACCGCAAGGTCGCCGGTATGGAACCAGCCACCGGCGAATGCCTTGTCGGTAGCCCCCGGGTTCTTCAGATAACCCTTCATCGTAATGTTGCCGCGGAACATGATTTCGCCCATTGTCTCGCCGTCCCACGGCGCCGGCTGCATCGTTTCCGGATCCAACACCGTCATCGCTTCCTGCAACGGTGTGCGCACGCCCTGGCGGCCGTTGCGCTCGGCTCGGGTGGGCAACGGCATTGCGGTCCAGTCGTCGTGCTTGGCGCAGACCGCCGCCGGACCGTACGTCTCGGTCAAGCCGTAGACATGCGTCAATTCGATACCGATCCGCTCGGCGCCCTCGATGATCGCGGCCGGCGGCGCGGCGCCGGCGACCTGGCCGCGCACGGTGTGGTGGATGCCCTGGCGCAGTGTCTCCGGCGCGTTGATCAGCGTCGCGTAGACGATCGGCGCGCCGCACATGTGCGTGACTTTGTGCGTGCGGATGGCGTCGAACATCGCCTTCGCCTCGACCCGGCGCAGGCAGATATTGGTGCCGGCCCGCTCGGCGACCGACCAGGGGAAGCACCAGCCGTTGCAGTGGAACATCGGCAACGTCCAGAGATAGACAGGATGCGACGCGATGTCCCAGTTCAGCACGTTGCTGACCGCGTTCAGATGCGCGCCGCGATGGTGATAGACCACGCCCTTCGGATCGCCGGTGGTGCCGGACGTATAGCTCAGCGAGATCGCATCCCACTCATCCGGCGGGTTCGCCCAGGCGAAGTCCGGATCGCCCTCGGCCAGGAATGCCTCATAGGTGATCTCACCGACCCGCTTGCCATCGGGGAACGCCGGATCGTCGATGTCGATCACCAGCGGCCGGTCGTCGAGCAACGCCAGCGCCTTCTCGATCGTGGGCGCCAGCTCGCCGTCGGTGATCAGCGCCCGCGCGCCGCCGTGACGCAGCATGAAGGCGATCGTCTCGGCGTCCAGCCGCGTGTTCAGCGTGTTCAGCACGGCGCCGGCCATCGGCACGCCGAAATGCGCTTCATAGATCGCCGGGATGTTCGGCGCCATCACCGCAACGGTATCGTTGCGTCCGATACCATGCCGCGTCAGCGCCGAAGCCAGCCGGCGACAGCGCGCGTAGGTCTCCGCCCAGGTGGCGCGGTGCGCGCCGTGCACGACAGCGAGCCGCGTTGGGTAGACATAGGCGGCGCGCTCGAGGAAGGTCAGCGGCGTCAGCGGCGCGTAATTGGCCTGGTTCCTGTCCAGCCCTGTCAGGTAGGCGGGATTGCCGGTCATGGCGGGTTTCCTCCGGTGGGCCTCTGATGTTAGCGCAGAACGGCCCACCATAGCGCGTTGCCCGCGACGTTGCGCTACGTCATCCGCCAGACATGGCGCCGGATATGGCGCCGGACATGGCGCCGGACATGGCGCCGCGCAGGAACCGCCCTCCGGCCTCGATCGCGCGCCGCCCCGCGGCCAGGTCCGGGTGATACAGGTGCCAGACATGCACCATCTCCGGCCACACCTCGAGCGTGACCGGCACGTGTGCCGCCCCGGCCACGCCGGCCAGGCGGATCGCGTCGTCCAGCAGGGTCTCCACCGCACCGACCTGGATGAACAGCGGCGCCAGGTCGCGCAGGTCGGCATAGATGTAGCGGCGCGCAATAATGAACGCCCCGACGCGCAATAGAGCGTCTTTTCTGGCGCACATTGGCTGAGACGGAAGCAGATGTCCGACGCACAATCGTTGAGACAAAGCGCATGCTCGGTGAGACGGACGCGCAATAGATGGCCTGTGACGCACGACCGCCGCTTTCGACCCAAGCCGGCCTGCTTCGCCAAACGGCGCAGGCCGGACTTGGGATTCTGTGGTAAAGGCCGGCGAGCGACATTTTAGTCGTAGATCATTGGAAATCCGTCGACATCGAGACTGATTTCCAGGCCGCGATCTCACCCTGCAAGGCCGATATCTTGGCGCCTACCGCCTCGACCGCATCAGGGCCCAGCAGCAGATGCGTCGGCGGCGTGGCGCTCTCGACTAGGGTGAGGATGGCGAGGGCCGCCATGCGTGGATCGCCATTCTGTTTGCCGCTTCGCGCTGCGCGGGCCGCGCGCATGGGCTCGAACATGTCGTCGTAATCGGCGATCGATCGGGGCGCACGGATCATGGAGCGACCGGACCAGTCGGTCCGGAACATGCCCGGCGCGACCGCGGTGACGGCGATGCCGAAGCCCTTTACCTCCTTGGCCAAGGTCTCGGAGATGCCTTCGAGCGCGAATTTGCTCCCATGATAGAAGCCCAGGCCGACGAAGGTCGTGTGTCCGCCCATCGAGGTGATGTTGACAATATGGCCGGCATGCCGCCTGCGCATGAAGGGCAGCACCGCTTAAATCACTGCGACAGCGCCGAACACATTGACCTCGAATTGCCGGCGCAGGTCATCCATCGAGGATTCCTCGATGATGCCCTCCATGCCGTAACCGGCGTTGTTCACCAGCACATCGATCGCGCCGATCTCGGCTTCGACATCGGCCACGATCGCGGCAACACCTGCGTGGTCGGTCACGTCGAGGATTTTGGCAAAGGCGCGGCCCTCATGCAGCCCGGTGAACGCGGTGGCTGCGGCCGCATTGCGTACCGTGCCAACGACGCGATGGCCCGCGGCGAGCGCCTCGACCGCCAGGGAACGGCCGAAGCCGGAGCTGACGCCGGTAATGAAGAAGGTTTTGGGGGTCGTGCTGGTCATGTCCGATCTCCTCGATCTCGGTGGTTGGTGAGGAGCAAGATCGCGCAAAACCATTGTGAAGATAACCGGCATACTTCCATATAGACTATGAAGTCCAAACTTCATTAAGGCTTGGCGCAATGCGTTCAGTGCAACTCGACGGTCTGCCGCAGTTCCTCAGCGTTGCCGAACTTGGCAGCTTCGCCGAGGCGGCGCATCGCCTTGGCATTTCGCCCTCGGCGGTAAGCCAGGCTGTGCGCGGACTAGAGCGGCGGCTCGGCATCCGCCTGTTCAACCGGACCACCCGGTCGGTCGCGCTCACCGAGGCCGGCGCGCGTTATCTCGAACTGGTGGCGCCGGCCCTGCGCGACATTGGTGCGGCCGAGGAGGAGATCAGTGCGGCGGCGCAGCGCCCCAGGGGCAAGCTGCGCCTCAACGTGCTGCGGGCCGCCCATATGATCGTGCTGCAGCCGATCCTGCGCCGCTTTATCGAAGCCTACCCGGAGATCGATCTCGAGGTCATGGTCGAGCCGGGCCTGATCGATGTGGTGCGCGAGGGTTTCGACGCCGGCATCCGCTTCGGCGATGTGGTGGCGCGCGACATGATCGGGATAAATGTCGGGCCGCCGCTCTCGGCGCATATTCTGGCCTCGCCCGATTATCTGGCGCGGCGTGGCGTGCCGAGGCATCCGCGCGACCTGCTCGATCACGACTGCGTTGGCTTCCGCCATCAGCCGAGCGGCCAGATCGAGCGCTGGGAATTCGCCCGCAGCGGTGAGACCCTTGATCTCGCCGTCACCGGCCGCTTTGTCTTCAACGATTCCGCTCTGCTGGTGCAGGCAGCCCTCGACGGACTCGGCATCGTCTACATGATAAACGGCTATATCGAGCGTTTCCTTGACGACGGCCGCCTCGTGCGCCTGCTTGCCGACTGGAGCCCGCCGCTTGCCGGCTTCACCCTCTACTATCCGGACCGCCAGCGGGTTCCGCGCAAACTCCGCGCGCTGATCGATTTCCTGAAGGCAGAGCGGAGGACTGATATGCCGGCGACAGCTGCGGTTCTCGTGTAATGGGGCGCGCTTTCGGAGCTCCTCCAGGAAATGGCAAACTGTCGCGAACGCCCTGGGCTACGTCAGGCCTCACGAATGCCAGGACTACTTTGCCGTCCACCTCAGCGGTTGTCAGCTGGCTTATTTGATTGCCCCATTGGTTTGGTGCCAACTGCAGAACCCCGACGCGCTCAGGCATGAACTGCTTCGTGAGACCATCGCATACACCAACAATGCCAGGCATCCTCTTGAACGAGCGCGGCTGGACGGCACAAGCACAGTTAATGCGCCAGTATTTCCACCAAGCGATCTCAGTTACACGATCTAGTTTCTGATGAAATTCCGCGAGTGTTTTCATTCATCTCGTGCGGAGAGGTAAACCGGACGGCCAAACATCGCTTGCGTGATAGCGCGCGCCCTAATCCGTAGGTTGTCTGGCACAACTCCTTCCAGACGTTCGTCCTCAAGCATCGCTCGGAGAAGGCGACTTTTGCTGGCATTCTGCTCGCCATAGACAAGGAGTATTCTCTCAAGGTGGGCTCGTTTTCGATTAGCCTGTTCCATGATCTCTTTTCTTGTCAAAGCTTGTTCAGCTGGGGGCGCCCATATTGCAGCGAACCACCGCTTGGTTCCCATATCAATGACGTTTGAGTGGACAAAGGTCATCTCGGACTGAATGCCCGGTTTCCCTGCTGTGCTTCCTGACAGCGGACGAGCCGCTTTCCACCGAGGCTGTGTGAAAACGTGGTCCTCACTGAGTTCGGTAGAATAAAATTTTTCGCGTCATGACCATAAGCGTCCACCGTAGCCCGGTAGATCAGAAATCAATAGTGTTCCTCGGGATGAGATGGCGATGGAGATGGCCGATGGAGATGATCCTTCTACTAGCGTCCGAGCGCCAGACGTTTTCACACAACCTCCACCCCTAACGGTCATTCCCGCAGCACCGGACCCGGCGACAGTGTATGCAGCACCGGACCCGGCGACAGCGTATGAGGAGCCTCGATAATTAGCTCAGGCAACCCGTCAAACCTCTGTGCAGAGGTACTAGCCCCTTCCCGCGACTCGTGCGATGTCGATCGTAGGATGGGTAAGCTCTTGCGCCACCCACCCTACGGGTTCAATGCCCATACACGTAATCCGGCAGCGACAGCGTAATCCACGGCACGTAGGTGATGATGCCCAGCACGATCAGCAGGATCACCAGGAACGGCAGGATGCCGCGGATCACTTCGCCGATCGGCGCGTCGGAGATGGTGGACAACACGAACAGGTTCAGGCCCACCGGCGGATGCACCAGCCCCACCTCCATGTTGTGGGTGAAGATGATGCCGAAATGCACCGGATCGACGCCCAGCGGCACCAGCACCGGCGCCAGGATCGGCATCACCAGCAGCAACGTGCTGACCACCTCCAGGAAGCAGCCGATCGCCAGCAGCAGAATGTTGATCGCCAGCAGGAACTCCCAGGTGCTGAAGCCCTGCGCGACAGCAAACTGCACCAGCCTGCCGGGAAGGCCCGAGCCGGTCATCCAGTGGCCGAACACCAGCGCGGTGGCGATGATCAGCATGATCACGGCGGCGCTGCACAGCGCCTCGGCGATCACCTCCAGCGTGCGGGTCCAGGGGAACCCCCGATAGACGATCAGGCTGACCAGCAGCGAGGTCACCGCGGCCAGCGCCGCCGCCTCGGTGACCGTGGTGTAGCCGCCATAGATGCCCATCAGCACGACGAACGGCACCGCCATCGCCGGCAGCGCCCGCGCGGTCACCAGCAGCCGCGTCGCGATGGGCAGCGCGGTCTCGGATGGAAAATTCTTGTACCATGCGTACCACAGCACCCAGACGAAGAACGCACCCGCCTGCAACAGCCCTGGCAGGATGCCGGCCAGGAACAGCCGCGGCACCGATTGTTCCGTAACGATGCCGTACAGGATGAGCGCCAGCGATGGCGGAATGACCACGCCGATCGTTCCGGATGCGCCGATCACGCCGAGTGAGAAGCCTCGCGGATAGCCTCGCGCCAGCATCGCCGGCAGCAGGATCGTGCCCATCGCCAGCGCGGTCGCCACCGATGACCCGGAAATCGCGGCAAACATCGCGCAGGACACTACCGCCACCAGGCCGAGCGAGCCCTTCACCCCACCAAGCCAGGCGGTGGACAGATCGACCAGCGCCTGCGCCACGCCGCCGCGCCGCATGAACGCCGCCGCCATGACGAACAGCGGCAACGCCATCAAGGTGGTGGAGTTGAGCTGGTCGATCATGTTCTGCGCCACGCCGATGATCGGCTGGCCGGACACGAAATAAAGCACCGCGGCGCAGGCGCCGAGCACCAGGAAGATCGGCATGCCGGCCGCCAAAAGGCCGAAGAACAGCAACAGGAATCCGACGGCCCACATGACTTGTGTGGTCTACTCGACGATGTGTTGCAGTAACTCGGGCGATGCCTCGTGCGCGATCGAGTGGCCCACCGTCATCGTGGCCGGATCGAACAGGAAGACGTAGCGCAGCAGCCGTATAACGTAACGAATCAGCATCAGCAGGCCGCCGGTCGGCAAGGCAGCGTAATAGATCCAGATCGGGAATTGCAGGTCGGACGAGCTGCGCTGATCTAGCAGCAGGGCGGTGTCGACCACCTGCCAGCCGTACCAGACCATGCCGAACGTGAAAGCAATCGCCACCAGGCAGTTGAACATCTCCACCCAGCGCTGCGCAGCCGGCCGCAGCAGGCGCAGCATCAGGTCCGGGCGCACATGGCCATCCCGGCGCACCAGTTGGCTGGCGGCGATCATCACCGCCCAGACGGCGATGTAGACGATGACCTCCTCGGCCCAGGTGATCGCGCCGGCCGGATCGATGTAGCGGCCGAACACCTGCACCACGGCAATCAGCAACGCGGCCGCGCCGAGCACCCCCACAAGGGTGCGCTCGATGCGGTTCCACAGCCGGTCGATGCGCGCGAACGTGCCGCGCGCATCCGGTGGATCAGACGCCGACATCCGCCATGACCAACTTCACCAGCTCCGGCGAGATATGCGCGTCGGCCACCGCCTTGTCCTGCTCCTTCAGCATCTTGGCGTGCACCGCGTCCAACTCCGCCTGCGGCACATCGATGACGGTGACGCCCTGCTTGACCAGCGCCGCGCGACCGTTTTCCTGTGCCTTTGCGGTGTTCTCGCGCCAGGTCGGCAGGTTGTCGGCCCACAGTTTCATCATCGTTGTCTGCAGCTTCGGCCCCAGCTTTGCCCATAGGTCCTGGTTTACGAGTGGCACATAAAGGCCCATGCCTTGCCGATCCTGCAACGAATGGCGCAGGCCGGAATCGAACAGCTTGGAGCTGTTCACACTCTCGTTGGTGCTGATCAGCCCGTCGAACGTGCCCTGTGACATCGCCAGCGGAACGTCGGGCCAGGCGGTGACGTTGGGGATGCCGCCGAAAAAGCGGATGCGCCAGGAATTCAGCACGCCGCCCGGGCTGCGCAGCTTCATGCCGCTAAGGTCCGACAGCGAATTGAGCGGCTTGCGCGTGGAGAACCAGTCGTTGAACCCAAGATCGAACCAGGCGCCCAGCACCTCGACATGCAGCTTCTTGGCGATCTCGGCGTTGACGAATTCACCGCCCTTGCCGCCGGTCGCCTTGTGCACGAGAGCAACGTCGCGACCATAGAAAGCGGGAAGCTGCGAAAAATCCGCATCCGGCACGAATCCGGTGATCGTCCAGGTGCCCGGGCAAGCCATCTCCACCTGGCCCTGCACCAGCGCCTTCACCACCTGGAGATCCGGAAACAACGAGCCGCTCTCAAACAGTCTGGTCTTCACCTGGCCGCCCGACGCAGCCTCGATCTTGCCGAGAAAGTCACGGACGGCGACATTGCGCGGATGCGAGGGAGCAGTGTCCAGCGAACAACGGATCTCAATAGGGGTGTCGCCCCGCGCGTGTCGCAGAATGGCAAAACTCGTAACGGTGGCGACGGCCGCACCGGTAAGGGCGCGGCGCGAAATGCGCTGCTGCATGAACGTCTCCCTTGGGCTACGCCGACAAAGGACCGCCGGCAGCAGGGACTGATGGCCGGATGGCCGCCAGACGTCAATGCGCAAACCGCCAAGGCTGGACCGCGGGCAGGCAGCAATGCAGCATCGGCCTGGCGGACGAATTGCATCCTGACGGAACGCGGCTCGATAGCAGCCGGAACAGCCGTGGACTGACGTTGTGCGGCGCAGACGATCCGCCGGCGGATCAAGGTCGGCGGTTCAGGGTCGGCGGTTCAGGGAAGGAGCTTCTTCCATGTCGGTTCACCGAACTTATCCACGCATCCCGACACCGGAAGCCCCCGGTGTACGGCGCGCCGGCCCCGAAGTGCCTATTCTGCTGTTCGTTGGCGCCTGGCTTCTGGTGTTGTCCTGGGACACGCTCGGAGCGATAGGCCTTATTTTCCCAGGGCTGTTCGCGTGGGTGGCCTGGGCCGTCGCCCTGCTGCGCACAATCCGGCGGGCGCCAGCGGCGGCACGGAAGGCCCCGGAGGTCGCTCCCGTGGACAAGCGGGTTATCCGGTGGCTATGGATCGGTTGCGCACTGTTCTTCGTGATCATGTCGGGTGGCGAACTGTTCATCAGCCGCCTGATGCCTGACTCATGGCGCCAGCATCTGGTCGTGGCACTTCATGTTCGGCGGGTCTACCGGAGTTACGGGCCCTGATGATGCGCCACTGGCTGCCTGGACTGGTCGGTCTTATCTGGTTGCGCGCGTCCACTCAGCCCGCTGCCGCCGAACGCTGTCCCCCGCCGATGGACAAGCCTTGGTGACCGCCCGGGTGCGCGCGGTCGCGGGTGCGCTACACCTCGGCGCAGCGGGTCACGCGGCGCAGTACGGCGGTCAGGCGCGAGAAGGCCAGCCAGAACTCGGCGTGGCCTGGTGCTTCTTCGCGGTTGCCGTTCGCGACCGGCTCGCCGCGGCGCAGCAGAGCGAGCCGTGCGTCGAAGCGTCCGCGCATGTTCTCCAGGAAGGCATTGGAGGCGGCGAGGTATTGTTCCAGCATTTCGCTGGCCAGTTCGATTTCTGCCAAGGCGCGTCCGTCGAATGAGAACGCTTTCATGGATCGGGCGTCGTTGGCGAGCGTGATGTGCAGGCGATGCAGGTCCACCAGGTGGTGGGCCAGCCGGGCGCGTGCCTCGCGCATGCTGTCCTGGGCGTGAGTTTCCTGCGGCATGAACTCAGACTGCCAGGGCAAGCGTAAACGTAACGCTAATGGCGGGTCAGGTTGGCCGGCGTGACCGGTACCGGAGCCAATGTATGGCAGCGCCGGCTATGGCAGCGCCGGCCGCCACGCGTCGGCGAATCCGCGCAGGCGCGGCAGCAGGATCATGTCCCACGGACTTGGCATTGCACCGCACGGGACGTGCACCAGCGCCGGCTTGTTGAGCGCAAACGCCTGGTGCAGCGCGGCTTCCAGCGCTTCCGGGGTGCTCGCTCGGAAGGCGCCAGCACCGAAACTTTCGGCGAAGGCAACGAAATCGGGATTGTGCAGGTCGCAGGCGATCAGCCGGTTGCCGTATTGCTGTTCCTGGATGCGCCGGACGTTGCCGAAGGCGCCGTCATCGAACACCACACCCACCACCGGCAGGTTGTGGCGCATCGCGGTGGCCAATTCCGCTGCCTGGTACATGAACCCGCCGTCACCCATCACCGCGACCACCTTGCGCCCCGGCAACGCCGCCTGAGCGCCGAGCGCGGTACCGTACGCCCAGCCGAGATTGTCCTGGTAGCCGGGCGACAGATAGAGCCGCGGCGCCGCGACCGGCCAGGCCAGCCGGCTGATGAAGCCAAGCTGCGTGACGTCCTCGACGAAGATGCCATCCGCCGGCAGCGCGGCGCGAATGGCGGCGAGAAAGTCGCACTGCGGCTGTAATCGCGCCAGGCGTTCCGCGAACCACGCGCGGGTGGCGGCCAACTCGGCGTCGCGCGGCGGCCGGGCGCGGTTGTGCGCGGGCAGCGCGGCAAGCAGTGTGCGCAGGATCGGACCGGCGTCGCCGAGCAGCGCGCAGGTGGGTCGGCGAAACCGGTCGAAGGCGGTGGGGTCGGCGTCGATGCGCACGATCGGCAAGGCATCGTCGACGCCCCAGTTGCTCTCCTGCCAGTAGAGCCGCGTGCCGATCGCCAGCACGGCATCGGCGTCTTTCCACAGCCGGTGACCCTCGGTGAAGGACACCGCGAGGCGATGGGTCGTTGCGATCGTGCCACGGCCGCGGCGAAAAGAGATAACCGGCGCTTCCAGTGCTTCGGCGATTGCCTGCACCGCCGGCCCGGCATCCAGCGCGCCGCCGCCGACGACGATCAGCGGGCGCTCGGCAGCGCCCAACAGTTTCGCCGCGCGGATGATCAATTCGGGATCGATCGGATCGTCCGCCGGCCGCGCGCTACCGGCGGCTTGCGTGACCGATGCGGTTGTGCCCCCGGCCGGACCCCACGTATCGATGGCGCATTCCAGCGCCACCGGACCCTGTGGTGCGGTGCACGCGATGCGCAATGCCGCGTCGATCAATGCCGGCGCTTCCTGTGCGGCGTTGATCCGCGCGGCGTGGCGGGTGAAATGGCGAACCAGGCCGAGCTGGTCGAACAACTCGTGCAGATGACCGTGGCCGCGATCGATGGCGAAAGACGGGATCTGGCCGACCAGCGCCAGCACCGGCGCGCCCATGCCAAAGGCGGTGAGCAAGGCGGCCGAGGCATTGAGCAGGCCGGGCCCGGGCACCATTGCGCAGGCCTGCGGCTTGCCGGTGACCAGCGCCGCGCCGAGTGCCATGTATGCCGCGGTCTGCTCATGGCGCGGGTGGATCACGCGGATGCGGTCACCGGCACGCTGCGCCGCATCGAACAGATGGTCGTTGTGCACTCCGGGCAGCGCGTACAGCGTATCGACGCCGTGGCGTAACAGTCCGTCCACGACTGCCTCGGCGGTGGTCATGCGCGGCATCCTCACGTCTCCCGGACGAAACGAAGCATGCGGCTGCGATGCGTGACGGCAAGCAGCGCGCCGTCAGGCTGCAAGGACAGGCAGGCGCGCTGGCGCCAGGGACCGTCGGTGCGGCTGGTCAGCGCGCGATTTCCATCCAGCGGCAGCAGCTTGCGCGATGCGTGCAGCGGACCGGTGCCGCTGATCATGCGCCAGGCGTCGCCGTCGCGGGCGATGGTGAAGCGCGCCTCATGCGCGGCGCAGTGCCAGGTGCCCTGCCACGCGGTGCTGAGTGTGGCGTCGGGCGCGACCGGGTGGAAATGATGCGCGACGTGGCCGATCTCCCCCTCGATCGCACCCGCTTCGGCATGCAGGCGGATCGGATAATGCGCCGATGAGTTGGCGGCCCATCCCGCGTCGTCCACGAACAGATCCGTCATCGCGCCGAGGAAGGTCAGCTTGCCTGCGTCGTGTTCGATCCAGTATGGCCCTGCATCGGTGATGAACAGGCCATTGGGCAGCAGATCCGCCGCCGGCGGCGGGCGGGTTGCCCCGGTCAGCGCGGCCAGCACCTCAAGCGCGATGTCGGCGGCACCGGTGTCCTCGCGGTTTGACAGCACGACGACGCCGACCCTATGTTCCGGTAGCAGGACGAAGTCGTTCTTGTAGCCGGGCAGCGATCCGCCATGGCCGATCGCGATTTCGCCCGGCAGCAGCATGCGCGCGAGACCGAGGCCGTAGCCGGTGGGACGGCCGTCGGTCAGGTGGCGGCGCGCGCCAAGCTGGGCGAGCAGCCCGTCCGCCGGCGCGCGATTGCCGAGCAGCGCCTGCAGCCAGGTGACCAGGTCGCGCGCGGTGCCGGCCAGTCCGCCGGAGGCGGAAAAATTCAGCCCGTAACGGCCGCGGCGCCAGCCGGTTGCGTCGCGCCAGTAGCCGGTGGCGAGGCCCGGCACCGGCTCGGTTTCATCCTCTGCCAGGTGAATCGACAGTGCGAGCGGGGCGAAGAAATGCTGGTGCAGCGCCTCATTCACCGGCTGGGATTTCAGTGCCAGCGCGGCCTCGATCAGGCGGTAGCCGGTGTTGGTGTAGGAGATCTCGCTGCCCGGCTGGTAGTTCAGCGCGTCAAGACGGCAGACGAAGCGCAGCAGTGCGTGCCGATCAATCCCGGCGGTCCACGGCACGCCGAGCAGCCATTGCGTTTCCATCACGTCCGGCAGGCCGCTGGTCATGTCGAGCGCGCGGCCAAGCGGTACCGCAGCAAGCGCCGGCGACAGGTCCGGCAGGTGGGTGCCGAGCGGGTCGTCCAGCGACAGCAGCCCGGCGTCGCACAGCCGTAGCACCAGCGCGCCGAGGAAATGCTTGCTGATCGAGGCGTAGCGGATCGCGGTTTCCGCGGTGAACGGCAAGCGGAGTTCCAGTGAAGCGAGGCCGCCGCAGGCCTCGGCGCGGATGTCGTCGGCGTCGAACAGCAGGATGGCGCCGCCCGGGCCACCCTCGGTGGTCCAGCGTGCCGCGATGCCGGAAGCGACCTCGGTGGCGCGGTGCCAATCCATGGTCAGGAAGCTTCCATGCAAGCCGCGTGAGCCGGTCGGGACAAACTTACACTTCTTCCGTTCTTCGCGGGAGAGATCGCGGCGCGTAGCGGCGCGGGTGAGGGTCGACGCGCGAGCACCACCCTCACCCGTCGCGCTTCGCGCGCCGACCTCTCCCGCGAAGAGCGGGAGAGGTAAACGTGTGGCAGACTGGACACGCTTTAGGCCACCGCTTCGCCGCGCGCCCGCACGGCGGTCGCATCGCCGCGCACCACCTTGAACCGCGTCGCGGGGCCGTCGCGCCAGAAGCTAAGGTCGAAGGACCGCTTGCCCAGGCGCAGCCCGTACAGCGTCACGTCCGGCAGCCAGTCCGGCAGCACCGGATCGACATGGAGCACGCCGCCCGGGGCGTCCGGCTCGATCCCGAGCAGTGCCTGCAACAGCATGAAGGCCGAGCCGGCGGCCCAGGCCTGCGGCACGTTCGCGCCGCGATACTGCACCGGGAATGCGGTCCCATCGCGCGGGATGCCGGCATAAAGCTCGGGCACCTGGTTGAGCAGGAAATGGCTCGCCGCGCCGGAGATATCGCGCGCGATATGGCCCACCGCGTCGGCGAAGCCGTAGCGTTTGCAGCCTGCGGCGATGATGGCGTTGTCGTGCGGCCAGACGGCGCCGAGTTGATAGGTGTACGGGTTGTAGGATGGATGCAGCGCCGACAGCGTACGAATTCCCCAGCCGGAGTTCATGTCGGGTGCCAGCAGGCGGGCGACGACGCGCTCGGCGCGCTCCTTCGGAACAATACCGGAATATAGGCAGTGGCCGGGGTTCGATGCGACCGACCATATCGGGCGCTTCTCGCCGTCCAGCATGAAGGCGTAGAAGCCGCCCGCCTCGTCCCAGAAGGTTTCATTGAATTTATCGAACAATGTGGCCGCTTTGGCACGCAGCGCGGCGGCCCGGTCCGGCTGCGCCAGCGCGTCATAGATCTCCGCCATGCGTTGCCAGGCATCGTAGACATAGCCCTGCAACTCGCACAGTGCCTTCGGTCCCGTGACCAGGGAGCCGTCGGTGTCGCGCGAGGAGTTGCCGGCGTCCTTCCAGGCCATGTTCTCGTAGCCGACCGGCGAGCGCGTCTGGTATTCCTGCAAGCCGTCGCTGTCGCGATCACCCCAGTCATCGATCCAACCCAGGCAGGCCTCGGCGGTCGCCAGGTGCTTGTCCAGCAACGCGCGGTCGCCGGTGGCGCGCCAGGCGGCGTGCAGCACGATCAGATACAGCGGCGTGGCATCGGCGGTGCCGTAATACGGCGTGTGCGGGATCAGCTTGAAATGCGCCAGCTCGCCGTAGCGCATCTCGTGCAGGATCTTGCCGGGCTCGGCGTCACGCCAGTCGTCGCGTTCCGTTGCCTGAAGCTGGCCCAGCACTTCCAGCGCGCCGCGGGCGAAGCTGGGGTCGATCATGATGGTTTGCAGCGACGCGATCAGGCTGTCGCGGCCGAATGGTGCCACGAACCAGGGCAGGCCCGCAGCGGGGAACAACACCGCGCCATCCGTGCCGGGCATCGACAGGCGCAGCGCCGTCATGTCGTCCAGCGCCTGGTTGTAGAACCGGTAGAACTCCTCGTTGGAGGTGTGCAGGCGCGGCACGCTTTGCCGCCAGCTTTCCCCCGAATTGGCATGCGCGGAGCGACGCTGGTGATGGGCGCAGGCCAGCGGTGCCTTGAAGTGGCGCACGCCGTCGGTCAGGTCATACAGCAGGCAGCAATGCCAGGTGGCACCTGGATCGAGGCTGATCTCGAAGCTGAGGCGCCCATTGGCGTAGACCGCGTGCGAATTGAGTTCGCGCGTGCGGACGCTGATGGCACGCATGAAGTCGCGATTGCGATAGACGGTGGACAGGCGCTGATGGGCCTCGGACCACGCCGTGGTGATATGGCCGCGGCGGACGATCTTGCTATCCTTCACCTCGAAGATGTCGGCGAAGTCGCAGCGGATCGCGATCTCCAGGTTGAAGCGGATCGGTTTCGGGCCGTGGTTGGTAAGGTCCAGGTCCTCATGCAGCCCGCCGTCGAGCATGCGGCTCAGCATGAAGCCCATGGTGCGGGCCGGGATGTCGCCGTCCTCGGTGCGGAAGGCGCTGTTGGTCAGGAATATCCGCGCGGTGTCGTAGGTGGAGGCGCCGCCGCTCAGCAGATCCCAGGGCTGGCCGTTGGCATAGACCGACCAGGCGCTGATCACCCTGGTGTCGAAGAAATACAGCCCCTTGTCCGAGGACCACACGATCTGACCGTCCGGCTCGGTGAGCAGGATGATCTGCCCCTGGTGGATGGCGATCTGGGGCGAGCCGACCTGAACTTTGAATGGCATGCGGTCTTCTAAAGTTTCGCCACGATGGCGCCAATCCCCCCGCCTGAGGTACTATTCACCAGGGCACCGGTCACGAGGGCGCCGGTCACGAGGGCGCCGGTCGCGAGGGCGCCGGTCGCGAGGGCGCCGGTCGGTAAGGCGCCGGGCGGAATGAGAATACTCATGGAGTAGACGGGCATGGCGTGGACGGGCACGGAGTGGGCGGGCCTGGAATGGACGGGTTACGTCGCGGCGGCCCTGGTGTTCCTGACCTTCTATATGCGCACCATGCAGCCGCTGCGCCTGATGGCCATTGCCAGCAACGTGGCATTCCTGATCTACGCCATTCCGTTCCACCTCTGGCCGATCGTCATCCTGCACGGCCTGCTGCTGCCACTGAACACGCTGCGCCTGATCCAGTTGCGGCGCTTGCTGGCGCATGTCCAGTCGGCCCGCGTGCAGGATCTGGACGTGTTGCGGCTGGTGCCGCATCTCGCGCACCAGGATCACCCGCCCGGCACGATTTTGTTTCGCGGTGGCGACCCGAGCGATGGCGCCTATTTTATCGGCAGCGGCGAGATCGAGATTCCCGAGCTTGGCATTCGCCGGCAGGCGGGGCAGTTCTTCGGCGAGGTGGGCGTGTTCTCCTCCGCCGGTATCCGCACGGCCTCGGCGGTGTGTGTCTCGGCGGCACGGCTGTACCGCATCAGCCACCATGACCTTGCCGTGGCGTTCCATCGGGACCCGGCACTGGCGTTCGCTGTGGTCCGGCTGATCGCCGACCGCATGGCGGAGAACTCCGCACATGCCATCCGCGCATTGGCGGCCGGCCGGACCGCCGCGCCAGCCGGAGAGGCCGCCGCACGGTGATGTGCCGCTTCCGCTCCAGGATAACGGCCGACTGGGGCAATAGACTCTCCCTCTCCTCATGAGGGCTTGGGCCGCGAAGCGGACCAAGGCTGAGGGGAGGGGGAGAGTCTACCTCGACCAGGCTCTTGTCCTGACGCCCATGGCGGCGGCCGGAGCTTGCCCACCCACCGGCCGCGTGCGAACGACACCGGATGACCGTGACCTCGCCCTGGACCCTGGAGCATATCAGCCGGCACATCGAGGCGGGCCTGCCGCTGGTGCCGCTGTTCAACCTGGAGGTGGTCGAGGCGACTGCAACGCGTGGCCGTCTGCGGCTGAACGCTGGGGCGCACGTCACGCGCCCCGGTGGCAGCGTCGCCGGGCCGGTGCTGTTCGCGCTGGCCGATGTGGTGACCTATGCGCTGATCCTGGCGGCCCGGCACGACCCGGACGCGGTGACGGTCGATCTGACGATCAACTTCCTGCGCGCGGCGCGGAACCTGCCGCTGCTGGCCGAAGCGGTGCCGCTGCGCGCCGGGCGGCGGCTGTTCACCGCCGAGGTGCGTATCAGTGAGGCGGATGGCGCTGGTCCCATGGTGGCACAGGCGACGACGACGTGGTCGCTGTCGCCCAGGCAGGATGCTGTGGGTCCCACCTGAGCGCAGCCGCGTATCACCCGCCGGCCGGCGCCTTGGAGTTGCCTTGCGCCTGGAACACGATGTCCTGCGCGCCGGACCACAGTACCAGCTTGCCGAGGCTGGCCAGGTTCTCGTTGCCCTCGATGATGGTCAGGAAGTGGTTGCCGGCGAGCTGGCCGACCTTGCTGGCGAACCGGACGCCGCCATAGGCGAGCAGGATCTCGGTCTCGCTGATGCCGCCTGGATACAGCAGGATCTGGCCGGGCGCGGGATAGCTGGTGTGGTTTTCCGGGGCCAGGCCGAGATCGAAGTCGCCGAGCGGGATCCAGCAGGCCTCGCCGCTCCAGCGAACATGGATGATGCGTTGGCGATACGGCAGCAGGGTGCGGAATTTGGCGCAGGTGCGTGGCGCGTCGGCGTCTTCGAAGCGGGCGGTGAAGCTGTAGGGGCCGGCGGTGATGCGGAGGAGGGTCATGCGGTGGGGTCCGGAAGGGTTGGCGGCATTGCCGAATCGTAGACCATCCGACGCAACGGGTTCCAACTGCCGCTGGCATACCGGCGGTTTGATGTGTATATCACCGGTAATCTCTACACATAGAGCGCAGAATGCGAACCAATATCGAGATCGATGACCAGTTGTTAGCCGAAGCCATGATTGCCGCCGGAGAGAAGACCAAACGTGCGACGGTCGAGGCGGCGTTGCGGACGTTGATCCGCCTGCGCGGCCAAAAGCGTGCCGGAATGGATATGGCCGGGCTCGGCTGGGAGGGCGACCTGGACGCGATGCGGGAAGGCCGCGCGCCCGATTGATCGTCGTCGACAGTTCAGTGTGGATCGCGAATTTGCGTAACACCGTCTCCTAGCCAGTGCGCGTGTTGCGGTCTCTGTTCGAAAGGGAAGTACTCCTGGTCGGGGACATCGTCCTGCTGGAGGTGTTACAGGGCGCACGTGATGAAGCGCATGCTATTCGACTTGCCCGGGATCTGAATGAGTTTGATATCGTGCCGATGCTGGGCACGCACGTCGCGGTGCAGGCAGCGCGCAACTATCGCACGCTGCGAAGCAAGGGCATCACGATCCGCAAGACCGTCGACCTGATCATCGGGACGTTTTGTATCGAGCACGGCCATACGCTGTTGCACGATGATCGCGACTTCGAACCCATGCGGCTGCATCTGGGGCTGCAGGTTCTGTAGCTTCACCAAGCGTTTCCGCCGCGACCGCTCGGCAGCCGCTCGCCCGTAGCAGACCCGCCGGCAGGCGGCTGTCGCATGCGTGCGCGCCGCCTGCGGCCTGGAATTTGCTTGCAGATGCCACGAGGAATTCGCCGATCGGCGCCACCTGGATCAACGCGAACCGCGACGGGATCGACGATGGCCGGAAAGATGATGCACCTGGGCTGGTTCTGCAATTTCATGCCCGGCGAATGGGACCACCCGTTCGCCGCCGGCTGGCCGCCGTGGGATGGCAAGTTCCACGTCGAGATCGCCCAGGCGATGGAGCGGGCCTGCTTCGACTACATCATGCTGGAAGACACGCTGATGGTCTCCGAGGCCTATGGCGGCAGCACGCAGGCTACCTTGAAGCACGCACTGCTGGCGCCGAAGCACGATCCGGCCCCGCTGGCGACGCTGATCGCCGCCGGCACCTCGCGCATGGGGGTTGTGGCGACGCTGTCGACGATGGCCTATCCGCCGTTCATGCTGGCGCGACTTTGCTCGACGCTTGATCACATTGCGGGCGGGCGGTTCGGCTGGAACATCGTCACGACAGGCGAAGAGACGGCGGCGCAGAATTTCGGTCTGGAGGGGCCTCCGGGGCGCGAGCAGCGCTACGAGATGGCCGACGAGTATGTCGACCTTGTGTGCAAGCTGTGGGATTCGTGGGACGCCGACGCGGTGGTGCAGGACCTGGCGACGCACACCTATGCCGATTACCGCAAGGTCCGGCCGATCGATTTCGAGGGCAAGTATTTCAAATGCCGCGGCCCGCTGAACACGGTGCCGTCACCGCAGAAGCGGCCGGCCTTCGTGCAGGCGGGCGGGTCGCCGCGCGGGCGGGCGTTTGCGGCGAAGCATGCGGACTCGGTGATAGCGACGGCGCCGGGCATCGAGGGGATGAAGGAATATCGCGACGACGTGCGGCGCCACGCGGCGGCGGCCGGGCGCAACCCCGACGATGTGAAGGTGCTGTATCTGGTGTTTCCGGTGATCGCCGAGACCGACGAGGAGGCGTTCGCCAAGCACGCGCGAATGGTGTCCACGCCGGCCTTCGTCGAGCGGGCGCTGGCCAACGCGTCGATCAACACCGACATCGATTTCTCGCAGTTCGATCTCGATAAGCCGTTGCCGGAGGTGTCGACCGGGGCGTCGCAGGGGGCGTTGGATGAGTTCGCCCAGCGCGGCAGCGGCAAGACGTTGCGCCAGTTGGCGGTGGAAAAATACGACGGCGGCGGGCTGCGGCTGATCGGCTCGCCGGATCGGGTCGCCGCGCGGATGGACGAGGCGATGCAGGAGGTCGGCGGCGACGGCTTCCTGATCAGCACGCCGTACATGAAGGTGAACCGCCGCCAGGTGATCGAGGTGACCGAGGGGTTGGTACCGGCGCTGCAGCGGCGTGGGCTGGTGCGGCGGGAGTACACCAAGACGACGCTGCGCGAGACGTTGCGGGAGTTCTGAGGGGCGTGCATGCCAAGTCAGGTGGGCGCAAGCGAGTCTCCCGTCCCCTTGAGGGCTCGGGCTACGAAGCGGACCAAGGGTGCGGGCAGGGACTAATTACGGTCACGTATTAAACGACGTAACCAAACCGGGCCATCGTGCTGCCGGCGATACACCGACACATAAGGTCGTCGCCGCCCGAGAGATGCTTGCGCCAATCGCCCGGCAAACCCTGGCGTAGCAGCGATCCGCGGTCCTCGACCCCCGGCGGTCGTCCCCCGGTCAGTCGCGTAAAGTCGCCGGCGGCGATGCAGTCATGGATCGTCGCGGCACGCGAACTTACCCGGAGAAACTCGAACAGCCGCGTCAGTTCGGCGTGCGGACCCGCGACAAGGTCCTCATAACGCACCATCGCGCAACGCGAGGGCTCGGCCTCGGCGAAGCGTTCCCATTCATCGACCGAGTTGCACCAGGCCTGTGCGACGTGTGGGACGAAAGTGCCCAGGGTGGGAAACCTGTCCTGTGCTTCCTCGGGACTGACCCGCTGATTGTGAAACCACGTGGAAACCGTGCAGTCGCGCGGGTCGCGCAGTATGTGGATGAACTTCGCCGCCGGGAAATGGTCCGCGAGAAACCAGAGATTGGTAATATTGTCCGGCGTCTTCTCGCCCACGACCCGGACGTCCCGTGCCTTGCCGGAGGCTGCCAGGAGCAGCAGGGCGGCCGATACGAACAGAAATCCGATATCCCTGTCGGCAAATTGCGGGAACTCGGCGAATTCCTGCAGCACGTCGCGGTTCTTGTGCCTGATGACCACGTTGTACTCCTTCATTGCGGTTCCCAGCAACGGCGCCAGGGACGTCAGGAAGTGACCTTCTCCGGCGCAACTCACCTCCGGATGCGCGTTGAGCAGGATCTGGAGCCACGTGGTCCCGGACTTCGGAACCCCGCCGACGAAGAAAAGGTCCTTCGCACGCATCTCGTCGAGGATGCGGTGCTGGCCCGCATAGCCGAACGCGGCGGTGGTCGCCAGATCGTCCAGCACGCGATAGCGAACTTCGGGAGGCCGGCTTTCCGCCAAGCCGGCCTGCAAGTCGGGTGCGGACTTCGTCCCAAGCCTATCGCGTAGATCCATGCCCCGACTCGCGTTGGTCGATCTCAGCGCTCCGGGAGGTCTGGAAGTCTTGTAGGACTCCACCCCTCGCCAGACGGATGACCGTGGCAGGGCACTTGCAAACGATCGTTAATTACTACTCATGGTAGCTGTGAATTCGCTTGCTTCGCCGACTGACTGCGTTGCGGGTGGGTCACATCTCCAGCGCACCGCGCGGATGCGTGGCGGCGCATGGGAGGTTGATTTTCCCAGACGATTTCTATGAAATTTATGTAATGCGCATATTTATTTCTATGTCAGAATATGACCTTCGGGTTATGAGCCGGCGTTGGCGACAGCGATATTGCGGCTACCAAGGGTTGCAGTCTGATGCTGGCTGCGGGCGCCCTGACCCCTCCCCCCAACCTTGGTCCGCGTCGCGGCCCAAGCACTCGAGGGGAGGGGAGTCTCTATACTTCCAGTCCCGCTCCGCTACTTCCCACCCACCGCCCGATCATGGGCGTGCACCAACCCCTCATCGTACCCCTGCGGATGCCCCGCCGGCGCCGCCTCACCCGCATGGAACTGCGCCGCCTCGGTACTCCCGGACAGTGCCGTCGTCGAGCTCCGCCCGCCCGAAATCGCCAGCGCAACGGCATCGAAGTAACCGACGCCGACCTCGCGCTGGTGGCGAGTGGCGGTGTAGCCCTCGGGCTCGGCGGCGAACTCGGCCTGTTGGAGCTCCGAATAAGCCTCCATCCCGCGCTCCTTGTAGCCGCGCGCCAGGTTGAACATCGACAGATTCAGGCTGTGGAACCCGGCCAGTGTCACGAACTGGAACCGATATCCCATGCGCGCGATGTCGCGCTGGAAGCTGGCGATCTGCGCCGCCGGCAGCTTCTTCCGCCAGTTGAAGCTTGGCGAGCAATTGTAGGCCAGCAGCTTGCCGGGAAATTCCCGATGGATCGCATCGGCAAACCGTTCCGCATCCGCCAGGTTGGGATCGCTGGTCTCCCACCACAGCAAATCCGCGTACGGCGCATACGCCAGGCTGCGGGCGATCGCGTAGTCCACACCGCGCCGCGGATCGAGCCGAAAGAACCCCTCCGCCGTCCGCTCGCCGGTGATGAACGGCCGGTCGCGCTCGTCCGCGTCGGTGGTCAGCAACTGCGCCGACTGTGCATCGGTGCGGCACAACAGCACCGTCGGCACGCCTTCCACGTCGGCCGCCAGGCGCGCCGCGTTCAAGGTGCGGATGTGTGACGCGATCGGCACCAGTACTTTCCCCCCGAGATGGCCGCATTTTTTCTCGGACGCGAGCTGGTCCTCGAAATGCACGCCGCCGGCACCGGCCTCGATCATCGCCTTCATCAGTTCGTAGGCATTCAGCGGGCCGCCGAACCCGGCTTCCGCATCGGCAACGATCGGCGCCATCCAATAGGTGCCGTCGCGCAAACCTTCGCTGCGCTCGATCTGGTCGGCGCGGCGCAGCGCGGCATTGATCCGGCGCACCACGTTGGGCACGGAATCGACAGGGTACAGCGACTGGTCGGGATACATCTGCCCGGCCGTGTTGGCGTCGGCGGCGACCTGCCAGCCGGACAGGTAGATCGCCTTCAGCCCGGCTTTGACCTGCTGCACCGCCTGGTTGCCGGTCAGCGCGCCGAGCGTGTTCACGTAAGGCTCGGTTTTCAGCAGATGCCAGAGCCGCACCGCACCCATTTCCGCCAGTGTGTGGCGGATGCGGAACGACCCGGCAAGGCGCTGGACGTCATCCGGGGTGTAGTCGCGCCGGATGCCGGTGAAGCGCTCGGGGTCTCCGGCGGGGGCGGCCATGCCGTCGGGCATGTGGGTCGGGGTGGGACGCATGGGGGTCTCCTTGGCGCGGATTGCGGTGCGTCAAGAATTCACATTGCACATGCGAAAGCGAGTGGGAACGTGCTAGGTAGAGTGCAATCCTGTCGCTGCATTCACTGTAAAGTCGGTAAACTCGTAAAGGCTGTAAATATGGCGCGTGCCCTGATCGGGCGGACAGTGCGTCGTCTGCGCACCGAACGCGACCTGTCGCAGCAGGCGCTGGCGACGCGGCTGGGCATCTCCGCCAGCTACCTGAACCTGATCGAACACGACCAGCGCGCCATCACCGCGTCCTTGCTGATCAAGTTGGGCGAGACGCTGCGGGTGGATCTGGCGGCACTGTCCGGCAGCGCCGAGCGCCAGCTCGAGGCCAGCATGCGTGAGGCGTTCGCCGACCCCGTGCTGGGCGCCGAGGCGGTGCCCGAAGCCGAGGTCGCCGCGCTCGCCGCCAGCAGTCCGACGGCGGCACGCGCGGTGCTGGCGCTGTATCGGGCCTGGCGCGTGGCGCGCGAGGACGCCGCCGGCATCGCCTTGCCGTCCGGCCGCCGCATCATGCTGCCGAACGAGGAGGCGCGCGATCTGTTCGATGCCCGGTCGAACCATTTTCCCCCGCTGGAGCAGGCCGCCGAGGCGATCGCCGTCGAACTCTGCGCGGCGCCGGCCGAGACGAACCACGCCATCGCCGAGCGCCTGCGCCGGTTGCATGGCGTGACGGTGGCGGTGCAGCATCTGGATGGCGCGGTGCGTCGCTACGATCCCGCAACGCGCGTGCTGGTGCTCTCGGAAACGCTGGCGCGCGAAAGCCGCGGGTTCCAGATGGCATTCCAGCTTGCGCTGCTGGAGGCTCGCGACGCGGTGGAGACCGTACTGCGCGGGGCCGCGCCTGCATCCCCGGAATCTGCGATGCTGATCCGCGTCGGGCTGTTGAACTATGTGGCTGGCGCGCTGGTGATGCCGTACGCGCCGTTCCTGACCGCCGCGCAGGCGCTGCGTCACGACCTGGTGGCATTGGCGGCGCGGTTCGGCGTGTCGTTCGAGCAGGCGTGCAACCGGCTGGCGACCTTGCAGCGGCCGGGCGCGCGTGGCGTGCCGTTCTTCTTCGTGCGCGTCGATCCGGCCGGCAACGTATCGAAACGGTTCTCCGCCGCGGGGTTCCCGTTCGCCCGCTTCGGCGGATCCTGTCCGCGCTGGGTCGTGCATACGGCGTTCGCCGCGCCCGGAACGATCCAGGTGCAGGTTGCGGAACTGCCCGACGGCGCAACGTTCTTGTGCTTCGCCCGCACCGTCACCCGCCCGGCGGCGCGCTGGGGCGATCCGGCGCCGGTGCACGTGGTGGCGATGGGCTGCGCGGTGGCGCATGCCGGGGACGTGGTCTATGCGGACGGGCTGGACCTGGAGCGGGCGAAGGTGGGGATCGGATTGTCGTGCCGGCTGTGCGATCGCCCGGATTGCCGTAGCCGGGCATTTCCGCCGCTGGAACACCGGCTGGTGCTCGATCCGAACTCGACGAGTACCAGCCCGTATCGGTTTGAGGCAAAGCGGAGCTGAGATGAACGAGGCGAACAACCTGCCGACCTTGACCGATGCAGTGGCGCACTGGCATGACTTCTACGCGCTGCTCGGTGCGGCTTCGGCCACGTTGGTCGGTCTGCTGTTCGTTGCCGCGAACGTCGGATCCGGCGCCTTCAGAAGCGGACGGCGGGCCGCGTCGCGCATGTTCCTGACGGCGAGCGTCATCCATTTCACCTCGCTTCTGATCGCTTGCCTGATCGTCCTGGCGCCGGGGCAGACCTGGGTGTCGCTCGGCGCGATGATCCTGGCGTGTGGGATCTTCGGCCTGGGGTATTACGCCGTGGCCTGGCACGATTCGGTGCGTGACGGCTTGAGCGCGGTGATCGAGTGGGACGATCGGATCTGGTACGCCGGGCTGCCGGTCGTCTGCTATCTGTGCGAGTCCGGGTCAGGCGTTGCACTGGTGCTGCGGTCGGACTGGGGATGCATGGCGCTTCCCCTGTCCATGGGACTGCTGTTGCTGGTTGGCATCCACAATGCCTGGGACATCACCCTGTGGTCGATCACGCGGCGGCGGGAATGATCGGTTGGGGCGCTGCGTCTGTTTGACGCTGAATGGTCCCGCCGCCACGCCACTTGCCGCGTCATGGCAAATCGCGGTTGAATCGCCGTGCGTCGCAGGAGACAGCGCATGGCAATGACTTTCACTCGTTCCAGATGCCACGCGGGCTTTGTGCCAGCGCCGGCCGCCCGCCGCCTGCACCATCCGGACTTCAACGCCCGCGAGATGCAAGGCTGGAAGTCGCTGGATGCCGAGGGACGGCTGCCGGAGGACGGCTGGCGGCGCGAGCAGAAATGGGCGCTCGACATGGGGCTGCCGGGGGCGGAGAGCCTGACCGACCGCTCCATCCCCACCTTCGCGCGCGGCGAGTTGCCGCATTTCGCCGGCATCAACACGTTCCTGAAAGCGCCGTATGTCGAGAATGTGCGCGACGTGGCACGGTACGACGCGGCGGTGATCGGGATTTCGTTCGATTCCGGCACGACCTATCGGCCGGGCACCCGGTTCGGACCGCAGGGGATCCGGCGCATCTCGGCGTTATATACGCCGTACAACTATGAACTCGGCGTTGACCTGCGCGAGCAGATGACCCTGTGCGACGCCGGCGACGTGTTCACCATTCCGGCGAATCTGGAAAAGAGTTTCGATCAGATCACGCGCGGGGTGGCACATGTGGCGTCGTCCGGTGCGTTGCCGATCATGCTGGGCGGTGATCACTCGATCGGGTTTCCGTGCGTGCGCGGGATTGCGCAATGCACGACCAAGCGGATCGGCATCATCCATTTCGACCGCCATATCGACATCCAGGAGAAGGACCTGGACGAGCGTATGCACACCACGCCGTGGTACTGGGCGACCAACCTGCCGAACGTGCCGGCGACCAACCTCGTGCAGCTTGGCATCGGCGGCTGGCAGGTGCCGCGCGCCGGCGTGCAGGAGGCTCGGCGGCGCAATACGAATGTGCTGACGATCGAGGATATCGAGCGGCTGGGGCTGGAGAAGACGGCGGAGATCGCGCTGGAGCTGGCGTGGAAGGACGCCGACGCGGTCTACATCTCGTTCGATGTCGATTCGGTGGATTGCGGTTTCGTTCCGGGCACGGGCTGGCCGGAGCCGGGCGGCTTCCTGCCGCGCGAGGCGTTGAAGCTGCTGGGCCTGGTGGCGGCGCAGGGCGTCTGCGGGCTGGAGGTGGTGGAGGTCTCGCCGCCCTACGACACCTCCGACATCACCGCGCTGCTGGGCGTGCGCGTGGTGGTGGAGGTGCTGGGCGCGATGGTGGCGCACGGCACGCTGGGCAAGCACAAGCCGATCATCGACCAACCCGTGACGTATTGAGGCGACGGTCATGCATGATGGTCCGCATGATCATCCACACGGGCGTTCGCATGATGATTCCCACGCGCATTCGCGCAATCACTCCCACGGGCACTCCCACGCGCACGCGCACGCGCGGCCAGGCCACAATGCTACGCGCGAGACGGCGCAGTGGCAGACCCCGCATCTGCCGCCAGGTCATGCGCATGAACCCGTCGCACCGCGTGAGCGCGACCTCGATCTGGTCGAGGCGAGCTTCGTCGAGGGTTTCATGCGGTGCTCCGACGCAACGAGTTTCCTGCGGCTGGCGGGAATTCCATTCGTGGGTATTGCCGCGGATGGACAGCGGTTGAGCCTGCTGCGGGTGGAAATCGAGGACCTGACGGATGTCGGATCGGCGGTACCGCTGCTGGGCGGCGCGGGGATGCGCTATGATCCGTTGCCGGAGAAACTTGTGTCGCGTCGGAGGCACCTGAGCTTCGCCTATCACGATGGCGCGCAACTGGTGCGGCTGGGGTTCGCCGAGGCACGGGGTCTGGCCGCCGGTTGATGCGCTCCGGCGCGGCGGGCGCTACAGCCCGGCCCGCAAGCCGTCATATCCCAGCAAGACCGGGCCGCTGAAGTCCTGCGCAACGTCCCGGCGCATTTGTTCCATCAGCGCGTCGGATTTCTGCCGATGATGGGTCAGGATCAGGGTGCCGACATTCGCCTCGGTCGCGATGCGCCCCACCGTATCGGCGCAGGCCAGCGTGTAATTCGCCAGGCGTCGGGTCTGCGGGGTGTCGATCTCGGCGCGCGCGAGGTAGCAGCAATGGACCAGGATATCGGCGTTCGCGGCGAGACGCCGCAACCCCGGGCAATCCACCGTGTCGCCGCTGAAGGCGATCACGCCGTCGGCGCATTCGAAACGATAGCCGAGGCAGATCCAGCGCTGCTTGAACGCCCCCGGGAAGTCGAGCCGACTGCCGTGATCCACGACCTCGGCGATCACCCGCCAGTCGGGTGTATCGCAGACCACGCCTGACAGGATGTCGGTGGTTTGCACTTGTGGCCAGGTGCCATTCGGGGATTCATGGACGCGGAACTCGATGTCCTTGTCGTAGACCTGGTGCAGCAGCGTATCGACGATGCGCCTGGTTTCCGGTGGTCCGAACAGGCGCAGCGGTTGCGTTCGGCCCAGCAACCATGACGACAGGATGACATCATGCAGCTCGCCGATATGGTCGTAGTGATGATGCGTGATCAGGACTGGATTGATCCGTGCCAGGTTGACGCCGAGGGAGGCGAGCTGACGCACGACGCCGCGACCGGCATCGATTAGCACGTTGTCTTCGCCGGCTTGGATCAGCAGTGATGTGGCTCCGCGATTGACATCCGGACGCGGGCCGCCGGTCCCCAGCAGAACGATCGATGGTTTCATGCGCGGCTCCTGCACGCGGATCGTCGGTGCGGCATCACGATCGCAAGCTTCGCCGCGCTGTGTCCAGCCGGCGGACCGTCAGCCTGGCGCCGGAAGGACGGACTTGTGCCTGTTGCACGCAAGGGAGCATTGACCCGGAGACCGCCAAGGCCGCGCCGGGACCACGGAGGCGCGGGATTATCACCCTTGCCGCCGGCGGCTATGCTGGCGCCCAGCCTATGCAGGCATCGCGGGGGACCTCATGAAGATCAGCAAGATCGTTACGCATACTCTACGCATTCCGGAGGATGATCCGCTGGCCGACATGCCGGAGGACGAGAACCGGCTGCGGCCGATCGTCACCCTGCAGATCCAGACCGATGCGGGCATCGAAGGCATCGGGCTGACCTTCTACGGCGGCGCGATGACCGGCAGCCTGCGCACCGCGGTCGATGAGCTGGGCGCGCTGCTGGTCGGCGAGGACCCGCTGCGCATCGAGGCGATCATCAAGAAGTTGCGGCTGGCGGCTGGGGATTCCTGCGGGTCCGGCATCTTCACGCTGGCGCAGTCGGCGATCGACCTTGCGCTGTGGGACATCAAGGGCAAGGCGCTGGAGCAGCCGCTGTGGAAGCTGCTCGGCGGGGCGCGCGATCGGGTGCCGACCTACGCGTCGGGGTCGTTGCGGCGCGGTCTGACCGATACGCAGGCAGCGACCGCGGCGCGCCGGCTGGTCGACAAGGGCTTCGTCGAGATGAAGACGCAGATGGCGCTGCCCGGCAATCCGACGCCGGCGGAGGAGGTGCGGCGGGTGCGTGTGGTGCGCGATGCGATCGGGCCGGACATCAAGCTGATGTGCGACATCAACCAGCGCTGGCGGGTGGAGCAGGCGATCGATATCGGCAAGCGCGCGGAGGATGTCGGCCTGTTCTGGCTGGAGGACGTGACCACCTGCGATGATTACGCGGGCATCGCGCGGGTGAACGACGCGCTGGCCACGCCGATCGCGGGTGGCGAGTATGTGTGGGGGATCGTACCGTTCCGCCACATGATCGAGGCGCGTTCGGTCGATTACGTCATGATCGACCTGTGCCGCGTCGGCGGGGTGACGCAATGGTTGAAGGTCGCCGGCATGGCCGAAGCGTTCAACCTGCCGGTGGTCAGCCACGTGATTCCGGAGTTCCACGCGCAGCTTATCGCGGCGGTGCCGAACGGGCTGACGGTGGAATACATGCCGTGGATGCTGAAGCTGTTCCACGAGACGCCGAAGCTGGAGAAGGGGCATCTGGTGATGCCGACCACGCCGGGGTTGGGGCTGCGTTTCGATGACGCACAGGTGGCGAAGTACACGGCAGGCTGAGGCGGAGCGTGGGCGAGAGCGTCGCCGGCCCGCCGGGGCGGGGACGGCCTGAATCGCGCGCCGTACGGTGGCGGTCGTGGCGTTGTCTACTGGCTTGACGCCACATCCACCGGCCGGGGTGGCAACGCTATCGGCTGGCGCGGGCGGATTTGCGGACCGTCGACGATGACGTACATGCTGTGCTGCAGTTCTGACCGCGATTGGCGATCCGAATGCCAGACGTGAGCCAAGCGCTCCAGCATCATGTGGTGATCGCCGGTGGCGACGGGCGCCGATCGAACCTGTTTGAGCCGGGAAGCGGCTAGCGGATCACGGCCAACGCCGCCAGGCCGGCGGCGTAGGCAAGGATCAGCACGCCAAGGACACCCCACATGTAAGTCTTGCTCGGCTTCTCAGCGAGTTCGGTGCGCAGGTCCGATCGCAGGTCAGTGAGCTCCACCTTGGTGGCGAGCGTAGGCAGCGTCGCCCCAAGCACGGCGTCAATACGCACGATCATGGGTTCGAGCCGCGAGAGGATACCCTTCACCTCCTGCATATCCTGCTCCAGCCGGGCAACACGTGCTTCCATGCGTGGATGGTAGGGAGTCGGGCCGCCGATATCAACATGCATGTCTGGCATTGGCTGCGAAATCCGGCTATGGAATACTATCGTGTGCGGATCGTATCGGATCCGTACCCCGCGAACATTGGCCCCGACCCGACATCCGTCTGTCGCATTGCATCTGCCCGGCCTTCCGCCCACATTTCGACGCTCACGCTAGCGACGGATGGTTAAGTATAGCTTGACGCGTCAGTCCGGATCGGCGGCCGTTCCGGCAGTCGGGATGCCGACGAGCGCCGCGGCCTCGTCGTTAGCCGGAGCTCTGATGGAGGCTGGCGATTTGAATGGCAGACAGGACTTGGGAGCGTCACCATCGCGCGGTTATCGTCCGCGGCGCTAAGTGCTGAGCGAACCTGTTCGAGCAGGCAAGCACCTGCCCGGATCATGGCCATCACCGCAAAACCCGGCGGCGAAGTTCGCGGTCAGTGCGCCGAGACTGCCCTCGCCGGGATGGCATGGGGACAGGATACATCGCGGATCAGAAGTTGATATGAAGCGTCGCGACGCCCTCGCGCGAGGTTTCGGTCTGGTCGTAGGTGTTCACGCCGAAGCTGGCGCCGATGGAAACCTGCGGCGCACCGATGGTCGGGTTGGGCGACAGGATATAGCTGGCATGCAGACCGAGCTGGCGCTCGGGCGTGCGGACGTCGGCCTGGGTGCCGTACGGCAGTTGCCCGGTCAGCATCACCGGCAACGGATTTGATGGGTCGCGGCCCCACATGTTGACGGAAAGATTGACCGGCGGGTTGTCGGTGTTGGCCATGGTCACGCCGGCGCCGACATCAACTGTGAAGCGTGGCAATCGCACTGGAAGTGATGGTGGCTGCGCGTCTGACGGCGACACGGCTCGCACGGACGGTGACGGCGCCGGGGACGAGGGAAGCGGCACGCCCAGGACGATTGCGGCAGGCGGCTGCGGTGCTGGCGCATTATCTGAAGCCGGCGGCGTGTCGGGTTGAAACCACAAATCGTCCGCCTGCGCGGCGGCCACGACCGATGACAGTACAATCGGCGCCAAAGCCTGCGCGGCGCATCGTGGCGTCATGCCGGCACATCCCCCATTTCGAAGCCCGCGCGCGATTCTGGCGACGCAGCCGACCGCGGACAAGGCAGCCAACCGCGATGTCACGGTATTTGGCGGAATCGTGATTTCGCTGATCCGGCCCCGATTTCTCGCGCTCTCACGGGTGCTGGCGCGGCAAGGACCGAGCCAGCACCCGCGAGAGTGTGAGAGGCCCGCGTTAGCCTGGATCGGCGGTCAATCCGGCGGCGGCGATGCCGGCGAGCGCCGCGGCCTCGTCGTTGTCGGACGTATCACCGGACACACCGACGGCACCGATGATCGCGCGATCGGCGGCACGGATCAGCACGCCGCCCGGCACCGGGATCAATGCGCCGCCCACCACGTGCGTCACCGCGGTAATGAAATGCGGACGCTCCTCCGCGCGCTTGCCCAGCGTGCGCGAACCGATCCCCATCGACAGCGCCCCGTGTGCCTTGCCGTGCGCGATTTCGTAGCGGCGCAGGCTGGTGCCATCCTCGGCGGCGAACGCCTTCGGCACGCCGCGCGCATCCAGCACCAACACCGCCAGCGGCTGGAATTTTGCCCCCCGCGCATGGGCGAGGGCGGTGGTGACGATGGTCTGGGCCTGGCTGAGCGTGAGCGCGGACATCGTGCTGGGTCCTTTCGTTCGGTGGTGGCCTGTCCCACGGCTAGGCTGCCGAGGGTCGGCACCATGTAATCGGAGAACAATGCCGAGTTATCGGCGGATGGAAAATGCCAGATCCCCGACATGGGCTGGGACCGCGCGCCCGGGATTTTCGCCCCGGCGCCACCGGGTCGGACAAGCGGGTCATTCCGGGTCGATCAGCTTCAGCACCACCGGGTGATAGTTCTCGCCGTGGCCGGCGGCGTCGGCGTGCTTCAGCCGCTGCATCGCCAGGCGCGCACCGGCGACCTCGAGGCCGGCCTCGTCGGCCATCTGCAACGCGTAGGACAGGTCCTTCATGGCGTAGCGGGTGGAGAAGGCGCGTTCCGGGAAGTCGCGCGCCACCATCGACTTCATGCCGTGGCTGCGCAGCACGAAGCTGTCGCCGGAGCCCTTCGCGATCGTCGCGAGCAGGGTCTCGGGCGGCACGCCGTTGCGTCGGCCGATGGCGATCGCCTCGGCGAGCGCCGCGGTATTCTCGAACACCAGCATGTTGTTGAGGATCTTGACCACCTGGCCGGTGCCGACTGGGCCGCAATGGGTCACGTCGGTGCCCATCGTCTCCAGTAGTTGGCGGATATGGGCGAACACCTCATCGCTGGCGCCGACCATGATGGACAGCTCGCCGCGGGTCGCCGCCTCGCGCGTGCGGGCGACCGGGGCGTCAGCGAAACCGATGTCGCCGGCTGCCAGCCGGGCGCCGATCTCGCGCGTCAGCGCCACCGGGGAGGTGGAGGTGTCCACCACGCATTGGCCGGGCCGCAGGTGAGGTTCGAGCTCTGCCAGCACCGCCTGCACGGCGTGTCCGTCGGGTAGCGACAACAGGATAAGGTCGGCGCGCCGGCCGATGTCGGCGGTGGGCGCGGCGGCGACGCGGAAAGCGGCCAGGCGTTGCAGCGGTTCGGGTCGAAGGTCATGGGCCAGGACGATCCGGCCGGACCGCCGGGCCAGATGACCGCACATCGCCTCCCCCATCACGCCGAGGCCGATGAAGCCGATGGTCGCGATCGGTCGCGGTGCAAGGTCGATGCCCGTCATGTCCTGTGTCCCTGACCCCACCCGTTGTGCCAGTCTGGACACGCGTGCTGGAGCCTGTCCAGGGTGGCTGGGTTGATTGGTGGCTGGGCCAGGGTGCTCGGGCCACGGTGACCGGTGGGCCGAGACTGAGGCACGATTTGACGGAGGCTGGCATGTTCGCATCTTTGCGTGGCACGCGGATGTATTTTGACATCGATGGCGCCGGGCTGGTGCCGGATGGCGGGGCGATGCGGGAACGCCCGGTCGCGATGCTGGTGCATGGCGGTCCGGGCGGCGATCACAGCGGCTTCAAACCGTCGATGAGTCCGCTGACCGAGCGGATGCAGCTGGTTTATTTCGATCATCGCGGGCAGGGGCGGTCCGATCCGGCGGACCCGGCCAGCTACACGCTGGATGAGAATGTCGAGGACATGGAGGCGTTGCGACGGCACCTGGGGTTGGGGCCGATCGTCAGCATCGGTACCTCCTACGGCGGGATGGTGGCGATGGCACACGCCGCGCGCTATCCGGATGCGGTTTCGCATCTGCTGCTGATCGTTACCGCCGCGCATGGCGGGTTCATCCCGCGGGCGCAACAGATCCTGCAGGAGCGCGGTTCGGGGATGCAGCGGCGGGTATGCGAAACGTTGTGGGACGGCGGGTTCCGGACGGCTGACGAGTTGCGGCTGTACTATGACGTGATGGGGCCGTTGTATGCGCGCAAGCACGATCCGGCGGCGGCGGCGGTTGGACGGCAGCGGGCGACCTATTCGCCGGAGCCGCTCAACCGCGCGTTCGGCCCCGGGGGCTTTCTGCGTTTCTTCGACCTGCGCCCGGAGTTGGGGCGGATCACCGCGCCGACGCTGATCCTGGCGGGGCGGCACGATTGGATCTGCCCGCCGGAGTTCTCGCGGGAGATCCAGCGACTGATCCCAGGGTCGGATTTACGAATATTTGAAGAAAGCAGTCATTCCATCCGGGTGGACGAGCCGCGGGCGATGCTGGACGCGATCGTGGGGTTCGTGGTGTACCGGCGGTAGCCGGAGCCGGTGGATAGCGGCGGGGTTATCCGCGGGAGGATCCCCGTCCGCTGGCTGTCGCGTTGGTTTCCTGCACGGCTCGGATGCACTCACGATAGGTATCGAGAATCCATCTGCGGTCAACCGGCGCACGACCATCCCTTGGGTGTCTTTCGAAGACCCGCCCTTCCACCACAGCTATGTCACGAAGCAATTTGTAGGCCACGGCTTCCGGCGAGTTCTCATCGATGCGAACGGGGTCGGTCATGTTCTGTCCCTTGAGGCAATCACGTTGATAGGATCGCAGCGGTGGCAAACGGCACTGCCCAACCGTTACGATAGTGGTCTACGCACGTCATCTCCGCCCAGCCAATGGGTCAGGGGCTGTATCATAGGATGGACCCTCCTGATATCACCTCTCATCTCTATCGCGAGGCCCGCCGTCAAGGGCAAACCGACTGCCGCAGGATTCACTGTGTCGTGCTTCGTCGCTGGACTTGCCAAAAAGTCCAACGCATGGAAGCGCAAGAAACGACGCGGTGCCAGAACATTATCAGTCGCCTAGGCTGTCCCAGCCGGCACGCCGCGCCGTTGGGTGAGCCGTCGTTGCGAGAAGCGTATCGGTTTTGATCTGGCATCCGCGCGCCACCAATGGGCATGCGTCACCTTGAGCCACATTGGCGATGGCATCTTTTGTTCAGAACGCTTCTTCATTGGCAAGGAGCTTGCCGTTCGATCCCTTTCGGATCCAACGTGCACCAAACAGTTCGTCACACAGATAGCGTGCCGGCACGAAATCGCGCGCCTTCGTGAAAATCATCACGCAGTCCACGTGCATATTTTTCGCGATCTGTCCCCCCCCTACGTCGACGAGCGGAATCAAAAACGATTCAATCAAGTTGATCGCGACGCCGCTGCGCCTGCCCCAATACTCCAGCGCGACACCGGCATCGGGAAAGAAGCGCCAACGATCAGGCGCGAAATGATAAGGCGCGCGGGATGGTGCATTGATATACAGAAAGCCACGATCCGAAAGGACGCGTGCTGCCTCGAGAAAGGTCAGCCAGAAGAGCCGATCATGTTCGAAGCAGGAAGTTGAAACGATCATATCGAAAGAGCCGGCCGGAAACGGAAAATCATAGGGGTCGTCCAGGTCCTAGATCGACGCCCTTGCCCGGGCCGAGGTCGATGCCGGTATATTTGGCGTCGGGCGGACTGACCTGACGGAGCGAGCCGTTGACGTCGAACGACCCGATGTCGAGGATCCCGGTAAACTCCGACCGCCAGTAAGCGTCGAAAAACTTCTGACCGGCTTGAAGGGCTGATATATGCATGGAAGTCTCCGATCCAGAACCGCTATGAGGCGAGCATGCGAGGTGGCGCGAATGTATCCCGCCGAGATGGAAGCACTTCGTCCTGTGCGGTTCCGAAGTTCCAATCGCTCGGCAAGTCCAACTCGCTCGGCAAGTTCCAGTCGCTCGGTTGGATTTCGATCGATCTCGCGAGTGCCGGACGAAGGATTGCGAGGGTGCATGCAGTGTGGTGCGTGGCATTGGAGGGCTGGATCAGAGGGTGTCGCTGACCGGCCGTGGATTTTGTCACCTGGCCAAGCCTCTGTCCGCTAAATTCCATGACCGCCGCCCCGCGCCGTAGTCCACGTGATCACAGTTCGATGCCCTTTGCAAGGGTCTCTATTTGCAATTTCATGACACCCTCGATCATCTGAAACTCAAGTCTCGGTGCTGGGTGTAGGCCGCAGCGCCCAGTTGATGTGAAGCCCCACAAGCGGCGCCCGCGTCTTGGCCTGGCAGACTTCGCCATCCGCCACGTCAGGTACTTCGGTGCCGTCCATGAAGCGCCCGGAATATGAACACACGTATGAGCGGCGTGCGATCCCGGAAAGCCGAACACGTAGCCCGTGGATAGGTAAACTCTTGCCTCGTGTGCCGCAGAATTCCCCCCCATGGCACCAGTCCGAGAACGATCCATCGCCGAGCACCGCTTGATACGAGATGTCGGCCGGCGCGAATGCGCGCCCGGGGTCCACCGCGAATCCTTGAATGTCCAACTGTTTGTCGGGTTCGCCGATCTGGGCTCCCCGGGCAAACCAGACGTCGCCCCGAAACGCAATATGGGCCAATACACGAATGGAGTTGGCCGCGTCGCTGCGCGGGTCTGCCACAGCCTTGCCAGGCGTCCAGGGTGCTGCCGACGAAGCCCGGAAGCTGCTTGCGTACAGCCGGAGCAGCCATGCCATGTATTTCATCGCCTGCGGCCGTGTCAGATACCGATCGGCGAACTCCTGGCTCTGCCTCGCGATGTGCCTGAAGAAGCCTGGGCATTTCTGTTCGATGCGGACGACCTCACTGACGTCTTCATCGGACTCGACGGGAATATAGTGTGTCCACGGAGCAAGTGCCGAGAAATAATACAGCTCGCTTTTGGAAGTGTATTTGAGCAGAACGCTGTTGCTCTTCAGGGCACGAGCCACACGCGAACAAGTAGCCCCGTTTCCGTCAATTGAAATGATGAACCGGTGCGCGAATTGAGCCTTCCAGGGGACCCAGACGTTCGAACCAAATCCCATCGATCGAAGCAGATCTGCCGTCTCCATTGAGTCGTATTGATGAAGAACAGGCAGAAGAAACTGGACATCAGGGTTGTCCTTGAAGTAAAATGCGGCGCGCAATCTAGGTTGCGTTCGGTCGGTGACGATATTATTGGCCAGGTCGGCAATCACCTGCCTGGTGATGGTTCGGCCACCGGTCGTGGCGCCCACGAATATCGCTGAACAAGACTTCTCGTCATACGTGACAAGGTCTTTCTCAAAGCGGGCTTCTTCGGGAAATCCCTCCCGAAGAAAGTCAATGTCGGGAAGCAGAAGGCCGTGGGCGTTCTGCTGCTTCTGAAACACGAAGACCGGGACCTCATCGGTAACCTCTTGCGGTTCCGCATGTGGTCCGAAACCGCCATCGCCGGAATCGATGGCAATCGTCGTGTCCAGCTCCGGACACAGCGTAGCGACCACGCTCTGGATGAAGTCCCGATAATACTTTGCCCGTGCCATACCGAAATCCGGCAGCGCGGACGGTTTCGGAGCTATCGACACTTGGCCTGCGGAGATACGAAACAAATGTGTCTGGCGTCGAGTTTCGTTAAATTCGTTATATTTCTCGAGGGCATGGTCGTAATCGACACCACGGCCCAGCCAAACCGCAATTTCCTTGGCACACCAGGACCACATCGACCTGTCGGCGTCGCCAATGACGTCCGCGCCACAATTCGTTGCACTCATGTCGTTCATTTCACCGGCCGTCAATCCCACCGTTTCATCCGATACGCGATCCGGGCGGCGACACGCGAATGCGGGAGCCACGGCCCGTCATACCAACGGCCATGAAGAATGACCGTTGGTATGCGTTTTGTTGGGCGCGCCGCCGCCGTTGCCTCCCGCTGGCAACCCGGCGCGCGATACCAACCGCCGAAATCGTTGGACGGGTCAACGATTTCGGCGGTTGGTATCACATCGGAGCAGACGCATCGGTCATCCCCATCTGGTCGGAACTGTCCAGACGATACTGGCTGTGTTGCAAGGCCCTTGCAAGGGTTTGGCGGTTCGGGGCCGGCGGGATCAAACTTCGGATTGCCTTCGCGGGGAAATTTGCCACGGGGAAATTTGGCGGATATTGGCGAACACCTGCTCGCAGGCGCCGACCATGTCGCAGCGCGCGCCGAGGGTCGCCGCTTGCCGCGCGCGGGCCATTTCGGCGTCGGCGAACCCGATGTCGTTGACCGCGAGCCGGGCACCGCTCTAGCGGGCCAACATGCCGGGAGGAGGCGTCCGCCACGCGCTGGTCACGCTGGGCACGATCATGAGTTTGTGGTGTATCGGCGCCCAGCGGCAGTGGAGCTATCCGCGAGAAAAGCGCCAGCCGCCGGCGGGCGCCTTGGTCTCTTGCACGGCACGCATGCACTCGCGATAGGTATCGAGAATCCACTTGCGGTCAACCGGCGCACGACCATCCCTTGGGTATCTTTCGAAGATCCGGCCTTCCACCGCGGCTATGTCACGAAGCAGTCTGTAGGCCACAGCCTCCGGCGAGTTCTCATCGATGTGAACAGTGTCGCTCATGTTTGGTCCCTTGGGGTGATCATCTTTCAAGAGTAGCAGCCAGCGTCAGCGCCCGTCACGCCTAATTCTGCTTTCTGGCAATGCCCATCAGAGCCCGTCGTCGCCCTGTTCTGCGTCGTCGCGGGATGGTCAGGGAAGCAGGCCTGAGCTGCGCCTGTATTGATCATTGCCGTCGAACTCGGCCAAATAGCTCGGGCTGGCGTTTCGCAACGCTGCGTTGAGAGGAAGGGAAAAGCGCCCGGATGCGTCCGTGACCGTCGTGCCCACGGGCTCGGTGCTCGGGTGGAAGGGCAATAAGTCACGCAACACCCCTCTGCCATCCCGGTTGAGGAAGATGATCGCTACAGTGCCGTGTTCATCGAACTCACAGGTTACGCTCAGCGGCACTTCGACGGTGAACGGGTCGCCAGGTGTTACCGGAAACCCTAGGGTATTCCCCCCTGCTTTCTGGCCCGTCACAGCAACAAAGCGCGCCGCGGTTGGCGTTGCCCCGCCTGGCCGCCCGAGTTGGCGTTGCACCGTCTGCCCGGAGTGGTCGTCGCGATATACCACTGTGCCGACAGTGACATCCGCCGGACCGGCGCAGCCACATTCGTCGTTGATCCGCAGGCCGATGACGGCGCTGTCCGCGCCGGGTGGGACCACGCCGCCAAGCTTACGCGGCACCATGATCGCGGTCCTTCCGTTGGCCGCCGCGAGGACCTGGACCGTTGCCTGTACGATAGGATTGCCCGCGCCATCCGTCAGCCGGCCCGAAACGCCGGTGCCGGCCCTTTGCACCGCGATATGGCTCGGTGCGGCAGCGTAGCGGTTGACAAGGTAAGTGATGGTTCCCGGGTCTGTCTCGGGCAAATTACGCTCCGGCTGGCGGTTCCAGCTTTCCAGGATCGCCTGGTCCGGCAGCAACGCCAGGCCGTCCTCGACAGCGATCAAGCGATTTTCGGCGCGTCGTACCCATTCGCTGCCTGTCGTATCCGAACCGTCGCCATCATAAATAACACCGAAATTCACGTGGGCCGATCGCAGGCTTTCCGCAAGCAAACGTAGCTCCTGTTGCCAAGGTCGGCCCCATTGCACGTCAGCATGCAGGAAGGCCAAGGGCTCACCCATCGCAGCACGATATGCCGCGGTCCATTGCATGATCTCGTCGACCGTGTCCTGCGGATGCATTGAGCCGATCGGTTCAATGTCGCCAATCTGTAGCTTCGGAAACACCTGCCGCATCTCCTTGACGTGCACGGCGACCCGGCGCGCGATTTCATCTATTGAAGCCCTGCAGGAATTTGGTCCATCGTATCGATGCCCGAAGAACAGTGGCTCATCCATGGCGAGGTAGTTCAATTCACCTCCCAGACCGCTAACCCGCCGCGCCACGACCGCGGCGGTCGTCGGATAAGCGAACCCCTCGACGCCTTTGCCACAATTTGGCACGTCCAAAAAACCCAGTCCGATCGCCAATGCGATGTGACGCCGCTTCAAGTCCTTGAACATGACGGACAAATCGCCGTCCGTTCCTTCCAGGAAAAATCGTGTCGATACCTCAAGGACGCTGACCGTCTTCGCAGCACGAGACCAGGGCGCCGACGGTGTGAAAAGCTCCATGAAGTCACCAGGTCTGCTGCTTGGACGCCCATTATGCCCAACGACAGGCGCATTCACCGCGCCGAACCAGATTTGCGTGGCCTGTGCCGTCGTCACGGTTACCATGCAGGACAACACGAGCAGGATGGCCGGCCGGCTTGCGCGCCGCAGAGCCTGTCGCGCGGCGATGCGAAACATACCGCCGGCCTGCTTGCGAGGTTCAATGAGACGCATCATGCACCGACCCTTCGATTGCCAGGCAACAAGCTGACAGTCATGCTGTTCGCGAACGCGCCCCGCATCGGCCAGGGTGGCTCGCGGACGCTACAGCGGTATTAGCGCGCGGACCTCACGGCACAGCGCCAGCCAGTCCGCGGAAGGCGTCGCGGCCAGGATTTTCGCTGGATTGGCGAAATGATCGATATAGCCGCGCACGAGACCATCCGAGACGCGCACGACGGTTCCAGCGGGATGATCGGCGTCGGCGAGCGCAACGAAGAACAACGTCGTCGGGCCGTAGGTACGCAACAGGTTGACCAATGCGGGAAGCCCATGCTCCGACACATGGTGATCTGGCACGCGAACGAGAATGCGCTTGGCCTCGGTCAGGGTGTCGATCAGCATCTCGGCCAATCGTGGCAGACGCGCGCGCTCGCGGTCGAGGACGCGCAGCAGCTCCACTTCGCCTTCTTTGGCCCATGCGTGCCACATGAACTGGTATCGCGTGTTGCGGATCATGATTTCGCCGCCCGGCGCAGGCGGGAGCACTTCGAGATGTTCGCCGATGCCTTCAAACCGGTGCTTTAGCATGTCCAGCAGCACCGGCATCAAGGTCGAGGCCCAGCGGAGCAGGTCGATCGGTTCCGCCCCGTACGCGCGTTGTGCCACGCCGAACTCGCAATTCCCTCCAAGGCTGCAGAACGAGGCCATAAGGGCCGTATCGTCAACCAATGCAATGTCTCCTTTTCGCTTCGGGCTAGGTTACCGCGATCCTGATGTTCCACGCTTTGCCTTTGGATATGACAAATTTTCCGGGTTTGCCAAAGATCTGGGTCTTTAATTCGGCGGCGAACTCGTTGGCCGCACGCGTGACGCCTGCCCAACCGATGTAGTCGTCGCCCACCAATACGCCGTCATCAGCCAGGAGTTTCCAGTACAGCCGGAGATCCCGCAGTACCGGCTCGTATTCATGAGCCGCGTCGATATACACCACATCCGGGCGTACCCGCTTTCGTTCCAGGATTACGGCGGCACTCTCTGAGGTGGACGCGAGGGGAACGATCACGTCCTGGACACCGTTGCGCACCACGTTTGCCAGAAAGGTGAAATACAGTTGTGGATACCCATGTGTGAGGCGTAGAGAGGTTCTCCAAGAGGGATCGTTTCCCAGAAAGTGTTCCGGTGAGCCCAACCAAGTATCAATACAAATAATCTTGCAGTCGACGCCAAGAGATTTCGCGATCTTCGCCATGTTGATGGCCGATGCTCCCTTCCAGGATCCGACCTCGACAATTATCTTCGGCTTGACAGCGCCAATGACCTCGGCAAAGATTGGATCGACGGAGCCCCATCCTTGCATATCGGCGGGATGCGCGCTGGGATCGAAGCCCTCATAGGGTGACGTTTCGTGAAACAGGCTCAGCAACTCATCCATGGCCTCTTGCTCCTCTTGACCGACTTCATTCATGCGTGTCGCCATTCAGGGAATTCTGGATTCAGGGAATTCCGGCGCGGTGCAGACTTTGGTGCATGGAAGATCGGCCAGTTGGGAGCTGACTGATGCGGCGCCACGGCAGTTACGATGACCAATGCAGACGCAAGGCGGGAAGCTGTCATCGACGATGCCTTTACGACTGAACCGCTTGAAACGCGGCCGTGAATGCGAGCAAGGCGTCGTCGCTGGCGGTCTCGTAGGTAATGGCCTCGGCGAGCGCGCGACCGGCTTCACCAATTCTTTTCGCCTGAGAGTCGTGGGCAAGGATCCAGGCGGCCTTATCTTGCAGGTCGCTCATGTCCGTCGCTACAGAAACGTAATGAACCCACGGCACCAGCCGATCATCAGTACCACTGCCGATAGCCGAGGGGCGACGGGACCTTCAATACCGGGCTGCCGCTTAACAGCTTCTGAAACAAGCCCGGCCAGGAGTTTGAGCGGCCGTCAATGTCGATGTGTGCCCGATAACGGTTGAAATGATAATTCGGAACACTGTCACGCATCAGCCCCGACGCCTTGATCTCCTCGGTGAACACGCCGTGTCGTATTGTGTTGATCCCCACGTCGAAAAGGGTCCCGTGGCGATTGGCGATCTCGCACAATTTGACGCGCGGCAGCTCGCGCCAGTCCGCCACCTTCGGGCCAAAATCGGCGCCCCGCCACAATACCGTCGGCATGCGGTCTTCCCAGGCTACGGGCGCGGCGGCAAATCCGTGCCGCAGGCGGGCGTAGCCTTGCGTGCCCAGGAAGTAGTAGTCGGGCATCAGGAAATACTCCGGACGGTAGTCGCTGTAGGCGAGACCCGGCTTAAGGCCGAAGTCCTCGAGGTTCACTGCGATGCGGCCCAGATACGGGGTGCCTCGGCGATGGTACGCCGCGATCAGCGGGATCGTGTCGAAAATGCCGCAATGCAACTGGTCGCGCAGGTATCCGTCGTACTTGCGTCCGATCAGTACCCGCGACTCGTCAGACGCGACGATCTCCCACGAGCTTACGAGGTACTCCGCATTGTCGTCGACCTCGATCCGAATCCGAAAGTCTGTTCCAAAGCAGGCGGCAACGAATTCATTGAGCTCGTCGACACGCCCGGTGGAGCCGAGATCGATGGCATGGAGCCGATCCCACGACGCTGCGCGCGGCGTTTCACTTGCTGTCGCGCTCGACGATGGGAGGGCTGGCGATGCTTCTCGTGAGGTGCCCGGCGCGGCGACGTCAGGCGGTGCCGCCGGTTTGGGTGGAACCACGACCGGCTTGCGCAGCAGCCACTTGGGCGAATGGACCTGCAACTCCAAGCCGACCTTGGCGGCGAACTCGTCGGCGGCCTTGACGACACCGGGCCACGTCGGCCCGTAATCGTCGCCAACCAGATAGCCGCCGGGTTCCACCAATGGCCAATAGGCCTCGGCATCCCTCAGCGCCCCGGCATAGTCGCGTGAGGCATCAAGGTGTATCAGGCCAGCCTTGACACCCCGTTGCGCCAGAATTCGCGCTGCTGCGACGGAGTGTGCCGGCAACGGCACCACGAGGTCGGCCACCCCGGCGAAGAATACGTTGTCCAGGAAGGTCTCGTAGACGTCCGGCCGGCCGCCCGGATGGCGTGCATATAGCTTGCCGTCGGATGGCCAATGGTCTTCCGCCAGAAATGTATCGACCGCTACGACGCAGCCGTCGATACGCCGCCGGCGCATCAATTCGGCGACGAATATTGTGGACTGGCCTTTCCAGACCGCCACGTCGATCATCGTTGGGTTCGGAATTTCTTCCAGCAGGCGCCCGAACACCGGATACCTGCCGTTCCATCCCTGGACTTCGGGCGCTCGCGGCCCGGAAGGTGCGAAACCGTGCCAGATGTCCCGGCCATACAGTGCCCGCATGACGGCGCCTTGCCGCGTGGGACGTGTGGGTGGTGTCGCCGGTACCGCTGGCGCCGTTGTTGCCGCGGTTGCGGCGCCATGCACGCTGACCGGCGTCAGTTCCAGGCGATGCAGCGTCACACTCAAGACCCGCATATCCAGCGGCCGCGCCGCTGATGCACTGCACACACCGTCCGGATGCAGCAGCGTGATGGCCAGCTTCTCGGCCTGGTCGATGACCCGGCGAGGCAGAATGCAATGCACTTCCTGCCTTTCCGACAGCGTTGCCTGGCGCAGTATCTCGCCATTTGCCAGCACGCTCAGCCGCTGTGTCGCCGGCATCGCGGGCCCGGCGACCGGCGACACATCGAGCGTCAGCACGAAGTCCTCGACAGCGATCGGACGCGGAAGTTCCAGCCGGCTTTCCCAAGCCACGGCCGCAACGCCGCCGGCTTCCGGCCGCAACCAGCCATCGCCCAGGTGCACGTTAGCATCCTCCGTCGTGCCAAACCGCAGTACCGCTTCCGGCCGGCCAGAGAAATGCCGCAGGGCGGCGCCGATGGTGCGGCCGCTGCTTTTCAGCTCACCGGGATAGTCCAGCGATTCCGCCAATGCCCGGCCGCGCTGGCCGATCTGGTGCGCTGCGTCGTCGTGCGCTTTCAACCACTCGGCTTTCTCCACCAGGTCCGACATATCAACGGCAACCGGAACAAAATTGATCCATGGCTTCAATCGATCATAGTACCATTGCCGGAAGCCGCGTGGTGAGGCGACCTTCAGCACCGGACTGCCAGTCAACAGCTTCTGAAAAAGTCCCGGCCAGGAGTTGCTATTGCCGTCGATATCGATCTGATAACGGTATTTGTTGAAGTCGTTGACCGGTAGAAAGCCGGCCATCAACCCGGAGTTGCGGATTTCTTCCTCGGCCTGGGCATTTGGCATCTGGGCAATGCCCGTGATGCCGGCATCGATGATATCAGGGTGTTCACGTCCGATTTCGCACAGCCTGATTCGAGGCAGGGTGCGCCAACCGATGCGGCGATCGGCTGGCTGGCCAGACGTGCCTCCGCGCCACATGGCGACGGGCCGCCGTTGCTCCCAGGCGACGTCGTTCCGGGCATAGTGTGCGCGGACTTGTTCGTAGCCCCTGGCCCCGAGATACGGCGGGTCGGGGATGAGGAAGTACTCTGGCCGATTGTCGCAAAACGCCAACCCTGGCGCGATGCCGTGGTCGTCCAGGTTGACATGGACTTCACCGGTTTCGATTACACCCTGGCGGAGGTATTCGGCGAAGATGGGTAATACCGCGACCCAGCGATTTATGATAAAATCGAATCTATCAGGCAAGGCACGCAACTCATCGCTGATCGAAAACAGGATGCTGGCGTCGTTACCGATCCGGCAGTCGACGACAGTCAACCACGACGGATCACGTTTCTCCAACACGACGCGGAACCGATTGTCGGTGCGGAAGCGACGGTTGATGGCATCGGCGGCCGCATCCAATTGGTATGTCAAGAGCGAAACGTGCAGGGCATAGGTGAAGATGAAATCGTCATCCGCGATCTGGGCCTGGCAACGAAGGAGCAGCCCTTGCAGCGCCGCGGATGCCTCTGCGATGTTGCCGAGTAACGCACTCAGTTTGGCGCGGGCGAATTGGTACTGCAGCGTCTCACTTGCATGTGTTGCAAGCATACGCTCCAGGTAGGCAATCCCTGGATTCAAAGCGTCGGGCATGATGTCTGGGCGGGGCTCGATCTGCGGTTCCGAGGCCAAGTTGCATATGTCATGTCACGTTGCAATGGCATGGTCCGGCGTCCAGATGGCGGCTGATTTGCGACGTTGGATTGATCAATGCGTCGAGGTGGCTTCTCGCGCACCGGCAACGCTCGATACGCTCGCATCCTGCGCCTGAGCCGCCAGCATCCGCCTGAAATAGCTGATTGTGCGCGAAAGACCGTCATCCAGCTTCACGCTAGGCTCCCAGCCAAGGATACGCTTGGCCAACGTGATGTCCGGGCAGCGCTGCGTCGGATCATCTTGCGGCAGCGGCTTGAACACGGTGCGCGACTGGGATCCGGTCAGCCGGATCACGCGGTTCGCGAGTTCCCGCACTGGGATTTCGTGTGGGTTGCCGATATTGATTGGCCCGGTGAAGTCGTCTTCCGTCGCCATCAGGCGCATCAGCCCGCCAACCAGGTCGTCCACGTAACAAAACGCCCGTGTCTGGCTGCCGTCGCCAAACAGCGTGATATCCTCGCCTTGTAGCGCCTGCACAACGAAGTTCGATACCACGCGGCCGTCGTTCGGATGCATCCGCGGCCCGTAGGTATTGAAGATGCGCGCTACCTTGATACGGGTTCCGTGTTGGCGCAGATAATCGAAGAACAGCGTTTCGGCGCAGCGCTTGCCTTCGTCGTAACAGGCGCGCGGGCCTAGCGGGTTGACGTTGCCGCGGTATTCCTCGGTTTGCGGATGCACGGTGGGATCGCCATAGACCTCGCTGGTGGAGGCCTGCAGGATCTTGGCGCCCACCCGCTTGGCCAGTCCAAGCATATTGATCGCGCCGATCACGCTGGTCTTGGTGGTCTGCACCGGGTCGTACTGATAATGGACCGGCGAAGCCGGGCAGGCGAGGTTGTAAATCTCGTCGACCTCGACGTAGATCGGAAAGGTGATATCGTGGCGCATCGCCTCGAAATGCGGGTCGGTCAGCAGGTGGGCGATGTTGTCCTTCCGTCCGGTAAAGTAATTGTCGACGCACAACACGTCGTCGCCCTGCCTCAGCAGATGCTCACACAGGTGCGAACCGAGGAAACCGGCGCCGCCGCTTACCAGAACCCGCTTGCGTGTCAGGGCCATCATGCACTCTTCTGTCGTTCTACCAACGCTGCTACAAAGCAGAATCGCGTGCCGCATGCAACGTGAATGCGCGCACCGATGGACTGCCCGATCGGCGCTGCAACCGATCCGGCCCTTGGCATTCGGTGGAAGCCGTCTTTTCCGGTAGCCAAATCACTGCACGACGGGTCAACATGCTGGTCGATCCATCCTGTCAGGTTTTGACCAGGGGCAGGGTAGCGTCGAACCGAAGGAGAGTCGACTATTCTCAAGCGCTGTCATGGGTCGCAAACGCTGTCATGGTCCTGAAACGCTGTCATGGGTCGATCGGATCGGCGTCGGCGTCCCAGCCAAGGCTAGCCCGCAGCGACGACAAGTTCGAACCAGGGTGCTGCCCGCGAGTTCAATCACGGGTTCGCCGCAATGGCCGGTCGTCCCTTGACATTGCCACTGCAATCTGCCTGGCCGGCGGCCAGCCCACCGCAGGACCGACCACGATGCCGGACAATCCGCCCGCACCCACCAACGCGCTGTCCGCGATCCGTCAGATGCCGCCCGCCAACCCGCTGACCCTGCCGGCGATCTGCCAGACCGGGTATGGCATTCCGGCCGTCGCCCGCGATCGTATTCGCGATCCTTGGGGTATCCTGGCCAATCCGCTCACCCAGTGTGTCGCGGTTGCTGGCGGCGTCACGACCGACTGCTTCAGTCGCGCGGTCACCCGCGGCATCATGGTCGAGGGCACCGCGTCGGTGGTCTACCAGGCTCGGTTCGGCGCTTACCTCGGGCAGAACCCGGATCCCACGTTGCCGTCGGATGGCTTCGGCCGGGACCGTGCGATGCCGGACCGTGCGATGCCAGACCGTGCGATGCCAGACCGTGCGATGCCAGACCTTGCGATGCCAGACCTTGCGATGCCAGCGCCCCGCGCCCGATTGGCGCGAGGTGATCTCGAAGCCGCCGATCGGCGCGTCGGCGGCGGGTGCTGACGGCGTGCTGCGGGCCATGCTGGGGAAATGACGATGGACCCATCGCTTGTCTCGCACCTTTCGCAGCTGCCGCGCCTCAATCATGGCGACGCGCTCGCAAGAGCTGTGCCATGCAAAGTGTGTGACAGCCCTGCCGCCTTCTTCGACGTGGTGGACTTCAACAAGGGTGCCGGCGGTTACCCGTTTGGGCCATCGGGCATCAACGTTCCGTGGCACCGCTGCGACAGATGCGGGTTCCTTTTCACGCCCTTCTTCGACGACTGGTCGCAGGAATATTTTGCTCGATTCATTTATAACCAGGATTATGTGCTTCTGGACCCGGAATACTTATCTGCCAGGCCCAAAAGACAGGCCGAACAAGTCGCCAAGCTGTTCGCTGATTTTGAGCACGTCCGCATTCTGGATTATGGATCAGGCGCCAATGTCTTTGGCCCGCGCCTGCAAGAGCTGGGATTCGCCCATGTCGAGAGCTACGATCCGTTTTCGTCACCGACGAGGCCCGAAGGCACCTTTGATATCGTCACCTGCATCGAAGTGATCGAGCACGCTCCATCGCCGCAGGCGATTCTCGCGGACATGCGGTCTTTTCTTGTCGATGATGGCTGTATCCTGATGGGCGAAAGCCTGCAGCCCGATAATATTGACCTCGTGCGATGCGGCTGGTGGTACGTGGCGCCGCGCAACGGCCACGTCTCGACGTTTGCGGGGCGCACATTCGCCACGCTTGCGGAGCGAACCGGGATGATTTTTCATCGCGGCGCCGGGCATTCTCATGTGCTCCGCATGGGCGAAAGGCTCGCGGGACTGGCGGCACGAGTTGGGCCTGTATTGACGTATGTTCGCCTTGGCGCGCCGGGGCGGTGGCCGGCGAAGGGCTTCAGCGGGGTCGAAGGCGGTCCCGGTCTGCAATTCCAATGGACCACGGAGCCGGAGATCGACTGGATCATTGACGTCCCCAAGAGCCGTCCCCGTGTGGAGATCATGATGCCGTTTGCCCATGAATTTCGTGGTGGATTTGCCGCGGGCTGCGTGATCGAGGTGAATGAAAAGAAGCTGGTCACGACTGTGCGCGAACGATCGGTCTGCGCTGAAACAGAGCCGCTGGCCGCCGGCAAGGCGCTGGTGACACTGCGTACCGACCCGCTGACGACGGCTCACGACCGCAGCATCGGCCTTGCGATAAAGGTGTGATACCTCGCGGCAATATTCGCCCCCGCGCTTCTGGTGTTGCCGCACCGAGGATCTTTGCGCGCCGACCCCTCCCCCCGCCCCCCTCCCTCAAGGGGAGGGGAGAGTCGCCCCGGTCTTGTGGCGCTGCAACGCATCAATCACATAGGCGTGGCCGGCGTCGGCGGCTAAACTCCGGCCGATTGCACCCGATCCCGCCGGAGCACGTATCGCAATGTTGGACAACCCCGTCGCCGCCGTGAGCCCGCTGCTCGATCTGCGCCAGAAGCTGCTCGCCAAGCCGCCAACCCTGCCGGTGATCTTCCAGACCGGGGACCGCATCCTGGCGGCGACGGGCGATCCCGCCGCCATCGGCAACCTGCCCACCCAGCGCGTCGCGGTGCTCGGCAGCGTCACGATCGACTACCTCGCCCGCGCGGTCGCCTGCGGCGTCCTGGCCGAGGGCGTGGGGCCGGTGGTGTACCAGGCCCCGTTCGGCTCCTACGTGCAGGAGATCCTGGACCCCACCTCCCCGCTGCACAGCTTCGGGCCGGATCTTGTGGTCATCGCGCCCGATTGGCGCGAACTGATTGCCGCCTTGCCGATCGGCGCCTCGGCGGCGGACGTGGACGCCGCACTGGACGCCAAGGCTGGGCTGTTCGCCACGCTCTGGGACCGGCTGGGCGCCAAGGGTGTGAAGATCATTCAACACGCATTGGTACCCCCTGCCGCACGCTATTGCGGCATCGCCGAACGCCTTGCGCCTGCCGCGCCCGCCAACCAGGTGCGCCGGCTCAACGAAAAACTCCTGCAAGCCGGGCGGGGGCGCGTGCACTGGGTAGACATGGAAGCGCTGGCCACCGACATCGGCGCCCGCAATTTCGGCGCGACCCGATTCTGGCACGGGGCAAAACTCGACTTCGACCAGCGCTGGCTGCCTGACTACCTGGCACCGTTCCGCGCCGCCTGGCGCGCGGCGAACGCACGGGCCAAGAAGGTGCTGGTGGTAGACCTTGACAACACGCTGTGGGGCGGAGTGATCGGCGACGACGGGGCGGACGGCATCGCCATCGGCCCCGGCTCGACGACGGGTGAGACGTTCGCGGAGTGGCAGACCTATGTAAAGGCACTCGGCGAACGCGGTATCGTGCTCGCGGTCTGCTCCAAGAACAGCCCGGAGATCGCCACCACCGGCTTTGCCAACCCGCACAGCGTCCTGCGGCGCGCGGATTTCGCCGCTTTCGAATGCTCCTGGAACGACAAGGTGGGCGGGCTGCGGCGCATCGCGCGGGACCTGAACCTCGGGATCGACAGCTTCGTCTTCGCCGACGACAACCCGGCCGAATGCGCGCTGGTGCGCCAGGAGCTGGCCGAGGTCGCGGTGGTGCATCTCGGCGACGACCCGGGCGAGTTCATCGACAGGCTGGACGCCGGACACTGGTTCGACCTGCCGCACTACACCTCGGAGGACCTTGGCCGGGCCAGCGCCTACAACGCACGCGCCGCCGCTCTGGCGGAGCAGTCCCAGGCGACCGACCTTGGCGGCTTCCTGGGCGGGCTGGAGATGAAGGGCAGGCTCTACCGGCCGGAGGAAGCCGACATTCCCCGGGTGGCACAGCTCGAGCAGAAGACCAACCAGTTCAACCTGACCACGCGGCGGTATGCCGAGGCGGCGATCCGTGATTTCCTGACGCGCAACGACGCCATCGTATTGGCGTTCCGGCTGGCCGATCGGTTGGGTGACCACGGCCTTGTGTCCACACTGATAGCGCTGCGGGAGAACGAGACGCTGCGCATCGATAGCTGGCTGATGAGCTGCCGGGTGTTCTCCCGGTCGGCCGAGCAGTTCATCCTGCGCGGGCTGATCGACCTGGCGCGCCAGCGCGGGGTCACGCGGCTGGCCGGAGAATATCTGCCGACGCCGAAGAACGACGTGGTGGCCGATTTGTATGAGCGGATGGGTTTCAGTTTGGCGGCAGGGGACGCGCTGTGGTTGCGTCCGGTCGCGGCGGACGAACCGGACGACCTGATCACCTACATCGCGGCCATTTAATTGGCCGCTGCCGGCACGCGGGACGGAAGCGGCGGCGTGCACGAAACACCGGGTCCGGTGGCCTGTCCAGGCGAACACGCGAAGGCGGCACATGGCCTTCCCTGTCGTCTGCATAGGGATGTTGGTGACGAATACCTTGGGCGAATGGCGGTAGTGTCCCCGGGACTTGCTGCGTGCGCCGGATTGATGGCAAGACATAACCATCGATTGGCGTCGTCACAGAGCAATAGGGAATGCAACCATATCGCGGCCGAGGACTGGAACGTTAGGGCATGCAATTGCGAGCACCACACGACCCGAGATCCCTGTTTGAGCTTTTCGCGACATATGACCCGGCGCAAGGGCTGGATGAGCTGCTTTCGAGGCTCGACGTCACGGGGATCGAACCACGGAACATCTACAACAGCACTCTTGGGCGGCGACCGGAGACCCTGCATGCGTGCCGCAGGCCCGACGCCTACAACGCGCGCGACCACATGCGCGGCGCGCTGACGTCGCCGGAGTTCCAGCGCAAGGTCATTGGGCTGATCTTGAACGCCTATCCGGAGAAGAAGCGTCTGCTCTTCGTTCATGTGCCGAAATGCGCTGGCACTGACCTGCGGATCGGCCTGTCGACGCGCTACCCGGCACTGGATGTTGGCCTGTCCCGCCCTGAATGGACGTCGTCGCAACAACTGTTTGCGGCGCTGCATCAGGTAGCGCTGGGCCTGCGGTTCTCGGATACAATTTTGTTGCACGGCCACATTCGAATCGTGGCGGCCATCAATGTTGAAATGGTACGTCCGACGGACAAGATCATCACCGTGATCCGCGATCCGGCGGAGATCATTCTGTCCAATGTCAACTACGTCATGACCCGCATCCTGCAGGATCAGGAGTCAGGCACGGAGGCTCCGGACACCAGGGAATGGAAACGTCAGCTTGGCATCGATCGCCTGCCGCCAGATGTGCCGGACGATATGCTTGCGAAGCTCGTCGATACCATGCTGCACAATCCGGGGACGACGGTACCCAACTCGATCTGCTACTGGCTCGGCAATGGTGACGTGCAATCGGTGATCAGGCGGCTGGTGATCAACGATGTGGAGATCACCGACACGCAACACTACGCTGCCTGGCTACGCGACCGATGGGATATCGTCCGCGCCGGGAAGGCGAATGAGTCTCGCAAGTTCGTGACGCGGGAACATCTTCGGGCCGACGACCTTAAGTTCATCGAAAGCATTACCGTCGACGATCGGGAAGTCTATACATTGCTGTCGAAGCAGATCGCCGCATCGGGCCGGAATGCCATCTGCGGCAGGGATATTGCCGGCATCGAAAGATATAGCTGATACCAGTGGCGGAAAGTATTGACCCACCGACGGTGCCCCGTCATGCCGGCGAAGGCCGGTATCCACGACTTGTCTTCGTCGCAACGAAGGCAAGTCGTGGATACCGGCCTTCGCCGGCATGACGGGTGGAGAGTCGGGACTTTCGGCCGCCGGTGTTACATCGCGCGATAGGACACGATGGGCTTGGACGAGATCAGCCTTCGCTCGGCAGGCGAGATCGCCGGGTCAATCGCCACCGCCACCGCGTCCGCGATTTCGTCCTGCACGTCGAACAGGTCGGCCATCACGCGCTCGAAACGTTTGGACCACACCTTGTTGCCGGTTTCCGCTTCCACCAATTCCGCGCTGATGCGTACCAGCACGCCCTCGCGCCGCACGCTGCCTTGCAGCAGGTGGCGCACGCCAAGCTCGTGGCCGATCTGCTGCACGCCGTTGGCCTGGCCCTTGTAGCGGAAGCTCGCTTTGCAGGTGGCGACGAACAGGGTGGTGCCGTGCGAGAGTTGGGTGGCGATGTCCTCGGCGACGCCGTCGGACAAGTATTCCTGGTCGATGTCGCCGGCGAGGTTCGTGAAAGCCAGGACTGCGACGGCAGGCTGTCCAGGCTGCGCCCGCGCCTCGGCGACTGGCTCGGGTTCCGGTTCGGGCGCGGGGGTGGGCTGCGGGTCGGGCTCGGATTCGAGTTCGGGCTCGCCGCGATGATCGCTGGCCAGGTCCACCGCCAGCGGAGTTTGCGCGCGCTCCAGCCTGGCCTGCGCCCAGTGCGCGACGTATTCGAGCACGGCGTGCCAGAGCCGATTGACTGTGTGTCGCATGAGTTCCCGAGAGGCCCCCTATCCTTCGATCTCTTGCGCCGACATAGCCCATTCGGTCGAAGGTCCGCACGGCAGTTTGACTATGTTGTGGCATCTCCGCAAGGAATCGGCCACGGCCTGCTTGGTTGGCGTGCGTTGGTTGGTTGGCCGCGTTGAACGGCGGTGCCGCTACCGTTGTTTCGGATCCAGCACGTCACGCAACCCGTCGCCCAGCAGGTTGAACGCCAGGGACGCGCACAGGATCGCCACGCCCGGAATGGTCGGCACCCACCACGGGTTCAGGATGAAGGCGCGGGAGGCGGCGATCATGGTGCCCCACTCGGGCGTCGGCGGCTGTGCGCCCATGCCGAGAAAGCCAAGCCCCGCCGCGGTCAGGATGATGCCGCTCATGTCCAGCGTGACGCGCACGATCACGCTGGTCAGGCACAGCGGCACGACGTGGCGCAACACGATGCGCGCGGTCGTGGCACCGGTCAGCCGCACCGCGGCGATGTAGTCGGTGCCGCGCACTGTCAGCGTATCGGCGCGCGCCAGCCTTGCGTAGGGCGGCCAGGCGGTCAGCGCGATGGCGATGATCGCGCTGGTGATGCCCGGCCTGAGCGCGGCGACGAAAGCCAGCGCCAGCACCAGGCGCGGGAACGCCAGGAACACGTCGGTGACGCGCATCAGCACCCGGTCGGCAAACCCGCCCATGTAACCGGCGACGCTGCCGACCGCGAGGCCGAGCGGGGCGACCAGCGCCACCACCGCCACCACCATCCCCAGGGTGATGCGCCCGCCGTACAGCACGCGCGAGAACAGGTCGCGGCCCAACTCGTCGGTGCCCAGCCAGTGCGCGGCCGAAGGTGGCGCCAGCCGCCCGGCAAGGTCTTGCGCGCTGGGGTCCTGCGGGGCGATCAGCGGCGCCGCGATCGAGACGATCATCATGACCAGCACGGTGATCAAACCGACCATCGCCAGACCGTTGGCACGAAGTTGCAGCCAGCCCTGGTAGCGCCGCACCCAGGCGGCGTGCGAGCGGGAGGTCGGTGTCTCGCTCAGCAGCCAGTCACGTGACAGCAGGTTCATCGCACGCGGGGGTCCAGCAGGCGATATGCCACGTCGGCCATAAGGTTCAGTCCGACATAGACCAGGCCTATCACCAGCGTGGCGCCGAGCACCGCGTTCATGTCGGCGTTCAACAGCGAAATGTTGAGGTAAAGACCCAGGCCGGGCCAACTGAACACCGTTTCGGTGATGACCGCGCCTTCCAGCAGACCGGCATAGGCCAGCGCCAGCACGGTGATCAGCCGCACGGCGATGTTGCCGAAGGCGTGACGCCACAGCACGCGCGCCGCCGACAATCCCTTGGCGCGCGCGGTGATGACGTATTCGCCGGCCAGCGATTCGATCATGAAGGCGCGCGTCATGCGGGTGATGTAGGCCATCGAGAAATACGCCAGCACCAGCGCCGGTTGCACCAGATGCGCCAGCGCGTCCCAGACCGAGTCCCAGTCCTGCGCAATCGCCGCGTCGATCACCAACATGCCGGTGACGCGCGGGACCATGCCCTCGTACGCGACGTCGAGCTGCCCGGTGCCGGGCACGATGCCGAGCTTGACGTAGAACACCAGCAGCGACAGCAGGCCGAGCACGAAGATCGGCACGGACTGGCCGGTCAGGGCGATGACCCGCACCACGTGATCGAAGCGCGAGCCCTGGTATGCCGCGGTGAACACGCCGAGCGGAATTCCGATGATCACCGCGATGATGATTGCCGTGGTGGCGAGTTCCAGCGTGGCGGGGAAGAAGCGTCGCGATGTCAACCAGGACGGGTCGGCTCGTCATCACCGAGCGGCCGAGATCGCCGTGCACGAGGTTGTCCAGATAGATGGCAAATTGCACCAGCAGCGGCCGGTCGAGGCCAAGCTGATCGCGGATCCGCGCGACCACGTCCGGCGGTGCATGATCGCCGGCGATTGCAATCGACCGGGTCGATCGGCATCACCCGGCCGATCAGGAAGGTGACCAGTGCGAGACCGAACAGCGTCACGGGGATGCTGGCCAGGGAGCTGGCCAGCATCCGCAGACGAGGGCTCAAGATGAAGCGGTCCCCCACCGTCTGTTGGCGTCAAGCCTTGTTGATCTTCGAGTAGTGCGTGTAGTCGGGCATCGGTCCTACCTTGAAACCGCTGACCCCCTTGCCCAGCACGGCCACGGCGTTCTGTTGCAGCAGCATGGCGAACGGCGCGCGTTCCATGAACTGCATCTGCATTGTCTGGTACAGCGCGATGCGCTTGGCGGGATCAAGTTCCTGCACGGCGCTCATCGCCTCGCCGTTCAGCTGCTTGTCGACGAAGTGGCTGCGCCAGGCCAGGATTTTCAGCTTGCTGGTGTCGGAATCGTCAGGGTTTTCGCACCAGGCCTGGGCATTCGAATTTGGATCGAAATAATCTGTGCCCCAGACCAGCATGGCAAGCTGGTGCTGGCGGGCGCGGGTCTTGGTGATCACCTGCTTCTGCTCGCCGGGCAGCAGGGTCACCTTGATGCCGATCTCGGCGAGGTCGGCCTGGATCGCCTGGGCGATGTCGGCGGCCGGGGCATGGGAGATGTAATCCATGTTGACCGCGAAACCCTGCGGCAATCCCGCCTGGGCGAGCAGCGCCTTTGCCTTGCCGACGTTGCGCTTGAACGGCGTGTCCTTGACGGCGCCCGGTAGTGCGGAGGGCAGGAAGGTCTGGCAAACGCTCCAGGTGTTCGGCGTGATGTTCTTGGCGATCGCGTCGTAATCGATCGCCCATTTGATCGCCTGGTGCACTTCGGTTTTCTGCAGCTCCGGCATCGCCTGGTTCATTGCGATGTACATCGAGCTGCCCTGCGGCGAGGCGCTGATGGTGAAGCCCTTCTCGCCGGCGATCGACTTGAGCTGGTCGGAGCCGAGATCGCGGGCGATGTCGACATCGCCCTTCTGCAGCGCCAGGAGTTGCGCCTGCGGCTCGGTGACATGGCGCAGCACGACGCGCTTCATCAGCGGTTTTTCGGCGGCGTGCGGATTGGCGTCGATGATCACGTGATCGCTGGCCGCCCATTCGGTCAGCTTGTACGGTCCGGCGCCGGCGGTGCGGGTCTTCAGCCAGGCATTGCCCAGGTCGCCGTTGGCCTGGTTGGCCATCACCGTCGCCGTGTCCACCACGCTGCCGACATTGGCGGTGAGGCAATACAGCACGAAGCTGGTGGCTTGTGCGGCCGGCAGCTTCATTTCCAGCGTGGTGTCGTCCAGCGCGCGGACCAGCGTTTCGACGTTGTCGGGGTTGAAGCCGAACTGGGTGATGATGAAGCCGGGCGTCTTGTTCAGCTTCACCACGCGCTGCAGGCTGAACGCCGCGTCGTGCGCGGTGACCGGCTTGCCGGACTCGAACAGCGCGTCGCGGCGCATATGGAAGGTGAAGGTCAGGCCGTCCTTGCTGACTTCCCATTTCTCCGCCAGGTCGCCGTCGATCTTGGTGGCGTCCTCCAGGTTCGGGCGGATCAACCGGCGGTAGCAGTTGGCATCGACCTCGCCATTGGTGAATTCGTAGGATTCGGCGGGATCGAAGCTGACGATGTCGTCGATCGCCTTGGCCATCACCGCGACGCCCTTGGGGGTCGCGGCGCGCGCGTTTGAAAGAGCCGCGGGCGCGGCCAGGGTGGCGGCCGAGCTGGCGAGCAAGGTCCGGCGGGTCAGCATATTCAGGTCTCCCAGTTTCTTGGTTGGGCGCACTGTAGGAAGGCTTGGGGGGGAAAGGAAGACGGTGGACGGGGCGGGGGCAACGGTCCAGGACCTCGTATGGTCCGCGGCAGGGCTTCACAACCCATTTCCATGCGCTACGCTGGATGATCGGAAGGAGTCCTCGATGCCAGATGCCGCCGCTAGCGGTGCGGGCCGTCAGGTGCGCGCCTCGGTCTGTCCGCACGACTGCCCGTCTACCTGTGCGCTGGAGGTCGAGGTATTGGGCAACGCGCGGATCGGCGCGGTGCACGGGGCGGCGGACAACAGCTACACGGCCGGGGTGATCTGCACCAAGGTGGCGCGCTATGCCGAACGCATTCACCACCCCGACCGGTTGACACATCCGCTGCTGCGCACTGGGCCAAAGGGGTCCGGGCAGTTCCGGCGGATCGGCTGGGACGAGGCGCTGGATCGCTGTGCCGAGGCCTACGCCGACATTACGGCGCGGCACGGTTCGACCGCGGTGTGGCCGTATTTCTATGCCGGAACGATGGGCCTGGTGCAGCGCGACGGCATCAACCGGCTGCGCCACGTGATGCGCTATTCGCGGCAGAAGCTGACGATCTGCACATCCTTGCCGGAGAACGGCTGGATCGCCGGGGTTGGGCAGAGCCGCGGGACCGACCCGCGGGAGATGGCGGTGTCCGACCTGATCGTGATGTGGGGCGGCAATCCGGTGTCCACGCAGGTCAACGTGATGCATCACATCGCGCGGGCGCGGAAGGAGCGGGCGGCGAAGCTGGTGGTGATCGATCCGTATCGATCGCCGACGGCGGCGGTGGCGGATGTGCACCTGGCGCCGCGTCCCGGCACCGATGGCGCGCTGGCCTGCGCGGTGATGCATGTCGCGTTTCGCGATGGCTACGCCGACCGCGACTACATGGCGCGCTTCGCCGACTGCCCTGATGCGCTGGAGGCGCATCTGGCGACGCGCGGGCCGGACTGGGCGGCGGCGATCACCGGGCTGTCGGTGGCGGAGATCGAGGATTTCGCTCGGTTGTACGGCAGCACGCGGCGGTCCTATATTCGCGCGGGATATGGGTTCGCGCGGTCGCGCAACGGTGCGGCGAACATGCATGCGGTGGTTTGCCTGCCGACTGTCACCGGCGCCTGGCGGCACGAGGGCGGTGGTGGGTTGTGGTCCAACCGCGGCATGTATCACTGGGACAAGACGCTGATCGAGGGGCTGGACGCGCGCGACCTGTCGATCCGCGAGATGGACATGAGCCGTATCGGCTCCGTGTTGACCGGCGATCGGACGGAGTTGCGCGACGGGCCGGAGGTGCATGGGCTTTTCATTCAGAATCAGAACCCGGTGACGGTTTGCCCGGACAGCCACCGCGTGCGCCGCGGCTTCGCGCGCGAGGATTTGTTCGTCTGCACCCACGAGCAGTTCATGACCGAGACCGCGCGCTGGTCGGACATCGTGCTGCCGGCGACGATGTTCATGGAGCACGACGATCTGTACCAGGCCGGTGGGCACAGCCACATCCAGATCGGGCCCAAGCTGATCGAGCCGCCTGGGGAATGCTTGTCGAACCATGAAGTGCTGCAAGGTTTGGCGGCGCGGCTGGGGGCGAAACATCCCGGATTCGAGATGACGGCGATGCAGATCATTGACGCGACGTTACGGGCGTCGGGTTGGCCGGATGCGGCGACGGTGCTGCGCGAGCGCTGGATCGATGCGTTTGACGAAGTGGCCGACAAGCGATTTGCCGGCGGTTTTCCCACGCCGGACCGGCGGTTTCATTTCGCGCCCGATTGGGCGGCGATCGGGCCGCTGCACGCGTGCATGCCGAAGCTGCCGGATCACATGGAAACCATTGACACGGCCAGCGCCGAACATCCGTTCCGCCTGGTGACCTCGCCGGCACGCAGCTTCCTCAATACCAGTTTCACCGAGATGCGGTCGTCGCGGAAGCGCGAGGGGCGGCCGACGGTGCTGATGCATCCGGCGGATGCGGACCGGCTTGGCATCACCGAGGGCGCGCGGGTGCGGCTGGGCAATACGCGGGGCGAGGTGGTGCTGCATGCGCGCATGGTCGGCGGGATGCAGCCGGGGGTGCTTGTGGCGGAGAGTATCTGGCCGAGCGAATGTTTCGAGGGCGGCATCGGGATCAACGCGCTGACCAGCGACGACCCGGGTCCGCCGGCCGGTGGCGCGGTGTTTCATGACACCGCGGTTTGGATGCAGGCGATGGCGGTGGAGTTGCCGCTTGCGGCGGAGTAGAGTTGTTACGAGAGCGTGTTCATTGTGACTGAGAGGGTGGTGGCGAGCGTATACCTTTTCCGAGCTTGTGGCAGAGGTCGGCGTGCGGAGGGAGACGGGTGAGGGTTGTGCACGCGGCACGACCCTCACCCGCGTCGCTGCGCTCCGCGACCTCTCCCGCGAAGAGCGGGAGAGGTGTAACGAAGAGCGGGAGAGGTGTAAGTTGGGGACGGGAACGGAATGGGTAGACGGATTGCTGTGGTGGGCGCCGGCGCGGTCGGGGGGTATGTCGGCGCGGGCCTGGCGGACAGCGGCCAGGACGTGACGCTGATCGATCCCTGGCCGGAACATGTCGAGGCGATCCGCGCGCACGGCATGCAGCTGTACGGCATGACCGAGGCCGAGCGGCGCACCGTGAAGGTCAACGCGATGCACCTGACCGAGGTGCAATCCCTGGCGAAGCAGCGGCCGATCGATATCGCGTTCGTTTCGGTGAAGTTGTACGACACGGTGTGGGCGACGAGGCTGATCCGGCCGTATCTGGCGCCGGGCGGCTGCGTGGTGTCGATGCAGAATTGCATCAACGAGGAGCGCATCGCCGGCGTGGTCGGCTGGGGTCGCACGCTGGGCTGCATCGTCACCGGCGGTGTCGGGGTGGACCTGTATGAGCCGGGGCATATCCGGCGGGGATATGCCAAGCGGCCGCACGTCACCTCATTCTATATCGGCGAGCCGCATGGGCGGATTACGAAACGTGCGGAGGAGATCGCCGAGATCATGGGCGCGGTGGATACCGCCGTGGCGACCGATGATCTTTGGGGCGAGCGCTGGACCAAGCTGTGCGTGAACGGGATGCGCAACGGTGTGTCGGCGGCCACCGGCATGGGCGGCAATGAGCGGGACGGGCATGACGCGGTGCGGCGGGTCTGCATCGCGCTGGGTGGCGAGGCGGTGCGGGTCGGGCAGAAGCTGGGCTACAGACTGGGGAAAATTGGAGTTCTGGACCCGGAACGGTTGGCACGCGCGCACGAAGGCGACGCCGCGGCACTGGCGGAGGTGGAAAAACAGTTGCTGGACAGCACCTCGGGGTCGTTGCGCAGCGAGTATCAGCGTCCGTCGATGGCGCAGGACATGGCGAAGGGGCGGCGCACCGAGATCGAGTTCATGAATGGGTTTGTTGCGGAACAAGGGGTTGAGGCCGGGGTGTTGGCGCCGACGAATGCGCGGCTGACCGAGGTGGTGAGGCAGGTCGAGCGCGGGGAGTTGCCGGCGCGGTTGGAGAATGTGTTGTGGAATTGAGGGGGGGTGTGGCGGGGCGGGGATTTCTCTCGCTGCCGTTGAGGGGTTAGGCCGCGAAGCGGACCAAGGTTGGGGGAGGATTCAGCGCGCATGAAGCTTCGGTACGACCCTGGCACCAACCCCTCCCCCCAACCCCCTCCCTCAAGGGGAGGGGGAGAAGGTTGCCTTATCGGTCGCCCGCGTCTTGCCGGGCCCCAACCCCCTCCCTCAAGGGGAGGGGGAGAAGGTTACCTCGGCCGCGCCCAAACCATCGAAGTCTACGCCGCAGACATCGCCGGGTTTTAGGTAACGTAGGCCGGTGCAGGAGCCGCAGGTGACGAATTGGCCCGCCTTCACCCCGCCGGCGCCTCGCATCATCTCCACCAGCGTCACCGCGATGCCGAGCGGATCGCCGGTCGGGTGGCCGCCGATTTGTTCCAGTACCGTTACGCCGTTGACGGTGAGCGTGACCGTCAGCTTGCCAAGCGCCAGCCCCTGCCAGTCCTTGATCGGCGCGCCGTGGACGAACGCACCGTTGTTGATGCAGTCGGCGAGCTTGTCGAGCGGCGAGGCGGCGTCGGGATCTGCGTAGCGGCTTGTGACGACCTCGATCGCCGGGCAGGCATCGACGACGGCGGCGACCTCGTCGCGGGTGTAGGGTGTGGGGCGCGGTGGCAGGTCGGCGCGGAAGACGAAAGCGACCTCGCCCTCGACACCGCATTGCGGCACGAGCGCGGCGGGAATGCGCGACGGCGAGGGATGGATGGTCGGGGTGTAGATGACGCCGCGCGTCGGCTCGGCCCCGGCGGGCGCGTTGGCCTTGAAGGCGCCGACGGGCGCGCCGAGCGCGGCGGTGACGGCGTCCTGGATGGCGTGCGCCTCGGCGACGTTGGTCGGGCGGCAGCTTTGCGGCAGCAGGGGGATGCGGGAGCGGCCGCGCCTGGCGGCGACCAGCAGTGCGGCGGCCTCGGCGATGTCGGTGGGGGTCATGCGGCGTCTCCTTTATGTGGTTGGCGGGAGCATCGCATGGCGGGCCGGCGGGCGAACAGGTGCGGCTTGGCGCATCTGCTTCCGAAACGTCGCCACCTGCGTCCGAAACGTCGTTTAATACCGGACCGCCATGGCCCGATCCAGCTAACGGACCCCATAGCGCGACAAAGACCCCGGATTGGGGCCGCGTCGATGTCGGTGAAACACCATCGTGCCGGGTGTTATCCCGCCCGCCTGGGCCGGCCTTGTGGCGGCGTCGAGCCATCAGGGCTTCAGGTAGGCCCAGTGCTGCTCTTCCAACTCCATGATCCGCACCGCGCCGGACGGAATGATCCGCGCCTCAGGCAGTACGGTCAGCGTCTTTTTCATGGCATCTTCGGTATGGGCGAGCGAGACGGCGCAGGCGCTCATGACCACATCGGGATAGGCAGCGTGGATGCGCCGCACCTCGTCCTTCACCGGCGACATCGAATCGATGAACATCGAGATGCCCGGCCCGTTGGCGACGATCTCGATGCCGACGGTGCTGGCTTCCTTGCGTAGCGTTTCGATCAGGTTCGCGGCGTTGTGCAGCGCTTCGGTCATGACCTCGGCATCGGGACTGTCGACGTGGATCACCACGTGGTGCCGCGCGTCCTGCGCCTGCGCCTGCGTGGGCAACGCGAGCGCGAACAGGATGCCGAGCACGAGTGCCAGCACGCGCATTGGTTCCTCCCTGGCGGTTGGGATGCAGCTTAGCCGCGGTGCCGGCCTTGTGCAGCCGGCGGTGCTCGGACGCGGGCACTTGGAGGTCGGCGCTCGGACGCCGGTACGCGGGCGCCGGTACCTCGGGCGTTGGTATCGGATGCTGGCTATATTACGTGACGCGGGCGTTCACGAGGCGTTGACTCCGGTCATGCGGGCACCGCAGACTTGGGCTGCCGGCGGCGCATGCGACGCGGCACGGCCACGATAGGCGTGGCACGTCCACGCCCAACCAGGGAGGATACACCTTGAGGATGATGGTTGCGAAAACATGCCGTGGCCTGGCTGTCTTGGCCGCCGCGGCGGTGATGATGTTGGCCTCGGGGGCGGTGCAGGCGGCGCAGACGCTTGGGCCGGTGACCGACGACATTGGTGTGGTCAAGATACCCAAGGGTGCGCCGATCCAGATCGGCGGCTATTGGGTATTGTCCGGTGCCGACACGGCGATGGGCATCGATTCCAAACGCGGCGCGGAACTCTACTTCAAGAGTGTTGGCGACAAGGTGTTGGGCCACCCGGTCAAGTTGACGGTCGAGGACGACATGTGCAACGCCGAGGGCGGTCAGACGGCAGCAACCAAGCTGGCGGCCAATCCGCAGATGTTCATCGTGCTGGGCGGCGCCTGCTCCAGCGCCGCCACGCCGGCCGCGCCGATCCTGTGGGCGCAGGGCATCACCAATATCTGCAACGCCTGCTCGGCGCCAGCACTGACTGCGCCGGACCGCGGGTCGCAATATGACGGGTTCGGCCGCACGATCGCGAGCGACATCGATCAGGGCGCGTCGGACGCGAAGTACATGTACACTGTGATGAAGGCGAAGAAGATCGTGGCGGTGCACGACGGCAGCCCGTATGCGCAGCAGCTTGCCGCCGTCGCCGCCAAGAACTTTGCCGCGATGGGCGGCACGGTGCTGTCGACGGAGGCGGTTGCGCCGACCGACGTGGATATGCATCCGGTGCTGACCAAGATCGCCGCCGAGAAGCCGGATGTGATCTACATGCCGATCTTCGTTGCTGCGGCGGCGCAAATGTTGCGCCAGTCTAAGGAAGTTTCCGGACTGGAGCACACGGAAATCCTGGGTGGCGGTTCGCTGGCGGCGGCGGAATTCATCGAGGCAGCCGGGCCGTCGGTGGTCGGCTTCAAGATCGCCTATCCGGACGTATCGATCGACACGATGGGCAAGGGCTATCCGGGGTTCGTCGAGGAATACAAGAAGATCTATGGCGAGGCACCGATCTCCGGCTATCACGCCAATGCCTATGATGCCGCCGAGATGGCCGTCACCGCGATCAAGAAGGTGGCGAAGACCGACAAGGACGGCAACCTCTACATCGGCAAGAAGGCATTTCACGACGCCATCTTCGAGGTGAAGTTCAGTGGGCTGAGCGGGCCGATCGGCTGCGACACGCACGGCCAGTGCGCGAAGTTCAAGCCCGCGATCTACCAGTTCGTGTCGGCTGATCCGAAGACGTTCTCGATGGGCAAGAACCCTAAGAAGGTCTGGCCGTAAGCCGGCCGATACACATCGCAACCTGACCTCGCCCGCCTGGACCGTTGCACGCCGCCACGGTCCAGGCGCGGTGGTGGATGGCTTGTCGCGGCGTAAGGTTTTCTCACCGATATAATCGCACCCGCGCCGTCCCCTGCCCCGTCCCGTGATCCGGGTTCATGGGGCGCGCGCGTAGCCTTGGTTCGCTACGGCGCCGGAGGTCAATTCCACCGATACGTCCGGGCAGGACAATTCGGCGAACGTTGTTGACTCGGTTGCACCCTGCACAGCAGACTTGCAATGCTGGCCACGCATCATTGAATACGGGACCAGCGCAACAGGGTGCAGATCCGCACCGATAAGGGAGGATGGGGGGTGACGACCATGTTCACGCGGCCACGCATCGGCTGGTTGATTTTGATTGCCGCGACCGCGGTCGCGGTGAGTGCCGGCGCAACGCGCGCGGCACAGACGGTGGGTCCGGTGACGGACGATATTGGCGTGCTGCGTATCCCGAAAGGCGCGCCGATCCAGGTCGGTGGGTCCTGGGTGCTTTCCGGACCGGATACGGCGCTTGGGCTGGATGAAAAGCGCGCTGTGGAACTCAACTTCAAGGATATGGGTGGCAAGTTGCTGGGCCATCCGCTGAAGCTCAACGCGGAAGACGATACCTGCAACGCCGAAGGCGGCCAGACCGCGGCGACCAAGCTTGCGTCCAACCCGCAGACCGTTGCGGTGCTTGGTCCGGCATGCTCCTCGGCCGCCACACCGGGGGCGCCGATCCTGTGGCAGCAAGGCATCGTCGACATCTGCACCGGCTGCACCGCGCCGGCGCTGACCGCTGCTACCCGCAAGCCCGAGTACGACGGCTTCGCGCGCACCGTCTATAGCGACAGCGAACAGGGCAAGGCGGATGCGAACTATGTCGCCAAGGTGCTGAAGCTGAAGACCGTCGTCACCGTCCATGACGGCAGCCCGTATGCGCAGCAGCTGCAGCAGGTGTTCGCCGACAACTTCACCGCGCTGGGCGGCAAGGTGCTGTCGCAGGAAGCCGTTGCGCCGACCGATGTCGACATGCATCCGGTGCTGACCCGCATCGCCAGCGAGAAGCCTGACCTGGTCTATTTCCCGCTGTTCACCGCGGCGGCGGCCCAGATGCTGCGCCAGGCCAAGGAAACCCCCGGCCTGGAGAAGACCAAACTGATCGGCGGCAGTTCGCTGCTGTCGGCGGATTTCATCGAGGCCGCCGGCCCCTCGGTGGTGGGCTTCGTCTTCGGCTATCCCGACCTCTCGCCTGAGGCGATGGGCAAGGGCTATCCGAAGTTCGTCGAGGAGTACAAGAAGGCCTACGGCGAGGCGCCGATCTCCGGCTATCATGCCAATGCCTATGACGGCATGACGTTGGTGGCCAAGGCGATCGAAAAGGTCGCGAAGACCGACAAGGAGGGCAACCTCTACATCGGGCGCAAGGCGTTCCGCGACGCGGTGTTCTCGATCAAGTTCGAGGGCATCAGCGGCCCGATCGCGTGCGACAAGTACGGCGAATGTGCGTCGTTCAAGCCGTCCATGATGGAATACACCTCGGCGGATCCGAAGTCGTTCGCTGCTGGCAAGAATCCGAAGAAGATCTGGCCATAGATCAACCAATGGTTGCAGTCCGTCTGTGGGTTGTGGCGTGGCGCCGCAACCCACGGGCCTACCGGGTCGACGCGTGGGCCGGCTGACATTTGCGTCCGATAATGCCGTGCCAATACCGTCGCCTGGCGCCGGACTGTGTTGCCGGCACAGGCCGGCACGTGCCACGGCGTGAGCGCCCAATCGAAATCGTCTGACAAATCCCCGTGAGTTGTTGACTTCCCCTGTGCATGAGCATCAAACTTGCTTTGCTGCAACGCACCAACGAAGGTGCGGCCAGCGTTACAGGGCGCGCTTCAATATAAAATCTTGAGGGTCGGGGTGACGACGAAGCTGACGCAACGATATTTCGGCGCGCGGGCGTTTGGCCGGGGGATTCTGCTTGCGGCAGCCGTGGCCGCGATCGTCGCGACGAGCCATGACGGCAGTCCGTACGTCCAGCAGCCTCAGCGGGTGTTTGCCGACAATGTCGTTGCAATGGGCGGCAAGGTGGTGGCACAGGAGGCGGTGGCGCCGACCGATGTCGATATGCACAAGGTGCTGACCCGCATCGCCAGCGCCAAGCCGAACCCGATATACTATCTGCTGCTCACCGCCGCGGCGGCGCAGGTTTCCCGTCAGGCGAAGGAGACCTCGGGCCTTGAGAAGATCAAGCTGATGGGCGGCACGCTCCATATCGGCCGGAAGGCAGTCCGCGACGCGGTGTTTTCGACCAGTTTCGAAAGCATCGGCGGCCCGATTGCCTGCGATCCGTACGGCGAGTGCTCGCAATTCAAGCCGTCGGTGCCGGAATTCACCTCGGGCGATCCGAAGACGTTCGGTATCGGCCAGAACCCGAAGAAGATCTGGCCGTAAATGAGCGAGGCACTCACCCAGCCGGTGCCGCAGCGCGCGCCATGGCTTGCTGCGCTGGCGCGCGTGAACGCGGTGGATATCGTCCTGTGGCTGCTGCGCATCGGCGTGGTCGTCGTGGTCGTGGCGGGGACCATCGGCACCATCCTGAAGGACCGCTACACCGCCGCCCAATGGGTCGATTTCGTGGTGTTCGGCCTGACCATCGGCGCGATCTACGCGCAGATCGCGCTGGGCTACACGATGGTCTACGGCGTGTTGCGGATGATCAACTTCGCACACGGCGACTTCGTCATGTGCGGCGCCTTCGCCGGCTACTTCGTTGCCACGCCGCTGTCCCGCTCGGGCTTCCTGCAGGATCATGCGGTATTGGGAATGAGCGCGATCCTGGCGGTGTCGGTGCTGACCTCCACTACGGTTGCGCTGCTGACCGAGCGAATAGCGTACCGGCCATTTCGCCGCGTCAGCGGGCTGGCGCCGCTGATCTGCGCCATCGGCGTGTCGTTCTTCCTTGAGCAGACCTTCCGCGGCATGTTCGGCTCGGCGGTGAAGTCGTACCCGACGCCGGCCTGGCAGGCGGTCGCGTTCAACGTGTTCGGGTTCAATATCCCAAGGGTGGACGTGCTGGTGATCGCGCTGGCCATCTTCTTCATGGGTGGGCTGTATCTCATCGTGCAGCGCACGAAGATGGGCACTGCGATGCGCGCGGTGGCCGAGGACGGCGAGGCAGCCGCGCTGATGGGCATCGACGTCAACAAGGTGGTGGTGTTCACCTTCATCCTGGGCGGCGCGATGGCGGGGATCGCCGGCGTGTTCTACGCCTTCGTCTACAAGCAGGTGTATTTCTACATGGGCTTCACGCCCGGCATCAAAGCGTTCGGTGCCGCGGTGCTGGGGGGCATCGGCAACATTCCGGGCGCCATGCTGGGCGGCATATTCCTCGGCATGGTGGAATTGATCGGCCCGACGCTGTTCCTGGATGGGCTCGGCATCCCGGCGCCGTATCAGTTGCGCGATCTGATTGCATTCACCCTGCTGATCATGGTTTTGGTGTTTCGCCCGCAGGGCTTGCTGGGTGAGAAGTTGGCGAAGAAGCGCGCATGAGCGAACACCGCCCTGCGGCGCTGCGCGCCGTGCTGATCGGCCTGGTCTTCGGCGCCATCGCGGTGCACCTGGCGATCGTCGGCGTGCTGCTGATGATCCACCAGCGCTGGATCGTGATCGACACGCTCAGCCTGGGCCAGGCGACGCTGGTGACGATCGGTCTCGGCGCCGGCGCGATGGCGGCAACCCGTGTTGCGAGGCAGGGTGGCGCGTTTGGCGGCGGCGCCGTCGGGCATCTGCTGATCGGCGCGATCGCCGGCGCGGCGTGCGGCGTGCCGATCGTGGTACTGGCAGTGCTGATGGTGCTGTTGCCGTTGCAGTCGATCTTCATCGCGCTGTCGCCCGACCTGCTGGACATGCTGACGCTTGGCCAGGGCATCGAACTCGGCATACCGATCCTGATCGGCGGGGCGACGCTGACCGGTGTGCTCGGGGCGGCGCTTAGCCTTGCACCGCCCGACCTTCGGCGTGCGCTGGTACCGGGCGCCGTGACGGTGGTGGTGGCCGGGGTGTTCCAGGAGCTGATCCAGCTCATGCTGCAGCAGTGGGAAGGCGTGGTCACCGACGTCCGCGAATTCTTCTACACCTGGGAGGGTCTGAGCGTACAGGGCGCGATCGCGCTGTACATCATCGCGACCGGATTGGGATTGCTGTTCCGCGCGGCGCAGCGCCATCGCGTGGTGCGGCGCGGGCCACCCGATCCCAAGCGCACCCGCCTGATGTGGGCCGGCATATCGCTGCTGGTGCTGATCGTGCTGCCGGCGTTGGCAGGGTCCTATATCGGTCAGGTGCTGATGCTGGTCGGGCTGTATATCCTGATGGGCATGGGCCTCAACCTGGAGGTCGGGCTGGCCGGGCTGCTGGACCTTGGCTTCGTCGCCTTCTTCGCCGTCGGCGCCTACACCACCGCGATCCTGACCGCCGACAGCCATGTCGCGCTGATGCATCTGCCGTACTGGGGGGCGATGCCGGTCTCGGTGATACTGGCGGTTGGTGTCGGCGTGCTGTTCGGCCTGCCGGTGCTTGGGGTGCGCGGCGATTATCTGGCGGTCGCCACGATGGGCCTGGGCGAGATCGTGCGGGTGCTGGTGCTGTCGGACTTCGCCGCACCGCTGCTCGGCGGCGCGCAGGGCATTCTGCAAATTCCCAAGCCGCGGATTGGCGATTTCGTGCTGGGTACCCCGGTGTCGCTGTTCTACCTGACGCTGGTCTGTTCCGGCGTCGCAGCGTTTATCGCGTGGCGACTGGAGAACTCACGGCTCGGCCGCGCCTGGATGGCGCTGCGCGATGATGAGGACGTTGCGCAGGCGCTCGGCATCAACCTGGTGCAAAGCAAGCTGCTGGCCTACGGGCTGGGCGCCGCCTTCGCGGGGCTGGCCGGCTCGATCTTCGCCGCCATGCTGACCTCGGTCTATCCGTCCAGCTTCCAGTTGCTGATCTCGGTCAACGTGCTGGCGCTGATCATCGTGGGCGGCATGGGCAGCCTGCCCGGCGTGGTGCTGGGGTCGATCGCGCTGATCGGCCTGCCCGAGTTGCTGCGCGAGTTCGGCGAGTACCGCTATTTGTTTTACGGCGTGGCGCTGGTGATCATGATGCGACTGAAACCCGAGGGGTTGTGGCCGTCCGAGGCGCGCCAGCGCGAATTGCACAGCCGCGACGAGACGCTGGCGCTGGATGCCGGCACCGACGCCGTGCCGGCGCAGGGGGACTAGCGGGATGGCGATGGCGCCTTCGCTGCTGCGTTGCCGCGCGGTCACCATGCGATTCGGTGGTCTGGTGGCGCTGCAAAACCTTGATCTGGACATCACGGAAGGCAGCATTCATTCGGTTATCGGACCAAACGGCGCCGGCAAGACCACGGTGTTCAATTGCGTCACGCAGAATCTGCGTCCCACCGAGGGCGAGGTCTGGTTCAACGGCGCGCGGGTCGATGGCCTGACGCCGGATCGCGTTGCTGCCGCCGGGATCAGCCGCACTTATCAGAACATCAGATTGTTCCGCAACATCACGGCGATCGAGAACCTGCTGGTGGGGATGCATCTGCACCTGCGCTCGACCTGGTGGGGCGCAGTGCTGAACACGAAGTTCACCCGGGCCGATGAGCAGGCGGCGCACGACGAGGCGACGCGCCTGCTGCAATTCGTTGGGCTGCGCGGGCGCGGCGACATGCTGGCGCGCAACCTGGCCTATGGCGAGCAGCGGCGGCTGGAGATCGGCCGCGCGCTGGCGACCAAGCCCAAGATGCTGCTGCTGGATGAACCGACCGCCGGAATGAATCCCAACGAAACGAGCGAGATGATCGAATTCATCCGCGAGGTGCGCGCGCGCTTCAACATCACCATCCTGCTGATCGAGCATCAGATGCGGGTGGTGATGTCGATGTCCGATCGCGTGACCGTGCTGGACCACGGGATGAAGATCGCCGAGGGTATTCCCGCGCACGTGCAGGAACATCCGGCGGTGATCGAGGCGTATCTCGGCAAGGCCAAGAAAGTGGCGGCGTAGAACGATGGCGCTGCTCGAGATCGACGAGATCCACGTCTTCTACGACAAGATCGAGGCGCTGAAAGGCATCTCGGTCGCGGTCGAGGACAAGCAGATCGTGACCCTGGTCGGCGGCAACGGCGCCGGCAAATCCACCACGCTGCGCGCGATCAGCGGGCTGCTGCATCCGCGCCAGGGCGATATCCGGTTCGACGGACGTTCGCTGGCCGGAATGGGCGCGCACGACATCTCGGCCATCGGGCTGCGCCATGTGCCGGAGGGGCGGCGGGTGTTCGGCAAGCTGACGGTGGCCGAGAATTTGGACATGGGTGCTTTCACCCGCAACGACCGTGCCGAGATTGCGCAGGACCGCGAGCAGATGATGGTGCTGTTTCCGCGGTTGCGGGAGCGGTTGAAGCAGTTGGCCGGCACGCTGTCGGGCGGCGAGCAGCAGATGCTGGCGGCGGCGCGCGCACTGATGGGCCGGCCGCGCGTGCTGCTGATGGATGAGCCGAGCATGGGGCTGGCGCCGATGCTGGTGGAGCAGGTGTTCGAGACGATCAAGGGGATCAACGCGCAGGGTGTGACGATTTTGTTGGTTGAGCAGAACGCGCCGATGGCGCTGTCGATCGCCGATCATGGGTATGTGCTGGAGAGCGGGCGCGTCGTGCTGGATGGGCCCGGGCGCGATCTGCTGGATGATGAGCGGGTGAAGCGGGCTTATTTGGGGTGACGCGGGGGCGCGGTCTCGTAGCGCCTTAGGGCGGAAAAGCGGAGCGCCTTCCGCCGGTCCGCAGCGGCGGAAGGCGCTTCGCTTTTCCGCCCTACGTGTCGGCGACGCATCAGCCATGCCTGGCCGCTCGAACGGCCACTTCGTCTGCCAACGAAGCGCGGCGGCTTTGATGGGCACGGCGCTATCTGAGAATTGTCGCTATATCCCGGTACATGCTGAGCACACGCAGTATCTGCACAGGCGTCGCCTCGCGGTAGACGATCAGATATCGCCGCATGATGGCCCAAAAGCGCACCGGCTGGTCGGTCAGATCGCGTCGATAGTGACCAATCGCCGGGTGGTCGGCGAGGAACTCGAACACATCGTATGAAGCGTCGACAAAGCGCTCGGCTGCGATCCGATTGTGACCCGCGATCCAGGCGGCGATTTCGCTAACATCCTCCTCCGCGATCGGGGTGAGGACGTACCGCGTCACGCCCGCGTGCTAACCTGGGCTGCCAAGGCCGCCTTGACGCGCTCGCGCGACACCGTGCCATCGACAAGGTCGCCGCGGTCCGCCTGATCCAGGCCGGCCTGAATGTCTGCGCGGAGTTGTGCCAGTTGCCGGTCCTGCAGGGCATCCGTTTCGAACAGCAAGCGGAGCCCTTCGCGGACGACTTCGCTCGCGTTGGCGTAAAGGCCGCTTTCCACCTTCTCGGCGATACGGCGTTCCAATTCGCGGGTGAGGATTACCTTCATGCTATGAGCCTCCGAACTTGATCTATAGCGGCATTCGAGAATTTCTGCCACTTCGCTGGAGGTTATGCCGTGGTGACCCATCACCGGGATGCACGGCATGTGGGCGACGAGCGGGTGAAGCGCGCGTATCTGGGGTGACGTGTCGGCCGTCAGCGCGAAAAAGCCGGCCTAAGCCGCCTGGTGGCACACCGCGGCGATCTTGTTGCCGTCAAGGTCGCGGACATAGGCGGCGTAATAGCTCGGGTGATAGTGCGGCCGCAGGCCGGGTTTGCCTTCGTCCACGCCGCCCGCGGCGAGTGCCGCGCGCCAGAACCGATCCACCGCTTCGCGCGACGGCGCCAGGAAGCTGACCGAGACGCCATTGCCGACCGTCGCCGGCTTGCCGTCGAGCGGTGTGCTGATGAAGAAGCCGGCGGCGTGCGGCGAACCCCAGCCCGCGAAGCCGTGCCCGCTTTTTCCGGGTGTGATGCCGAGTTCGGCCAGCACGGCATCGTAAAACACACGCGCGCGCTCGAGATCATTCACGCCGAGCGTGAGATGACTGAGGATCACTTGCGGTTCGCTCATCGTGTGAACAGCCGGCCCGCACCCGGAACGACATCCTTTACCCCCGCCAGCCGCAGGCTGTGCCAGGCCATTGCGTGGTCGGATGAGGTCACCGGGATGCCGATCTCTTTCTCTACGTCCGCAACGAATTCGCTCAGCCGCAGGCTGGTGCAGCAGACGAACACCGCGTCCAGCGTGGTGCTGCGGGCCAGTGCGCGAATTCCCTCCGCGATCGACGCCGGCGCGATGCGTGCGGCCTCGCGGTCGTCGGGCTTGTCGAACGTGCCGAAGGCGGCGACCGTTGGCCCGCGCTGGGTCAAATAGGCCCGCACCACTTCGTTCACCTGCGCCGAGTAGGGCGTCAGCACGCCGATCCGTTGCGCACCCAGCGCCTTGAACGCAGCGAATGCCGCGGTCACCGGCGTGGTGCAGGCAATCCCGGGCCGCACCAAGTGGATCAGGCGGAACACTTCGTCCTCGCCCAGCGTCATGCTGGCCGAGGAACAGCCGAACGCCACCACGTCGAGCTTGGCCCCAGGCAGGATCAGCGCCGTGGTCGGGGCGATCCGCTCGCCCATCGCACGCAGCGTCTCGGGCGTCACGTTGTAATCGTTCCACAGCCGGGCTTCGTACAGCGCCACGCCGTCCTGGCGCACCAGTTGGCGAAATTCGTGCTCCATCGTCTCGTCGGTTGCCAGCACCAGCAGCCCGATCGCGGCACGATGTGCGATGCCGGCATCAAGTCGGCAGGGCAGCACGCCCAGATCGACCATCGGCATATCCAACGGCATGTCCATTTTGCGTCTCCTTGGAAAGTCAGCGGATGGCGGGCAGAAGGCTCAGGTCGCGTAGATGGCGTTCAGCGGAATGCCGATGCTGATTTCCGGCAGCTCCAGCGTGGCCGCAAGGCCGGTTACGACTTCGGGTTCCCAGCCCGTCGAACGCCGCATGATGGTGAATTCGGGCCGGACATGCTCCGGCAGGACATAAACCCGAATGCGCGGCACCGCTGCGTATTCTGGTGCCTTGACCCGGCGATCGGCTAGGGCCGTGCTGGGCGAGAGCACCTCGCACACGACAGTCGGCTCGACCAGGTCGCTGTCCTCGTCGGACGGGACGCAGACAACACCGGCATCGGGGCAACGGATGGGCCCGGTCGCCAGCACCTTCAGGTCTGGCCCCAAGGCTTCGCACGGCGGGTGGACGCGATTGATCAGTGCCGCGACCGGTCTGGCATCCACGCGGGCGTTCGGCGGGCTGCCGCCGGTCATCGCGACGGGTTGGACGCCGTCGAATTCGTAGCGCGCCGGCTGCGATCGCTCCCAGGCCAGGAATTCGTCCAGCGTCAGAGGCTTTAGCGCTGCGCTCATGTGGTGGCCGCTCGATAGCCGCAGGGCGTGATAGTAGCATGAAGCGGGTTGCCATGGCGACGGTGGGTTTGCCCGGGGTGTATGCGGCCAGTGGCATGCGGCTGCTTGACCAGCTTGACCAACATCCCCGCCATCCCTATCTGGTCAGCCTGACCAACGAGCGGCCCCATGCCCCACTTCGTCACCCTCTACGAAGCCAAGACCCACCTTTCCGGCCTGGTTGATCGCGCCGCGGCGGGGGAAGAGATCGTGATCGCCAAGAACGGCGTCCCACAGGCCCGGCTGGTCCCGCTCGCCTCCCGCGGTGAACGCCGTGTGCCGGCCAACGCCATGCGCATCCGCCGCATCGCAGCGGATTTCGACGCCCCAGACCCCGTCATCGAGGCCCTGTTCGACGGCGAGACCGCGTGAACCTGCTGCTCGATACTCACGTTTTCCTGTGGTGGGACCGGGCGGACAAGGCGCTGAATGCCGCGGCTCGGGCCCTGATCGCCGACCCCGCAAACCAGGCCTTCATCAGTGCCGCATCGATCTGGGAAATCGCGATCAAGCGCCGGTTGAAGAAGCTCGATTTCCGTGGCTCCGCTGTCGCCGCCATCGGGGCCAACGGCTTCCACGAGTTGCCGATTCTGCCGATTGACGCCGAGGCGGCAGGCGCCCTTGTATGGCAGCACGGCGATCCGTTCGACCGCATGCTGGTCGCGCAGGCGCGGCGCCTGGGCCTGACCCTGGCAACGGCGGACGCGGCGATTCGGGAGTTTGGAACTGTTGCCCAGATGTGGGCTGGCTGACACTTACGACGCCGCGAACTCCGACGTCACGGCAAACGCGGATGCCTTGCTGGGCCCCTCACGCCAAACCCTCTACCGGGATCGCGGTAGGTCGGTCACCGATCAAATCCGCCACCAGCCGAGCCGAGCCATGCGACATCGTCCAGCCGATATGGCCGTGCCCGGTATTGTACCACAGATTTCGATGCCGCTTGCGACCGATGATCGGCAAATTGTCCGGCGTCATCGGCCGCAGCCCGGCCCACATCTCCGCCCGCGCATAATCGGCGCCGTCCGGATACAACTCGCGCGCCACGCCGGTCATGTGCGTGAAGTCGGTCGGCCGATGCGACGTATCGTACCCCGCAAATTCCGCTGTTGCGGTCACCCGAATGCGGTCGCCGAAGCGCGAGACGGCGACAAGGTTGCGCTCATCGATCACCGCCATCGCCGGCGGCGCGCGATGGTTGCCGATCGGGATCGTCAGCGAGTAACCCTTGATCGGATAGATCGGCAAGTCGATGCCCAGCGGGCGCGTCAGGAACGGGCTCTGGCAGCCCAACGCCAACACATAGGCGTCCGCGGTCAGCACGCCCTGATCCGTGCGCACGCCGGTAACCGTATCGCCCGCGGTCTCTATCGCCTGCACCGTGACACCGGTGCGCAATGTCACGCCGCGCGTGCGGCAGACCTCCGCCAGGCCGCGCGTGAACATGGCGCAGTCGCCGGTCTCATCGGTCGGGCACAGGATGCCGCCGGCGATCTTTGCCGCGGCTTGCTGCAGCGACGGGTCCTGCGCGACGATCTGCGCGCGATCCAGCACCTCGATATGCTGACCGTCCTGCGCCAGGATTTGCATGTGTGCGATCCCCGCCTGCAACGACGCGGCATCGCGGTAGAAATACAGGATGCCGCGCGTGTTGCGGTCGTAGTCGATCGGCGCGTCGGCCAGCGTCTGGTGCAGCACCGACTGCGAGTAGACCGCGATCTGATGCTTGCGCAACGTGTTGGCGTGCGCCTTTGCCGCCGTGCACTGCATCAGGAATTTCAGCGACCAGCTCCACAGCCGCGGATCGGCCGAGGGCTTGAAACGCAGCGCCTGGTCGCGCAGCACGAGGGACTTCAGCAGGATCCACGGCGCCTTGGGCGAGGACCACACGAAGGAGTGACCCGGCGCGATCATCCCGGCGTTGCCGGCGCTGGTATCGCGCGCCACGTCGGGCAGCCGCTCGACCAGCACGACCTCGTGTCCGTCGCGTTGCAATTGATAGGCGGTGGTGACGCCGACCACGCCGCCGCCCAGGACCAGAACGCGCATTGAGGTGCTCCGCCGCGTTTCGGTGTAGTGTAACAAAGCGTTAGAACCACGGCTACGCGGCGACGTCGCCTTGCGGTTGCCGCAATGCCGACCCTAGTTGTCGCAGCACGATCTCGCAGCCGGCGTTCCGGCACCAACAGCGGAGCAGGCCCGTCGAGGATGGACGAGCGCGTAGACCGACCCGAGACCGCAAGTCCTTCCGTGTCGCTGCCGGCGCCAAGACGCCGCGGGCGTTGGTGGTTGCTGCTGGCACTGATGATCGCGGCGGGGGGCGGCGCGGCTTACTGGTACGAAACCCACCAGACGCCCCAGACGACGGCGCAAACGGCGGCCAAGTCGGCGGCATCACGCGCTGCCGCCACCCCGCCGCAGCCGGTCGGTGCGGCCACCGTGGACCAGGGGGATATCCGCGTCATACTGAGCGAGCTCGGCACCGTCACGCCGCTGGCCAACATCACCGTGGTTACGCAGATCAGCGGCCAATTGATGACGGTTGGGTTCCAGGAAGGCCAAATGGTCAAGCAGGGCGACTTTCTGGCGCAAATCGACGACCGCCCTTTCCAGGTGCAGCTTGAGAAGGACCAGGGCCAGCTCGCGCGAGACCAGGGGCTGCTGAGTCAGGCGCAGGCCGATCTGAAGCGGTTCGTGACGCTGGGCCGGCAGGACTTGATCGCGCAGCAGCAGGTCGAGGATCAGCATTTCCTGGTGCTGCAGGACCAGGGCCTGGTGAAGGTCGATCAGGGCGCGATCGACACCGACAAGCTCAACATCGCCTATTGCCATATCACCGCGCCGGTCGGTGGGCGCGTCGGGCTGCGCCAGGTCGATGCAGGCAATTACGTGCAGGCCGCCAGCTCCACCGGGCTGGTGATCCTGACGCAGCTTGACCCCATTTCGGTGATCTTCACCGTGACCGAGGACAACCTGCCCGACGTCATGCGCCAGTTGCACGCCGGCGTGACGCTGGGGGTCGACGCCTATGACCGGTCCAACACCACCAAGCTGGCCAGCGGCACGGTTGCGGCGGTGGACAGCCAGATCAACACGACCACCGGCACGGTCAACATCCGCGCGACCTTCCCGAACCCGGATGGGACGCTGTTCCCCAACCAGTTCGTCAATGCGCGGCTGCTGGTTGATACGTTGCATAACGTGACGCGCGTGCCGGTTGCGGCCGTGCAGCAGGGGGCGCCCGGGGCTTTCGTGTATGTTATTGGCGCGGACAGCACTGTGGCCGTGAAGACGGTCAAGCTGGGCGTGACGGACGGGTCGCTGGAACAGGTGTTGTCCGGTTTGTCGCCGGGCGATCGCGTGGTGACCGACGGCACCGACCGGTTGCGTGAGGGTGCGAAGGTGACGGTGCCGGTCGCGCAGGCTGCCGCGCCTGGAGCTGGCCCGGGAACGACGGCTGCGCCTGCGCAGGGTGCGGCTACGCCGGGTGCGCCTGCGCCAGGGGCGCCCGCGCCGGGTGCGCCTGCGCAGGGTGCGGCTACGCCGGGTGCGACTACGCCGGGTGCACCTACGCCGGGCGCGGCTACACCTGGTGGGGCTGCGCCGGGCGCGGCTACGCCGGGCACCGGCCGGCGGCGTGGGCAACAAGGCCAGCAGGGCACTCAGGGCCAGCAGGGCGCCCCGCAGGGCGCACAGACCCCGCAGGGCGCGCAGGCTCCGCAGGGCCAGTGACGTATGGAACAGAAGTTCGATCTCCCCCTCCCCTTGAGGGAGGGGGTTGGGGGGAGGGGTTCCGCAGGCACGATGTTTCGCTTCGGGTCCTCGCGCCGACCCCTCCCCCCAACCCCCTCCCTCAAGGGGAGGGGGAGATTATCAATTTTCAATTTTCAGTTCTCACTAACTACTAACTAGCAAATAAATCCGTCACGCATCTTCATCGAACGCCCGGTGGGCACGTCCCTGCTGATGGCGGCGATCCTGCTGGCCGGCATGGCGGCGTTCATGTTCCTGCCAGTGTCCGCACTGCCCGAGGTCGATTACCCGACCATCGAGGTGCAGACGTTCTACCCCGGTGCCAGCCCGGAGGTGATGACCTCCTCGGTCACCGCGCCGCTCGAGGTGCAGTTTGGCCAGATGCCGAGCCTGAACCAGATGTTCTCGACCAGCTCGGCGGGCGCCTCGGTCATTACGCTTCAGTTCGGCCTCGATATCAGCCTGGACGTGGCGGAGCAGGAGGTGCAGGCGTCGATCAATGCCGCCGGCAACCTGCTGCCGTCGGACCTGCCGGCGCCGCCGATCTACGCCAAGGTGAACCCAGCGGACGCGCCGGTGCTGACCCTGGCGCTGACCTCGAAGACGATGCCACTTCCCGATATCGAAACGATTGGCGAGACGCGGCTGGCGCAGAAGATTTCGCAGCAGCCGGGGGTTGGGCTGGTCAGCATCGGCGGCGGGCAGCGCCCCGCGGTGCGCGTGCAGATCAATCCGCGGGCGCTGGCAGCGAACGGGCTGAACATCGACGACCTGCGCACCACGCTGGGCAACGCCAATGTCAACACGCCGAAGGGCGGGTTCGATGGGCCGACGCAGGCGACGACGATCAACGCCAACGACCAGATCCAGAGCGCCAGCCAGTATGCCGATGTGGTGATCGCCTATCGCAACGGCGGGCCGGTGCATCTGCGCGATGTCGCCACCGTGGTGAACGGGGCGGAGAACACCAAGCTGGGAGCCTGGGCAAACGCGACGCCCGCGGTGGTGCTGAACATCCAGCGCCAGCCTGGCGCCAACGTCATCGCCGTGGTGGACACCATCAAGCGGCTGCTGCCGCAATTGCAGCAAGGGCTGCCGGCGGCGCTGGACGTCGCGGTGCTGACCGACCGCACGACGACGATTCGCGCGTCGGTCGCCGATGTGGAGTTCGAGCTGGGCCTGGCGGTGCTGCTGGTCGTGCTGGTGATCTTCCTGTTCCTGCGCAACCTGCCGGCGACGATCATCCCCAGCCTGTCGGTGCCGCTGTCGCTGGTCGGCACGTTCGGGCTGATGTACCTGCTGGGTTTCAGCCTGGACAATCTGTCGCTGATGGCGCTGACGATCTCGACCGGCTTCGTCGTCGACGACGCCATCGTGATGATCGAGAACATCGCGCGCTACGTGGAAGCCGGCGAAGACCCGATGGCGGCGGCGCTGAAGGGGGCCGGGCAGATCGGCTTCACGATCATTTCGTTGACGGTGTCCTTGATCGCCGTGCTGATCCCGTTGCTGTTCATGGGCGACGTGGTCGGGCGGCTGTTCCACGAGTTCGCCATCACGCTGTCGGTCACCATCGTGATCTCGGCGGTGGTCTCGCTGACGCTGGTGCCGATGATGTGTGCGCGGCTGGTGCGCCACCGGACGGAGGCACAGCGCAGCCGGTTCGATCTTGCGGCCGAGCGCGGCTTTGCCTGGACGATCCGGCAATACGACCGCGGGCTGAACGTTGTGCTGGACCATCAGCCGCTGACGCTGCTGATCGCGTTGATCACCCTGGTGGTGACGGTGGTGCTGTACGTTGTCGCGCCGAAGGGGTTCTTCCCGGTGCAGGACACCGGTGTGCTCCAGGGCATTTCGGTCGCGGCGCAGTCGAGTTCGTACGCCGCGATGAGCGACCGGCAGGAGGCGCTGGCGGCGGTGATCCTGAAAGACCCTGACGTGGTCAGCCTGACCTCGTTCATCGGCGTCGACGGCACCAACATGACGCTGAACACCGGTCGCTTCCTGATCAACCTGCGCCCGAAGGACGACCGCACGCTGGATGCCACCGGGATCAGCAAGCGCCTGGCGCAGGAGACCGCGAACGTTCCGGGGGTGACGCTCTATCTGCAACCGGTGCAGGACCTGACGCTGGACGCCGCGCTGAGCCGCACGCAGTACCAGTTCGTGCTGGAGAATCCGAACCTGAGCGCGTTCGACGCCTGGGTGCCGAAACTGATCGATCGGCTGCACAGCAACGCGCCGGCGGTGACCGATGTCGCGAGCGATCTGGAACAGCAGGGGCTGACGCTGAACCTGGTGATCGATCGTTCCACTGCCGCGCGCTTTGGCATCACTCCGGCGACCGTCGACAACGCGCTGTACGACTTGTTTGGCCAGCGTATCGTCTCCACGGTCTACACGCAGTCCAACCAGTACCGGGTGATCATGGAGGCGGCGCCGGGCCTGCAGCAATCGCTGGCTGGCCTTTCGACGATCTACCTGCCGAGTTCCCAGAGCAGTACCGGACAGGTTCCGCTGTCGGCGATCGTGCATGTGGAGCAGCACGCCGGGCCACTCGCCATCGAGCACCTGGGGCAGTTTCCGGCGACGACCATTTCGTTCGACACCGCGCCGGGGGAATCGCTGGGCGCGGCAGTGACCCAGATCCGCCAGGCGGAGAAGGACATCGCGCTGCCGGATAGTTTCATCACCGCCTTCCAGGGCGCGGCGGCGGCGCTGGAAGCCTCACTCAGCAACGAATTGCTGCTGGTGCTGGCGGCGATCGTCACCGTCTACATCGTGCTTGGCGTGCTGTACGAAAGCTTCATCCACCCGATCACGATTTTGTCCACGCTGCCCTCTGCCGGGGTCGGCGCGCTGCTGGCGCTGATGATCGCCGGCGACGACATCGGCGTGATCTCGATCATCGGCATCATCCTGCTGATTGGCATCGTGAAGAAGAACGCGATCATGATGATCGACTTCGCAATCGTTGCGGAACGCGAGGAAGGGAAACCACCGCGTGAGGCGATCCATCAGGCCTGCCTGCTGCGCTTCCGCCCGATCATGATGACGACGATGGCGGCGCTGTTGGGCGCGCTGCCGCTGATGCTGGGGTCGGGCACCGGGTCCGAGCTGCGCCGCCCGTTGGGCGTGGCGATCGTCGGCGGGCTGATCTTCAGTCAGGTGCTGACGCTGTTCACCACGCCGGTGATCTACCTGATGTTCGATCGGCTGAGCGAGCGTCTGCGTGGCCGGCGGGGAGATGACCGGCGCGGGGGCACACCGCAGCGCGGACGGCTGCCTGACGGCGGGGTGGCGGATTGAACATCTCCGCTCCGTTCGTTGCGCGGCCGGTTGCCACCACGCTGCTGACCATCGGCATCGCGCTGGCCGGCTTCTTCGCCTATCTGCGGCTGCCGGTCTCGCCGCTGCCGCAGGTGGATTTTCCGACGATCCAGGTGCAGGCGCAGCTTCCCGGTGCCAGCCCCGACACGGTGGCGACCTCGGTCGCGGAGCCGCTGGAACGGCACCTGGGCGAGATCGCCGACGTGACCGAGATGACCTCCAGCAGCTCGGTGGGAAGCGCCCGCATCGTGCTGCAATTCAGCCTGGACCGCGACATCAACGGCGCCGCACGCGACGTGCAGGCGGCGATCAACGCGGCGCGCGCCGACCTGCCCACGAGCCTGCGCAGCAACCCGACCTATCGCAAGGTCAATCCGGCCGATGCGCCGGTGCTGATCCTGGCGTTGACTTCCACCACACTGACGCGCGGCCAGATCTACGACGCGGCGAGCAACGTGCTGGGCCAGCGGCTGTCGCAGGTCCAGGGGATCGGCCAGGTGCTGATCGGCGGCGCCGCGCTGCCTGCGGTTCGCGTGGAGCTGAACCCGCAGGCGCTGTTCAAATACGGCATCGGGCTGGAGGACGTGCGCGCGTCACTGGCCTCGGCCAACGCCAACAGCCCGAAAGGCGCGATCGAGCAAGGCGACCAGCACTATCAGCTCTATACCAACGATCAGGCCCAGGCGGCCGCCGACTACAAGCCGCTGATTGTCGCCTACCGCAACGGCGCGGCGGTGAAGCTGTCGGACGTGGCCGACGTGATCGATTCGGTGGAGAACGTGCGTAACGCGGGTCTGGCCGACGGCAAGCCCTCTATCGTCGTGCTGCTGTTCCGCCAGCCGGGCGCCAACATCATCGACACGGTGGATTCCGTGAAGGCGGCGCTGCCGGAACTGGTCGCGGCGCTGCCGAGCGACGTCAAGTTCACCATCGCGAACGATCGCACGACCACGATCCGCGCCGCGCTGCACGACACCGAGTTGACGCTGCTGCTGGCGGTGGTGCTGGTGACGCTGGTGGTTTACCTGTTCCTGCGCGATTGGCGTGCGACGCTGATCCCCACCGTCGCCGTGCCGGTCTCGATCATCGGCACGTTTGGGGCGATGTATCTGCTGGGCTACAGCCTGGACAATCTGTCGCTGATGGCGCTGACGGTGGCGACCGGCTTCGTGGTGGACGACGCGATCGTGGTGCTGGAGAACATCCAGCGGCATATCGAGACCGGAATGTCCCGGCTTGACGCGGCGCTTCGTGGTGCGCGCGAGGTGGGGTTCACCGTTATCTCGATCAGCCTGTCGCTGATCGCCGTGTTCATCCCGATCCTGCTGATGGGCGGCATCGTGGGGCGGCTGTTCCGCGAATTCGCGGTGACGCTGTCGCTCGCCATCCTGATCTCGATGGTGATCTCGCTGACCACCACGCCGATGATGTGTGCGCTGGTGTTGCGGTCCCGCATGGGCCAGCCCGAAACCGACCGGCCGGCCCGGCGCAGCCTGTTCGATCGCGTGCTGGGGCTGTACGAGCGAACGCTGGGCTGGGCGCTGCGCCACAGCGCGTTGGTGATGTTGATACTGTTGCTGTGCGTGGTGTTGAATGTCGCGCTGTTCATGATCATTCCGAAAGGGTTTTTTCCCGAGGAGGATACCGGCCGGCTGATGGGCGGTATCCAGGCCGACCAGAGCACGTCGTTCCAGGCGATGCAGACCAAGCTCACTCAAATGGTATCGATCGTGCAACATGATCCGGCGGTCGACCACGTGGTCGGCTTTACCGGCTCGAGCGGTTTCGGTGCGACCAATAGCGGCCAGGTGTTCATCGCGCTGAAACCGCTCGGCCAGCGTCCCAGCATGGACCGGGTGATGGCCGGTCTGCGGCGCGCACTGGCGGTGGTGCCGGGCGCGCGGCTGTTCCTGACGCCGGTGCAGGACATCAGGGTCGGCGGACGGCAGTCCAGCGCCGCGTATCAGTACACGCTGCAGGGCGACACGACCGCGGAAATCTATGAATGGGCGCCCAAGCTGCAGGCGGCGTTGGAGCACGACCCGGTGCTGCTGGATGTGAATTCCGACCAGCAGCAGAAGGGGCTGGAGACCGACCTGGTGATCGATCGGTCGACCGCGAGCCGCCTGGGCCTGACTATCAGCCAGGTGGACAACACGCTGTATGACGCGTTCGGCCAGCGCCAGGTCTCGACCATCTACAAGGCGCAGAACCAGTATCATGTGATCATGGAGGTGGCGCCGCGCTACTGGGAAAGCCCCGAGATGCTGAAGCAGATCTATGTCAGCACCGCGGGCGGAGCGGCGAGCGGTACTGCAACGAGCAATGCGGTGGTTGGCACCGTTGCCGCCAGCAGCGGGACGACGGGCGGATCGGCGGCGGGTGGATCGGTGGCGGGCGGTTCGTCCGTCGGCAGTTCTGGCGCCGGCAGTTCCGGCTCGACGAGTTCGGCGGCCGCCGCGGCGAGCATCGCGTCCAGTTCGGCGCGGAACGCGTCGAACAATTCACTGGCGAGCACGGGCAACAGCAGCGCTTCATCCGGTGCCGCGGTCAGCACCAGCCAAGAAACGATGGTGCCGCTGGCAGCGTTCAGTCATTACGTGCGCGGCAACACTCCGCTGGCGGTGAACCACCAGGGGCCGTTTGTTGCGGCGACCCTGTCGTTCAATGTCGCGCCGGGCAAATCGCTCAGCGATGCCGACGCGGCCATTGCGCGGGCGGTGCATGCTATCGCCATGCCTGCCAGCATCCATGGCAGCTTCCAGGGCACCGCGCAGACCTTCCAGCAATCGCTCAACAGTGAACCGATCCTGATCGCGTCTGCCTTGATCGCGATCTACATCGTGCTTGGGGTATTGTATGAGAGCCTGGTGCATCCGGTCACCATCCTGTCGACGCTGCCCTCGGCCGGCATCGGCGCGTCGCTTGCGCTGCTGGCGTTCCACACCGAGTTCAGCATCATTGCGTTGATCGGGGTGATTCTGCTGATCGGCATCGTGAAGAAGAACGCGATCCTGATGATCGATTTCGCGCTGGAGGCGGAACGGACGCGCGAGATGACCCCGCGGGAGGCGATCTCCGAAGCCTCAGTCAAGCGGTTTCGGCCGATCATGATGACCACGATGGCGGCGATGCTGGGCGCGATGCCGCTGGCGTTGAGCTTCGGCGACGGGGCGGAGATGCGCCAGCCGTTGGGGATCGCGATCGTTGGGGGGTTGGCGGTGAGCCAGGTGCTGACCTTGTACACGACGCCGGTGCTGTATCTGTATCTGGATCGCTTCCGGCTTGCCGCGCGGGGCCGCTGGCGGCGGGCGTTCCCGGTGAGTTCGGGGGCGGCGGAGTGATGGAGCGGCGGTTACGTCATGGCGGCGCGTGGGGGGATGCACGACTTGCGTTGGTGCGGGAAGTGAAGTCGTGGATGCCGGCATGCGCCGGCATGACGGGGGGTTGTGGTCATTGGGCGCCGTCCGTCTGCGGGGCGTTGCTCGCAGCGCTGCTGACCGGCTGCATGGTTGGTCCGGATTACCAACGACCGGATGCGCCGACGCCAATCGTCTACAAGGAACTTGCCGGCTGGAAACAGGCAACACCGCTCGACACCATCAATCGCGGCGCCTGGTGGTCGATCTACAACGATCCGGAGCTGGATCAGCTTGAGGACCAGGTCGTCATCTCCAACCAGAACGTCAAGTCCTTCGAGGCGGCTTACCGCGCGGCCGCGGCGCTGGTGCGCGAGACCCAGGCGCAACTGTTCCCGACCGTCGGCGCGACCTCGAGCGTCACCCGCACCCGGTCCGGCGGCGGCAGCGGTGGGGTCACGTCTTCCGGTGCGGTCGCCGGCGGCCGCGGCAGCGGCTCGATTAACACCCAGTATTCGGTGGAGGGCAGCGCTTCCTGGACGCCGGATATCTGGGGCAAGATCCGCCGCCAGATCGAAAGCAACGTGGCGGCGGCGCAGGTGAGCGCGGCCGATCTGGCGAATGCCACGTTGTCGGCGCAGGCGACGCTGGCCATCGCCTACGTCAACCTGCGCTTCGAGGACTCGCTGCAGAAGCTGCTGACCGAAACGGTCGCGCAATTTCAACACGCGCTGGATATCACCCGGAATCAATACCGCGCCGGCACCGCATCGAGCGCGGATGTGCGTGACGGCGCAGGCGCAACTGCAGACCACGCAGGCGCAGTTGATCGGGGTGGGCGTGTTGCGTGGCCAGTTTGAGCACGCCATCGCCATGCTGACCGGCCATCCGCCGGCTGATCTCAGCATCCCGGTCACCGCCATGCAGAAGGACGTGCCGGTGGTGCCGACCGGCATTCCTTCGACATTGCTGGAGCGGCGTCCGGACATCGCCGCGGCCGAACGGCAGATGCAGGAGGAGAACGCACTGATCGGCGTCGCGATCTCGGCGTACTATCCGGATATTTCGCTGACGGCGCTGGCCGGCTTCGCCGGCAGCCCGCTGTCGCAGTTGTTCACCACGGCAAGTCGGGTCTGGTCGCTGGGCGCGTCGGCATCGGAGACGATCTTCGACGCCGGGGCCCGCACTGCCGCGGTGGCGGTCGCGCGCGCCACCTACGACGAGTTCGTCGCCGACTACCGCCAGACCGTGCTGGCGGCCTTCCAGCAGGTCGAGGACCAGCTGGTCGCGCTGCGCGTGCTGCAGCAGCAGGCGGTGGCGCAGGACGCCGCGGTCGCCTCGGCCCGGCATGCGGTGGAGGTCACGCTCAATCAGTACCTTGCCGGCACGGTTGCGTATACGAGTGTTATTACCGAGCAGACCCTGGAGCTGAGCGACGAGCAGACCGTGCTGACGATCCAGCAGAGCAGGTTGGTAGCCAGCGTCACGCTGATCCAATCGTTGGGCGGCGGCTGGCAGGCGAGTGATGTGCCGAGCAACTTTGCGATCGAGCCGAAGCAGTTGGTGCCGTAAGCGCGGGCCTCGGCGCGGACCGCTGTAGCAAAGAAAGTCGTGGATACCGGCCTGCGCCGGCATGACGGGGGGGCGCGGCCCGTGCGTCAATGTTTGGGGCCGCTGGCATAGGTTGGCGCGCCGGCTTGGCCATCGCCGGCTTGGGTACGCGCCGCCTTGGGGACGTGACTGTTGCGTGACTGCGCCGACATGCTACGGTTTCGCGCAGGAACCCGCGCACGGGTCGGTCGAATTCCACCATCCGCGACGCTCCCCGCGGATCGCTGCCTGCGTGATTGTTCGAGACGGTCCCGGCTGTGCACCAAGGGGTTCCCTGGCGGACCGGGAGCACGGTGCCGATCGCGAAGCGGTTTCGCGATCCCTGCAAAGGAGGACGCGCCTTGAACCGATCACATCGCCTGGTTCTTGCCCTCGGTCTCGCCTGCGGCTTCGTGCTGCCCGCGATCGCGCAGGAACCGACCTTCTTCGACGAAGCCAAGCCGCTGTTCGACAACTGCGGCGACGCATCGCTGGCCAAGGCACAAAAGGACGGCATCACCCTCGGCCTTTCGCAGGCTCCGCCGGAAGCCTTTCTCGACGAAAAGACCAAGCAGCCCAGCGGCGTCGATTGGGAGATCAACAAGGCCGTGCTGGACTGGCTGGGTGTCAAGAACGTCAAGGTCGAATGGATGGCGTGGGAATCCCAGATCCCCGCGCTGCTGTCCAAGCGCACCGACGTCATCGCCGGCAACATCCACCACACCCCGTCGCGCGACAAGGTGATCAGCTTCACCGGGCCGGCCTGGTGGTACGGTCCGGCCATCGTCGTTGTCGCGGGCAACCCGCTCGGCATCAAGTCCTACGACGATCTGAAGGGCAAGCGTGTCGGCGCCATCTCCGGTTCTGCCGCTGATGACTATCTGCGCCACGCCGGCGTCACCACCACGCCCTTCAAGGTCGCGGTCGACGAAATGCAGAGCCTCAACCAAGGCCGTCTCGACGCCGTGCTCGAGGACGACCTGGTGTATTTCGATTTCGCCAAGAGCGTTCCCAACGCGAAGATCGAGCCGCTCTGGAGCATTCCGGTGCCGGACTCCATCATCAACGGCGGCGGCTACGGCATGGCCCGCTACGCCATGCGCAAGGAAGACTGCTCGCTGCGCGCCGGCTACACCCAGGGCCTGGCCGAAGAGCGTGCCAATGGCCATGTCAGCTACATCCTGAAGAAGTACGGGCTGACCGACCGCAACCTGGTTTTCTTCAAGCTCAATCCCTGACGCTGATCTGACCCTGGGCCGGCCCGGGCATCACGCAATTTGTGCCCGGGCCGGGTCTGATCCGTTTGCGGGATTGTGCTGACGTGGCGGGATTGTGCTGACGTGCCGGAATGAGATGCCGGAATGAAATGACGCGATCGAACTGTTCAACGCCGATGTCGCGGTCGAGAATTTCGGTCCGCTGCTTGCCGGTCTCTTGCTGACGGTCGAGCTGACGCTCGTGGTCATGATCCTCAGCCTCGGTTTCGCCCTGCTGGTCGCGCTTGCCGGCATGTCGCGGTTTGCCTCGTTACGCTGGGTGATCAAGGCCTATGTCGAGGTCATGCGGGGCACGCCGCTGCTGCTGCAGCTCGTCTACATGTATTACGTGCTGCCCGAGTTCGGCATAAGGCTGCCCGCGTTCGTCGCCGGCTGCCTCGCGCTTACGCTGAACTACTCGAGCCTACATCTCGGAAGTCTATCGCGGTGGCATCCAGGCGATTGCCGCCGGCCAGCACGACGCCGCCGCCGCGCTGGGCATGACGCGGGGATTGGCGATGCGCCGCATCGTGCTGCCGCAGGCCATCCGCATCATCATTCCGACGCTCGGCAATTACTTCATTGGACTGTTCAAGGACACCGCGCTCTGTTCCGCCGTCAGCATCCAGGAGGTGCTGTTCACCGCGCAGATCATCGCCGCCAACAACTACCAGTATTTCACCCTGTATACCGTGGTCGGCGCGATGTATTTCGCGGTCAGCTTTCCCGCCGCGCGCCTGGTCGGCTACCTGGAGCGCGTGACCCGCGGCGGCTACCGGAGCCGGCATCCATGACGGGTCAGCAATCTCGGCCGATGATCGAGATCGAGGGCCTGCACAAGTATTTCGGCCCGCTGCATGTGCTGCGGGGCATCGATCTCTCGGTTGCCGTCGGCGAGGTGGTGTGCATCATCGGGCCGTCCGGCAGTGGCAAATCCACTCTGCTGCGCTGCATCAACCACCTTGAGATCGCCCAGCAGGGGCGCATCCGCATCGACGGCGAAGTCGCCTATCGCGACGAGGTCGGCGGCGTGTTCCGCGCGCACAGCAACCGGGCCGTCGCTGCGGTGCGCGCGCAGGTCGGCATGGTGTTCCAGCACTTCAACCTGTTCCCCCACCTGACCATTATCGGCAACGTGATAGAGGCACCGGTCCACGTCCTGCGCCGGCCAAAGGCCGAGGCAATGCGGCGCGGCATGGAATTGCTGACTCAGGTCGGACTGGCCGATAAGGCCGATAACTATCCCGAGGAGCTTTCGGGCGGCCAGCAGCAGCGCGCCGCCATCGCCCGCGCGCTGGCGATGGACCCGAAAGCCATGATGTTCGATGAGGCGACCAGCGCGCTTGATCCGGAACTGATCGCCGAGGTGCTCGCCGTCATGCGCGACCTTGCCGACCGCGGAATGACGATGCTGGTTGTTACGCACGAAATGAATTTCGCCCGGCAGGTGGCGTCGCGCGTCATATTCATGGACCATGGGAGTATTGTCGAGCAGGGTGATCCCGCTGCCATCTTCGCGGATCCGCGCGAGGCGCGGACGCGGGATTTTTTGCGGACGGTGCTGGAGCGGTAGCGAAGATGGCGGAAGGCGCTGCCCCCCGGTCGAGCGCGCGGGGCATGGCTTTTCCGCCCTATGCTGCGAGCGTGGCGACGCCGCCGGTCAGCCCATCGCGTATGAGGTGATCTGAAGCGCCTCGGCCGGCATCTGAACTTTTCACGCAGTCTCTCATACTCATTGCGATGGTTCTTGAGGGTGGCGGTATCCACCGTGAGCCACATCAGCGAGTTGGCGCGGCCATGGTTGGTTAGCAGCGAGAGCCAAATCATTCCATATTAGAATCTTTCTTGCTTCCGGCCGATTCAAATTCGCTCTGGATCGACCTACCAATCCCTGAGCACGCCCCAACCAGACGCCGAAAACCCTGACCCTTGTCGGTCAGTGCATTTGCTTGACGATCCGCGGCTCTTCCGGCCACTGGACAGTCAACCATTTCGGCGATCGGGTATTACCGCCAAGCGGGCAGCAGATGTTGGCCGGCCTCGTTCACGCCCCAGGCCGCGTATCCTTCCGCCGGCGCGCGAAGTAAGTCCCCAGCGCGCCGATGCCCAGCAGCGCAAGAGAGGCGGGCTCGGGAATGGGATCTGCCGAGGTGGTCTGCAAGGTGATCACCACCTTGCCGTTGCCGGTGTTTTCACCTGCTGAGAGGGTGATGTCAGTCGCCGAGACATCGAGATACGAACCACCGCCGCCGCCGCCCCCCTCGCGGTCGGCGCCGCCGCCGCCGCTGTAGCCACCGCCGCCGCCGCCCCCCTCGAAGCCTTGGGCCGCGCCGCCGCCCCCGCCGCCGAAGCCGCCGTTGCCGCCGACGTTGCCGTTGCTGGCGATGGCGCCGGCGCCGCCACTGCCGCCACTCGTGAAGCTGCTGCCGCCACCAGCGACGCCGGCGGCGCTGACGCCGCCGCCGGCGCTCGTGTCACCACCGCCGCCGCCGGTGAACTCGCCGGAGGTGCCGCCGGTGCCACCGCTGCCGCCGGTGCCGTTGGGGCTGCCGTTGCCGCCTAAGCCGTTGCTGCCGGCGGTGCCGCTAAGGCCGCTGCCGCCAGCGACGCCCGAAATCAACGTGCCACCGCCGCCGCCGCCAGCGACGGCCAGCAGCGAGCCCACGGTGGTGTCAAACACGAAGCTGCCACCGCCGCCGCCGCCGCCGGCCCCAAAGCTATGGTTTGTGGCAAGGCTGCCGTTGCTGCCAGCGCCGCCCGCCAGGATGGTCAGGACATCGCCTGCCGTGAGCTTGAAGACGGCGTCGACCTCGGCACCCAGGCCGCCGCCGCTGGGGGATGCTTGGTTGCCGCCGATGGTGCCAGAGCCGCCCTGCGCCCCGAACGTGGTGATTTCATAGGTGCCGGATACCGGCGCCGTGTACGTCACCTCGGCGCCACTATAGGAAATGGTGTCGGCGTTCGCCTGCCGAGTCTCGCCGATCGTCAGAGCGCCGATAGCGGCGGCACCAATCAACACCGTGGTATATTTGCTGCGCATACGATAGTACTCCAGCCTCGTGTTTATCAATTTTTTGATCTATGCAATCCATGGGCCACGACAATTTATCCAATTATTTCAACGTTATTTAGTCGCAAATCGGATGTATCTTTTGAAGGTGTAAAGTTTCTCGCGTGGATATTCTGCCGGTCAGCCATCGCGAGCCCAATCCAAAGCCGATAATTGTGCCGCGAAATGATCCGCTGCCGTGTTGGCGGCCGGATTCAGCGCAAACGCGGTCAGCCCGTCGGACCCCGGCGCGCGCCCGAGCCCCAGATCGATTCGCCCAGGCGCGATCGCCTCCAGCACGCGGAACTGTTCTGCAACTTTCGGGCTGGAGTAGTGCGACAGCATCACCCGCGGGCTGCCGACGCGGATGCGCTGCATCGTGGCCGCGATGGCGCTGATAAGGAAGGATCTCCGGCGCGGTGCCCGCCTGGCTGTCCGAGTTGGCTGGCTGTCCGAGTTGGGGTGAACCCAACATCCATGTCACCACACGCAAAGTGGTAGCCGCGGATTGGTCATGGGAAAAGCAGGCGGTCCTGTCCCAGTTTGGCTGTAATCCAACCGGCTGTCCTCGCTCAGCGCCGCGGCGGCACCTCCCGCAGCTTGGCAGCCGTGCCAGCCGCGAGCGCAGCCTCGCACGTCGCGATCGGCCGTTCGCCGCAGGCATTGTAGAGTTGGACCATCCGGTCGAACCCGTCCGGGCTGGCACGCTCCATCAATGTCTCCCCGGCAATGTCTCCCCGGCCCGCCAGCGCCGGGGGCCCGGTAGCAACGGAACCGAAAGTTCGATTCATACCAACCGTCATAAAGAATGACCGTTGGTATGAGTTTTTGTTCGGCGCGCCGCCGCCCGCCAACCCGGCGCGCGATACCGACCGCCGAAATCGTTGGAAAAGTCAACGATTTCGGCGGTCGGTATCAGACTGGAGACCGGGCTGAGCGGCGAGGTTCGTAGGACCGGGATCGACACAAAGCGGTCCTACACGGCTGCCGTCACCCGGCAAGATTGACCTGACACGCGGGCGCTCGCGCCGGGTTCGGGCGTGATGTCGACCAAAAGGCGTGACGGCACGCGCATATCCTCACCTTGGATGATCTCTACGTTTCCGCCATGCAGCCTGTTCGTTAGTTCCAGCCGAGCCGGTCCACGGCGCCTTGGCCACGCGCTATCGCGACCTCCATGAGACTGTGTTGAAAGTTCCGTCATCAGCCGGAACTTTCAACACAGTCACTAAGGTCAGAAACCCGGTTGCTTGGAAAATTCCGAACCTGGAGAGACGAGCATCAGAAGGTATCGTTTCAAGCCGCCAGCGCGGCCACCCCGGGTAGCGTCTTGCCCTCCAGCCATTCCAGGAACGCGCCGCCGGCGGTCGAGACATAGCTGAGCTTATCGAGCACGCCGGCGTGGCGCAGCGCCGAGACCGTGTCACCGCCGCCGGCGACGCTGCGCAGTGCGCCCGCCTTTGTTGCAGCGGCGACCGCCTGGGCGACCGCGGTCGTTGCGGCGTCGAACGGTGGGGTTTCGAAGGCGCCCAGCGGTCCGTTCCACACCAGTGTGCGCAGCGCGGCGATGTGTGCGATCAGGGTTGCAACACGTCGCCGGACCGACGTCCAGGATCATCGCGTCGGCGGGGACGGCGCTGATCGGCACGGTCTGGGTGGGCGGGTTCGGCTTGAACTCGCGCGCGACGATCGCGTCGGTCGGCAGCATGATCTCGCAGTTGGCCGTCCTGGCGCCGGCCAGGATGTCACGCGCGGTGGCGTGCATGTCGGCTTCCTGCAACGATTTGCCGACCGCAACGTTCTGCGCGGCAAGAAACGTGTTGGCCATCGCCCCGCCGATCACCAGCATGTTCACCCTGGTGACCAGGTTGCCCAAGAGTTCCAGCTTGGTGGACACCTTGGCGCCGCCGACGATCGCCATCACCGGGCGTTGCGGGTTGCCTAGCGCGGCGTCCAGCGCCTCGAGTTCCGCCTGCATCAGGCGGCCGGCGTAGGCGGGCAGCTTGTGGGCCACGCCCTCGGTGCTGGCGTGCGCGCGGTGCGCGGCGGAGAAGGCGTCGTTGACGTAGAGGTCGGCCAGGGCGGCCAGGGCGGCGGCGAAGCCGGGATCGTTGCGTTCTTCCTCGGCGTGGTAGCGGGTGTTTTCCAGCACCAGGACCGCGCCGTTGGCCAGTGCGGCGACGGCCTGTTGCGCGGCCGGACCGATGCAGTCGTCGGCGAAGGCAACCTGCGTGCCGAGGACCTGGCCGAGCGCGGCGGCGACCGGGAATAAGGACATTTCCGGGACGCGCTTGCCTTTGGGGCGGTCGAAATGGCTGCAGACGATGACCTTGGCGCCTTTGGCGGTGAGTTCGCGGATGGTGGGCGTCAGGCGCTCCAGGCGCGTCAGGTCGGTGATGCGGCCGTCGCGGACGGGCACGTTCAGATCGGCGCGGAGTAGGACGCGCTTGCCGGTGACCTCGACATCATCGAGTGTGCGGAAGGGCATGGCGCGTTCTCCGGTGCTTTACCTCGCCCGCTCTTCGCGGGAGAGGTCGGCGGAGCGGCTGCGACGCGGGTGAGGGTCTAGCCGCGCGCACCACCCTCACCCGTCTCGCTCCGCTCGCCGACCTCTCCCGCAAGCGCGGGAGAGGTGTTGTTACGAGTCTATAAACTTCCGAACAGCGCGGCGGTGTCCGACATGCGGTTGGAGAAGCCCCATTCGTTGTCGTACCAGCCCATCACGCGGGCCAACGCGCCGTCGACTACGGCGGTCTGCGTCGCATCGAAGGTGCAGGATGCCGGGCAGTGGTTGAAGTCGATGCTGACCAGCGGCGCAGTGCTGTAATCCAGGATGCCCTTCAGCTCGCCCTTCGATGCGTCCTGCATCGCGGCGTTGATTTCGTCTTTCGTTGCGGGTTTGGCCAGATTCACGTCCAGCGACACCAGCGAGACGTTCGGCGTCGGGATGCGGATCGCCGTGCCGTCCAGCTTGCCCTTCAACTCGGGCATCACCAAACCCACCGCGCGCGCCGCGCCGGTCGAGGTCGGGATCGCGGAGACCGCCGCCGCGCGCGCCCGGTGCAGGTCCTTGTGCAGCGAGTCCTGCAGGTTCTGATCGCCGGTATAGGCGTGGATCGTCACCATGTAGCCGCGCAGGATGCCGTAACGATCGTGCAGCACCTTGGCCATCGGCGCCAGGCAGTTGGTGGTGCAGGACGCGTTGGAGATCACCGTCATGTCCTTGGTGATCGTCTGGTGGTTGACGCCGTAGACGATGGTGGCGTCGACGTTGTCGGCCGGGGCGGAGATCAGCACCTTTCGCGCGCCGGCGGTCAGCAGCGCGGAGGCTTTCTCTTTCGACGCGAAGATGCCGGTGCACTCCAGCGCCACGTCGACGCCCTTGTAGGGCACCTTGGTGGGATCACGCTCGGCGGAGACCTTGATCGGGCCGTATACCTTGCCGTTGTGGCGGACGGTGATCGTGTCGCCCTCGATCTCGATCTGGCCGGGAAAGCGGCCGTGCACGCTGTCATAGGCGAACAGGTGCGCGTTCGTCGCCACGCTGCCCAGGTCGTTGATGGCGATCGGCACCACGTCCTGGCGGCCGCTCTCGACGATGGCGCGCAGCACCAGGCGGCCGATGCGGCCGAAACCGTTGATGGCGACTTTCACGGGCATGGTTGCGCTCCCTTAGGGTACCTCACGATGAGCCGGATGATGGCGGCCTGACAATGGGCGCTGGACAATCGGGGCCCGACGATGGCTCAGTCGAGCCGCTTCTTCACCGCGGCGACGATCGCATCGGCGGTGATGCCGAAGTGGCGGTAGAGGTCCTCGAACGGCGCCGAGGCACCGAAGCCGGTCATGCCGATGAACACTCCATCCGGACCCAGCCAACGCTCCCACCCGAAACCACATGCAGCCTCGATGCCGATGCGTGGCGCGCCGCCCAGCACCTGGGCGCGATACGCTTCATCCTGACCGGCGAACAGTTCCCAGCATGGCAACGAAACCACCGCCGTGGCAATACCCTCGGCAGCAAGTGCGGCGCGGGCGTCCATGGCGATCGGCACCTCGGAGCCGGTGGCGATCAGCGTCGCCTGGCGCGCGCCATCGGCCTCAGCCAGGACGTAGCCGCCGCGGGCGGTGCGGTTCTCGGCGATGTCGGTGCGCTGCGCCGGCAACGCCTGGCGGGTGAGCACCAGCAGGCTGGGGCCGTCGGCGCGGCGGATCGCCAGCTCCCAGCATTCCGCGGTCTCCAGCGTGTCGGCCGGGCGGAACACGTGCAGGTTCGGCATGGCGCGCAGGCTGGCGAGGTGCTCGATCGGCTGGTGCGTCGGGCCGTCCTCACCCAGGCCGATCGAGTCATGCGTCAGCACGTAGACCACCCGCTGGCGCATCAGCGCACAGAGGCGGATCGCCGGACGCATGTAGTCGGTGAACACAAAGAATGTGCCGACGTAGGGGATCAGCCCGCCGTGCAGCGCCATGCCGTTGGCGCAGGCGGCCATGCCGTGCTCGCGGATGCCGAAATGGAGGTAGCGGCCGGCGTAGTTGCCGGGCGAGACGGTGCCCATTCCCTTGACGTAGGTCAGGTTGGACCCGGTCAGGTCGGCCGAGCCGCCGACCAGTTCCGGGGTGGCGGGCAACAGCGCCTCCAGCACCTTCTGGCTGGATTGGCGGCTGGCGAGCTTTGGTTTGGTCTCGGCGATCTCGGTCTTCAGCGCGGCCACCGCCTCGTGCCAGTTTTCCGGCAGCTTGCCGTCGATCGCACGCTCGAATTCGCTGCGCATGTTGTGTCGGGTCAGGCGTTTCAGCCAGGTGCGGCGGACGCCGGCGCCGCGCCTGCCGGCGGCGTGCCATTGCTCGTACAGGTCGGGGGGAATGGTGAAGGGGGGTTCGTGCCAGCCGAGCGCGGCCTTGGCGGCAGCCGCCTCGGTCGCGCCGAGGGCGGAACCGTGCGCGGCCGCGGTGCCGGCCTTGGTTGGCGCACCGAAGCCGATGATGGTGCGGCAAGCGATCAGGGTGGGCTTCGTGCTGCGCATCGCGAAGGACAGCGCGGCGGCGACCTGGGCGGCGTCGTAGCCGTCCACCCGCTTGGTGGCCCAGCCGGCCGCGGCGAAGCGCTTGACCGGGTCGTCGGAGACCGCCAGCGCGGTGTCGCCGTCGATCGAGATGTGGTTGTCGTCGTACAGGAAGGTCAGCTTGTTCAGCCGCAGGTGGCCGGCGATGCCGATGGCCTCGTGGCTGATGCCCTCCATCAGGTCGCCGTCCGACACGATCACCCAGGTGCGGTGATCGACCAGCGATTTGCCGAAGCGGGCGGCCAGCATGCGTTCGGCCAGCGCCATGCCGACCGCGGTGGCCAGGCCCTGGCCGAGCGGGCCGGTGGTGGTCTCGATGCCCGGTGCCTCGCCGTGTTCCGGATGGCCGGCGGCGGGGGAATGCAGTTGGCGGAAGCGCTTAAGGTCGTCGATGGTGATGCCGGGCTGGCCGGTGAGATGCAGCAGCGCATACAGCAGCATGGAGCCGTGGCCGGCGGACAGGACGAAGCGGTCGCGGTCCGGCCAGCGCGGGTCGGCGGCGTCAAACTTCAGGTAGCGGGTCCACAGCGTGGTGGCGACGTCGGCCATGCCCATGGGCAGGCCGGGATGGCCGGATTTCGCGGCCTCGACGGCGTCGATGGCCAGGGCGCGGATGGCGTTGGCCATGCGCCCGGCCGGGGTGGGTGGGCGGGCCAGGATGGCCGCTTGCGCGGCGAGCGCGGGGTTGTCGGCTTGAAGCTCGGTTGGGCCGGCCATTGGGTTCCTTTGGGGTTCCTTTGGGGACGTCTCACGGCTGGGCGCCTATAGGGGGCAGCCGGCAGGGCGGCAAGTGGCGGGGGATTGGGGCAGCAGTGGGGCAGGCGGGGTGTGCCTGGGTGTTGGGGGGCGTGTTCGCTGATGCGGTTGGGTGCTTTGGCAATGGCCGCTGTCGACCCCACCTCGGCCATAGCCAGACCTATCAGCCGATCCCTGAACCGGACGTTCAGCACTGTGCAGCGCCGGCTGCTCCGCGCCCACCTCCGTCATTCGGCTCGATCCGGCGACTCCTCCGAACCAGACACTCGGACAAAGCGGCACCGGCAGAGGTGGTGGATTCCGGGCCCTAGGTCAACGCGGAGCACGTCCGCCAGAAACCATCGTTCAGAACGACGGAGTGCGTGCCCATGGCGAACGCCATCCCTTTCTCGGGATATTCATCGCCTTTCGGTAATATAACGAGGATGTATCCGTTCCACCTCGGCGAATAACTGCTCTCGGGACCGGCCGACTGTTAAAGTGGACGGAATGTGCGGGCTGCGGCCGCCGTTCTGTCGTTATCCTCGCGCTGATGCCGCGGTCGCATTACAAGGCGGACCTCACCGTGCACCGGAATTCACCGGGGCCTTACTGCCCGGCGTTACTGATGATCGGTATAAGATCACTTGCGTAGGAATTTGCCGAAAGGGTCGGGACGGACATGGCGCCACATCCTCAGCGACTAACAGTCACCCACCGTGCGTGGCCGCTCGCGCGACCGTTGATGACCGCGCACGGGGTCATGACCACGGTCGACGTCGTTGTCGCCGAGATCTCCGACGTCGAGTTGCGCGGCCGCAGCGAATGCGTGCCGCTTCGGCGGTACGGCGAGAGCATCGACAGCGTCGTCGCCGCGCTTGAAGCGATGAAAGGCGTGGTCTTCTCGGGGCTCACCCGCGACACACTACAACATGCGCTGCCGCCGGGTGCGGCGCGCAACGCGCTCGACTGCGCATTCTGGGACATCGATGCGAAGCGCGCTTATCGCAGCGTGGCGGAGCTGGCCGGGCTCGGCGCGGTGCCGCCGCTGCTGACGGCGTTCACGGTCGCCTTCGATACACCGGACAAGATGGCTGAGCTGGCGGCGGCCAATCGCACTCGGCCGCTGCTGCGATTGGAACTGGGGGGCGACGGCGATGTCGAACGGGTGCGGGCGGTGCGGCAAGCGGCGCCGGCGGCGCGCCTGATTGTCGATGCCAACGAGAGCTGGAATGAGGCCCAGCTTAGCGAATACATGCCGATGCTCATCGATTTGAGGGTTGAACTGATCGAGCAGCCGCTGCCGGCCGGCGCGGATGACGCGCTGGCACGGTTGGAGCATCGGATCCCGCTCTGCGCTGACGAATCCTGCCGGACGCTTGCCGATCTCGACAGGCTCGACGGGAAATACGCGGCCATAAATATCAAGCTCGATAAAGCGGGTGGGCTGACCGAGGCGCTCGCGCTGGCGCAGGAAGCGAAGCGGCGGGGCTTGCGGATCATGGTCGCTGGTGGGATCGGCACGTCGCTTGGGATCGCGCCGGCGCTGCTCGTCGCACAGCGGGCCGAGATCGTCGATCTCGATGGGCCGTTGCGCTTGGCGCTCGATCGCGGGGCGGGGCTGAAGTACGACGGCAGCACGATCCGTCCGCCCGATCCGAAGCTCTGGGGTGGGCCCGGTTTGTATTAGACCATGCGATATTATACCAGCCGGCGATGTCAGTGACTCTTGCTGATCATCGAAGCGACAGCGGCGTTGTCCGCATCGGTTCGACCGCCAGCAATCAAGCAAGTAAGAATTTTAGCGCAGATAAGGGAAGGCGATGTACGCAAAACACGCAGATGCTACGAGCACGTTGACCGGTGTGGGCCGGGGGCGAGTTGGGAAAGCAAATATGGCGCTTCGCGTGGGCGCCTGGCCACACAGCGCCAACCGCATCTGCCTGACTTGCTCGCCGTGTAATCCGTGACACTCCTAGATACGGGCCGCTACCGAACGCAATTTTACCGCCGGTCGGCAGCCGAATATTCGCCGGTGCCAGAACGAACGCGCGAAGCGCCATAGCTGTCTTGCTGGCCCCGACCCACAGGTCGGTCAACGCACTCGGTTCATCTGCGTGTTTTGCGTACATCGCCTTCCCTTATCTGCGCTAAAATTCTTCCTGCCTTGTTTGCCTGAGGTTCGAGCGGATCCGAACATCGTCACTGAGCCCGGCCTTGGTGGGTTCGGGGGACTGGTGCCGTACGTCAATCTTTTGGCCGGTTGGTATTAGACCATGAACTCATACCGATCTGAATTGCGGCCGGCCGGCTGCTGCAGATCCTGGATAGGTTGCAGCAATGCCAACCGCGTCGGATTCGTATCGCCTTTATTGTTTCCGCTGCGCCGCCGCGCGGAGAAACTGTGCCGCCTCGTGGGTGATTTTTCTTGAACTGTTTGAATCTGCCCTTTTGGGGTAGGGCGATTGCGCATAGCTTTCACAGAATACCGTCGTTGCCGGAGTCGAGGCTTATTTCCGTTGAAATAGAGTTGCCACAACGTGTCATATAAAGACCATGTAAATGTAATTAGGAGCTGCAATTCGCGCATGTTGGTTTTCGCAAAGAGCGCTCCGACCTCGGCAGACCCCACAACAGCTTTGTGCGCAAAGACCTTGTGCCTGATGTCCCGATATTTTGCCTCATAAATCTTTCGATGTTTGCCGACTTCTTTGCGAAGTCGCCTGAAATCTGAAGGCGATGGGACATAGCTTTTTGATAGATAGTCATCCAGCCAACTGGGTCGGGTTGCGCTTTTCCCCTGCTTTCGGGCGGCAAGAGCTTCGAGTGAGAAAATTTCCCGGTGCTTTTGGGCAATGCCCAGGATGCGGTCAATATTATGTGGGCTGTCCTGATTGAAGATTTCGACCAAGAACGATAAATGCGGACGTTTGCAGTGCGCCCAGATTGGTATTCCAGAATAGCGGTGCCATGTTAAGAAGACGGACAACAGAGGGGTGACGCCCAGCCGTTTCGTGCACGGACAAATAGGTGTAGAAAAACTGCGCCGCCGCTTCCAATTCCGTGCGGAATATCTCTAGTTCATGCTCGAACGTTTCAGAGTCGTTCATACGCCTATACCCGCCCCGGATCATCAGGATCGACAACACCCCAGGGAAATCTTTCGTAGTCCATCAAAGGGCGGCCTAGCAGAGATACAGTTCCCGTCTCCTTGTCAGGCCAATAAACTCCAACGGGCGCGACGTTTGAATGTTCGTAGATTTTGCAGATTTGGACGGGACCTCCGACCGACGGATGTCTTCCCTCCCTTATAATATCCCGCAAAACCTCGAAAGGCTCCATATTTAGTGATGAGGTGGCCAGTTTGTCTCGTGCTCTCAGCAACCCCGTCAGATTCTTTTTTGCGGTCACCACGGCGCCCTCGTCTCCGATGTACGCAACCATTTTGTGTGCACCGCTCTGTTGTCCTGCCCAAGGCCGTGATGGTCTGAACGTGAACCGATCGATCGAGGCATCGAAATGAAGCTTCCAAATATGGAAACGTTGGGTTTTCCATGAGAAGCCACTTAACATAAAAAGCGCTTCAGGTGCGTCTGGCGCGTTCTGGCCACGTGGCAAATTACTAATAAAAGTTCGAGAGTGATTGAACACTCTCAAGAGATGGCCTTTCAATTCAGCTATATCCATCGATCGGTTCATTGCCGGCTCGTGCATCGAAATCGCCGTTTGCGCCTGAAGCATCAAAGGATACGCATCGTACGTTGCCCCAGAGAACGAAAGGACGCAGTCAGTCCGGGGCAGCAGTAAGATTTTCTGGTTCCCATCCCACCATTGGCCACCCGACAATCGGCTGTCCGACGCGACGACAAGCTCTCTTACCGATCCTACCACGCGAATCCATGCGATGCCCAACGTCATGTCTTTCTTGCCCCCGACTATTCATCCTTCGCTGGATGAAGGCCAGACGTATGCCGATGCTAAAGCAGCGCAGCGGGCGATACGGACCGTGAGCGCCGGCTGAATATCCCTTACAGCGCCGTCATACCGCCGTCCACGAACAGCAGGGCACCGTTGACGAAGGCGAGGCATGCGGCCTCGGTACCAACGTCAGCCTGCGTGAAGGCGACCTTGGCGCCGCCAGTCTCAATCGAAGTCGATCCCGGAATAAACGTCGTCAAATGAAAGGTCGATGCCAAATTCCGGCAGGAGAATTGGTCCGGCCGCGTCCGGAGCCTCCCGGTGCCACGCCTGCTCACCAGGTTCGCGCCAGAACGCACTGAATGATCTGCTCTCGGATTTAACGACAACATAGCGGAGGATCGAGGGGACCGATTTGTACTCATCGACCTTCTCCTCGTCCCGTCGCCGATTGCCCCGCCCGGGCGAGACGACTTCAAATACAACGATCGGCGCCGGCACGGCGACCGCGTTCCGGTGCGGCCTGGAACACGCGATGAATGCGTCCGGCTCTCGCAGGGCGCCGCCGATCGTTTCGATCGCATCCTGCGGTCCATAGGTGTCGCAAGGCGCGCCCGCCGGCAACCTGGGGCGGATAGTCTCCCGGATGTTGCGACCAATCCGGTTGTGGCCAACGGTGGCTGGGGCCCTCGCGACTGGCCGGAAACCGTCGAACTCGTATCGGCAGCCTTCCGGTTGGGTCTCAGCCCAGGCAAGGAACCGGCTCTGGCTCCATGCCTCCCAATCGATCGGTCGAGCGGCGACCGTCATGACTTTGCGACCTCATATGGCGGCACGCGCATGTAAAGAGCAGGGGCATTCAATGCCTCTGCGGTCATTATCGCCGCGGGCCGGTAACCTAATGTGTCGAGGATGAGCGGGCAATCTGCGAGTTGGTAAGCCTCAGAGCGCCGTCATACCGCCGTCCACGAACAACAGGGCGCCGGTGACGTAGGACGCATCGTCGGAGGCCAAAAACAGGATCGCGGCGGCGACCTCGTCGGCCCTGCCCGGGCGCTTCAGCATGGTGCCTTGCGCGGCCTTGGCGTTGTACTGCTCGACGGTCTCGCCGGCCGCCGCGATGCGGCGCGCATGGAACGGCGTGAAGATCGGGCCCGGGCCGACGGCGTTCACACGAATGCCCTCCGGCGAGTGGTCGGCGGCGAGTTCCCGCGTCAAGCCCGCGATCGCGGCCTTGGTGGTGTCGTACTGCAGGTTGCCGCCGCCTGCGACGACGGAACGGACGGAGGCGACGTTAACGATGGCGCCGCCGTTGTTGCGGCGCATCAGCGGAACCGCCGCCTTGGCGCAGTAGACGTAGCTCATCAGGTTGACGTTGAGGATCTCCGCCCAGCTCGCCCCGCTCGCCTCGTCGACCTTCTCGTATTTGCGGATGCCGGCATTGTTCACCAGGATGTCGAGGCGCCCGAATTTTTCCCCGGCACCGTTGACGAAGGCGAGGCATGCGGCCTCGGTGCCAACGTCAGCGTGCGTGAAGGCGACCTTGGCGCCGGCGGTCTGGAGCTCGGCCGCCACGCGTTGGCCGCGCTCATTGTCCCGATCGCAGAATGCCACGCTCGCGCCCTCGGCGACGAAACGCCTGACCGTCGCCTCGCCGATCCCCGATGCCCCGCCTGTCACCGCTGCAACCTTGCCGTCGAGCCTTCCCATGTTCGCCACCCTTCATTGCATTGCGAAACGCGCATCCACGATACGTCGTATCCATCGGGCGGGCACCGCCTTGTTGGCCGGGCCTGGGTGTCCGACCTTAACAGGCCGCGGAAGCTTCAGGCGTCCGCCTTCGGGACCTTTCGATGGGCTGACTGGATCAGACTCGGGTCGAAGAACGAACCCGCGCCCCTCCCGCGCAGCGGGTTCGTTCTTCGGCCAACCCTGGCCGTGGAGCGAACGTCCGGAGTTGCGGCATCGACGCTCGAAGGTGGACCGGCAGCTCTCCACCCATTGCGGTCACTGACATTGGCAGCGTAGTCCGGCCGCGTTCCCCATCCGTGCCGCGAAGCGTGCTATCCTGCCCGATCCATGTCGTGACCCCGCTCAGCGTGGATTGCTGTCTACGAAGGGGTTCTTGCTGCTGCGCAGCTCCAGGCGGATCGGCGTGCCGGGCAGGTTGAACTGCTCGCGCAGGCTGTTCACCAGGTAGCGGCGGTAGTCCTCGGGGATGCGTTCGGCCCTTGTGCCGAAGACGACGAAGGTGGGGGGGCGGGCTTTTGCCTCGGTGACGTAGCGCAGCTTGAGCCGCCTGCCGTCCACCATCGGCGGCGGGTGGCGGGCCAGCGCCTGCTCGAACCAGCGGTTCAGTTCGGCGGTGGGTACGCGGGTGTTCCACACGGCGTGGGCGCGGCGCACCGCGGGCAGCAGCTTGTCCACGCCGGCCCCGGTCAGGGCGGAGACGGTGACCAGTTCGATGCCCTTCATCTGGGCCAGGCTGGTCTCCAGCCGCTCGATGACGGCACGGCGGATCCCGGCGCGGTCGGCCGCGGCGTCCCACTTGTTCAGCGCGAGCACCACGGCGCGGCCCTCGCGCTCGATCAACTGGGCGAGTTGCAGGTCCTGGTCGTGCAACCCGTCGACCGCATCGATCACCAGCACCACCACCTCGGCCAGCTTCAACGCGCCGATCGCGGCGCCGGTTGACAGCTTCTCCAACGGCGCGACCACGCGGGCGCGGCGGCGCAGCCCGGCGGTGTCTACCAGCTCGATCATGGCGCCGTCGGTGTCGCGCAGCAGCACGGATATGGCGTCGCGCGTCAGGCCGGGTTCCGGGCCGGTGAGCATGCGTTCTTCGCCGAGCAGCCGGTTGAGCAGGGTGGATTTGCCGGCGTTGGGCCGCCCGATGATGGCGAGCTTCAGCGGTCGCGCGGCATCGCCGTCGGTTGGGTCCGGTTCGGTCCGCTCAGCCGGCAGCCGGTCGGCGATTTCGGCCATCAGGTTGGAGATGCCTTCGCCGTGCTCGGCGGAGACGGCGAGCGGCTCGCCCAGGCCGAGCGCGTACGCGTCCAGCACCGCGGCGCCGGCGCTGCGTCCCTCGGCCTTGTTGGCGACCAGCAGCAGGGGGCGATCGTGGCGGCGCAGCCATTGGGCGAAGTGCCGGTCGGCCGGTGTCAGGCCAGCGCGCGCATCGACCACGAAGACCACCAGGTCGGCGCCGGCGACCGCGGTGCCGGCGAGGGCACGCATGCGGCCCGGCAGGGTGTCGGCGGCGGCTTCCTCCAGCCCGGCGGTGTCGACCAGGCGGACGCGGCGGCCGCGCAGCATGGCCTCGGCCTCCTTGCGGTCGCGCGTCACGCCCGGGGTATCGGCCACCAGCGCCGCCCGCCGCCCGACCAGGCGGTTGAACAGCGTCGACTTGCCGACATTGGGCCGCCCCGCGATGACCACGACCGGCAGCATCACATGTCCTGACGTTGGAAAACTGCTACGATCTGAAAACTGACCACTGACCACTGACAACTGCGCTGCGCCTAGCGCAGCGCTATCAGCCGGCCGTCGTCACAGACGACAAAGACGGTGCCGGCGACCACCACCGGACCCATCGCGGCGGCGTCCGACAGTGACTGCTGTCCGAGGATCTTGCCGGTGTACGGACTGACCGATAGCGCCTTCGCGTTAGTCCCGGCGACAATCAGGCGATCGGACACCAGCACCGGGCCGAACCACGTGATCTGGTCCTTCTGCTTGTCCGGGTCTTCCCATCGGGGCAGCGTGGTGGCCCAGGCAACTCGCCCGTCGTCGCGGTTGATCGCCGCCATCTGCTGGTTCAGGGTGACCAGGAAGATCCAGTTGTCGGCGACCCAGGGTGAATCCTGCCCTGCGACGTTGCGTTCCCACAGGCGTCGGCCGGCGTGCAGATCCAACGCGACCATCAGCCGGCCGACGCTGATGGCGTAGACGACGCCGTTGCTGATCGTCACCAGTCCGCGAACGGTCGAGAAATCGGCCACGGTGCCACTGACAGTGCCCGCCGCCAGACTGTCGGTCCACACCACGATCCCGGTTTCGGCGTGCACCGCGGCGATCTCACCCGAGCCGAAGCCGGCGACGACGAAGCCCTCGGCGTAGGCGGGCGCCGCCCGACCCAGGACAGCGGTCGGCGACGTGGTTCCTTGATATGTCCAGAGTTGCCGGCCATCCTGCGTCGCGAAGGCCAGCAGCCGGTCGTCGATCGTGGTCAGGAACAGTCGTCCGTCGGCGACGGTGGGCGCCGACCGCGCCGCGGTGCCGGTGCTCTTGCGCCAGCGCACGGTGCCTTTGGCGGCATCGAGCGCCACCAGTTCGGCCAGGCCGTTGACGGCGTAGAGCGTGCCCTGGTCGACGGCGAGGCCGCCGCCGACGTTCTCGCTGCGATCCTTGTCCTCGGGCGTATCGAACCGCCAAAGCCGCGAGCCGGTGGCGACCTGGAAGGCCGATACCATCGCGGACGCATCCATCGTGTAGATGATGCCGTCGGCCGAGACCGGACGGGCGAGGATCTTGCTGCGGTAACCGGCGCCGTCGCCGATACTTGATGACCATGCCTCGGTCAGCCGGTCGCCGACGGCCAGGTGGCCCATGAGATGCGACGGGTTGCCGCCGTCCTGCGGCCAGGCGGCGTTGCGGACCGGCGGCGGCAGAACGACCTTGGGCACGCCCTCATCGACCGCCAGGGTGCCTTGTGCCTCGGCAACGGTCTGCCGCTTGCCGGGCAGCGGCTTCTTGTTGCTGCCGAACCAATTGTCCCACAGGCTGCAGCCCGCCAGCGCGCCGAGTGGCGCCAGCAGGGCGGCGCGGCGCGTCAGCAACAGGCCGCGCGTGGCGGCGTCACGTCCGATGGTCATGCGGCTCATTCGCCCAGTTCACCCGCCAAGTCGGTTCAGCAAGCCACTGGCGCGGCCGCGCAGGTCCTGCGGCAGGGTGACATCACCGGCAAGGCGCCGCAGCGTGGCCTTGGCGGCGTCGGTGTGCCCTTGGCGCAGGTCGAGCAACGCAAGATCCTCGCTGGCCAGGGCGTGCCAGGCGTTGTCCGGAACGGCGAGTGCCTTCAGCCGCGCCTCGAGGCGGGCCGGATCGCCGGTGTCGAGCTGGGATTGTGCCCAGAGCAGGCTGGCGAGATCGCGCAGCACCGGGTCGGCGGCGCTGTCGGCGGCCACCTGGTCGTACAGCGCGGCGGCGCCGGGAAGGTCGCCGGCCTCGGCTTTCAGCGCCGCCGCGCGCAGGCGCGCAAGGGTCCGGTAGCCGTCGGGCGCGGTGGCCGCCTGCTGGTCGAACGCGCCGATGGCGGCCTTGCGGCTGGCCGCGTCCGGGGCTGGGCCGACGGCCTGGGCGGTGTTCATTGCCGCGATGAAGGCGGTGGCGGCCGCCATGTCGCGCTTGGCCTGCCACCAGCGCCAAGCCTGCCAGCCGCCCGCGGCGGCGATGACCAGCAGGGCGACGGCGACGAGCAGCCCGCCATAGCGCTTGAGCAGAGCCTGGGCACGCTCGGCGCGCAGGTCTTCATCCACCTCGTCGAAGATATCGACCACGGGCCCTCTCGTTCCTCGCGCGCTTTGGTTGGATGCGAACCTGCCGGCGGCGCGGCGGCGGACCATAGCGGCGAGGATCGCGCCCCGCAAACGGGAGTGAGGGTCGGCGAGCGGGGGGGATCGCGTTTGGAATTTGCGGCGGGGGGGGAACTGGTGACGGCGACGGCAGCGGAAGTGAACCGCCAAGCCGCCAAGCCGCCAAGGTTTTGTCCAAGCTGGTGTGCTCACTTGCTCCCCAGGCGCGAGGTCCGATGAACGAGCCTGTACCGAAAGGATGGCGTTGGAGGGTCGCAAACTCGCCCATCGCCATCAAAATTGTCCGAGGTGCAGTGTGGAAGGGGGTAGGTGGGCAGTTATGTGCATTCGGCTGGCTGCCGGTGCCGCGTGGCGGCGACGACGACGACGACGAAGAAGAAGGTTTTAACGCAAATACACGCAAATAAGTGCAAATGAACGCAAATAGGTCGGCGGTCGTACAGGCGCCGAGCGAATCCGGCGATTTCCGGGTGCGCTCCGCCGAAGGCATTTATAAAGCCAAGGCGAGGCCGGGGTTTGACCGCGAAAGTCCGACTGCACTGCCCCCCTGGAGTGAGACACGGGAATTAGACACACTGTTTAGGAAGGAGAACGAGTGTGTCAAGGAAGCAGCGGCGAAGCTTTACGCGAGCCTTCAAGCTGTCAGCGCTGGCGCGAATGGCGGCGACCGAGAACATCAGGGCTCTTGCCCGAGAGCTAGGGATCGAGCGGAAGCTGCTGTACTGCTGGCGCGACCAGCATGCGGGCGGTGGCGCCGCGGCGCTGCGCCGGGCGGGCCGACCCAGCGCGGCCGAGTTGGCCGCGGACGAGGCGGAGGTACCGGCCGCGGCATCCATGCCCGATGCGTCGCGCCAGATTGCGGCGCTGGAGCGGAAGATCGGCCAGCAGCAACTGGACCTGGATTTTTTTCGCGCAGCCTTGCGGCATGTCAGGGAGCGACGCCGGTCGAACGGTGCGCCTGGCGCGACGGCATCTACGCGGCGACCCACGCGATGATGCAGCTGCAAGGCCCGATGGGGATCGAGCGGATGTGCCAGCTGGGCAGGGTTAGCCGTGCCGGATATTATCGGCACTGGCAAACCTCCGCGCCGCGTCAGGAAGAGACGGCGCTGCGTGACGAGATCCAGCGCCTGGCACTGGCCAATCGGCATTACGGCTACCGGCGGATCACCGTGTTGTTGAAGCGCTCTGGCTGGGCGGTGAACCACAAACGCGTCGAGCGGATCAGGCGGGAAGACAATCTGCTGTGCGTGGTGAAGCGGGCGTTCGTGCCGGCGACGACCTGTTCACGCCATCGCTTCCGCGTGTATCCGAACCTGGCTCGGCGTCTGCAGCCGATGGCGATGAACCAGTTGTGGGTTGCCGACATCACCTATGTCCGGTTGTCAGAGGAATTCGTCTACCTGGCGGTGGTGCTGGACGCCTTCAGCCGCAGAGTGATCGGCTGGAGCATGGCATCGCATCTGCAGGCGAGCCTGGCCTTGGCGGCCTTGGATATGGCACTGCAGGCGCGCGATGTTGTTCCGGGTGAACTGGTGCATCATTCCGATCGCGGTATCCAATACGCCTGCGGCGACTACGTCGAGCGCCTGGAAGGAGCCGGCATTCAACCCTCCATGAGCCGGGTTGGCTGCCCATGGGACAACGCGATGGCCGAGAGCTTCATGCGGACCCTGAAGAAGGAAGAGGTGGACGGGCGCGGCTATCGCGACCTTGAGGAAGCGGAGACTTCGATCGGCCAGTTCATCGAGGAGGTCTACAACCGCCAACGGCTGCATTCCGCGTTGGCCTATCTGGCGCCGGCTGTGTTCGAGGCAAACCCATCTCCGGTGCTGCGGCTGGCGCATGCGCCAGCCGCAGCACCGGAGGCAACCACGACCTGTGTCTAATTCCGTGTCTCACACGCGGGGGGCGCGCCAGACCAGAACGGATCTGTTTGCGTTCATTTGCACTTATTTGCGTGTATTTGCGTTAAAAACTTCTGCTTCCATTCGCTCTGTAATTGCTCACCTCCCCGCGCGCGAGGCCGTACGGACGAGTTTGTACCGGAAGGGTGGCGTCGGAGGTCGCAACTGACTACTCGCACCCCGGCGGTGGGCAACGCATGCACGGCAACATTTCCAAATGCGATTACCCTGGGCAAGCGGGGGCAAACCGGGGCGGTCGGAAACCTTTGGTTTACCAACGCGGCGCAGAAATGGCCGATGCCGCGCGCCACTCTGCCCTTGTTGATGCTGCCCCTACTCGTGCCGTGCCAGCGCGTGCTGCGCCTGCGCATGCTGCCCCTGGTCGTGCTGGCCCTGGTCGGGTTGACCGGTTGCGTGGCGGCGATCACCCCACCGGTCGCCAGCGCCATCAACATCGTGGGCGCGGTGACGGTGGGCAGCGTGGCGGCCTTCGGGCGCACGCCGATCGACGCCGCCTATTCGCTGGTCACCGGCAAGGACTGCTCGGTGGTGCGGTGGGACCAGGGCAAGAGCTATTGCCGCGCGACCGAGCCGTTGCTCGACACATTGCCTTACTGCACCCGGAGCCTGGGCGTGGTGGACTGCTGGAGGGACCCTGCCGCGGTGCCGAACCTGGGGCCGGACGTAGCCGACGGAGCGCGCGCGCTGACCCCGGCGCAGGAGAAGGATCGGACGCGCGGCTGGGTGGTTTGGTAGGGCGTCGGGCAGTGTGGCCGATGGTGTCGGCGCGGGCTTGCGATTGGTTCTCCAAGAAATCGAGTTCCCTGGGGATTTCCTCGGGGATTTCCTCGGGGATCTCCACGAGCAGTCGTTCCGGCTACGGATCGCTGTGCGCGAAGGCGCCGGCGGTGACGCGGTTGGTGGCCAGTGGGCCGGACTTGAGCAGCATGTATTGCGCCATCGCCAGCACCCGGCGCGGCAGGCTGTTGGCCAGTTCATTCAGCGTGATCGGTTGGATGCAGCGATAGGCGAGACGGACGAAGAAGTGGTCCCGCGGATGCCTGCCGACGGCGGGCAGGCGGTGGACGACATTGGCCCGCTGTTCCTGCAACAGCGCTCCCGGGCCGATGCCCGAAAGCCGCAGGAGTTGGGGAGAACCGTAGACGCCGGCAGTGGGTCAGTTTGGATGTCGCCTACCGACCCACAGCAGTGGGGACGGGGCGATCCGTCTGAACAGTCGGATTCGACCCAAACCGGACATTCGGCGATAGACAGTCAACAAGCACGCTCGTCTTCTTGGAACGTTCGTTCATACAGCGGTGAACGGCACGAAACAGTAGACGCCATTGGATTTACCGTTGAAGACGGACCAACATAACACCGCATGACCTGTTGGATTGTGAACCGCATTGATTTTGCGGTCGGGTATCTCGATCCACACATCGGGATTGTCACCAAATTTGGCGATCCACCGCCGTATCCAGGCATCTTTTGCCGCCTGGAATGCCTCGTTGTCCTCCGGAGACAAAATCGGATTTTGCAGCCCGCTGCCGAATTTATCGCGCGTTACCCTTGCCTCGAAGTGCTGGGTCTGATCGTTCCATCTGGCTTCGACCATGCGGCAGTCAGCGACCGTGCAGCACATCGTATCGGGTGAGCCGGGCATGCGAAGGCTCCGAAACCAATCCCTGAACCTGCCATCTGAATTCGGTGGTGGGGCAGCGTATACGGACATGCTGATGAAGAACATCGCGCTGTACCAAATGCGGCGCATCGCGGCCCTCCCCTATTGGCTGTTTTGTCTGTCAGGACCATGTTTTCTTGATCAGTGTCGACGAGCAAAGCACGATTTCTGACGGAATTCCTGAAACACGCATGAATTCGGGGCGAAATCTCATGATATCGGCCGACACGGCACCTGTGAGCGGTGCAAACACCAGGAACTAACGTGCCGCTTCATTGGCGCCTGGACCGGGTGCAAGGCGGGCGGAAACCTGCTTAGATGGTGGTCCAGGGCGAGCTACGGAGGAGTCATGCAGACCTCTGTGGGAGAGGTGGTCTACCGGTTCGAAGGATTTGCCCTCGACCGAACTCGTGGCATCCTGCTGTCCAGGAGTGGCGACGAGGTTCGCCTTCGGCACAAGTCGTTTGAACTGCTGCGACTTTTCGTTGAGAACGCCGGTCGGCTGTTGAACTCGAGACAGGATCAATCAGGCGATCTGGTCCGATGTCATCGTCAATGACGACAGCATCACCCAATGTGTCCGCGATATCCGGCGTGCGCTCGGGGACGAGTTCACAGGCGATACTCAAGACGGTTCCGCGGCGTGGCTACATTTTCGCCGTCAAGGTGACCTCCCATCACGACCCGGGGGGAAATCAGCTGATCGGCGGCACGGCGCCGATGTCCGATAAGCCTTCGATCGCCGTGCTGGCATTCGCCAATATGAGTGGTGACCCAGATCAGGAATATTTCTCTGACGGAATTGCGGATGACATCATTACCGAGCTATCGCGCAGCCGATCATTGCTTGTGATCGCACGCAACTCCGCCTTCACATACAAGGGTCGTGCCGTCGATGTGAAGCAGGTCGCTCGAGAACTGAGCGTGCGATACGTCGTGGAAGGCAGCGTACGTCGTAGCGGTGGCAGAATCCGTGTGAGTGCACAGCTGATCGATGCGTCAACCGGCAGTCACATCTGGGCCGAACGTTATGATCGCGAGATCAGCGAAATATTCGTGGTCCAGGACGAGATCGCCGAGGCGGTGGCGACCGCGATCCAGCCGGCGGTGGGCGATGCGGAGCGTTGGCGTGCGTTACGCCAGCAGCCGGCCAGCCTCAGTGCCTGGGAGACCTATCAGCGCGGCCTTTGGCACCTGTCAAAGGGCACGGCCGCCGAGAACGAGCAGGCACGTGAGCTTTTTCGTCGGGCGGCGGGGATCGATTTCGGATTTGCTCCGGCCTATGTCGGTCTGGCTGTGACCTACATAAGGGATGGGTTGTTCCATGGGACACGGCCGATCGCCGAGGCAGCCAGACTGGCGGAGGTCGAGGCGCGCCAGGCTGTCGCGATTGATCCCACTGACTCGACCGCCCAGGCGATGTTGGGCACGGCGTACGGCATTGGGGGGAACATGGACGCGGCGATGGTCTGTGCCGAGCGCGCGATTGGGTTCAATCGAAACTGCGCATGGACGCACTGGGTGAAGGGGGCTGTCCTGAGGTATCGGGGACGCCACGGTGAGTGTCGTGACGAGGTATCCACGTCGCTTCGCCTTAATCCCCGCGATCCCATGAGCGCGACGACTGCGAGCCTATCCGCCATGTCCTGGTACCTGGAGGGCAGGTATGACGAAGCCGTTGAAGCCTCGCGGCGGTGTCTGGCGGATTATCCGGCGTATGCGGCTCCGCGTCGGTTCCTTGTGGCTGCCCTGGCCCAATCAGGGCGGCGGGAGGAAGCGGCGGCCGAGCTTCGGGAGTTCGTGACGAAGGCGCCCGACGTGTTCAATGTCATGGTTCGCAATCGTCCGCCCTATATGAGCCCCGGCGATCAAGAGCATTTGTTGGATGGTATCCGTAAGGCGGGCTGGAACGATTAACGTTATCAGTCCGACACGAAGGCCATTGGGGGTCGCTCTGCGCGCACATCGTCAAATGACCGCTCCCCACCCAAACCGGAGGTAGGAGGCCGGCGGCAGCTACAGCGGATTTCCGTCCTTTGCAAACATTCAGACCGACTCACTACCTAGACGCCGCCCCATGTGTGAGCGGGCCGGCGACCTGCTATCAGGTCACCGGCCGCTGCTTGCGGAAGCGTCTTGTGAAGTGCGCCTGGCGGCGGTGCGGGTGTAGTGGTCGGCGGTTATTCCGCCGCTTTAGCCGCCGCCACCATCCCCAGCGCCCGCGCCACGCCCGCGCCGTATGCCGGGTCAGCACGCGTGCAGTTCTCGACATGGCGCTGCTTGATGTGCACCCGCGCATCGCCCATCGCCCGCGCGGTGTTGTCGAACAGCGCCTGCCGTTGCGCCGGGGTCATCTTGCGGAACAGATTGCCCGGCTGCTCCCAATGGTCGTCATCCACGCGATGGTCCCAATGCGCCGCGTCGCCGTCCACCTGCATCGGCGGCTCGTTGAAATCGGGCTGGTTCGCCCATAGGCCGGCGCTGTTGGGATGGTAGTTGGTCGTGTCGCCCAGATTGCCGTCCGTGCGCATCGCGCCGTCGCGGTGATAGCTTTGGAACGGGCACTTCGGCGCGTTGACCGGAATGTGGTTGAAGTTGACGCCGAGCCGGTAGCGCTGCGTGTCGCCGTAGGAGAACAGCCGCGCCTGCAGCATCTTGTCGGGCGAGAAGCCGATGCCCGGCACCACGTTGGCCGGCGAGAATGCCGCCTGCTCGACTTCCGCGAAGTAGTTGTCCGGATAGCGGTTCAGCTCCATCACGCCGACCTCGATCAGCGGATAGTCCTTCTTCGGCCACACCTTGGTAAGGTCGAAGGGGTTGTGCTTGTGCGCCGTCGCCTGCGCTTCCGTCATCACCTGGATGAACAGCGTCCAGCGCGGGAAGTCGCCGCCATCGATCGCGTTCAGCAGGTCCCGTCCGTGGCTCTCGCGATCATTGGCGACCAGTGCCGCGGCTTCGGCATCGGTGAGGTTGGCAATCCCCTGCTGCGTGCGGAAATGGAATTTCACCCACACGCGCTGGTTCGCCGCGTTGATCATCGAGAAGGTGTGGCTGCCGAACAGGTGCATGTGGCGGAAGCTTTTCGGGATGCCGCGGTCGGACATCACGACGGTGACCTGGTGCAGCGCCTCGGGCAGCAGGGTCCAGAAGTCCCAGTTGTTGTCGGCACTGCGCAGCCCGGTGCGCGGGTCGCGCTTGATCGCGTGGTTAAGGTCCGGGAAGCGCAGCGGGTCGCGAAAGAAGAACACCGGCGTGTTGTTGCCGACGATGTCCCAATTGCCTTCCTCGGTGTAGAACTTCAGCGCAGTCCCGCGAATGTCGCGCTCGGCGTCCGCGGCGCCGCGCTCACCGGCAACAGTCGAGAAGCGTGCGAACATGGGCGTCTGCTTGCCGATGGCGCTGAAGATTTTCGCGCGCGTGAAGCGGGTGATGTCGTGCGTGACGGTGAAGGTGCCGTAGGCGCCCCAGCCTTTCGCATGCATGCGCCGCTCGGGGATCACCTCGCGGTCGAAATGCGCCATCTTCTCGATCAGCCAGATGTCCTGCAGCAGCGCCGGGCCGCGCGGGCCGGCGGTCATGATGTTGGTGTTGTCGGCGACCGGCGCGCCGGTGGCGTTGGTGAAGGGCTTCGATCGGGACAGGTCTTGGGACGACATGGTCAGCTCCTGAGTTGCGGTAGGGGTTGGGGAATGCTTATGCGGGCCAGGCGGAGCCGCGGATCACGCCGCAGAAATTGCCTGGCGTGAAATCGGGATCCTTGTCGGCGAGCACGTCGGCCTTGACGTTGCCGAAGGTCGTGCCCGGCTTGTGCTTGATGCCGTCGTAGAACGTCTGGATGATGTCTTCCTTGAAGTGCCCGCCGCGCGGATGCGCGCGCACCACGGCTTCGCGCTCGGCGTCGGAGAAGTCCGCGTAGGCGATGCCCAGCACGTCCATCTCGACGCCCGCGGTGACGAGGGCGATCACCGGATGCATGTGCTGCGGAATGCCGGGCGTGGTGTGCAGCGCGATCGCGGTCCACACCGTGTCGATATCCTGTTGCGAAATGCCGTGGCCGCGCAGGAAGTCTCGCGCCGCGTTGGCGCCATCGACCTCGAAGCGCTCGTTGGGGCTGCTGTGGCGATGCGTCAGCCCCATGTCGTGGAACATCGCGCCGGCGTAGAGCAGCTCGGCATCGAACGTCAGGCCGCGCCGCGCGCCGGTCATCGCAGCCCCAGTAGAAGACGCGGCTGGAATGGTGGAACAGCAGCGGTGATTCTGTGTCTCGCACGAGTTCGGTGATCTCGTGCGCAAGCTTGCTGTCGGGGACAGTGATGCCGGCGATCGCGGGCGGCCTTGCCGTTCTCGCGTCGAGTGTCGCACGCGGTGAGCTGTGTGCCGCGCCGGCGGCGACGGGGTTCGGATTGCTGGCATCGGGGGTGCGTTGGCGATGTTGGGTCACGATATCGCTCCTGTAGAGGTGGTTTCCGGGGTGGAGGGCCATATCGGCGCGTCGGAGGGAGTTGCCAGGGGGGCCTACTCGGCGGGCATGGGACCGGTCGCGAGCTGTGCGGCATCGGCTTGCGGCGCCCAGAACACGCGGTAGAGCAGGCCCGCTATCGTGCCGCCCACGAGTTGCGCGACCAGGTAGATGGCGATGCCGTCGTAGGTGCCTGTCGCGATCGCCGGGCCGATGGTGCGCGCGGGATTGACGCTGCCGCCGGTCAGCGCGCCGAACATCAGGATGCACACCGTCACCGTCATGCCGATCGCGAATGGAGCGAGCCGACCCGCGGCGCCGCGCACCGCAGTGTGCAGGACCGTGTTGACGAGGAAGAAGGTGCCGATCGCCTCGAGCGCGAAGGCGGCGTCATAGGTGATACGCTGGGTGTCCACGAGCGTTGCGCCGAGATGGTTCACCGGCCCGCCGAACACGGCCAACAGGCAGTAGCCCGCCGCGACGGCGCCGGCGACCTGCGCGACGATGTAAGGTGCGACGTGGCGTCGCGGAAACTGCCCGGCGGCGGCGAGGCCGACTGTGACAGCCGGATTGATGTGGCCGCCGCTGATGTCGCCGAACGCACTGGCGAACACCATGATGGTGAGCCCGTGCGCGAGCGCGATCGCCGGCAACTGTCCACCGCCGAGCGCGGTCGCGGTGCCGGCACCCAGGAAGATCAAGGCGAAGGTGCCGATGAACTCGGCGGCCAAGGCTTTCGTCAATCCGTTCATCGCTCCAGTCCTTCGGTTTGGGTCGCGCCGGGATAGGCGTCGCCCACTGGCCCGTATGGTGCCGGCGGGGTTACCGGCTTGCATACCATACGGTGCGGTATCATCTGGAGGCGCATCCGGACAGTTCAAGAGCCGCGCCGATGATCCAGGTTTTCCGCTTTCCCGGGCTTTCGGGCAGGCTGCGCGGCGGTAGCAACAGCGCGGTGGTGCTTCGCGGCGTTCAGGATGGGCTTGCGGGTGCCGACGATCTGCCGGGCGAGCAGGGCAGCGCGAATTCTTCAGCCAGCGACAGGAGCGTCATGACCGCCAGACCCTTACCCGTCACACCCCCGCCCGCCGCGCCGCTACGAGCGATCCGCCGCACTCGGCGCGGCGACGCGAGGTCCGGACAGATCCGCTCGACGGCTACCGAGCTCTTCCTGCGGCGTGGCTATGACGACGTCAGCGTGGACGAGATCGTGCGTGCCGTCGGTGGGTCCAAGACCAATGTGTACAATCACTTCCGCAACAAAGAGGGATTATTCGTTGCTGTAGTGAAAGAGTTGTGCGAGGATCTTCTTGCGTCGTTCGTCACGATCGACGTTTCGGCGCTTGGCGTGGAAGAAGGTCTACGGTCGCTGGCTCTGGCGCTGCTCGATATTCTGCTGCAGGACCGGCACCTGGCGTTTCAGCGGCTTATGATCGCCGAAACGGTGCGCTTTCCGGCGCTTGGGCGTGTGTGGTTCGAGAGCGGCCCGGAGACCTCTCGGCGGATCATTGCGCGGTTTGTTGAGAGGCAGCAGCGAGCGGGGCGTTTGCGAGCGAGCGATGCGCACCAATCGGCCACGCTGTTCCACGACATGATCACTTTCGATTTGATGTACCGCGCGATGCTGGGGGATAGACCTGGCGACGACGAGATCCGTGATCGGATCGATATGGCTATTGATGCATTTCTGCACGGCTTTGCACGGAAATAGGCCGCCTTTTGTGCGTTGGCCCCTCGCCCCTCTTGCGCGCCGACCCCTCCCCCCAACCTTGGTCCGCTTCGCGGCCCAAGCCCTCAAGGGGAGGGGGAGAAGCGCACTAACTTGCCGGTGGGGGTGCCTAGTACTTCGTCCTCGCGCATCACCGTCTGGCCACGCACGATGGTTGCGATGGGCCAGCCGGTGATTGCCATGCCGGCGAATGGTGTCCAGCCGCAGGGCGAAACGATCCAGGACTCCTCGATCTTTCGCTGGCGTTTCATATCGACCAGGGTGAAGTCGGCGTCGTAGCCGGCGGCGAGGCGACCCTTGCCGAGCACGCCGTAGACCCGCGCCGGGCCGGCGCACATCAGGTCGACCAGGCGGCTCAGCGACAGCCGGCCTGCGTTGACGTGGTTAAGCATCACCGGAACGATCGTCTGCACGCCGGTGAGGCCGGCCGGGCAGTCGGGCCAGGGCAGCAGCTTCCTGGCGCGCGGGTGCGGCGCGTGGTCGGAGCCGACGGTGTCGACGGTGCCGTCGTTGATTGCCGTCCAGGCGGCTTCCATGTGGCGCGGGCCGCGGATCGGCGGGTTCATTACGCCGAAGCCTTGCAGCCTGTCGTAGCAGTCGGGGGCGACCTGCGTCAGGTGGTTTACCAGCACCTCGCAGGTGGCAAGGTCGCGAAACTCCTTGAGGTAGTCCAGCTCTTGTGCCGTCGAGACGTGCAGGATGTGCGCCTGGCGCCCGGTCAGTTTGGCGAGCGCCATCAGGCGGCGGGTGCCGAGGAAGGCGGTTTCCTCGTCACGCCATTCCATGTGGCAGGCGTAAGGATCGCCCGACTTGAACAGGTGCTTGCGGTCCTGCAGGCGGTATTCGTCCTCGCTGTGGTAGGCGATGCGGCGGCGGCCGGAGCGCATGACACGTTCCAGGTGTTCGTCGTCCTCGACCATCAGGTCGCCGGTGGAACTGCCGGCGAAGATCTTGATTCCGCAAACGCCTTTGCCGAGTTCCAGGCTGGCGAGTTCGCGGATGTTGGTCTTGGTGCCGCCGATATACAGGCCCATGTCGCACCAGGCGACCTGCTCGACGTAGTGCTGTTTCCACGCGAGTTTGTCCGCGTCGACGATCGAGGGTGCGGTGTTCGGCATGTCGAACACCGCGGCGAGGCCGCCGAGCACCGCGGCCCTGGTGCCGGTCGGGATGGTTTCCACGGTTTTGTCGCCGGGGTCGCGCAGGTGGACGTGCGGGTCGATCAGCCCGGGCAGCACGTGCAGGCCGTTGGCGTCGATCGTTTCTTCGGCGGTGGCGTCGGGTGGGACGCCGAGCGCGGCGATGCGGCCGCTGCGGACGCCGACATCGGTGGCCTCGATGCCCCAGGGCAGGACGCAGGCGCCGTTGCGGATCAGCAGGTCGTAGTGGGCTTGCATGGCGGGTTCTCCCGGGGGCTGCGTAGCACCTGATGCGACGCTGGGTCAGGTCGTGGAGTTGGGGCAAGCGAGGGGGGCGGGGGGTGGCGTTCTCCCCCTCCCCTTGAGGGAGGGGGGTGGGGGGGGTGGGGCGGCTGGGACCTTGGGTGCGACCCTGGCACGAACCCCTCCCCCCAACCCCCTCCCTCAAGGGGAGGGGGAGAAGTAGGAGAAGTGTTACCTGTCACCCTTCGGCCAGTTGACGGGCGAGATAGCGGGCAAAATCGTAGTTGGGGCGCTCGAGGTAACTTAGGTGGCCGGGCCGGGCCAGCGGTGCCTGTACGCCGCGGAACACCGCTTCGACCCCGCGCCGGTCCTCGACGTTTACCGCATCGAGCAGCGACTTCAGGGTTGCGAGATGCTCGGCCCCTTTCGGATCGTTAATGAATTCCGGCGACAGGCCGCCGCCGAATACCATATGGACCTGGCCGACCCCATGCGGGCGGACGATGAGATACCAGAAGTATCCCGGCGTCAGGGTCACCAGATGCGTCGGGTAGATCGCCAGCAGCGCGGTGGTGCGGCGCCAGTGGCCCTGCAGGCGCGTGTTGTCCGGATGCGCGTTGCCGATCGGCAACGTCGCTTCCTTGGTGATCCAGTGATAGTTGAACGCATCCAACCCAGGCGGGCACTCCATCTCCTCGATCCTGGAGTGCGGCCCTACGGTCGCGCGGTGCAGCATCGGCAGATGGTAGCTTTCCATGAAGTTCTCGGCGAGGAGCTTCCAGTTGGTGTCCCAGACGTGTTCCTCGCGGAACGTTTCGACATAATCCTGCATGCCGTACTGGCCGACCAGATCGGCCAGCGGCGCGAGGTGGGTGGCGACCGGCGGCAGCGAAGCGTCGAGCGTGACATAGATCCAACCGAGCCAGGTCTCGACCCGCAGTTCGGGCAGGCGGTAGGCATCGTTACGGAATGTGGGGCTGCGCTGCATGTGCGGCGCAGCGCGCAGCGTGCCGTCGAGGTTGTAGGTCCAGGCGTGATACGGGCAGGTGATGCCGCCGTGCACGCGGCCGCTGCCTTCCAGCAGCACCGACATGCGGTGCAGGCACACGTTGGAGAAGGCGCGCACCACGCCGTCGCGATCGCGCAGTACGACGATCGGCTGATGGGCGATCTCGGTCGTGAGGTAATCGCCCGGCTGCGGGATCGCGCTGGCCCGCCCGACGCAGAGCCACTGGCGGCGGAATACGCACTGCTGTTCCAGGGCCAGCACGTCGGGTGAGGTGTAGACGGACGGCGGCATGGCGCGGGCGGCTTCGAAGCTGATGTCAGTCGCTTCTATGCCGCAGGGTGGGACGCAGGCGCTGTCGCCGATCGGCTGGTCGCGGTGGGCGGACATGGCGGAACTCCGTGGGCGGGTCGCCGCATTGTAGAGCGGTTTGGGGACGGCCGGTATCGGCGGGGCAACATTCGATCGGGATCCGCCGGCGCGTGAACGCCTGCATCAAGCAGGCTGCAGCCGCGACCCGGGTCGCAATCGGGGCAGGGAGTGGAGGGGCAAAAACGCAGAGTGGCCCTGCCTATCGGTCGGCTGCCGAGCGCGTGACGAGCTTGCGCGACCCATCACCGTTGCGTAACGTTGGCCACCTACACGGAGAATGCGATGCGGTTGCTGTACTGCGTACTGCTGTTCCTGTTGGTCGCCGGCGCGCACTCATCGTCCGTGCGCGCGGACGACGTAACGGATCAGATCGACCAGGCGCTGACGGCTTACCGGAAGCACGATCTTCCATCGGCGGTGGCAGCGCTGGAGGCAGCGGCCAACCTGCTCCGTCAGGCGCGGGCCGATGCGCTGAAGAGCGTGCTGCCGCCGGTGCCGCCTGGCTGGAACGCCGATCAGATCGACACAAGCGCGGCTGGTGCAGCCATGTTGGGCGTGGGCACGACGGTCGGCCGCACCTACCGCAATGGGAGCCAGCAGGTTGAGGTGCAGATCATCACCGACAGTCCGATGCTGCAGGGCATGGCCGCGCTGATCAATAGCCCGCTGGGGGCGGCGGCAGGGATGAAAACCGTTGTGATTGGCGGTCGGCCGATGTCCTATGTCGCCAACGACAACAGTTTCATTACGTTGGTGGCTGGCAAAACGATCGTGAAAGTCACCGGCGACAAGACGACGCTCGAACCCACCCTGCGAGGCTTCATCGCCGCGACCGACTTTGCCGCGTTGGAGAAGCTGGCGCGTTAGGGCATGACCGCCCTGAGGCTCGCTTCACCCGCGCGTGCAAAGACCATCGCCCGGAACGTCGAACGCTCCGAGCGATGGGCATTGTGCCGGCCGGTCAGCCGACGTGACGTCCCGCTGGATGAGCTGCCGCTGCGTGCATCTGCGGGTGCGGCGCCGGCGGGCGAGCTGCCGCGTGCATCTGCGGACGTGGTGCGGCTGGGCGAGCGGCCGCGTGCACCTGCGGACGCGGCGCCGCCGGCTGGGCTGCTGCGTGCATCTGCGGACGTGGTGCTGCTGGGCGAGCGGCCGCGTGCATCTGCGGACGCGGCGTTGCCGGCTGGGCTGCCGCGTGCACCTGCGGGCGTGGCGCTGCCGGCTGGGCTGCCGCGTGCACCTGCGGACGTGGCGTTGCCGGCTGGGCCGCCGCGCGCACCTGCGGTCGTGGTGCGGCCGGCTGGGCTGCCGCGTGCACCTGCGGGCGTGGCGCTGCCGGCTGGGCCGCCGCGTGCACCTGCGGGCGTGGTGCGGCCGGCTGGGCTGCCGCGTGCACCTGCGGGCGAGGCGCTGGATGCGCTTCGGGTGGCGTTGCCGTGCCGGGCCGTGCTGCTGCGGTGTGAGCCGGCTCGTTCGGCCGTGCCTGCGGCGGGCGACCTTCTGCGGTGGCATTGGGGTGAGCGGCCTGCCTGGCCGCGACCGCGCCGGGGGTGTGCAGATCGCCGGGCCGCTGGGTCGCGGCGATCGGCGGGTGGCGATGGTTCTCTGTGGCAAGCAACGACCGGTTGCCGCGGGCGGCGTCGACATGGGCGGTCTGCTCTCGGGTTGGCGGCAGGTGGTGTTCGTGGGCGTAGGCTTCCTGCTGCGCGGTCGGCCGAGCGGTCAGGCCGCCGGTGCCGCCGTTGTAGCTGATGCGCCGCGAATCGTTGTTGATGACGGTGCGGTTGTAGACGTTGGTGATGTGGACGCCGCCGAAGTTGTTCACGGTGCGGTTGTAGGCGAAGTGGCCATGATCCCAGTAGCCGCCGTCATAGCCGACGCCGCCATAGCCGAAGCCGTAATCGATGCCGCCGTAGAAGCCGACGGTCAGTCCCCAATAGCCGGCGTTCCAGGCATAGACACCAGCGTTCCAGGCCCAGTAGCCGGGCGTCCACAACAGGCCATCGGTCGGCGGCTGCACCCAGGTGCCGGGCACCCAGTAGTAGCCGGCGTCGGCGTAGCCCCAGTAGCCCGGCGTCCAGATATAGCCGGGCGCGGGGATCGGCGGCTGGTCATAGTCGGGCAACGCCGGCGGTGCGATCGGGGCGGTCGTTGCGGCATCGGCAGTCGTGACGGAGGGTCCGCAGGCGACCTGCGCGAACGATGCCGCCGGGAAGACGGCCAGGGCGGATGTCGCGAGCAGCAATGGGAGGATGTATCTGGAAGCGCGCATTTGAGGTTCCTTTCGCGTAGGCGTGGTCGTGTAGGAGTGGTCGTGTAGGCGTGGTCGCGTAGGCGTGGTCGTGCCGGTGTGGCTGGACGGTCGAGCGGTCCGATCAGCGAACCATTCGATGTGTCCGCCACAGGTGATCTGCGAGACATGTCGCTCGGGATTGTGTTCGTGGTCCGGTCGAGATCGTGACGGATTGTTTCCACTACCCGAGCGCGGCTGGGACTTGGCGGTGGTTTGTGCAAGTCATGGCCGGTCCGCGGCTTGAGTTGAACGGTTGGAGAACTGTCGCAGGCTGGTATTAAATCGAGGTCGTTGCCGAATATATCGCCGCATCATTGTCTGAGATTTACCTCTTGACTGGCTAATGATCGTGTCCGGTTGGGTTCAATACTTGGCATACCGAGGCCGATCTCCGGCCGCTTGATCTCCGGCGGCCCGGTGTCCGCCGACCTGCGTCTCGGGCGAATCCGGCTCCGCACACTTATCGGCGCGGATTTCCGCCCACCTGAAACCGCTCTAGTCTCGGCGCCCAACGGGCAGCGCCTGAACGGACGGTGCTGGGACAGACGGAGGAGAACCATGGCAAAAGTCGCAGTGATTACCGGCAGCAACGGCCTGATCGGTCAGGCGACCTGCCGTCGGCTGGCGCAGGCGGAGTGGCTCACGGTCGGCATCGATATCGGCGCCGAGGGTGCCGGCAACTGGCCGCACCACCAGTGCGACCTGAGCGACCTCGGGCGGCTGGAGACGACGCTGGCGGACATCGAGCGCGAGCACGGGCTGATCCGCGTGTTGTTCAACAACGCCGGCGTTTATCATCCGGAGAGCGATTTCCTCGACGTGCCGCCGTCACAATTCGATACGACGTTGGCGGTGAACCTGCGCGTGCCGTTCTTCGCCTCGCAATGGGTGGCGAAGCGGCTGATCGCGGCGGGTGAGACCGGGGCGATCGTCAACACGGCGTCGTCCGCGGGGCAGCGCGGCAGCACGGTGGTGGAGTATGGCGCGTCGAAAGCGGCGGTCATCAACCTGACGAAGAGCCTCGGGACACGGTTGGGCCGGCATGGCATCCGGGTGAATGCGATAGCGCCCGGGTTGATCAACACGGCGATGGGCGCGCGGACGCCGCAGGTTGCCAAGGAACGCGCCAAGGGCAGCGCGCTGGGCCGGGCTGGGGAGCCGGAGGAGATTGCGTCGGTGGTTGAGTTCCTGGTGAGCGATGCGGCGTCTTTCATTACCTGCGCAACGATCGATGTGAATGGCGGGGCGTGAGATGCTGCCCCTGCACCGCATTCGATGAAAAATGGCAACAGTCTGGTAGTAGAACGATTATCGGCGCCGGTCCGTTGCGTGTAGCACTCGTGAGTTCATTGCAAAGTCGTTCGCACGGCTCGCGTGCGTCCTGCCCGCGGTCACCTGCCGGATTGTTCAAAACAGCACGCCAAGCCAATCACGCGGACGCGGCTCTGCTGGATGGCGGGGCGCTTTCCGCGAGCAGCATCCGTATCGCATTCGTACACGGAAAGACGCGGTTGTCCTGCGGCCCGACCGACCCGGCGGGGTCAGTCGGCGCGAGCGGCCAAAATCTTAAAGCCCCCGGTGAAGCCGGGGGATACTTATACCAACGGCCGAAAGTATTGACGCAGGGGCCGCTACCCCGCGTCATGCCAGCCCCCGGGTCAGCGCCCGAGGGCAGGCTCCGGCCGGTATCCACGACTTTCTTTGCTGCAACGAAGGCAAGTCGTGGATGCCGGCCTGCGCCGGCATGACGTGGACGCAGCGCCGGTGGATGGATCTTTATTTCGACCGGTATTACTTCACCGTCACGCCGTTGACCGCAAAAGGCCCGGGGTTCAGCGCGACGCCTGAGACCTTGCCGGCCTGATCGTTGAGGAACGCGAGGCGCGTGCGCTCGCTGCTGTCGAGAGAGAATTCCGTGCGCGAGAGCGGCCGCAGCTCGACGGATCTGCCCTTCTCGATCTCGAGCACCGGCCAAATACCGGTCGCCTCCGCGAGAAGCTTGCCGTCCTCGAGACGGATGGTGAGCTCGGCTCCCGGAAGGGTGACCGTCCGCCGCTCGACCGAGATGGTCAGCGGCGTCGCGTTGCCGGCGCGAAGCAGCGTGAGCGTCGTCGCCGTGCCGACCTTGCCACGCAGCTTGCCGGTGATCTCGTCGAGCGAAAGCGCGTCGGTCGCGACGCCGTCGATGGCGCTCAGGATATCGCCCTTCATCACGCCCGCCTTCTCGGCCGGCCCGCCTGCGACGGGATCGACGGTGGCGCGGCGTCCATCCTTCGTGACGTTGAGACCCGTACCGCCGAATACGCCGCGCGCCGCGGATTGCGGGTCGCTCGCGCTGAGCGAGGCGCCGAAATAATATCGCCCCACGTAGGCTGACAGCAGGCTCTCGCCGGCAACGCGCGCCGGCAGCTCGGGCTCCGCGGGCGCCGGCCCAGAGAGATCCAACGCCGCGTAGGTGAGATGGCGGATGGCGTCGAAATAGCGCTGGTTATCCGGACGCGGGACCTGGACCATCTGCACCGCGATCAACCGCGCGGACGGGTCGATCCAGAAATAGGTGCCCCAGGCGCCGCTCCAGGCGAAGCTGCCGACGGAACCCGGCACCCAGCTCGTTTCGGGGTCGGTCCTTATCGCGAAGCCGAGCCCCCAGCTCGTGCCATGCTCCGGACCCATCACATGAGCATCAATTCCCGCGAACCTCACATTCGCCGGCAGGGAGCTTCTCGTCATCCGCGCGACGGTCGCCGGCGCCAGGATGCGGACCCCGTCGAGCTCACCGCCATTGAGCAGCATCTGGCAGAAGCGCAGATAATCCGGCGCGGTCGATACGAGGCCACCGGTGCCCGAGAGATATCTCGGCGGTTTCGTGACATCGAAGAGCCCGCCCCGCCCTTCGGGCGCCGGGTCGACGAGGCGGGAGAGCTTTGCCTCGGGCACATGGAAGCCGGTATCGACCATGCCGAGGGGCTTGAAGATATGGCTCTCGAAGAAGCGGTCGAGTGGCTCGTCCGACGCCACCTCGACGACGCGCCCGAGCGTGTCGAAGCTCCAATCGCTATATTCCCAGACCTCTCCCGGCTGATAGGCGAGCGGCCGCGTCGCGATCGCCGCGATGAATTCGGAGAGGCTTTGATCGCGCCTCGCCGCGATCCCACGGTTGAAGCTGTGCACTGGGCCATTGCCCTGCAAGGGATAGACGATGCCCGAGGTCATGCGGACGAGATCGAGCACCGTCATCGCCCGATTTTGTGGCTCGAAGGCCAGCTCCGTCTTGCCCGAAGGATTGGTCGTCTCGACGCCGACCCGCGTGTTCTCGAACTCAGGCAGATAGCGGCTGACGGGCGCCGCGAGATCGAGCTTGCCCGCTTCGACCAGCATCATGGCCGCAACGCTGGTGACGGGCTTGGTCATCGAGGCGAGCCAGAAGATCGAGTCGGGCTGCATCCGAACCGTTTTGGCGTGGTCCTGGAAGCCGATCGCCCGCAGATAGGCGAGCTTGCCTCGACGCGCGATCGCGATCACGGCTCCGGGCAAGGCGCCGGCATCGATCTGCGCCTGGTACCAGGGCGCAATCCGCGCGAGCCGGCTCGCGGAAAAGCCGAGACTGCCGGGGTCGCTCTCTGCCGCAACGATAGGAGCCGGCGCTTGAGCGAACGCGTGCAAGGCGAGGACGAGGACGAAAGGCAGCGCAAGGACGACGCGCGCAAATTTCATGGCCATGCTGGTTTTTTGCGAAGCGAGGTTGACAAACGTTCTCCAGATGGGGGCCTCGGGCGGCCCAGGATTGCTACCCCGCCGCCAGCGTCTCGAACACATCGCCGCACGGCGGCAGCCCCAGAATGTGCCGCCGGTGCCATAGCGCGTAGAACAGCAACTGCCACGCCGCGAAGCCGTGCCGCCAGCGACGGATGTTGCTGAACAGCGCACGCACTTTCGCCGGATCGGCGATCTCCGCCACCCCCGGCTGGGCCGCCACCAGCGGCCCAAGCTGCGCGCCGCGTCCCTTGATCCAGGCGCCGATCGGCACGGTGAAGCCCTGCTTCGGTGCGAACGGCCGCGCCACCGGCACGTGCTTCTCCAACCAGCGGCGCAGCAGCCATTTGCCCAGCCCCTTGTGCAGCTTCAGCGCATCGGGCAGGCGGAACGCCGCCGCCGCCACGCCGCGATCGAGGAACGGCGTGCGCCCCTCGACCGCGTGCGCCATCAGGCAACGATCCAGCTTCAGCAACAAATCGTGCGGCAACCAGTCCACCATGTCGGTGGCCTGCGCCTGGGCGAGGCGGGAGCGCCCGCCGTCCGCCGCGGCGCGTTCGGCCGCGGCGATGCCGTCGCGCCAGCCGGCGCCGGGGCGTGTGCGCAGCACGTCGACCTTGTCGAAGAAGCCGCCGGCATACATTGCATGGCCGCCGCGCCACCAGGGCTGCGTCGCCGTGCGATAGCGGCCGTAACCCGCAAAGATTTCGTCGCCGCCCTCGCCGCTGAGCACGACCTTGACATCCTGGTGCGCCCGGCGGGCGAGGAACCAGGTGGGGATGATCGCGTAGTCGGCGGCGGGATCGTCCATGCACGCAACGATCTCGGGCAGGTGTTGCCAGACCATTGCCTCGTTGATCTCGATCGTTTCGTGCCGCGCGCCGAGCGCCTTGGCAACGATCGCCGCCTGCGCGCGCTCATCCGCCGCGTCGGGGATGTCCCAGCCGGCGGTGAAGGCCAGCACGGGTTGGCTGTTCAGCCGTGCCATCAGCGCCAGGACCGTTGCGCTGTCGATGCCGCCGGAAAGGAACATGCCGTATGGCACGTCGCTGCGCTGGTGCAGATCGACGCTTTCCTCGAGCGCGCGATCGAGGCGGGTCAACGCGGTGGCTTCGTCGATCCGCTCCGGGCCACCTTCGGGAAGATGGGAGATGCGGTGGCGGTCGACGATGCCGCCGTCGGCGCAGGTGACGGTCTCGCCCGGCAGCAGGCGTTGGATGCCGTCGAAGATCGTGTCGGCGCCGGTGGTGAACTGCAATTGCAGGAGTTGGTCGCGCGCCGCCGGGCGGACGCGGCGGGCGACCAGCCCCAATTCCAGCAGCGCCTGCGGCTCGGATGCGAAGGCCAGGCCGTCGGCGACCTGGGCGATATAAAGTGGTTTGATGCCGAAAGGATCGCGGCTGAGTGTGACGCTGTGCAGCGCGCGTTCGTGGATGGCGATCGCATACATGCCGCGCAGGTCCCGCGTATAGTCCGCGCCATCGCGCAGCCACAGGTGCAGCGGCACCTCGCAGTCGCTGTTGGTGGCGAAGTTCGTGCCGTGCATCGCCACGCGCAGCTCGCGGTAATTGTAGATCTCGCCGTTCGCCACCAGCGTGGCCGCGCCGGCGTAGAGCGGCTGGTCGCCGGTCACCAGGTCGATGATCGCCAAGCGGTTGTGCACCAGGGCGATACGGCCAAGTACCTGGTGGCCGGTGCCGTCGGGGCCGCGGTGATGCAGCGTGTCGATCAGCCGCGACAGCACCTCCGGCGTCGGCGGCGCGGCGCCGGGCGAGAGGATAAGGCCGGCGATGCCGCACATTCAGGGGATCTCCTCAGGGCTGCTTCACGGTGTGGAAGAGCTAGTGCCAGCTTGCCGGTGCCGGTGCCAGCGCCGCGTGCATCAGGTTACGCGGCCTTGCCATCGCGCTTCGGCCAGGCCCCAGCCCACCAGCAAGAACAGCCACCCGCCGATCGGCATCGAGGTCAAGCCACTGTTGGAGGCGATCGGCCAGAGCTGGATGAACGCGGCGGCGAACAAGCCGACGCGCAGCGGGTCGGGCGATTGCCGCAAGCCGCGTCCCAGTGCGATCAGCCAGGCCACGGCCAGCGCGCAAAACAGCGCAAGCCCGACGAAACCGCCGTTGTCCAGAGCCTCGAGGTAGATGTTGTGCGGATGGTGCCAGCAGATGCCCGCGCCGCCGCCGTCCGGCACGCTGCCGTCGAACGTCGGGCGGAAATAGCGCGGCATCGGGCAGCCGTAGCGGAAGCCCTCGGCGCCGAGCCCGGTCGGTCCTTGCTGCACGCCGATCTCGAGCGCGCGGGCGAACAGTTCGCCATACGGACTGGTCGCGAAATGCAGCATCAGGCCGGAGAAATCGGTCACCAGGTGCCGGTAGGCGCCCGGCGCGACGACCGGGGTGGCGGCCAGCAGCAGCATGCCGATGACCGCGGTTGCCAGCACCAGCCGGCGCAGCGCGTTCAGGAACAATGCCGCGACGACCAGGCCGAGCCCGACGAGCAGCAGCGGGATGCGCTGGCCGATGAGTTCCATCACGCCGAGGCCGGCGGTCAGCAGCGCACCGGCGGCGAGCGATGTAAGAAGGCGGCCCTTTTGTTGCAGCGCCGCGGCCGGCGGGATGATCGCGGGCAGCAGGATGCGCGCCAATGGCGGTCCGGCGCGCGGCTTGCCGAACGGGCCGGTCAGCACTCGATCGTGGCCATCGCCGGCGGGGGGAGCGCCGTAGAGGTTGTGACCGAACACGTACTGCACCAGCGACTGCGCGGCGATGTAGACGGCCGACGCGGCGATGATGCGGTAGAACCAGCGCCGCGCCGTGGCGCCGCGCAGGACCAGGTGTTCCAACGCCGCGACCAGGATCATGAAGCGGACATCGACGATGGCCTGCACCAGCGAGGGGCCGCCGCCCGCACCGATGCCGTGCCAGTGCAGCGGCAAGGAGCACAGCAGCGTCCAGCCCCACCAGGCCAGGCCGATCCGCAGCCAGGGCGTGCGCAGCCAGTCCCATTGGCGCGTTATGGCCGCACGCGCCAGGAAGCATATGTCGGTCACGCCGACGGCCACCTCGCCGATGCCGTGCGCATGCAGCAATAGCAGCGGCAGCAGCATGACGGCGGCCACCGCTGTCCGGTCGAGCGCGGGCAGCGCACGGCTGGCCTGGACGGTTGGCGTTGGGGTGGTCGGCGGCGGGGTGATCGCCGACGGGGCGGTTGGCGGTGGGGCGGTCACGTGGCGCGGATGTCGCTGGTGAATGCCCGCGCCGGCACCTGGGCCGCCGCCGCCGGGGTCAAGTCGAACATCGTCGCAACTCCCGCCACTCACTTGCGCGGCCCGGAATACAGGCTTCGGCGGTCTGGTCAATCGCCGCCGGACAGGATCTCGTGGCGCAGGGCGGCGACCTGCGCCTGGGCGAGCGGCCGGTCGAACCGGCGGGCGCGCTCACGTCCGGCGGCGGCCAGCGCGGCGCGGCGTGGGTCGTCGCGCGCCAGAGCCACGATCGCTTCGGCGATTTCCGCCGGGTTTTCCGGGTCGGCATAGAGCGCGGCATCGCCGGCGACCTCGGGCAGGCCGCCGCGCGGGGAGCAGATCAGCGCGGCGCCACAGGCCATCGCCTCGAGCGCGGTGAGGCCGAACGGCTCGGCCCAGCGGCTGGGCATGACCACGATCGCGGCGCGTGCCATGGCTTCGAGCGTTGGCGTGCGCTGCTGGTAGCCCAGCAGGCGGACACCGGCGGGCTGCGCCGCGGCGCGGACGCGGCGGGTGAAGGCGGTCTCGGGGCTGTCGGCGCGAAAGCGGTCGGCGCCGATGATTTCAGCACGCCACCCCGGCAAGCGTGGCAGCGCCGCCGCGCAGGCCGCGACGAAGCTGTCGGTGCCCTTGTCGGCGACCACCCGGCCGACGAACAGGATCAACGGCTCGCGCGGCCCGGCGGCGGGGATGGCGGCAAGGTCGATGCAATTGTGGATGACGACGGGCGGGTGGCGCGGGGGTGTCGCAATGCCGTCAAGCAGGAGCGCGCGCAGATAGTCCGAGACCAGGACGACGCGCGCGAACCGATCCAGCAGCCTGGCGCGATCGGCGGGCGTGCGTGCGCCGCGCATCGCCTGCGGGTCGTTGTGCAGGAACAGGCTGATCGGGATGTCCGGCAGGCGGCGTGCCAGGGCGAGCGCCACGTCGGCGCGGTTGTGCACTTCGATTAGCGCGGCGGGCAGCGCGGGGATCAGTGCGGGGTTCGGCGCGGGCGTCAGCGCGGGGTTCAGTGGGCGCAGCGACCGGGCGACGGCGTGGGCATAGCGCGTATTGATCGAACCGAGGGGCCACCATGGTGGGCGGATCTGCTGGAACGGCGGCGGCGGTTCGGTGTCCTGCGGGCCGCCGATCATCACGGCGCGGAAGCCGGGCGTTTCGGCGAATTGGCGGGCGATCAGGTACACTGCGCCGGCGCGGCCGGGCCCGGCGCCCTCACGCGGGGGCAGCACGATCGCGATGCGCGGCGTTGTCTGCTCGGTCCGCGTCATTACGGTCGCTGTGGCAGTTGAACCGCCAAGACGCCATAAGGCCGTAGCAGTTGAACCGCCAAGACGCCAAGACGCCAAGGTATCACAGCCAACCGAGGTGCATGACTTGTGCCTGGCAATTCCACGTTGAGACGGTCTGGTGGCGGACGCCGAAACAAGCCAGTCGCCGGCCCGATCGTCAATCGGTCGCGGCTGTCAAGCGACGGGTGAACGGGCGCGATGGCGCCGCGCGCAAAGCTCGCCAGTCGGAGCACCCGTCCTGTGCGCGAGGCACCATCGCAATCACCCAAGTGCAATCCTGTCCGCGCTTGGTGAAACGGTGTGGTCGATGGTTTCCTGGTATGCGGCGGCCCCGTGCATCCGGGTCGAGGGGCGTCTGGCTTGATCCGGACGTTATTCCTCATATCTAACTATGTCAATTCGATTTTAGCAGGAGCCTGACCTTATGTCCCTTCCATCCAATGGAATAACCGCGGAGGTCATCCGCGGGATCATGCCGCCGTATCAGCTCAGCGACGACCTGCTGCAGGCGACGTTCGCCGCGCTGGCGCCGCCGCCGCGTTATGCCTGCATGGCCTGGCGGCACGCGCGGATTGTGCGGCTGACCCAGGAGATCTCCACGCTGATGCCGGCGAATGCGGCGCAGGCGCGGCTGGCGGCGGATATCCTGATGGTGCGCGAGATGGCCAAGACGATCGCCGCGCGGCTTCATGCGCCGGAGCTGACGCTGCCGGAGATGTGCCGGGTGGGCCGCGTCGTGGGCGAGTTGCTGCGCACGGCGGGGGTGCTGGTACGGACGCTGGAGCGCGACCAGCAGAAGCCGGCACCGTTCTTCGGGACGGTGCTGGCGGACGCGGTCGATGTCGTGGCGCTGGACGCGGCTTGGTGCAACGGGTCTGCGGGTTCGGTCGGGGACTGGCCTGTGCAAGGGCCGGCCACGACGGGGGCTGACGTCGAAGTTGATCCGGTGGGGTCAGGGGCCGGTGCTGAGGCGGAGGATGCAGCTTGCGCTGAGGAGGTCCCGACCGGGGGGACGGCGGTTGCGGGGATGGCGGCGGGAGAGATGACTGACATCGAGCCCATGCAACAGTCTGCCGCCAGCACTGGGGTGGGTGTTGGGCCGGGTCCTGGCTCGACCCCCGAGGGGGTGGTGACGCGGCTGAACCAGGGGCCTGGCTGGACGCTCGATGTCTCGCGTCCTCGGGTCAGCGCGCAGGCGGCGGTTGGCGTGGCGCTGGCGGCGACCTGATTTCGTCCGGCACCGCAAGGCACGGCGTGCCGCTCGGGCTGGGGCGCGCTGGGCGTGCCAAGTGCAACGTTGGTGGGTTAGACATTGTGGCAACAACCCTCGGGGCGCGTGCCGGAGGGCGTACGCCGTCCGACGGACAGTGGTTGGGATTGATGGTACGGGCGGCGGGCTGGGTGGGGGCAGACGGTCGGGGGCGTATGGCCCGGTCGAGGGCCGGCCATGAGGGTGAGTGCGGGACTGGCGGCGAGAGCGGGACCGGCGGCGTGTGGCCGTTCGCGAAATCCCGACAGAACTCCGTGCAACAGTCTGCTGTGGCGATTGGTGGCGCGGATGGCGGGCTGGGGGTTGACCTTGGGCCGGCGGCTCGGATCGGGAAATCCGGACGCGACCCCATGCAACTGTCTGCGGTGGCGGTTGGTGGCGCGGATGGCGGGCTGGCGGCTGACCACGGGCCGGCGGCTGGGATCGGAAAATCCGGACACGACCCCATGCAACTGTCTGCGGTGGCGATCGGTGGTGCGGATGGCGGGCCGGTGTTGCCCATGGGCTGGCGGGTCGGATCGCGAAATCCCGACACGACCCCATGCAACTGTCTGCCTGCTCACGCCGGCCGCCAGGCTTTCGCTCAGGTGGGGCTGCGAGCGGGTGTTGCGGGCTGGCCATGACGGTGAGGGCGGGGGTGGACGAGATTTGGATGTCGCTTGACAAGGACGGTTTGCACCGGGCGCCGGCGCGCCCGCCAGGCGAACACCGGGCGTCAGGTGCCGTGCGGCGACTGATGCCCGGTGTTCGCCCGGCGGGCGCGCGGGCAGTGATGTCAAATACGCGGACCCAATGCCATGGAACGTGAGGCGCGGGCGGCGGCAGGGGCCGTGATGGTCAGCGGGGCTGGCGGCAACCCGGCGGGGTCAGGCTTCGCCGACACACTCCAGCATCGCGGCAGCCAGCGCCTCGTTGGCCGGCTTGCCGCCCCACAGCACGAACTGGAAGGCGGGGAAGAACCGTTCGCACTCGGTGATGGCGATGTCGACCATGTCCTCCAGGCTCTCGGCCGAGGCGCCGGGGGCGCCGCGCAGCAGCACCGAATGGCGGAACGCCGGCATGCCGTCGTCGGTATCCATGCCGAAATGGCCGATCCACAGCTTCTCATTGGCCAGGGCCAGCAGTTCGTACAGCGCTCCGCGGCGCTTCTCGGGCACCTTCAGGTCGAAGGTGCAGGTGAAATGCATGGCGCTGATCTCGTGCGACCAGTTGAAATACAGACCGTAGTCGCACCAGCGGCCGGGGGCCTCGGCGGCCATCTCCTCATCGGTGCGGCGGTCGAACACCCAGTCGTTGGCCACGACGATCTGTTCGAGGATGTCGAGCGGATTGGCGGCCCTGGGGACGGCGGTGTGGAGGCTGGCGGACATGCGGGGTCTCCCATCGCAAGGAAGGCCGGGCGTGGCACGATCTTGGGACCGCGACATCTGGTGGGACTCGGCGCCCGTCAACCACGAGCGGTAGCCTACCGAGGCGTCGGGCCGCGCCGCAAGGGGCGGTTGCGGGAGATGGGCGGCAATTTTCACATGCCATCGCAAGTTCATGGCGGGCGGGGGAAGCGTTGGTTGGGGCTGGGTGCGGGTGGTGGCGGATGGCGCCTGGCTTATCCGCCCTGCAGTGGGCCCGACGCTGGGGATTCCAGTGCTGCTATTCGGGCCTCCAGCGCGGCCAGTTTGATCTCCGCCGCCTCCTGGCCGGCGCGCGCGTTGGCGGCGAGCTCGGCGACCGCGTCCAGTTCCTCGCGGCGGACCAGCTCCAGGCGGCGGATCGCCTCGTCGAGCCTGGCACGCACCATCGCCTCGATCTCCTCGCGAATGCCGGCTAACGCCGACAGGGCGCCGCCGGCGACGCCGGCCAGGTCGTCCAGAATGCGCGGGCGCTCGACCATGTCGATCTTCTCCTTTGGCTCCTTTGGGGCGGGCCTGCCTGTCCGCGGGCGGCTTTTGCCGCCGGCTCGATCATGCACGTATAACCCGCGGCCATGATCATGGTTACCGGCGGCGCCGGATTCATCGGCTCGAACCTGCAGGCGGCCCTGGTCGACAGCAACCAGGAGACGGTTGTGGTGGATCGGCTGCGGTCGAACGGCAAGTGGCGCAACCTGGCGAAGCATCCGCCGACGCGGCTGCTGCCGCCCGAGGAATTGGAGGATTTCCTCGCCACGCATCCGCCGCTGGAGATGCTGTTCCATCTCGGGGCGATCAGCGAGACGACGGCGACCGACGGCGACGTCGCCTGGGCGGTCAATGTCGAGCTGCCGTCGCGGCTGTGGCAGTGGTGCGCGGCGCGCCAGGTGCCGTTCGTCTACGCGTCGTCCGCGTCCACCTACGGCGACGGGTCGCTGGGGTTCGAGGATGACGGGTCGATCGGGTTTCTCGAGCGGCTGCGCCCGCTCAATCTGTACGGCTGGACCAAACATGCCTTCGACCTGCGGGTCGCCCGGATGCTGGCGGCCGGGCAACCGCGGCCGCCGCAATGGGCGGGGCTGAAATTCTTCAACGTGTTCGGGCCGAACGAGTACCACAAGCGCGGCATGATCTCAGTGGTGAAGGTCAAGCACGACGAGATCCGCGAGGGCCTGGCGCCGCGCCTGTACCGCTCGGACCAGGCCGATATCGAGGACGGGGCACAGCGGCGCGACTTCATCTGGGTGG
>CAWGZJ010000009.1:0-277234 GCA_963826975.1 uncultured Alphaproteobacteria bacterium | reverse complement strand
CGCTTCATGCGTCCATGTTTTCTGGCCCTGTGCATAGGGCAGCAGATAGTCGAGCGCAGCGCGGATCGAAGCGCCATTCCGCGCCTTGTACGTCCACAGGTCCACGCCGGTCAGCCGATCCTCTTCGGCCAGTTGTTCCAGCGCCGCGAGGTTGAAGACTGAATAAGAGAACGACTTGGTGCGCGCCAGTTCCAGCGGCTCGCTGCCATCCGGTTGAATCTGCAAAGCGATGCGTTTCGTCTTGGCAATATCGTCCACCTTGCGCGCCAACTTCTTTTTGCCCAGGAACAAGGCGATGCCGGTATCTGCTGGTCGTACCAGCTTCCGTGATTGTTCTCCGCGTCGGATTCGTCGGGCCGTTCTTGCTGTTCTTGAGCCAGCTCAAGTACTGCGGAAACCACTTTGCGCAGCCCCACCTGATCCTGTTGCGTCAGGCTCGCCGAGCCTTAGAGCAGCGTGAGCCCATCGAGAATGCGCGGAATCCCGCGCACGTCGATCAATCCTGTGCCGCGGCCGTATTCACGCCCAGGACCGCCTGCGCATAATTCAAATTGGGATTCATCCGCGTCGCCGGATCGAGAAACCACGTGCGCAAGAGCAGCACGGCGCGCGCGGCATACTCTTGCTTTCCGGTAAAGTAGTAGCCGAGGCCCAGCGCATGAACCGCGCTCTGTACCTTGTTGAATTTGCATCGTCGGGCACCTTGTAGCGCTCCGGATTCGTTTCGCCGTCGTGGCGAATATAGGGCAGTCCGTCTTTCGTCGCCGGGTTCGGCCACCAATAAGGTGCCAGGCTCATGTAGTCGTGCTTGTCGCCGCTCGGCGGTGTGTCCTTCTTGTCCATCACCGAGAACGGCCCTTCGCTCATGGCCTTGTCCGCCTCCGCGCGAACCGCCGCGAGAACCGCCGGGCTTGGATGAGCCTTGGCCTTCGCGAGAAACCCGCCGTCGATGGCCAGGGTCGCGGGGGCCGCCGTCAGGGCGGCGCTGCCGGCACAATTGTTGGAACTCCGATCAAAATAGCCAAAATGCAGGACGCATGCAAAATTCTCCCGGAAAATTCTGGTTGGGTGTCCCTTTTGCTGGAGAGACGTCAGAGGCGCTTGTTTGTTGCAAGCCCTGCTATCGCGCCGGATCACCGGCGATTGTTATCGTTCGTTGAATCGGTTGCAATCGGAGAATAGCTAACTAAGCGTTTCGAGGCCGCTGCAGCCTCGCGAAATTATAATCCCGCCGCGCTCTGCCAGCCTTTTCCGCACTCGGCTGCCAAGTGTATCGCGCCGGGTGTATGATTTTTCCGCTGCGGTGTTCGGCGGTGTTTTTGCCGGCAATTCACTGCTGTTTTCCTGCGTCCTTCCTTAGCAGGTATGGGGATCAGGTTCGGGCCGCGCCGGGGGAGTTCCGGTGCGCAGCGCAATCGGAACACCGAAGGAGGTATTCACTATGGCAACATTGACATCACGTCCATCCCGGTAAGCTCAGCGACCGCGTCAGCTTTCGTCCCCGCTATGGCAACTACATTGGCGGCAAGTGGGTCGAGCCTGCTTCCGGCCAGTACTTCGAAAACGTCACCCCCGTCACCGGCAAAATCTTTTGCGAAATTCCGCGTTCCAATGCGCAAGACATCGAGCGCGCCCTCGACGCTGCCCATGCCGCGCGCGAAGCCTGGGGCCACACCAGCCCCACTCACCGCGCCGTGATCATGAACCAGATTGCCCAGCGCATGGAAGACAACCTCGACATCCTGGCGCTGGCCGAAACCTGGGACAACGGCAAGCCCATCCGCGAAACCACCGCCGCCGATCTGCCCCTGGCCATCGACCACTGGCGCTACTTTGCCGGCTGTATCCGCGCCCAGGAAGGAACGATCTCCGAGATCGATCACGACACCGTGGCCTACCACTTCCATGAGCCTCTCGGCGTTGTCGGCCAGATCATTCCCTGGAACTTCCCGATTCTGATGGCTACCTGGAAGCTCGCGCCCGCGATCGCTGCCGGCAACTGCGTGTAGTCCTCAAGCCGGCCGAGCAGACTCCTGCCAGCATTCTCGTGTGGAGCACGCGGAGGCGGCAGCGGCGCACAATGGATTGAGCGAACGAGTCGTTACGATGCGCGGCGACGCGTTCGAAACGATGGAGGCGCTGGCCAAGACGGGCGAACGTTTCGATATTGTGGTGTGTGATCCGCCGGCGTTTGCACGTTCACGCAAGGATGCCGACGCGGGGTTGCGCGCCTATGGGCGTATGGCGCGTCTGGCGGCGGCACTGGTGGCACCGGGTGGGTTCCTGTTCGTCGCGTCGTGCAGTCACCATGCGCCGCTGGAGGCGTGGGCCGGGCAGATTGCCTGGGGGTTGCATCGGGCACGGCGGGCGGCGCGTATCCTGGCGACGACCGGTGCGGGGCCGGACCATCCGGTGCACCCGCAGTTGCCGGAGAGCGCGTATCTGAAGGCGCAGTTGTTGCAGGTTGTCTGAGCTTGGGGAGGACCCTGCGATTAGTCCGCTCGGCCTGTCAGAATGGGCTTTATGCAGTGGGCGACTAATCCCAGCGAGTCACGTGCGGTACCAGACGGAGGCAAGCGGCTCGCGCTTTCCGGTGGCTTTCGAGGGCGAACATCCGGGACTTGACTTGCGCGGACTGCATCGCTGATGTGGGATAACTTCCGTCATTTGGGCTGTCCGTCACTCGACCGCCGTCGGTTCGGGACGCCCGATCTTGCGCGCCAGCGCGGGCTTTTCCCTAACCGTGAACTCGCCGAACTTCTCCACAGCGAATGCCTCAGCCTTGGCCCGCTCGTCGGTGCCCGTGAAGCCGGCCTTGTAGCGGTTCTTGGCCTTCACGGACCAGACTGGCGGGGTGCGGGTAGTTTCTATGACTTCGGCGGTCATAGGGGGCTCCAGAAGTGGGTGGCGTGTTGTGAAACGCGGCCTGTTCGGCCAGAAATCACGTCTAATACAGCATATCTGGCATAAGTTGCATCGCATCCGAACGGGATTTGCGGAGCTCGTTAAGGCGTTGGTGGAAATCGACTATGCTTCGATGGCGCTCCTCGTCTGCGCCATTGTGGGGGCCGTAGTGATTGAAGATGAATATAGCCGTAGGCATTGGTCCCGGCTCGAATATGCTAGGATCGGAATAGACGCCTATTTCCAAACAAAACTCGGTCCGGTGGCGCTGGGTGCAGAGGAAAACATCGTCGTATTCAATCCAGCCATAGATAAACCCTCTTTTCTGTCTTTTCATGATGGCTATGAGATCAGGCAACCAGATTACTTTCGGCCCATCGTCAACACTCCCTTTTGGTCCGACGTAGGTTATAGACGGCGCCGGCTCGTTAGGGTCCCACTCATCGCGGAATTCGAATTCCTCCGACAATGCAGCGATTCCGTCTTTGATATGAACGCTTGTATGCATTATGACGCGCTGAGCAGGAGTGATTCCTCCATTCTGCCATGTCGTATAGTACATCCAGGCGACCACTTGTCCCTTGGAATCAATGTTCGGGAATGCACGAGTTTCGTGAGCGAAAACGAAAGCCCGATCTCTAGCAATGCTATCATGGCGCATGAGGCGGTATATTCTCCATTGGAGAACGGCAAACACAGCCAACACTATAGTTGCCGAACCGATCACGATATTACTTATTATTGTGCTCCAAGAGACCTCCAAATCAACCGTGACAGTTATTGGCCTGCGGTCTGCATCTGCGGCGTGGTTATCGGCATGATCTCCGGATGCTGGTGTCTGAGCAGCGCCCAGGGTACGTTGGGCCGCACTGTTTTGGGATGGGGGTTGATCGTTGAGGGTGCCGGAAGTCCCCTGCTGCTCATACTGTGGTAGTTGACCTAACGCCATGCGCCACCCAGGAATTGAAGCAATCCCGCCGATCAACGCCGACATTGCCAACGCAACTAGGATAGGCGCCAGTTCGCTATTCTTCCTCACTGACGGTCTGTCTCGAAAGCGTCGAGCGTCACTCCCGCCATCTCGCTCCGGATAAGCTCGACGGCCTCGATGATGTCGGTAAGCCGAGCGATCGGGGAGGATTCAGACATTCAGAACACTTGCAGCGCCGATGCCTCGATGCGCTCCCGCAAAACCCGGTGCAGGCTGCGCCGCGTCATGATGTCGGCCTTGCATCCCAGGATGCGGGAAGCCGCGTCCTTCACATCCATTAGTTCGTAAAGCCCAAGCGAGCCTACGGGGTGGTCGAAGAACAGGTCAACGTCTGAATCCGGGCGCGCATCGTCGCGCGCGGTTGAGCCGAACAAATAGAGATGCTCGACACCGAGCTGTTTCAACTCGGCCTCGCGTTCTTTGAGCCTAGCTATGGCCTCGCTGCGTTCCATGTCCGTCACTTAATCACGTGAGGCGGAAACGGCCAGAGGTCAACTTGTCTGGGAGCGGAATCGGCTGGCCGCATTTCGTTAACGGTCATCGCCTTGCCGGGCTGCACCTCGCTGGGAGTATAGCAGAGGGAAACTTCCTTGTGGAACTATCCCTGGGGAGCAAGGGGCGATGGCCCGCCGGATCAGCTGCAATCGGCGTCTGTTGCGGCGCGCCCGCAGGGTGAGTCTCGAACCAGAGAGCATCGGCGCAGCAGTCGATCTCGCCGGGCCATTCGAGGCTGTGCCCGCGTTCGCCGACATGCACCTGCACAAAGATCGCCGGATCGGTGACGGCGGCAAACACGCCCTTCCCCACCAGATGATCGAAGCGATTGATCGTTGTCTCGCCGTTCGCCCACGTCACCTTCACGCTATGGGTTGCCGGTTCCGGCACGGCTGCGACGATGGTGTTGTCGAGCACTTGCGGCACGAGATAGGTCAACCTCCCCCTATCAAGTTGGCGACGCAGTCCACAAAGCGCTTGCTGGTCGCAACCGCTTCCGTTGCCAACTCCGCTGAGACATCGGACCCAGGGCCGGTTTCGTAATCGGCAATGGACTTCAGGTCGTAGGCAAAGCCAAGGAAGGCACGCATCTCATCATCGACGCGCGTGTCATTCCGCGCGAGCCGATGAAATTCCGTCCTGACTCCGCGGTGAGTTTTCATCGCGCGTCCGGTTCGCTCGGAGATCAACGCTTGGGCGGCATGGAACCCGGCAAGGTAGGCCGTGCGGCCAGCAGCCTCGTTGTAACTCATCGCCAGCATGCCCTCGGCTTCGCCCAGCAACCTGCCGGCCTTGGCAAGGAAGTATCCAGTTTCCGGCGTCAGAGGTCGATACCTTCGAGCCGGATTTCCCGCATCAGCGGAGTGCGCTCGTTGTAGGCTTCTGCGCGGTAGGGCATGGCATGCACCAACTCCCCTGTCTCGTCGATGATGTAAGTGCTCAGGTCGGCCAACCGGTGCAGTTCCGGGCCACGATCGAGCATGTCGTGCAAGAACACGGCAACATCATAGTCGGAGTCCGCATGCGCATCGCCGCGCGCGCGCGAGCCGTACAGCACCACGCGCTCAAGGCGGTTGCCATACATCTCATCCAGCGCCTTGCGGAGGCGGACGAGTATGGGGTCGTCGGTCACTGTCGTCGTCATTGTCAGCTCTCGATGCGACAGACGAGGCCGAGGCCACGCCGGGCATTTCGGCGACGGTTATCGCCGTCCCCGGCCGCGCCGCGCGCCAACTTTAGCACGTCGAGATTTCCTGGGAAAACTTCCCGGGGAGCGCGAGCGGCGGCGCATGAGGTGAGCTCGCAGCACAAGACAGATCGATGCGTCTTGGCAACTTTGCCGGTGCGGTCGTGGAGCAGCGCTTCGGCGGCGTGAAAGGCGGCAAGGTAAGCCTCACGCCCAGCGATGCGTGGCACCAGTGGCTGATACAGCACGGCGTCAGCGAGGCACTGCCGCGCCTTGTCAAGAAACCGCGCGGCCTCCGGCGTCACAGGTCAAGCCCGTCGGCGCGTATCTCCTGCATGAGCGGCGACCGCTCCCGGTAAGCACCCGCGGGAAACGGCTTGGCCGAGATCACCGCGCCAGTGTCGTTGAGGATGGCCGTGGTGATGTGGGACAGGTTGCCGAGATCATCCCAAAGCTCGCCGGGGACAGTGAGGAACACCGCAACGTCGTAGTCGGAATCCGGTCGAGCGTCCCCACGCGCGCGGGAGCCGAACAGCACCACGCGCTCGATCTGATTCCCATACATTTCATCCAGTGCCTTGCGAAAGCGCGCGAGCACGGGGTCGTCTGCCAGTGTCGTCGTCATGCCGATCTCACGCTGCAACTGGCGCAGCCAGGGACCCGCCGGTCATTTCCTTGACGGACCTCGCCATCCCCGGCTCCACCATGTTGGCAACATAGCACGGGGCAATATCCCGGGAAACGCGAGGGCCGGCCTCGCGCACGGGGCGCGCAGCGAACGGATCCGAGGAATGGATAGCCTTCTGCGACGCCGACGACCTGCCGCGGCCGGAGGCCAAACGACAGGCGCTATCGTCGTTCGCCGCCCCGGAGCCGAAATCAACTCGGGCGACGCGGGGATTGATCCACCATCGCCTTGGCTGCCTTTATGGCCGCTTCGCGGGTCTCGGCTTCTTCCACTTTGCTCAGGACCTGCGGATACCACGTTGGCTTGATGACGACGCCCCAATGCGGGCCGGCCTGCCGCACCATCAGCACGTAGTCTTTGTATTTGATCGACTCGATCGCCATCGACTTGCCTCAACCGTTAGTGGTGCACGGCGCTTCGTCCAGTCCGGGTTCCCGATCGCCGGGCGGCTCCATGTCGAGATCCGGTGGGCACGGGTCCCTTGCGGGTTTCGGTGCGCCGGCAACCCCAACTGCCGTCCCTCACCGCGCCGCCACACGCGCCGTCGCGATCGCCTTCTCCAGGTCCGGCAACTCGACCGCGCCTGGTACCAACGTATCGCCGATCACCAGCGCCGGCGTGCCGTCCAGGCCCAGGTCGCGCGCCAGCCGCAGATTGGCGTCAATCCGCGCCGTGATCGCCGCGCCGTCCATGTCGTGGCCCAGCCGCGCGTCGTCCAACCCGAGTGTGCGGGCGATAGCCAGGATTTGTTCCTTGGTGTAGCCGGGCGGCGCCTGCATCAGCGCGGTGCGCAGCTTCTCATAGCCATTCTGCATTTGCGCCGCGAGCAACGCATGGGCCGCCAGCACGCTCTCCGGCCCCAGGATGGGCAGGTCCTTGTAGACCAGGCGCACGCTGCGATCCTGCTGCAGCAGTTGCGCCATCGTCGGCTCCATCCGGCGGCAGTACGGGCAGCGCGTGTCGAAGAACTCGACGATGGTGATGGCGCCTTTCGGGTTGCCGGCCACCGGATCGTCCGGCGCGACCATCGAATTGCGATGCGCCAGAATGGCCGCCCGCGAGGCGTCCGCCTCGTGGTGCGTGTCGTCGTCCTTCATCGCCTCGAGCGCATCCCGCAGGATGGTCGGGTCCTGTTTCAACGCCTCGCGCACAATGCGGACGATTTCGGTCCGTTGCGCTGGGGTGAACGGCTCGTCCGCCGCCGCACTGACGAGCGGGGCGAAGATCAGCAGCACCGTCATGCCCAACGCGAGACGCAATGCGCGGCCGGGGGCGAGACTGGGGCGGAGACTGGGGCGGAGACGGGGGGCGAGGGCACGACGTATCAGCATCATCCAGCGCGGCGGTGTCACGAGGGCACGCATGTCGGGTCTCTTTGTTGCAAGGCGTTGCTGCTGTTGCCGGTGCTGGCGAAGCCGTCTATGGCACGGCCCTGTGCAAGAATGCTGCGGCCCAGCCCGAACACACGGCTGACCGCCCAGGACAAGGGATCGGCGAAGGTGAGGTGGCGGCGGGCGGCGGAGGCGCAGATCGGCATGCGCGGTAATCTAACGCGTCTTTTGCCCCCCCGTCTTCAGCTTCCGCGTTTGCTGCGCCAGCATTTGCCACTCCGCTATCTTTTGCCCCGCCATCTTTTGCCCCCCCGGCTGCTGTCCCGGGCCCTGCTTGCCGTCTCACTGCTGGTACCGGGGCTGGTATCGGGTTGCGGTACCGTGTCCAACATCAGCAGCAATCTGTTCGGTTCCTCCGGTCCCCCCGAAGGCCAGCCCGGCCATGTCCAAGGCTTCCTGGGCGGTGTGGCCGCGGATGAGCCGCATGCCGCGCTGATCGCCCGGGACGTCCTGTCGCAGGGTGGCAATGCGGCCGACGCCGCGGTCGCACTCGGCTTCGCGCTGTCCGTCACGCTGCCCTCGCGTGCCGCGCTTGGCGGTGGCGGCGCGTGTGTGGCGTTCGCCTCAGGCGCCAAGTCGGTGAACGCAGGTGTTCCCGAAGCAGTCCTGTTCATCCCACCCGCCGCGTCCAGCGGTGCGGGCGCTGATCGGCCTGCCGCGGTCCCGATGCTGGCCCGCGGATTGTATCTGCTGCACGCGCGCTACGGCCACCTGCCGTTCGAGTCGCTGATCGTCCCCGCCGAGCAGATGGCGCGCTTTGGCACGCCGATCTCACGGGCGCTGGCGCAGGACCTTGCTGTGGTCGGCGGTCCGCTGCTCGCGGATCCGACGGCCGCCGCCATATTCGGCCATGGCAGCTCGCCGCTGAACGAGGGGCAACCTCTGCTCCAGCCGGCGCTCGCCTCGACCCTGGCGCAGCTTCGCACCGTCGGCGTCGGCGATTTCTACCAGGGCGTGCTGGCGCGCCGCATCGTCAATACCAGCGTGGCTGCCGGCGGCCCACTGACCCTGGCAGATTTGCACGACGCGCTGCCTCGGCTGGCGACGCCGATTTCACTTCCGTACCGCGACGACAAATTGGCTTTCCTGCCGCCGCCGGCCGATGGCGGCCTGGCCGCCGCCGCCGCGTTCCAGGCGCTGCAGCACGACCCGTCCGCATTCGCGGCGGCCCAGGCGCGCGCCGACGCGGTGGTCGCGCGCTCGCGCGCCGCTGGCGGCGATCCAATGGCCGTGCTCGCCGCCGACCTGCCCGGAGCCAATTTGCCGCCGCTACCGGCCTCGACCTCGTTCGTCACGATCGACCGGGACGGCAACGCGGTTGCCTGCGCCCTGACCATGAATAACCTGTTCGGCACCGGGCGCGTGCTGGCCGACACGGGACTGCTGCTGGCGGCCTCACCCGCTGCCGTGCCGCCTCCCGAGTTGGCCGCGGCGATTGCCTGGAACGAGCCGACACACGCTTTCCGCGCCGCGGTTGCCGGTTCCGGCCAGGAAGCCGCGGGGACCACGGTCGCGCTGGCGCTGTACAATGCATTGCGCTCCGGGCAGGCGATGGCCGCGCCAGTGCCCGATCCCGGCCGCGTCAACGTTGCCACCTGCAGCCAATACCTTCCCAACGGTGAGGCAAGCTGCCGCTGGGCCACCGATCCGCGGGGTGCCGGGCTGGCGATCGGCGGCGGCGGCAACTGATGGCGCTGAAGATCGGCAAGGGCGCCACCGCACCGCCCTTCCTGGTGATGGACGTCATCGCGGCCGCCAACGCCCGATCCGCCGCCCTGCCGCCCGGCGCGCCGCACATCATCCGCATGGAGGTCGGTCAGCCCGGCACGGGCGCCCCGGCCGGCGCCGTTGCCGCGGCGACCGCCGCGCTGCGCCGCGGCGAACCGCTCGGCTACACCGAGGCGCTCGGGCGCCGCTCATTGCGCACGCGCATCGCGGCGCACATCCTGGACTGGTACGGCCTTACCGTGCCGATCGAGCGCGTGGCGGTGACCGTGGGGGCGTCGGGCGGGTTTCCGCTGGCCTTCCTGGCCGCCTTCGACCCCGGCGATCGCGTTGCGCTGACCGCGCCGTTCTACCCGCCCTATGTCAATATCCTGACCGCGCTCGGCATCGAGCCGGTGATCATCGAAGCCGGCCCTGACACCCGCTTCCAGCCAAGTGTCGCGATGCTGCAGCGGCTTGATCCGCCGCCGGACGGGTTGATCGTCGCCAGCCCGTGCAATCCCGCCGGAACGATGCTGCATCCGGACGAACTGGCGGCGATCGCCGGCTGGTGCGACGGCGCCGGCGTGCGGCTGATCAGCGACGAGATCTATCACGGCCTGGGCTACGACAGCGCAATTGCCAGCGCCGCATCGTTCAGCCCGCACGCGGTGGTGGTGAACAGCTTCTCCAAATACTTCTCGATGACCGGCTGGCGGATCGGCTGGCTGCTGCTGCCGCGGGACCTGGTCCGTCCGGTCGAGTGCCTGGCGCAGAACCTGTTCATCAGCGCGCCACACATCTCGCAGATCGCGGCCGAGGCCGCGTTCGATTGCCACGATGAGCTACAGGCGAATGTCGCGCGCTATCGCCGGTCGCGCGATCACCTGCTACGGACGCTGCCCGGCGCCGGGTTTGATCGGCTGAGCCCGGCCGAGGGAGCGTTCTATCTGTTCGCCGATATTTCCACCCGATCGAACGACAGTGTCGCGTTCTGTGCCCGCATGCTGGCCGAGGCGGGCATTGCCGCCACACCCGGCGTTGACTTCGACCGCACGCGCGGCAGCCGCTTCGTGCGCTTCAGTTATTGCGGGCCGGAGGCCGACATGCGCGAGGCGGCGGCGCGATTGAAGGCCTGGCGATAACTGCCGGCAACCGACGTAGCGCGCGCGAAGGCCCGCCGCTTCACTTGAAAAACACTGAACTGGGCAAGAACGAACGGGACAACATCACCGAGCAGGAGCGGGCGGCACTTTTGGACATTGGCGACGAATACATGCGCCTGGAGGCGGATAAGCTTGATGAGTTGGTTGCCAAGGGCACTTTGATCGAGGCGGCGTGCGAATGACGACAAACCCGAAGCCAAGCCGTATCCTCGCGGCGGTCCACGAGGCCGCGCGTGATCTGCACGATGCTGGCGCCATGGATGCGGTGACGATGCGACGGTTCGATGTCTTGTGCCTGCCCCCCGTGCGACGGATCAAGGCGGCTGACATAAGGCGTATCCGGAAGGAGGCCAACGTGAGCCAGGCGGTGTTCGCTGCTGTCCTGAACGTCGGCAAGGCAACGGTTGCAGCATGGGAACAGGGCGGCAAGCAGCCATCGGGCGCGGCGCTCAAGCTGCTCGATCTGGTTGAGCGCAAGGGTCTCTCTGCCCTGGCTTGACCAGTTGACCGGGCCGGCAGAGCCCGGCCCCAACATCGAGGTCGCCTGTGCCGTGGGCGAACCGCGGTGCGGCGCGAGCGGTCAGGCAGTGCTCGCGAAGCGGCGCAGCGCAGCGCCGAGGCGGCGCGCATAGAGGGCCGGCGAACAGGTGTCCTCAGCGAAACGGCGTGCGTTGCGACCGAGCCGCTCGCACAGGCCGGGATCGTTGAGCAGCCGCAGGATCGCGCCGCGCATCGCAGCCACATCATGGCGAGGCACCATGAGGCAGGTCTCATCCGGCACGATGAAGTCGCGGATCGCCGGATTTTCCGTCACGATCAGCGCTTTGGCCATGGCTCCGGCCTCCTGGATCGTGCTGACGCCGTTGGCATTCGCGGTCTCCGACAGCGGTGCGACAACGAATCGACACCCGCCATACAGGTCGCGAAGCTGGCGGTCGTCCACCCGTTCGCGCAGCACACGGACGTTTTTCATCGAGGCCGCCTCCGGCTGCAATTGCCGTGAGGTGCGCAGCCACAGATCAACCGGAACGTTGTCCATCGCGGCAAGCAGCGTCGGAAAGTCACGCCCGCGGTCCTCGCCGATCGAGAAAATGTAATCGCCCGGCGGATCCACGGTGGGACGGAAGAAGTCCGTGTCGATCAGCACGCCGACAACTTCCACCGGCACGGTCTTCGACCAGCGCTGGGCAATATAGGCGACCTGGGAGGATGGCACCACGAGGACGCCGTCCAGCCGTGGGATGACGAAGTCCTGCACACGTTTGCGAAATCCGCCATCGTTCCGCCGGCGAAAGGTCCACCAGCACGATCGGCACACGAAATCCGAACAAGCGGCGTAGCAGGATCAGCGGTGTCGCCGCCCCGTCATTGACCGAGACCACAAGATCAGCGTGTCGCTCGAACAGCATCACCCGCAAGGCGCGCCACAGGTCCATCCCTTCCAGCATCGGGTGCCTGCCCGCGAGCGGATTGAACGGCCGGCCAGTCGGATCGATCGTGACCAGGTCGATCCCCTGCGCGGCGAGAAGCTGCTCCATGTCGCGTGGGTCGGGGCCGGAGCCAGGTGTGTGCGCCGCGCGATAGCCCAGCATCGCCTGCGGCGGCAGAAACAGCACCCGGAGCTGCCGCGTGGACATCGAGTTGGCCGGTAGCTGCTTTAAGTCCGTCCCAGGGATACGCGCCCAGCGCGACACTACCTACGCCACCAGCCGCGCTTCTTCTCGGCCGCCGGCGCATCCCCGTCGCCGCCGATGACGATGGGCCTGGCCAATGGCTCGGGTGTCGCATCGTTCGCCGGCACCGGCGGGGTCGGCAGCTCGGTCGTCGGCTCGACGGCCATGTCGGCCACCGGCGCAACCGCCGCCACCACCGCCTCCATCATGGGCATGGGCGCAGGTTCGGGATCGGGCGCGGATTCTGGATCGGGCGCAGGTCCTAGGTCGAGCGCACGTTCCAGGTCGAGCGCGGGTTCCAGGTCGAGCGCAAGTGCCGGATTCGGCGCGGGTTCCAGGTCGGACGCGGGTTCTCGGTCAACTGTGGGCTCAGCCCCGGCTTCGACAGCAACCGCGGGCTCGGCCACGACTTCGACCACGGCCCCGGGCATCGGCTGGGGCAGCGATTCCGGCGGGGGCGCCAAGACCCGGTCCGGCGCCCGTTCAGGTGCTCGTTCCGAGATCGCCGCCATCGGCCGTTCCGTCTGTCGCTCGGCTCGCTCCAGCACGTCGAAGATGTCGAAGTCCTGCCCGCCAAATGGATTGGCTGGGGTCGGCCCGGTGTAGATCGGCGGCAGGTCCGGCTGCTCGGCGCCAGGCTCGGCGGTCGGCTCCAGTCCGCCGTCCGAGCCGTCTCGGCGCCGCCGCCGTCCACCGCGTCGGCCGCGCCGGCGGCCACGTGCCGCGTCGTCGCCCGTGCCGCCGTCGGACCCGGGATCCGCGTGCTCCGGCACGCCTTCGACATGTTCCTCCAGATCCGCTGGGGCGAGGCCGTCGCCATCGCTGCCGAACTCGGCTTGCGGCTCCGCGTCCGGCCCGGCTTGCGGGGCGTCGCCGGCGACCGGTCCGGCTTGTGGTGCATCGCCGATGACCGGGGCGCCATCCTCCCGCCGGCCGCTCCGCCGCCGGCGGCGTCGGCGGCGGCGGTGTTCGCGCTCCTCGGCGGTCTCGCCCTCGCCGTTCGCGCCCTGGCTCGCACCTTGGCCCGCGTCGTGCCTGGCGCCCGGCGCGATATCCCCTGACACGCCCTCGGCCTCGGCCTCGGCTTCGGCGCTGTCGTCCTCATCCGCAACGTCGTCCTCAAGCAGGGCGGCGCTCGGCGCTAACGGCTCCGGTTCGGGGCGGGAGTCCTGCGTCACCGCGACCGACGCCTCGATCGCCACCTGCGCCCGCACGCGTTCGATGCGGATCTGCGGCGGGATCAGCGAGTCATCGCCTTCGAAGTTCACATGCATCGCATAGCGCGCCTCGATCTCGGCGAGGCGCGCGCGCTTGTGGTTCAGCACATACATCGCGATCGGCAGCGCCACCCGAACCAGGATCTCCGCGGCCCGCCGCTTGGCGCCCTCTTCCTCGATGTCGCGCAGCACATGGATCGCGGCACTCTCGGTGCCGCGCACATGCCCGATGCCGCCGCAATGCGGGCAGGTCACGAAGCTGGTTTCCGCCAGCGACGGACGCAGCCGCTGCCGGCTCATTTCCATGAGGCCGAAATGGCTGATATGGCCAAGCTGGATGCGCGCGCGATCGACCTTCAGCGCCTCCTTCAGGCGCCGCTCGACCGCCGCATTGTTCCTGCGGCTTTCCATGTCGATCAGATCGATAACGATCAGCCCGGCCAGGTCGCGCAGGCGGAGCTGACGCGCCACCTCGTCCACTGCTTCGAGGTTGGTGCGCACCGCGGTTTCCTCGATGCCGCGTTCGCGCGTCGAGCGACCGGAGTTGACGTCGATCGCCACCAGCGCCTCGGTCTGGTTGATCACCAGATAGCCGCCGGAGCGAAGCTGCACGGTCGGCAGCAGCATGCCGTCAAGCTGCGCCTCGACCTGCTGGCGGGCGAACAGCGGCTGGGGCTCGCGCCAGAGCTGCACCTTCTTGACATGGCTCGGCATCAACATGCGCATAAAATCACGCGCCGACTTCCAGCCCTCCTCGCCGTCGACCAGGATCTCGTCGATGTCGCGCGAATAGACGTCGCGGATCGCCCGTTTGATCAGGCTGGCTTCTTCGTAGATCAGCGCCGGCGCGACCGACTTCATGGTGTGCTCGCGGATGTCGTCCCACAGCCGCATCAGGTATTCGCAGTCGCGCTTGATCTCCGGCTTCGGCCGGTTTGCCCCGGCGGTCCGGACGATCAGGCCCATCCCGTCCGGGATTTCCAGTTCGGCCGTGACCTCCTTCAGGCGCCGCCGGTCGGTGGCCGAGGTGATCTTGCGCGAGATGCCGCCGCCGCGCGGCGAGTTTGGCATCAGCACGCAGAAACGCCCGGCGAGCGAGATATATGTGGTCAGCGCGGCGCCCTTGGTGCCGCGCTCCTCCTTGACCACCTGGACCAGCAGGATCTGCCGGCGGCGGATGACCTCCTGGATCTTGTAGTTGCGCATGAAGCGTGGCGGGATGCGGCGCTCGCGGGCGTCCTCGGCGGCATCGGGATCGCCGCCCACCGTTTCGGGCGGTGGAGACTCGGGCGCTTCCTCACCGTACGGCTCGGCGTCATGCTCGGCATCCCCCGGATCGGCCTCCCGGGCGCCGGCTTCCCGGGCATTGGTTTCGCGCGTGTCGACATCGCCTGTGTCGGTATCCTCGGAGTAGGCATCCCGATCGCCATCCCCTGGATCGGCCACCGTGTCGACCGCCCCCCAGGTGGCAGCTTCCGGCATATCAGCCGCCGACCAGTCGGAGGCAGGCGGCTCGCCCATGGTCGCGATGATCTCGGGTTCCGCTGTGCGCTCGGCGACCTCCTGCAATGCCGTTGCGGCCGGGACACCCAGCACCAAGGGGTCTGGCAGCCCATCCTGTGCGTCGAATGTGCCGCCGACCGAGTTCGATTTCGATCCGCGCTGCCTGCGCCCGGGACGGCGCGACCGGGGCGGATGCGCCCGGGACAGGTGCACCCGGGGAAGGCGTGACCGGGGCGGATGGCGCCGCTGCGGAATCGACCGTGTCCACCTCGTGCGGACCTGCCGCGTCGATGCTTTCTGAACTCGCTGGGGATTTCCGGCTCGCTGGGGCTTTCTGGCCCGTTGGGAATCTCCGCCGCGCGGGGGCTCTCCGGCCCGTTGAGTGTCTCCGGCTCGCCGTGGCTCTCTGTCTCGACAGGCGGCTCGGCATCGTCGGCGGAGTAGTCCGCCATCATCATCTCATCCGATGGCATCACATCAGGGGGCATCACATCGGGGGCATCACATCAGGGGGCATCACATCAGGGGGCATCGCGTCCGACGTTGCCATTGCATGGGAGCGCAGCGCCGCGCGATCTTCCTCCTCCTCTTCGCGTCGCGCGTCCTCGGCTTCCATCGCCAGCAGACGCTGCCGATCGGCGACCGGGATCTGGTAATAGTCCGGGTGGATCTCGCCGAAGGCGAGGAAACCGTGGCGGTTGCCGCCATACTCGACGAAGGCGGCCTGGAGCGACGGCTCCACGCGGACCACCTTGGCAAGGTAGATGTTTCCCTTGAGCTGCTTCTTCGTCGAGGTCTCGACGTCGAAATCCTCGAGGCGGCTACCGTCCAGCACCACCACGCGGGTCTCTTCCGCGTGGGTAGCGTCGATCAACATGCGTTTGGTCATAGAGGCGTGAACTCCGGTGCGCCCACACGGCGCGCGGCGCCGGCCCGAAGGGGGCGCGCGCGGGCAGGCAAGCGAATGGGATGGCGGAAAGGTCGATGCCGCACGCGCGAGTCGCCGACCGACGCACCAAAGCCGTCTGCGCGAAAGCCGTTTGCGCCGAAGCTGACTGCGTCGAACCCGTCTGCGATTGAGCGGATGCGTTTACGATCATCGATCCCTGGTATCGATCCTTGGGCAAACTGGCCGCGCCTTCCGTGTGAAGTCGCGGCAACGTCGAAGCAAGTGCCCGCGGTCCCGGATGGGACAGCCCCGGCGCACCCACGATGACTGCAAAAGGGGGCGCGGCGCGGACGATGACACCCCATGGCCGGTGCGGATCCTCCCCGGACCGCGCCCCGCCGGACTGGCTGTCCGTTCGAAACCCGCGGTCACGCGATCCGCTCGATCCGGCCCGGCAGCGGCGGATGGCCCGCCTGTTGCCGAAACCTGTCATCGGAGCGGCCCGACCATGAACCAAACCGCCCCCGGTCGCAAGGCACCATGTGTCGCAGAACATAAATACGGCATGATCAATAAGTAAGCTGCACTTCCAGAGGGAATATGTTAAGAAAGCTTCATGGCTCGCTGTTCGCCCGTCACGCGCCGCCTGCTGCTCTCCCGGGTCGGGTCAGGCGTGTTTGGCACGTTCCTGCTACCCCAGGCGCTGCACCAGGCGATGGCCGAGACGGCGCGCCCCAAGCCGCAGACGGCCGGGGCAACCGGGCGGCCATCCCCCGGAGCAGCGACACGGCAGCCGCCGCTGGTCATGCTGGACCCCGGGCACGGTGGCAAGGATCCTGGCGCCATCGGCGTCTCCGGCACCTATGAGAAGCATGTCTCGCTCGCCACCGCGCTGGAACTGAAACGCCAACTCGGCGCGGGTGGGCACTACCGGGTGGAACTGACCCGGGCGAGCGATGTGTTCGTGCCGCTGGACGACCGGGTGGCGCACGCGCAGGCGCGGGGGGCCGCGCTGTTCGTCTCGATGCACGCTGATGCGCTCAGCGACCATGCGGTGCGCGGCGCCAGCGTCTACACGCTGGCCACCACGGCCTCTGATGCGCAGACCGCGGCGCTGGCCCGGCGGGAAAACAGCGCCGACCGTTTCCTCGGGCCGTCCTGGCACGGTGTCTCGCCGGAGGTGGCGCGCATCCTGGGCAGCCTGGTCCGCCAGGAGACGCAACGCGGCTCTGGCCGGCTGGCGCGTGATCTGGTGGGTAGCCTGGACCAGGATCTGCCTATGCTGGCCAATCCCGACCGGCATGCGGGGTTCGTGGTGCTGAAGGCGGCGGACATCCCCAGCGTGCTGGTCGAGATGGGCTTCATGTCCAACCCACGCGACGAGGCGCTGCTGCGGCAAACCGACCACCGCACGCTGGTGGCACGCGCGATGAAGCGGGCGGTTGATGGCTATTTCGCCGCCGCGGGGCATCTGGTGGCTTCCGGGTAGCCCAAACAATATGCGTGAAGACTGCGCCCGCCCGGTGCCCCTTAGGCGCTCCCCTGGGGCGCTCCCCTGGGGCGCTGGCGGACCCGGGGACTGCCTGATACATCGCGCGGATGGATGCCACCGTCCCGGACAAGGCGCTGTCGCCGGCGCAGGATTCGACGCGCGCGCTGCTAGGCCGGCTGTGGCGTGAGTATATCAGGCATCACAAGTCCCGGCTTCTGCTGGTCCTGCTGCTCACGCTGCTGATGGCCGGTACCACCGCGCTGTATCCGGTGGTGATCGATCACGCCTTCCAGATGTTCACCGAGCACGACAGGCGGATTCTCTACCAACTCCCTGCGCTGGTCATCGCCGTCACCACGGTGAAGGCGCTGGCGCAGTATTTCCAGAACGTGCAGGTCCAGCAGATCGTCCTGCTGGTGATCCGTGAGTTGCAGGGCCGCATGTTCGCCCATCTGGCGCGAGCCGACCTGGCCCGGGTCGAGCGTGAGGCGCCGGCCCAGCTTGCCGCCCGCTTCACCACCGACGCCACGGTGATCCGCGAGGCGCTGACCCGCGCGGTGAACGGGATCGCCGACCTGGTGACGGTGATCGGGCTGGTCGCGTCGATGCTGTATCTCGACTGGCTGCTGAGCCTGATTGCCGCCGCGCTGTATCCGCTGGCCGCGGTGCCGATCCAGCGCATCGGCCGCCGGGTTCGCCGCGCGTCCGGCGGCATGCAGGAGCGCATGGGCGAGACCGCCGCGCTGCTGAACGAGAGTTTTGCCCAGGCCCGCACGGTACGGGCGTATCGGCTGGAGGCATCCGAGACCGACCGTGCCCGGGCCGCGTTCGATGCGCTGTATCGCGCGCTGGTGCGCATCGTGAAAGGGCGCTCCCGGATCGATCCGGTACTGGAGGTACTCGGCGGAGCCGCTGTGGCCGCGGTGATTGGCTTCGCCGGCTGGCGCGCGGCGGCCGGCGCCAACACGATCGGCGACTTCACCGGATTTGTTGCGGCACTGTTGATTGCCTCGCGCCCGTTGCGCGCGCTGGGGTCGTTGAACGCGGCGGTGCAAGAGGGGCTCGCCGGACTGATCCGTGTGTTCGGCGTGATCGACGAGCCGCCGAACATTGTCGAATCGGCGAATGCGGTCGCCTTGCCGCCCGGGCATGGAAATGTAGTATTCGATGACGTCCGCTTCGTTTATCCCGACGGGCGCGTCGGGCTGGCGGGCCTGAGTTTCGAAGCGGCACCCGGAACGACCATCGCTCTGGTCGGACCGTCCGGGGCCGGCAAGTCCACTGCGCTGGGGCTGATCCCGCGCCTGCAGGATGTCACCGCCGGCGCGGTTCGTATCGATGGCGCCGATGTCCGCGACGTGACCCTCGCCAGCCTGCGCGACGCCATCGCCTATGTCAGCCAGGACGCGTTGTTGTTCGATGACAGCGTCGCCGCCAATATCCGCATGGGGCGGGCCGGCGCCAGTGACGCCGAGGTGGAGTCCGCCGCGGCCGCGGCGGCCGCGGCGGAGTTCATCGCTGCGCTGCCGCTGGGCTATGCCACAAGGGTCGGACCGGGTGGGCAACGGTTGTCCGGCGGACAGCGACAGCGCATCGCGCTCGCCCGAGCGCTGTTGCGCGATCCGCGCATCCTGTTGCTGGATGAAGCGACCAGCGCGCTCGACACCGAGAATGAGGCCGCGGTGCAATTGGCGCTCGGCCGCCTGCGGCGCGGCCGTACTACCATTGTAATCGCGCACCGCCTGTCCACCGTGCGCGATGCCGAACAGGTGATCGCAATGGAGTCCGGACGTGCGATCGAACGTGGGGAATCACGCAACGTTGATGCACGGCAACGGATTATATGCTAGGTTGGTTCGAAGTCAGGCGTTGGCCCACTAGTGAGCGCTGCATGCTGCTACCGGGGTAGGCATGGCGGATGCAAACTTGTAATTAGCACCACTATAGCGTGCATCCCCGGGAGCACTTTGGATGGACGATCTGCCGAGAACTGTAGAGCCGAGCCTGACGATCGAGGCTCGGTACCGACTGCGACGCAGCCGAACCATGTTGGCTCGGCTGTCGCTGTTGCTCGTTCTGCTGGCGGGCGTCGCGGCAAGCATCGGCTACTGGTATTTGACGATGGACCAGGTCAGCACCGACGATGCGTACACGGATGGTCAGTCGATCACCATGGCACCGCAGGTTTCCGGCACCGTCGTTGCGCTGAATGTGACGGACAACCAGCGCGTCAAGGCCGGCGACACGCTGATCGAAATCGATCCTCGCGCCTACGTTGCAGCGCGCGACGAGGCCGCAGCCAATTTGCGGATCGCCGAAGCGCAGCTCGACAACGCACGGTTGAAATTGGAGACCGCGCGCATCGAATACCCCGCGCGGCTCGCCAGCGCCCAGGCGCAGCTTGAGGCGATGTCGGCGGCCCGGGTCAAGGCCGAGGCGGATGCCCGCCGGCAGCTCGCGCTGCCGCGACAGGCAACCACGCAGCAGGACATCGACGCCGCCACCGCCACGCGCCGCAATGCCGAGGCGCAGGTCGCGCAGGCCCAGGCGGCACTGCAGCAGGCCGACATGGTGCGTCAATTCGTTGCAGAATCCGAAGCCCAGGTTACCCAGCTCGCGGCCCAGGTGGCGCTGGCCCACGCGCGGCTCGATCAGGCGGCGCTCAACCTGTCATGGACCAAGGTGATCGCGCCGCAAGACGGCTGGGTCACCAAACGCAACGTGGAGAAAGGCAATTATGTGCAGGCCGGCCAGGCCATCATGGCGCTGGTCACGCCGAATGTCTGGGTGACCGCGAACTTCAAGGAATCCCAGCTCGACCGCATGCGCGTCGGCCAGAAGGTGGATATCGGCATCGATGCGTATCCGGACATGAAGCTGACCGGCCACATCGACAGCATCCAGCGCGGCTCCGGCGCGCGTTTCACCGCCTTCCCGGCGGAGAATGCCACCGGCAACTTCGTCAAGGTGGTGCAGCGCGTGCCGGTAAAGATCGTGATCGATAGCGGTCTGGACCCGGATGTCGCCCTGCCGCTTGGCATGTCGGTCGCGCCGACCGTCCGACTGAAGTGATACCACCTGCCGGAAATGACGACCGTTCCATCGTTTCGGGTGGTTGGTACCGCACGCCGGGCTGCCCGGGAAAGCCGACCCGCCGCCGGCAGCTTGAGCAAGATTCCAGCCCGCCGCCATACTATCCAGTGAACGGTCAAGCATTCGGACGGTCGGCATGAGCGCATACGTCGGGCTGGACGCGGCCTGGCGGCCGCGCGCGAGCCCCTGGCTGATCACCGGGGCGGCCACCTTGGCGCCGTTCATGGAGATCCTCGATAGTACCATCATCAACGTCAGCGTGCCGCATATCGCCGGCAGCCTGTCCGCCAGCTACGACGACGCGACCTGGACGCTGACCTCCTATCTGGTCGCCAATGGAGTGGTGATGCCGGTGGCCGGCTGGATCAGCCGAGTGCTCGGGCGCAAGCGCTATTTCCTGATCTCGATCGCGATGTTCACGCTGTGCTCGTTCCTGTGCGGCATGGCCACCTCGCTGCCGCAATTGGTCTTCTTCCGGCTGCTGCAAGGCCTGTTCGGCGGCGGCATGCAACCTTGCCAGCAGGCGATCGTGCTCGACACGTTCGAACCGTCGCAGCGCAGTCGCGGCTTCTCGGTGGTCGCCTTCGCGGTGATCCTCGCACCGATCGCGGGCCCGGTGCTCGGCGGCTGGATCACCGACACGTTTTCCTGGCGCTGGGTATTTCTGATCAATGTACCGATCGGCCTGCTCGCGTTCCTCGCGGTGGCGGAACTGGTGGAGGACCCGCCGTGGGTGCGCCGCGATCGCGCGCGGCTGGCGGACATCGACGCGATCGGCCTTGGGCTGATCGCGCTCGGCCTCGGCGCGCTGCAGATCATGCTCGACCGCGGCGAGGACGCCGGCTGGTTCGGTGCGCCGAGCATCAGGTTGTTCGCCGTGCTCGCCGCCATGGGCCTGGTCGGCTCGGTTGCCTGGCTGCTGCTGACCGACAAGCCGATCGTCAACCTGCGGGCCCTGGCGGATCGCAATTTCGCGGTCGGCGTGACCATGATCGCGCTGATCAGCGCGCTGCTCTATTCGTCGAACCTGCTGATCCCGTCGCTGGCGCAGAACTGGTTGGGCTACACCGCGCTGCTCGCCGGCCTGCTGTTGTCACCCGGCGCGGTCGTCATGGTCGTGCTGATCCCGCTGGTCGGCAAATACGTCCTGCCGAACGTTCAGACGCGCCTGCTGATCGCCTTCGGCTTCATCATGCTGGGTGTTGCCTCCTGGTTCGCGCACAACCTGACGCCGGACATCGACTTCACCACCCTGGCGCTGTTCCGCGCGGTGCAGATGATCGGGCTCGCCTTCCTGTTCGTGCCGAACAGCACGCTGGCCTATTCGACCTTGCCGCGATCACTGAACACCGACGCGGCGGCGCTGTATTCGATGTTCCGCAACATCGTCGGTTCGGTCGGAATCGCTCTGGCAACGGCGATGGCCAACCAGCAGTTGCAAATCCATCGATCCCATCTGGTCGATCACATGGGTGTGCTCGACCAGCAGTATCAGGCGCTGCTGGCTCGCACGGCGCACGCATTCGTCGATCTCGGGCAGACCGCCGCTGCGGCGAACACCTCGGCGCTGGGCCTGATCAACGCCACGCTGAACAAGCAGGCGGCGGTGCTGGCCTATATGGATGTGTTCGAATTGTGCGCGGTGATCGCCTTCCTGGCGGTGCCGCTGACCTTCCTGTTCCGCCCCACCAAGGCCGGGGGACGATGAACGGTTGCCGGCCGCGGCGCTGCTGCCTATCTGCATCGGCATGAGCAAACCTGACGACGTCCCGCCCACCGCGTTGCCGCCAGTGGCGTCTGGGCCATCGGCGGTCCCACCACCGCCGGTGGGGCCAAAGGCCGGCGCGCCAAAGGAGATCGGCGGCCCTCCGGGTCCCGAACCGACCCGCTACGGCGATTGGCAGTACAAGGGCCGTTGCACCGACTTCTGATCAGCCGGCCCCGACTAGTTTTTCGCCCTGCCTTTGACCTTCACGGCGGCGCTGCGCGGCGGTGACGGTGTTTTCCAGCAGGCAGGCGATCGTCATGGGTCCGACGCCGCCGGGCACCTTGGTGATCGCGCCGGCGACCGCGGCGCACTCGGCGAACGCGACATCGCCGACCAGCCTGCGATCCGCCAACCGGTTGATGCCCACGTCGATCACCGTTGCGCCAGGCGCGATCCAGTCGCCGCGCACCATCTCCGCCCGGCCGATCGCCGCCACCACGATCTCCGCCCGCCGGCACTCGGCCGCCAGATCGCGCGTGCGCGAATGAGCCACCGTCACGGTGGCGTCGGCCGCCAGCAGCAGCGCCGCCATTGGACGCCCGACGATGGCGGACCGGCCGAGCACCAGCGCGCGCCGGCCGGACGGCGAGACGTTGGCCGCCTCCAGCAGCTTCATGACGCCGAGCGGGGTGCAGGGGATCAGTGCCGGACGCCCGGACGCGAGCAGCCCCACATTGTGCGGATGGAAGCCGTCCACATCTTTCGCCGGATCGATCAGGTCGATCACCGCCTGCGCCCGGATGCCAGGCGGCAACGGAAGCTGCACGAGGATTCCGTCGATCGCGGTATCGGCGTTGAGCCGCGCCACCTCGGCGAGCAGCGCGGCCTCCTTGATGTCGGCCCGCAGTCGGATCGTGGTGGCCGCGATCCCCGCGGCCTCGGCCGCGCGGTCCTTGGTTCGGACATAGACCGCGCTGGCGGGGTCCTCGCCGACCTGGACCACCGCGAGGCCAGGCCGGAACGGCAGCGCGGCGATCCGAGCGGCGAGCGCCTCGCGCATCGCCGTGGCGACGGCCCGCCCGTCGATTACGCGCGCGGTCACAGCGCGGCCAGCCGGGTCGCGATCGCGGCCGCGTCGCCGCTGACCCGCAGGGTCTTGTGCCGCGAGGCGGCGCCGGCGGCGACATCGACCCAGGAGGGCGGCACCCCGACCGCCGCGGCCAGCGCCGCGCAGGCTGCCCGGTTGGCGCGGCCGTCCTGTGCCGGTTCGCGCACCGCGATGACCAGCCGCTCGGCGTCAGCGTCCGGCGCATTTTCGGGCTGCGTGGAAGCGTGCAGCTTGGGGACTTGCAACCCAGGGCGGCGCGCACGCGGCTGAACCTTGACCGCCACCGCGACGGTGTCCCCGACGATCCGCCAGAACATTGTCAGAAGACCAGCGGCTGCCAGTTGCCGTAGGTTATCGCGGTGAACAGCCTGCCCAGCATCGGCAGGATGACGATCTGTATCAGCACGACCACCACCCAGGGGCTAAGGTCGATCCCGCCGAAATTCGGCAGGATGTTGCGCACCGGGCGTAGTACCGGGTCGGTGAGGCGATACAGGAAGTCGCCGATGGTCCAGACCATGCGGTTGCGGGTATCGAGCACCCCGAAGGCAGCGAGCATGCTGAAGAGGGCGGCCAGGATGACCGCCCATTTGAACAGGTTGATGACGTAGTACAGCAGCTCGAACAGGGCGCTGATCATCGGGTGACTCCAAGCGACGGGCGGACGCTAGCGACGGTCCTATCGGTACGCAACCTGACCGGGCGGCCCGCGGCGCGGGATGCCGGAAGACGATCCCGGAGCCGGATTGGCGCGAACGATTGCCCCGTGGAGCGGCATCGCTCGCGGTTGACTTCACCCACCCTGATAAGCATTGTCCGCGCCCTGCGGCGGCCGGGGGATCGGCTGCCGGCGCGCGGGATGGGGCTGTAGCTCAGTTGGGAGAGCGCCTCGTTCGCAATGAGGAGGTCAGGGGTTCGATTCCCCTCAGCTCCACCACCATCTCCGCAACAGTCCATCTCACCAAACCAACGCTCCAAGCTGCCATGCCCGACCCCACCCGCGATGCCGCGTTCGATCTGTTGACCGCGGTGCTCGACCGCCGCCGTCCGCTGGAGGAGGCGCTCGACGCACTGCCGCCGAGTGCCGCGCGCGACCGCTCGGCGGCACATCGGCTGGTGGCCGCGACACTGCGCCGGCTTGGGACGCTGGACGCCGTGCTGGAACCCTTCCTCAAGAAGTCGCCCCCCGACCCGGTTCGCCACGTGCTGCGGCTCGGCGCGGCGGGGCTGCTGCTGCTCGACACTCCGCCACACGCCGCGGTTGCCACCGCGGTCGCCCTGGCGCGCGGGCGCCGGCTGCACGCTTTCGCCGGTCTGGTGAATGCGGTGCTGCGCCGCGTTGCGGAGGCCGGTCAGGCGGCGCTTGCGGACCTTGATAGCCCGAGGTTGGACACGCTGGCCTGGCTGTGGACCTCCTGGGGCGCCGAGGCGCGCGCCATTGCCCTGGCGCATCAGCACGAGGCCCCGCTGGATCTTACCATGCGTCCTGGCGCCCTGCCGCCCGAGGGCGGCGAACTCCTGCCGACCGGGTCCATCCGGTTTCCCGCCGGCACCGCGGTCACTCCGCTGCCGGGGTTCGAACAGGGGGGGTTCTGGGTGCAGGACGCTGCCGCCGCCCTGCCGGCCCGGCTGCTCGCCCCGCAACCTGGCGAGCGCGTCGGCGACCTGTGCGCCGCGCCCGGCGGCAAGACAGCGCAACTCGCCGCCGCCGGGGCGCAGGTCACGGCATTGGACCGTGATCCGAGCCGGCTGGCGCGGCTGCAGGACAATTTGCGTCACTGGCGGCTGACCGCGGAGACGATTGCCGCCGATGCCACCGAGTGGCGCCCGCCGACGCTGTTCGACGCCGTGCTGCTGGATGCGCCTTGCAGCGCCACCGGAACGATCCGGCGTCATCCCGACGTGCCGCGCCTCAAGCGTCCACGCGACATCCGTGCTTTGGCGGAAACCCAGGACCGGCTGCTGGCTGCGGCGGCTGCGATGTTGCGGCCGGGCGGGCGGCTGATCTACGCGGTGTGCTCGCTGCAGCCGGAGGAAGCCGCGCCGCGGATCGAGGCGGCGGTGGCGCATGGGGGGCTGCGCCACGCGCCGTTCCTGCCGGTGGAGCTGCCGGGGCTGCCCGAGGCGCTGACCCCGGAAGGCTATCTGCGTACCCACCCGGGCCTGTGGGCGGCGCGCGGCGGAATGGACGGTTTCTTCGCCGCGCGGCTGGTCAGGGTCTGAGCTGGGTGATTGGACCCCGGGGCCGACGTAACCCGCCGGCTGTCTTGGCAGCGACCGAAACGTTACATCTATTTATTATGTGAATTTCCGCCGGCTGTTTTGTTCGTCGTGTAATTCCGCCGATCGTGCGCAGTCCCTTGCAGTGATTGCCAGTGCAATTCCGCCTGGACATCGCAACAGGGAAACGATCATGCAGCGCAACAAATTCCTTGCCATAGTCGCCATCGCCGGCGCAGTGCTCGGCGGCGTCCCGGCGTTTGCCGGGGAAGGCGAAGGCTTCGTGCCTCCGGTGGAGACGTTCGTCGGCCGCTTCATGTCGAAGACCGCCGCCTGTCCATCGCTGGACTTCCACCTGACCGAGGCAACCAACAAGAAAATCACCGGCCTGGTGTTCGATCCGACGATGAGCGGGCAAATGAGCAGCGCCGCCGGCGAGGTCGGTGGCAACGGCACGGTGCACCTGATGCTGACGGCAATGGGGGCCAAAGGCCCGACCGGCGCCATCGACGGCACCATGCAAGGCTCCACCATGGTGTTGAGCATGGCCAGCGCGACCTGTCCGATCAGCGGCGTCAAGCTGATGCCGGTGCAGCGAGAGATCGCCGGTCCGGCGGGCTGACACCAAGCGTCCGAATGATCGACTCTTCGGTGCGGCCCCCCGTCATGCCGGCGCGGGCCCGTACCCACGACCTTACTTTAGCGCAACGAAGACACGCCGTGGATACCGGCCTTCGCCGGCATGACGGGGGGTAGCGGCCCGTGCGCCGATGTATAGGGCCGCTGGCGCGACACGTCGTTACGAGGTTCGCCGCCGCGTGCGTCCCTCTCCTGCGTTACGCGGGAGAGGGCGATCGGCGTGTCGTTGCGGCAGACGATCGCATCGTGGTGGTATTGTTGCGGCGCCGGGCGACCACCTCGCCGATCAGCACCAGCGTCGGGCCGCCGCTGCTCCAGCCCGGCGCCTGCGCTGCCAGTTCCGGCAATGTGCCGGCCAGGACGCGATGCCGCCGTGTACCGCCGCGCTCGATCAGCGCTGCCGGGGTGGTCGGATCGAAGCCGTTATGGGTCAGGCCCTCGGCGAGCTGCGCCAGGGTGTGGATGCCCATGTAGACGGCCAGAGTCGCGCCGGGCCGTGCCAGTGCCGCGAAGTCCAGGTCGAGCCGGCCGTCCTTCGTGTGTCCGGTCACCAGGGTCACCGCCCGGCTGGCGTCGCGGTGCGTCAGGGGAATACCGGCGTCGGCGGCGCAGGCCAGCGCGGCGGTGATGCCGGGGACGATTTCGTATGTCACGCCGGCGGCGGCGAGCGCCTCGGCTTCCTCGCCACCGCGGCCGAACACCAGTGGATCGCCACCTTTGAGACGCACGACACGCCTGCCGGCGCGGGCCAGGCGGATCAGCAGCGCGTTGATGTCCGCCTGCTTCATGCAGTGGTTGGCGCGCGCCTTGCCGACGAAGATGCGCTCGGCGTCGCGCCGCGCCATGTCCAGCACCTCATCGCTGACCAGCCGGTCGTGCACGATCACATCGGCCTCGCCCAGCAGGCGCTGCGCCCGCAGCGTCAGCAGATCGGCCGCGCCGGGGCCGGCGCCGACCAGGAATACCATCCCGGATGAGTGGACGGTGCCTGCCAGTTCGTCGGCCAGCGCGGCCTCCGCAGCGGCCTCATCGCCGGCGAATACCAGTGCGGCGACGCGTCCCGTCAGGATCCGCTCCAGCACGCGGCGGCGGGCGCCAAGCTCCTGGAAGCGGCGGCGGATCTCGCCCGAGAAGCGGCCCGCTAGGGTCGCGAGCCGGCCGAACGCCGGCGGCACGGCGGCCTCGATCCGCGCGCGCAGCAGCCGTGCCAATACAGGTGCCGTGCCGGCGGTGGAGATGGCGATGGTGACGGGGTCGCGATCGACGATCGCCGGCATGATGAAGCTGCACAGCTCCGGCCGGTCGACGATGTTGACCGGGATGCCGCACGCTTGCGCCGCGGCTGACAGGGCGAGCAGGTCGGCCTCGGGCGCGTCGGCGCCGATTGCCAGCGCGCAGCCGTCGAGGTCGGTGCGGTCGAAGGTGGGACGCAGACGAGTGACGGCACCAGCCTGGCGCAGCAGATCCGCCTTGCGCTCGGCGATCTCACCGGCGCCCAGCACCAGGACCGCGCGGCCGGACAGGTCCATGAACAAGGGGAAGTGGCGCATCCGCCGCCTATAGGCCGAGCGCACGCGGCCGTGCAGCGTCGGCGCGGCAATAAGAATAACTGCGACGTGCGTGGCGCGTGCGGAGAAAGCTCATTGCGTGTTGTGTGGGATGCCAGGTCCCTTGGTCTCCGCGGCGCGATGGACCTTCAGGAACCCGCGGCGTGACAGGCAGCGGCGGAAGGCGCCACCCCCCGGATCAACCACCGGGTCAAGCCCCGTGGCTTCGGTCTACCGGGGACAAGGGTTTTCCGCCCTGGACCGGCTACGACACCAGCCGGCGGATCAGGGCTGCCGCCTCCGGCGTGGACCAGTCGGCCGCGCCCACCAGCCGTGCGCGCTCCATTCCCTTGCGGTCGATGATCACCGTGGTCGGGATGCCGCGCGCGTCCCAGGCGTCCACGGCCGCGCCTTTCGGGTCGAGCAGGATCGGTAGCCCGGTGATATTGTGCGCGTCGAAGAACGCTCGTACCGCCTTGGCCCCGCCGCGGTCGGACGACAGCGGCAGCACGGCGATGTCCTGCGGCGCCAAGGCGTGCGACAGCGCCGACAGCGCCGGCAACTCCGCCACGCAGGGCGCGCACCAGGTCGCCCAGAGGTTGACCACCATGCCGTGGCCGAGGAACTCGTCCAACCGATGCGGCGTGCCGTCGGCGGCGAGGAAGACGATCGGCGTCGGCTTCACTGGCGGCTCGACGAGCTTCAGGCCCTCGGCCAGCGGCTCCAGCTCCTGCGCAAGCGGTTTGCGCGAGACCACCCCGGCGGCTAGGGTCCCGCTCGCCGCCAGCCCCGTCGTCAGCAGGGTTCGGCGCCTCATGGACTGCATGTCGGAACCCCTTTTGTGAGCCAGAAGCCGGCCCCCCACAACGCGCGCCGCAACGCCGAGGCCAACCAGCAATGGGGCGGCCGCTTCGCCGCCGGTCCATCGGTCGTGATGCAGGAGATCAACGCCTCGATCGGCTTCGACAGGAAGCTGTGGCGCCAGGACATCCAAGGCTCCCTGGCACATGCGGCGATGCTGGCGAAGGTCGGTGTCATCGGCGTCGAAGATGAGCGGGCGATCCGCGGCGGTCTAGAGGCGATCGCGCACGAGATCGCAACCGGTGTGTTTCCGTTCTCCGAGGCGCTGGAGGACATCCACATGAACATCGAGGCGCGGCTGGCCGAGCGGATCGGCGAGGCCGGCAAGCGCCTGCACACCGGGCGCAGCCGCAACGACCAGGTGGCGACCGATTTCCGCCTGTGGGTGCGCGAGGCGATCGACGGCCTTGGCGTGCAGGTCACCGACGTGATGCGGGCGCTCGCCGAGCGCGCGGCGCGGCACGCGGCTGATCCGATGCCCGGATTTACGCATTTGCAGACCGCCCAGCCGGTGACCTTTGGGCACCACATGCTGGCCTATGTGGAGATGCTGGAGCGGGATCGCGGGCGGCTGGCCGATTGCCGGCGGCGCGGCAACGAGTGTCCGCTGGGGTCGGCGGCGCTGGCTGGCACGTCCTTCCCGCTGGACCGGCAGGCGACCGCCCGGGCGCTGGGCTTCGACCGGCCGACCGCCAATTCGCTGGACGCGGTGTCGGATCGTGATTTTGCGCTGGAGTTCCTGTCCGCCGCCGCGATCAGCGCGGTGCATTTGTCGCGCCTGGCCGAGGAAATCGTGATCTGGTGCAGCGCCCCGTACCGGTTCATCCGACTGTCCGACGCATTCACCACCGGCAGCTCGATCATGCCGCAGAAGCGCAACCCCGACGCGGCCGAACTGGTGCGGGCGAAGACCGGGCGGGTGACCGGCGCGCTGGTGGGCCTGCTGACGGTGATGAAGGGACTGCCGTTAGCCTATGCCAAGGACATGCAGGAAGACAAACAGGGCGTGTTCGATGCCGCCGAGGCGTGGGCGTTATCGCTCGCCGCGACCGCCGGGATGGTGCGCGATATGACGCCCGATACCGCGCGGATGCGGGAGTTCGCCGGGTCCGGTTTCGCCACTGCGACCGACCTGGCCGACTGGCTGGTGCGGGTGCTGAAGCTGCCGTTCCGCGGCGCGCACCATGCGACCGGGCGGCTGGTGGCCCTGGCGGAGGCGAAGGGCGTTGATCTGTCCGACCTGACCTTGGCAGAGATGCAGTCGGTCGAGCCGGGGATTACGCAGGACGTATTCTCGGTGCTGACGGTGGAAGCGTCGGTCGCCTCGCGCACCAGCTATGGCGGGACGGCGCCGGCGAACGTGGCGGCACAGGCGGCACGCTGGCTGGAGGCGTTGGGGCATGAAGGCGTTGGGGCATGAAGGCATTGGGGCAAGGCGTCGGGGCATGAAGACGGCGATGCTCCTGCTGGCGACGGTGCTGGCGCTGGCCGCCTGCGGCAAGAAGGGGCCGCCCGATCCGCCGGGTCCGCCGAACGAGATCATCTGGCCGAAGACCTATCCGACGCGGTGAGATCAGCGCCGCGCGGCGTGATCCACCAGCTCGACCTTCAGCCGCTTACCCAACACGGCGGCGGCGCGGAACAGCGTGTGCAGTGCCACGCCGGTGTTGGCGGGGTCGAGCAGCCGGTCGAGTTGCGACCGGCTGGTCCGCATTGCCTCGGCCATCGCCGCCTTGCTGAGCGCCTGCTGTTGCATGGCCTGTGCGATCTGCCAGGCGATGACTTGCTTCACCGCCGCCTCGTCGACCGCGTCGAGCAGGCCCTCCTCGACCAGGAAGCTTTCGAAGCTGGAACCGATCGGGTGGATGGGGGGCTTGGGGTTCATGCGGGCGGTGCCGCCGCGACGGCCCGCAGTCGCGCCAGCAGATCGGCTTGTCGCATCCTTGCCGTGTCCAGCTCGGTTTTTGGTGTGGTCTGCGATTTCTTGATGAACCCGTGCAGCAGGATCACCTGCGGCCCGGCGGCGCAGAACAGGATCCGCGCGATGCGGTTCTGTAACGTGATCCGGATCTCCCGCAACCCGTCGCCCAACGCGGCGCATGTCGGCATTCCTAGCGGCCATCCGTATTCAACCTTTCGCACGGCAGTTCCGATTGCCTGGCGATCGGCCAGGGACAGCGTCTTCAGCCACGCCCGCACCGGCTCGTTGCCGGTTGTCGTCCGGTAGAATTCTGCGGTGACGATTCTTTGCGGGCGCGGAAGGGGCGGTGTCATGGGGTGTGTACCGAAAATGGTGCGGGTGGGCAAGTGGATTCTCTTTCGGGGCAAGCCCCGGCCACGCTTAGGGCGCGGAATTAAAGAAACTGCTAATCGTGGCCCAGGCACCAGGGCCATCGCATTTGGAATTCGCGCCGTCCGCGGTTGGGGTGTGGCGAGACGGTGAACCGCCAAGACGCCAAGAAGGTTGGGGATCGGATGACCTGTCACTCGAGCCCTCCCGATCCCCAAATCTTCTTGGCGCCTTGGCGTCCTGGCGGTTCATTCGGCCGCGAAACACGGATTTGCCGGGGATCGGTCAGCACGGGGCGGTGCCGACTTGGAGAGCCTGTCAAGCAAGTTCCAGATGCGATTCCCCTGGCCACGCACTGCACGGCCTCGCGGCGATACTGCGCCGATGGTAGAAGCGCGGTTGCCACTTTCGCCCAGATGTGAACCACGCCCCATGGCCACCCACGCCGCCCCGACTTTCGATGCACCCGACCTCGCTGCGCCCGAACCGACTGGTGCCGAGCTGATCGCCGCGCGGCCCTTCCTGTCGATGCACGCCATGGACGGGCTGTTGGTAGACGACGTGCCGCTCAACCGCGTCGCCGACGAGTTCGGCACGCCGACCTGGGTCTACTCGGCCGCCACGATGCGCGCGCGCTACCGGGCGCTGACCAGCGCGCTCGGCGCCGCCCGGCTGGACGCACATGTGCACTACGCGATGAAGGCGAATGATCACCTCGCCATCCTGCGGCTGTTCGCGCGCGAGGGTGCCGGCGTCGACGTGGTCAGTGGGGGTGAACTGCTGCGCGCACGCGCCGCCGGCATTGCGGGCGACCAGGTGGTGTTCTCCGGCGTCGGCAAGTCGCCACATGAGCTGCGCCTGGCGCTGAGCGAGGACATCGCGCAGATCAACGTGGAAAGCGCGGAGGAGCTGGCAATGCTCTCCGCCGTCGCGGTGGAGATGGGACGCACCGCGCGCGTGGCGCTGCGGGTCAATCCGGATGTAGACGCCGGCACCCACGCCAAGATCTCCACCGGCCGCGCACAAGACAAATTCGGCATCCCCTATGCCGAAGCCGCGGCGCTGTACGCACACGCCGCCACGCTGACCGGCATCCGTCCGATCGGCTTGGCGGTGCATATCGGCAGCCAGATCCTGTCATTGGCCCCCTACCGAGCCGCCTATGCCCGTATCGCCGAGTTGGTGCGCGCTCTGCGGGCCGGCGGGCTCACGGTCGAGACGGTGGATTGCGGCGGTGGCCTCGGCATCCCCTATCGCGACGAGCCGGCCCCGAGCTCCACCGCGCTGGCTGGTGCCATCGCCGGCGCCTTGCACAATCTGGGCCTTCACCTGACCGTCGAGCCTGGCCGCTGGCTGGTCGGCCCGGCGGGCGTGCTGCTCGCCTCCGTTATACTGGTGAAGCAGACTGGCATCCCGGTGAAGCAGTCCGGCATCGTGGTGAACCGGCCCAGCGGGTCCCGCTTCATTGTGCTGGACGCCGCAATGAACGACCTGGTCCGGCCGGCCATGTACGACGCGTGGCATGGCATCGTTCCGGTGTCCGCCGTCGAAGCCGCCGGCGCCGTGTCGCCCGCCGAAATCGTCGGCCCGGTCTGCGAGAGCGGCGACACCTTCGCCCGCGGCCGCATGCTGCCGGCCGTCGCGGCAAATTCTCGCGTGGCGATCCTCGACGCGGGTGCTTATGGTTCGGTCATGAGCTCCACCTACAACGCCCGCCCGCTGGCGGCCGAGGTGATGATCGACGGCGGCGATATCGCATTGATCCGCGCGCGCCAGCCGGTCGAAGCCTTGTGGGCGGGCGAAAGCATCCCGAAATCCCTGAGATGAGCCAGGAACGGCACGACCTCGATCGGCTGGGCGGGTCCGATCCGCAGGGCGGGTCCGATCCGCAGGGCGGGTCCGATCGGCGGGATGGAGCCGAGCATCTGCTGCGGCGCCTTGCGGGGCGACGCGCCCTCGCCCGCCTCGCGCTGCTATTCGAGGTCGTCTGGCCGGCGCTGTGGCCGCCGCTCGGGGTTATCGGCGTGTTCCTCTGCGCCGCCCTGCTCGACCTGCCGCGCCTGCTGCCGGCCTCTTTGCACATGGCGTTGCTTGCCGGCACCGCCATCGCCGTTTTGCTGCTGCTGGTGCGCGGCTTGAAGGGCATTGCCGCACCCGACAATGCCGCCGCGGACCGCCGCCTGGAGATCGCCTCCGGATTGCGCCACCGCCCGCTGTCAGTGCTGACCGACCGCCCGGCGGGTCGTCCCCCCGGCGTCGATTCCACGGGGGTCGATTCCACGGGGTTCGATTCCGCTGGGCACGATCCGGCCGCCGATCCGCTGTGGCGAGCGCATGTGGAACGCGCCATCCGCCAGCTGCGCCGCCTGCGCGTCGGCGTGCCGCGGCCGGGCCTGGCACGGCGCGATCCCCGCGCGCTGCGCGGCGGGCTGCTGGTCGGCCTGGTTGCCGCCCTGGTGATCGCTGGGCCGGACGCGCCGGACCGGATCGCCCAGGCGTTGTCTCCCAGCTTGCCGCGCGCGCCGGCGGTCCCGGGGACCGAGCTGCAGGCGTGGATCACACCGCCCGCCTATACCCGCCTCGCACCGATCTTCCTGCACCAAGATGCCAGTGCCGTCACGGCGCCGGCCGGGTCGCACCTGACGATCAACGTCACCGGCAGCGCGGGCGCACCGAGCCTGGCGCTGAACGGTCACGCCTCGGCGTTCCGCGCGCTGGACGCGTCGAGCTTCCAGGCCGATCTGGACCTGGCCGCCGGCGGGCGCCTTGTGGTGCGCCGGGGTGCCGGCGAGATGGCGGGCTGGGATCTGACCGTGGTCGCCGATCAGCCGCCGACCGTCGCCTGGACCGAGCCGCCGGGCGCCGCGAGCGACGGCCAGCACACGCGGCTGCCCTGGACGGTCACCGATGATTACGGGGTGGTCGGCCTGCAGGCCGAGCTGCGCCTGCGCGATCGGCCGAGTGCACCACCCCTGATCATTAGCATCCCACTGCCCGGCGGCGAGCCGAAATCCGCGCACGGCATCAACCAGCAGGAGCTGACTGCGCATCCCTGGGCCGGGCTGCCGGTGATCGGCCACCTGATCGCCCGCGATTCGCCCGGCCAGACCGGTGACAGCGGCCCCGCCGAGTTCGTGCTGGCGGAGCGCGTGTTTACCAACCCGGTCGCTCGCGCGCTGATCGCCGCCCGGCGCGGGCTGAGCGTGCATCCGGAGGATCGGGACAGCGCCGTGGGCATGCTCGACGCGCTGCTGCTGACCCCGCAGGCGTTCGGGACCGATTTCGGTGCCTACGAAAATCTCAGCGGAATCTACTACCTGCTGGAATTCGACCAGTCCGCTGGCGCGATCGATCAGGCACAGCAGCGCATGTGGCAGCTCGCGCTGCATATGGAGGAAGGCCTGACCGACCAGACCGCGCGCGAGCTGGAGGAGGCGCGCCAGGCGGCCAATGATGCACTGGATCGGGCGCAGAAGGACCCGTCGCAGGTCAATCGCGACGAATTGCAGAAGCGCCTCTCGGAGCTGGAGAACGCGATCCAGCACCATCTGCAGGCGCTGCTCGACGAGTTGCGGCGCAGCCCGGATGAGATGCCGTTCGATCCCAACGCCACCAAGCTGGACGGCCGCCAGATGGAACGGCTGGCCGAGGAGGCGCGCAAGGACGCGCAGCAGGGCAAGATGGACGATGCCCGCCAGCGCATGGCGCAACTGGACCAGATGCTCGAGAACCTGCGCAATGCCCGCACCCGGCAGAACTCCGACAACGCGCGCAACGCCGAGCGCCGCCAGCGCGGCCGCCAGCAGATGAGCGTGCTGCAGGACATGATCGCCCGGCAGGGCGGGCTGCTGGACCACGAGCAGCAGCGCTCGAATGACGTGCCGCGCCTGGGGGAGGTTGGCCAGCCGCCCACCCAGCCGGCAGATCCGGCGGCCGGGCAACAGGCGGATCGCCTTGTGCAGCAGGCGCTGCGCCGCGCGCTTGGTGAGTTGATGCAGCGGTTTGGCGACCTGACCGGGAAGGTGCCGCCGAGCCTGAGCGACGCGGACAATGCGATGCGCGGGGCAGGGCAGGCGCTGGCCGAGGGGCAGGACAAGGCTGCCGGTGAAAACGAGCAGAAGGCCATCGAGGCGCTACAGAAAGGTGGCCGCGAAATGGGCCAGACCATGGCGCAGCAGTTCGGCCACGGTCAGGGCGGGCAGGATGGCAGCCCGCAGGACGGTGACGGCGAGGGCGACGACGGCTCGCTCGGCCTCAGCTTGCAGGACGGGCAAGGTGATGACAACGGACGCGGGACCTTGCCGGGCTCGCCTTACCGCCCCGATTCGCGGCGCGATCCGTTCGGCCGGCGTTACGGCCAGGGCAGCTCCGGCGCCGATGAAAGCGAGACAACCGCGGTGCCCGAGCAGCGCGAGCAGCAGCGCACCCAGGCGATCGAGCAGGAGTTGCGCCGGCGCGGCGCCGACCGCACCCGGCCGCAGTACGAGCTGGACTACATCGGCCGTCTGCTGCAGCAGTTCTGACTTGCCTGCTTCCCCTTTGCGGGCTTGGGCCGCGGAGCGGGCCAAGGGTCGGGGTGAGGCACGATTGCAGACTTGGATCAACCCTTGATCTATCTCATCGCCGGCGAAGCGAGCGGCGACGTGCTCGGCGCCCGTCTGATGGCCGCGCTACTGGCGCGTCGCCCCGAGCTGCGCTTCGCCGGGATCGGCGGCGAACAGATGACCCAACACGGCCTGACCACCCTGTTCCCGATGCGCGACCTGGCGCTGATGGGGCTGCTGGAGGTGTTGCCCAAGCTCATCGCTCTCCGCCGCCGCCTGCGTGAGACGGTTGCCGATATCACCGCGCGTCGGCCGGACGTCGTGGTCACCATCGACAGCCCCGGCTTCACGTTCCGCGTGCTGCGCGCGATCGCACCACTCAACCTGCCCCGCGTGCATTACGTCGCGCCACAGGTCTGGGCCTGGCGCCCGGGCCGGGTGCGCCACTACGGCGGCCTGTGGGACCGCCTGCTGTGCCTGCTGCCGTTCGAGCCTGAATTCTTCGCGCGCCACAACCTGCCGGCGACCTTCGTCGGCCACCCAGTGTTGGAAAGCGGCGCCAACACCGGCGATGCGGCACGCTTCCGCACCCGCCACGGTCTAACCGCCGATACACCGGTTCTGACCGTAATGCCCGGCAGCCGGCGCACCGAGGTCACGCGGCTGCTGCCGGTGTTCGGCGCCGCGCTGCGCCTGGTCGCGGCCCGCGTGCCGGACCTTGTGCCGGTGGTGCCGCTGGCCGGACCGGTCGCCGAGGCGGTCGCGGCCGGTGCCGCGAATTGGCCAACGCCGCCGATCCTGCTGAACGACCTTGCGGACAAGCACGATGCCTTCGCCGCCTCGGCCGCGGCGCTGACCAAGTCCGGCACCTCGACCCTGGAGCTGGCGATGGCGGGCGTGCCGATGCTGGTCAGCTACCGCGTCAACCCAGCGTCGGCGGCGATCGCGCGGCGATTGGTCACGGTGCGCTACGCTTCGATCCTGAACCTGATCGCCGAACGCGAGATCGTGCCCGAGTTGATACAGGATGCCTGCACGCCCGAACGATTGGCGGCAACCCTGATGCCGTTGCTGACCGATCCTGCGGCCGCCGCGGCCCAGCGCACGGCATGCCATGAAGTGCTGGCACAACTTGCACCGCCGGTAGGCACGCCCTCAGCCGCTGCGGCATCCGAGGTGTTGGCGCTGCTGGATCTCACCCCGGGACACTGATCCGCACCCACTCACCGGAACTGAAGGAAGGTCAGGGCGCTGCCCTGAAACCCGCGAGGGGGCGCCTCCCCCTCGACCCCCGCCAGGGGCAGAGCCCCTGGCCTTCTCTCGGTCCCGGTGAGTGGGTGCGGATCAGTGTCCCGGGGTGAAATCCAGCAAGCCGGAGGCGGCCATGCGTGCGCGGCTGTTCGCCATGCTCGCCATCACTTGCAGTGCGGCATCCAGTGCGCGGCGCCCGGCGGCGGCGTCCACCAAGACAGGCGCTCCATCCAGCACCGACGCGATGAACGCGGCGTGTTCGGCGGCCAGGGAATCGTGGTCCTCCCACGAGGTTTCCTCGATGCCGAACCCGGCGACGCCCGGCACTGGCTGGCCGCGGTTCCGCGCTACCACCGTCAGGTGCCGGTTGGCAAAGTCGATCGCCATGGTGCCGTCACGCGCGAAGATGCGCATCCGCCGCTCGGTTCGCGGCGAGACACGGCTGGCGGTGATGGTCGCCACCGCGCCGTTGACGAAGCGGATGCGCGCGTTGGCGATGTCTTCATGGGGGCTGGCGACGGCCGCGCCGACCGCGTCCACGCTCTCGATCGGGCTTGCCACCAGGGCCAGGATCAGGTCGAGATCGTGGATCATCAGATCGAGGATCACCGACACATCGGTGCCGCGCGGCTTGAATGGGGCGACGCGCGCGGCCTCGATATACAGCGGCGCACCCAGCCGGCCGGCCAGCGCGGCATGGGCGGCGGAGAAGCGCTCCAGATGGCCGACCTGCAGCACGCGTTGGCCCGCGGTGGCGAGTGCCGCGAGATCGTCGGCTTCGGCGAGGGTCGCGGCGATTGGCTTTTCCACCAGCACATGCTTGCCGGCGCGCAGGGCGGCGGCGGCGAGCGCATGGTGGGCCTCGGCAGGTGCTGCGATGATGAGTGCGTCGGCGGCATCCAGCAGTGCGTCAAACCCCAGGTCCGGCGCGCCGACTTCCCAGCCGATCGTCTTGGCCCGTTCCTCGTTCGGATCATGCACGCCGACCAGCGTCGCGCGCTCTGACGCCGCCACCTTCAGCGCGTGGTAGCGGCCGAAATGCCCGACCCCGACTACGCCGATGCGCAAGCGTGAAATGGCCATGTCATTCACTTAGCAGCCCGCCCGGGCAGCCGCCACAACCGAGCTACCCCGCAACCGCGCGAAGCCCGATACTGTCCCGCGAATCGCCGCCCCAAGGTGACTCCGGCCATGGTGACTGCCCCCGAAGGTGACTACGACGTGACCGCCCAAGCATCGCCGATCACCGACGCACCGACGGGTCCCGTCTTCTCTGTCGTCGTGCCGATGTTCAATGAAGCGGCCGGCATTTTGCTGCTGCACGCCCGCTTGGCCGCGGTGATGGATGGCCTGGGCGAGGCCTGGGAGGTTGTTTACGTCAATGACGGCAGCCGCGACACGACCTTGCACGTGGTCGAGGCGCTGCGCGATCGCGACCCCCACGTCGCGGTGGTCAACCTGTCACGCAATTTCGGCAAGGAGATCGCCACCACCGCCGGCCTGGACCACGCGCGCGGCGCAGCGGTGATCGTGATCGACGCCGACCTGCAGGACCCGCCCGAGGTGATCCCGCAGCTTGTCGCCACCTGGCGCGAGGGGTTCGACATGGTCTATGCGCGCCGCCGGGTGCGCGAGGGCGAGACCTGGCTGAAAACCCGCACGGCAGGACTGTTCTATCGGCTGATGCGCAACTGGGGTCAGGTCGAGCTGCCGCCCGACACCGGCGACTTCCGGCTCATGAGCCGGCGCGCGGTTGATGCGCTGCTGAAGCTGCGCGAGCAGCATCGTTTCATGAAGGGGTTGTTCGCCTGGGTGGGCTTCCCATCCAAGGCGGTGCTGTACGATCGCGCACCGCGCGCGTACGGCGAAACGAAATGGAATTACTGGAAGCTGTGGAACCTGGCGATCGAGGGGTTCACCAGCTTCAGCGTGCTGCCGTTGAAGATTGCCACCTATGTCGGCGCGGCGGTGGCGCTGCTGGCGGCATTGTTCGGGGTGGTGGTGGTGGTGCGCACGCTGGTCTCGGGCGGGTCGCCGGCCGGCTATCCCAGCCTGCTGGTCGTCGTGCTGCTGCTGGGCGGCGCGCAGCTTATGTTCCTTGGCGTGATCGGCGAATATCTGGGTAGGGTGTTCAACGAAACGAAACAGCGGCCGCTTTATTTGGTAGAACGGTACCTGCCGGCCCGGCCGGCGATCGGCAGTGGGACCCCGCCGGCCGCCGGCCCTGCGGCGGAGAGGCGCTTGTGAGCCCGGAATCATTGCGTTAACCCCGCATCTCCCTTTGTGAGAGGTCCGCGCGCGAAGCGACGAGGGTGAGGGTCGTGCTCGCGGCGCGACCCTCACCCTCGTCGCTTCGCGCCTCGACCTCTCCCGGAGGGAGAGGTGTACCATGCAAGTCCTATCCGGCCAGTTCCCGCCGCACGATTGCCGCGCCGTCCGCCAGCGCCTTCAGCTTGCCGAATGCCGTCGCGCGCGGTAGGTATTTCATTCCGCAATCGGGCGCCGGGATCAGCCGCTCCGCGGGCAGGAATTGCAGACCGGCGCGGATGCGCGCGGCGACCACCTCGGGCGTCTCCACCGTGGGATCGCCAAGATCGAGCACCCCCAGCATCACCTGCTTGCCCGACAGGTCCCGCAGCACGCCAAGATCAAGTTTCGGCTGTGCCGCCTCGATCGAGATCTGCCGCGCGATCGTGTCGGCCAACTGCGGCAGGAAGCTGTAGCCGGTCGGCTTTTGCTGCTTCACCACCGCGGCATAGCCGAAACAGATATGCACGACGGTCGGCCCGTCGATGCCTTGTAGCGCGCGGTTGATCGCCGGCAGCCCGTAGCGCAGCGCCTTCTCCGGATCGGTGCGCACCCAGGGCTCGTCAAGCTGCACCACGTCGACACCCGAGGCTTTCAGATCGCGCAACTCCTCGTTCACCGCGATGGCGTAGTCCATCACCAGCTCTTCCTCGTCGGCGTAGAACTCGTTCTTCGCCTGGCGCGACAGGGTGAACGGGCCGGGCAGCGTGATCTTGCCGGCGTGCCCGGTGTTTCGCAGCAGGAACTGCACGTCGCGCAACTCTACCGGGCCGCGGCGGCGGATCTTGCCGACCACGCGCGGCACCGGCGTGGCCCGATTGAACTGGGCATTGACCTCGCCCGGCTGCTCGGCGTCGATGCCCTCCAGCGCCAGGGCGAAACGGTTGGAGTAGCTCTCGCGGCGGATCTCGCCATCGGAGATGATGTCGATCCCGGCACGTTCCATGTCACGCATCGCCAGCACCGTGGCATCGTCCTGCGCCTGCTCCAGCAACGGTTCCGGGATGCGCCAGATGTCGTGCGCGTGGGTGCGCGGCACGCCGTGCGCGTGCAGGCCGGCGCGGTCGACCAGCCAGTCGGGCTGCGGGTAGCTGCCGACCACGGTCGTGGGCAGCAGATGCGTCGGATAGGTCATCTTGTCATGTCTCCCGGATCATGCCGCTTGCAAAATCATGTCGGCACCCTTCTCCGCGATCATGATGGCGGCGGCGTTGGTGTTGCCCGACACCACCGTCGGCATGATCGAGGCATCGATCACGCGCAACGCATCGAGCCCCTTCACCCGAAGCGAATTGTCCACCACCGCCATCGGTCCAGGTCCCATCATGCAGGTGCTGGTCTGGTGGAACGTGGTGCCCGAGGTGGCGCGCACATGGTTCAGCAAATCCTCGTCGGTCTTCGCCTGCGGTCCGGGAAAGACCTCCTCGGTCACGTATTGCCGCATCGCCGGCGTGGCGAAGATCTTCCGCGTCACCTTCAGCGCGGCGACCATCGTATCGCGATCATTCTGGGTGGACATGTAGTTCGGCTGCATCGCCGGCGGCTTCTCGGGGTCGGGCGAGGTAATGCGCAGCCAGCCGCGGCTCTCCGGCCGGCAGGGAATCGCGCCAAACGTGCAGGCCGGGAACTTGTGCATCGGGTCACCGATCTTGGGAGAACTGCCGGCCATGAACTGATACTGCACATCGGGTAAATCCAGCTCCGGCCGCGTCTTGACGAACAGCCCGATCGGCCCGGCGCCGGTCATCAGCGGACCATCGCCGGCGAACGCATACTGCATCCCGGCCCAGATGCGGCGCAGCCAGTTGTGGTAGACCTCGTTCATCGTCGTGATGCCCTGGCAACGATAGATCATCCGCCCACCGACATGATCCTGCAAATTCTCGCCCACGCCAGGCAGGTCATGCAGCACCGCGATCCCCAACTCCTGCAGCAATGCGCCCGGCCCGATGCCCGAAAGCTGCAGGATTTGCGGTGAGTTGATCGTCCCGCCGCACAGCAGCACCTCTTTTTTTGCGCGCACGCGGTGCAGTGCGCCGTTCTGGCTGTATTCGATGCCAACCGCGCGCTTGCCCTGCAACAGCACGCGATGGGTCAGCGCCCTGATCTCGACCCGCAGATTTGACCGAGCCATCACCGGCTTCAGATATCCGGCCGCCGCCGAGCAGCGCCGCCGCCCACGCACGGTCAATTGCAACGGCCCGACCCCTTCCTGCTCGGCGCCATTGAAGTCCGCGTTGTACGGATACCCCGCCTGTTGCGCCGCCTCGATCAGCGCGTCATGCAATGGATGTTTCGTGCGCAGATCGGACACGCCGAGCGGTCCGCCGGCGCCATGGAACGCATCCTGCCCATGCTCCTGGTCTTCGGCCTTGCGGAAATACGGCAGCACATCGTCATACGACCAGCCGGCGTTGCCGAGCTGGCGCCACAGATCGAAATCCTGCCGCTGGCCGCGGATATAGATCAGTCCGTTGATCGACGACGACCCGCCCAGCACCTTGCCGCGCGGCCATGGGATGCGCCGGTTGTTCATCTCCGGCACCGGCTCGGTCTCGAAATACCAGGCGATCTTGGGATTGTAGATGTTGCGATAGAAACCGGCCGGAATGTGGATCCACGGGTCCCTGTCCCGCCCGCCGGCTTCCAGCAGCAGCACCCGATTGTTCCGATCGGCGCTCAACCGGTTGGCCAGCACGCAACCCGCCGAGCCCGCGCCGACAATGACGAAATCCACCTCCGTCGTTGCGTCCATCTGGTTTCCCCGTCGAGCCATTCCGACGCATCACGATGGCGCCAAACGCGCGCCTCGGCCAGAGGCGCGGCGAGGACGCAGCGCGGCCTATTGGCCGCAACCAAAACAGGCCCGACGTATAGCTTCGCCGTCGACTTGCCGCCGATTCAGGCGGCCGAACCGATGAACCCGTCAACTTTTCGGCAAGGTGTTGCTGCGAAGGAAGCAAGGAATATTTAGCCGCGGATGAACGCCGATGAACGCCGATGACACCGTGATGGACCATCTGACGGGGCCGATCATCGGCAGTGCCATGACTGTCTCCAATGCTCTTGGAGCTGGATTTCTTGAGAAGGTGTACGAAAATGCACTTGCGCATGAGCTTCGCAAGGTTGGCCTTGCGGTTGCGCAGCAGCGCGGCGTCACCGTGATGTACGACGGGATCATCGTCGGTGATTATGCGGTGGACCTGCTGGTCCAAGAATCGGTGATCGTCGAGCTGAAGGCGATCAAGGCGGTAGCTAACATCCATCGCGCCCAATGCATCAACTACCTTCGGGCCACGGGCTTGCAGGTCTGCCTGCTGCTCAACTCCGACAACCCGCGCCTGGAGATCAAGCGCATCGTGCTGGGCCTGTGATGCATTGGTCTTATCGGCGTTCATCGGCGTTCATCGGCGGCTGAATTAGCTTTGCCGCGCCCGGCACAATTTGGGCCAACAGGCCGGAAGAATATGCTTAATCAATATGTTACTGTCGTGTCAGCGGCAGTTCTTCGCGGGGCTGCGGAGAGTTGTGGGGTTAGCAACGCAGCAAGGTCAGGAGATGGGCGCCGCGGGAGCGAGTTCGACGCGATTGCGGCCCGCGTGTTTCGCTGCGGTACAGGGCGATATCCGCGCCGTGCAGCAGCGCCTCGGGCGTTTCGAAGCCGGTTTCACCGCAGGCGACGCCGATGCTGACGCTCAGGCGATAGATGCGGCCCGCTTCCGGGGCGAATGTCATCGCCTCGACCGATGCTCGCAGGCGCTCCGCCGCGGCGATCGCCTCGTCCGGGCTGGATCCCGGCATCACGATAACGAACTCCTCGCCGCCATAGCGGGCGACCGAGTCGAAGACCCGCGTGTTGGTGCGCAGCGTCTCGGCGATGGCGCGCAGTGCGCGGTCGCCGGCGGCATGGCCGTGCAGGTCGTTCACCTGCTTGAAGTGATCGACATCCAGCATCAGCACCGCCACGCCGCGATCAGGGCTTGCATTCAGCAGGCCACGCAGGTGCCGGATCAGATAGCGTTGATTGTACAGCCCGGTCAGCGGGTCGGTCAGCGCCATCTCGAGCGCCTGGCCAAGGTCGTCGCGCAGCCGGTCATGGTAGAATTTGCGGCGGATCTGGTTGCGAGCCCTGGCGCGCAACTCGTTCGCGTCGAGCGGCAGCACCAGCCAGTCGTTGGCACCCAGATCGAAGCCGCGCAGCAGCCGCTCGCGTTCCTCCGGCTCGGCGATCAGCAGCATCGGGACTTCGCGTGTTGCGTCCGCGGCGCGCAGGCTGGAGGTCAGTTTGAGCGGATCTTCCCCGCTCATTGCCAGGCTGAGCACGATCAGGTCGAACGGCCGGCGCGCCGACAGCGCCGTTGCCTCGTTTTCGCCCTGCGCGCGGCTTGTCACGATCCCGTCACGGGCCAGCGCGTCCGTGATGGCCTGCGCGCTTGGGTCCCAGTCGTCGATCACCAGGGCGTTGGCCCCGGCGACCGAGGGGACGTGCACCTGATCGGCCGACAGGCCGAGGGCGCGCACCGTTTCACCGCGGGCGCGCCATTCGTCGAGCAGCCGCTTCAGCCGCACCAGGCTGCGCACCCGGGCCATCAGGGTGTCGTATTCGACTGGTTTGGTCAGGAAATCATCGGCCCCCGCCTCCAGCCCGCGCAGCCGTTCCGACGGCTCACCGAGCGCGGTGACCATCACCACCGGAATGTGCAGCGTTGCCGCGCTCTCTTTCAGGTGACGGCAGCATTCGAAGCCATCCATGCCGGGCATCATCACATCCAGCAGGATCAGGTCAGGTTGCCATTCGCGTGCCAGGCGCAGCGCCTCGAACCCATCGCGACCGCTGGCGACCTGATAGTACTCGGCCGATAGCTTGGCTTCCAGCAGGCGGGTGTTTGCCGGAACATCGTCGATGATCAGGATGCGCGCGGTCATCCGGGTTCAGTTGGCCTCCAGAATTGGGTGGCGGCGGCTGGTGCCGGGGTCGCCCGGGGGTAGTAGATACCGCATGGGAGCCATTTGCGAAAGCAATCAGGTTGGGGCGTGCCGGGCGGCCGGTATCGTCGGGTCCGCGGGCATCGGTCCGTAGGCGGGCCAAGCCGTCGCGCCGGCGACATCATGCGGCGGAGGGGGAGCGACGTGGCTCGGCGTATGGCGCGCCTTTTTTGATGTCCGCCGGGCTTTCGTGACTCGGACATTTCGCGGCTGGGGCTTTCGCGACTCGGACATTTCGTGTAGTCGTCAAGACCGTCTGTAATGAATATGAAGCAAAAGCTACAGAAATATGACGATCGCAGTACACTCGTCTGTCGCTGATAGAAATACCATCAATGGCCATCCGCTATCGTCTGTTGCCAGACCGGGAATGTTCTTTCGCCGATGGTTGGCGAACCCGTTGCAGATGGGCTCCGTGGTGCCGTCCTCCGCGGCGTTGTGCTCGCGTATCGTGCGCCAGACCCGCCGCGCGCCGGATGAGGCGGTGCTGGAACTGGGCGCGGGCACCGGGGTGATCTCCCGCGCGCTGCTGGCAAGCGGCGTGCCGCCCGATCGGCTGTTCGTCGTCGAGATCGCGCCCGACATGGCCGCGCACCTGCGCCGCGCGCTGCCGGGCGCCCGGGTGGTCGAGGGCGACGCGCGCCGGCTTCAGGAACTTGTGCCGACGGACTGGCATGGCCGCATTGGCACCGTGATCTGCGGCATTCCGCTGGTGCTGCTATCGTTGACCGAGCAGCGCCGCATCGTCATGGCGATGCAGGCGGTGGCACCGGGCCGCGGCTTTCTGCATTTCAGCTACTGCGCCACCTCGCCCATTTCAACGCGCAAGCACCGCTTGACGGCACGACGCGAGGCCTGGACGCCGCTCAATTTCCCACCCGCCAGCGTCTGGCGCTACAGCCAGGCCGACTGAGCAGGGGGGCGGGCCCATAGGCATCAGGAGAAGCCTGGATCGGGGAAGACTCTCCCCCTCCCCTTGAGGGAGGGGGTTGGGGGAGGGGTCGTCGCGGTACGCCGTTTCGGCGCGGCCCCGGCACCAACCCCTCCCCCCAACCCCCTCCCTCAAGGGGAGGGGGAGAGTTTTTCTCGACCGGTGATTGGACCATCCCGAATGCCGTCCGGTCTGGCAGTCTGGCGGGGCGATGCTGGTCAGACTAGCCCCCTACGCCTTCGTGCTGCTGTGGAGTTCGTCCTTCATCGGCGCCCGGGTCGGTCTGCGCCACGTGACGCCGCTGCTGTTCGTCGAGGTCCGCCTGTGCCTCTGTGCCGCCGTGCTGGTGTTCGCAATGCTGGTCCTGCGGCGGCCCTGGGGCGTGCTGCGGGGGCGCTGGCTGCACTGCGCGGTGACCGGCGTACTGGTGAACACCGTGCTGCTGGACACCGCGCACGTGGCGATGACGCGGATGAACGCCGCGCCCATCGCGTTGATCCAGACGCTTAATCCGCTGCTGACCGCGGCGCTGGCCTGGCCGTTGCTGGGCGAGCGGCTGCGTCCCCGGCAGTTCGTCGGCCTGGCGCTGGGCACGGCGGGGGTGGTGCTGGTCGTCGGCCTCGCCGCGGCGCGCAGTCCGGTCCAGTTCGACCTGGCACTCCTGTCCATGACGGGCGTGATCGGGCTGGTCGGCGGCACGCTGTATTTCGCTCGGTTCTGCCGCGGCGTGCCGATGCTGGAAGGGGCGACGGTGCAATTCCTCGCCGCCGCAGCCGCCGGAGCGTTGGCCACGGTGCTGTTCGAGACGCCGCATGGCGACTGGACACAAGCGGCTATCGTCTCGACCGTGTGGAACGCGGTCGGGGTCTCGCTCGGCGGCATGGTGCTGTATCTGTTGATGCTGCTGCGTGGCTCGGCGGCGCGGGCAACGGCGGGGTTCTACCTGGTGCCGGGAACCGCGGCGCTGCTGGCCTGGCTGCTGCTGGGCGAGCGTCTGGCACCGCTGGCAGTGGTGGGGCTGGTGGTCTCGTCGGTGGGATGCTGGCTGGTCCGTGGCCGACAGTGAGCCACCCCCGCGCTTAGGGCAGATCGGCGCTTATAGCCGATCGGCGTGGCGTTCCACATCGCGGCGCCGCCGCGCTAGGATCGCCCGCCTGGACAGGAGCACTGATATGGACCGCATCGACCTGCGCTCGGACACCGTTACGCTGCCATCGGAGGACATGCGCGCCGCGATGGCGCGGGCGCCGGTGGGTGACGACCAGTACGGCGAGGACCCCACGGTCAACGCACTGCAGGAGCGGATCGCCGCAGTGCTCGGCAAGGAGGCGGCGATCTTCCTGCCGAGCGGCACGATGGCGAATCAGATCGGACTGAAGCTGCTGACGCGGCCTGGCGACGACGCGCTGGTGGGGCACGAGTCTCACATCGTCTGGCACGAATCCGGCGCCGCGGCGGCCAACTCCGGTGTGCAGTTCACCGTGATCGGGCAGGGCGGGCTGTTCACCGAGGCGGAGGTGCGCGCCGCGTGCAAGCCGCGGGGCCATATCATTTTCCCGCCCACCACGCTGGTTGTGCTGGAGAACACCCACAACCGCGGCGGCGGCGTGGTGTGGCCGCAGGATGCAGCCGAGGCGATCTGCGCGACGGCGCGCGAGCTTGGTCTTGGAACCTACCTGGATGGCGCGCGGCTGTTCAATGCCGCCATTGCTTCCGGCCGCGCATTGATCGAGTTGGCGCGGCCGTTCGACGTGGTCGCGGTGGCGCTGTCCAAGGGGCTTGGCTGCCCGGTCGGCAGCCTGATCGCGGGGTCGAAAGAGGCGATGACGCGCGCGGTGCGGGCGCGGCGCATGTTCGGCGGCGCGATGCGCCAGTCCGGCATCCTGGCCGCCGCGGGGCTGTTCGCGCTGGACCACAACCTGGAGCGGCTGGCCGAGGACCACGCCAATGCGCGGCTGATTGCCGAGCGCGTGGCGGGCACCAAGGCGGTGATGGATCTGGCGACGGTGCAGAGCAACATAGTGATCTTCCACCTGCCCCCGTCGTTGCCGGATGCGGTGGAGGTGGTGCGGCGGGCGCAGCGCGAGGACGTGCTGGTGTCGGCTTTTGCCGCGCGAACGGTGCGCGCGACGACGCATCTGAATGTGACGGAAGCGCAATGCCGGCGGGCGGGTGAGGTGCTGGCGCGGGCGGTGGGTTGAAGGTCGGGGTCTCGATTGGTTGCCGTTCTCGCACTGCTGTTCAGGGACTGCGGTTTCGTCGCTGTCCCCGGTTCTGCCGCACATCGGGGCTGATCCGGTACCTTGCGGCGAACTGCTCCTGGCTTGTCCCAAGGTTCTCCCGCAGTACCGTTACATCGATGGCACGGCTACATCGATGGCACGGCCGGGCACAGACGCCATCCGCACCAGGAATCCCGCGGACTGCAATTCGGAGCACAGCTTCTCGGGGTCCTCTACCTTCGCCACACGCAGATCATGGCTGCTTTCGGTCAGGACAGCTTCGATCGCATGCTTGGCCTTCAGCAAGGGCACGTGACGTCGCATCAGCGACTCGATTGCCGCGATACTGTTTACCTCACCCGCGTCAGGATTTGTCCGGAGGCTCAGGATGACGGGTGAACCGGATTGGACGAGGTCGCGTGCCTTTCCGCCTACCCGACGTGCGAACCGCTCCTTCCAAGACAAGTTGCTCATACCCAAACTCCATCAGGAACGCCTACCCGATCACCTGAAGATTTGCCAAGCCGATTGCATTGGCGGCCAACGGCGATCCAAACGGGGCACCAGCGGCGCGACGATGTCCTAACGCGCCAGCGGCCGGTACTTGATCCGGTGCGGCTCGGTCGCGTCGGCGCCCAGCCGGCGGCGTTTGTCTTCCTCATATGCCTGGAAGTTGCCTTGGAACCACTCCACGTGGCTGTCGCCCTCGAACGCCAGGATGTGGGTTGCCAGCCGGTCGAGGAACCAGCGATCGTGGCTGATGATCACCGCACAACCGGCGAATTCCATCAGCGCGTCTTCCAGCGCACGCAGCGTGTCCACATCAAGATCGTTGGTCGGTTCGTCTAGCAGAATGACGTTGTGCTCGACCTTCAGCATCTTCGCCAGGTGTACCCGGTTGCGCTCGCCGCCCGACAGGATGCCGACCTTCTTCTGCTGGTCGGAGCCTTTGAAGTTGAACGCGGCGACGTAGGCGCGCGATGGGATCGCACGCTTGCCGATGTAGATGACTTCCTCGCCGCCGCTGATCTCCTGCCACACCGTCTTGTCGGCGTTCAGGCTGTCGCGCGACTGATCGACGTAGCCCAGCTTCACCGTTTCGCCGACGCGCAGCGCACCGGAGTCGGGCTGTTCCTGACCGATGATCATGCGGAACAGTGTGGTCTTGCCGGCGCCGTTCGGACCGATCACGCCGACGATGCCGCCGGGCGGCAGCTTGAAGTCCAGCTTCTCGATCAGTTCATGGTCGCCGTAGCCTTTGCTAAGGTCCTCGGCCTCGATGACGTTCTGGCCCAGGCGCGGCCCGGGCGGGATGACGATTTCCGCCACGCCGGCGACCTGCTCCTGCGACTTCGCCAGCAGGTCCTCGTAGCGCTGGATGCGCGCCTGATTTTTCGCCTGGCGCGCGCGGGGCGAGGCGGCGATCCATTCCTGCTCGGCGGCCAACGCACGCTGCCGCGCGCTTTCCTCTTTCTCCTCCTGCTTCAGGCGCTTGCGCTTCTGCTCGAGCCAGCTTGAATAGTTGCCCTCGAACGGATAGCCGCGGCCGCGTTCGATCTCCAGGATCCAGCCGGTGACGTTGTCCAGGAAGTAGCGGTCGTGGGTGACGATCATCACGGTGCCGGTATATTGCTCCAGCGTGTGCTCCAGCCAGGCGACGCTTTCGGCGTCCAGGTGGTTGGTTGGCTCGTCGAGCAGCAGCAGGTCGGGCTTTTCCAGCAGCAGCCGGCACAGCGCGACGCGGCGGCGCTCGCCGCCGGACAGCGTGGCGATCAGGGCATCGGCCGGCGGGCAGCGCAGGGCATCCAGCGCGATGTCGATGCGCCGGTCCATCTCCCAGCCGTCCTCAGCGTCGATCTTTTCCTGCAGGTCGGCCTGTTCGGCGAGCAGGTCGTTCATCTGCTCGTCGCTCATCGGCTCGGCGAACTTGTTGGAGATCTCGTGGAACCGGTCCAGCGCGGCCTGCAGCGAGGCGAAGGCGGCACGCACGTTCTCGCCCACCGTGTCGCCGGCATCGAGCGCGGGTTCCTGCGACAGGTAGCCGACGCGGACGCCCTCGGCCGCCCAGGCCTCGCCGCCGTATTCGGTCTCGATCCCGGCCATGATCTTGAGCAGGGTCGATTTGCCGGCGCCGTTGACGCCGAGCACGCCGATCTTCACGCCGGGCAGGAACGAGAGTGTGATGCCTTTGAAGACCTCCCGGCCGCCGGGATAGGCCTTGGTGAGGTCCTTCATCACATAGACATACTGATAGCTGGCCATGGGTCGCCCCTGGGTGCAATTCGGGGGTGTTCTAGGGGTCTCGTGGGGCAGGAGCAACCGGCGCTGTTGCAGCGCAGCAGGCATGCCGTCGCTACCGCAAAGGGCCACCTGACGCAGCTACGCCCGCCGTCCCCGCGCGGCCGTCGCCGGCGTGTCACTTGCGGGGCCCTCCGTCGTGGCGTTGTATGCGGCCGTCCAGCAACGGGAGACGACAGTGATAAAATTCTACTACAGCCTCGCGCCCAATCCGATGAAGGTTGCGCTGTTCCTGGAAGAGGCTGAACTGCCCTACGAATCCATACCCGTCGATACCCGCAAGGGCGAACAGTTCAGCCCGGAATTCTCCGCGCTCAATCCGAACAACAAGCTGCCGTGCATCGTCGACGGCGATGCAACGGTGTTCGACAGCAACGCCATCCTGCTCTACCTGGGCGAGAAGACCGGCAAATTCATGCCCGCGAACACGCCGAAGGCGCGTGGGGAATTGCTGTCGTGGCTGATGTTCGTGGCCTCGGGGATCGGGCCGTATTCCGGGCAGGCCGTGCATTTCACCCGCTTCGCGCCGGAACCGAAGGATACGCCGTCAATCGCTATGTGTTCGAGGCGAAGCGGCATTACGGCATCGTTGATGCGCGCCTGGCGCAGCACAAGTTCATGCTCGGCGATACGTATACGATCGTCGACATGGCGCTGTGGGGCTGGGCGCGGCTGGTGCCGTTTGTGCTCGGCGAGGACGCGTTGGGCGGGCTGCCCAACCTGAAGCGGCTGCTCGACGCGATCGACGCAAGGCCGGCTGCGGCGCGGGCGCTGGCGATCAAGGACCGGCACAGCTTCAAGACCGAGTTCGACGAGGAAGCGAAGCGGTACATGTTCCGCCACGCGGTGCAGGCGGCCTGAGCTGGCCTGCGACAGCGTGACGCGCGGCGGTGCCGTGCGTCACGTTTCGTGTCCCGGGCCTTTGGGTACTCATGCGGTTCCTGCGCCGCTGCGCGAGGCTGATGGATGGTGCGGGCTTTTTTTGCCCGCGCGGTTGCACCGACGTGGAAGCGCCCTACGCTGCGCGGCGGGAGATTTGAGGTGAGCGGGCGGGGCATGGGCTTGCGGCGGGCGACGATCGCGGATGCCTCGGCGGTCCGCGATTTGACGCGCGCGGCGTATGCGAAATGGGTCCCGGTTATTGGACGTGAACCCAAGCCAATGACGGCCGATTATCATGCCGCCGTTATCAACCACCTGGTTGATCTGCTCGATGTCGATGGAGAATTGGCTGCGCTGATCGAGACGATACCTGAAGCTGACCATCTTCTGGTTGAGAACGTTGCGGTCTCGCCGAGCTATCAGGGTCGTGGATACGGTCGTATACTTATGGATCATGCTGAAAAGCTGGCGGCCTCTCTCGGATTTAACGAAACAAGGCTCTACACGAACAAGCTTTTTGCCGAGAATGTGCAGCTTTATCGCAAGCTGGGCTATCGGACGGACCGGGAGGAAGCTTTCAAAGGCGGCGTTGTGGTGCACATGAGCAAATTGCTCTGACTCGCCGCGGGTCTCGACCCCTCCCCCCAACCTTGGTCCGCTTCGCGGCCCAAGCCCTCAAGGGGAGGGGGAGTAGTGTCTTCTTTGGCTAGCCCCGGGCCCGTCGGGCGGCATCTACCATGTTGGCTACGGCGTCCTTTACCTCGGGCCACTTGCGGGTCTTGAGGCCGCAGTCGGGGTTTACCCAAAGCTGGTCTTTTCGGAGCCGATCCGACGCCGCCGCGAGCAGGTCGGCCATCTCCTGCACAGGCGGAACGCGCGGCGAGTGGATGTCGTAAACACCCGGCCCGATGTCAGCGGGATAGTCGTAGTCCACAAACGCCTTGAGCAATTCCATCTTTGACCGCGCCATCTCGATGGAGATGACATCAGCGTCCATGGCCGAAATGGCCGGCATGATGTCGTTGAACTCCGAGTAGCACATGTGGGTGTGGATCTGGGTATCGTCGCGCACCGCGGACGCGGCGATGCGGAAGCATTCCACTGCCCAGTCGAGATACGCCCGCCAGTCGCCACGACGCAGCGGCAGCCCCTCGCGCAGCGCCGCCTCGTCGATCTGGATGATCGGCGCGCCCGCGGCTTCCAGGTCGATGACCTCGTCGCGAATTGCAAAGGCGATCTGGCGGCAGGTTTCGTTGCGCGGCTGATCATCGCGGACGAACGACCAATTGAGGATGGTAACCGGCCCGGTCAGCATTCCTTTCATCGGCCGGTTGGTCAGCGACTGAGCGTAGCGCCACCACGCGACGGTCATCGGTTGCGGCCGCGATACGTCGCCGTAGATGATCGGTGGGCGTACGTAGCGCGAGCCGTAGGACTGCACCCATGCGTGCTTCGTGAAGGCGAAACCGTCCAGCTGCTCGCCGAAGTATTGCACCATGTCGTTGCGCTCGAATTCGCCGTGCACCAGCACATCGAGCCCGACCTCCTGCTGCCAGCGCACGGCGGCGGCGGTTTCAGTCCTCAGGAAGCCTTCATAGGCCTGGCTGTCGATGCTGCCGCGGCTGTAATCGGCACGGGCTTTCCTGATCTCCTGGGTTTGTGGGAACGAGCCGATGGTGGTGGTCGGGTAGGCAGGCAGGTTCAGTTTCGCCCGCTGGTCACCGCGCCGTTTTTCCATAGGCGACTGCCGCATGGCGATGGCTGGATCGTGGTTGGCCGCACGGGCCTTGATCGCCGGGTTGTTGATCTTCGGTGAGGTCCGCCGGGAAGCAATGGCGGCTGAAGCGGCCGCCAGGGCGTCCCGTGCGGCGTCGCGCCCGTCGTTCAGCGCTCGTGCCAGGGTCTTCAGTTCGGTGATTTTCTGAACGGCGAAGGCCAACCAGCTCTTCACCTCGGGATCGAGTTCGGTCTCGCGGTCCAGGTCGATCGGCGTATGCAACAACGAACAGGAAGGTGCCAGGATCAGCGTCCGGCCAGACTTGATGCCGGCGGCAACGATCGGGGCAATTCGATCGAGAATTTCGTTCAGGTCGGCCTTCCAAATGTTGCGGCCATCTATGACGCCCAGAGAAACAACAAGATCCGGCCGCGCACCGGCCAGCACCGCGTTCAGTTGCTCCGGCGCACGCACCAGATCGACGTGCAGGCCATGCACGGGCAACGACAGCGCGGTTTCCAGGTTATCGCCGAGCGCGCCGAAATAGGTCGTCAGCATCAAGCGTAGCGTTGGCGCGGCGCTGGTCAGCACGCCATAGGCGTGGCGGAACGCCTGTCGCGCGGCATCGGTCAGATCGAGCACCAGGCAGGGCTCATCGATCTGCACCCAGGTGGCGCCCGCCTGCGCCAGCGCCCGCAGGACGTCGGCGTATATGGGCAGCAGGCGCGGCAAAAGCGTCAGCGGATCGAAGTCGCCGCCCCGCGTCTTGCCGAGCAGAAGGTAGCTGACCGGCCCCAGCAGCACCGGGCGAGCCTCGATCCCGAGCGCCTTTGCCTCGAGGTACTCGTCCACCGCCTTGGTGGAGGCGAGACGAAACACCTGATCGGCGGTGAGTTCCGGGACGAGGTAGTGGTAATTGGTATCGAACCACTTGGTCATCTCGGCGGCCGGCGCGCCCTGGGCGGCATGGGAATGGCCGTGCGCGCAGGGCTCTTGCGCTTCCGTGGGCGCTTCCTTGGGTTGTGATCCCCGGGCCATGGCGAAATAGGTTTCCAGCCCGACCGTGTTGCCGCTCCAGCGGTAGACCGTCGGCACGGCGCCCACCATCGCGGTCGTGTCGAGGACATGATCGTAGAGCGAGAAATCGTTGGATGGGATGACGTCCACGCCAAGGTCGCGCTGTCGCATCCAGGCCTTGGCACGCAGGTCGGAAGCGATCGCCTGCAACTCGCTGTCGCCGGTCTTTCCGGCCCAATGGTTTTCGAGCGCCGTCTTCAACTCGCGCTTGGGGCCGATGCGGGGGAAGCCCAGGGTCGCCACGGTAACGGTCATTTTAACCTCTGCCGGTTGTGGCGAGGTCTCGGGCAGGCACAGGCGAGCAGCTTCGCGGGTTTGCGCCGCGGCTGCGTGCGTGCGGCCTGCCCGGGCACCCCGCCGGGGGACGTCATGTGTCGGGGCAGGTCTCCTGGCTCACGGGTCAGCGCGACTGTCCGAACCTTCCCGGGGTGGCCCCCAGTGGCACGTCTTGGACAGCAGCTCGCCGCTTACAGTTGCGGGGGCAGCGCCGGCGTTGCACCGGCTTCCCTCTTAGCTCCACGCCGCGGATGGTGTGGAGAACCTCGACGGAAGGGAGAGGAGCACCGATCGGGAGCGCTCGTCAAGAGGGATATAAGGACATCCTTATATCAGCATATCACATAACAGTGGCCCTGATGACTGACCGCTCGGCTGGCCTCGGGCCACTGATGTGAGTCGCGGTTTGGCGCACGGCCGCAGGTCGCTTCCCCTCGGCAACCCCGCGCGCGATACCAGCCGCCCGAACTGCTGGAAGAGTCCGGTATGATGTAGCAACCGCCACCATGTTTCCAGGGCAACACTGTTGCTAGGTCGCCACATAATCCGCCATGTGGCCACGAGCTTTGCTGCCTTGGAGTTCCTACCCGGCCGGGCGCTTGACGAAGCGACGGCGGTATGGGGGGAGTCCGGGGCATGGATGAGCAAGTTACGACTGGAGAGCTGCGCGAGAAGGCGGAGGAAAAGACCGGCATTCGGTGGCTCTTGGATGCCGTGGCTGTCGGCTTTATCGCCGTCTCAGTTGATAACGCTATGAAGCAAGAATGGGCGAGGGCGGCGCTTGCTTTTGTCTTCGGGATCATCCTTGGCTACTCAGGACTAAAGTGGCACAAGGTAAGGGTTGTCTTAAACCAAAGGTTGGTCGGCTCAGCTGAGCGGATCGGCTCCGACGCAAGAACCTGGCTGCTGCTCATATTGGTGACTTTTGTTTGGGTAGCGTTTCCCCATCTCGCGTCACCGTTTCTGCATCAGGATGGCTCAAAACAGCGGCCTAGTGATCAATCTGCGGGCACTGACATCTATCACGCGCTTCGAACGCCGAGCGATCGGCTCGAGAATTCCAATAAGACAGTGGCATACTTACTCGGTCTCTACCGAGGCAAGACCATGATCCAAGGTCAAGCGCTTCTGCAGCCCTATATTGGGACTGTCGTGAGTTCTTCTGGTCATGTCCTGGCGGTTGGCGATGATGGTCCTGGGTATTTTGCCATTATAGATGGCTCCGATGGCTTCGTTGACTGCCGGTTTAATAAGCTCTGGGGCAACGCCCTTGGCCGTCTCAGCAATGGCGATGCAATATCAATCACTGGCGTCATCATGCAGAGTCAAAATGGTCAGCAGTTATATTTGGGCGCATGTTCCGTTGAATAACTGAGCCTCAAAGGTACTCCAACCGCATCCCCTCCATCCGCAGCGCCGCCAACGTCGCCACCAGGAAAGTAGCGACGAACGCACCGCGCTTCAGCTTAGTCTTGATGGTGGTCTCCGGCTGGTCCGGCCGGCCATGCTCCTTCAGTCGGGCGGCTAAGTCGGCATAGATCAACTTACCCCGCTTCAGTTCCGCTTTGACGAACCGGGAAAGCCGGTGAAGCCGCGTCGTAGAATGATCTACCAGCCCGCTACGCCATGCAGCGGATCGACCATCAGACGGCGTATTCCGATCGCGGCGTCTGCGGCGTCTATAGCAATAGCAATGGCGCCGAGGAATTTTGCTCCCGGATGCGCCGGGCCGAGATCGGGCACCACCACCACATCGCGGGCGCCTATCTGGTCCGGTATGCCCAAGAGGCGGCTTGGCGCGAGGATCACCGCCGGGTGGTTAACTGCCGGCAAGTGCAGGGTGTCATGTCGCTGGCGATGGCTTGCCGCCCTTCGGTGGATTGTTGTGGGTATCGGCACCGGGCGGAGAAGGCGGACTGACTGGTGCGGCGTTGGCGCACCCGGTTAGCCGGACCTGGGCCGGGTATTGGCAGCGGGCGCAGCGGTAGCCTAATCGAGGCCGCAAGCGCCGATGTCTGTGTCGGTAGCTTACGGGACGTAGATCAATGGCTTTGGCGGAACAAGGGGAGGAAGTTCAGGTAGTATTCCGGTCCTTTGGTGTCTCATTATCTTTACTACGTAACCAAAATCACCCCCTTCCAAACATTGAAGGTTTTCATGGTTGATATCGACTTTGAGTCCGAGCTTACTTGTCCACCGTCCATCGACCAGTTGCCGGGCTACATGGAGTGGGAAGCCAGTGCTATCAGCATATATAGCAACCTTCCAATATCCTGGCGTGACCAACGTTGCCAGTAGTGGTACGTCTTCAAAATGGAGACATTTGAAAAACTCCACGAACGCGTCAATGGTCTCCGTCCTCTGCACGGAGGCAGGCCAGTGATTATAATTATCTGGCCACAGAGGGACCGCTTCTTCAAGTATCGAATGTGAGACGCAATTGTAATGATGATCGTATTTGCTGGAAATATGATGATTCCCCATTGTAAGGTTGGGGAGATTGAGCCCATACATCCTTAGTTGATCACGCCTCTTTGTCGCCCCCATCCCAACCAAACTTCGGTCATCTTGTCATAGTCACCCCGAATCGCCGGCCCGACGGGATTCTCGCCGGTTATGTGAGAGAGAGCCGGAAACCAATAGTCCGGCGTATCCTGCAATGCTTTTAGAAGGAGAGGGACAGCATCCCATCCCATCGATATGATTGCCTGATAAGCGGGGTGCCGCTGCCTCACCGTTAGCGACGAATGCGCGCCAGTTTCGCTCGACCATTGTCCTGCCAGCGCAGCGAACGACTGTTTGTTGCTGATTCGGACAGCCGATCGGAGAATTGGCTGAGAACCGACGGACGGGGACGGTGGGCGGAATCCAAATGATAGCGCGGCGATCGTCCCAGTCGGCGCCATGATGGGCCAATGATTATGTCCAGACGAGGCCGTTTCCTGCGGCGTCGGCGCAAAGCCTACCAAGGGACCGTAGCTCATCGTGAAGAGTCTCCGGCTTTAGCGGCGTCCGCAGTCGCTGCTGCGGCAAACGCATTGTCGAGCACCGAAATCTGCTCGGTTAGCCAATTTCGAAGGGATTCCGCAGTGCCCCTGTCGAGCATGAGACTGACCTCAACCTCCCTAACCAGGCCGCTACGAATATCCTGCGCCTCGGGTGGCCCTAACTGGCCGTCCGGCTTTATGCGGTGGGTTGACATCCAAGGAATGGGCAACCGCTCACTGTACAGCGCAGCGTGAATCAAGCCTCGGGGCGTCACCGATCCAATCGCGCCATCGACATGAACAACGCGAAAGTCGTTGGCCTTGATGTAATGAAAAGGGACCGGCTCAGTAGGAAAACCCATCCGAGGCGTCGCTGGCGTCGTCTCAGACATCAAGCCGCCCTACCCACATCCCGAATCCTCCGAGTCGCCACACTGCCAATCTGCCCAATTTTAACCTCTTTCAGTGTTCACAAATACGTGAGTTTGGAGCTTAACACATTGAAATAACTGGTGGCAATACACCGTGTGCCGCACGTATGTTGCTCATGGGCGGTTCACTTTCAAGCCGAACGCCTAATCAAATCCCTCGGCGCCTCTCGCAGAACGGGTATGCAACCACCGGGCCTGCGGCATTAAATCAATGTTAACAATCAAGTAAGCGACTATGATTCGGGCGGGGCGTGAAAAGAGTCAACTTTCTCGACGTCTTTCCACCGCACCACCTCCCACAACACCAACTGCCCACCCCCTGCACAGACCGCACCGTCCGGCATGGCGCGCTCCGCCACCTGACGGGCCGACAACGGCCCCCCAGCTCCCCTAGCGCCGAGAGGCAGAGACGCATCTGCTCGCCCTGCCGGAAGACCAGCCCGCGCCGGGTCGGACGGATGGCTGGGATCAGCTCGAGGTTCGTCGTCGGCTGGAAAAGCTGAATCGTCGCGTCCAGATTCGCCAGCCCCTTGTACTTGTCGGCAAGTTGCCGTTCGGCTTGGGCGATCTCGCCCGCCAGGTAGGCGCGCTTGCGTCGGGGCGGCAGGATTGCGTAGGTGTCTCGCATGGCTGGATATGGTATGGAATCCGGGCCAAGCGGTCGCGCCGATTGTGGTGGCGTCCGCTACATAATACCAGAAGAGTTCAGCATTTCGGGCGGCTGGTACCAGAGGTACCGAGCGTCCGAATCCTGTCAATCACGCCCCCACCACGTTGGGATCGCGCCAGGCGCGCTCGAACGGCAGCCGCCAGGCATGCGGGGCGACAAGCTGATGGATCGCATTTCGGCCCCCAGGAGCCCGGCGCGTAGAAGCCGCACCGGCGGCGGGGCTTCCAGCAAGGGGGTCGACACCTCCCACAGCCGCTCGATGCCCTCGGCGGTGGTGAACAGCGTGTGGTCGCCGCGCATCGCATCCAGGATCAGGCGCTCGTAGGCCTCCAGCACATCGCCGATCAGTCCGGTGTCGTGCATGGCGAACTGCAGGCTCAGCTTGTCCAGCCGCATGCCCGGGCCGGGGCGCTTGCCGTAGAACGACAGCGACATCTTCGAGGCGTCCGCCAGATCGAACGTCAGATGGTCCGGGCCCTGCGCGCCGACGCCCGAGCCCGGCCGGAAACATGCTCTTGGGCGGCTCGCGGAAGGCGATGGAGATGATGCGCTGGCCCTCGGCCAGCCGCTTGCCGGTGCGCAGGAAGAACGGCACGCCGGCCCAGCGCCAGTTGTCGATCGAGCATTTCAGGGCGATGAAGGTTTCGGTATCCGATTCCGGATCGACGCCCTCCTCGGACGCGGTAGCCGGTGTATTGCCCGCGCACGACATCCTTCGGCTCGATCGGCAGCATGCTGCGGAAGACCTTGTTCTTTTCCTCGCTGATGGGCGCCGGCTCCAGCGCCGTCGGCGGCTCCATCGCCATGAACGCGAGGATCTGGAACAGGTGCGTCACCACCATGTCGCGATAGGCGCCGGTCTGCTCGTAGAACCCGGCGCGCTTGCCCAGCGCCCAGCGTCTCCGGCACGTCGATCTGCACGTGATCGATGAAGTTGCGGTTCCAGATCGGCTCGAACAGGCCGTTGGCGAAGCGGAACGCGAGGATGTTCTGCGCCGGCTCCTTGCCCAGGAAGTGATCGATGCGGAAGATCTGCTCCTCGGCGAACACCTCGTGCAGCCTGGCGTTCAGCGACACCGCGCTTGCCAGATCGGTGCCGAACGGCTTTTCCATGATGATGCGGGACCGCTCGACCAGACCGGCTTCGCCCAGCAGGCGCACCGCCGACAAGGCGGCGTTGGGCGGCACGCTCAGGTAGTGCAGCGCGGCGGCTCTCGCCGCCGAACTGCTGCTCGGCCTTTTCCACCGCCGCCCGAGGACGCCGGCGCCCGCGGCCAGCGGCACGTAGTCCAGGCTTGCCGCGAAGGCCGCCCAGTCGGCGTCGTTCACCTTGCGGGTCGAGAATTCGTCGAGCGCCTCGCGCGCGATCGCGCGGAAGCCGTCGGCGTCGATGTCATCCAGCGAGACGCCGATGATCCGGCAGCCGGGGATGAAGCCGGCGGTCGCCAGGTGGAACAGGCCCGGCAGCAGCTTGCGCTGCGACAGATCGCCGGTCGCGCCCACCAGGACGACGACCTGCGGATGTTGCGGACCAACCCCTGGGCGAATCTTTTTCAATGTCTGCTCCTGTCCTGGCAGCCCAACCCCGAGGCTCACGACCCGAGCGTCGGGCCGATCGGCCTGCCAAATCGTTAATAGTGGATGAAACCTGCCGGCTTGTTTGTCAGATTTTGCCCACCAGAGATGCCTCGAGCTCACGCCGGTGAGCGAGCTTAACCCAAAATCGTCATGGACTGTCTGCCGATCGCGACCAAGCCCTGTCCAACCCAGGGCAGTCGCATTTGAAATTCACACTTTCAGCGGCTCGCGGCGAGACGGTGAACCGCCAAGACGCCAAGGCGCCAAGATATCACCCGGTCCTATTGACCCGTCACCCGATCCCTCCGGATCCCCAAATCTTCTTGGCGCCTTGGCGTCTTGGCGGTTCATTCGGCCGCGTCTTGGCGGTTCACTCGGCCGCGAAACGCGGATTTGCCGGGGATCGGTCAGCACGCGGTCGGTGCTGAACTCGGTGAGCCTGTCAAGCAAATTCCAAATACGGTTCCCCTGCTGTCCAACCGCAATGCCTGCCCGACTTTCTCACGCTGTCGCGGGCTGGTTCGGTTCTTGCGGCGCGAAGGACCGTTCCGCGCAATCGACCCGTTTGGAATGACCTGCCGCGCCTGCAACCCTGTGCGGCGCTCGGCCTGTCGAGAGTTTTGACCGGTTTACTTTCAATTAACAAGTCCATCGCTTTACTCTTTGTTTGATATCAGACAGTAGTGACATGCTTGCCGAAGCGCGGACAATACTACTCGCGAATCTCGCCGTGGGCCGTCTCGTTGCGGTCATGCTGGTCGCACTCACCATAGGCGCGTCGGCGGAGGGGGTCAGGCCGAAGCGGCGAAAGCGCTCGCCGAGCGCGCCGTTGCGCATATCCGCGCGGCCGGGCGTGACCAGGCTTTCGCCGATTTCAGCCGCCCCGACGGCGGCTTCGTTGACGGCGAGTTCTATGTCTTCTGCCAGGATGTGAGTGGCATCGTGGTCGCGCATGGTGGCAACCCGAAGATCGTCGGGCGGAACATGGCAGACGTGCGTGGCCCCGACGGCAGGCTGGCGAACGTCGAGATCAACCACCTTGGGCTTACCCAAGGCAGCGGCTGGCTGGAATTCCAATGGCCCGATCCGGCCACGAAACGCATCGAGCTGAAAGCCGCGTATGTGCTGAAGGTCGACGATCACACGGTGTGCGGCTCGGGCTATTACAAGGGCGTGCACCCGTGATCGGTGGCTCGCTTCCCGGGTGGCCACGCCTTGCCTGGGACCGCTGCGTGCTTGCCGGCGCGGTTGGTATTGCGCTTGCCGGCGCGCTGGCCTGGCCGGCTTTGGCCCGCACGGCGGAAGAGGCGAAAGCGCTGGTGGACCGCGCGGTGGCGCACGTCCAGGCGGTTGGTCAGGAGCGAGCCTTCACGGACTTCACGCGTCGCGATGGCGGCTTCGTCGACGGCGAACTTTATGTGTATTGCGTCGCCTCCGACGGCACCGTCGTCGCCCATGGCGGCAACCCGAAGCTCGTTGGCAAGAACCTCTGGGCGTTGCGCGACGCCGAGGGAAAGCTGCCCACCATCGCACAGATTCGCCTTGGGCAGACCCAGGGGAAGGGATGGCTGGAGTATCTCTGGCCGAACCCGGTGACAGGCCGCGTTCAGCACAAGGTGACCTACATTGTCCGGATCGATGACCGGACCATCTGCGCGAGCGGCTACTACAAACCCGATCCGCCATGACGATCCCGGCGGGTTCGCCACCACCGGGTTCGCCACCGGCGGGTTCGCCACCGGCGGGTTCGCCACCGGCGGGTTCGCCACCGGCGGGTGCGGCGTTCGCCGCACCGGATCGTCGCCACCATGGCCCACTCGACACCGCCTTCAGCAACCTTTCGCTCGCTCGCAAGGTGGCGCTGATTCCGGCGCTCACGCTGTTGCTCATGGGCCTGATGCTCGCCGTCGCGGTGCGTCTGGGCGAGCAGAACACCGCGGCGCTGCGTGCCCTCGATCGCGATGTGTTTGAGCCGCTCAACCGTGCCCTGACGCTCAGGGATGAGATTGCGCTGCTGCACACCCGCCTGTTTGCGCTGCTCTCGACCGGTATCAATGAAGCCAATCCGGCCGCCCAGAAGGCGAACGCCGAGGCGCTTATCGCGCGGCTCGACGTGGAGGTCTCGAACGTCGCCCGCTTCCTGGACACCAGCAGCGCGGTGCTGCCCCCGGCTGCCATCCGGATGCGCGAGGAATTCGCCGCCTATGCGGTCAAACTGCGCGACACCGCGAGTTTCGCCGCCTACGACGCCAGCTACGGCGCGCTGCTTGCTGCGGGCGCCGACGAAGACTTTGGCCGTGTGCACGCCGATCTTGACGCAATGGTGCAGGCATTGACCCAGCGTCGCGTAGCGCTCGTGGCCGAAGCCGTCGGCAAGAGCCTCAATGCGCAGCAATTGGTGCTCGGTATCGGCCTTGGGGCCACCGTGCTCGCCCTGCTCGGCTCGGTCGTGGTGGGGCGGGGCATCGCCCGACCGGTGCTCCGGCTGACCGCACTGATGAACCAGCTTGCTGGTGGCGACACCGACCTGGTCGTGCCGGGAACCGATCGGCCGGACGAGGTCGGCGCCATGGCGCGCGCGGTCGAGGTGTTCCGCGCCAATGCCATCGCCCGCCGTCAGGGTGAGGTCGAGCTGCGGCGCACCAATCTGCAGTTTGACGCGGCGTTGAACAGCATGTTGCAGGGTTTGGTCGTGTGGGGCCCGGACTTACGCTTGCAACTGGTGAACGAACGTTACTTCGCGGTGTGCGGCATGCCCCTAGGCAGCATTGCGCCGAACATGACGGTAGCCGAGGTGGTTGAGAGCACCATGCGCCATGGCTTGTATCCCGACGAGGACCCGATCAAAGTCTGCAACGAAATCACGGCGCTGCTGGCCGCGCGATCGTCGATGCAGTACGAAGTGGCGCTGCGGCCAGGGCTGATGGTGCGGATCACGCGCGAGCCGATGGCCAATGGCGGCGCCGTCATCACCTTCGAGGACGTGACCGAGAAGCGCCAGAATGAGGAGCGGATCGCCTTCATGGCGGGCCACGACGCGCTGACCGGCCTGCCGAACCGCACGATGTTCCAGGAACACATGGAAGCGGCGGTCACCCGGCTGGGCATGGGTCAGCATTTCGCGGTGCTGTGCCTCGATCTCGACCACTTCAAGGACGTCAATGACACGCTCGGCCATGCCGCCGGCGACGAACTGCTGCGACTGGTGGCGGGACGTTTGCGCCACTGCGCCCGCGACTTTGACGTGATTGCGCGCCTTGGCGGCGACGAGTTCTCGATCGTGCTGGCCAGCACGGTCGAAGGCCCGGCGCCGGCGGCCTCGCTTGCGGCGCGGCTGGTTGAGTTGATCGGCGCGCCCTATGAGGTGCAAGGGCAAAACCTTCTGATCGGCACGAGCGTCGGCATCGCGCTATTTGAGCCGGGGGTGGCGAGCGCGGAGCTGTTGAAACGGGCCGATGTCGCGCTTTATCGCGCCAAGGAGGAGCGCGGCACCTTCGTCTTCTTTGAACCCGGCATGGATGAGCACCTGCACGCCCGTCGCGGACTGGAGTTGGATTTGCGACTTGCGGTACAGCGCGACGAGTTCGAGCTCAACTATCAGCCGCTGTACAATCTCGCGGAGGATCGCGTCACCGGCTTCGAGGCGCTGGTGCGCTGGAATAGCCCGAGCCGCGGCCGCATCTCACCAGCTGATTTCATTCCGCTCGCCGAGCGTACCGGGCTGATCGGTCCGATTGGCGAATGGGTGCTGCGCACGGCCTGCGCCGAGGCTGCACTCTGGCCCGACCATGTGAGCGTGGCGGTCAACCTGTCGCCGGTGCAATTCAGGAACAAGCGGCTGGTGGCGATCGTGCGCGAAATACTGGATGCGACCGGGCTGCCGGCGCGGCGGCTGGAGCTGGAGATCACCGAGGCGGTGCTGCTGCAGGACACCGAGGCGGTGATGACGATATTGCACAGCCTGCACGATCTCGGGGTGCGGGTATCGATGGACGATTTCGGCACCGGCTATTCGTCGCCGAGCTATCTGCGCCGCTTCCCCTTCGACAAGATCAAGATCGACCGCTCTTTCGTCAGCGATCTGCAGATCGCGCCGGGCGATGCCGAAGCTTCGGCGGCAAGCGCTGGAGCGCCCTCGGCATCGGCAAAGAGTGCGGCGATGATCGTGCGCGCCATCACCGGACTGGGCAGGAACCTCGGCATCTCGACCACGGCGGAGGGGGTGGAGACGGCCGAGCAGCTTGCTCAGATCCGCCAGGAGGGCTGTACCGAGGCGCAGGGCTACTTCATCAGCCCGCCACGCCCGGCCGCCGAGGTCGCGGGCCTGCTACGGCGGCTCGACGCCACCATGCCGGCGATCGCGGGCAGGCGGCGGGCCTTGTCGCAGCTTGTGGCGTAGCGGCGCCTGGCCGATCGTCCGTCGACGCCCGGCGGCGGTCGGTCGATCACGTCCCGGGCGGTGGTCACCGGTGGTGCGCCCGGCAGGACTCGAACCTGCAACCAGGCCGTTATGAGCGGTCGGCTCTAACCAATTGAGCTACGGGCGCCCGGGTGCCCCGGGTGCCACCGGGGCGTGCCAATCGCTGGGTCAGTTGCGGTAGTCCAGCGATTTGCCTGACCATCACGCTTCTGGCATACCCCGCGCGACTTTCAACCCCCCCCTGATCGCCCATTTCCCATCGTTCGCGGGAAATCGGGGCAAGCCAAGGATTTACCGGATGCTTCTAGCCTATCTGGTGATCATCGTCTGCGGTCTGCTGGCGCTGGTCTACGGTTTCATCACCAGCCGACAGGTGCTGGCCGCGGATGCCGGCACCGCACGCATGCAGGAGATCTCGGCCGCGGTGCAAGAGGGCGCCCGGGCCTACCTGAACCGGCAATACACCACGATCGGCATCGTCGGCGTGATCATCCTGATCGTGCTCGGCGTGACGCTGGGCCTGCATGTCGCGATCGGCTTCGTGATCGGCGCGGTATTGTCGGGCGCGGCCGGCTATGTCGGCATGAACGTCTCGGTGCGGGCCAACGTGCGCACCGCTCAGGCGTCGCGCCAAGGGCTGGCAGCGGGGCTGGACATCGCGTTCAAGGCGGGTGCCATCACCGGGATGCTGGTGGTCGGGCTCGGCCTGCTTGGCGTCGCCGGCTATTACTTCATCCTGCGCGCCGAGTATGGCGCCGGCATCACCGACGACCAGTTGCGCCGCGTGCTGGAGGCGATGGTGGCGCTGGGCTTCGGCGGCTCGCTGATCTCGATCTTCGCACGGTTGGGCGGCGGCATCTTCACCAAGGGCGCCGACGTGGGTGCCGACCTGGTGGGCAAGGTCGAGGCGGGCATCCCCGAGGACGACCCCCGCAACCCCGCCGTGATCGCCGACAACGTGGGCGACAACGTGGGCGACTGCGCCGGCATGGCCGCCGACCTGTTCGAGACCTACGCGGTGACCATCGTCGCCACCATGCTGCTGGCGGCGATCTACTTCACCGGCGCGACGCGCGATGCGCTGCTGATGCTGCCGCTGGGCATCTGCGCGATCTGCATCCTGACCTCGGTGGCGGGGACGTACTTCGTCAAGCTGGGGCCGGACAACGGCATCATGCGGGCGCTGTACAAGGGGCTGGCGGTCACCGGCGGGCTGTCGGTGATCGGCGTCGCCATCGTCATCTGGCTGTGCACGGGCTTTGCCGCGCCGCTGGCGGTGTCCTCCGGCGGCACGGTGAACGGGTTCGACCTGTTCATCTGCGCGCTGGTCGGCCTGGCGGTGACCGGGCTGATCGTCGTGATCACCGAGTATTACACCGCGACGGAGTTCCGCCCGGTGCGCTCGATCGCGCAAAGCTCGACCACCGGGCACGGCACCAACGTGATCCAGGGGCTGGCGATTTCGATGGAGTCGACCGCGCTGCCGGTGATCGTGATCTGCATCGGCATCATCGTTGCCTCCATGGTTGCGGGGCTGTTCGGCATCGCGGTGGCGGCGACGACGATGCTGTCGCTGGCCGGCATGATCGTGGCGCTGGACGCCTATGGCCCGGTGACCGACAACGCCGGCGGCATCGCCGAGATGGCCGACCTGCCGAAGGACGTGCGGGTGACCACCGACGCGCTGGATGCGGTCGGCAACACCACCAAGGCGGTGACCAAGGGCTATGCGATCGGCTCGGCGGGGTTGGCCTCGCTGGTGCTGTTCGCGGCGTATACGCAGGATTTGCAGCACTACTTCCCGAGCCTGCAGGTGACCTTCACGCTGCAGGATCCGTTCGTGGTGGTCGGGCTGTTGGTTGGCGGGCTGCTGCCTTACCTGTTCGGCTCGATGGGGATGACCGCGGTCGGGCGCGCCGCCGGCGCCGTGGTGGTGGAGGTGCGGCGGCAGTTCCGCGAAATCCCCGGCATCATGGCGGGCACGGCAAAGCCGGAATACGGCCGCGCGGTGGACATGCTGACCAAGGCGGCGATCCGCGAGATGATCATCCCGTCACTGCTGCCGGTGCTGGCGCCGATCGTGCTGTGGGTGGTGATCGCGGTGATCGCCGGCAAGACGCACGCGTTCGCGTCGTTGGGCGCGATGCTGCTGGGGACGATTGTTACGGGGCTGTTCGTGGCGATCTCGATGACCTCGGGCGGCGGGGCTTGGGACAATGCGAAGAAGTACATCGAGGAAGGCAACCACGGCGGGAAGGGGTCCGAGGCGCACAAGGCGGCGGTGACGGGGGATACGGTTGGCGATCCGTACAAGGATACGGCGGGGCCGGCGGTGAACCCGATGATCAAGATCACCAATATCGTGGCGTTGCTGCTGCTGGCGGTGTTGGCGGGGTGGATTGGGGGGTAGGGTCGAGCGCCGATCGGCTGATAGCGCGGCCCCGGGGGCGACCTCGGGGCCGTTTGCTTTTGGTGGGCTGCGCGAGCCGGCGATTTCGCGATGGGCGCTTTGCGCCGGATCAAGCTGGCTGACGTGATCCCACAGGTGCGCTACTCTGCCTGGATGGATGTCTCCAAGATCCCGACCGGGAAGGCGCCGCCACAGGACATCAACGTGGTGGTCGAGATCCCGCAAGGCTCGGCGGTGAAATACGAGGTGGACAAGGTGTCCGGCGCGATCTTCGTTGATCGGTTCCTGTTCACCGCTACTGCTTATCCCTCGGCGTATGGCTTCATCCCCGGCACCCTGGCCGAAGACGGCGATCCGGCCGATGCGCTGGTGCTGATCCCGGCGCAGGTGGTGCCGGGAGCGGTGATCCGCTCGCGGCCGATCGGGATGCTGAAGATGGAGGACGAGGCGGGACCGGACGAGAAGATCATCTGCGTGCCGCATGAGCGGGTGCATCCGCAATACGCGCACGTGGAGTCGATCGATGACCTGCCGCGGATCACGCTGGCGGCGATCGAGCATTTCTTCGAGCGGTATAAGGATCTGGAGCCGGGGAAGTGGGTGAAGGTCACCGGCTGGGTCGGGCGGGTCGAGGCTGAGGCGGCCATCGAGAAGGCTATCGCGGCGGTGCGGTGAGGGTGGGATGTCGCGCGGGCTTGTGCGGTTGCTCCCCCTCACCCCAGCCCTCTCCCTCAAGGGGAGAGGGAGAAGAAGACCCGTCAGCTCGGCGCTCCCCTCAAGGGGGGAGGGAGGCGTGGGGTTAGGCGTTGGAGATCCGCTCTAGCGCCAGGTTTAGCGTGCGTGGGCCAAAGCCGCCGATCGAGATCACCACGATCAGCATGGCGAATGCGATGAACTCGAATACCGCGTTCGCCCCGCCGAGGTTGATCAGGAACGCCACCGCCAGGCCCGACAGGGCCGCCGACAACCGGCTCCAGGAATAGACGAAGCCGATGGCGCGCGAGCGAATGCGGGTCGGGAACAGTTCCGATTGGTAGTTATGGAAGCTGTATGACATCAGGTTATTGCACAGCGTCACGCCGACGCCGAACACGATGACCAGCGCCGGGTCGGCGGTGTTGGCGAACAACATGCCGAACAAGCCGATGCCGACCGCGCCCAGGCAGACCTGCCATTTCCGCTCGATCCGGTCGGCGATCAACGTGCCGAGCAATGGCCCGACCGGGTTCGCGATGGCGATGATGAACGAATATTCCAGGCTGGTGGTGATGTTGATGCCCTTGGCGATCAGCAGCGTCGGCACCCAGGCGGCGAAGCCGTAGTAGCCGAAAGTCTGGAAGAAGTTGAACACCGACAGCACGATGGCGCGGTGGGCGTAGGGGGGCTGCCAGATCTCGGCGAAGGTTCCCTCACCGGCCTCGCCCGCCTCCGGTAGGCCGGGTGGCGGCAGCGGCGCGGCCAGCTCCGCCGCTACGTGCTTTTCGATGTCCGCGACCACCTGCTGGGCTTCGGCGAGGCGGCCGTGGCGGGCCAGCCAGCGCGGCGATTCGGGCAGCGCCAGGCGGATGAACCAGACGAAGATTGCGCCGGCCGAGCCGATCAGCACCACCCAGCGCCAGCCGTCGAAGCCGAATGGCGCGGTGGGCACCAGCAGCCAGGCCAGGAAGGCCATGACAGGGACAATGAGAAACTGGAAGCCCTGGTTGTAGGCGTAGGCGCGGCCCCTGTGGGTGCGCGGGACCAGTTCGGAGACGTAGGTGTCGATGGTGACGAGTTCGATGCCGATGCCGATGCCAGCGATGAAGCGCCAAAGATCGACCCCGAAGCCGGTGGTCTGGAACGCCATGACGGCGGTGGTGATCGAGTACCAGACCAACGAGAAGGTGAAGACCGTACGGCGGCCGTAACGGTCGGCGAAATGGCCGAGGAAGATGGCGCCGATGAACAGGCCGGCGAACAGCGCGAAGACGAAGGTGCCCACGCCGGCGACGCCGTAGGGGCCGAGGATGTCGAAGACACCGAGCGATTCCGGTTTGAAGTAGCCCGCGCGGACGAGGCCTGGGGCGATGTAGGCGGTCAGGAACAGGTCGTACAGCTCGAACCAGCCACCCATGGAGATGAGGGTGACCAGCATCCAGATGTGGCGGGTCATCGGCAGCCGGTCGAGGCGCGCGGCAAGCTCCGGCGCGGTGGTTGCGGGCATCGGGGTCTCCTCCGGGCTGTTCTTGGCCCGAGACGACTCCGGCCCTTGGTTCGTATCGGGGGGGAAGTTGGGGGGTGCGTCAAGGGTTTGGCGCCTTTGTGGCGTTATGCGCCCAGCACAAATGCGGCCGGTGTAACGACCGGGATGCTACGGAACGGATGGAGTGCCAGCAGGTCCTTGTCACCACTCAGAATGAGATCAGCGTTGCCGGTGACCGCCAGCTCCAGAAACTTGTCGTCGGTGGGATCGCGGCACGCAACGATCCTGTCGGTGATCGCCACGCGCTCCGCCATGATCAGCAGTTCCGCTATCCATTGATTCGTGGTGGAAGCGATCAGCGACGCCAAATAGGGGCGCGCCAGAACGGCCAAAAGCTGCTGTTCCGTTGCGGCCGATTGCAGCAGGACATGAAATCGTTCAACCAGACGCAACGCGATCGCCGGAAGCGATCCGACCTTCAGGGCTGCGCTAACGAAGACATTCGTATCGACAACAACCCTCATTCACGTGGCGGCTCGACCTCGCGCTGCGCCTGCTTGATCAGCCGGTCGATGTCGTCATCCGCGAGCCCCGCGCCCACCACCCTGGCACGTGATTCGCGCCGACCCGGAATCCACTCCTGTTCCGGCGCTATTATCAGTGTCACCCGTTCGTCGGGCCCGATGCCCCGGCGTCGTAGCTCGTCCGACACGTCGCCTGCGGCGACCTCGATCACCTCGGATGCTGTTGGCATTTGTGCGCGTCCCAATGGCGATGCGGCACAGCCGAGGTACAGCCGCCCCATGCCCGCATGCACGGTAGCACGCGACAGTCACCCGGTCCAAATGTCTTGCCCCGTCGTCGTCCTCGCCACCGGCTACAGTCGCCGCTTCCGTCGGAATGTACCGTCATCCCTGCGCGGTGAGCTTGACCGGTTGAGCGCTGATCCGGCGCGCGCCCGTGGGTTCCCCGGGGGATTTAGCTGGCCTGGAGGGGTGTTTTGATAGTAAGATACACTGACTAACTTCAGGACTGCAGATGCGCCCAATCGCAGCACTCGCCGCCGGCCCCTGGTGCTCCCCCGATGCGGCTGTCGCGGCGCCGGGGCAAGGTCCCTGCGATGCAGGCTGGCTGGCCACGACCTGGCGGGGGCCGGGCGCTCGGCGCGGGGTCACTGCACGGCCGCAGCCGCGGCGAGGACAGGCGGCGGCGCGGGAGGGCACGCGGGCAGAGCGGGAGGCGCCGGCGCAGTTGAAGGCGGGGGTTGCCAGCGCGGCGGCTCAAGATGATGGGGTGACGGAGTATTGGGTGGGATCGCGAATTTCGGACAAGCGCGGGTGAGCGTGCCACAGGGTATCCCGCTGGTCGCCTGGTTGGGCTACCGGCCGGACAGCATGCAGGAGATGCAGGTCGAAAACCTGTTGCCTGCGAGCGGCGCAATTCGTGGATCTCGACAAAGATCCTATGGGACCCCGCGCGGTGGCTTGGTGGCAGGCTGGCGCGCTCGGGCGAGCCGTCGGGAGGTGTTTCCTCGGACGAGGGGCGCAATTTGGGAATCGCGACAAAGACCTTATGGAACACCGCGCGGCGGGGTTTGGCGGGTGGGGCGGGACCCGCGGGGCGGTCGAGGGATCTATCGCCGGCCGGACGGCACGATGCAAGAATTTCGGCAACGACCCTATGGAACTCCGCACGGTGGAGTTTGGGGAGACGGGACCCCAGGGCGGTCGAGGGATTCATCACCGGTCCGACGGCACGATGCGAGAATTTCGGCAACGACCCGTTGGGGGGACAGGAACCGGGCGGCCGGCCCAGCGATCTGTCGCCGGCCGAGTGGCGCGATTCGCGAATTTCCGCAACGACCCTATGGAGCGCCGCGCGGTGGAGTTTGGCGGCACGGGAACCGGGCGGCCGGCCCAGCGATCTGTCGCCGGCCGAGTGGCGCGATTCGCGAATTTCCGCGACGACCCTATGGAGCGCCGCGCGGCGGAGTTTGGCGGCACGGGAACCGGGCGGCCGGCCCAGCGATCTGTCGCCGGCCGCGTAGTGCGATTCGCGAATTTCCGCAACGACCCTATGGAGCACCGCGTGGTGGAGTTTGGCGGCACCGGAACCGTGCGGCCGGTCCAGGGATCTGCCGCCGGCCGCACGGCGCGATTCGCGAATTTCCGCAACGACCCTATGGAACGCCGCGCGGCGGAGTTTGGGGGCACGGGAACCGGGCGGCCGGTCCAGGGATCTGCTGCCGGCCGCGTGGTGCGATTCGCGAATTTCCGCAACGACCCTATGGAACGCCGCGTGGCGGAGTTTCGCGGCCGGACGGGAACCCGCGGGGCGGTCGAGGGATGCGTCGCCGGCCGAGCAGCGCGAATTCGAGAATCTCGGCAACGACCCTATGGAACGCCGCGCGGTGGAGTTTGGGGGCACGGGAACCACAAGGCGGTCCAGCGATCTGTCGCCGGCCCAGTGGCGTGAGGTGAGAATATTGGCAACGACCCTGTGGAACGCCACGCGGTGGAGTTTGGGTAGCACGGGACGGAGTTGGCGGAGGGGTCCGCGCGCAAAAATCTTCGGTGCGAGCCCGGCCCAACCCCTCCCCCCAGCCCCCTCCCTCAAGGGGAGGGGGAGAGTCTTCCGGCCCTTCACGTCTTGCGTATCACCCCCGCGTGGCCTGCAAAGCCACTGCGGCCGCGCCTTGTTGATCGCCCCAAGCGGCGCCACTTACCGCCGCTATGCAGAACATCATGACCGCCGCCGCCGACCCTATCGGGTGGCACGGCACCACCATCCTGTGCGTCAGGCGGGATGGACATGTGGCCATGGCCGGGGACGGCCAGGTCAGCCTTGGACAGACCGTGGTGAAGGGCAACGCCCGCAAGGTGCGCCGGATCGGGGCCGGCGGCACCGTGCTGTCGGGCTTTGCCGGGGCCACGGCGGACGCTTTCACCCTGCTCGAGCGGCTGGAGGCCAAGCTCGAACGCTTCCCCGGACAACTGGAACGCGCCTGCGTGGAGCTGGCGAAGGATTGGCGCACCGATCGCTACCTGCGCCGGCTCGAGGCGATGATGGCGGTGGCCGACATCGACCGCAGCTTCACGCTGACCGGCAACGGCGATGTGCTGGAGCCCGAGGACGGCGTGATCGCCATCGGCTCCGGCGGCAACTACGCGCTGTCGGCGGCGCGGGCGCTGATCACGATCGACGGGCTCTCGGCCGAGGAGATCGCGCGGCGGGCGATGAAGATCGCCTCGGACATCTGCGTCTATACCAACACCAACGTGACGGTGGAGGTGCTGTGATGGACGTTCCGACCTATTCACCTCGGGAAATCGTCTCGGAGCTGGACCGCTTCATCGTCGGCCAGCAGGACGCCAAGCGCGCGGTGGCGATTGCGATGCGCAACCGCTGGCGCCGGCAGCAACTGCCGGAAGCGATGCGCGAGGAGGTGGTGCCGAAGAACATCCTGATGATCGGCCCGACCGGCTGCGGCAAGACCGAGATCGCGCGCCGGCTGGCCAAGCTGGCGCAGGCGCCGTTCCTGAAGGTGGAGGCCACCAAATTCACCGAGGTCGGCTATGTCGGGCGCGACGTCGACAGCATCGCGCGCGACCTGGTCGAGATCAGCCTGAACATGCTGCGCGAGGCCAGCCGCAAGGAAGTGCAGGCCAAGGCCGAGTTGGCAGCGGAGGAACGGCTGATCAGCGCATTGGCCGGCGACACCGCGGCAGCCGACACGCGCAGCAAGTTCCGCCGCATGCTGCGCTCGGGCGAGCTGGACGAGCGGGAGATCGAGATCGCCGTCAGCGAGTCACAGGGCATGCCGGTCGGCCAGTTCGACATCCCCGGCATGCCGCCCGGCCAGGTGATCAACCTGAACGACATGATGAAGAACATGTTCGGCGGCGGCCGGCCGGCGCAGCCGCGGCGCATGACCGTGGCCGCGGCTCGCGCGGCGCTGGAACGCGAGGAGGCGGACCGGCTGCTGGACAATGACCGGCTGGCGAAGGACGCGGTGGCGCATGCCGAGAACAACGGCATCGTGTTCCTCGACGAAATCGACAAGGTCTGCGCGCGGACGATGGAGGGCGGATTTCGTGGCGGCGACGTGAGCCGCGAAGGCGTGCAGCGGGACCTGCTGCCGCTGATCGAGGGCACCACGATCAGCACGAAATACGGTCCAGTGAAAACCGATCACGTGCTGTTCATCGCCTCGGGTGCGTTCCACCTGGCGAAGCCGGCGGATCTGCTGCCGGAGCTGCAAGGGCGGCTGCCGATCCGGGTGGAGCTGGCGCCGCTGTCGCGCGCCGATCTGCGGCGTATCCTGACGGAGCCGGAGCACTCGTTGGTGAAGCAGTATGGCGCGCTGATGGGGACGGAGAACGTGGAGCTGCTGTTCGCCGACAGCGCGATCGATGCGCTGGCGGATCTGGCGGCGGACATCAATGACCGGGTGGAGAACATCGGCGCGCGCCGACTGCATACCGTGCTGGAGAAGTTGCTGGAGGAGATCAGTTTCACCGCCACCGATCGTGGTGGTGAGACGATCACTGTCGATGCGGCGTATGTGAATGAGCGTGTGGCTCCGCTGGCGCAGAAGGGCGATCTGAGCCGGTTCATTTTGTGACCGTTTCGGTGGGTGAGGGTCGTTGTGTGGCGCGCCCCTCACCCTCGTCGCTGCGCGCCTTGACCTCTCCCGCACGCGGGAGAGGTGTACGTGGCGCGGTCGGCGTCGGTCGGGTCAGTTGCCCCAGGTGGCGAACATGCCGACCGCGGCCAGGGCCATCGCCGCGGTGGAGAGCCAGCCCAGACTTGCCAGCAATGGTCTCAGCGTGAACTCGCCCATCACCCGGGTGCGCGAGGCCATCAGCATGATCATGACCATGAGCGGCACTGCCGCGACGCCGTTGATCACGGCGCTCCAGAACAGTGCCTTGATCGGGTCGAGTGGGCTGAAGTTGAGCAGCGCGCCGATCAATGTCGCCGCCGCGATCGTGGCGTAGAACGCCGGCGCGCGCGCGGGACGGCGGGCCAGCCCGACCGGCCAGCGCAGCGCCTCGCCCACCGCGTAGGCCGCGCTGCCCGCAAGCACCGGGACCGCCAGCAGGCCGGTGCCGATGATCCCCAGCGCGAAGACGGTGAAGGCGAACGGGCCGGCGATCGGGCGCAGCGCTTCGGCCGCCTGCGACGAGGTCTCGATGTTGGTTACGCCGTGTGCGTGCAGGGTGGCGGCGGTGGTCAGCATGATGAACAGCGCGATGATGTTCGACAGACCCATGCCGACGATGGTGTCGATCTGCATGCGCGCCATCTGCCGCGGCGCCTGGAGGGGTGCCTCGATCAGGGGCTCGGCCGCGGGGTCCTCGCGCAGGTCTTCGACCTCCTCGCCGGCCTGCCAGAAGAACAGGTAGGGGCTGATCGTGGTGCCGAACACGGCAACGATGACGGTCAGATAGTCGCCCGAGAGTTTGATGTCCGGCAGCACGAGGTCGCGCGCGACGGTGAGCCACGGGACGCCGACGACGAACACGGTGGCCACATAGGCGAACAGCGACAGTGTCAGCCATCGCAGCACTTTGGCGTAGCGCGAGTAGCGCACGAACACCTCGAGCAGGGCGCTGAGGGCGGCGAACGCGATGACGTAGACCGGCGTTGGGCCGGCGGTCAGCAGATGCAGGGCGGCCGCCATGGCACCGAGATCGGCGCCGAGGTTGATCGTGTTGGCGACCACCAGAAGTCCGACCAGGCTGCAGAGAAGCCAGTTGGGATAATGCCGCCGCATGTTACCGGCCAGGCCGTGACCGGTGACCCGGCCGACGTGTGCGCTGATAAGCTGGATGGCGCACATCAGCGGATAGGTCAGCAGCAGCGTCCATCCCATGGCGTAGCCGAACTGGGCGCCGGCCTGGGAATAGGTGGCGATGCCGCTGGGGTCGTCGTCCGAGGCACCCGTGATCAGTCCCGGGCCCATGACGTCGCGCAGCTTTGGCCATCCCGGCTGTTTGATCACGTCGGGTTGTGTCGTCACGGACATATCGGGCACCGCTCGGGTTCCGGGCACGGGTCAGGCCGGCCCTGGACAAAACCAGGAGCGAGCGATTTGGTTCCAAACTGGGAAAAATCGTTTCCGGCGGTGGGTACTAGCCCAACTTCCGCAGTTTGCCCTTCCGCGAATATTTTTTTGAAGTGAATTGGGCGGCTGGCTGACGCGACGCTGCGGGTTTTCTAATGGCGTATGGTTGTGGAGGCAGTCTATCGATCGAATTCGTCGTGTAGTGCCAACCTACCCCATTGGCGAGCAATTGTTGTTGTGCGATTCTGCTCTTCGGATTCGCACAGATGTATTTGCGACACACGACGCTGAACAAGGCCGGCAAGACGCACACCTATTGGCGCCTGGTACGATCGGTGCGGCGTGGCAGCAAGGTCGTGCAGGAGACCGTCGCCTGTCTCGGCGAACTCGATGCGCATGGCCGCGTGCAGGCTCGCAGGTTGGCATTGGAGATCACCGGCGAGAGCGAGCAGTACGCGCTGTTCGAGACGGCGGCGCCGGCCGGAGAGCCGGTGGCGGTTTGTCTGGAGCAGGTCCGCCTGGAACGAGCACGGCGCTTCGGCGATGTCTGGCTGGGGTGGCGGCTGTGGTGCGCACTGGGGCTTGCCCGGTTCTGTGCCGCACAGATGGTTGACGGACGCGAGTGCGTGCCTTGGTCGACAATGGCGGCGATCCTGGTGATCGCGCGACTTTGCGAGCCGTCGAGCGAATTGCACATCGCCGAGGATTGGTATCGGCGCACGGCGCTTGCGGATCTGCTCGGCGTGCCGGAGGAGCGGGTGAACGATGATCGCCTTTATCGCGCGCTCGACCAATTGCTGCCACACAAGCAAGCGCTCGAGACGCATCTGAAGCAGCGCCTCGGTGAGCTGTTCGCGCTTGATTACGACCTACTGCTCTACGACGTAACAAGCACATATTTTGAGGGCGAAGCGGCAGCCAATCCGCTCGCCAAGCGCGGCCACAGCCGCGACCATCGCAGCGACTGCAAGCAGGTCTGCATCGGGCTGGTGGTGACGCGAGCGGGCATCCCGCTGGGCTACGAGGTGTTCGCCGGCAACCGCCACGACGTGACCACGGTCGAGCAGATCGTCGGCACCATGGAGAGCCGCTACGGCCAGGCCGGCCGCATCTGGGTGATGGACCGCGGCATGACCAGCGCCGAAACCGTGGCGTGGCTGCAAGCGACAGGGCGGCGATATCTCATTGGGGCAAGCAAGAGCGAGCTAAAAAATCTCGCACCGCACGTGGTGGACGCACGCGACTGGCGTCAGGTGCGTGACGGGGTCGAGGCCAAGCTGTGCACCGGCCCGGATGGTAACGAGACCTTCGTGCTGGTGCGCTCGGCCGAGCGACGGGCCAAGGAGCAGGCCATGCACGCCCGCTTCTGCGAGCGCATCGAAACCGCACTTGTCCGTCTCGCCAAGCGGCTCGAACGCGCACGCACGCCGGTGGATCGCAGCGCCACCGAGCGCCAGATCGGGCGCCTCCTCGGGCGCAACTCGCGCGCTGCCGGACGTTACGCGATCGACCTTGTCGTGGACGCCACCGTCGCCGCTGGACTGCGACTTAAATGGTCGGCGCGGACTGAATGGGACGAATGGTCACGCCACAGCGAAGGCTGCTACGTGCTGCGCACTAACGTCAGCCACTGGACGCCCGAGGCGCTGTGGCGGACCTACATCCAACTTACCGAAGCCGAGGCCGCCTTCCGCATCCACAAGAGTGAGCTGTCGATCCGCCCTATCTGGCATCAGCGAGAGACGCGTGTTTTGGCCCACATTCTCGTCTGCTTCCTTGCCTATGTTTTGTGGAAGACGCTCGAACAGTGGCAGAGCCGCGCCGGTCTGGGTAATGCGCCACGCACCATCCTTGAGGAACTCGGCGCCATCCAAAGCACCGACGTGGTCCTGCCAACGGCGACCGCGCCACAACGCGAACTGCGGCTGCGCTGCGTCGTCCGCCCCGATCGCGCCCAGGCTGCTCTGCTCGATCGCCTCGGACTCCGACTGCCCGAGCGGCTCCGCATGCACCTCGCCTGACGCCGAATGTAGTGCCAACTTTGCAGCCTAAGTAATTGAAAACCCTCACTCGCCCATACGAAACTGCGGAAGTTGGGCTAGGTCGATTCGATCGTTCAGGGACGGACCCTGTACAGAGAGCGGAAAGTTTCAAATTCGCTGCCAATCCCGGCGCGGCGCGGGGTGGACTGCTGTTTTCGGGGGATCGCTATTCTCTATCGCGATGGTTCTTTGGCGGCCGGGGTGCGCTACTGGCTCACCCTGGCCGCCACCGGGCGTGCCGCTACGCCGTCTCCAGCGCCTTCGCCCGCCGTTTTTCTACCGCAGCGCTTGCCTGCGCGCGCCGCTCGTCGAACTTCGGCAGGTCCTTGCGGCTGTCGTGCGGCGCGGGGTTATCGGCCTCGCCGGGGTTCTTCTGCGCACCGCCCCAGCCGCCCTGGCTGATGTCGAAGATGATGCCGTTCGGGTCGGTGTATTTCACCTCGTAGCCGCTGGTGTCAGTGGGATCGCCCATCAGCCACTTGGCGCCCGCCGCGGTGACCTCCTTGCCGGCCGAGGGGACATCGTCCACCCAGAAGCCGACATGGTGCAAGCCGACATAGTCGGTGCCCTTGCCCTGCGCCGCTTCCTCGTCCTTGAACTTGAGCAGCGCCAGGTTGATCACGCCGTCGGTCAGGAACACGCCCTCGGCCAGGCGGCTGTCGGTCTCGCCCACCTGGGTCATGCCGAACGCCGCCTTGTAGAACGCGGCGGTGGCCCATGGGTCGGGCACGCTGAGCGCCAGATGCCGGATCCGTCCCTTGGTCATTGCTTGTCTCCCGTCGTTGTGTGGTGTGGGTTGTCTGGTGTGGACTGTTCGATGTGGATGTCAGGCCGCCAGTCTCTCCTGCGCGGCGGCAGCGGCAAAGGCGGTCAGCGTCTGCTCGATGTCCGCCGCGTCGTGCGCCAGCGAGACATAGAACTTGGTATCGCCCTTCAGCACGCCGCCGGCGCGCAGGCCCTGGGTGATACGTCGTTGCAGATCCGCATTGGCCCGCAGGCCGGCACGATAGTCGCGTGGTGCGCCGGGCATATAGGCGACGTCGAACAGCGGTGGCTCGCCCACCACCTGCGCCGGCAATCCGGTATCGGCGATGATTTTCGCGATGCCGGCCATCAGCGCGCGGCCGGTGGCGAACACCTTCTCATACGTGCCGGGCTGCTTCAGCACCGCCAGCGTGGCAAGGCCTGCCACGGCGGCGACAGGGTTGCCGGACAGCGTGCCGACCTGGGGCATGAAACCCTCGTCGCCGACCTTGGCGCGGTCGAAATGCGCCATGATGTCGGCGCGCCCGGTGACCGCCGCCAAGGGGAAGCCGCCGCCGATGATCTTGCCCAGGGTGCAGATATCCGGTTTTACGCCGTAATATTCTTGTGCGCCGCCCCAGGCGAATCGGAACCCGGTGACGACCTCATCGAAGATCAGCGGGATGCCGCATTCGGCGGTAACGTCGCGCACCGCCTGCAGGAAGCCGGCGACCGGGCCGATCACCCGCTGGAACGGTTCCAGAATGACACCGGCAAGTTCGTCGCGATGTTCGCGGATCAGTTCGCAGGCCATCGCCGCATCGTTGAACGGAGCGATGATGACTTCGCCCTGGACGCTGCGGGGAATGCCGGCGGAGTCCGGGGATGCCTGTGGGAAGTTGCCGGGGCGCTTCGGGGCATAGCTCATCAGCGCGTAGTCGCTCATGCCGTGGAAGCCGCCCTCGAACTTCAGGATCTTGTCGCGCTTGCGGTAGGCGCGGGCGAGGCGAAGTGCGTAGGCGTCGGCCTCGGTGCCGGAGGAGGTGAAGCGCACCTGCTCGGCGCAGGGCACGGCTTCCACCAGTTCGGCGGCGAGGCGGATGCCGTATTCGTTGCCGGCGAAGAAGGTGAAGCCGCGCTGGATTTGTTCGGCGACGGCGGCGACCACATCGGGGTGGCAGTGGCCGATGAACATCGGGCCGGAACCGAGCAGGAAGTCGACGTATTCGTTGCCGCTGACGTCCCATACCCGGCCGCCGCGGCCCTCACGGATGACGATGTCGACCGGCAGGTTGCCGAAGCTGCCCCCAGGCAGCACCCGCCGCGCGAGGTCGATCAGCGCGCGTTCCGCGTCGTTCTTGGTGAGGTCGGTCATTTTGGTCCTCCGCTCGGGGTCGCTGGCCGGGGAAGCAGAACACCCGCGGGGCGGAGAGAGCAAGGGCCTCGATGGGCCGTCATATATCAATCGAACGCGGCGAGAGTATCGGACATGCGAGGGGCGAACGTCGCCTCGGGAAACGAATCATCCATGGCTTCAGCGACCAAATAACGCGGCGAGGTTCCGTCGGCCGTGCGCCACACGAAGGATCCGCACGTCGCGCCGTCAAGGTCGTAGACAATCACATGGTTGCCGACAGGGAAGCTGCGCGCGCCGGCGAGCAGGTCGTCGCGGGCGCGTCCTATCCTTGGATGGCTGGCCAGAAGGTAGAATTGGCTGGTGATGGAATTGATCAGGCGCTCGGCGATGTCGATGCTGCCGGTTTCCCTGGCGATGTAGTACGCGATGTCATCAAGGTCACGCTCGGCTTCCGGCGCGATGTGGTGCGACATCTAGCCGGCCGCTTGCTGCTCCGCGATCAGGCGGGAACGCAGCCGCTGTTTGGCTTCCTCGGCCAGCGCCTGCATGGAGTCCCGTGTGATGTCCCGGCCTTCGCCGCGTGCAATGCTGGCCTTTGCCTGGTCGAGGCTTGCGGCAAATTCCGAGCGCAACAGTTCACGTTCCTCCCACAGGAGGAGCGCTTCCGTCACGACATCCTCGGGGCGTTCGGCCCGGCCAGTCTTGACGGCTTCCCGGACGAAGGCTTCCTGGTCGGGGGTGAGGATGATTTCCATGCCACACTCCTGCTAGTAATTTGGACTAACCCGAGCAGTCTACAGCGTCAACGCCGGTGGAGCGAAGGACGGCATGAGGGGCAATCCACTCGCTGCCGACCCGCGGAATGCGACGTGTTTGGCGACGCGGCCGTTTCGTTGCTTTGGCTTCGGTCATGCGGCTTTCAACATGAAATCAATATGGCCCGCTTGCTACGGGAAAATCGCCCTGCCGCTCTCCGTCTTGTCGAGCACGCCCGCGAGGGCCAGTGCCTGAACGTCACCGTGAACGGTCTTGACATCGCGTCCGACCAGCCGCGCGATCTCTCGGATCGAGAGCGGCCCCCGCCCGCACATCGCCTTGAGGATGTCCCATCGCTTGGCAGTCAACACCTGCCGAAGCGGCTCCGGCGTCGCGAAGCTGGTGCGTGCATCCCGCTACCGAGCACGAGGGTAGCGGGGCCACCCACGCAGCAATCTGCTCAGCACAGACGCGGAGACCACCGCGACGATCGTAAACGGCAGCACGACCTGAACGGCAAACCACGTGCCGGGATGCAGCAGAGCCGGATACAGTGCCAAGGCCACGCCGGGTGGATGATAGGCCCGCAGCAACGGCAGCACGATCAGCGCGGCGAGCGCTGCCAGCGCCGCCGTGGCCGCACCGAAGCCGAACAACACGCTGAGCAGGGTGCCGATCGCCGTGCCGACAGTGGAACCGACGACGATGGCGAACGGTTGCGCGATCGAGACATCAGGCAGGTACAGCAGGATCGTCATCGTCGCGGCGAACGGCGGGACCAGCAATATCCCGCCGTGCCGGCGTTGCAGCCAAGCCAGACTAAACAGCAAGACGGCGATCCACAGCACGCCCGACATTGTGGGGCGGTGCGGCGTGCCCCAACGCGTGACAATGCGGGCCAGCATTCGGATTTTCCGGTATCGGCTTCGTCGCGCCTTGCTTCACTTTTGTGGCGACGCGAGGTGCGGATATTCCTTGAGCGCATCCATGACGCGGGTCGAGTAGACCAGCGCCGCACCGGCATTGACCGCAACGGCGACACCCAGCGCCTCCGCGATCTCTTCCCTGGTCGCGCCATGGCGAAGTGCGGCCTCGGTGTGGACCGCGATGCAGCCGTCGCAGCGCACCGTCACGGCGACCGCCAGGGCGATCAGCTCACGGGTTTTCGCTCCGAGCAAATCCTTCCTCTGACCAGCCGAACTGAGTTCGACGTAGCCTTTGAGCGTGTTCGAGCTGAGCTGGCCGATTTCCTTCACCCCGGCTGCCAGTTGGCGACGATATTCGTTCCATTCCAGCATCATGCTACTGTCCTCCGCTGCGGGCCTCGTCGGTAAGCGCCATAACGGCGCGGAATCAGATAGTCAGGCAGCAATCCCCTGATACCTGAACTCGGTCATCATGCCGGTTTGCATGTGATAGAGGTTATGGCAGTGGAACGCCCACCGCCCGGGATTGTTGGCATCGAATGCGATCCGCACTCGGCCCATCATCGGCGAGACCAGCACAGTGTCGCGGACGGCGCCCTGGATCGGGTGGCCGTCGATCGCAACCACCTGGAACGTGTGGCCGTGCAGGTGGATCGGATGCGCCATCATCGAGCGGTTGACCAACTCTATCTCGACGCGCTGCCCCTGGCTGAGCATCAGTGGCGTGATCCGCGGCCAATACTCGCCGTTCATCGACCAGGCGTAGGGTTTCATGCTGCCGGCCAGCGCGATCGTGTGGACGACATCCGCTGGACGTGCCGGCAACGGTTCCGCCGCGGCAAGCCGCATTTCCAGCGAATTGTCGAGTGGGGGCGCGGCGTGCGCTGCGTCCGCGATCCGCCGGATGCGCGCATCCGGCGTAGCGACGATAATCCCGGTCTGCCGCACCGAGCCTTCCAGTCGCGCAAGGATCGGAAACGCGCCGGCGCCTGGCACATCGATCAGAATGTCGAGGCGCTGGGCCATTGCAAGCGGGAAGTGGCGGCCGGCGAGCGGTTCTACGGCATGACCATCGGTCGCCACCACGCGGCCGGTCAACGCACCGAGATCGATCCAGAACTGGCTCGCGGACGCGGCGTTGATGATGCGAAGCCGGATCCGGCCACCACGCTCGACGCGCACGATCTCCGGATCGAGCAGGGTTCGATCGTTGGCGAGGAAAGCATCATAGTGAACGTCATTCAGGTCCATCCCCATGTTGGCTGGCCCCGATCCGGCCATGCCCGCCTTGGGCTGGCCCGACATGGTCATTCCTGAGCTGGCCATCCCGGACATGCTCATTCCGATCCCGGTCATTTCGGATGCGGTCGTTCCGGGCACAGTCGTTCCCCCGATGGCCGTCCCCCCCATGGCCGTGCGGGGCATGGCTGTGTGGGGCATGTCATGGTCCGCCATTGTCGTCATGCCGCCCATGCCAGGTTGCGGCGCGTCGCTGGCGCTGTTGCGCGCACGGCCGGCTGCATCCCGCTCCGCCATGGCATGGACCGCGACCGGGCTGGTGCCGGTGAGGCCGGCGAGCACCTCGTCAGGCGTGCGGAACGTAAAATCGTGCAACAGGAGAACGATCTCCTGCCGGTCCTCCTGCAGCGTGGCGGCGTCATGGACGATCAGCGGCGCCGTCAGGAGATTTTGTTCCTGCAGGTCGTGATGCGAATGCATCCAGTACGTGCCCGCAATCGGCGCGTAGTCATAGGCTTGTGCGGCCCCGCTCGCGATTGGCGGAGTTTGCGGCCAGGGAAAGCCATCCTGGGTCCACGGCGGCAGTTGCCCATGCCAATGGACGAGGGTGCGCGCGCCGGTCCGGTTCGCAAGATCGACGCGAAACCGCTCGCCAGGGGCCAGGCGGATGCCCGGACGCCCGTCCGGTCCGATCAGACCGAAGACCTGGGCCGCGCGCCCATTCACCTCCAGCGTGCGCGTTCCGGCGACCAGGCGTTGTGGCCCCACGGACGCGGCGCGTACCGCGGCCGGCAGGACGCCGGCAGCGAGCGCGGTGCCGAGCAAGCGTCGGCGGGAGATGCTCATGGCCGCTTGCCTTGCCCGTTGCCACGACTCCTGCGTTGCCCATCGGCGTGGCTTGGGTGCCAGGCGCGCGTCGCGAAGTCGCTGGCCGATCCCGTAACCCTGCTGTGGCGATAGCAATTCGAGTCGAATATCATGGCAGCGGCCTCCTGGATGGCTGCGTCGAAGATACGCCGGGCATGGTCACCGCCGAATGCCCGCGCGGATCACAGCTGTGGCCGATCGGATCAATCTCTAGGCTCAGCGGATGCACCAGGCGCACGCAGTCGATGCCTTGAATGCCCTGGCACCGCTGCTGCGCGTGCGGCCGGAGGTGCAGCTTCTGTGCCGGTTCGGCGCGCAGTGGGCCACCGATCACGCGGCCGAGCTCGACCGATGGGCGCCGTTTCATTGCGTCACGCACGGCGCCTGTGTCGTCGACCTGAGTGATCTCGGGCGCGAGGTTCCGCTCGCGGCGGGTGATGTGGTCGTGCTGCCGCACGGCACGCGCCACGTCGTGCGGGGACCAACGACGCCGACTGGCGCGCGCGGACCGTTCGGCATCCGCTCGCAGCGCGTCGGCGCGGTCGAGATCAAGTCCAACACCGACGGCGAACCCGAAACGAAGCTGATCTGCGGCCGGCTGCGCTTCGACCTGGCGCGGGACAATCTCGTGCTTGCGGCTCTGCCGGACGCCATCGTGGTCCGCGCGGCCGACGACGCACCGGGCGCGGCGCGCATGCATATGCTGACGACGGCCATGCAGGAAGAGCTTGAAGACGCGCGTGCCGGCGCCGAGGCGATTGCCACTGATCTGGCCAGCGCCTTGTTCGTCATGGTGGTGCGCGTCCACCTTCATCGCGAGGGGAACGGCAGTGGCCTGTTGGGATTGCTCGCCCATCGGCAGCTCGGCCGGGCGGTAGCGGCGATGTTGGATGACCCGGCCAGAAACTGGACTCTGGACGAACTCGCCACATGTGCGAACGCGTCGCGCGCCAGTCTGGTGCGGATGTTCCAGCGCACGGCGCAGCGGCCGCCCCTGGCTGTGCTCGCCGAGCTGAGGCTTGAGCTTGCCCGGCGGAAGCTGTCCGGCCCTGCCTCGCCAATCGCGGCGATCGCGGCCGAGGTCGGCTACCAGTCGGAAAGCGCCTTCAGCCGTGCCTTCCACCGCCGGTTCGGCGTGCGGCCCGGCGAGGTGCGCGCGAGCGCCCCCGCTTGACTGGTCGTCCTCACGAGGCAGGCTCGGGGCTCGGCCCTCAAGTCTGCCCTCCTCAAGTCTGCCCCTGGGGCCGGGCTTCGCCTTTGTGCGGGTGCTGCAACCCGCTCGATCTACGCCGCCCGCACCGCCGGAAACACTTCCTCTGCCAGCATCTGCATCTGTTCCAGCGCCAGGCTCGCCGGCATGCCGGTCCAGTGCACACCGACCACCATGTGGTTGACGCCGAACCGCCGGCGCAGGTCCAGGATCTGCTCGGTCACCTCGGCCGGCGAACCGAACAGGAAACGATCGCGCACCAGCTCGTCAAACGCGAGATCGAAATGATCTTCCGCCGGCATCACCTTGTCCTGGCCCCAGGCGCGATAGGCCTGGTATTTCGCCTCCAGCGACGGCCGCGCCAGGCGCGTTGCCTCGGCCCGGGTGCGCGCCACGAACACCTCGCGCAGCATCGGGAATTCCGCGGGGAACGGCTTGCCGCAGGCGTCCAGCTCGCGCTTGTAGATATCCATCTGCCGAGACAGCGTTTCGATCTTGTTGTGCGGGTTGACGAACCAGCAATCCGCCATGCGCGCGGCGCGGCGGATGCCGATATCGGCGTTGGCGCCGATCCAGACAGGCGGCATTGGTTGCTGCACCGGCTTGACCGTGCAGTTCGCGCCGTCGAGCTCGAAATGCGAGCCCGTCATGGTCACGAAATCCTGCGTCCACAAGCGCTTCACCGCTTCCAGGCATTCCTCGAAACGCGGGCCGGCCTGCTTCAGCGTGGTGCCGAAGGCCTTGAACTCCACCTCGCGGTAGCCGATGCCGCAGCCGAACACCACTTTTCCCCCGCTCATGACGTCCAGCGTGGCGATCTGCTCGGCGACCTCCAGCGGCTTGTGCAACGGCAGCAGCACGACGCCGGGGATCAGCCGCAGCGACGGCGCCACCACGGCGACCTGGGCGAGGAAGGGGATTTGCTGCAACCCCAGCAGCGGATGCGAGCTGTAGTGGCTGCCTCTTGTTATGCTAGCGAAACCGAGTTGCTCGGCGCGCCGCGCCATCTCGAGGTCCTCGCGCGCCCGCGCCTGGATGTCGTCGCCGGCCGGGTGCTGGCCGCGGATCAGCAGTCCGAACTGCATGTCGTGCTCCTCAGTGCTTTGCGTCGGTGTAGGGGGCGCGCAGTTCGCCCGACTTCAGCGCGGATGGCCATAGGATCACCTCGACCTTCGGATCACGGAATTGCTCCAGGTCGTGGCTTTGAACGCCCTGGAACTGCACCGCCAACACACGCGGCTCGGTCCATTCGCCGTTCGGTCCGAATTTGATGTCGCCGACCAGCGTGTGGAATGTGTGGGTGCGCAGGTAGTCGGCGAGCTTCGCCTGGTCCAGGCTGCCGACGCCTTCCACCGCGGCGCCCAACACCTGGAGGTCGGCGTAGGCGAAGGGCGGCAGGTAGTAGCCCAACGCATCCACCCCGGAGTTCGCCGCGCGGGCCTGGTATTTCTTCAGGAAGTCCAGCGCTTCCGGCGTCGCGTAATGGCCAACCGGCAGCCAGAAGTCATAGTCGACGATGCCGTTGATCAACGGGCCAAGCTGCATCTTGATCGAGGTCGCCTGCAGCCCGACCATGCCGCCACCGAACAGCATCGCCTTCAGGCCGGTCTCGTTGGCTGCGCGGATCATTCCTACCGTGTCGGGCGGATAGGACGCGACGTAGACGATGTCCGGGTTGGTCGCCTGGATGGCACGCACGATCGGTGTGTAGTCGGCGGTGGCGGGCGGATAGGTGTGATCGTAGACGATCTTCAACCCGGCCCGCTTCGCCTGCGCTCGAGCGCCGTCCAGCGCATTCTTCGGGAACTCGGCGTCGGCGCCGACCAGCGCGATGCTCTGCGGCTTCGGGTTCATCGCTTCGGCCGCCGCGAAGAACCCTTGCGAGAACGCCTCCTTGGGGTGCGACCCGCCGGCGGGGATGATCGAGAAGTAGCGGTTGTAGTGGAACTCGCTGTTCACATCGAGGCCGAACAGACCGAGAAAGGTCAGGTTGCGCTGCATGACCACCGGCAGCGCCGGCGCGACGACGTTGGTGCCGTTGCCGCCGATCAGGATGTCGACCTTGTCCACGTCGAGCAACTTGGTGACGATACCGGGCACCAGCGCCGGATTGCTCTGGTCGTCGTAGGTGATCAGCTTCACCGGCCGGCCGAGCAGCCCGCCCTTGGCGTTGGTGTCGTCGGCCCAGATTTGCATCGCCAGCAGCGCCGCCTTGCCGTTCGGTGCCAGGCCGCCGGTCGCCTCGGTGTCGAAGCCGATGGTCAGCGGCTCGGCGGCACGCGCGGTGGTGGCCGCGGCGCCGGCTGCCAGCAGGCCGCACAACAGGTAGCCGACGATAGGTGTGGTATGCGGCATGGCGGTTTCCCCAGGCGGTGCTTGATTTGCCGCTATCCTAGGGCTGGGGTCAGGCGCGGCGCCAGCGTGATGGGGTGCGGCAAAAATCGCTGGTTTGGCGTTACCACTTATGTTAGAACCTCGCGGGACACGAGGAGAGTGCCATGAACGCGCTGAAACTGACCCAGATCGGCAATTCCGTCGGCGTGATCCTGCCGAAGGAGCTGTTGGCGAAGCTCGGCGTGGGCAAGGGCGACACGGTGTACGCCATTGACCAGCCCGATGGCGTGCGCCTGACCACGGCGGACCCGGATTTTGGCGCCCAGATGGAAGTAGCGCGCAAACTGATGAAGCGCTGGCGCAACGTGCTGCGCGAACTGGCCAAGTGACGGTCTGGCTGTCTCGCCAGTTCATCCTCGCTATCCACGACGAGCAACTGGCCGAACATGGCGGCGCCCTGGGCGTGCGCGACGAGGGACTGCTGGATAGCGCGCTGGCCCGGCCGTTGAATCGCGCCGGCTACGGCGAGCCGGACATAGCGGAGCTCGCCGCGCTCTACGCCATCGCCATCGCTCGCAACCATCCGTTTGTCGACGGGAACAAACGCACAGCCTTCGCGGCTTTGTTCACGTTCCTGGCGCTGAACGGCATGGTGTTCGAGCCGCCAGAAGTGGACGCGACAATGGCGGTTCTCGGGCTGGCGGCCGGTGAGATGACGGACGATGAATTCACCGAATGGGTGCGCGCGAACGCCCAGTCACCGGCCTGACGCCGCACGCCGGCCGCACTCTGGCGGCCGGCGTGCGCACCGTGCCACAACATCGCCCGCACGCAGCCAGGGGAGGAACCGATGCCAGCCAAGCCGCAGGTCATCGCACTGGAAGAGCACTACCAGGACCCGGACGTGGCCCGCGCCTACGCCCCCGAAGACGCCAGGCAGGCCCCCGCCATCGCCGAGCGCCTGAACGACGTCGCAGACCTGCGCATCAAGGAGATGGATGCCGCCGGGATCGACCTGCAGGTGCTGTCTCACGGCAACCCCGGGCTGCAGACGATGGACGCCGAAACAGCCGTGCGCCTGGCGCGCATCGCCAATGATCGGCTGGCGGGCACAGTCGCCGCGCATCCCGATCGGTTTGCCGCCTTCGCCGCACTTCCCACCCCCGATCCCAAGGCCGCCGCCGACGAACTGGAACGCGCGGTGACGAAGCTCGGCTTCAAGGGCGCGCTGATCAACGGGCCGACCCACGGCGTGTTCTTCGACGACAAGCGCTTCTGGCCGATCTTCGAACGGGCCGCTGCGCTTGACGTGCCGATCTACCTGCACCCGGCGGTGCCGCAGAAGGCGGTGATCGACGCCTACTACCGGGACTACGTGCAGGACTGGCCCTCGATCCTGCGCGCCGCCTGGGGCTTCACCGTGGAGACGGCAACCCAGGGCGTGCGGATGGTGCTCAGCGGCGTGTTCGACGCCCATCCGGGGCTGAAGATCGTCCTCGGGCATCTCGGCGAAGGGCTGCCGTTCCTGCTGTGGCGGATCAACATGGGCTTCGCGCGCGAGGCCAAGGCCGGCCGCGGCTTCCGCGAGGTGTTCTGCGAGCACTTCTGGATCACCACCAGCGGCTTCTGGTCCGATCCCGCGCTGCTGTGCTGCGTGCAGGAGATGGGGGTGGACCGCATCATGTTCTCGGTCGACTACCCGTTCGCGCCCAACCAGCCGGCGACCGAGTGGCTGCACAAGATCCCGCTGTGTGCCGAGGACAAGGCGAAGATCGCCAGCGGCAATGCACGGCGGTTGCTGAAGCTGTGATCCATCTTTTGTGGGGTTGACGAGCCCCGGCCCGGGCCGCACATCCCGGCAATGCCGGATCCATTCGTCACACCCGAGGAACCCTCCGCCGCCGAGGCGATCGCCGCCATCGGCGACGAGCTTGGCATGTTTGACGACTGGATGGATCGCTACCAGTTCATCATCGAGTTGGGCCGCAAGCTGCCGCCCTTCCCGGAGGCGTGGCGGAACGACGCGCATCGCGTCCCGGGTTGCCAGAGCAAGGTGTGGATGGAGGCGGTGCGGCGCGACGGTCGGCTGTATCTGGGTGGCCTGTCGGACGCGGCGATCGTCTCCGGCCTGATTGCGCTGCTGCTGCGGGTCTATTCCGGGCGCGCGCCGGAGGAGATCGCTGCTACCGACCCGGTGTTCCTGAAGGACCTCGGGCTGCTGGAGGCACTGTCGACCAACCGAGGCAACGGGATCGCCGCGATGGCACGCAAGATCCGCGAGTTGGCCGCGCTGCAACACGCCGCGTGATCAACGGATCAGGTCGACCCTCAGCCCCTGCCTGCGCCGCAATCGGCACTAAGCTTATATCAGCGGCCGTAAAGATTGACCCACCGACGGCGCCCCCGTCATGCCGGCGAAGGCCGGTATCCACGACTTGTCTTCGTTGCAGCAAAGAAAGTCGTGGATACCGGCCGGAGCCTGTCCTCGGGCGGCCCATTGGGCCGACCCGGGGGCCGGCATGACGGGGGGTAGCGGCCCGTGCGTCAATGTTTACGGCCGCTGGTATTATTCCACCGACTCCCGTCGCGCCGGCGCGCGCGCCACGCTGCGCTCCGCGTCGATGATGTAGTCGCGCGTCAGCGGCACCGCGGTCTGCCGATGCGCGAGTTGGATCTGAAACACCATGTGTCCCTCGCGCCGGAAGGCGATCTCGGAGCCGGCCAGGTAGAACTCGAACATCCGGCAGAAGCGTTCGTCGTACAACGCACCGATCGTGTCGCGGTTGGCGGCGAATCGGCGGCGCCAGTGACGCAACGTTTCGGCATAGTGCAGTCGCAGAATCTCGATGTCGGCCGTCACCAGACCGCACGCCTCGATCGGCGGCAACACCTCGGACAACGCCGGGCAGTAGCCGCCCGGGAAGATGTATTTGGCAATCCAGGGATTGGTGCTGGCCGGCCCGTCGCTGCGTCCGATCGCGTGCAGCAAGGCCACGCCGTCGGGCTCCAGGCAGCGTGCAACGGCGTCGAAAAACGTGCGGTAGTGCACCACGCCGACATGCTCGAACATGCCGACCGAGACGATGCGGTCGAACCGTTGCGTTACCGCACGATAATCCAGCATCTCGAACGACACACGATCCGCCAGCCCTTCGGCCGAGGCGCGGGCACGCGCCTCGGCCAACTGTTCCGCCGACAGCGTGATGCCGGTGACGTGAGCGCCATAGTCGCGGGCCAAAGTCAGTGCCAGCCCGCCCCAGCCGCAGCCGATATCGAGCACGCGCAGACCGGGACGATCGAGGCACAGCTTGGCGGCGATATGCCGTTTCTTGGCGGCCTGCGCTTCCTCCAGCGTTTCATCGCCGCGCCGGAAATAGGCGCACGAGTATTGCCGGTCGCGGTCCAGGAACAGGCTGTAGAGGCGTCCGTTCAAATCGTAGTGATGCGCGACGTTGCGCTGCGCGCGGGCCGTGGAATTGTACTGGTCGATGCGCCGTTTGACCGTGTTGACCTTGGTCCGCACATGCGCAACGGGATGGCCCTTGTCGTTCGCCATCAGATTGATCGCGGCAACATCCAGCGCGTCGTAGATGCTGCAGTCGAACGGCTCGAGCGCGCCATCCATGTAGGCCTCGCCGAACGCGAGCAGCGGGTTCAGCACCAGCCGCCGGATCGTGCGCCGGTCGAGGATGGCGATCCCAGCCTCGGGCCCGGAGCCCGGCGGGCCGGCGTAGGTGCTAAGCCGCCCGTCCGGCCAGCGCACCGTCATCCGCCCGAGCGTGACGAACCGCCGCAGTATCGCATCCAGCACAGGTTGCATGGCCCAACCCCCATAGCAATGAAACCTACCATACAATGCAGCAAGGCTGAGCCGGTCGTCAAAGCCGGCTTGCGCGCCTCACGCAGCAGTGTGTTGTGGGGGGGTGTTGTGGGGGGTCGTTCAGGCGCCAGCGAGGATGGCGTCGGCGCATTTCTCGGCTGTCATCAGGACCGGGAAGTTGGTGTTTGCGCAGGGCACCACTGGGAAGATCGAGGCATCGACCACCCGCAGCCCGTCCACCGCGCGCACGCGGCCGGCCGGGTCGGTCACCGCCATCGGGTCGTCTTCGCTGCCCATTCGGCAGGTGCAGGAGGCATGCCAGACGCCGACCGCGGCCTTGCGGCAGAACGCCTCGAGCTGCTCGTCGTCGGTCAGCAGCCCTTCCAGCGTGAAGCCCTCCATGATCAGCTTGCGGATCAGGTAGCTGCGCAGCGCCGCCGGGCCATCGAGCAGTTTCGCCAACGCATCGGTGATCAGCTTGTTCTTGGTGTTGATCAGGCCGACCTGGCGGACCTTGTCGCTGTAGCTGGCGGGGAACGGGTTGTCGGTGACCGCCTGCATCGTGGGTGTCAGGTGCATGGCGCCGAACCGGCGCACCCCGTCCATCATGCGTTCCAGATCGCGCCGGTCGGACAGCAGATTGAATTCCACCACCGGCTCGGCGCGCCAGTCGCGCGCGGCAAGTTTCACTTCGCCGGTTTCGGAATAGGTTTTGTAGACAGTGACGATGAACGAACCGATCTGCTCGCCTACCGCGTGCCACGAGGTCTTGTTCGTCACCACCGTGAACATGTCGCCCTGGGGTATGCCGTCCAGCTTCGAGGAATAGCGCAGCGCCAGGTAGATATGCCGGCGCGAATAGTCGTGGATGATCCGCGCGTGCGGTTTGATGAAGGCGGCGACGGCGACCGCGGGATGATCCTGCAACCGCTGGCCGACGCCGGGAACGTGGGCACGCACCTCGATCCCAAGGTCGCGCAGATGTCCCGCCGGGCCGATGCCGGCACGCAACAGGTGCGCCGGGGAATGGATTGCGCCGGAGCACAGGATGACCTCGTTGCCGCGGAACTCCTGTGGCCGGCCGGCCACCAGCGCCTTCACGCCGACGCAGTGGTTGCCATCGAACAGCAGTTCGCTGACCTGGGTGTCGGTGGAGATCGTCAGGTTGTCGCGCATGCGCGTGCCGGGATCGAGGTAGCCGATCGCGGCGGAGACCCGGCGCTCGTACGCGTTGGAGATGGTGATCGGGAAGTAGCCGTCTTCGAACTCGGCATTCTGGTCGACGTGGAATTGATAGCCGGCCTGCTTGAAGGTTTCGGCAGCGGCCTTGGCGTGCTCCGGCCACAGGTCGGGGAAGATGCGGCGGACCGGGATACGGCCCGTGTTGCCGTGCCAGGGACCTTCGAAGTCCATGTCACGCTCCACCTTCTTGAAGTAGGGCAGCACGTTGTCCCAGTTCCAGCCGGTGGCGCCGCGCGCCGCCCACTCGTCGTAGTCGCTCGGCGCGCCGCGGTTGGCGAGTTGGCCGTTGATCGAGGAACCGCCGCCCAGCACGCGCGCCTGCTCATATTTGCGCAGCGGCGGTCGGTTCTCCTGCGGATTGTTGTGCGAGATGACCTCGGTGGTGACTTTCAGTTCGGTCCAGTGGAAGCGCGGGTCGAGATAGGCGGTGCCGGGATAGCTATCGAGGATCTGCGGCGGCACCTTGCCGTGCGGGGTGTCCTGGCCGGCCTCGCAGACCAGGACTTTGTTGCTGCCGCGGGCCGACAGGCGGTTGGCGAGAACGGAGCCGGCGGACCCGCCGCCGACGATGATATAGTCGTAGGACATGATGGCTGGGTCAGCGGGTTTCGGTGTGGAACGTTTTAGAGACGATCTTCCAGCCGTCGGCCAGCTTCACCAGCGTGAGGTAGTCGGTGAAGTAGCGCGGTGGGATCTGGCAGTGCACCTTGGCTAGGGCGGTGGTGGGGCTGGAGCGGTCGATCTGCACGATCCAGTCGTTGCGCGGCAGGTCCCGCGACCGCGGCGATGGGCGGGAGTGTATCATGTCGAACCACTGCGCCCGCGACATATCGCCTAGCTTGCCGTCGGCGGTGCTGAACAGGTGTGCGACCTCGTGCACCACGCGGGCGAGCGTGGTGGTGTCGCCGTCGTACAAGCCATCGAAATAGGTCTGCAGTGCCTGCTCGAGGTCAAGTAGGTCGGATGCCATCGTTTCCTCCTGGCGGATACTTCGGTCAGGATGGCGTTGCTTCGGCCTGAATGGCAAGGCCGCCGACAGGCGGGCTCCGGTCGGGCGGTGGGGATCGAAGCAGGAGAAGTAAGCAATCAAGTGCACACAGAGTTACACGGAGTTTTCACAGAGTTACACGAGAGAAGTAATGATGCGCTTCGCGCGAAGGAAGCAAGAACAGTCGCGCGAAGCGCCGTTGCTTGCTTCCTCGGTGAAACTCTGTGGAGACTTTGTGTAACTCTGTGTGCACTTGATTGCTTGCTTGCCGAGCCGCAACACGCCCAAGCTCACCCGCCTGATCCCATGCGAGCACCATCGCAGCGGTAATTGCTGATCGGCGCATGAGTTGTCATCCGTCGGCGTGCGGTTTATGCGCCGAGGTGGTTCGCCAGGTCCTCGATGTCCTTCGCCACCACGTCCCAGTCCTGTTCGGCGGTGTAATCGCGCTTCTGGTGCGGGCCGTACTCGGTCGGGCGCGGGAAGAACGCGGTCATCAGGCCGCATTTGCGTGCGTTGGCCAGATCGTTGTTGTGCGCCGCCGCCATCATCAGTTCACCAGGTGCGATATCCAGTAGCTTGGCGACGCCCAGATAGGTTTCCGGGTCGGGCTTGTAGTGGCCGAACAGGTCGGAACCGAACACCATGTCCCAAGGCAGCCCGGCGTGCTTCGCCATCTTGGTCAGCAGGGCGACGTTGCCGTTGGACAACGGTCCGATGATGAAACGCCGCTTCAGCCGCGTCAGGCCGGGGACCGAGTCCGGCCAGGGGTTCAGCCGGTGCCAGCCGAGATTGATGTGGTGCAGATCGTCCTCGGTCAGACCGGTGATGCCGAACTTGTCCACCAGCATGTCGAGGGAGCCGCGATGCAGGGTATCCAGCGTGGCCCACGGCACTTCGCACTTACGCACGCGGTCCATCGAGGGGTGATAGGCGGCACGCCAGGCGTCGACCAGCGCGGTCCAGTCGGCAGCGACGCCGCGCTTGGCGCCATACGCGGACAGATCGGCAATCAGGCTACTGCGCCAATCGACTACCGTGCCGAATGTATCGAACACGATGGCCACAGGTTGTTTCGCTGGCATCCGGTTTTCTCCCCTAAAGCCGTCGCTACAACATCCCCAGCGACTGCTTGCCCTGCGGCGGCGGGTGCGCCGCGTCGATCTCCGCCAGGTCCGCCTCGGTCAGCGTGATGTCCCCGGCTGCTGCGTTCTCGCGGACATGCGCCGGATCGACCGCTTTCGGGATCGAGATGACATGCGGATGACGCAGCCCCCAGGCGATGGCGATCTGCGCCGGCGTCGCATTGTGCCGCTTCGCCACGTCCCGCAGCGCCGCCGAGCGCAACAGCCGCCCACCTTGGCCGACCGGCGAATAGGCCATCACCGGTATGCGATGCTGCAAGCACCAGGGCAGCAGGTCGTGTTCGATGCCGCGGGTGTCGGGATGATATAGCACCTGGTTGGTTGCGCAGGCGGTGCCCGCCTTGATCCCCATCAACTCCTGCATGTCGCTGACATCAAAGTTGGACACACCCCAGTAGCGGATCTTGCTTTCGTCCTTCAGCTTCTCGAACGCGGCGACCGTTTCGGCAAGCGGATGGCTGCCCCGCCAATGCAGCAGATAAAGGTCTATATGATCGGTGTTCAGCCGTTTCAGGCTGCGCTCGCACGCCGCCTGCACTCCGGCGCGGGAGGCATTGTGCGGATAGACCTTGCTGACCAGGAATATGTTGTCGCGCTGCCCGGCGATCGCCTGGGCGACGACCTCCTCGGCACCGCCATTGCCGTACATCTCCGCAGTGTCGATCAGCGTGATGCCGAGTTCGATGCCCAGCCGCAACGCCGCCACCTCGGCCTTCGCGGCGCGGCCGTGCTCGCCCATGTGCCAGGTGCCCTGGCCGAGCGCCGGAACCGCGGTGCCATCCGGCAAGGTTACAGTTCGGGTCATGCTGCCGCCTTTTCCGCTGCCCGCATGCAGCGCAGGAAATTGCCACCCCATAGTAACGACAACGCTGCTCGGTCATAGCCGCGCCGCAACAGTTCGGCAGTGATATTCGGGCTCTCCGACGCATCCTTCCACCCGTTGAACCAGCCACCGCCGTCGAAGTCCGAGGAAATGCCGACGTGTGCGATGCCAATGCGCCGCACCGCGTAGTCGATGTGATCGGCGAAATCCGCCACCGTCACCGCCTCCGGCTTCGCGTTCTGGCGCAGAAACGCCGAGACCGCCGTGACCTGCACGACGCCGCCCACATCGCGCAGCACGTCGAGCTGCACGTCGTCCAGGTTGCGCGGATTGTCGCACAGCGCGCGGATGCAGGAATGCGTCGCGACCACCGGCGTGCGCGAGCATTCGGCAAACTGGAGCATGGCGTCGCGCGACACATGCGCGACATCGACCAGCATGCCCAGCCGGTTCATCTCGGCCACCGCCGCGCGACCGAGCGCGCTGATGCCGCTGTGCTCAACTTCGCGATCGCCCAGGTCGGAGCGCGGGTTGGCGGAATCGGCCAGCGCGTTGTGGCCGTTGTGGGTCATGGTCATGTAGCGCGCGCCAAGCTCGGCGAAACGGGCAAGACGGTGCACATCGTTGCCGATGGCGAAGCCATTCTCCACCGCCGGCACGATCGCGAGCACGCCGTCGCGCTTGGCAGCCTCGATGTCGTCTACCGAGACGGCGAGCCGGGCGTCGATGCCGGCCTCGCTGCGCCCCATCGCGCGGATCGCCAGCAGCATCGCCTCGGTGCGGGCGAAGGCAGCCTCCTCGCTTGCCGGCGAACGGGCGGCCTGCGGAACGTAGGCGGCGAAGAAGCTCGCGGTGATGCCGCCGCGGCGCATCTTCGGCAGGTCGACGTGCCGCGGCCCGTCCTCGAACGGGTCGGGGCCGGTCGGCCAGGGGATGTCGATGTGCGTGTCCAGCGTCAGCAGGCTATGATGCAGTGCCAACGCTTCAGTCGGGAAAGCTGCGTCCATGCGCAACGCTTCCCCGCACGGCGCGCGGCGTCAAGAGCCAGGGGCAGAGGCAGGGGCGCAATGCCGGTCAAAACAGCGATTTTCATCGACTTCGATAACTTCCACAGCAATCTGGACAAGATGGATCCGCGCGCGGCCGAGCGCTTCGCCGATGACCCGGCGGGTTGGCTGGAATGGTTCCGGCTGGGTCGGCACGTCGCGCGCCCCGAGGCGAGCTCCGGCGACACGCCGAGGGTAGAGCAAGGCGCCGAACCGCGCAGCATCCTGCTGCGCCGCTGCTATCTCAATCCCGACAAGTTTCGCCGCCATCGAACCGCCTTTGTGCGCGCCGGCTTCACCGTGCACGACTGCCCGCCGCTGACCACGCGCGGCAAGAATGCCGCCGATCTGTGGATGACGGTCGACATCCTCGATGCCATCGCCCATCCGACCGGGTTTGAGGAATTCATCATCCTGGCCTCCGACGCCGATTTCACCCCGGTACTGCTGCGCCTGCGCGAGCACGACCGGCGCACGACGCTGGTCAACGATCCGTTGATGGCCGCCGCGTTGCGCGTCGCGTGCGACGTGGTGGTGCCGCAGGACCGCTTCATGGCGGAGGCGCTGGGTCTGCCGGCGGAGGTGGTGGTGGAAGCCGCGACCGAATCACCCGCCCAGAGCGCCGAGGCGCCGTCGCGGCCCAGGCTGCGCGCGCCACCGGGCGGCCTGCGCGGCGATCGGCTGGCGCGCGCCCTGGTCGGCCAAACGCCGGAGCTGGTGGAACTGGCGACACGGCTGCACGCGGCGATCGGCCTGCCGGTGTTGTCGCCCGAGCAATATCATGCGGCGTTCGACGCGATGGCGGCGGCGATCAGCGAGACCGGCGAGTTCGACCTGGTGGGCCGCACCGTCGATCGTTGCCGCGCCGCCGGGGTGGAAATCGGCCTGCGCCCAGTGGGCGACATCCGAGAAATGCTGCGCGGTGCCGGCTTCGACTTTGCCTCCGGGAGGGTGACCGGCGCCGCGGTGACGGACGCGTTCCACGCGTGCGTGCTGGCGCTCTGCCGGCAACAGGAAGCAACACTGAGCGCGCCGGAGGGGGCGCTGCTCGATCGATGGCTGGGTGCGGAGAGCCGCGAGGCGGTGGCGTGAGGTAGCTGAAGGCGCCACGGCAGACGGCGCCCCAGCGCGGTATAACTAAGAAAACGGCCTGTGAATGTGGCTCGGCCCGCGGCGGTGTTGGGAAAGGCTGTTATCGTTGGGTCAGAGCGCCGCATTGGATGCACTCGAACTGGGTCGTCCGCATGGTGACCCCGAGCTTCCGTATCCTGAACCCGTCGGGCACTCGGTCCACCGTGAAGGTGCCTGCCGGCGGCATAAACGGCTGAGCGTCCTCCGACACCTCGGCTTCGCCGACCACACCACAGGCCGGACACCTCAGATGCACCTGCCAACTGTCTCGCACTGTCATGTCGCCGATATGGCGCGTCGCCAGCCGGATACACCCCCAGGTTGAACCGTGAACAGAATCCGGCCAAAACCGCGGTACCGCGCCGACGCGACGATCACCGAGCCTCGCGCATCCGCCGTGAAGCTGCCCATCGCTGGCAGGCCCGTCGCTGGCAGGCCCATTGCTGGCAGGCCCATCGCTGACAGGCCCATCACTGGCGGCCTGGCACGCAGGTCGGATCGCGTGGTACGTGTGCGCGACGTTGGCATCGCCCCGCGTCGACCCCATGTTGGACGCGGTTTCAATCAAGTGGGAGGAACCGCAATGCAAAAGCCGACTTCCGTGGACATCGCGCGGATGATGATCCGGCGGCACGGTCTGCGTGCCCAGGCCGTCGCGACGGAGCGTGCAGCGGAAATGCGTCAGCAGGGCGACGTCGCTGGCTTCGATCACTGGCAATCCACCAACGCGGCAATTCGCGAACTGCGGCGAACTGCCGCCTCTCCACAGTTGGCACCCGCCGAGGCGGCCGACTGATCGCCGAAATCCGGCGGCTCGCGTTCATACCAACCTTCAGAAAGACTAACCGTTGGTATGAGTCTTTGTTCGGCGCGCCGCCGTCGTTGCTTCCATTGGGCAACCCGGCGCGCGATACCAACCGCCGCAATCGTTGGAAGGGTCAACGATTGCGGCGGTTGGTATCAGTCGCGCAGCCGCTCCGGGATTTGCATGCCCAGGCGCAGCGGCACGTTCCAAAGTTCGCGCACCTGACGCAACGTGCGGAAGCCCGCCCGCAGATACGTGGGCAGTGCGCGCGGATGGTCGGCGGTGCAGGTGTTCACCGTCATGCCGCGCGCGCCTGACCGCCAGACCATGTCGACCGCCTGGCGCAGGAACGAATAGCCAACTCCGGTGCCGACCGCGTGCGGCATCAGGCCGAAATAGCTCAGGTTGACGTCGGTCCAGCTGCGGGCGTCCAGCTCGAAGAAGCCGGCCGGTTCGCCTTCGGTGTACAGAACATAGAGCGACACCAGCGGGTCGCGCAGCATGGCGGCCAGGTCATCGTCCGACATGGTGCGGCGCAGCCACCACACGTAGTCGGCGCCGACCGTGTTGTAGAGGTAGCGATAGAAGCCAACACTGGGCGCGCCGACCCGCACGACCTGCTGCCCGGGCGGCAGCCCCGGCGCCGCATCGGCCGGCGGCCGGTCCATCCGCAGGAAGGTGACTGTGACGCCGACCCGCGCCACCGGCTCCATGGCGGCGCCCTCCTTCGATCAGTTGTCGTCGAGGAAGCTGCGCAATTTGCGGCTGCGCGACGGGTGCTTCAGCTTGCGCAGTGCCTTCGCCTCGATCTGGCGGATGCGCTCACGCGTCACGTTGAACTGCTGGCCGACCTCCTCCAGCGTGTGGTCGGTGTTCATGCCGATGCCGAAGCGCATGCGCAGCACGCGTTCTTCGCGTGGGGTCAGGCTGGACAGCACGCGAGTGGTCGCCTCACGGAGGTTGGCCTGGATTGCCGCATCCAGCGGGATCACCGCCGCCTTGTCCTCAATGAAGTCGCCCAGATGGCTGTCTTCCTCGTCGCCGATCGGCGTTTCCAGGCTGATCGGCTCCTTGGCGATCTTCAGGACTTTCCGCACTTTCTCCAGCGGCATGCCGAGCTTTTCGGCCAGCTCTTCCGGCGCCGGCTCGCGACCGATCTCGTGCAGCATCTGGCGCGAGGTGCGCACCAGCTTGTTGATCGTCTCGATCATGTGCACCGGGATGCGGATGGTGCGCGCCTGATCGGCGATCGAGCGGGTGATTGCCTGGCGGATCCACCAGGTGGCGTAGGTGGAGAATTTGTAGCCACGGCGGTATTCGAATTTGTCGACCGCCTTCATCAGGCCGATATTGCCTTCCTGGATCAGATCCAGGAACTGCAGGCCGCGATTGGTGTATTTCTTGGCGATCGAGATCACCAGGCGCAGGTTGGCCTCGATCATTTCCTTCTTGGCGCGCGCCGAATCCCGCTCGCCTCGGCTCACCGTCATGTAGACGCGGCGAAACTCGCCGATCGGCAGGCCGGCGTCGTTGGCGACGTTCGCCACCTGGCTGCGCAGCGCGGCGATATCGCCGACATGCTTGCCGGCGAAAATCTTCCAGCCTTTTGCCGGTGACAGCGCCACCCGTTCCAGCCAGTTCGGATCGAGCTCGTGGCCGCGGTACTGCTTCAGGAAATCCTCGCGGTTGACCTTGCAGGCCTCCGCCATGCGCAGAAGCTGGCCCTCCAGCGTGTTCAGCCGCTGATTGAGCTGCTTGAGCTGGGTGACCAGTTCCTCGATGCGGTTGTTGTGCAGCCGCACCTGCTCGACCTTGCTGACCAGCTCCTCGCGGGCGCGCTCGTAGGACTTTTCGGAGCGGGTTGTGACCTCCTCGCCGCTGGTCATGGTCTCCAGCCGGCGGGACTGCATCTTGTGCAGTTTCTTGTAGAGCGCCTCGACCTCCTCGAAGGTCGCCAGCACCTCGGGCTTCAGCTTTTCCTCGAGCGCGGAGAGCGACATGCCGGGCCCCTCGCCCTCATCGTCGTCGTCATCGCCGGTGTCGAAGGCGACCCCGGTCGGCGGGGGCGGGGAGCGGCGGGCGCGGCGGCGGCGGCACCGTCGGCGGGCGGCGCCCCGGCGCCCTGGGTCGCTTCCAGATCGACGATGTCGCGCAGCAGCATCCGCCCGGCCTTGAGCTGGTCGTGCCAGGAGATGATCGCCTTGAAGGTCAGCGGGCTCTCGCACAGCCCGCCGATCATCATGTCGCGGCCGGCCTCGATGCGCTTGGCGATCGCGATCTCGCCTTCGCGCGACAGCAGCTCGACGCTGCCCATCTCGCGCAGGTACATGCGCACCGGGTCGTCGGTGCGCCCGAGGCTTGCCTCGTCGACATTGCCGGGCTGTTCCTCTTCCTCGGCGTCCTCGGCCTTCTCGGGCTTGGCGACGGGGGCTTCGCCGTCCTCGGTTTCCTCGCCCTCGACGACCTGGATGCCCAATTCGGAGAAATTGGCCATCACGTCCTCGATCTGCTCCGAGGAGTTCTGGTCGGGCGGCAGGATGGCGTTCAGCTCGTCAAACGTGATGTAGCCGCGCTCCTTGCCTTTGGCGACCAGCCGCTTGACCGCGGCGGTCTGCACGTCGAGCAGCGTGGTTTCCACATCCTGTTCGGCAGTCGCGGTATCACTCGCCACAGCGGGTTTCGTCGCCATTCGCTGGCCACTCCTCAAACGTCTGGGCGCGTCTCCCGCCCCGTGGTCATGTTTCAGTCAGGCGGCCAGATCGATCCCGTCCGGCTCGCCGCTCAATACCTTGCGCAACGCCTCGGCCATCGCGACCAGGCGCCGCTCCGTCTGTTGGTTCAGATCCCGGGAACACTCGGCGCGTGCAAGCTCGACTTCCTCGCGCAGCCGGTCCAAGTTCAGAAATCCGAATATATGCCACCAACCCGCCTCGGCCTCGGCCGGCATCACATTGGGGCTGGCACAGGAGGGCAGCGGCACGGGAACCGCCGCCAGCGCCTGTTGAGCCTCCGCCGCCATACCGGACACCTTGAGGTGGGACATCAGTGCTTCCGAGTCAAGCACGTCGGCCGCATGCGTTGCCTCATGCGCCCAGGCCAGCAACGCATGGCGCACCCGATCAAGCGGCGGCAGTAGCGCCAGCGCCGCATAGGCGTGTTCCACGTCGTGCAACAGGTTCGGGTGCCGCAACAGAATGGCGGTCAGGACCCGCATGCGCTCTGCAACGGTGCGGCTCGGCGTTGGGAACCATACGCGGTGCGGTGCGGGTGCCGGCCGGTCGCTGCTGGCCGGGCCGTTGCTGGCCCGAACTTTGTTCCCCAGTCTTTGTCCCCCGGGACGCCACTGGTTAGGGCGCCATTGGCCGGGGCGTCCGGCCCGAAAACGCTCGAGCAGCGCCGCGCGGTACTCGTCGGACAGTGCGCGATCCGGAATGCGCCGCGCCGCCGTTTCCAGCCGGGTGCGAAAAGCGGCGCGCTGCTCGGGCGTTCGCTCGCCACCGGCCTCACGCAGCAGATCATAGAGCGCGTCGGCCAGCGGGCGCGCGGCGTCGAGCACCGCCTGGAAGGCTGCATTCCCCTGTCGGCGCACCAGCGTGTCGGGGTCCTCATCCTCGGGCAGCGCCGCGATGCGCAGCGTGCGGTCCGGCGCCAGTAGCGGCAGGGCCAGATCGGCGCTGCGGGCAGCGGCGCGAGCGCCGGCGGCATCACCGTCGAAACACAGCACCGGTGTCGGAGTCAGGCGCCAGAGTTCCCCAAGCTGCTCCTCAGTGAGCGCGGTGCCCAGCGGAGCCACCGCGCCGGGGAACCCCGCCTGGTGCAGCGCGATCACGTCCATGTAGCCTTCGACCACCATGATGGTGGCACCTCGGGCAGCACGGGCAAGGTCCAGCGCGTAGAGGTTGCGCCGCTTGGAGAACAGCGCGGTTTCCGGCCCGTTGAGGTATTTCGGCTGGCCGTCGCCCAGCGTTCGGCCGCCGAAGCTGATGACCCGGCCGCGGCGGTCGCGGATGGGGAACGTTACGCGATTGAAGAACAATTCACTGACACGCCCGCCATCCTCGCCGCCGCGCAGCAGCCCGGCTTCGAACAACAGGTCCTGTTCGATCCCTTCCCGTTTCAGTTCGGCGATCAGCCCGCCGCGGCCCTCGCCCGACCAGCCGAGGCCGAAATGGCGGATCGTGTCATCGGTCAGGCCGCGGCCGCGCAGGTAGTCCAGCGCCGCGCGGCCCTCCGGCAGGTGCAGGCGGCGTTGGTAGGCAGTCTGCGCCGCGTCGAGCGCCGAGGTCAGGTCGTGGCGCTTGCGCTCGGCCTCGGCTGCCTCGGGCGAGGGTTTTGGGACTTCCAGCCCGGCCTCGGAGGCGAGTTGTTCCACCGCTTCCATGAAGGCGGCGCCCTGGCTTTGCATGACGAAGCCGATCGCGTCGCCATGCGCGCCGCAGCCGAAGCAATGGTAGTGGTCGTCGTAGACGTAGAAGCTGGGCGTCTTCTCGCCGTGGAACGGGCAGCAGCCCTTCCATTGCCGGCCGGAGCGGGCGAGGCGCACCCGGCGCCCGATCACCGCCGGAAGCGGGGTGCGGGCGCGTAGTTCGTCCAGAAAGTGTGGGGGTAGCGCCATCAGCGCCGCCCAGCCGCGCCTTCACCAGCGGGCCGGCTTTGGCCATGTCGAGTGTGGCGGCATGTTTGGCGCGGAGCGCGGCCATCACCTTGCCCATGTCCTTGATAGCTGGTGGCGCCGGTCTCCGCGACCGCGGCGGCGACCGCAGCCTCCACGCCGGACTGGTCCATCTGCTGTGGCAGGAAGCTCTCGATCACGGTAATTTCGGCCTCCTCCTTGTCTACGAGGTCCTGGCGGTTGCCTTGGCGATACAGGTCCACGGACTCGCGGCGGGATTTCACCATGCCGCGCAGCATCGCCAGAACCTCGTCGTCGGGCACCTTGTCGATGCCTTTCGGGCGGGCGGCGATGTCGATGTCCTTCAGCCTCGCCATAATCATGCGCAGCGTCGAGGTGCGCGCGGCGGTGCCAGCCTTCATCGAAGTCTTCAGCTGCTCGGGAAACTGATCGCGCAATGCCATGAGGTGCTCCTGAAAAAATGTCCCCCTACTCTATGCGAAGCCGCGCTGGGGTGGGCGATGAGTTACGATCGGCGCGGATTTAATCGATGGCTATGGCCCGCGGATCTGGATCAGGTCCCGGCGTCGGCGAATGCAGATGATTACAGGGACCGCGTCGAGACGCGTCCGGAGCCGCCGTTGGCTCCCACTACTTTGTCCCGAAGAACCGATCCCCCGCGTCGCCCAGTCCCGGACGGATGTAGCCATGGCCGTCCAGCTCGCGATCCACCGCGGCGGTGAACACCGGGACGTCGGGGTGCGACACGGCAAGCGCACGCAGCCCCTCCGGCGCGGCCAACAGGCAGGCGAAGCGTAGGTCCGTAACCCCCGCCTGTTTCAGCCGAGTGATCGCCGCCGCGGCCGAGTTGCCGGTTGCCAGCATCGGATCGACCACGATCACCAGCCGCTCCGCCACGTCCGCCGGCAGCTTCAGGTAATATTCCACCGCCTGCAGGGTTGCCGGGTCGCGATACAGGCCGACATGCCCCACCCGTGCCGAGGGGATCAGGTCCAGCATCCCCTCCAGGATGCCGCTGCCGGCGCGCAGGATGGACACCACGCATAGCTTCTTGCCGGCCAGGCGGGGCGCCTCCATTGCCTCGAGCGGCGTTTCGATGTGGACCGTGGTCAGCTTCAGGTCGCGCGTTAGCTCGTAGCCCATCAGCAGGCTGATCTCGCGCGCCAGTCGGCGGAATTCGCCGGTGGAGGTGCCGCGGTCGCGCAGCAGGGTCAGCTTGTGCTGCACCAATGGGTGGTCCAGCACCGTGACGTTTGGATGATCAGTCACCCGTGCGGTTCGACGATCATACCGGCAGCGGGCATACCGGCGGCGGGTGCCAGTCGGCGGGGGTGTCGTGATCGGGGTGTTGGCGGCTGCTGACGTCGCGTGTCGCCGCGCCGGTTTCCGAGGTCTGTTTGTCCGGCAGCTTGCCGGGCACCAGGTCGGCGATCCATGGCAGCCGGCTCTCCGCCCCGAAATTCAGCTTGGGTGGCGCCAGTTCCGGGTGGTCCAGGCTGCCGATCGTCACCTCCATATGGACCGCGTCGGCGAACCGGAAGGTCAGCGGCGTGCCGCAGGCGGCGCAGAAATCCCGGTAGGCGGCCGGGGAGCTGCGGAACGCCGCCGGCTCGCCGCGGGTCCACACCAGATCCGCCTTGTCGACCTTGGCCAGTGCGGCGAACAGCCCGCCGATGGCCTTCTGGCACATCCGGCAGTGGCAGACGCTGCCCTCCGGGGCTGCATATGTTGCATACCGCACGGCCCCGCACTGGCAGCCTCCGGTGCGACAACCTGGCGTTCGATTTCATCCATCGGGCCATTCTCCTTCGGTAAAAAACTTCCCATCTCGGCGATGGGGGTTGTTGTGGGAAATTTCTTCCCATAGATTCGTCTCATGCCGACGACCGTGGACCATATCATCGATCGCCTGGGAGGCGCCGACGCAGCCGCCCGCCTGACCGGCGTGGGAACCGAGGCGGTGCGCAAATGGCGCCAGGCCGGCGCCATCCCGTCCCGCCATTGGCCCGCCGTGATCGCCGCCACCGGCCTGACGCTTGCCGATCTGTCCGACGCGCCAGCCCTGCGAGTGCCAGCCCTGCGAGTGCCAGCCCTGCCAATGCCAGCCCTGCCAATGCCAGCCCTGCCAATGAGTGTGACAATGCCTGAAAGCGTGGACGCGGCTCAAGCAGCAGTTCCCCCCGGCGCCACCGCCGCTCTGGTGCTGGCCGACGGCGCGGTGTTCTGGGGCCGCGGCTTCGGCGCCCACACGGCGACGGCCGCTCCGGTCGGCGAGGTCTGCTTCAACACCGGCATGACCGGCTATCAGGAAACGCTGACCGACCCGTCCTATGCCGGGCAGATCATCACCTTCACCTTCCCGCATATCGGCAATGTTGGCACCAACGCGGAGGACATCGAGGCCACCACGATCGCCGCGCGCGGGCTGGTGGTGAAGCAGGATGTCACCGAACCGTCCAACTGGCGCGCGACGCAGCACCTGGATGCGTGGCTTCGCGCGCGGGGCGTGGCGGGACTCGCCGGGGTGGACACGCGGGCGCTGACCGTCCGGATCCGCGACGGCGGCGCGCCGACCGGCGTGCTGGCGTTTCCGGCGGATGGGCGGTTCGATCTGGGCGCGCTGCGGGCACAGGCCGCGGCCTGGCCGGGGCTGGAGGGCATGGACCTCGCGAAGGAGGTCACCTGCCGGCAGATCTACGACTGGGACGAGACGCGCTGGGCCTGGCCCGACGGCTACGGGCGGCAGACCGCGCCGAAGCACCACGTCGTTGCGGTGGATTACGGCGCGAAGCGCAACATCCTGCGCTGCCTGGCCTCCGCCGGGTGCCGGGTGACGGTGGTGCCGGCGACCGCATCGGCCGAGGACATCCTGCGGCACGAGCCGGATGGCGTGTTCCTGTCGAACGGCCCGGGCGATCCGGCGGCGACCGGGGAATACGCGGTGCCGGCGATCCGCGGGGTGCTGGAGGCGGGTGTGCCGCTGTTCGGCATCTGCCTGGGGCATCAATTGCTGGCCCTGGCGCTGGGGGCGAAGACCTACAAGCTGGAGCGCGGTCATCGTGGCGCGAACCAGCCGGTGAAGGATCTGGCCACCGGGCAGGGTAGAGATCACCAGCCAGAACCATGGGTTTGCTGTGGATCCGGCGACGCTGCCGGCGACGGCGCAGGTGACGCATGCTCGCCTGTTCGACGGCTCGAACGAGGGCCTGGCCTGCACCGACCGCCCGGCGTTCAGCGTGCAGTATCATCCGGAGGCCAGCCCTGGACCGAGCGACAGCCACTATCTGTTCGGGCGGTTCGTCGAGATGATCGAGCGGCGCGCGTGACATGGACGCTATTGCCCTGCTGCTGACCACGGCATTTCGGCACGTGATCAACGAGCCGAACATCGAAGCCGGATACGAGCGATTCGCCGCGCTGATCAATACCGCGGTCGATGAGAGCGCGTTTCGCGACGCCGTCGCCGCGTGCTTGCGAGACAGGTTGATCTACGAACCGGTTCGCCTGCCGGAAGGTGCGCTGCAATGCCACTGGCATCTGGAACTGACTCCGAAAGGTGCCGCCGTTGCGCGCGCTCTATTGGGCGGGGCTGCATGACGACGCACGGCTTTTCGAGTGTGGTTATGGCCGCGCGCCGCCCTCAAGCCCTCGCGCAAGCGCGCGACCCCTGCGGGGCTTCGGGGCTTGACCGCGGCACACGGCCATAACCAGTCGCAATGATGCCGTGTATGGCGCGATGTGTTTGTTGTCCGGCGCCGGAACAAAATATCGGGTTTGAAAGTTGGTGGCTGAATGCCCAAACGCACCGACATCCACTCCATCCTGATCATCGGCGCCGGCCCGATCGTCATCGGCCAGGCCTGCGAGTTCGACTATTCCGGCGCCCAGGCCTGCAAGGCGCTGAAGGCCGAGGGCTATCGCGTCATCCTGGTGAACTCCAACCCCGCCACCATCATGACCGACCCCGGCCTCGCGGACGCCACCTACATCGAGCCGATCACCCCCGAGATCGTCGAAAGCATCATCGCGCGCGAGAAGCCCGACGCGCTGCTGCCGACCATGGGCGGCCAGACCGCGCTGAACACCGCGATGCAGCTTGCCGCCAACGGCGCGTCCTGGAGCGACACGGCGTCGAGCTGATCGGCGCCCGCGCCGAGGTGATCGACCGCGCCGAGGACCGCCTGAAATTCCGCGACGCCATGGCCGAGATCGGCATCGAATCGCCGCGCAGCGCCATCGCCCATTCGCTGGAAGAAGCCCGCGCCGCGCTCGGCGATCGACCGGCCTGCCCGCCGTCATCCGCCCCAGCTTCACCCTGGGCGGCACCGGCGGCGGCATCGCCTACAACAGGGAGGAATTCGAACAGATCGTCGCCGGCGGCCTGGAAGCCTCGCCCACCACCGAAGTGCTGATCGAGGAATCGGTGCTCGGCTGGAAGGAATTCGAGATGGAGGTGGTCCGCGACCGCGCGGACAACTGCATCATCGTCTGCTCGATCGAGAACGTCGATCCGATGGGCATCCACACCGGCGACAGCGTCACCGTCGCCCCCGCGCTGACGCTTGACCGACAAGGAATATCAGCGGATGCGCGACGCCTCGATCGCCTGCCTGCGCGCGATCGGCGTCGATACCGGCGGATCGAACGTGCAGTTCGCGGTCAATCCCGCCGACGGCCGCATGGTCATCATCGAGATGAACCCGCGCGTGTCGCGCTCCTCCGCGCTGGCCTCGAAGGCCACCGGCTTCCCGATCGCCAAGATCGCCGCCAAGCTCGCCGTCGGCTACACGCTGGACGAACTCACCAACGACATCACCCGCGTCACGCCGGCCAGCTTCGAGCCCACCATCGACTACGTCGTGGTGAAAATCCCCCGCTTCACCTTCGAGAAATTCCCCGGCACGCCGGCGCTGCTCACCACGTCGCATGAAATCGGTCGGCGAGGCGATGGCGATCGGCCGCAGCTTCGCCGAAGCCCTGCAGAAGGGCCTGCGCAGCATGGAAACCGGCTTGTCCGGCCTCGACGAGGTCGAACCGCCCGGCGATGGCGGCCCCGACGCCTTCCGCGCCGCGCTGTCCGCGCCGCGACCCGACCGGCTGCTGATGGCGGCGCAGGCGCTGCGCGCCGGCCTGTCGGTCGAAGACATCCACGACACCACGCAAATTCGACCCGTGGTTCCTGCGCGAACTGGAACGCATCGTCGACGCCGAACGCGAGCGTCGCCGCCGCCGGCCTGCCGCACGACGCCGGACGCGCTGCGCCGGCTGAAGGCGCTCGGCTTTTCCGACCATCGCCTGGCGCGAACTCACCGGCCGCACCGAAGCCAACGTCGCTGCGCCAGCGGCACAAGCTCGGCGTGCTGCCGGTCTACAAGCGCATCGATACCTGCGCGGCCGAGTTCGCCTCCGCCACGCCCTACATGTATTCCACCTACGAAGGCGGCTACGGCACGCCGGTCTGCGAAGCCGATCCGACCGACCGGCAGAAAATCATCATCCTCGGCGGCGGCCCGAACCGCATCGGCCAGGGCATCGAGTTCGACTATTGCTGCGTCCACGCCGCCTACGCGCTGAAGGAGGCCGGGTTCGAGACCATCATGGTCAACTGCAACCCGGAAACCGTCAGCACCGACTACGACACCTCCGACCGGCTCTATTTCGAGCCGCTGACCGAGCGAAGACGTCATCGCCGCTGATCCGCCGCGAGCAGCAGAACGGCACCGTGCTGGGCTGCATCGTGCAGTACGGCGGACAAACGCCGCTGAAACTGTCGCAGGCGCTGTCGCGGCGAAGGCATTCCCGATCCTCGGCACCAGCGCCGACGCGATCGACATCGCCGAGGACCGCGAGCGCTTCCAGCACCTGCTGCACCGCCTCGGCCTGCTCCAGCCGGAGAACGGCATCGCCCGCTCGGCCGAGGAGGCCGAGGCGATCGCCGAACGCATCGGCTATCCGGTGGTGATCCGCCCCAGCTACGTGCTGGGCGGCCGCGCCATGGAGATCGTCTACGACCGCGCCGGCCTGCACCGCTACATGCGCGAGGCGGTGCGCGTTTCCGGCGACAACCCGGTGCTGATCGACCGCTATCTGAACGACGCGATCGAGGTCGACGTCGACTGCATCGCCGACGGCGAAACCGTCTATGTCGCCGGCGTGATGGAGCACATCGAGGAAGCCGGCATCCACTCCGGCGATTCCGCCTGCTCGCTGCCGCCCTACACGCTGTCCCCCGCGATGGTCACCGAACTGAAGGCCGAGACCGAGGCGATGGCCAAGGCGCTCGGCGTCGTCGGGCTGATGAACGTGCAGTACGCCATCAAGGACGACGTGATCTACGTGCTGGAGGTCAACCCGCGCGCCTCCGCGCACCGTGCCGTTCGTCGCCAAGGCCACCGGCGTGCCGGTGGCGAAGATCGGCGCCCGGGTGATGGCCGGCGCCCGCCTGGCCGACTTCCAGCTCGACGACCAGTCCGATCGCGCCGCATGTCGCGGTGAAGGAGGCGGTGTTCCCGTTCGCCCGCTTCCCCAACGTGGACACGATCCTGGGACCGGAGATGAAATCCACCGGCGAGGTGATGGGCCTCGACTCCAGCTTCGAGCGCGCCTTCGCCAAATCGCAGCTCGGCGCCGGCGTGATCCTGCCGGAGGCCGGGCACGGTGTTCCTGTCGATCAAGGACGCCGACAAGAAGGGCCTCGCCGCGCTGGCCCGCCGGCTGACCGAGATGGGCTTCTCCATCCTGGCCACGCGCGGCACCGCCGCGCGCATTCGCGAGGCCGGATTGCCGGTGACGGTGGTCAACAAGGTGCTGGAGGGCCGGCCGCACTGCGTCGATGCGATCCGCTCCGGCGAGGTCCAGCTGGTGATCAACACCGCCTCCGGCCCGCAATCGGTCGCCGACAGCTTCGCCATCCGCCGCAGCGCGCTGACCCATGGCGTGCCGCACTACACCACCATGGCGGGTGCCCGCGCGGCGGTCCACGCGATCGCGGCGCTGAAGGCGGGAACGCTTGAAGTCGCGCCCCTGCAGTCCTACTTTCGCGGATCGTTCTGAGCGTTCCGTCGCGGCCGGGCTCGGCCCCGTCGTGACGGCGGCGTTTGCGTGCTCGCCCGATCGCAACGGCGCGTGTGACCAAAATTGAAGGACCACGCCGTGCAGAAGTTTCCGATGACCGCCCCGGGCTTGCAGCGGCTGGAAGAGGAGCTGCGCCAGCTCAAGTCGGAAGAGCGTCCGTCGATCATCCGCCAGATCGCCGAGGCGCGCACGCCATGGCGACCTGTCGGAAAACGCCGAATACCATGCCGCGCGCGAACGCCAGTCCTTCATCGAGGGCCGCATCGCGGAGCTGGAGGAGATCGTCTCCGCGGTCGAGGTGATCGACCCGTCCACCCTGTCCGGCGAGCCACGTCAAGTTCGGCGCGCATGTCCGGCTGATCGACGAGGAGACCGAAAAGGAAGCCACCTACCAGATCGTCGGCGTGCACGAGGCCGACATCAAGATCGGCCGGCTGTCGGTTTCCTCGCCGCTGGCCAAGGCGCTGATCGGCAAGAAGATCGGCGACACCGTGTCGGTGCCCGCGCCGGGCGGCGACCGGTCCTACGAGATCCTGGGGGTCAAGTTCATCTGACGCCGCTTGCCTGACCCTGTTCATCCGAGCTTTGGGCGGGATGGCCTGCCGATGATCGCGCTCGCCGATGTCGAGGCGGCGGCCGCGCGGATCGCCGGCCGCGTGCTGCGCACGCCGGCGGTGCCGTCGCGACGCCGTCAGCCGCGCCACCGGCGTCGACACCGTCGCTGAAGCTCGACAATCTGCAGGTCGACCGGCGCCTTCAAGGAGCGCGGCGCGGCCAACCGCCTGGCGCTGCTGAGCGAAGGCGAGCGGGCGCGCGGCGTGATCGCCATGTCGGCCGGCAATCATGCCCAGGCGGTGGCGCGGCATGCGCATCTGCTGGGGATCGCCGCCACCATCGTGATGCCGAGCTTCACCCCCGCCACCAAGGTCACGCGCACCGCGGCCTGGGGCGCCGAGGTCGTGCTGCATGGCGAAACGCTGGCCGAATCCGCGGCGCACGCCGCGCACCTCGCCGAGATCGAGGCAACTGGTGTTCATCCACCCCTATGACGATCCGGCGGTGATCGCCGGCCAGGGCACGCTGGCGCTGGAGCTGCTGGAGGACGCGCCCGATCTCGATGCGCTGGTGATCCCGGTCGGCGGCGGCGGGCTGCTCGCAGGCTGCTTGATCGCCGCGACCGGCGCTGAAGCCCGGCATCGCGGTCTTCGGCGTCGAGGTCGAAGCCTATGCCGCGATGGCGCAGCGCGTCGCCGGGCGCACCGTTTCGGTCGGCGGGCCGACCATCGCCGAGGGCATCGCGGTGCGCGACATCGGCGAGGTGCCGCTGGAGATCGTGCGCCGGCGGGTCACCGACATGCTGGTGGTGCCCGAGCGCGCCGTCGAGGAGGCGATCGGGCTGCTGGCCGAGGGCGCCAAGACCGTGGCCGAGGGCGCCGGGGCGGTCGGGGTTGCGGCGCTGCTGACGTTTCCGGACCGGTTCCGCGGCAAGCGCGTCGGGGTGGCGATCACCGGCGGCAACATCGATGCGCGCATCCTGTCGAATGTGCTGCTGCGCAATCTGCTGCGCGATGGGCGGCTGCTGCGGCTGCATCTGCAAATTCCCGACCGGCCCGGCGTGCTGGCCGACATCGCCGGCAAGATCGGCGAGCTGCGGCGGCAACATCATCGAGGTTTCCCACCAGCGGCTGTTCGCGGCGGCGTCGGTGCAGGCGGCCGAGCTGGAGGTGATGGTGGAGGCGCGCGATTCCAGCGCATGCCGATACGATCGTTGCGGCGCTGGAGGGTAGTTACGTGGTGCGGCGGATTTGAGCCTTTGCTTCTGTTTGTCTTGAGGAGGGGGCTGGGGGTGGTGCCAGTATCGCGCCGACGCCTTGTACCTGTGCCGAGTAGTTGTGCCGACCCCTCCCCGCGTAGTTGTGCCGACCCCTCCCCGCGTAGTTGTGCCGACCCCTCCCCGCGTAGTTGTGCCGACCCCTCCCCGCGTAGTTGTGCCGACCCCTCCCCGCGTAGTTGTGCCGACCCCTCCCCGCGTAGTTGTGCCGACCCCTCCCCGCGTAGTTGTGCCGACCCCTCCCCGCGTAGTTGTGCCGACCCCTCCCCGCGTAGTTGTGCCGACCCCTCCCCGCGTAGTTGTGCCGACCCCTCCCCCCAACCCCCTCCCTCAAGGGGAGAGGCTGTGAAGCAAATTCCCTGCGTCGACCGGCGCGGTGGTCGACGCGGAGCGAGCCGGAGGCATGGGATGGTCGGGGCGGCGGTTGGACACGGCGATGTCGCCCGTTCATCTGGTTTTCTCGGTGCCGATACTCGCCCTGGTTGTACCCCGTCATGCTTCGGACACACCTCACCCACTGGCCGCGGCGATTGGCGAAGCCACGTCGCTACGCAGCGCCATGGCACGCCGCAGATTATGTGCCACCGCGAACCACAACAGCACCGCTCGCACCTTCTCCCGGCCGCGGACCAGCAGACGCACCACGCCACAGTTGCGCAGCTGCGCATTGACGCACTCATGCTTGGCGCGTTCGCGATACACCGCCTTGCCCGCGTCGCTCGCCATCCGCTTGCGCCAAGCAGCCGTCCCGGGGCCATCACCCTCGCGCGGAGCAAACGGGTCTGTCTGGTGCTTGTTGTTCGCCGGCGGTGCAAAGACCTCGACGCCGGCGGCATGCGCCCGCTCGATGTCGTCAAGCTTGCTGAAGCCGCCGTCCACCAGATACTGCTGCGGCGTCTGCCCGTAGGTCTCGGCAATCCGCTCCTGCATCGGCGCCATCAGGCCGCCGTCCGAGCCGGTGGTGTCGAGATCCACCGCAACAATCACCTGTGTCTGCGGATCGCTGGCGAATTGCCCGTTGTAGGCCGGCCGATAACCATGATCGGCCATCTTCATGACCCGCGCCTCGGCATCGGTCGTCGACGCCCGCGGCGCCTTCTGCTTCTGCGTCGCCTTCTTATGGGTCTTCTCGCGACGTGCCCGCTCTGCCTCGAGCTCCTGCATCCGCCGCAGTGCCGCCGTGGTCCGCTCAACTCGCTCACGTGCGGCTCGCTCACGCGCCGCCTGCTGCCGCGCCGTGCTCGCCGCCGGGTCCGCTTCAAGCTCCCGCTTCAGCTGCGCCACCCGCGCCTCGGCCTCGGCCAGCAGGCTCTCCAACCGGTCGCGCCGGCGAAACGAGCTCGCACCCGCCGAGGCCCGTATCCGCACCCCGTCCTGCGCCAGCCGCTCCAGCGTCACCAGCCCTTCCGAAACCAGCGACGCCACGCCCTGCGCCAGCAACCGGTCCAGCAGCAGGACCTGGGCGACCCGGAAATCCGCCAGCGTATGGTGGTTCATCGACACACCGCCGCAAAGCCACCGATAGGCAACATGCGCCTCGCACAACCGCGCCAACTCCCGCGCGCTCCCCACCGCGTCGATCGTGGCATACAGCCACAGCGCCACCAGGATCTTCGGATCCGCCGGCGGACGGCCAGGCTCGCCCGCGCGGGCTTTGATCACGGCGAGCAACTCGCTCAGGTCCAACGCCGCGGCGAAAACCCACACCGCCCGAGCCGGGTGGTCCGACGGCAACAGACTATCCAGATCCACCACCTGGAACTCGGGTTGGTCACGTTGGGCCATACGCAGCCGGGCGGCTGGCGCTTCGCCCGGCTCCGGATGGACAGCCACCTGCTCCGCCAGTTCCGAAAACAGACCCCGAGATCCCGACATCGGCGTTCCCGCACCTTGTGGACAGCAGGGAATCACGGTGATTCCCGCGCCGCAACCGCCAAATCCACAGCCCTGCGCAGAATGCGAGAAAGATTCACAGGCTCGGAGGGGGAGAAATGTGGCGCTGTCTCCTTCCCTTCCCCCGTCGCCCGTTCCGGCGTTTGATACCGGCAGGTAATCGCGGAGGTGGTCTGACATGCCTGATGTGGCCGAGTTCACCAACAAGCGCGTCGTCATTACTGGCGGCGCCGGTGGCATCGGGGTGGAGACCGCGCGCACCTTCCTGGAACATGGCGCGCACGTGCTGCTGGTCGATGTTGATGCGGTACGCCTGGCGGCGGCGCGCGAGACGTTGGGCGAGATTCGGGTATTCACGCTCGTTTCGGATTTGGCAACGCCGGCGGCGTGTGTCGAGGTTATGGAGGGTGCCAAACCGATCTACGCACTGGTGCACCTGGCTGGTGTGTTCGAGCGCGACCCGTTGCTGTCCGATGAGCACGGAGTGTGGGACCGCGCGATCGCGGCCAACCTGACCAACGCCTACGATATGGCGGTCGCTTTTCGCACCCGTGCCGACCCGCGCGAGACGTCGCGAATCGTGTTCGCGAGCTCAGTTGCCTATCGCCGCGGCAGCGCAGATCGCGCGGCGTATGCGGCGGCTAAGGGCGGTATCGTCGGCCTGACCCGCTCGCTGTCGCGCAAATACGCACCCGACATCCTGGTGAACGCGGTCGCGCCCGGCTTGATCGTCACCCGCATGTCCGAACCGATCGTTGCAGAACGCGGTGACGCCTATCGCAACGAAATCCCGCTCCGCCGTTTCGGCCAGCCGGCCGAGGTGGCCTCGGTGATACGGTTTCTGTGTTCCCGAGACGCCTCCTACGTCACCGGCCAGACGATCACGATCGACGGAGGCATCACCAACGCCTGAAGGGCTATAGCTCCAGGATCTCCGAGAGGGTTCGGACGTAGTGTTCGCGGCCATTTTCGGCTGCCAGCCGTGCCAGCGCGTTGTCGCGCAACGTCTGCCACAGCGCCGGGTCGCGATACAACGTGACGACGTGGCGCGCGAATTGCGCGGGATCACTGTGATCCGACGCCAGCAGTTCCGTGCCGTTCTCCCAGCCGGTCTGTTGGCGCAACAACTCGGCGGCAACCACCGGCAGGCCAAACGACGCGGCCTCATAGACCTTGTAAGGCGAGCCGGCCGCATACCTTGTGGGGGCGATGAACACCCGATGGGTGTTGTACAGCGGCTCGGCCTGCGGCACTGCACCGCGCAGCGTGATGCGCGGATGATGGCGGAACCGATCGAGCGAGACGCCGGCACCGGTGTAGCCGACGATGCTCAGGCGCGTCTCCCAGCCCAGTTCCTGTTCGATCAAGGGTAGCACTTCGTCGACGAACCAAACCAGGCTGTCGTAGTTGGGGCTGTCGGTCTCGTGGATCGCACCGACGAACAACATGCCGGATCGTTCCGCAAACGGACGCGGTGTCGGGGTCAGGTCGCGGATATGGCCGATGACCTTGACGTCGGAGAAGCCAAGGTTGCGAAGGGTCGTCGCCTCCTGCTCGGTGACCACCGTGATGTTCTGACAGTGATGCGCGTTGGCGAATTCCTTGAGGATGGCAGCGTCAAGATCGAATGCCTCGGTCTGTTCCGACAGGCGATGACGCATTGCCTCGCGCTGCGCGACGATCGCCTCGGTGTCCAGAACCACGCGCGGCGGTCGTCCGGTTCCGGTCGTTACGTGCCTAAGCCGGGTCAGAATGCGATCGAGATTATGCGTGCGGGCCACCCAGATCAGGTCGTAGTAGCCCTGCCGCTCCTGGAGCAGGGCATCAAGGTCGTCCAGTGAACGGTCATGCATCACCTCGACCGTATCCGGCATGTCAGCGTAGACCGCTGCCAACTCGAAGCTGCCGCGGTTGATTGGGAACACCGTGACAAACACGCCCATCGACGCCAGCACATGGATCAGATCGTTGGAGCGCACGAAGCCCGAGCCGATCATGCGCAACGGCACCAGATCCTCGATGAACAACACACGCTGCTGGCTGGTGTCCAGCGCGCGAGCAAAGACCTCGACCTTCGGGTCGGCAAGATAGCGGAAGCGTAACTGGTTGATGTGCTTGCGAAAGAAGACATCGCGCTCGTCGTCGGCGTGGGCTTCCGGGCCGGCCACGCCAAGTTGGTGGATCACCACGTTGGGGTCGTACAACACGCGATAGCCGGCGCTCGCGATGCGGGCGCAAAGGTCCGCGTCGGCGTAGTCCGGGTGGGTGAACCGAATGTCGAACCCCTCCAGTTCCTGCAACATCACCGTGCGCGCCAGCAGGAAGGCGCTGGAGCAGAAATCCACAACGCGCACGAAATTCGCCTCGGGTGCCAGTGCCGGCAGGTCATGCATGTAGTCGAGCAGTCCGCCGTCGCGCCAAACAATACCGCCGGCGGTGCGCAACTGCCCGTTCGGCCCGATCAGCCGGCCGCCAACTGCGCCAATGCGCGGATCGCTGTCCAATCGTTCGAGCGCGGCTGCAACGGCGCCGTGCGCGACCTCGGTGTCACTGCCGAGCAGCAAGACCGCCGGCGCGGTGACGGCGGCGAACGTAGCATTGCGCGCCGCGGCGGGATTCACCTGCAAGTCGAAGCGGATCAGCTTCGCGCCACGCACGTAGCGATGGATATGCTGTGTCTCGTCGCGCGAGCCGGAGTCGATCAGGATCAATTCGATGTCGCCATGGGTGCGATCGCGTAGTGCTGCAAGCGATTGCAGGGCGAGCGCAAACTCGTCGTGCAGCAGCATGACAACCGACAGCACTGGCGATCCGGCGCAGGTGAAGTCGAGGCCACGACGCGCCAGCACGGAGAGCGGGGCGCTGGCGCGGGCGCGGCACAAGGTCACACTAAGGTCTTCCTGCGTGGTCGGATCTGGCGCCGGGGCGCCGGCCAGCCCTGCCGCGCAGCCGATGGCGAGGTAATGGGTGAAAGCATCCCGCACGCGCCCGGCCGCGAGATAGGCCTGAACCTCGGCGTTGTTCGCGACATACCATTTCAGATCGAGCAGCGGGCTGGCCGCGCGCAGTTCGGCGGCACCGTTCGCCAGGAAGTGCTGATAGCCGCAGCGGAGATGTCCGGCCGTCACCGCGTCGGCGACATCCGGATAGGCGGACAGATAGGCCCGCTCGGAGAAGGCCGGCAAAGGGTCGAACTCGGTGGGCGTTGCATTGGTCAGGTAGTGGTGCAGCGCGCTGCGGTACTGTCCCGCGGCGATCGCCCGCGCAACCTCGGGATAGGTCGCCCGGTACCAATCGGGATCGAAATAGAGCGTGGTGCGGCGCTCCGGTTGCCCCATCTCCTGGCGTTGGGCTGTCTCCTGGCGCTGGGCTGTGTGCGGTGATTGAGTGGTCTCCCGTCGCAGATAGGCAATGAATACCCCCTCCACCGGGCTGGTTGCCGCCTCCGCCCGCGGGAGATGGGCGCGATAGATTGCCGGATCGAAGAACATGCTGCCGACGCGGTCTTCGCGATCGCCATGCCGCAGATAGTGCGCGTAACCGTTGGCAAGGCGCTGTCTCGCCAGCACGTCATCGGACAGATCGGGATAGCGAGCGCGATAGCCTGGTTCGTCAAACAGCCAGTGCGGCGAGCGTTCGCTGAAACCGTTGCGACAATACTGGTCGTATCCGGATTGAACCTGGCCCCCGGCGATCGCCGTGACGACGTCCGGGTAGGCAGAGCGATACCAGGCTTCGTCGAAAAATGGGTTTGGCGAATGGCCAGCGCTCTGGCCAATATCCAAATAATGGCCCAGCACGCTGCCAAAGCTGGCGTCCGTCAGGTGCTCACGTGCGTCCGAGTAAGTCGCCAGGTACCAGTCCGGGTAGAATGTTGCCCAGGGCGGCCCGACGCGGCTGTGCGGACGTAGCAGGTCGCGGGCGGTGGCGCCGTTCGGGGCGGCCAGTGGGTCACCAGGCGCAGTGTTCTCGGCGCCGGTCAGTGCGTCAGGGCCCAGATCAGCGGCCACGGCGCACTACGTTCGGCGGCGCTCATGCAGCACAACGCCGCTGGCGGCAAGTTCGGCAATCTGCTCCGGGGAGTAACCGTGCTGTGCCAAAATCTCCGTGCCGTGCTCGCCGAACCCGGGCGGTGTTGCGCGAGTGCCGCCCGGAGTACGGGACAGCTTGATCGGCGTGCCGAGGCCGCGGTACCAATCCAACTCGGTGACCATCTCGCGATGCGCTGTGTGCGGCGCGGCGGTGGATTGATCGACCGGCAGGACCGGACCGGCCGGCACGCCGCCGCGGATCAGCTGCAGTGCCAGCGCGTTGCCGTCCTGCCCGGCGAACGCGGCGGCAAGCTGTTCGCTGAGGGCGTCGCGGTTGCTGTTGCGCTCGGCGTTGCTGGCGAAGCGCGGATCGTCGGCCATCTCCGGCCGGCCGATGATCTCGCACAGTTTCCGAAATTGCCCGTTGTTGCCCGACGCGATGAAGATCTCGCAGGTCCGCGTTGGGAACTTGTCGTATGGCACCAGGTTGGGATGCGGATTGCCGGTCCCCGTCGGGCGTTTGCCGTTCAGGAAATAGTTCGCGGCCTGCGGATGCAGCAGGGCCATGCCGCAATCGTACAGCGTCATGTCGAGATACTGGCCACGGCCGGAACGCGCTCGCTCCTGCAAGGCCATCAAGATGCCGATCGCCGAATAGAGGCCGGTGCCCATGTCCACCATCGCAGTGCCGAGGCGCAACGGCCCGGTGGACGCATCGCCATTGACGCTCATCAGGCCGGTCATCGCCTGGAGGATCGCGTCATAGCCTGGCAACCCGCCCAGCGGACCGTCGCCGCCGAAGCCGGAGATGCGGCAATGGATCAGCCCGGGAAATCTTGGCTCCAGATCTGCCTCATATCCCAGTCCCCATTTTTCCATCGCGCCGGGCTTGAAGTTCTCGATCAGCACGTCCGCTCCCTGCAGCAGGCGCAGCAGCACCGCCTTGCCCTCGGGCTTGCCGATGTCCAGCGCGAGCGAGCGCTTGTTGCGGTTGATCCCGATGAAATAACTGGCGTCGCCGTCGTGGAACGGTGGTCCCCAGTCGCGCACCTCGTCGCCCTGCGGCGGCTCGATCTTGATCACTTCGGCGCCGTGGTCCGACAGGATCATGGTGCAGTATGGGCCGCCGAGGACCCGCGTCAGGTCGATAACCTTCACCCCGGACAAGGCGCCCGGCGAGCGTGCCAGGCCCTTGCCTTCGGTCGCGGGCTTGATCGTTCCGTCCATCAGCTTGTGTGCTCCTCGCGTCGGGTGTCTGGATATCACGCCCGCGTCAGGCCCAGTAGAGGCAAGGCACGCCCGGTCGCGATGTTATTCCAGCGGCTTTATTCCAGTGCGTGGACGAGTGCCTCCGCGCTGCGGCCATTGGCGATCGTGGCGCACCGGCCGTCCCAGTGGATGCCGCCGACGCGGGCGAAGGCGTGGTCGGCATCGTAGTTGTAGCAGGCGATCAGCTTGTGGCCCTTGGCTGCGGCGACCACTTTGGCACGCCCCTCGGCCGGGAAATACTCGTCGCGATCGGCGATGTGTACGATCAGGGGCCGGGTGATCTTGCCCAGATCGCCGAGCAGCCCGTCGAGGCCAACACCGTAGTACCGAGACATTGATGTCGGCGTCCGACTGCTGCGCCATCATGAACGCCAGCCGTCCGCCAAGGCAGTAGCCCATCGTGCCGACCTTGCCGTTGGCGCCCGGCAGCTTGCGAGCGGCGGCGACGGTCGCCTTCAGGTCTTCGATCCCCTTCGCCTGGTCGAACGCCTGGAACAGTTCGAATGCACGCTTCCATTCCGCGTCGGTCTTGTCAGTGATGTCGATGCCCGGCTCGATGCGCCAGAACAGGTCGGGGCAGACGGCGATGAAGCCGATATCGGCCACCCAGGCGGCGATGTCGCGCATTGCCTGGTTCACCCCGAAGATCTCCTGGATCAATACGACGACGCCGGCCGGTGTCTTTTTCGGGTCAACTACATATGCAGTGAAGTTGCCGGAGCCGTCTGCGGCTTGGATGGTGATGCTTGCCATTGCGTGTCCTCCGGTATGGGCCGGGGGGCAGCATAGCCCAGGCACGGCAACGAAAAAGGGGCGTGACGGCCGCCTTCAGCTACCATCGGACGGAAGGGTCGACTGTTCCCGTCATGGCCGCCACGGGCCAGCCATCCACGACTTCACGTGCTGCACGAAGGCAAGTCGTGGATGGCCGGCCTTCGCTGGCCACGACGGGAGGAGAATCAGCCGGCCATGACGGGCGAGAATCAGCCGGCCACGACACACAAGAGAGTTAAAGGTAATGCTCCGCCAGCGGTGCGAAACCGTTGAAGCCCTGGCTGGCGTAGGTGGCGGTATAGGCCCCGGCGGACAGCAGCCCGACCCGATCGCCGGTGCGCAGCGCCAGCGGCAGACGGTAGTTGGACTTTTCATACATGATGTCGGCGCCGTCGCAGGTCGGACCGGCTATCGCCACCGGGCCCAGTTCGGTGCCGTCATGCGGCGTGGTGATGCGGTACTTGATCGCCTCGCCCTCGGTTTCCGCCAGGCCGCCGAAGCGGCCAATGTCGAGATAGACCCAGCGGACTGGATCGTCCTTGTCGCGTCGGCTAACCAGGACGACCTCGGCCGCGACGAGACCTGCATCACCCACGACGGAGCGGCCAGGCTCGATCAGCATCTCGGGCAGGGCATTGCCGAAATGCCCGGTCATCGCGCGCATGATGGCGTCACCGAAGCTGTCGATCTCCGGCACCTCATCGCGGTAGCCGATGGGGAAGCCGCCACCCAGGTTCATCATGCGCAGGTTGACGCCGGCCTCGGTCAGGTCGGTGAACAGCATCGCCACCTTGCCGATCGCCACTTCATAGGCGCGGGTCGTGGTCTGCTGGCTGCCGACATGGAAAGACAGGCCGTAAGGGTCCAGGCCCAGGTCAGCGGCGCGCAGCATCAGGTCTTTCGCCGCGTCCACGCTGGTGCCGAACTTGCGGGACAGTGGCCAGTCGGCGCCATCGTTCGTCACCAGAATGCGACAATAGACGCGCGCGCCCGGGGCGTTGACTGCCAGCTTCTCCAGTTCTTCGGCGGAATCGAACGCGTATAGCGTCACCCCGGCTGCGTGGGCGCGGCGGATCGCCGAGGCCTTCTTGATCGTGTTGCCGTAGCTGATCGCTTCCGGCCGCGCCCCGGCGGCCAGGCAGGCGGCGACTTCCTCGAAGCTGGCCGCGTCGAACCTGCTGGTCAGTCGCACCAACCGTTCAAGCACCGGGCGCGCCGGGTTGGCCTTCACGGCGTAATAGACGTGCGCCAGCGGCAGCGCGCGCTGAATGGCGCGAAAATTCGCCTCCACACGGTCGAGGTCGAGCACCAGGCACGGCGTTGCCGGCTGCTGCTCAACAAGGAAGCGGGCGATCTTGGGTGTCATCGCACCATGCCCCTCTGCTGAACGCCCGCCTGAACCAGGCGACGGGCGGAGTTGACGAAACGGTCGAACGAACCAGCGACCAGAAGGACGATTGCCAGAACGCTTGACGTCGTTGCGTAACCACTAGGGCCAGAGGCACGTGCGTTGCTGCGTGGGGGGTGCAGATAGGCCCCCTACCCCCCCTGCGCAAGGGAAAATCGCGACCCCGAGGAAATATGTCGGCGGACGCCTCCCCCCGTGCCCCGAGGGGAACCGTTGGCGTTTGCAGCGGATTTTCACGCCCGAACGTGGTGCAATGGGCGCCACGCGAAAGGGCGCCTGGGATCTGTCCGGGATTATGCCCGCGGGGGGTCAGGATTGGAGACGGCGCCTAAGCCGATCGAGCCCGCATCGAGGCCGCCAGCCCAGTCGGCGCGCATCACGACGGCCGTGCGGCGGTGGGGTGGGGTGCTGCGTGACGCGCTCGCCGCCAGCCTGTCCGACCGGGTTTCGCTGACCGCCGCCGGGTGCGCATTCTACGCCACCCTGGCGCTGTTCCCGGCGATCAGCCTTCTGATCTCGATCTACGGCCTGGACTTCAATCCCTGGAATGTCGAATCGCAATTGCAGGCGATTCGCGAGCTACTGCCGCCGCCGGCCTTCGAACTGATCGCCGAGCGGGTGCATCAGCTGGTAAGCCAGCCGCGCGCTCGGCTGAGCTTCGGTCTGGGGATCAGCACCCTGCTCACGTTCTGGAGCGCGGCCACCGGCACCAAGTCGGTGATCGCCGCGCTTAACCTGGCGCATGGGACGACGGAGCGGCGCGGCATTGTCCGGTTCCAGCTTGTGGGGTTCGGCCTGACCCTGTCAGCGATTCTGGTCGCCGTGCTGGGGATCGCCGTGCTGGTATTCCTGCCGGCCTGGCTGCGCGTTCTAGGCTTGACCCAGTACTACACGCGGATCGCACTGCTGCATTGGATGGGCCTGGGGATGCTGGTGGGTTTCGCCACGCTGGCGATCGCGCTGCTGTATCGATTTGGCCCATCCCGCCACAAGCCGCCAACGCGGCGGATTGCACCGGGCGCGCTACTGGCCACTGCGTTGTGGCTGACCGCCTCGGGGCTGCTGGACTTCTACATCGACCATATCGGCAGCTTCGGTGCCATGTACGGGTCGATCGGCGCCGTCGTCGGCATCATGCTGTGGTTCTACGTGTCGGTCTACGCAGTGCTGCTGGGCGCGGAGCTGAATGCAGAGCTCGAGGGCGAGGCTGACCGATAGCCGAGAGCGTAGAAAGCGTGACCGGGCGCGGATGCAAGAGGCGGCTGTCGGTGGTACCGGTCGCGAACGCCGGCGAGGCGCTGGCCGCCAGGGGAGAGGCGAGCCGCTGGGTCCGCCGTGGCGCGCCGGGATTTCCCGGGTTGCACAACGAGTGGGATTGTGCGCGTTCCAGCGGTATATTCCGCTGGTCCATTTTTTGGGATGAAGGATGCCCAGGTACCTGATTCACGTTGGTCCGCATAAGACCGGCACCACGTACCTGCAGCTCAGGTTTGATGCGGCGCGCGAGCGCCTGCGCGAGCGGGGCGTGATTTATCCGGCCGAGTTGAGCGCGTCAAAGAGGGAGCCCAGCCACCGGAAGTTGTTCCTCGACATTCGCGCATCGAACATCAGCTATTTACGTTTCGTCTTCGAGCAGATAGCACACAAAGGCGCGGAACATGTCCTGATTTCCGCGGAGGACCTGAACCATCTTGAGCCGCAGGAACTTGGATCCCTGCGGGAAGCAATCGATGGAGGTCCAGCTACTATCATATTCTATTGCCGCAGGTGGTCGGAGTTGCTGCCTTCGCTTTGGCAGGAGAGAGTGAAGCACGGGTATGACGAGACATTTCCCGAGTTCTTCGCTGCCAACATCAGCGATCCGCTCGCCTCTCCGGTGATGAATTTCGCCTACTCTCTCGACAAGTATGCGAGTGTGTTTGGGAAGGAAAACATTCGGGTTGTCTCATACAGCAACGTATGTGATGACAAGCTCGATCTCGCCGAGCACTTCTTCGATGCCTTTCTTCCACAGCACCGAGCCGTGCTCGACGGTCTGCCGCCACTCGCGAACGCCTGGCCGAACCATTCTTTCGCCGCGGTGGACATCGAGGTGATACGGGTTCTGAACTCATTCCACATTCAGAACGGCGGCGGGCGCGATACGGAATTGCGCGACTGGTACATGGCCCATGCGCGAGCATTCGATCTGTCGGAGCTGTTTGCGGCGATTGAATCAAATCTAGCGGTACTGCGATTTTCGGACGCGTCGTCCGCCGTGGCGCGACTGCACGACGAAGTGCTGGCGGCCTACGCGGGGGTCTTGGTCGACCCGGTGCGCAAAGGATGTTTGTTCGAGGCCGGGACCTCGGAGATACGCGTCGCCCAGCCACGATACCTTGCGAACCGAGCGGCCCGGGCGGCGCTGGACAAGGTCTATGCCGCTTTTCTCGAGGCTTCCTGTCGGGCGGCTGGCGACCTTCCTGCGGACTGATACCAAAGTGGCGGAAGCATTGACCCCGGGGGCCGGCATGACGGGGCTAGCACCGAAGAGTTGATCATTCGGGCGCCTGGGATGACGTCTCAAGACCCAGAAGCCGGCGTCAAAACGACACACGCCCCGGTCGTATTGACCGGGGCGTGTTCGCGGTATCCTTACTTGTGTCGGCTATGTCCGGAGCTGTTGCACCCGCCAAGCCAGTAGGTGGGTCCGGGAGTTGGAAATCAGGCGTCAGCACCTTTGGTGTCGGGCGACCCGCTGAGCCGGGTTGCCCGGCGGCGGCGTATCATGCCCATGCCAGCCAACCCGACGCCCAGGATCGCAAGGCTGGCGGGTTCCGGCACGCTAGCGAAGAGTTCCGCTTCGAAGACGTCCTTGCCGGACGACCCGGCACCCACCGCGTAAGTCGTTGGCGCCCCGGGGGTTCCACAGATCACAAGGCCGCTTCCCGGGCAGGTAACCGCCGCCTGAAAGAAGTCGTTCTGGCCAAGTGTGCCGGTCCCCCCGGTGTAAGCCGTAAGATCGAACACGAAGTCGGCGCTCGCGTCGGTACCGCTGCCAACGGTGTCCGTCAGGCCGATCCAATACTCTGTGTCCGCGGTGAGAGTTGCGACCGTGGCCAGGTTCAGGGTTAAGGTTGCACCCTGGTTCGCTGAGGTCGCGGCGAGTGGGTCTTGGGAATCGGAGATCGAGCCAAGGAGGGTCGCCCCACTGAAGGCCAGGGTGCTACCGGTTCCGGTGAAGCTCGGGCTGCCGGCGTTGTTCGGGACAAGATAGACGTTCAGGGTGCCGCCGTCCGAGGGCTTGAGGGCATTCAACTGCAGTTCCACTGTACCGAGGGTCGTCGCGGTGCCCGAATTGAACTCGAACGCGATCGGACCGCCTCGCGGCAGGTCGCGCGGCGGCGTGTTGGGATTGGCGATTTGCGTCGACTGCGGGTTGCCGCCGGCGGCAGCACCGAGCGTGTCGTAAATCACTGGCGGCGCGGCGTTTGCCGACGTCGCGGCGAGTCCGATCAGCACACCGATAGCGACAGTACCAAGCAGCAGGGGGCGGGTTGTCATCGATCAATCCCTCGGGTCAGTGCACAGCAATTCGCGATGGGATACGCAAGCGACATGCCATTCGAGAATTATGCATAATATCAATGTCTTGGCGAATTCTTGAAATGCCCTGCCGATGGACCTGTAAAGTTTGCCGACAAGGCCGATTCCTGCGCCGACCCGCTCCCTCAAGGTAGGATCGTTTTCTTGCCTCCTGACACCGCGCTAAATGAACGTTATACTGCTGATAGAGCGCCTTACATATCAACGTGTTGCTCAGTTCCTCAGATGCCCCATCGGGCGGGGCTGCAACGCTCGCCGACCGAAGCCATGGCCGGGACGCCGTGAGCGTGGCTATCGTGCGCCGCATCGGTCGTGCGCCGCACCTGTAAAGTCTGCCGACAAAGCGGTGCGTGAGCCTTTGCTATTCCAGCCGGGTGAGATCACTTTTCCGGGATATCCAGCCGCAAAACCAAAAGCATGGAGACCGGAGCGCTGAGCGAATGTCTCGCGGCTCGCGTCACGCTGGCCGCACCGAGCAGCTTGCATCAGCCTCGCGACGCCGCGCCGATTGTTGCACAGCGCATGTCTCGCCGGCTAACTTGGCTGAGGTGCGCCGAACAGGCCTCTCCCGGAGGGGAATCCCACGTCGAAGCGAAACCACAAGTCGGCGCAGGAGCTTCCGACGCATCTCGGGACATTCGGCGAATACGTCGTTGCGCGCAAACGGTGAGCCATCATGCATTGGTGTCTGGGCATTCGCGGTAGCGGTTCCACCTGGGTGTTCAACGCAGTGCGGAACGTGGCCCTGGCGCTGGCTCCGGACCGATCGATTCTGGGATCGTACATCGTCAGCCACGCCGAACTTCCGCCGCTTGGCGACCCCGCACTTGACGACAATCAGCGACTGATGATCGTCAAATCGCACGAAACCGATGAAGCCGCCGCCGCGGAACTCAGCGAACATGCCCAGGCGGTTTGGGTCTCGATCCGCGATCCGCGCGATTGCGTCGCGTCGCTGGTGCAGTATCACGGCCTGGCGTTCGACGCCGCACTACGCGACGTGGAGCAGGATGCCCGGTTCTGCGCCCGCTTCGCCGCGCATCCGCGTGCCTGCGTGCTGCGCTACGAAGCAGGCTTTATTGACGATCCGGCGACGCTTGACCTGATTGCCACAGGCTTTGGCGGCGTGCTGGCGGCCTCGGACCGTGCGCACATCTTCGCGGTGTCTCGGCGCCCTGAGATCGAGGCTTTTATCGAGCAGCTCGACCAACTGCCGACGGCAGTGCGACCCAGTCCCGGTAATCTCGTCGATACGGTTACACAATGGCATAACCATCACGCCAATCGTACGGGCGAGGTCGGCCGTTGGCGTCACACGCTCAGTCAGCCTCAGGCGGCCATGGTCGAGTTGCGCCTGGGGGATTGGATGAACGCTTTCGGTTACCAAGCCGAATTGGTGCTTGGTTAGCCCGCATTTCCCATACTTCCAATGCGGGCTACGATTTTCGCATGATGACCGCGTCTTGCCGAAAGCCGAAGGGAAGATAGGCCACGATGTCAAAGTACCGGCTCCAGGTTCTTTCTATCTGTTCGCGAAGCTGGATGGTGCCTCGATAATAGGTCTTGTTTTCCAGCTTCGGGCCGAGGTTGGTATCGCGGCTGATATCCGACAATCCATACGTCGCCAGTTGCTGCAGGATCGCTGGTGTGCGCACTCCCTGTTCCCGGAGCAGATGGTCGCTGCGCGTTGTCAGCAGGCACGCACCGCCCGGTTTGAGGACGCGTCTGAGCTCTCTTAGCCATATCTCCTGCGCAGCCTCGGTCAGATGGGTCATGACAGAGAAGCCGTATATAAAGTCGATGGCGTCTGAAGGCAGTGGCAATGGCGGGTAGAAGTCACAGTGGCCGGCTGGGATGTCTGGTAGATTTGTCCGTGCCCAATCGACGTTAAATCGATCGATGTCGTAGCCAGAAATATGTGCCTCAGGATTGAAAACGCGCTTGATGGCCATGGCAATCCGCCCGAAACCCATGCCCCAGTCGAGGATCCTGAGATCCCGGCGGCCGGCGAACAGGTTGCGCGTCACGACGTCAATTTTATATGCGTGCGTTGCCGAAGCTATCATGAGCAGGTCAGTATCGTAGCTGCCGAACGTCCGCATGGCGCCTTCTTCGCCGGGCGAGGTGAACCACTCGGTTCGCAAGGGGACGCATGCCGTGCAGACAGCCTGCGTATAGTCGGGCTGCGTATAGTCGGGCTGCGTATAGTCGGGCTGCGTATAGTCGGGCTGCGTATGGTCGGGCGGCTCCTGTTCGGCAGCGCGGTCCGCGCCAAACACCTTGTCGGCGTCGACCATGCGGAACAGGACGTAGTCGCTGTCATCACACGACCGCGCATCCAATTGCCAGGTGATGTTGCGAAAAATTGGCGACCCAGCCGGCAGGTCGGAGACCGGCTCGGGCCTGACGTCTACCTCCGCGGGACTTGCCTCTGAAATCCGCCCATCGGGTCTCAGGCGACGGACCGTGACCTGAGCCTCGGGCGGGGCAACGGCTCTGGCACTGACAGTAATGCCGTGGTCGCGCCGGCGCATTCCCGTGGGTATCAGAGCCTCGCATCGCCGATCCAACGAGTGCCGATAGGGCCCGTCGCCGAAGAGCAATGGTTGCAACGTTCTCTTGCCGTCCGGGAGCAATTGCCCGGTGACGGCCGAACGCACCTCGATCTCGACTGGCTGGAATATGCCTGGAGTTTCCGGAAACAGAAACTTGAACCCGCAGCGTCCTTCGCGGACACCGACCTCAGCTACGTCGTTCCGGACCCGGTCGGCAGGCACCGTCGCCAGTTCAGTGCTGTCGGCGAGAATCACCACGCGATCGTGGGCATGAAGCCCCGCTACGCTCCAACCGCTGACCTCGAAGTGGTCCAGGACGTCGACGTGGCCAGGCATGTTTCGGGTGGTTACCGCATCCCGGTGATCGACGCGGTCACCGCGCGCGGATCGCGCGTCGGCCATCGGCCGGCATCCACCTGGGCCAGAAAATCACCCACGATGCGGTTGAACCCGTCCGGGTCCTCCAGATTGATCGCGTGGCCGCAGTTCGGCATCACCGACAGGGCCGCGGTCGGAATGGTCTGCTTCATCAGGATGCCCGGCGCGAGGCACGGCCAGTCCTCGTCACCGGTCAACACCAGCGTCGGCACGGTCAGCGCCTGCATCGGCTCGATCAGGTCGTACAGCGACGGCCGCTCGCGCTGCACGCCAAGCTGCGTGTTGCGCGCACCCAACGCAGAGTGCTCGGCCAACATGCGGCGGAATTCGTCGAATCCTCGAGAGTCCTTGTTCTCGAACTGCACGCGGGTCGGGCCGAGCGCATATTTCGCGGCAAAGACGGACATGCCGTTCGACTGGATGAAATCGGCGATCGTCTCGGCCTCGGCACGGAAGCGGTCGCGCTGGCCCGGCTCGGCGCCATAGCCGCAGCCGGCCACCACCAGCGACAACGCCTTGCCGGGATGGCGGAAGCCGAAATGCAGCGTGGCGAAGCCACCCATCGACAGACCGACGATGTGCGCCTTGGCGATGCCGAGATGGTCCAGCACCGCGCCGATGTCATCCGCGGCACGGTGCTGCGAATAGGCACTGACGGCGTCCGGCACGTCGGACGGCGGATAGCCGCGCGCGTTGTAGGTGATGGCGCGATAGCGCTGGCCGAAGTGGCGCATCTGCGCCTCCCAGCTGCGATAATCGCCGGCGTATTCGTGCACGAAGATGACGGGAGTGCCGGAACCGGTCTCCTCGTAATAGAGGCGAACTCCGTCGTCGGCGGTGGCGTGCGGCATGCTGGATATTCCCGGGCTGCTGTCGGTCGCGCATTGTGGTCCCGGCGGATGGATTGCGCCAAGAGCCGCCGCTTGGTTCAGTCACCCGCATGCAAGGCAATCGCGACATTCCGCCGGCTGACATCCTGGACGCGCTGCGGCGCATGGGGTTGCTGGCGGCTGGTGCCACACCGCGCGGCGAGGTGCTGACCGGTGGCGTGTCATCGGACATCTGGCGGGTTGACCTGCCGGACCGGCCGATTTGCGTGAAGCGGGCGCTGGCCAGGCTGCGCGTGGCGGCGGATTGGCAGGCACCGGTCGACCGCAACCTGTTCGAGGCACGCTGGATGCGCCGGGCCAACGCGGCGGTGCCCGGGGCGGCGCCGGCGCTGCTGGGGCAGGATGCGGCATCGGGTGCGCTGGCAATGCAGTTCCTGTCCCCGACGGATCATACGTTGTGGAAGAACCAACTGCGCGACGGCCATGCCGACCCCGCCGTGGCAGCTTCCGTCGCGGATCGACTGGTGCGTATCCATGCAGCCACCGCAGCTGACCCGGGCCTTGCCGCCGAGTTTCCGACCGACGCGATCTTCCACGCGATTCGGCTGGAACCCTATCTGCTGGCGACGGCGCGCGCGCACCCCGACCTGGCGCCGCAACTGGAAGGCCTGGTTGCGACGGTCCAGGCCAACAAGCGTGCCCTCGTGCACGGTGATGTCAGTCCGAAAAACATCCTGGTCGGCCCGGCGGGTCCGGTGTTCCTTGATGCCGAGTGCGCATGGTGGGGCGATCCGGCGTTCGATCTTGCGTTTTGCCTCAATCACCTGCTGTTGAAGTGCCTGTGGACGCCCCGCGCGCGGGATGGCTTCCTGACATGCTTTGACGCCATGGTGGACACCTACCTCGCGGGCGTCCGCTGGGAAGCTGCGGACGCCCTGGACGCCCGCGCCGCGCATCTGCTGCCTGGATTGTTCCTGGCGCGGGTGGATGGCAAGTCGCCGGTCGAGTACATCACCACGGATACGGACAAGGACCGGGTGCGCCGGGTCGCTCGTGCGCTGCTGATCGCGCCACCGGCCAGGCTCGACGTGATCCGCCAGGCCTGGGCCAGGGAGCTTGCGACATGACCGACATCGACGCCGATACCGATATCGCCTTTGTGCACGGAAGGCGGGTTTGGGACAGCCGAGGCCGCCCGACGATCGAGGCGGACGTGTTGCTGGAGTGCGGTGCGGTTGGCCGCGCCATCGCACCGGCCGGCGCGTCCACCGGCAGCTTCGAGGCGCTGGAGCTGCGCGACGGGGGCGCCAGTTTCGGCGGCTACGACGTGACCAAGGCGGTGGAGCACGTGAACGGCGAGATCAGCCACGCGGTCATCGGGTTGGACGCGGTCGACCAGCCGACGCTGGACGCGGCGATGATCGAGCTGGATGGCACGCCGAACAAATCGCGGCTGGGTGCCAATGCGATCCTTGCGGTCTCGATGGCCGCCGCGCACGCCGCCGCAGCCGCCGCGGGTGAGCCGCTGTATCGCTATCTGGGTGACGCCAGCTCGGTGACCATGCCACTGCCGCAGATCCAGATCTTTGGCGGTGGCGCCCATGCGGGCCGGCGGGTGGACATCCAGGATTTCATGGTCGTCTGCCCGTCCGCCGGCAGCTTTGCCGAGGCGCTGGATCGTACCGCCGAGGTCTATCGCGCCGCTGGGGTGCTGATGAAGGAGGCGGGTACGCTGGCCGGGGTCGCCGATGAGGGCGGCTGGTGGCCGGAATTCTCGACCAACGAGCAGGCGCTGGAAATGCTGGTGCGCGCCATCGAGCGAGCGGGGTTCGCGCCAGGCAAGGATGTGTCCATTGCGCTGGATATTGCCGCCTCGGAGTTCGGCCGCGGGGGGAAATACAAGCTGGCGCTGGAGGACAAGGAACTGGACAGCGACGGGATGATCCGCCTGCTGAGCGGCTGGATCGATCGCTTCCCGATCGCCTCGATCGAGGACCCGCTGTCGGAGGACGACGCCGACGGGTTCGGGGCGTTCACGCAGGCGGTGGGCGCGCGGGTGCAGATCGTCGGCGATGACTTCCTGGTGACCGAGGCGGCGCGGATCCGTGCGGCGGCGGCGCAGGGCGCGGCGAACACGGTGCTGATCAAGCCGAACCAGCGCGGCACGCTGACCGAGACCTACGCGGCGTGGCGGGCGGCGAAGGCGGTCGGCTATGCCGGCATCGTCTCGGCCCGTTCGGGCGAGACCGAGGACACCACGATCGTGCATCTGGCGATTGGCTGGGGGGTGGGGCAGCTCAAGGTCGGCAGTTTCGCGCGCGGCGAGCGGATGGCGAAATGGAACGAGGCACTGCGCATCGAGGAAGCGCTGTCGGCCCGCGCACGCTTCGCCGGCGGGGGCGTGCTGGGGCGATCCCCGGGTCGAGCCTGACGGCAGGTGCGCGGATGAACGTGCTGTTTCATTACACGGCCGGTCCCGATCTGGCGGCGCGGCTTGCCGCCGTGCCGGGCTTGCGGATCACGGTTTGTGCCGAGGATGACGAGGCTGCGCTGGCGCGGGCGCTGCCGGAGACCGACGTGCTGTGGCATGTGCTGAAACGTTGCACCGAGGCGATGATCGTGTCGGCGCCGAAGCTGAAGCTGATCCAGAAGATCGGCGTCGGCGTGAACACGATCAATCTGGAGGCGGCGATCGCGCGGGGCATCCCGGTGTGCAACCTGCCGGGCACCAACGCGCGCGCGGTGGCCGAGCTGACGCTGGCGCTGATGCTGGCGACGCTGCGACGGATCCCCAAGTTCGATGCCGGGTTGCGCGGGGGCGTATGGCTTGATCCGCTGCTGCAGGATGGGATTGGCGAACTGGGCGGGCGCGTGGTCGGGCTGGTGGGATATGGCGCAATTCCGCGTCTGCTGGCGCCGGTGCTGGTCGCGCTCGGCTGCCACGTGATCTACACGGCGCGGCGGCGGGTTGCGGATGCGGTGGGGACCTGGCGGCCGCTCGATGTGTTGCTGGCCGAGGCAGACATGGTGAGCCTGCATGTGCCGCTGACCGAGGAGACCGCCAACCTGATCGACGCGGCGGCGCTGGCGCGGATGAAGCGGGGGGCGATCCTGGTGAACACCGCGCGGGGCGGGCTGGTTGATGCGCGGGCGCTGGAGACGGCGCTGCGTGGCGGGCGGCTGGTGGCGGCTGGGCTGGACGTGTTCGTGCAGGAGCCGATCGATGCGGCTGATCCGCTGTTGCGGCTGCCGAATGTCGTGCTGACGCCGCACATTGCGTGGCTGACCACGGGCACGTTCGATCGCAGTTTCAGCATGGCGGCGGAGAACTGCCGGCGGCTGGCGGCCGGCGAGGCGCTGCTGCATCGGGTGGTGTGAGGTGGTTGTGGGTGGGTGGCGTTGTGTCGTTATGGAAGGAGACCGCCATGGTGGAGCTTGACGGACCACGCTGGGGGCCGGCCTCGGGCACCGCGCCGAAGCAGCTTGTTGTGCTGTGCCACGGGCTCGGCGCCGACGGTTATGACCTGATCGATCTGGCACCGACCTGGGCGCGCGCGCTGCCGGACGCCGCATTCGTCGCGCCGAGCGCACCCGACCCGTGCGATCTGGGGCCGACCGGCAGGCAATGGTGGAGCGTCGCCGATCGCTCGCCGCCAGTTGTCGAGGCCGGAGTGCGGCGCGCCGCGACGTTCCTCAACCCGTTTCTCGATGCCGAGCTGGCCCGCCTGGCGCTGGCGGCGGACGCCTACGCGCTGATGGGGTTCAGCCAGGGCGCGATGACCGCGCTGTTCACCGGGCTGCGCCGCGCCGCCGCGCCGCGGGCGATCCTGGCATTCTCCGGCGCGCTGATCGCGCCCGAGAGCCTGGCGGCGGAACTCACCCACCGCCCGCCCGTGCTGCTGGTGCATGGCGAGGCGGACGACGTCGTGCCGGTCGATCGTTCACACGCGGCCGAGGCGGCGCTGCGCGCTGCCGGAGTTCCGGTGGACGCGACTTACGTTCCCCGCCTGGGACACGGCATTGATGACACCGGGCTGGCCATGGGGGCGCTGGCCTTGCAGCGCGGCTTCGCATGACGACCCGTTCTGCGCGGCCCATTACAGCGGCATGAATCCACGCCCCGCGCGTCCGGCTTGCGCTTGCGACCTGCGGCGGCGTTTGTCATAAACGCGTCGAGTTCTCGGCGGCGTACAACATCTGGCCGGTCGACAGTAGCCGAGCCACCAGTGTTTGCGCTCCGTTCGCAAGGGAGCGGTGCTTGCCCGACGGCGGACAGTTCTATCCGGCGCTTGTGCTGAACGCGGATTTCCGCCCGCTATCGTATTTCCCGCTGTCGCTCTGGGGATGGCAGGATGCGGTGAAGGCGGTGTTCCTCGATCGCGTCTCCGTGCTGTCCGAGTACGAAACCGAGGTCCGTTCCCCCAGCCATAGGATGCGGCTGCCCAGCGTGATCGCGCTGAAGGACTACATCCCGTCGGCGCGGCGGCCGGCGTTCACCCGGTTCAACGTGTTCCTGCGTGACGCCTTCACCTGCCAGTATTGCGGGGACCGATCGCCGGCGCACGACCTGACGTTCGATCACGTGGTGCCTCGCTCGCGCGGCGGGCGGACCACCTGGCAGAACGTCGTGACCGCCTGCGGGCACTGCAATTTGCAGAAGGGGTCGCGGCTGCCGCGGGAATGCCGCATGTTCCCGCGCGCCAGCCCTCGCCAGCCGACGACGTGGGAGCTGCAGGAGACCGGGCGGGCGTTTCCGCCGAATTACCTGCACGAGAGCTGGCGCGACTATCTGTATTGGGACACCGAACTGGAAAGTTGAGCCGGTGGTGGCTGCGCGGCTGGCATGGCGCGGTGTGGTCGGCGGTGACGCCAGCAGTCGCCGGTCCGGCTCTGTCCTCTCGTCCCGGGCACCCTAAAGATTGACGCACCGCGGTTGCCGCCCGTCATGCCGGCGAGGGCCGGTATTCACGACTTGCTTTCGTTGCAGCAAAGAAAGTCGTGGATACCGGCCTTCGCCGGCATGACGGGGGGTAGCGGCCCGTGCGTCAATGTTTGGGACTGCCGGTATCACTTGCCTGCGAAATGGTTCCGGCCTAAACTCGACCCGAGAGTGAAAGAGTTCTTGGCTGTCTGACGGGGGACCGGGCCAATGAGCGGTACGCCGAGCGCCCAGCCCAGCGAACAGACGCAGGCTCTTGAAGAGGTCATCTTCAAGCGCGAACTGAATGAAGTCTACCTGCTGATCGACTTCATCTCGGGCCGAACGGATCGGTCGTTGGACAAGCTGACCGATCTGCCCGGGCCCGCGGCAGACCTTGGGACACCCCCGCTCAGTCCGTCACAAGTAATCAGCACAGTCTGCCAGTTTCGCTATCCGCCGACCGGTTCGGCTGAGGTCAATGGCAACAACGCGGCGTTTCTGCTGCGCGTCAAGGATAAGCTGAACCGACTCGCTGATCCCGCCGGCGGGTTCAGCATCGCCTTCACCAGCCTGTTCGTCGGTCAGCGCGCCAAGAAGGCGGATCATGGCGAATATTCCCGGCTCGAATTCGCGCGGCGGGCATATCCCTCGCTTGAGCGTGGTGCGCGGCGACTCCGCCATCTGTTATTGGGACTCAGCTTTTGTGCGGGATTCCTCGTCATTTTAGCCGCCTGGACGTCATGGCACGTGGCACTGGGGCAGGCCTTGCTGCGCCGGTTGGATGAGGTAAGGCAACAATCCACCGTACTGGCGACAAGCAACAACACCGCGCCGGCGCTTGGATCTACCGCGGCAACTGGTGCGGGCGGCCAGGTGGTCGTGCCTGCTCCGACGGCAACCTCCAGGCAGCTTGCACTCGCTTATCAGGACGTTGGCGAATACAAGCGATCGGGCAGCTTCCGCTTCCTGGAGGGACTGCTGGACCCCGGCCGGCAAAGATCCACGCCTTGCGTTGCAGCGAGCGAGGAACCGAACGCAGCGGCGACCAGCGGAAAGGGTCCGCGGGCCTGCAACGACAGCCCCGGCAGCGAACAGGCCGTCGCCGCCGTGCTGGCGGTGTTCACCAATTACGCGCTGCCGATGTTGTTCGGGCTGCTTGGTACAACCGCCGCCGCGGTGCGAGACATTCAAAGCAAGGTCCGTGAGAGCACGTTGTCGCCGCGTGACTACGCGCTTTCGCTGGTGCGGCTGCCGCTCGGGGTCATGGCGGGTTTGGCTGTTGGGTTGTTTTTCTCGCCATCCACGTCGGTCGCGGTTCCGCAAGGTGCGGGCGGGATCGCCTCAACACTTACTTTGACCGCAGGGGGGCTGGCGTTCCTCGCCGGCTACGGTGCCGAGGCGTTTTTCCGCATGCTCGATCAAGTGATCCTGGTCAAATTCGTATTGCCCTCGGCGTCGAGCAACGTGGACGGGACGACGCGGAAATCGTGATTTCTGCGGTTTAATAGCGGCAATGGAATGATCGACTCTTCGGTGCTGCGCCTCGTCATGCCGGCCCCCGGGTCAAGCGTCCGAGGGCATGCTCCGGCCGATATCCACGACTTTCTTTGGTACAACGAAGGCAATCGAGTAGGGACGCCCCTCGCGGAGCGCCCCTCTCACACCACCGGGCGTACGGATCGCGTACCACGGCGGTTTCCGACAAGGTTGAGTGCGGCATGATGGTCGGCCAGCCGGGTCAACCCGAGCGCGTCGAACCACGCGATGGGCATGGCCTGCTTGGCCTGCTGGCTGTCGGTCAGGCGCCACCATCCCTTTCCCGACGAGGCCAGTTTCAGGGCGTTGCCCCGCGTCACGCCGTTCCCGATCAGAAACCTGACCATCGTGCGGACGAGCTTACAGCGCTTGAGCTCCACGCAACGCAGCTTGCGACGGAGCCATCCGTCGAGGTCGCGCAGCGCGCTCTTGCACTGGGCGTGGCGATAGTACGTCACCCAGCCCACGGTGAAGCGGTTCGCCTGCTCGATCATCCGCTCCAGCGGGCAGTCGCCCCGGTTGCGGCGCGTGATCTCCCGCAGGCGGTCCTTGGCGCGGGCCAGACTTTTGCGCCCGATACCAAGCGTGCCTCCCCTGCCCAGCCGGTGGCCGAGGAACTGACGTTCCCCGACCGGAGCGACTGCGCTCTTCTGCCGGTTGACCTTGAGCCGGAGCTTGTCCTCCAGGAACGACGTCACCGACGCCATCACCCGCTCGCCCGCCGCCTGCGACCGCACATAGATATTGCAATCGTCGGCGTAACGGCAGAAGCGGTGTCCCCGGCGTTCCAACTCCTTGTCCAGGTCGTCCAGCAGCAGATTGGACAGCAGTGGCGACAGCGGGCCGCCCTGGGGCGTGCCCTCGTGCCGTTCGTTGCACACACCGTCTGTCATCATGCCGGCCTGCAAGAAGCGCCGGATGATGCGCAGCAGGCGCTTGTCGCCGATGCGCCGCGCCAGGCGGGACATCAGAATGTCGTGGTTGACCCGATCGAAGAACTTCTCGAGGTCCAGGTCCACGACGATCTCATACCCGTCGGCCACGTATTCCCGGGCCTGTCGCAGCGCGTCATGTGCGCCGCGTCCGGGACGGAAGCCGAAGCTCGATGCCGAAAACGTCGGGTCGAGCAACGGTTCCAGGGTCTGCGCGATCGCCTGCTGCACCAGACGATCCACCACCGTAGGGATGCCCAACTGGCGCATCCCGCCGCCCGGCTTGGGGATTTGCACCCCACGCACAGGCTGCGGCTGGTAGCTGCCGTCCAGCAAACTTGCAATCAGCGCTTCGCGGTTGCCGGCGATCCACGCAAGCAGCTCGGTGACATCCATCCCGTCCACCCCCGCCGCGCCGTCATTCGCCTTCACCCGTTTGTAGGCTCGGTTCAGGTTCGCCGAGCCGGTCACTTCCTCCATCAGATGCCGCGTCAAGGCTCGTTCCTGCGACCATGCCGCAGACGCTTGTGGCTCCTCGCTTGCTCCAGGTCCGGTTCCGCCTTCCCCGGTTGCGCCGTGGCGCAGCGCAGCCATCAGGGCCTCGTCGAGAAGGTCCCTTTGGTCCGCACCGCCTTGCTGCCGCTTCACGTCCATCGAACGGTCCAAGCTGCTCCTTGCTTGTCGAATTCGGCCCTTCGCCCGGTTGCTCGAACTACTATGGCCTCGGCTGACTTCTCCGCACCCGTCGAGAACCGTCGCCGGCCCCCTGCTCCGATCGTCGGGAGAAATGCGGAGATCTCCCAGGGTAAGACACTGATCCTTCCCTCGGCCGCTGCCGGATTTACCTGTGCGCGTGTCCGCTTGGCTTTTGGGCGTTCCCGTCCACTGCCGGGTTACCCCACCGCACCAGCCTGGTATCCGATGTCTGTTCGTCAGCTCCGAGTTTTGCCTCCGGCTTCCTCCCCACCTGCCTCGCGGCAGAGCAGTTGCCTTCGGCTAACGGTTCCGGCCAATCGGCCCGTAGAGGACTTGCACCTCCAAGATCAGCGCCATGCCTGGCACACAGTCGTGGATACCGGCCTGCGCCGGCATGACGGGGGTAGCGGATGTCGCGCGTCCGCTGGGGTCAAAGCGGCAGGATATCGTCCTTGGTCTCCCGCCCCAGTGCCATCGCAACGATCGACAGTGCCGCGAAGCAGGTCATCACCGCAGTCGCCTTGGCGAAATCGCCGCCGAACGGCGCGGCCAACAGGCCGGCCACCAGCGGGCCGAAGCTGGTGATCACTCGCCCGGAGCCATTGCAGAACGATACCGCGCTGGCGCGCACATGTGTTGGGAAGAGCTCCGGCAGGTAGACGGCGTGGCCGGAGAACACACCGAACACGCAGAAGCCAAAGATGGGCAGCATGACTGGGTATAAATCATAGTCATGCAGGCCGAGATACAGATACAGGCCCGAGGCGATGGTGCCGATGCTGTACAACACGATGGTTGGTCGGCGGCCGATCGCGTCGGCAACGAAGCCGAATGCGGTGTAGCCCAGGATTCCACCCAGCCCCCACAGCATCATGCCGTGGCCGATGAACGGCACGGCAGCGGGGCCGGCTATGCCACTGCGGGCCAGCACCTGACCCTGGATGGTCGGTAGCCAGATCTGACTGGTCCAGATCGCCAGCAAGGAGCCCACGCAGAACAGGTACACCGACCATGGTACTGTAGCGGTTTTCCCGGCTGAACAACTGTTTCGGTGCGAAACTGAGGAACCTGCGGTCTTCCTCGGTCATGGGGCCGGTCGACCTTAGCGCCTGACGCCGTGCGTGCACCGCCTGGAAGCGCGCCGGCTCCTGCATGCCGCGACGGATCAGCAGCAGGATCAGTGCCGGCAGCACGCCGGCGAACAGCACGTAGCGCCAGCCATAGGGGCCCACCAACGCGAACAATTGGCCACCGATCAGGCTGCCAAACCCGCCACCAGTCATCATGATGCCCAGCACCTTGGCACGCTGTGCCTCGGCGAAGGCTTCGGCGACCAGCGGGATGCCGACCACAATTTCCGCTCCGGTGCCGACGCCGGTGAAGAAGCGGCAAATGCCGAACATGACCGGGCCCTGCGAGAAGCCCTGCAGCGCGGTGAAGATCGCTACCATCACGACGCTCAGTGCCAGGGTGCGGATGCGGCCGATGTAGTCACCGACGACACCGAAACAGAATCCACCAAGCGCCCAGCCGAGCAGCCCGACCATGCTGAGGATGCCACCCACCCGGCCGATCTCGGCGATCGAGGGGTTGCCACCCAGCAACTCGGTCAGCGCCGGGCGCAACACCAGGGCGAACAGGTTGAAGTCTGTGTTGTCCAGCGACCAGCCGAGCCAGGCCACCAGAAATACCATCCACTGGTAGTGCGTGACCTCGCGTATCCAGCCACGTTCGCTGGATGTCGTCCCGTTGCGCGGCATCGACTTTTCCCCTCCCAGACCTGTTTGCCGAACCCGGGCTCGCTTACCCGGGCTTGGCGGATCGTGCTGTTGGTGGGGAGCGTATCAGGTTGGCGGCGGGGTTCACCTGCTTTCTTGTTGGGGCGGCGCGGGGGGGTGGGGGCGCTTGGCGTTTAGAGAGGGGCGGCGGGTGAGGGTGCTGCTTGCGGCGAACGACTGGGTTCGTGGCTCGACCCTCACCCGGAGCGCTGACGCGCTCCGACCTCTCCCAGAGGGAGAGGTGAAGGAAGAGACGTCAGATGCGCTCGCTTAGAGCGATTGCCGCCCGGCAGCCGGTCTTGATGACGGCGCGCAGCAGCCGATAGGCCGGCGCCTGCTCTGCGCCGTGCGCCAGGCCGGTGTCGCGATGCTCTAGCTCCTCGTCGCGGAATTTGCTGATGGTGGCACGCAAGTCGGGCTCGGCCTGATCCAGGGCGACGATCTGTTTTTGGTAGTGAGTGTCGATCGCCTCCTCCACAGCGACGGTGCAGGCCATCGCGGCGCGCTCGCCCAGTGCCGCGGTCATCGCACCAAGCGCGAAGCCGGCCAGGTGCCAGAACGGCAGCAGCACGGTCGGGCGCACCCCGCGGTCGGCGATCAGACCGGTGAACGTGTCGAGGTGGCGCTGCTCCTGCGCCAGCATGTGCCGCACGAGGTCGGCCTTGCCTCGCGAGCGCAATGCCGCAAGCTGCCCCTGGTAGATGCGGACCGCGCCGTATTCGCCGGCGTGGTCGACCCGGATCATGCGCGCCACCGACGCCTGCGCCGATGGATCGCCCGGCAGCCGCGGTGTTGTTTCGGTCATGATCGTTGTCCCCGGCCTAGCGATAGCGTGCCAGCGAGCAGCAGCGCGAATGTCGCGGCGTACAGCAGATCCATTGCCGCCATCGACAACGGCAGTCCGGGGATCAGGAAGCTGGGCGAATCACATGGTTTGGCCGGGTGCGCCGGCATCGTCTTCAGCATGTCGACGATGGAACCGCCGCTGAATGTCGGCGCCGCGCATTCCGGCAGCGGGCTGGGCCAGAGATGCTGCTCGACACCGACATGCACCGTTGCGAGCGCCACGTCGGCGAGGGCTGCCGCAGCCACGAGCCATAGCAGGATGCGGGCCGCGCCGCGCGGCAGCACGATCGCTATCAGGGCCAGCAGAACAATCGCGCGATATGGCCAGCGTTCCAGCAGGCACAGCTCGCAGGGCGCCAACTCGCCCCAGGTCTGCGCGACCCATGCGACGCCCAAAGCGGCCCCGGCGGCCAGGGCGCTAAGAAGGGCAATCGTTCGTGTGGCCGGGACGGTCATGCCCCGCATGTGCGCGTGAACAGGTCGCTGCGCAAGCCGCCACGAGGTTGCCGCAAAATCACGCGCTGTTTATGGTTGGTCAGGGTGGCAAGACGGGGAGGAACAAACAATGCAACGCATTCTTTGGGGACGGGCGACCTCCAGCAACGTCATGAAAGTGATCTGGCTGCTGGAAGAACTGAATCTGCCGTATGACCGGATCGATGTTGGCGGCTCTTTCGGGAAGACGGATACACCTGAATACCACGCGATGAATCCGACCGGTCTGGTGCCGACCTTGCAGGAAGATCTCTTCACACTGTGGGAGAGCAACGCAATCCTGCGCTATCTTTGCACCGAATATGCTCCGGACAGCCCGCTGTGGCCGCAGCGGCCGCGTGCCCGCGCCAATATCGACCGTTGGATGGATGCGCAACAGACGGTGTTGAACCGGCCAATGTCTGCGGTGTTCTGGGGTTTGGTGCGCACACCGCCCGCGAAACGCGATGCCGCGGCCATCCAGGCAGCGATCACAGAGACCGCGCATGTCTGGTCGATGGTGTCCGCGCAGCTTGCCCATCACCCGTTCCTTGCGGGCGACGAGCTGACCCTGGCCGATTTCCCGTGGGGACCGCATCTGCATCGTTGGTTCAACATGGCGTTTGATCGCCCTGACGTGCCGTATCTGCGCGCCTGGTACGATCGGCTACTGGAACGGCCTGCCTACAAGGAGTACCTCGCCGGCCCGGTGGTGTAGGATCTGCGCCGGGGCCCTTGATCGTCATCCCTGCCCCGGACTGGGTCTTGCGGTTACCGCTTTAGCGCTCGTCAGGAAACAACCGCTCGAAGTTCGCACGGTCGCACCCTCAGTCGTGCGCACCGCCGATCTCAGAACGGGCGCACGATCACCATGATGACGATCACGACCATCAGGACTGCCGGCACTTCGTTGGCAATTCGATAGAAGCGCTGTGACCGCGTGTTGCGGTCCTCGAGGAAGCCGCGGCGCCAGCCGGACAATGCGCCATGATAGCCCGACATCAGCAGGACCGCGGTCAGTTTCATGTGCCACCAACCCGCGTGCCAATTGATCACGCCAGGTGTGAACGCGAGCAGCAGGCCAAGGCACCAGACCGCGATCATTGCCGGCAGCATGATCTGGCGCAGCAGACGCCGCTCCATCACCTTGAATCGCTCGCTTTCCGCTGATCCCGGTTTGACTGCGCAATGATAGACATAGAGGCGAGGCAGATAGAGCAACCCTGCCATCCAGGCGATCACCGCGATAATGTGGAATGCCTTGATCCATGGATAGAGTGTGATCAGCACGATCATTCGGTCTCCTTCAGTGCCGCGCGCAACAGCGCCGGCAGGTCATGCAACGAATGAAACGGCGCGGCGCCTTCAGCCCGCAGGTGTGCGCCGTCGCCGTTCGGGCAGAATCCAAGACAGGTCATGTGCGCCGCCATCGCGGCTCGGACGCCGGGCACCGAGTCCTCGATCACCACGCAGCACTCCGGCGCGACACACTCGGCCGCCGCCGCGGCGAGGAACAGGTCGGGGGCGGGCTTGCCTCGCGGCACGTCGTGGTGGCTGTGCAGTCGGCCGGCGACGACATCCGCAAGGCCGTTGCGGCTGAATTTGGCGCGCAACTCGGCATGTGAGGAATTGGACGCGATCCGCCAGGGCAGGCCGAGCCGTGTGGTTTCCGCCAGGGCCGCCGCGGCGCCTGGCATCAGTTCCACGTTTTCGGCCAGGACCGTGACCAGACGCTCCTCGAGATGATGCTCCCACCGCGGGGGCAGCTTGCGGCGTAACTGCGTCTCGATCAGTGGTATCATCGTCGTAAGGCTCAACCCGAGGAAAATCCGGCAGCATTGTTCCGCCGTCACAGGCCATCCGAGTTGGGTCAATTCAGACGCCACCACGCGATTGACGATCGGTTCGCTGTCGACCAGGACGCCGTCGCAATCGAAGATCACCAGGCGCAGAGGTTCCCGGCGCGCGCGCAGCATCTGCAAGGCAAGGTTCGTCATGCGGCGTGAGCCTGCGGCAGCGGGCACCCGGAATGCCGGTTGGGGCACATGCGTGTGCCGGCGGAGCTGCATGATCCCGGACCAGTCAGCAGGGCCGCTCGCGCAAGATGGGCCAGAGCCGCGATAAATACCGGGTCGGCGTTCTGGGTCGGAAGACGAAAATACCCGGGCACTCCCAGCCGCACCGCCAGGTCGCGATACTCCACGTCGAGCTCGACCAGCGTCTCGGAATGCTCTGAAACAAAGGCGATGGGCACGACGAGCACGGCGGCGCGGTCGTGCGCGGCTCGCTCGATCTCAGCGTCGGTGCTCGGATCGAGCCATTTTTGAGGCGTGGCCCGAGACTGATAACAGACGATCCAATCGAGACCCGGCTCGCCCCAGGCCTGCACCACCGCGGCGGCGCTGCGTTCGATCTGGAACTGGTATGGATCGCCGCGGCGGACAATCGTCTCGGGCAAGCCATGCGCCGAGAACAACACCCGCAGCTTCACATCCGGTGGCAGCTTCGTCCGAGAAGCTGCGTATTCGTTGCGTAGGCGGCCAACGATGGAGCTGACGTAGTGCTCGTCGGCGTAATAGCAGCACAGGACAGTCGTCGATACGGCGAGACCGGCACCAGCCGCGGCCTCACGCCAGGCGGTCAGGGAGCTTCCGGTGGTTGTGGTCGAATACTGCGGGTAGAGCGGCAGCAGCAAGACGCGATCCGGGTGCCATGCCTGCACGGCACGCACGGCTTCGTCACTGAACGGATGCCAGTAGCGCATGGCGATGAAGCATTTCACGACAAGCCCGGGCAGCGCCTTTTCCAGTCCCTCCGCCTGTTGCGTGGTCTCGTCCAGCAGCGGGGATTTGCCACCCAGCAGCGCGTAATTGGCCGTGGCGGGCGCTGATCGCCGGTGCGTAATCCACCTGGCTAGCAGCGGCCGGATGAAGAATGGCACCCGGAGGATCGCGGGGTCGCTAAACAGGTTGAGCAGGAATGGACGGATCGCCTCCGGCCGGTCGGGACCGCCCAGGTTGAACAGGACGATTGCGATGCGTTCAGCGGCGCTATCCGGCACGCACCAACTCCGTCAGGCGCGCCACGTGTTCGATAGGCGTCTGCGGCACGATCCCGTGGCCAAGATTGAATACAAACCGCCGGCCGCGCATTACTGACAGGATCGCAAGTGTCTCGGCCTCCAATGCCTCACCACCCGCTACCAATGCCAGCGGGTCAAGGTTGCCTTGCAGGACAACCGATGCCGAAACCGTCTCTGCTGCAAGCTCCATGTCGACTGACGTATCGACGCCGACGGCGTCCGGCCCGACTACACGAACAAATTCACCAAGCATCAGACCAGCGAGGCGTGGAAACGCGATGACGGGTACACCGGGACACCGCGTCCGCAACGCACGCACGATCTTGCCAACCGGTCCAGTCACGTGCGAGCGGAACTGCGCCGAGGATAGAATACCGGCCCACGTGTCGAACAGCATCAAAACCTCGGCGCCGGCGTCCGCCTGCATTGCCAGATACTCGATGGTCGACGCTGTCAGCGTATCGATCAAGCGGGCAAACAGCTCGGGATCGGCGTAGGCCAGGCCACGCGTGGCGGCGAAATCGCGCGACCCGTGGCCCTCGACCATGTAGCAGGCGACGGTGAAGGGCGCCCCGGCAAAGCCGATCAGCGCAGTCGCATCGAACCCTTCGGCCGACAGGCCTGCCCGGACACGACGCACCGTCTCCATGACAGGCGCCACCGCGGTTGCGACCCGGCCCGGATCCAATGCCGCGATGTCGGCGGCATCGCGCAACGGCGGCAACGCGGGTCCTTCGCCTTCCTTGTAGGCAAGCCCCTGTCCCAATGCCCACGGCAGGATCAGGATATCGCTGAACAGGATCGCGCCGTCGAAGCGAAACCGGCGGATTGGCTGCAGGGTGACCTCGCAGGCCAAGGCTGGATTGGTGCAGAGGCTGAGGAAGTCGCCAGCTCGCGCGCGGGTCGCCCGGTATTCCGGCAGGTAGCGTCCGGCCTGGCGCATCAGCCACAGCGGCGGGGGCCATACCGGATCCCCACGCAAGACCCGCAGCAAGGGTTTATCCACCAAGGTCATGGCCCTCGCATACCAGTAAGAGAGAATAAAGAAAGTCTTGGTAGGGGTAGTTGGGCCTGTGAATCCCTGGGTACCCGGTGATGCAGGAATCCCGCGCGGCTTGTCCACAGCAGGAAACGCCGACAAGGGACTGACCGGATAGGTTTCGTCCGCGCCATTCGCGATCTCCACATGGCAGCGGACAGATTGATCCCGAGCACCGCCCGTCAACCGCGTGTCCCCATGTTTCACGTCCGATGGCGTTACGCCGCGTGCCTGTCCCCGTGATCCCGGCTATTATCCACAGCATGTCCATAGACCGCATGAACCTGCACCTGATCTCGGACGCCACCGGGGAGACGATCAACGCGATCGCCCGGGCGACCACGGTGCAGTTCGAACATGTCGACATCATCTACCACCGCTGGAGTCTGATCCGCAGCCGGTTGCAGCTTCATCGGGTGATCGGCGGCATCGAAGCGGAGCCTGGCCCGGTATTGTCCACCCTGGTTGATCGCGGGTTGAATGCGGATCTCGAGGCCGCCTGCCAGCGGCTGGCGGTTCCGATGATCAATGTTTTGCAGCCGGTCATGGGTCTGCTGCAGGAGTACATCGGTGAGCAGGCGGCGGCCCGACCGGGCAAGCAGTATGTCCTCAACGCCGATTATTTCCGCCGGATCGATGCGATGCACTACGTCCTGGCGCACGATGACGGCCAAGCGCAGCCGGGACTGGCGGAGGCGGATGTCGTGTTGGTCGGGGTTTCACGGAGTTCGAAGACCCCGACCTGCTTCTACCTCGCTAATCGTGGGGTGAAAGCGGCGAACGTGCCGTTGGTCCCCAGCCTGCCACAGCCGCCCGAACTGGCCGCGCCGCATTGCCCTGTGATCGGGCTGACGCTGGAGGCCAAGGCGCTGATCGACATCCGCCGGCACCGGCTCAAGCTGATCGGGACTGGCGATAATATGGGGATGGTGCGGCACAACGGGACCGAATACGTGGACGAGGATGCGGTGAAGGCCGAACTGCTGTGGGCGCGGCGGCTGTGTGCCAGCCGCGGCTGGCCGATGATCGACGTGACCAGGCGCTCGATCGAGGAGACAGCGGCCACCATCTTGCAGCTCATGGATGCGTGGCATGTGCGCCAGGCTAAAGCCGCGCAGCCGCCGCCGGCGCCGTGATGTTGCAGTCCGCGGAGCCTCGGCTGATTCTCGCGAGCGCGTCATTCTCCCGTCGGACGCTGCTGGAGGCCGCCGGGCTGCGTTTCGAGGCGGTCCCAGCGCATATCGATGAAGCTGAGGTCAAACGGGCCGCCCAGGCTGAGAGCATGAGCGCTGCGGACGCCGCGCTGGCGCTGGCGGATCTGAAGGGGGCCCGGGTGTCAGGGCGCAATCCGCAGGCGCTGGTGATTGGTGCCGACCAGATCCTGGTGTGTGACGGCATGTGGTTCGACAAGCCGGCGGACCGAGTGGCGGCGCGGGTGCAACTCGATAAATTGCGTGGCAGATTGCATACGCTGGCGACCGGCGTGGTGTGTTATCGCGGTGGCGTGCGGGTCTGGCATCATCTGGCCGAGCCGCGGCTGACAATGCGGCGGTTCTCGGATGCGTTTTTGGATGCGTACCTGGCGGCCGAGGACGAGGCGGTTACCTCGACGGTCGGGGCCTATCGGCTGGAAGGGCTCGGGGTCCATCTGTTTGAACGGGTCGATGGCGACCATGCGGCGATTCTGGGCCTACCGCTGTTGCCGCTATTGGCGTTCCTGCGCCAACACGATGTTCTGATTGGCTGAATTGCACCGCATTGCTGGCTTCGAGGCGGGCCACGTCCCATGTCGCGCGGCATGACTGAACCTGTGCAAGCGGGGCCTCTGAAAGCGGGGGATCGGCTGGTGACGCTTGCGGTCGACGAGGCCTCGCGACGCGCGAAGCGCCAGGCGGCTTCACCGACGCCCAAGCCGCCTTCAAACAACCGATCGCGGTGGGTTACCCGGCTGGTCGTCGGATTGCTTGCGCTGGGTATCATCGGATTGATTGCAGGGGCCGGCGGCGGCTACCTGGCCTACCGGCATTACAGCGCCGATCTTCCGGACGTTGAGGGGCTGCGCAGTTACGAGCCGCCGCTGATGACGCGGGTGTTCGCCTCGGACGGTCGGCTGATCGCCGATTTTGCCACGGAGCGGCGCGTCTTCGTGCCGTATTCCGGGATCCCGGACCTCGTGAAACAGGCGTTCGTCGCGGCCGAGGATCGGAATTTCTGGAGCGATCCCGGGATCGATCCGCTGGCAATCGTGCGAGCCGCGGCGTTCGACCTGACGCATCTGGGTCAGGGCCGCCGACCGATTGGCGCCTCCACCATCACCCAGCAGGTGGCCAAGAACATGCTGCTGGATAACCAGGTCTCGCTGGCGCGTAAGATCAAGGAAGCCATTCTCGCGATGCGGATCGATCACGCGCTGACCAAGCAGCGGGTGCTCGAAATCTACCTGAACGAGATTTATCTCGGCCTGCAGTCCTACGGCGTTGCGGCCGCGGCGCAGGCGTATTTCAACAAGCCGCTGGATCAGCTCAGCCTGAGTGAGGCGGCGTTCCTGGCGGCGCTGCCGAAGGCGCCGAACAACTACAACCCGTTTCGGTTTCCCGACGCCGCAAAGGCGCGGCGCGACTGGGTGCTGGACCGCATGGTCGACAACCACGCCATCTCCACGGCGCAGGCGGCGGCGGCGAAGGCCCAGCCGGTGGTGCCGGCGCAATACCAGCATCCGGCGTCGATCCCGGGTGCCGACTGGTTCACCGATGAGGTGCGGCGAGAGTTGGTGGGGCGGTTCGGGGCCGATGCGACGACGCAAGCCGGCCTGATGGTTCGCACCAGCCTGGACCCGGCGCTGCAGGCGGCGGCGGAGCGGTCCGTGCACAACGGCTTGCTGGCGTACGACCGCGATCGCGGCGGTTGGCGCGGGCCGGTCGCGCATCTCGACCTGGGTGGCCCGGCGCCCGCTCCAGGTTGGGCGCAGGCGCTGGCTGGCGTTGCCCGGCCGGCGGGAATGCTGCCTGATTGGCGGCTTGGTGTGGTGCTGGACGCGACGGGGTCCGAGGCGAGGATCGGGTGGCTCGACTCACCATCGCCGGTGTCCGGTCAGACCGCGCCCGCGCTGACCGCGACCGGCCAGATCGCCGTCGGTCCGGTCACCTTCAACCAGGTCGCGGCCGGGCCGGCGCGCGCGGGCACGCTGCTACTGACGGACCTTCGATGGGCACGGAAGGTGAGCGACGGCAGGATCGGCGCCGCTCCATGGCGGATGAGCGACGTGGTCAAGCCGGGCGATGTGGTGATGGTGGAGCCGGCCACGCAGGTCGGGACCGGGGGCGCGCAATTTGAGACCGCGCAGCATGGGACCGTGCAGCAAGGGGCCGCACAGCGTGGGGCCACACAGCGTGGGGCCACACAGCCTGGGGCTACACAGCCTGGGGCCCTACGGGGCGTGCAGCCGGTCGCCGATCGGATGGTGCTGCGGCAGATCCCCCTGGTGCAGGCGGCACTGGTCTCGCTCGATCCGGCAACCGGCCGGGTGGTCGCGCTGGTGGGCGGCTGGAACTTCGATGCGAGCCAGTTCAACCGCGCGACGCAGGCGAAACGCCAGCCGGGCTCGAGCTTCAAGCCGTTCGTCTACCTGACCGCGCTGGAGCACGGTATCTCACCCAGCCAGCAGTTCCTGGATGCGCCGGTCGTGGTCGAGCAGGGACCGGGTGTCAGTCCGTGGCAACCGCACAACTTCGAGTCGGATTTCCGTGGACCCTCGTCATTGCGGGTGGCGCTGGAGCAGTCGATCAACCTGGTGACCTTGCGTGTCGCGGCCTATGTCGGAATGAACGCCGTGGCCGATACGGCGGTTGCATTCCACATGGTGGACAGCATGCCGCGGGTGCTGCCGGCGGCGATCGGCGCGGTCGAGACCACGCCGATACGCGAGGCCGGCGCCTATGCCTCGATCGACGCCGGCGGGCGGGAGGTGGTGCCCAGCCTGATCGACAGTGTGCAGGATCGCGACGGCCACGATGTGTGGCGGCCGACCGGGGTGAGTTGTCCGAGATGCGATGATCCCGCCACGCCGCCGCAACTGGCCGACGGGCGCAAGCAGATCGCCGATCCGGCCAGCGTCTATCAGCTTGTCAATATGATGCAGGGGGTCGTGCAGCGCGGCACCGGTGTGCCGGCGGGCGTCGGGCTGAGGTATCCGATTGCCGGCAAGACGGGCACCACCGACGACTTCAACGACGCCTGGTTCTCGGGCTTTACCGCCGACCTGGTGACGGTGGTGTGGGTTGGCTTTGACGCCCCGGCGTCTCTCGGCGGCAACGAGACTGGCGCCGCTGTCGCCGCGCCGATCTGGCACGACTATATGGCAGTCGCGCTGAAGGATCGGCCGGCGCTGGCGTTTCGGCAACCACCGGGCGTGACGCTGGCGCAATGGGATACCGGCTCCGGGGTGGTGTTCGACGCGTTCAAGCCGGGCCAGGTGCCGGGAGCGTCCGATTCGGTGCTGGCGGGGTCTGATATCATCCATCCGACGGCTGTTGTCGCCCGGACCTACGCGCCCGCCGCGCCGCAGCCGGTCGCGGCAAAGATCGGCGGGTTTTTCAGTCGGTTTTTTGGTGGTATATTTGGTCATCGAGGGTGAGGTGGTGAGGTGAGGTCGGTTGTCGGCCGGTGTTGGGTTGAGCGGATCGGGCGGTCAGCGGCGATTTGGGGACTGCCGTTGCCGGCAAGTCATCAAGCGTACACAGAGTTGCACTGAGGAAGATTTTATTGACGCTTTGCGCCGAAGGTAGATGCACCGATCGAAACGTCTTGCACGTAGCGCCATTGTTTTCCTCTGTGTAACTCTGTGAATCCTCAGTGTAACTCTGTGTGCGCTTGATTATTTTGTTGCTTGGTTTCCGGAGTACTTTGGGCAGGCGTGTGCCGCGATCCGGCCCGAAGGTGTGTCGGACGCCGCGGATCGCAAAACACGACAAAGACCGTACAGAGTGTGTGCTGGGGGCTCGGCGGGGGCGAACGCGGGATCGGCAAAATTGTGCAACGACTCTGTGGGACGGGGGTCCGCGTTGGGAAGGGAACTGAATGGGCTGATGTGCGGTGGCTCGACCCTCACCCTCGACGCTTCGCGTCTCGACCTCTCCCGCGAAGCGCGGGAGAGGTGTACGGTAGTGGACGCCAAATGCGACTATGCTGCGGGTTTCCTACGGCGGCATGGCGTGCGTCAACATCACGTGCTAGCCGGAGAAGAGATATGCCGCGTCGCTGGTGTCGCGGCGGACAGGACCTATATCGCGCCGCATGACGGAACCTCTGAAAGCCGGTGAGCGCCTGGTGACGTCCGGTGGGGACGGTAACTCCGCGGCGCGCGAAGCGACGTCCGTCGTCGGGGGAGCCGAAGCCACCGCGGCGGCGCGGCTCGTGGTGGTTTGACCGCCTGATTGGCCGGCTGGTCGGCGGTGCGCTGGCGGTCGGTGTCCTGCTGGTGGTGACCGGCGCGGGCGCCGGCTATGTCGCTTATCGCTACTACAGCTCCGACCTGCCGGACGTCGACGGACTGCGCAACTACGAGCCGCCGGTGATGACGCGGGTGTTCGCCTCGGACGGCCGCCTGATCGCGGACTTCGCCACGGAACGCCGCCTCTTCGTGCCCTATTCGGCGATACCGGAGGTGGTGAAACAGGCCTTCGTGTCAGCCGAGGACCAGAATTTCTGGACCCATCCGGGGATTGACCCGCTGGCGATCCTGCGCGCCGCGGTGTTCGACGTGAGCCATATGGGTGAGGGGCGTCGGCCGATCGGCGCCTCGACGATCACCCAGCAGGTGGCCAAGAACATGCTGCTGGACAATCAGGTGTCCCTGGCGCGGAAGGTCAAGGAAGCGATTCTCGCGATGCGGATCGATCACTCGCTGACCAAGCAGCGGGTGCTGGAGCTTTACCTGAACGAGATCTATCTCGGCCTGCAGTCCTATGGGGTTGCCGCGGCGGCGCAGGCGTATTTCAACAAGCCGCTCGACCAGCTCAGCCTGAGTGAGGCGGCGTTCCTGGCGGCGCTGCCCAAGGCGCCGAACAACTACAACCCGTTTCGGTTTCCCGACGCCGCCCGGTCGCGGCGCGATTGGGTGCTGGATCGGATGGCTGACGACCATGTCATCACAGCGGCCCAGGAAGCCGCGGCGAAGGCGCAACCGGTGATCCCGGCGGAGTACCGCCGTCCGGATCCGATCCCGGGCGCCGATTGGTTCTCCGAAGAGGTGCGGCGCGAGTTGATCGCGCGGTTCGGGAACGATAGCACGACGCAGGGCGGGCTGATGGTGCGGACCAGCCTCATCCCCACGCTTCAGACGGCGGCGGAGCGTTCGGTGCGGGATGGACTGATGGCGTATGATCGACAGCACGGCGGGTGGCGCGGGCCGGTCGCGCACCTCGACCTTGCCGGCCCCGCCCTTGCACGTGGCTGGGCGCAGATGCTTGCCACTGTTACCCGACCAACCGGCATACTGCCGGATTGGCGACTTGGCGTGGTTCTGGAGACGACCGACTCCGAGGCTAAAGTTGGCTGGCTCGACCCGCCACCCGTGCCCGGTCAGGTCGCACCGGGCCCGGTAGGACTTGGCCAAACCGCCTCCGACCTGGCGGCATCCGGCCAGACGGCACCCGGGCCGGGTGCCGCTGGTGCGTCGCACATGGGCAAGCTGTTGTTGTCCGACATTGGTTGGGCCCGCCCTGTGAGCGAGGGCAAACTCGGGCCTGCCCCGCGACGCATGGGCGACGTGGTGAAGTTGGGCGACGTGGTGCTGGTCGAACCGGCCTCCGGCAGTGCGACCAAGGCTGGCGAGAGCGTGCCGCCGAAGGTCGCGGATCGCGTGGTGCTGCGGCAGGTGCCCCACGTGCAGGCGGCACTGGTTTCGCTGGACCCCGCCACCGGCCGGGTGGTCTCGCTGGTGGGCGGCTGGAGTTACGACACGAGCCAGTTCAACCGCGCGACGCAGGCGAAGCGTCAGCCCGGGTCTAGCTTCAAGCCGATGGTCTACCTGACCGCGCTGGAGCACGGCGTCTCGCCCAGCCAACAGTTCCTGGATGCCCCGGTGGTGGTTGACCAGGGACCGGGACTGGGCCGCTGGCGTCCGAATAATTTCGAGATGGATTTCAGCGGGCCGACGCCGCTGCGGGTGGCGCTGGAGAAGTCGCTCAACCTGGTCACCTTGCGGGTCGCGGCCTATGTCGGAATGAGTGCCGTCGCCGACACGGCCATTACGTTTCACATGGTGGACAGCATGCCGCGCGTGCTGCCCGCCGCGTTGGGCGCGATCGACACGACGCCGATGCGCGAGGCGGCTGCCTATGCATCGATCGATGCCGGCGGGCGCGAAGTGGTGCCGAGCCTGATCGATAGTGTGCAGGATCGCGACGGGCACGGCGTGTGGCGGCCTACCGGCGTGAACTGTCCGGGTTGCGATGATCCCGCCACGCCGCCGCAACTGGTCGACGACCGCAAGCAGATCGCCGACCCGGCCAGCGTCTACCAGCTTATCAACATGATGGAGGGGGTGGTTCAGCGCGGCACTGGCCGGCCGGCGGTCGTCGGATTGAATCATCCGATCGCCGGCAAGACCGGCACCACGCAGGATTTCAATGACGCCTGGTTCTCCGGCTTCACCGCCGACCTGGTGACCGTGGTCTGGGTTGGCTTTGACGCCCCGGCAACCCTCGGCGACAACGAGACCGGCGCCGCGGTCGCGGCTCCGATCTGGCACGATTACATGGCGGTCGCGCTGAAGGATCGGCCGGTCTTGCAGTTCCAGCAGCCGCCGGGCGTGACCATGGCGCAATGGGACAGCGGGTCCGGGTCGGTGACCGACGCGTTCAAGCCGGGCCAGGTGCCGGGCGCCTCTGACTCGGTGATCAACGGGGTCGATATCGCGCATTCGGTGAGTGCCGCGGCCAAGTCGGACGCCACCGCAGCGGCCGCGCCGCGCCCGGTCAGTGGTGGGGTCGACAGCACCATGGGCGGGCTGTATTGACGCCGGCCTGAACCCAAGCAGGTTCCTTTCGCAATGTCCGCCGAATCCGACGCCCTGGCCCAGCAGATCGAGCAGTCCGTCGCGCTGCTGAGGAGGCATCTTTGACTGGGATGCCGCGATCGCCCGGCTGGATGAGCTGAACCACCGCGCCGAGGACCCCAGCCTCTGGAACGACGCCGCGGCCGCGCAGAAGCTGATGCGCGAGCGGAACCAACTGGCTGCCGGGATCGAGGGCGTGCGCAAGCTTCAATCCGAGGTCTCCGACACGCTTGAACTGCTCGGCATGGCGGAGGCCGATGGTGATGCAGCCATGGTGGCCGAGGGGATGGCCGCGCTGCGCGCCCTGGCGGAAGAAGCGAAGCGGCGCGAGATCGAGAGCCTGCTGTCCGGCGAGGCGGACATGAACGACGCCTATGTCGAGATCAATGCCGGCACCGGAGGCACCGAGGCACAGGACTGGGCCGAGATGCTGATGCGCATGTACACGCGCTGGGCGGAACAGCACGGCTACAAGGTGGAATGGCTGGAAGAGAGCGAGGGCGAGCAGGCCGGCATCAAGTCGGCGACGATGAAGGTAAGCGGGCCGAATGCGTATGGCTGGTTGAAGACGGAAGCCGGGGTGCATCGGCTGGTGCGGATCAGCCCGTTCGATTCCGCGGCGCGGCGGCATACGAGTTTCGCGTCGGTGTGGGTCTATCCGGTGATCGATGACAGCATCGACATCCAGATCAATGACGTGGACCTGAAGGTGGACACCTACCGCGCGTCAGGCGCCGGCGGCCAGCACGTCAACAAAACCGAGAGCGCAATCCGCATCACGCATGTTCCATCGGGCATCATCGTCGCGTGCCAGACCGATCGCAGCCAGCATCGCAACCGCGCGATGGCGATGGCGATGTTGAAGGCCAGGTTGTACGAGGCGGAATTGCAGCGGCGCGAGGCGGTGTCGGCGGCGCAGGAAGATGCCAAGACGGAGATCGGCTGGGGCCACCAGATCCGCAATTACGTGCTGGCGCCGTATCAGTTGGTCAAGGATTTGCGGACCAACGTCGAGAAGGGCAACCCGGACGCGGTGCTGGACGGTGATTTGGATGAGTTCATGGCGGCGGCGCTGGCGGCGCGCGCTGGGGCGACGCGCAGTGAGGCGAGCGCTCAGGCGAGGTAGGCGGTCCGGTTGCAGGCGTGGTCAGGTTGCATCTGGGGGGTGCGTTCTCGCCTTGAGGGTGGGGGCTCGAATATGTAGTGACTTGGGGCCTCGACCCCTCCCCCCAACCCCCTCCCTCTGTTTGGACCGGAGTCAAGGGTGACAGGTGTTCGGAGACATGGGTGACACTTCTCCACTTTGGGTCAAAGTCCATTTTTGACCTGGTGTTGATGCTGCGCCTGTGGATTTGTGGGCATCGCTCTTGCGATGTCCACAAATCCACAGGCGGCCGCGGCGAGGGGTCGCAAATCCAGCTGGCCGATGCGATGGACGCAGTAGTGCACGTCGAAGACGCCATCGTCCGAACTGGGCCGCAGCGCCACGGGTTGCTTGCGGAACGCCTTGCCGATGCGAATGGGCCGGTTCCTGAAACTGATCACACCTTCGCTGTCGACCTTGCGAACAATATCGCCAGGCCCGTGCTCGATCGGCGGCAAATCCTCGCAGAACGCCCGCGGGCTGGGGCGATAGCGCGCCGCCGGCGGCTTGAGGCCAAGCGCCTCATGCGGCCGCTCATGATTATAGATCGGCCGCCATCGGTCGAAGGCGCGCTGACACGCCGTGAGATCGGCAAAGCTGTTGCGGTCGAGAACCTCCGCCTTCAACGAACGATGGAAACGCTCCTCTTTGCCTTGCGTCTGCGGATGGTAGGCACGCCCGTGGCTGACCCTGATGCCATGGCGCATCAGCCATGCCGTGAAGATGGTGAAGGGTTGGCCGCCGCAGTCACCCCATGGCGCGCCATTGTCCATCAGCATCGCAAACGGCAGTCCGTAGCGGCGAAACAACGTCCTCAGGCGGTCGCGAACTGTCAGGTCCTGCTCGTTGTCGCAGGCCTCGAGGCACAGCGAATACCGCGAGTGATCATCGAGCACCGTGAGCGGATGGCAGCGCCCCAGCGCCAGCGCGAAATGCCCCTTGAAGTCCATCTGCCACAATTCGTTGGGTTCAGCGCGCTCAAATCGAACATGCGGCCCGGGATGCTGCGCCTGGCGATCCAGCTTGCCGTGGCGACGCAGGATCTCGGTGATCGTGCTCAATGCTGGCACTGGCCGCCAGCCATGGCTGGCCAGCGTCCAGGCGATCTTGCGTCCACCCCAGGCGTTATTGCTCGACGCCCGGATACGCAGCACCTCGGCCACCGTCGCATCAGCCGTCCGCGATGGGCTCGCGTGCGGACGACGCGAGCGATCGCCAAGACCTGCGCCGCCCGCCGCTCGATACCGCTCAAGCCATTTGTAGCCGGCCTTCCGGCTGATCCCGAATTCCCGGCACAACTCGCTTCGGTTCGCGCCGCTCGCCAGGGCAAGCTTCACGAACGTCTCCCGTTGCTCCACCACCGACAGCTCCCACAAAGGCATCGAGTGTTCCTCAATCCGGCCAAATCCGGCCGAACCAGTGTCACCCATGTCTCCGAACAGCTGTTACCCATGTCCCCGGTCTGTACACCCTCAAGGGGAGGGGGAGTGGGGTGTGATATGGGCCCACCGTGATGTGGCCGATGCGACGCTTCGCTAAAACGATCGAACCCGTCATCGACGGCTGGGTACCGGTGCTGGCTTTCGCCGCGTTGCCGACAGTCGGATTGGTTGCGGGTCCGTCGTATTCCTCGATGGTCATCGGCCTGGCGGTGGTGCGGCTTTTGTCCGGGCTGGGCGACGGGCGGGGGTTGCCGGCGATCGACCGTCCGCTTGCCGTGCTCGCCGCCCTGTTCCTGGCACTGTGCTGGGTCAGTGCGGCGTGGTCCATCGTTCCGCGGGAGAGCGTGCGGGCCGCCCTGGGCCTGACGGGCGTGCTGGTGGCGATGCTGGTGTTCCTTGCCGGACGCTACGATCGGCCGGAGTTGGTGTCGATGCTGTTCCGGGTGCTGGTGATCGCGACGCTGGTCGGCGTTGCAGTGGCGTGCCTCGACCGGGCGCTGGGCTATAAGCTGGAATCGGCGATCAGCACAAAACCGGGTGTCAATGCGGCCACGAAATACAATCGCGGGTGCGACTATCTGGTGCTGATTGCGTGGCCGGTTCTGGCGCACGCCTGGTGGCGGCGGCGATGGTGGACCGTGTGCGTGCTGGTCCTTGGCGTCGGGGTGATGTTGTCGACGACGCTTAGCCTGGCCGCGAAAGTTGCTGTCGGCGTCGGGGCGGTCGTGCTGGTGCTGACTTGGGCCGCACCGCGGTTGGTGGCCATCGGACTGGCGTGGGGTGTGGCAGCGTATGTTGTCGTTCTGCCGCTGGCATTGCGCCTTCTGGCCGAGCAGCGGTCGGGGCTGGCGCGGTTCCTGAAGCCCTCCGGCGTGGCGCGGCTGGAGATCTGGGACTACATGACCGCGCGGGTGGCCGAGCATCCGATCCGAGGGTGGGGTCTGCGGGTTGCCACATACCTGCCGATCCATCCGGATGAGCTGTCCCGCTATGTCTACGCCGGTCCGCGTGGGATCTACCCGCACAACCAGTGGCTGGAGTTGTGGGTGGAGCTGGGCGCGCTTGGCGCTGCGCTGGGGCTGGTGTTCGCCCTGCTGGTGTTGCGGCGGATCGGCCGGCTGCCGGAGGCCATTCGGCCGTTTGCCTTTGCCGCGTTTGCCTCGGCGATGACCGTGGCGAGCGTCGATTACGAGGTGGTGACGGATTTGTGGTGGTCTGCGCTGGCGGCGAGCGCGGTGCTGTTCGGCATGCTTGGCCGGTGCCATCCCGTGCAGTGCCGCCTGCCGGCTGATCGCCTGGCTGGCTGATCGCTGGTTGGTTGATCCCTGGCGTGCGCCCGCGGTCGCCGCAGGGCGGCATCCACGGCTTCACTGGTCGCACGAAAGGAAGTCGTGGATGGCCGGCCTTCGCCACTGTTGTCCGGCATGTCAGTTGCATATCGGCAACTGGAGCTGATTTGCGGGTCCGAGAGGCTTTGGTGGTGGCGGGTGCCGCGGATCGAGCAACTCGCTGATTGCGCGCCGGACGAACAGATGGGTGCGCACGATCAGCAAGACCAATGCCGCAGCATAGGCTTGCGGCTGCGCTGCTTGCAGCATGCGGACCAGCAAATAAGCGATGAACGCCACGGCGATCTGGCTGCGGATCGCATTCTCGCTGCTGCCCATGAACCGGCAGATCTTCAGGTTCTGCTTGATCCACTTAAAGAACAGCTCGATCTGCCAGCGCTCCTTGTAGAGAGCGGCAATCTCCTCGGCCGGGCTGCTCAGGTCGTTGGTGAACAGCCGCAGCACCTTGCCGGTGTCGATGCGGATCGTCACCGCACGGCCGGTTTGACTGAACGGATTGCGTCGGCTGAAGCAGAGCCGAACCGGCAGCAGGCCCACCTGGTCGGACAGCACGACCCCGCCTGGAGCGACCGGGCGCGACTGCGCCTCGCGCAGCGGCGTGTTGGTCTTCAGCCGGGTGACGAAGGTGCAGCCGGCGGCTGCCAGCCCCGCCCACCAGGCGAAGTCGTAGTAGCCGAGATCGAACACATAGGTGGCACCCGGCTCGATCGGCAGCAGGTCCTTGGCGGCGGTGATGTCGTTGATGCGGGCAGGGGTGATGTCGAAATAGACCGGCTTCTGCGCGGCCGGGTCGTAGACCACGTGCAGCTTGGCGGCCACGGTGCCTTTGTGCAGTCCGAGCCAGTGCTGCATGCGCTGACCGACGTTGAGCTGGGTGGCATCGATCAGCCGAACGGCGGCCTTGATCACACGTCGCAGGGTGCGGCTGAGCTGGCCGATCAGTTCCCGCAGCAGATCGAAGAACAGCTCCGCCGGTCTCGCCCGCACCGCATCGGAGAGAGTGGAACGGGCCGGCGCCTTGCCGCCGAGCAAGCGCAGCGCGCCGGAATTCGGCGCCAGCGCCGCGATCACCGGACGCAGCCCCTGATGGCCGCCGAGGCTGCCAGCCAGCATGGCGAGGAACTGTTGGCGGCTGGTGAACCCGCGCTGGTCGTCGTCAGTGCCGTGCTGGCGGACATGATGCTCGAAGCGGTGCCAGGGAAACTGCTGGACGATTTGTTCGAACACGGTAGCTTTGTGGCGCATGGCATCGGCTCTCGCTGCGGTGGATAACGTTGGCGAACGTCTCCTTCGCAGTAGAATCAATGCCGTGCGCGAGGTACAGGCATAAAATGTGCCGGACAGTAGTGGCCTTCGCCGGCCATGACGGGTGGAGAGTTGGAACTTTCGGCCGCTGGTATAACGAGTTGAGGACGGCTCAGGGCCCCGGCGCGGGGGACGATCCCCCGGTGCGGTAACCCGATCTTCATCATGCCCGCGCCATGGTCGGGGATGCTGGACGTTCCCGCGACGCTCCTGGCCGCGATCCGTCATCAGCAGGCCGCCCATTACGCGGCGGCCGAGACGTTGTATCGCGAGGTGCTGGCCGATGCTCCGGACCACCCGCACGCAATCTATTTGTATGGCTTGCTGCAACTTGGCACCGGCCAGACCGCGGCGGCGGTGAATAGCCTGGGTCGCGCGGCGTCGCTGCGACCCTGGCATCTCGCCGCTCGTCTTGGTCTGAGCCGCGCGCTGTTGGCCGAGGGCCAGGCCGCCGGGGCGTTGGCTGCCGCGGAGACGGTGCTGGCCCAGGAGCCGGGCAACGCACAGGCGTTGTTTTTGTGCGGCACTGCGCTCAGCACGCTCGGGCGACCTGCGGATGCCGTCGGGGTACTCCGCGAGGCGATTGCCGCGGATCCGGCTAACGCCGCCGCTCATCTCAACCTAGGAAACGCACTGGCCGATCTGGACGATCTGGAGGCGGCCGAGGCCGGTGTGCGCCGGGCGATCGCGCTCGACCCGACGCTGATTGAGGCGCATGTCAGTCTTGGGTTCGTTCTGACCTCGCGCGGTCGGTTGGCGGCGGCGGTCACCGCCTGTGAGGATGCGCTGGCGCTGCGGCCCGACATGGCCGAGGCGCATTGGAACCTGGCGGTCGCCGCGCTGTTGGCCGGCGATTTCACGCGCGGCTTTGTTGAATACGCGTGGCGCAAGCGGCACGACCGCTTCCGCCGCGATTTCATTGACCTGCCTGGGCCGGTATGGTCGGGCGACGATCCGGCCGGCCGCACCATCCTGGTCCACGCCGAGCAGGGGTTCGGCGACACCATACAGTTTGCTCGGTATCTGCCCCTGATCGCGGCGCGCGGCGCCCGCGTGATCCTGGCCTGCGATGCGCGGTTGGTCCGGCTGCTTGGCACGCTGCCTGGTGTCGTCGCGGTCCCGGTTGACTTGGCGTTGCCGCCGTACGACGCGTGGATTGATCAGATGAGCCTGCCGCTTGTGTTTGCGACCGGCCCGGCGACGATACCGGTGGCCAGGGGCTATCTTGTCTCGGACCCGGTCTGCGTTGCCACGTGGTGGGCGGAGCTACCGGCCGGGCGCAAGGTTGGCGTGGCCTGGGCCGGCAATCCGGATCATTCCAATGATCGCCGCCGGTCCTTGCCGCCAAATGCCCTGGCGGCGCTGCTGGCCGCGCCTGGTGTCCGCTTTGTTTGTTTGCAGCTTGGCCCTCGGGCTTTCGAGGCGGGGTTGCCGGATCTGTCGGCGCGGCTGGGCGATTACGCCGAGACCGCGGGACTGATTGCCAGTCTTGATCTTGTGGTGACGGTAGATACCTCGGTTGCCCATCTTGCCGGCGCGTTGGGCGTGCCGTGCTGGGTCATGCTGCCATTCGCGCCGGACTGGCGCTGGCAGTTGGGAAGCGATGCCAGCGCCTGGTACGCATCGATGCGGCTGTTCCGCCAGCCGGCCCCGGGCGCGTGGTGCGACGTGGTGGGGACGGTCGTGGCGGAGCTGGCCCGGTGGCGCGATGGGTGGGCTTATCCCGATCGCCGAAACGATTGACTCTCCACCGTCGTGGCCCGCGCAGGCCGGCCATCCACGAGTTCGCTTGCTGCACAAAGGCAAGTCGTGGATGGCCCGCCTGCACGGGCCATGACGGGATCGCACCGAAGTGGCGGAATAGATCAACAAGACGCGCACGAGAGCCTCCGAAAACGTTACCCGGCCGGCAATCGAGGAGCTTAGGCCGGGCCGGCAGACGCGCCGGCGACAGGGGCAACGCTCTGGCCCCTTGGCCAGCTTCGTGCCGGCGCCGGAAAGTGAAGTCGGACTGATTTAGCCGGAGTCGGGGACGCCTCGGCGCAACGCGCGGCGGGTTGGGTGGGTCAGGCCTGCGGACACCGCATGGCTGCGCTGCGAACCATGCGAATTCATCTGGCGTTAATTGCTCAGAACGGATTATATTGCATTGCAGCATGACGTCTCGATGACCGGTGCGCGGATTGGCATTGGGTCCAAGAAGGCCTCGACGATGGGCCGGACGCGAAAAGGGGGAGGCGGACCGCCGCCTGGGCCACGATCGCGTGAGGACCAAGATGCACCCGGATTCTTCTGATGCCACCCCCACCGCGACAACCGTGCTGACCTTCGTCGCCATGGCGCTGGTCTGCATCGCGGTCATCATCGGCGCGTGCCTGCGTCTCGCGGAGCGGCTTGAGCCGACGGTCGGCGACATCGCCGATTTCTCGTTGCGGCAGGCGAGCCAGGATGAGCTTCCGGTCAATGTGACGGCGCGGCAAGCTGGCCGCACCTGTGTGCTGGCATCGGACATGATGGCGCGCGGCGGCGGCAGCTTCGTGATCGTGGCCCGGCAGCCGGAGGGCGACGGGTCGTATCTGATCCATTGGGCGGGTTCGCACACCAGTAGCGGCGCGGCGGACTGTGGCAGTTCTGCCGACCTTGTGGTGTCGAGGCGCGAGTTGTTGGAACTGGCTGGTGTGGCTGGCGGGTTTGGCGTGCATTTGGGCGGGTCAAGGGTCTAGCCCGCATTTCTCATACTCTCGCGGGTGCTGGCTTGGTCCTTGTCGTGCCACCAGGTTTTCGCACCTTGCGAATACACCCGGTATTGGCGGCGGCGCGAAAACCTGTTGGCATGACAATGCCCTGCGCCATCATCCCGCAACAGTATGAGAAATGCGGGCTAGTACCGGCGTTTCCGAGAAGCGAGACCTGTCGGGCTCCAGCGCCCTGGCATGCGCGGCTCGTTGTGGAACCTCATCGAAACTAATGGTTTCGAACGAGCAATGTCATTGCAACCGCCCGTTGCCGCGCGCCGGTCGTCCGGAAGCCGCCCGGTTTTCCGGCTGTCGGCGTATCGCGGTTTCGAGCGGTCCCACGGTACGGGAATTGTTGCCGGCCTTTGCCACATTCCATGTGGCTGCGGTTGCGTGATCAGGAAGCAAGGAATTTCAGCCGCGGATGAGCGCCGATGAACGCGAATGCAGCGGTGACTGACCCGCGGATTGAACGAATGACGCGCCCGCAAAACCGGTATATCGGCGTTTATTTGCGTTCATCGGCGGCCAAGAAATCCTTCTGACTGCGGATTATCCGCCGCGTGCTCGACTGATCGTGTTGCATCGCAGATATGTGTGTTTTCATGGAATTGCTGTACTAGCCCCGGGGTGTGGCGCTTCCAGGAAACCGCCACGGGGAAGCGAGCGACCGACCAACTGTCATACCGCCGGTTGCAGATGCGGTGGCGTGAACGCGTGCTCGGGGCCATGATGCCCGAGCCAGTGTTTGGAGGGACCTCACATGCGAGACGGCGAGATCGTGCCAGAGAGCGCGCACAACATCGAACTGGTCGGCCACTCCGACCAAGGCGGGCGCGGCGACGGCGTGCAGGTGATGGTGGCGCGCGGCCACGCGTATGTCGGCACCCGTGTCAGCCGCGGCATCAATGTCACCGACGTGCGCGACCCACGCCATCCGAAGCCGGTGAATTTCATGCCGATCCACCCGAACTCCTGGTGCATGCACCTGCAGACGGCGGAGGATCTGCTGCTGTGCATCGAGGAGCTCGATCTCAAGGCGCTGCTGTCGCAGAAGGATTACTACAGCCAGTCCAACCAGGTGGACAGCTCGCGGTATGGCGTCCGCGGCAAGGACTTTTCCGCCGGGATGCGGGTCTACGATATCCGCGATCCCGCCAACCCGCGCGCCATCGGCTTCATGGAGGTCGAGGGGCTGGGGCTGCATCGGATCTGGTGGGTGGGCGGGCGCTACGCCTACGCCTCGGCGCTGCTCGATGGCTTCATCGACCATATCCTGATCATCATCGACCTGGCGGACCCGACCCGTCCGCGCGAGGTCGGTCGGTGGTGGATCCCCGGCATGTGGGCGGCCGGCGGTGAGACGCCCGGTTGGGAGGGCCGTACGGCGCTGCATCACGCGGTGGTGGAGGACGAGTACGCCTACGCGAGCTGGCGGGATGGCGGGCTGACCATCCTGGACGTGCAGGACAAGACGGCACCGAAACTGATCGTGCATCGCAACTGGTGCCCGCCATTCGGCGGCGGCACGCACAGCGCACTGCCGCTGCACGACCGCAACCTGCTGGTGGTGGCAGACGAGGCGGTGCTGAACATCGACCAGGAGCAGATGAAGCGTACCTGGGTGTTCGACATTCGCGAGAAGGCCAATCCGGTCTCGATCGCCACGCTGCCGACGCCGTCGGACCAGGACTATGTCCGCAAGGGCGGCCAGTTCGGCCCGCACAATCTGCACGAGAACCGGCCGGGATCGTTGCAGTCCTCGACGACGATTTTTGCGACGTGGCAGAGCGCCGGGGTGCGCGTGTTCGACATCGCGGATGCGTTCCGGCCGAAGGAGATCGGCTATTTCGTGCCGCCGCAGCCGTCGGTCTGGATGGAGCCGATGCGCGGCCGGGCCAAGATGCGGCACAGCGCTGACCTGTTCGTGTCGACCGATGGGCTGATCTATCTGACTGATTACGACGCCGGGTTGTATATCCTGCAATGGAAAGGGGTGTGACTGTCGGCTGGAAGGCCGGTGGCGAACGTGGTGGGATCTGCCGCAGGCGTGGCGCCGCGCCTTGTATGCGGCAGACCAGCGGCCCGGGGATATCCAGCCAGTGCCGGCGGAACCGAGCTGCATTGGTATCGGACTGGCGGCGCATCCAGGGGATCGTTCCGATTATCGGTGGTTTCCCTGCCCGGCTTGAGCCGGCCCTGAATGCGCCGCAGACTGGCCGCATTGCCGGCGCGCGACATGCAAAGGAGTCGCGCCGCACCAGGTACGGTTGGAGGTACGTCATGAGTTTCGCCGCGGTCGAGGCGCGCCCGCTCACCTGGATTGCCGCCGCGCGTCTTGTGCAGGCGGTGGAGGATGCTTTCGACGCCGCCGATCTTGACGCCATCGGCGCCGGCTTCACCGAGGACGCCGTCGCGCGCTTCGCCGACTTCCCCGAGATGCACGGCCGCGACGCCATCATGCGGTTTCTGACGGCACGCTTCGCCCGGACCAAAGACTACCGGCTGAAGAAGACGTTGCGTTGCGTGATGGGCGACGTGATCGGGAATACCTGGGACGCCACCTGGGAAGATGCCATGACCGGCAAGCCGATGCAGGGGCGCGGCACCGAGTTCTGGGTGGTGCGCGATGGCCGCATCGCGCGGTGGGACGCGACGTTCAACGTCTGGGAGAAGGGCGGGCCGCCGGCAACGCCCGTCATCTGAACCGTTTCGGCATCGGGCGATTGGTTGCAAATGCAACCTCCTGCCCGAGTTTGCCGGTTTGCGCCGCCGGTCGTACGGTCCTGATAGCACGAACCGGAGGAAGCCGATGCCGTCCGTCTTGACCCAGGAGGCTGCGCTGGAAGCGGCTACGATGCGCCGCGTCTTCACGCGCATGCTGCCGTTCCTGGTACTGGCCTACCTGATTTGCTATATCGACCGCGTGAACGTGGGCTTTGCCGGCCTGCAGATGAACCAGGACGTTGGTCTGACCAAGACCATCTTCGGCCTGGGCGGCGGCATCTTCTTCATCGGTTATTTCCTGCTGGAAGTGCCGAGCAACCTGGCGCTGGAGCGCTTCGGCGCGAGCCGTTGGATCGCGCGCATCATGATCTCCTGGGGCATCGTCTCGGGCGCGATGGCGTTCACCGCCGGGGTCAGCTCGTTCCTGACGTTGCGCTTCCTGCTGGGCGCGGCAGAGGCGGGCTTCTTCCCGGGCGTGATCCTGTATCTGACCTACTGGTTCCCGGCGGCGCATCGCGCGCGCATTGTCGGGATCTTCATGGTGGCGATCCCGGTGGCCGGCTTCATCGGCTCGCCGCTGTCGGGCGCGATCCTGGGGATGGACGGCTGGCTCGGGCTGCGTGGCTGGCAATGGGTGTTCATCCTGGAGGCGATCCCCGCCGCGCTGATGGGTGTTGCCTCGCTGATCTGGCTGACCGACAGGCCGGAGCACGCGACATGGCTGACGCCCGAGCAGCGTGCGTGGCTGGCGGCACGGCTGGCCGCCGAGCGTGATCGCGGGGCGCGCGTGCCCCGTATGTCGGTGTGGAAGGTGATGCGCGAGAAGCATGTGCTGATCATGGCGCTGGTGTATTCCGGTGCCGCCGGTGCCAGTTCGGGCCTTGCCATCTGGCAACCGCAGATCCTCAAGTCGTTCGGGTTGACTAATTTCGAGACCGGATTGGTGAATGCGGTGCCGTATGGGATCGCCGCCGGGCTGATGATCCTGTGGGGCCGTCAATCCGACCGCACCGGGGAACGGGTGTGGCACAACGCGATTCCGATCGGCACCATCGTCGTCGGTCTGCTGGCGACGTTCTTCGTCTCGCAACTCTGGCCGATGGTCGCGCTGCTGACGCTGGTGCTGGTGGGGACCTATGCCTGCAAGGGACCGTTCTGGGCGTTGGCCACGGAATTCCTCGCGGCCCCGGTCGCGGCGGCCGGCATCGCGCAGATCAATGCCCTGGGCAATCTGTCGGGCTTCGGTGCCAATTACCTGATCGGCGCGATCAAGGACGCGACCGGCAGCTATCCGCTGTCACTGATGCCGATCATGGTGTTGTCGGCGATTGGCGCTGTGGCGGTGGTGTGGATCGGCCATGGCCGGCGGCAAGCGGTGGCAGCGGAATGAAACGGGCGAAGGGAGGGTAGGATGCGGATCGGTTTCATCGGGCTCGGCATGATGGGGCGGGGCATGGCGGCCAACCTGCAGAAGGGGGGCCATGAGCTGGTGGTGCACGATCTGACCCGACAGGCTGCCTCGCAGCACCTGGCCAACGGTGCCACCTGGGCGGAAAGCCCGCGTGAAGTGGCGCGGGCATGCGACGTGGTGTTCACGTCATTGCCGACGCCGGCGGATGTCGAGGCGGTGGGGCTGGGTGAGGACGGGTTGGCGAGCGGCTTCCGCAAGGGTGCCGTGTGGTTCGACCTGTCGACCAACGCGGTCGACGTGGTGCGTCGGCTGCATGTGACACTGGCCGCGCAGGGGGTGGATTTCCTTGATGCGCCTGTCAGTGGCGGACCGCACGGCGCCAGTAGCGGGCGGCTGGCGATCTGGGTCGGCGGCGAGAAGGCGGTGTTCGACAAGTACCGCGCGGCGTTGGGCGCGATGGGTGACCAGGCGGCGTATATCGGGCCGATCGGGGCCGGAACGATCGCCAAGCTGACGCACAACTGCGCTGGCGCGGCGATCAACACGGTGCTGGCCGAGGTGTTCACCATGGGCGTGAAGGCCGGCGTCGAACCGCTGGCGCTGTGGGAGGCGATCCGCCAGGGCGCCACCGGCCGCCAGCGTACCTTCGACAGGTTGGGCGGCCAGTTCTTGCAAGGCCGTTATGAACCTCCCGATTTCGCGCTGCGGCTGTTGCATAAGGATGTGTCGCTGGCGTTGCAGCTTGGGCGGGAAGTCAGTGTACCGATGCGGTTGTGCAACCTTGCCTTGCAGGAGATGACGGAGGCAATGAACCGCGGCTGGGCGGCGCGGGACAGCCGATCGTTCATGTTGTTGCAGCAGGAACGCGCGGGCATCGCGCCGCTTGCGGTGCCGGCGGAGCAGATCCGGGCAGTCGTCGATCGCGACAAAGGTTAGGCGCCGCGCCACGGCAGTGATGGGCAGCGAGCCGCGCACCGAACGGAAGGTCTCCGCCGGGTTTGTCGTTCTGCTGGTCGTCGCGGGTTTGCTGTACGTCTTCATGCTGTCGAACGGCGCCGCAGCGCCCGACCTTGAGTTGATTGACCAGGGCGTTGCGGCGATCTATGCCTTGATTGGCATTGTGCTGTTGTGGATCGTGCTGGGGGTGCTGCTCGTGCTTGGTTGCGCGGGCGGCTCGGTGCCCGGCTGGGCGGCGATTGCGGCGTTCCTGCTGCATCCGCTGTCGGGCGCGGCTGCGGTCGCAGCGCTGATCATGCTGTCGAACGGTCGGAACCCGCCGCACTGGCCGATCATCGCGCTGATTGCCCTGCCTCCCTTGTTGGCGCTGTACGCGTTTTGGGCGCGGCTGCCGATGCTGCATGGGGTGCGACCGGCGGCTGCGATCAGCGTCGCGGTCTGGGGTTCGATCTTCGTGGTGTCGGCCGGATTGCTTGGCTATGTGACGATTGTCGATATGCAGGCCTCGCGACAGGCGGTGATCGACCGGCGGGAGTACGAGACGCGGCTCGCCGCCCGACAGCTTGCCGAGCAGCAGGCGAACCTCGCCCGGCTCCAACGGCTGACTGATCAATCACCGCTGTCCGAGTGGCAGCCGTTCATCGGCAAGGGCAATGTACTCGAGTTCGCAGGCGGTGGAGCGCGTCCGCAAGCTGGCTCATCGGCAGGACGACGCCGAGGCGATGCTGCACGATGGCAACAGCTTTCCGCTGTTCCATATCCGCCAGCTCGACCTGCACGCCACGCCGGCGTTCTGCGCCAGTGCCAATGCGTTTCTGGTCCGGAATGCCAACGAGCATCGTCCGGACGCGCCTGATCGGGCATACGTTGTGGCAGCGGAGCAGTTTGATTCCTACCTGACGGCGATGCAATGGCTGGTTGGCCAACACTGCGACCTCACGGCAGCGATTTCCGCCACGGAAGACGCCGTGCGCGCCTACCCGCCGGCGCCGGAGCGAGAAAAATTCCTCGCGGAACTGGCGCGGCTGCATCCGGACTGGCGAGCGTGCTCGGGCGCCGTCGACGCGTCGCCCGAGCAGCGGATCGCCGGGTGCGCGGCGGTTCTCGATGGCGGTGGCGCCGGGGAGGACCTTGCGGTCGCGCGGTTCTATCGAGGCGGCGTGTATCTTGACCAGGATCAGCTTGATGAGGCGATCCGGGACTACACCGTCGCCATCGCACTAAAGCCGGACTTTGCGCAGGCGTTCAACAATCGTGGGAATGCCCACGATGATGCCGGAGATGGTGACAAGGCGCTGCGTGACTATGACGAAGCGCTGCGGATCGATCCCGGCTTCGCGAAGGCGCTCAGCAATCGAGGGCTGGTCTACGACGCGCGCGGCGAGCATGCGCGTGCGATCCAGGACTATGATCAGGCGCTTCGCGTTGATCCCAAATACCGAGGAGCCTTGAAGAACCGTGGGCGCGCGCGGTTTTTCCTGGGTGACTTTGGTGCGGCGGCGGAGGATTTCGGGCGGGCGCTGGCTTTGGGTCCGACAGATGCCTACGCCGCCTTGTGGCTTGATCTGGCCCGCGGCCGGGCGGGGCGAGGGTCGCAGTCTGATCTCCGTCGCGACACCGGTGCGCTCAATCGTGCCGAATGGCCGTGGCCGGTGGTGGCGGTCTTTCTTGGTGAGCAGGAGGCGTCTGTCGTGCAGGGGGCCGCGCGCGGATCGGTGGACCAGGGTTGCGAGGCTGGGTTCTACCTTGGCGAAAGAGCGCTGCTGAGCGGTGGGGTTTCCGTCGCGCGTGACTTGCTTCTGCATGCTCAAGCGATTTGCAAGCCGAGTTCGGTGGAGTATGTCGCCGCGAAGTTCGAGCTAGGTCGCCTGCCACCGTAGTGTATGGAAAAGCCGTGCATGAAGCGGCCTGTCGCCAAACGGAGCTGATCGAATGATCATTGATTGCCATGCGCATGTGTTCCAGCACTGGGCGGACGCCTGCGGGCATAAGTCCAGTGAGATCCACCGCCGCTACATCCAAAAGGTGCAGACGCGCACTGCTGCGCGGGTGTTCCGCGCGCGGGACGGCAAGGTGGTCTCGGGCGCGCTGCTGTTCGAGGCGGGACGCAATGGGTGGTCGGGGTTGAAGGACGTCGATTTTCGCGTCGGCAATTACGGGCGGCTGGATTTCACCATCGACGGCGAGGACTACCATTCCCAATACATGCCGGTCGCCATGCAGCAGATCGTCGCGCCGCCGGAGCTGATGCTGGCTCAGATGCAGTATGCCGGCGTGGAACATTGCGTGCTGCAGGCGGGCGGCGGCTATGGCGCGATGAACGACTACAACGCCTTCGCGCAGAGCCAGTACCCCGGGAAGTTTACCGGGCTGCTGAACGTGGACGAACCGCGGGCATATACCGACGCGGCGCTGCGCGAATTCGATCGGGCTGTTGGTGCGCTGGGCCTTCGGGGTGTGTATTTCGCGCTCGAACCGTATGCGCGCAATGATTTCGACATTTCGTTCGACGATCCGCGCATGGATGCGTTCTGGTCGAGGGTGGATGCGGCCGGGCTGCCGGTGTTCTTTGAGATGTCGGCAATTCCCGACTACGATCGCGCCAGCGTGGTCGCCAATGTGCTCAAGCTGAAAGGATTGATGGACCGCTGGCGCAACGTCCGCTGGGTGCTGGTGATGGGACCACCGGTGGGCTACTTCGCTCCGACCGGACAGTGGGAGTTTCCGCCCGAGGTGCTGGATGCTTACCGCCATCCGAACCTGCTGATCGAGATCATGTTCCCGATCACCTGGGGCGGCGTCTGGGACTATCCATACCCGGAGGCGCAATCGCTGATCAAGCAGATGCGCGACCTGTTCGGTGCTGACAAGCTTGTCTGGGGATCGGATATGCCGAATGTCGAGCGGTTCTGCACTTACACGCAATGCGTCGATTACGTGCGGCGATATTGTGGGTTTCTCAGCTCGACGGAGAAGGACGCGATCCTTGGTGGCAATGTGGGGGAGTTGCTGGGGATCGGGAGCGCGTAGAGGTTTCGATCCGCGCGGGCCTGCTGTGCGTACGGCTTGCCTGTCCTTCGCGGGAGGTCGATGAGCTTGGCGAGACGGATGAGGGTTGCGGTGCCGCACGACCCTCACCCTCGTCGCTTCGCGCCTCGACCTCTCCCGCGAAGGGCGGGAGAGGTTGAAGGAGGTGCGATTGCGGGCTAGGCGAATATGTTTCCAAGGCGGCGGATCGAGCCTAGCACCTTCTCCTGCTCCAGGCCGGGCCAGTGGCAACGCATCATGAAATGATCGACGCCGAGCGCCTCTGTGTAGCGGGCGACTTCTTCCTTCACGAACGCCGCATCGCCGATGATGAAACGATCGCGCGCGTAGTCCTCGAATGGCGGTTTCTCCTTGGCGCCCATGCCCCATGACGCATAGGCATTGTATTTGTATTGCAAGGGACCACGGCATTCTTCATGGGCCGGAGGGCCCATCCGCGTAAAAGTGCACGGTAGCGTATTGCACGCAATGTGATGGGTGGGTTTAGCGCCTCCCTGGCGATTGGGTTGGGAGGAGGGTTTGCAGACCGAGTTCGAGGTCACTCATGCCCAGAATCCTTTCGATCGTGCCTTTCCGCAGTTCGCCGGCCAGCGCGAGGACATCCGCGGTGACATCCCGTAGCTGCTGATTTTGTTTCTCCATGCGGTCCAACTCTTTGGCTTGAACGGCTGATGGCTTTGCGGTCCGCCAGCGTGCGATCTGCTGGGTGTAGATGTTGATGTATTGCATTTGCTCGGTGTGCACCTGTTCGACCCGGTCAATGGTGGCGTCGTCCAGTACGTGCGGCCGGTCTTTTGCCTTGGTGAGGGTGCCGAGGTGCTCGCGCGTGTCATTGAGCGAGGCCGTGATCATGCTGGCGATGAGTGGCATTTGATTGATCGGCTGCCAGTTCACCTGCTCGGTTTTCGGCATGCGATAGTTCCTCGTGTCAGGCCATGACGGGTTCGGGGGCGGCGTCGGCACGCCGGCGGGGAGACTGGAAATAGCTGCCGTTTGGAATGACGTGGGCATGCGCCAGTGGTGAGACACGGGCCAGGTCCTCGTCCTTCACCTCGTGTCCGGCGGCACGGAGTTGATCGACGATGCGAGCGACATGGACGGTGTTCCAGACCAGTACGGCGTTGGAGAGAAGGCTGAGGCAGCTGGCCTTGTTCATCACCTCCTCGTAGTCGCCGGAGCGGAAGCTGCCCCAATTGGCGAAGAACATGGATTTGGCGAGGATGTGACGGAACTCGCCGCGATTGAGCTGAAGTTGAATGGCGTCACGCAGCGGCTCTTCCTGGATGTAGCGCAGGATGTGCAGTGTCTTCATCAGTCGCCCGAGTTGGCTCAGTGCGCCGGCGAGACGATCTGATGCGTTGGTATTGGCAAGGCGCTGCATGACGACATGAGCCGGGGCCAGCCGGTCCTTCAGCGACGCCGCCAGGCGCACCAGTTGGTCCCATTGCTCAAGGATGAGATCGATGTTGATGCGGCCACGGAGCAGCGGTTGCAGCACGCCGTAATCGGCGTCCCGGTCGATGCGGCTGAGCATCTGGTCGGGCAAATCCTTCAGTCTGGGCATGAAGTGTATGCCAAGCAGCGCGCAAAGACCGAAGAGATGCTCGGTAAAGCCATTCGTATCTGACGTGTGCTCACGGATGGTCAGCTCGGTGTCATTGTCGAGAATGCCGCCAAGCACATAGCCGGCCTCACGAGGCGCGCACGAGATGACCTGGGTGCCGTAGACGCTGTTCTGGTCGGATGTGTGCGTATAAAGCTGAAGCGCCCGGTCGTAGTAACCGAAATAGCGTGGATAGACGCTGCCGAGGAGACTGCGCCGCTCGACCGCAAAGCGCTGGCCATCGGAAGAGGAGCGGCTTCCATCACCCCATATGCCGCTCAGCTTCAGCCCATGATGGTGATTGACCAGGATGGTGTTGGCCGTCTTGATCGTGGCGTCACGCAGGAACCATCGGCTGGTGTCCTGCAGCGACTCCGCCGTGAGGGTATCGACGCTCTGGCTCATGGCGGCCAGGCCGAGGTTCGTGCCGTGCGCGATCACCGTGGCGAGCAGCGACCGGTGCAGATCGGCGCCACGTGGCTGATAGCCGCCGAGCGGCTGGAAGGCGCTGGTAAATCGGCACCATTCGTCGACGTCCTGTAGCAGATCTTCAATTCGTACTCGCGGGAGGCTGGAACTGACCGTGGCGCGCAACTCGCGTACCGCACGCGAGATAGCCAGGGCGTCGCTCTTCTTGAGTTTGAGCCGGCCATTGATGATGGAGGCGAAGCGGTTGTCGGGCAGGCCGCGTTCGGCGGCGCGCGCCGCTCGGTCGAATTCGGCGGTGATTTTGGCGATGAAGATCTGTCCATCGATCGGCAGGTCGAGCCGCTGGTAGGCTTGTTCGCGGGCCTGCCGCCAGCTCCGATCATCGTAGACCAGGTTCCAGAACGAGACGTGGTCGCGGCTCTCGGGCAAGAACAGCCCGCCAGCACGCAAGGCGTCGCGTGCCGCGAAGGCGAGGGAGATTTCCCAGATGCCGCGATCGAGCTTCCCGCCTGTGACCAAATGCGGTCGCCAGTCCGCCTGCACGAACCCGTGTGGATCATCAGTCGTCAGCGCGCCACGAGTGCCGGCATCCAGGGCGCGCTGGACTTCGATGGCACTGAGCAATGTTTCGCTGCCGGCGGCGGCCTGGAATGGCAGGGCAAAGAAGGCGGGCAGATATTGCCGCAACGTGCCGTAGCGCGCGAGCATGGCATCGAGGTGGCCACGCTCTTCCAGCCGCTCATACGCCCGGCACGCGATGGCGGCCTCCACCAATGCTGGCGTACCCAGCGCATCACGGAAGGCGTTGAGTGTTTGCGCGCCATCGGCCGCGACCAATTCATCGATGGCGCCGAGCACGCGATGCAATCCGTCGCGGGCGCGGCGGCGAAGACTCTTGCGCCGTTCTTCAACCGAACCACGCGCCCGCCGATTTATGCCGATGAGGAACTGATCGTTCATCTCAACAATCTGGTCGATCAGCGTCTTGCGGGCTTCGACCAAATAGCAGGCAACGAGCGCGTCGCGTTTCGGTTTGGCGAAGCGGCGCAGATCGCCGGCGTCGTAACGGCGTCCGAGCTGGCCAAGCTGACGAATGATTTGCGGATTGAGATCGTCGAGGCCCGCGCCTGTGTCGAGCAGTTGTTCGATGAGGCGCAGGCGAACGATGTCACCCTTGATCACCGCGGCATTGGCCGATTTTGGATAATCCTTCAGCCGAAACAGGCTTGAGCGCGCATCGCCCTCCGGCACTTCGATCAACAAATCGATGGCTTCGCGCAGAGAGGGCGGCAAGAGGTTTGAAACTTTGGTGTACAGATCGGTCGTGGCCCGCGTCACCTCGGCCGTGACCAGCCGCTCAAGCGTGCTGGGGGCCGGCACCATGACATGCCACTCGCGCAGCCGGTCCTCCGCGCGTGACATCAGTTCGGCGGCGGTTCTGCCTTCCAGGGCACCTTGGCGCAGCCAGTCCCGGAGATCGGCGGCGGCGTGACGATCAAGGGCCCGGATGCCAAGGTGACGACGAATACGCAATGACTGCGCTCGTTCCGTCTGCGCCCGGCCAGGCCGATCGAGGAACAAAACCGGTGCCAATCCGAGCTGACGCGCCAGGTGGTTGACGATTTTGATTGGTGTGTGCCTGTAATCATCAAGGAAGTGCCCGTGAGCACGCAGCATGCAGAGTTGCAAAGCAAAGCGGCGCCGATGGTCCGGGCCTCGGCATTCGGCGATCACGGCCAGATCCGCGGGCGTCAGGCTCCAGTGCCGCGCCAGTTCGTCCTCGCTCGGGTCCGCCGGCATCGCTGTTCGCCGCCGGTTTTGAATGGTCGCGCCTGAGGCGTCATCTATCGACATTGAGATGCGAGCGCTCCAGGTCGGCCGCGAGATCGTCGCGCGATGGTCGCGTGTAAATGGCCGTCGTGTCGAGCGAATTGTGACCGAGCAGACTCGCGAGTTCAACCAGCTTGCCGGGATTGTCGCGCAGATAGCCGAGCGCGAAGGTGTGCCGCAACGTGTGCGCCGAAACCGACACTCGCTTCAGGCGTGCACGCCGGGCGAGACTGGAAATGACGGCCTGGGTTGTTCGCACCGGCATTGCCGTATTACGGCTGCTCACGAACAGCGCCGCATCCTTGTCCTGGCCTGGCAAATGGCATTCTTCCAGATATTGCCTGAGGGCGCGCCGCGCCGTCGCGTTCAAGGGTATCTCACGCGCCTTGAGACCCTTGCCGTGCCGGATACGAACGCTGCCGGAGCGATCGCTCATGACGACGTCGGTAACCCGCAAAGCCGCGACTTCACCGACGCGCAGCCCAGCCTGCAACATGAGCTGGACGATGGCGTAGTTCCGGGTTGCGAGGCCATGCGAAGAGGCGCCTGCAGAGCGCAACAACGCATGAACTTCGATATCGGTCAGACCCACGGGCTGTTGTTTGCGCACCGTGCGCACGGGCCGGACATCCCGCGCGGCGTCGACCGCGAGAGCGCCAATGCCTTGCGCCCATCGGCACAACCGGCGCAACGCATCCAGCCGGCGATTGACGGTCGCCGGTCGCCGGCCGGCCGCGACCATGTGCTGGCGGTAGGCGATGAGTTCGTATTCGGCGAGGCCCTCGACGGCGAAGGCGCTGTCCTGCACGGCCCGGTACCACCCCAGGAAGTGGCGCAGGTCGTAACGGTAGCCGCGCAGCGTCGCCGGCGCGAGATCGTCACGCGCCAGGCTGGCCAGGAAGGGTGTCATCCAGCCCGGTTCGGTGGCACTCGCCTCGGCTGCATGTATTGCACGCAAAGTCATCCCCCGCGTTAGCACCCCGGTTTATTGCGTGCAAGAATCCCTGTCGGCCATCTATATCGCGTCCAAAGTGCATTGCACGCAATGATTGCACGCAATAAAGGGCCGTTTCGTGTCGGCTACAGAATGTACATGTCCCTTGTCAGGCCCGAACCGCCCAAATCCGGGCCGTGTTCATGTTTCTTACCGTGCAGTTTTACGCGGATGGGCCTTCTGACCCTATCTGGACGCGGCGCACCTGCGCGACGGGATGCGGCGGTTGGGCGGACCGGCGGCGGGGAGCATCGGCGTGCCGCTGATCCTGGGGCTCGGGTCAGGGTTCTGGATCGCCTGGACCGTGCCCAGCGCCATTGGCCCGCGCGGCAGTGTCACGACCACCGCGGCAGCCATCGCCATCTGTGTGGCCGTGACGGCGCTGCCTGTGCTGGCAGCCATCCTGCGCGAGTTGGGCCTGGTCGGCAGCCGGCTCGGCCAGACCGCGCTGGCGCTGGCGGCCCTGAACGATGCGGCGCTGTGGCTCATGATCGCCGTGTTGTTGGCGCTGTCGAGCGGTAGCGTGGAGGGCGCGATCCTGGTGCTCGGCCTCAGCGTAGTGTGGCTGGGGGTGATGTTGCTGGTCGTTCGCCCCTTGCTCGCGTGGGTCGCGGGACGCGGAGCCACTGAGGCCACCATGCTGGTGGTGTCCCTGAGCGTGGCCTTCGCCTCCGCAGCCTTGGCGGAGAGCTTCGGACTGGGGTACCTGATCGGCGGCTTCGTGGCGGGGGCGATCATGCCGGCGCAGAGCCGGGCACCCCTGCTGGGCCAGTTGGAGCGGCTGACTGCGGCGGCGCTGCTGCCCTTCTTCTTCGTTGCCACCGGGCTGCGCGCGCTGATCGAGCCGGGTTCGCTGGTCTTCCTCGGCATGTTCGTGCTGCTGTCGTCGGCGACCATCATCGGCAAGGTGCTAGGGACCGCCGTCCCGGCCCGTCGGAGCGGTGAAAACTGGCCCTCCGCCCTGGCCATGGGCGCCCTGATGCAGACCAAGGGACTGATGGAAGTGGTCGTGCTGTCGGTGTTGCTGGATGCTGGGCTGCTTGGCAGGAGCCTGTTCTCGGCCCTTGTCGCCATGGCTATGCTCTGCACGGTGCTCACCGCGCCGATGGTGCGGTGGGCACTCGGCCCGCACCGCATGGCGGACGCCGCCGCGTCACAAGCCGGAGGGTAAGGCGCTCCCGGCAAATCTCAGTCGGCCTGGCGCGCATACCGGTCGCTCGTGGCGCTATTATATATGCAATGCTGGCGGGAATCTGTGCCTTGCCGCGTGTCCGCAAGTAAGCGTCACCACAGAGACACAGAGGCACAGAGCAGAAAAACCAAGTGAGCAACTTGATATTCTTCTCCGTGTCTCCGTGTCTCTGTGGTGATTCTTTATTGCAAATAGTTATCAAAGACGCGGATTCCCACAAGCGAGTGGTATACCAAGTGGGGGAAGCATTGACTGACCCGTGCCGTGGCCGGATTTGTCGCGGTGGATGCTTCCCCGAACCGATCAGGTTCGCAGCAAGCAGGCACGGTCGCTGGCGTGCGAATTTGCCAACTGCGCCTCGGGCGGCGCCTGATCGCGCGGGACCACCGGGCGGGTGGGTCAATCTGTGGAATTGTCCGGGCCGGCCGCCTCCGCTCGCCGAGCCTCGTCGAGCAGCGTGGTCCAGTCGTCGGGTGGATTGCCGACCGCGAGCTTGTGGTGGAACACAGCGTAGGGGTCGCCGCGCGCGCCAGCCTTTCGTAGCGTGTTCTCGTCGTTCACCCAGGCATAAACGATGACGCGGCTGGCGCTGTCGAAGCGGAAGAACAGGCGAAACCGGCCGAGGAACTTCGCTCGCCGCCAGTGCCGATGCGCCGGACCCAATGTGTTGCCCTGAGCGAATTCGGACGCGTTCGGATCGCGCGGGATTTCGATTTCGATCAGATCGAGGATGCGCCGCAGCAATTTCGCCTTGGGATGCGACTGCCAGTCCTGTGGCCGCGCGCCGGCAAGCCGTTCGACCTCGACGGCAAGGCGATCGAGGGTGCGGCGGAATTCGGCGTGACGGAACAAGCGCCAGCCGTTGCGTTCGGCAAACGGTCTCCCGCTCACCCCGCGGGTCACCCCACGGGTCACAAAGTCACGTCATCCGGGATGCTGTCCGCGTCGTTGACCTCCACGCCGTCCGTCAGGCGCCGCAGGCGGGCAAGGTCTTGCTCCGCCAGCGGGGCGATGTGCTCGGGGTGAGCCAGCATGTCGCGCTCGAGAAATGCAAGATAGGCCGAGACCACCGGGTCGCGTTCGATCTCGTCCGGCGCCGCCGAGGCCGGGTCGTCGGCCAGGGTTACCAGCAGATGGCCCGGACCCAGGACATGGGCGCGCACCCGGGCGCGTTGACGGAATTCCGGGTGGGCCTTGAACAGCGCCTTGTCGAGCCGGATCGCCTCGGACCGTCCGGTGGTGGTGATGGAGCCGGAGAAGCTGGCCATTGGTGATCTGTCCATTGGGAGTTACGTGAGATAATACGTGCGTTCATATATGGCGAGACGGTTGCGTTGCCAGTGGCGGACTGATTTGAAAGCAGGGACGGGCGCCTAGCATACGGTCCGCGTCCGGTGCCGAAAACCAGTGCCGTGGCGTCAGCGCATCTTGAGGATAATCACCTGGTCGCTGGCGGGATCTGTGCTTTTGCGCAGGTCCGCTACTTCGCTGGCCGAGACCGGCGGCGCGCTGTTGCCCCAGCCGTTGCGGATGAACGTGACCACATCGGCGATCTGCTGATTGGTCAGTTGCGCGCGGTACTGTGGCATCCGATAGGGGGCGGGGTTTCCTTTGACGACCAGCGGGGCGGAGCCGTTCAGCACGATGTTGATCAGCGACGAGGGATCCTTGTCCAGAACCGTCGGATTGCCGGCGAGCGGGGACAGGAAGGGTGGCGCCGCGGCGCCGGTCTCCTTGTGGCAGGACTGGCACTGGCCAGCATAGATCGCTGCTCCTGGCGTGGCGTCCGTCCCCTCAAGCAGCGCCTTCGCCGTGGTGTCGTCGGGGACCGGGGCTTTCTGCACGGTGCTGGCCGGCAGCGAAGCCAGATAGGCGGCGATACTGTCAAGGTCGTCGTCGGTCAGATAGGGGGTGCTGTTGTTGATGACATCACGCATCGAGCCGTAGGCCGAGCCATGCCGGTTGTGGCCGGTCTTGAGGAATTCGACGATCTCGGCCTGCGACCAGCCGCCCAGTCCGGTGGCAAGGTCCCGGCGCAGGCTTGGGGCGTACCAGCCGTCGAGATTGGCGCCGGCCAGGAAGTCCGGGCTGCCGGCATCGAGCGATTTTTCCGCGAATGTCCAGCCGCGCGGCGTGTGACATGCGCCGCAATGGCCGAGGCCCTCGACCAGATAGGCGCCACGGTTCCACTGCGCGTCCTTCTGCGGGTTGGCGGTGAAGCCGGCGCCGCCAACGAACAGCGCGCTCCAGATCACCAGCGGCCAGCGCGGCCTGAGATAGACGGGAATCTCGCTCGGTTGGTTGACCTGGTGCACCGGCGGCACCGCGCGCATGAAATAGTCGTACAGCGCCTGCACATCCTGCTCGGTCAACTTGGCGTAGGATGGATAGGGCATCGCCGGATACAGGCGGTGGCCGTCCTTTGCCACGCCGCGTCGCACCGCGCGGTCGAAATCCTGCACCGTGTAGGTCCCGATGCCGGTTTCGATGTCGGGCGTGATGTTGGTGGCGAAGATGGCGCCGAGCGGCGTGCCCATCTTCAGTCCGCCAGCGAAGGCCTTGCCGCCCGGCGCCGAGTGGCAGGCCACGCAGTCGCCGGCGCGCGCCAGATATTCGCCGCGGGCGGTGCTGCCCGCGCTTTGGGCACGCGCGGGAAGGGCAACCAGCAGGAGGGCAAGCAGCAGGCTGGCCAGCAAGGCCGCCAGAAGGGGCATCCGCATCATGGGGACCCGGCTCAGGCCGTGCGGGACAGGTCCTGATCCTTCAGCGGCAGGCTGCGAACGCGCTTGCCCGTAGCGGCGAAGATGGCGTTGGCGAGGGCTGGCAGCGCCGGCGGCAGGGCCGGTTCGCCGAGGCCGGTCGGCGGATGGTCGGTGACCAGGAAATGCACCTCCACCGGCGGGGCCTGGCGCATGCGCAGCGGCAGCACGCTGTCGAAATTGCCCTCCACCACGCGGCCGCCCTTGATCGTCAGGGCCTGGCCCAGAGCCTGGCTGATGCCGTCGAGAGCGGACCCTTGCGCCTGGTTCTCGGCGTTCAGCGGGTTGATGATCTGGCTGCCGATGTCGCCCGCGACCCAGACCTTGTCGACCGCGATCTCGCCGGTGCTGCCGACCGTGGCCTTCACCACCTCGGCGAAATAGCCGAGATGGCTGAAGTAATAGGCCAGCCCCATGCCGGTGCCATTCGGCAGGGCTTGCTTACCCCAGCCGGATTTCTCGGCCACCAGATCGATCACGCCGCGCATCCGGCCGGTATCGAAGCCGGGTCCCATGCGCGGCATGGGCGGATCGGGCAGCAGGCGCGGCGCGCCGAGGATGTTGTGGGCGAACTGGACCGGGTCGACGCCTGCGGCATGCGCCAGTTCGTCGAGGAAGGATTGGAAGGCGAATCCGAAGCCGTTGGAGCGCGGCGCGCGCATCGGTCCGGTGGGCGCGCGCAGCGGCATCATGGACACGCCGAATTCGAGATTCTCGACCATGCGCGCGGGGTATTCGGCCGGCGTCAGGTCGGCCGAGTTGGCAACAGCGCCGTTTTCGGCGAAGGTGACGAAGTGATCCCTGAACGCGATCAGCTTGCCGTCGGCGTCGACGCCGCCCTTGAAGAAGTGGAAGCCGGCCGGGCGATAGAAATCGTGCCGCATGTCGTCTTCGCGGGTCCACAGCAGCTTCACCGGCGCGCCGACGGTTTTGGAGATCCAGGCTGCCTCGACCATGTAGTCGTTGCTCAGGCGCCGGCCGAAGCCGCCGCCGGCGCGGACCATGTGGACCTTGATCGTGGCTTCCGGAACGCCGAGCGTGGCCGCGACCAGTGCCGAGCCCGGGGCTGGATTCTGGGTCGGCGCCCAGATCTCGATCTTGCCATCCTGGACATGCGCCGTGCAGTTCTGCGGCTCCAGATCGGTGTGTGACAGGAACGGATAGCTGTAGGCGGCCTCCAGCACATGGGCCGCCTTGCCGAAGGCGGCGTTCGCGTCACCGTCCTTGCGCAGGATGGTTTCCGGATCGCCCTTGGACATCCGCACCGCGGTCGCGGCGAAGTCGGCGGTGCTCTGGCCGGCGATGTCGCCCTCGTCCCAGGTCACCTCAAGCTGTTGCCGCGCGCGGTTGGCCTGCCACCAGCTGTCGGCCACCACGGCGACGCCGTCGAGCAGGCCGCGCAGATTGGTGCCGCCCTTGACCTCGAAGGCCGCGCGCACGCCCGGGAGCTTGCGAATGTCGGCGACATTGGAACGGACCAGCTTGCCGCCATGCACGTCGCATTTCTGGAACACGGCGTAGAGCATTCCGGGCACGCTGACATCGATGCCGAAGATCGGCTGGCCGGTGACGATGCGCGGCACCTCGATGTTGCGGGTCGGCTGGCCGATGATGCGGAAGGTTTTCGGGTCCTTCAGCTTGAGGCTCTTAAGGTCCGGCACCGGCACGGCGGCGGCCTGGGTCGCGAGCGCGCCGTAGGATAGCGAGCGGCCTGACGGCTTGTGCAGCACCTGGCCGGGAGCGGTTTCGCACTCGGACGCGGGCACGGCCCATTGCGCCGCGGCGGCGGTGATCAGCATTTGCCGCCCGGCAGCACCGACCTGGCGCATGGGCAGCCAGTTCAGCGGGGTTGCCGTGCTGCCGCCGGCGGTCTGGCCGGGATAGCGCGGGTCCAGGTCCGCCTGCTCGATCTGCACGGCAGCCCAGTCGGCATCCAGTTCCTCGGCGATCAGCATGGGCAGCATCATCTTCACGCCCTGGCCGACCTCGGGGTTCTTCGCGGTGATCGTGACCTTGCCGTCCGGCGCGATGCGGAGATAGGCGTTCAGTGTCACCGCGTCGGGGCCCGGCTTGCCCAGCGTGGCCGCCCTGGCAAGGGTAGGGATGGTGGCCGTCAGCAACATACCGCCGCCAGCGGCGAGGCTGACCTTGAGGAAGTTCCTGCGCGCCAACATGCTCAGATCCTCCCCGCTTCGGCGGCGCGCTTGATGGCCGCACGGATGCGTGTGTAGGTGGCGCAGCGGCAGACATTGCCGCTCATCGCCACGTTGATGTCGTGGTCGGTTGGCGCGGGAATGCGGGTCAGCAGGGCGGTGGCCGACATGATCTGGCCCGCCTGGCAGTAGCCGCATTGTGGCACGTCCAGCTCGATCCAGGCCGCCTGCACGTTCTGGCCGATCTTGCTGTCGCCGATCGCCTCGATCGTGGTGATGCGGGACGCGCCGACCGAGGCGATGGGGGTTTGGCAGGCGCGGATGGGGCGGCCGTCCAGATGCACCGTGCAGGCGCCGCATTGGGCCGCTCCGCAGCCGAATTTTGTCCCCTTCAGGTCGAGCGTGTCGCGCAGCACCCAGAGCAGCGGGGTTTCGCCATCGACATCGACGCTGCGCTTCGCGCCGTTGACTTCAAGTGTGTACTGCATGGGAGGAGAACTCCGACAGCCTGCCAGTGGTGGGTCAGATCCGGGACCGTGCATTGGGGGGCGCAAGCCTCGTTGTGAACGACGGTCTTGCTGTGTGAGGTGCGCGCCCGTACTTGCCGGTCATCAAACCTTGCCGATCATCAAACAGCGTACCGCGTGATTGATCAACTGGGCAAGGCGCGCGGGCGGCGGTCACTTCGGCGTGGTGATTTTGCCCTATCAGACTCATGTCCCAATATGCTGGCCCATGGAGCAGTTGCCAGGATTGCCGGAAGCGGCATTCGATAAAGCGGATCCGTCACCGGATGCTGAATTCTACTCATACCCGCGGTTTGTCACCCACATCGATGATGGTGCGATTGCCGCTGTGACGCGGGTCTATCGCGAGCGGCTGCCGCCGGACGGCGCGGTGTTGGATCTGATGAGCAGTTGGGTGAGCCATTTCCCAGAGGATGTCGCCTACGCCTCTGTCGTTGGCCATGGCATGAACGAGGCGGAACTTGCCGCCAACCCACGCCTGTCGCGATGGTTCGTGCAGGACCTTAACATCGAGCCGGAACTGCCGCTCGGCGACGGCGTATTCGACGGCGCCTGCCTGTGCGTATCGGTGCAGTATCTGCAACGACCGGTGGATGTGTTCCGCGAGGTTCGCCGCGTGATGCGATCCGACGCGCCGTTCGTCGTGTCGTTCTCGAACCTATGTTTCCCGACCAAGGCAGTCGCGATCTGGCAGTCACTCTCGGGGCCGGACCAGCAGCGCCTGGTTGCAGCGTATATGCGGGCAGCCGGGTTCGCCAACATCGCCGCCCAGGCCGCGATACCGTCGCAAGGCGATCCGCTGTGGGTTGTGATCGGGAGTTAAGCGACCCGGTCGCCTCGCTTGATCTCCACTGTGCGGTTGTCGACCGCGGGCAACATTTGCGCGGGATCGCGGGTGACGACGACGTCGATAACGGTCGGGCGGTCGCGTTCTTCCATGCCCTGCCGAAGTGCCGGTGACAACGCCTGGGGGTCTTCGACGCGAATGCCGCCGCAGCCCATCGCGCGGGCAATCGTTGCGTAATCCATCTCGTTGAGATCGGCGGACTGGTAGCGTCCGCCCATCATCGCGTGCTGCAACGCCTTGACGTAGCCCGAGGCGGCGTTGTTGACGACGATGACCGTGAGACCGCACCCGGTGCGGCGCGCGGTTTCCAGTTCACCAAGCGTCATGTTGAAGCCGCCATCGCCGCTGATCGCAACGACAGGCCGGTCCGGCGCGGCGAGGGCAGCGCCCATGCCGCCCGGCAACCCATAGCCGATCGAGGCGAAGCCGCGATCCGGGATAAAGCTGCGTCCCGGTTTCTTGGTGTCGTAGAGCAGTCCGGTCCAATGCCCGGCGAACCCGCCGTCGGCGACGAGGATCGCGTCCTCCGGCAGGGTCTTGTTCAGCTCACGACAGAGGCGCGCCATGTGCACCGGCCGGTCGGGCGAATTGAGCCGCGGTGCGGCATCGTCTTCCCAGGCTTTCATGCGCGGCGCGACCTCGGCGACATAGTCGGCCCGTGCCACGCGGGCAGCCGCGCCACTATCCGACAACGCGTCGGCGAAGTCTTCGAGCCCGGCTCGCGCATCGCCCCACAGCGCGATCTCGGCGGGGATGCAGCGGCCGATCTCTTCTGCGACGATGTCGAGATGGATCACCGGAATGTGGGCCGGTGGCAGCGCGAAACGTTTGGTCGCGATCTCACCGAGCTTGCATCCGACGACGATCAGGCAATCCGACGCCTCGATCAGATCGTTGGCGATGCGCGAATAGCGACCGAACAGACCGACCGACAGCTTGTTCGTGCAGGCGATGCCGCCCTTGCCGCTCATGGTGTGCGCGACCGGGATCGACTGCGCTTCGGCGAAACGGGTCAGGGCGCTCCAGGCTTCGGACAGATGAATGCCGCCGCCGGTCAGCAACAGCGGGCGTTTTGCTTTTGCAATCAACTTCGCGGCGCGCTCGATATCGGCACGGTCGGGGCGGATGCGCCGGGCCGGCGCTTTCAGCGTCGCCTCATCGATGACGAAATCCTCGGGCGCGAAGTCGTGCGTGCCGTGCGCAACGTCCTCGGGCACGTCGAGCAGCACCGGCCCTGGCCGCCCCGAGGTCGCCACCGCAAACGCACGCCGCACCAGTTCGGGGATGCGGGCGGTCATCTCGACGCGAATCAGCTCCTTCACCGCGGGCCGCAGGATTTCGACCTGGCGGCTTTCCTGGGTCATGTTCTTCCAGGAATGCATGCGGTTGGTGTCGCCGGTGATCGCAACGATCGGGATGCCGCCATTCAGCGATTTAATCAGCCCGGTGATGAGGTTGGTCGCGCCGGGTCCGAGCGTTCCGTCACAAATGCCGGGGCGGTTGGTGACCCTTGCGAAGGCGTCCGCGGCGAAGGCGCCGCAGCGCTCGTCGTTGATGAGGTGGTGGTTCAGGCCGACCAGGCCGATCGCGTCGTAGAACGGCAGCAATTGGAACCCGCCCATGCCGAACATCGGTCCGGCGCCCGCCAGACGCAGCATCTCGGCAAGCGCACGCCCCCCCGTAATCGTGCCCGATGGACGATTTGGCAGTGTGGGGCTCATGGTTTCCTCCTTATGCGCCCAGGGCGTGGCGCAGCTTGGCGACGAAGTCGCGGGCGCTGATGCCTTCGCGCAAGCCGAGTGAAGCGGCGCGGGTGTTGACGCAACTGATGATGCCGTCCTGGTAGGTTGAGCGCGCGTCGCCGATGCGGGCGCTTGCCGCGGAGACCGTCGCGGCGGCGATGCCGCGTGCGTCAAGCGCCGGCAGACGCGAGATGCCGGCTGCGTCTTTCCCGATTCCGGCGTCGTTATAGACAGCGCCGAGCACGTCATATTTGAGCGCGGTCTCCGGCCGGCCGCCGAGCAGTCCGCCATGCGAGCCGGTGATGACGATCGAGTGCTTGTGCTCGGGCAGCACCAGGGATGCGGAATCGAGTGCCCAGACCGGTGGCGGTTCGGGGATGAGCAGGAATGCCGCCTCCAGCGCTTCCGGCGGCGCGCGATGCGCCGGCATTGCCTGTTGCAGCGCGGCGGCAGCATCACGGCACGACTGGCCTGGGCTGACGCCGAGTGATGCGGCGAGCGCGTTCGCATGGGAGACGACGCCGCTCGCCATCATGTCGGCGCCATCGCCAATCCTTGCAGTGTCATGGCCGACGGTCGCGGCGGCGATGCCGAAGTCCTGCAGGTAGTCGAGGCCGGCAATCCCGGCGCGGTCGCGCCCGACACCGGCATCATTGAAAATCGCTGCGGCGGCTTGGAGTTTTGCCGCGAGATAGGCAGCGTAGAGACCCCCATGGGAGGCGTTGACGATGACCGCGCCGGCGGCTTCAGGCCCGACGCGGGTGATGCTGTCGGCGATGACGATCGGAGCGGGCATCGGTGCCGCCGTCACGCCGCCTCGGCAGCCCCGCGCCCTCGTAGCACCTCCCGCACCCCGGCAATGATCCGGTTGCGGTCCGGAAACACAGCACTTTCCAGCACCGGGGTATACGGTATCGGCACCTGCAAGGCGCAGACCCGTTTCACCGGGGCCTTCATCCGCACAAATGTCGCGGCATCCTCGGTAACAACCGCTGCAACCTCCGCCGAGAATCCGCACGTTGGTCCCGCCTCGTCGGCGATCACCAGCCGGCCCGTCTTGCGCACCGACTCCCGGATCGTTTCGGTATCCAGCGGCACCAGTGTGCGCGGATCGACGACCTCGACCGAGATCCCCTCGGCGGCAAGCGTCTCGGCCGCGGCGAGTGCCTCGTGCACCAGCCACGCCAACGCGACAACCGTTACGTCGCTGCCTTCCCGTTTGATGTCGGCCACACCGAGCGGGATCGTGTAGTCCTCCTGCGGGACTTCCCCCTTGCGCGCCATCAGCCGGCCCGACTCGAAGGAAATGACGGGGTTGTTGTCGCGGATCGCCGTCTTCAGCAGCCCCTTCATGTCACGCGGCGTCGACGGCAGGAACATCTTCAACCCGGCGACATTCATGAACATCGAATAGGGCGACTGCGAGTGCTGCGCCGCGATCTGGCCACCGCCGCCGACGGACGCGCGGAACAGGATCGGGAAGCTCACCTGGCCGCCGAACATATAGTGGATCTTCGCGGCCTGATTGACGATCTGGTCCATCGCGACAAAGCAGAACGTTACTTGCCGCCAGTCGACGATCGGGCGGAAGCCCGAGCCGGCCGCGCCGATCCCCATGCCGGTCAGCGCCGCCTCGGTGATCGGCGTCGCCCTGATCCGCGTCGGGCCAAACTCCTTGAGCAGCGGCGGCAGCGCGTCGGTGGACATGTAGAAGATCTTCGGATCGCGCCGCATCTCCTCGGCGATCGCCTCGAGAGCAGCCTCGTTGTACGTCAGCTCGCGCATCGTCTGCTCCTGGTGTCAGGCCGCAAACACGTCGTCGGTCGCTTGTTCCGGTTGCGGGAAAGGGCTTGCCTCGGCGAAGGCGACGGCAGTCTGCAGCGCACTCATGATGTCGCCCTCCATCGCCTGCAGCCTGGGGTCGTCGAGCTCACCCTGGCCCCGAAGCTGTCGCTCGAGCAGCGCAATCGGATCCTTTTGCAACCATTTTTCGACCTCCGCCCTGTCGCGCGAATCAGGTTGACCGCGGCGCTCGGTGTGGCCGCGCTGACGGTAGGTCTTGCATTCGATCAGTGTGGGACCCAAGCCGCGACGCGCCCGATCCACGGCGGCGTTCGCAGCCTGGTAGACTGCGAAGACGTCATTGCCGTCGACGACGACACCCGGAATGCCGTAGCCGGCCGCGCGTGCCGCCACGTCGTCGAGCGCATGCGTTGCGGCCGCCGCGGTCTGCGCGGCGTACATATTATTCTCGCACACGTACAGCATCGGCAGCTTCCAGGTCGCTGCGATGTTGAGGCACTCGTGGAAGGGGCCGGCATTCGATGCCCCATCGCCAAAAAACGAGACAGCCACACCACCCTTGCCTTCCATTTGCGCCGCCAGGCCTGCGCCCGTGATGATCGAAATCCCACCTGCGACGATGCCATTCGCCCCGAGCATGCCGATGTCGAAATCGGCGATGTGCATGGAGCCGCCCTTGCCCTTGCAGTAGCCGGTTTGCCGACCGTAGAGCTCCGCCATCATGCGGTTCAGGTCGGCACCCTTCGCGATGCAGTGGCCGTGGCCGCGATGCGTCGAAATGATCCGGTCGGTGCGATCGAGTGCGCTGCAGACGCCGACCGCAACCGCTTCCTCACCGATGTAGCAGTGCACGACGCCGTAGATCTTTCCGGCCAAGTAGTCGGCCGAAGCGCGCTCCTCGAACCGGCGGATGGTGAGCATCTGGCGGAGCATCCCGCGCTGCTTGTCGGGCGGCAGGTTAGGCGACAGGTTCATCATGGGCGTGATTCCTCCAGGCCTGTCGGGGCTTTTCATGATCCGAGCTTTTCACGATGATGAGCGCGTGCGCAAACGCTGGCAACCGGATCGCCGGGGTGGTGGCTGAACCGGTTGTCGTTCACCGCCAACCGGTTGATCATGATGTCCGGCGGGGGGATCGGCAGACGATACGGATTGGCTTGGTCGGCACCGGAACGATCACGGACCGACTATCACCTGCCCGTACATCCAGGGATGCGGCGTGCAAATGTAGTAGTAGGTACCAAGCTCCTTGAAGGTGATGGTCTTCGATTCCCCTTTCGCCAGCGGACCGGTATCCCACTTGCCCGCCGCCGCTCCCGCCGCCGTGGTCGAGGTCGCGGTGTGCACGGTGTCGCCCACATTGGTGAAGGTCACCGTGGTTCCGGCCTTTACCCGCGTGCGGGCCGGCCAGTAGGCATACTCGACATTGTTGTCGCCGATCTTGATGGTGGAGGTCCCATCCGCGATCGCTCCCAGCGGACCGGCAATCCTAGATGGCGGCTGCGGCGGGGGCATCGGTGCCAGCGTCCCGTTCATGCCAAACACCCACACCGCGTCGCCGGTGGCGCTGCCCTGGATTGAATTGCCGCCCGTAACGATCGCGATGTATTCCTGGCCATCAACCGCATAGACGGTCGCCGGTGCATCGGCGCCAAACCCAGTCTGGAACTTCCATAATACCTCGCCAGACCTGGCACTCAACACAACAAAGTTGCCATCGGGCTCCCCGCGCAACAGCAGTCCGCCGGCGGTGACTGTCGAGCCGCCGCCGCCACCCATGCGATACGGCATCTGGTGCTGCCAGGCGATCTTGTTCGACCGGCTGTCGATTGCGGTGAAGGTTCCTCCGAAGTCCGAGCCGATCGGCGCCGATTGTGTGCCTCCCACATAGCGTTGGCCGTTCTTGTACGTGTCGCCATACCGCAGGAAGGTGCTCGAACGAATGTTGCCGGGCACGTAGAAAAAGCCGGTATCGGGACTGTACGGCATCGGCGACCAGTTCGTGCCACCCTGTCCGCCGGGCTGGATGACGACGGGCGTGTCCCAGAACGACTGGAATATACAGCTGGGTTTGTCAAAGCCCGGTGTCGGCGGCGCACAGGTCGGCACCGTGTTGTCGCCGATCGGGAAGGGCTGGGTTGCGGCGGTGTGCTGCCTGGGTTCCTGCGGCACCGGCTTCTCTTCGATGCCGATCAGCGGTTTGCCGTTGGTGCGGTCGAGGATATAGACCCACCCGGTGCGGCCGGCTTCGGCGATACCCTTGCGTGGCTGGCCGTTGATCACCGTGTCGAACAGCACCACCGGGCTCGCTGCGTCATAGTCCCAAAGGTCGTGGTGTACCTCCTGGAAGTGCCACGCGTACTGGCCGGTCTTCGCGTTGATCGCCATGATGGAGGCGCAGAACAGGTTGTCGCCCTCGCGCACCGACCCGTCGTAGTCCGGCCCGCAATTGCCGGTTGCGAAATAAACCAGGCCGAGATCCGGATCGACCGCGGGGGTGTTCCAGATCGTTGCCCCGCCGCGCATCGCCTGGTCGCTGCCTTTCGGCCAGGTGTCGCTGCCGACCTCACCCGGCGCGGGAAGTGTGTAAGAGCGCCACAGGATCTTTCCGGTCTTGGCATCCAGCGCGGTCAGTCTGCCGCGCGTGCCGAACTCCCCACCCGCGATGCCGCTATAGACGATACCGTCGTAGTAGAGCGGCGCGCTGGTCACGACATAGCCGTTGTGCCAGTCCTCGATCGGCGTCTTCCACACCTCCTTGCCGGTTTTGATGTCGAGCGCGACGACGTTGGTATCGAGCTGACCGAGGAACAGCATCCCCTCGCCCATCGCGAGGCCGCGGTTGAGCCAGCCGCAGCATACCGTGTTGATCGTCTGATCGATATGCGACAAGCGTTCCCACAGAATCGCGCCGGTTTTCGCATCGAGTGCGAAAACGTCGTCGTTGCCGGTAACGACGTACATGATTCCGTCACGGACCAGCGGCGTCGCCTCGGCCGAATACTTGCCGCCGACGCCGGAGCCCTTCAGGTGGGTCATCCAGGCGCCTTTGAGCTGACCTGCGTTGTCGGTGTTGATCTGCTTCAGCGTCGAATAGCGTTGGTTGGTCAGGTTGCCGCCATTCGTCACCCAGTCATTGCCGATCGGGCTCTTCAGCAGTTGATCGATTTCCGGATCCGCGGACCGTGCGGGTACACCACCCAAGCCAAGCAGGCAGAACGCCACGGCCAGAGACAGGAATCGGCTGCCGTGATACGACATGTTGTTTCTCCCCCTCGGAATTCTTGACGAAATTCTTGTTGGGCGTGCCCCGGGGACTGGCCCGGTTGCAAAGGCCAGGATGATTGGTTGCGCATTTTCTGACAAGTGGGCCGAGGCTGGTCCGCCTTCCATTGCGGCGCGGCGGGAGCACCATCGCCGATGCCGGCGACGCGATAAGTTCCCGAGGTCGACCGTCTCAACACGAGGCAAGATTCGCGACCGACGGCCGTCCCGTCTGGTGATTTCTCGTTGCCGTTACAGCATGGCAGCCCGCGTGGCGCGCGAGGCCGCTCGCCGGTTGCTCCGTCCTGCTGATCTTTCCGACGAGCGCACACGAATCTGCGATTTACCGGATCTCCTGCCGTACGGTAAGATCGCGGTGCCGCGCTGAGTTCAAGCAGCGATCGGCGGCCGATAACGTCGAGCCTGGCTCCGTCCAATGGACTGGGCCAGACCAAGAGCAGACCCCGGGGAGCGCAAAATGTCCGAAACGATTAGCCTTCATCCGTCCATCGACCATGGCGTCCGGCCCGCCGCCGCGGATTTCGCCGGCGGAACACTGGTGTGCAAATGCGCGCAGGCACCAGTGAAAGTCGCGATCAAGGGGCAGGTCGCTTATGACCATGCCTGCGGCTGCACGAAGTGCTGGAAGCCGGCCGGCGCGATCTTCTCGGTCGTCGCGGTGACGCCGCGCGCCAACCTGACGGTGACGGAGAACGGCGACAAACTCGCCATCGTCGATCCGAACGCGGCCATCCAGCGCTATGCGTGCAAGGGCTGCGGGGTGCACATGTACGGGCGAATCGAAAACACCAAGCATCCGTTCTACGGGTTCGACTTCGTACACCCCGAGTTGTTTCAGGAATCCGGCTGGGCGCCTCCGGAGTTCGGCGCGTTCGTGTCCTCGGTCATCGAATCGGGCGTCAGTCCCGACCGCATGGCCGGGATTCGCGGCCGGCTCACCGCACTTGGGCTGACGCCGTATGACGCGCTGTCGCCGGCGCTGATGGATGCGATCGCCACCCACGTCGCCAAGGCCTCCGGCGCGCTGCCGAACTGATCTCGGCAGCGCCTGCGCGCGGCGGGAGCGTTGGAAAGTAGCGTCAGTAGGTCACGACGCTGCGAATGCTCTCGCCGCGGCGCATCAACTCGAACCCTTCGTTGATACGTTCGAAGGGCAGCACGTGCGTGATCAGGTCGTCGATGTTGATGCGGCCTTCCATGTACCAATCGACGATCCGCGGCACGTCGGTGCGCCCGCGCGCGCCGCCGAACGCGGTGCCCTTCCACACTCGCCCGGTCACCAACTGGAACGGCCGCGTCGCAATCTCCTGCCCGGCGCCGGCAACGCCGATGATGATCGACTGGCCCCAACCGCGATGGGCGCACTCCAGCGCCTGACGCATCACCTTTACGTTGCCGATGCACTCGAAACTGTAGTCGGCGCCGCCGCGCGTCAGATCGACCAGATACGGCACCAGGTCGCCCGCCACCTCGGCCGGATTGACGAAATGCGTCATGCCGAATTTCTCGGCGATCGCCTTCCGGTTCGGATTGAGATCGACCCCAACGATCATTTCCGCCCCGGCCATCCGCGCGCCTTGGATGACATTCAGTCCGATACCGCCCAAGCCGAACACCACGACACGCGCGCCGGGCTCCACTTTTGCCGTGTTGATCACTGCACCGATGCCGGTGGTGACGCCGCAGCCGATGTAGCAGACCTTCTCGAACGGTGCGTCCGGCCGGATTTTTGCGAGTGCGATTTCCGGCAGCACAGTGAAGTTGGCGAAGGTCGACGTGCCCATGTAATGCATCACCGGCGCTCCATTGCAGGAGAAGCGGCTGGTGCCGTCCGGCATCACGCCGCGGCCCTGCGTGGCACGGATCGCAACACACAGATTGCTCTTGCGGCTGAGGCAGTATTCGCACTGCCGGCATTCCGGCGTGTAAAGCGGAATGACGTGATCGCCCTTTTTCACGCTGGTCACGCCCGGCCCGATCTCGGCCACGATACCCGCGCCCTCATGACCCAGGATCGCCGGGAAAATTCCTTCGGGATCGGCACCGGAGAGGGTGAACTCATCAGTATGGCAGATGCCGGTCGCCTTGATCTCGACCAGGACTTCGCCGGCGCGTGGACCCTCAAGGTCCACCGTTTCGAGGCTGAGTGGTTTGCCCGCCTCGCGGGCGACGGCGGCGCGCGTTTTCATGGCATACCTCCCTGTAGCGGAGCACGATGATAACAGGCCAGGCGCGGGCCGGCCATCGGCGGCCGCCGGTGTGCCGTCAATTCGGTGCAGTCGCCGGTCGGTGCAGTCGCCGGCACGAAGATTACTGCTTCTTCTGCCCGTCCGGTCCGAACTGTTGCAGAAACGCGATCACATCTTTCCGTTTCTGCGCGTCCTTCAGACCGGGAAAGATCATCTTGGTGTGCGGCACCACCGTCTGCGGCGATGTCAGATACTTGTCGAGCTCCTCAGGCGTCCAGACCAGTCCGGAATCCTTGTTCGCATCCGAATACTGGTATCCCGGGTAGGTTCCCGCATTGCGTCCGACCACGCCATTGAGCACGGGTCCGACCGCGATCTTCGCACCGGGACCGATCTGATGGCACGCGCGACACACCAGGAAGTCCTTTTCCCCGGCCGCGGCATCCTGTGCCGGTGCTGGACGCACAGCCGCGATCAGCAGTGTCATTGCCAGAAATGCTGTGCGCAACACGCGGTATCCTCCTTGCCGCACAGGTTTCGGAAATTCACCGCCACATGTCAACGCCCACTCAGATCAACGCCTGGTCAGATTTTCTCGTCTTCGCGATCGGGCCAGGCACAACGCCAGCGTGCAACGCGGTAATTCGGGTGTTCGCCGACCCACTGTGCCAGGTAGGGTTGCGCCTGCATCATGCAGCTTTGCAACGATCCTCCCGTCTCGAACAAAATATGGTACTCGTGACAATCTGACGTGTTGGTCAGGCTGCATGCCAGCAGGATCAGGTCAACCAGTTGCACCACCACCTCCTTGACCGGTGCGCCCTGCCATACACCGTGCGGTTGTGGATTGCCATAATTTCACGTCCCCGACGCCATCCCGCCGGTCGCCAACGCCTTGGCGCTCTTGAATGCCAGCGCGGAGTTCTTCATCCTGGCTTGAATGGAACGTCCAACGCTGATGCCGCACGACCGGCTCGGCCGGCGAGCGCTGATAACAACGATGATCTTTGCCGGGTTGGCGACCGGAACGCGTGCCCTGTGCGCGGAAGCGGCGACAGTCGGCATCGGCTACATTCGGTGGGCCGAGCCGGAACAGACAATATCGTTGCTGGACAAGCCGCCGCGGGATGACGGGCTGGCAGGCGCGAAACTCGCCATCAACGATAACACCACCACCGGCCAGTTCATCGGCCAGCAATTCGAACTGACGGATGTCGCGGTGCGGGCCGATGACGATGCGGCGACTGCACTGACGACGCTGGTGGCACACGGGATCACCCTGATCCTGACTGACGTTCCGGCGGAGCTGCTGCTGCGGCTCGCCGCCGCCGGCCGCGACAAGCAGGTGACGCTGTTCAATGTCGGGGCGCCGGATGACGCGCTGCGGCAGCAGGATTGTCGCAACAATTTGATCCATGTCGCGCCATCGCGCGCCATGCTGGCCGACGCGCTGGCGCAGTACCTGGTGTGGAAAAAATGGTCGCGTTGGGTGCTGGCCTACGGTTCGCACCCCGACGACACGTTGCTGGCCGATGCCTATCGCCGGGCGGCCAAACGCTTCGGCGCTCGCATCGTGAAGGAGGTCGAATACAAGGACACCGGTGGCGCGCGCCAGACCGATTCCGGCGTGGTGCAGACCCAGCAGCAGATGCCCGTCTTCACGCAGGGCCTGCCCGACTACGACGTTCTGGTCACGGCGGACGAAAGCGAGGTCTTCGCCAATTATCTGCCGTTTCGCACCTGGGACGCACGGCCTGTCGTGGGATCGGCCGGGCTGCGGCCGGTAAGCTGGGATCCGAGCAGTGAATCCTGGGGCGGTACGCAGCTGCAGGACAGGTTCGTGCGGATGGCGCATCGTCGGATGACCCCGCTCGATATGCAGGCGTGGACCGCTGTCCGCATGATCGGCGAAGCTGCCAGCCGCAGCAATTCGACCGACCCGGCGAAGATCATGCAGGACATGAAATCCGCCGATTTCGGCATCGCCGCTTACAAGGGCCAGAAACTCTCGCTGCGGGACTGGGATTGGCAACTGCGCCAGCCGATCCTGCTGGCGGACGGTCGCACGATCGTGTCGGTGTCGCCGCAGCCAGGCTTCCTGCATCAGGTGACGGAACTCGATACGCTCGGCTTCGACCGACCGGAGACCAAATGCAAGTTGCAATGACACGATGCGCCCGGCTGCCGGCATGGCTGCTCGCCGGCTTGTTCGTGGCGTCGGCCGCCGGCCCGGCGCGGGCTTACACCGCCTATGTGTCGAATGAGCGCGACAACACTATCAGCGTGGTCGATCTCGACCAGATGAAGATCGTCGCGACCGTGCCGGTCGGGCAGCGTCCGCGCGGCATCACGCTGACCAAGGACGGCAGCGAGATCCTGGTCTGCGCCAGCGACGACGACACCATCCAGATCATCGACACCAAGACATTGCACATCGTCGGCACTCTGCCGTCCGGCCCCGATCCCGAGACCTTCGCCCTGCACGTCTCGGGCAATCCGCTCTATGTCTCGAACGAAGACGACAGCATGGTGACCGTGATCGACGTGCCGACACGGAAGGTGATCGCGGAAGTACCGACCGGTGTCGAACCCGAGGGCATGGCGGTCAGTCCGGACGGCGAGACCATCGTCAACACCTCCGAAACGACCAACATGGCGCACTTCCTCGATTACAAGACGCACAAGATGGTCGCCGGCGTGCTGGTCGACGCGCGGCCGCGCATCGCCATGTTCAAGCACGACGGCTCCGAGGTCTGGGTCTCCTCCGAGCTTGGCGGCACCGTCAGTGTGATCGATCCGGTGAAGCACGTCGTGACGCACAAGATCGCGTTCGACGTGCAGGGCCTGCGAGGTGACACGATCCAGCCGGTTGGCATCCGATTCACCGACGACGACGCCACCGCGTTCGTGGCCCTGGGTCCGGCCAATCGCGTCGCGGTGATCGACGCAAAGACCTACAAGGTGCGCAAATACCTGTTGGTGGGGCAGCGTGTCTGGCAGATGGCGTTCACGCCGGACCAGAAATACCTGCTGACCACCAACGGGCTTTCCAACGACATTTCGGTGATCGACGTCACCGGGCTGGATGTCGTGAAATCGATCCAGGTGGGACGGCTGCCCTGGGGCGTGGTCGTGTCGCCGAAATGAACCCCGGTCCAGCATGAGCACGACCATCGTTGCCGATCCGCTGCCCGGCACCGCGCGCGATGCGGCCCCGATCGTGCCGGCGATTGTCGTGCACGGCGTGAGCCATGCCTACGGCGCGCGCAAGGCGCTGGCCGACGTCAGTCTGACCGTTCCGGCGGCGCGCTTCACTGCGTTGCTCGGTCTGAACGGCGCGGGCAAGACCACGTTGTTTTCCCTGATTACGCGGCTCTACGACACGCGACAGGGCTCGATCGACGTGCTCGGCCATCGTGTGTCGCGCGAACCGAGCGAGGCCTTGCGCCTGCTGGGCGTGGTGTTCCAGGCGCGCACGCTCGATCTCGACATTTCGGTGATGGACAACCTGCTGTTTCACGCCGCGCTGCACGGCATCGGTAGCCGCGAGGCGCGCCGGCGCGCGAACGCCGTACTGGGGGAAATCGACCTGGCCGATCGTGCACGGGACCAGGTGCGCAAATTGTCGGGGGGGCAGATGCGGCGGGTGGAAATCGCTCGCGCCTTGTTGCATCAGCCGCGCGTTCTGGTGCTGGACGAACCGACCGTCGGGCTGGACGTCGCGTCGAAGTCGGCGATCGTACGCCAGGTGCGCGCACTGGTCCGGGAACGCGGCGTCTGCGGTACTCTGGGCCACGCATCTGCTGGATGAGGTCTCACCAGGCGATGCCGTCGTCGTGCTGCATCACGGCCGCGTGCTCGCGTCGGGCGACGTCGCCGATGTCGTAACGGCTGCCGGCGCCACCGATATGCGAAGCGCGTTCATTGCGTTGACCGGCGGCGCGCCGGAGGTACCGGAATGAGCGTCACTGCGATCAGTGGCTTGCGCCGCGGCTTCACGTTTGGCCAGTACCTGATCTGCCTGCGCGGCATCACCTGGCGCGAGGCGTTGCGCTTCCTGCACCAACGTGAGCGTTTCGTTTCCGCATTGGTGCGGCCGCTGGTCTGGCTGTTCATCTTCGCCGCCGGCTTCCGCCAGATTCTCGGCGTCTCGATCATCCCGCCATACGAAACCTATGTGCTGTACGACGACTACGTCACGCCGGGGTTGATGGCGATGATCCAGTTGTTCAACGGCATGCAGTCCTCGCTCTCAATGGTCTACGACCGCGAGATGGGGAACATGCGCATGCTGCTGGTCAGCCCCTTTCCACGCTGGTTCCTGCTGACCGGCAAGCTGCTGGCAAGCACCGCGGTGTCGATCTCTCAGGTGTATGCTTATCTGTTCATCGCCTGGCTGTGGGGGGTCGAGGCACCGGCGTGGGGTTATGTCGCCGTGCTGCCCGCGCTTGCGTTGACCGGCATGATGCTTGGCTCGTTGGGCATGTTGCTGTCCTCGGTCATTCGGCAGCTTGAGAACTTCGCCGGCGTGATGAATTTCGTGATCTTTCCGATGTTCTTCGCGTCGTCCGCGCTTTACCCGCTTTGGCTGGTGCAGCAGTCAAGCCCGGTCGTCTATACTGTCTGCCGGCTCAATCCGTTCACCTATGCCGTGGAACTGATCCGCTTTGCGCTGTATGTGCGGATCGACTGGATCTCGCTCGGCGTTGTCGTGGCGATGACGATACTGTTCACGGCCGGTGCGATCATTGCCTATGACCCGGCGCGCGGACTGATCGCCCGGCGCGGCGGAGCCGCGGGATGATCGTACGGCGCGCCCGCATCGCGGCGTTCGCACTGGGTGGCGCGCTGGTCACGGGCGCGGTAGCCGATGCTGCGCCGCCAGGGCCACGCGATCCGGACTGGCCGTGCCAGCAGATCAAGGTGCCGGAGCTTTCGCTAGCTTCGGTCTGGGCTGGTCCGCCGGTGGATCCGCAACAGATCGATTGGCAGCACGACCAACCTGTCGCCGACCTGGCACACGAGATCGCGCAGCGGCGCGAACCGCTCGCACAGGCGCAGGATAAGATCCACGAATTTGCGCAACAGGCGAAGGAGCAGAAGCAGCAGCAACTGCTGGCGTTGCTTGCCGGGCTGTTCAGCGTGCTGGACGCGGAACGCAGCTCGGTCATTACTGGATTGGACCGATTTGGCGCTCGCCAGAAGGAACTCGCCGCCGCAATTCGCGAAGACAACGAGAAGCTGCGGCGATTGCAGGCGGATTCCGGCGCTGATGCCGGCGAGGTCAACCAGATCGTGCAACGCGTTACCTGGGAGGCGGAGGTGTTCCAGGACCGCAGGCAAGCCTTGAGCTACGCCTGCGACGTGCCGGGCAAGATCGAACAGCGGCTGTTCGCGCTGGCGCGCGCGATCCAACAGGATCTGCAATGAAACCGCTTCATTCCGCCGCCTGCGGCCGCGCGACCGGCGTGCGATCTTCCAGCGGCAGGCCGAGCGCGGCCCAGCCGTCGGTCCCGTCCGGGTACCAGGCGGCGCGTGAATAGCCGAGCGCCAGCGCGCGTTTCGCCGCATTCCACGACATCCAGCAGCTTGCCAGACAATAGAACACGATCAGCCGATCTCGCTTGCCGCCGGTCGCCTGTTGCAAACCGCGTTCGAAATAATCTTCCATGACCGGTGCCAGCGCGCCGTAGCCGGTATCCGGCAGCCACACACTGCCCGGGATGTCCTGACGTGGCTTCGGCCGCCAGATCGTTGATGCCGGCAGCCCCACCGGACGCGGTGGTTGCGGCAGCACATCGATGAACACCGCGTCGTGCTTTTCCCACAGCGCATGCGCCTGCTCGGTGGACAGCACCGTCGCGCCGCGCAACGTCGCCGGCGGGGGCGTGCGATAGTCCTGCATGCGATAGCCGGACGGCTCGGGCGGTGGGTTGGCCGCGCCGGCGGCACCCAACAGCAAAGCAGCGCATAGCACTGCCGTCAGCCGATACACGATCGCGTTCATGGCGTTACAAGTTTGCCCTGCTCGTCCAGTAGCGGCACGCCGTACTGTTGCAGAATCCGGTCTATCTCCGGCCGGTTTTCGGCGATGATCCGATTGAGCCTGCGCTTCCACTCCTGATCGCTGCGCCGCACGCCAAGCGCGATGCGGAAATCCATCTGCGCCGGCTCCTTCAACAGGGGCACCGCCACCAAATGCGGGGTCACATGTTGGGCGTAGTAGCCCGCGATCGGACCCCACAGCACGCCGGCATCGATCTGTCCCGATGCGATGTCATTGACCATGGTCTGGGATGGCACCTCGATGCGCGTATCGGCGGTGAGCGGATAGGGCCTGGCCAACACCATCAGTCCCTGCTGCACGAACACAATGGATGGCGGCGTTCCGGCGATGATGCCGATGTGCTTGTCTTTGAGCCGCTTGTCCTCCAGCGTCTCGATGCCATCCAATCCGTTGCCCGGCTTGAACACCAGCGCGTAGGTGGTGCGGTAATAAGGGTTGGTGGTCTGCATCAAATCGTCGCCGACCACGTCGCCCATCACCACGTCGCAGCGCAACGCATTCAGCGTGTTGCGGACGAAGCCGATCACCTGCGGATAATAGGTGTAGCTGGTGGGCTCGCCGAGTTTGCTGGCGAACAGTTCGGCCAGCTTGTTCTCGAAGCCCTCGCCGGCCTCGTTGGAGAACGGCAGATCGTGCGGGTCGGCGCAGACACGGAACGTGTGGGGATCGACCAGTTCGGCCGACGATCCGAGACCGGGTGCCTGAGCCGACGCAGGCGCCGCGATCAGCACCAGCCCCAGAAAGGCAACGAACCCGGCGATGGCACACGTCGCCCGCACCATGCGCATGATGGTTTGCCGTCCCATACCAACCGTCACAAAGAATGACCGTTGGTATGAGTCTTTGTTCGGCGCGCCGCCGCCCGCCAACCCGGCGCCCGATACCAGAGCATCGCGGTGTTGCATCACCCCATGCATTCGTCCTCTGCCTTGGTAAATGCAGCGGGCTTCGGCGCGTGCTTGAGCGGACGGCCTCGTCCGACGGCGTCATCGGCGCGCGCGCGCAAATAGACGTAGATTGCATCAATGTAGCACATGACGTTGCGGTTCTCGCCGTTGGCCGGCATCACCAGCTCCTGCGAGGATGACACATCCTTTTTGCCGCTTGCCACCACCGCGTAGAAGTCGGTGTAGCTCAGGTGCTTCATCGAATTGATCAGCGCGGGAGCATAGGTCGACCCCATCCCGTCGGGGCCGTGGCAACGCAGACATTCAGAGCTGTAACGGGTGAAACCGGAATAAGTGTACCAGTCCACCGTGCCGTCCGATTCGATCTTGAACGTCGGAGTGCCGTCCTTGTCGGTCCACTTGCCATCGTCCTGAGTGACGGCGGTCGGATCGCCGGCACCATCCATGATGGCATAAGCAGCCGCGGACAGGATCAGCCCGACGGCAATGCAAGCGGCAGCGCAAAGGATTCGTCGCACGTTATACGTTCCCGTTTGGGATCGAAAGACCGCGGCCGGCCCGGGCGCATTGCCCGATGCCGGCCGCAAATTCAACCACCCGACCGAGGTTTCAGGTCAGCTCGGTGGCAACACGAACACCGTCAGGGAACCGCCGAGCGCGGTGTAGTTGTTCAGCCCGGCATAACCACCAACCGCGCCGAGTCCGGCATGCGGATCAGTCAGTCCCGCTGCCAGTCCGATGCCGGCCCAACCGCCGACGCCGGACAGCACCGCGACGTACTGCTTGCCCGCGTGCTCATACGTCATCACGTTGCCGATGATGCCGGATGGTGTCTTGAACTTGTAGAGTTCCTTGCCGGTCTTGGCGTCGACGGCTTTCAGGTAGCCTTCCAGCGTGCCGTAGAACGCCACGCCGCCCTTGGTCACCAGCGCGCCGGACCATACCGAGAATTGCTCCGGGTCCGACCACATGATCTTGCCTGTGCGGCCGTCCCAGGCAATGAAGTTACCCATGTCGGTGCCGCCTGGTGCCGGGAACATCGCCAGGGTTGCGCCGACATAAGGTTGCCCCGCCGTATAGGATACGCGGAACGGCTCGTAGTCCATGCAGACATGGTTGGTGGGTACGTAGAACAGTTGGGTGTCAGGCGAATAGGCCGCCGGCTGCTCGTCCTTGCTGCCCAGCGCCGCCGGGCAGATGCCCTGATAATTCACGTCCGCGCCGGCGGAACCCGGGGCCATTTTCGCCACGACAGCCGGCCGGCCGTAGTTCGCGCTGCTCTTGTCCATATCGACGCCGGTGGTCCAGTTCACCGCGGGATCGTACTTGGCTGCGACGAGCAGTTCACCCGTCTCGCAATTCAGCGTGTAGCCAAGGCCGTTACGGTCGAAGTGCACCAGTGTCGGCACAGTCGCACCGTTGATTTGCTGATCAGCCAGGATCATTTCGTTGACGCCGTCGTAGTCCCACTGGTCGTGTGGCGTCATTTGATAGACCCACTTCGCCATGCCGGTATCCGCGTCACGTGCGAAGATCGTCATCGACCACCTGTTGTCGCCCGGCCGCTGCGTCGGGTTCCAGGTGGAGGGGTTGCCGGACCCGTAATAGATCAGGTTCAGCTGCGGATCGTATGAGTACCAGCCCCAGGTGTCGCCGCCGCCGATCTTCCACTGATCACCCTGCCAGGTCTTCAGACTGGAATCGGCGCCAATCGGCTTGCCCAGCATCATCGTCTTCTGCGGATCGACCAACAGATCGCTGTCCGGGCCTTCGGAATATGCCCGCCAGATCTGCTTGCCGTCGGCGACCGCATAGGCCGTCACCCAGCCCCGTACGCCGAACTCGCCGCCCGAGACACCGACGTACACTTTGTCCTTGACGACCATCGGCGCGCCGGTGCCGGTCTCGCCCTTGCCGGGATCGCCCGTCTTCACTGACCAAACCACCTTGCCGGTCTTCGCGTCCAGCGCGGCAAGCGTGGTATCCGCCTGGTGCAGGAAGAGCTTGCCGTCGGCGTAGGCAAGGCCGCGGTTAACCGTGTCGCAGCACATCACCGGAATGACATTCGGATCCTGCTTCGGTTCATATTTCCACAGAATCTTGCCGTCGTTGTTCAAGTCGAGCGCGAATACTGTATTGGGAAACGGCGCGTGCACGTACATGACGTCGCCGATCACCAGCGGTTGACCCTCGTGCCCGCGCAACACGCCGGTGGAGAAAGTCCATGCCACCTGCAGCTTGCCGACATTCTGTGACGTGATCTGATCGAGCTTGGAATAGCGCTGGTTGTCGTAGGTGATTGTCGGCATCACCACGTTTGCTGAATTCGCTTGCATCTTGACCAGGTCGTCGCCGCCTGCGGTCTGCGCGGTCGCCACCGCAATCGCCAGGCCCGAAGCCAACACGGTGCCTGCTATCAGCCAAAGCCCCGCCGAAGCACGTCGCATGGGTTCCTCCGTTTTTTTGTTTTCGCCGATCCTTTGGGCACAACCCGTCTTCGCTGCATGCCGCGACGATACGGTCGGTGGTCGTTTCGTCCTGGAACGGCCCCACGCCGATTTGCCCGGCTGCTGCCCACGCTCCCACCCGTGGGCGATCATGGCACTATGGAGCGATAACGCTATGTTACATTGGGACTTCCTGCAAATCATGCAATTGTGAACATCGCCGGCACGTCATCGGGCGACCCACAATCAGGCGACCGAGAGCAGGCGCCCGAAAGCAGGCTCCGGCCGGTATGACGGGGGTAGCGGACATTGATTTGCTATTGTCGAAGCCGCCGGCACCACGCACGCGCCATCCAGCCGGAGCAACACGGAATGCCCGCCATGCGCGTCCTCGCCTGCCTCATTGCGATCCTAAGCATCGGCGCGGCCCGGGCGGCACCGCCGGACACCACGCCGCTCGCCATCCAGCCCGTGGCCGTCGGCGACTACGTTCATTTCGGGCTGGTCGCCATGACCACGCCGGACAATGCAGGTGATATCGCCAACCTGGGTATCATCGTCGGCGACGACGCCGTCGCCGTGATCGACACCGGTGGCAGCGTCAGCGTCGGGCGGCGTCTGCTGCTGGCGGTTCGCGGCATCACCGACAAGCCGATCCGCTACGTGATCAACACGCACGAGCACCCGGACCATGTCTTCGGCAATGCGGCTTTCGGGCCGGATGTCACCCCGGGCGTGACCTTTGTCGGACACCACAACCTGCCAGCAGAGTTGGCAAAGCGTGGCGCGTATTATTTGCGTTCGTATCACGACCAACTTGGTGCGGCGGCCATCGCCGAGATCAGGATCATTCCGCCGACCCTGCTGGTGGACGATGAAACCACGCTGGACCTTGGCGGCCGGCGGCTGCTGCTGACCGCATGGACGCCGCCGGCCCATACGGCCTGCGACCTGACTGTGCTCGATGAGACCACCGGCGTGTTGTATTCCGGCGACCTGGTATTCTTGCAGCACCTGCCGGTGATAGACGGCAGCCTGACCGGTTGGCTTTCGCTGCTGCCGCGTCTGGCGCAATTGCGCGCCAAGGTTGTGGTTCCCGGGCACGGCCGTGTGGTGGCGCCCTGGCCGCAGGCGCTCGACGACGAGCGCCGTTACTTTACCGTCTTGGCCGACGATACGCGGCGGCTGATCGCGGCGGGCGTGCCTCTGGTGCGTGCAGTGGCGGAAATCGGCCGCTCCGAGCGCGATCGCTGGCAATTGTTCGACGACTATAATCCGCGCAATGCGACTGTCGCGTTCAGCGAGCTTGAGTGGCAATAGCCTCGGCGCGCACCGGCCGGCCGCGATAGCTGTAGCGGATATCAGCGTCCGTGGAATCCTGCTCCGCCAGTTCCAGCATGCGCGGGTGATGCGGCGACAACTCGCAGGCTGGATCAGTCGCGCCGGCGTCGCCGACGATGGCCAGCGCCTGGCAGCGGCAGCCGCCGAAATCGATCTCACGCAGCGCACAGGATCGGCAAGGTTCCGCCATCCAGTCGGTGCCACGGAATGCCTGGAACGCCGGCAATTCCATCCAGATGGCCTGCAAGGTATGGTCGCGCACCGACCAGAACTCCAGGTTCGGAATTGTCTCGGCGGCATGGCACGGCAGCACGCGCCCGGACGGCGTTACGTTCAACGAGCGGCGCGCCCAGCCGCCCATGCACGCCTTCGGCCGCCGCGCGTAATAGTCCGGCACGACCAGGTCGATCACCAGGCGGTCGGCATAGCGTGGGCGGATCCGTTCGACCTCCTGCATTGCCTGGTGGACCTGAGCGCGTGTCGGCATCAGAGACCGCCGATTGCGCAATGCCCATCCATAGTACTGCGCATGCGCGATCTCCACGCGCGCGGCGCCGAGCGATGCGGCCAGGTCCACGAGCGCCGCAACATGGTCGATATTGGCACGGTGGATCACCGCATTGACGGTGAGCGCCATCCCGCATTCCACCACCGAGCGCGCGAATGCCAGCTTGCGGGCATGTGCGCCGGCATAGTCGGCAATGGTGTCGGCGTTCGCCGCATCCACGTCCTGCAGCGATACTTGGACGTGATCCAGCCCAAGCTCCTGCAACCGCTGAAGGCGCGCAAGGTCGAGCCCGATGGCAGAGGTGATCAGGTTGGTGTACAGGCCGGCCGCGTGCGCGGCAGCAACGATTTCTGCCAGATCACGGCGCGACGCCGGTTCACCGCCGGACAGGTGCACTTGCAGCACGCCCAGTGCGGCGGCCTCGTGAAACACCCGCGCCCAGGTCGCCGCGTCCAGTTCGTCCGCTCGATGTTCCAGCGCCAGCGGGTTCGAGCAATACGGACATGCGAGGGGGCAGCGATGTGTCAGTTCAGCCAACAGGCCGAGTGGCGGAGGAACCTCCGGCCGGGCGTGCGGCGCGGTCAAGCGGCCAGCATCCGCTTCGCCACCAACTCGGCCAACATGTCGGTCACGTCACCGGCAATCTCGGCGCGATCGGCGGTGTATAGGGCGGCGAGTTCATCAACAATCTGGGCGATGGTCCGGCTGCCGTCACAGCGGCGCAGGATCTCACTGGCGGGCCCTTCGGTCTCGATGACCCGCTCGGGGCCGAGCAGCACCCAGGCGTTGCGCGTCGTGTCGAAATGCAGGCGCACGCCCGGCGCGAGCCGAGGGCGTTCCGGCAGGTTCGGGCGGTCGCTGTCAGGCATTGGCCGCATCCGATGCGACGGCATAAACTCGCATGGCCGCCTACCGCAGGTCGGTTGGAGTCACCACTGTGCAAGCCAAGCGAGATCGCCGGTCAACCCCGACAGACGTTCGACGTCGCGCGGTTGACCCGTATCGCTCGGCCTACCAATCGTGAGGACGGAGCCGCGAGCTGCTACAGCGTCGCGGCGACGTAGCAGTTGATTTCCATTCCGATGCAAATCTCGCGGAGCTTCGGACGTGTCCAGGCCATCTTTGTGTCTCCTCGTTCTTTGTCGATGCGCAGTAGCGCTGGGCCGGCGGTAAAGCCAACATAGGCACGCTAGCAGACCGGGACGGGCGTCGTCCACTGCCGCAATTCGTCGCTAGTGCCTCAGTTGGAAACCGGCAATTCGCCTATGAGCCCGCCGGGACATGGTGATATGCTGGTTCAGCCGATGAATGAACCAAGGCCCACGGATCACATTGCCAAGGTGGGAACGGCCATGAACACGCAACCGAGACTGCATCGTCGAACCCTGCTGGCGACCGTGGCGTTCTGTGCCGCAACGCGGCACGCCGCATCGCAAACGCCGCCCGGCGAGGGTTCCTGGCCTGCGCTGGCTGCACAGATCTTCTCCGGGCGGCCGGTTCAGGACGGTGCAGCGATCCTGGCCATCGATGCACCCTATCGCGCGGAAGACGCAGCGCTGGTCCCGATCGGTCTGCGCAGCTTGCTGTCGGCCGATGACAAACGGCAAGTGCGCCGCATCACATTGGTGATCGACGAGAACCCGTCGCCGCTCGCGGCGGTGTTCTCGCCGACGCCCGCAAGCGGGATGCGTTCCCTGTCCACGCGGGTGCGCATCGACGATTACACCAACGTGCACGCCGTTGCCGAACTCAGCGACGGTCAGCTCTACACCGCCGCGCGCTTCGTCAAGGCAGCGGGCGGTTGCTCGGCCCCGGCGGCGAAGCAGGAGGCGGATGCAATCCCGCTCGGCACCATGCGATTCCGGCAGTTTCCTGCGGCAGAAGGCGCCGCACCGGGGCTGCGCGAGGCGCAATTGCTGATCCGGCACCCGAACTATACAGGCATGCAGATGGACCAGCTCACCAGGCTGTACGTGCCGGCACATTTCGTCAGTACGGTGCGCATCTGGCAGGGCGACGACCTGCTGCTGACCATCGAGGGTGGCATCTCGATTTCGGAGAACCCCGCATTCCGCTTCGATTACCGGCCAAACGGTGCCGCCAGCTTCCGCGCGCAGATCGATGACAGCGAGGGAAAATCGTTCAAACAGGAATGGCCGGTAGCGCGCGTTTAAGGTCCGACCACCACGGCGTTAGAAGCAGCGGACTTCGGCCTCGGCCTGCGCCTCATCGAGATCGCGCACAATGTTGTTGGTGAGTGCGCTGCGGAATTCCGCGCCGAGATACCCGCCGGCGGAGCGGCGCATCCGCAGGACGGTCTCGGCTTTTTCGTAGCTGTCGTAGGGCAGCAAGGAGGCGATCACATCGATGGCGCAGGAGCAGTGTTGCAGCGCCGCCTGGTTGCCGCCGTTCGTCGCCATGCAGGCAAACACGAATTCGGCACGGGCGGCGGTTGGGTAGTCGTTGCTGTCCGCCGCGCGGCCCGATTGCGCGAAGGGTGCGCTGCACAGTGCCAGCAGCAAACCGGCGCGGCGGAGGATGGATGCCATGCGAAGCCCCGCGGTCAGGTCTTGCGAGTCATAGTGCCCGACTAGCGGACAGAGTGCCACACTTGCATTGACCGCGCATGGGTCGGCCGATAGGTTTTCGATCAACGCTCTGCAAAGTGCGCGTGGGAGATCGTCACATGGCGTGGCAACTGCGAGGATGATCGACAACGCGCCGGGCGCGCAGATCAACTTGTGCGCCGGTGCCGGACCGGAATGCCCGTGCGGTACCGGAATGATCATGCGTCGCGCCACGTCCGTGACGCGGCCAACCGGGGGATCGGATCCATGCAAGCGCGAGTTCTGGGCGCCGCTGCCGGCGGCGGCTTCCCGCAATGGAATTCGAACGCTGACGGGTGCCGGCGGGCGCGGGCCGGCGACCCGCATGCCAGGCCGCGCACGCAGGCCTCGGTTGCCGTCAGCGCCGACGGCGACCGGTGGTTCCTGCTGAACGCGTCGCCGGACCTGCGCCAGCAGATCGAGGCGGCGCCATGCCTGCACCCGCACCACGGCCCACGCTCTTCGCCGATCGCCGGCGTCGTTCTGACCGGTGGAGATGTGGATGCGATTGCCGGGCTGTTGACGTTGCGTGAGCGTCATGCATTCACCGTCTACGGCACCGCCCGGATTTTGCAGATACTGGATGCAAACCCGATCTTCGAGGTACTGGCACGCGACGTGGTCGCACGGCAGTGCGTTGCGGTTGGCACGCCGACGATGTTGACGTTGCCGGATGGATCGCCGAGCGGCCTTGTCGTGGAATTGTTCGCGGTCCCCGGCAAGGTGCCGCTCTACCTGGAGGATTCCAGCGTGTCGCCAGCCATTGTCGAGGGCGAAGAAACTGTCGGCGCGGCGATCAGCGACGGCCACCGCAGCTGCTTTTTCATCCCCGGCTGCGCGGGGATGACCAGCGCGCTTGCGCAACGTCTGGAAGGCGCGGACATGGTGTTGTTCGATGGCACGCTGTGGACGGATGACGAGATGTTGCGCGCGGGCCTTGGCGGCAAGACAGGATTGCGCATGGGACACATGAGTGTCAGCGGACCGAGCGGAACGCTCAACGCCTTCCGCATGCTCGGCATTGGGCGAAAAATCATGCTGCACATCAACAATTCCAACCCGATATTGCTGGATGATTCGCCTGAACGGGCCGCGGTGGAGGCAGCAGGTTGGGAAGTCGCGTACGACGGAATGGAGATCCAGTTATGAGCAACGATGTGCTGTCACCGGATGAACTCGAGGCCGCGCTGCGGCAGATCGGCGCCGAGCGGTATCACTCGCTGCATCCGTTTCATAAGCTGATGTACCAGGGGAAGCTGAGCCGCGGACAGCTCCAGGCCTGGGCGCTCAATCGTTATTATTACCAGTGCCGCATCCCGGCGAAGGACGCGACGTTGATCGCGCGGTTGCCGACACCGGAACTGCGCCGCGCGTGGCGGCGGCGGCTGCATGACCATGACGGGGACGAACCGAATACCGGCGGCATCGCGCGGTGGCTTCGGCTGACCGACGGGCTGGGGCTTGATCGTGATTACGTTGTTTCCACCAAGGGTCTGCTGCCGATCACGCGGTTTGCCGTCGATGCGTATGTGGACCTCGTGCGCGACCGGTCGATCCTGGAAGGGATTGCGTCGTGCCTGACGGAACTTTTTTCGCCGACGATCATTGCCGAACGTGTTGGAGGGATGCTGGCGAATTATGATTTCATCACCGCGGACACGCTCGATTATTTCAGGCCGCGGCTGGATCAGGCACCGATGGATGCCGAGTTTGCGCTTGCGTATGTCACGCAGCATGCGTGTACGGCGGAACAGCAACAGGCGGTGCAGGCGGTGCTGCGCACGAAGTGCGATATCCTGTGGGCCATGCTCGATGCGCTGCATCTGGCTTATGTCGCGCCGGGGATGATCCCGCCGGGCGCGTTTGTGCCGAGTGAGGGGTGAAATATTTTCTCCCTCTCCCCTTGGGGGAGAGGGTTGGGGGGGAGGGGTGCGTACACCCGTGGCCGGCGGCTGTACGCACCCCTCACCCCAACCCTCTCCCTCAAGGGGAGAGGGAGAAGTCTTTTGGCGTCAGGCGCGACGGCTGCGGAACGATGATCTCCTGCAGCACCCGCGTTGGACGTTCCGCGAGCAACAGAATACGGTCGCCTAGTTCGGCGGCCTCGGCGCGATCGTGGGTCACCAGTAGCGCGGCCGTCGGGCGCGCGCGCCAGGTGTTCAGCAGCAGCTGCCGGCTGCGCGCAGCCATCGCCGGGTCGAGCGAGACAAACGGTTCGTCCAGCAGAAGGAGTTGCGGGGTGATTGCGAAGGCACGCGCGATCGCGACACGCCGCGCCATGCCCAGCGACAGCGTTGACGGAAACGTGTCGCTGAATGCCGCGAGATCCAGCGCGCGCAGCAAGGCATCGGCAAGCTCCGGGTCTTCGGTCCGCTGTGCCAACAGAAGGTTTTGGCGCACGGTGCGCCAGGGCAGCAGGCGCGGCTCCTGGAATACCGTGCCGATGCGCGGCATCGGAGCGCCACACCAGTCGAGCGTACCCTGAAAATCGGTGTCCAGGTTGCCGACAATTCGCAGGAGAGTCGTCTTGCCGCAGCCGGATGGGCCGACCAGCGCAACGATTTCGCGCGCACCGAGCGCAATATCGATCCGGCCCAGAACCGGCAACTCGCCGCGGTCGGTGCTGAAGGATTTGCTCTCGATGTGCAGTCGCAGGATCATCTCCGCCATCGTGTCGCCCGGCGTTCAAGCGGCTGCAGGACGACCCATTCGATCATCTGCACGACCAGGATGAAGGCAAACGTGTACGCCAGGATCAGGGTCACATCGAACAACTGGAAATAGATTTCAATCTGGAAACCGACGCCGTTGCTGCGGCCGAGCAGCTCGACGACCAGAACGATCTTCCAGATCAACGCGAGACCGGAACGAGACGCAGCAAAGATATAAGGTGCGAGCTGCGGCAGGGTCACGTGCCGCAGCCTACGCCAGCGTGACATGTGGAAGCTCTCGGCCATTTCGGCAAGCGCGGGATCAAGCGCGCGGGCGCCCTCGCGCAGCGTGACCACGGTGGTCGGCAGCTTGTTGAGTGCGACCGCCGCGATGGCGGCGATTTCGTTCAGACCGAACCAGACATATATCAACACGATCACGACGAGCGCGGGCAGGTTCAGCAACACGGTCACCGCGTTGTCGAGCAAAAGATCGAGCCGCCGCCAACGTCCCATCGCGATGCCGAGCGAACTGCCCAGCAGCAGCGACAGGGTGAAAGCGGCCGCGACACGGCCCAGGGTGATCGCCAGGTTCCACGGCAGTGCCCCGGAGATAGTCTGCTGCAGCATGGCGCGCAGAACGGCCGTCACCGTTGGCAGCAGCCGGCTATCGGCGAGACTGGCGGCGATCTGCCAGGCAAGCAGAAACACCAGCGCGGAGACCAGCCGTGTCGGCAGTTCCCAACCGATCCGAATTGCTAGGCGTCTGCTTGCCAAGTGATCGGCCAGAAGGTTCCCGGTGGCACTGCGCTGATCGGTCCGACGAGGTCCGGGCCGCCAATCCTTGCCAAAAGCTCGAAGAGCTGGCCGGCGGCGCGGCGTTCCGGGTCGCCCCAGCGCCGCGGAATGCCGCGCCTGTACCAGTCTCGCAGTCGATCCAGTTCGGCATCGTCCGCGGCGCCGGTCAGCGGCTTCAGGCGTTGCCACTCGGCATCCGAGGTCGCCAGGATGGTGCGCGCCTGGCGCGAGGCGGCGACGAATCCATCGATCAGCGCGGGGTTCCGCGTGGCCCAGTGCTGTGCGAAGGTGTAGCCGATGTAGGGTACACCAGAGGCGATGCCCAGCGCGCCGACTGCGTCTTCCACGGCAAGGATGCGGTGCGCACCGGCGGCCTCGGCCTTCGCCGCGAACGGCCAGTAGGTCAGCAGCGCATCCAGACGTCCGGCCTTCATCTGCTGCTCGAGCAACGGCGGCGGCCCGAAGCTCTTGTTCGTTTTGGTATCGAGGTCAATTCCGTCGTGCTGCGACGCGTAGGCGCGCAGAATGAGCCAGCTCTTGTCGAGCGGACTGCCGGCGATGCCGAGCGTATGGCCCGGCAGATCGGACACGCTGCGCACCGCCGAATTGGCGGGTGCGATCAACGCCCCGACGGCGTTGGAGAACGGGACGAATGTCCAATCCGCTCCGGCACCGCGCTGGCGTGCCACCCACAGCCAGTCGACCACGATCATGTCAACCTGACCGGACTGCAAGGCAACCTGGGCGGCTTGCGCGGTGGCGAGTTCCATTGGCTCGAGCGCAATATGCGCGGCCGCATCCAGCGCGTGATGGCGGATGACATCGATTTCCCACGACATGGTGCCGAAGCGCAGCGTACCGACGCGGATTGGTGGTATCGAGGCGCCCCGAAGCGGCGTTGCAGCGGCCGAAAGGGTTGCGCCCAACAACATGCGTCGCGCAATACGCATAGGTCTTCCTCCCGAGGCTTGCGCGATTATCCCAGCACCGCTCGGTGCACTGTCAATGGGCGAAGATCAGAAGATTATCTTGACCCCGCCTTCCGAGCACGCGGTGCGGCCGCTCGGCGATGCATGTCAGAATGTCATGCGGAGGCCACCGCGTCTGGCGGGTGCGCGGGGACGGCACGTACCGCCGTCGTGGGGTGCGCATGATGCGTGTCAAGCCCGGTGCGTAGCATGATCAGCAGTGGCAGCGGAGCGCTACCCACTCATTCGCGGCCGCAGTGGGCCAACGCTTCCTTGTCTATCGAAAACACCGCGCCGGTTTTGACCTCAACATTTTTTGCGATGCAGCTCCGCCCGGTTTTGTCTGTGAACTTAAGGTCATAGTGCCCGGACGAGACCCCAATGATACGCAATCGCTCGTCGAAGTCCACGCTGCCATCCGGATCGTTTTTGCACTGATCGGTACCCCATTCCGTCGTACCTGTCGGGGCCAGGTAGAGATGTGTGATCGTCTCGCCCGTCAGATTCCAGAACCGGGTGACGCCGCGATCCGCGGCCTGCACCGCGCCTGCCCCGACGATCATCGTGAGAGCCGCAACGATTCGTCGGAAGGCGATGGTCACGTCCGTTCGGTGTTGGCTCATGCGGGATAGACGCTTCCGTGATTTGGCGGTGGGAGCGACGCACGCAATAGCTTAACGCTGTGCGATCGGCGGGAAAAGCCGCAAGTGGCGCCTTTGAGAGGTGCGATCACTGGCAAAGCCATGATGGGCTCGGCTGGCAGGTTTCACGACGGCTTGCGAAAAAATGTAGTCACTTCGGTGCGGCGCCTACGCCATTCCATTCGCACATATCCGAATGCCTGCGACCGAACGTCGAAGACCGAGGATGCGACGCAATATGTCGTGCCGGCAACACGATCCATTGCCACGAGCGGATTTAGCGTCCGTCGTCCGGCAAGCCGGGCTCGAATACAGGAAAGGACATCGACATGGTCAAAGCTCTCAAACAGGAATTTCGCATTGCGCGAAGGCCCGCCGCAGTCATCGCAATGGCGCTGCTGGTCGGGTTGGGCGGCCAAGCGTGGAGCAGCCAGGCGTGGGCACGGGATACGGTTCCCCTCTCTGCATCGGCGACACAAGTGGCATTCCTTGGCTCGCAAGGGCCAACAACCGGCCAGTCGGTCCTCACCTCGCGAGGCCCGGCCTTCGTAACCGGCCATGTCGGCTCATTGGAAACCACCACGCTGCCGGGCAGCGGTGGACAAGGCTTCCTCATGAACAACGGTAACGGCACGAGCACGCTCATCGTGCCGGGTGGCGTGCCGCAGACGGTCGGGACGCCAAGATGACCAGATGGACATGACGTCGGTGCTGACGCAATCGGCTGCCTCGGTGAGCGCGCGGACCTTTGGGCTCGCGCGGATCACTGGGCAGAAACCATCGCTGCGATCACTAGTTGCGCTCGCACTGATGGCACTATTCTGCCCGGCGGCGTGCACAGGCTCACCCAGGACACTTGCACTGCAGCCTGACTTCGCGATGACGACGCCGGCGGGAACCGCCAGTGTCAGCATCCGGGGGTGCTTGCCAGACCTGACGGACCAGGAGTTCGGGCAATTGATCAGGACCGGTATGGAACGCGCGGCACCAAATGCCGTGCTCCCAGGTCCGGTCCTGCCTCCATTCCCTCAGTACCCGTATTGTCTGGCATGTCATCCCCAATGGCTCTGGCGGCACATCCAGATTGGTCGTGAATATCTTCAAGGCGTCGGTTCCATTCGCTTATGAGCAGGCGGTCGTGGATAACAGCGCTCCAACGGTCATGACCGTGTGGACCATTGCATCATTGACCAGGCGGCTCATTGCCGCTGATGCTCGTGCTGATGTCCGTGCCGGGTCGGCCTGATCGCGCCACCCCCCTCGACGCGGCGCCCCGGACGCGCCATTTCTAGGCTCCCGAGGAGCCGCCCATGTCCGCCACCACGCTAGCCCGCCCCGCCCCGCCCCCGGTCTTGTTCATCCCGGCCAAGCAGCCGCCGCGGCCGATGACGCGCCAGTTCAGGGTGGTGTCGGACTACCAGCCCAGCGGCGACCAGCCGACCGCCATCGCCGAACTGGTGACCGGCGTGCGGGCCGAAGAGCGCGACCAGGTCCTGCTGGGCGTCACCGGGTCCGGCAAGACCTTCACCATGGCCAAGATGATCGAGGCCGTGCAGCGCCCCACCCTGATCCTGGCGCCCAACAAGACCCTGGCCGCCCAGCTCTACGGCGAGATGAAGGGGTTCTTCCCCGACAACGCGGTGGAGTATTTCGTCAGCTACTACGACTACTACCAGCCGGAGGCCTATGTCCCCCGCACCGACACCTACATAGAAAAAGACGCGCAGATCAACGAGCAGATCGACCGTATGCGCCACGCCGCGACCCAGGCGCTGCTCGAACGCAACGACGTCATCATCGTCGCCTCGGTCTCCTGCATCTACGGCATCGGCTCGGTCGAGAGCTACGCGCGCATGGTGGTGAAGCTGGAGGTCGGTGGCCAGATCGATCGCGACAAGCTGGCCAAGGCGCTGGTCGAGCTGCAATACCGCCGCAACGACGCCGCCTTCCAGCGCGGCACGTTCCGGCTGCGTGGCGAAACCGTGGACATCTTCCCCAGCCACTACGAGGACCGCGCCTGGCGCGTGTCGCTGTTCGGCGACGAGATCGAGTCGATCCAGGAGTTCGATCCGCTGACCGGCGACAAGACCGCCGCGCTGGATGGGATCACGGTCTACGCCAACAGCCACTACATCACGCCGCGCCCGACGCTGACCCAGGCGATCACGCGACATAAAGCGAGAACTGAAAATCCGGCTGGACGAGCTGACCCACGAAGGCAAGCTGCTGGAGGTGGAACGGCTGAACCAGCGCACCACGTTCGACATCGAAATGATGGAGACGACGGGAAGCTGCAAGGGGATCGAGAACTATTCGCGCTACCTGACCGGCCGCAATCCGGGCGAGCCGCCGCCGACACTGTTCGAGTACCTGCCGGAGAACGCCCTGCTGTTCGTCGACGAAAGCCACGTCACGGTGCCGCAGCTCGGCGGCATGTATCGCGGCGACTTCAACCGCAAATCGGTCCTGGCGGACTACGGCTTCCGACTGCCGTCCTGCGTCGACAACCGCCCGCTGAAATTCGAGGAATGGGAGACCTATCGCCCGCAGACGCTGTTCGTCTCCGCCACCCCCGGCCCGTGGGAGCTGGAGCGCACCGGCGGCGCATTCACCGAGCAGGTGATCCGCCCCACCGGCCTGATCGATCCCGAGGTCGAGGTGCGTCCGGTCGAACGCCAGGTGGACGATCTGCTGGCGGAATGCCGCCTGGTGGCGTCGCGTGGCGCGCGGGTCCTGGTGACCACGCTGACCAAGCGCATGTCGGAGGACCTGACCGAATACCTGACCGAGCACGGCGTGAAAGTCCGCTACCTGCACTCCGACATCGACACGCTGGAGCGGATCGAGATCATCCGCGACCTGCGGCTAGGCGTGGTCGACGTGCTGGTCGGCATCAACCTGTTGCGCGAGGGACTGGACATCCCGGAATGCGCCCTGGTGGCGATCCTGGATGCCGACAAGGAGGGCTTCCTGCGCAGCCAGACCAGCCTGATCCAGACCATCGGCCGCGCCGCGCGCAACATCGACGGGCGGGTGATCCTGTACGCCGACACGATGACCCGCTCGCTACGCTACGCGATCGAGGAAACCGAACGCCGCCGGAACAAGCAACGCTCCTGGAATGAAGCACACGGCATCACCCCGCAATCGATCCGGAAGCAGATCGCCCAGGTGCTGGAGAGCGTGTTCGAGCAGGATTACGTCACCGTCGCCCCGATTGCCGACGCCGGCACGTCGGAGTTCGTCGGCAAGGATTTGAAGGCGACGATCGCCGAGCTGGAAAAACGCATGCGCGCCGCCGCGGCAGACCTGGAGTTCGAGGAAGCCGCCCGCATGCGCGACGAGATCAAGCGGCTGGAGGCGCTGGACCTTGGGCTGGAGCCACCGCCGGTCGCCAGCGCGTCACTGCGTCCACGGCGGGATCGCACGCCGGAACCGATGGGGCCGGGTGGCGGTGGGTACGACCCGAGCAAGCGGCGGGGTGGGCGAGGCGGGATGCGGAGGCGGGGGCCGTGAGCGGCAGATGCGCGCTGTCATGGTTTCGCTAACTTGATTAGACGTCATAGACGGTGCATTCCACCTGCTATAACGGCCAAGCTTCGGTGAAGTACAAGCCAACGATGAGGATACGGCTCATCGCAACCGGTGTCGCCGCCATGCTTCTGTCGACTGTGTGGGGTGGCTCCTGTGTTCTCCGGGATCGAGGCATGACCAGGAACTTCACAGCCGTCTTGGATGGCATGACGCAAGACCAAGTGAGGTACGTCATGGGATCGCCGTGGCACACGGGGGACTGCCGTGGCGAGTTCGCGCCATATCAGCTCGGCCAATGCGTCGAAGCTTATATCTACGCGTCGGCCTGGGCCCCACTAAATCCTGAATACCCTGTTGTTTGGTTCGATGGCCGCAAGCGGTTCATCGGCAAACATGATTTCGTATCGCCGTAATATCGCCACGGGGCAGCAAGCTCACTCTCGCGGCGAGGCTCGTGTCATTTGATCAGATCCTCGATCGCACCGACGAATTGTCTCGCCATCTCTGCCGCTTCTTGGGCCTGGTCCAACGAAATCGTTCCCAACGGATCAACGCCATAATCGGCAGCCGACTTCAATGTGTATGCCCGTGCGAGGAAGCCGACAAACTTCGGGTCTATCCGAGGCTCGGACCGCGCCAGACGCGCAAACTCACTGCGCAACCCGGAGTGCGTCTTCGCCGCCTATGCTGGTCCTTTCCAGAATATAGGCCAACGCTGCATGATAGCCGGCGAGATAAGCTTCGCGCGCGGCGACGAAGGCTATGGGCACGCCGATGCTGGAGTTTGCAGCTGCAAGGTGCTGTCGGGCTACTTCAAGCGATTGCGCCGCCTCAGGAGTCACAAGTCGATCCCCTCCCGTCTGATCTCGTTCATCAGAGCGGTGCGCTCGCGGTAGGCTCCAGCAGGAAACGGGATCGGCGTCAGCACCGCTCCGGTATCGTACAGGATCTCGGTCGTCGCATCGGCCAGTGGCCCCGCTTCGTCCCACAATCCATGATAGTCGCGCAGGAACACCGCCACGTCGTAGTCAGAATCCGGCCGCGCGTCCCCCCGCGCACGTGAACCGAACAACACCGCGCGTTCCAGCCTGTCGCCATAAAGATCAGCCAGGGCGGCCCGAAACCGCCGCAGAATTGGATCGTTGATCGGCGGGATCTGCATGTTGCCTCTCGTGGTGGCAGCGCCGGTCAAGATCGATTGCTTCGTCGCCGCATACTCAATGGGACGCGGAGGGCGAAAGCGCAAGACCAGGCCGTCGATGTCAGAATGGCGGGCCGTACTATTACGCGCGTTGCCCCAAAACTGCATCCGCCCGCTCCGTCGCCCCGCCCGTTTCCCCCGCCTCCGCCTCCGCCGAATGATACACCTCGCGCACCACGAACAGTGGCCGATGTTTGCTCTCCATATAAATCCGCCCGACATATTCCCCAAGCACACCCAGGAACAGCAGCTGCAATCCGCCGATAATCAACACGATCGACGCGAAACTCGTCCAGCCGACGATCGTGTCGCCACGTAACCATTGCATGATCGTATAGGCGAACATCAGCAGACTGGCGGCGCTGGCCACCAGTCCGGCCCAAGAAACCAGCCGCAACGGGACCACCGAAAATCCGGTGATCGCATCCACCGCGAAGCTAACCATTTTGCGCAGCGGGTACGCGGTGACGCCGGCATAGCGCGGATCGCGGTCGTACATGATCGGCACCTGGCTCAGCCCGATCCATGCGATCAGCCCGCGGATGAAACGGAACTCCTCGGGCATCGCCTTGAAGATCTCGACCGTTCGCCGGCTCATCAGCCGGAAGTCGCCGGTATCGGCGGGGATGTCGATCTCGGTCAGCCTGCGCAGCAACCGGTAAAACACCGACGCGGTGGCGGTCTTGAAATGGGTCTCCCCGGCCCGCCGGCGGCGCTGGCCGTAGACCACATCGTTGCCCTGGTCCATCAGCGCCATCATCTCACCGAGCAGCCCCGGTGGATCCTGCAAATCGGCATCGATCGCCAGGATCCGATCACCGCGGGCGAAATGCAGCCCGGCCGAGAGCGCCTTCTGATGCCCGAAATTCCGCGACAGATCGACCGCGACGACATGCGGATCAATCGCCGACAGCGTCCGCATCACCGCTAGCGTGCGGTCGCCAGAACCGTCGTTCACCAGGACGATCTCGTAATCGTCACCCACCGCGGCGATTGCGGCGTCAGTCGCCTGACGGTGGAATTCCGCCAGACCTGCCTCTTCGTTGTAGCACGGCGCGACAATCGACAGGCGCGGATGCGGGTCCGACGCCGACCATGGCGGCGCGGGGACAGTTTCGCTGCGGTCCCACTGTATCGGCTCGCGCTGCCAGTGGTTCATGTCGCGCTCCCCCCGTTCCGCGTCGCACACTGGTTCACGGGGATGCTCCGGTACCTGATTGCACGCCGGCGCCGTCAGCCTGGGCTGCCGCCTGCGTCACCACCTCGGTCGCTGCCTTGGTCCCTGGGGGGATCAGGCAATACCGCAACAACTCGACCTTCCCGCAGACATCCGCTTGCGTCCGACCATCGAGTTGCGCTGCCGTCGCGGTCGGTGCATCCAGGTAGAGATAGAGCGTCCCGGGACGCAATGTCGCGCGACGCTGTGCATCCTCGGCACGACAATCGGTCGGCAGGCGAGAATTGTAGACCGAATTGATCGGCAGATTGGCTCGCGCCGCGATCAACTGGAGTTCCATATTGGCCTGCCTCAGCCGGTCCCAGTCCGTAGCGGGGTCGTTGCCGGCCACGATGGCGTCATAGACACAGCCGAAACTTGGAAACGCCTCGATCGCGCGCGACCGTGCCGCCAGCGCGGCGACCCGATCTCTATCCAACACGGCAGGGACCGGTCCGGAGACCGCAGCCTCGATGGCGGCGCGCAGCGGCGCGGCATCGACGATCTGCAATGTCGCCGCGGCCAGGCACAGGACGGTGGTCGCCAAGGACGGCTTCTGCCTGAGCGCCAGCACGATGCTGCCGGCCATGATCGCGTAGGCCGGCAGCCAAACGAAGCGGCCGCTGGAGCGAAACAGGCCGAACAGCCGCAGCACCGCATCTGGCAGTGGCACCGCGAGCAGCAGATGGCCGCCCAGGAAGATCCGATTGGACAGCGCAAACAGGAAGCTCCCCGCGACGACGACGATCAGCGCGGCATGGCGGCGTCGCGCGGCCCACACCGACCCGACAGCGTGCGGCAGACCGGCAAATAGCAACAGGAGAGTGCCGGCACCGACATAGCCGAAACCCTCGTATTGCGGACCCATGCCGATCTGATAGTGCGCCAATCCCGGCACCACGCCGCTGATTTGCGGGACCAGCAGGGAACCAAGATTGGTCGACAGCGAGCCAAACCCCTCGGCACTGATCTCGCCCAGGTTGGCGGTTCGGTGGCCGAGCGTCACGATGCCCATCACCACCATGAGGCCCAGCATCGTGATCATGACGGCAAGCGCCTCGGTCGCCGGGCCGGCTGGCGAGGCCGCGCCACTCAACCGCCGCTGCAGCAGTGCTGCGACCCAGCACCCGCCAACCATGGCAAACAGGTAGCTGTTGGTCAGCAGCGTCACCGCGAGCAAGACGACCCAGCACAGGCTTACGCGCAACTCGCGGGGACGTCGCAGGCTCAGCAGATAGAGGCCAAGAGCGAAGATGATCAGGTACTGCGCCATCAGCGGGATGTGTCCCCAGCGGTAGAGCAGCAATGGCGCCGCATCGGCGACGGCGCTCGCGGTGATGGCGGCGAGTAGGTGCCGGTGGCCGGCGACCCAGACGACCCAGGTCATTGCCAGCCCCGGCAACACCAGGCAGCCAAGCAGGTCGAACCCCAGCAAGTTTACCGGCCCATGAACCACACCTGCGAGCAGCTTCGCGGCGAGACCGACGATTGGCACGGCATCGATCCAAAATATGTTGGTGCCGGCCGGGAACCCCAAATTCGCAGCATGCAGCAGCGGCCATCCCCAGGCGCCACGCTCGAGGACCAACTGGCCCACGAGGACCTGAGCCATGTCGTTCTGTGACCCTTGGATCAGACCACGGGGAAATATCCAGAAATCGCCGGCGCCCAGCACCAGCGTCACTGGCAATATTGTCAGGGCGTGAGCGGCCCCGATGCCCAGACTGACGAGCGCCAATGTGGTGAACCGTCGCGGTGCATGAAGCACGCGGAGCAGTCGTGACGCGGCCGAGGCGGATACGGCCGTGATGGGTCCAGACTGAATAACCTGGTTCCCCGGGCCTGCGCTCATTGGTCTTCCGCTCGTCCGTACTCCGCTCATTCGCCGGCGCCCGGGGTCTTGCGCACGCAGAACGATGACGCAGCATGATTGACCGGCATCTGGTGGTAGCATCGTGCGACCGCCGCCAATATCGCAGGCCTGATGTCGCCGCGGCTGTTTGCCGGCAGCGCCAGTTCATCCCAGGCGTCGTACAGTTCGATCGATCCGTAATATCCGGCATCGATACGATCCGTCACCGCGATCACCGGCTTTTGCCGCGTGAGCACTGCTTCGCCAACGTTGAAGGGATCCACCTCGGATGACTTCCCCGCCCAATAGCATTGCGCCGGCGTCGAGCAGAGTGCCGGCCCTGGCTAACTGGCGATGACCTGTACCGCGTTAATGGTTGCAGCGTCGTGTTCGCGCCGCTGGGCCAGCCAGGAGGGCAGGACCAAAACATTCTTGGCGGTGTACAGTTCGGGTGCGAGTGTCGCGGCGAGCGTGGCGGCCACGATCACCCATGCGCGCAGATGGACGTAGCGAAGCAACGGGGCCTGGCCGGAGGTTCAGGCTTGTCCTATCCTTCGGTCATCGTTGCACGCGGTAGAGCCTGAACTGGTGTCCGACGCTGACCAGCGTCAGGGTTGCGGGCAAGCTGGTCTGCATCAGCTCGGGATTTACCACCAGCACATAGTCCATCGCGGCGAAATCTGAGCTTGGCAGCGTCGAACCGGGGCGAGATACATATTGTGTCGCAGGGAAGGGCACGTCCCCCTGAAAGGCTGCGGCGCGTCGCAACGGCTGCTGACCGGGGATGGTAAAGAGGCTTGGGACGAAGGCCGACTTCTCGATCACCGCGTAGCAGATCGAGTGTTCCCATTCCCCCCGCATGTTGCCGTTCGAAGGACTGATCACCGTCATCGATGCAATGCGCACACCTTGCGGCAGTGGCTTCAACGCTCGTTCAAGTTCTGCCGCGTATCTGCTGCCGGTTTCGAAGTAGCTCACGACGACGCCGGTGCGTACCGTGAACAGAAGGATCAGACCTGCCCCGATCAGGAATTCTCGCCGGCTGCGGGCGATCCAGTCCCCGGCACCGGCCAGCAGGAGGGCCGCCATCACCGGTGCGCGCATCTGCACATTATCAGCGCTGGACAGGTGCTTCGGGACGAAAAAACTGATGACTGCAAATGCAACCAGCGCCAGGCGCATCTCGCGCGCGACCCTGAGCCGCCCGGTCCAGAATCCGAATGCAAGCAACGCCACGAGGATCAGGAACGTGGCCACGTCCAGGGCATCGTTGAAATTACGGACAGTCGCCAGCGGCACGGAGACAATGCGCCGCAAGAAGTCGCCATAATACATTACCTCATCCGTCTGCGACGTAGGGCTGGCGAACAGGAAAATCAAAGCGGGGGCCAACAGCTGCGCCGCGCCAAGGCCGAGGGACCTGCCAATTGCCCTTAAAGGGCGGGCGGCTCGCAGCCCGGCATCAAGTTCGACACACGCCAGGGTCAGGCCGTAGGCGCCAAAGGCAAACAGATGCGCGAAAAACAGGGCGAGCGCGAATGGCACGGACCAGCAAAGCACAATTGGCCATGGGCGCTCACGCAGCCGCAGCCAGCCGCCAATCCCGAACAGGGCCAAGCCAAATCCGAGAATGAGATTGATGAAGCCCCATGAAAAGGGCTTGGAGAACAGAAAAATGAACCCGAGCAAACAGAACGAGCGGGGCGTGGAGTAAAGCGCGGAACTGATCCAAGTCACGCCGAACGCCAGTAGAAGCACCGCGATGATCAGCGAGACTTGTCCGGCCATAAAAATGGGCAGGAAAAGACTCAACGCCGACCCTAAGATGTCGAACGCAAGATTTGGCAGGAACTGCCAGTCAGGGGTGTAATACGTCTTAAGAAATGGATCATGCGCCCAATGCGTCAGAATGAACACGCGTGCGAGGTGGTTGGGATAATCCTGTAACGGCGGCTTCGCCGTCAGCAGAAAAGGCACGCACTGGACGGCCAGGAGGCCGGCAAAGGTGATCCAGAACCACGTCCTGCCCGGCACTGCCCTGATCCACCGAATGCAGACAGGCATCATTCTTCGTCCTGCGCTGCTTGCATCGCCCGCCAGGCGGTTGCGATGGTTTCCCGATGCTGGCGTTCTTATGCCTTGCCGCGACTGAGCAGGCAACCGCGTTCCTGCGCCATTGCCAGACCTTGGGTGCCAGCCTTTGAGATGGGCCGCCACGAACCATTTACGCAACTCGGTGCAAGTCTTGCGAGAAGCGCTCCGGCATCGACGCGGCATACCCCGGCACATCATGAGATATGGAACTACGCCGCCCGGTCGGCGTGACCCATGCTATCCGTCGCTCCAGGCCAACGATTGGCTGGGTCGATGACGGAATGTCATCATTCCGCGAGCCGCCGCACCTCCTGCGGCGAAACGCCACGTTCCCGCAGCGCGCGCAACGTCATTGCCTGATCGCGTTTGGCCAGACGTCGACCCTGTGCGTCGGTCACCAGCCGATGATGCGCATACCGCGGCGCGGGCCAACCCATCAGCGCCTGCAGCAGGCGGTGCAGGTCGGTCGCCGGCTTCAGGTCCTCGCCGCGCGTGACCAACGTCACTCCCTGCACGGCATCGTCGTGTGTGACGCACAAATGATAGCTCGCGGGCGCGTCCTTGCGGGCCAGCACGACGTCGCCGAACCGATCAGGCGCGCAGGTGACGGTGCCCTCGGCTTCGTCCTCGAACGTCAGCGTCCCCGCTACGCCGGCCAACGCACGCACCACGTCAAGCCGAAGTGCATGACCGTCGCCCGCGTCGATGCGCCGCGTCCGCTCGGCAGTCGACAGCATCCGACATGTCCCAGGATACACCACGCTGCCGTCGGGAGCATGCGGTGCCGTGGCGGACGCCGCGATCTCGCGCTGGATGTCGGCACGGGTGCAGAAGCACGGATACAGCAGGCCGCGCGCCAATAGCGTATCCAGCACCGCGCGATACTCGGGCAAATGCGCCGACTGAACCCGCACTTGCCCGTCCCAGTCGAGGCCCAGCCACGCCAGGTCATCCACGATCGTCCGGGCGAATTCCGGCCGGCAACGCGCCGGATCGATGTCCTCGATCCGCAGCAGGAACCGGCCCCCCGCCTGCCGCGCGCGCCGCCAGGCGATCAGGGCGGAATGGACGTGACCGAGATGCAGGTGTCCAGTCGGACTGGGCGCGAAGCGCGTGACGATGGGCATGCCGGCCACTCTACGTTCACGTCGTCCGCGCCGGGCGAAGACGGCCGGGCGCGGCGGCGTGAGACCAGTTGATTCAATGTCAATCAATGTCAATCAATGTCAATCAACGGCGGCCGGCCTCCGCGTGCCCGTCCGATGTCCCAAGCGCGGTAATGAGGCGCAGGCCGAATAAATGCCGTCCGCCGCACCGCCTTCAAAGCGCTCCGCCTGATGCACCACGCCGACTGCCGCCATTTCCCGATGGTCGAGCACGAAGCGGTGGGGTGGTATCCTGTCGCGGGGCGATTTCCCAGGGATCGAGCACGGTCGCTGGACGCCAAGTCCCGCTGCCGGAAGCGGATCGCCCGACTCAGCGCCGGCGCGGCAGGCCGACCTGGCGCAAAATGCCCAGCACGCGCAAGGCGAGTATCGCCCATACCGCGGTCTCGGCGAGCGTTCCCCATGCCTGCTGACGCAGCAGCAGCGCTTCGGCCTCGACACGCCCGGGACCGACGCGCACCGCCGCGATCGCCAGGCAGCCGGCGACGACAAGGTCGGCCGTGGCTAGCAGGCCAGCGGTCGCCTGCCGCGTCCATCCGAAATCCAGGCGCAACCAGTACCATACCGGCAACATGCACCAGTGCCAGCGCCCCGAGCAGAAACGCCAGCGCTACGACGCCCAGTACGGCCTGGACCACCGCGCGGCGCGCACGCAGTCGCAGCCGCAGCGTTTCCGCCTCGACCGCGATTTGCGTGGCGCGTAGCGCGTGCACCGGTCAGCGCGTCGTTCGGCCCAGCACATATCCGACCCCGGCTGCCAGCAGGATCGCAATCAGCGGCTGGTCGCGCACATGTCCGGCGATCGTCTGCGCCTGGTCGCGCATCAGGTTGGTGGCGCCGTCCACCACGCTTTCCGCGCGGCCTGCCATGTCGGCCACCGCCGGCGTAACGCGGTCCTTCATCAGCGTTTCCACCTGCTCACGCAGGCGTACGATCTGTGCGGTGGTGTCGTCGGGCTTGTTAATCGTGTCGGTCATGAGCTGCCTCCTTCTGCGTGGTGGTCAGATAGAACGCGCGACAGATGGCAAAATAGTGCCCGTGCCACGCACCATGATCGCACAGTTTCGCGACTCTGGCGTCACCCCGTCGCGGGCTGTTCCAGGCTGGCCAGCGACCGGCCGCGCGTTTCCGGCAGCAGCAGCAGCGCCACGATCATCAAGCCATAGGCGCTCAGGCTGAACACCGCGATTGCCAGGCCCAACCCGAACCGCTCCGCCAGGAAGCCGACCGCCGCCGGGAACAGCGCGCCGATCCCGCGCCCCGCATTGTAGCAGAACCCCTGGCCGACACCGCGCACCGCGGTAGGATACAGCTCGGTCATGAACGAGCCCATCGGCGAGAACATGATCAGCGAGACGTATCCCAGCAGGAAGCCCACCGGCAGGATCATCTCGTTGCCGATCGGGGCGAACAGATAGACGATCGTCAAGAGCGACCGAGCCGATGGCGGAGATCATGAACGTGGGTTTGCGACCGATCCCATCGGCGAGGTAGGCGCCCGAGACGAAGCCGAAGAACGCGCCGAGTATCAGCACCATCAGATAGCTGCCGGTGCCGACCGAGGAGATGTGCCGCACCGTCTTCAGGTAGGTCGGCAGCCAGATCGTCAGCGCGTAGCTGCCACCCTGTGCGCCGGCGACCATCAGGGCGACGCGCCAGGTGGTCGACAGATACGGCGGCTTCAGCGCGGAGAAGATGTGCAGGATGCCGGCGGGCGCGGCGTGGCGCTGGTTCAACACCGGCTCCTCGACGAAGCGGCGGATCCAGAACACCAGGCCGGCGGGCAGAATGCCAATCCAGAACAGCGCGCGCCAGGCCAGTGCCTCGGGCAGCGTGGCGATCAGGATGGTGTAGAGCAGCGCGGCCGCACCCCAGCCGATCGACCAGCCGGTCTGCACGATGCCGACCGCGCGGCCGCGGTACTTGTCGCGGATCACCTCGCCCATCAGTACCGCGCCGGCCGCCCATTCCCCGCCGAAGCCCAGTCCCTGCAGGGCGCGGAAGATGAAGAGTTGCTCGAAGTTCTGCGCGAAGCCGCAGAGGAAGGTGAACACCGCGTACCAGACGATGGTGACCTGCAGCACGCGGACGCGGCCAAACCGGTCGCACGCCGCGCCGGCGAGCCAGCCGCCGAAAGCCGAGACCAGCAGGGTGACAGTGGCGAGTTCACCGGCCTGCCCGGCGGTGATCTTCCACAGCGCCAGCAAAGACGGGATGACGAAACTGAAGACCTGCACATCGAGCGCGTCGAGCGACCAGCCACCGAAGCAGGCGGTCATGGTTCGCCGCTCTCGCGTCGTCAGGTCGGAAAACCACGCCAGCATGGAGTTCTCCCGTCGGTTCGTTATGCGCCGCCATCGATTGTCGTGGCGCGGTGTTGCCATTGCCGCTGGAGTGAAGCACGGCGTCGCGCATCGGCGCAAAACCGCGCGGGGGGGTGCAGTCGTCATCTAGCTGTTGGGGACCACCAGGCAGATGATGAAGCCCGCCGCTGAGACAAAGTAAATCAGTGCGATCGCCGGGGCGGATGGGCGTTGCATAGGGACGCCGCCCCGGAGCGACGCTCACCAGCAGGAACATCGTGAACGTTGCTCCCGTTGGCATCTGATATACTCAATGCTTGCCGGAATCTGTGCCCTGCTGCATGTCCGCAAGCAAGGATCACCACAGAGACACAGAGGCACAGAGCAGAAAAGCCAAGTGATCAACTTGATATTCTTCTCCGTGTCTCCGTGCCTCTGTGGTGATTCTTTATTGCAAATAGTTATCGACGGTGCGGATTCGCCCAAGCGAGTGGTATACCAGGCGCCCGAATGATCGGCTCTTCGGTGCTGCCCCCCGTCATGCCGGCCCCCGGGGTCGGCCCAACGGGCCGCCCGAGGACAGGCGGAGCCTGCCCTTGGCGAAGGCCGGCGGGCCGGTATCCACGGCCTGCCTACGTTGCAGCAAAGAAAGTCGTGGATACCGGCATTCGCCCATAGGCGCTAAAAATTTCCCCTTGCGTCCGGGAATCCTCTCAGATTCAAACATCGGATGACACCCGATTCGCTGCTGAACGACGACTGGACCCGCACCATCGAGCGGCTCGGCGGAGCCGAGGCGCTGGCGAGCAGTGCCCGCGACACCCAGGCGTTCGCCTGGGGGCGCAAGGTCCGCACGCCGATAGTTCTGCTGCGGCTGGTGCTCGCCTACTGCCTGGGCGAATGGGGGCTGCGCTCGACCACGGCCTGGGCCACCGCCATCGGTTTGGTCGATATCTCCAACGTCGCTCTGCTCTATCGGCTGCGGCGGTGCGGCGATTGGCTGGCCCTGCTGGTCGGCCATCTGCTCGCCATGAAGGCGCCGACGCAGAGCCACGGGCGTCTGATCCGCATCCTCGACGCCACCTCGGTGCCGAAGGCGGACCGTGCAGCGAAGCGCGGCAACGGGCTGTGGCGGATCCATAGCGCGTTCGATCTTCCCAGCGAGCGGTTCGGCCAGTTCGTGCTGACCGATGAGCATGAGAGCGAGCAGTTGGATCGAATTCCAGTGGTGCGGGGTGAGATCCGCCTTGCCGACCGCGTGCATCTGCAGCCGGACCGCATTGCCAGCGTATTGCGGGATGGCGGCGATATCGTCGTGCGGGCCGGTTGGAAGAATGTCCGCTGGCAACGCCAGAACGGCGAGGCATTCGACCTGCTGGATGCCTTGCGCAACGCCGTGGATGGGCGGATCGATCAACCCGTATGGATCGCTCGCAAGCATGGTCCCGCACTGGAGCTGCGCCTGATCGCCATCCGCAAGTCCGACGCCGCCGCCGCGGAGAGCCGGCGCAAGGCCCGACGTCAGGCTCAAAAGGACGGCTACCAGATCTCACAGCAGACGCTTGCCGCAGCCGACTGGTTCATTCTGGTGACCTCGCTGACGGCGGCAGAATTCTCCGCCGCCGACGTGCTTGGCCTGTATCGTCTGCGATGGCGCGTGGAACTTGGCTTCAAACGACTGAAGAGCGTGATCGGGCTGCATGGTCCGCCCGGCACCGACGAGCGCTCTGCCAGACCCTATATCCTGGCCCATTTGCTGATGCTGTTGTTGCTCGAGCCGTCGGTCGACGCGCTGGAGGACTCTCCCCACTGGGCCTACGCCGCCTGACCCGCCCCGGGCTGTGGCGTCTGCTGCGCCAGCTGGTCCAGTCCCTGCTCCAGGCCATCATCCCACAGCCCGGCTTCGACAGTCTGCTCGCCGCCAGGCCGCTGCTCCGACGACATTTGCACGAACCGCCCAGGAAAAAGCGCGAGTACCAGAAGATGCAACGGATATTTTAGCGCCTATGGGCATTCGCCGGCATGACGGAGGGTAGCGGCCCGTGCGTCGATGTTTAGGGCCGCTGGTGTGAGCAGCGCGTATATCCTCGCCACTGACAGTCGTGAAGTTCATCGCACCAGCCGTGATCCGGCCGGTCTGGCGTCCGGTCAGTCTGGCGTTCGGCCGGGCTAACGCCCGGTCATGATCCGATCGAAAAGCTGCTTCACCGTCGGAATGAATCCGTTCGAATAGAACGGATCGGCAGCGAACCGGTACGCATTGTGGCCGCTGAACATCAGGTTGCGCTCCACCGCCTCCGGCTCGTCGCTCTCATGCGCGATCGATTGCAGCGTCTTCTGGATGCAGAAGCTGCGCGGGTCCGCCTTTTTGCCGGTGCTGTGCTCCGCCTCGTGCTGGCTCCAGTTCGAGAAGCGGCACTGGCTGAGGCAACCCATGCAGGCGATCTGGTCGGCGATGATCTCCCTCGCCTGCTCGGGTGTGACGAAAATCAGCGTCGAGTCCGGCGTGCGCAGCGCCTCGGTAAACCCGTGCTGTTCCCACCCGCGCACGCGCTCGAGGTCGGCTGGGGTCAGGTAGACGATGCGCTTGCGCGGTCCCACGCCATACTCGGCGGCATGTTCGCCCACCGCCTCCTGGGTGAAAGCCACCTGACGCTCGTTCCGTTCACGCAACTCCTGGATGAACCCGTTGTTCACCGCCGAAGAGTAGAACCCGGTCGGACTGAAATGGTTGAGGAAGACATCGCCCTCCTTCAAGGTCAGCAGCTTCTTCTTCCAGGCGTCGCCGATCGGGCTTTCCTTGGTCAGCAGCGGCCTGGTGCCGAACTGGAAGGCGATCGGCCCAAGCTCCTTGTTGTCGATCCAGTCCTGCCATTCCTCCAGCCACCAGACCCCGCCAGCCATGATGATCGGCGTCTCGCCCAGCCCGAACCCGCGCATCACCTGACGCAGCGCCAGCACACGCGGATAGGGATCTTCCGGCCTGGCGGGGTCCTCGCTGTTCGACAATCCGTTGTGCCCGCCGGCGAGCCACGGGTCCTCATACACCACACCACCCAGCAACTCGGCCGCCTTGCTGTAGGCCCGCTTCCACAACGCGTTGAAGGCGCGCGCCGAGGAGATGATCGGGTAGTAGTAGACGTTGAAGCGCGTGGCGATGTCGGACAGGCGGTACGGCATGCCGGCGCCGCAGGTGATGCCGCTGATGATGCCCTTCGCCTGCTCCAGCACGTCGGTGATGATGCGCTCGGCAGCCCCCATCTCCCACAGGATGTTGGCGTGGATGCGCCCCTTGCCGCTGGCCAACTCGTATGCCCGGCGCGCCTGCGCCAGCGCCCCGTTGATCGCATACGCCACCAGTTCCTCGTGCCGCGCGGTGCGGGTGCGGCCATGATAGACCTGCTTGATCCGGTCGCCGAACGTGTCGAAGCTGTCGGCGTTCACCGCGCTGAACGTGCCGACACCGCCCGCCGCGGCCCAGTTGCCGGACGAGATGCCGTTGGAGATCGAAACGCCCTTGCCGCCTTCGATCAGCGGAAGCACATCGATCCCGCCCATACGGATTGCGTTGATGGCTTTCATGGCCACGTTCCTTTACGAGCCCGCGCGGGCAAGGGCAGCGGCATTCCGCGTCGCCCCTGCACACTTCCCCCTCTTGGTCGCCACACCCACCCGGGCGCCATCCAGCAACCGCCGGATGCGCTCGTGGCCGGATTATGGCAAGGCACGCTCGAAAAAGCGAGACTCGGATCAGTCCGCCGCCTGCTCCGGCTGGTCGCGCCGCCCACGATCGCCATGCTCGCGCTCGCGATCACCACGCCCCGGCTTCGGCCCTACCTTTTCCGAAATGTCCTCGCCGGTCGCCTGATCCACCACCCGCATCGACAGCTTGACCTTGCCGCGTTCGTCGAAGCCGATGACCTTCACCTTCACCGCATCGCCGACATTGACCACGTCGGTGGTGCGACCGACCCGGCCCTGCTGCAACTCGCTGATATGCACCAGCCCGTCCTTCGACCCCAGGAAGTTGACGAAGGCGCCGAAATCCGCCGTCTTCACCACCTTGCCGTTGTAGACCACGCCGATCTCCGGCTCCGCCACGATGCCGCGGATCCAGTCGATCGCCTGTTGCGCCTGTGCGATGTCGGTGGCGGCGATCTTGATCGTGCCGTCGTCGTCGATGTCGATCTTGCACTTGGTCTGCTCGACGATCTCGCGGATCACCTTGCCGCCGGTGCCGATCACCTCGCGGATCTTCTCCTTCGGCACGTTGATGATGGTGATGCGCGGCGCGGTGGCGGCGACATCGTCGCGGGCGCCGGTGATCGCCTTCGACATCTCATCCAGGATATGCAGCCGCCCCTCGCGCGCCTGCGCCAGCGCGACCTGCATGATCTCCGCCGTGACCGAGGTGATCTTGATGTCCATCTGCAAGGCAGTGACGCCGCGCTCGGTGCCGGCCACCTTGAAGTCCATGTCGCCGAGGTGGTCCTCGTCGCCCAGGATGTCGGACAGCACGGCGAAGCCGCGATCCTCCTTGATCAGCCCCATGGCGATCCCGGCCACCGGGCGCGCCAGCGGCACGCCGGCGTCCATCAGCGCCAGCGACGACCCGCACACCGTCGCCATCGAGGAAGACCCATTGCTCTCGGTGATCTCGCTGACCACGCGCAGCGTGTAGGGGAATTTCTCCTTCTCCGGCAGCACCGGCCGGATGGAGCGCCAGGCCAGCTTGCCGTGGCCGATTTCGCGCCGGCCCGGCGTGCCCATGCGGCCCGCTTCACCCACCGAGTAGGGGGGGAAATTGTAGTGCAGCATGAAGTGCGAGCGGTACTCGCCTTCCAGCGCGTCGATGATCTGCTCGTCCTGCCCGGTGCCGAGCGTGGCGACACACAGCGCCTGGGTCTCGCCGCGGGTGAACAGCGCCGAGCCGTGCGCGCGCGGCAGCACGCCGACCTCGGCGACGATCGGCCGGACCGTCTTGGTGTCGCGGCCATCGATGCGCAGGCCGGTATCCAGGATCGCGTTGCGGACGATGTCGGCTTCCAGGTCCTTGAGCTTGGCCTTGGCCTTCTCGACGTCGAGCCCCTCGGCCGCCAGTACTTCGGCCACGGCCTTCTTCGCCGCGCCCACCTTCTCGTAGCGGGCCTGCTTCACCTTCTCCTGATAGGCCTCGGCGATCGTGACACGGGCCAGCGCGTCGATGCGGGTGGCCAGCGTGGCTTCGGCCTCGCTCGGTTCCGGCAGCGGCCAGGGTTCCTTGGCGGCTCGCTCGGCCAGTTCGATGATCGCCTGGACCACCGGCTGGAAATGGGTGTGGCCGAAGGTGACGGCGCCGAGCATGACCTCCTCGGACAGCTCATGCGCCTCGGATTCCACCATCAGCACGCCCTCGGACGTGCCGGCGACCACCAGTTCGAGCTTCGTCGTCGCCATCTGCTCGGCGGTCGGGTTCAGCACATACTGGCCGTCGATGTAGCCAACGCGGGCGGCGGCGATCGGGCCGAAGAACGGGATGCCGGACAGCGTCAGAGCCGCTGAGCAGCCGATCAGCGCAACGATGTCCGGATCGTTCTCCAGGTCGTGGCTCAGTACCGTGGCGACGATCTGCACCTCGTTGCGGAAGCCGTCCGGGAACAGCGGGCGGATCGGCCGGTCGATCAGGCGGGAGACCAGCACCTCCTTCTCGCTCGGGCGGCCTTCGCGCTTGAAGAACCCGCCGGGGATTTTCCCTGCGGCGAACGCCTTTTCCTGGTAGTTCACCGTCAGCGGGAAAAAATCCTGCCCCGATCTGGTGGTGCGCACGCCAACCGCGGTGCACAGCACGATGGTGTCGCCGTAGCGTGCCAACACGGCGCCGTCGGCCTGGCGGGCCATCTTGCCGGTCTCCAGGACCAGCTTGCGGCCGCCCCAGTCGATCTCTTTGCGAAAATAATTGAACATTCAGTCTCAGTCCTTCCGGATGCGCGGCATTCGGCGGATTTTCGGGCCGTGCGATCCGTTCGCCTGTGGGCGGGATACGGCGTCTCGGGTCGCATGGATGGCGCGGACTGCGTGGAATTTTTTGCCGCCGCAGCCGCTTGCCATGTGGCCGGAAACGCCGTCGCTTGTGCCCTTTTGGGAAATCGCGGATCGGCGGTCTGTCGGTCCGCCGCGTGTCGCGGCGTGTGGGGCGCTTTCGGGCCCCGTGTTGTCCCGCGCCCCCATGGCGCGGGAAAGCAGTCGTCAGTCTCCAGTTTTCGGTCTTCAGACTTGCGATAACTGGTGGTTTCGCTTCAACGGCGCAAGTTCAGCCGGCCGATCAGCGTCTCGTAGCGGGTGGCGTTCTTCGCCTTCAGGTAGTCCAGCAGCCGGCGGCGGCGTCCGACCAGCATCAGCAGGCCACGGCGGGAATGGAAATCCTTGGCGTGGATCTTCAGGTGTTCGGTCAGGCTGCCGATACGCTCGGACAGCAAGGCGACCTGCACCTCCGGGCTGCCGGTGTCGCCGGTGGAGGTTGCGTACTCGCCAATCAGCGCCGTACGGCGCTCCGCGGTGATCGACATCGAATGTACTCCCGAGTTGGATGTGGCGCGCGTCCGGAAGCTGTTGGTTCCAGGGCGTGATTCACGCGTTCCGGCGTTTCCGCCTGATGTGATCGCGCCCTACAGCAACCGGTCGGGCTTGAGCCAGCCATCTTCCAGCCGACACAGCCCGATCACGCGGCTTCCCGCCATCGCGCGGGCCAATCCGCCATTCGGATCGGCCGCCGCTGGAATGCGGCCCATCAGCGAGACCAGGCTGATCGCCTGGCCGTGCCGCAAGCCGCCTACCTCCGCCTCGGTCAGGGCCAGCGCCGGGATGTCGGCCAGCGCGGTCGCGACCGGAAGCAACAGGTCCGGGGAAGCCGGCGGGGTATCGTCCGCGCCAGGGGATTTGTCCAGCAGTTTGTCCAGCGGGATTGCCTGGGCCTCGGTGAACGGGCCGACCCGCAGCCGGCGCAGGGCCGCGACGTGGCCCAGGCCGCCGCAGGCCCGCGCCAGGTCGCGCGCCAGGCTGCGCATGTAGACGCCCTTGCCGGAGGCGACCTCGAACACCGCGTGGTCGGGGTCGGGGCGGGCGACCAGGTCGAAGCGGTCCACGCGGGCGGGGCGGGGTTCCAGCACTGCCGGCCGGCCTTCCCGCGCCATGTCGTAGGCCCGTTCGCCGGCGATCTTCACGGCCGAGAACGCGGGAGGGACTTGCATGATCCCGCCGCGGAAGGCGGGCAGGGCGGCGAGGATCTGCTCGTCGGTCGGTCGGGCGTCGGTGGTACCGGTGACCTGGCCGTCGGCGTCATCGGTGTCCCGCGCCTCACCGAAGCGAAGGGTGAAGCGGTACAGCTTGGTGCCGTCCATCACGTAGGGGACAGTCTTGGTGGCGGCGCCGAAGGCGATCGGCAGCACTCCGGTGGCGAGCGGATCGAGCGTGCCGCCATGCCCGGCTTTTTGGGCGTCGAAGGCGCGGCGGACGCGGTTGACCACGTCGGTGCTGGTCAGGCCCGGCGGCTTGTCGATGATCAGCCAGCCGTCGAGCGGACGGCCGCGGGGCTTGCGGCGGGGCATGGGGCGGGGGTCCTGGGAAGGGCGCGGACGTAGAAGGCGGTTGGCCGGATGTCAATCGTGAAACCCATCCTTCGGAAGCACCGCAAACCGAGACAACTCACTGCCGAGCCGGGCGCCAATTCGCCTTCAGGTACTTGCGCCATGTGTCGGGATTGCGTCCTCCACGTGACATGAGTGCCACCTCTGCTTCGCGGCCCTCAAATGGCCGTTTGTAATGCTGCCGCATTCGCTGGGATAAGCACTCTATCACGGTGCAAAATTCTTCGTAGCCGTGAGCCGCATTGCTGTCATCCACCCAACTGCCCGTCAGGTGAACAACTTCTCTCCCAGTCAACAAGTTCACGGACTTTGCGGTCCACTGGTCCAAAATATAGGCGTCAGGTCCGCGGCGCAGAAAATGCAGCAGCTTTGTGAAATAGGCTATCCCAATGTACGGCAATCGATCCGGCCGAAGTTGCAAGAATTTGCCGAACAATTCTGCTCGCGACAAACCCGACGTACGGACTTCACAGATCAAGCCTAGCCATTGCTGCCGAGCCAGGAGTGCCTGTGCGCCGTGATCATGCCGCATTCCCCCCCAGGCCATACAGGCAACAAAGCATTCCAATGAGGTAACTTCCGTTGCCAGGCAAAAGCGCCGAAGCGCGTCGCGCGATAAACGCTCATGACCTAAACGAGGCGCTCTCTCGATCAGCGGCATGCATCGCGAATCCAGCCTGACTACAGTGGCCAACCAAGCAGCCGGTGCACGTCCCACTGGCCCCTGCAGGTCAATGGGCGCCGAAAAAAAACGTCCAGGTGCTTAGACACGAATTGCATGGCGTTGCGGTGTGTAGAAATAGTCAGGTTTGAGGTCAATCGCAGTGCAGGACAAAACTCTTACCGCGCTGCAACGCACTTCCTGTGTGCCGCCACTGCCTCATTCGTCTCGTTTCACCCGGCGCTGATTGCGAATCATCCACAGCCGCTCTGCGCGCTGGAGCCATGGAGCCTCTGGACTTGGAAGACAAATTCGGTGAGGTGCTCCGGCGGCTGATCAGAGGGCATACCAGCCACGCAATGCGAGCTTTCTGGCGCGCTGTTTCAACAGGGAGCAGATGGCTATTATTTATTCGCTGTTGGACGATATGACCGACGCCTCAATGTGGAACTTTGATAAAGAAGGGGTTTAACGCGAGGGAGGGGGCGGCGGTGAACAACTTCAACATCGCGCTGCGGGGATGACCGGCGTCGGACGCCTGGATTGAGGCTAGCCCGGGTCGTTGGCGTGTTAGAACAGGAGGGCGAAAATCATGCAGAGCCCAACTCGGTTGTGGTGGGCCCTGCGATCCCCAGGAAAACCACCACCGCCCGGTTCAGCCGCATCATGTCCTCGTCCGCCAATCGCCCGATCCGGGTGCCGAACCTCAGCCGCCGCACGGTCGTGATCTTGTCCACCATCACTCGGCATTCTGCCCGCAATCCATTGCTGTCGCTCGGTGCGACGGGCAACCGAAACAGCGGCGCATCCGTGGTATTGGTCGTGAAGCCGCAGACAGTGACAGACTTGGTCATGTCAAAACGATCATCCTGCAGGATGACCACCGGCCGCGGTTTGCCCGCATAATCCCCGTTCCCGGCAACCGTCCAGATCTCCCCACGCCTCAAGCGTCGGTCCAATCCGAGATCGAGTTGATGAAGGCCTGGTCGTCTTCTTCCTGCGCGCTCATGGCGACCGCCAAAGACTGGCGGTGCGCCTCCTTCGCAAACGCCGGGGATCGTGTGTCGGGCACCCAGATCTGGATCGGCCGCAACCCCTGACGCCGCAGCCGCTCGCGATGCGCCCGCACCTTGTCACGCGACGAATTCGTTCGGGGCGATGCGCCCATGTCAACCTCCGCGAGGCGTTACATGTAACCTCTGGCGCGGCAAGATGCAAGCCAAAGGCCCGGCACCCCGGAGGTTGTCCGCCGGCATCTTGTCCGCACGTATCTTGTCCGAGGGTCACCTGGCTCGGCATCGGGGCTGATCCACGACGCTTCAAAAAATCCTGCCCCCAACCTGCATCCGATCACCCCGCTCAACTCTATACCCAGCAGCGACCGCCAATGGCCGCGCACCAGACAAGGACCCTGATCATGCAGCGCAACAGCCTGTTCGCCGCCATCCTGGCGGCGTCGATGCCTTTCGCCATCGCCTCGCCATCGGACGCCGCAATGCCGGACAACACGGTCAGCGTCGGCGGCCAGTCGATGCTTCCGTCGAAGACGATCGTCGCCAATGCGGTGAACTCCGCCGACCACACCACGCTGGTTGCCGCGGTGAAGGCCGCCGGCCTGGTCGACACGCTGAACGGCAAAGGCCCGTTCACCGTCTTCGCCCCGACCAACGAGGCGTTCGGCGCCCTGCCCGCCGACACCGTGCCGACGCTGCTGAAGCCCGAAAACAAGGCGATGCTGACGAAGGTGCTCACCTACCACGTCGTCGCCGGCGACTACGACACGACCAAGCTGCGCGCCATGATCCTTGCCGGCGGCGGCACCGCGACGCTCACCACCGTCGAGGGCGGCAAGCTGTGGTTCATGATGAACGGTTCGTCCAACATCCAGGTGAAGGACGCCAAGGGCGAGGTCGCCGACATCACCATTTCCGACGTCAACCAGTCCAACGGCGTGATCCACGTGGTGGACCACGTTCTGCTACCGGGCTGAAGCCGCGGCTTGCGGGCGGCCCGCGGTGCGGGCCGCCCGCGCGCGACATCAGCCCCAGGGATTGACGACTTCCACGCCCGTAGCATCAAAGTGGGCGACGTTCCGCGTCACCAACACCTTCCCATGCACCAGCGCGGTCGCCGCGATCAGCCCATCGACCACCGGCAGCGTGCGCCGCGCCATCAGCCGGCCCCAGGTCATCGCAACCGCGTCACCGATCGGCAGAATGCGGTCCGCATAGAGCGTGCGCAGTTCCTCCAACCACTGGGTCAGAGGCAACGCACCGACCGGATCGGCGCGCTGCCGCAGCGCCACGCCTTGCATGATCTCGCCCACTGTCATGATGCTGACGAAGACCAGGGCCGGATCGACGGCGCTCAACCATGTCACCGCCTGCTTGGAGCGTCGCCGCGCCTCGGACAGCACGCAGGTATCGATCAGATACATCTGAGATCGACGTCTACATCAAAGATCGACGTCATAGATCGATGGGGCGGCCGGTGTCGCGCGGACGGTCATTGATCGACTTCAACCACGGCATCGGGCCAGGCCGGCTCTGACAAAAGGAAGTCGGTGAAGGATCTGCGTGGACGCGCCAATCGGTCATAGGCGTCCGCCGACAGGACAACCACTGCCGGCTTGCCGCGGAGAGTCACGGTCTGCGGCCCCTCTTCGCGAGCACGCTTCACCACTTCGCTGAAGCGATTCTTGGCGTCTTGGAGTTGCCAGTCCGGCATAGGCACCTTCCCGTCTAGTCTGTCTAGACCTTATCGCATCCAGCCACGCGCGTCCATTCGATTCCAGACCATCGCCTACCCGCACGAACTCCGCGGCCCCCGAGATCCTTCATCTCCAGGATCGCCGCGTTCGGCCGCGCGGTCGGGGGTACGCCATAGAACGGGCAGGATAGCACGGTTCCTGGCACGGACCGGGAACATGGCCGTCTGTCCCACTCTAAGTTTAGTTCATTTGCGACGACTGCGGTCTCAGCCGGAACGACGGGTTGGAAGACATCGGGCAGGGATAGTTCAATTGGGACGGCGCCTTACGAGCTCACGTCAGAGATCGGGCTGAATACTAAAGCGAAACCAAGGTTCTACTCCTTCCGAGTTGCGCGAACTCCACTGACTTGCAGTCAACAGGGCAGACGCGCATTTTTTGATGGCGAAGCGCTTTTCACAACCGAAAGGACGCACGAGAACATGGGCGCATGCAGGAAGGGCGGGTTTACCGAAACCACCTGCGGAACGCAGGGTTGCTTCGATCGAGTAATTTGCCATGAGGACCGCCCATGACTGCACCCGCTGGCACAGTGCGTCCCGTTGCGATGACGACCGCCTCGCGCCCGAACATCCTATTTATTGTTGTTGACGATTGCGGCTACGCCGACCTTTCCTGCTGTGGTCAGACCGATTACACCACTCCGGCCCTGGATCGCCTTGCGTCGGAGGGTGTTCGGTTCACGCAGGCCTACGCCAACGCGCCGCTCTGCACCAATACGCGCGTTGCCATCATTACTGGTCGCTACCAATACCGTCTTCCGCTTGGCTTGGTGGAGCCGCTTCTGCCGGAGCAGCGGTCGCAGGATGGGATGGGTGTGCCGCCGGATTATCCGACCCTGCCCGAACAGCTGCGCCGCGCCGGTTACCGGACGGCGCTTATCGGCAAATGGCACCTCGGTTACCTGCCGCGCTTCGGCCCGCTGCGGAGTGGTTACGACGAGTTCTTCGGCATCATGGGTGCCTTCACGGGCTACTACACGCACAGCGGCGACGACGGTGAACTCGACCTCTACGAGGGCGAGACGACGACGGATGAGGTCGGGTATGTCACCGACCTTCTGAGCGACCGTGCGACCGCCTATGTCGAGCGGACCGGCGCTAGCGACCCGCCCTGGTTCATGAGCTTGCACTACACCGCCCCTCACTGGCCGTGGTCGGCGCCCTCGGTAGAGGCTGCCGCGCGCGAGCGCGAGGTCGATAAGGCCGAGTGGACCGAGGGCGGCTCTACGCGCATCTATGGCGAGATGATGGGTGTTTTGGATGCGGGCATTGGGCGCGTAATGGACGCGGTTCGGCGGAGCGGGCGCGACACCCTCGTCGTCTTCACAAGTGACAACGGCGGCGAGCGTTACTCCAAGATGTGGCCGTTCGTGGGTAGGAAGTGGGACCTTCTCGAGGGCGGGCTCCGTGTGCCGCAGGTTGTCTGGTGGCCGGGGCGCGTCCAGAACGGCGTGGTCTCGCCGCAGGTAACCATCAGCATGGACTTGACCGCCACGTGTCTGGCCGCCGCCGGCGTCGCTCCCGACCCCGGCCAACCTCTCGATGGGCTGGACCTGCTGCCACTCCTCGCAGGGGACCACCCGGCAGTGCCGCGTGCCCTGTTCTGGCGCCTGGCGAACCGGCAGCAGCGCGCCGTGCGTCGGGGAGACTGGAAGTATTTGAAAGTCGGCGAGCAGGAGTTCCTGTTCGACCTCGCCTGGGACCCGCGGGAGCGCGGCAACCTCGCAAAGAAGCAGCCCGCGCTGCTCGACGAACTTCGGGCGCTCTGGATTGAGTGGGACCGCGGCATGTTGCCGATCCCGCCCGATTTCGTCCTGCCGCCCTTGGATCTGAGCCGCATGCTCTGGTGAGGGCTGGCAGCTACTCACGCCAGCTTCGGCGCGAAGCCTACATCGATGCGGATGGGGTTGCAGGTCCTCGATCAATCATCCAACCGGACGGGTCAGCCAGAAAGGCTTTGAGCAGCTGTATATGACCAAGACACTGGGCTGAAGACCGCCTGTCTTTCGCACGAACCGCGCCGTAAGCGGACAGGCTGCTTTCTAACAACCGCGGCCCTTGATCCCTCCCGAGTGAGGCCGCCGCGTTCCCGGTCCGTATCACGAACCGTGCTATCCTGCCCGTTCCATGGCGTACCCCCCAGTCGGCGCACGTTGCGGATGCGCCTCGGTCCCCGCCCACCGGGCAGCCCGTCGAAGCAGCCCGGTCGGAATTCTCCCGCCTTCAGCGCGCTGCCAATCTCGCGGTCGGCGAACACCATTCGCGCCCCCCTTGTCGCGATTTTCCCGCCTTGTCGCGATATTTTCAGCCCCCTGTCGGGATCGGGCATACTCAGCCGTCCTTGGACCAAGACCCAGGGCCCACGATCCGGACGGAGGCTCCCATGCTCTACGCCATCCTGTGCTATCATGATGAAAACGTGGTCAGTGCCTGGTCCAAGGCAGAGGAAGACGCCGTCCTCGCCAAGCGCGCGCTGGTCACCGACAAGCTCGCCGCCGCGGGTCGGCACGGCCCCGCCGCCCGGCTGATGCCCACCACCGCCGCGGTTACTCTCCGCATGGGCAGCGAGCCGGTCGTGCTCGATGGCCCGTTCGCCGAGACCAAGGAACAGCTCCTCGGCTTCTACGTCATGGACTTCGCCTCGCTCGATGAAGCGATCGAAACCGTCCGCGAGATCGGCCGCGGCGAGACGGCGAAGCTCGAGATCCGCCCGCTGCGCATGTTCCTGCCCGGCACCCTGCCAACGTGACCGGCGCCGCCTGGATCGGTTCGCTGCTGCAAGCCGCGCGCCCACAGGTGGTCGGCGCGCTGCTGCGGTCGTTCCGCGACCTCGACCAGGCCGAAGAGGCGTTCCAGGAGGCCAGCCTGCGCGCGCTGAAACACTGGCCGATCAACGGTCCGCCGCGCGATGCCGCCGCCTGGCTGATCATGGTCGGGCGGAACGCCACCATCGACGAGGTGCGCCGGCGCGGCCGGACCGAACCGCTGCCGGCGGACGACGTGATCGCCGATCCCGACGAGCACGACGACGCCGAGCAGGCGCTCGCCGATCGCCTCGACGGTTCGCATTATCGCGACGACGTGCTGCGCCTGCTGTTCACCTGCTGTCATCCCGAGCTGCCGGCCACGCAGCAAATCGCGCTGGCGTTGCGCGTCGTGTCCGGCCTGTCGGTGAAGGAGATCGCTCGCGCCTTCCTGGTGGGCGACAGCGCGATGGAGCAACGCATCACCCGCGCCAAACGCCGGATCGCCGAGGCGCGGCTTCCGTTCGAGACGCCGGGTCCGATCGAACGCAACGAACGGGTCGGTATCGTTGCTGCAATGATCTACCTGCTGTTCAACGAAGGCTATTCGGCCAGCGGCGGCACCGCGCACATCCGCGCCGCGCTGTGCGACGAAGCGATCCGCCTGGCGCGCCTGCTGCTGCGGATGTTTCCCGCGGAGCCCGAGATCATGGGGCTGACGGCTCTCATGCTGTTGCAGCACGCCCGCACGCCGGCGCGGCTGGACGAAGATGGCGCAATCGTGCTGCTGGAGGAGCAGGACCGCGGCAAGTGGGACCGCGAGATGATCGCCGAGGGGCACGCGCTGGTGCAAAAGGCGCTACGTCACCGGCACCCGGGGCCATACCAGTTGCAGGCGGCGATCGCCGGCGTGCATGCCCACGCGCTGCGGGCAGAGGACACCGACTGGGCGGAGATCGATCAGATCTATGGCGTGCTGGAGCGCCTGCAGCCCTCGCCGGTGGTGACGCTGAACCGCGCGGTGGCGGTGGCCAAGCTGCACGGTCCGGCCGCGGCGCTGGACATGATCGACAAGCTGGCGGATCCGCTGGCGGGGTATTTCCACTTCTTCGGCGTGCGCGGGGCGCTGCTGATGCAGCTTGGCCGCGAGGCGGACGCGCGCGTGGCCTTCGGTCGGGCGATCGCGCTGGCCCACACCCCGGCCGAGGCGGCGCACATCCGCCGGCATCTCGATCGGCTGATGAAGGACAACCAGCCGGGTCGCCAACCGGACTGGCAACCGGACTGGCGAACCGGACTGATCGGGGGGGGAAATTTTCGGCCGCCCTGTCGGATGGTCTCTGGTCTGCGCGTCCTTGGAGCGGAACCAACGGAAGAAGGACCCGACCATGCGTTTCATGATCCTGCGCAGGGCCGACACCGCCACCGAGGCGGGTATCCTGCCCGGCGCGGCGCTACTGTCCGCGATGGGACAATATATCGAGGACATGGCGCACGCCGACATCCTGCTGTCCGCCGAAGGGTTGCAGACCAGCGCCAAGGGCGCGCGCGTGACGTTTGCGGACGGCACGCCCAGCGTCAGTCATGGCCCGTTCGGAGCGCCGCATACGTTGCTCGCCGGCTACTGCGTCGTCCAGGTGCCATCGCTGCACGAGGCGATCGCCTGGGCGAAGCGTTGGCCGACGCTCGACGGCGACGGCAAGATAGAGATCGAGATCCGCCAGTTGTTCGAAGCGGAGGATTTCGGTGCTGCACCGGACCAGATTCCGGGTGTGGCACGGGAATCCCAGCGCGCCTAGCCCGTTGCGTAACCGGCACCATCAACCCAGGAGCACACGATGAAGATCAACCCATATCTGACGTTCAACGGCACCTGCAAGGCCGCGTTCAACTTCTACGCGCAGTGTCTGCATGGCGAGATCGTGATGATGATGACGCCAGCCAATGCGCCGGCGGAGGCCCAGTGCCCGCCCGGCTCGAGCGACTTTGTCCTGCACGCCCGCCTGCTGGTGGGCGATCAGATCCTGATGGGCTCCGACGCTCCGGAAGGTCGCTATCAGCCGGCGCAGGGCGTGTTCGTCTCGCTCAGCATCGACGACCCCGCCGAGGCCGAGCGTGTCTACAACGCGCTGTCCCAAGGCGGGACGGTGCACATGCCGCTACAGGAAACGTTCTGGGCGCGGAGCTTCGCCATGTTGGCGGACCGGTTCGGCACCGCCTGGATGATCAACTGCGAGAAGCCACACGTCGGCTAAGCCTGACGCCGGGCGGGCGGGGCAGGATGTGCAGGCCAATCCAACTGCCCGTTCACCGACGACGCTGCCCGATCCAACTGAGAGCGGGTCGACCGAATGATCGACTTTTCGGTGCTGCCCTCCGTCATGCCGGCGCAGGCTGGTATCCACGACTTTTTCTTTGCTGCAACGAAGGCAAGTCGTGGATGCCGGCCGGAGCCTGTCCTCGGGCGGCCCGTTGGGCCGACCCGGGGGCCGGCATGACGGGGGGTGGCGGCCCGTGCGTCACGGACTAGCGCCGCGGCCGGGCCCAGGCGGCCGACACGATCGCCCCACTACCTCCCGCGCACCAGATTGAGCGCGCCCCCGGCCCGGAACCACGCCAGTTGCGCCGCGCTGAATGAATGCGACAGCGAAAGCGTATCCACCGATCCGTCGACATGCGCGATGCGGCAAGCCACCGGAACCCCCGGCGCAAGGTCGGCCAACTCGACCAGACTGATGCGGTCATCCTCGCGAATACGGTCGTAATCGGCAGGGTCGACAAACGTCAGCGCCAGCAGGCCTTGCTTCTTCAGGTTCGACTCATGGATGCGCGCAAAACCGCGGGCGATCACCGCGACACCGCCCAGCAGCCGAGGCGACAGCGCGGCGTGCTCGCGCGAGCTGCCCTCGCCGTAATTGGCATCACCGATCACCACCCACCTGACGCCCCTCGCCTTGTAGTCGCGTGCAACAGCCGCGAACGGCTGGGCGTCGGCACCGCTCAGCACGTTCCGGCCGGTGCCCACCGTGCCGCGGAACGCGTTGACCGCACCCATGAACATGTTGTCGCTGAAACGGTCCAGATGGCCGCGATAGCGCAGCCAGGGTCCGGCGGGTGAGATGTGGTCGGTCGTCGTCTTGCCCCTGGTCTTCAGCAGCACCGGCATATCGAGGAAATCCGCGCCGTCCCACGCCGGCCAGGGCTCAAGACGCTGCAGCCGTTCGCTGTGCGGATCGATCGTCAGCGTGACATCCCGCCCGTCCGCCGGTGGCGCGATATAGGCGGTGCGTCCGCGATCGAAACCATCCGCCGGAACCTCCGGCGCGGGCTGCGGAGGTTCCAGCTTGAACCTTGTACCGTCGGCCGCCACCAGCGTGTCGGTCAGCGGATTGAACGACAGCCGTCCGGCGGCCGCGAAGGCGGTCACCAGCTCGGGACTGGCGATAAAGTTCATCGTCGTTGCCTGACCGTCATTGCGTCGCGGGAAGTTGCGATTGTACGAGGTGACGATGGTGTTGGGTGCGCGCGACGCCTCGCCCGCCCGGCGCCACTGACCGATGCACGGGCCGCAGGCATTCGCCAGCACCGTCGCGCCGACATCCTGCAGCGCCTGCATCTGGCCGTCGCGCTCGATCGTCGCGCGGATCTGTTCGGACCCTGGCGTCACCAGCAGCGGCACGGCGGTCGCCAGGCCGTGCCACTTGATCTGCGCGGCGATGTCCGCGGCACGGCTCATGTCCTCGTAGGAGGAGTTGGTGCAGCTACCGATCAGCGCGGTGGCAATCGTATCGACAAAGCCGTTGACGGGATCGGCGACCTCGGCCGCCAGGCGCGAGATCGGCCGCGCCCGATCCGGGCTATGCGGCCCAACCACGTGCGGTTCCAGCCGCGACAGGTCCAGCTCGACGACGCGGTCGTAGTAGCGCTGGGGATGTGCCTCGACCTCCGGGTCGGGGGCGAGCATGGCCTGGTAGCGCTCCACCAGCGGCACCAGCTCCGCCCGCCCCGTTGCCCGCAGATACCGCAGCATCCGCGCGTCAGCCGGAAACACCGAGGTCGTTGCCCCGAGTTCGGCACCCATGTTGGCGATCGTTGCCTTGCCGGTGGCGCTGATGCTGCGCGCGCCGGGACCGATATACTCGATGATCGCGTTGGTGGCGCCGGCGACGGTCAGCGCGCCCGCGACGAACAGGATGACGTCCTTCGGCGCGGTCCAGCCGCTCAGCTCGCCGGTGAGATGCACCGCGATGTGACGCGGGTACAGCAGCCCCCATGGCAGGCCGGCGATCACCTCGACCGCGTCGGCGCCGCCCACACCGACCGCGCAGGCGCCTAGCCCGCCGGCATTCGGCGTATGCGAATCGGTGCCGATGATCAGCGCGCCGGGGAACGCGTAGTTCTCCAGCACGACCTGGTGAATGATGCCGGCGCCCGGCTGCCAGAAGCCGCAGCCATATTTCGCCGCCGCGGTGCGCAGGAAGTCGTACACCTCGCGGCTTTCGTCCAGCGAGGCGCGCAGGTCGGCGTCAGCATCGGTGCGCGCCTGGATCAGATGGTCGCAATGGATCGTCGTCGGCACCGCGACGCGCTCGCGCCGCGTCTGCATGAACTGTAGCAGCCCGCTTTGCCCCAGCACGTCCTGGAACACCACTCGATCCGGCCGCAGCGCGAGTTGGCTGTGTCCCGGGTCCAGCTCCTGCGTCTCCGGGTCGTCCAGGTGGCCCAGCAGGAGCTTGTCCGCCAGCGTCATTGGCTGGCCCAGCCGGCGGCGCACCACCGCCAGTGTCTGCTCCATCCGCGCGTAGATTCCAGCCGCCATCTGCGGCGTCGCCTCGACCATCGTCCGATCCTTTCCCGCCAAATGCAGCGGGACCCTAGGCGGCGGCCGACAATCGATCCATAATATGGCAGACACGAAATCCATATCGAATGGATATGGCAGATGGAGCTACGCCACCTCCGCTATTTCATCGCCGTGGCCGAGGAAGGCCACATCACCCGCGCCGCGGAACGGCTCGGCATGCAGCAACCGCCGCTCAGCCAGCAGATCCGCGCGTTGGAGCGCGAGCTCGACGTGCAACTGCTGCGCCGCAAGCCGCGCGGCGTCGAGCTGACCGAGGCCGGCCGTGCGCTGCTGGCCGACGCGCGCGCCATCCTGGCCCATATCGACCACGCCTTCGCCACCACGCGCCGGACCGCACGGGGCGAGCAGGGACGCATCGCCGTTGGGTTCACCAGCTCCGCGCCGTTCCATCCGTTCGTGCCCCGCGTCATCCGTGCATTCCGCGACAGCTTCCCGCTGATCGCCCTGACGCTGGAGGAAAGCGGCACCACTGAGCTGATCGACGATCTGCGCCATGAACGGGTGGATGCGGCGTTCATCCGCACGCCGGTGACCGACCCGCTGGGCCTGACGGTCAACCCGCTGCTGGAGGAGGCGATGCTGGTCGCGCTGCCCAGCGCACATCCACTGGCAGCCGGCAATGCAGCGGCGGAGGCGCCCGCCGAGGGGTCGAAAAATCCGACGCTGCCGCTGGCTGCCCTCGCGGCCGAGACCTTCATCGTCTACCGCCGGCGCAGCGGGCCCGGGCTGTACGACGCGATCTTCGCCGCCTGCCACGCCGCCGGGTTCAGCCCGCTGGTCGGTCAGGAGGCGCCGCGCATCGTCTCGACCCTCAATCTCGTCGCCGCGGGCCTTGGTATCGCGATCGTGCCGGCCTCATTGCAGCGTATGCAGATGGACGGGGTGGTCTACCGCCGCCTGATGGGCACCCGGCCACGCGCGCCGCTGCTGCTTGCTACCCGGCGCGGCGATACCTCGGCGGTGGTCCGCCGCTTCCTGGACCTGGTGATGCGCACGGCAAGGACGTTTCCGCGGACCGCGCCCGGGGCCACGATGCTGGCGCCGCATACTGTTTGATTTCCCCGCATCGCAAACTGCTCTAGACCCGAGTCGCGCCACGCCTGCCCGCCCGGAGTCGCCCACCGATGCCCGTGATGTCCGACCGCTGGATCCGCCGCATGGCCGAGCACCACGGCATGATCGAGCCGTTCGTCGAGGCGCAGAAGCGCGACGGCGTGATCAGCTATGGCCTGTCCAGCTACGGCTACGACGCGCGCATCGCCGACGAGTTCAAGATCTTCACCAACATCGACTCGGCGGTGATCGACCCGAAGGATTTCGCGCCCACCAGCTTCGTCGACCGCAAATCCGACGTCTGCATCATCCCGCCCAACAGCTTCGCGCTCGGCCACACGGTCGAATATTTCCGCATCCCGCGCGACATCCTGGTGATCTGCCTGGGCAAATCCACCTACGCCCGCTGCGGCATCATCGTGAACGTCACGCCGCTGGAACCCGAATGGGAAGGCCAGGTGACGATCGAGATCAGCAACACCACGCCGCTGCCGGCGAAGATCCACGCGAACGAGGGCATCTGCCAGTTCCTGTTCCTGCAAGGGAACGAGCCGTGCGAGACCAGCTACGCCGACAAGGCGGGCAAATACATGCGCCAGCGCGGCACCGCGCTGCCGAGGATGTGACGTGGCAACCCCGGTTGCCACGTCATGCCGGCCCAGGCCGGTATCCGCGACTTGCCTTTGTCGCAGCAAGGAGGCGTGGATGCCGGCATGCGCCGGCATGACGTGGACGGGCCTGTCACGCCTCGCACACCCACCTTCGAACATCACCTGAGAGACCCACCAAAATGGATCGCATTCGCATTCGCGGCGGCCGCCCTCTGTCCGGCGAGATCATCATCGGCGGCGCCAAGAACGCCGCCCTGCCGCTGATGGCCGCCGCCATGCTGACCGAGGACCGGCTGGTGCTGTCCAACGTGCCGCGCCTGGCCGACATCCAGACCATGACGGTGCTGCTGGCCCAGCACGGCCTGGCGATCGACCCGGTGGGCAATGACGGACGCACGCTATCGCTCGGCGGCGCGATCAGCAGCACCGAGGCGCCGTACGACATCGTGCGCAAGATGCGCGCCTCGTTCCTGGTGTTGGGGCCACTGCTGGCCCGCGTCGGCGAGGCTCGGGTCTCGCTGCCCGGCGGCTGCGCCATCGGCGCCCGCCCGATCGATCTCCACCTGAAAGGACTGGAGCAGATGGGCGCGCACATCGACCTGGAGGGCGGCTACATCGACGCCAAGGTCGAGGGGCGGTTGCGCGGGGCGACCATCGTGTTCCCGTTCGTCTCGGTCGGTGCCACCGAGAACCTGCTGATGGCGGCGTCGCTGGCCGATGGCCGTACGGTGCTGGCCAACGCCGCGCGCGAACCGGAGATCGGCGACCTGGCCGTCTGCCTGAACGCGATGGGCGCGCGCATCGAGGGGATCGGCAGCGACAAGCTGGTGATCGAGGGCGTCGATCGGCTGCACGGCGCGGTGCACCGCATCATCGCCGACCGTATCGAGACCGGCACCTATGCCTGTGCCGCGGCGATCACCGGCGGGCAGGTCCACCTGCGCGGCGCCCGGCTGGAACATCTGGGCGCGGTGGCGCGCGCGCTGCGCGACGCCGGAGTGGAAATCACCGAAGACCCCGACGGCCTGCAGGTGCGCCGGCTGAATGGCCTGCACGGCGCCGATGTGATGACCGAACCCTATCCCGGCTTCCCCACCGACATGCAGGCGCAGTTCATGGCGCTGATGTCGGTGGCCGAGGGCGCGGCGATGGTCACCGAGACCATCTTCGAGAACCGCTTCATGCACGTGCCGGAACTGAACCGCATGGGCGCGCGGATCAACGTGCACGGCGCCTCGGCGATCGTGCGCGGGGTGCCGTCGCTGTCGGGCGCGCCGGTCATGGCGACGGATTTGCGTGCCTCGGTGTCGCTGATCCTGGCTGGGCTGGCGGCGAAGGGCGAGACGGTGGTAAACCGGGTCTATCACCTGGATCGTGGATATGAGGCGGTGGAGCAGAAGCTGGCGGCGTGCGGCGCGGATATCGAGCGGATCGCGGGGTAGTTCAGCGCGGCGGGAACAGTAGCAGCGTCAGGAACGCCGAACGTTCATCGGCCGGTGCCGCTTCCCAAGAACGCATCGCGCGCCGTGCCGCGGCCAGAGCCAGAACGGCGTCGGACGGTTCGACGCGCAAGCCAGGGTCATAGTCGGCTGCGTGGCGCTGCTGCTGAAGATCCGTTACGTCCGCGGCGAATCCCCGAATATCGACGCCGAACCCGTCGGGTGGCACGAAGGTGGCATAGCGTGCCGGTGGTGCCGGGCGGCGCGAGATCAGGCAGAGGTCGCGAACGTCCTTGTGGTCGATTCCGCGATACGCCAACACATATTGCGGCGATGCACGTCGGCTGCGGCCGACCACCATGTCCGCCGCAGTAATGAGGATCGCATGAAAGACGCCGTAGTAGGCAGCCGATATGGCACGGCGCAGATCGGCCTGTCGGGGAGGGCCGGCGCGTCGTTGGTCGATCAGGCTTGCCGCCTGGTCCAACAGATGCTCAGGGTTCGGAATCGGCATGCGCGGCGAGTTCTGCCGTGGTGGCGTAGCGGATGTAGGGGAACCGATCCTCCCCGGCACGCTGCAAGCGCCGGAGGAGTTCACTGCGGCCGGCGCCGATTTCCTCGCCGTCCTTCAGTTGCTCGACGGCGAAAGGATGCAGGACGATCAGTACATGCAACCCCTCATCACCAACCCAATCGACCATGGGCTCGACGCGCACGTCGACTACGCGGGTTTCGCCGAGCTTTTCCCGCGCGACGTCGCGGGCGATTTCGGTGATGCGATCAAGTGCGAGCATGTGGGCAAGGATAGCATGGAAGGTTTAATGACGCATCAACGGGCCAGATCTACTACCTGGATCGTGGGTAGGAGGCGGGGCAGAAGCTGGCGGCGAACCGGCGGTACTTCGGCGTTGACAGGACCGTCTCGACGCCAACGGTCTGATGGGCAAGGATCGAGGCTTCCAACCAGGCTTCGATCCGGCGCACGGACTCGAGATTAGCGGCAGTAAGGTCAAGCCCCTCGACCTCTCGAATCCGGGCGGCAAGGAGATCCGGGTTGATGATCCAAATCGAGCGCCCGAACGCCTCGATATCGGTGTCCTGGTAGGCGCTGCTTTTGCCGGATCCGTTCGGGCCAGCGATGATCAGGAAGACCGGAGGTTCAGCGTTTGGGGGCAAGGTCAGGCGTGCCGAGGATCCGCTTGTTGTCCCGGCGGGCCTTGGCGACATTCTTCCCGAACACGTATTGCAGATCGTCACCGAAGGTTCGGCTGCCGATGTCCAGCACGCGCAACGTCTTCACCCGGCCGGCGGTGTCGCGAATGCGCTTTTCGGGCACCGACGTCGTAGCCGTCGTCCCGTTGGACTTCGAGCGGACGATTGTGCCGAAAGATTGAGTCATCGTGCATCCATATCTCTTGGACGGCAGACATAGCATTTGATGGCGCGTATTAAAACCCGCGGCGTGGCCGATACGGTCGCCGCGTGCCAACCGGCCCCTGCACACACTGTTGCGCGTCATCGCCCACGACCCGAACGCCGTCAGCCGCGCCCTCATCACCCGAGTGAGATAGTCTAAAGGACCGATCAGGCGGCCTGAAGCCCCTGTGCACGTGCCCGGCTCGCCGGACTGATCGTTACGGGGGAAGGCGCGTGCACTTGCACCATATCCCGCCCGCCCGCCTTGGCGGCGTACAGCGCTGCGTCCGCCTGCCCGACCACATCCTGCCACGACCCGGCACTTCGCCCCGGCACGAAAGTCGCCACCCCAGCACTCAACGTGACAATGCCATGCACACTGCGTCCATGCTGCAATGCCAGGCCACGCACGGTCAGCCGCATCGTCTCGGCGAACGCGAGTGCGCGCGTCACGTCGGATCCAGGCAGGACAACGACAAATTCCTCGCCCCCATAGCGGCCCGCAAGGTCGCCCGCCCGGCGCACGCAGCCCTGGATTGCCCGGGCGATCGCACACAGGCATTCGTCGCCGATCGGATGCCCGTAGCAATCGTTGTAACCTTTGAAGTAATCGATATCGATCATGACGATAGAAAGCGGCTGGCGTGACCGCGCCGCCCGACGGAACTCCCGCTCGATCGTTGCGTCGAGCAAGCGGCGATTTGCCAGACCGGTCAGCCCGTCGTGCGTGGCCAGTGTGTTGAGCGCTCGGTTCGCGCGGACCGCGCGACCGCCCAGAACGATGACGACGACCACGACACACGCCAGGATGATCGCGTGCCAGCGCAACTCGGCACGCCAACTGCTTTGCACATCCCATTCGGACTGCGACACCAGGGTTGTCAGCGGAAACTGGCCCAGATGCTGAAAGGAACCGAGCCGCCGTACGCCATCGATGCCGGATGTGTAGATCACGCTGCCGGCGCGCTGACCGCGCATTTGCTGTCGAAGTTCGTTGCGGACCGCCAGTCCACTGGCCCCGTCCGGAACGGGCGGGCTGCGAGTGAGAATGGTGCTGTCGTCATCGGCGAACAACGCGATGACGCCACCCGATTTCTCCTGCATCTGCTCGAACAGGTGCTCGAAAAAGCTCAACGAGACACTGGTGACCACGACGCCGGCAAAGCTGCCGTCCGGGTGGTTGATCCGGCGTGTCACCGTGATGGCGTAAGTGCCGTCGATCTTGCTCTTGATGCGCGCGCCGATGAACGGCCCGCGATCGGGATGCGTGGCGTGGAAACGGAAATACCCCCGCTCGGAGTAGTTCAACCCTACCGGGTTCGCCACCAGCGATTTGACGATCGCGTTGCCCTGGCTGTCCGTAATGCCCATTTCATGGATCGCCGGAAGTGCCGTCGCGAGCGAGGTCATCAGGCCATAGAGCCGCGTCCGCGCTTCCGGTCCGGTGCCTTCGGCCTCGACCCGTTCGACCAGGCTGGCGACGATCGTATCAGCCGTCTTGATGGTGGTTTCCGCTTCCTCCGCCATTGACCGTGCGGTGTTCGACGTCACCATCTCGGCTTGCTCGATATTGGCCTCGCGCACCCGCTGCAACTGCCAGACCTCGGACCCGACCAACGCGACACATACGCAGGCGATCAGGCCGAGCATCCGACCCTGCAACGACAGCCGGGCGACGAGCGGGTCGATCCATCCGGAACGTAACACTAGCAATTGGCCCACGTGCGATGACCTTGGTTCCGGCTGGATGCGTGGCTACTGAGAAGGAATGCGGCGCGGGACGGACCGAGAATTAGTGTGCGCCGATGTTTTTTGGCACAACCAGGTCTGTTTGAGACAGAAGGTAAAACCGCAGGGGTTACAGGCGGGTTAACGTGCGACGAATTCACCTGCCGGCACCCCCCCTGATCCGCCAGCGGTGTGTGCCGCTTGACGTTGCGGAGTGTGTTCTTCCGCAGGCAGGCATGGCAAAAATATCAGGGCAGGATCAGACGGATGGCCGGTGTGGAACATCGCCCCGGTGACCCGCACCCGCTGATCACGCCGCCGCGGCGGCGTGCAACGCACTTTGGGAACGGGAGGGACTACAGATGGACTTTGACAACCACACCGTCATCGTCACCGGCGGCACCGGCGCGCTTGGTCGCGCGGTGGTCGGCGCCCTGCTCGCTGCCGGCGCACGCTGCCGCGTCCCGTACATCGTCGACGCCGAGGCCGCGACGTTCCCGCACAAGGACAACGTCACCCTGGTGCAAGGCTGCGACCTGGCGGAGGAAGCCGGCGTCGCCCGCCTGTATGACGGGGTCAGCGACCTGTGGGCCTCGATCCACATCGCCGGCGGCTTCGCCATGGGATCCATCGACGACACCGACAAAGCCGGCCTGCTGCACATGCTGAACACGAACCTGGTCAGTTGCTTCCTGTGCTGCCGCGCCGCGATCGGCAAGTTCGGCGCAGCCGGGGGACGCATCGTCAACGTCGCCGCGCGGCCGGGGATCGAGCCGCGTCTGGGCGCCGGGATGGCGGCCTACGCAGCCAGCAAGGCCGCCGTCGCCGCCTTCACCCAGGCGCTGGGCGCCGAGGTCGCCGGACGCGGCATCCTGGTCAACGCCGTCGCCCCCTCGATCATCGACACGCCGGTCAATCGCGCGGCAATGCCCACGGCCGATCACGCAGCGTGGCCGAAGCCGGAGCAGATCGCGGCGACGATGGCCTTCCTCGCCTCACCCGCGAACCAGGTCACCACTGGCGCGATCGTGCCGGTGCCCGGTCGCACCTGACGCGCGTGCCGTCGTGCTCTGGCCGGTTCGCTAGCGAAAGGAAACTATCCGTCGAGCCGCTGCAATTGAGTCCAGCCGCCGGTAGCGCTAGCGTTCGGGCAACAATCCCACGAACCGGAGGCACGCGCCGATGCCCACCACAGTCAACGAGTTGCTCGCCGCCGCCCGCGCAGTGGTGCCCGCAATTACCCCGGCCGATGCCGCCCAACTGGTCCGCGACAAGGACGCGCTGATCGTCGATGTTCGCGACGGCACCGAGGTGAAGGCCAGCGGCAAGGCGAAGGGCGCCGTCGCCGTGTCTCGCGGGCTGCTGGAGTTCCGCGCCGATCCCGCGGCGCCGACGCATGATCCCGCGTTTCGTCCCGATCGGCCGATTATTTTGTATTGCGGCTCCGGCGGCCGCGCGGCCCTCGCCGGCAAGACCCTGCGCGATCTGGGCTTCACCGACGTGCGCAACCTGGGCGGCTTCAAGGACTGGGTGGCGGCCGGTGGCGAGGTCGAGCCGGGCTGACGCCACGACCTGATACGGCCGCCACAAACAGCGGTCCGGCAGTGGCCGCTGAAGCTACCCTGGGGGAGAGTCCAAGAATGTCGCGCCGCTGCCATACAATGTGCCTGGTCATGCTTGGACTGGCCGTCCTGAGCGGCTCGCCCGCAGCCGCCGAGACCAAGGTGCTGCGCGTTGTCCCGCATGCGGACCTGACGCTGCTCGACCCGGTCTTCAGCTCGATCGTCATCACCCGTGAATACGGCCTGATGGTCTACGAGGAGCTGTTCGCCTGGGATTCAAAGCTGCAGCCGCAGCCGCAAATGGTGGCGAGTTGGACGACGTCTCCCGATGCGCTGACCTGGCGCTTCACCCTGCGCGACGGCCTGAAGTTCCACGACGGCCAGCCGGTGACCAGCGCCGATGTCGTGCCGTCGTTGAAACGTTGGATGGGCCGCGATCTGGTCGGCATCAAGCTGGCCGCCGCGCTTGCCTCGCTCGACGCGGTCGATGCCAAGAGCTTCGAGATCAAGCTGAAGAAGCCGTATCCCGCGCTGCTGTTTTCGCTTGGCTCGGCGATCGGGCAGATCCCGGTGATCATGCGTGCCAAGGACCTGGAGGGCGACCCGACGAAGCCGATCACCACCGCGATCGGCTCCGGCCCGTACCGCTTCAACCGCGATGCGCGGGTCAGCGGCGCGCTGACCGTGTTCGACCGCAACCCGGACTATGTGCCACGCAGCGAACCGCCCGACGGGTTGGCCGGTGGGCGACTGGCCAAGGCCGAACGCGTGGAATGGCGCGTCATTCCCGATGCCGCCACCGCTGCCGCGGCCTTGCAGAACGACGAGGTGGATATCTGGGAGCAGCCGTCGCTCGACCTGGTGCCGATGCTGTCGAAGCATCCCGGGGTGCGGACCCAGAGGTTGTCGGAGCTGAGCAACCAGACGCTGTTGCGGCCGAATTCGTTGTATCCGCCGTTCGATAATCCCAAGGCGCGGCTGGCGCTGGCCTATATCATCAACCAGGCCGACGTGATGGCGGCGGCGTTCGGCGACCCGAAGTTCTGGCGGCAGTGCAACGCCTACTACATCTGCGGCGGGCCGTACGGCACGGAGGCCGGCACCGAAGACTTCAAGCCGGATCTTGCCAAGGCCAAGGCTTTGCTGGCGGAGGCGGGGTATCACGGCGAGAAACTGGTGTTCCCCTCGACGCACGAGATCGCCTGGATCGGGCAGATGGCCGAGGTGGTCGCCGATGAAATGAACAAGGCGGGAATGAACGTCGACATCGTTTGGGCCGATTGGGGTACCACGACGGGCCACCTAGCGAACCAGGGGCCGCCGTCGGCTGGCGGTTGGAATTTGTTCGTTACGGGGGCGTCGGGGGCCACGATGCACCATCCGCTGACCAATCTCGGCACCAACATGGCCTGCGACCGCAAGAACTTCGGCGGCTGGCCCTGCGACGAACACGCCGAGGCGCTGCGCCAGGCGTTCCTGGACGCTGATCCGGCGGCTCAGCCGGCGGCGTTGGACACGCTGCATCGCTATCTGGCGTCGGTGGAGCCGTATCGGGTGTTGGGCCAGTACGATCAGCCGGTGGCGTTGCGCGCCAATGTGACGGGGCTGCTGAGCTCACCTGTGATTGTGTACTGGAACATCGAGAAGAACTGAGCGAGGCGGGGCGGCACAGAGGCGACGCCCGACACCAGCCGCTTCGTGCTGCGCCATGGACAGGCGGCTGGACCATTCCATTCCCGGTATCACACGTTCTGGCGCCGGCAAGCGGGGGGCACAGCAGGAGGGAGTGCGGATGAGGGTGAGGGTCGGCGTGGTCGCGACATCTGGTGATTCGAACCTGTCCCCCGACCCCGCTTATCGGCGCCCTGCCTGGCGCCATGGCGTCTCGGCGGGTCCCCATCTCGCCGCGCCGCGAACGACGGATACCGCGAATTCCAAATGCGCTTGCCCTGCCCCCTAGCCCAATCCCCCCAACCGTGCTACACGTCGCCAATGCACCTCCGGACCCACGACACGCGAATTAGCCGCCCGGCTGCCTGAGCAGCCGGGGCCACCCGCGCCTAATTCGCTGTCCTGCCGTCCAAGTCCGGAGCCTACCCATGTCCCCCGACCACCCCCCATCCGTCGCCGTCCGCTTCATGCTGGACGCCGACCCGTTCCCCGGCCTGCTGTCCCGCCTGCTGGAACCCTTCGCCAAGCGCGACCTGATCCCCGACCGCATGTGGTCGCACCGCGGCGCCGACGTCATGCACGTCGAGATCGCCATGCAGGCCATGCCCGCCGAGATGGTCCACCTGGTCGAAGGCAACCTCCGCCAGGTCGTCGGCTTGCGCACAATCGCTCGGATCGAACCGGAGGCACTGCGCCAGGCGGCATAACCTCGCCTCGGTGCTACACTGCCGGCATGGCCGCCTACGCCGAACTGCAAGTCACCAGCAACTACTCCTTCCTGCGGGGCGCCTCGCATATCGAGGAGCTGTTCGCCCAGGCGTCCCTGCTCGGCCTGAAAACGCTCGGCATCACCGACCGCAACTCGCTGGCCGGCATCGTCCGCGCCCACCAGCGCGCCGCCGACACCGGTGTCCGCCTGGTTGTCGGCTGCCGGCTCGATCTGACCGATTTTTCCCCCGTCCTGGTCTACCCCACCGACCGCCCGGCCTACGCACGCCTGTGCCGCCTGCTGACCATCGGCAAGCGCCGCGCCGGCAAGGGGGCCTGCACGCTGACCTGGGCCGACCTTGCCGCACACGCCGACGGCCTGATCGCCATCCTGCTGGCCGACGCCCCCGACGCCACCACCCAAGCCAACCTGACCCGCCTCCGCGCCGACTTCCCCGGCCGAGCCTACCTCGCGCTCACGCTCCACCGCCGCCCGAACGACGCGGTGCGCCTGCAACAACTCGCGGACCTCGCCACGGGGGAAAAAATCCCCACGGTCGTCACCGGCGACGTGCTCTACCACGCGCCCCAACGCCGCATCCTGCAGGACGTCCTCACCTGCATCCGGCACGGCTGCACGATCGACGACGCCGGCTTCCGCCGCGAGCGTTTTGCCGACCGCTACCTCAAACCGCCTGACGAAGTACAGCGCCTGTTCGCGCGTCACCCCGACGCCGTCGCCCGCTCCCTCGAAATTGCCGACCGCTGCCGCTTTTCGCTCGACGAACTGCGTTACCAATACCCCGCCGAGGTCCGGGTTCCCGGCCAGACCCCGCAGCAGGCGCTGGAGACCCTCACCTGGGACGGCGCCGCCCGCGCCTACCCCGACGGCATCCCCGCCCGCATCACACAACAGCTCCGTCACGAATTGACGCTGATCGCCCAGCTCGACTACGCGCCGTACTTCCTGACCGTGCACAGCATCGTTCGGTTCGCGACGTCGAAGGGTATCCTCTGCCAGGGCCGCGGTTCCGCCGCCAACTCGGCGGTCTGCTACGTGTTGGGCATCACCGCCATCGACCCTACCCGCTCCGGCCTGCTGTTCGAACGCTTCATCAGCGCCGAGCGCCGCGAACCGCCCGACATCGACGTCGACTTCGAGCACGAGCGCCGCGAAGAAGTCATCCAGTGGGTCTACAACACCTACGGCCGCGACCGCGCCGCGCTGTGCGCCACCGTCATCCGCTACCGCGCCCGCGGCGCCGTGCGCGAGGTCGGCAAGGCGCTGGGTCTGAGCGAAGACGTCACCGGCGCGCTGGCCGGCCAGATCTGGGGCTGGAGCGAGGAAGGGGTGGCCGAACAGCAGGCCGCCGAACTCAATCTGAACCTCGAGGATCGCCGGCTCCGGATGACCTTGCAGTTGTCCCGCGAGCTGATCGGCTTCCCCCGCCATCTCTCGCAGCACCCGGGCGGCTTCGTCCTGACGGAGGACCGGCTTGACGAGCTGGTCCCCATCGAACCCGCCGCAATGGACGACCGCCAGGTGATCGAGTGGGACAAGGACGACATCGAAGCGCTGCGCTTCATGAAGGTCGATGTGCTCGGCCTGGGCATGCTGGGCTGCATGCGCCGCGCCTTCGATCTGCTGGCGCAACATCGTGGCCAACGCCTGACACTGGACACCATCCCGCCCGAGGACCCCGCCACCTACGAAATGATCCGCCACGCCGACACGCTGGGGACGTTCCAGATCGAGAGCCGCGCGCAGATGTCGATGCTGCCGCGCCTCAAGCCGCGCACGTTCTATGACCTGGTGATCCAGGTGGCGATCGTCCGGCCCGGCCCGATTCAGGGCGACATGGTGCATCCCTACCTGCGCCGCCGCGAGGGCAAGGAGCCTGTCGACTACCCCACGCCGGAACTGCGCGCGGTGCTGGAGAAGACCCTCGGCGTTCCGCTGTTCCAGGAACAGGCGATGCGCGTCGCCATCGTCTGCGCCGGCTTTTCCCCTGGCGAGGCCGACCAGCTTCGCCGCTCGATGGCAACATTCAAGTTCAATGGCACGGTCTCGACTTTCCGCGACAAGCTGATCGCCGGCATGGTCGCGCGCGGGTATAAGCCGGAGTTCGCCGAGCGCACCTTCTCGCAGATCGAGGGCTTCGGCAGCTACGGATTTCCCGAAAGCCACGCCGCGTCCTTCGCGTTGATCGCCTACGCGTCGTCATGGATGAAATGCCACCACCCGGACGTGTTCTGCTGCGCGCTGTTGAACGCGCAGCCGATGGGCTTCTACGCACCGGCGCAGATCGTGCGGGACGCGCGCCAGCACGGCGTCGAGGTCCGGCCGGTCTGCGTCAACGCGTCCCGCTGGGACTGCGCATTGGAGCCGGCGGAAGGTCGTTTCTTCGCCGTGCGCCTGGGCTTGCGCATGGTGAAGGGCCTGAGCAACGACCACGCTGCTGACCTTATCGGCGCGCGCGGCGAGCAGCCCTATCGCACGGTCTCGGACGTCTGGCAGCGCGCCGGCATTCCGGTGGCCGCGTTGGAGCGCATCGCCGAGGCCGACGGTTTCCACGCCCTGGGCCTCGATCGACGGCAGGCGCTGTGGGAGATCCGCGGCCTGGCGGACGCCCGACTGCCACTCTTCGCTGCCGCCCCACCCTTCGCCGGGGCGCCACCCTTCGCCACGGTTGATGGATCGGCAGAACCATCAGTGTCGCTGCCGCCGATGACACAGGGCAGCGAGGTGGTGGAGGACTACCGCAGCGTTGGCCTGACCCTGCGCGGCCACCCGGTTTCTTTCCTGCGCGAAGAACTGACGCGCGAACGCATCCTGCCCTGCGCGGCGTTGACCGATCTGCGCGACGGCGCACGCGCCACGGTCGCCGGCGTCATCCTGGTTCGGCAACGACCAGGCAGCGCCAGTGGTGTGGTGTTCGTCACCATCGAAGACGAGACCGGGCACGCCAACCTGATCGTCTGGCCGCCCGTCTTCGAGCGACAACGCCTGCTGGTAATGTCCGCCAGCATGGTCGCGTGTCGCGGGAAAGTGCAAAAGGAGGGCGAGGTCATCCACGTCGTCGCCGACCACCTGACCGACCTCTCCACCCTGCTAGCGAGCGTTGGCCAGCGCGATGGTGCCTTCCCGCTCGAGCGCGGGCGCGGCGACGCCGTCACACACCCCAACGGCGATGATCCGCGCGAGCGGCAGATCAAGGTGACGACACGCGATTTCCACTAGCTTGCTACCGTTGTCCGCCGGACTTCCCGGCCTTATGCCAAGTTGCGAAAGGATTGACCCACCGGCGCTGCCTCCACTCCGTCATGCCGGCGCAGGCCGGTATCCATGACTTTCTTTGCTGCGACGAAAACAAGTCGTGGATGCCGACCTCCGTCGGCTTGACGGGGGTTAGCACCGAAGAGTTCGATCATTCGGACACTTGGTATTACCTATACCCGCTCCGTCACTCATCGATGGAGTACCACATGGCCTCCCCCGATTATTTGACCGGCCTGATGAAGTGGCTCAAGCGCCCGGAATGGGCGTCCGGGCTTGAGGAAGTCCTCCAGGAACACATTGGGGTTGTCTGCGAGGCGGCCGACCTCGAGCACGAGGACCTTGAGGAGCTAATCGGCGAGCAGGATCTTATGGTGCTCGTCGCCTGCGCGGTTGAAGACTTCCTCACCCGCTCGCGCGACCAGGACGGCCGCAACGTCGTCGTCGACTACTTGAAGCGCCGCGGCTGGAAGGAATCCGTCACCAACAAGCGCTACATGCTGGCGCTACGCAACTCCGAAATGAGTCTGTACGAAATCAGCGACATCGTGCCCGGCCAATCCTTCCGCGCCCGCGACCTGGTGCGCGACAGGCCGCCGGTGCTCGTCTTTGAGCAGGAAGCGACACGCGAACTGCAGCCCCTGGACCACATCGCCACACGGATCATCGAGCTGAACGGCAAGCGGATCATCTCGGGTGGCACATTGCAGTTCGACCCTGCGGTGTCCGAGGAACTGCTGGAGAAAATTCGCGCCGCGAAGGTCAAGTTGAGCAGCCTGCTCAAGGAACTGCCGGCTGATCTCGATGAGCCATTCGACGCAGCGGCGAAGAGCGAGCTGCTCAACACCATGGCCATGGCGCTCGCGCCCCCGCTGATCTCGGCCATGTGGCTGGAGGACGCGCTGGATCAGGTCATGGACGAGGACGAGCCGGAGGCGGTGAACAGCGATGGTGACGACATCCTGTTCCACGACATCCGGTTCCCCTTGTTGCCAGGCGTTTCGACGCACGCGGCGCGAACACGCCTCAACGGGATCGGCGCGCTGCGCCCGGAAGCTGACGGCGACCTCTGGAACTGGGTCGCGCCACGGGATCCGGCGATGCCAGGTGCGGCGCACCGGCCCCTCGGCGTCGACACCGAGTTAGACGACGGCATCCTGCTGGGAACGATCAGACTGAACGAGACCGAGGTCGGGTGCAGAACCAACTCGGCCGAGCGCGCGGCCCGCGGCCGGGAATTGCTTGCGTCGGCGCTCGACGGGCTGGCCGGCATGCCGGTAACGGAGATCGAGACCTTGGATGACGTGATCCATCATGCTGTCGATGAAGATTCCGCTGACGACATGGACGAAGACCCGACGGAGGCAACACCGGCCAACACCGAGATCTCGCCTGAAGCGAAAGCCGAGTTTCTCCAAACAATGCTGAAACAGCATTATCGCCGGCTGCTCAATGAGGCTGTCGCCATGCTGGGCGGTATCTCACCACGCGAGGCGGCGCGGACCGATGCAGGACGCAAGAAGCTGGTGGCATGGCTGAAAGAGTTGGAGAGTGGAGCCGCCGGCCATCGGGCTGCCGGTAATCCGCTCGGGACTTATGATTTCGGCTGGATGTGGACCGAACTCGGCGTCGAAGACATGCGGAAGTAGCCCGCGGCAGGTCCCGCACGTGCCACATTCCTGCGCGGAACCTCTGCCGATGCTGCACGTTCTTTCTCCATGCCGGCATTCGACGGCACCACCGACGGAGAAACATCCATGGCAAGTATCACAAACCCGAAGGACACGCGCGGCCACGCGATCGCGGCGAGCCAAGTGAACGGCACCTCCGTTTACAACCCGGCCGGGGAAAAGCTTGGCACCGTCTATGACGTGATTTTCGACAAGATGTCCGGGAAGGCGGAGTACGCAATTCTCAGCTTCGGCGGGTTTCTGGGCATCGGCGACAAGTATCACCCGCTGCCGTGGCACCAACTGAGTTACGACACGGCCCAGGACGGCTATGTCGTCAATCTCGACCGCCGCCGGCTTGAGGGTGCGCCAGTCTATGCCGCCGACGAAATGGCTGTGTGGGACGATCTCCGCGGGCAGGACATCGACGCCTATTACGGAACGTCGCTGCGCTAGGCTGCAAGTAAATGCCGCGCGCGGCCGCGCGCGCCACTTCACTTTCAGCCGATCCGGACCGCGTCGGGTACGCAACAGCGACTCGGCGCGGTCCGGCGCAATTTCAACCGACCCAGCCGGTTGGGCCGTTACCGCCGGACCAGCAAGTCCAGGCGATATCCACCCTGGCGGCCACTGTCGAGCGCGTCTCCATGAAGATGTGTCCGCGGCGCCAGCCAACCGCGCGTCTGCCGCGTGAACACGCGGGCTGCTTGCTCGCCGGTGCAGGGATCTTCCGAGCGACCGCGCCAATTGACCAGCAGCACGACACCGTTCGGCATAAGACTGCCGGCGACCCGATCGGCCACCGCCGCGATATCCGCCGGCGACAGAAAATACAGCACTTCGGACAGCACAATAAGGTCGAATGTTTCGTCGGGCCATTCACCCGGCACCTGCATCCGCCCGAACCGGACCCACGGCTGATCCACGCAGACCGCCCGCGCGGCCGTCAACGGCTGCTCCACAATGTCGACCGCCAGCAGCGCCGCGCAACGTGGCGCCAGCATCCGGGTCATCACCCCGATCGAACAGCCAACCTCAAACGCGGAGCTGAAGGACCGGTTCGCCAGCGTCTCGATCGTCCTGCGATACTTCGCCTGCTCATACGCACTGGCGCGAAACTGCCACGGATCCGCGTTCGCGTCGTAGAGCCGCTTGAAATGCGCTGGGCCGAGGGAGCGTCGGGGTGCGTTCATGGCAGCAGGAATGTCTCCCACGGGCGATCCGCCGTCATCACCGCGCCCGCCTTTATTGCCGTCCCCACCTTTATTGCCGTCCCCACCTTTATTGCCGTCCCCACCTTTATTGCCGTCATTGAAATATCGGCTGTCGCGCAAAATACGCCGCGGCATCGGTGAGCACCTCATCGGGCGCAGGTTGGCGAAGATACGTGCTGAGATCGCGACAGATGCGCTCCACCGGATTGCCCTGGCGGAACGCCGACAACCCAAGCGAACGCTGGATGACCCGCATGGCATCGAGGCACGCGGTTTCGATGGCAACGCGCGCAAGCCCGACATAGGCGACGGCGCGGTCTGCGTCGGCAGCCGGATCTTCCGCGATGCGCGCGGCCTGACGCAGCCACAGGCGGCCGGTTTCACGGGCGATCAGGGCATAACCCAAGCGCTCCAGGTGGTGCGGATTGTCGCGCCGGCCTGCCGCTTCAAGTTGCGCCAGCGCCAGCGCAAGAATGCTGCACAATCCGCCCAGCGTGACAGCCGAGGTGCGCCATGCGCCAGCGGAGAAATCCGGCTCCCGCATGTAATCGTCGGGCTTGCCCAGGCAGGCATCCCCGGTTACCACACGACCATCGAAGTCGACGGTGCCGGTCACCGCCGCCCGCATTCCTTGCAACGGCGCAGCGAGTGGTTTCACCCGTTCCCCCGTTCCGAGGGGCACCACCAGCATTTGCATCTCACCGTTGTCATTCGCCGCGGTCACCAGCGCGCGCGTCGCGTAGCCGGCAGCGGAACAGAACATCTTACGGCCTGTCAGGCGAATTCCATTCGCAGTGACGGACATGCGCAAGCCGTTCGTCGGCGGATCCGTGACCCATAGGGCAAACAGGCCGCCATTCTGGACGTCCCTGGCAGCCGCCATCCTCTGATCCGGCAGGCCGTAGCGGACAATCAAATGTCGCGCGTTGGTATGCGCCTCGATGACCCGTCCCACCGCGAGGTTTCCAAGTCCAAGCTGCACCAGGACGGCGGCAAGCCGATCAGCGCGCGCGCCACGCGTTTCGTCTGGCGAACGATCCGCCTCGATCGGCAACGCCAAACTCAGGACCCCGGCCGCATGCAGCGCGGCGATCTCCTGCGCCGGAAACGCCGCCTCCGCATCAAGCTGCGCCGCACGTTGCTGCAACCACGGTACCAGCGCCGCGACGCGACCAGCCACGTCGCCGTTCAGGGCCGCCGTGGTCACGATAGCCATCCTACGCTGGAAACACCCGGATCTGGCCTGGCCGCCCGCAACATCACATCGCCTCAGCCACGCTGCCGACCGCTGCCGGCCGGATATGGCAGCAGGCTCGGGCTTGGGTATGTCGCTTGCCAGGGGTCGTGCTGTCCGAGCAGTTGCCGCGCATAAGCAATCTGCCCGGGCAAATCGATGAACCGCACGCGTCGGCGCAGCAGAAACGGGCTGCCGGATTCGATCTTCGCCCATGCAGCACCAAAGAACCGGTTGCCCAACAGATGTTGCAGCAGCACGTCAGGGATTCCCAGATCGGCTGCCAGGTCCGTCTGTGGCGAACGCCCGGCCCGCAGGTTCCGCCATGCCAACCGGGCCCCGCGGCGAAAATCCATCCGGCGGTAGGCGTCTCCAGCCGGTTCCAGATGGTCGTCGGCAAACTCGTCCTGCCGGTTCATCCGGCGGCGCATCGTATCAGCCATGCCACCTTCAGCACGGCCGTAAATCCGGCTCGAGACCGTCACCTTGATTGTCGGATCGTGTCGGATGCGAGCATCCATCCGCGCCAGCAGTTTGACAAACGCGCGATCTTCCCCCGTTGCGATCGGCGGGATGCCACTTGTCCGCCTGAACGCAGCCACCGTCACGCCGATGCTGGCGCCCGCCGCTTCAGTGTGGCGCGGCCACGGGTCCGCCGGGTCCGGATCGAGCACAAAGGCAATCCGATCCAATAATTCCGTAAGCTCGCATTCCAGCGCGTCGTCGACGCGCAGGTTCAGTGGAATCAGCGTCGCCTCGACCAGATCGACTTCGACGCGCCCACAAGCCAGGTCCGCGCCGGCCGACAGGGCCAGGAGGTTTTTCTCAACCCAGTCGCCCGCGACGGCCGCGTCCGCGTCCGTGGTCAGCAGCACTCCATCGGGGCCGGCAAGATCGGCGGCAAGCTGCATTGCCAGCCGACGCGCGCTTCCAGCATTGGCCTCGGCAGGCGGGAATGCGTGGCAGACGATATGCAGCGCGAAGGGCAGTGTAGCAGCCAAATTCCGAGCGATCGTTTCCGTCAGGTCGCTGCCATTGTTCAGCAGCAACAGAACAGCGTCAGGGCTCCTTGTTTGCCGCGCCAGCGCCTGAATGCAGAGGCTAATCCGATCGGCCTCGTCCCTGGCGGGGATCGCAACGACTGCGGTCAGGTGCCGCGAGCCCTTGCGACGCGGGACGATGGCGAATGGCATCGCCGCATTTCCTACGGTTGTGATGTGGCGCGTCACGCCGCACATCCATGTCGGGAGGGGGTCAGAAGGCGGGCCGGGCGGATGGCGGGGTGTCAGCCCCTGCCGCGCGGCCTCGCCGGATCTCCCTGATGTGCGTCGAGAAGGTCCTGCATGTCGTTTGCATGCTCCTCCTCGGTGGTCAGAATGCCTTCCAGCATCACGCGCGTTCCGGGATCGTCGTCGCCGAAAAACCTGATCAGCTCCCGGTAGTGATCCACCGCGATCCGCTCGGCAATCAAGTTTTCCTTGATCATATCAACGAGGTTCTCGCCCTCGGCATATTGCGAGGCGGAACGGGCTGCCAGGCCCTCGGGATTGAAGTTGGGCGAGCCGCCGAGCTGATTGATCCGTTCCGCAACAGCCATCATATGCTGCTGCTCTTCCTTCGCATGCTGTGCGAATTCTGCCTTGATGCCTTCGCTGGAAATCCCCGAGGCTGAGACGGCATGCATTGTATAGCGCAACACGCACACGATTTCGGTCGCCAGGACCGACTGCAATATCTCGATCGCCTGTCTTACGTCGCCGCGATAGGTCATGGTGACGGCGCCCCTCGACAAATGCTGCCGCGCGCGCTCGCGCAGCGTCTGGACGTCCGTAAGAAAGGGCTTGGACCGCGCCTCCTTGCTTGCAGAACGCTCGCTCACATCGATCCTCCGTGGTTGGGCAGGGGCATAACGCGCCGGAGCACCGCTGGTGCCCCGGTCATGCCCGCCGCGTACGGAGTCTCACGCGCTTGTGCGGGTGCATCCGCTGGTGGCGCGGCCGTTCACACCGCCGCGGTGACCACGATCTCCACCAGGTCATCGCCCTCGAGCGCGACGCCCAGGCACGCTCGCATCGGCAGGTTGGTGCGATCGACCCATTCGTCCCAGGCGCGATTCAGCTCCGGCTTCTTGTGCATGTCCGTAATGTAGACCATCGCCGTGAGAATGCGCGATTTGTCAGTGCCAGCCTCGATCAGATTGTGATCTATCACTGCCAGAGCACCGCGCGCCTGCGCATAGAGCGAAGGCGCCTTCGTGCCGGCCGTGGCGACCGTGGTGACCACGCCGTTGTAGATCACCGAGCGGCCGCGGGTCGGCGACAACCGCGAGGGACCGATACGTTTGATCATCGGACTTGCCCCATCTCAATCCTCGAACCCCGTGAAGCTCATGAATTCCCGCGCCGGCACGCGGGTCGTTTGCAGCGTGTTCTCGACCGCCCCCGGATCGGCATAGCCGATCGCCATGCCACAGACGATCACATCCTGAAACGGTAATTCCAGCGCCGCGCGAACGGTATTTGGGAAATTCGCAAACGCCGCCTGTGGACAGGTGTCCAACCCCAGGCCGCGTGCCGCTACCATGACGTTCTGCAGGAACATGCCGTAGTCGAGCCAACTGCCGATCTCCAGCCGCCGGTCGATGGTGAAGATTACCCCCACCGGCGCCCCAAAGAAGCGGAAGTTGCGCGCGTGCTGCTGCCGCATCTTGTCGGCATCCCCGCGACCGATTCCGAGCAGAGAATATAACCCCCATCCCACTTCCCGCCGGCGTGCCAGATAGGGCTCGAAAAACGTCTCGGGATAGTAGCGATAATCCCGAGCCTCGGCTGGTGCGCCCGCCAGGAACGCCGCCTCCACCACATCGCAAAATCGCCGCAACCGCTGCCCGGCCATGGCATGCCCACACCAGGGCTGCATGTTCGTCCCGCTTGGCGCGCGCGCCGCCACGTCCAGCAGATGCTCCACTGTCGCGCGCGGTATCGGCGTCGGCAGGAACGCCCGCAACGACCGCCGCGACGTAATCGCCGCGTCCACCACCGATCCCGACCCGTCATCCAACATCGTGCGCAATCCCTGTTCTCAACCGCATCATAGCGACTTGCGTGGCGGGCCGAGTAGCCTTCTCCCCGTCCCCTTGGGGACTTGGGCCGCGAAACGGACCAAAGTTGGGCGGAGGGGTCGGCACGGCACGAAATCGGCGGAGCGACCCGTCACGGTCGCCGCGTCAGTTGAACCGCCAAGACGCCGTCACGGTCGCCGCGTTAGTTGAACCGCCAAGACGCCAAGGCGCCAAGGCGCCAAGATATCACCCGGTCCTATTGGACTGCTGCCTGGGCGGTTCACCGCAATGCGCTCCGATGGCTGATGCTGAACAACGCCAGCGCCCGGTCTGACCGGGTTTATGCTGATCGCAGGAACTGTTTCCGGCGTTGGGTGCGCCGGGCGGTGTCTTCTCGAACCCCACAAAATGAAGGACTCGGGGCACTAGGTTGTATCGTTTACGGGCGTTCGGGTCGAGTTGGATGAGTTAATATTATTGACTATCATTTGCTGCTGCATTGTGCTATACCGGCCGGTCAAACTTACCTGATCGGAGATCGCGCCTGTGTCCAACCCGCCCCCCGACCCCACCGCCGCACCGGCCAGGCCGCCCTACGTCATCCCGCCGCAGGACTTGCGTGACATGGTGCTGGCACTCCCCCGCCCACCTGCCAATGCGCCGGACACCGCCTGGCAGGAGGTGGTGCAAGGCGGCCTCGACAGGCTCGAGGCGCTCGACCCGCGCGATGCGCTGCAGACGATGCTGGCGGTGACGGTGATCGCCACCCAGGCCGGGGCGGTCGACGCCTGCCGGCTGGCGTTCGACCCCGACGCCTCGGCCGTGCAGGCGCTGCGCCAACGGGCCAGCGCTGCGGCGCTGCTGCGCGTCATGGCCGGCGCGCTGCGATCGTTGAAGCAGCTTCGGTTGCAGCCGGCGGCGCCGGCGCGCGACTGGGGCGACGCGGCGGTGGTGCTGGCGGGGGTGCTGCGGGAGGCTCCGGCGCGGCCGGCCGAGGCGGCGCGTGTTGGCAAGGCGGCGGCGGAGGAGCCGGCGGAAATCATCCGGTGGATCGACGAGATCGACGACGCGGAGATGAACGAGGAGATCGAGCGGCTGCGGCGTGAGGCGGCGGGCGAGCCGCCCTTGCCGGTGAAGCCGGGGCCGCGGCGGATCTACAAGTACAAGGAGGGTGATTACGCGTTGACCTGGGTGCCCGATGAGCGGGCGGCGCGGAAGTACCCGGGATGGGAGAACATGACCAAGCCGGAGCGGCGGGAGTTCTTTGGCTATACGTATACCGGGCCGGTGGCGCCGTTGGAGATGCTGACGCCGGCGTCGCGCGCTGCTGCCGCGGCTGGGGAGGAGTGAGGGGCGGCGTTGGATCTCTGGCGGCGCGGGGTGGGCTCCTTGGCAACTGCGCGCGGGGCGCGCGAAGCGCTGTTGGCGGCGGTGCGGTGGCTTGCCAAGGCAGGCAAGGATTCTTGCCGCGGATGAACGCCGATAAACGCCGATGATCCGAGCGGAACGTGGGCTGGTGCCGACCCGGCGGCGTTGCGGCGCATTCCGTTTGCGTTGTTTGCGGTTCCGATTCTTGTTGCTCGCTGTCAGGGCGCGGAAGGGCAGCATGGCGCTTCGCGCGGTGGGCTGTCGCTGGCGGCTTTCCGCGTCCTCCGCGGCCCGGTGCCGCGGCGGCGGGTGGCCGGCTTGGGGGGCGGGCCATGATGGGTGCGGCGGGTTTTTGGCGGCGGGCGCGGTTTTCGCGAAATGCGCAACAACCCTGCGCGAGCCTGCCAGCGGCTGCATCCCGGCGGTCGGGATGGGTCGCAGTGGCATCGGCGGGGCGGATGGCTGGCTCGGGGTCGGCCATGGCGGTGAGGGCGGAGGCGGTGGGCGTTTTTTCGCGAAACGCGCAACGACCCTGCGAGAGCCTGCGCGGAGCTGCGTCCCGGCGGACGGGAGGGGTCGCGGTGGCATCGACGGGACCGGATTGGCGGCTCGGGGCTGGCCATGGCGGTGAGGGTGGAGGCGGTGGGCGCTTTTTCGCGAAACGCGCAACGACCCTGCGAGAGCCTGCGAGGGGCTGCGTCCCGGCGGTCGGGATGGATCGTGGTGGCATCGGCGGGGCGGATGGGCGGCTCGGGGCTGGCCATGGTGCGGGGTGGAGGCGGTGGGCGTTTTTTCGCGAAATGCGCAACGACCCTGCGAGGGTCTGCCAGGGGCTGCATCCCGGCGGTCGGGATGGGTCGTGGTGGCATCGGCGGGGTCGGATGGCCGGCTCGGGGTCGGCCATGGTGCGGGGTGGAGGCGGTGGGCGTTTTTTCGCGAAACGCGCAACGACCCTGCGAGAGCCTGCGCGGGGCTGCGTCCCGGCGGTCGGGAGGGGTCGCGGTGGCATCGACGGGAGCGGATGGGCGGCTCGGGGCTGGCCATGGTGCGGGGCGGAGGCGGTGGCGGGCGTGTTTTCGCGAAACGCGCAACGACCCTGCGAGGGTCCGGCCGCGGGGCTGCATCCCGGCGATCGGGATGGGTCGCGGTGGCATCTTGGCGGGAGCGGATGGCCGGCTCGGGGTCGGCCATGGTGCGGGTGAAGGTGGCGGTGGGCGTTTTTCGCGAAACGCGCAACGACCCTCGGTCGAGTGCCCGAGGGCATGTCCCATGCAACAGTATGCCTTACAGGAGCATGCTGCGGCCGCCATGGTGGTGAGGGCGGCGGCGGTAGGCGTGGTTTTCGCGAAAACGCGCAACGACCCTCGGGGCGGGCGCGAGAGGGTGCGCGCGATGCGACAGTCTGGCACTCAGCTGGTCTCGGCCACGACCGGGTTAGGTCTTTGGGGCGGCACACCCTCACCCGGGTCAAGCGTCCGGGGGCATGCCTTGGTCCGCTGTTCGCGGCCCAAGCCCGCAAGCGGGAGAGGTAAACATCGCAGCGCGGCGAGAGCGGAGGTGGCGGCGGACGGGATTTCGCGAAATGCGCAACGACCCTCGGGTCAGGTGCGAAAGGGCATGGTGCAGGCAACAATGTGCGGCCGGGCGGGCCGGCAGCGGAAGGCGCTGCCCGCCGGATCAGGGGCCGGGCAAGCCTTTTCCGCCCCACGTTGGATGCACGGGTGGGGTTGGATGCACGGATGGGACGGCGTCGTGCCGCGAGATGCGGCCGGGACTCGCTGGTGCAGCGGACCGATGAAACCGCTCCTATCATCGGGTTCCGTCTGTGCGTCGGCGAGCCGGTCTCGGATACATCGTGATAGGAGTCGTTCCTTGGAAGCGCTGCACTAGCAAAGCCATGGCCACCACCCCGTCCTTCTCACGCGTCGCGCTGATCAGCGGCGGCGCTCGTGGCATCGGCGCCGGCGTCGCCGCGCGCCTGCTCGCCGACGGCTGGCGCGTGGTGATCGCTGACAACGACCCCGGCGGCGCACCACAAGGCGTCTGCCCGGTTGCCTGCGATATCGCCGACGAAGCCGCGGTGACAGCGCTGATCGCCGACCTGACTGCGCGAGAAGGCCGCCTCGACGGCCTGGTCTGCAACGCCGGCATCAACATCCGCAAGCCGCTCGCGGAGCTTACCCTCGCCGAGTGGTCGCGCGTCCTCGCCGTCAACCTTACCAGCAGCTTCCTGCTGGTCCGCGCCGCCGAAGCCCTGCTGCGCGCGACCCACGGCGCGGTCGTCACGATCGCGTCCAGCCGCGCGCACATGTCGGAGCCGAACACCGAGGCCTATGCCGCATCCAAAGGTGGCCTCGTCGCGCTGACGCACGCCTTGGCGATCAGCCTCGGCCCCGATGTGCGGGTGAACTGCATCAGCCCCGGCTGGATCTTCACCAAAGGCGACGCCCCGCGGCCGCAGGACCACGCGTTCCACCCAGCCGGCCGCATCGGCGAACCGGCCGACATCGCCAGCCTCGCCGCCTGGCTGCTGGGGCCCGAAAGCCGCTTCGTCACCGGTGCGGAATTCATCGTCGACGGAGGGGTGACGCGCAAGATGATCTACCCTGACTGAAGCGCCGGAACGCGCCGTAGGGTTTGCCTGCGCCATGCGTGTCAGGGCGTTGAACAACAATCCGCCGCATGCAGCCGACGCAAGACGGTGAAGAGGCCGACGAATCGCTTTACGCGCGGGTGGGCCGTGGCGATCGGGCCGCGTTCGCCCGCCTTGTCGGGCGGCATCGGCAGCGGTTGGGGGCGGTGGTGGCGCGAATGACGGGGCAGGCAGCGGCGGCGGAAGATATCGTGCAGGAAACCTTCGTGCGCGCCTGGGTGCAGGCGCCCGGTTGGCGTGACCGGCAGGAAGGCGGCACTGCGCGGTTTTCCACCTGGCTGACGCGCATCGCGCTGAATCTCGCGATCGACCGGGCCCGGCGGGTCGCGCCGCTGCGGCTGGACGCCATCCCTGAACCGGAGTCCGGCCAACCCGACAGCGAGGCCCATCTGTTGCAGCGCGAGCGCGCCGCCCTGCTCGCCCGCGCAGTCGCCGCTCTGCCCGACCGGCAGCGGGCCGCCATAACACTGACGTATGACGATGACCTCCCCAATGCCGAGGCTGCCGCGGTGCTCGGCACAACGGTAGGAGCATTCGAACTTCTGCTGGTGCGCGCGCGCCGCGCGTTGCGCCAGGCGCTGCAGGACGCCTGAGAGGACGCGAGATGACGCTGGAAGAATTCGAAGCAGCCTTGGACCTGTACGGCGCTTCCATCGCTGACTGGCCCCAAGTGAAGCGCATGGCCGCGGCTTCAGTGCTGGCGGGCTGGCCCGAGGCCAGGACGATGCTGGCCGCCGCGCGCGAGGTAGACTTGCTGCTGGCGACGACGCGCGCCGGACCGACCAACGGCTCCAACTTCGTCGTGCCCGACCGCATCGTGGCCTTCGCCACCGCCCAGCCGCAGCAACGCATCACGGCACCGGCGCTTCGCGTGCCGCGCGCCGGATGGCGCTATGCCGCCTGCGTCGCCGTCGCCCTGACCGGCTTCGCGCTGGGGATGGCAGACGCAATCCGCCAGACCGCCCCCTTCGAGCCGATAGTACGCCTCGCGTTCGGTCCGGTGGATCCATTCGATGCCCTCTGAGCACCCAACGCCATCCAGCCGCCGCGTGACCTGGCTGGCGATCGGTCTGTTCGTCTCGGTGCTGCTGAACCTGTTCCTGGCCGGCGTGATTACGGGGCGCTTGGCCGGCGCCGGACCGGTGGGAGAAATGCTCACCGCGGCGCCCTCGGCGCCATCCGGACGCGGACTGATACAGGAACGGTTCCGCGATCTTCCGCTATCGGACCGGCTGCGTTTTCGCACAGCCCTGGCGGCGCATCGCGACGCGCTGCGCCAGGCGCAGGCCACGCTGCTGCGTGCCCGGGTGCATGCGCTCGGCGTGCTCGCCGCGCCCACCTACGACCCCCAGGCGATGGCAGACGCCTTCGCCGCGGTGCGCCATACGACGACCGAGGCGCAGGCAGCGCTGCATGACGCCCTAATCCAGTCGCTCGCCACGCTGAGCCCCGCCGCCCGGGCGCGCCTCGCCTCGCCACTTCGTGACGAGGGCGGATGAGCCGCCTCCGTAGGGTCTGGCGCCCGGCTGCGTGAGAGGCGGGGTGACCACAGACCACAAAGGAGTTTGAACAATGACACGGCATCATCTGCACGGCCTTGCCGTCGTCGTCGCGCTGCTAAGCAGTGGGCTGAGCGGCGGCGTGGCGCTCGCGCAAAACGCCGATACCACGCGCACGCTACCCAATGGAAACGTGGTGACCAACGATCGGAGCTTCTCGAACGGTACCTATCAGGACCAGCGCACGGTCACGACGCCAGCCGGTGACAACTACAGCAATGACCGGACGGTCGGCAACGGCGACTACACCGATACCCGCACGGCGACCAATGCCAAGGGCGGCAGCTATTCCAACACCCGCAGCTACGGCAACGGACAGTACACCGACAGGCGCAGCGCCACGGGCGCGAACGGCGGGACCTATTCCAACACGCGCAACATTGGCAACGGCCAGTACAGCGACAATCGATCCGTTTCGCGCGCCAACGGTGCGACCTACGACAGCAGCCGCACCGCCTCCAATGGCACCTGGAATCATAGCTGGTCAGGCGTCACCGCCGGCGGCCGGAGTTTCGGCGGGTCGCACACCGGCAGCTATCGCCGCTAACCGTGCGCACGGCGTTGTTCGTGCTGCTCGGTGCCGGGCTGGCCGTCGCCCCCGCGGCCAGCCCGGCGATTGCCGACGACATGGCCGGCATGGCGGCGCACATGACGCTGACGCCGGCCGAGCCGCGGCAGCAAGGCGACGTTGAGCGCGCCGCCGCGATCGCCGACGCCGTGCGGGCGGGGATCGAACCTTTTCGCGATTATCACAAGGCGATCGCCGCGGGGTTCAAGCCTGGCCACCTCGACATTCCGGAGAAAGAATATCACTTCAGCAGCCGCGAGAACTTCATCGCCGCCCTGCGGCAGTTCGACGTGAAGCGCCCGACTTCGCTGCTGTATGAGCACACGTCGGATGGCGGGTTTCGGCTGATCGGCGCGATGTATACCGACCGGCGCGACGCCTCGGATGCGGAACTGGATCAGCGTATCCCGCTCAGCATGGCGCGCTGGCACCAGCATATCGATCTGTGCCTGCCGCCGCAGGGCACCGGGCTGCGAGCGATGGGTGGCCCGCATCCGCAGTTCGGGCCGCGTGGGTCCATCAGCACCGCGGCAGCGTGCACGGCGGCGGGCGGACGTTTCATTGCGCATCTGTACGGCTGGATGGTGCACCTCTATCCGTACGAGCACGATCTTGCGGACGTGTATGCGCTGCCACGCAACATGGCGGACGACATGGCGGGTGGCGTGCCAGCATCGGGCGCGGGCGCCATGGGTGGAATGAAGATGCCGTAGCGCGGAAGAGTGTAGCGTATTCCGCCTTTTGCACCCCGCCGCCGCATGGCGGGACGCACAAGCGCTTTGCCGCCCGACGCGGCCCATTGGTCGGCAGGACGGCCACGCTGCTATATGCTCCGGTCCCCCGCCCAGGCGCGCCACCGCAGCATGATCCGTCTCTCCGTCCTCGACCAATCCACCGTCGTCTCCGGCCGCATGCCGGACACCTCGATCCGCGAAAGCCTGGAACTCGCCCGCCACTGCGAGGCCCTCGGCTACGCCCGCTACTGGGTCGCCGAGCACCACAACTCCGACAGCCAGGCCGGCACCGCCCCGGAAATCCTGATCAGCGCCATCGCCGCCACCACGCAGCGCATCCGCGTCGGCAGCGCCGGCATCATGCTGCCGCACTACTCCAGCCTGAAAATCGCCGAGCAGTTCCGCGTGCTGGAGGCGATCGCCCCCGGGCGGATCGACCTCGGCCTCGGCCGCGCGCCCGGCTCCGACGGGCTGACCGCCTTCGCGCTCAATCCCGCCGCCAACACCGCCGCGGACAACTTCCCCGCCCAGGTACGTGACGTAATCGCCTGGTCGTCCGGCCGGCCGCTGGTCGAGGGCCATCCATTCCGCAGCGTCCGCGCCCAACCGCAGGGACCGACAGTGCCAGAGGTCTGGATCCTGGGCAGCTCCGACTACGGCGCGCAGGTCGCGGCACATTTCGGGCTGCCATACTGCTTTGCCGCATTCATCACCGACGGCCAGGGCGCAGCCGAGGCCATGTCGCTGTACCGCGACACCTACAAGCCAAGCTTCCGCCACCCGGAACCGCACGGCGCCGTCTGCGTCTGGGCGGTGGCCGGCGAAACCGAGGATGCCGCCGAGCGCCTGTTCTCCTCGCGCGCCCTGTGGCGGCTGGGCCGGGATCAAGGGCTGTTCGTGCCGCTGCCTTCGCCGGAAGAGGCCGCGCGCCATCGTTTCACCGAACGCGAGCGCGCCCATGTCGAGCGGCTGAAGGAGCGGGCGATCTGGGGCACCGCCGCACGGGTCGGCGCCAGGCTGCGCGCCCTGGCGATGGAGCTGGATGTGCAGGAGATCGCCATCCTGACCACGGTGCACGACCCGGCGGCGCGGCGGCGGTCGTACACGCTGCTGGCGGAGGAATTCGGGTTGGAAGCAGACATGGCGGCGGGCGCGACCATGCCGGCGCCGTTGGTGCTCTAGTGCCGTCGGTGCTCTGGTACAGCGCTTCCAAGGAACGGCTCCTATCACGATGTATCCGAGACCGGCTCGCCTACTCATGGACGGGAGCCGATGATAGGAGCGGTTTCGTGGGTCCGCTGCACCAGCGAGTGCCGGCCGCAACTCGCGGCACGACGCCGTCCCACCCCCGCATCCAACGCGGGGTGGAAAAACCTTGCCCCCGAACCCTTGATCCGGGGGACAGCGCCTTCCGCCGCCGGCCCACCCGCCCGCATTCGCCACGCCGCCATATTCACCTCTCCCGCGCTTTGCGGGAGAGGTCGAGGCGCGAAGCGACGAGGGTGAGGGTGCGCGGCCCCAAAGACCCAGCCCGCTCGTAGCAGCCACCAGGCCGGTGCCGGACTGTTGCGTCGCGCACACTCTCTCGCACCTGCCCCGAGGGTCGTTGCGCATTTCGCGAAAACCCGTCGGTGCCGAACCCGCCGGGAGGAGCCTGCCCCGGCGGGAGGGTCGTTGCGCTGCCATATTCACCTCTCCCGCGCTTTGCGGGAGAGGTCGAGGCGCGAAGCGACGAGGGTGAGGGTGCGCGGCCCCAAAGACCCAGCCCGCTCGTAGCGGCCACCAGGCCGGTGCCGGACTGTTGCGTCGCGCACACTCTCTCGCACCTGCCCCGAGGGTCGTTGCGCATTTCGCGAAAACCCGCCCGTGCCGAGCCCGGCGGGAGGAGCCTGCCCCGGCGGGAGGGTTGTTGCGCGATTTCGCAAAAACTACGTCCGCCGCGACCTGTACCCGTCCTTCCCCGGGTCGTACCGCGGCCCGGGTCGAACCCGCCGGGAGGAGCCTGCCCCGGCGGGAGGGTTGTTGCGCGATTTCGCAAAAACCAGGTCCGCCGCGACCTGCGCCCGTCCTTCCCCGGGTCGTGCCCCCGCCCGTGTCGAACCCGGCGAGAGGAGCCTGCCCCGGCGGGAGGGTCGTTGCGCGATTTCGCAAAAACCATGTCCGCCGCGACCTGCGCCCGTCCTTCCCCGGGTCGTGCCCCCGCCCGTGTCGAACCCGGCGAGAGGAGCCTGCCCCGGCGGGAGGGTTGTTGCGCGATTTCGCAAAAACCCCGTCCGCCGCGACCTGTGCCCGTCCCCCCCCGGATCATGCCCCCGCCCGCGCCGAGCCCGGCGGGAGGAGCCTGCCCCGGCGGAGGCCAGGGTCGTTGCGCGATTTCGCAAAAAAAGCGCGGCCGCCGCGACCTGTGCCCGTCCTTCTCCGGGACGTGCCCCCGCCCACGCCGTGTCGAACCCGGCGGGAGGAGCCTGTCCCGGCGGGAGGGTCGTTGCGCGATTTCGCAAAAACCACGTCCGCCGCGAGCTGTGCCCGTCCTTCCCCGGGTCGTGCCCCCGGCCGTGCCGAGCCCGGCGGGAGGAGCCTGCCCCGGCGGGAGGGTTGTTGCGCGATTTCGCAAAAACCACGTCCGCCGCGACCTGTGCCCGTCCTTCCCTGGGACATGCCCCGCCCGCGCCGAGCCCGGCGGGAGGAGCCTGCACCGGCGGAGTGCCAGGGTCGTTGCGCGATTTCGCAAAAAAAGCGCGGCCGCCGCGACCTGTGCCCGTCCTTCTCCGGGACGTGCCCCCGCCCGTGCCGAACCCGACAGGAGGAGCCTGCCCCGGCGGGAGGGTGGGTCGGCGAGAGGGTCGTTGCGCAATTTCGCAAAAACCACGTCCGCCGAGACCTGTGCCCGTCCTTCCCCGGGTCGTGCCCCCGCCCGTGCCGAACCCGGCGAGAGGAGCCTGCCCCGGCGGGAGGGTCGTTGCGCGATTTCGCAAAAACCACGTCTGCCGTGACCTGTGCTTGTCCTTCCCCGGGTCGTGCCCTCCGCCGGTGCCGGCGCTCCGCGCGAAGCGCCATTCTGCCCTTCCGTGCTCCGATAGCGAGCGGCAGGAATCGGAACCGCAAATACCGCAAACGGCGGATGCCGTGGCGCCACCGGGCCGGCACCAGCCCGCAGCCCGCTCGGATGATCGGCGTTCATCGGCGTTCATCGGCGGCAAGAATCCTTGCCTGCCTCGGCAAACCGCGGAACCGCCGCCAATGGCCCGTCGCCCGGCCCCCATACATCCGCGGCGGACCCAACCCCAGCCCGAGACGACTCCCCGCGCTCACTCCTCCCCAGCCGCGGCGGCAGCCCGCGAAGCCGGCGTCAGCATCTCCAGCGGCGCCACCGGCCCGGTATACGTATAGCCAAAGAACGCCCGCCGCTCCGGCTTCGTCATGTTCTCCCACCCCGGGTACTTCCGCGCCGCCCGCTCATCGGGCACCCAGGTCAACGCATAATCACCATCTTTGTACTTGTAGATCCGCCGCGGCCCGGGCTTCACCGGCAACGGAGGCTCGCCCGCCGCCTCGCGGCGCAGCCGTTCGATCTCCTCGTTCATCTCCGCATCGTCGATCTCGTCGATCCAGCGGATGATCTCCGCCGGCTCTGCCTCTGCCGCCACCTTCGCCCCGCGCGCCGCCTCGGCCGGCCGTGCCGGCGCTTCCCGCAGCACCCCCGCCAGCACCGCCGCCGCGTCGCCCCAGTCGCGCGCCGGCGCCGCCGGCTGCAACCGAAGCTGCTTCAGCGACCGCATCGCCCCGGCCATCACGCGCAGCAGCGCGGCGGCGCTGGCCCGCTGGCGTTGCGCCTGCACGGCCGAGGCATCCGGGTCGAACGCCAGCCGGCAGGCGTCGACCGCGCCGGCCTGGGTGGCAATCACCGTCACCGCCAGCATCGTCTGGAGCGCATCGCGCGGGTCGAGCGCCTCGAGCCTGTCGAGGCCGCCTTGCACCACTTCCAGCCAGGCGGTCTCGGGTTCGTCCGCACCAGGCCGCGGCAACGCCAGCACCATGCCGCGCAGGGTTTGCGCCGGGATGACGTAGGGCGGCTTTGCCGATACGGCGGCGGGCAAGCATTCTGACACAGGCGCGATCTCCGATCAGGCAAGTTTGATCGGCCGGTATAGCACAATGCAACAGCAAATGATAGTTAATAAATTTCACCTATCCGACCAGGCCCGAACGCCCACAAACGATGCAACCTACTGTCCTGAGTTCCTTCACTTTACGGGGTTCGAGAAGACGCCGCCCGGCGCACCCAACGCCGGAAATAGTTCCTGCGATCAGCATAAACCCGGTCAGACCGGACACTGGCGTAGTTCAGCATCACCCATCGGAGCGCATTGCGGTGAACCGCCCAGGCGCCAAATCATGGGACCGGGTCGGCTGTAATACCTTGGCGACTTGGCGTCTTGGCGGTTCAACTAACGCGGCGACCGTGACGGCGCGAAACACGCGGTTAACAGTCCGCTGCGCGCACCAAACCGCACGACTTGCGTGATCACCGCAAAATCGACGACGCAAGGCACTAGATCCCATGCCCGCTCGGCTCACCACCAGTTTCAGCGAATGGAGTCATCAGTTAGCCGCTAGAACGTGATGGTGGCGCGCAAGCCGAGCTCGGCCTCATTGCTGATCCGTCACAGCCTCCGTCCGCTACAGCCCGATCGCGACCTGGATCACCTTGAAGCCGATCAGGGCGACGGCGCCAATCAGATACGCACGCAGCACGATCATCCAGATCCGCTTCGCCAGGCTCAGATTGGGCGCCGTCAATTCGGACAACGGAGGCATACGCCAAGTTGCACGCAGCGCGCGGCGCCGATCGGCGGGTAGCGCGCCGATCGAAGCTGGCGCCGCGCCACGCCGATGTAACATCGTGATGATGACGAACCCCGCTATCCCGACCAACGTACCCACGCCGAGCACGGCGACAATCGCCTCGCCCGACATATCCGGAAACGCGGTAGACGCCGTCAGGATGACCGACAGCATGACCAGCACCCAGATCACCGCGCCGGTGAACAGGTTCAGCCAACGGCCATTCACCCACGGCCCAAGCACCGCCTTGTCGTTGCACAGCAGCAGCAGGAACACGCTGGCCGAGGGCAACAGCACACCGGCCAGCGCCTGCACGGCGTTGGTCAGCAACCCGAGCAGCGCGTCGCTGCCGAACACCACAAGCGCGGCCGCGACGGCGATCAAACCGGCATAGACCAAATAGAACCCTCGCGCATCGGTCGGATTGCGATGCAGCGAGTGCCGCAGCACCAGCACGTCACCGATCGCATAGGCCGTGGACAGCGACACGGCAGACGCGCCGATGATGCTGGCGTCCAGCAGAGCCAGCGCAAACATCACGCCGGCCGCCCGGCCCGCATGGGCTTCCAGTCCCCGGGCAAGGTCAGCCGCATCGGTGAACTGCCCGAAGCCGGCGGTGCCCTGGAAGCAGGCCGCGGCGAAGGCCATGATGGCGATCGCCCCCACCAGCACCACACCGATGCCGATGAGCAGATCCACCTTTTCATACGCCATGAACCGCGGCGTGATGCGCTTGTCGATGACGTAGCTCTGCTGGAAGAAAAGCTGCCACGGCGCAATGGTCGTACCGACGATGGCGATCACCAGCAGCATGACGTCCGAGAGTTTTTCCCCCGACGGGAACCGTGGCACCACCAGGTCATGCCCGATCTCGCCCAGCGGCGGATGCGCCATCAGGAAGACCGGCACCAGCAGCAGGCTGAAGAAGCACAGCGCGAGCGAGAACCGCTCGAAACGGCGGAAGCTGCCGGTGCTCGCGGCGGCGATGACGATTCCAGCAGCGACGGCGATGCCCCAGACGCGTGGCACGCCGAGATAGCCGAGCGCGAGATTGATGCCGATGAACTCGGTGACGATCGTCAGCCCGTTCAGGATGAACAGGTCGATGACGCTGAAGGCGCCCCAGAACTTGCCGAACCGTTCCAGGATCAGGCGCGCATGGCCGACGCCGGTCACCGCGCCGAGGCGCAGCACCATCTCCTGATTGACGTAGAGCACCGGGACCAGCAGCAGCAGGGTCCACAGCAGCGCGGTGCCGTAGTTCTGGCCCGCCTGGCCGTAGGTGCTGAAGGCGCCGGCATCGTTGTCGCCCACCATCACGATCAAGCCGGGGCCGACGATCGCCATCAGCGTGGCAAGCCGCACCTTCCAGGTGCCGCCATGCCGCGTGTCGCCCTGATAGATGGTGCCGAGCGCGCCCTCGATGTCGCCGAGATGGGCGGGATCGAGGACGGCCGGGCGGACGGGTTCAGCGAGAACGGTGTCGTTGAGAACAAGATCGGACATGGTGGCCTCACGGCGCTCGAAGTGTGGGCAGCTAGCCCCGACCAGAGACGGCCGGGCTGGCGCGGCCGAAGCCGCGCCATGTCCGGTTCAGTCAGGTGGGACTCTGGGTGCGGGTGCCCGATCAAGCGTCCAGACGCAGACGAGACGCCCGCCGGGGTCTACTTCCCAGTGAGCAACGATGCGCTGCCGCGTTGCCACCGGCCGCTCCGTGCCGTGTCGGTCGTAGAACGGAAAATGGATTGGCTGTTGCAACCCCGCCTCGAACGGAGCTGCATAGCCTGGCGCGATAATCTTCGGCATATAGGTCATTGCAAATGCCTCCCGCGGCAGCCGAGCCGCGTCGGTTGCGTCACTCTGTGCGCCGAACCCACCTCACACGACCGCAACGATCGCGCTCTCCGGAGCGAGATCGAGCATGCAGTGGATTGCCGCCTTGACGGCACGGGGCGAAACCCCCGGCACTTGCACGAAATGCCGGCACTTGGACGAAATGATTCTGAGAAGGGCGGCCATCGCTGCCTCCTGTTGCTCAAGCTGACTGCTCAAGCTCGGGAGGTTGAGGCCGCCTGAGGTTTAGCGCCGGAGCGCGTAAACCTTGACGGACACGTGTACCACCCGAGCACGGATCCAGCCCATCGAAGCGGTCGCAGCCGGCACGATGTGCCTACTGTGGCTCTCCGAGGGTTGGCTGCTAGATCGCGGGTTCATGTGATCCCTACTGGTTGCGTGGATCCGGCCGAAGCCGGGATGGGCGCGGGCACGGGCCCCGGAAGGCTCGCCATCCGGTGCAAGGCGCGATATACTCATACCCAGTATGGGGTCAAGAGGTATGTCACCGCCGGACGAAGAAAAAACCAAGCTGCTGAATTGGCTCAATCGCATCCGCGGTCAGGTGGAGGCGATGCGACGAGCGCTGGAGAGCGAGGCGACCAGCGCCGCGGTGCTGCAACAGGCGACCGCCTGCCGCGGTGCGCTCGACGGCTTCATCGCCGAGGTGATCGAGGACCACATCCGCGCGCGGTTAGTTGACGTCGACGATCGAACATCCGCGAACCAGGCAGCCGAGGAATTAATCGGAATTGTCCACGCCTACCTGACCTGAACCGGGCACAACGGAGGGTGGGCAAGCTCTTGCGCCACCCACCACCTTCGGCGCTACGCCGGCGGCCTGGGACAGAAACCGTGGGCGACTCCCCCCGACGGGCACCCGCACGGACCCGCCAAGACATGTCGGCAGACCACGATTCTGTAATGACCTGGTGTCGCCCTAACTGCCGGCCATCGCCCTAGCGGCGGACGCGGGGCCCGCGGCTGCCCAGCGACCCGCCGGAGCGCCATAGCTGAAAGCGGAACGCCAGATAGGCCACGATCGCCGCCCCAATCACCAGCGGGATAAGCGCCAGCGCGACCCACAGCGCCAGCGCGGCGACGACAATGCTGCCCGCCACGGTGACCACCAGGATAGCCCAGAAGAAGATGCGCGCGGCCAGCGGCGGCTTCACCGGTTCGCGGAAGCTGCCATCCGGACGCATGTCGATTTCGAGGCGGTAGCGATCAGGCATGATGCGCTCCAGGTGGCGTGTCACCGGTTGCTGGTCAAGGCCGGCCAGTGCCGGTGCGATCGCCAGCGTAACACGCGGATGGTAGAGTTCCGATTAATCGCGGCGGAGGCAAGCATGAAAGTCGGGCTGTTCCTCAACACCCAGTTCCCCGCGGGGGACAACGTCGTGGCGCGGATCCCGGAACTGGTCGAGCAGGTCCGCCTGGCGCGCGACTGCGGCTTTGCCTCGTTATGGTTCCCCCACCACTTCCTCACCGCGCCGCTGCAGATGCTGCAGATCCACACCGCGATGGCCTACCTGGTGCCCGAAGCCAAGGGCATGTTGATCGGGCCGAACATCCTGATCCTGCCGCTGCTCAACCCGGTGCACGTGGCGGAGGAATCGGCAACGCTGGATGTGCTGAGCGGCGGCAATTACATCCTCGGTGTCGGCCTGGGTTACCGCGAGACCGAGTTCGAGGCGTTCAACATCCCGCTGAAGGAGCGTGCGCCGCGCCTGGAAGAGAGCATCGCCCTGATGCGGCGCCTTTGGACGGAGGAAAAAGTCACCCACAAGGGCCGCTTCTACACGGTCACCGATGCCGGCATCAGCCTGAAGCCGGCGCGCCCGGGCGGCGTGCCGATCTGGATGGCGGCGCAGGTGGACGTCGCGATCAAGCGCGTTGCGCGGATTGGCGATGCGTGGATGATCGTTCCGGTGACCCCGCTCGGCAAGGTGGCGGAGCAGATGAAGACCTATCGCGCCGCGCTGGTGCAGACCGGACGAACCGCGGACGCATTCCCGATCATCCGCGAGTGCTACGTCGGCGCCAACCACAAGACCGCGCATGAAGGGTCAGAAGGCCCATCCGCGTAAAACTGCACGGTAAGAAACATGAACACGGCCCGGATTTGGGCGGTTCGGGCCTGACAAGGGACATGTACATTCTGTAGCCGACACGAAACGGCCCTTTATTGCGTGCAATCATTGCGTGCAATGCACTTTGGACGCGATATAGATGGCCGACAGGGATTCTTGCACGCAATAAACCGGGGTGCTAACGCGGGGGATGACTTTGCGTGCAATACATGCAGCCGAGGCGAGTGCCACCGAACCGGGCTGGATGACACCCTTCCTGGCCAGCCTGGCGCGTGACGATCTCGCGCCGGCGACGCTGCGCGGCTACCGTTACGACCTGCGCCACTTCCTGGGGTGGTACCGGGCCGTGCAGGACAGCGCCTTCGCCGTCGAGGGCCTCGCCGAATACGAACTCATCGCCTACCGCCAGCACATGGTCGCGGCCGGCCGGCGACCGGCGACCGTCAATCGCCGGCTGGATGCGTTGCGCCGGTTGTGCCGATGGGCGCAAGGCATTGGCGCTCTCGCGGTCGACGCCGCGCGGGATGTCCGGCCCGTGCGCACGGTGCGCAAACAACAGCCCGTGGGTCTGACCGATATCGAAGTTCATGCGTTGTTGCGCTCTGCAGGCGCCTCTTCGCATGGCCTCGCAACCCGGAACTACGCCATCGTCCAGCTCATGTTGCAGGCTGGGCTGCGCGTCGGTGAAGTCGCGGCTTTGCGGGTTACCGACGTCGTCATGAGCGATCGCTCCGGCAGCGTTCGTATCCGGCACGGCAAGGGTCTCAAGGCGCGTGAGATACCCTTGAACGCGACGGCGCGGCGCGCCCTCAGGCAATATCTGGAAGAATGCCATTTGCCAGGCCAGGACAAGGATGCGGCGCTGTTCGTGAGCAGCCGTAATACGGCAATGCCGGTGCGAACAACCCAGGCCGTCATTTCCAGTCTCGCCCGGCGTGCACGCCTGAAGCGAGTGTCGGTTTCGGCGCACACGTTGCGGCACACCTTCGCGCTCGGCTATCTGCGCGACAATCCCGGCAAGCTGGTTGAACTCGCGAGTCTGCTCGGTCACAATTCGCTCGACACGACGGCCATTTACACGCGACCATCGCGCGACGATCTCGCGGCCGACCTGGAGCGCTCGCATCTCAATGTCGATAGATGACGCCTCAGGCGCGACCATTCAAAACCGGCGGCGAACAGCGATGCCGGCGGACCCGAGCGAGGACGAACTGGCGCGGCACTGGAGCCTGACGCCCGCGGATCTGGCCGTGATCGCCGAATGCCGAGGCCCGGACCATCGGCGCCGCTTTGCTTTGCAACTCTGCATGCTGCGTGCTCACGGGCACTTCCTTGATGATTACAGGCACACACCAATCAAAATCGTCAACCACCTGGCGCGTCAGCTCGGATTGGCACCGGTTTTGTTCCTCGATCGGCCTGGCCGGGCGCAGACGGAACGAGCGCAGTCATTGCGTATTCGTCGTCACCTTGGCATCCGGGCCCTTGATCGTCACGCCGCCGCCGATCTCCGGGACTGGCTGCGCCAAGGTGCCCTGGAAGGCAGAACCGCCGCCGAACTGATGTCACGCGCGGAGGACCGGCTGCGCGAGTGGCATGTCATGGTGCCGGCCCCCAGCACGCTTGAGCGGCTGGTCACGGCCGAGGTGACGCGGGCCACGACCGATCTGTACACCAAAGTTTCAAACCTCTTGCCGCCCTCTCTGCGCGAAGCCATCGATTTGTTGATCGAAGTGCCGGAGGGCGATGCGCGCTCAAGCCTGTTTCGGCTGAAGGATTATCCAAAATCGGCCAATGCCGCGGTGATCAAGGGTGACATCGTTCGCCTGCGCCTCATCGAACAACTGCTCGACACAGGCGCGGGCCTCGACGATCTCAATCCGCAAATCATTCGTCAGCTTGGCCAGCTCGGACGCCGTTACGACGCCGGCGATCTGCGCCGCTTCGCCAAACCGAAACGCGACGCGCTCGTTGCCTGCTATTTGGTCGAAGCCCGCAAGACGCTGATCGACCAGATTGTTGAGATGAACGATCAGTTCCTCATCGGCATAAATCGGCGGGCGCGTGGTTCGGTTGAAGAACGGCGCAAGAGTCTTCGCCGCCGCGCCCGCGACGGATTGCATCGCGTGCTCGGCGCCATCGATGAATTGGTCGCGGCCGATGGCGCGCAAACACTCAACGCCTTCCGTGATGCGCTGGGTACGCCAGCATTGGTGGAGGCCGCCATCGCGTGCCGGGCGTATGAGCGGCTGGAAGAGCGTGGCCACCTCGATGCCATGCTCGCGCGCTACGGCACGTTGCGGCAATATCTGCCCGCCTTCTTTGCCCTGCCATTCCAGGCCGCCGCCGGCAGCGAAACATTGCTCAGTGCCATCGAAGTCCAGCGCGCCCTGGATGCCGGC
>CAWGZJ010000008.1:0-294693 GCA_963826975.1 uncultured Alphaproteobacteria bacterium | reverse complement strand
GCCGAACCTGTTCATCTCGGATGGCAGCGTGCAGACCACGGCGGGCGCCGCGAATCCCACGCTCACCATCGTCGCCCTGGTGCTGCGCCAGGCTGAGCATATCGGGCGCGAAGCAGCCGCCGGGCGATTGTAGAGATATTGTATACAAGTTAAGATAACGTATACATTTAGACAGCTCGCAACAACCCTATGACCCGATTGATGCGCAACGGCGATCCGCGCGCCGCCCAGACTCTCAAGGCGCAATTACGCCTGCGCCAGTTGATTCTCGACGGAGAGTTGATGGCGGGCGAGCGTGTCCCGGAACTCATGCTGGTGGAGCGCACCGGCGTGTCGCGCACGCCGATCCGCAGCGCCTTGCTGCAGCTTGCGGAGGAAGGGTTGCTGGAACCCTCCGGTTCCGGCGGCTTCGTGGTGCGGGCATTCGATGAGGCCGAAGCGTATGACGCCATCGAGGTGCGCGGCATGCTTGAAGGTGCGGCGGACGCCGCGCCGCCCAGCGGCGCCCGTCGAAGGCGGAACTCGGCGATCTGCGTGACTGTGTGGGCGCGATGGACGCCATCGTCGAGCGCCGCACCCTGGGGGTCGAGCAGTTCTCGGATTTCGTGCGTCTGAACGAGCGCTACCATTCGCTGCTCCTGGGGTTGGCGCGCAGCACGGTGTTGACGCGCGCCGTCGAGCGCATCGTCGCGTTGCCCTTCGCCTCGCCCAGCGCCTTCGTGATGGCGCAATCGGCTCTCGCCGACGCGCATGAGACGCTGATCACCTCGCAGCAGCAGCATCGCGCGATCCTGGAAGCCCTGGCGGCAGGCGCCGGCGCGCGCGCCGAAAGCGTGGCTCGCGAGCATTCGAATCTCGCCAAACGCAATCTGCGGGCGGCCGCGCAGCGTGAAGCGCCGCTGCGCCAGGTCGCGGGCGGCAACCTGCTTCGGCTGTGCCTGGCGGCGGTGTAGCCATGCCGCACGAAGATCACGGCCGCCGCAGTCGCATTTCATCAGCAATCGAATCAGATACCGGAGGACATCACCGTCATGAGCCAGCAGAACCTGGAAAGTGTGTTAAAGAGCGCCGGCAATCCGGTCCAGATGCTGCGCAACTCGCAGATCGGCGCCTACGTGTATCCGGTGGTGCCGAGCGAGTACACCAACTGGCGCGATGAGCAGCGCGCCTGGCGCGAAAGCGCGGTGCTGTTCGACCAGTCGCACCACATGGCGGAGTTCACGGTCAAGGGCCCGGACGCCCTGAAGCTCATGTCCTACTGCACGATCAACAGCTTCAACAACTTCGCCGTCGACAAGGCCAAGCAGATGGTGCCGATCAGCTATGACGGCTACGTCATCGGCGACGGCATCCTGTTCTATCTGACGACAAGGACGAGCTGGTGTTCGTCGGCCGCGCGCCGACGGTGAACTGGCTGCAGTTCCAGGCCGAGACCGGCAGCTTCAAGGTCGACATGATCCGCGACGATCGCTCGCCCTCGCACGCCGCGCGGCAAGGCCGTGACGCGCCGTCACTACCGCTTCCAGATCCAGGGCCCGAACGCCTGGAAAGTGATCGAGAAGCTCAACGGCGGCCCGCTCCCGGAAATCAAGTTCTTCAACATGGACGCCATCAACATCAACGGGCCGCAAGGTGCAGCGCCCTGCGCCATGGCATGGCCGGCGCGCCCGGACTTGAGATCTGGGGCCCGTACGCCGAGGACGATGAAGATCCGCAACACCATCATGGAAGCGGGCCGGGAGTTCGGCCTGACGGCCGGTCGGCTCGCGCGCCTATGCCTCCAACACGCTGGAGTCCGGCTGGATTCCGTCCCCGCTGCCGGCCGTGTACAGCGGCGAGAGCATGAAGAAGTATCGCGAGTGGCTGCCGGCCAACAGCTACGAGGCCACCGGCTCGATCGGCGGCAGCTTCGTGTCCGACAAGATCGAGGACTACTACATGACGCCGTACGACCTGGGCTACGGCCCGTTCGTGAAGTTCGACCACGACTTCGTCGGCCGCGAGGCGCTCGAGAAGATGTCCAAGCAGCCGCACGCGAACAAGGTGACCTTTGCCTGGAACGGCGAGGACATGGCGAAGATCTTCGCCTCGCTCTTCCATCCCGGGAAGCGACGATACAAGTACTTCGAGTGGCCGATCGCCAACTACGGTTCGTCCTCCTTCGACGCGGTCAAGAAGGGCGGCAAGGTCGTCGGCTACTCCATGTTCGGCGGCTACAGCTACAACGAGCGCACCGCGCTGTCGCTGGGCGTCGTCGATCCGGACATCAGATCGGCGAGGAACTCACGCTGGTCTGGGGCGAGGAGGACGGCGGCACCGAGAAGACCACCGTCGAGCGGCACAAGCAGATCGAAGTGCGGGTGAAAGTGTCGCCGGTACCCTATGCCCGCGACGTGCGCGAGGGATATCACGAAGGCTGGCGCACGCGGCAGTCCTGATCGGTGTACCAGTCGCCCGCAGCAAGCAGCACTGCCTTGTCGCCTGTTGGGGATGCGGCTGCGGCCATTGCCCGCTTGGCGCGTGACGCGTCAATTGAGATCACGGTGCACGACATCGCGCATCTGGAGGAGAGCCGCCGCCTGTTGCCGGCCGGCCAAACCCTGTATGTCAGTCATCTGCCGAAGCAGCAATGGCAGGAGACCGAGGCGGCCTGCCGCGCGGTGCGCGCCGCAGGCTTCAGGCCGGTACCCCACGTGCCGGTGCGGCTGTTGCAGGACGCGGCGACGCTCGATCGCCTGCTCGGCGGCTTTGTGGAGGCCGCGCAAGTCGATGAGGTGCTGCTGATCTCCGGCGACTACAGCCGGGCGTTGGGACCCTACACCGAAGTCCTGCAGGTGTTGACCAGTGGCGCATTGCAGCGGCATGGCTTGAGAAGGGTCTCGGTCGCGGGTCACCCCGAGGGGCACCCCAGGGTGCCGGTCGCGGACATCCGGCGCGCCGAGCTCGACAAGGCACGGCTGGCGGAACACGCGGGGTTGGAGCTGACGCTGATCACGCAATTCTTCTTTGAGGATGCACCCTTCCTCGACTGGGTGCGCGAGCTGCGGTCGGCCGGCGTGCGGGCGCGATTGGTGGGCGGTTTGGCGGGGCCCACGCGGCTTGGCACTCTGATCAAGTTTGCGATGCGCTGCGGCGCGGGTCCCTCGATGCGGGTGCTGACCGCGCGCCCTAAAGGATTCGCGAAACTGCTGGGCGATCATGGTCCGGAGAGCGTGCTTCGCGGACTCGCCGAGGCGCGGTGCGAAAATTCCAGCGATTTCGCGGGAGTGCACCTATTTTGCTTCGGCGGCTTCATTCGGACCGGTCAATGGCTGCAGGCTATCGCCGACGGCCGCTTCATCCTGGATGACGCCGACGGCTTTAGGGTTTAGGGTAGGAAGGCGATTCGTAACGGGAGTGCAGTAATGAATGCGCAGCTCAAGCCCCGGGAATTCCCGCTGCCCAGCTCGGTGAAGGTCATATCGGGAACCGAGAGGGCGCAGGCGGCCTATCCATACCATATTCAATTCTCGAAATCCGACGACCAGAAATTCTGGTTCTACAACTCCATGCACTTTCCCGAACCCATGTCGGCGTTCGACATGGTAACGGCGGAAGCGGCCTACTGCGCGCTGGGTGCGGCCAACACCCGGGTGCACTGTCTACCGACCACGCTCGGCATCGATCACCGGATCATCAACGGCCGGGTATATATCGGCGGCAACGCGGTCACCGATCCTGGAGAGATTGCGCGCCGCACGGGAGAGTTTCAGAAGCGCGCCTCAATACATCTGTTGTTGTGACAGACACCTAGAGAGAGAGAGAGAGAGAGAGAGAGAGAGAGAGAGAGAGAGTGTGTGTGTGTGTGTGTGTTGTTGTGTGTAGGCGTGAGAGAGAGAAAAGAATCGACCATCACACTCATCTCTCTCTCTCTCTATATATATATATATATATATTTTATTTTATTCTCTCTCTCTCTCTCTCTCTCTCTCTCTTTCTCTCTGTCACCATCACGAGAGTGCATCTGTTGTTGTTGTTGTTGTTGTTGTTGTTGTTGTTGTTGTTTCTGTCTCTCTCTCTCTCTCTCTCTCTCTCTCTCTCTCTCTCTCTCTCTCTCTCTCTCTCTCTCTCTCTCTCTCTCTCTCTCTCTCTCTCTCTCTCTCTCTCTCTCTCTCTCTCTCTCTCTTTCACTTTTGTTGTTGTTACTATCACAGAGTGCTTCTGTTGTTGTTGTTGTTGTTGTTGTTGTTGTTGTTGTTGTTGTTGTTGTTGTTGTTGTTGTTGTTGTTGTTGTTGTTGTTTTTCTTCTCTCTCTTTTTTTGAGAGAGAGAGAGAGAAAAGCATGATCCAAGGCTCCCACACTTCAGAGAGACGACTCAAAACAATCCGCAGAGAAAATCTGCCCAAAAAAAAAAAAAAAAAAAAAAAACAGAGAACTGTGAAAATCTGCCCAAGTGAAGAACAAAAGTAGGAAAATCTGCCCAAGTGAAGAACAAAAGTAGGATCTGCCCAAATGAAGAACAAACGTCAAAAATCTGCCCCGCCGGCGCAGCCGAGATCGCCGCGGCGCTCACGGACATCCCGTTCGACTGGGGCCAAGTGAAGCTCGTCCCCGGCCTCGCCACCGACGACGCGGCCGGCGTGCCGGAGGTGATGCGCGGCGAGGAGACCCAGATCATCGGCTGCCTGGCCGCGATCGGTGGAGCGGGGCTGACCTGCCTGCCGGGCAGCCACTCGAAGTGGGCGCGGATCGAGGCCGGGCGCGTCGCCGGTTTCACCACGCACCTGACCGGTGAGGCATACGCCGCGCTGCGCGGCCACACGATCCTGGGGCGCATGATGAACGACGGCGCGACCAGCCCGGCGGCGTTCGACCAGGGTGTCGCCCGCTCGGCCGATGCGGATGGTTTGCTGCACCACGTCTTCGGCGCGCGCACATTGGCGCTGACCGGGCGAATGGCGGAGAGCGACACCGCGTCCTACCTGTCCGGCATCCTGATCGGCCACGAGGTGCGCGCCGCGCTCGGCGCGCAGGCCGGCGCGGTGGTGCAGTTGATCGGCACGCTGGAACTGACCGCACTGTATGCCCGCGCCATCGCCGCGTGCGGTTGCTACGCCGAGCGGCACGACGGCGACGCCGCGGCACATGGTCTCGCCGCGATCGGGGCGCACGCAGCGTGGAGCTGAGATCCTGCCTCGCTCGCTGCCCGCTGATCGCTATCCTGCGCGGTGTGCAGCCGCACGAAGCCGCCGCCATCGCCCAGGCGCTGGAGACCGCCGGCATCGGCATCGTCGAGGTGCCGCTCAATTCGCCCGACCCGCTCACCAGCATCGCCACGCTGGCCCGCGACTTCGGCACACGCCTGCTGATCGGCGCCGGCACAGTGATGACCGAAGCGCAGGTCGCTGACATCGCCCGCGCCGGCGGCCGGCTGATGGTCACGCCGCACGCCGACCCGGCCGTCACCCGCGCCGCCAAGGCGCGCGGGCTGATCGCCATTCCCGGCTTCTTCACCCCCACGGAAGCCTTCGCGATGCTCGCCGCCGGGGCCGACGCGCTAAAACTGTTCCCGGCCGAGGCGGCCGCCCCGGCGGTGTTGCGCGCGCTGCGGGCCGTGTTGCCCGCGGACACGGAAGTGCTGCCGGTCGGCGGCATCGACGCCGGCAACATCCCGGCCTGGCACGCGGCGGGCGCCGCCGGGTTCGGCATCGGCTCGGCGATCTATAAGCCGGGTGATACCCCGGCGATCGTGGCGGCGAAGGCGCGCACGCTGGTTGCCGCGCTGCCGACATAACCTGCCCGGCCGCTCAATTGCACAGCCGCGCGTGCCACAACCACTGCATCAGCTCAGGCGGAGGCTGGTCGGCGCCGTGGGCTTGGCACGCCTGCTGCGCGACGTCTCTCGCGCGCCCCAACTGGCCTTGATTAACCGCCACGACGGCGAGCATTGCCCAGAGGGTGTTGTCGAACCGTCGCCCGAACGTCACGCTGCCGTGTTCGGTTTCTTGCAAGGCCGTCTCGAATTCACGTTCCGCCGTGCCATAGTCATGCGCGTTGGCCAACGCGATGCCGTAAAACAGATGGGCGCGCGGATCCTGCGGGTACCGCACGGCAAGCTCGGCCCCGTGCAGTTGCATGTCGGCAAAGGTTTTCGGTATCCGGCCCGGCGAAATCCATGGCGCCTGCGCAACGTACTCGGGGTAGCGCGCGGCAACCGCCACCGATCCTGAAAAGGTCAGCAGCATGCCCGCCGCGGCGATGCCCCGTGCCGCGGACTGAAATCGCGGCAGCCGGTTCGCCCCGGGCCAACTGCACAGCAGGATGAGCCCGAACACCGTGCCGACCAGCGCGCCGCCGATATGCGCCGCGTAGTCCACCTTGGTGGTGCTCGCCGTCGCGGCCAGCGGGATGATCGAGGTGATCAGAGACCCAACGAAATTGGCCTGGACAAGCCATCTCGACGGCCCGGGCGACATGCGAAAGCTGCTGATCAGGCCTGCCGCGAACAACGCCATGATGGCCCCCGACGCCCCGACCGAGGTCACCGCGGCCGGATTTAACGCGACCGACATCGCCGATCCACCCAGCCCGCCGATGACGAACAACGCAATCAGCCACGCCCGCCCGGCCAGATTTTCCAGCACGTAGCCGGCCATGAACATGGCGAGGCCGTTGCCGATCAGGTGCCACAGGTCCCCATGCAGCAGCGGCGCCGTGAACAGCCGATACCATTCCCCATTCTTCAGGACCGCCTCCCCGCTCACCGCGCCCATCGCCTGCACCGTTGCGAGACTTGCCCCCAGCCAACGCCGGTGCGGGCCGATGGCAAATTTCTGCTCCATCACGAACACGGCCACGAGGCCGGCAAGCAGGGCAAACGTTAACCACGGTGCGGCGAACGCCTTGATCGCGACTCGGTTGTCCTCGACGTAAGGGATGCCGCCCAGATGCCAGGCCGCAGCGTGCTCCTGCCCGTTAGGTTGGCGCGCATTGAGCGCTGCCACGAGCGTACCGATCGGTGTTTGAAATGTGTCCGGAATGATGAACTGCCGCTTGCCGCGCAGCCGTCGGCTGACGTTGGAACCGACGATGCGCGCCCGCGCCGCCAGCATGGTGCGGCCGCCGATGGCCGCCTGTGTGGTGGTCACCTGAAAGGCACCAAGGCTGTGCCATGCCGCAAATTCGCTGCCCAGGAGCCATTCCAGCCGGATCCCGGTCCTATCCACCAAAAGACGCGGCCGACGCATCACCGCCCGGGCCAACGCAAGTGCACCGGGGATCAACGGGCCGCCGGCAAGCACCAGCAGACCCAGGCTGCGGACGCTCGGGAAGCTGCCCAAGGTTGCAGTTGCCGTCAGCGATACCCAGACCAGTGCGGTAGCGCACAGGGTCAAGCAGACGCCGATGCACCACGTCTGGGACCGACGCGGCAGGTATCGTTCTACTGTCTCCTGATCGATATGGATTTCGGCCATGGCTCGCGCCGAGAATACCGGAGACTGGTAACAACCCCCTTGCGATCGCGGTCGACGGCGTTGTCACGCGTGACGCAACACGCACTGACGCCACAAGCATTGGCGCCACAAGCATTGGGGCCATGCCTGGCAACAAGGTCGCCGCTCGCCTCATGGCGAACGTCGGTGCTAAGACGATCGCCGCACGCCACCCCTCGAACGCCCCCTTGGGAGGACGACCGATGACCGATCCGGTGCCATTCCGCCCCTACGCCCCTGGCTCGCAACCGGACAACGACGCACCAGCGTATCGTGGCACGATCAAACGGCATCCGAACCAGGCGCCGCACAAGATCCCGCAGACCATCACCGAGACCACCGGCCCCAGCTTTTCGCCGGCGCATTTTCCACCGCTGGCCGACCTGACGATGATCACCGGCAAGCCCGCGCTGGGCGAGCGCATCATCGTCGCCGGCACCATCACTGATGAGGCCGGCCGCCCCGTGCCGCACACTATGATCGAGATCTGGCAGTGCAACGCCACCGGCCGCTACGACCATCCCGGCGATCAGCACGACGCGCCGCTCGACCCGAACTTCCACGGCGACGGGCGGGTCTTCACCGATGAGAACGGGTGCTACAAGTTCCTGACGATCCGCCCCGGCGCCTATCCGTGGCCGAACCACAAGAATGCCTGGCGGCCGAACCACATCCATTTCTCTTACTTCGGCCCGGCCTTTGCGACGCGGCTGGTCACCCAGATGTATTTCCCCGGCGACCCGCTGCTGGCACTCGACCCGATCTTCCACGCGGTGCCGGACCCGGCCGCGCGCAACCGGCTGGTCGCCGTGTTCGACATGGACATCACCGAGCCCGACTGGGCGCTCGGCTACCGGTTCGACGTGGTGCTGCGCGGGCCCGATGCGACGCCGATGGGGCATTGAGCATGTCGGTTGATTCACCCCTCGTAGCCACCGCCAGCCAGACCATCGGACCATTCTGGCATTTGCTCGAGGACAAGTCGTGGGCCGACCTGACGCGCTTCGGCGCGCACGGTGAGCGTGTCACGTTGGTCGGCCGCGTGCTCGATGGTGACGGTGCACCGTTCCCGGAGGTCTGTGTGGAGCTGTGGCAAGCGTCGCCGGCTGCCTCCGAGCGGTTTCCCGGTTTCGGCCGTGCGGCGACCGACCAGAACGGCGAATACCGGTTTCTCACGCTGAAGCCGGGGCCGCTACCCGGCCGCGGCAACACGCAGCAGGCGCCGCATTTCGCGCTGACGATCCTGGGCCGCGGGTTGATGCATCATCTGGTGACCCGCGCGTATTTCCAGGGCGAGGCGCTGAACGAGACCGATCCGCTGCTGATGTCGATCGAGGATGTGGAGCGGCGTGGCACGCTGATCGCGCGGCCGGATGGCGCTGCGACTTGGCGGCTGGATATCCGCCTGCAAGGCAGCTGGCACGGGCCGGATATCGAGACCGTGTTCCTGGACGTGTAGGCCGGGTCAGGCCAACGACGACAAGCAGACGCAATAGAGATTGCGCATTCTACGGCGTGGAGGCCCGGGCCAGCTTCCAGACTCTCGTCACGCGGCGTGGGCGACGCGCATTTCCACGTGCATACCGGCAGCGGCCGCCATGTTCACCAGACTGTCGAGGCCAAACAGCTCGATCTTCCCACGCATAAGGTCGGACACGCGAGGCTGCGTCACGCCGAACATCTTGGCAGCCTGGCCTTGGCTCAACCCCTCGCGGGTGATGTGGTCCTTGAGGGCCATCATCAGCGCGGACCGCAGCCGCATGTTTTCTGCCTGGGCTGGCGTGTCCTCGATTGCGTCCCACACGCTGTCGAAGCGTTCGTTGCTCATCGGTACAGCTCCTGCACTAAGTCCCGGTAGCGTTTCGCAGCCAGATCAAGGTCTGCCTTGGGGGTCTTCTGCGTCTGCTTTTGACAGCAATGCAGTACGTAGATGGCATCTTCAAACTTGGCTACGTAGATCACTCTGAACGCGCCCACCTCTTGTCTGATTCGTATTTCGCGGACGCCTTGCCCGACGGTGTTCATGGGCTTCCAGTCATCCGGGTCACGGCCCTGTTGCACCTGGTCGATCTGATAGCCCGCTTCTCGACGAGCCTCCCTCGGAAAGTCTCGGAGATCGTCCAGGGCACTTCCCCTGAACTCAACGGGTTTGGTGCGCTCGCTCACCACGGTGGTATACAAAATTTTATATGGATGAGCAAGCGTTATTTGGCTGTTCGCCAACCGCTCGACCGGGACTGCAAGCTACTCCATTGACGCCGTGATGACTCCCAATGGCGTCGCAGCCAGCCTCATCTGACCATCTCTACAATTTTTTAATCGGCACATCCAAAATACGTTGACAATCAGAGAATTTACGGACATATATGAACGTAGCTACCGCCAATTACGGACATACCTATAACTTGGAGGATGGAACAATGGAGCCCGAGCGGGTAGGCAACTTTCTGATCTGGTCGAAGGACACAACCGCCGAAGCGCGGGAGATCGCGTACGACATGGCGTCCGGCACCGACGCCGAACTCATCCCCGTCACCATGTATAAACAGGGGGAGCGGTATCAGGTCGTCGGCGCGATGCGGTTTGGGCTCGTCGCCCGGACGCTCTATTCGGAATTGGCGAAGAAGGGCGCTTCGCTGGAAGGTATCGTGTCGGCGACCAACCGGCCCAAAAGTTCGTCCCACATCGCCGAGATCGCCGAATACGTTGTGAACAACCTACGGGCGAAATACGTCTTCGGCGCGTTGACCCTCAACGCCAGCCAAGAGTTGAACCTCGTCGTTGTCGGTCGGGGAGGGCAAGCTGATCTGCGACAGGGCTATCTGATCCTCCCGCGGTCCGCCAAGGTCTCGATCACAGACGGCCAGCACCGCGAACAGGCCGTCAAAATGCTCATCGAGGGCGAGCGCCTTCCATCCGAAGATAGGGCGGAGCTTGGCCGTCAGGCTGTCGCGGTCATCATCACCAATGAGACGGAGCTCGATCAAATCCATCAGGATTTCGCCGACGCTTCGAAAGCGAAAATGCTGCCACCGAGCTTGTTGGCGATGTTTGACACCCGCAACCCGGCGAACCGCTTGATCCCGCTGCTGGAGAAGAATTGCCCGCTGTTGCGTGGGCGGATCGAACCGGCAAGTAAGACCGCTGGCAAGAACAGTCTCAAGTTGTACACGACCAATCAGGTGCGTTCCTTCCTCAAGGAATTCCTTACCGGCTCGTGGCAGTTGGCAGACGAGGATTTCGAGAGCAAGGCGCACGGGCTGCTTTCGACCGAGGAGAAGTTCCAGCATGAGATGGGCAAGGCCGTTGCGTATATTAACCGGGTCACCGAGGCAGTCCCGGTGTTGACGAAACTCGCGGAACTTGGTCCGGACGCCCCTTTGAGCAAGGTTGCAGAAATTCGCGACAACGCCGCTGCCGGCGGCGGATATGTCTGCCTCAGCGCCACCGGCTTGGTGATCCTGGGTCGGATCGGGCACGAGATGTTCGAGAAATATTCTGACACAGGGAACGATCCCAACTGGCAGACCTTCGCCGATCGGGTCGGCTCGGTGCCGTGGGAAAAGAAAGCGCCGATCTGGGAAGGCAATGTGGTGGTGCCGCACACTGTCAAGGGTCGGAAGGGGCAACCGGACCGAGTTGGCCTGCGTATCTTGCAGGTCGCGAACCCGATCTCGCGCGCCGCCGACCTTGTTCGTGCCAAGATCGGTCTGAAGCCCGAGGATCCCGCCCTGAATTTCGGCGAAACCGGCGATCAGCGGACCACCCAGCCAGCCCTTGTGCCAGCCTGATGCACGCTCCGACGAAGAAAGGAGGTCGGCCTTCGGGCCGACCTCCTTGTCCCCAGACACTGCAGCATCGGCTGGAGATCTCCAAGGCGTCCCAGTCGGCCAAGTAGCGAACTGCCTACGCGCGAAACCCAGCCTGTCACACCAGCTGCCCAGCAGCGAACGCTGTGGCGTACTCTGCGTCGGCAATCCTGCGCCACGTCATGGCGATGGGCTCAGCTGCGCAATACCCAATTGCCTCCGGGTGACAGGTCTACGCCAAGCATTTCACCGGATTTCCGGAGTTCGGTAGCGGCCCACCGCATATCATACTGCCACCGGTAGAAAAGATCGCCTGATGCTCTCAGGTCTTCCTCGTGATTGTCCCATATATGGGTCGCCACTTGGACAAGTGTCGCACTCCCTCCGTGCGCCGAAAGGGCGTCGCGCACCCAGGCCTTTATGTCGCTCTTGGTTGCCACGGGTCGGTCCTCACGTTCTGAACACGTTATGGCGGTAGACGCCAGTCGCACTGACGGTCCTGTGGGCACACTCTTTCGTCGTTACGGCCGAAGAAAGCCTGTCAGCGCGATTAAGGGCATTTGGGCTTTCTCACATGGCCCGGGCGCGTAATCGCGATTACAGCTTCGATTCGTCAGTATAACTCCACGGTGTCCTCAGGTAGGCCACAGGCTTCGAGGATCTCTCCGTACGGCATTACGAGTTGCGCATGGATGCCCGCCCAAAGCTCATCAGCGCTCACGGATTGTCCATCGGCGTCCGATTCGACAGTGAACGCGATCGAGAAAACATGCGAATATTTCGCCATGTGCTGACCTCCGTTACCTGGACTCTCGGCCGCTCGCAAAGCAAGGCAAAGCGAAGTCTCCGAACGGCTCGCGGCTAGTGATGAGTGCGCGGCGGCCGCGGCAGCCACACTTACCGATCACGACGACCATGCATTCAGTTTCCCCAATTCGCGCGGCTGATTCTGGCTGATGTCCACGGAGAGTGCCAGTGGCGGTATTATCAGGACAACGCTGGCTGGAAAGCCGGTCAGACAGCGCAAGGTCCAGAGAGCCAGTTGCATGAGGTGCACCGCCGATTGACGCTGGCCGACCCTGGCGCATCGTGATTAAGACTTCCTGACCGCCAGCAACGCCGCAGACACCCAACCGCCGGAGCTTCAAGATGCCGACCAACCCCTCCGACGGCCCCATCCTGGGCGTGCTCTACGGCAGCGACGCCATGCGCGCGGTATTCGACGAGACCACCTACTTCCAGCGCATGCTGGACGTAGAGGCGGCCCTCGCCCGCGCCCAAGCCCGCCTCGGCATCATCCCGCCCGAGGCCGCCGCGGCAATCACCACAGCCGCGCGCTTCGAAAACCTCGATCCCGCCGAGCTCGCCGCCAGCGCGCGCAACGTCGGCTACCCGGTGGTCGGCCTGGTCGCCGGCCTGTCGCGCGCCGCCGGCGCAGCGGGCGCCTGGACCCATTGGGGCGCGACCACGCAGGACATCATGGACACCGCCACCGTCCTGCAAACACGCGACGGGCTGGCGCTGATCCGTGGCTCGCTGCTGGCGATGATCGCGGCGCTGGCGTCGCAGGCCGGCCGCCACCGGGCCACCGTGATGGCCGGGCGCACCCACCTGCAGCAAGCGTTGCCGATCACCTTCGGCCTGAAATGCGCCACCTGGGCACAGCCGCTGATCGCGCATGTCGAGCGGCTGGATCAGCTTCGCCCGCGGCTCGAGCGGGTCAGCTTCGGCGGTGCCGCCGGCACGCTCGCCTCGCTCGGCGACCAGGGCGTCGCCGTGATGGAGGGCCTCGCCACCGAACTGGGCCTGGGCGTGCCGCTCGCCCCATGGCATGTCTGCCGCGACGCGTTCGCGGAAACGATGGGTCTGCTCGGGCTGATCTGCGGCAGTCTCGCCAAGCTCGCCACCGACACCATCCTGCTCGCACAGACCGAGGTCAGCGAGATGGCGGAACCCTATGTCGCCGGCCGCGGGTCATCTTCCACCATGCCGCAGAAGCGCAATCCGATCGCCTCGGAATACGTGCTCGCGGCCGCCCGCACGGTGCAGGCGCTGGTGCCGGTGATGCAGGGCGCCATGGCTGCGGACCACGAACGCGCCACCGGTCCATGGCAGGCGGAAATGCTGGCCCTGCCGCAAGGCTTTGTGCTGACGCATGGTGCCTTGCAGCACGCAACATCGATCGCCGAGGGGCTGGTGGTCGACGCCGCCCGCATGCGCCACAACCTCGACGTTACCGGTGGGCTGATCGTTGCGGAAGCGGTGATGATGGGCCTGGCCCCGCAACTCGGCCGCGCCGAGGCGCACCACGTGGTGAAACACGCCTGCGATGTCGCGCTGGCGGAGACCATTCCGCTGGCGCGGGCGCTCGCGCGCGACCAGGCGGTGGCCACGCGGCTCGACCGCACGGCGATCGAACGGTTGACCGATCCCGCGCGCTATCTGGGCAGTACGAACGCGTTCATCGATCGCGTGCTGGCAGCGGCGCGCGGAATGGGCTGACGGCTCCGGTTTGACCCCAGCGGCATACCCAGGCGGCACACCCAACCGATGCGACCGCCGTTTGGCGCACTTTGTGAAATCCTGGTCATCCGTCGGCGCAACCGCCCAGATGCGTTGCGGTTCGTCACAATCCGGCCTAGGTTCGCGCGCGTCGCCGTGGAAGTCTCCCCTAAGGGCCGGCTGTCTTCGTCGCCCCTGCCCGGTTCTGCTTGTTCCGGGCCAATCAGCCAACCGCCGTGTGGACCCAACCGCTGGCACTGACACAGGGGGTAAGGTTACTGGCCCAATCGGGCCCCAGGAAGGAATCCACGGTGATGAAAAGACTACAGATCAAGGACCGCGCGACGGTGTCCCGTCGCCAGGCGCTGCAGCTTGGCGCGGCGGCGGCCCTGCCGCTTGTGCATATCCGCACCGCGGGTGCGGCCGGCAAGGTATCGATTGGCTTCTGGGACCATTGGGTGCCCGGCGGCAACGACGTGATGAAGAAGCAGGTCGACGCCTGGGCGGAGAAGAGCAAGGTCGAGGTGCAGGTCGACTTCATCACCAGCAACAACCAGAAATTACAGATCACCGGCGTGGCCGAGGCTCAGGCCAAGGCCGGGCACGATGCCTTGGCCTTCTTCAATTGGGACGTCTACAACGTCGCCGACTTGCTCGAACCGGTTGATGATGTGATGGCGCGGCTGGTCGCCAAGAACGGCGCGGTCAGCGAGACGTGCGAGTACCTGGCCAAGACGAAGGGGCACTGGGCCGCCGTGCCGAGCAGTTCGGGCACGCAGACCAAACCGCCCTGCGCGCGCATCGGGTGGTTCAAGAAGAACGGGCTCGACATCCAGGCGATGTATCCGGCAACGCCCGGGCACAACGCGCTGCAGGACGGCTGGACCTGGGAGGCGTTCATGAAATACGCCGAACTGGCGGCCAAGGACGGCATGACATTCGGCCTCGGCATGGGCGGCGGCGGCAACACCGATGCCACCGACACGCACGGCGCGTTGTTCAAGGCGTATGGCGCCACGCTGATCGACGCGAAGGGCAACATCACGCTCAAGACCGACGAGGTGCACCAGGTCCTGGAATACGCCCAGAAGGCGGTGAAGTTCTACCCGGCCGACGCGGTCAGCTACGACGACGCCTCCAACAACCGGGCGCTGATCTCCGGCAAGAGCGCGCTGATCTTCAACCCGCCCTCGGCCTGGGCGGTGGCGGTGCGCGACAGTCCGGCGGTGGCCGGGGATTGCTGGACGTTTTCGGCGCCGAGCGGGCCGAAAGGGCGCTTCCTGCCGACGCTGAGCTACTTTTGGGGCGTCTACAAATTCAGCCAGAACAAGCCGGCGGCGAAGGACCTGATCGAGTATCTGATGCAGCCGGAGCAGGTGGAACCGCGCTGCGTGGCGACCCAGGGCTACGACCTGCCACCCTACGCCGGCATGCTCGACTTCAAGGTGTGGGCCGAGGTGAAGCCGCCGCTAGGCACGGTCTACAACTATCCGATGCGCCCCTGGCACAATGCGCAGCCGAGCCTCACCGCGGCCGAGGCATCGCCCGACATCGCCGTGCAGATCTACAACCGTGCCGTCCACAATCAGATGATGGCGCGGCTCAAGGACGGCCAGACGATCCCACAGGTGATCGCCTGGGCGCAGGATGAGCTGGAAGGCTACGCACGCTAGGTCGCCCGCCGGCGTTGCGCTGTGGTCTGGTTTTGTTGGAAACTAGCTGCCTCCGTCGTCGCCGCGAGGCGGTCGGACGGCACAATGCGCCCGGCGGGGCGAACCGCTAGGGACAAATGGGGCTTGCTACGTGGGCCGGACGTGCCGATTTGGCGCGGACCGGTCCAGCGGGAGGAGTATGCATGAAAGGAGCACGGCGCGACGCGCCGTTCCCTGCTGACGAAGGGTGCCAAAGCCGCCTTCCGGTTTGCCGGATCGGCGGCCGTCGACGTGTGCGGCGCGCCCCAGGGAGCATATAATGGCTGATGGTACTAGTATTCCCGCCGGCGTAATCGTCGGGATCCAGCCGGCGACGCGCCGCGTGGGCAGCCTGAAGCGGGTGGCACAGCGACGATCGACCATCGGCTTCCTCATGTGCCTGCCACTGATGCTGCTGATCGCCTGCTTCGTGGTTTATCCAGCGTTCTACGCGATCTATCTCAGCATGCTGAACAAGAAGATGACCGCCTTTGTCGGGCTGGGTAACTTCGCGTTCCTGCTGCGGCGCAATACGTTCCAGCTCGTTATCTTCCAGAGCTGCCTGTTCGCCGTCACCGCCGTGGTGGTCAAGGCAGTGCTGGGCTTCATCCTCGCCCATCTGATGCACAACATTCCGGGCAAGAATCAACGCATCTGGCGCGGTTTGCTGCTGGTGCCGTGGGTGATCCCGCTGGCGCTGTCCACCCTGACCTGGTGGTGGATGTTCGATCCGTCCTACTCGGCGTTCAACTGGGTACTGAACGAATTGGGGTTTGCCTCGGTGCCATGGCTCGGCGTGGGCTGGATCGCGCGGTTCTGCACCATCATGGTGAATGTCTGGTTCGGCACGCCGTTCTTCATGATCATGTATCTGGCGGCACTGAAATCGGTGCCCGAGCAACTCTACGAGGCGGCATCGATCGACGGCGCCGGCACCTTGCAGAAGCTGTTCTTCGTCACCCTTCCGATGATCCGCAACGTGATCGCCATCACCGTGCTGTTCAGCCTGATCGTGACCTTCGCCGACTTCGACATCGTGCGCATCCTGACCTCGGGCGGACCGCAGGACATGACGCACATATTTGCGACATATGCGTTCCAGATCGGCATCCAGTCGGGTGACATTCCGCTGGGCGCGGCGGACAGCCTGTTCATGTTCCCGATCCTCGCGTTGGCGGCGTTCTTCGTGTTGCGCGGCGTGACCAGGCGGACCAAGGAGATCGCGGCGTGAGTGTCACCACCTTGGATGCGGCGGCGGCGGCACGTTTCAGCCACCGCAACAGCCTGCACCGCCAGCGGCTATGGGCGCTGTGGGGCAGCTACATCGCGCTGAGTATTTTCGTGGTGATCTTCCTGGTGCCGCCGTTCTACACGCTGATGACCAGCCTGAAGACCTCGGGAGAGATCGGCGCGGAGCAGGGCAGCCCCTGGTATCCACACCATCCGACGCTGCAGAACTTCTGGTACCTGATCACCTACCCGAACTTCCAGCGGTACTATTTGAATACGATCATCGTCACGGTACTGACGGTGACGCTCAGCATGGCGATCTCGGTGTTCGCCGCATTCGGTCTGACGCGGATGGGGTTCAAGGGCAGCCAGACGTTGTCCACCGGCGTGTTCCTGACTTACCTGGTCCCGCCGTCGCTGCTGTTCCTGCCGTTGTTCCAGATCGTCGGCTGGATCGGCCTGATCAACACCTACTGGTGCCTGGTGCTGCTGTATCCCACGCTGGCGGTGCCGTTTTGCACCTGGATCATGATCGGCTACTTCAGCTCGATCCCGAAGGAGCTGGACGAGGCCGCGCTGATCGACGGTGCAGGCTATATGCAGATGCTGTTCAAGATCTTCATCCCGGTGGCGATGCCGGGGCTGATCGCCGCGACGATTTTCGCCTTCACGGTAAGCTGGGGTAGCTTTCTCTATCCGCTCGCTTATCTCTACACGTCCAACCAGATGGTGTTGACCGTCGGCATCGTCAGCGATCTGATCCGCGGCGACGTGTTCGAGTGGGGCAAGATCATGGCCGCCAATCTATTGGCGTCGCTGCCGCCTATACTGATCTACGCCTTTCTGATGGACTACTACGTGGCTGGCCTGACCGCCGGTGCCACCAAGGGCTAAACGCTCACCGCCAACCGCCAACCGCAAAACAACGAGGGAACACCGAGCCGATGTCCGAGGTTTCGATTCGCAAAGTCGTCAAGAACTATGACGGCGGCGTGCAGGCGGTGAAAGGGATCGATCTCGAGATCGCCGATCAGGAGTTCGTGGTGCTGGTCGGCCCCTCGGGCTGCGGCAAATCCACCACGCTGCGCATGATCGCCGGGCTGGAGGAGATCACCGACGGCGAGATCTGGATCGGCGGCAACGTGGTGAACGACGTGCCGCCGCGCGACCGCGACATCGCGATGGTGTTCCAGAACTACGCGCTGTATCCGCACATGAGTGTGTTCGACAACATGGCGTTCGGGCTGAAACTGCGGAAGTTTCCCAAGGACGAGATCAAGCGCCGGGTCGACGAGGCGGCGCGCATCCTGGACATCCAGTTGCTGCTGGCGCGCAAGCCGCGCGCATTGTCCGGCGGGCAGCGGCAGCGCGTGGCGATGGGCCGCGCCATCGTGCGCAACCCCAAGGTGTTCCTGTTCGACGAGCCGCTGTCGAACCTGGACGCCAAGCTGCGCGTGCAGATGCGCACCGAGATCAAGAAGGTGCACCAGACGGTGCGCACCACCACCGTCTACGTCACCCACGACCAGGTCGAGGCGATGACGCTGGCCGACCGCGTCGTGGTGATGAACCACGGCGTGATCGAGCAGGTCGGCTCGCCGCAGGATCTGTACCATCACCCGGCGACACGTTTCGTCGCCGGCTTTATCGGCTCGCCGGCAATGAACTTCCTGAATTGCCGCGTCACTGATGGCGCCGGCGGCGGGCTGGCGGTGCGGGTCACCGACAGCATCACCCTGCCCATCCCCGCCAGCCGGGCGGATCGGTACGGCAAATTCAAGGGGCGCGAGATGGTGCTGGGGCTGCGGCCGGAGCATCTGTTCGAATTCCACGAAACGGGCCGCGTTGGCTGGGCGCGCATGGACGCCCCGGTCGATGTGGTGGAGCCGATGGGCATGGAGACGATGGTGCACTTCTTCCTGGACGGCACCCCGGTCTGCGCCCGCGTCGATCCCGCCACGCACGCGGTGCCGAACGAGATCGTGCCGCTGACCGCCGACATGAACAACATGCACCTGATGGAGCCGGACGGCGGCCGGGTGGTGTAGGCGGAGATTCGGGCGGGTAGTGTAGACGGAGATCCTAGGCTTCCCCCTCCCCTTGAGGGAGGGGGAGAGTCTTAAAACTTTACGCCGCGAGCACCGCCGCCCGCACGTCCTTGATATCGCGGAACCGCAGTTCCGGCGCGTGCTCCTCCGCCCGGCGCATCATGAATGCCGAGCTCGCCAGAAACACCGGATCACCATCGACATCATCCGCCATCGATCCGCGGTTGGCGGCGACAAAACGCTCCAACGCCACCTTGTCGTCCGCGCTGATCCAGCGGGCCAACGCATAAGGCGGCGTCTCAAAGCCGATCGCGACGCCGTATTCCCCGGCCAGCCGAGCCTGCAACACATCAAGCTGCAAGGTGCCGATCACGCCCACCAAGGGCGATGATCCGTCCTGCGGGCGGAACAACTGCACGACGCCTTCCTCCGCCAACTCCTGCAATGCCTGGCGCAGCTTCTTCGCCTTCATCGCGTCATCCAGCCGCACGCGACGCAGGATTTCGGGCGCGAAATAGGGCACGCCAACAAAATTCAAATCCTCGCCGTCGGTCAGCGTGTCGCCGATGCGCAACGTCCCGTGGTTCGGGATCCCCACGACGTCCCCGGCGAACGCCTCCTCGGCCAGCTCGCGTTCGCGGGCGAAGAAGAACTGCGGCGCATGCAGCGGGATCAGCTTGCCGGTGCGCACCTGCTTCAGCCGCATGCCACGCACCAGCCGGCCGGAACAGACGCGGGCAAACGCGATGCGGTCGCGATGGTTGGGGTCCATGTTGGCCTGGATCTTGAACACCAACGCGGTCAGGCCCGGCTCGGTCGAGTCGACGACGCGCGTGTCCGCCGCCTGGGCGCGTGGCGGCGGGCCGTATTCGGCCAGCCCGTCCAGCAGGTCGTTGACCCCGATCCCCTTGATCGCGGCACCGAAATAAACCGGCGTGAGGTGGCCGGCATTGAACGCGGCGCGGTCGAACTCGGGCAGCGCTGCGCGGACCAGATCGACCTCGTCGCCGAGCGATTGCAGGCGCGGATCGGCCTGCGGCAGTTCCGACGTCACGTGCAGCGCCCGGCCGCGCAGGTCGTAGGTGCCGGCGAACTCCGCCGCGCGGCCGACCGGCCAGGCGACCGGCGCGGTATCCAGCGCCAGCGTGGAGGAGATTTCGTCCAGCAGCTCCAGCGGATCGCGGCTCTCGCGGTCCATCTTGTTGATGAAGGTGATGATCGGAATGTCGCGCAGCCGGCAGATCTCGAACAGCTTGCGGGTGCGCGCCTCGATCCCCTTCGCCGCGTCGATCACCATCACCGCGGAATCGACCGCGGTCAGCGTGCGGTAGGTGTCTTCCGAGAAGTCCTCGTGGCCCGGCGTGTCGAGCAGGTTGAACACGCAGCCGGCGTGCTCGAACGTCATCACAGAGGTGACGACGGAGATGCCGCGCTCACGCTCGATGCCCATCCAGTCCGACCGGGTGCGGCGGCGCTCGCCCTTGGCGCGGACGTTGCCGGCGAGCTGGATGGCGCCGCCGGCCCGCAGGATGTGCTCGGTCAGGGTGGTCTTGCCGGCGTCGGGGTGCGAGATGATCGCGAAGGTCCGGCGGCGGGCGATCTCGGCGGCCGGGTTGGCTTGGGCGTGGTGGGACATGCGGGCCTCGATAGCACAGCGCCCGGGGGTTCGACCGCCGTGCGCTGGCGGCAATCATATAGGGTTGGAGCGCGGAAAAACAGGACTGGCAGCGAAGGCGGCGCGGCAGGCCGAATAGGCGGCGGCGCGTGACCGGCGGCGACTCTTGAGCTACACCTCGTTCAGGTCCGGCTATCCCGACCTGGCCAGCAACGGAGGCACCCTTGGGTACTTCTCTCTTCGATCTGATCAGCCTCGTCGGGAGTGCGTCCCTCGACGAATTGCGAGCGCGCAGCCCGGTCGATGACGGCACGTTGGCGAATACGGTCGCAACGATGGTGAGGTCCGGCGATGTCATACTGTCGGTAACGCCGAATTACCACGAGCACCCTGTGCTCCAGGAGGTGGTTGCGTTGCTGGGGACACCAGCCAGAGGCGAGTTCAGGGAAGCAGCGACAATGAAGGAGGCTGACCTGAATGTTGCAATCCACCGTCTTCTGGCAGACGAAAAAGTAGCTGCATCCGTCACCGCCAGTCCTACCGCCGCATTCTTCAAGCGCCGTCTCTCCGCAAGTTAAAGAGGACCGCGCCGGGCGTCACGCACTCCATACAGAACACGCGCATGCATCGGTCACTGACTGATTGGCTTCTGCTAAGTGGCGCCGCTATTGTCGTCGTTGCGGCCGGCATCCTGACTTATGTCAACATCGCGCCAGCCACCGGGGAGCAATCGAGCAATCTCGTTCCGCTGCTGCTCGGCACCGCGATTGCCTTCGGATGCGCTCTGGTTGCGGTTGGAACGGACCTGCAGAGCAGCGTGACCAACCGACTTGGAGCGCTGGCCAATACGTCCATCCTGCAATGCTGGCAGGGCTGGGCAAGTCTGGTCGGCTGGGGTGCATTCGACGCCACCATGCTCCAGATCGTGCTGAAAAATCCAAATTGGGCCAGCCAGACGTTCCATTTCGACGTCAGTAGCAATCTGCTCTGGGCGGGCCTGGTCGTGGGCATTTCGGCAATCATCATCATCCGCAGCAAGTTGTTCAAGCAAGGCGATGTAGAGTGGGGTGCCGAATGGATTTATCTTTGGAGCAGTGCTCAGGTGCTTGATGCCGTAAATCAGCATCGAATTGCCATCAAGCGGCTTTGGGAAAGCAAGTTTCGAGCACCCTCCGCCAATACTGCAAACTATCCCAGTTTCTTCACCGATCTTGAATCCCATATGACTGGCGTATTGCTCGGCATGCAGCCAGCGACTCAGGCGGCACTCACGCGAGAGTTCCAGCGTCTCCATACCAACTATCCTCCCACCGCTGGCCAGACCGCGGATGACGCGGTCAACGGCAATGCGGCCGCGAGGCGATATATCGTAAGTGCGGTCTTGGATCATGTCGGACATGGCGCGCTCGTCGGGTGGGCCAATGGGGCGGGCATTCAAATCTGAATCCTGTCCGCATTCTTGGGTCAGGGGAAATCGAGATAACCCAGTGTGTCGAGGCGGAGCGCACCCCGCTGTTCGAAGGTCATGACCGAGGTGACGACGGAGATCTCGCGCTCGCGCTCGATGCCCATCCCAGTTGGAGGGGTGCAGCGGCGCTCGCCTTTGGCGCGGACGCTGCCGGCAAGCTGGATGGCGCCGCCGGCCCGCAGGATGTGCTGGTCAGGGTGGTCTTGCCGGCGTCGGGATGCGAGATGATTGCGAAGGTCCGGCGGCGGGCGATCTCGGCGGCTGGGTCGGTCATTAGCGCCTTATGGGAAAGCGCCGGAGGAGGGGAACCACCCGGCGCCGACTCGGTCATGTCGGTTGCCGCACGGACGAGGCCAATATCGCCGGCGCGCGCCTAGAACATCCGCTCCAACGCCTCGCGCCCGGTCATTCCCGCCACCACCCCCAACTCTGCCGCCGCCGGCGTGCAATCATACACCCGTGCCTCCAGCAGATCGGTAATCTCCCGCACGTCCAGCACCCGCGCGGCGATGATGTGCCGCTCCGGCCGACGCTGTTGCAGGAACGGCAGGTCCATATACCCCGCCGCGATGTAGCCCTTGGCGGTGCTGATCGTTAGCTGGCGCGTCTGCGGCAGCTCCACCATCACGCCGATCGCCACGCCGCCGCTCAGTTGGATCGGTTCCATCTTGATCACCGCGCCGTTCTCCTATGCTGGTCGCGCCGACTATGTGCCGCACGCCGGCGCCGCCACAAGCATGCCGCCCCACAAGCATGTCGCCCCGCAAGCACGTGGCCCCACAAGCATGCCGCGTTGACAGCCAGCCCCCGTCAGCCGGTAATCCTTCTTCAACGTCCGCCGTGAGCCGTCGCATGGACCTTGTCACCGCCACCGACCCAATCACCCGCGCCCGCGACCTCGGCCCGGCGATCGAGGCGGCCGCCGCAACGATCGAGCAGACCCAACGCATCGGCGAACCGTTGCTGACGCAGTTGCACGACTCCCGCCTGTTGCGCCTGCTGCTGCCGCGCAGCTTCGGCGGGGGAGAAATCGAACCCTGGGTCTACCTGCGCACTGTCGAGGAGGTCAGCCGCCACGATGCCTCGGTCGGCTGGAATCTGTTCGTCGCCAACAGCTCCGCGCTGATCGCGCCGTTCATGGAACCGGCGTCGGCGCACGCGATCTACGACGATCCGCGCGCGCTGATCGCATGGGGCCCGCCGAACGCCGCGCGCGCCAGGGCGGTGCCGGGCGGCTACCGCATCAGTGGCGAGTGGGAGTTCGCCAGCGGCTGCCGCCAGGCCACCTGGATGGGCGCGCACGCCCAGGTGCAAGAACCCGACGGATCGCTGCGGCTTAACGCCCGCGGCACGCCGCTGACGCGCACCCTGCTGTTCCCCGTCGCGCAGGCGCGCCTGATCCACCGGTGGAACGTAATCGGCCTGCGGGGCACAGCCTCGGACGCCTATGCGCTCACTGATCTGTTCGTACCCGAAGCATTCAGCGCCACCCGCGAGGAACCCGAATCCCGGCGCGAGCCTGGCCGGCTCTACGCCTTCACCACGCAAGGGATGTACGCCGTCGGCCACACCGGCGTGATGCTCGGCGTGGCGCGGGCGATGCTGGACGCGTTCGTTGCGCTGGCAGTCAAGAAGACCCCACGCAATCTCGGGCGCCTGGCCGACAGCGCGGTGGTGCAATCCAACGTCGCACAGATCGAGGCGAAGCTGGGCGCCGCGCGCGCCTATCTGATCGAGACGCTGCAGGACATTTGGGCCACCGCGGAGGGCATCCCCGCGATCGACATCCCGGCGCGCGCCCGCGTGCGGCTGGCCTGCGCGCACGCCATCCACACCGCCACCAAGGTCGCCGATTTCGCCTACAAAGAGGCCGGCACTAGCGCGATTTTCCTCGACACGGTGTTCGAGCGGCGGTTCCGCGACATCCACACTGCCTCGCAACAGATCCAGGCCCGCGGCGCGCACTTCGAGGCCGTGGGCAGGATCATGCTGGGGATCGTTCCGGAGGTGTTTTACTGAAGTTCACCTCTCCCGCTGTTCGCGGGAGGTCGAGGCGCGAAGCGACGCGGGTGAGGGTCGAGCCGCACCAAGAACCCTCACCCGCGTCGCAAGGGCTCGCGACCTCTCCCGCAAGCGCGGGCGAGGTGTACGTAAACCCCGCTACGCAGTTACCTCCAGCACCATCGACGCCGCGTGCTCGCGCCCATACTCATCAGTCGCACGCACATCCAACCGATGCGTGCCCGGCTCCAAATTCCCCGGCAGCGTCGCCTGCCAGATATGGCTCGACACGCCAGCCTCAACCCAAGGCTTCTTCGTATCCGCATTCCGCGCATACACCTCGACCACGAACGGATCGAGCCGCTCGGTCTTGCGCATCGGCTGCGCCGGCCCGCCCGCCACCGACAGCTCGACCTTCGAGCGCGGCCCGCCATCGAATAAATTCACCACCAACCGCGTCGAGGCCAACCGATCCGCGGCGACCGGCCCGGTCAGCAGCGCGCCGGCGTGGTAGTCGCGCATCACCTCGCGCCCGTTGCCGTGCAGTTGGCTGTCAAGCATCAGGCGCATCTGCCCGCGCGCCGGATCGTGCGCGGGGATCAGCGTGGTCGTGTAGCGCGCGCCATCGACCGACAGCAGGTGGAACCCGTTCGGCGCGCCGTCGCTCTGCAGTGCCAACGGGATGCCGCGCGCGTCGAACGGCCCGCTCCACCAGCTTCCGGAGACGGCGGCGAGCACATGGTGGTGATGCGTGCCGCCGGCGAAGCCCTCGGCCGCGCCGAAATACCAATGCTCGTTGGTGTGCGTGTGGCCGCAGAAGCTCACGCTGTTCGGGTGCGTGCCGATCGCAGCGAGAAAGTCCTTTGCATCCACCGTCGCGATCGCGGGATCGGTACCGAACAGTGTGCGCAGCGGAATGTGGAAGCTGAACACCACCAACTGCTCGCGCGGCACGTTGGCCAGGACGTTGCGGATGAAACCAAGCTGCCGCTCGCCGAAGAAGCCGCGATACTTGCCGAAGCCGTTCGGCTTGGCCGGATCGGTGCCAAGGTAGTCGACGTTGTCCAGCAGGAAAACCGTCGTCTGGGCATATTGGAACGCATGCCAGCGGGCACCGTAGACACGCTTGAACGTCTCGCGCGAGTGCGTGTTGTCCGGCGCCTCCAGGTTCATGTCGTGGTTGCCGCAGCAATTGTACCAGGGCAGGCCGATGCTGCCGACAATGCGGTTGTAGCGCGGGTAATACGACAGGTCGTCGAACATCAGGTCGCCATGCGTGATGCCAAAGGCCGCGCCGCGCTGCTCGACGATCGCCACCACGTCGTCGCGAATGTAGCCGAGCTCAGCCAAGCTCTCCGGCTGCGGATCGGTGAACAGGATCGCTTCGAACTGGGGCGGCTCGGACTGTTGGTGCAGCACGAAGTCGATCCCGTCCGGCAGCTTGCCGGTTGGCGCCAGCCCGGCGAACCGGAAGCCAAGATCGGGCGACCCGTCCGGCGCATGGACATACGCGAAGTGCGGCAGATTGGTCGTTGCGTCCAGCGGCAACGCCCAGCCCGCCGGCTTGATCACGAACACCGAGTCCCCCGGGCGCACCGGCAACGACCATGTGCCGTCGGCAGCCGTCTTCACGACGTCCTGGCCGTTGGAGACCATGACATCCGGGATGCCGCGCCACGGTTTGCTGCCGACATCGTAGACCGCACCGCGCGCGGTCTCGGCTGGCGCGGCAGCGGCCGACGCCGCCTGGTCCATCGCCCGTCCCAGCGGTGTCGCGGCCACGGCAAAGGCGCCCGCCCGGGCCATGGCGTCGCGGCGGCCGATTTGCAGCGTTCCATGTTGCATATCAGGTCTCCTCCAGGCAGCAAAATACCCGGATTAGACCCGCACTACGACAATCCGATGAACGCCCGATTGCAGTTCGGCGACAGCGATCAGCGCGAGTAGAACTCGACCACCAGATGCGGCTCCATCTGCACGGGATAGGGCACATCGGACAGCTTTGGCGACCGGGCGAAGCGGCCCTTCATCGCGCGGTGATCCACTTCCAGATACTCGGGTACGTCGCGCTCGGGGCTTTGCGTTGCGTCCAGCACGACGGCGAGCTGCTTCGACTTTTCCTTCACCTCGATGGTGTCGTTGTCGCGCACCTGGAACGACGAGATGTTCACCCGCTTGCCGTTCACCAGCACATGCCCATGCGAAACGAACTGCCGCGCGGCAAACGGGGTGATGGCGAACTTCAGCCGATACACCACCGCGTCCAGCCGCCGCTCCAGCAACTCGATCAGCTTCTCCGAGGTATCGCCCTTCCGCCGGACGGCTTCCTCGTAATACTTGCGGAACTGCTTTTCGCCGATGTTGCCGTAGTAGCCCTTCAGCTTCTGCTTGGCCATCAACTGGGTGCCGAAGTCGGTCGGCTTCTTGCGCCGCTGGCCGTGCTGGCCGGGGCCGTATTCGCGCTTGTTGATGGGCGATTTCGGCCGACCCCAGAGGTTCACCCCCAGGCGGCGGTTGATCTTGTACTTACTCTCGGCGCGCTTGGTCATTGGCGCGTTGCCCTTTCCGGCCCGTTGTTGCACCGGTAGGCCACGCGGCCATGCAGCATGGACGCACGCGGCGGGCGCGGATCACGCCAGTTTCCCTGGGGACCCGTCCACGTTCCCGGCAATAACGAGGCCCGACCGCCAGCAGGCGATCGGTCCCCGAGGCCGCGGCTCATAGGCGCCACGCCCCACGCTGTCAAACCCACTTCTCCACTTCTCCCTCTCCCCTTGAGGGAGAGGGTTGGGGTGAGGGGGCGACCGCACAATCCCGCGCTACCGCAGCGCCGCCGGCGTATCCCATCCCGACATCTCCACCCGCAGCGGATCGAACGGCGCCAGGTCCAACCCCGGCGAGCGTCCCAGCGCCACATCGGCCAGCAGCCGCCCAGCGAACGGACCAATGGTCAACCCCGCCGCCCCCAACCCATTGCCGATCACCAACCCCGCCACCCCGCGCGCCGCGCCCAACAACGGCCTGACCTCCACCCCCATCGGGCGAAAACCGATCCGGGTCTCGATCACCTCCGCCTCAGCCAGGCCCGGAGCAACCGCCAGCGCGTTCGCCAGCACCTCGGCCAGGCCCGCCGCGGTCACCCGATAGCCGAAACCGGCATCCGCCTCCCGCGTCGCGCCCGCCACCACGCGCTGGTCATCGAATGCCAGCAGGTAATGGCTGGCGCCCAACGGCAGGATCACCGGCCAGTCCTGCGTTGCCTGCCCGGCCAGCCGCAGATGCACGATCTGCCCGCGCTGCGGCCGGATCGGCAGATCGATCCCCAGTTCGCGCAACAGCGCCGGCGCCCAGGCCCCCGCGGTGACGACGACCTGATCGGCCGGCAGCCGCTCCCCGCCCAGCCGCACGCCATCGACTCGGCCATCCGCCGCGATCAGCGCCGCCTCACCGTCCCGCACGACCGCGCCATGGTGCCGCGCCGCCCGCAGCAGCGCCGCGCCCAGGCGCCGACCATCCACGCGCGCCCCGCCCGCCACGTGCACCGCGCCGAGGTCCGCGTGCAGCGGGGGAAACAGTGCCCGGGCCTCGCGCGGCGTCAGGCGGCTGACCGCGCCCATCTCCGGCGCCGCCGCCTGCCGCCCGCGCACCACCCGCTCGATGCGCAGCAGGTCGACACCGCTGCTCGACACCACCATGCCGCCTACGCGGCGGAAGCCGAGATCGTGTTCGCCGATCTCGGCCAGCGCCGGCACCAGGTCGGCATAGTAGCGGGCGCTTTCGGTATACAGCCGGTAGAACACCGGATCGTCCACGCCGGAGACCCAGGGGCAGATGATTCCGGCGCCCGCCGCGGTGGCGCGTCCGTCGAGTTGCTGGTCGACGACGGTGACCTGCGCGCCGGCCCGGGCCAGGTGATAGGCGGTGCTGGCGCCGAGCACGCCGGCGCCGATGACCACAGCGCGCATCAGGCCGGCCTCGCGATTGGCTGGCCGCCGTGCGGACCCGGCATGACGCGCGCACGCGGCGCGCGATGCGTGACATCTCGGATGAAAGCGGTGCGGCAACCCATGACGCCTCCCTTCGCTGGCATGACCCAGAGCAGGTTCAACGGGTATGATCTCAGCCCTGTCGCCAGGGCACCCCGGTAGAACGCCAGCGTTTCAGGCAAGGTCATGGGAGTCAAGCGCGGCGCTACGTCATACCTCCCAACGTCACACCCCCCTCGTCACGATCCCCCTGGTCACCACACCCCTGGTCACCACGCTGGCAACATCAGGATTGTTGCGGCATGCTCGCCAAATGACGCGCCACGCTGCGGCACGACCGCCGCACCATCGCCAGCCGAGGACACCGACATGAGCGCCACAGCCGAGGCCGCCACCCCGCTCGCCGCACCGGCGCTTGGTCGCTGGGCGCGGCCCAACGAGGTACCGGCGATCGACTTTGCCCCGTTGGCCACGAAGTCCGCATCCGCGATCGATGCGGTGGCGAAGCAGGTCGACGACGCCTGCCGCGAAATCGGCTTCTTCACTGTGCTGAACCATCCCGTGCCGGTCGCCAAAATCCGCCGCATCTTCGCGGAGTCGGCGCGCTTCTTCGCCCAACCGATCGAGGAGAAGTTGCAGCTGCACATGCGCAACTCGGCCAACTTCCGCGGCTACCTGCCGATGGACGAGGGTGCCGACGCGCGCAACGCCCGCGGTCGCGCGGTATTCGGCTTCCAGGAGCACATGGAGCCGGGCCAGGCCAAGCCGCGCAAGCCGAACAAGACCGAGGTGTTTCAGGTCTCGTTGGAGTTGGACGCCGACGATCCCGACGTGCGGGCCGGCAAGCCGCTGCACGGCCCCAATCCATGGCCGCGGAACCTGCCGGGCTTTCGCGAGGGCGTGCTCGATTATTACGATACCATGCGGGACTTCGCCGCGCTGATGGCGTCGTTGTTCGCCCGCGGGCTGGGGCTGCAGCAGGACTTCTTCGTGCCGTTCTACACCAAGCCGCTGATCCAGCTTCGCCTGCTGCATTACCTGCCGCAGGATCAGCTGAAGGCGCTGGAAGGTGGCGATTCGCGCCGGCACAGCGACGCCGGCGGCTTCACGATGCTGCAGCAGGATGATGTCGGCGGGCTGGAAATTCGCAGCAAGACCGGCGAATGGATCGTGGTCCCGCCGGTGGAGAACAGCTTCGTCGTCAATATCGGCGACAGCATGAAGATGTGGACCAACCACCGCTTCGCCTCGACGTTGCATCGGGTGGTCAACTGTTACGGGCGTGATCGTTACTCGGTCGGCATATTCGCCAATCCGAACTACGACACCGTCATCGCCCCGCTGCCGAGCTGCGTCGACGCCGCCCATCCGCCGAAATTCGAGCAGATGCATATCGGCGAGGCGCTGCTGTTCCTCTATAGCCGGGTCTGGCCGTCGCTCGGCAATGCCGAAGTTTCGTCAAGCTACTGATTACCTAATGCTCGCCGGAATTGTGCCCTGCCGCATGTCCGTAAGCAAAAATCACCACGGAGACACAGAGACACAGAGACACGGAGACACGGAGACACAGAGAAGAATACCAAGCTGATCACTTGGCCGTTCTTGTCCGTGCCTCCGTGGTGATTCTTTATTGCAATTAGTCATCAAAGACACGGATTTCCCCGACCGAATGGCATATCTGTCATCGAAAAAATTGTCCCCCTGACTGCTCCATCCGTCATGCCCGGAATTACCGGTCGGTGGAGAACCGGAAGACTGTGGTCGAATGGAACACCTGGCCCGGGTTGAGCACGGTCGAGGGGAAGTTCGGTTGGTTCGGTGAATCCGGGAAGTGCTGCGTCTCAAACGTGTAACCGTCGCCCTGTCGGTACAGGGTGTGCGACGACCCGGTCAGCGTGCCTTGCATGCCGTTGCTGGTGTAGACCTGCACGCCCGGCTCGGTGGTGTAGACCTCCAGGATGCGCCCGGTGTGGGGTGAATAGGCACGGGCGGCGAAGCTCAGCTCGCCCGGCTGCGTCTTGTTCAGCACCCAGTTGTGGTCGTAGCCGTGCGCCAGAATGATCTGCTGGAACGGTGTGCGAATTTGCGAGTTGATCGGGCGCAACATGCGAAAGTCCATTGGTGTGCCGGCAACCTTGGCGATCTCGCCGGTTGGGATCTGCGTGGCGTCGGTGGGCGTATAGCTGTCGGCGTTGATCTGCAGCAACTGGTGCAGCGCCGAGCCGGATCCGTTGCCGTCGAGATTGAAGTAGGAATGATTGGTCAGGTTCAGCACGGTGGGCTTGTCGGTCGTCGCCTGGTATTCGATACGCAGCGCATTCGAATCATCCAGGGTGTAAGTGACCTGCACGGCCAATGTCCCGGGATAGCCGTCCTGCCCGTCGGGGCTGGTGTAGGTCAGCACGGCCGATGCGTTGTCCGCCGCGGTTTGCGGTGTCACCTGCCAGACCTGCAGGTTGAACCCCTCGGTGCCGCCATGCAGCGAGTTGGCGCCGTTGTTGATCGGCAGGTGATACGTCTGGCCGTTCAGCGAGAAGCTGCCCTTGGCGATGCGGTTGGCGTAGCGGCCGACGATCGCACCGAAATAGCCGGTGTTGGAATTGTAGCCCGGGAGACCATCATGGCCGAGCACGATGTTGCCGGCGTCGCCCTTGCGGTCCGGAATGTCGATCTCGGTGATGCAGCCGCCGAGGCTGAGGAACTTCACCGTAACCCCATTGGCATTCTGCATCGTGTAGAGGTCGACCTGCCGGCCATCCGGCAAGGTGCCATAGGGGGCGTGGGCGATGCTGTCGGCCGCGGCGTTCACGGTGGCGAGCCCGCAGGCCATGAGCACGACAATTGCTGCCGCTGCATGATGTGAGAGATTTCCTCCCATGACGTTTCCCTCCCCAGGGGTATCATGATTTGATCACGGTCAACTCGGCTTGGTGTGCCTTGGGCCACGCCACGGCAATGTCGCGTTCCATGGTCGGATCATAGCACAGGTCGTGGCGCTGTCGCAGGCGGCCGGCCCAGCCCTACCCCAGCCCTACACCAGCGCAACGGGCCGCACCGGAGCCCCGGTCGCGCCACGGAATTTCGTCGCCAGCAGAATGAAGCAGAAGCTCCCCAACCCATCCCGCGCCAGCTCTTCCAGCGCAAGGTTCTCGATCAGGTGCACGCCGGCCTCGGCCAGCGCGTGCTGGTGCACCGGCATCGCCAGGGTGCGATCCGGGTTGGGCAGTACCTCCACCGCCATGTTGTCGCAGCCGATCGCCACCACGCCCTGCGCCGTCAGCCACTGTGCCGCTGGCAGATCGATCCCCGGCTCGCCAGCCAGGTATTTCGCGTTGTCCACCCCGAAATACCGCCCCCACCCAGTGCGGATCAGCACGATGTCGCCCGGCTCGATCCCCACCCCTGCGACCTCTGCGGCGCGCGCCAGTTCGTCCGGCGTGATCGCCCGCCCAGGGTGCAGATGCGCCCCGCCATCGGCCCCCGCGACATCCAGCAGCACGCCGCGCGTGATCATGGGCGGTGCCTGCTCGATCCCCAGCTTCAGCAGTCCCCAATCGGTGACCGTGTCCGCCGCCGACAGCCCGTTGTAGAGCTTGTCGCCCTTCGAGAAATGTCCCAGCGCGTCGATATGCGTGCCGACATGCGCGGTCATCTCGATCCGCTCCACATTGGCCCCGGCGTCATTCAGCGCCCCGCTCAGCCGCCGCCGGCGAATGCTGTCGCGCCAGGACGCCCAGATCGACATCAGGAACGGCGTCTGGTTCGGCACCATGAACGGCGCGTCCATCGAAATCTCGTGGCTGACATCGTACATCCGCCCCTGCTCGACCGAGCGCAGCGCGGCCAGGCGTTTTTCCACCGTCAGCAGATTGGCCGCGCCGAGCTGGTCGCCCGGTCCCCACTGCGGCGAACCCCACTTAGCATGATCATGCACGCAGCCCGTCATGGTCGTCCCCCCCGCGTCATTCCGGCGCTATCCTGGACCCGGAGCGCGTTCTCGGGGAAGCGGCAGCCCGGGCGGCGAGTGCGGTCAGACTTGCCGGAGCCCACGCGCGGCGGTGTTGCGCACATGCATGAACCGCCCCGGCCTCGTCCGAAGGCAGTGCCCGTTTACCTTTCGTTCATGAATACAAGCGAATGCTCAGCGCGCCGGCGACAGGTCATGCGGGAGCAGTCGTCATCGAGAATGCCTTGCGCGAGAAGGTCAGCGCCTTCGTCGTCTCGTTCAACCGTGCCGCCGTCATCGGCACCTGCCTGCGCGCGCTGCGCTTCGCCGACGAGGTGATCGTGGTCGACAAATCGTCGACCGACGAAACGCCGGCGATTGCCGCGCGGCACGCCGATCGTGTCATCACCGTGCCTTGGTCGCCGACGGCGGACGACACACGCGCCTTTGCCTTGGCCCAGTGCGCCCACGACTGGATCGTGTTTGTCGACGACGACGAGTGCTTGAGCCCCGAGGCGGTGCAATTCATCCAGGCGGAACTCGCGGCCCCGAGGGCCGACGTCTACAGCCTGCCGCTCCGCCATTACATCCTGGGGACGCATGACGAGCGCGCCTACTACTGGCCGGAACATCATGTCCGGTTTTTTCGCCGCGGCGCGGTCGACTTCAGCGCCACGATCCATGCCTGCGTCGTGCCTCGGCCGGATCGGGCGCTGCATGTCGTTGCCGACACCTGCGCGTGCATTCACCACCTGTCGCACGAGGACGTGGCGCAATGGATCGAGAAGGCCAATCGTTACACGTCCTGCATCGATCGCGCGCGGGTTGAACATACCGGTTCCGACCTGATCGGTTTCGCGCATGCGCGGATCGACCACTGGATCGGTCGCACGCGCGACGCGACACCAGGCGGCTATCCGGCGGCGGCGGCGCTGCTGCGCGCCACCTACGACCTGATCGACCGGCTGAAGATCTGGGAGGAGGAACGCGGCCTCGACGGCGCCGCGCTGTTTCGTCAGGTCTGTGCCGATCTCGACGCGGCCTATGGCGGCACGGCGCCCGCGCGCGCGGCTGATCGCCGCACAGCGACGCCCGCGGTCGAGGCAGGCCCCAGCGCCGAGGCGATACTGTGTGCCAGCCTGCGCCAACTGCGGGCGCAACATGATGCGGCGGTCGGTGCGATGGCGACCCGAGAGAGCGCGATGGCGATCCGGGAGAGCGAGCTTGCGAACGAGTTGCTGGCCACGTCGGTCGAGGCGCGCGAGGTTGCGAACGAGTTGCTCGCCACGTCGGTCAAGGCGCGCGAGCTTGCGAAGGAGTTGCTTGCCACGCGCGCCGCGCTGCGCGCGATCGAACACAGTACGTCCTGGCGAGCCACGGGGTGGGCGCGGCGTGCCGTTGGTCGGCTGCGCGCGGGCCGATGACGGGACGGCGGGCGGCGTGAGAGGGTATCACGGCGCTGACGGGTCATACCGCCCGTCCGTGCGAACCCGCGATGTTGTCGTGGATGTCGCTCCGGCCACCGCGACCGGTTTGCCGGATCAGTTGTGATGCACGTGCCCGGTGGTCGCCGCGACCGCGATCGGGTGCGCCTCGATGTCGGCCACCACGGCCGACAGCACTTGCGGGTTCGTCCAGTCGCTTGAATCGCCCGGCCGCCAATGCGCCCGCAGCCATCCGTTCCGATCGGCCAGCACCTGCTCGCCCGCCAGCGCGTCGTCCGGCACGCCCAACAGGATCGCGAACGTGGTCCAGGTCTCCGGTTCGCTCGCCACGCAGGCGGCCGGGTCGCGGGCCGCCATATGTTTCCTGGCGAGCAGGACCGTCGTGACCCCGGTCTGGGCGGGCGGCACCCGCGCCGTCGCGTCGTCACCCGACAGCGCAATGATGCGCAGCACGCGGCCACGCAGGTCGTCCAGATCGACGGCATGTCCATCCGCGCAGGTCGCATCGAATTGCGGCACCTGCACGGTATGCGACCATGCGCCGGTGGCCGGCACGGTCGTCCCGGCATTGTGCGCGCGCAGGTAGTCGATCAGGTCCCAGCGCGCCTCACTGGATAATGCGGCCTCGAATCCAGGCATCGCGAGGCCGCCCTCCGGGTCATCGAAGCCGTGCGTGAGATACCAGAACATTTCGCCGTCGTTGTGTGCCCAGAGATGTGCCGCGGTCAGATCGGCTGGATGGATGGGCAACGATTTTCCCGCCGGCCCGTCGCCCTGCCCTTCGGCGCCATGACAGGCGACGCAGTTCGCCGCGTACAGCTTCGCACCGTGCGCGATCGCCGTAGCCGCGAACTCGGTGGGGGAGGTGTAGAAGCTGGTCGGAAACGCCTCGACCAACAGCAGATCGAGATGCGGGATCGCCAGAGCGGCGATCACCACGGCCAGCGCCAACGCCGGCCAGCGCACCTTGCGCCAGATCATCCCAACGATGGCGATGACGCAGGCCGCGCCCAGCGCGACGAGCGCGTCGATCACCTCATTGCGAAGCTCCGGCTCGGACAGCACCACCAGGCTCGGACGCCAGGCGAAAGGCCAGACCGGCTCTTCATGCGTTCCAGGCGCGTGGGTCGCCAGGAAGCCCGCGGTGAGCACCACAGCCACGCCCAGCACCATCTCGATCGCGATGGAAACGCGCATGTGGCGCCGCGCGGCGTCGGGTGCGGTTCCACCCAGCCGATCGGTGAGCGCAAGGCGATTGAGCGCGGCCAACCCCAGCAGCACGCCGAACAACCCGAGCTTCAGCAGTGCGACATGGCCGTAGCCGGTGCCGAACAGGCCCGGCATGCCACCCATCAATTCCGTCACCTGCAAGGTCGCGGTTCCGGCCAGCACCACCGTCGCGGACAGGCCAACCGGCGTGAAGCCGCGACACGCGGTTGCGGCGGCTTTGTCGGGCAGCGTGCCGATCGTGATGAACAGCGGCAGCAGCCCGCCAAGCCACGCGCCGGCGGCCAGCAGATGCATGATCTCCGAGCCGATCAGGGTGACCTCGACGTTGCCGCCGACGGCGCCGGCATGGCCGAGCATTGGCTGCACCCCAAGTGCGAGCCCGGCCAGGATGGCGGCGATGATGATCCAGGCGCGCCGCGGCCGGAGCAGCGGCAGCACGATCAGCAGCACGACGCCGCGCAGCAGCAGCCATTGTCCGAACTGCGTCCGCCACGCGACCACCGGCAGCGCCTGCAATGTCGTTTCGAGGTCGTCGGTACCGGCGATCGCCACGATCTCGATCAGCAGCCATGCCATGCCGAGGATCAGGGCGCAGGCCACGCTGACGCGCGCCAGGCGCAGCAGGAACCGGCGCAGGCGCGGCGCCTGCTCGGGGGCCTCCGACATGGCGGTGGGCGCTACGAGGGTCAGGAACACCAGGGTGCCGAACAGCGAGACCAGCATTGCGACATGCGCCCCGCGCAGCGATGCCACGGCGATTTCTACTGGAGTCATTCCGCTGGGCTCATTCCTCGGGGCTTATGTTCGATCCACCCGTGCGCCGGCGCGCGCGCTGCACCGGCCAACGTCGCTGCCACGGCCTCGGCGGCCCGTTGTTTGTGGCAGCAGTCATGCCCTGCTCCGCACATGTGGCCGCCGCCGTTCCCAAAGGCGCAGTCCCGAGGCTGCCATGTCCGCGATGGCTGGCAACAGCCGCGGTTGCAGTAAGGCTGGATCGAACACGCTCATGCGGCGGGCATTCTCGCGGTAGCAATCCTCCACGAATTGGCGGAAGTTGAAACCTTCCAGGAACATGTTCGCTTCAGTGATCGCGAAGTCCTTGCCGTCGTTCGCGTCCTTGCCGCGGCGAACCATGCCCAGCAGGCGGCTGAGCGCGCGACCATAATGCCAGGCTGAGGTCAGTGCCCGCAGCGGTGCAATGCCACGTCCGCGTTGCACCTGCCGCCATGCCATGTAGTTGATGAAGAAGACGATGTGCCGCGTCTCCTCGTACATGAGCACGTCGAAGATCTCAAACATTCCATCGGGCAGAAATTCCGACTGGCGCGCCATCTTGAAGGCACCGAAGCCAAGAAAGCTGTCCATGCATTCGCCGAATCCGAAATCGATAAAGGCCGTCTCGAGATTTGCAGGAAACTGTTCCAGCGGCTGTTCGGTTGCCGCCAATCTATAGCGATCGATCATGACGCGAAGCAGTTGGGCGTGCCGCGCTTCCTCGAGGCCCTGCAACGCAACCGCCTCGCGCACGAGTGGATCCTGCACCATCGGCGTAAAGGCGGCGACGATCGCACCGGCACGACGCTCGGTGTGATAGACCTCCTGCCAGAACGGCACGGACCGCAGGCGGCCGAGTTGTGTATCGTCGAGGTCCGGCCAGGGTAGCGTCGCCGGATCATAGAGTTCGTGGGTTTCCAGGAATTGTCGGCAGAACAGTTCCTTGTGAGCCTCTGACCCGACTTTTACCTTTGTGGGCACCATCATGGGGGACCTCCGACAGTATTGGTGTGTCGCTTCCGCGCGAACCAGCAGAACAGACGGGCGATTGCCGGCGGGGTGGTAGGACGCAGCAGACGGCTGTCGTAACCGGCGAAGCGGCGATCATTCTCCGCCAGACAGACCACCATGAGTGAAGCGGGACTGACGTCGACATCACTCACCGACTTGCTGCCGGTCAATGTGAAGTTGTTATCTGCCGGCTTGCCGTTGGCGGCATCCATCCCGCGCGCGATACCGATGCGTTCCCACGCGAGGAACACCCAGACCGCGGCGACCCGCATCTCGAACCACGGACGTCGCCACAACGGCAGGCGCCGGCGATGCCACGCCAGCCAGTTGGCGAATAGCAGTATGTGTCGCGCCTCTTCCTGAATGACTGGCTCGAATGTGTCGACCAACTCCGCCGGGAAAAATCCTGCTCGCTTCGCCACCTCGAACAGGCCGAACGCGAAGAAGCTGTCGATGCATTCACTGAATCCGGTAACCAGGTAAGCCCATTCGGCATCGCGTGGCTCGACATAGTCGGGCTCCGGCGCGAGTACCGATGCCGTAGGCCTGCACGAGATTCGATAGGACCTCCTTGTGGCGTCCCTCCTCCCAGGCGTTCAGCGCGAGGGCGTCTTGCCACGCCTGGTCCCGCAGGCTGGCGGCGTAGCACGCCATCCGCAGCCGCGCCTTGCCCTCGGTCTGTACGGCGATGTCCCAGATCGGCAGGCCCGTCAGGCGTTCCAGCGCGGCGGGGTCGAGTTTTGGCCAGTCGATCACCGAGGGCTTGTACGGATTGAACGTCTCATGGAACATCCGGCAGGCAGCCTGCTTGTGTTGGTCGGTCCCCACGCGCAACGGTCCCGGCATCGGAAATTGCCAGTGGCGCGCGGCATGGTCGGCTGCCTCGATCTGGGCTGGCTCGATCTTGGGTGGCTCGATCTTGGGTGGCTCGATCTGTGCCATATCTCCGATCATGGCTGTCAGGGCTGCTTGCCGCCGCTTTGCATCGGCATGTTGCCCATGCCGCCCATGCCGGCATGATCCATCCCCGGCATGGTGGTGGCACCGGCCCTCGCCACCGTGGCCGTGGCCGTCACCTGCCCTGCTTTGGCGAAGCTGAGCGTGACTGGAAAGCTGTCGCCTTCCTTCAGTGGCTGCTTCAGGCCCGTCAGCATGATGTGGTAGCCGCCCGGCGCGAGCGTCACGGGCTTGCCCGGTTCAATCGGCAGGGAAGCCACCGGCCGCATCTTCATCACGCCATGATCGTCGATGCTCTGATGCAGCCCGGCGGTGGCGGCGACCGGCGTCGTGACGGCTGACAGCGTGTCCGCCGCGCCGGTGGCGGTGATGGTCAGGTAGACCACGCCCTCGTGCCCGGCGAGCGCCGCGCGTGACCAGGCGTGATCGATCCGGATGCCCGACTGTTGCGTTGCGGGCTGTTGCGCCCCGGGCGGTTGCGCTGCGGGCTGTTGCGCTGCGGGCTGTTGCGCAAAACCCGCAAGCGGTATGGCGATCATGGCCACCGCGAACGACATCGTGAACCGCGGCGCGAACCGTGGCGCGAGCAAACTACGCATCGTTCTCTCCCCAGACCGAACAAGTCAGTGCGTGACGGTGAACTTGAACTTTCCCTCGGTCTTGTGCGTGTCGACCGAGGTTGCGTGCCAGATCACCGTGTAGGCACCGGGCGGCAGCTTCGGCAGCTTGATGATCAGGCGGCGATTGTTGTCGGGCGCAACGTGCGGCTTGCCGGTGGCGACCGCCGCGCCGTCTGCGCCGACGACTTCGATCCGGCTGAACAACGGCTCGACGCCCTCGGTGAACTGGATCCACATCTCGGGCGGCGAGGCGGGCACCTCGCTGCCGACCGGCGGACTGGCGCGCTCCAGGAAGGCGTGAGCGAATGCCCGCGAAACCGGCGCGAGCATTGTCAGCATCAGCATGATCGGCGCCAGCCTCGACAGCCCGATCAGGCCCGCGCGGCGCATCACAGCCGCCACTCCGAGAACGGCTTGCCGAGGCTGTTCGGGAACAGATCGTCAAAATACAGATGGAATTGCGCGATCACGCCCAGATGCGAGCCGGTTGCCTTGTTGCCGGGGATTAGCGCCTCGACGGTGACCGCAAAGGTCTGCGCGGTGTAGTTGATGCCCGGCGCGATCAGGTACGTTGTGCTGCCGACGCTCGGCCGGCCGGTCGGCGAGGCCCACTGGAACTCGACCAGCGGCGTCAGCGCATTGACGAACGCCGGCAGGCCGTAATCCTTCACCTGCCCTGCCAGGTAACGCATGCTGTATTGCAGCGACAGTCCGCCGATCCAGGTGTTCGAGGTGCCGTTGTTGAAATCCCCCGCGGCGTCGATGACTTTCGGCTTCACGTCGGCGATCTGGTATTGCAGTTCGCCAGTGATCGCGAAGGCGCGCGCCCAGCCGATCGGCAGGTCGCCGAACCCCTTGCCGAAATAATACGTCGGCGTGGTGGAACTGCTGTCGTTGTTGCCCAGCGTCGCGCCGTTCTCGCCGTTCGCGCCGGTGCGCGCGAAGTTGCGCACCACGCCGACCGACATCATGAACTCGTGCTCGTCGTTGACGTAGGCCTTATACTTCAACGTCACCGCAAGGTTCTGCCAGCCGTTTGCCGTCTTGGCGCCTGGCTGGGCTAGCCAACTGTAGCCGTCGTTGATGGCGAACCCGAAGTTCTCGGTGAAGCGCTTGTCGAACTCGAATTGACCGGCATAGAGGTGCGTGACCGGGCCGCCGTCGCTGGGCTGCGCCTGGTAGACGAAGGTTGGCAGGCTGGCTTCGTCGGCGACGTTGGGATCGTCGAGGATCACCGTGCTGACGAACATGTGCGCGCCGGCGAAGCCGTGCGCGAAGGCGGGTTGGCTGGCCAGCAGGCTGGCGCCGGCGAGCGTGGCAAGCAGGGGTGGGCGGATCATGACCGGGAAGCTCCACTGAAGATGAGTTGGCGACACCGGCGCCGTCGGCACCGGTGTTGGAAAACCAAACTCAGATCAGTGAAGGTGGTCCGCGCGGCTGGGCGGCGGCTGGCAGGCGGACCGGTGGTGCGCGGGGCTGCGCCACGGCCAGCCGTACGGGGGTGACGATTTGCTGCCCGGGAAGCGTCGGCGTCGGCGGCAGGATCGCCAGCGGCCCAGCATGCGCCAGGCAGATCGCGCACAGCGCGCAGTCGTGCGCGGGCTGACCCGGTGCCGGCGCCGCGGGTGGTGTTCCATCCTGGGCGTGGCAGATCGGTGCGTTGCCGAGCGGACCGGCGCCGATGCCAAGCGGTGCCAGCGAGATCGTGGCGAGCAGGAGGATCTGGCACCATACTGCCACCAGGGAAGCGGCGAACCCGATCGTGGGTTTCACTCCCTGGAGAAACACAGCCGCGTTTTGCTCAAGCGCTCGCCGCACCCGGGTCACATTCGATCAGCCAGGGCACGATACCTACAAGCGCGCGGTGGCGCGGGCAAGCCGGCCACCCACGCCGCCCATTACCCGCCCACCCCGCCCATTACGCGCTTGAGCATTGCCTGACCCTGGGATGGTGGATAATGTGCCGGGAACGCTGGCTACTGTGTGGCTTGGCGCGAGTATTTCCATTGTCGGTCCGGGACATGTGGGTACGAGAGCCTCGGCGAATGTGGACGACCGGCTTACGTTTTGGCGTGAGGCACAGCGGTAGGTTCCGCCGGCGGGTGACCGCGACACTGCTGACGGCGCTCGTATCCGAAATCGTTCTAACACCGGAACACACACCTGGCGGGGAAACGGCTGCGGCCGGGGTATTCGAAAACATCTACTACAATGCCCTGCTGTCCGGCAGGGATGCCGACGCCGCGCTGCGCAAGGCGCACTATCTGACCGGCAGTCTCATGCAGCGCTTCGGCATGACGCGGTCCGAAGCCGCAACGGAGGTCGCCAGGACGATGGTCATGCGCAGCGGTCTGCTGTGTTCCGGCGGCTGACCTGCGCGGGCCTGAGGGCCGGTGCTGTGGGACCCGCTTCCTTCGGCCTCCGCCACCGAACCGTCTTGAGGTGGAACTGCCAACGCGCCAAGTCATGGGCAACGCACCAACGCGCCGTGTCATGGGACGTTGCTGGTTTGGCCATCTTGGCGCCTTGGCGGTGCGATTTGTGCCCCGATGGTGTCGGCGCAGAGTGCGAAGACAACACCGCCCACGACACGCACCGCAGCAACTGGCTTACGTGATCACCGCAAAATCAACGTCGCACGGCGCTAGGCGGCCTGGCGAACCTCGACGGTGACGTGCGACAACGTGCGGAAACGCGCCAGCAGGCGGTGGTAATATTCCGGTCCGTGCGACCCTGTCGTCACCACCGAAACGATGGCACCGACATGCCCCGGGCCGAGCCGCCAGAGATGCAGATCCGCAAGCCGATCCCCGTCCGCCTCGATTGCGCGGCGCAGCGTGTCCGCCATCGCGCTGTCGGGCGTCATGTCGAGCAGGATGGCGCCGGTGTCCCGCACCAGGCCATAAGCCCAGCTCGCGATGACGACGGCGCCGATGCAGCCGGCGAGCGGGTCCATCCACAGCCAGCCGAAAGTACGGGCCAGCAGCAGCCCGACGATGACCAGCACCGACACCGTGGCGTCGGCGATGACGTGGATGATCGCCGCGCGCATATTGTTGTCCCGGCTGGTCACCCCATCCGCGGGTTCGTGCTCGGTAAATGTGACGCTATAGGAACGGCCGGCGGCGCCGACGCGCAGATGCGCGGTGAACTCGTGCGGCTCCGGGATCTCGTCAACCGATTCCAGGTAGCCGTCACGCGCCGCCATCGCGAAGGTCTGGCGGGTACCGTCCGGGCGCTCGGTCTCGATGATCAGGTCCGCGGCCGGCGGCGTCGCTCCCGCCTCGGCGCGGAGCCGGAAGCGCGGCGGCACGCCATCCTCGAACACCGTCAGGATCAGCGGCCCCGTATCGGTTTCGATCCGATGGGCAGCTTCCGCGTGAGCCTGCGCATCCGCGTGTCCGTGGCTGTGCCGATGCCCGTGTCCGGGGCTATGTCCATGGGCGTGTCCATGCGCATGTGAGTGGTCCGCGCCACCGCTGAGCAGCCAGGCACTGCCGATGTTCACCAGCAGGCCCAGCGCGGCGATGGGAATCGCCTCGCGAAAATGGATCGGTACCGGAGCGAACAGGCGTTGCACCGCCTCGTAGCCGATCAGCAGCGCGATCATCGCCAGCACGATCGCGCTGGTGAAGCCGGCGAGATCGCCAAGCTTGCCGGTTCCGAAGGTGAAGCGCGGATCGGTCGCGTGCCGGCGTGCATAGCTGTAGGCCAGCGCCGCGAGCAGCAACGCCCCGGCATGGGTGGACATGTGCAGCCCGTCGGCGACCAGGGCGATCGAGCCGAACAGCAGCCCGCCGACGATTTCGACCACCATCATGGCCCCGCAGAGCCAGATCACCGCCCAACTCCGCCGCTCGGCGCGTTCATGCCCCTCGCCGAGGAAGACATGGCTATGCCCGAGGTTGTTCTCGAGATTATTCCCGGGACCGTGCGGCGGTGTGAGCACTGCGATCTCGGCCATGTTGCGTCCCCTATTTCAGATAGGTGCGGACCACGTCGAGAAGCTGTTCGGCGGCTTCGGTATTGAGCGCGCCGGGATGTCGCTCGGCGTCCACGAGGTGGGTGCGGACGTGATCCTCGACGACCTCCGCCATCAGCCCGGCCATCGCGCCGCGCGCACCGGCGAGCAGGTGCATGACCTGTTCGCAGCCGGCCTCGGTTTCCAGGGCGCGCTCGATCGCGATGACCTGCCCGCGCAGCCGGCGAACGCGCGCCAGCAGCTTCTGCTTTTCCCGCACCGTATGGGTCATGCGGCGCCTATGACATAGGGGGATACCCTATGTCAAAGATGCGGCTTCATGCGCGTTGCAACTGCATCCCGCTAGCGAACCGTTGGTGTGGTTGCACCGATCGGGGTGGTGGCGCTGATCGGGGTGCTGGCGCCGATCGGGCCGTCGGCGCCGATCTGGGGCGCCGATCTGGGGCGCCGATCTGGGGCGGCGTGCGACGGCTGGAATGTGGGGCGGAGCTGCGCCGCATCAGGCGCTCAGGCGGCCCTTTCATCTGCCAGCATCGCCCTGATAGCGCAACAAATTACGTCTCAATTGATATCCTCGCCGATCGGTTGTATTGTAGGCCTCTGAACTCGCTTACTGCCTGGGCGAAGCGTCCACGGTCAGGCGGTCAATGCATTGTGAATGTGGCCGGGACCCCGACCGGACCATCTGTGGGCCAGAGCCATGGGAGTCAGGGTTGTGTGCTGGATTGGCTGACGCCGACCGCCATCACGCCAACCGTCTGCTCGCGGCAATGCCGGCCCGTGAGTTCGCGCAGCTCGCGCCGTACCTCGAGGTCGTGCCGCTGACCGCCCGCACGGTACTGGTCGACTCGGGCGGGCCGCTCAAATTCGGATATTTCCCGCACGCGGGCGTGATCTGCCTGATGGCCGAGTTGAGCAAGGGCGTCGCGGAAACCGCGACCGTCGGACCAGAGGGGTTCATCGGCTTCGAAGTATTGCTGGGCGGCAGTACCGCGAGCCAACGCGTGCTGGTCCAGGTCGAAGGCACGGCCTCCAGATTGCCGATCGAGCAACTGCGCGCCGCCGTGGAAGAGAGCACGAAACTGCGAACGTTGCTGCTGGGTTATGTCCGCTATTTCATGATCCAGGTTCTGCAATCGGTCGCCTGCAATGGCCTGCATGTGGTTCGCGAGCGTTGCGCGCGCTGGCTGCTGATGGCGCACGACCGCGCCGGCACAGACAGCTTCGCCCTGACCCAGGAATTTCTGGCCGACCTGCTGGGTATCCAGCGCCCGAGCGTCACCCATGTCGCGCGCAGCCTGCAGGCGGCCGGACTGATCCGCTACAGTTGGGGCCGGCTCACGATCACCGATCGCAAGGGGCTCGAGGCGGCGGCCTGCGAGTGCTACGGGATGGTTCGCAAGGCGCTTGACGAGACGCTCGCACCACCGGTGCGTCCGCGGCGCCGGGCGCGCCGGCGCGTTGCCGATGCCCCCGTTGCGTAATATTTCTGACAAAGTATAGTATCCGACATTATTGACGGTCTCGACGCATGAGCGCCGGGTTCGTGGATGGATGCGGACGGCTCAAGGTGCCTATGGCGGTTCCGTGCGGCGGGCTTTCCTGGCTGACGCATGCCCGGCTGGAGAAGACTGACATCGGTGCTGGTCGGGTGAACCCGCCTGCGACGCGCTGCCGGGATTGCGAACTCCGGCAGTTGCACCTGTTCCGCCCGATGAGCCGCCGCGAACTGGGCCGTATCGAGGCGATGAAGCGCTCGCACCTCAGCGTGCCGGCGGGCACGGACATCGTGCGGGCCGGCCAGCGCGGCCGGGCCGTTTACACGATGTTTGACGGCTGGGCGGCGCGCTACCACCGGCTGCCCGCCGGGTCACGCCAGATCCTGGACGTGCTGCTGCCCGGCGACACGATCGCGCTGGGCGCCGTCATGTTGGGCACCAGCGCGCACTCGGTGCAGGCGATGACGCCGGCGAGCCTTTGCGTGCTGGATGGCAGGAAGCTCGCCACCCTGTTCCGCACCAGCCCGACCTTCGCCATCGGCATCCTGCGGAACGGCCTGCAGGAGGAAAAGCGGGCCGACGCGCGACTGGCCATGCTCGGACGCATGAGCGCCGAGGAGCGTGTCGGCTATTTCATCGTCGAGATCTACGACCGGTTGGGCCAGCGTGGCATGACGAACGGCGCGGCCTGCCGGTTTCCGTTGCGCCGAACGGACATCGCGGATGCGGTGGGCCTGTCCCGCGTGCATGTGATGCGGGCGCTGCGCGAGTTGCGGTTGCAGGGGTTGATGGAACTGACGGGACGCGACCTTAGCATTCCGAATGTGGCCAGGCTTGCCGCCTACACCGGCTACACGCTGCAACCACCCAGCGGCACGCGTTCGATCCTGTAGGGTGACTTTAGCCCGGGCGGCGCCCTTGCCCAACCGGCCCGCGCAATCTATCTCCCCCCGGATTATCCAACACCGGATCATCCAACAGGAGACACCCACATGGCCTACAGGGTCGCGGTCGTCGGCGCCACCGGAGCGGTCGGGCGCGAGATGCTGAAGACCCTGGCGGAGCGCAACTTCCCGGTCTCGGAAGTTGCCGCCCTCGCCTCCGGCCGTTCCACCGGCTCCGAGGTCTCGTTCGGCGACAAGCAGGTGCTCAAGGTCAAGAACCTGGAGACCTTCGATTTCCACGGCTGGGACCTGGGCCTGTTCAGCCCCGGCGCCGCGGTTTCCGCGGTCCACGCGCCGCGCGCGGCCGAGGCCGGCTGCATCGTCATCGACAACACCAGCCAGTTCCGCATGGACCACGACGTTCCCCTGGTGGTGCCCGAGGTGAACCCGCACCACCTGGCGAAATTCGCCCGGCGCAACATCATTGCCAACCCGAACTGCTCGACCATCCAGATGGTGGTCGCGCTGAAACCGCTGCACGACCGGTTCAAGATCAAGCGCGTCGTGGTTGCCACCTACCAGTCCGTCTCCGGCGCCGGGAAGGAAGGCATGGACGAGCTGTACGCCCACACCAAGTCGGTGTTCGTGCACGAGCAGGGTCCGCCGCAGCAATTCACCAAGGAGATCGCGTTCAACTGCATCCCCCACATCGACAAGTTCATGGACGACGGGTCGACCAAGGAAGAGTGGAAGATGGTGGTCGAAACTCGGAAAATCCTCGACCCGGACATCCTGGTGCATGCCACCTGCGTGCGCGTCCCGGTGTTCATCGGCCACGGCGAGGCGGTGAACGTCGAGTTCGAGCTGCCGGTCACCGTCAACGAGGCGCGCGCGGCGCTGCGTGATGGCGAGGGCCTGCAGGTGGTCGATCATCGGGAAGACGGCGGCTACATCACCCCACTGGAATGTGCTGGCGAAGACGCGGTGTTTGTCAGCCGGATTCGCAAGGACCCGACGGTGGCGCACGGCTTGTCGTTCTGGTGCGTATCCGACAATTTGCGCAAGGGCGCGGCGCTGAATGCGGTGCAGATCGCCGAGACGCTGATCGCGCAGGGGCTGCTGGCGAAGCGGGCGGCGTGATCGTTCAACCGGCGTCGATCACCTGGCGGAACGCCGTGACCGCCTCGATCAGACCCGCGGCCAGATGGGCGGCCGGGCTGATCGCCGGGCTGGCGCGATCGGGCCTGAAATTGTCGTAGACACGCCACCCGATCGCGGAATTGTCGCGTTTTGTGCGCCGCCTCGGCAAGGCCGGGCGGCATATCTGTAACGGAATCGTATCATTCCTCTGTAGCTTTCATACGGTGTCTCACACATTGCGCCGGTTCGGCAATGTTTCCGGATTGACCACATAGCCCGGGTCGAGCACGCCGTCGAACGCCTCCAGCATGTTCTTCGCCGCGCGGATCGACATCTTCTCGTAGCACTCGATCGGCGCGGCGGCGTTGTGCGGGCTGAGCACGACGTTGTTCAGTTGCAGCAGCTTGTTGGCCGGGTCCGGCGGCTCGCGCAGTTGCACGTCAAGCCCGGCGGCTTCCAGCTTGCCGGTGCTCAGCGCCTCGATCAGCGCCGCCTCGTCCACCAGCGGGCCGCGCGCGGCATTGATCAGCCAAGCGGTCGGCTTCATCAGGCCCAGCATCTCGCGATTGATCAGGTGGTGCGTGGCGTCGCCCAGCGGGCAGTGCAGCGTCAGCACATCAATCTGCGGCAGCGCGGCGGCGAGGTCGGTGACCGGGATGTGGCCGTCGGCGGCGATGCGCGGAACCGGGAAGGCCGGGTCGCACACCATCACGCGCATGCCGAAGGCGGTGCAGAAGCGCGCGACGCGGGTGCCGATGCGGCCGTAGCCGACCACCAGGATGGTGCGGCCGGCCAACTCGCCCATCGGCCGGCCCTCGCGGATCATCCAGCCGCCGGCGCGCACGCTGGCATCCATCTCGATGGCGCGGCGGGCGACCGCCAGCAACAGCATCATCGTGTGTTCGGCGACCGCAAGGTCGTTGCCGCCGTTGGTGACGCCGACCACGACACCGCGGCGGGTGCAGGCGGGGATGTCCACCGTGTCGTAGCCGACGCCGAAGCGGGAGACGATCTTCATTTCGGGCGCACGATCGAGCAGGGCTTCGTCGACCTTCTCCAGGCCGACAAGAACGGCTTGCGCGCCGGGCACCGCGGCGGCGAGTTCGGCGGGGCTGGGACGGGCGAGCTGGCGGATCGTTACGTCGTGGCGCGCTTCAAGCAGGGCCATGCCGCTGGGGTGCAGCGGACGGCACAGGACGATGGTGGGCATGGGGTGGCGTTCCTTCCGGCGGCGGTTCGCGCGATGGTGCGTCGCGGTGCCCAGTGGACGCAAGGTGGGGGCGCAAGGTGGGCGCGGCGGGAGGGCGGGCCGTGGCTTGAAGTCGTGCCGTCCTTGGCTTAGAACCCGCGGCTTGGCCGTGGTCCCGTTCGTCTAGAGGCCCAGGACAGTGCCCTCTCACGGCACCAACAGGGGTTCGAATCCCCTACGGGACGCCATTTCGGAACGGAACTGCGAACGCCGGGCGCAGCCCGCCCTATACCTGAAAGTGCGACAACGATTTCGGGGTGCCGCCCGATCTGGCTTAGCGTCGCGCTTCCCGCATGTCTGCCGCACTGACCCGAAGGAATGCGCGCGCCGCGAGCTGACGGTAATGCGATGACAGGGCAGCAAGGATTAACGCCGCTTCGGCCCCGGCATCGCCCAGATCATCCACCCAAATCATCCACAAGAAGCCCGCCGCAATGCGGGCGCAAATCGCGATGGACCAGTACCCCGCACGCTATTCGGCGGCGATTGTAATACCTTCCATAGCCGCGACTTCGCCGAGGCGCGCGGCGTACAGCAGACAAGCGTCAATGTCCGCGGGTTCAACAACGGGATAGGCTTCCAGAACGGCTTCCCGACTGGCGCCATTGGCGAGCATGGTCAAAACCATCGCGGGCGTGATGCGCCGCCGTCTGATTGCGGGCTTGCCGCCCATTTTCCCGAGTTCGGGAGCAATGCGAGTGAGAAGCTCGTGGGGGTTGATATCCGACAGCATAGCCTGCGCACCCCCCTTCGTGTGAAGCATGTATGTCCTGGTTAGCATGTTTTGCGCGACAGCGTGAGCGGCAGGTCTGGCTCCACCCGGTCGCGCGTGACTTTCAGTCCCCAACAGCGTGTTGGGATCGTCCTCGACCGCTCGCACGACCGCACCGATGCCGCCGGCAGCTAGGGGATCACCTCCACCGTGCCGTGCATACCAAACGTACTGTGAAGGAAATGAGTGCACTCGAACGGATATGTTCCTGGCCTGTTTGGTATCAGGGCTATCTCCACTGTTTGGTGCGACGCAACTTCCACCACACCGTCCACTGGTGCGGACGAACCGGGCGGGAAGCTGCTGGCGGCCACGAAGGTCGGGGCGCTGAAATCGTGCCCACCGTCGCTCTCGTTCACGAAGCGTAGCCGAACAAGAGCACCCGCTTTCAGCCGGATATGCTCAGGATCAAACGCAAAATTCGATAACCGAACTGTGACTGTCCCGCCGTCAGCGGGCAGCGCTGCGGTTCGTTCGGTGCTGGCTGGCGGCTGGGCGGAGCATGCGGTAAGCGCAATGATCAAAGGTATCATGATGATCCGCATGGCTTCTCCCCGAGGCACGGATACGTCGCCTCTCTTCAAAATGCGTGGCGCCGATCGCCTGAACCGACATTCCCCGGACAGGCACCGATGATCGGACGCTAACGACCGATCCAGGCGGCTGCAAGAAAGGGGGGGTCGGGAGCGCCTCCAGGGCCACCACCAGAGGTGTTCCGCCCGGACGGTTTCTCGACAGGGTCAGGCACGGTTTGGGGACGGGATGCTGGCAGGTCGGACCGAACTTCTGCCTGTAGGTAGATGCCGAGGCTGGTGCTGTCGTTGCTCCGAACCACATGTGGAAGGAAATGCACCGGATGTGCATGTCGTGGAGGTAGTCATGTCGACCATTCTGATCGTCGTTGTGATTTTCTTACTGCTCGGGGGCGGTGGCTTTTACGGATATCGTCGTTGGTAGCGACGGAAGGTCCGAGCCTCTCTGCCCCAACGGGAATTTGACATGTTTTGGCAATTTGCCCTCTCCCTCGCGCTCGTGACGGCCAGCGCCTTGGCGCTCGCGAGTTCGGCGGAAGCGGTGATCGGCAGCGGCGTCGATGCCATTCGGAGAACAGGTTGATGCGAGTACTAATTGCCTTGATCGTGATCGTCTATCTCGTCGGCGTCGGCATCGCGCTATCGCCCACAATTCAGGCCAAGTGGAGTGGCGGTTCAGCATCAGACCTTGCAACAAGCGTCGCACAGGCTCTGCCCAATGCGGTCGTTTGGCCGGCAAGGGCCTACCACAGCATGATCGACCGCGGTTGATCGCGTTTGCCTGACTGGCGGGCGCTGGTTTCTGGTGGGTAACGTCGTAACCGGGCACATGCCGGCCTGGGCGTCATTGCCATTGCCATTGCCATCGGCTAACGCCCGCATCACCCAACCGGCCCCCCGATCAGGTGTGGCGAGGCGGCCGTTCCGGCACGCGAGCATGGGACCCGCCATGCTCGGGCCACTCCCACTCGTCGCGATCTGGTGCATCCACGTCGACCCCCTGGCCGCGCAGCATCTCGCGATAAGCTTCGGCATCGTCTCGCGGCCGGTAACCAAGCACTTCCCAGTTCGGATCGTGGGTCTTCAGGCGGGTGTTGTTGGAGTAGCCGTTGACCACCATACAACCGGGGTCCGGGTGACGCAGCGACAGGTCGACCAATTGCGCGACATCCGCCGGGCTCAGCCAGGTCGCGAGCGAGCGCTGGTCGATCGGCAGCGGGCGATAGGTACCGATGCGCAGCGATACCGACGTTATGCCGTGGCGATCGTGGTAGTTGCGCAGCATGGTCTCGCCCAGGACCTTGAACACGCCATACAGACTGTCGGGCCGCGGCGGCAACGCGGGCGAGACGGACTCGGTGATGGGATAGCAGCCAAAGGCGTGGTTGCTGCTGGCAAAGACGATGCGCTCCACGCCTGCAAGCCGCGCCAACTCGAATACGTCGAACAGGCCGCGAGCGTTCGCCCGGAACAAACTCTCCAGATCATAATCGCCAAGCACGCCGGCCAGGTGCACGACGGCGCGCACATCCCGCATCATGGCTTCGATGGAGGAACGGTCGGCAAGGTCCGCGACGATCGCTTCCTCGTTGTTGGTCAGCTTCTCCACCGGTCGGATATCGGTCAGGCGCAGGTGGTGCCAGGCACCGCGCAGCCCGTCGCGCAGCGCGGTGCCGATGGCACCTGCGGCGCCGGTGATCAGCACGCGGTCGGTCGTTGGATCGATCATGAAGTCCTCCCAGATGCGAAGCGTAGCAGGCCGCAGCCCGACGAGACAGGCTGGTCCATTGGTTCCGAGGAACCTCGCGGACCAGTTTCTGACCGGCTCGCTCCGGCCGTGCAGGCTCCGCGTGTGACGAACCGGGACGCGGTTCAGGGTTTGCCACCGGCACTGAAACCGCCCAGCATCCCCACATCAGCAGGGCCCACATCAGCCGGAAAGGTGCACAGAAATGGAATTCGGCGCGTCGATCTTCTTCACCGACTACTCGATCTCCCCAGCCGAACTCGCCGTCGCGCTCGAGGCGCGCGGTTTCGACTCACTCTGGGCGGCGGAGCACTCGCACATTCCAGTCCCCCGGCGCACGCCGGCGCCCGGCGGTGGCGAACTGCCGAAACGATACTATGACGTGATGGACCCATTCGTCACCCTGACCGCCGCCGCGGCCGCCACCAAGAAGCTCAAGGTTGCCACCGGGATCTGCCTGGTCATCCAGCGCGATACGATCCAAACGGCAAAGCTGGTCGCCTCGATCGACCAGGTGAGCGGAGGGCGGTTTCTGTTCGGCATTGGCGGCGGCTGGAACGTCGAGGAGATCGAAGCCCACGGCACCGTTTTCGCAACCCGCATGCAGAAGATGCGCGAGCAGATGGAGGCGATGAAAGAGATCTGGACCAAGTCGACAGCCGAATATCACGGCGAGATCGTCCAGGTCCCGCCGATGCAGACCTGGCCCAAACCGACGCAGAAACCGCATCCGCCGATCCTGCTCGGCGGCGCATTTCCATGGGCGGCGCGGCGCGCGATTCGCTACGGCGACGGGTGGTTTCCGAACGCCAGCAGCGGTAATCCAGACGAATACCTGCCGCGCTTCCGCCAGATGGCAACCGAAGCCGGGCGGGACCCGCATTCGTTGCCAGTGACGATCGGCGGTGCCCCCGAAGACCTTGCCCAGTTGCGCCGGTTCCGCGACCTTGGGGTTGCCCGCGTGAATGTCAGTCTACCCCCCGAGGGCGCGCCTCAGATCTTGCCGATACTGGACCGCTGGGCAGGATTGATCCGCCAGTTGCGCGCCTGATCCTCGCTCGACTTGCCTCGATTTCGGGTGTGTGAAGGACAGGCAGGACCGCGCGATCGACGGCTCCTGTCGCGCGAAGGCGAACCGCCGACGCGCAACCCCTGTGTCGCGGAATCGCGCACACCGGCTCAGCGCCCCGATGCACCGGTCAGGCCCGAAGAATTCCAGGCTAGAACTGGTGGTGATGGCGCTCCTGCCACGGCCGCGGCTGCCGCTCGACCGCGCGGGGCGCGTCGCCTCCGACGGAGCGCATGAACAGGAAAAGCTCCATCACGGACGCGGCGAGCGTGGCGATATAGAGGCCCCGCAGATACCAACTCGTAACGGGGGCAGCGTCGAGATAGGCCCCATCGACCAGGGCATAGGTGCATCCGCCGATCAGGCAGAACAGCCAGATCACCCCGATGGCATCGTGCGGAGCGCGCGCTTTGCGCAGGCCAATAGCGACCAGAAGACCGCCAAACAGCGCCATCGCGCACCAGATGATGGGGGCTCCAAGAGCCGACGTGGTGCCTTGTGGGTGGCGGACAACCGCTGCCGCCAACTCGGACATGCCGATGTCACACCGCACCATGAAATCGTGTATCCCGTAGAGGCCAGCCGCCAGCAGCCAGATACCGCTGACCGTGTGATTCCGGTTTTGCCGCAACGCCGGGGCCGCCTGGCGCCTGACGTTCGCCACAGTGCTCGGTTGTTCGAACCCCGGGAACGGGACTGTCAGGTCAGACATCGCGCGCCATCCGCCGCCCAACCTGGCGATCCACGGCCTGGCGGTCCATTGGGGCTGTCCCGTCACTCGGCATGTTGGCGCGCATCGCGCTATCCGATTCGTTCTACTGATCGGCAAACCGGCAGAGCATCCGCCATAAGCCCACAGGGCAGCGTGATATTACTGTGGCAGGGCCGAGACTTCGCCGTGAGCCCCATGTGATGTCTACCTGGGCGGCGCGGCATACGAGGCTCAGAAGATCCCCGAGGCCAAGCCGGCGGCCAGCGCCGCGCCGAGGTCCCGGCACCGGTCAAGATCAGCCGGGTCGATCGTCTTGGCTGCCAGGATCGCCTCCGGCGTCTGCGCCCGTGTGCACACGATCAACGGCGCGGCAACCGCTCGCAGGCGCCAGCCGGTGGCAATCCGGGCGATCTGGCGCGCGGCGTTCTCGCCGTCGCTGCCGGCGCAGATCAGGCTCGCGTAGGGCCGCCCGTTGATGCGGTCGAGCGCCGGATAATAGGTGCGGTCGAAGAAATCCTTCATCAGTCCGGCCATCGCGGCGAGATTCTCCGGGGTTGCGAAGATGTAGCCGTCGGCGCCGAGCAGGTCGGCGGCGGCGGCATCCGATGCGGGCAGCAGACGCGCCTGGACGGATGGTTCCGCCGCGGCGCCGCGCCACGCGGCCCGCGCCATTTGCCGCGTGCCGCCGGTCAGCGAGTGGAAAACGATCAGCAAGGTCTGCATCGGTGACGCCCCACGCCCGGCCCGGCGACCGACTGGTGCAACCGGCGGGTCGGGCGCCGATCGTTGCAACGGGTCAGGGCTGACGTGTCAACGCCCCCCTGCGCGCCACCGCCCCCTCTGCGCGCCGCCGCTAAGTCCCCGCCCCTGCCCGGCCGGCCCGTGCCTCCGCCGTCCCGTGCCCAGCCGGCCCGCGCCCGCCAGCCGGGAAGTTACCGCCGGCGCCGGGCGCCAACCGCGACACAACCCACCCTTAACGCTTGCTTAGCTGGCGGTCTGCGAAGCTGCCGCAATGGATCAAAACGACCCAGCCTACCCCGACGACATCATCATCGAACGGCGCGAGCTCCGCTTCAGCGCCGGCGCGCTGCGGGGCGTGATCGGCGGGTTGCTGGACGTGGTGGCGCCGTTCGGACTGCCGCCGGTGCTGCCCGTTCGGATCACGCTGATGCCGGCGGAGAACCAGGTCGACGTTTTCTACGGCGAGGGAGAAACGGCGCGGCCGCTATCGCTGCGGACCGAGGCGCTGGGCGCGCTGCTGATCGCCTACTGCATGCGCGCGCGCATCCCGATGCGCCGGATTGCCCGCAAGGAGGTCCGCATCGGGGCCGGTTACGTCGCCCTTGTGTTCCACGTCGAATACCCCCAGGCTCTCACGCCGAAGGTCATCGAAGCGCCCGTTGTTCAGCGCGGGTCAGCGATGCCGTGGCGTTGAGCCTGGCCGCCGCGTCGCGTGGTCATGCCCGCCCGGCTTGTTAGGACCGCAAGCTGACGGATCACTTGGCATGCTGTCGGCTTACGATCGTCTGGGGAACAATCGCTACCGCGAGCGCGTCGGCCTTCACCTGGAGGACTTCGCGCCCGGCCAGCGCTTTCGCCATCGCCCCGGCGTCACGCTGACCCAGCAGGACAACGCCGACGAGGCGCTGGAGACGCTGAACGCTGCGATGCTGCACTATGACGCGCACTACGCGTCAGCCACGGTGTGGGCACGCCCGCTGATGGTCAGCACGCTGGTGCTGCAGCGGATCATCGGCATGGCGGCCAAGACCTACGGCCATCGCCGCGCCATCCTGGGCTTCCCGGAGATCGCGCTGACCGCGCCGGTGTTCGGCGGCGACACGCTGTATGCCGAGAGCGAGGTGCTGGACTGCGCACCCGGCCCTGACGCGGACAGCGGCATCGTCACGGCCCGGCTGCGCGCCCTGAAGCCGGACGGCGGCGAAATCGGGCGTTTCACCTGCCGGTTCGCGATCCTTCGTCGCGCGGCCGGATCGGATCCGCTGGCTGACCTGCCGCGGTTCGCCGCCTATCACCAGGCGGAGGATGGCGCGCTGGTCGAGCAGACCGGATTGTATTTCGAGGACCTGCATCCGGACGAAAGCTTCGTACACGCGCCTCGCCGCGGCTTCGCGCCATCGGCCGCGCTGGCGCACGCCACGCGCGCGCTGGAACTGGCGCCGCAATACCACGATCTGGATTGGGCGGCGCGGCACAATGCCGGCAGGCTTGTCGTCAGCGAAACCTTCGTCATCGCCCAGGCGACCGCCGCTACCACACGCACCTTCGGGCGTGTTGTCGCGAACCTTGGCTGGTACGACATCGAGCTGCCGCAACCCCTCCATGCCGGCGATACGATCGAAACGGAATCGACGATCCTGGAATCCCGCGCGTCGCGCTCGCGTCCTGGTGAGGGTATCGTATCGGTCGCGACTCGCGCGCGCAATCAATCGGGTGACACGGTGCTGACCTACCGGCGCAATCTGCTGGTCTATCGTCGTGGCGCCGACAGCCCGTACGCACGCGCCGGGTATTGATCCGAGACATTTCCGGATCGCCTCGATATACTGTCGGCGCGCGGGTTGAGAAACCATCGTCAATCCGCAAGTGCGGCCGACGCGATGCGCGTGCTGGCACGGCAAGGGGGGCGACGCGTGGTGTCAACAAACGTGACTCTGTACCCTGCGCGGCGTTTTGGATCCTGGCGACCGGCGCTTGTGCTGGCGAGCTTACTCGCTCTTGCAGGCTGCAAGAAGGAAAACGCCTACGTACCGCCGCCGCCGCCCGAAGTCGGCGTGGCCAAGCCGCTGCAGCAGGCCGTTACCCCCTATCTTGTGCTGACCGGCAGCACCGTCGCGTTCAACCAGGTCGACCTGGTGGCGCGGGTCGAAGGGTTTCTGCAGGAGATCGACTACAAGGACGGCGCGATGGCCAAAGTCGGCGACACGCTGTTCGTGGTCGAGCCGGCGCCGTACCAGTCCAAGTTGCAGCAGGCACAGGCATCGCTGACTGCGGCACAGGCCGAGGCTGTGCAGTCGGAGGCGGAATTCAACCGCCAGCAGACACTGCTGCGCCAGAACGTTTCCGCGCAGAACACCTATGACACCGCACTGGCCAAGCGCGACTCCGACCGGGCGAATGTGTCGAACCAACAGGCCGCGGTCACCATCGCGGCAATCAATTACGGTTATACCCGCGTCAATGCGCCGCTCGACGGGGTGGTGAGCAACCACCTGGTGTCGGTCGGCGAACTGGTGGGAGTTAGCGGGCCCACGAAACTCGCCAGCATCGTGCAGCTCGATCCGATCTACGTGACCTTTAATGTCAGCGAACAGGACGTGCTGCACATCAAGAGCGCGATGCGCGAGCGCGGGCTGACGGATTTCGATCTGGCGAAGATTCCCGTCGAGGTCGGTCTGATGACCGAGCAGGGCTATCCGCATGCCGGTGCGATGAACTACGCCTCGCCGACGCTGGATCCGTCGACTGGCACGCTGTTCGCGCGAGGACTGCTGGCTAACCCCAATCGCGCCATGCTGCCCGGTATGTTCGTGCGCGTCCGCATTCCAATGGCGTTGGGCAAGACCCAGTCGCTGCTGGTGCCCGACCAGGTGCTGGGCACCAACCAGGCCGGCCGTTACGTATTGGTGCTGGGCAAGGACAACACGATCGAGCAGCACAGCGTGACCGTGGGCGCACAGGTGGGTGTGCTGCGGGTCGTCGAAACCGGCCTGAAGCCCGAGGATCAGGTGGTGGTCTCCGGCCTGCAGCGCGCGATCCCCGGCGATAAGGTCACGCCGAAGGAAGCAACGATCACCGCCGACAAGTCGTGACCGCGGGCGCGCCATGATCTCCAAATTTTTCATCGAGCGGCCGGTCCTGGCGAATGTGCTGGCGATCGTCATCGTGCTGATCGGCGCGGTCGCGCTGTATGCCCTGCCGGTGGCCCAGTATCCCAACGTGGTGCCGCCGACCATCTCGGTCACCACGCGCTACCCGGGCGCCAGCGCCGAGACCGTAATGAACACCGTTGCGCTGCCGATCGAGCAGCAGGTGAACGGCGTGGAGCACATGCTCTACATGCAGTCCACCAGCGCCAGTGATGGCAGCTATGCGTTGACGGTCACGTTCAATATCGGCACCGACCTGAACTTTGCCCAGGTCCTGGTGCAGAACCGGGTGGCCAGTGCGACGGCGCAGTTGCCGCAGTCGGTGCAGGCGCAGGGTGTGACGGTTCAGCAGAAATCCACTGCGATCCTGCAGATCATCACCCTGACATCGCCCGACCGCAAATACGACAGCCTGTATTTGAGCAATTACGCCACGATCAACCTGGTGAACGAGTTGGCGCGACTGCCCGGCGTGGGCAACGTCAATGTGTTCGGCGTCGGCCAGTATGCCATGCGCATCTGGCTCGATCCGCAGAAACTTTATGCCCTCGGGCTGACCCCATCCGATGTGACCCAGGCGATCCAGCAGCAGAACCAGCAGGTCACCGGCGGCCAGGTCGGCATGCCGCCGGCGCCGGCCGACCAGGATTTCCAGTACACCGTGAACGTCGAAGGCCGCCTGTCGGACCCGGCCGAGTTCGCCAATATCATCATCAAGGCCGCCACCACCAACGGCGGCCAGATCGTCCGGGTGAAGGACGTCGGCCGCGTGGAACTGGGCGCCCAGACCTATTCGCAGGTCTTCCAGTTCAACGGCAACCCGGCCGCCGGCATCGCCATCTACCAGTCGCCCGACGCGAACGCGCTGGATGTCGCCAGCCGGGTGCGCGCCAAGATGAGCGAACTGTCCAAGGCGTTCCCACAGGGCGTGACCTACGCCATCCCGTTCGATACCACCGGCTTCGTAAAGACCTCGATCCAGGAGGTCTACAAGACGCTGATCGAGGCCGGCGTGCTGGTGCTGATTGTCATCCTGGTGTTCCTGCAGGACTGGCGCGCCATGCTGGTGCCGGCCACCACGGTGCCGGTCACGATCATCGGCGCTTTCGCCGCGATGGCGGCACTAGGGTTCACGGTCAACCTGTCCACATTGTTCGCGATCATCCTGGCGATCGGCATCGTGGTCGACGATGCCATCGTCATCGTCGAAGGCTCGGCCCGCTACATCGAAATGGGCATGAGCGGCCACGACGCCGCGATCAAGGCGATGAGCGAACTGTTCGGTCCGATCATCGGCATCACCCTGGTGCTGATGTCGGTGTTCATCCCCGCGGCTTTCCTGCCAGGCCTGACCGGGCAGATGTACGCGCAGTTTGCCCTGGTTATCGCCGCCACGGCGATCATCAGCGCGGTGAATGCGGCGACATTGAAACCGACGCAATGCGCCATGTGGCTGCGCCGCCCGGTGCCGCCGGAGCAGCGCAACCGGGTCTATCGCGGCTTCAACCATGTCTACGACAAGCTGGAAAATGCCTATGCAAGCCTGATCGGGCGCATGGCGCGGCACAGCCTGCTGATGGTGATCATTGCGCTGGCAGTAGCCATCGGCAGTGGCTGGGGCATCGCGCGACTGCCCACGGCGTTCATCCCAACCGAAGACCAGGGCTACGTGATCATCGGTGTCCAGCTTCCAGATGCCGCGTCGCTGGAACGCACCCAGGCCGCGCTGAACAAGGTCGGTCAGATCGCGCTGAAAACGCCAGGCGTCGAAAATGCCATTCAGATCTCCGGCATATCGGTGCTGGACAACAGCGCTCCGCTGGCCAATGCCGGTGCGGTCTATGTGATCCTCAAGGACTGGAGCGTGCGCGGCAAGGGCAGCGGCGAAGACCTGCGCTCGATCTACGCCAATCTGTCGCGCGAGTTGGACAAGCTGCCCGACGCGGTCGGCTTCGTGCTGGTGCCGCCGCCGATCCAGGGCATTGGCAACGCCTCGGGCTTCACCATGCAGGTAGAATCGCGCGACGGCAATTTCGACTACGACGAGCTTGAGCGCGCCACGCGAACCATTATCGCCAACGGCAAGACGCAATCCGCAATCGCCCGGCTGAACACCTCGTTCCGCGCTGACGTGCCGCAGATCGAGGTCGTGGTGGACCGCGTCAAGTCGGAAACCCTGCGCGTGCCGGTCAGCGACGTGTTTGCCGTGCTGTCGGGCTATGTCGGATCGACCTATGTCAACCAGATCAACAAATTCGGCCTGACCTTCCAGGTCTATGTGCAGGCCGACTCGCAATACCGCCTGCGCCCGGCCGACATCGAGAAACTGTCGGTGCGCAGCGAGGATGGCAATATGATCCCGCTCGGTGCCCTGGCACAGGTGAAAACCGATGTCGGACCGGCACTGATCAGCCTGTACAACTTGTATCCGTCGGCGACGATCGTCGGTGGCGCCGGGGATGGTTTCAGCTCCGGCGAGGCGCTAGGTGTGATGGAGCAGATCGCCGACAAGACGCTGCCACCCGGGTTCGGCTACGAATGGACTGCCATGTCGTACCAGGAGAAGGTCGTCGGCGGCCAGATCTTCTTCGTCTTCGGCCTGGGCATGCTGCTGGTTTATTTGTGCCTGGCCGGGCAGTACGAAAGCTGGATCGCCCCATTGAGCGTGATCCTTGCCGTGCCGCTGGCGCTGCTGGGACCGGTGCTGACGCTGAGTGCGCTTGGCGTGGCCAATAACCTGTATACGCAGATCGGCCTGGTTCTGTTGATCGCTTTGGCAGCAAAGAACGCCATCCTGATCGTCGAGGTCGCGCGCGAGAAGCGCCTGCTGCACCATCAGGAGATCGCCGCGGCAGCGATCGACGCGGCCCGCGCGCGGTTCCGTGCCATCCTGATGACCTCGTTCGCGTTCATTCTGGGCGTCGTGCCGTTGGTGCTCGCGACCGGGGCCGGGGCTGCGGCGCGGGTGTCACTGGGTCTATCCGTGATGAGCGGAATGATCGCATCGACATGTCTGGCCGTGCTGTTTGTGCCATCGTTCTTCGTGGTGTTGCAGCGCTTTGAGGAACGCAAAGGCCCGAAGGGGAGTGCCGCTCCCGCGCATGGCGAGGCCGGAGCCGAGTAGAATGTGTCTACCCTGCCCCCGTCAGGGACCGTTGCCGCGTTGGTTCAGCTCATGCTCATCCAGCGAATGTCCTGGGCGTCGCCGATCGGGCAGAAGCGCACGTCGTGCACGTTCGTGGTGAATGGGCCGAACCATTTCGTGTTGTAGATGAACAGACCGGCGGCATCCTCGACCAGGATGCGGGAGGCTTCCTCATACAGCGGGCGGCGTTCGTCGATGCTGGTCAGTGTCAGCGCTTTGTCGGTCAGTTCGTCGAACTTCGCGTTCTTGTAGAAGCTGCTGTTGCCGGCGCCGATGTTGCGACTGTTGTAGATGGCGCCTGTCCAGTTATGTGGATCGGCGAAATACGCGCTGCGCCACAGCGGCACCAGGTCGTGCATGCGGTCCTTGTCGGCGAACTTGCCGGAGATCACCGGCCAGGGTTCGCTGTTCAGTTTCGTTTCTATGCCGATCTTGGCGCAGCCCGCTTGCAGCAACTGCGCGGCCGCCTCGCTCTGGTCGAAGCCGGCGAGGACGCCGATGTCCAGCGGGCGCATCGGCTCCTTGACCATCGCCAGATGCTGCTTCGCCTTGTCCAGATCGAAGGTGTACCCTGCAAGATCCTTCGGCACACCCCACATCGTGTTCGGAATGATGCCGGCGTTGCGTGCGACCGAGCCGCTCAGGATGTGGTTGATGAAGCCATCGTAGTCGAAAGCGTGGCACAGCGCCTTGCGCAGGTTCACGTCGGTCAGCGGCGGGCGCTGGTTGTGGATGATGAAATACATCGTGCGCAGCGATTCCGCTTCCAGGATCTGCACGCTGTTCACGCCGCGCAGCCGCTTGATCTGGTCCTGCGGCAGGTAGCCGTCGGTGGTGTTGAACTCGCCTTTCTCCAGACCCAGTGCGCGGCTCGCCGTTTCCAGCACGACGCGAAATTCCATCTGGGTGATGTTGGACTTACCGAAGCTGGTGAAGTGCTGGTCGAACCGGTCGGCCTGGAAGCCGATCGCCGGATCGTAGCGGCGCAGCTTGAAGCCGCCAGAGCCGGCCTCGTTGCGCGCCAACCAGCCGGCGCCCATGTCTGCGGACTTCTCGTTCTGACGCAGCAACTTGCTGTTGACGACCCATAGTTCCGACAGGACGGCGGTGAAGACGGCGAACGGTTGGTTCAGCGTGAATTGCACGGTGTGCGCGTCGAGTGCCTTGGTCTTGCCGGGATCGATTACGCCTTTGAACAGACCGTAGGCGCCCTGCTTCATTGCCAGGATGCGTTCCATGGAAAACACGACATCATCGGCGGTGATCGTGCTGCCGTCGTGAAACCTGGTGTCCGGCTTCATGCTGATCGTGTAGGTGATGCCGTCGGGCGCGATGGTGATCTTGTCCGCCAGCCACAGGCTGAGCTTTGGCGGGTTGTCCACCCAGCGCACCAGGCAGTCATACATGTTCAGCCGTGTGGCAATGCGGCCGATGTCGAACACGACGTGCGGGTCCAGCGTGTCGTACGGGCTGTTGTTCGCCGTGACGAAGCGCTTGCCGGAATCCGCCCAGGTGTTGGTGGGGAAGCCCGACGCAAGCGCGGCCACGCCGCCACGGGTCAGAAGGCTGCGTCGGCGCAAAGTGGACGCGGGCGGCGGGCGCGGGTTCATGATGGTGTCTCTCCTAGAGCACGTTCAACGTGACCGGAATCGTCGCGCCAATCGTACACCTCTCCCGCCCTTCGCGCGCTTGGGCCGCGAAGAGCGGGCGAGGTGTACGCAGGTCCGGAGAACCGAAACATGCTTCGACATGCCCGGGGCGACGTCCTTAGTCGCTCCATCGTCGCTACCCGCCCGTCGCCCTGTCAAACAATCACCGTGCTGCGGCTTCGAGGAACTCAGCAAAATACTCCTCCGGGGTCACACGGCGGCTGATGATCCCCAGCGCGCGGGCCTGTTCGCTGAACACCTCGATCGTCGCTCGGTTGTTCTCGAACCCGTCGGCGTGGAAGTCGGCGCCCATCAGGGTTTCGGTCTCTTCAAGCTCGGCATCCAGCCAGGGCGAGACATAAGGAAACGAACGCTGTGCTTTGCCGAACATATTGGTCGCGGCAACAAAAGCGTCGGTCAGACTGTGGGCGATCCATTTGTGCGCTTCCCACACCTGCCGCTTGAGCACGATCAGGTGCTGCGGTGGAAACATGCCGGTCGCGCGGAAGTAATCGCGCTCGATCGCACGGATGTCGGGGAACAGCCGGACGATGGGACCGTTCACCGGATGATAGCGGTGCGGGCGCGGCGGGCTGTAGATCGCGTCGAGCTCGCCGTCGATCAGCATTTCGGACAAGGTCCTAGGGGCGGCGCGCACACCTTCCGGCAGCGTGTAGGCGTGGCTGGTGATGCGCGCGCCGTCGACCTCGCCGATCGTCCAGTGCAGCTCGGCGGGCAGCACACCGATGAAGTTCAGGAAGTGCCGGTACCAGATCGATCCGCTGGCCACCCAGTCATACATGCCGACCCGCTTGCCGCGCAGATCGGCGGCGGTTTTCACCGGACCATCCTTGCGCACATAGAGATCGCGGCCGGTGAAGTTGCGCAGCGGAAACACCGGCAGGGCGACCAGGCTGCGGTCGCCCTTGTCGATGCGACGCAAATGGCCGCCCATCGAGGACTCCCCGCCATGCACCGCCGGATCGCTCGCGGCTCGACCCAGCATCTGCGCACGTTCGGGCCACGACCCGGCGCGGCCGAGCAGCAGCGTCAGGTCGATGCCGTCCGGCACCACGGCGTGCGCGGCCAGCGGCATCAGGCGCGCGTAATCCGCGGCGGTCAGCGTGATCGGCAGGTTGGTCATGGCGCGCATCCTTTCCGTCAAGGTCCGGCCGTCAAGGTTTGGCCGTGAAAGTCTGGCGGGCAGGCTGCTTCGCTCAGCCGTCGAAGGCAAGGATCGACAGGCCGCCATTGGTGTCGGTGACATAGATCGTGCCGTCCGCGGCGACGAACACGTCGGTGGACTGCGTCACCAACTCGGCGCCGGGGCGGATGTCGACGATCCGGGCCGGCGGAGGTGGAATGAAATGTGCGACCTCCTTCGGTTCGTGCGCGTTGGCGATATCGAACACGCGTACGCCGGCGTTGTGGTAGGTGGCGAAGATCAGTTCCTCGCTCTGGAACGAGCCGGGCCTGTTCTCGTGCAGATTGTGCGGGCCGAATTTGCCGCCCTTGGCACAGAAATCCTCGCCCGTGGGCGTTGGCATCGTGGCGATCGTTACCGGATTGTCCGGGGCGCGCACGTCTAACACCCAGGTGTACGCAAGGCCTTTGGCGCAGCGGTTGCTGGTTGCCTCATCGGCCACTACCGCGAGGCCGCGGCCTGGCAGCGGCAACGGCGTGTGCGTGCCGCCGGCGAAGGGTGGTGCCCAATTGCAGTGCGCGCGCAGCTTCGGCGCGGTGGGATCGCTCAGGTCCATGATGGTGAAGCCGCCGTCGCGCCAGGCGGCGTAGCCCAGGTCGCCCGCGGTGATCATGTGATGCAGCGCCCAGCGCTGGCCGTCGGGCCAGGTGGGCGTTTCGCCTGCGGCACGGTTCATGCCGGGGAACCACCAGCGGCCGACGATCTCCGGCTTGGTCGGATCGGCCAGGTCGATCACCACCAGGATGTGGTCGATGAAGCCGTCGAAATGCGCTGACGCATAGGCATAGCGCCCGCCGACCCACCAGATGCGGTGCAGACCGATGCCGTCCACCGACATGAAGCCGATCTCGCGCGGCGCGGCCGGATCGGCAAGGTCGAATACCCGCATGCCGGAAGCGAAACCGCGATCTCGCCGGTCGAAGCTGTCGGCCAGCGATTTGCCGAAATAGTCCTGCTGTTTTTCGTATCGCTGCAGGGCCCAGACATTGGCTGCATTGACTGCAAGCAACAGGCCGTCATGCACCTGGATGTGGCTGGCACGCGTGTTGGCCGGGCAGGCAACGAAGTTCACCGGCTTTGGGGTGCGCGGATCAGCCACGTCGATGACGGCGATACCGTCGGAGAACATGTGCCCGACATAGGCGTGACCTTTGGCGACCATCACCTGCACGCCATCCGGACGCCCACCCTGGTCGGTGTGACCCAATGGCGTGATGCGATGTGCGTTGTTCATGGCGACCTCCTGGACCGGCGCATATTATCACCCCTCCGGCGGCGCCAGCACATCCAGCGACACGCCGCGCGCTTCCGGGCCGATGAGATTGACGGTCGCCGCGGCGATCACCAGCACGATGGCAACGCATGCAAACACCGCGTCAATTCCGTACCCGGTCTGAATCCACAGGATGGCGGGAATGATGAAAGCGGTGCCAAGCCGGCCGGCCCCCTGCGCCAGCCCGAACCCGGAGGCGCGCGCGTTGGTCGGGAATACCTCCGAGGCAAAGATCTGCATCGAGTTGCCGGCCAACTGGATGAAGAAGATCATGCAGAAGCCGACCACCAGCAGCATCGCATTGGTATTCGCGTTGGCGAAGCCCACCGCGAACACGCCGGCCATTACGAACGCGGTAATCGCCGTCCGCTTCCGCCCGAAGCGTTCCAGCGCGAACATCATGAACATGCTGGCGCAAGGGAACGCCAACTGCATGCCGAAGGTATAGGTCAGCGATTTGGTGATGGTCATTCCGCGATCGGCAATCATGCTCGGCAGCCAGGCGCCGAGACCGAGCGCCACGCCAAAGAAGGCGACGAAGCAGACCATTCCCGCGATCACCCGGCCGCGATAGTGCCGGAACACCACGGCGATCGGGTCGCTGTGGCTGTCGCTGGCAGCATCGGTGATCAGTTCCTCACCGGGTTTCGGCCCGGGAATGCCCATGCGCTTGAGCAGTTCGAGCGCGCGATTCCCTTGGCCGTGCGTTGCCAGCCAGCGCGGTGATTCCGGCAGTGAGAAGCGGAACACGAAGACGATCAGCGCGCACACGCCGATGACGATCCAGCAGCCACGCCAGCCCAGCGAGTCACGAAATGCCAGCGCGAACAGCGTCGTCAATGGCCATGAAAATGCCCCGCCGACGAGCTGCACTCCGCCGACGAACCGGCCGCGAATGTTCTTCGGTGCGTATTCGCCGGCATAGGCGAAACACAGTGGCTGCTCCGCGCCCAGGCCGATGCCGGCGACGAATCGCAGTGCCGCAAGCCAGATCCAGTTCGGCGAGAACGCCGCGGCGATCGTTGCAGTACCGTAGAGCAGCAGGTTGAACTGGTAGACCGTCTTGCGGCCGAACCGATCGGTGAACTCGCCTTGTGCAACGGTGCCGAGGAACAGGCCGAACAACGTTGCGCTCGCCACGGTGCCGAGCTGGGCCGCGGTGGCGAACCCGCTATGGGTCATGTCCGGGATCAGCGAACCCAGGATCACATAGTCCGCGACGTCGAAGAAATATCCAGCGGCGATCAACGCAAAAACGCGATAATGGATTGGGCTTAGCCGGGCATCATCCATGGATGCACCGACGAATCCCTCGATCGATTGGGCCATGCGTATCGTCCCTCCCCGGGGGCCGATTGGCACGGCCTTGAGGGTAGCGTCGCAGAGCAGCGCCGGTTACGTCAACCCTGGGATTTGACGGGCGCGCAACAACCGCGTCGCCGCGTCCACGGCTGTCATGCCTGGGACGATGCCGGCGTCGCGCGCCTGTTCGTTGACCAGCGTGATGCGTCCGTCCCGGTAGATGCTATGTGGATCTCCCAGATCGGCCGACAGATGCGACACCGCGGCGCAGGCGATGCCCATCGCCTGCAGGATGGGCAGCCCGGCGACCGCCATCCGATGACGCCCGAAGCCGCCGTCGCTGCCGATAATGCCGGCGGGCCGGATGCCGTGGCGATAGACATAGATGGTCATGGTCGTATCCACTGGTGTGCCTACGCAGAACACGTCACCGGCGCGCTCGCCGTGCACCAGGCTCATGCTCCAGCAGCCGAACACGCCGCCATCGGGCCCGGGCATCAGCGGGAAGTCACGATCAGGCAATGAACCTGCGAGTTCGCGGGCCTGCCCGGGTGCGGCGCGCAACATCAAGGCGGCCGCTTCGTGCGTGCCCTGGCCGGGCTGCACGCCCAGGGCCATGGCGGTTGCGTTCGCGCTGCTGATCGCACCATCGACCCAGACCGAGGCACCGTCGCACATGTCGCAACTGTAGACGCTGACGGCGGCAGCTGGCACGCCGTGCTGATCGGCGAGTGGCAGGCCGCCGATGCCCGCCGCGTTGCGGCCGATCCCGGCGTCGACGCCGATGAACCCGCGGAACCCGCGGCGCAGAAGCTGCGTCGCGACCGGGGCGGCCATGTAGGCGGCGTGCACCACCACGTCATGCGGCGGATCGATCGGTACATCGGACCGATCGAGTTCGCGGGGCGAGTCGATCACCACCACCCTGCCCTGCCCGGATTGGCGGCCGTAAAAGGCGCGATTGCCAAACTCCAGCGGCGGCACGAATCCGGTCATTGCTGGTCACCCTTTACCGAAACCCCGATATGTTCAATCCACCTGTAACGAAGGCTCCCCCGTGTTGACACATGGCAGGAGACATACGCCCGACGCCACCCCTTGCCGGGCGAATCCGGCGGAGGCAGTCGCGCGGTGCCGGCCATAGTGATAGTGTGACACAGAACCGGATGGAGGGAAGTCAATGAGCGAAGAGATCGCAACCCTGGGTGGCGGCTGCTTCTGGTGCCTGGAGGCAGTCTACAAAGAGCTGCGCGGCGTCACGAGCGTGACGTCCGGCTATGCCGGCGGACACGTCGTCAATCCCAACTACAAGCAGGTGTGCAGCGGAACGACCGGCCACGCCGAGGTTGTGCAGGTCCGTTTCGACCCTGCACAGGTCGACTACGCCGACGTGCTGCGGGTGTTCTTCACCACGCATGACCCGACGACGAAGGACCGCCAGGGCAACGATGTCGGGCCGCAGTACCGCTCGATCATCCTGACGCATTCGGACGCGCAGGAAGCCACCGCGACGGCGGTGATGCAGGAGATCTCGGCAGCCAAGCTGTGGCCCGCGCCGCTGGTGACTCAGATTGCCCCGTTGGGCGTGTTCTATCCGGCCGAGGCGGAGCATCACGACTACTTCGCCCGCAATCCCTTTAGCGGTTACTGCCAGGTGGTGGTGGCGCCTAAAGTCGCCAAGTTCCGCAAGGTGTTCAAGGATCGGCTGCGGCAGGTCGCGGCCGAGTAGAGCCGCCCGCCGGCAGACGGGCGCGGCGGGGAAATATTGACACGCCTCAGCTTGGCGCTCAGCGTCCGGGCCACCGATACGCTGGCACGTGGGAGGGCCAGATGGCGGACACGGCCAACGCGAACGCGCGGCCGATCCAGTCGCATCCGGCAACGGATGCGGGCGGATTTGGTGAGCGCGCCTCGATCCATGGACATATCGCGTCACGCATCGATCGCCTGCCGCTAACCCGCGTGCAGTGGCGGCTGGCGATTCTGGTGGAAATCACCTGGGGCTTCATCATCTTCGACACCGACGGCATCGGCGCACGGCTCTATCCGTTCGTCTGGCGGCCGAACCACGTGATCGATGTTTACCAATATGCGGTGATCCAGGCGTTGCAGGTGGGGCTTGGCATCCTGCTGGGCGTCTATCTGATGAGCTGGGTTGCCGACCGCTACGGACGGCGGCCGGCGATCCTGTTGGCGACGCTGTTGGGCGGCCTTTGCATCTGGCCATTCGCGTATGTGACGAATTTCTGGGGCATGGTGTTCCTGTCGGTGCTCAGCACGCTTGGCGTCGGCGGGATCGTCGCGACGCACTCGGTGTATTTGTCCGAAATGACCTCGCCGTTGGTGCGCAACAGGGTGCTGCTGGCGTCGCAGGGGAGTACCGCGCTGGTGGCAGTTGCAGTCAATCTGCTGGCGTTCTGGCTGATCCCGGTGCAGTGGCAGGCGTTCCTGTGGGTCAGCGCGGCGATCGAGGTGATCGTTCTGTTGCCACTGCTGTTCTGGCTGTTGCCGGAATCGCCGCGGTGGCTGGAGGCACGCGGGCGCGCGGAGGAGGCGGATCGGCTGATGGCGGACTATGAGCGGCGCGTGCAGCTTGTCACGCGCGCGCCGCTGCCGGAACCAACGCATGGGATGCACCCGGTGGTCATCGCCGGCAAGGGTGCCTGGCGCGAGATTTTCAGCAACCCGCAATATCGCGGTCGGACATACCTGCTGATAGTGTGCTGGATGTTGAGTTATGCTGGCCTGATCTATGGAGTTGGCGCGTTCCTGCCGGTGTATATGGTGGATCACGGCGCCTCGGCGCATATCGTGTTCCTGACGATCGCCGCCGCGTATCTGCTGCTGTTCGTTGGCTTCCAGGTCAATGCGCGGCTCGGCGAGCGGGTAGAGCGGCGCGAGGTGATGCTGGCGATGGGCGGGTTGTTCGCGCTGTCGTGGGTGGTGATCTATTTGTATCCGAGTCTGCCGGTGATCATTGTGTTCTATGCGTTCAGCCGCGTCGGCACCGGATTGTGGCTGTTCAATCTCTATAACTACACAGCGGTTGCGTATCCGACACGTATTCGCGCGGTGGCGTTTGCGTGGACCGATGGGCTTGGGCATCTGGGGGCGTGGGCCGGGGTGACGCTGCTGGGTCCGTTGTACTTGTTTGGGCCGGATCACCTGGGCTGGGTGTTGTGGATCGTGCTGCCGGGATCGTTGCTGCCGGCGCTGCTGATCTGGGGGTTCGGGATCCGGCAGGCGCGGGCGGTGTTGGAGCAGGTGTCTACGTAGCTATGGGGTGGCGCTGCCCCGGGTGGTGGTCCGGCTTGTCCCCATGGGCGTCAGAATAAGCTGGGCTGGAACGTAACCTTCTCCCCCTCCCCCTGTGGGAGGGGGTTGGGGGAGGGGTCCGTGCGCGAGAGGGTTCGGTGCGACACTGGCGCCAACCCCTCCCCCCAACCTTGGTCCGCTTCGCGGCCCAAGCCCTCAAGGGGAGGGGGAGAGTCTTCACCTATTGCGATTGTTGCGGGATCGTCGTGCGACCGTATTGATCTTCCAGCCGCTCGATGTCGTCCTCGGACAGCACCGATCCTGTCTGCACCTCGATAAACACCACGTCATCGACACCCTGGTTCGCAACCCGATGGGTCTCGCCCGGCGCAATCCGCACCGTCTCGCCGGGCGCCAGCGCGAACACCGCGTCACCGCGCGTCACCTGCGCGATGCCCGCCACCACCACCCATTGCTCGGCGCGATGCCGGTGGCGTTGCAACGACAGGCGCTGTCCCGGCCGCACCGTGATGCGCTTCACCACGAAGCCGGTGCCGACATCGATAACCATCCATTCGCCCCACGGGCGCGCGTCGCGCTGGCCGACCGCATAGGGCTGAGGCACGTCCGGCATGATCCCCTCCCTGGAGATTGACCTCCAAATCGTTTTGGATTATTGCTTTCATAAGCCAAAACGAACGGGAACGTCCAGTCCAAGTGTCCCTGCGCGCCATCGCCAAACGACTTGACCTTTCGGTCACCACCGTCTCGCGCGCCCTTGGCGGCTTCCCCGAGGTCGCTGCCGCCACGCGCGTGCGCGTGCGCGCGGAGGCGGAACGAATTGATTACCGTCCCAACCAGCTTGCCCGCCGCCTGCGCCATGGCCGCAGCGAGGCGATCGGCCTGGTGCTGCCGGCTGACGCCGGGCAATTTGACGACCCGTTCTTCCTGCGCCTGCTCGCCGCGGTCGGTCCGCCGTTGCAGCGTGCGGGGCTTGACCTGCTGGTCATGACCGCCCGTCCCGGCACCGAGGAACTGCGCGCCTACCGCCACCTGATCGAGGGTCGGCGCGTCGACGGCATGCTGCTGGCCCGGACGCGGCGCGACGATCCACGCATTCGCTATCTACTGGATCGCGGCGCCGCCTTCGTCGCGCATGGCCGCTGCGAAGATCCTCGCACACATGCTTACGTTGATATCGATGGCGTCGCCGCCTGCCGGATGGCCACGGAACGATTGATCGGGTTCGGCCATCGGCGCATCGGCCTGATCAACGCGGCGCCGCACTACATGTTCGCGCATCATCGCGAGCAGGGCTGGCGCGCCGCTCTTGCCGCCGCCGACCTGCCGCGCGGGCCGATCCGTCATGCCGAACCGTCGGAAGAAGCCGGCTTCACGCTGATGCGCGCGCTGCTGGCCGAACGCGCGCCGCCCACCGCGGTGCTATGCGCTACCGACCGGCTGGCGGTCGGCGCACTGCATGCCGTGTCGCAGGCCGGGCTGCGGGTCGGGCGCGACGTCTCCTTGATCGGCTACGACGATTTGCCGATGGCGGGCTGCACCGATCCACCGCTGACCACGATCGAGCAGCCGATGGCCCGCGCCGGCGCGCGCATGGTGGAGATGCTGGTAGCGTTGCTCGGCGGTGCCGACCCGGCGACGCTGACGGAAATCTGGCCGGCGCGGCTGATCCCGCGCGGCTCCGACGGACCGGCGCCAACGCGCGCCGGACGCAAAACGAAAACACCAAGCCACGTCCTGGGAGGACGCCATGACACCACGCATCCTGGCCGCGCTTAGCGCATTGCTGCTCGCGGCACCGCTGGTGCCGCGGCCCGCGGCGGCCGACACGTTGTTCATGTCGACGCAACTGCGCCCGATCGAGGAAGCGCAGAAGATGCGCGACGTGATCCTGAAGGACTACGCAGGGAAGGCGACCTATGTGCCGGAGGAACCGGCGCAGCTTCCGGTGCGCATCCAGGCGGAGCAGCAGGGCGGCACGCACACGATCAGCCTGATCGGCGCGCTGCACGGTGAGCTGGAGCCGCTGATGGCGCTGAAGGGGATCGTTCCGATTGACGACCTGGCAACGAAGCTGCAGGATCGCGGCATTCCCGCCGGGTTGCTGACCCTGGCCAAACTCGGCACCGCGCACGAGATGTACATCCCATGGATGCAGGCGACGTATTTCATGGTCGCCAACAAGCAGGCCCTGCCCTACCTGCCGCCGGGTGCCGACATTGACAAGCTGACCTACGAACAGTTGGGCGACTGGGCAGCTGCGATCCAGGCGAAGACCGGCAAGCGCGTGCTGGGCTTTCCCGCCGGGCCGAAAGGACTGATGCACCGGTTCATCGAGGGGTTCCTGTATCCGTCCTACACCGGCGGCCTGGTGACAACGTTCGACGGCCCGGCGGCGGAGGCGATGTGGACCCACTTCGCCGTGCTGTGGAAGGGTGTGAACCCCAACTCGACCAACTATAACTTCATGCAGGAACCGCTGCTGTCGGGCGATGTCTGGATTGCGTTCGACCATGTCGCGCGACTGCTGGATGCGTTGCGCCAGAAGCCGGATGATTTCGTTACGTTCCCCGCGCCATCGGGGCCGAAGGGACGCAGCTACATGCCGGTGATCGCCGGCCTGGCGATCGCCAAGGACGCGCCCGATCCGCAAGGTGCCGCCGCGTTGATCGAGTATCTGACCCGTCCGGCGACGCAGCTTGCCACGGCGCGGGCAGTGGGTTTCTTTCCGGTGGTGAGGGCCGACCTGCCGGCGGACCTCGATCCCGGCGTCAAGCTCGCGGCTGCCGCGATCGCGCGCACCGAGGGCTCAAGTGACGCCAAGCCGGCACTGCTGCCGGTGGGTCTCGGCACCCATGGCGGGGAGTTCGACAAGGTGATGCTGGATACGTTCCAGCTTATCGTGCTGCGCGGGATGCAGCCGCATGACGCGTTGGCGCGCGAGGCACCCATCCTGCGCAAGATCATGACCGACACGGGCGCGCCCTGCTGGGCACCCGACCCACCGTCGACCGGCGCCTGCGCGGTGCCGTAGGCCAGCGCCATGCGCCGCAGCGCGCTCACGCCCTATCTGCTGATCGCGCCGGCGACGCTATTCCTGGCGGTGCTGTTCGTGGTGCCACTGGTGCAGACCGTCGCGCTGGCGTTCCACACTGGCGGATCGTTCTCGTTCGGCAATTTCACCCGCATGGCCGGCGACCTTAACTTCAACGATGCGGTCGCCAACACATTCGAGGTCGTTCTGCTGGCGGTACCACTGCAACTCGCGCTAGCGCTGGGTATGGCGATGATGCTGCGCCATGTGCAACGCGGACGCGACATCGTGCTGTGGGTGTGGTCGATCCCGCTGGGCATCTCCGATCTTGCGGCGGGCCTGGTGTGGCTGGCGATCCTGACCGACCGGGGTTACCTGAATACGCTGCTGTTCCATCTTGGCATCATTGCCGGCCCGCAGAGCTGGCTGACCTACGAGACGCCGATGGCACTGCTGGTCGCCATCGTGGTGGCCGAGATGTGGCGCGCCACCGCGATCGTGCTGGTGATCCTGGCCGCCGGCGTGCAACTGGTGCCGAAGGAATACAACGAGGCGGCCGAGGTGTTCGGCGCGACGCCGTGGCAGCGCTTCATCCGGGTCACGCTGCCGCTGCTGCGCCCGTCGATCCAGACCGCGCTGATCCTGCGCACCGTGCTGGCGTTCGAGATGTTCGCCACGGTGATGACGCTGGGCGGGCGGAATTTCCCGGTGCTGATGAGCGAGGCGTTCAATTGGCAATATGTCCAGCAGGATTACGGCGTCGCCGCGGCTTATGCGGTGGTGGTGATGGCGGTCTCGCTCGGCGCCACGCTGATCTATCTGCGTGTGCTGCGCACCCCGGCGGCACAATTGTCGTGATGGTATCAATATGACCCTGCGCCGCGGCATGTTCCTGGCCGGTGTTGCGACATTGTGCGCGTGGACGCTGGTGCCGATCTACCTGATCGCGCTGGGCGCGATTGGCGGCGAGGCGGTGGTGAACGCCTGGCCGAAGCCGTCTGGCCGGTCGCGTTCTCCGTCGACCGCGCTGCGAGAGTTCCTGCATATCAGCGGGGTGTGGACGAGCGCGCTGTACAGCGTCGAGGCCGCGTTGCTGTGCATGGTGGTGTCCATCGTGCTCGGCGCGCCGGCGGGTTACGCGCTGGCGCGCTACCGGTTCCGCGGTGCCACGCTGTTCCGTCTGTTCGTGCTGCTGACGCGTGCGTTTCCGGTGGCGATCCTGGCGTTGCCGCTGACCGTGGGCTTCATCCGCCTGGGGCTGTACGACACGCCGATCGGCGTCGGGCTGATGCACAGCGTGCTGGCAATGCCGTTCGCGGTGCTGATCTCCGCCAGCCTGTTTCAGGCGATCCCGCGCGAGTTGGAAGAGGCGGCCTGGGTGTTCGGCTGTTCCGGACCCATGGCGTTCCTGCGCGTGGTGCTGCCGCTGGCGCTGCCTGGCATCGCGGCGGCGGCGATCTTCGCGTTCGTGATCTCGTGGAACGAGGTGTTTGCCGCCTCGGTGCTGACGGTGCGGCACAAGACGCTGACGGCCTATCTGCTGTCGGTGCTGTCGGAAAGCCCGCTGCATGTGCAGTTCGCCGGCGGGTTCCTGCTGATCACTGCCCTCGGTGCTGTTCATCTTCCTGGTGCGCAAGGCGTTCAGTCTGTGCGGAATTGTGGGGCGATGAACCAATTGGCGCGATGAGCGCAGACGATGAGATGGCGGACATCGTCATCGACGAGGTCGCGCAAGGACTTCGGCGCGATAACGTCGCGCTGGAGCAGCTCGATCTGCACGTCGCGGACGGCGAGTTCCTGGCGCTGCTCGGCCCCTCGGGCTGCGGCAAGACCACGCTGCTGCGCATCATCGCCGGGCTGGAGACGCAAACCACCGGCCGCGTGCTGATCGGCGGGCGCGATGTCTCCACGCTGCCGCCGCGCAAGCGCGGGCTGGCGATGGTGTTCCAGAACTATGCGGTATTCCCGCACATGACCGTGCGCGCGAATGTCGGCTTTGGCCTGCGCATGACCGGCGCCGATGCCGCGCGGATCGAGCGTCAGGTGGCGCGCGTCGCCGCGCTGCTGCATATCGAGCCGTACCTGGACCGCTATCCCGGCGCAGCTATCCGGCGGGCAGCGCCAGCGGGTGGCGGTGGCGCGCGCACTGGCAGTGGAACCCGCGGTGCTGCTGATGGACGAGCCGCTGTCCAACCTGGATGCTCTGCTGCGGCTGGAGATGCGCGCCGAGCTGAAATCGGTGCTGCGCGAGGCGGGCACCACGACGATCTATGTCACGCACGACCAGACCGAGGCGATGGGGCTGGCCGACCGCATCGCCGTGCTGTATGCCGGTCGCATCGAGCAGATCGATCCGCCGGCGGATTTGTACCGTCACCCGCGCAGCATGTTCGTCGGCGGCTTCGTCGGCAGCCCGCCGATGAACTTCCTGCGCCTGGCACACAGCGATGGTGTCGTGCGGCTGGGCAGCTTGCGCCTGACGCCACCCGCCGGTGCACCCGAGACATTGGTGCTGGGCATCCGCGCGGAAGACCTTGATGCCGCGCGCGCGGAGGACGGCTTCGCCTTTGAAGTGCGGGTCAGCGAGCCGATGGGCTCGCATACGTTGGTGACCGGGCAGTTGGCGGTGACCGGTCAGTTGGCGGTGACCGGGCAGTTGGCGGCGACCGGGCAGTCGGCGGCGACCGGGCAATTGTCGGCGACCGGGCAGACCGAGGGGCAACCGATGCGGGTGATCGTTGCAGCCAGCACTCGCCCCGCACCCGGAACGGTGCTGCACCTGGCGCCGCGGCTGGACCACATCAGCTGGATGAATGCCGACACCGGTAGCGCGCTGGAGACAATCGCATGACCATCGGGCCTATGACCACCGGACGCACGATCAACATCGAACCGGCCCGCGCGATCCTGCGCACCAACGATCGCGGCGGCTACTGCGTGCCGACGGCGCGGCTGTATCCGTTCCAGTGGAACTGGGATTCCGCGTTTGTCGCGATGGGCTGGAGCACCTTCGACGAAATGCGGGCCTGGCAAGAGATCAGCTTGCTGCTGCGGGGACAGTGGGAAGACGGAATGATCCCGCAGATCGTCTTTCATGCTCCGTCCGATGATTACTTTCCCGGACCGGATGTGTGGGGCGTCGCGCGCCGGCCGCCGACCTCGGGGATCACCCAGCCGCCGGTACTGGCGACCGCAACGCGGCATTTGTGGGACCACACCACGGACCGCCTGCAGACCGAGGCGGTCGCGGCGGCGGTGTATCCCGCGCTGGTGCGCAACCATCGCTGGTGGCAGGCGGCGCGCGACCCGGAGCGGCGCGGCCTGGTGGCGACGCTGCACCCGTGGGAGACCGGGATGGACAATTCCCCGGCCTGGGACATCGCTCTGGCGCGCGTGCCCACGGACACGACAACGCCGATCCGCCGGCGCGACACCTCGCTGGTGGATGCGACGATGCGCCCGCGCGGCGATGAGTACCAGCGCTTCATCCATCTGGTCGACCTGTTCCGCGACGCGGAGTGGGATCCGGCGCGCATGCTGGCGGTCTCGCCGTTCCGCGTCGCGGACGTTTCCACCAATTCAATCCTGCTGCGTGCCGAGCACGACCTGCTGGCGCTGGCCGCGCGCTTCGGCACGGTGGAAGAACGGACGGAAATCGAAGAGCGCATTGCGCGCCTGCACGCGGCGCTGGACCGGCTGTGGCGCGATGACCTTGGGTTGTATGCGAGCATGGACCTGGTGACCCATGAAATCATTCCGATCGGCACCTCGGGCGGGTTCCTGCCGCTGTTCGCGGGGCATGCGCCGGCGCGCGTTACGGCACTGGGCGCGACGCTCGCACGGTGGGCCACTCGGGTTGCCCGGCTGGTCCCCTCCACCGACCCTGACCACGCGGGTTTCGAGCCGCAGCGTTACTGGCGCGGCCCGATCTGGGCGATGATGAACTGGATGATCGCCGACGGGTTCCGCTCGGCAGGCGATGCCGCGACGGCCGACCGGATCCGCGGCGACACGCTCGCGCTGATCGACGCGGCGGGTCCCAGCGAATATTTCGACCCGCTGACCGGCGACGGCATCGGCGGCGCGGATTTCTCGTGGACGGCGGCGATCTATCTGCTCTGGCAAGACGACGCGGCGATGTAACGGGCAAGCCAAGGGGGCCATGTAACGCGATCGCGTGCCGCCGGTCTAACTGACAGGACCCGGGCGTCCCATATGCTGGGCTGCCATATACCGGGCGTCACGGAGCAGGTTGCATGCAAGAGTTCGCGCTTGGCGCGTTTTTGACCCGTTGGGGTCTCATCGCGCGGCACAACCTGGCGGCCTCGGAGGCTGAAACACTGCCGCTGCGCGATCTGCTGGCGATGGCGGCGCCGGACGACCTGCACCGCTGGCAGGGGCTGGACCTGGGCTACACCGATCCGCGCGGCGCGGTGTGGCTGCGTCAGGCCATCGCCGGGACCTATACCGGTCTCACGCCGGACACGGTGTTGTGCTTCGCCGGGGCGCAAGAGGCGCTGGCGTGCGCCGCCCGGGCGCTGCTGAGCGCCGGGGATCACGCCCGCCGGGGCCACGCGATCGTCGTACTCCCGTGCTACCAGCCGTCGGAAATGGCGGTGACCTCGGTTGCCGGCGTCACGGGTGTGGCGCTGGACCCGGACGACCGGTGGCGGCTGGATCTGGCGAAGGTCGCGGCGGCGATCCGGCCGACAACGCGGCTGGTGGTTGTCAATTTCCCTAACAACCCGACCGGGGCGCTGATCGATCGCGGCTGCCTCGACGCACTGATCGCGCTGTGCCGGCGGCACGGGCTGTGGCTGGTCAACGACGAGGTCTATCGGCTGATCGATCGCGATGCCGCCGTGCGCCTGCCGCAGATCGCCGAGGTCTATGAACGCGGCATCTCGATCAACGCGCTGACCAAAAGCCACGGGCTGCCCGGGCTGCGCGTGGGTTGGGCTGTCTGCGGCGATCGGGACGTGCTGGCGCGGATGCAGGCGGTGAAGACCGCGCTGTCGGGCTGCCTCGCCGCACCGTCGGAGGTGCTGGCGCACATCGCGATCCAGGCGCAGGGGCGGATCCTCGGACGCAATCGCGCGCTGGCGCAGGCAAACCTGCGGCGGCTGCGGGCGTTTTTCGCGCGGCACCCCGGGTTGTTCGAGTGGGACGAGCCTGCTGGTGGGGTTACCGCGTTCCCGCGTTATCGCGGCGCGGACGGCGTGGAGGCGTTCGCTGAGGAACTGGCGCGCGAGGCCGGTGTGCTGGTGCTGCCGGGGTCGGTGTGGCGGTCATCGCTGGGGCCGACGCCGGCGGATCGGTTCCGCGTGGGGTTTGGGCGGAATGGTGTTGCGCCGGCGCTGGATGCCTGGGAGGGGTTTATTGTGGGACGGCAGCCGGCGGCGGCGCGGCGGGTTGGTTAGCTAGCGGGTCGTCTGTAGGGCGGAAAAGCCCTGCACGGCATTGATGTGTTATTTGCTCTTGCATTTTTTGTTAGTGTGAGTTAGAACGCGCGGCGAATTCCCCGGCGGCGGCAGCCGTCTCACCAGGAAGCCACCGCATGCTCGTCCGCCACCGCACCCCCCGTCCTGCCGCCACCTTGCCTTGGGCCGCGCCATGACGCTGATCCTGAGCGGAAACAGCCGCCGGGTTCTGATGGCCGCTCCGGAACGGCCGATGCTGATGGGGTCGCCGCCCACCATCGTTCCACCCCCGGTCGTCGCAAGCCTGTCCACCATCCCTGGGCTTGCCGGTTGGTGGGATGCCGGGGTCGCAACCGGTATCCGCAGCCCGGGCGGCACACCGCTGAGCGCGTTCGGTACCTTGGCGGGTGGTGTCGCGGATAAGTCCGGGGTCGCGACACCAGTGACGGTTTGGCACGCAGCTTCCAGCGGTGGCGCGTCGCCCGTGGCCACGCCGCGCCTGAACGGCCTGCTGGGCGGCGTCGGCCTGAACACGGTCATCCCGCCCAACCTGCCGCCGTCCGGCCAGCAGCTTCCCCTGATGGATCCGGATCAAGGCCTTATCAGCGCCGCGATGGCCCTCGGTTCCGCCACGGCCTGGACGCTATTTCTGGTTTGGTCGCGGCCCAACTGGCGGCAAAGTTCCACAGCCGCAAGCACCCTGCTGAGCATTGGCGGGACCCAGGTCCTCGGCGCCGACAACAATGGCGGCACAAGGCTGGTGCTGTTTCCCGGCGCCCAGCAGACTGTACTGACCACGACACTGACGCGCCGGCACACGCATGCCGTGATCCTTCGCAACACCCCCGGCACCGGCGTCGATGTGTGGCTCGATGCCGCGCAGGTTGCCACGGCCGTGCCAAATCCGCTGGCATCGTCGCTCAGCGCGCCGCTGCTGTTCCTGCACAACGGCGCCACACAAGGCGGGGCGGAATGCTGGTTCCACGAAGCGGCGATCTGGAACGCCGCCCTGAACGCTGGCGGAATCGCGGGCGTTCTTGCCTATGAGGCTCGGTGGATGCTGGGCCCGCGCAAGGGCATCCAGGTGCTGGTGACCGGCCAGTCCAATGCCGGCAACGGCCTTAACGACGGCGCCTGGCACCTGATGGCCCAGGGCGTCGCCTGGCATCTCGGCGCATTGGCCTATGGCGTGGTCGGCAGCTACGGCGCCAGCCCGCCGGCGGGCGCCACCTGCATACACGGCGAGGGCATGTATCCCGTCCCCGCCCTGGGTCTCTACGGCTCGTTCGTGAACAATCCAGGCGACGGCAGCAATCCCTCCACCTGGGGTCTGGGCAACGACGGCAACGCAGTGCAGACATGGATTCAGTCTCACACCGCGGCCCAGGATGCCGCCGACGTCGCAGTGATCATCTGGCCCTGGTCCGAGGACGACTGCACCCGTCAGTACAGCGAGAAGGCGACGTATGAAGCCGCGGCTCGCAGGTTCCTGTCGCTCGAGCGTGGCATGCTGTCGCGTTCCGCGGCGAGCCTGCCGCAGGTCTGGTGGTCGGCGATCCCATTCTCATACGGCAGCAACGATCCGGGCGCGCAGATGCAACGGGAGGTGGTTGCCGACATGGCCGCCGATCCGACGCAGAACGTGACTGTGGTGCTGCCGCAGACCTCGGACAGTTTTCCGCGCGGGATCGGGGGGAACGCGCCACTTGCGTATAACGCGGCCACCGGGATCTGGAGCGGCGGCGATTTGCTGCACCGCGACATCCCGGATAATCAGCGCTTCGGCATGCTGGCGGCACCACTGGTGGCGCGCGCGATCCTGGCATCCGAGGGTGGCGACACCATCACCGCCATCCCCACGGGCATTCCCGCGGCGGGCGGGCCGGTGGTCAGCAAGGTCTACCGTCGGTCCAACACCACGCTGATCATCACGGTGCAGCACGATTGCGGCACCGACCTGATCGTCCCGCCGACGCTCGCCGCGGCCGGCACCGGCTGGGCGGTGATGGATGGCGGTTCGGTGGCCTCGCCCGGCACGATCGTCGACGCAACCGCCTGCGTGCGGCTCGGCACGACGCTGTTGCAAATCACCCTGGCGCGGGCACTGGTGAACGCCAGCGCAGCCTGCCGACTGTTCTATCCGTATGGCACTGCGACGATGGGTCGAGGCAATGCGGTCACCGATAATTTGTCCGTGGTCACGCCGCCGGCCGGGTGGAATATCGCCGCGGACCTTGGCGTCGCCCCCGGCGTCGCGGCCGCCTTCACCGCCAGCACGGCGATCCTGGATGCCACGTCACCTGGCGATACCATTACGACGCCTTGGAAGTTCAACATGCCGGTTCACGTACCGATGTCGACTGCATCTGGCGTCGTTTTGAGCGACACGCCGTAGGGGGGCGGTCAGCCGCGTGGACTGGCCACCTTGGTCCCGCGCATCAGCAGGATCAGCAGCAGCGGCGGCACGACGATGAACGCCATCATGTGGAAGTCGTTGTTGTAGGCGATTATCTGCGACTGCCGCGTGATCTCCTGGTTGAGCAGCGCGGCGCCGTGCTGCGTGGCCAGGTCGTAGATCCGCGCGGCACCGGTGTGTTGCAGCAACCGATCGAACGGCGTGATACCGGCGGCGATGTCGGCGTGCATGGCCTGCGCGCTGCGCTCCAGCGTGAATGTCGTCACCGAGATGCCGATCGCCGCGCCGATGTTGCGGGCCAGCGCCTGCAATGCCGTCCCGTCGCCGCGGAAATGCGGGGCCAACGTGCTGAAGGCGATCACCGCCAGCGGGTTGAACACCAGGCCGATGGACAGGCCCTGGATGATCAGCGTGGCGATCATCTGCGCCTCGGTCACGTCGGGCGTCCAGGCGCTCATGGCGTGCAGCGCCCAGCCCAGGATGACAAAGCCGATCGCCATGAGCTTGCGCTGGTCGATCCATTTGGACAGCCGCGCGGCCAGGAACATCGACGCGACGGTGCCGAAGCTGCGCGGCGAGAGGGACAGGCCGGCGGTGTAGACCGGGTAGCCTGCCAGGTTCTGCAGATAGGGCGCCAGCAGGGCCGAGGTCGCCAGCATCACGCTGGAGATGCAGACCACCATGATGAAGGCGGCAACGAAGTTCCTGTCACGGAACATTGCCGGGGGCAGGAACGGTTTCTCGGCGGTGAACATGTGCACGATGAACAGATAGAATCCCAGGCCGGCCAGCACGGCCTCGATAATGATCTCGCGTGAGGTGAACCAGTCCTGCTCCTCGCCGCGGTCCAGCATCAACTGCAGCGCGCCCAGCGCCAACGCCAGCATGGCGAAGCCGGCCCAGGAGAACCGCAGACCCTGCCTTGGTTTGGTGTTCGGCATGAACAACAGCAGGCCGACGATGGCGAGGATGCCGAACGGCAGGTTGACGTAGAACACGTAGCGCCAGTTGTACCAATCGGTCAGGTAGCCGCCGAGGGTCGGGCCCATCAGCGGCCCCATCGTTACGCCGGAGCTGAAGATCGCCATCGCCTGGGGGCGGCGGGAATAGGGGTAGATGTCCAGCATCGTCGCCTGCGCCAGCGGTCCCAGGGCCGCGCCGCACATGCCCTGCAGCAGGCGGAATACGACGATCTGCTGCAGGCTCTGCGCCGCGCCGCACATCATGGAGGTGACGGTGAACCCGGCCAGGCAGACGATGTAGAGCTTCTTGCGTCCGAAGCGCACCGCCATCCAGCCGACCGGGGCCGTCATGATCGCGGCGGCGATGACGTAGGAGGTGAGGACCCAGGTGATTTCCTCGGCCGAGGCCGACATGCTGCCCTGCATGTAGGGCAGCGCGACGTTGGCGATGGTGGAGTCGAGCGCCTGCATCAACGTTGCCAGCATGACGCAGCCGGTGATCAGCGCGCGGTGCGGCACTTTTGGTTCAGTGCTGGACGACTCCATCCCCGGTCTTCTTGTTGTCGGGGCGTGATGTTGGCGCGTCCTGGGGTGGGGCGCCAGGGCGTGGGGCGGCTGGCAGTATTCTCAGTACGTCATGGCTGGGTTGGTCGCTAGCCGTCCCAGACGCTGGTGGGCATTGGCAGTGCGGTGAACGCGTCGTCGCCGAGCGGGCAGTCGGGTTCGATCCCGGCCATGCGCAGCAGCATCATCCATTGCCGGATATGCTGGCCGGAATGCCAGGTGGTGCGCTCAAGGTATTCGTGCAGCAATTGCGGGCCGTAATAGGTCTGCACCGTTTCGCGGCCGGATTTGTCGGGCTTGGCGTCCCACCACGCGACCAGGCGGCGGCGCACGTCGTTGCCGTAGGCGATGATCTCGGCGGTGCGGTGCATCTGGTCCGGTGGCGGCGCGACGAGGCTTTCGTAGGTGAGTGCGGCGCCGACGGCGACCTCCAGGAATGCCTCGGGGATGCGGAAGATGTGGTGGGCCAGCACGCGGTAGCTGCGCGGGCGGTTCGGCACCTCGGTGGCCAGGCGGTCGTCCGGCATCTGCGGAATGAAACGCTCGGCGGCGGTCAGGAACAGGTCCAGGCGGGCGATCAACTGGGACGGGGACAGGACCGGGCCGGTTGCCTCGTTGAGGCCGAGGAACTTGACGACGTGGCCGATGTTCTGCGCGAAGACGTAGTCGTCGCCGCGCGACAACACCGGGACCGAGCGCGCGCCCAGCCGCCGCAACTCGGCGAGGCCGGCGGCGTTCTCCAGGACATTTATCGATTCGAACTCGATCTCACGGACCGACAGAAACTCTTTGAGTTTCAGACAGCTGGTTCATCCAGGCTGCCAGAATACTTTCAATCGTGCGGAGTCCATTGTAGTGCCCTGCTGCGTCGTGCGGGTGTGACTATGCGCGTGTCGTGGCGGAGGTCAATGTCTTAGCGCGGCTGCGTGTTTCACGGCGGTCGAGATAATTTTCCTGACTACACACAGCGCGTAATAATGCGGCCTGCCGAAGCGTCCGACGGGTCGGCACGACGCGCGGCGGCCAGTTCCATGCTATGCTTCCGCTCGGACAGGCGGTGCCACCATGAGCACGACAACCACGAGCGATTTGGCCGAATACGTGATCGCCACCCTCCGGGCGCACGAGGCGGAGCTGCGCCGTGTCGGCATCCGTCACCTCTCGCTGTTCGGCTCGGTTGCCCGTGGTGACCCCGAGGCAGGCAGTGATGTCGATCTCGCCGTGGAGTTCGACCCTGCCGCCCGCATGGACCTGTTTCGACTGACCGCGCTGGAGCGTCGAATCGCGGAAATCCTTGGTCGTCGTGTGGACCTCTTGCCCGAGCCGGTCGAGAAGCCGCGCCTGCGGGCCAACATCGATCGGGACCGTCGTCTTGCCTTCTGAGCACGATCCGGTCGACAGCGTGGCCGACATCATCGAGAACGCTGACCGGATCGAGTCCTATCTGGCGGGCATGGACCGACAGACATTCGAGAAAGACGGACGAACACGTGATGCCGTTGAGCGCTGCCTGGAGCGGATTTGCGAGGCTGCTCATCGCTTGGGCACGCGCGCGGAGGAGCTGATGCCCGGCCAGCCCTGGGGTGACATCCGCGGCATGGGGAACCGGATGCGGCACGCCTACGATCGCGTAAGTCTCGACATCGTCTGGAACACTGCGCGCGACCGTCTACCCGCACTCGCAGCGGAAGCGCGACGGGCAATGGCCCAGCTGCGATGAGTCAGCCGCCGATAACGCGTTGCATTCCCCCAGCCTTTTCGCGCGCGCAAAGCATTATCATGCGTAATGGCGACAGGACCGGGCCGGTTTTGCCTTATTGAGGCCAAGGAACTTGACGACGTGGGCGATGGCCAGGGCCAACCCGCCGCCGCCGTCGCGCGTTCCAATGGCTCCCCGGCGAACTGGCCGTTGTTGACGCTCGACCCGTCCGCCGCGCGGCAGTCACGTCGGCGAGCGCCGCGTCGCCTCCCGTGACACCACACGCTAATACTCGATAAGAACAGGACTTCCCGTTTCGATGCGGTCGACCGTATGCTCGGCCTCGGGAGAGGCTGGCGCGATCGAGAAGCGGGATACCGCGCCGATCGCCGCGAGATGCGACGCCGTCAGGCGTGACACCGCCATTGGTGGCCGGGTCGAGACGTCTTGGGAACAACCAACAGGAGGCTCCGTGCGATGGCACTTTCCGGCGAGCACCCGTATCTGCCCAACCTGCGCTCCGACTTGCGGCGCGGCAGGATCGATCGGCGCGAGTTCCTGCGAACCGCGACCCTGCTTGGCGTGGCGGCGGGCACGGCCTACGTGATGGCCGGCCTGCCGATGCCGGCACGGGCGCAATCGGACCTGCCGAAGGGCGGCAAGATCCGCATCGGCATGCGCGTGCACGAAATCAAGGATCCGCAGACGATCTCCTGGGTCGAGCCGAGCAACGTGCTGCGCAACACGGTCCAGTACCTCACCCGAACTGATGCGAACAACGTCACTCACCCGGAGCTGCTGGAGAAATGGCAGGCGAGTGAGGACCTGAAGACCTGGACGCTGACCATTCGCCAGGCGGCGAAGTGGCGGTCCGGCCGATCCTTCACCTCGGATGATGCGATCTGGAACATCAAGCGCGCGCTTGACCCAAAGACCGGGTCTTCGGTGCTGGGCCTGATGAAGGGCTACATGCTGGAACAGTACGAGACCGGGGAGACGAAGGACGGCAAACCGGTGAAGTCGGTGCGGCTGTGGAGCGAGACCGCCATCGAGAAGGTCGACGACAAGACCTTCCGGCTGAACTGCAAGGAAGCCCAGCTCGCGGTGCCCGAGCATCTGTTTCATTATCCGTTCTTCATGCTCGACCCGGCCGAGAACGCGAAGGTCAAGCCGGGCATGAACGGCACCGGACCGTTCGAGCTGACCGCGTACAACGTCGGCCAGAACGCGGTCATGAAGGCGAGCGCGGCCTACTGGGGGCCGCCGGTCCATCTGGACGAGGCCGAGTTCATCGATCTTGGTGACGATAGCGCCGCGTCGATTTCCGCAATGGCCTCCAGGCAGGTCGACGGCCTGTACGAGGTCGATATCTCCCAACTCGATACGATCAAGGCGCTGCCCGATGTCGTCATGTATGAGGTGACGACGGCACAGACCGCGGTCGTCCGCGGCAAGTACGACCAGAAGCCGTTCAATGATGCCCGGGTCCGCCAGGCGCTGCGACTGGCGATCGATCAGCAGAAGGTGATCGACATCGTGTTTCGCGGCCGGGCCTCGATCGGCGAGCACCACCACGTCGCCCCGGTGCACCCGGAATACGCCAAGCTGCCCTTGCTGACGCAGGACGTTACCAAGGCGAAGCAGCTGGTCGCCGAGGCGGGATATCCCGACGGCCTGGCGCTCGAGATCGCCTGCAAGGGCGACCCGGCCTGGGAGCTGGCATCCGTGCAGGTGATGGTCGAGATGTGGAAGGCGGCCGGCATCAATGTGAAGATCAACCTGATGCCGTCAGCAAGTTTCTGGGCGGTGTGGGACAAGGTGCCGTTCGGCTACACCAGTTGGACCCATCGGCCGCTCGGCGTGATGGTTCTGGGCCTGGCTTATCGGTCCGGCACGCCGTGGAACGAGTCCGCCTACGCCAACCCCGAGTTCGACAAGCTGCTGACCGAAGCCGAGGGCATCCTAGAGGTCGACCGGCGGCGCGTGGTCATGGCGAAGCTGGAGCAGTTGCTTCAGCAGGATGGTCCGATCGTGCAACCACTCTGGCGCATCGTGCAGACCAGCTACGACCGGAAGGTGAAGGGGTTCCAAATGCACCCGACGCAATACATCTTCCTCGATGAGCTGGCGGTGGAGAAAGCCTGAAGCGGTCGCATCATGCCACATCAGGTCCTCCGCCGGATCGGATGGATGCTGGTGACCATGCTGGCCGCCTCGCTGCTGCTGTTCCTGCTGTTCGAGCTGCTGCCGGGCGACGTGGCGCTGGCCGAGCTCGGCCCCTATTCCACACCCGAGCAGCGGCAGCTCTGGTTGGTTGCCAATGGCTACGACCAACCGATCTTGCTGCGCTATCTCGGCTGGCTCGGTCATTTCGTGATCGGTCAGTGGGGCAAGTCACGGGTGTTCCAGACCCCGGTTGCACACATCGTACAGGTGCGGCTGGAAAACACCGCGATCCTGGGCTTCTGGTTCTTCGTCCTGCTGATCCCGCTGTCGCTCGGCCTGGGGGTGCTGGCCGGCATCCGGGAAGGCTCCTGGCTGGATCGCGCGGTCTCGGCGGTCTGCGTGCTCACGACCTCGATCCCACCCTACGCCAGCACGGTGCTGATCTCGGCGGTCTTCGTCTTCAGCCTGCATTGGTTGCCCGGCACCAGCATGATGCTGGACGGGTTCTCCTACCGCCAGCTTGTGATGCCGGTCATGGTCCTGGTGCTGTACGATTTCGGCTACATCGCGCGCATCACACGCGCGGCGATGGCCGATGTCATGAGCGCGCCCTATATCAGGGCAGCCATCCTGCGCGGCCTGCCGTATCGCCGGGTCATCTTCCGCCATGCCCTGCGCAATGCCCTGATCGCGCCGTTCACGTTGCTGATGTTGCATGTGAACTGGCTGATCGCCGGTGTCATCGTCGTCGAGTATTTCTTCGCCTTCAAGGGATTCGGCTCGCTGATACTTGAGGCGTCGCTCGGCAAGGATCTCTATCTGCTTGAGGCCTGCACGATGGTCGCCGTTGCGATGGCGACGATCACGCAGACGCTCTCCGACCTTGGCTACCTGGCGCTCAATCCCAGGATGCGCGTGGCATGAGCGAGACGGACCTTGAAGTCCGCACGCTGCTGCCCGCGCAGGTCGCCGCGCCGCGCTTCGACTGGGTCAGGCGGATCGGGCGCAGCCGGATGGCGATGCTCGGCCTTGCCATCGTTGGGTTCTGGGTTTTCGTTGCGGTGGCGGCGCCTTGGATCGCGCCGTTCCCGCCGAACCAGACGATCCGGCCGATGGCCGCGCCCGGCGCGATCGCACCCAACGGCGCGGTGTTCTGGTTCGGCACCGATCACCTCGGCCGGGATATTCTGTCGCGCGTGATCTGGGGCACCCGCACCGTGCTGATCTATGCGCCGCTGGCAACGGCGCTGGCATTCGCCGTGGGCGTCTCCGCCGGGCTGCTGGCCGGATACCGCCGCGGCTGGCTGGATGAGGTGCTGTCGCGCCTCACCGACCTGGTGCTGGCGTTTCCGGCGCTGGTACTTTATATCATTATTGTATCTAAATTCGGAGCGTCGGGGTTGAACATCGTTCTCGCTGTGACGCTTGCCTCCAGCCCCGCCATCATGCGGCTGACGCGCGGCCTGGTGCTGGCGTTGCGCGACCGCGCGTTCGTTGCCAGTGCGAAACTTAGAGGCGAACCCGCCTGGCGGATCATGTTCGTGGAAATCCTGCCGAATGCCGCGGGGCCGCTCATCGTCGATGCCTGCCTGCGGCTCGGCTATGTCGTGATCACCATCGGGACGCTGGGGTTCCTCGGCCTCGGCCTGCCGCCACCCGATCCGGACTGGGGCAGCATGGTGAACGAAACACGCAGCTTCGCGCTGGTGTTTCCGCACATGGTGCTGTTTCCGTGCATCGCCGTGTCCTCGCTGGTGTTCGGGCTGAACCTGCTGGCCGACGGGCTGCGCGAACTGGTGACGCAGGAATGATATCTCCGCCCGCGCCGCTGCTGCAGATGCCGCTGCTGGAGATGCCACTGCTGGAGATGACGGACGTTTCGATCGACTATCGCACCCGCGCGGGACCGGTGCCGGCCGTGACCGGTGTCTGCCTGACGATCGCCGAGGGCGAGGCGGTGGCACTCGTCGGCGAATCCGGTTGCGGCAAGTCGACGCTGGCACTGGCCAGCCTCGGACATTTCGGCCGCAACGGAAAGCTGACCGGCGGCAGCATTCGTTTCGCCGGGCAGGACATTGCCGGCATGTCGCGACGCGCGCTGCGCGGCCTGCGCGGTCCCGGCATCGGCATCGTCTACCAGGAGGCGATGTCCGCGTTGAACCCGAGCCTGCGGGTCGGGGCGCAGCTTATTGAAACCACGGTCATTCATCGTGGGATATCACCGCGGCAGGCAAGCGCCGCGGCGTGCAACATGCTGGCCGAGCTACATGTGCCGGACCCGGAACGGATCATGTCGGCGTATCCGCATCAGCTTTCCGGCGGCCAGCAGCAGCGCGTGGTGATCGCCATGGCACTGTTGCCACAGCCGCGTCTGCTGTTGCTGGACGAACCGACAACGGCACTCGACGTAACGGTCGAGGCCGGCATCATCGATCTGCTCGCCACGCTACGACGCACGCACGGGACGGCGATGCTGTTCATCTCGCACAATCTTGGTCTGGTGGGTCGGATCTGCGACCGGGCGGCTGTGATGTATGCCGGCGAAATCGTTGAGACCGGTGAGGTTCGCCGGATGTTCGTGCGGCCCGCGCATCCCTACACGGCCGGTTTGCTGCGGTGCATTCCGCGCCCCGATCTGCCGCGCGCGTTGCAGACGCTGACGCCGATCCCCGGCCAAATGCCGTCGGCCCAGGAGCGCCCGGCCGGCTGCCGGTTCGGGCCGCGCTGCGCGCATTTTCGCCGCGAGGTGTGCGATCGGGAGCCGATCCCGCTGACCGGGCTCGAACCTGGCGGCACGGCATCGACGCGCTGCGTGCGCGCGCGGGATATCATGGGGCAGACGACGCCAAATGGTGGCCACCTTGCCGCGCAACATGACCCCACCGCGCAAAATGACAGTCAGACACTGCTGACGGTGCGCGCGCTCGACAAATTCTATCCGCTGCGTGGGCGGAACAAAGGGCGTTCGTTACGGGCCAACGACGGGCTTACGTTCCAGGCCGTCCGCGGCCAGACCTTGGCTATCGTCGGGGAATCCGGTTGCGGCAAGTCGACCTTTGCCAGGGTGGTCATGGGACTGACCGGGGCGAGCGGCGGCGAGGTGATGTTCGACACCATCGACCTTGCCCGCCTGCCGGTGGAGCGACGTTCCGCCACCCTGCTGCGCGCGATGCAGATGGTATTCCAGAATCCGGACGAAACACTGAACCCATGTTACGCCGTCGGAACGCAGATCGCGCGTGCCGTGCGCAAGCTTGGCGTGGCGCGCGATCGCGTGGCGATCCGGGATCGGGTGCGTGCCTTGATGAGCATGACGCGGCTGCCCGCGGTCTACGCGGGGCGCCGGCCGAGCCAGTTGTCCGGCGGCCAGAAGCAGCGCGTCGGCATCGCCCGTGCATTCGCCGGCGCGCCGACACTGGTCGTGGCGGACGAGCCGGTCTCGGCCCTTGATGTGTCGGTGCAGGCGGCGATCATCGAGCTGCTGCTGGATATCCAGCGCGCGCAGCGGACGACCTTCATCATCATCAGTCACGATCTGGGTTTCGTGCGCTATATCGCCGATCACGCGGTGGTGATGTATCTCGGCCAGGTGATGGAAGCGGGTGCCGCCGAGCAGGTGTTCGAGCCACCCTGGCATCCTTACACCGAGGCGCTGCTGTCGGCCGCCCCCACCATTGATCCGGCGAAGTCGGGCGATCCGGCGAAGTCGGGGCGTCGCATCGTGCTGACCGGCGAACTGCCGAGCGCGGCGTCGCAACCGGCCGGCTGCCCGTTTCACACGCGCTGCCCACGCAAGATTGGCGCGATCTGCGAAACCGAACGTCCGGCGGAACGTTTGGCTCGGGCCGGCCATCGGATCTACTGCCACATCCCGGTGGCCGATCTGGCGGGTTTGCAGGCCGGGACGGTTACCTCATGATTGACCGCGTGCGCGCGGGATAGGTGTCGGTTACCGCCGTCCGACAGCACCACCTCCGGCGGTCGCGCGCTATTGTTGCCTGCCGGGATCGATCATTCGAACGCCTGGCATGAACTTACGTTGTCGGAAACGCAGGCACGCCATCAACCGCATGCAGGCGCAACAAAGCATCCGGTCAGGACGATGTCATCCCGAAACTACCTCCCGCGGCGCCGCTTGGATCGCGGCACCGCGGGAGGCAGACCGGCCTAATGCTCGAAGAGGAGGTTGCTGGCAATGAAGTTGGGTTCCCCCGTCAGGCTGGCAACGAGGGATTCGGAAGTGTTGCTGCCGGTCGCGCTGTAGAACAGGTTCCCGTTGGTCGTGTCGTAGGCAAAGCGCTGGCTGGAACTGGTGAAATCGCCGCTGGCATTCGTGACGAAGATCGACACGTCGATTGCCGTCGGCGTCGTCGGGTTCAGCGCGTTGTCTGTGCTGCCAAGGTCGAACCCGCCGGCGGAGTGGGTCCCATAAACCAGAATGTCATCGGTGCTCACCTGGAAGTTGTTGAGCGTCTGGCTGGGCAGATTGGACTTGATGAACACAAAGCTGTCGGTGCCGCTACCGGCCGTGTAGGTCCCGGACCCGGTGCCGGCGTAGATGGTGTCGTTCTCAAACCCGCCGGTGAAGCCGTTCGTTCCTGTCCCGGCGTGATAGGTGAGCGATTTTCCCGTGCTTGCCGACGTATCGCCGGCCGCGCTGATGGTGTTGTTGCCGCTGGTTCCATCGTTGATCGTCACCGCCCCGCCGGACAGCGTCTTGTCGGTCACCGTCACCGTGCTGTTGCCTGCGGCAAGGTCGATCGTGCCGAACTTGCTGACGCCGCCAAGGTTGGCCGCGCCGGCGCTGGCCAGGAACAGGGTGTTGTTCGACCCGTTGCTGCCGGTCAGCGTGTCGCCGCCCACCGCCGCGGCCGAGACGTGGACCGCGTCGTTCTCAAACCCGCCGGTGAAGCTGTCCGTTCCCGTGCCGGCGAAGTATGTGAGCCCTTTGCCCGTGCTGGCCGACGTGTCGCTCGCCGCGCTGATGCTGTTGTTGCCGCTCGCACCATCGTTGATCGCCACCGACCCGCCGGACAGCGTCTTATCGGTGACCGTCACCGTGTTGTTGCCTGCGGCAAGGTCGATCGTGCCGAACTTGCTGACGCCGCCAAGGTTGGCCGCGCCGGCACTGCTCAGGAACAGGGTGTTGTTCGACCCGCTGCCGCCGGTCAGCGTGTCACCGCCCACCGCCACGGCCGAGACGTGGACCGCGTCGTTCTCGAACCCGCCGGTGAAGCTATCCGTTCCCGTCCCGGCGAAATAGGTGAGCGCTTTGCCTTTGCTTGCCGACGTGTCGCCCGCCGCGCTGATGCTGTTGCTGCCGCTCGCTCCATCGTTGATCGCCACCGACCCGCCTGACAGCGTCGTATCGGTCACCGTCACCGTGCTGTTGCCTTTGGCAAGGTCGATCGTGCCGAACTTGCTGACGCCGCCGAGGTTGGCTGCGCCGGCGCTGGTCACGAACAGGGTGTTCGCTCCGCTGCCGCCGGTCAGCGTGTCACCGCCCACCGCCGCCGCCGAGACGCGGATCACGTCGCCCTCAAACCCGCCGGTGAAGCTGTCCGTTCCCGTGCCGGTGTAATATGAGAGCGCTTTGCCTTTGCTTGCCGACGTGTCGCCGGCCGCGCTGATGCTGTTGTTGCCGCTCGCTCCGTCGTTGATGATTACCGACCCGCCGGACAGCGTCGTGTCGGTCACCGTCACCGTGCTGTTGCCGGCAGCCAGGTCGATCGTGGGGAACTTGCTGACGCCGCCGAGATTGGCCGCAGCCGGCGCTGGTCAACACCAGGGTGTCGCTTCCGCTGCCGCCGGTCAGCGTGTCGCCGCCCACCGCCGCCGCCGAGACGTCGACCCTGTCGTTCTCGAAACCGCCGGTGAAGCTGTCCGTTCCCGTCCCGGCGAAATATATGAGCGCTTTGCCCTTGCTGGCCGACGTGTCACCCGCCGCGCTGACGCTGTTGTTGCCGCTCGCTCCGTCGTTGATCGCCTACCGAACCGCCGGACAGCGTCTTGTCGGTCACCGTCACCGTGCTGTTGCCGGCGGCAAGGTCGATCGTGGTGAACTTGCTGACCCCGCCGAGGTTGGCCGCGCCGGCGCTGGTCAGCATCAGGGTGTTCGTGCCGCTGCCGCCGGTCAGCGTGTCGCCGCCCACCGCCGCCGCCGAGACGTGGACGCCATCGTTCTCGAACCCGCCGGTGAAGCTGTCGGTCCCCGTGCCCGGCGTTATAGGTGAGCGTCTTTGCCTTGCTTGCCGACGTGTCGCCGGCCGCGCTGACGCTGTTGTTGCCGCTCGCGCCGTCGTTGATCGTCACCGACCCGCCGGACAGCGTCTTGTCGGTCACCGTCACCGTGCTGTTGCCGGCAGCGAGGTTGATCGTGGCGAACTTGCTGACCCCGCCGAGGTTGACCGCGCCGGCGCTGGTCAGCATCAGCGTGTTGGTGCCCGCTGCCGCCGGTCAGCGTGTCGCCGCCCACCGCCGCCGCCGAGACGTGGACCGCGTCGTTCTCGAACCCGCCGGTGAAGCTGTCCGTTCCCGTCCCGGTGTAATAGATGAGCGTCTTGCCCGTGCTGGCCGACGTGTCGCCGGCCGCACTGACGGTGTTGTTGCCGCTCGCTCCGTCGTTGATCGTCACCGACCCGCCGGACAGCGTCGTGTCGGTCACCGTCACCGTGCTGTTGCCGGCAGCAAGGTTGATCGTGCGCGAACTTGCTGACCCCGCCGAGATTGGCGCGCCGGCGCTGGTCAGGATCAGCGTGTTGCGTGCCGCTGCCGCCGGTCAGCGTGTCGCCGCCCACCGCCGCCGCCGAGACGTGGACCGTGTCGTTCTCGAACCCGCCGGTGAAGCTGTCCGTCCCCGTCCCGGCGAAATAGGTGAGCGCCTTGCCCGTGCTTGCCGACGTGTCGCCCGCCGCACTGACGCTGTTGTTGCCGCTCGCTCCGTCGTTGATCGTCACCGATCCGCCGGACAGCGTCGTGTCGGTCACCGTCACCGTGCTGTTGCCGGCGGCAAGGTTGATCGTGCCGAACTTGCTGACCCCGCCGAGGTTGGCCGCGCCGGCGCTGGTCAGGGTCAGCGTGTTCGTGCCGCTGCCGCCGGTCAGCGTATCGCCGCCCACCGCCGCCGCCGAGACGTGGACCGTGTCGTTCTCGAACCCGCCGGTGAAGCTGTCCGTCCCGGTCCCGGCATTATAGGTGAGCGTCTTGCCCTTGCTCGCCGACGTATCGCCGGCCGCGCTGACGGTGTTGTTGCCGCTCGCGCCGTCGTTGATCGTCACCGACCCGCCGGACAGCAACGCGTCGGTCACCGTCACCGTGCTGTTGCCGGCCGCAAGATCGATCGTGGCGAACTTGCTGACGCCGGCCGAGGTTGAGACTGCCGGCACTGGTCAACACCAGCGTGTTGGTCCCGCTGCCGCCGGTCAGCGTGTCGCCGGCCACCGCGGCAGCCGAGACGCTGACCGTGTCGTTCTCGAAACCGCCGGTGAAGGTGTCGGTTCCCGATCCGGTGTTATAGGTGAGCGACTTGCCCTTGCTTGCCGACGTGTCGCTCGCCGCGCTGACGTTGTTGTTGCCGCTCGCGCCGTCGTTGATCGTCACCGCCCCACCGGACAGCGTCTTGTCGGTCACCGTCACCGTGTTGTTGCCGGCAGCAAGGTCGATCGTGCCGAAGTTGCTGACGTTGGCGAGGCTGAACGTTCCGGCGCTGGTCAGCGCGAGAGTGCTCAACGCACCGTTGCCGATGAACGTCGTCGTGGCGAGCAAGGAGACGGCGGCGTCCACGGTCCAGGTCGCCCCGGGATCCACGATCACCGTGCCGAAATTGGTAAAGTTCGTGCCCAGCCCAGTCAGCGTCCCGGCGCCGGTGCCCGCGGCCAGTTCGATCGTGCTGTTGATGCCGCCGCCGGCCACCGTGCCGCCGAACGTTGCCGCCGGACCGAGGATCAGGCGGTCGTTGCCGCTGCCGAACGCGACCTCCGTGGCGGGGCCACCGCTGACTGCGCCGAAATTGGCCAGCGTCCCGTTGACGGTAAGCTCCCCGGTGAGATCGAGGGCGCTGCTGGCAGCGACCGAGACCAGGCCGCTGACGGTGATGGCACCAAGGTCCAGCGCCAATGTTGCGCCACCGGTCGCTTCCAATGTGCCGGTGCTGACGAACGTTCCCGAACCGTTCAACGTCAAGGTCGAACTGCCGCCCTCCGGCGTCGCATCGATCACCCCGCCATTGATCAGGCCCAGGCTGCCGTTGCCGATGATGCCGGTGCCCTGGATGGTGTTGTTCGTGTTGGTCAGGACCTCGCCGTTGCCCTGGATGAACGCATTGGCGCCGTTGGCTGCGATGTCGTCCAGCGTCAGGGTTCCGCCGCCGGTGAGCGTGACCGCACCGGCGATATCGAGGAATCCATTCTGCCCGTTCCCGCCGATCTGTTCGAGCGTACCCTTGTTGTTGATCGTGCCCAGCAGATTGGTGGTGGTATTATTTGTCGCGGTGACGCTGCTTCCGGTGCTGATCGTCAGGGCGCCGTGCGTGACCCCGTCCAGTGTCGAACCGGCGACTGTCTCGAACGTTCCGCCGGCGACGGTGTTGTTCACCGTTCCGCCCTCAACCGTCGCGCCGTCGATCTCCACCGTGCTCGTTGCGTCGGCGGTGGTGATGTTCCCACCGGAGTTGTTGACGGTGGTGTTGATCACCAGAACGCCGCCGGCCGAGGCTTCCATCGTGCTGGTATTGGTGACCACGACCGCCGTTCAGCGTCAGCGTGCTGGTCCCGCCTTCCGGTGTCGCGTCGAGCAAACCTTCATTGATCAGCGCCAGGCTGCCGTTGCCGATGATCCCGGTGCCCTGGATGGTGTTGTTCGTGTTGGTCAGCGTCTGGGCCATTGCCTTGGACGAACGCGCTGCCACCGTTTGAGATGGTGTCCAGCGTCACGGTTCCGCCGCCGGTGAGCGTGGTCGCACCGGCGATATTGAGGAATCCGTTCTGCCCGTTCCCGCCGATCTGTTCGAGCGAACCCTCGTTGTCGATCGTGCCCAGCAGACTGGTGGTGGTATTATTCGTCGCGGTGACGCTGCTTCCGGTGCTGATCGTCAGGGCGCCGTGCGTGGTCCCGTCCAGTGTCGAGCCGGCGGTTGTCTCGAACGTTCCGCCGGCGGTGGTGTTGTTCAGAGTCCCGCCCTCAACCGTCGCGCCGGCGATGTCTACCGTGCTCGTTGCGTCCGCGGTCGTGATGTTCCCACCGGCGTTGTTGACGGTGGTGCTGATCACCAGAACGCCGCCGGCCGAGGCTTCCATCGTGCTGGTATTGGTGACCCCACCACCGTTCAGCGTCAGCGTGCTGGTCCCGCTCTCCGGCGTCGCGTCGACCAGGCCCTCATTGATCAGCACCACGTTGCCGTTGCCGATGACACCGGTGCCCTGGATGGTGTTGTTCGTGTTGGTCAGCGTCTGGCCATTGCCTTCGACATACACGCTGCCGCCGTTTGAGATGGTGTCCAGCGTCACGGTTCCGCCGCCGGTGAGCGTGACCGCATTGCCGATGAGGATGAATCCGTTCTGACCGTTCCCGCCGATCTGTTCGATCGTACCCAGGTTGTCGATCGTGCCCAGCAGGGTCGTGGTGACACCATTGTCGGACGTATAGGTGCTGCCGGCCGACAGCGTGACGCCTTGAAGCGTGGCGCTACCGGTCGACGCCATAACCCCGCCGTTGAGGGTATTCAACGTCCCGCCGGTAATCGTTGCGCCGTTGCTGACAGTGACCGCGCTGAGGCTGCCGGTCGAGGTGATGGTCGCGGCCGTGTTGGTGATGTTGGTCGCGATCGACAGGGTGCCACCGGCGGTGGCCTCCAGCAGTTTGTTATTGGTGACCACACTCCCGTTCAGTGTCAGGGTTTTCGAGCCGCCCTCCGGCGTCGCATCGACCACACCGCCATTGATCAGCACCAGATTGCCGTTGCCGATGATGCCGGTGCCCTGGATGGTGTTGTTCGTATTGGTCAGGGTCTCGCCGTTGCCCTCGAGGAAAGCGCTGCCGCCGTTGGTCGCGACGGTGTCGATCGTCAGGGTGCCGCCGCCGCTGAGCGTGACGGGCGTGATGATATCGACGACCTCGTTTTGGCCGTTCCCGCCATTCATCTGGATCAGACCGTCGTTCACGATCGATCCAAGGAGATACGTCGTGGTGGCGTCGTTCGCCGTATAGGTGCTGCCGGTGCTCAGCGTCAGCGCGCCCTGCGTGCTGCCGTCCAATACCGCGCTGTTGACCGTCTCCAGCGTCCCGCCGCCGGAGTTGTTCAGCGTGCCGCCCTGGACGGTGGCACTGGAAAGTTCCACCGTGCTGGTGGCGCCGGAGACCGTGATGTTCGCGCCGGCGTTGTCGACAGTGTTGCCTTGGATGACCAACACGCCGCCTGCGGTGGCCTCCAGCAGGTCGGTGTTGGTGATGTTGCCGCCGTTCAGCGTCAGCGTGGTGGACCCGCCCTCCGGCGTCGCATCGATTATGTGTTGGTTGATCAGTATCAGGTTGCCGTTGCCGATGATCCCGGTGCCCTGGATCGTGTTGTTCGTGTTGGTCAGGGTCTCGGCGTTGCCCTCGATGATAGCGCTGCCGCCGTTGGTCGCGGTGGTGTCCAGCGTCACGGTGCCGCCACCGGTGAGCGTGACGGGGGTGGTGATGTCATCCAGGACGGTGTTTTGCCCGTTCCCGCCATTCTCCTGGATCAGGCCGTCGTTCACGATCGACCCAAGGAGATACGTCGTGGAGCCGCCGGTCGCCGTATAGGTGCTGCTGCTGGTTATCGTCAGGGCGCCGTGCGTGCTGCCGTCCAACACCGCGGAGCCGATCGTCTCCAGCGTGCCCCTGGCGGTGTCGTTCAGGGTGCCGCCCTCGATGGTCGCATTGACGAATTCCACCGTGCTGGTGGCGGCGAGGTCCTTGATGGTCCCACCGGCGTTGTCGACCACCGGGCTGTTGTTGATCACCAACACGGCGCCGGCGGCGGCCTCCATCGTGCCGGTATTGGTGATGCCACCGCCGTTCAGCGTCAGGGTGGTGGCCCCGCCCTGCTGCGTCGCATCGATCACGCCGCCGTTGACCAGTACCAGGTTGCCGTTGCCGATGACCCCGGTGCCCTGGATCGTGTTGTTCGTGTTGGTCAGGGTGGCGCCGTTGCCATCAACGATAGCGTTGCCGCCGTTCGTCGGGTTGGTGGACAGCGTCACGGTTCCACCGCCGGTGAGCGTGGCCGCATCGCCGATCAGGAAGACGCCGTTCTGGCCGTTCCCGCCGATCTGCTCGAGCGTGCCGGCGTTGTCGATCGCGCCCAGCAGGTCGGTCTGTGTGCTGTTTTGTCCGATGAAGCTTGTGCCGGCTGAGATCGTGTCCCCAGCCAGCACCGAGGTGCTAGCCGTGGTCTGCAGCAGTCCCGCGCCGCTCAGCGTCGAGCCGTCGATCTCGCCGTTGGACAGCGACAGCGTGGCGCCCGCGGCGACCGAAATGCCGCCGCCGCCGGTCGCCGAGGTCAAGGTAACCCCGCTGATGGTCAACGCATTCGAGGCGAGGATCGACAGCGAGTTGACCGTCGTGTCTCCGCTCGAACTGTTGAGCGTCACGTTGCCGGTGGTGGTATTGCCGATGACGACGTTCGCGGTCGGATTTGGCACCTGCCCGCCGCTCCAGTCGGCTGCCGTGCTCCAATTGCCGGTCGCGTCGGTCCAGTTGTAGCCGGTCGCCAGCCCGGAGTTGTTGACCCGCTCGATCTGGATGTTGCCGCCGTCGTTGTTGTAGAACACCTCGAGCGTCGTGCCGTCGCCGAGATTGACGTTGCTGCCGTTGCCGATCGCTGTCCCGTCCTGAACGGCGGCGAATTGCCCGACCAGGTCGCCGCCGCCGAATGTCATCACCGTCAGCACCGAGCCGACCGCGGGCGTGCCGCTGACCGACAGGGTCCCGCCGGTCAAATTCACGAAGCCGCCGGTGTCGGCGACCACGCCGGACGAGGTGCCACCGCTGCCGATATTCGCCTCAAGGTCGCCGGTGCCGCTTTGGTTGTAGGTCCCGATGACCGTCAAGGTGCCGGGCGTGCCGATGCTGGGGCCGGCGAACACCGTGCCGCCGCTGCTGTCGTTGACCGTGCCGGCGACCGTGCCGGTGCCGTCGAGTGAGCCGCCGGTGACATTGGCGGTTCCGGCCAGCGTGCCGCCGGCGGCGATATTGACCGCCCCGCCGGTGACATCGACGGTGCCGGCCAGCTTGCCGCCGGCGTTGACGTTGGTGGCGCCCGCCGCCTGGGTGTAGATGTCGCCGGCGCCCATCTGGACGATGCCGGAGGCGTCGATATTGACCGAATCGCTGTTCGTCGCTGACCCGTTGATGTCCAGCGCCGCGACGATGGTGCCGGCCCCGACGATCTGGATCACGCCGGAGTTGACGAGCCCGGTCGCGGTTACCGTGTCACCGGCGCCGATGTTGCCGTTGCCGATGTAGAGCCCGTTGTTGTTGGTGCTGCTGACGGTCAGTGTCCCGCCGACCGTCAGGCTGCTGCCGCCGCCGCCGTTGTTGAACGGCGCGTCGAGCCACACCACGGCGTTGCCGGTGTCGCTCAGGCCGCCCGTGGTGGTGACCGTTGCCCCGGCCGATAGCTCCAAAGACCCGGTGACCGTGTTGAGCCCGGTCAACGCGCTGTTGGTTGCCAGCGTGCCGGCGTCGGCGATCCGCGCATTGACGCCGTTGAGTGCGATCCCGCCGTTGATCGTGCCGATCTGGCCGCTGGCGAACTCCAGCAGCGCGTCGTTCGTGAGAACGACCGTTCCGGTCTCCACCCCAACCGTGCCGAACCCCGCCGGTCCGGTGGTGATGTCCAGGGTCGACTGGATGGTGCCGGCCCCGACGATCTGGATCACGCCGGAGTTGACGAGCCCGGTCGCGGTTACCGTGTCGCCGACCCCGATGTTGCCGTTACCGATGTAGAGTCCGTTGTTGTTGGTGCTGCTAACGGTCAGTGTCCCGCCGACCGCCAGGCTGCTGCCGCCGCCGCCGTTGTTGAACGGCGCGTCGAGCCACACCACTGCGTTGCCGGTGTCGCTCAGGCCGCCCGTGGTGGTGACCGTTGCCCCGGCCGACAAGGCGAGCTCCCCGGCGACCGTCTTAAGTCCGGTCAGCGCGCTGTTGGTCGCCAGCGTGCCGGCGTCGGCGATCCGCGCGTTGCCGCTGAGCAGGAGAGCGCCATCGATCGTCCCGATCTGGCCGCTGGCGAACTCCAGCAGCGTGGCGCCTGTGAAGAGGGAGACCGTCCCGGTCTCCACCCCCAACGTGCCGAACCCCGCCGCCCCGCTGGTAATGTCCAGCGTCGACTGGATGGTGCCGTCCCCCTGGATCTCGATCACGCCGGTGTTGACGAGCCCGGTCGCCGTCACCGTGTCGCCGACCCCGATGTTGCCGTTGCCGATGTAGAGCCCGTTGTTGTTGGTGCTGGTGTTGGTCAGCGTCCCGCCGACCGCCAGGCTGCCGCCGCCGCCACCGTTATTGAACGGAGCGTCGAGCCACACCACGCCATTCCCGGTGATGCTCAGCCCGCCCGTGGTGGTGACCGACGCCCCGCCCGACAAGGCGAGCTCCCCGGCCACGGTGTTGAGGCCGGTCAGCGCGCTGTTGGTCGCCAGCGTGCCGGCGTCGGCGATCCGCGCGTTGCCGCTGAGCAGGAGAGCGCCATCGATCGTCCCGATCTGGCCGCTGGCGAACTCCAGCAGCGTGGCGCCTGTGAAGAGGGAGACCGTCCCGGTCTCCACCCCCAACGTGCCGAACCCCGCCGCCCCGCTGGTAATGTCCAGCGTCGACTGGATGGTGCCGTCCCCCTGGATCTCGATCACGCCGGTGTTGACGAGCCCGGTCGCCGTCACCGTGTCGCCGGCGCCGATGTTGCCGTTGCCGATGTAGAGCCCGTTGTTGTTGGTGCTGGTGTTGGTCAGCGTCCCGCCGACCGCCAGGCTGCCGCCGCCGCCACCGTTATTGAACGGAGCGTCGAGCCACACCACGCCGTTGCCGGTGATGCTCAGCCCGCCCGTGGTGGTGACCGACGCCCCGCCCGACAAGGCGAGCTCCCCGGCCACGGTGTTGAGGCCGGTCAGCGCGCTGTTGGTTGCCAGCGTGCCGGCGTCGGCGATCCGCGCGTTGCCATTGAGCTCGACCGCGCCATCGATCGTGCCGATCTGGCCGCTGGCGAATTCCAGCAGCGTAGCGCCTGTGAACAGGGAGACCGTCCCGGTCTCCACCCCCAACGTGCCGAACCCTGCCGCGGAGGTGATGTCCAGCGTCGACTGGATGGTGCCGGCCCCCTGGATCTGGATCACACCGGTGTTGACGAGCCCGGTCGCCGTCACCGTGTCGCCGACTCCGATGTTGCCGTTACCGATGTAGAGCCCGTTGTTGTTGGTGCTGGTGTTGGTCAGCGTCCCGCCGACCGTCAGGCTGCTGCCGCCGCCACTGTTGTTGAACGGAGCGTCGAGCCACACCACGCCATTGCCGGTGATGCTCAGCCCGCCCGTGGTGGTGACCGACGCCCCGCCCGACAAGGCGAGCTCCCCGGCCACGGTGTTGAGGCCGGTCAGCGCGCTGTTGGTCGCCAGCGTGCCGGCGTCGGCGATCCGCGCGTTGCCACTGAGCTCGACCGCGCCATCGATCGTGCCGATCTGGCCGCTGGCGAACTCCAGCAGCGTATCGCCTGTAAACAGGGAGACCGTCCCGGTCTCCACCCCCAACGTGCCGAACCCTGCCGCGGAGGTGATGTCCAGCGTCGACTGGATGGTGCCGGCCCCCTGGATCTGGATCACACCGGTGTTGACGAGCCCGGTCGCCGTCACTGTGTCGCCGGCGCCGATGTTGCCGTTGCCGATGTAGAGCGCGTTGTTGTTGGTGCTGGTGTTGGTCAGCGTCCCGTGGATCGTCAGGCTGCTGCCGCCGCCACCGTTGTTGAACGGGGCGTCGAGCCACACCACGCCGTTGCCGGTGATGCCCAGTCCGCCGGTAACGCTGGCCGACGCTCCACCCGATAGCTCAAATGTCCCGGCGACCGCGGCGGTACCGGTATCTGTCAGTGCAGCGCCCGTCAGGAGCGACAAGGCAGCCGAAGCATCGACCTGGAGACCCGCAATCGTGGTCGCCGATGTCAGGCTGGCGGTGCCGGTTTGGATCTCGGCGTCTTCGGTCGAGCCGGGGGGGATGCCGTCGCTCCAGGCGCTGTTATCGGTCGACCAGTTGCCGGTGCCGTTCCAAAAATCGGTAGCCATCTCGCATTTCCCCCGCAAACTTTGTTTGCATAGCCGTGATTTCGACAGTCGGACGCTTTCCGCCCGGCGGACCCCGATACTCGCTACATGCCCGATGTTCCGTGCATGCCCGATGCTCTCTGCGTGAACCCGCGACCCGACGCCGTCCGGCTGGTGCCGGACGTTTTAATGGCGCCACTGGCGGCGCAGGCATGATTCCGGGTAGCCGCCACAACCGCTCCTTGCGGGAGCAGACAACCGGGACGCGATAGCCTCATTCGATCCAATTCCCGGCTCATGGCGCAGTGATGTCGACATCAATAATCTGTGTCTCAGAAAAATTCCACTATTTATGTCTCACAGATCAGTGATGAGCAGTCCTGAGTCGCAAAAAAGAGAAATAATGTAACACACCAGACTCTGTTGAGTTAGTTAACCTAAGCGTAGTTCGGTGATTGCCTGGTGACGGCACTGCTAATGCTCTGGAAAATATCCCAACTTCGCTGCCCGGCTGCGCTGAGTAGGGTCCGGATCGCCGTGAAATTTGGCAGTGCCGCTTGCATCGCGGACGTTGGTTGGGTGGCACCGGCGTTGCGTTGGATTGGAGACGGCGGGTGACGCAAGAGCTTACCCACTCTCTACGGCCCCTGCGGCGGCTGGCGCTGCATGATCGGCGCCAGCAGGCCGCCGCCGCCGTTCATGGCCAGGTTTCCGCCGTCCAGCGGAATAATCGCGCCCGTGATCCAATCGGCCGCATCCGACGCCAGCAGCACCGACAGGCCCTTGATATCCTCGGGCTGGCCGAGGCGCCCGGCCGGGATGCCGCGGAGAAAAGTGTCGCGCAGCCACGGATCGGCCTGCATTCGAGGGCCCAGGCCGTTGGCGCCGAGCACCTGGGCCGGCAGGATGCAGTTCACCCGCACGCCGCGCCCGGCCCATTCGGTGCTCAGTTCGCGCGTCATCTGGATCACGGCGGCCATTGCCATTCCGTAGACCGATTGTGCCCGCCCGAGCGACGACACGCCCGCGATCGAGCCGATGCTCATGATGCTGCCCTTGCCCCGCGCCAGCATTCGCCGGCCGGCAAGCTGGCAGGTGTAGTAGCGGCTGATCACCAAGTTGTGGAACGTGGCGCGGATATCCGCCAGCGTCATCGCCTCGGCCGCCCCGGCCCTGGCCTCGCCCGCCACGTTGCCCAGGATGTCCACCCTGGCGCGTTCGCGGTCCACCGTGGCGAACACCTGGTCGATATGATCGGTGTCGGTTACGTCGCCGGCGATCGGCAACGCCTTGCGGCCGAGTTGCCGGATGTCGTGCGCCGTCGCCTCGATGCCGGCCGCATTGCGGTCGAGCAGCACAAGGTCGGCGCCGGCCGCGGCCAACGCCATCGCCATCGCGCGGCCCATGCCTTGTGCGCTGCCGGTAACGATTGCGGTCCGGCCGGTCAGATCAAACAGGTTGGTCATGCGGACCCCGCGGGCTCGATCAGGTTGCAATGTCACTCTGGCGCCGGAAACATCCGCCTGTCCAACGAAATCGCCTGTTCAACGTGATCGTTCGATGTGTGGGACCGGACATTGTCGTATGAGGCGCCTGGTATACGTGATGCTCGCGGGGATCGATGCTCTCGCGCATGCCTGCAAGCACGACTCACCACGGAGGCGCGGAGACTCGGAGCAGAAAGGCCACGTGGGCAGCATGATATTCTTCTCCGTGTCGCGTGCCTTTGCGGTGCGTATTCATTACGTTACGTTATCTGAAGTATGGGTTTCCGCAAGCGAACGGCATATTGCATGTCATACCGGGCAGCGAAATGATTGACCCATCGGCGCTGCCCGCAACGTCATGCCGGGCGAAGGCCCGGCATCCACGACTTGCCTTCGCGCCAACAAAGAAATCGAGTAGGGACGCCCCTCGCGGAGCGCCCCTCTCACACCACCGGACGTACGGATCGCGTATCACGGCGGTTTCCGACAAGGTTCAGCGCGGCATTTTGTTGCCGCGTCAAGGCTCGTTCATGATCCCATGCCGCAGACGCTTGTGGCTCCTCAGTCGCCCCAGGTCCGGCTCCGCCTTCCCCGCTGGCGCCGTGGCGCAACGCGGCCTTCAGGGTTTCGTCGAGAAGGTCCCCTTGGTCCGCGCCGCCTTGCTGCCGCTTCACGTCCATCGATTGGTCCAAGCTGCTCCCTGCTTGTCGAATTCAGCCCTTCGCCCGGTTGCCCGGACTACTATGGCCTCTGCTGACTTCTCCCGGCCCATCGGAGGCCGTCGCCGGCCCCCTGCTCCGATCGTCTGGAGAGATCGGGAGATCTCCCAGGGTAAAACACTGATCCTTCCCTCGAGCGCTGCCGGATTTACCTGTGCGCGTGTCCGACTGGCCTTTGGGCTTCCCCGTCCACTGCCGGGTTACCCCACCGCACCGGCCTCGTATCCGGTTCCTGTTCGTCAGCTCCGAGTTTTGCCTCCGGCTTCCTCCCCACTCTGCATCGCTGCAACGCAGTTGCCTTCGGCTAACGGTTCCGGCCAATCGGCCCGTAGAGGACTTGCACCTCCGAGATCAGCGCCATGCCTGGCACACAGTCGTGGATGGCCGGCCTTCGCCCGGCATGACGATCTGTATCGCCGGAGAGTTGATCATTCGGACGCTTGGTATCACAGGGCTTCCAGCACTGAACGGAAGCGCGGGCGAGGTAAGAAGTCGTCCTGGGGTCCGCGGCTTTTCCGTGGTCGGGATTTCGGCCAGACTTCGGATCATCCAGACTGGGGATCATCCAGGCTGGAGATCATCCAGACTTGGGGATCATGCGGAGGAGACCGGCCAATGGGCGTCACCAGTGAACTGTCACGTTTCTGCGCCGACATCAGCCTCGACCGCCTGCCGCCGGACGTGGTCCGCCGAGCGCGCTTCCTGGTGCTGGACCTGGTGGGCAACATCGTGCGCGCGCGGCATGACGCCGAAAGCACCACCGCGTTCCTGGCGGCGACGCGGGCAATGGGGCTGGCGGCGGGCAATGCCGGGGTGTTCGGCGATGCCGCCCGCTACACGCCGGCGGGCGCGGCGTTCCTGAACGGTGCGCTGGCGCACTCGCTGGATTTCGATGACACGCACGCGGCCGGGTCACTGCATCCGGGCGCGCCGGTCATTCCGGCGGCGCTGGCGGCGGGCGAGATGGTGGGCGCATCGGGCGCCGACGTGCTGGCGGCCATCGTCGCCGGCTACGAGGTCACCTGCCGCGTCGCGCTGGCATTGCCGGCGGGTGAGCACTACGACCGCGGCTTCCACCCCACCGCGACCTGCGGCGCGTTCGGCGCGGCGGCGGCGGCAGCCAGGGTGTTCGGGCTGGACGCGGGTTGCGTCGAGGGTGCGCTCGGCACCGTGCTCAGCCAGTGCGCCGGCAGCTTGCAGTTCCTGGTCAATGGCGCCTGGACGAAGCGCTTCCAGGTGGGCTGGGCGGCGATGAACGGATTGATGGCGGCGACGCTGGTGCGCGAAGGGTTCAAGGGTCCCACGGAGGCGCTGGAGGGGCGGCACGGCTTCATGCACGCCTACGCGCCGAACCCGACGCCGGAGCGCGCGGTGCAGGACCTCGGCACGGTGTTCGAGCTGATGCACACGGCAGTGAAGCCGTATCCGTCGTGCCGTTATGGCCACGCCGGGATCGACGCGGCACTGGCGCTGCGGGCCGAGCATGGGCTGGCGGCGGCGGAGATCGAGCAGGTCACGCTGGGCCTGCCGCGCTCCGGCATGATGCTGATCGGCCAGCCGGCGGAGCAGAAGGCGGACCCGCGGAACGTTGTGGATGGCCAGTTCAGCGGGCCGTTCGTGCTCGCCTGCGCGCTGGCGACCGGGGCGATGGGCTGGGACAGCTACCAGTTGCTGCAGGATGCGACGGTGCGTGTGCTGCTGCCGAAGATCACCTGCGAATTCGACCCGGAGATCGAGGCGGAGTTCCCCGCCAACATGTCGGGCAAGGTGACCATCGCGGCGCGCGGCCAGCGCTTTGTGCGCAAGGTCGTGGTGCCGAAGGGCGAGCCGACCAACTTCCTGACCGAGGCGGAACTGCGCGGCAAATTCTCCGGCCTGGCCGAGGCGGTGCTGGGGCCGGAACGAACGGCACAGTTGGCGTCCGAGGTGCTGGCGATCGACCACCTGGGCGATGTCGCGTCGCTGATGCGGCTGGCGGCCCCGCTGATGGCGGCGCGGCTGGCGGGCGAATGAACGGGGCTGCGTGGGCCTGGAGTCCGCGACCTGCGGGCTACCCACGCAGCCGGTGCGGCGGATCGACCGCCAGGTAGCGCGCGGGCGGCGGGGCTTTGCCGTCACGCTGGAATACCGACACGCGCGCCAGGGCGGCACGATCCTCGGTGGACAGCCGGGTCGTTTCGCGCAGGTGGTCGGTCCAGTTCTCGACCGACCAGACCTCCAGCCAGCCCTCGGGATGGGCGACGTCCTCATAGAGCTGCCAGAACAATGCGCCGGTTCGGCCGCGCACCAGACGGACCTCCTCCATCGCTTCCAGGTAGCTGTCGCGTTCCTCGGGGCGCACCCGGTAGTGCATCAGCTCCATGACCCGGCCGTGGGCGTTTTGCAGCACGGTCATGAGTTCGGGCGCCGGGGCTTCGGGTTCCGGCGGGGCGATGGTGTCGTGCGGCGCGGTGCGGAAGACGTGGTCCAGGCTGAAGCCGCGGACGGCGACGGCGAGGGCGGCGCCAGTGATGGCGGCGGCGAGCAGGCAGGCGGTCAAGCCGACCATGGCGCCAAGCCAGCCCCAGCCGAAGGAGCCGACGGTGAGCGCTCCATTTTGCGCCAGTTGGTAGATCGCCAGCGAGCGGGCGCGCACCCAGGGCGGCGCGCTGAGCTGGGCGGCGGCCTGCATCGTCGAGTAGGCCGCCACCCAGCCCAGGCCGAACAGCAGCATGCCGCCCGCCGCGGGCAGCCAGTGGCGCGACAGGCCCAGCACCGCCACGCCGGCGCAGGAGCACAGCGAGGAACCCAGCACGATGGTGCTGCGGTTGAAATGCCCACGCAGCCGCGGCAGCAGCATGCCGGAGGAGACGCCGCCGACCCCCATCAGCCCCAGGATCACGCCGTACATGCCGGCGCCGAGATGCAGTTGCTCGCGCACCACCAGCGGCAGCAGCGCCCACGGGGCGGCGGCGGGGATCGAGTAGACGAAGGCCCGCAGCATGGCGGACTGCATCGCCGGCGTGTTGCGCACGAAGCGCATGCCGGCGCGCATGGCGCTGATCAGGTGTTCGCGCGGCAGGCTGCTGCTGTGGGGCCGGCGGCGCCACAGCAGCAAGGTGAAGATCACCGCGGGAATGCTCAGGGCGAACAGCGAGAAGGCCAGGCCGGAGCCGGCCAGTGCGACCAGGAACCCGGCCAGCGCGGGTCCGACGGCGCGTGCCAGGTTGAAGCCGATGCCGTTCAGCGCCACCGCTTGCACCAGGTCCCAGCGCGGCACGAGTTCGGGCACCGCGGCGCTCCAGGCCGGGGCGGTCAGCGCGGAGCCCACACCGATCAGGAAGGTGAACGTCAGCAGCGTCCAGGCGGTGGTGGCGTGCAGCAGGGTCATGATCGCCAGCGCCGAGGCGGCGAGCATGGTCAGTGCCTGGGCGCCGATCAGGAACAGCCGGCGGTCGATGATGTCGGCCAGCGCGCCGCCGGGCAGTGCCAGCAGGAACACCGGCAGGATGGTCGCCGCCTGCACCATGGCGACGACGATCGGGTTGGGGTCGAGGCTGGTCATCAGCCAGCCGGCGCCGGTGTTCTGCAGCCAGGTGCCGACCCAGACCACCACGTTGGCCAGCCACAGCAGGCGGAACATGCGATTGCGCAGCGGCAGCAGGGCGGGTGGCAGCGTCATCGGCGCGCGATCGTTCCGTCGGGGTGTGGGTGGTCGGTTCAGGCGGGTCGGTTGCGGGCGGTCGGGGTACCCGACGGCATGTTATCCGCATAATGGTCAGCCGCGAAACAATGACTCCGGTTTGCGAGGCGGATTGCGAGACGCGGAATGCGTTGCCCCCGGATCAAGCGTCCGGGGGCAAGGCTGTTCCGCCCTACGATCTGCGTCGGCGGCTGTCGCGGCCTTCCTGGCGTTAAAGATCGGCGTCGGCGGGGATGGTTTCCGGCTTCACGCCCATCGCCAGCAGTCCGTCGCGCATCCAGGCGCCGATCTGGCGCGTGCCGCGGTAGTATTCGATCCAGCTATCCAGGAAATCGCGCCAGCGGCGGTCCGGCTCCTCCTGCAGGCCCATGGCGCTGGCGAGCGCGACGTAGGGCTGTTGCAGCAGCACCACCTGCTCCAGCATTGGCGCCTTGGCGCTGACGCCCAGCGCCTGGATCAGCGCGTAGATGATGCAATCGGCCCGGCCGGCCTGCATCAGCAGGATAGCGTCGTCGCCGGCCTTGGCGCCGATCACCGTTGCCTTCGGGGCGTAGCGCGCCAGCAGATTGTCCGACAGCGAGCCGATCAACGAGACAACACGCACGTCCGGATTGTTCAGATCCTCCCAGGTTTTTGCCGGAAAGCCCTTGCGCGCGACGTAGCCGAACGGATGCAGGTAGTATGGCTGGGTGAAGCCGATCGCCAGTGCGCGCTGCGGCGTTGGGTTCAGCGCGAACGCAAGGTCGATCTTGTTCGATTGCAGATCGAGGACGGAGTTGGCGTAGGTCGATTCCACGTAGTCCAGCTTCGCACTCAGCGCGCCGGCGATGCTGCGCGCCATGTCGATGGCCACGCCATGCCACTCGCCGGTCGCCAGGTCCTTGCGGAAGAACGGCTGCTCGCCAGGCAGTGCGGCGATGCGCAGCACACCAGTGCGGCGGATGCGCTCGAAGGTTGCCTCGTTCGACGGCGTGGCGGTCTGCGCGGACGCCGAGCCAACCGCGAACGAGGCCGCGACGGTGCCGAGCGCGCCCGTCAGTGCCCGCGCCAGTGTACGTCGTGTTGTCATGCAAGCCCCCTGTTATACTAGATACTAGACGCCCGAATGATCAACTCTTCGGTGCTGCCCCCGTCATGCCGGCGCAGGCCGGTATCCACGACTTGCCTTCTTTGCAGCAAAGAAAGTCGTAGATACCGGCCTGCGCCGGCATGACGGGGGGTAGCGGCCCGTGCGTCAATGTTTAGGGCCGTTGGTATTATCGGCCAGCCATGTTTAGCCGGCCCAGGCCGGTCAGCCGGCCCTGCCCGGTCAGTCGACCCGGCCTGGTCAGTCAACGTAATGGCGCGGCTTCAACCCGGCATGGAACCATTCCACTAGAGTGATAATGTCGAACACCGGTACGCCGAAGCGGCGTTCGATCGCGAACGAATACGGCGGCAGGTTGGTGCACTCGCAGACGATGGCGCCGATGTTGTCGTTCTGGGTCAGCAGTTCCTCGGCCATGCCCAGCACCTCCTGCTCCTGCGCGTCGCGGTCCACCACGGGTTGGCCGGTGGTGTTGTTGTGGCGGAAGATGCCGTTGGGCGGCATGCCGACGACCGGCAGATCGGTCGCGACGCCGACCGAGCGGAAATGATCGTCCGTCAGCGCCGCCTTGTTCGCGGTCAGCACACCGACGCGCTTGCCTTTGGGCAGCATGCTTTGCACCAGCGGGATCTGCAGCAGGCTGGAGGTGGCGATGGGCACGCTGCAATGCGCCGCCAGTTCCTGGTGCAGGCAAGCCAGGAAGCCGCAGCTCGTTGTGATGCCGTCGACCCCGAGCGCGATGAGATCATCGGCCGCGGCCTTGAACATCTCCAGCATGCCGTCGGCCTTCGGCTTGACGATGCGGTCCGGTGTCGCGCCGCGCACCACCGCGTATTGCACCGGAAAGCGGAACGTCGGCGCGTAGCCGATGTCGCCCGGCACGCGCTGGAAGCCGGTGTCGAGGATCATGATGCCGATGGTCACGCCATGCACCGGCTGGCGCTGGTAGGGGCGAACGCGGAACGGTGCATCGGGCATTGTGGGTTCCTACTGTATGGTCGTGACGGTCAGGCATCCCGGCCTGGCGCGGCCAACGGCGGACACGCCAGGTGATAAATTCGCGATGTCTACGCCTGCCGTGGCATGATCGCGTCGTCGATTTCCTTCGCGCGCACCGCGGCCGGCCGCTGGCGGAGACGTTCCCAATACCGTTCGAACGCGGGGCGCTTCTCGATCGTGCCAAACTGCAGGCCGAAGCCGATCTGCGACCCGACATAGACATCGGCGGCGGTAAAGCTGTCGCCGGCGATGTAGGCGCTGCGCGAGACCGCGCCCTCGAGCGCGTTCATGGTATCGGCAAGGCAGCCATACCCCATCATTCTCTCGCGCCCTTCCGGCACTGCGAAACCCAGCGCGGTGTTGGACACCGCGGCCTCGACCGGGCCGGAGCTGAAGAACAGCCAGCGGTAATACGGACCGCGCTGACGGTCGCCCGGCGGTGGCGCAAGGCCGGCCTGGGGGAAGGCATCGGCGAGGTAGGCGCAGATCGCCGCGCCCTCGGTGACAACGGTGTCGCCGTGCCGGATGGCAGGCACCTTCCCCATCGGATTGATCGCAAGATAGGCGGGCGCCTTCATGGTGGTGCCGTAGTCGAGCACCTCGGTGCGGTAAGGCTGGCCGATCTCTTCGAGCATCCAACGCACGATCCGGCCACGCGATGCCGGGTTGGTGTAGAAGATCAGTTCATCGGACATTTGGGGACTCCGTTGGATGATCGACGGTTGGAGCGAAAAGCCGGCCCTGCGTGAGGGCCGCGTGGGGCGGAGCGGAGTGCTGCGTCTCGTCGTGCATCAAGCCCGGCAGCGAGCGGGTGGTGCAGAGTGGCGGAAGACGCTGCGCTTTTCCACCCTACGTTGGGAACCTACCGGCGGCAGCTCGCAAACTGCTAATCCAGCAATTGATAGGCGGGATCGAAGCGTCGGACCACCTGCGTGATGGTCCAGCAACTTACGAAGTACCCAGCGGCGAGCACGATATAGAGCGGATAGGGCGCATAGACCGCGTTGTTCGTTACACTGACCGCGCGGAAGAAATCCATCACGCCGATCGCGTAGACCAGCGATGTGGTCTTGAACAGAGACACCAGTTGCGCGATCAACGCTGGCAGCATGTTGCGCAGCGCCTGCGGCAGCACGATAAGACGGTATACGGCGACCGGTTTCAAGCCCAAGGCCCTGGCGGCCTCGCGCTGCTCCATCGGCACCGAATACAGGCCGGCGCGCACGACCTCGGCGAGATAGGCCGCGGCAATGACCGACAGCGAACCCAGAGCCGCGTTCCAAGCGCTGACTTGGCTGCCGGTGATCACTGGCAGGGTGAAGTAGACCCAGAAAATGATCATCAGCTCAGGCGTGGCGCGCACTGCCTCGATCAGCACGGTCGCGCCGCGTCGCGGCCAGCGCGGGCCATAGACGCGCAGCAGCGCCAGGGGGACGGCGGCCGTGATCCCGATCGCCATGGCAATAGTCGCCAGCCACCAGCTTCGGCCGAGCGCCAGCAACAGGAATTGCCCCGACGGCACGACGCGCGTCCAGTCGAGCGTCGTCACCAGCCACGCGGACAGGAGCAGCGACGCCGTCACCAGAACACGCCAGATCCAGACCTGCGGGGTCGCTGCGCCAGTCGTCGTTCCTGTCACCGCCCCGGTCACCGCATCATCGTCTGCCGGCGCTGTAGCCGGGTCATGCCGGCGATCACCGCGCCCGCCACCAGCATGTAGAGCAGCGTCGCCGCGGTTGCTGCCTCGAAGCCGCGGAACGTCTCGACATTGATCTGCTGCGTCTGGAACGTCAGGTCGGCGACGCCGATCAGCGCCACCACCGACGTATTCTTGACCACCGACACGTACTGCGAGGTCATCGGCGGCAGCATGACACGCACGGTCTGCGGCAAGATAATGCGGCGGTACACCCGCCAACGCTTCAGCCCAAGCGACAAGCCGGCATCGAGCTGACCGCGCCCGACCGAGCGCAGGCCGGCTTCGGTCACGTCGGCGATGTAGGCGCTCTGATGCAGCACCAGCGCGGCGAGCGCCGCCGGCAACGCCGGCAGGCCGATCACGAAATACAGGAAGAACAGCTTGACGATCAGTGGCAGGTTGCGCAGCAACTCGGTGTAGGTCGCGGTCATTCGTTGCAGGAGGTAGACGCCACTGCCGCGCAGGCAGCCCACCAGCACGCCGACAATTGTTGCGCCAACGATCGCCAGCGCCGAGACCGCCAGTGTGATCGCGAGCCCGCCGGCCAGCGCCGCGCGGTACTCCCAGAGAATTGCCCAATCCATGCGTTACCAAGCCATCGCGCGCGCTCGGTGGATCAAACGAGCTTCCAGGGCCTCAATCGAGTTTCCACGATTCCGGACCCAGCAACGTGTCGAGAAATCCGTCCGGCAGCTTGTTCCACGGATCGTCGGTCTTGCCGATTTCCATTACGCGCGGCTGGATCTGGCCGTAATCGCCAAGTGAAAAACTCGGCTCGACGGCGAACCATTTGACGTAGAGCTTCTGCAGCGTGCCCTCGACCCACATGCGCTGCAACGCCCAGTCCAGCCAATTGCGCCACTTCGAATTGTCCTGCCGCACCATGATGGCGTCGGGCGAGTTGGTCCACGGCGGGGTCATCGCCATCCCTCCGGCGCGGACAAACAGCACCGCGGCGTTCTGGTTGACGATCGCGGCATCGACATCGCCCTTGCGTAGCGCGCCGGCGACATCGGACGCCTCGTGGAACAACTGGAATTTTGCCGCCGGCGAGACCTGTTTCCATCGGTCGATGAAGCCGTCGCCTTGAACGGCGCCGATCGTCTTGCTGGCGTTCTGATAATCCTCGGGCTTGACGCTGGACCCGGCGCGCACCAGCAGCACGCCGTTGTCCCAGATGTAGCTGTAGGTGAAATCCACTACCTCGTTGCGCACCTTCTGCGGCGTGGTGACGGCAACTTCCGCATCAATGCGCCCGGTTGTCAGCAGCGGAATGCGCGAGGCCGCGGTGACCGGCACGAAGGTCAGCTTCACGCCCAGCCGGCGGGCCAGGTAGCGTGCGACATCGGCGCAGTAGCCGACCTGGCGGCCCTGCGCGTCGAGGTAGGCGCTCGGCGGTGAGTTGGCGGTGATGCCGGCGAGGAACTCGCCGCGCTTAAGGACGGTTTGCAATGTCGAGTTGGCGCGCGCGGCGCCGGCGAAGCCGCACAGGCCTAGCGCCAGAACCGACGCCAGGACGGCAATGCGACGCAGCTTCCTCATCCGACATTCCCCAATTTGCTTGATAAGCCGGCCAGAGCTTGGACAGGCTGTCGAATTGTCGCAAGGGAGCGACGCGGATCGGCTGGCGTTGCGGGATCACAGGAGACGCCGCGGCGCGAGACCAACACAGTCGATCAGCTCGACAAGCGGGTCCAGCACAATGCGGCTCAGCCGGGCGGCATCACACGGCATTGTCCGCCCAATGTGACATACTGCCTACCGTGACCTGGTCCGGCGCCGGCATCACCCGGCGTTACCTTTGTCCCCCGGGCACCCGCGCGGCCCCGATATTGCTTGCCGTTCGGCAGTAAAACGCCCAACGGAGACCACCGCATGAAGAAGCGGATGCACCTCGCCTTCGACTTTTCCTACATCCACATGGACGGCCGCTGGCGGATGCCGGGCGCCTGGCCGGGCATGACCTACCCTGACGTCGCGATGTTCGAGGAAATGGCGCGCATCGCCGAACGCGGCAAGTTCGACATGCTGTTCTCCGGCGACGGTACCGGCGTGCCCAGCACCTGGCAGGGCTCGCGCGACGCGGCGGTGCGCTGGGGCGTTTCCTGGCCGCGCCAGGACCTGGCACCGCTGTCGGTGGCGATGGCGCGGGTGACCAGGCATCTCGGGTTCGGCGTCACCTACTCCACCACGTTCATGCATCCGTACTACCTGGCGCGGCTGTTCAACTCGCTGGATCACGTCACCGGAGGGCGCATCGCGTTCAACGTCATCACCTCGACGCGGCGGTCGGATTTCGCCAACTACGGCTATGACGAGCTGCCCGACCACGACGAGCGCTACGCCCGGATGGAGGAGTTCATCGATGTCTGCCGCACGCTGTGGGACAGCGTCGAGCCGGACGCGATGCTGTGGGACCATGCCAGCGGCCGGGTGGGCGACCCGGCCAAGGTGCACGACGTCGAGCATCGCGGAAAATTCTTCAAGGTCAGCGGGCCGCTGAACACGCCGCCCTCGCCGCAGGGGCGGCCGCTGCTGCTGCAGGCGGGCGGCTCGGCGCGCGGCATCCGCGCCTGCGCGTATGTCGCCGACATGGCGTTCGGCGCCGATATGCCGCTGAAGCTGCAGATTGCCCAGCGCAAGGCGCTTGACGAGGCGGTCGCCGCGCTGGGCCACGACCCGCAGAGCATGGGCATCGTCTGGCAGCAACCCACCGTCGTGGCCGAGACCGAGCGCGAGGCGCTCGCCCAACGCAACCGCCTGCTGACCGCGATCCCGCCGGAGGGTGCCGGGGTCTACCTGTCGCACAACAGCGGCTACGATTTCTCGACGCTGCCGGAACGATTTACCCTTGGCGATCTGCACAAGGAGATCGTCGCCAGCCAGGCCTCGCCGGTGGGCTTCGTGCGCGAGCTGGTCGTCAATCTCGGTGCTGATGCGGAGATCACGCGGAAAGAATTCTTCGAGCACGGCATGCGATTCGCCACCGGGTACGAGCGCACTGTGGCCGGCACGGCGGCGCAGGTGGCGGACCACATGGAAGAGGCGTTCGAGGCGACCGGCAGTCGTGGCGGCTTCATGCTCGGCCACGTGGTGTCGATGCCCGGTGATCTCGCCGCGATCGTCGAACTTCTGGTGCCGGAGCTGCAACGCCGCGGGCGGTTCCGCACCGAGTACAAGGGCATGACATTACGCGAGAATCTGTTCGACGATTGAGACCGGCCCCGGTTTCGTAAGCGTTCGTTAGTACCTCAACCGGAGGATGCGGTGGCGCATTGGTCGCCGCGCGCAACGTCGGAACGGGAGCATATTTTGGAGACTTCACGCAAATCCACTTGCGTCATTGTCGCCGATGACGATCCATTTATTCTCAATGTATTGCAGGTAATGCTGGAAGGCGTCGAACAGGATGTGCATTTGGCGACCGACGGTCTGCAGGCCGTGACCCTCGCTTCGCGGATGGACGCCTCGCTGATCATACTCGATATCAACATGCCCCAACTGGATGGTTTCCAAGCCTGCGCGCAAATCCGCCGACTGCCCGGCTACGACGGCACGCCGATCGTCATGCTGACCGCTGACGATGGGGAACGCGTCCAGGCCGCCGCATCCCGTGCTGGTGCGACAATGTTTCTCGTCAAGCCTTTTTCGACGGCTGCGCTGATGCTCGCCTTGGCGAGATTTCTGCCTATCACCGACGCAATGCAGCAGCAGATCCACGCCAACGCGGTGCGGGCGGCCGGAGGTCGGGTCTTCGCGAAGATGCCCGCCTGAGCCCGGGACAGCGAGCTTGCCCGACCTCGGGCAGTATGTGCGCGGGGATGGTGGGCCCGCCGGCCGCGTTCACTTCCCGCCATTGACGGACAGCGTCTGGCCGCTGACCCACCCGGCGAACTCGCTGGCCAGGAACAGCACCGCGTGCGTGATGTCCGCCACCGTGCCGAGCCGGCGCAGTGCGATCGTCTCCACCAGACGCTGCTGCCCGTCCGGTCCGTAGGCCTCCCATTGCCGCTCGCTCGACGGGTTGGACCGCACGAACCCGGGGGCGACGCTGTTGACCGTGATGCCGAACGGGCCGAGTTCGTGCGCAAGCTGGCGGGTCAGCCCGATCTCGCCCGCCTTGGCGGCGGCGTAGGCCTGGATGCCCGTCAGGCTGACGCCGATGCCGGCGCCGGACGAAATGGTTACGATCCGGCCGCGTCCGGCCGCCTTCATCGCGGGGATCACGGCCTGCGCCACCAGGAACGCGCCGGTCAGGTTGGCTGCCAGAATGGCGTGCCAATCCGGCTCGGGTATGTCCTCGACGGGGCGCCCGACCTGCCCGCGCACGCCGCCGGCGCTGTGCACCAGAATGTCCACCGTGCCGATCGACCCGGCCGCCGCCTGCACCGCGGCGCGGTCGGCAACGTCGAACGTCAGGGTTTCCAGGGGTTTGGGTGCGCTGGTGCTGGTCTCGGCGAGGCCGGCGGCGTTGAGATCGGCGGCGATCGTGCGGGCACCGAGGCCGGCGAAGGCGTGAGCGATGCCGCGGCCGATGCCATGGCCGGCGCCGGTGACCAGCACGGTGCGCCCGGGGAAACGAATGTCCATCAACGTACCTCCGCCAGTTCAACAATATTGGCGCGATCTAACCTTCGCGCGCCATCCTCGATCTCATGGATCATCGCGATCAGCCGCGCATTGCATGGCGTCGGCACCCCGAGCGCGTCGCCTTCCGCCACCACCGGGCCGAGCTGGGCATCGACCTCGGTGCGACGCTTTCGGATCGCCAGATCGCGCCAGATGCCGCTGTGCGATTTGGCGGATCTGCGGTTGAACGCGACCATCACATCCATCGCGGCGGCGACCGATGCGGCACTGCTGCCGGGCGCGAATGCGGCGGGGTCGAAGCCGTTGAATCCCTGCGGCGCGATGCGCTTGGCAGCCGCCACCTGCATCACCTCGCGCGCGACGCGCGTCAGCACGACGCGGCTGTCGGCGTCGGCGAGCACGTCGGCGATCGAAGTCGTCGGTCAGCGCGGTTGCGAAGAGCAACGCCCCGTAGCCGAGCTTGCCCCATAGATAGCCGAGGATGTTGTCGGTCGTGATCGCATCAGGCTCGAACGCGGTCAGCACCGCGTGCAGCGCCGCCAGACGTTGCGTGATGGCGCCATCCAGTTCACCGAGAACGCAGGCGCCGCGGCCGCCGAACAGGATGCGGCCGGGCTCCAGATAGTCGGCGCCGAAGTTGATGAAGGCGCCGACCACGTTCGGCAGGCCGACCACGTTGCCAATGACGAATTCATTGAGGCCGTTCTGGAACGAGGCGACGTAGCCGCCCCGCGCCAGGTGCGGCGCAAGCTGGCGCGCGGCTGCTTCGGTGTGGTGCGCCTTGACGCAGAGCAGGATGCGGTTGAACCGGCCGGTCAGGTCGTCCGGCATGCCGGCGCTGACTTGCTGGGTGAAGTTGGCGACCGGGCCCTCGATCGTCAGGCCGCGCGCACGCATCGCCGCCACGTGTTCCGTCTCCGTATCGACCAGCAGCACGTCGTGCCCGGCGCGCGCCAGGTGCGCGCCGATGGTGCCGCCTATCGCGCCGGCGCCCCAGATCAGCAATTTGTCGCTCATGCCCACGGCCCTTCGATCAACTCGCGCGTCTCGGCAACCGCGACGTTCCATATCGCCAGCATATCCTCGTCGGGGTGCTGGTAGAGACCGCCGAAATTGCCGTCGCCCAGCACCCGACGGACCTCGGCGGGCGGCAGCAGGCGCAGGGTGTCGTGGTTGATCAGCGGCTTGCCGCCGGGCGGAGAGGCGACGTTGCCGAGCCGCGTCCATGGGAAGTTTTCCGACCAGGAGGCGTGCGAGCCAACCTTGTCGATCTCCGTCGCCTTGGCCGAGGTGCGCGGCGCGTTCCACCAGTTGTGGAATCGCACGCGGCAGCCAGGGTGCTGGGAGATCCATTCGATGGCGAGACCGGCGGCCGGTGCGTTGCCGCCATGGCCGTTGCACAGCAGGATGCGCTTGAACCCCGAGTGCGCCAGGCCGTCCAGCAGGTCGCGCACGACGGCCAGGTAGGTCTCCACCCGCAACGTGAGCGTGCCCGGATAGGCCTTGAAATAGGGTGTGATGCCGTAGGCCAGCACCGGGAACACCGGTACGCCGAGCGGCGCGGCGGCCTCGGCGGCGACGCGTTCGGACAGGATGCTGTCCACCGACAGGCTCAGGTAGGCGTGCTGCTCGGTGCTGCCGAGCGGCACCACGCAGCGGTCGTCGTGGCGGAGGTATTCTTCCACCTGCATCCAGTTTGTTTCGCTGACGCGCATGGGCCGTGTTCCTTCGATCGCCGGACCGGCCTTCCGCGATGTCGCGGGTTAGGCTGGTTTCGGCGGTGATTGTCGCGGCATTCTACCACCAGCGACAAGGCCAGGCCCCACAATGTGCTCTGCGAGGTGGTACCGTCGACGGAGTGCATCATTTCATTCCGGGTGCGCTGATGCGAAACAAGCAAGTCATCAAGTGCACACAGAGTTGCACGGAGTTTCCACAGAGTTTCACGGAGAAGAAATTGATTGCGCTGCGCGCGAAGGAAGCAAAAACCGCTGCGCGAAGCGCCATTGCCTGCCTTCTCTGTGAGACTCTGTGCCAACTCCGTGTAACTCTGTACCGCTAACCCCACGAATCACCGCACCGCGCGAAGAATTTCCACTGACACGACAATAACATATTGAGTAAGCTTGTTCTTCCGGCCTACTGGCCACAATCGTGCGCGGCGCAGCAAAGATAATTCTGCCGCCGATGAACGCCGATGAACGCCGATGCCGCGGTGACTGATTGGCGCGCCCCCCGCGTGTGAGACACGGAATTAGACACAGGTCGTGGTTGCCTCCGGTGCTGCGGCTGGCGCATGCGCCAGCCGCAGCACCGGAGATGGGTTTGCCTCGAACACAGCCGGCGCCAGATAGGCCAACGCGGAATGCAGCCGTTGGCGGTTGTAGACCTCCTCGATGAACTGGCCGATCGAAGTCTCCGCTTCCTCAAGGTCGCGATAGCCGCGCCCGTCCACCTCTTCCTTCTTCAGGGTCCGCATGAAGCTCTCGGCCATCGCGTTGTCCCATGGGCAGCCAACCCGGCTCATGGAGGGTTGAATGCCGGCTCCTTCCAGGCGCTCGACGTAGTCGCCGCAGGCGTATTGGATACCGCGATCGGAATGATGCACCAGTTCACCCGGAACAACATCGCGCGCCTGCAGTGCCATATCCAAGGCCGCCAAGGCCAGGCTCGCCTGCAGATGCGATGCCATGCTCCAGCCGATCACTCTGCGGCTGAAGGCGTCCAGCACCACCGCCAGGTAGACGAATTCCTCTGACAACCGGACATAGGTGATGTCGGCAACCCACAACTGGTTCATCGCCATCGGCTGCAGACGCCGAGCCAGGTTCGGATACACGCGGAAGCGATGGCGTGAACAGGTCGTCGCCGGCACGAACGCCCGCTTCACCACGCACAGCAGATTGTCTTCCCGCCTGATCCGCTCGACGCGTTTGTGGTTCACCGCCCAGCCAGAGCGCTTCAACAACACGGTGATCCGCCGGTAGCCGTAATGCCGATTGGCCAGTGCCAGGCGCTGGATCTCGTCACGCAGCGCCGTCTCTTCCTGACGCGGCGCGGAGGTTTGCCAGTGCCGATAATATCCGGCACGGCTAACCCTGCCCAGCTGGCACATCCGCTCGATCCCCATCGGGCCTTGCAGCTGCATCATCGCGTGGGTCGCCGCGTAGATGCCGTCGCGCCAGGCGCACCGTTCGACCGGCGTCGCTCCCTGACATGCCGCAAGGCTGCGCGAAAAAAATCCAGGTCCAGTTGCTGCTGGCCGATCTTCCGCTCCAGCGCCGCAATCTGGCGCGACGCATCGGGCATGGATGCCGCGGCCGGTACCTCCGCCTCGTCCGCGGCCAACTCGGCCGCGCTGGGTCGGCCCGCCCGGCGCAGCGCCGCGGCGCCACCGCCCGCATGCTGGTCGCGCCAGCAGTACAGCAGCTTCCGCTCGATCCCTAGCTCTCGGGCAAGAGCCCTGATGTTCTCGGTCGCCGCCATTCGCGCCAGCGCTGACAGCTTGAAGGCTCGCGTAAAGCTTCGCCGCTGCTTCCTTGACACACTCGTTCTCCTTCCTAAACAGTGTGTCTAATTCCCGTGTCTCACTCCAGGGGGGCAGTGCACGGCACCGCCTGCCGGGCGGAGGCCGGGGATGCGCTTGATCTCCAAGCGCGGGTTGCCGAAGTTGCGCAGCAGGCAGACACCTTCTCGAGAAATCCAGCTCCAAGAGCATTGGAGACCGTCATGGCACCGCCGATGATCGGCCCCGTCAGATGGTCCTGGCGCGCCCCCCGCGTGTGAGACACGGTGTCATCGGCGTTCATCGGCGTTCATCGGCGGCTAAAAATTCCTTGCTTGCTTCGCACCAACACCTTGCCGAAAACGCGACAGGTTCATCGGTTCGGCCACTTGAATCGGCGACAGATCGATGGCGGCGCTATACGTCGGGCCTGTTTTGGTTGCGGCCAATGGGCCGCGCTGTGTGTCTTGCGTGCATCGTCTTCTTCATCTGCGCTAAAATTCTTGCTTGCTTCGCGCCGCCACAGGGTTTGCATCGGGGATCGCGGACCAACACTATTGCCGCTACCCCGAGCCGCTGCCCGGAGCGGCTCAATCGGTCGGATCATCGTGCTGGGGTACTGGACCACTTGACTGATGCCGCAAGATTTGTGTTGGCGGCAGCCAGGCTGACGCATCGCGCCGAACACAATCACCCTACGATGTTAGATATAATACTGGACTTATTTTCCTACACATGCTACGCGAGCCGGTTAGACTTTCAACCCCAGGAGACCGCGCCCGTGTCCACTGACAACGCCGCCGCCGCCGCACCGGCCAGGCCGCCCTACGTCATCCCGCCGCAGGACTTGCGCGGCATGGTGCTGACGCTGCCCCGCCCGCCGGCCGATGCGCCCGAGACCGCCTGGCAGGAGGTGGTGCAGGCCAGCCTCGACAGGCTCGAGGCGCTCGATCCGCGCGATGCGCTGCAGACGATGCTGGCGGTGACGGTGATCGCCACCCAGGCAGGCGCGGTCGACGCCTGCCGGCTGGCGTTCGACCCGGACGCCTCGGCGGTGCAGGCGCTGCGCCAGCGGGCCAGCGCCGCCGCGCTGCTGCGCGTGATGGCCGGGGCGATGCGGTCGTTGAAGCAGCTTCGGTTGCAGCCGGCGGCGCCGGCGCGCGACTGGGGCGACGCGGCGGTGGTGCTGGCGGCGGTGATGCAGCAGGCTCCGGCGCGGCCGGCCGAGGCGGCGCGCGGGGGCAAGGCGGCGGTGGAGGAGCCGGCGGAGATCATCCGCTGGATCGATGAGATCGACGACGCGGAGATGAACGAGGAGATCGAGCGGCTGCGGCGCGAGGCGGCGGGTGAGCCTGCATTGCCTGTGAAGCCGGGGCCGCGGCGGATCTACAAGTACAAAGAGGGTGATTATGCGCTGACCTGGGTGCCCGATGAGCGGGCGGCGCGGAAGTACCCGGGGTGGGAGAACATGACCAAGCCGGAGCGGCGGGAGTTCTTTGGGTATACGTATACCGGGCCGGTGGCGCCGTTGGAGATGCTGACGCCGGCGTCCCGCGCTGCGGCAGCGGCCGGGGAGGAGTGAGGGCGGGGGTTAGATGTCTGGCCGCGCGGGGTGGGCTCCTTGGCAACTGGGCGCGGGCCGTGCGAAGCGCTGTTGGCGGCGGTGCGGTGGCTTGCCAAGGCAGGCAAGGATTCTTGCCACGGATGAACGCCGATGACCCGAGCGGAACGTGGGCTGGTGCCGACCCGGCGGCGTTGCGGCGCATTCCGTTTGCGTTGTTTGCGGTTCCGATTCTTGCTGCTCGCTGTCAGCGCATGGAAGGGCAGCATGGCGCTTCGCGCGGGGGGCTGTCGCTGGCGGCTTTCCGCGTCCTCCGCGGCCCGGTGCCGCGGCGGCGGGTGGCCGGCTTGGGGGGCGGGCCATGATGGGTGCGGCGGGTTTTTGGCGGCGGGCGCGGTTTTCGCGAAAATGCGCAACGACCCTGCGCGAGCCAGCCAGCGGCTGCATCCCGGCGGTCGGGATGGGTCGCAGTGGCATCGGCGGGGCGGATCGCCAGCTCGGGGTCGGCCATGGTGGTGAGGGCGGAGGCGGTGGGCGTTTTTTCGCGAAACGCGCAACGACCCTGCGAGGGTCCGCCAGGGGCTGCGTCCCGGCGGTCGGGATGGGTCGTGGTGGCGTCGGCGGGGTCGGATGGCCGGCTCGGGGTCGGCCATGGCGGTGCGGGCGGAGGCGGTGGGCGTTTTTTCGCGAAACGCGCAACGACCCTGCGAGAGCCTGCGCGGAGCTGCGTCCCGGCGGACGGGAGGGGTCGCGGTGGCATCGACGGGACCGGATGGGCGGCTCGGGGTCGGCCATGGCGGTGCGGGCGGAGGCGGTGGGCGTTTTTTCGCGAAACGCGCAACGACCCTGCGAGGGTCCGCCAGGGGCTGCGTCCCGGCGGTCGGGATGGGTCGTGGTGGCATCGGCGGGGTCGGATGGCCGGCTCGGGGTCGGCCATGGTGCGGGGTGGAGGCGGTGGGCGTATTTTCGCGAAACGCGCAACGACCCTGCGAGGGTCTGCCTCGGGGCTGCGTCCCGGCGGTCGGGATGGGTCGCGGTGGCATCGACGGGGGCGGATGGCCGGCTCGGGGTCGGCCATGGTGGTGAGGGCGGAGGCGGTGGGCGTTTTTTTGCGAAACGCGCAACAACCCTGCGAGGGTCTGCCAGGGGCTGTGTCCCGGCGGTCGGGATGGATCGCGGTGGCATCTTGGCGGGGGCGGACGGCCGGCTCGGGGTCGGCCATGGCGGTGAGGGCGGAGGCGGTGGGCGTTTTTTTGCGAAACGCGCAACGACCCTCGGTCGAGTGCCCGAGGGCATTCCCCATGCAACAGTATGCCTTACAGGAGCATGCTGCGGCCGCCATGGTGGTGAGGGCGGCGGCGGTAGGCGTGGTTTTCGCGAAAACGCGCAACGACCCTCGGGGCGGGTGCGAGAGGGTGCGCACGATGCGACAGTCTGGCACTCAGCTGGTCTCGGCCACGACCGGGTTAGGTCTTTGGGGCGGCACACCCTCACCCGGGTCGCTGCGCGATCCGACCCCCGGATCAAGCGTCCGGGGGCATGCCTTGGTCCGCTCTTCGCGGCCCAAGCCCGCAAACGGGAGAGGTAAACGCGGCAGTGCGGCGAGGGCGGAGGTGGCGGCGGACGGGTTTTCGCGAAATGCGCAACGACCCTCGGGTCAGGTGCCCGAGGGCATGGTGCAGGCAACAGTGTGCGGCCCGGTTGGACGGCGGCGGAAGGCGCTGCCCCCCGGATCAAGGGTCCGGGGGCAAGGCTTTTCCGCCCTATGTTGGATGCACGGGTGGGGTTGGATGCACGGGTGGGACGGCGTCGTGCCGTGGGCTGCGGCCGGCACTCGCTGGTGCAGCGGACCGATGAAGCCGCTCCTATCATCGGGTTCCGTCAATCGGTCGGCGGGCCGGTCTCGGATACATCGTGACAGGAGCCGTTCCTTGGAAGCGTTGTACTACTCATCCGAGCGCGGCAATCACGACCGTTGCCAGTCCCAACGCCAGATTGGCAATGATCAACTGACGGATGATATCGATCGCGCGGCCCTGCCCCTGTTGAAACCGCCTGTACGGCCCGAACCAGACGGCGACGAAGATAGCCGCCATCGCGAGCCCGAGCATATGCATCAGATGAATGTTCCAGCCCGCGTCAGCAAAACCGCCATATTTCGTGAACAGCATGACATAGCCGGTCAGCAGCATTCCCGGCATGACGATCCAGATCATCTTGAAGAAGCGGCCGTACGTCCCGCGGTAAATGTCGACGCGGCGCGATGGTTCCAGATCCACCAGCGCGGGGCGCACGATCAGGATGGCAAAGAACATGCCGCCGACCCACACGACCGCGCCGAGCACATGCAACACGTGCATCAGCCGCCAGATGCTGATCGAATCCATTATGCCTCGATGTCCTGCAATTCCGCGATCAGCGCTCGCATTTCGTCAGCAGCCGGGGAACGCGGCTCGGCCTCGATGACGCCCAGTCCCTCGGCAAAGGCGAGCGCGAAGCCGGTACGATTGCCAAGCTCGCTGCGCAGCGCCGGCAGGCCGCGTGCGGTGATGTCTGCGCGCACCGTGTCGCGCAGCCGCGATGCCGCGGGCACGCGATTGAGCACCAGCCGCGCGGTCCGGCCCTGGTCGGCGGCGAGCTTCAGCATGGCCTCCGCCGCCCACACATCGGGCGGACTTGGCTGCACCGGCACCAGAACGATATCGGCACCGCGGACTGCCAGCTTCGCGTCGGTATCGACCTGTGGCGGACTGTCGATCACCACCAGGTCATGGCTCTGTCGCAACCGATCCAGTTCCGCGGCCAGGCGCCAGCCTGCGACCTCGGAAAAGCCGAGCGCCGGCGCCGGCGTGGAGCGGGCCATCCTCAGCGCGTGCCACCTTGTGAGCGTTCGTTGTGGATCGATGTCGAGTAGCGCGACGCGCTGCACGGGTGCGAGGGTGGCGGCGATGTTGGCCGCGATGGTCGTCTTGCCGGTGCCGCCTTTCTGTTGCGCCACCGTTATCACCAGCGCCATGCCAGGCGACTCCAGATCCCGGATCGCGCAACAGACCAGATCAGCCGTCGCGGTGCTAGGCAGTGGCGACACCAAACGCCAGATAATGTGTAACAGTCTCGTCCGATGGGCTGCACCGACGCCGGCGCGATGGCATCGCGGCGATGGCGGGGACGCCCGCGGAATGGCACTCTCCCTCCGATGATCTTCGACGGCGACCTGATGCGTCGGCTGGCCGGCCGCGCGGAGCTGCTTGACCCGACCGAGATGGGCCGGGCCGATGCGCTGTCGCCAGGCCTGGGAATGCCGGGGCCGACGCTGATGGCGCACGCCGGTCGCGCCGTGGCGCGGGCGGTGCGGGCACGCTTCCGGCCGTGCCGGACGCTGGTACTGGCGGGCCCAGGCAACAACGGTGGCGACGGGTACGTCGCGGCGCAGCTGCTGGCACAGGACGGTTGGCCGGTCGCGGTGGCAGCGCTGGCCCCGCCCCGCGCTGGCTCGGGTGCCGCCGGGGCAGCGCTGCGGTGGCGCGGGCCGATGACGCCCTTCACCCCGGCGGAAGCGGAGCGGGCCGAACTGGTGATCGACGCGGTGTTCGGCGCCGGCTTGGCGCGCGACGTCGACGGCCTGGTGGCCGACACGTTGCGCGCGGCGCGGCGCATGGTCGCGGTGGATGTGCCAAGCGGCGTCGATGGCGCAACCGGCGCGGTCCGCGGCTACGCACCGAATGCCTCGCTGACCGTGACGTTCTTCCGCCTGAAGCCCGGGCACCTGCTGCTGCCTGGCCGCGACCGGTGCGGCGCGCTTGAGCTGGCGGATATCGCCCTGCCTGCCGCGGTGCTGGATCAGGTGCGGCCACGCTGCTTTGCCAACCTGCCGGAGCTGTGGTCCCTGCCGCGCCCGCGCAACGATGGCCACAAATACAGCCGTGGCCATGTCACGGTGATTGGCGGCTCGGTGATGACTGGCGCCGCACGACTGGCGGCCGAGGCGGCGCGTCATGCGGGCGCCGGCCTGGTCAGCATCGCCGCCACCGAGCGTGGCGACGTGTACCGCGCAGGACCGCCCGGCCTGCTGGTGAGCGAGGCCCCGTTGGAGACGCTGCTCGCCGACACACGGCGGAATGTCTGGGTGTGCGGTCCCGGCCTGGGACCGCAGGCCGCACGCGCGACGCTGCCGCGCCTGCTGGAAACCAAACGTCGCGTGGTGGCAGACGCCGATGCGCTCACCGCGTTCGCCGACGCACCCGACGCCCTGCGAGGCGCCGCGGTACTGACGCCACATGCCGGCGAGTTCAGCCGCGTGTTCGGCGATCCGGGCGTTGACCGTGTTGCCGCCGCACGGGCAGCCGCCGCGCGTACCGGCGCGGTGGTGCTGCTCAAGGGACCCGACACGATCATCGCCGCGCCGGACGGACGTGCGGCGATCAACGCCTCGGCACCGCCTTGGCTTGCCACCGCGGGAGCGGGCGACGTGCTGGCTGGGCTGATCGCCGGGTTGCTCGCGCAGGGCATGCCGGATTGGCAGGCGGCCTGCGCCGGCGCCTTCCTGCACGGGCGCGCCGCGCTGCGTGCCGGACCGACAATGATTGTGGAAGACCTGCTCCCAGCGCTTGCGCCCACCCTTGCCGATACGCTGGCAAATGCCGACTTGGGCCGAGAGTCACTGATTGGTCGGAGACCCAAATGAACGACGTGCCGCTCGCTGTGCCCGCCTCGCCCGCCCGACCCGCCTCGGCCGCCCGACCTGCCACGCCCGGGCTGTTTGACCGTGCCCTTCGCCGCATCGGCCTGGTCTGGCGGGAGATGGCGGCCAGCGTCGCCGGCGAAACCGATGACAGTATCGAGGCGCAGATCCGTGCCTGCCTGAACGGGCGCGGCGGCGAGGTCAGCGCGCGCAACCGCGCGGCCAAGCTCGCGGAGACCTACGAGTCGCTCAACGACGCGGGCAGGCGCGAATTCCTGCGCACGCTCGCGGCGTTCGATTCCGATCCAGAAACGGTCGACGCCGCCTATTCCGCGGTGCGCACTGCCGCAGACCCGGCGGCACGCGCCATCGCCACCGCCGAACTGCGCCGCGCGTTGGAGCCGCCGCGGCTGCGGCTGCTGACCCAGTTCACCACCATCCCGGACGGCTGCAAGTTCCTGGTCGATTTGCGCGCTCTGCTGCTGAACTCGCGCCGCGACGACAAACGGCTGGCGGCACTGGAATCCGATCTGCGCGGACTGCTGGCCGCCTGGTTCGATGTCGGCTTCCTGGAGCTGCGCCGCATCGATTGGTCCAGCCCGGCAGCGCTGCTGGAGAAACTGGTCGACTACGAAGCCGTGCACGCCATCCGAAGCTGGCGCGACCTGAAGAACCGATTGGATTCCGACCGCCGCTGCTACGCCTTCTTCCACCCGCGCATGCCAGGCGAGCCGCTGATCTTCGTCGAGGTCGCGCTGGTCCAGGGCCTCGCCGGATCGGTGCAGCGGTTGCTGGACGAGAAAGCCCCGGTGCAGGATCCGCGCAGCGCCGACACCGCGATCTTCTATTCGATCAGCAACTGCCAGAAGGGCCTTGCCGGCATCAGCTTCGGCAACTTCCTGATCAAGCGGGTGGTCGAACTGCTGGCGGCGGAACTGCGCAGCCTGCGCAGCTTCGCCACGCTGTCGCCCATCCCGGGGTTTCGCACCTGGCTCGATCCGCTGCTCGCCGATGGTGCGTCCGCTGGTCAGCAACTCGGCCTGCTGACCGATGAGGAGAGCGCCAGCCTGGTCTCCGCGATGCCGGCGGAGAACGCCAGGCAGGCGCTGGCGGCGATCATGGCCAAGCGTGGCTGGTGGCGCGAGCCGGGGCTGAACAAGACCGCTGGTCCGGTTCTGGAACGGTTGGGCGCGCGCTACCTGCTGCACGAAGCCAACGGCAAGCGCGCCCGCGATCCGGTGGCGCATTTCCATCTGGCGAACGGGGCGCGGATCGAGCGGATCTCGTTGCTGGCGGACACCTCGGAGAAGGGTGCCCGGGAGAGCGCCACGCTGATGGTGAACTATCTCTACGACCCGGCCCGTATCGATGAGTACCACGAGGCCTACGCGGGCGAGGGGAAGCGCAATGCCTCGACCGCGGTACGGAAGCTGGCGCGCGCCGCGCCTTGACCCTACCCCCGCCCTCGCCGTCATGGCCGCACCGGTGACGCATGGCAACGGTCAGCGGCGGAGACGCCAGCAACGCCGGCTACAGATCGTGGTTTGTGGCCACCAGCGGCTCGCGGCCTCCACCGGGGCAACGCGGCCGCCCGGCCGCGAGTCTCCCGTCCTGCGCCAGATTACTCCGCCGCAAGCAGGGAAGGCGCGGCCGAAAGATGGCTTCGATCGGTGGCACCGCACGCAACGGTGGTTGCCCGCTGCGGCACCGGGCCTGAACAATTGCTTGCAGTGAAATCCGCAGCGAGCGTCGCCGCTTTACTGGCCTGCCAAAGAAACGATGATCTCATTTGCGTCACGGACGATCTCGGGCTTGTTGCGCCCTTCTATCTGCTCATGCACTGCGATCTGCAGCGCACGCCGCGTGCGGCCATTCGCGGATTTCGTCGCGACGGAGATCAAGGCCTTTCGCGCATTATTGGCCGGGTAGTCGCGGCGTTCGCAACCTCCACCCACCGCCAGCAAGCTTCGCAGCGCGCCTTCGCACAGGAGCCTTCCCCCACCAATGGACCAGCCATTCGCAGTCATCGCCGACATCCACGGCAACCTGCCGGCACTGGACGCGGTCCTCGCCGACATCGCGGCCCGCCGCATCACCCAGGTGATCGACCTGGGCGACTGCCTCTCCGGCCCGCTCTGGCCGGCGGAGACCTGCGATCGCCTGATGGCTCTCCGGTTTCCCACCGTCCGCGGCAACCATGATCGCTGGGTAGCGGAGTTTCCCACGGACCGCCTGGGCGCCACCGACCGTTTCACCCGCACCGCGCTCGCGGATCGGCACATGGACTGGCTGCGCGCGTTGCCACCGGTCCAGGCGTTGCCGGGGATTCTCGCGGTGCACGGCAGTCCCACCGACGACAACCGCTATCTGCTGGAACGTGTCGCGGCGTTCCACCTGGTTCCCGACACCCCGCAGGCAATCGCTGCGAGGTTGGGTGACGCACCGGCGTTGGTGCTCTGCGGACACAGTCACCAGCCCAGGTTGATCCGGCTGCCGGACGGGCCGACGGTGCTCAATCCCGGCAGCGTCGGCTGCCCGGCGTATCAGGACCCAACCGATGACCCGCACGTGTCGCAGGCCGGATCGCCGCACGCGCGCTACGCGGTCGTGCGCCGGTCCAACGACATGATCACCGCCGAGTTGATCGCGGTCGAATACGACCACCGCGCCGCCGCCGCCCGCGCCACGGAGCTTGGCCGACCGGACTGGGCGCATGCCCTGGCGACGGGGTATGCTCTGCCGTTGCCAGGCATGACCTGACCGCCACCGGAGGTCCCAACCGCTATGAACGCGCCGAGCAGCGTCATCACCGCCAAGCCGCCCACCAGCAAGCCGCCCGCAAGCACGCCGCTCGCCAGTAGCGGACATCGCACGCATCTGCTGCATCAGCTAGAGCGCAAACTGCTGTGGCTATCAGCCTGGATGGTGCACAACGCCAATCACATCCGGCCAAACCGCGACGGTCTGAAGGTGGGCGGCCATCAGGCGTCCTGCGCCTCGGTGATCTCCATTATGGCCGCGCTGTATTTCGAGATCGCCCGCCCGCAGGACCGCATCGCGGTGAAGCCGCACGCCGGGCCGGTGTTCCACGCGGTGAACTATCTGTTCGGCCGCCAAACGATAGACAACATGGCAGGCCTGCGCCAGATGGGCGGCGTGCAACCCTATCCCAGCCGGGTGAAGGACGGCCCGGAAGTTGATTTCTCCACCGGATCGGTCGGGCTGGGCGTGGCGATGACGACGTTCGCCGCGCTGATGGCCGACTACGCGCGGCTGCACGGCCTGTCGCGTGAGGGGCTGCCGCCAGGCCGGCACATCGCCATCGCCGGCGACGCCGAGCTTGACGAAGGCAATATCTACGAGGCCCTGCTGGAGGGCTGGAAGCACGACGTCCGCGATGTCTGGTGGGTGATCGACTACAACCGCCAAAGCCTGGATTCGGTGCTGCCCGACCGGCTGTTCGGTCGCATCGAGGGCCTGTTCCAAGACATGGGCTGGAACGTCGTCACCATCAAATACGGCCGCAAGCTAGAGGCGGCGTTCGCCCGCGACGGCGGCGAGGCGTTACGCAGCTGGATCGATGATTGCCCGAACTCGCTCTATTCGGCGCTGACCTTCCAGGGCGGCGCGGCATGGCGGCAAGCGGTGCTGGCCGACCTGGGGCGGTCGAAAGCGTTGCGCGCGATCATCGATCCATTGTCCGATGACGAACTCGGCGCGCTGATGACCAACCTGGGCGGCCACGACATCGAGACGTTGATCGAAACGTTCCGTGCGGCGGCGGCCGAGGGCGACCAGCCGACCTGTTTCATTGCCTACACGATCAAGGGCATGGGCCTGCCCTTCGCCGGGCACAAGGACAACCACGCCGGGCTGATGTCGAAGGAGCAGTTGCAGGCATTCCGCGGGGAAATGAAGATCCGCCCCGGGCACGAATGGGACCAGTTCGAAGGGCTGGACTGCAAACCCGAGGAACTGACGGCGCTGCTGCAGGCATGTCCCTTCGCGCGGAAGCTGACGCCGGAGGGCCGCACGCTCAGCGCGCCGGTCGTTCCGGTACCGCCGACGCTGCCGGCGCCACGGGTGGCCGGGCGCAAGGCCTCGACCCAGCAGGGGTTCGGCGACATGCTCGCCGAGATCGGCCGCGGCCAGGGCGAGCTGAAGGCGTTGGCCGAGCACATCATGACCACCAGTCCGGACGTTACGGTCTCGACCAGCCTGGGGCCATGGGTGAACCGGCGCGGCATTTTCGATCGCCACACCCGCAACGACGTGTTCCGCGACGCGAAGCTGGCGAGCGCGCAGCGTTGGGGGATGTCGCCGAAGGGCCAGCACGTGGAGCTGGGCATTGCCGAGCAGAACCTCTTTCTGCTCCTGGGAGCTGCAGGTTTGACGCCGGGGATGACCGGAGCTCGGCTGCTGCCGGTGGGCACGGTGTATGACCCGTTCGTCAACCGCGGCCTGGATGCGCTGATCTATGCCTGTTACCAGGATGCCCGGTTCCTGCTGGTGTCCACGCCGTCCGGTCTGACCCTGGCGCCCGAGGGCGGGCAGCACCAATCGATCAACACGCCGCTGATCGGCATGGCTGCGGACCGCTTGGCGAGCTTCGAGCCCGCTTACGTGGACGAACTGGCGATCCTGCTGCGGCATGCGTTCGTTCACATGCAGGCAACGGATGGGTCGGCGGTGTGGCTACGGCTGTCGACACGCCAATTGCCGCAGCCGGATCGGGTAATCGATCCGGCTGCGGTAATCGCAGGGGCACATTGGGTGGTGCCGCCGGCGGCCGGCGCGCGGATCGCCATAGCGTATCAGGGCCCGGTAGCGTTGGAGGCGGAAACGGCATTTGCCGAACTGGTGACGGAAGAGCCAGGCGCCGGGCTGCTGGCGATCACCAGCCCTGATCGCCTCCACGCGGGTTGGACGGCGGCATTACGGGCGCGACGAGCGGGGAAGCGTGCGGTGCGAGCACATATCGAGGAAGTGCTGGCCCCGCTGGCGCCCGGCGCCGCGCTGGTAACGGTGCTGGACGGCCACCCCGCGGCGCATTCGTGGCTGGGCGCGGTGCGCGGGCAGCGCGTGGTGCCGCTGGGTCCGGATCATTTCGGCCAGGGCGGAGACATTCCGGATCTATATCGGGAATACGGCATGGACACCGACGAGATTTTGGATGCCTGCGCGCAGGCACTGCTGGGATAGAGCCTGCTTCGCTTACCTCTCCCGCTCGTCGCGGGAGAGGTCGAGGCGCGAAGCGACGAGGGTGAGGGTCGAGCACGCGGTACAACCTCACCCGCGTCGCTACGCACCGCGACCTCCCGCACGCGGAGGTGAGCGCCATTCCAATCGACCAGCCCCTACACCCTAGCCAACACCTCCCCGCGAAACCGCCGCATCTCCGCCATCGAATCACCCACATCATCCATCTCGAAATCGAAATCCACCGCCACCACCCCCAAATCCCGCAACGCCCGCATATCCGCAACGATCTCAGCTTCCGAACCCGAGAACAACCGCCGCTCGCCATCCGTCGCAACCGCGCCCACCGTCGCGCCATAGCGCTTCACCCGATACGCCACCGAAACCGCGTCAACCGCCCTGCCCGCCTCCGCCGTCAACTTGCGCAACCGCGCGATCCCCGCCGCGAACCGCGGCAGCGTGTCGTACAACGCATGCTGGTTGCTACCGATTGGATACCACGCGTCGCCCATCCGAGCCGCGCGACGCAGCGACGGCCCGGTCTCACCACCCACCCAGATCGGGATCGGTTGCTGCACCGGCTTAGGCTCCAGCAGCATCGTGCCATCCACCTTCACATACTTCCCGTCGATCACCGGCTTCCGCTCGGTCCAAAGCGCGCGAAACGCCTGCACATACTCGTCGGTGACCGCGCCACGTTCCTTGAACGGCGTCATCACCACGGCATTCGATTCCGCCTCCAGCCAGCCGGCGCCGATCCCCACGGTCAACCGCCCGCCGGACAGGTAATCAATCGTCGCCAACGTCTTCGCCGCCACCACCGCAGGCCGGTGCGGCACCACCATCACAGCCAGAACGATCCGTATCCGAGAGGTCTTTGCCGCAATGAACGCCGCCGCCGCAAGCTGCTCGTGCCGCTGCGTCGGAGCCGAGGACATGAACTCGCCCGACTCCGTATACGGATATCCGGGCGCCGACATGTCGGGCAGCAGCACATGATCGGTCAGCGTCAGATAGTCGTAGCCGATCGCCTCGCCGGTCTGCGCCAGGCGCGTGATATGGTCGGGCGAGAGCACCGGACCGCTGATCGGAAGGTTAAAGCCGAACTGCATGATCTGTCCCCGTCGTTCTACGCGAAAGCTTTGCGGATGCGGCCCCAGTCCTCGATCGCGTCCTCGGTGCCCGGGGTGATAGGAATAACGAACTGCGAATAGCCGGCGCCGCGCAGCGCCTCGATCCGCTGCTTGATCTCCTGCTCGGTCGCGGTGAACGTGGTGCGACGGATCAACTCGGCGGTGATGAACGGGCGCTCCTCGTCCTTCACGAAGACGAAATGACCGCGATGGTTCATCAGGTAGCGCGCATCCGCCGGTTCGAAACGTTTCGCCACGTCAATATAGCCGGCCACCTGCGCAGCGACCGCGTCCGGCACATCGGACGTGTTCTGCCAACCGCTCATCGCCACATCCGCCGCGCGATGCAGCAACACCGCGGCGCGCGGGCCGGCCTGCGCCATGGCGCGCGGACTATCGGCTGGCTCGCCCGGCGCCAGCACGCAGCCGGGCGCCCACGCGGTGGAATACAACGCGTCCGCCGCATGGCCCTCCGCCGCCCAGCTTGCCCGCATCTCGTCCAGCCAGGCCTGGCCGCGATCGAGGGTATCGACGAAGCACATCCACGCCGCCCCATGCCGTGCGGTCAGCGCGCGCGCCTTCGGTCCATAGGCGGAGACATGCAGGCGGATCGGATCCTTTGTGTTGATCAGACCTTTCTCCGGGTTGAGGAAGCGTATCTTCCGAGCCTTACCCTCGATCTCAGTCTCCACCGTCTGCTCACGCAACAATCCATACACAACCCGGATATACTCATCCATGTCGACAAGCTTCATCGCGCCCAACCCCATCGCGCGGCGTGCGGAAAACCCCGTACCGACGCCGAAATCGATCCGCCCCGGCGCCAACTGGTTCAACGTGGCGAAGGCGTTCGCCGTCACCGCGGCGATGCGATTCGACGGCACCAGCACCCCGGTCCCCAGCCGAATGCGCGAGGTCTTCACCGCGGCAGCGCCCATCGCAACAAAACAATCCGCTGTCAGCATCTGCGTGTCGTAGAACCAGGCATGGGTGAAGCCGAGCTCCTCGGCGCGCTGCGCGAGCTTCCAGGACTCACCGGATGTTGCGATGCCGATGCCGAAATCCATGCGCTCCTCCTGTCATATTCCCGCGCATCATACGCTCGCGTAGCGTTCGATCGTTTCGCGCCACGCCAGCACGTCCTCCGGGCCGCGGATCGCGCCGGGCAACCCGGCGACGCCGGTCACCGGCACCAGCACGCGCGTCACCCCCAACTCGCCCAGGCGCGGCATCTCGGCAAGATCGTCCGGGACAGAAACGGTAATCTCGACCTCCGCCGGATCGCGGGCATGTTTGATTGCGGTCTGCCGAACCAGATCGATCAGATCCAACGGCACGCCGCGGCCGGGGAAGAATCCCTGCGCCAGGCGTCCGGCCCGACGCGCGGCGGGCGGGGTCTGCCCGCCGATGATGATCGGCACCGACCCGCGCACCGGCTTGGGCCGCATGAACGCATCCGTGAAATTCACAAACTCGCCCTGGTAGCTCGGCACGTCCGCCGACCACAGGTCGCGCATCGCGGCGATGTACTCGTCGGTGCGGCGGCCGCGATCCTCGAACGGCACGCCGATCGCGTCGAACTCCTCCTTCAGCCAGCCGACGCCGATGCCCAGCAGCACGCGTCCGCCCGACATCGCATCCAGTGTGGCGACCTGCTTGGCGCAGACCACCGGATTATGCTGCGGCAGGATCAGGATGCCGGTGGCAAGGTTGATGCGCGTCGTTGCGGCGGCAACATAGGCCATCCAGATCAGCGGGTCGGGCAGCACGAAATCGCCCTCCCCGCCCGGCAGCTTGCCGTCCGCGGTGTACGGATACGGCGACTGATAGCCACGCGGAATGACCGTGTGTTCCACCGTCCAGGCACTTTCGAACCCGGCTGCCTCGCCGGCCTGCACCAACTCGACCGCGCGCGCCGGATCGGTGTAGCGGCCGGTGTTGCAGTAGCGCAGCCCGAACTTCATGGCGCACCCCCGGCGCGCGGCCGGTTCGGCAGGTCGAGCCCGATCCCGCGCAGATGGCCAAACAACGCGGCAATCCTGGAACGATCCGCGTCCGGCAAAGGCGGCGCCAGAATCAAATCGATGTTGGTGCGCAGATGCGCCTGATCGCCAGTGCCGAACAGCACGACATCGACGCCCGGCTCGTGCCGCACATAGCGATACGCCGCATCGGTGACGGAACTGGCACCCCCCTCATGCACCAGGAACCCGAGCGGATCGTCGCTCCCGCCCAATTCCGCCGGCACCTGCCCGGCGGCCGCCAACTCGCGCATCGTTCCGGCCAGATGCGCGGAGCGCGCGAAGATGCTGCGCACCGCGAACATCATCAGCGTGCCAACCCCGTTGGCGCGCGTGGCGGGGAACACCCGCTCGCGCGACACCTGGTGCATCATGTGGAACGCGATCATCGCCGTGTCCCACTGCGGATCACGCGCGGCGCGATACAGCATGTCCTGGTTGATATCCTTCGGCGCCGTCTCGGTGATGCCCAGGTAGCGGAACTTACCTTTTTCCCGTTCCCTCAGCAGCACCGGAACGATCACGTCGCGCGAGTGCTCGTAGATGGCGGGCGGCACCGCGTGAAGCTGGAACACGTCGACGTAATCCAGCCCAAGCGTGCGCAACGAATTGTCCAAACTCCGCACCACCCATTCGGGCGTGAACTGTTTTTCCCCCGATTGGCGCGAGACCTTTGTGCAAACCACGACCTTGTCGCGCGCCACACCGCGCAGTGCCTGACCGACGACGCCCTCGGTGCCGTAGGCCGCCGCGGTGTCGATGACATTCACGCCAAGATCGAGTGCCGCGCGGATCAACGCGACCGCGTCTGCCTCGGTCTTGCCGGTCGACAGCCCAAGCCGGCTGTTGCCGCCGCAGCCAAGCCCCGCGACGCTGACCGTCAACCCCGTTCGCCCAAGCGTGGTGTAGTCCATCGATGTCTCCCCAACCCTTCTCGTCGCGTCGAGTATGGTCTGCCGGCGGAAAACACCCAAGCCATGGCCGGCGGAACGATCGTGTGAGGGCAGCCGCCCCGCGCTCCCTTCGGCACGGCGTGGGGAGGGTCCATGCCGATCGTGCTGGATTTCAGCGCTCGCACCGCCCTACCCTCCCCTGCATCGCCCAAACCACTCCGCACCGCCCAAGGGATCAGCCACATGCGACGCCGTACTCTGCTCGGGGCCTTCCCCGCCGCCATCGCGCTCGCCCGCCCCGCAATCGCGCAAGGCACCGCCGCGCGGACCCTGCGATTCGTACCGCAGGCGAACCTTACCAGCCCCGACCCGATCTGGACCACGGCCAATGTCACGCGCAACCACGCGTACATGGTCTGGGATACGCTCTATGGTCTGGACGCCGCGCTACGGCCGCAGCCGCAGATGTGCGCCGGACACGAATTGTCGGACGATCAGCTCACCTGGCGCTTCACGTTGCGCGAGGGACTAACGTTCCACGACAACACGCCGGTGCGCGCCGCCGACTGCATCGCCTCGATTGCGCGCTGGAGCAGGCGCGACACGTTCGGCCAGCTAATCGCAGCGCGACTTGCCGAAATGCACGCGCTGGACGATCAGCGGTTCGAGCTGCGCCTGACCAAGCCATTCCCGCTGCTGACCATGGCGATCGCCAACAACAACTGCTTCATCATGCCGGAACGTCTGGCGAAGACCGACGCTTTCAAGCAGATCAACGAGATCGTCGGCAGCGGGCCATATCGTTTCATCCGAGACGAATGGGTCGCCGGGGCACGCGCAGTCTACGCCCGCTACGAAAATTATCGCCCACGCGCCGAGCCGCCCAGCTTCACCGCCGGCGGCAAGATCGTGCACTTCGACCGAGTTCGAGTGGCAGGTGATGCCCGATCCCGCCACCGCCGGCGCCGCATTGCAGGCGGGCGAGGTCGATTGGATCGAACAGCCGCTGATCGACCTGCTGCCGCTGATGCGCAGCAACAAGGCGCTGCGCGTGGCGACAAATGATGATTTCGGCGTCATCGGCGTGATCGTGTTCAACCACCTGCAACCGCCGTTCGACAACGTAAAGCTGCGCCGCGCGCTGCTGCCCGCGGTCGATCAATCGGAGTTTGTCGCGGCGGTGATGGGCAACGAGAGCAGCACGGCAAGGACCGGGGTCGGCGTGTTCACCGCCGGGTCGCCGCTGGCCAACGCGGCCGGTCTCGATGCGTTGACCGGTCCGCGTGATATTGCGCGTGCGCAGCAACTGGTGAAGGAATCAGGTTACAACAACGAACGCGTCGTGCTGCTGTCACCATCGGATTATCCGTCCTTGCAAGCGGTCGCCCAGGTCACCCATGCGGTGTATCAGCGCGTCGGGCTGAACGTGGAATATGCCAGCACCGATTGGGGCACGGTGATCTCCCGCCGCGCCAGCAAGGAGCCCGTGGACAAGGGCGGCTGGAGTACTTTCGTTACCACCGCGGACGGACAAGGCCTGACCAATCCAATCGGCAACAACATGCTGCGCGGCGCCGGGCTGAACGGCTGGTTCGGCTGGCCCACCAGCCCGCGCCTGGTCGCGTTACGCGAGGCATGGCTGGATGCCCCGGATCTACCGGCACAACGCAAGATCGCCGAGGACATCCAACGCGTCGTGTGGGACGAGGTGCCATATATTCCCGTCGGCCAATGGTCGCTGCCGATCGCCTATCGCGCCGCCGTGACGGGCATCCTGCGCAGCCCCTACCCGACATTCTGGAACGTTTCCAAGAGCTGACGTTTCGTTCACAGCGGGTCGTTCACAGCGGGTCGTTCGCCGCGCACCGTCCGCGGCGGGCCGTTGCGTCGGGCGCGCCTGCGGGTCGATGATCGGGCAATCCGCACGGGAGGGGACAGATGACACTCAAAGGCAAGACCGCGCTGATCACCGGGTCTTTCGGCGGAATCGGCCACGCCACCGCGGGCAAACTCGTCGCAGCGGGCTGCACCGTCGTGTTGCACGGCATCGAGAAGATCCATGACGGCATCGAGGTCGCCAAGAAACTGGCAGACACTCACGGCGGCCGGGTAATCTACCTGCGCGCCGACCTGACGGTGGTAGAAGAGATCGAGTTCCTGATGACCGAGATCGCCGCGCGCTTCGGCGGCGTCGATGTGCTGGTCAACAACGCGGTGGTCAGGTCGTTCGCGCCGGTGGAGCGCTTCGCGGTCGCGAATTGGGATCGCGCATTGGCGGTCAATCTCTCGGCGCCGTTCCACACGATCCGGCTGGCGGTGTCGGGCATGCGGGCGCGCGGATTCGGGCGCATCGTCAACATGTCGTCGGTTTATGGCGACTTCGCCATCGCCGACGGGATCGACTACGTAACGACGAAGACGGCGCTGCTCGGGCTGACCCGCGCGGTGGCATTGGAAACGCTGGCGGACAACATCACCTGCAACGCGATCTGTCCGGGTGCGGTACATACACCCGCCTCCGAAAAAAGGATCCAGGAGTTGATGGCGGCGCAGGGGTTGCAGCGCGAGGCCGCGATCAAGCAGTTCGTAACCGCGCGTCAACCGACCGGGCGATTCATCGAACCCGAGAACATCGCTGACCTGATCCTGTTCCTGTGCGGCCCGGCGGCACGCGACATCACCGGCGCCGCGCTACCGATCGACGGCGGCTGGATGGCGAGCTAGCCCGCTCAGGCGCCCCCGACCACCCCCAGCAGCGGCCGCAGCGTCGCGTGGTGCGCCAGGGGCGGCGGCGCACCCTCCGGCGGTGCCATGCCGACGCGATCGTGCCAATACGTGGGAAGCCCGACAGCGGCAGTGCCCACCAGATCATAGGCTGATCCCGCAACGAACAGGCAGCGCTCGGGTGCGACCTTCAGTTCGTCCAGGGCAAGCCGGTAGGCGCGCCGGTCGGGCTTGTAGACGCCGGCGCGCTCGGCGGTGACCAGCACGTCGAAGCGCGCGCCAGTCCGGTCGGCCGCCACATGGCCCAGCCGTTCCGAGCAGTTGGTGACCACGCCGAGCCGCAAACCGTCGGCGGCAAGCGCAGCCAGGACCTCGGGCGCGTCGGCCCAGGGCCGCAATTCGGCGTAGCGTGCGTCAAGTTCGTCGGCCAGGCGGCGGGGCAGGCCGACGGCCTCGGCGGCCTCGGCGACAAGGTCCTCGTACGGGCGATAGGCGCCGGTGCGGTAGGTGATGCGCAGATACGCGGCGCGCCAGGGGCGCCCATATTCCGCTCCACCCGCGATCTCGTCCCACAGGGTCCAACTGTCCAGCAGGGCCGTCAGCAGGTCGAACAGCACCGCGTCGTAGCGTCTCATGCCGCTGGCGCTACCGCCGCTTCTGTTGGGCGTCAACGAAGGCGCGCAGCACGGCGTTCATGCGTGTCTGGTAACCCGCACCGCCACCGCGGAACCAATCGACGATGTCGGTGTCGATCCGCAGGTTGACCGGCTGCTTGCGGTGCGGCCAGTTGACCCGTAGCTTCAGCATGTCCATCAAAACCGGATTGGATTCGGTCGCAACCGCGCGGGGCCTGGCCGCCGCCCGCTGCGGTTTCACGCCTGGCGACACGGGTGCGGATTTCGACTGCTTCGCTTGTTTGGCCATGCGAATGCTTGCCTCCCTGGTGCCTGTCCGGTTGTGGTTCCGGCTCTGCTGACGATTTGCTACGTCTACGCTCGGCATTTGTATACGCAGACGTCTTGTGCCGACGATTTTTGTGCAACGACTGTGGCAGTCCGGCAACGAGTTGCCGGGCCAGCCGACATGGCCGGGGGAAAGCCCGCCGCTTGCGTCACGCCGGCGACACCCCCTGGTCCGGCAGCGCGGAGATCAATGCTTCGACCGATTGTGCAAGGATTGGGTGGCTCCAGCCAGGCGCCACGTCCGCCAGCGGCACCAGCACGAAGCGGCGTTCATGGGCGCGCGGGTGGGGCAGGATCGGGTCCGGCGCCTCGTGCACCAGGCTACCCATGGCGATGATGTCGAGATCGAGGGCACGGGCCGCATTCGGCATGCCTCGCACGCGCCCTGCCCGCGCCTCAATCGTTTGCAGCGCCGCCAGCAGCGCGCCGGGTTCCATCGCACCGCTCAGGTGTGCCACGGCGTTCACGTAGTCAGGCTGTCCCGACGGCGGCAGTGGGGCGGTTCGATACCAGCGGGACAGCCCGCGCAGGCGCAGCCCCGGCAGCGCGTCCAGGGCCGCGGCGGCGGCACGGCACGTGGCAATCGGCGCCGCCGCGTCCGGTCCGGGCAGGTTGGCGCCGATCGCCACGAATATCCCCACGCCGGTCCCCCTTGAGATCATGTCGATTATCTTGTTGCGGAAGACCCTCTTGCCGAAGAGGGCAGGATAATGTTCCAGTCTACCACCTCGGAGCACGGCGTTTTTCCGGCCGGCGAGGTTTCGGGTCGGGTTGTATCGTTTATCGAAAGGTCCATCGCATGCATTTTCTGCCAACCGAGCGGGTCGCTCTGTTTATCGACGGCGCCAATCTCTATTCGGCCTCGCGGAATCTAGGTTTCGACGTGGATTATCGTAACCTTCTGGAATATTTCCGCAAACAGGCTCACGTAATCCGCGCCTACTACTATTCCGCCGTGCTGGAAACCGAGGATTACTCGCCGCTGAAGCCGCTGACCGACTGGCTGGCCTACAACGGCTACACGCTGGTCACCAAGCCGGCCAAGGAGTTCACCGACGCCTCGGGCCGGCGCCGTGTGAAGGGCAGCATGGACATCGAAGTCGCGGTCGACATGCTGGAGCTGTCGCCGCGAATCGACCATGCCGTGTTGTTCAGCGGCGATTCGGACTTCCGCCGGCTGGTCGAGGCGATGCAGCGCAAGGGAGTTCGCGTTTCGGTGGTGTCGTCGATCAGGACCTCGCCGCCGATGGTCGCGGACGAACTGCGCCGCCAGGCCGACCAGTTCCTGGAGCTGGCTGACATCGCGCCCGAATTCACCCGCCGGCAGACCGAGCCGCGGGTGCGGCCGACGCCGGCGCGCCAGACGCCGGCCGAGCCGTTCCCGGATGCGCCAGACCCGGTCTGAGGAACGGCCGCCCGCATCACGCGAGATGACCGTCCCACGCGAGATGACCCTCCCAGGCGAAGTTGCCCACCCAGGCGAAGTTGCCCGGCCGGGCGAGATCACCGCGCGGCTCGATACGCCTGCGCGCGACTGTGCGCTGTGTCCGCGGCTGGTCGCCTACCGCGCGGCCAACCGAGCGGCGCACCCGGACTGGTTCAATGCCCCGGTGCCGAGCTTCGGCGACCTGAACGCTCGGCTGCTGGTGGTTGGTCTGGCGCCTGGCGTGCGCGGTGCGAACCGCACCGGGCGGCCCTTCACGGGCGATTTCGCCGGTGTGCTGCTGTATCACACGTTGCTGCGGTTCGGATTTGCGCGGGGCAATTACGGCGCCGACGCGACCGACGGGCTGCGTCTGCTCGACTGTCGGGTGACCAACGGCGTGCGCTGCGTGCCGCCAGGCAATCTGCCGGTGCCCGCGGAAATCGCCGCCTGCAACAGCTTCCTGGCCGCGGAGTTCGCGGCCATGCCGCGGTTGCGCGCGGTGCTGGCGTTGGGTGGGGTCGCACACAACGCGGTGTTGCGCGGGCGCGGTTTGAAGCCCAGGCAAGCGGCGTTCGCGCACGGCGCGGTGCACGCGTTGCCGGGCGGGATGCTGCTGGTCGACAGTTATCATGTGTCACGGCTGAACACGAACACCGGGCGGCTGACCGAGGCGATGTTCGCCGCGGTGGTTGAGGATCTGAGGCGGCGGCTGGGATGAGGCAGGTGCCGCGCCGTCGCGTCCGGCTGCGCGCGCTGGCGGCTGCCGCGGTGCCGACCTGGACCGAACCAGTTGTGCCGTTCGCCAATGGAACGGCGCTAAGCTTTGTTCGCTCGCCCGGTCTGCTGCGTGATGGCAGGCGTATCTACGCGATTGGTGACATCCATGGCTGCCTGCAGCCGCTTCGCGCGCTGCACGCCGCCATCGCCGATGATCTGGCGCGGCGCCCGATCGGCAGTGCCATGCTGATCCACCTCGGGGATTATATCGATGAAGGACCGGACAGCGCCGGCGTGATCGCGCTGCTTGCCGCCGGAGCGCCGGTCGCCGGCCTGAAGACGATCAATCTCATGGGCGATCATGAGCGCACTGCACTGGATGCGCTGGACGGCGACGCACCCTCGGCGACGGATTGGCTGCATGGTGGTGGCGCGGCGACGCTGCGCAGCTGGGGCATTGATCCCGCGACGCCGCGTGATGTGTGGCGTGAGAAGGTTCCGGCCGCGCATCTGGCGTTTCTGCTCGATCTCGCACTGAGCTATCGCACTGATGATTACGTATTTGTGCATGCCGGCGTCCGGCCGGGTGTGCCGTTGCAGCGCCAGGCCGCCGACGATCTGTTGCGGATCCGCCAGCCATTCCTTTACTCCGAAGAAGAGTTTGCCGCCGTGGTCGTGCACGGGCATACGCCCGGACCGGCGCCGGTGCTGCGGCGGAACCGCATTTGTATCGATACCGGTTCGGGGTTCAGCGGGCGGCTGACCTGCGCGGTGTTCGAAGCCGACAAGGTGGCGTTCATGGACGCCTGACGCCGGATCGTTCCGTCTGGAACGCAAAGGGATCGTATTTGGGGTCCGGCGCGAGATAACCGCGTCAAGCAGCGCACGGCTCTCGCTCACCACGTCATGGCCCGCGCAGGCGGGCCATCCACGACTCTTGCCTTCAGCACGGACCCGCGCAAATCAACACAGCTTCAATAGATCCGTTTGCCAGATTGCTGCATCGGCCCATTTAATCAACCCGGCGAGGCGGCCTTCGGGCTGACCGATGGCCTGACCAGGAGCGTGCGACATGGACGATATCGATGGCCTGAAGAAGTCAATCAAGGTCTGCATGTTCGATCAGTACGGCACTGTCGTCGACATGCAATCGGGCCTGACGGAAGCCGCGACACCATTCCTTCGGAAAAAAGGCTGGTCCGGCAATCCCAACTCGTTCGTCACCTGGTGGCGCCGAACCCATTTCGAAAACTCGATGATCGATGCGTTACTGCACAGAGAACACACCCCATATCGCGAGATCGGTCATCGATCGGTCGCCTTCGTCCTCCAACGCGCCGGCATCGAGCACACGATGGACGAGGTCCGTGACCTTGTCGCGCAGATCGAGAAACTGCGGCCCTTCCCAGAGGTGCCGGCGGCGCTCGCCCGCCTGCGGACGCGCTACAAGCTGGTCGTACTGTCCAACGGCGACCCCGACATGCTCGCAACAGCCAGGCAATATCACGGGATTGCATTCGACCGGGTGATCTCGGTGGCGGAGGCAGGCTCCTTCAAGCCACACGTCGTTACTTACACGAAAGCGGCCGACTTACTTGGCGTAGGTCTGGATCAGGTCCTATTTGTAGCGAACCATGCCTTTGACTGCATCGGCGCGAAGGCTGCCGGCATGCGCACGGCGTTCATCGATCGGCGGCGAAGGCCGTTCGGCACGACACCATACCAGCCGGACATCCTGGTTCGCACGATGACGGCGCTGGCGGATGTGATGGTCTGATACCAACCGGCGAAAAGAACGACTCTCCACCCGTCATGGCCGGCGAAGGCCGGCCATCCACGACTGGCCTTCGTCCCACAAGCGAAGTCGTGGATAGCCGGCATTCGCCGGCCATGACGAGGGGTGGGCAGCGTAGGTCAATCTTTTCGACACCTGGTATGATATGCCATTCGCTCGTGGAAACCCGTGTCTCTGTGGTGATTCTTGCTTGCGGATATGCGACAGGGCACAAATTCCAGCGAGCACAAGCGACTGCGACCCGTAAATTGGTGTACCGTTGCGCAGGGCGACCGCATTCAGTCCGTGATCGCCGACGCGCCTTTGCCCGACCATGCGCGTCGGTGGGGATTGAAGCAGAAGAAGCAAGCAATCAAGTGCACACAGAGTTACACGAAGTTTTCACAGAGTTCCACGAGAGAAGTATTGATGCGCTTCGCGCGAAGGAAGCAAGAACCGTTGCGCGAAGCGCCATCGCTTGCTTCCTCGGTGAAACTCTGTGGAAACTCCGTGTAACTCTGTGTGCACTTGATTACTTGCCGGCCGTCAGGCCTGGTATTGCTCGTCGCTCACCTTTTCCATCCAGTCGACGACCTTGCCGTCCAGTGCTTCCTGGATGGCGATATGGGTCATGGAGGTGGTTGGCATGGCGCCGTGCCAGTGCTTCTCGCCCGGCGAGAACCAGACCACATCACCCGGCCGAATTTCCTCGACCGGCCCGCCTACGCGTTGGACCCAGCCGCACCCGGCCGTAACGATCAACGTCTGACCCAGTGGATGCGTATGCCAGGCGGTCCGGGCCCCGGGCTCGAACGTGACGCTGGCACCACGAACGCGTGCCGGATCCGGCGGCTGGAACAGCGGGTCGATACGGACCATGCCGGTGAAATAATCCGCCGGTCCCTTGCCGGACGGCTGAGAACCCGCTCGCTTGATTTCCATCGTTCGTCTCCATCGCTTGCCGCGTGCCCAGGGTCTCGTCACGCCCGCTCACGACCCCCCGCTCAGGGACGCCCGGCAGGCCCGGGGCCATCAGTCGACAATTTAAGACCTGCGATCCCGAAAGAGTAGCAGCTAAAATCCGAATGGACCCATAAGCTGGTCTTCTGAATGCCCCGGACGGACCTCAACGGCATCGTCGCCTTCCTCGCCGTGGCCCGGCAGCGCAGCTTCACCCGTGCCGCGGCGCAACTCGGCGTCTCGCAGTCGGCGCTGAGCCAGACCGTGCGTGGGCTTGAGCTGCTGGTCAACGCGCTGCGCTATCGTGGTCGAAGGAGAGCATCGACGTCGCGTGGGCGAAGGGGCTTGTGTCGCATCAACGATCCGGATTGGGTCGAACCTGGCTGTTTGCCGCCCGAGCGCCCGACTACCGCCGCAGCGGGTGCATCCAGGCCCGTCCGCTTCCGGGCCTGGATGCACTGAAATCAGGCGTTGAGCACAAGGCAGGGCGCTGGGCGAATCCGCGACGGATGGCGGGCCTTGATGTGTCTAACGGCGACAACGTTGCAGAAATCGACCGTGCGTTACTCAAGATGATGAAGCTAGACATCCCGCACTGAACGAGCTGAAGTCGCTGTTATCTGGCCGCATGCGCTCGGTCAATCGAATGAGGAGATGAGCATGGCAAGCCCCGATACGCTTCGCTATACGAGGATTCCTCTCACCCACGGATCTGGCGCGATCCCCGCCGTCGGGTTCGGCACGCTGATCCCCGATCCTCTCGCGACCAAACAAGCTACGAAGACCGCATTGGAAGTGGGATTCCGGCATCTCGATTGTGCAGAACGGTACCGCAATGAAGACGCGGTTGGTGATGCGATGCAGGCAGTGCTCAAGGCCGGGATGATCCAGCGGGAGAACGTCTTCGTTACCACGAAGCTATGGAACACCAATCATCGCCCTGAACGGGTCAAACCCGCCCTTGACGCAAGTCTCCGGCGACTGCAGCTCGACTATGTCGATTGCTATCTCATCCATACCCCTTTTGCCTTTCGACCCGGCGACGAGCAGGACCCGAGGGACGAGCGCGGTCAGGTGATATATGATCGCGGGGTGACATTGATCGAGACGTGGCAGGCGCTCGAGCGCCTCGTTGATGACGGTCGCTGCAAGGCGATCGGCTTGTCAGATGTCACCTTGGAAAAGGTGCGACGAGGTCGTTGCGGCTGCGCGGATCAAGCCTGCCGTGGTGCAGGTCGAATCCCATCCGTACCTCCCCGAATGGGAGCTGCTCGACTTCTGTCGGGAGCACGGGATCGTACTGCTGGCGTTTGCAGCGTTGGGACACGGCATGGCCCCGAAAGTGCTGGATGACCCTGTGATCACCAGCATTGCACAGCGCGTCCACAAGACGCCGGCTCAAGTTGCGCTGGCCTGGGCTGTACAACGTGGCACCGCCTTCCTGACCACCTCAACCAAACCTGGCTACATCCAGCAGAATTTTGAGATATCGGCCCTGCCCGAAGACGCCATGCGGGAGATGCGGGAGAGCATCACAGCGAACGTCAGGTTCAACACAGTGGTGGAAACCGGCGTGCCTGGCTTCATTCCCCGAGCCAAATAAATTCGCCGGCGCGAGGTCGCGTTCGCTCCGATGAGGGACCCCACACAATTTCGGCGATTTACGTTGGAAGTTGGCTCAGGCCTGCCGCCAGATAGAGTTGACGGTGGGCGCTGACCAGCTGATCGAGGGTGAACGCGCGATTGCGCCCGCTGGGATTGGGCAGAACCCATACCGCAGCACCACCCAAGGCGACCGGCTGAGATCCCCACGCGATTTCTCGCTGTCCGGATAATACGGAATAGGCCGCCTTACCGAGAAAACCGACGAAGCGTGGCGAATAGCGCGCGATCTTTCGTTCAAAATCCGCGGCGACTGCGATGAATTCTTGCGCCGACAGTTGATCGGCCCGCGCTGTCGGCCGGTCAACCACCGTCGTCAGGCCACATCGGTACTGCAGGATCGCGCGGTCGTTCTCTGGAAGGATTTCCTCGGGTGTGAAGCCGGCGAGATGGATTACGCGCCAGAAGCGATTGCCCCTTCCTGCAAAATGGTGACCTGTGGCGGCCGCGGCCATTCCAGGATTGATCCCACAGAAAACCACAGCAATGCGCTCGGTGATGATGTCCGGAAGCGCACCGGTCATGACATGCCTCAAAAATTCAGCAAGAGCCAAGATAGATTTTTCGTTGCTTCCTTGGCAAATCCGCCTGTGCCGATTGCGTCACGCGGATACTCTCGACGAGACGAAAGCCCGAGAGTATCGCATGACCGTTGAGGCACCCGGTTGGTCGCGTAGGACGGCTGGCCGTCCTGCTCGGTAAGCGTCATGGAGTTCCTGGATGCCAGGGCGGCCCGCGAGACCCAATACTTCGGTGAGCCGTTCGAGCCCAGACCTCCGCGCGCCCATTCGCTTGAGCGAATGGGATGCAACCGACACGACAATAGCGCGCCCGCGCCTGCTGGATCGGGCAGAGATCCCCGTCGATACTGTCCAGCTCGCCCGTTTTCTCATCGGCAAAATGCTCGTGCGGGTATTGGCCGAAGGCGTGGCGGCCGGCCGCATCGTCGAGACCGAGGCATATGACATCGGCGACCCCGCGGGTCATGCATATCGTGGCATCACCCCACGCAATCGGGCGCTTTTCCTCGAGCGCGGACACGCATATGTATATCTCGCCTATGGCAGCTCGTTCATGCTCAACGTCTCCAGCGAGGGGCCAGGCGTGGGTGCGGGCGTCTTGATCAGGGCGATCGAGCCTACACATGGCATCGCGATCATGGAGCAAAATCGCGGCACCGAGCGCGTGCGAGACCTGGCACGCGGCCCGGGACGACTGAGTGCAGCCCTGAAGATTGACCGCCGATTGGGCGGGATCGACCTTTGTCAGGCCGGTCCGCTATGGCTCGGATCTGATGGTCGAGCGTCCGGCGAAATCGGGCAGAGCAAACGGATCGGCATTACACGCGCAGCCGACAGCCCGCTGCAATTCTACGTTCGCGGCAATCGGTTCGTCAGCGGTCCGCAGGCGCTCAATCAATGAGACCACCAACCTTGCGGGTGAAGGGCGTGGTCAGCCCGTGTACGCGGGTCATCGGCTCGGCTGCGAATTGAAGATGTGCAGGTGAATGTTCCGACGCAATCCTGCCGTTCCATGGCGTGACCCCTAGAGGCGGCCGAGGTATCGTTCCGGTCAGGGCGAGTGGGGGCCTTTCGACGCCGTCCGGTTCGTCCCCCTGCAACGGGTGCCCGACATGACCGAGCAAAGCGACAAGCCAGGTCGCCGTGACCAGTTCCATAGCCTCCGCCTTGGCGAATGGCTCGATCCCTTCAATCCGGCTGCGCGTTCCTTCCTTGATCAGGCTTCCGGACCGTTCCTGCAGCAGACCGGCGATCCGGTCGCCGCGCAGCAACTGGCGTTGCAGACGCTCGCCAACCTGCGCCAGCAACAGGCATCGGCGCTCGCCTACTTCGACGTGTTCTGGGTGCTGGCCGTTGTCATGGTCGCGCTTGTGTTCGTTGTGCTGCTGATGAAACGCTCCGTCGCGGAGAAAGGGGCTCGGATCGGAGGCGAGTAAGGTGCTGCCGAGGTAGGGCGGCACTGAACGTCCGCTTCCGGGATCGCCTACTGGGCCGGGCCACGGCCGAGTTGGGTCGAATCCGGCTGTTTACGCCAAGCGATTTGGCTGCCGCTGATTTGCGTCGGCGGGTGACGTTCAACCCGACCCACCAACGTTCAAACATCCACCTCGACAACGCTTCCGGCATGTTCCTGGATGAACGCGAAGCGCAGCTCCGGGCGCCGGCCCATCAGGCTTTCCACCAATTCGTTGGTCTTCGCGCGATGTTCCGCCGCCGCGACGACCTTCAGCAGCGTGCGCTTGGCCGGATCCATCGTGGTTTCCTTGAGCTGCGATGGCGGCATCTCGCCCAGGCCCTTGAATCGGCTGACCTCCACCTTGGCACCCGCCTTGAACATCTCCTTCGTCTTCCGCTCCCGGTCCGCGTCATCCATCGCGTAGACCGAGGTAGCGCCATGCGTCAGCCGGTACAGCGGAGGCTGCGCCAGATAGACGTGGCCGTGCCGGACCAGTTCCGGCAGCTCGCGATAGAAGAACGTCATCAGCAACGAAGCGATGTGCGCGCCGTCGACATCGGCATCGGTCATGATGATCACGCGGCCGTAGCGCAGCTTGGAGCGGTCGAACCGATCGCCGACGCCGCAGCCAAGCGCCTCGATCAGGTCCTTCAGCTCCTGGTTGCCCCGCAACTTGTCGGCCGACGCGCTGGCGACGTTCAGGATCTTTCCCCGTAACGGCAACACCGCCTGGGTTTCACGGTTGCGCGCCTGCTTGGCGGACCCGCCGGCGCTGTCGCCCTCGACCAGGAAGATCTCCGTTTCGGCGGCGTTTTCGCGCGTGCAGTCGGTCAGCTTGCCGGGCAGCCGCAGCCGGCGCGTGGGGGACTTGCGCGCGGTGTCCTTGCTTTCCTTGCGGCGCAGGCGTTCCTCCGCGCGCTCGATCACGAACGCCAGCAGGTTGTCCGCCTGGGTCGGATCGCCGGCCAGGAAATGATCGAAGCGGTCGCGCAGCGCGGTCTCGGTCAGCCGCGCGGCATCGGTGCCGGTCAGTTTTTCCTTCGTCTGGCCCTGGAATTGAGGGTCGCGCAGGAACAACGACAGCTTGGCGGCCAGCGGCGACAGCAGGTCGTCGGCGGTCACCTGGGCAGCGCGGCGATTGCCTCGGTGCTCGCCCCAGGCGCGCAGGCCCTTCAGCAGCGCGGCGCGGAAACCAGCCTCGTGCGTGCCGCCCAGCGGAGTGGGGACGGTGTTGCAGTAGGAGTGCAGGAAGCCGTCGGCGTCCTCCAGCCAGGCGGCGGCCCATTCGACCTTGCCGGTGGCCTCGCCGGGCAGCGCCGCCTCGCCGGCCCAGATTTGCGGCAGCACGCGGGGCGTGGCGGCGATATCTTCCTCAAGGCTGTCGCGCAGGCCGCCGGGGAAGTGCAGCACTGCTTCGGCGGGTGTGTCGGCGGCTGCGCCCTTCAGCAGTGTCGGGTCGCACTGCCAGCGGATTTCGACCCCGCGGAACAGGTAGGCTTTTGACCGGCACAGGCGGTAGAGGCGCGCCGGGCTGAACGTCAGCGGGCCGAAGATTGTCGTGTCCGGCTTGAACCGCATGCTGGTGCCGCGGCGGTTATGCACCGGCCCTGCGTTGATCAGCTTCGTGGTCGGCTTGCCGCGCGCGTAGCTCTGCTTCCACAGCACGCGGTCGCGCGCGACCTCGACCTCCATCCGTTCGGACAGCGCGTTGACGACGGAACTGCCGACGCCGTGCAAGCCGCCGGATGTGGCGTAGACCTTGCCGGAAAATTTCCCCCCCGAATGCAGCGTGGTCAGAACGACCTCCAACGCGCTTAGATTTTTGAATTTTGGGTGAGGATCAACCGGGTAGCCGCGGCCGTTGTCTCGCACCGTCAGCCAGTTGTCCCGCTCCAGCGACACCTCGATGAATGTCGCGTGGCCGGCCACCGCCTCGTCCATCGCGTTGTCGAGGGTCTCCGCGGCCAGGTGATGCAACGCGGTCTCGTCGGTGCCCCCGATATACATGCCGGGACGGCGGCGCACCGGCTCCAGGCCCTCCAGAACCTCGATGTCCTTGGCGGAGTAGCCGTCTCCATCCTTGCCATGGCCATCCTTGCCAGGCTTTGCGGTTTCGAACAGATCGTTCATGCTGTGTTCCTGCTTGGAGGCCCAGACTAGCCAACCCGCCTCGCGCCGGGCAAGGGTGGGGAAGTGCGCGTCGTACCCTGGTTTGAAATCGGCGGTTTGAAATCGGCCGGGCCTGCGACGATGGTCGGGGATGGATCCACTTGCGCTTTTCGGCCTGTTTACCGTGTCGGCGATGCTCGTGTGTTACGCTTACGAACGGCGCAGCCCGTGGTTCATATTGGGCTTCGCCGGGTCCTGTGCTCTTGGGTCCGCTTACGGCTTTCTGCAGGGTGCGTGGCCGTTCGGCCTCGTGGAGGCGGTCTGGTCATTGGTCGCCGTGCGGCGTTGGTGGCAGGCGAGGGTAGCTTCCGACTGAGACGACAGCGGAACTCCGGGCCGGCCGGGGCGTGTCCGGCCGTCGCCGTCTACAGGGACAGGCTACTCCGCTTCGGCCCTCGTCACTCGCCGCCAGGTCACCAGCGTCAGGCCCTGCGCGAGGTCGAGGACCTGCCGCGGGCCGGGCACCAATCCGTGGGCCGTCAGGACCTCCTCCGGCGTCCGCGTGGGCACCTGCGGGAAAACCGGGCGGCCGCCGGGCAGCCGCACATTGGGCGCGCGCGACAGGTGGAAGCTGTCATAGCGGTCAAGAAACAGCCCGAAGACATCCGGCCCGCCGATGACACCGACGCTCGCTTGGGGCATGCCAAGGGCGGTCAACGCCTGCTCGAGCGTCGCGCCGGAGGGGTTCCACAGCAGGCCCCTGTCGTTCGACGGGTAAGGGGCGAGCGCGGCGATCGCGCGGGTCAGCATCAGCCGGTGACGCAGGCGCGAGCGCGGCTGTTGCTCCTTCGAGTGGCGGCCGTGCACGACGACATCAACGCCATCAAGACCGCGCTCGAAGAAACGCTGGTCAGCTTCGAACTTGAGCGAGTCCGGCATGATCCGCGCGGCCGTCGCCAGCATCCCGTCCTGCGAGACGATGGCATAGCCCTCGATGCGGCCCGCGCGGCTGTCGGCCATCAGCATCCTCCGGCGGTCAGGTGTGGACGCACGGTGTGCGGTCTGGAGGCACAGAGTGTGCGATGCGGGACGCAGCAGTATGGCGATGGCGGGGCGGCCGCCAAGCTGCGCCCCATAGGCATCAGGATAAGCCTGGCTCTGGGAAGACTCTCCCCCTCCCCCTCCCCTTGAGGGACGGGGTTGGGGGGAGGGGTCGAAGCGGCACAGAAATCTCCAGCATCGTGCCGCGCCCTACCCCTCCCCCAGCCTTGGTCCGCGCTTCGCGGTCCAAGCCCACGAAGCGCGGATCAGGTGGAAACAGCTTCGTGCTAGGCCTTCGGCAACGCGGTCAGGGCGCGGTCCAGGGTCTCCACCAGCCGATCGCACTCGGCGCGGGTGATGACCAGGGGCGGAGAGAACACGATGGTGTTGCCGTGGCGACTGCCGCCGCCGGAGCGTCCAACGATCACGCCGTGCTCGCGGCAGTAATCCACCACGGCGGTCATGGTGGCGGGGCTGACCTGTTCCTTGGTGGTACGATCCTTGACCAGTTCCACGCCGATCAGCAGGCCCTTGCCGCGGACGTCGCCGACGATGGGGTGGCGCATCAACGTTTTCAGGCCGTCGAGCAGATAGGCGCCGGTCTCCGCCGCACGGTCGACGAGTTTTTCCACCTCCATGATCTCGATGTTGCGCAGCGCAACGGCGGCGGCGACGGGGTGGCCGCCGTAGGTGTTCACCTGGAAGACCTGGCGGTTTTCCGAGGCCTCGCCGTAGAAGCTGTCGAACACGCTGTTCTTCACCACCGTGGCGGCGATCGGCAGGTAGGCCGACGAGATGCCCTTGGCGACCGCGATGATGTCGGGCGAGACCCCGTAATGCTGGTGCGCGAACATCTTGCCGGTGCGGCCAAAGCCGTTGATCACCTCGTCAATGTGCAGAAGGATGCCGTATTTGCGGCAGATCTTTTCGACCTCGGGCAGGTATTCGTCGGGCGGGACGGCAACGCCGACGCCGCTCATGATCGGTTCGATAATGATCTCGGAGACGGTGTCGGGGCCTTCGCCGACCACGGCGGATTCCATGTTCTTCACGCAGGCCAGGTTGCAGCTTGGGTAGGTCAGGCCGAACGGGCAGCGGTAGCAGGTGGGCGCCGCAACGTGCAGGAAGTCGCCTGAGTATGGCTCGAACTTTCCCTTCCGGTCGCCCATGCCGCCGGCGTCCAGCGTGGCCAGCGTGGTGCCGTGATAGGCGTAGTAGCGGCTGACCGTTTTGAAGCGGTAGGCGCCGGGGCTTTCGTGCTTCTGGTACTGCCGGGCGATCTTGAAGCCGGCCTCGTTCGCCTCGGAGCCTGAGTTGACGAAGTAGGTGTGGTAGCCGCCGCCCATCAGGGTGTTGATCTTTTCCGCCAGCGCCGCGGCGGGGACGTTCATCTGGGTGTGTGGGAAGTAGGCGAGTTGCTGCATCTGGTCGGCGGCGACGTCGGCGAGTTCACCGCGGCCGTAGCCGATGTTGACGCACCACAGGCCGGCCATGGCGTCGAGATAGGCGGTGCCGTCCGCGTCGTAGATCGTGGAGCCGTGCGCGGAGGTAACGACCATCTGCGTGGTTTCCAGCAGCTTGTGCTGGACGATCGGGTGCAGGACGTTTTTGAGGTCCTGGCGCACGACCGCGGCGCGGATTTCTGGGTCGGGGGCGTTGGTGAGCGACATGGGGAGCCTCTTGGGGTGGTGGGGTGGTGGGTGTTGGGGGGAGACTACAGCATTTTGCGGCGGCGTCACGGGTGGAGGCGGTGTCGGTTTTTGGTCGCGACCGCGGCGGCCTTTCGCGACAGGATGCGGCCTGCTACCATGCAGCCATGCTCGCACCAGCCAAAGTCAACGAAATCGTCAATAAGGCTGCGTCTGCCGTTTTGAAACGACAGGCAGGCGTTCAGCGCGTTGTCAGCGAACCTGCTGTGGACTCCGATGGCCACGAAGCCCTACGTATCATTATCGTTCTGAAGCGGGGGAGTGCCGACAAGATCAGCGGGGACAAAGCCCTGGACACGCTGGTCGGAATAGATCGTGCGCTGCGCGAAGCGAGCGAAGACCGATTTCCGATCATCGACTTCGTCACAGAGGAAGAGTTGGAGTCGGTTGGCGACACCAAATCCTGACCATTTGTTTGAGCAGGCGGAACGATTGGTCGCCCCGCCCCGAGCGGGCCCGCCGCGCCAGGTCGATTTGCGGCGTGCGATTTCCGCCGCGTACTACGGGCTCTTCCATTGTTGTCTGACCGCAGCCGCCGACGAGTTTGTCGGCGTGACGCAGCACGCCACGAACCGGTACGCGCTCGTCTATCGAAGCATCGATCACAAGACCCTGAAAGAGCTATGCGTGGAAGCCAAGAAGCAAACCCCACCCGCGAAATATGCCCCATACTTTCCGACCGGAGGGTTTGGTCCGAATCTCCAAGCGTTCGCCACAGCAGCGATCGAGCTACAGGAAAAGCGGCACCTGGTGGACTACAACCCGCAGCAGCGGTTCAGAACATCGGACGCAAAGCTGGCGATCAGCACCGCCCGGAGCGCCATCCAGCGATTCCGGGCGACCAGCGAGGAGCATCGCAAAGCATTTCTTACGCTCCTGCTGTGTCCACCTCGGTAGCTTCGCATTGTCCCACGCTCGCAAGCCTTTGGACCCGGCGCAGGAGTGTCGAAAAGGCCGGGGGTTTTCCCAGCTTCGTTGGAGCAACCTCGTGTCAATTCATGCTATCTGACATTGGTGACGATCGTCTCGCCCGCCCCTATCCCGCCTACGGTCCTGCGCGATCCCGCGGACGACGCGGTTCTCGCCGCCGCGATCGGTGCGGGAGCGGACCTGATTGTGTCAGGGGACGCTCATTTGCCGAACCTGAAGTCATTCCAGGGGATCGATATCGTCACCGCCGCGATCGCTGATGGCCGCATCAAGCGCCCTCGGTCGTCCGGATAAGGAGTTCGGACATGAGAATCGCCTCCACCGTGCTACTCCTCGCCGTCGCCCTCGCACCCCCCGCCGCGGCCCAACAAACGCAGACCACCCAACCAATCATCCTGTCGCCAACCAACGGAGCGACCGTCGCCAGTCCGGTCACCATCACTGTCAAACCGGCCGATCCCGGCTCTCCCGCGATGGCGGGCATGGGGCCGGGCGCGCACGTGCACCTGCTCGTCAACTCACCGCTGCCGACCCCAGGCTCAATGGTCCCGATGGACGCGCGGCACATCCATCTGATGCACGGCGAGACCTCCACGACGCTGTCGCTGGCGCCGGGCCGGCACACGATCCAACTCATCGAGGGCACGATGGGCCACACCATTCGCCCCAACGCGCCGCATTCCGACCCGGTCACCTTCCAGGTGAAGTAGCGCCCGCTCGCGCCGCGTCAGGACAGCGCCACCTCGAACCCCCGCTTGGTCCCCGGCCGCGCCATCATCGTTTCGTACCAACGCTTCACCTGCGGAAACTCGGCCAGGTCCACCTGGTGCCGCTCATGCCGCCACGCCCACCCAAGAATAGCAAAATCGGCAATGGAAACCGGCCCGGCAACGAACTCCACCTCGGCCAGGCGCTTGTCGAGCACGCCATACAGCCGGCGCGTCTCCTTCGAGTAGCGCTCCAGCCCATACCGGCGGTCCTGCTCGTTCTCCACTTGCAAGAAGTGGTGCACCTGGCCGGGCATCGGGCCGAACCCGCCCATCTGCCACATCAGCCATTCCAGCACCGGCACCTGCTCACGCAACGTCTTCGGCCAGAACTTGCCGGTCCTCTCGCCGAGGTAGATCAGGATGGCGCCCGACTCGAACACGCTGATCGGCCCGCCCGGCCCCTCCGGGTCGATGATCGCCGGGATGCGGTTGTTCGGGCTGATCTTCAGGAAGTCCGGGTTGAACTGCTCGCCCTTGCCGATGTTCACCGTGTGGACATTGTAGGGCAGTCCCATCTCCTCCAGCGCCACACTGATCTTGCGGCCGTTCGGCGTATTCCAGGTATAGAGTTCGATCGGCATCGTCGTCGTCCCTCCGATTGCTGGGCGGATTGTCGCGGAGCGCGCCGTCCGCGGCAACCACCCAACCCACCCCGCCCGGCCCGCATCGCACCCCCCCGGGCCGGTTGGCGCAGCATTTGCCTGCCCTCCACCGAGCAAACAGCGGCCCCAACGGCCGCCCAGGGGAACAGTCATCATGAGCCTATCAACTGCCGGCGCCGCCATCCCGACCACGTCAGGCGCGACGCGCTGGGGGCAGCTCGGCCTCGGCCTGATCTGCATGATGGCGATCTCCAGCCCGCAATATGTCTGGACGCTGTTCGTCAAGCCGCTGGGCGGCGCGTTGGGGGCGACGCCGGCGGCGCTGCAGGTGACGTTCTCAATCCTGATCATTCTGCAAACGTTCTTCTCGCCGTTCCAGGGCTGGCTGGTGGACCGGTTCGGCCCGCGCAAGCTGATCGGCCTGGGCGGCGTGCTGACCGGGCTGTCCTGGGTGCTGGCGTCGCGCGCCACGTCGCTGACGCAGCTCTATTTGACCTACGGTGTGATCGCCGGCCTCGGCACCGGCATCGTCTATATCGGCGTGGTCGGCCAGGTGGTCGGCTGGTTCCCCGATCGGCGAGGCTTCGCCGCAGGCATCGTCGCCGCCGGCTACGGCATGGGCGCGATCCTGACCACCTTCCCGATCGCCAACTCACTGGCCGACACGGGCTACCAGGCGACGCTGCTGCGGTTCGGCGCGATCTTCGGTGTGGTCGGGCTGGTCGCCGCGCTCGGCCTGAAGCCGCCGCCGGCCGCCGCGACCCAGGCGGGTGGCGCGGCCGGCATCTCGACCGGGCAGATGCTGAAGACGCCGGTCTTCTGGCTGATGTTCGTAATGATGACGCTGATGTCGACCTCCGGGCTGATGGTGGTCTCGAACATGGCCGGCTTCGCAACCGAGTTCGGCGTCGCGCAAATGACCGTGTGGGGCATGGCGGCGCTGCCGCTGGCGCTCACCATCGATCGTTTCACCAACGGGCTGACCCGGCCGTTCTTCGGCTGGGTGTCCGACCGGCTGGGGCGCGAGACCACCATGTGCCTGGCCTTCGCGCTGGAAGGTCTGGCGATGACCGCCTGGCTGCTGACGCGCGGCGACCCGCTGGCCTTCGCGCTGCTGTCCGGGCTGGTGTTCTTCGGCTGGGGCGAGATCTTCTCGCTGTTCCCCTCCACGCTGACCGATACGTTCGGCACACGGAATGCAACCCGCAACTACGGGTGTCTCTACATTGCGCAGGGCATCGGCTCGTTCCTGGGCGGACCGATGGCGGCGCTGCTGCACGGGGCCAGCGGCACCTGGGTGACGGTGTTCTACGTCGCGATCGCCGCAGACCTGCTAACCGCGGTGCTGGCAATCGCAGCGCTGAAGCCGCTGCGCGCCATCTACATGTCGCGGCAACTGTAGGGCGCAAAAAGCCTAGCCCCCGGACGCTTGATCCAGGGGGCAGCGCCTTCCGCCAAACAAGCCAACCGAGACGCATCGCACTCTCCCCGTCCCACCCGCCGTCACCGCGCCTGCGCCTCGTCGGGCAACGGCAACTCACGCGGCGGCACCGGCGTCGATTGCACAATCGAGGTCGTTGTCTGACCAAACGCCAGAAACCGATCCAACACATCGTCAAGCCGATCGATCGCCGCAACGCGCAGCTTGAGAACGAAGCAGTCCTCGCCGGTAACCCGATGGCACTCGGTCACCTGCGGTGTCCGTTTCGCCAGATCAATGATCTTACTGAGCTGTCCGGGCGCCGGCCGCACACGCACAAACGCGAGCACAGGATAGCCCAGCGCGGCGGGATCGAGGCCGAGACTGGTGCCAGTGATGACGCCGGCATCTTCCAGCCGTTGCACGCGCTCGCGCACAGCCGGCGCCGACATGGCAATGCCACGCGCCAGGTCAGCGATCGCGGCACGTGGATCGCGGCGCAGCAGGCGCAGCAGCTCCAGGTTCTTGGCATCACGCAGCAGACCGTCGTTCTGAAGGCTCATGGTCCATATATCCGTCGTTTCAGAGACAATTTCCCAGTCAAACACCTACAATCATATTGCAGCAATAGCAATCGGCCTTCATCATCCCGGCCATGCAGACCCTCACAACCGCCGCCGAACCCACGCCCGCACGCACGGTCGTCGAGCGCATCCCGCCGCACGCATTCTTTCTGGTCAGCGCGCTGTTCCATTATCTCGGCCCCTCGTTCGCCGTGCTGCTGTTCGCCCGTGTCGCGCCGTTGGGTGTCGCCTGGCTGCGCATCGCCAGCGCTGCGGTCGTCTTCGGGTTGTGGCGCCGACCGTGGCGCTACGCGCTCGCCCTGCCGGCCGCTGACCGAGTGACCGTGGTGGCACTCGGCATCGTGCTCGCGGCGATGAATTCGTGCTTCTACCTCGCGATCGCGCGACTGCCGCTCGGCACCGTCGGTGCGATCGAGTTCCTCGGTCCGATCGGCCTGGCGGCTATCGGCCTGCGCACGCGGCGCAACATCGCCGCACTTGGCTGCGCCGCGGTCGGGGCTTTCGTGCTGACGGATGTCAGGTTCGCAGCCGAGACGATCGGCTACCTGTTCGCCTTCGCCAACTGCGCGTTGTTCGTCCTGTACATCGTCCTCGGCCACCGCATCGCGTCGCGGGCGGGCGGTATCGATCGGCTGGGCGCGGCGATGCTGGTCGCCATGGTCGTTGGATTGCCAATCGGGTTCGCGGATGCGGCCCCTGCCCTGCTCGATCCATTGCTGCTTGCCGCCGGCGTCGGCGTTGGCGTGTCGTCGTCGGTCATTCCGTACGTGTGCGACCAGCTCGCGATGGCCCGCCTGCCACGCGCCAGCTTCGCGCTGCTGCTATCGCTGCTGCCAGCCACGGCGGCCGTAGTCGGTGTGGTGGTACTGCATCAAATACCGACCGCCGCGGAGGTGATGGGCATCGCACTGGTCGCAACCGGCGTAGCGCTGCACCGGCCGGTGGGGTAATATCAACGGCCCTAAACATTGACCCACCGACGCCGCCCCTACGTCATGCCGGCGAAGGACGGCATCCACGACTTGCCTTCGTTGCAGCAAAGCAAAGTCGTGGATAACAGCCGGTATAACGCGCTCACCGATTGCGCATCACCACGCGCGCCAGCGCACCAAGCGCCAGGTTCAACGCAATACCGGTCAGCGACAGCAACACCAGCGCGGCGAACATGCGCGGCACCTGCAGCCGATACCCCGCCTCCAGAATGCGATAAGCCAGCCCCGAGGCGAACCCACCCGACCCCGCAACGAACTCCGCCACCACCGCGCCGACCAGCGCCAGCCCGCCCGAGATGCGCAACCCGGCCAGGAAGAATGGCAGTGCCGCCGGCAGGCGCAGCAGCCACAATGTCTTGACCCGGCTGGCGCCATACAGGCGGAACAGATCGACCAGCTCGACCGGCGCCGAGGCCAAACCCGCGGCGGTATTGGCGAACACCGGAAAGAACGCGACGATCGTTGCGCATACGACCAGCGACGCAAACGGGTCGCCCACCCACACGATGATCAGCGGTGCGATGGCGACGATCGGCGTGACCTGCAACACCACCGCCCAGGGCTGGATCGCCGCCGCCAGCAGCCGGCTCGCGGCGATCGCCAGCGCCAGCAGCACGCCCAGCAGCGCCGCGGCGATCAGCGCGGCGAAGGTGACCGACAATGTGGACACCAGTGACCACAGAAGCGTAGACGGATCGGCCAGGAACGCGCCAATGATCGCCACCGGCCCGGGCACCAGATAGGACGGCACGCCGGTCAGCCGCACCGCGGCCTCCCACAGCGCCACAGCCGCCAATGCGAACAGCCCCGGGGCGTATTTCATGCGGCCAACGCCTCTTCCATCGCGCGCGTGACCGTTGCGACCAGGACGGCATAGGCGGGGTCGAGCCGCCGCTCGGGGCCAATGGCCAGCGACGCGGTCAGTTCGGTCGCGATGCGGCCCGGCCGCGGCGTCATCAGCACGATACGTTGCGCCAGAAACGCCGCCTCGTAGATCGAGTGGGTAACGAACACGACAGTGCAGCCCAGGCTCCGCCACAACGCCAGCAAATCGGCCTGCAGCCGATGGCGGGTGAACTCATCCAGCGCGGCGAACGGCTCGTCCATCAGCAACAGCGCGGGCCGCGTGACCAGCGCGCGAGCAATCGACACGCGCATGCGCATCCCGCCGGAAAGCTGCGCCGGGCGGGCGCGCTCGAAGCCGGTCAAGCCAACGCGGTCGAGCACCGCGCCGATATCGCCGATCGCGCGGGCACGCGGGACACCACGCAGGCGCAACGGCAGGTAGACATTGTCCCACGTGCTGGCCCAGGGCAGCAGCGTTGCATCCTGGAACACGAAGCCGATCCCGCCCGGTCCGGGTGCGTGCCCTTCCTGCCAGGTCAGCGCGCCGCTGTCCGGCTGGTCCAGCCCGGCGATCAGCCGCAACAGCGTCGACTTGCCGCAGCCCGAGGGCCCAAGCAGTGCCACGAAGTCACCCGCGCCGATCATCAGCGACACATCGCGCAGCGCCTCCACCCCCCCGGCGAAGCGCCGGCCGACCCGCTCGATCCGCAGCACCTAAGGTGACTTGCCGACGCCATGATCGACAAACCGCAGCGTGTAGGCGCGCTTGTAGTCGATGCCTTTCGGATACATTCCCAGCGTGGAAGCAACGTTGTAGAACTCGGCCCAGCGCCCATCAGTCATCGCGCCGATCCCGAGCTTCAGCGCATCGCCCGACTCGACGACGCCGTGCGCTTTCATCACTTCGCGCCCGTATGCCAGCAGCGCGTCGGTCATCTCCGGGTTCTCCGCCCTGATCAGCTTGTTGGCGGGGGACGGATCGCTGTCGAGATAAGAGCGCCACCCCTCGATCGATGCATCGATGAAACGCTGCGCCACGTCGGGCTTGTCCGCGATCAGCTTCGTGCTGGTGGTGACGATGTTGGCGTAACCGGGATAGCCGGCATCGGCGATCAGCAGCACCACCGGATCGAATCCGGCCACCTGCTTGATGGAGAACGGTTCGGATCCAAGATAACCCTGCTGGATCGCGCCCTTGTCCGCCAGGAACGGCGCCAGGTTGAACGAATAGGTGCGGATCTGGCTGTCGGAGTAGCCGAACTTCGCCGCCAGGAAGCGCCACCAGCCGGCGCGCGTGTCGCCGCTGATCATGATCGGCTTGCCCTTCAGCGCCGCGAAGCTGTCATCGCCCGTGCCGGGATGTGCGATCAACACCGATGGGTCCTTCTGGAAGATCGCCGCAATCGCAACGAATGGCAGGTTCTGCTGGGCGAACTCGATCGCCCGGCCGCCGCCCAGGTTGAAGTCCAGCCGCCCGGCCATCATGAGTTGCATCTGATTAACCTGCGGTCCGCCCTGGCGGATCGTCACCGCCAGCCCGTGCTTTGCGTACAGCCCGGTGGCAAGCGCCTGGTAATAACCGCCGTACTCGGCCTCCGCCACCCAATCGATACCAAAGCTGATATGGTCCTGCGCGAGCGCCGGGCGCGACAGCGACACGACGATGCCGAGCAGCGCGATGATCCAACGCATGGGCGAATCCCTCATTATGTGGGCGAGTGCCAATCGAGCGCGCATAATGACCGGCGCAGCCATTGAGGAAAGAGGGCGATGAGCGAGCCGCGGGTGAAATCAGGCCTGTGGGTCAGCATGGCATTGCGGGTCGCCGACCGGGCGGGGCTGCCGGCGGTGGTGCTGCAAAAGGGCGATCCCGACGCCGGCGGCGTGCTGGCGGTACTGCGCGGGCGGACGGGATTATGCGTGTTGTCCCAGATGCGCACCGCCGAGGGTGCGCTGGCCTGGCTACGCGCCACCGGCGCCGTCCCGGTGAGCCAGGCAATCGTGGACGCCTACGTCGCACGGCAGCTGCGGTTCGACCCCGATCTCTGGGTAGTGGAGTTCGAGACGCCGGATCTGATACCGCCATTCGAGGCACGGATCATGTAGGGAGCCTGGCACAAAATACTCCCCCTCCCCTTGAGGGTGTACAGACCGGGGACATGGGTAACAGCTGTTCGGAGACATGGGTGACACTGGTTCGGCCGGATTTGGCCGGATTGAGGAACACTCGATGCCTTTGTGGGAGCTGTCGGTGGTGGAGCAACGGGAGACGTTCGTGAAGCTTGCCCTGGCGAGCGGCGCGAACCGAAGCGAGTTGTGCCGGGAATTCGGGATCAGCCGGAAGGCCGGCTACAAATGGCTTGAGCGGTATCGAGCGGCGGGCGGCGCAGGTCTTGGCGATCGCTCGCGTCGTCCGCACGCGAGCCCATCGCGGACGGCTGATGCGACGGTGGCCGAGGTGCTGCGTATCCGGGCGTCGAGCAATAACGCCTGGGGTGGACGCAAGATCGCCTGGACGCTGGCCAGCCATGGCTGGCGGCCAGTGCCAGCATTGAGCACGATCACCGAGATCCTGCGTCGCCACGGCAAGCTGGATCGCCAGGCGCAGCATCCCGGGCCGCATGTTCGATTTGAGCGCGCTGAACCCAACGAATTGTGGCAGATGGACTTCAAGGGGCATTTCGCGCTGGCGCTGGGGCGCTGCCATCCGCTCACGGTGCTCGATGATCACTCGCGGTATTCGCTGTGCCTCGAGGCCTGCGACAACGAGCAGGACCTGACAGTTCGCGACCGCCTGAGGACGTTGTTTCGCCGCTACGGACTGCCGTTTGCGATGCTGATGGACAATGGCGCGCCATGGGGTGACTGCGGCGGCCAACCCTTCACCATCTTCACGGCATGGCTGATGCGCCATGGCATCAGGGTCAGCCACGGGCGTGCCTACCATCCGCAGACGCAAGGCAAAGAGGAGCGTTTCCATCGTTCGTTGAAGGCGGAGGTTCTCGACCGCAACAGCTTTGCCGATCTCACGGCGTGTCAGCGCGCCTTCGACCGATGGCGGCCGATCTATAATCATGAGCGGCCGCATGAGGCGCTTGGCCTCAAGCCGCCGGCGGCGCGCTATCGCCCCAGCCCGCGGGCGTTCTGCGAGGATTTGCCGCCGATCGAGTACGGGCCTGGCGATATTGTTCGCAAGGTCGACAGCGAAGGTGTGATCAGTTTCAGGAACCGGCCCATTCGCATCGGCAAGGCGTTCCGCAAGCAACCCGTGGCGCTGCGGCCCAGTTCGGACGATGGCGTCTTCGACGTGCACTACTGCGTCCATCGCATCGGCCAGCTGGATTTGCGACCCCTCGCCGCGGCCGCCTGTGGATTTGTGGACATCGCAAGAGCGATGCCCACAAATCCACAGGCGCAGCATCAACACCAGGTCAAAAATGGACTTTGACCCAAAGTGGAGAAGTGTCACCCATGTCTCCGAACACCTGTCACCCTTGACTCCGGTCCAAACAGAGGGAGGGGGTCGGGGGGAGGGGTGGAAACCGCACAAAAATCTCCAGCAGTTTACCGCGCCCAACCCCTCCCCCAACCTTGGTCCGCTTCGCGGCCCAAGCCCTCAAGGGGAGGGGGAGAAAATAACCCGCCCCTCACCCCGCCAAATAATCCATCGCCGCCTCGACGCCACCTTTCCCATGCGGCACGCCGTTAATCCGCAGCGCCATCTCCACGCTGCCCAGCGTGCCCAGCACCATAGGCTCGTTCAAATCGCCCAGATGGCCGATGCGAAACACCGAGCCCTTCAGCTTGCCCAACCCACCGCCCAGCGAAACGTTGAAACGCTGCCGCGCCGTATTGCGCATCTCATCGGCATCGTGTCCCTCCGGCATGACCACAGCCGTAACGGAATCGGAATACCGCCCAGGATTGGTACAAAACAGCTGCGGTCCTGCGTTCCCCGCCCAGACCTTGACGCAGCGCCGCACCGCCTCGCCCAGCCGCGCATGGCGCGCATAGACCTCCGACAGCCCCTCTTCCTCCAGCAGGCGCACCGCCTCCTTCAAACCATAAAAGATGTGCACCGGTATGGTGCCGACGAAGCTCTGCGGGTTGCGCCCGAGCATCACCGTCCAGTCGAAATAATAACGGCCAAGCGTGGCGGTTTCGTGCACCTCCATCGCCTTGGGCGAAGCGGCGGTGAAGCTCAGGCCGGTGGGCAGCATCAGTCCCTTCTGGCTGCCGCCGACCACGCCGTCGATCCCCCACTCGTCCATGCGGAAATCGAGCGAGCCGAGCGAGGAAATGGTGTCCACCAGAAACAATGCCGGGTGCTTCGCCGCGTCGATCGCCGCGCGCACCTCTGGCAGCGGAATGAACATGCCCGTGGCGGTCTCGTTGTGCACCACGCAAACTGCCTTGATGACCCGCGCGGTGTCCTCCACCAGCACCGCCTTCACCGCCGCGATGTCGACGCCGTGGCGCCAGTCGGCGGCGACGATGCGCACTTCCAGCTTCAGTGCCTTGGCCATCTTCGCCCACTCGTCGGAGAAGTAGCCGGACTCCAGGATCAGGATCGTGTCACCGGGCGAGAACAGGTTGGTGAGCGAGGCCTCCCATGCGCCGTGGCCGGACCCGGTGTACATGAACAGCCGATGCTCGGTGCCGAGCACGCGCTTCACGCCATCGAAGCAGTCATCGTAGACCTTGCGGAAGTCCGGGTCGTGGAAGTCGATGGTCGGCCGGTCGAGCGCGCGCAGCACCGAGTCCGGAATGTTGGTCGGGCCGGGGTTGGCAAAGAAATGCCGCCCGCGCGGCGTCTTGGTGGTCATGTGATTTGGGTCCCTCGGACGTTGCATCGACGACGCACTCAATCGTCTCGATTGTCCGCCGTGGCAACCCGGAACCCCGGCGATCGCACGGTCGGAGGGCCATGCAGGGCAGCGGATTTGGCCTGCCAGCCATGCGCTCGGCTCAGGCCGCCTCGCCGGTCCTTTCGCGGGCGAGCAATGCGCGCTTGCGCCGGACGCCCCAGCGATAGCCGGAGACCGCGCCATCCTTCTTCACCACGCGATGGCAGGGGATCAGGATGGCGATGGCGTTCGCAGCACAGACCTCGGCGACCTCGCGGGCCTCACGCGGGGTGCCCAGACTGGCGGCAATGTCGCCGTAGCTGGTGGTTTGCCCCGCCGGGATCTGGCGCAGCATCTCCCAGACGTGGCGCTCATGCTGGCTGCCGCGCGGGTCGAGCGCGAGGCCCGGATCGTCCCCGGGCCGGTCGACCACCACCGCGAGCCTGGCCAGCGTGTCGGACAGTCCCGCGCTGTCTTCCTCCACGATGGCGGCAGGGCAGCGCAGGCGCAGCGACGCGATCATCGACGCCCCCAACATCGACGCCCCTGGTTCGCCGAATTCGCCAGGCTCGCCGAATTCAAAGGCAACCAGGCCGCGCGCGGAGACGGCGGCAAGGAAGCCGCCAAGCGAGCTGTGTCCCCAGGCGTAGTGGATGTGTTCCGGCATTGTCGTCTCCCGTCATCCGTCATGTTCGGTGAGAGAGATAGGTCATCACCCCGTCGGCGCGCGCTCCGCTTCTTGCTTTGGGACCAACCGCCGGGGGGCCAATTGCCAGCGGACCAATTGCCAGGGCACCAATTGCCGGGACGCCGGTCGGAGCGAGACGGCACCGTCAGAGCGCCTTGCGGAACGTCAGGTTGACCCGCGCGCGACCCAGCAAGGGGTGCTCGCCGTCCTTCAGCGGCAAAATGCCGTGATAGCGAAGCCGCGACGGGCCTCCCCAGACGACCACGTCGCCATGATGCAGCGCGATCCTGTGGACCGGATCGTTGCGCTTCAGGCCACCAAACTGGAAAACCCCCAGCAGGCCGAGCGAGGCGGACACGATCGGGGCGGAGAAATCACGTTCGTTCCGGTCCTGATGCAAGGACAGCCGTGCCCCCGGTTCATAACGGTTAATCAGGCAGGCATCCGGCACGAAGTCCGGGTAGCCGGCCGCGGCTGCCGCCCCCGCGGCAAGTTGCAGAAAGATCGGCGGCATGCCGGGCCAGGGCCGTCCGGTCTCGGGATCGTGGGAATCATATCGATAGCCGGTCCGGTCGGTAACCCACCCGGCGGCGCCGCAATTGGTCATTGCGACAGACATCGCGAACCCGCCAGGCGTCACCATATGCCGGAACGGCGCGGCGGCGGCGACGTCGCCCAGGGCGGCGAGAATCGCATCCGCCAACGGCAAGGACTGACCGCGCAGCAACACGGCACCCGGCGCCAGCGCCTCGTATTCCGGCTGGCCGGCATCGACGCTGTCAAGCAGATCGCGCATGGGATGACATTACTTCAAAGTAACAGTATAATAGAAACACACCAGCCGGCACGGCTATCCAAGGCGTTGGATCATCGCCATCGCCGCCGCGGGATTGCGCACCTTGAAGCCGCTGATGACATACAGGAAAACATCCCGGCTGGTCTTGGACGCTGTCCTCTCGCCGACAGCCGCAAGGTCCGCCGGAACCGCCCCCGATCCCAGCAGGCGTGCGCGCTCCACCCATCGATCCAGGTCTTTCTCCGCATAGCCAAGCGGTTCGGCCTCTGTCGTGCCCATGATGCGCACATAGACGAAAGCTGCCGTCAGGTCGGCGATCTGTGGGTAGTGAGAATCCCCAGCCAGCACGATGGCGACCCCGTGCTCCCGGGCGAGTGCCACCGCCTCCGCCGTGCGGAAGCTGTCGTGGCGCACCTCCACCGCATGCCGGATCACCCGCCCCTCAACGCGCCGCGGCAGCAGCTTCAGGAAGCCCGCAAAATCGACAGCATCGAACACCTTGGTCGGCATGAGTTGCCAGTTGATCGGGCCGAGCTTCTTCTTGAGCCCCATGACGCCGCTGGCGAAAAACCGCTCGATCGACGGACCGGCCTCGGACAGCACCCGCCGATTGGTGACGAAGCGCGGCCCCTTGAGCGCGAACACGAAGTCCTCCGGCGTCTCATCGTGCCACCTGGCAAAACTCTCCGGCTTCTGTGATCCGTAATACGTGCCATTAACTTCGATCGAGGTCAGTTTGCGGCTGGCGTACTCAAGTTCTCGCTTCTGCGGCAGACCCGGCGGATAGAACACACCGCGCCAGGGCTCGTAGGTCCACCCGCCGACGCCGATACGAATACGTGGCTCTGCCCTCGGCGGCATCTGCGAACTCCTCCACGAACCCGCCCGTCGGGCTGCGCGCCATGATAGCGCGCGACGGCTCCCGCGGCATCCCGCTTGTTGCTACGGCCATTCAGATGGTTCCAAAAGGTCCCCGACGGACGAACAGGAGGACGTCATGGCCAAGTCCGCCCGGACGCAAGGCGCCCCCGCGCGCTATACGATCCGCGAACACCGCATACCGACCGCGGACGCGCAGCCCTACATCCTGACGATCGGGCCCGACGGGCACGTCTGGTTCTGCGAGGCCGGCGCGGACCGGATCGGCCGCGTGTCGACGCACGACTACAGCTTTGCCGAGTTCCGGCTGCCGGGCAAAGGCAGCATGCCGGTCGGCATCATCGCTGGTGCCGACGGCAATTTGTGGTTCACCGAGTACCGCGGCCACAAGGTCGGGCGTATCACACCCGGCGGCGCCATCACCGAATTCACGCTGCCGACCCGCAATGCCGGTCCGAACGGCATTGCGTGCGGTCCCGACGGCAATGTCTGGTTCGCCGAAACCGATGTCGATCAGGTTGGGCGCATCACGCCCGCCGGGGTCATTACTGAATTCTCGGCCGGGATTACGCCCGGCAGCCGGCCCTTGGCACCGACCACCGGCGGCGGCTTCATCTGGATCAGCGAGGCCGCGGGCAGCGCCGTAGCAAGAGTTGCGATGGATGGGACGATTCGCGAATTCCCGACGCCCAGCGCGAACAGTGGACCGCGCGCCATCACTCCGGGGTCTGACGAGCGGTTCTGGTTTGTTCAGACCTCCGCCAATTCCATCGGACGGATCAGCAAGGACGGCCACATCGTCGAGTTCCCATTCCCGCGCGCCGGCGCGAGCCTGCGCGGCATTGACTGCACGCCCCGAGGTGATTTCCTGATTACCGAGAACGCAACCAATTTCATTGCTCGGATGAATATCACCGGTGAAGTCACCGATGAATATCCGATCCCGACGCCAAACGCCGGTGCACGCGCCATCCTGGCGCTACCCGATGGGCGGGCATTCTTCTCGGAACACGATGTGGGCCAGATTGGCGAACTCATTCCACTTCCCTGAGAGTCCGCAGTCCGGTGGCAAGCGCGCGCCGATCTTACGGCGACCTGGCCACCCAAGGCGGCGCCCAGCAATAGCCGCTTCAATTTGCACTTCGCGCGAAGCGCCATTGCTATCTACTCAGTGAAACTCTGTGTGTACTCGGTGTAACTCTGTGTGCGCTTGATTGCTCCCTTGCGATCCCGCCCGATCACGCGTGTCGACCACTCTCCCGCACCACGCGCAGAATTGTCTGCGCGGTGTCGCCGTTCAGCAGCTCATCGACCGGCGTCGGCAGCCTGCGACGCCAGTTCGGCCGCTCGGTGTCGGTGCCCGGCATGTTCACGCCACGCCGCATGCCGGCAAGGTCGTCGGCCTGAACGAGCATAAGATCGGTCGGCGAGGCGGCGACGAAGGCGTGCGCGCCCGCCACCACCTCCGCCACTGGCGGCGCCCCGGATGTGGGCGGGGTCAGGCACCCCTCCGCCACCAAAGCCTCGACCAGCGCGGCACGCTCGACCGCACGCTCCGCCGCTTCATCCCGGCCGGAGTGCAGCAATCCAAGCGCCGCGCGTTCCTCGATGTCGGCGCCCTCCCACCACCCGGCCAGCGGCGGCAGGTCGTGTGTCGTCACGCAGGCCGCCGCGCGCACCGGATACAGCGCCGGCCGCTTCAACCGCTGCCCGTCCCGCTCGAACAGCAGGATCCGGTAGCCGAGGATGTTGGCTTCGGCCAGCGCCGGGCGCAGGCCCTCCGGAACGTTGCCGAGGTCCTCGCCGACCACCATGCACCCCGCCCGTACGCTCTCCAGCGCCACCTGGCCAACCAGATCGGCGAACGGATAGCTCACGTAGGCGCCGTCCGCGCCAGTACCGCCGTCAGGGATCCAGAACAGCCGCGCCAGCCCCATCACATGGTCGATCCGCAGCACGCCCGCGTGGCGCATGTTGGCGGCAAGCAGCGCCGCGAATGAGGCGAACCCGTCCTGCGCCAGCCGCAGCGGCAGCGGCGGCGGTAGCAGCCAGTTTTGCCCCTCAGCGGCGAATGGGTCGGGCGGCGCGCCGGTCCATGCCCCCTGCGCCAGGTTCTCGGCGCATGACCAGGCTTCCGCGCCGTCGGGAGCCGTGCCGACCGCCAGGTCACGGAACAGGCCGAGTTCCAGTCCCGACGCCCTGGCCGTCGCGGCGGCCGCGCCAAGCTGCTGGTCCGCCAGGAACTGCAGGTAAAGGTGGAACCGCACCCGATCGGCATGCGCCTGCCCGAAGGCCGCAACCGCGTCGCTAGCCGCGGAGCGCAGCGCGGCCGGCCAATGCTGCCATGCCTCGCCAAGTCGCGTCTCGGCGATTGCCTGGAATGTCGCGAAACGATGGAGCATGGCGCCGCCGGCGGCGGTGAACCGGCGAAACGCCTCCCCCATCGCCGGCTGGTCCCGGTCACGGGCGGTGAACGCGGCGAACCGGCGTTCCAGGATCGCCCGCTTCAGTGCCCAGACCTCGGTGTAAGCGACGGCATCGCTTGTCGATACGGAATCGGCCCGATCCACCGATGCGGGCGGCAACCCGTGCACCGCGTCCATGTCGGCGTTCATGTCCGCGCCCGCTCCGCCATCGTCTTCCGCGACATCCAGATAGATTGGGTCAATAAATCGCCGATCGGAGGGATGGTAAGGGCTCGCCCGTTCGCGCTGCTCGGGGAACAGCATGTGCAGCGGGTTGATCCCGATCGTCGCCGCCCCTTCCCGCCCCGCCGCCGTGGCAAGCTGGCCGAGCGTCGTGAAATCCCCGATGCCCTGATCGCCCGCGCGCCGCAGCGAATAAAGCTGCGCCGCAATGCCGAAACGCCGGCCACCCCGGGCGATCGCCTCGGGCAGATGGCAGCGGCGCGGCGCCACGGTCAGGTGGCAGACAAGTTCGGGCGCATCGTCGCGCCGCACCCGATGGCGGCCCTCGGGAAGCGCCGGCAACGCGACCCGCCAGGTCTGCGCCGGCAGCCCATCGGCGGCCTCGAACGCGGCCAGCGTGCCGTCCTCCGCACCAATGCGAACGCGCTGGGTCTCACCGTCCTCGCGTTCGATCGTCAGCCACAGCGGGCGCCGCCCCGACCCGGCTTCCAGGCCAAGCGGCAGCACAGCCGGCGCGCCGCCGCGCACGACCGCGGCGAGCGGCACGGCGCGCCGGTCGCGCACCTCGCTGAGTTGGCGCAGCGCATCGCGCGCCTCGCCCGCGGTCCCGGCCGGCAGCCGCATCGCCGCCAGCAGCGCACGCCGTGTGTCGTCGCTGACGATGGTGCGTTTGCCGTCCACGTCCCACCACTCCGGCGCGATCCCGGCAGCGCGCGCCAGACGGTCGAGCAGTGCGGGATCGGCCGGGCCGCGTCCGCCCGATTGGCGCGACTGCTCCGCCAGCACCAGGACGCTTCGCGCCGCCGCCGTAACGGTGGATCCGGCGATGATCGGCCCGGTCACAGATCGTTCTCTGCTCCCACCGTCCTGGCTGGCCTCCGGGCTCGGCCGAGGGCCGGCCGTCACGGTGGCGGCCACCGGCGGATCATGATCCGCACCCTCGCCGCAGGCGCTGTCCGCAAGCAGCAGCCAGTCATGTCCGACGCGCGGCGACGGCAGCACGACCCGCGTGGACGCGGGTCCGCGATGCAGGACCACACTGGCGCGCTCGGCAGCCTCACCGTCGCCGGCCAGCGTCATCACCAGCGTATTCCCGTCCGACGCCTGCCACCCGGCCGGCGTCATGATCGCGCCCGTGGCGTCGGTCCACACGACATCGGGCAGCGGGCTGGCATCGTCTGGCGCCCCGGTCAGGAAACGCCCGGTCAGGAAACGATCGTCATGCAACACCGCGTATTCGCGCCGGATACGCAGCAGGTGCCGCGTCCAGGTAAGCAGCCCCGCATCCGCCGCCGCCCAGTCCAGCCACGCCGTCGGATTGTCCTGCGCATAGGCGTTGTTGTTGCCGTCCTGCGAGTGGCCGAGTTCCGCGCCCATCGCCAGCATAGGCGTCCCGCGCGCCAGCAGCAGCGTCGCCAGCAGCGCGCGTTGGTCCCGCCTTCGGGCGGCGACGACGGTGGCATCGTCGCTCGGTCCCTCGACGCCGTTGTTCCACGAGAAATTGGCCTCTGTCCCGTCACGGTCGTGCTCGCCATTCGCCGCGTTGTGCTTGTGCGTGTACGAAACAAGGTCGGCCAACGTGAAGCCATCGTGCGCGACCAGGAAGTTCACCGAGCGAGACGTCACGCGGCGTGCTGCGAACACATCGGATGAGCCGGCCAACCGGGTCGCCAACTCGCCCAACTGTCCTGGATCGCCGCGCCAGAACCGGCGCACGCCATCGCGGAACCGGTCGTTCCATTCCGCCCACGGCGGGGAAAAGCACCAAGCCGATAGCCGCCCGGACCGGGGTCCCACGGCTCGGCGATCAGCTTCAGCTCCCGCAGCCGCGGATCCTGCGCGATCGCCGACAGCAGTGGCGCGGCCGGATCGAACCCGGTCGCCCGCCGGCCCACACTGGTTGCTAGATCGAATCGAAACCCATGCACGCCGGTCTGCCCGGCCCACAGCCGCAGCGCGTCCATTGCCATGCGCAGCGGCGCCGGCCGGTCGAGCGCCAGCGTGTTGCCGCAGCCGGTGTCGTCGACGTAGCGCCACGGCGCGTCCGCCGGCAGCCGGTAATACGTGGCGTTGTCCAGGCCGCGCAGCGACAATGTCGGGCCCAGGGCGTCGCCCTCCCCGGTGTGGTTCAGCACGACGTCAAGGATCACCTCGATCCCGGCCCCAGTCAGCGCGGCGACGGTGGCGCGGATTTCGTCCCAGCCGCCCGGCGCCAACCGAGGATCCGGCGCCATCAGCGCGACCGGGTTGTAGCCCCAGTAATTGCGCAGCCCCAGCGCCGCCAGAAGCCGTTCGTCGATCCACGCGGCCGTGGGCATGATCTCGACAGCGGTGACGCCCAGCCGCACCAGATGCTCGATCGCCGCCGGATGGGCCAGACCGGTGAAGCGGCCACGCATGGTCTCGGGAATTGCGGGGTGCCGCACGGTGAAGCCGCGGACATGCAGTTCATACAGGACGGTATGCGCCCAAGGTCTAAGCTGGGGGGTGCAAGCTGCGACGCCGCCATTGCGGACGCGCTGCCCGGTTCGACGCCCCCAGGGACGATGCCCTTTGGCACGAACGGCGCGCTGTCGGTGTCGTCGTACGACAGCGCGTCCTCCGGCGCGTCGGTACGGTAGCCGAACATTGCGGGATGCAGCGAGAACCGGCGGTCGATCGCCCTGGCATACGGGTCAATCAGCAGCTTCGCGGGATTGAACCGGTGGCCTTCACGCGGCAGGAACGGGCCGTGCGCCCGCAGGCCGTAGCGCGCACCCGGCGCCACGTCGGCAACGTGGTCGTGGAAGATGTCGCCGGTGCGGCCGCGCAACGTCACCCGGCGCACCTCGCGGTCGCCCTCGAACAGGCAGAAGTCGATCGCCGTGGCGTTGGCCGAGAACACCGCAACGTTCACCCCGTCGCCGCGCGGTGTGACACCGAGCGGCTCGGGCTCGCCGCCGGTCACCGGTGCCCGCGTCACGCCGGCGCGCCCGCCAGTTCGCGATAAAGTGCTGCATAGCGTCGCGCCGGGCCGCGCCAGGACACGTTGGCCGCCATGCCGTTCTCCTGAATTGTTCGCCAGGCGGACGGTTCGCGGTACAGCGCCACGGTTCGCCGCAGGGCCACCGCCAGCATCTCCGCGGTGACCGGGGCGAACTGCACGCCGGTCGCGACGCCGGCCGCCAGGGCTGCCGGATTGGCATCGATCACCGTGTCCGCCAGCCCGCCGACCCGCGCCACCACCGGCACCGCGCCGTAGCGCAGCGCGCACATCTGCGTCAGGCCGCACGGCTCGAAACGCGACGGCACCAGCAACGCGTCGGCGCCCGCCTGGATGCCGTGTGCCAGCGCCTCGTCATAGCCGATGACGCAGCCGATCCGCCCGGGCGCCGCCGCCGCCTGGGCCTGGAAGCCTGCTTCGATCTCCGGATCGCCGGACCCCAGCAACGCAAGCTGCGCGCCGAGCGCGCGCAACACCGGCAGGCAATCCAGCAACAGGTCCATCCCCTTCTGCAACGTCAGCCGGCTGACCACGGCGAACAGCGGCGCGTCGGGGTCGCGGGCAAGCCCCATGCGCGCCTGCAGCGCGGCCTTGTTCGCCGCGCGCCGGCCCAGCGTAGCCCGGTCGAACCGAGCGGCGATGGTCGTGTCGGACGCGGGGTCCCAGATCGTCGTATCGATGCCGTTCAGAATGCCCGACAGCACATCGGCGCGCGCGCGCAGCAGCCCGTCGAAGCCCATCCCCGCCTCCGGGGTGAGGATTTCCGCCGCATACGTCGGCGACACGGTGGTGATGCGGTCGGCGAATTGCAGCCCGGCCTTGAGCAGGCTGATCGTGCCGTAGAACTCCACTCCGTCGATCGCATAGGCGGCTTGCGGCAAGCCGAGTTTGGCCAGCAGGCCGGCCGGCGATTTGCCGGAAAAGCCAAGGTTATGGACCGTCATCACCGTGCCCGGACGCACGCCGCCGCGATCGTAACCCGGACGCGCGCCGCCGCGATAATGCAGGTAGGCGGGCGCCAGGCCGGCCTGCCAATCATGCGCGTGCACCACGTCGGGCCGGTATCCGTCGATTGCGCCGCCGCCGATCTCGGCCGCTTCCAGCGCCAGCGCGGCGAAGCGCAGTGCATTATCCGGCCAATCCCGCCCATCCGGTCCGAGATACGGATTGCCTGCCCGCGCGTAAAGATGCGGGGCGTCCAGCACCAGCAGATCGAGGCCGGCGGCGCGCGCCCACAGCACCTGCGCCGGGCCGCCGAACAGGTCGGCGACGCGGTGCACCGGCCGCGCATTGCCGATCGCGCCGGTCACCGCAGGATAGCCCGGGATCAGCGTGCGGACCACCACACCTTCCGGCTCCAGCGCGCCCGGCAGCGCCCCGGTCACATCGGCGAGCCCGCCGGTCTTCACCAGGGGAAACACCTCGGAGGCCACGGACAGAACACGCAACGCCGTCATGCGTCGATGGCATCGATCATCGGCTGGGTGATCAGGCAGATGCCACTCGCGGTGCGCCGGAAGCGCCTGGCGTCCAGCACCGGGTCCTCGCCGACCACGAGCCCGCTGGGGATGCGCACTCCGCGCTCGACAATAACGTTGCGCAGGCGTGCGTACCGGCCGATATCGACCTCCGGCAGGATCACCGCGTTGGCGACGTCGGCGTAGGAGTGCACCCGGACATAGCTGAACACCAGCGACCGCCGCAGCGTCGCACCCGAAACGATCGATCCGCCGGCGATCACCGAGGAGATCGCGGAGCCGCGGCGACCGTCCTCGTCATGGACAAATTTCGCCGGCGCGGTCATTTCCCCATAGGTCCAGATCGGCCATTCCCGATCGAACAGGTCCAGATCCGGAACAATATCCGTCAGATCGATATTGGCGGCGAAATAGGCCTCGATCGTTCCGACATCGCGCCAGTAGGCATGCGCCTCGGTACTCGAGCGCACGCAGGACCGTTCGAACGGGTGCGCCACCGCTTTCGCCCCCGCCACCAGGCGCGGGATCAGATCCTTGCCGAAATCATGGCTGGACGCGGAATCCACGGCATCCTCGCGCAGCCGGTCAAACAGATAACGCGTGTTGAACACGTAGATGCCCATGCTGGCGAGCGCGACGTCCGGCCGGCCCGGCATGGCGGGTGGATCAGCGGGCTTTTCGTGGAACGACAGGATGCGGTCAGAGGTGTCGACATGCATCACCCCGAAGCCCGAGGCGGATGCGCGTGGCACTTCCAGACAGCCGACGGTGACATCGGCACCCTGCGCCACGTGCTGCTGCAGCATCGCCTCGTAGTCCATCTTGTAGACGTGGTCGCCGGCCAGCACGATGATGTAGCGCGGGTCATAGCTCTCGATGATGTCGATGTTCTGGTACACCGCGTCGGCGGTGCCGAGATACCACTTGTCCTCGGCGACGCGCTGGCTCGCCGGCAGGATGTCGAAACTCTCGTTCCGCTCCGGGCGGAAGAAATTCCAGCCGCGCTGCAAATGCCGGATCAGGCTGTGCGCCTTGTACTGGGTCGCCACCGCCATACGACGGATGCCCGAATTGAGCGCGTTGGACAGCGCGAAATCGATGATGCGCAGCTTGCCGCCGAAATAGACCGCGGGCTTGGCGCGCCGCGCGGTCAGTTCCATCAGGCGGCTGCCCCGCCCGCCGGCCAGGACATACGCCATCGCCTGGCGCGCCAGCGGACCGGTCGTCGGTCGGCTTGGATACATCGTTGCCTCCATGGCCGCGACGTCCGCGCGACCTGCGCGCAAGGATGCGCCGCCGCGCCGCCCTTTGTCACCCCAAACTAAAAACGCAGGGCGGAAAAGCCATGTCCCCGGACGCTTGATCCGGGGGGTAGCGCCTTCCAACGCTGCGACCCATCGCGGGACATACGCAACCGTCCACCGTGCGCTCAGCCGGCGCGCTTCACCCCGCCGGCGTCAACTTCACGTTCCAGATATCATCGCAGTATTCGCGAATCGCCCGGTCGGAAGAGAACCAACCAACCTTGGCCGTATTCAACACGCTCGAGCGCCACCAGGCCCCCGGATCGTGCCAGCGAGCGCCAACCTTCCGTTGCGTCTCGGCATAGTCATCGAAGTCGGTGGTGACGAGAAAGTGGTCGTGATACGTGAGCGCATCCACCAGGTCCTGGAAACGGTCCGGTTCGTCGGGCGAGAACAGACCCGACCCAATCGCATCGAGCGCCCGATGCAGCGCCACCGAACCCGCGATCGTCTTCCGCGCGTCGCCGCCCTGGGCACGGCGCTCTGCCGCCTGCGCGGCGGTCAGCCCGAAGATGAAGATATTGTCCTCACCGACGCGGTCGCGGATCTCGATGTTGGCGCCGTCCAGCGTGCCGATGGTCAGCGCGCCATTCAGCGCCAGCTTCATGTTGCCGGTGCCGGATGCCTCCATACCCGCCGTCGAGATCTGCTCTGACAGGTCTGCCGCGGGAATGATCTGCTCGGCCCAGCTTACGTTGTAGTTCGGAATGAAGACGACCTTGAGCAGGCCGCGCAGCGCCGGATCGTTGTTCACCACATGGGCAACGTCGTTCATCAGCTTGATGATCAGCTTGGCGCGATGATAGCTGGCTGCCGCCTTGCCGGCGAAAATCTTAACCCGCGGCGTCCATTCACGCGTCGGCTGGGCACGGATACTGTCGTAGCGCGTCACCGTTTCCAGCACATTCAGCAACTGGCGCTTGTATTCGTGGATGCGCTTGATCTGCACATCGTACACCGCATCCGGATCAATCCGGATATGCAGTTGCTCCATGATGCGGTTCGACAGAGCCACCTTGTTGGCCCGCCGGATCGACGCCAGCCGTCCATGCACGGCGCGGTCATCGGCCAGGGCGGCGAAGCCCTCCAGCGCCATCGGATCGTCCAGCACCCGTTCCCCAAGCGTTTCGACCAGCAGGTCGGTCAACCCGGGATTGGCAGCGAACAACCAGCGGCGGAACGTGATGCCGTTGGTCTTGTTAACTATCCGGTCCGGATACAGCGCGTGCATGTCGCGGAACACGGTGGTGCGCATCAGCTCCGTATGCAGCGCGGATACGCCGTTGATGCGGTGCGAGCCGAGGAACGCCAGCGGGCCCATCTGGACCCGCCGCCCATTATGCTCGTCGATCAACGACACCCCCGACAGCAATTCGGGATCGTCGTGGCCCGCCGTGCGCAGCCCGTCGAGGTGCAGTCCGTTGATCAGGTAGATGATCTGCATGTGGCGCGGCAGCAGCCGTTCCATCAGATGCACCGGCCATTTCTCCAGCGCCTCCGGCATCAGCGTGTGGTTGGTGTAGGAGAACGTGGCGACGGTGATCGCCCAGGCCTCCTGCCACGGGATCTCGTGCACATCGACCAGCAGGCGCATCAACTCGACAATCGCGATCGTGGGATGCGTGTCGTTGAGCTGGATCGCGTTGTGCTCGGCAAGGCTGCGGACGTCGCCGTGCTGGTGGACATGGCGAAACAGCAGATCGTGCAGCGAGGCCGCTGAGAAGAAATACTCCTGGCGCAGCCGCAACTCCTGGCCGGCCGGCGTGTCGTCGCTGGGGTAGAGCACTTGGGAAATCGCATTGGCGCGGGTCCGCGCGGCCAACGCGCCGACATGGTCGCCCCGGTTGAAGGTATCAAGCCGCAGCGGGTCCGGAGCACGTGCCGACCACAGGCGCAGCGTGTTGACGTGCCGCCCGCGCCAGCCCACCACGGGCGTGTCATAGGCGATCGCTTCGACCATCTCTGCCGGGTGCCAGATATGCCGGATCGACCCGTCGGCCTGATCCTCCCGCGCCACGGTGCCGCCAAAACCGATTGTGTGGCTGACCTCGGGCCGCTCAAACTCCCAGGGATTGCCGAGCGACAGCCAGCTTTCCGGATACTCGCGCTGCCAGCCGTCCTTGATCACCTGGCGGAACAAACCGTGATTGTAGCGAATGCCGTAACCGTACGCGGCCACCGACAGGGTCGCCATGCTGTCCATGAAACAGGCCGCCAGGCGCCCGAGACCGCCATTGCCCAACGCCGCGTCGGGCTCGACCTCGCGCAGCCGGTCCAGGTCGACGCCGAGTTCGGCCAGCGCGGCACGCATCGGTTCCATCAGTTGCAGGTTGTGCAGCGCGTCGAATAACAACCGGCCGATCAGGAATTCCAGGGACAGGTAATTGACCCGCTTGCGCCCATCGACGTAGGTGGCGCGCGTCGAGGTCATCCAGCGGTCGACCATGCGGTCGCGCACGGCCAGCGCGGTGGCGACGAACCAGTCCCGCTCGGTGGCGACCACGGGGTCCTTGCCCACCGCGTAGGTCAGCTTGGCGATGATGGCACGGCGCAATCCCGCGACGTCCTCGTCCTGCGCCGGCAAGGCGAGACGGCGGGTCACCTGGTTGCGAGCGGTCGGCACGACCGCACGGGCGTCATTCATTCGGACTGGTATCCTCCATTGGCCACCGGCGGCGGCGGGCGCCCCCGTCGTCCCGCCTGGTGTCTGCTGCACCGGCCGGTGGGCCTGGGTCAAGCGCAACACGCCCCTCAACGCCAATTGTGGCGCCGGCTGGGTGGGTCTGCCCCCTATTAAACTCCAGCAGTGGTGAACGAATCGCAAACGGGATCACCAAATAATGCACCGCGCCACGCGCGATTGAGGCGGCTAGCCCGCATGTCCTCACGCCGAGGACGTGGTGTAGGCGTGACAACGATGTGATCAACGCGCGGTGACGCAGGGCCATCCCCGATGCCCTGCCGACCGACGGCGGCCAACCAACACAAGGCCGACTTCAGCAATCATGCCCGCCGCGCCGCATCAAGTGGCACGACGTTGCCGTTGGTCCGCACCAACTCAAAAACCCGCGCGATCGCCGCCGCGAGCTCGTCCTGCTGGTAGGGCTTCGACAGACGCGGCCAGCCCGGATCCTCCTCATTCGGCAAATCGGCGTAACCGCTCGCCAGGACGACCGGCAAATCGGGCCAGTGGGTTTTGATCTGACGCGCCAGTTCCGTCCCCGTCATGCCCGGCATCGCGTGGTCAGTGATGACAACGTCAATATCGGTCCTGTTGCGCAACACATCCAGCGCCGCCTGCCCCGACGATGCCTCGACGACACTGTGCCCAAGGTCTTCCAACATGTCCGTCGTGGCCATCGCAATAAGCTGGTCGTCGTCCACCACGAGCACGCACCAATGCGATCCATCACCTGATGACGTGATAACGCGCTCTTCCGTCTGCGCAACAGAACGTTCAGAGACCGGGAGCCATAGTTCGACGGTGGCGCCTTCACCGAGGCGGCTGAGGATCCGCATCGCGCCGCCCGATTGCGCCGCCAGGCCATGCACCATCGACAGGCCGAGGCCGGTGCCCTTGCCGGCACCCTTCGTGGTGAAGAAGGGTTCCGTCGCCCGGCGCACCGTCAACTCGTCCATGCCGGTGCCGGAATCCCGCACGGCGACGCATACGTAGTCGCCGGCTTTCAGGCCCTGGGGACCAGCCGAGGCAGACATCCGTCGGGCAATCACCGCCAGGCGGCCGCCCAGCGGCATCGCATCCCGCGCGTTCAGCGCCAGATTGAGCAGTGCCAGCTCAAGCTGGTTCGGATCGACACGAATCGCCGGAAGTTCATCGTGAAACACCGCGGTGATATCGATCGACGGCCCAAGCGTGCGGCGCAGCATTTCTTCCATGCTGCCGAACAGCTTGGCCACATCAAGCGTTTCCGGCTTCAGCTCCTGGCGCCGCGCAAACGCCAGCATGCGTTTCGTCAGCGTCGCCCCCCGCTCGGCGCCCTGCACCGCGCCGTCGATCAGCCGAACCACGCGCGCATCGTTCGGAACGCGCCGGCGCAGCAGCTCCAGATTGCCCAGGATCACCATCAGCAGGTTGTTGAAATCGTGCGCCACGCCGCCGGTAAGCTGGCCCAGGCTCTCCATCTTCTGCATCTCGTGCACCTGCGCCAGCGCCGCCTCGCGTTCCCGCGTACGCTCCTCGACCCGGCGTTCGAGTTCGGTGTTGGCCTGCGCGATCTCCGCCGTGCGTGCCTCCACCCGCTGCTCCAGTTCGGCGTTCAGCAGCTCGAGCTGACGCGTCTTGCGGTACAGGTCGGCAAACACCCGAACCTTCGCCCGCAGCAACCCCGGCACCACCGGCACCGGAACGTAATCCACCGCGCCCAGCTCATACCCGCGCAGCCGATCCAGGTCGGACAGATGGATCGCCGAGACGAAGATGATCGCGGTGCTCTGGTATCTCGGATGCTCCCGGATCAATGCCGCGAGTTCGAACCCGTCAAGGTCGGGCATGCACACGTCGATCAGAATGACCGCGATCTCGTTCTTCAGCAGGCATTGAAAACCTTCGGCCGCCGAACGGGCGGTAAACAGGTTCTCGCCCAGATCGCTGAGCATCACTTCGTAGCTAAGCAACTTTCCCGGCTGATCATCGACCAGAAGGATGTTCAGCGGCTCGGCGGACTGCAGCACCCTGGACTGTGGCATCCCGAACTGCGGTGTCCCCGACTGTGAGATCATGGAGGTCACGGTCGCTCTCCCCTAGCGATGGAGCCAAATGCGGAACGCCGACAGCAGTTGTTCGACGTTGACCGGCTTGGCGAGATAATCCGATGCACCGGCTTCAACGCATTTTTCGCGATCGCCCTTCATCGCCTTGGCCGTCAGCGCAATGATCGGCAGACGACGGAACGCCGGGTTGGCGCGGATCACCTCCATCGTCTGGTACCCGTCCATCTCAGGCATCATGATGTCCATCAGCACGATCGCGACGCCCGGTTCCGACTCGAGCAGCGCGATCGCCTCGCGCCCCGTAGTTGCCGTCAACACCTGCATCCCGCGCCGCTCCAGCACGCTGGAGAGTGCAAAGATATTGCGCGCGTCGTCATCGACCAGCAGCACCCGCTGGCCCACCAGACTCTCGTCGGAGCTGTGCAGCCGCTCGAGCATGCGCTGCTTCTCCGGCGGCAGGTCGGCAACGGCTCGGTGCAGAAACAATGCCGTCTCGTCCAGCAGACGCTCGGGCGATTCGACTCCCTTCACGACCACGCTGCGGGCCATGGTGTGGAGCTGCGCATCCTCCTCGGGCGACAGTTCGCGGCCGGTGAACACGACGACCGGGACGTTGGACAGGCTTTCCTCGTCGCGGATCCTCTCCAGCACCTCAAAGCCGGACATGTCCGGCAGCCGCAGGTCCAGTACGACGCAATCCGCAGGCTCCTCGCGCAGCCGCCTGATTGCGTGCTTGCCGGTCTCGACCGTTTCAATATCGATGTCGTCGTGGCCCAGCAGTTCGGTGATGGAGAGCAGCTCCGCCGGATTGTCCTCCACCACCATCAGCCGCTTGCGACGCGGCTTCGTGTAGTTGGTGATGTTCGACAGTGCGACCTCCAGCCCCTCGGTGGTCGTGGGCTTGGTGATGAAGCTGAACGCTCCGCGTGCCAGGCCGTGCTGGCGATCCTCGTCCAAAGTGACCATCTGCACTGGAATATGTCGTGTAGCCGGGTTCTGCTTGAGCTGGCTAAGCACCGTCCAGCCCAGCATGTCGGGCAGGAACACATCCAGCGAAACCGCCGTCGGCAGATACTCCTGCGCCAGCGCCAGCGCGTCGGCGCCGCGATGGGCGACCAGCACCTTCATCCCATGGTCGTGCGCCAGGTCCACCAAAACGCGAGCGTAATGGGGATCGTCTTCCACCACCAGCAGCACCACTGCGCCAGGCTCCAGCGTTTCCCGGTCATCGGGCACCGGCTCGATCGCACGATCGCCCAGCCGCGCGGTCCCGAGCAGGGCCGCCTCCGACGGTGCCTCGCCGGCCGGCACCATCGCCATCGCCAGCGACGACGGTCCTACATAGAACTGCGGCAGATACAGGGTGAATGTGCTGCCCGAGCCCAGGCGGCTGCGCAACTGGATCTCGCCACTCAACAGGTGCGACAGCTCGCGGCTGATGGCCAGGCCGAGCCCAGTGCCGCCGTATTTGCGGCTGGTGCTGGCATCCGCCTGTTGGAACGCCTCAAAAATGATTCGCTGCTTCTCCGGCGGGATGCCGATGCCCGTATCGGTCACCTCAAACGCCACCACGACCGGCGCGTGCTTCAACACCGGGTGCCCCGGCGACCAGCCGCTTTGCACCGGGGTTATGTTCACCCGGACCCCGCCCTGCGCGGTGAACTTGAAGGCATTGGACAGCAGGTTTTTCAACACCTGTTGCAGGCGCTTCGAGTCGGTGGTGATAGAGCGCAGCGCAGGATCGATATGCACATCGAAAGACAGCCCGCGGCTCTCCGCCTCGTGGCGGAATGGCCGCGCGATCGTCTCCTTCAGGCCGGCAAGAGAGATTTCCTCCACCTCGACCGAGACCGTGCCGGATTCGATCTTCGACAGGTCCAGAATATCGCTGATCAGGTTCAGCAGATCGGTGCCCGCGGCGTGGATCGTTCGTGCGAATTCCACCTCGCGCGCCGACAGGTTGCCTTGCGAATTGTCGGTCAACTGCTGGCCGAGGATAAGAATAGAGTTCAGAGGCGTGCGCAGCTCGTGCGACATGTTCGCCAGGAATTCGGATTTGTACTTCGAGGTCAGCGCCAGCTCGGTCGCCTTCTCTTCCACGGCGCGGCGGGCCTGCTCGATTTCCTGATTCTTGCGTTCCACCTCGACGTTTTGCTCAGCCAACTGCTGCGCCTTCTGCTCGAGCTGGTCATTGGTCTGCTGCAACTCGCGCTGCTGCGTCTGCAGTTCGGTCGCCAACTGCTGGGACTGCTTCAGCAGACCTTCCGTCTGCATCGTCGCTTCGATCGAGTTCAACACGATGCCGATGCCAGCGGTGAGCTGTTCCAGGAACGACATCTGCAGGTCGGTGAACGCGCTGACCGACGCGAGCTCGATCACCGCCTTCACCTGGCCTTCGAATCTCACCGGCAGCACAACGATGTTCGCCGGCTTGACCTTGAACAGGCCGGAGCGGATTGGCACGACCGAATCCGGCATGTGCGTCAGCAGCATGCGCCTGCCGTCGGCGGCGCACTGGCCGATCAGCCCCTGACCGACATGCAGGTGTTCGGCGTGGCCCTGTTCGCTGTCGTCCGCATAGGCCGCCAGCAGCCGCAGGCTCGGGCTGGTCTCGGCATCCACCAGGTAGATGACGCCGTTCTGCGCACCGACCAGCGGCGCCAACTCCGACAGCAGCATGCGCCCGACCGTTGCCAGATCGCGCTGACCCTGTAGCATGTTGGTGAAGCGGGCGAGGTTGGTCTTCAGCCAGTCCTGTTCGGTGTTGCGGTCGGTGGTCAGCCGCAAGTTGTCGATCATCGTGTTGATGTTGTCTTTCAGCTCCGCGACCTCGCCACGCGCTTCCACCTGAATCGAGCGTGTCAGATCGCCCTTGGTCACCGCGGTGGCCACCTCGGCGATCGCGCGCACCTGCGTGGTCAGGTTGGCAGCCAGCAGGTTCACATTGCCGGTGAGATCCTTCCAGGTGCCGGCCGTGCCGGGCACGTTGGCCTGGCCACCCAGCCGTCCCTCCACCCCCACCTCGCGCGCGACGGTCGTTACCTGATCGGCAAAGGTTGCCAGCGTGTTGGTCATGTTGTTGATCGTTTCGGCCAGCGCCGCAACCTCGCCCTTCGACGCCATCGTCAGGTTCTGCTTCAGATCGCCGTTGGCCACCGCCGTAACGACCTTGACGATGCCGCGCACCTGTTCGGTCAGGTTGGCGGCCATCACGTTCACCGTGTCAGTCAGGTCCTTCCAGGTGCCGGCAACGCCCGACACCTGCGCCTGGCCACCCAGCTTGCCCTCGGTGCCGACTTCACGCGCGACGCGCGTCACCTCGGATGCGAACGCATTGAGCTGATCGACCATCGTGTTGATGGTGTTCTTCAACTCCAGGATTTCGCCCTTCACGTCGACCGTGATCTTGCGCGACAAATCCCCACGCGCCACCGCCGTAGTGACCTCCGCGATGTTGCGCACCTGCGTGGTCAGGTTGGCCGCCAGCAGGTTCACGTTGTCGGTCAAATCCTTCCAGGTGCCGCCAACGCCGGGCACCACGGCCTGCCCGCCCAGCCGTCCTTCGGTGCCGACCTCGCGTGCCACGCGTGTAACCTCGCCGGCAAAGGACCGAAGCTGGTCCACCATCGTATTGAGTGTTTCCTTGAGCTGCAGGATCTCACCGCGCACATCCACCGTGATCTTGCGCGACAGATCGCCGTCGGCGATGGCGGTCGCCACCTCGGCGATGTTGCGCACCTGCGCTGTCAGGTTGGACGCCATGAAGTTGACGTTGTCGGTCAGGTCCTTCCACGTTCCGGCGACACCAGGCACCGCCGCCTGACCACCCAGCTTGCCCTCGGTGCCAACCTCGCGCGCGACGCGCGTCACTTCAGATGCGAACGCATTGAGCTGATCGACCATCGTGTTGATGGTGTTCTTCAGCTCCAGGATTTCGCCCTTCACATCGACGGTTATCTTGCGCGACAGATCGCCGCGCGCCACCGCGGTGGTCACCTCGGCGATGTTGCGCACCTGCGCGGTCAGGTTCGACGCCATGGAGTTCACGTTGTCGGTCAGGTCCTTCCATGTTCCGGCGACACCAGGCACCTGCGCCTGGCCGCCCAACCGCCCTTCCGTGCCGACCTCGCGCGCCACCCGCGTGACTTCGCCAGCGAAACGGTTGAGCTGATCCACCATCGTGTTCAGCGTTTCCTTGAGCTGCAGGATTTCGCCACGCACATCGACCGTGATCTTGCGCGACAGGTCGCCCGTGGCGATGGCGGTGGCCACCTCGGCAATGTTGCGCACCTGGCCGGTCAGGTTGCCGGCCATCGAGTTCACGCTGTCAGTGAGGTCTTTCCAAGTGCCGGCCACGCCCGGCACCTGCGCCTGGCCGCCCAGCCGCCCCTCGGTGCCGACCTCGCGTGCCACACGTGTGACCTCGCCGGCGAACGCATTGAGCTGGTCCACCATCGTATTGATGGTTTCCTTCAGCTCCAGGATTTCGCCGGACACATTCACCGTGATCTTCTTCGACAGATCGCCCTGCGCGACCGCGGTTGCCACCTCGGCGATGTTGCGCACCTGCCCCGTCAGGTTCGACGCCATGGAGTTCACGCTGTCGGTCAGATCCTTCCAGGTTCCCGCGACACCGGACACCTGCGCCTGGCCGCCAAGCCGCCCTTCGGTGCCCACTTCGCGCGCCACTCGGGTGACCTCGCCGGCGAAACGATTGAGCTGATCGACCATCGTGTTGATGGTCTCTTTCAACTGCAGGATCTCGCCCGATACGTTCACCGTGATCTTCTTGGACAGGTCGCCGTTGGCGATCGCCGTCGACACCTCGGCAATGTTGCGCACCTGTGCCGTCAGGTTGGATCCCATGGAGTTCACCGACTCCGTCAGGTCCTTCCACGTTCCCGCCACACCCAGCACATTGGCCTGACCGCCCAGCCGCCCGTCGGTGCCAACCTCGCGCGCGACACGGGTGACCTCGCCGGCGAACGCATTGAGCTGGTCCACCATCGTATTGATGGTCTCCTTGAGCTGCAGAATCTCACCCGACACGTTCACCGTGATCTTCTTCGACAGATCGCCGCCGGCGATCGCGGTTGCCACTTCCGCGATGTTGCGCACCTGCGCGGTCAGGTTGGACGCCATCGAGTTGACGTTGTCCGTCAGGTCCTTCCAGGTGCCGGCCACGCCCGGCACCGCGGCCTGGCCGCCCAGCCGCCCCTCGGTCCCCACTTCGCGCGCGACACGCGTCACCTCGGACGCAAAGGAATTGAGCTGATCCACCATCGTGTTGATGGTGTCCTTCAACTCCAGGATTTCGCCGCGCACATCCACGGTGATTTTCCGGGATAGATCGCCGCGCGCCACCGCGGTGGTCACCTGCGCGATGTTGCGCACCTGGTCGGTCAGGTTGCCGCACATGGCATTCACCGAATCAGTCAGATCCTTCCAGGTGCCCGCCACGCCCGGCACCAGCGCCTGACCGCCCAGCTTGCCCTCGGTGCCGACCTCACGCGCGACGCGCGTCACTTCCGAGGCGAACGAGCGTAACTGGTCCACCATCGTATTGATGGCTTCCTTGAGCTGCAGGATCTCGCCGCGCACATCCACGGTGATCTTCTTCGACAGATCGCCATTCGCCACGGCGATCGTCACCTCGGCGATGTTCCGGACCTGCGCTGTCAGGTTCGACGCCATGGAGTTCACCGATTCCGTCAGGTCCTTCCAGACGCCGGTCACCTCGCGCACTTGCGCCTGCCCGCCCAGCTTGCCGTCGGTGCCGACCTCGCGGGCGACGCGCGTCACTTCCGAGGTGAATACTGAAAGCTGCTTGATCATCGTGTTGACGATGGTCGCAAGCCGGAGGAATTCGCCCTGCAAGGGGCGGCCATCCACGTCCAGCCGCATCGTCTGCAGCAGGTCGCCCTGCGCCACCGCCGTGATGGCGTGCGTCACTGCCGCGGTCGGCCACAGTAGGTCGTCGATCAGACCATTGACCGAGGTCTCCATCTCATCCCACGCCCCGCCGGACAAACCCAACTTCACGCGGGTGCGCGTCTTGCCCTCGCGGCCCACGACCTGTCCGACATGTTCAAGCTCCTGCGCCATCCGCTCATTGGCCGCGACGATCTCATTGAACGTATCGCAGACCTTGCCTTCCAGGCCGATATACTCGGTCGGCAGCCGGACCGAAAAATCGCCCGTGCGCATTGCCTGCAACGCAAGCAGCAGCTTCTGCAGCCCAAACGAATGGCCATTGAGAGGCTCGCTGGTGCCTGTTTCAGTGAACCCGGCCGCCGCCCGGTGTGAGTCCAAGGAGATGTCGGTGGCACCGGCGTCGACGAGTTCCATCTTGGTTGTTCCCGAGTGGATTGAGCGAGACCCCAGGCGCACCACCGGACGGCGAAAGGGGCCGGCGGAAGCCGTCGGAATTATGCGAGAATGCCGATCAAAAGCTAGAGACCAGCGAAGCGGCGGATCATCACATATCCCAATACAAATTGCCGTGAACACCCATGCAAAACGTCACTCCAGTCGTTTGGACAATGAGTTGACGGCCGCAACAGCCTGGACACACGCTCATCACATTCCTGTTATCCCAGGAACCAATTGGCGGCCGCGCCACGGGAGCACGTGGAGCGCTGTTATCACATGGAGTTGAACCAAGTAGTCCGCCTTCACGACCGGCCCAGCGGGGCAACGCCGTGTTAAGCGGCAGAGTGATCGCCCCATTCGCCAGCTTGACCTCCGCCAGAGCAACATCGGCATCGCCGATTTTGCGGCGTTGGCCGATGCCATGGGTTAGCCCTGATCATCCACGACACTCACGTCCGTGCGTGATGCAGAAAGGGCAGAACCGTGCCTCGCTATAAGCCATACACCACCACCGTGATCGGCGCGCACAGCGTACCGCGCTGGTATGAAGCGCTCGACCGCCTCGTGACGCTGGGTCAACTGACCGCCGCGGATTTCACGGACGCGCAATTTCGCGCGACGCAAGCCGCGATCCTCGAACAGGAAATCGCCGGCATCGACGTGATCACCGGCGGCGAGATGCACCGGCGGACGCACAATCGCCACTCGCCACCGAACGCGATGCTGAACCACTTCTGGCAGAAGATGCCGGCCTTCGATGCCGCCAACCGGCCCAAGCCGATCAGCCAACACGATCCGAATGTGTTCCATCCGGCCGCCGTCTGCCGCGGTCCGATCGATGATACCACCGATCTCGGGCTGGTCGATGAGTTCCGGATGGTCGCGGCATTCGCGCGGCGGCCGGTCAAGATCACCATGACGGGACCGCACTTGCTGGCTGCCGTCGCCTACGACGAGTACTACAACAACATGCCGCGCATGATGGCCGATCTTGGCAAGTTGCTGAACCGGAACTTCAGGCGCCTGGCCGCAACCGGCTGCAAGCATATCCAGATCGACGAGCCGTATTTTACCGTTGCCGATGACCAGGAGGTGCGCACTGCGGCCGACGCGATCAACCTGGCAATCGAGGACCTGCCGGACGACGTGCATATCTCGCTGCATGTCTGTCAAGGCAACTACGCGGTGGGGCCCGATTATGATGGCCAGATCGGACATCGCTACTTCGACATCGGCCGCTACAAGGCGGATATCATTTCGACCATCGAGTGCGATGCGCTGCTCGTCGAGTACGACATGACGCACCACTATCAGGGACTGCTCGGCAACCGCCAGCTTGGGATCGGCGCCGTCGATGTGCAGGACCCCGACGTCGAAACCGGTCAACAAATCGCTGATCGCGTCAGAAGCAACAAATGGCTGGCACCGGAACAAACCATTATTACCTGCTCTTGCGGATTCAATCATCTGCCCCGACATATCGCCTTGGCCAAGCTGCGGGCGATGACAGAGGCCAAGGCCATTCTCGGCGGCAGCCTTGACTAGCAGAAGGCCCACGATGGACGCATCACCGCCAGACCGCGTACGCCCAAAGCCACGCCGACGGCTGTCCAACGAACAACTCCGCTTCGCGGAGGCGGGCAGCGGAATCGGCGCCTTCGAGCTTGATCTCACAACGGACCGATGGGTGACCACACCACAGGTCGCGGTTCTGTTCGGCTTCACGCCGACGACATCATCGCAATCCCTCACGGAGTGGGAACGGGCTATTTTTGCCGATGATTCGCTGAAGCTGCGCGCGGCGATCAACACGACCAGCCCCGACAAGGCCGGCAATGCCGAAATACGCGTCAGACACGCCGACGGCAGCGTGCACTGGCTCGCCGTCACGGCGGAATTCGTCCGGCCAGGCAGTGATCTTGCACCGAGGCTGCGCGGAATATGTTACGACATCACTGAACGGAAGGCCCTTGACGCGCGGCTGCTGGCGCTCACTGAGACGTTGGAAGCGCGCGTCGCCGAGGTGCATGCCGAGGCACGGATCCTTGAGATCATAAACCGCGTCGGGATCGCGCTCGCGGCGGAACTGGACCTGGACCGCCTGGTGCAGACGGCCACGAACGCCGGCGTCGAGATCACCACCGCACGCTTCGGCGCATTCTTCTACAATGCCACCGGCGGCGAAAGCGACAACGAGGCGTACACACTTGGTGCCTTCTGCGCCGTGCCGAGCGACGCGTTTGCGAACTTCCCGATACCGCATGACACCGCCATCTTCCAGGCCGTCTTTCGCGGGTTGGGTCCGATCCGCTCCGACGATATCCTGACCGATCCCCGCTACCGCCAAGGCGGGTCACATCACCGTATGGCCCCCGACCATCCACCGGTTCGCAGCTACCTCGCGGTCCCGGTCATATCGCGTTCAGGCGACATACTTGGCGGCATGTTCTTTGGCCATCCGGAACCAGGTGTGTTTTCCGAGCGTGCGGAACGCATCCTCGCCGGCATCGCCGCAGAAACCGCCGTCGCCGTCGATAACGCCCGCCTCTATCAAAAGAGCCAACAGGAAATCGCCGAACGCACGCGGACCGAGCGAGCACTGCAAGCGTTGAACGACACGCTGGAGCAGCGCGTCAATGACCGGGCGCAGCAATTGAAAGCCAGCTTCGACCAATTGCACGAGAGCGAACGTCGCTTTCGACTGCTGGTCGAAGCGGTAACCGAATACGCGATCTTCATGCTGGATCCCGAAGGCTATGTCGTGAACTGGAACCCCGGCGCCGAGCGGCTCAAGGGCTACACGGACGTTGAAATCGTTGGCCAGCACTTCTCATGCTTCTACCCCGAGGAAGATCGACAGAGCGGCGTCCCCCAGATGGTCCTCAACACCGCGGCATCGACAGGAAAATTCGAAGCCGAGGGTTGGCGCGTTCGCAAGGGTGGCAGTCGGTTTTGGGCGAGTGTCGTCGTACACGCAATACTGGACCGGCAAGGGCAATTGCTGGGTTTCGCCAAGGTCACGCACGATCTGACCGAGAAGCGCGCAGCCGAGGAAAAACTCCGCCAGGCGCAGAAGATGGAGGCCATCGGTCAGCTCACCGGCGGGATTGCACATGACTTCAACAATCTCCTGACCGTCATCTCCGGAAATATGGAGACGCTCCAGCGTCGTCTCTCGCAGGGCGGGGATGATCGTCTGCAACGATTTGTCAACTCTGCCCTGCTTGCGTCGTCGCGCGCTGCCGTTCTCACGCATCATCTTCTGGCATTTGCGCGCCGCCAACCGCTCGACCCTAAACTCGTTTCGGCCAATACATTGATCACCGGCGTGACCGAAATGCTTCGCCGGACCCTGGGAGAGACCATCTCGATCGAAACCGTGCTGGCGGGTGGCGTCTGGACAGCGTTTGTCGACGCCAATCAGCTTGAGAACAGTCTGCTCAACCTGGCGGTGAACGCGCGCGACGCCATGCCCGGCGGCGGCAAGCTGACGATCGAAGCCGCCAATGTTTATCTCGATGAAGCCTATGCAGTCACCGCGGACGTATCTCCGGGCCAGTATGTCGGGTTGTTCGTCAGCGACACCGGCATCGGCATGCCGCCCGACGTGGTGTCCCGCGCGTTCGACCCGTTCTTTACGACAAAGGAGGTCGGGCAAGGCACTGGTCTCGGTCTCTCGCAGGTCTATGGCTTCGTGAAACAGTCAGGCGGGCACGTAAGGATCTACAGCGAGATCGGGTCCGGAACGACAGTCAAGATCTATCTGCCGCGCCATATTTCCGCCGACAGCGCAGGCGACGAGCAATCGGCCGATCTACCTGTGCCACGTGGACACGGAGAGACCATCCTTGTGGTGGAAGATGAGCCGGGTGTTCGCCGACTTACCACCGACATGCTGCTGGAACTCGGTTACGGCGTGCTCGACGCGCCCGACGGCACCACCGCCCTGCGCGTGATCGACGCACATCGCGAAATCGAATTGCTGTTCACCGACATCGGATTGCCAGGCGGCATGAATGGTCGCCAGTTGGCCGATGAGGTGCTGCGGCGCAGACCGGGTTTGAAGGTGCTGTTTACCAGCGGCTACGCCAGAAATGCGATCGTGCACCACGGTCGATTGGATCCAGGCGTCCAACTGATCGTCAAGCCGTTCACGTTCGCCGGGTTAGCCGCGAAGATGCGCAATATCCTGGATGGATCATAACCTGAAACATGAGCGGACGGGACCGGCCGCGGTCGCCTTCGATTCCGCGAGCCTGCGGACAACACTAGCGATACCACTCGATCCGACGATGACCAGCCGCACTGCCGCCAGAAGGGAACCGCGATGACCGAGACAGCACTGGTCGGACGCCGAATATTGCTGGTCGAGGACGAATTGCTGGTCGCGATGCTGCTGGAGTCCATTCTCGAGGAGCATAATTGCACCACAGTCGGGCCATATGCGGACCTGAGCTCAGCTCTGGCGGCGGCGCAGCGCGAAGCGGTGGACGCCGCGGTGCTCGACATCAACCTGGCTGGGCAGATGGTGTTTCCGGTGGCAGAGGCGCTGGCCGAGCGAGGCGTGCCTTTTCTGTTGCTCTCCGGCTATGGCGCCATGGCATTGCCACCTGACCGAGGCCACTGGCCCGTGTGCAACAAGCCATTCAAAACCGACGAGTTGATATCGCTGCTCACCCGCGAAATCACCGCCGCGGCCGAGCGCCAGCACACGAAAGGCCGCGGTACGCCTCCGGCCCGCCGCAACGGGGGGCCATCGCGGCGGGCCGGTCAAGGCACAGGCAAGAACACCCCGCACCCATAACGAAAGAACTCATGCGACCGGCAGCGGTTCCATCAGGAAAGCCGAAATCGCAATGATAAACTCGGCGAAGCTGATGTTGGCCGCCGGCCGCCTCAGGTCGAAATCAATCCCGAAACCGACTTCCCGCCGTAAGAAATCGCAGGACTGCGGGGGGTACACCATGCCTCACCAGCGGCAACATCCTCGAGCGTAAGGCGGTAGCCCTTCCGATGCGTCACCAGCAGGCGGGGCTCGGCGGGATCCTGTTCGATCTTTTGCCGTAGGCGATAGACATGGGTCTCAAGCGTGTGGGTCGTCACCGACGCATGGTAGCCCCAGACCTGGTTCAGCAGTTCCTCGCGCTCCACGACGCGATTTCTGGCACGATGGAGCAACTTCAGCAGCGAAGCTTCCTTCAGCGTGAGATGGATGCGGCGATTGCTGGCATACTCCAGGAGCGATCTGGTGGACGGCCGAAACAAATAACGCCCGATCGTAAAGACCGCGTCGTCGCTGGCCTCGTACTCCCGCAGTTGGGTCCGGATCCGCGCCATCAATTCCAGCAACCGGAACGGCTTGACGATATAGTCATTCGCACCCGCCTCAAGGCCTCGAACGACGTCCATCTCGCCGCCGGAACCGGTCAGCATGATGATCGGCATCTTGTGGCCGCGCGCGCGCAGCTTCGCGCAGTACTCGCGCCCGTCGCCATCAGGCAGGCCGACATCCAATATCACCGTGTCAAATCGCGCGGTTTCGGAGCCAAGGCTCTCGTCCGCCTCGCTTAGATTGGCCACCCCTACCGGCCGGAACTCGTTGTCCTCGGAGAGCTGCTCGGCCAGCATGGCCCGAAGCGCGCTATCATCGTCGATGATCAGGATCGGTCGTTCGGTTGACATTTGGCCTGTTCCCCTGTTCGACGTTGCTACCAACCGGCAGAGGGGCCCGCCACATCCATGGCCGTTTCGATGACCCTGGAGAACCACCCAGATGGACCCTGGGGACCTAACGCCAAAGTGACGATAAAGTTCCGTTGACCTGCCCAGGGACGTAGCGGGTCCGACGCGGATATTTGGCCGATCCGTTTGCTTGCGCCGCGCGTGCGACCCCGAACCCCGGCGGGCGCGCCGGCGTCGCAGTCTGGAACGGGAACCATCGTGTGGCCGCCATGGTTAGCCACTCTGCATCATCCGACGCTCAGGGAGCCACTTCACGCCCGATACGCGATTGCTGAACGCGCCTGCGCGCCACGACCGCATCCGCCAACGCGCCTATCTCCTTTGGGAAGCGGACGGCCGGCCACATGGGCGGGATCAGGAATACTGGCAGCGGGCCGAGGCCCTGATCAGCGTCGAAGACTTAACCGAAGCGGGGCGACTCCCCAACCCACAGACCAAGCCGGATGCTGCCCCCGGCGCGAAGGTTGAGACGGCAAAGACCCAGGAGAGCCAAAAAGAATCCCCGGATCGCTCTACCGACCAGACCGCGCGGCGGCCGGCGCCAAAGCCGCGCGGGCGAGTTCGCAACGGCAAGGCCACCCCGACCTGACGCGGCTCCAGCTGATGCGCGCGGGCCACCCGTCATTGCCGTACCCATGCTCGGCCTCACGGGCATGGGGAAGCGGGGCAGAATGCCGTGTCAGTTCAGCGCCACGAGGGCGACCGGCAAGTGCGCGAATAACGCCGCCGGTGTGATCGCCGGACCCAGCTCCCGGCCCGCCAGAAGCTCCCTGCCCTGTGTTCCAGTCGGCAACACAAGCCTGGTGCCCTGCCACACCGCGGGCGGGATCGCCGGCGCTGGCATCGCGGGCGTGGCGGCGCGATCAACGAGGGTGCCCGGCAGGCGCACAGCGGTGCACAGCCAGCTTCTCGGTCCGTCGCTGCGCAGAAACGCCACGACGTGGTCGGCACGTGGGCCTTCCACCATCACCGGTTCGTAGCCCCCGTCGGCGAGCACCCCCGGCGTTTCGCGCCGAAGCCGCAGCACGCGCGCAATCATCGCGAGCTTGACGGCGCCGCTACGCCATTCGGCAACCGGGGGCAGTTCCCGCCGGGCCAAATCACGCAAGGCGGTGAAATCCGGCACGCGGCGGTTATCGGGATCAACCAGGCTTTCGTCCCAAAGAGCAGCGCCCTGATACAGATCGGGGATGCCCGGCGTGGTGAGCCGAAGGAAGCTCTGGCTCAGCGCGTTGATCATGCCCGGCACCATCAGGCGCGCGGCGAACGCCGCGATGGCCTCGCGCGCCGCACCTGGCGCCAGCAATGCCGCAAGGTCGCCGTGGCATGCGGCTTCGTAGTCCAGGTCCGGTGCTGCCCAATCGGTGCGCAGCTTGGCTTCGCGCAGAGCCTTCTGCTGCCAGCCACCGATCCGCTCGCGGAATGCTGCGATGCCAGCTTCGTCGCCACGGTCCAGTACGGCCGGCCAGGCGCCCACCAGCATCTGCAGCAACATCAGCCGGTCGCCTGGATCGACCGACGCGGCCGGCAGCACGGTCTCGACTGCCTCCACAAGCGTCGCCCACGCCTCGGGCCATTCGCTGACCACGGCGAGCCGTGCACGCACATCCTCGCCACGCTTGTGGTCGTGTGTGGCGGTGGCCAGCAGCGCTCGCGGAAACGCCTCCAGGCGGGCCGCGCAGGCGGCGTGGAAATCTTCCGGACGGCTGGCAAACCTGACCGGGTCCGACCCCACCTCATTCCGTGACAGCAACACTCCGTAGCGGTAGAACGCCGTGTCCTCCACCGATTTCGCCGCGGTCGGCGCGGAGAGCTGCTGAAATCGCACGCGCGCGTGCCGGCGTTCCTCGCGCTGTCCCGCACCTGGGCGCCCCACCGGGACGGCGCACGGCGGATCGGCGGCGAGCCACCGCGCAACGGTTTCCACCAACTCGCGATCGCCGCGGCGACGCGTGGTCATCGCACCGGCCAGCGCGGCCGCCATCACCCGCGCGTCCGCCTCGGTCGGACCGGCCGCACCGGCATACAGCCGATAGACCCGGAAATGCACCAGCAACTCGACCAGCGCGCGGCGGATCGCGCCCGGCGTCAGGTCGCGCGTGGCCGGGTTCCGCCGCGCGATGCGATGCACCGATGCAGCGGTCGCGTTCAGCTCGCTCGGCAGCACCTCGTGCAGGATCTGCCGCCGCGCCGCGCGTTCCTCCACCCGGAAGTCCGCCGGGCGGCCCGTCTGGTCGGTCCACGTCCGTTTCAATGGTGCCGCACCGGCCGGGTCGTGCAGCAACGCGCCGACCTGGTCCATGAAGTCGTAGCCGGTGGTGCCGTCCACCAGCCAGTCGCGCGGCAATGTCTCGCCGGGCGCGAGGATTTTCTCGACCCAGATCAACGGCGGCGCGTGCCCCGCAACCAAGGGACGCTGCGGCGTCAGCGCCGACAGCCGGCGCCGCAGCTTGCGGCAATAGGCGCGCGGCTCCGCCAGCCCATCGATGTGGTCGACCCGCACGCCATCGATCAGGCCTTCCGCATAGAGGCGAAAGATCAGCGCATGTGTAGCCTCGAATACGTGCGGCAACTCGACGCGCAATCCGGCCAGTGCGTTGATGTCGAAGAAGCGGCGCCAATTGATCTCCTCGGCCGCGGTGCGCCACCAGGCCAGCCGGTAGTGCTGCCGCTCCAGCAGCGCATGCAGCCGTGCGGTCCCATCCGGTGTGTCGGCCGCGAAACGCGCCAGGTCGTTCGCGATCGCCGCGTGGTTGCCGCGCGCCGCATCCCGCACGACACCGCGTATCGCCTGCGCGGCAGCGCGGTCGGCGCACCCGTTGGCCGGTTCGATGACGCCGGTCAGTATGATTTCGTAATCTTGCGGACGGATCGGAAATCGGTGATCGTGGTACCAGGCATCGAGCCTGCCGCTGCCCGCATCAACGCGCAGGACAATCTCGCCGCGCTGCAGACAGGCGCCGTAGCGATCCCCCAGGAACGGCGCCAGGACTTTGTCGCGCAGCGCCGCATCCGGCGGATCGAAATCAATATCGAAGAACTCGGCGTAGGGGCTGGCGCGCCCCCATTCCAGCACGTCGAGCCACCATGCGTTGTCGTGTCCACCCACCGCCATATGGTTGGGCACGATATCCAGGATCAGCCCCATGCCCTGCGCGCGCAGCGCGGCTACAAGTCGCCGCAGCGCCGCTTCGCCGCCGAGCTCCGGATTGACGCTGGAATGATCGACGGTATCATAGCCGTGCATCGACCCCGCCCGTGCGGTCAGCAGCGGCGAGGCATAGACATGGCTGATGCCGAGATCGGCGGCCCAGTCAACAATGCCAACCGCGTCATCCAGGGTGAAGCCGTGGTTGAATTGCAGCCGCAGCGTCGCGCGCGGCGGGTAGGCCGGCGCCTTCATGACGGCGCGTTCATGACGGCGCGTTCATGACGGCGCGTTCATGCCGGCGCCTTCATGCTGGCGCCTTCATGTCGGTGCACCCGTGGCAGCGCTCATCCCAACTCGCCTAAGCCGCCGCCTCTAGATCCACCTGCCGGATCTTCACGTGGCCCACCTTCACATCCCGGATCGCTGTCGCGCGCGCCATGCGCTGCGGTACCGCCTCGCCGCAGTGTCGGCGATACACGGCCGCGTATTGCGCCGCCGAGGCGGACCAACTGAAGCAGCGCGCCATTGCCGCCTCCCGCATCGCACCCAACCTGGCCCGATCCGCAAATACGTTGAATGCACGCCGACAGGCAGTTGCCAGACCGTCAACCGTAAGGTCGGAAAACAGGAATCCCGTCACGTCGTCTTCGATCGTATCGACCAGCCCGCCGACCGCGTGCGCGATCGGCAGGGCACCGTAGCGCTGCGCCTGCATCTGGGTCAGCCCGCAGGGCTCGAAGCGTGACGGCATCAGGAAGAAATCGCTTCCGGCGATAATCCTCCGCGCCATCGGCTCGTTGAAGCCGACCAGGATGGCGATGTCGTCGCGATGCCACCGTGCGGCACGGCTGAGGACATGCTCGATTTCCGGATCGCCGAGCCCCAGGATGGCGATCTGCCCGCCTTGCTCGACGATGCTGTTCGCTGCCTCGGCGACCAGATCGAGGCCTTTCTGATGCACCAACCGCGCGACAATACCGAACAGCGGCCCGTCGGAGGGGCGCAGGCACAGGCCGGTGCGCACCACATCGGCGTTGCCGCGCTTGCCGGTCAGGTCACTGGCATGGAAATGGTACGGCAGGTACGGATCCGCGGCCGCGTCCCAGCTTGCATCGATCCCGTTGATGATCCCGGACAACCGGCCCGCCGCGGCGCGGGTCTGCATCAGTCCGTGCAGCCCTCCGCCGAGCGGCTCCGTGGTGATCTCCCGCGCATAGGTCGGGCTGACCGTTGTGACCTCGTCGGCGTAGAAGCTGCCCGCCTTGAGAAACGAGATCGCGCCATGGAATTCGACGCCGTTCATGTCAAAGGCGGCGTCGGGGATGCCGAGGCCGTGCCGCAGATCCGCGGCAAATCGTCCCTGATACGCAATGTTGTGGATGGTCAGCACGGATGGCACTTCGGTGCCGTCCCAGCGCAGATAGGCCGGCGCCAGCCCGCTGGGCCAATCATTGGCATGCACCAGGTTCGGGCTCCAGCCAAGCTTGCCCTGGCCGCGCGCGATCTGCGCGGCCGCCAGCGAGAGCCGCCCCCAGCGCAGGTGGTTGTCCGCCCAGTCGCGGCCTTCGGGCGTGCCATAAGGTGTGCCGGGCCGGTCGTATAACGACGGTGCCCCGACCAAATAGAGCGTGATCCCGCTCGCCAGGCGAGCCATCCCAATCCGGCATCCCGGGATATCGCCACGACCCGGCAGCCTTCCGAGCCAGGTGATGTCAGGAATCGACGCCAGCACCTGGGCATAGGCCGGCAACAATACGCGTACGTCGATCCCCAGCTCGCGCAACGCGACTGGCAGGCTGGCGGACGCGTCCCCCAGCCCTCCCACTTTGCCCAGGCCGGCGAATTCACTTGTAACGAATAGGACTTTCATGGGCGGCACCCGGCATGGAGGCAGCGACGCACGGCGGCGTGCGTCGACATTACCACCATCGGTTGTAACGTCATCAATGAAATTTGCCTGACAAAGCGCACGCCAACCGGATCTTCCGGATCAGGCAGCCACGACACGGCATCGCGCCTCGCTCGCCGGCCAGATGGCCGGGACTGGTCGGGATGGCTGCCCCCCATCGTCGGTTCAGATCGACCACTTCCGCAGTGTGTGCCGGTCGGTTCCTGGGGTCGAATCGCCGCGCGGACCGCGCGCCAACCGGACGCGAATGTCGCGCGACAGTTCGAAATCAAGGATCGTCAGCATCGCGCTGACGACGAACAACCCGATCGCGATGAAATAGATGTGTTGCGCCGCGATGGCGGCGTCGACATCCAACGGGCCGCCAAAGCTGACGACGGCGGCAAGCAGCGCCACGACCAGGCAGATGATTGCGCAATTGAACAAGCTGATTTCCCCCCTGCGAACCCGGTGTCGGCCGGCTGCGGTTGGCAGCAGCAATCGTGGCAACAATGCAGCAAAGCCATGAAAGTTGCCGAGTACCGCCGCGCGGGTCGGCGCCTCTCCAGGTTGTGATCTGGGCGATCGACGGTACCCCATCACGACCGCGAAAACCTGCTCCCGTCCGGCAACCGAGTGAGCCCGACGGCGTTCTATCGCAATGCCGGGCGCGGCGGCGCCGGGTAGGCAACAGGCAAAGGAACAGTGCATGAATGCGGACCAGATTGAAGGCTCCTGGGATGTCGTCAAAGGCAAGATCCAGCAGCAATGGGGCAAGCTGACCAACGACGACCTGGATGTGATCGAAGGCAATCGCAAGGAAATCGCCGGCCGGATTCAGCAGCGTTACGGCTACGCCAAGGAGCGCGCGGAACGCGAGCTGAACGCTTGGATCAAAACACTCTGACGCGTCCTTGCCGAGGTCCTGGTCCGTCGGCGCCGCGTGGATTAGCTGCGGCGCCGACGGCAGGCCGTACTCAAGGCGTGCGCAATCCGCAGGTAACTGCTGACGACCTCCGGACGACCGCTATCGGACGCCAATCACTCCGCGGCAGCCACGCCGGGGTCGCGATGCGCCTTTACGTCAAAAAACAGCACTTGGCTGATGGCTGCCTTAACCGTCTCGCTGCGGAATGGCTTGGTGATCAGGAAGGTGGGCTCCGGTCGGACACCGGTCAGCAGGCGTTCCGGATAGGCGGTGATGAACACCACTGGCACGTCGCGACCGCCGAGGATCTCGTTCACGGCATCAAGACCGGAACTCTGATCCGCGAGGTGGATGTCCGCGAGCACGAGGCCGGGAAAATGCTCACTGACGGCCTGGACCGCCTCGGTGCGAGTCCGCGCCACATGCGTGACCCGATGGCCGAGATCCTTCACCAGCGCCTCGAGATCCATCGAAATGATCGGCTCGTCTTCGATGATCAGCACGTCGGTGGTGATCTGCTCGGCGATCTCGTGGCCGGCTTGTTCAATGAGCGCGTGCACATGCGGCACCGGACACTCCAGCACCGCGGCAATGCGTTCGATTGAGAACCCCTCGACCCAGTGCAGCAGGAAGGCTGCCCGCGGCAGCGGCGTCATCGCCTCCAGGTTGCGATTTGCGGCTTCAACGCTGCTGCCATCACCCGGATCGCTCGTCGCGCCAGATGGGCGAGTTGCCGCCGAGGCCCAGATTTTCAGCAGCAGGCGGTACAGCCAGACGCCGGCGTCCGGGACGTCGTGCATGCGTACAGGGTCTGCCACCGCCGCTTCGAGTGCTGCCAGCGCATAGCGGTCGCCAACCGTCTGAGAGCCGGTCAGCGCGCGGGCAAATCGCCGCAGGTAGGGGAGGTGTGCCGGGAGCGCTTCGGCGACTGACACTATCGATCCTTTGCGGCTGCTGACGGGGCGTGAACCGACCCTATCAATAACGCCGGAACCGTCAAATAGTTCCGTGGCCAGGAACTTTCCTTTGTCAGCAGCGTTATGCCGTTGGTGCCAGTGGACATTGGTCTGCCAAAAGACGTCGTCTGATTGGCATGCAAGCAGTAGCGTTGGTCCGGAACGCTGGGGGCGCGGAGCCATGAGGGATGTCGTATGCGCAAACCTGACCGCTCGACTTTGGGAGCAAGCCTCAGTACCACCGTCGACCTGACCGTCGCGCAATCAGGGGGCGCGCAATCAGGGGGCGCGCAATCAGGGGGCACCCCATCAGCAGGCGTCCAATCAGCGGAGCAACCGGGGCGTCCAACCGCGCACCCCAAGAGGCCAGTCGCTAAGACGCCGGCCGTTCCTGAAGACGCTGGCGGACCCGACCAAGCCCAGCAAGGTCCCCGTCTCAGCGCCGATCTGCAGGCAGTGATCGGCCAGCAGTTGCGCGCGGTGTATCACGAAATCCTGAAGGAGCCCGTGCCAGACCGTTTCGTCCGGCTGCTTAACGAGCTGGCGACGAAAGAGGCATCCCCTCAATGAGTGGTGTGCCAGATTTCCAGCACAGCCTGCTTGCCGCCATCCCTCATTTACGTGCCTTCGCGATCGGCCTTTGCGGCAAGACTGACGGCGCGGATGATCTTGTGCAGGAGACATTGGTCAGGGCATGGGCCAACCGGACCGGATTTCAGCCGGGCACCAATCTGATGGCCTGGCTGTATACCATCCTGCGCAACGCGTTCTACACCGAGTTCCGCAAGCACCGCCATGAGGTGCCGGACACCGACGGCCAGTTTGCCGCAACGCTGGCACACCGGCCGTCGCAGGAAAGCCACCTCGAGTTTCAGGAGTTCCGCACCGCACTGGCCAAGCTGCCGGACGACCAACGGGAGGCGCTGCTATTGGTCGGATCCTCCGGCCTGTCCTATGAAGCGGCCGCTGAGATCTGCGACTGCGCCCTCGGTACGATGAAGAGCCGCGTCTACCGCGCACGCACGCGGCTGGCGGCAATGTTGAGTGTGAGCGCCACGGAACTGCAACGCCAGGGCTCGGAATGGGACGCGGCAGTCGACGCGAACACTGGCGCGGGGGTCTCATCACTGGTGGACCATTGAGCACATGTCCCGTCTGAGCGGATGCCCTATCCCCCAGTGGGAGGCCAGATGGGAGGCCAGGTGGGAGGCCAGGTGGGAGGCCAAGTGGAAGGCCCGGTGCAAACATGCGGCCGAGCGCCGCGAGAAGCACCGGGTTGAGCTGCGCCCGGCCATCGAATGTGCCCGGCCCAGCCTGCCGTGAGTCCGGTCAGTACCCTGACCGACAACGATGGGTTCGTTCGCGAGCTGCATCATCGCGTCAAGAACAATTTCCAGCTCATCGCCAGCCTGGTCAGTCTGCAGAAGCGAATGTTGCCGCCAGATCGCCGGAGCGAGGTGCGGTTCGTCGAAGAGCACGTGCAATGCATGGCCGCCGCCTATCGTATTGTCACGGTCACCGACGGGACGGTGCAAGTCGCACTGCGAGACCTGATGTCGGAAGTCGTGGACACGTTGCGTCAGATCGCCGGTGTCAATCGCGATAGCGTCGACGTCGAGCTGCCCGCGAGCGATTGCTCCGTCCGTATCGATCAGGCCGTCGCCATGGGGCTGTATCTCGCCGTGCTGATCCCGCCATATCTCGACGCCACAATCGCGCGCGGCGGCAGGCTGCACGTTGCGATAACACTGGAGGATCCCGAAACCGCGGTACTGTCAATCGTTACGGCAGGCGAGGCGACGACCCCGCCGCACCCGCTGCGCCGGCGGCTTACCGCGGAGTATCTGCGGCAACTGCTCGCCGAGGTGGACCCGACCACCGAACCCGGTGCCATTCGAGTGCGGATCCGTTTGCTGCCGCTGCAAACTGCGCATGTTGGGGGCCTGGGGCCTGCCCCTGCGTGACCGGATCACCCGGCCCGGCGGTCGCGTGACCGCCGACGCACCCCAGCGCTGCCACGTACAGCGGTACCATTGGGGGCCGCGCCGGTGAATCCCCGGTCGCGCGCCCAGACAATCGCGGCACTACGGCGGTGTACGCCGATCTTTTGGTAGATCAGCGCAACATAATTGCGCACGGTATTGCGGGAAATCTCCAACTCGCCGGCGATCTCCTGGTCCGCCAGCCCCTGGCACATCAACCCCAGGATGTCTCGCTCGCGCGGCGTGAGATCGGCCAGTTCGGTGTTCGAGTGGGGCGCGTCACGCGGCCGGCGTACGGTCGCCAGTTTCTCGATCACGGTTCGGCTGAACCATGAGGCGTCCTGCATCACCGCCTCGATCGCGGCGATCAGTTCCACTTCCGAACGCTTGCGATCGGTGATGTCCTGCAACGCGCTTAGCACGCACGGTTGATCGTCGATGGTGATCGTTTGCGCCGACACCAGGCAATCCACCAGGTCGCCATCCTTTGTGCGAAGTTGCAGTTCGCGGTTGCGGACGCTGCCCGTCGTCAGGATGTCCTGTTCAAACTGCTTGCGGTCCGCGGCATTCGTCCAGAGTTTCAGATCGGCCCCGCGGTGCCCAACCACCTCCGGCGCCATGTATCCTGTCGTTGCAAGAAACGCTTCGTTTACCTCGTTGATCCGAAATTCGTCCAGCGTGGTCACCGTCGTCGGCAACGGCGAGAGATTGAATGCCTTGGAAAACCGCTCCTCGCTTTGGCGCAGGGCATTCTCGGTCTTCCGCCTGGGGTCAAGGTCGATGAAGGTGAACAGCATGCAGCGCTCATCGCCGATCTCGATCGGCTGACCGGCGACGACCACATACTTGCCGCTGCCATCCGGCAGACGCAGCACCGCTTCCATCTGCGGGATCGTGCGGCCGGCATTCAGCAACTCGATGGCGAGGCTCTTCCGCTCGGCCTGCTCCAACACATCGATTTCATAGACCGACCGGTCGAGCACGTCCTCGCGGGCGTAGCCGGTCATTTCGAGGAAGCCGCGATTGACCTTGACGTAGCGCAGATCCATCAGGCGGCAAATGATGGCCGGTGCCGGATTCGCGCCGAAGGCGCGCTCGAACCGCTCTTCGGCGCTGACCTGTTCGGTCGCGTCGCGAATCACCAGCACCAGACAATCCGGGTCGCCGCCGGCGTTGGTCAACACCAGACTGCGGACCTGGTGAACCCATCGCACCCCCTCGTCTGCCGCGGACGTTACCTCCACCGTCACGCCGTCGAGTAGTTCTCCCGCGACAACGCGATCGGCGGGGTAATCGCCGTCGGCAACCGGATGATTGTTCCGGTACCGTAGTATGAAGCGCTCGCGGTATTCCCGCACATCGACACCGAGTTCCTCCCTTGTCGTGACGCCGTGCATCGCCAGGGCTGCCTCGTTGGCCCAGACGATGGTCCCGTCCGTATCGAGCAGGAGAATTCCTTCGGTCAGCCCGGCGATGATTTGCTGTAGCTGCCGACGATCGGCTTGCCGTTGTGGGATTGCTTCGCTTATGATATTGAGATCATTCATTGTTTTGCGTCACTATTTTGCACGACAAGGCGCGGGCGTTGCGTGCGACAAGGCGCGGGCTGCACCGCCGCTTTTCCTTGGCTTAACCAAGTCGGCGATTTTGACGATAATGCGGCTGCACTAGGGCGCTTGGTACATCTGCGACTGGTAAACGCCGGCGGTTCGCGTCTTCTCTGGGGCTTAGCCTGGACGCGTGATCGCGCGACCCCGGGGAACGCTAACCCGACGGACAGGACGTTTGGATGATCAGGATGACCGGTCGGGCACGGGCCGCCCTCGGGACTGCAGGTGAACGCCGATGAGTAGGCGGGACCCTGCCGGGCCGCGCCGGCCCGGGCCGCGCGAGGCTGGGCGGCGCGCGGCTGGACGGCGCGAAGCGCGCGCACTGCTGCTCGCCTCGATCGTCGATCATGCCGACGATGCGATCGTCAGCCTCGATCTGAACGCTACGATCACCAGTTGGAACGACGGCGCTGCACGACTGCTCGGCTACACCGAAGCCGAGGCAATCGGTCGGCCGATGATGACCATGATCACGGCCGATCGTCATGCGGCGGAGTTGGAGATCCTCGCGCGCGTCCACCGTGGCGAGCGCGTCGGCCATCGCGAGAGCGTCTGTCAGCACAAGGACGGAAGCTTCGTGGAACTCTCGGTCGCGGTCTCCCCCATCAGGAGCGCCGATAGCAGCATCATCGGCGCGTCGATGATCGCCCGTCAGAGCATCGCCGGGGGGACGTACGCGAGAAGAGCAGGATATGCTCTTTAGGGAGATGGGTCACCGCATCAGAAACCTGTTTGCCCTGACCAGTGGCGTGGTCGCACTGAGCGCCCGCTTCGCGCAAACCCCGCAGGACATGGCTGACACGGTACGCAGCAGACTGGATGCCCTGTCGCGGGCCCACGACCTGACGCTGCCGACGGTTGCCGATCCAGCCGACCGCGCCGAGGCTCACGCGACGATGCACGCGCTCATTCGGACCATCGTCTTGCCCTACAGCGATGTTCAGCAAGGCAGTGGCGAACGCGTGACCATGGTCGGTCCCGACGTGCCGATCAGCGGCGGCGCAGTCGCGAGCTTCGCGCTTCTGCTGCATGAATTTGCAACAAACGCCGCCAAATATGGCGCACTTTCGTCACCCGCCGGCCATGTGGAGGTCACGTGCGATGTGTCAGGAGATGAGCTGCGTGTCACCTGGCGGGAACACGGCGGCCCGGCGCTGCAAGGACCGGCGCTGCGCGAGGGTTTCGGAAGCTTGCTTGGCCATGCCACCGTCCAGCGCCAGCTGGGCGGGTCCATCACGCGCGAGTGGAACCCCGATGGCTTGACGATACGCCTGGTCGTGTCGCTTGCTCGCCTCACGATTTGACCCGTACCCCAGGCGCGATCGATGCCGCCGGGACGCTCCGCCACACGCCTGACGGACTCGCGACGCTCGCTCGGCAGGAACCGCGCGTTCACCCGCCGTGGTCGAAATGCCGTGAAATCCTCAATTTGTGAAGACGCGGGTGCAACATCGGCGAGCACTTGCCATTAAGTGGCCGCGGTCTGATCTACCCATGTGTCCATGGCACCAAAGATCTACCACCTCCACCCTCTGGTAGCTGGTCCGCTCGCCGATTGGCCGCGGCACCTTGCACGCTGCCGTGCAATGGGCTTCAACCACGCTGCCTCCGCGCCGCTGTTCAAACCCGGCCGCAGCGGCGATCTCTTCCTGACCGCCGATCACGAGACGCTGCACCCGGCGCTCGGTGCAACCGCGCCCGCCGATCCGGCTATCGCGTCGTTGGTCAACGAATGTCGGCGCAACGACCTTGGCTTCATCCTCGATATCGTGTTGGATCGCGTGGCCGTGGACGCGCTGATCTGCAAGCGCGAGCCAGGGTGGTTCCAGGTGGCTGCCGACAACAGCGCGGACCCTGCCGACCCCCGCCGGCCACCGCGCAATCGCGAACTCGCCGATGCCTGCTTCGATCGGCCGGACGCCGCCGAGAAGCTGGCACATTGGTGGACCGGCCGATTGGTCCGACTGGCGCGGACTGGCCTCTCCGGATTCCGCTGTCTCAGACCAGATCGCGTACCGGCACCGATCTGGCGGCAGGTCATCAGCGGTGTTCGAGCCGACGCGCCGCAGTGCCGTTTTATCGCCTGGACACCCGGTGTCGCGCGCGATGCGATCCTGGGATTGGCCGGGGTTGGATTCGATTACGTGGGCTCCTCGGTCGCGTGGTGGGATGCGCGCGCAAGCTGGCTGGTCGACGAATCCGAGGCACTGCGCCAGGTCGCCCCGACCGTCGCGTCGCCGGAACCATCGTTTACCGAACGTCTGGCGCCGCGGCTTGATCCGCAAGTGGACCTCCTGGTAGGCTATCGACGCGCGCTTCGTCTCGCTGCCGCCACAGGAAGCGGCATTTTCGTGCCCATGGGCTTCGAATTCGCAACGCGTCGCGCATTTGATCCGATGGGCGGTGCGCCTCGTGATTTCGAAAGCATTCGCCAGGAAGCGACGTGCGATCTCAGTGACGAGATCAAATATGCCAACGCGCTGGCCGACCATGTCGCTGGCCTGCACGTCGATGGCGAAGTGCGATCGCTGACCGGACCGGGCAGTCGCGTCACTGCGTTGCTGCGCTCGGACGCGGCGAATGTGCGTGCCGCGCAACGGGCGATGGTGGTAGTGGTGAACCCGGATTTGGCCCGGACAACGCCTGGAATCCGACTGCAGCCGCCGCCGCCGGAGGCGGGCGCGGCATTTGGCCGCCTGCGGGCGATGGACGGAGTTGCCGATCCGGAAGCCCCGCTGGCACCAGGTGAGGTACGAGTGTTTCGCTTCGATCGCGTCCCCGACATCCATCACGTGGCCGATGACACCCGCTCCGCGCAGCAGGCTGCGTCGAGCCCACGCGTCATCATCAGGGCGGTCACCCCGGCGGTGGACGACGGGGCGTTCCCGATCAAGCGTTTGCAAGGCGAAAGCGTCACGGTCCGCGCTATCATCTTCACCGATGGCCACGACGAGCTTGCGGCCGAACTGCTATGGCGCGCGGAGGGCGAGGATTGGCACCGCGTCCCGATGCAGCAACTGGTAAATGATCGCTGGCAGGCCGAATTTATCCCAGAGCAGGTCGGCCGTCATGCATTCACCATCGAGGCGTGGTGGGATGAATGGGGCACTTTCCGCCGTGATCTGCAACGAAAGCACACCGCCGGTTTGGACATCGCGCCGGACCTCGACGAAGGATGCAAGCTGTTGCGTCAGTCGGCCGAGCGAGCGACCGCAGACGCGCGCGCAGTCATCGATCCAATCCTGCGCGGCCTGCAGAGCGCGGCCGACTCTGCCCGAATTCGAGCTTCTGCTCTCCGAACAGGTGCAGGAATTTGTCGCGTCTACGAACGACCGTGCCTTCCTGGTGCGGCACGCACCGGATATCCCGCTTGACGCCGACCGTTTGCAGGCCGCATTCGCAAGCTGGTACGAGATGTTCCCGCGGTCTGCCACCAACGACCCCGCGCGGCACGGAACGTTCGCCGATGTGATCGAGCGACTGCCCGGCATCCGCGCGATGGGATTCGACGTGCTCTATTTCCCGCCCATCCATCCGATCGGCGTGACCAACCGCAAAGGTCGCAACAACAGCTTGCACGCCGGGTCATCCGATGTCGGCAGCCCATACGCCATCGGCGGCGCCGAGGGCGGCCATGATGCCATTCACCCGGCGCTCGGCACGCTGGAAGACTTCCGCCGGCTGGTGGTTGCGGCAAGCGAGAATGGGCTGGAAATCGCCCTTGACTATGCGATCCAGTGCTCGCCCGATCACCCGTGGCTGAAACAACACCCGGATTGGTTTCGCTGGCGACCGGACGGAACCGTGCGCTACGCGGAAAACCCGCCGAAGAAATATGAGGACATCGTCAACGTCGACTTCTTCGCGCCGGCAGCAATCCCCGAACTCTGGACCGCGTTGCGTGATGTCGTTCGGTTCTGGATCGATCAAGGCGTCCGCATCTTCCGTGTCGACAATCCGCACACCAAGCCGCTGCCATTCTGGCAGTGGCTGATCGCGGATATCCACGCAAGCATGCCCGACGTGATTTTCCTTGCGGAGGCGTTCACTCGGCCCGCCATGATGTACCGGCTGGGGAAGGTCGGTTTTACCCAGTCCTATACGTACTTCACTTGGCGCAACACCAAGCAGGAAATCACCGAGTATCTGACCGAACTGAATACCTCGCCGGTGCGCGACTTCTACCGGCCACACTTCTTCGTCAACACACCGGATATCAATCCGTTCTTCCTGCAGACCGGGGGCCGTGCCGCCTTCCTGATCCGTGCCGCTCTCGCCGCCACGCTGTCCGGACTCTGGGGCGTTTATTCCGGATTCGAATTCTGCGAAGCCACCCCCCTACCCGGCCGGGAAGAGTACCTCAACTCCGAGAAGTACGAAATCCGACCGCGCGGTCTCCGGGCCCCAGGCGACATCGTCGCGGAGATCACCGCGCTCAACCGTATCAGGCGGGCGCATCCCGCACTGCATAGCCATCTTGGTTTGGAGTTCTATAACGCTTTCAGCGACCACATATTGCTTTACGGCAAACGCCGCCCGGACGACGATGACATGATCCTGGTTGCCATCAACCTCGATCCGCATCAGGTGCAGGAGGCGGACATCGAAATTCCCCTATGGGAATGGAACCTGCCGGACGACAACTCGTTGATGGTGGACGACTTGCTCCAAGGGCGCCAATTTGTCTGGACCGGAAAGCGACAGCACACACGGCTCGATCCCGCGGATGCGCCGTATGCGATCTGGCGCATTGCACCATCAGGAGACGCTAGATGAATGTCGCGCTTCCCAGGCCGCTGGCCCTGACGACCACCGAGGAACGGCCGTGGTACAAGGACGCGATCATTTATCAGGTCCACGTCAAGTCATTCTTTGACTCGAACAACGACGGGATCGGTGATTTTCCCGGCCTGATCGCGCGGCTCGACTACATCGCCAGCCTGGGGGTCAATACGATCTGGCTGTTGCCATTCTATCCGTCGCCCCGGCTGGACGACGGCTATGATATCAGCGACTACCGAAACGTCCATCCCGACTATGGCACGATGGCCGACGTGAAGCGGTTTATCACTGCTGCGCACGCCCATGGCATTCGTGTCATTACCGAACTGGTGATAAACCACACATCCGATCAGCATCCCTGGTTTCAGCGGGCACGGCAGTCAAAGCGTGGCTCGGTCTATCGCGACTTTTATGTCTGGTCCGACGACGACCAGAAATACGCCGGGACACGCGTTATCTTCGTCGATACCGAGCGGTCGAACTGGACGCTGGACCAGGTCACGGGGCAATATTATTGGCACCGCTTTTATTCGCACCAGCCGGACCTCAATTTCGACAATCCGCGCGTGCTGAAGGAGGTACTCGGCGTTCTGCGCTTCTGGCTGGAACTGGGCGTCGATGGCCTTCGGCTGGACGCGGTGCCCTACCTGGTCGAGCGCGAAGGCACCAACAACGAGAATCTACCCGAAACCCACGCTGTGCTGCAAAAGATTCGCGCCGGCATGGACGCCGACTTCCAGGATCGCCTGTTGCTGGCCGAGGCCAATCAATGGCCGGAAGACGCCAAGGAATACTTCGGCGACGGCAACGAGTGCAACATGGCATTCCATTTTCCGCTGATGCCGCGCATGTACATGGCCATCGCCCGAGAGGACCGGTTCCCGATCACCGACATCCTTCGCCAAACGCCGGATATTCCATCCAACTGCCAATGGGCCATATTCCTGCGCAATCACGACGAACTGACGTTGGAAATGGTGACCAACTCAGAGCGGGACTATCTCTGGGAAACCTACGCGGCTGATCGTCACGCCCGGCTGAATCTCGGGATTCGTCGTCGTCTGTCGCCGCTTCTGGAACGTGATCGCCGGCGCGTCGAATTGATGAACTACCTGCTGCTGTCAATGCCCGGGACGCCGGTGATCTACTACGGTGACGAAATCGGGATGGGCGACAATATCCATCTCGGCGACCGCGACGGCGTGCGAACGCCGATGCAATGGTCGCCCGATCGCAACGGTGGCTTCTCCCGCTCCGATCCGTCGCGACTGGTGCTTCCAACGAATATGGATCCGCTGTGGAGCTATGAGTTGGTTAACGTCGAGGCGCAAAACCGCGACCCGCACTCGCTGTTGAATTGGACGCGCCGCACACTTGCGGTCAGGCGGCAGTACCGCGTTTTCGGACGTGGAACATTCCGGCTGCTCTATCCCAAGAATCGCAAGGTCCTGGCGTATCTGCGGGAAGACGAACACACCACACTGCTCTGCGTCGCCAATCTGGCACGCACGCCGCAGGCCGTCGAACTCGATCTGTCGGAATTCAACGGCCGGGTGCCGCTTGAACTGGATGGTGGCGCGGTATTCCCACCCGTTGGCCAATTGCCCTATTTGCTGACGTTGCCGCCGTTCGGCTTCTACTGGTTCCATCTGGCAACCGAGCAGGACTGGCCGTCAACGCACAACCCTGCGCCGGAGCCGATGCCGGAGTACCGGACCATCGTCGCGCGTGGAACCCTGGCTGCGGCGCTGTCGGGTGCGAGTACCGTGGTCGAACAGGAGATCCTGCCAACCTACCTGAGCAAGCGTCGTTGGTTTGCCGCCAAAGACCAGAAGATTCAAAGCGCCCAGCTCACGCATTTGGTGCAGCTTCCGCACGCCGAGCGCGAGATCTTGTTGGCCGAGGTCGAAACGGACGTCGGCGGCAGCATCGCGCATTGGCAACTGCCCCTGTCGATCTGGTGGGAGGAAGATCCACCCCTGGCGTTGCCGACCCAGCTAGCCCTGGCACGGGTCAGGCGGGTAAACCGCGTTGGGCTGCTCACGGATGGCTTTGCCGTCGGCGCCTTCGCGCACGCCCTCATGGCGGGGTTCGTCGAGGCACGCCGCATCGCGACCGACGATGGAGAAATCCGCTTCGAGCCGACCGAGCGAACCCACGATGTGACCGTCGAACCAAACACCGAGATCAACTGGCTGTCGGCCGAACAGTCGAACAGCTCGTTGACTTTCGGCAGCGTCGCGATGCTGAAGATTTTTCGCCGGGTCATTGGCGGTGCTCATCCGGAAGCAGAGATGAGCCGCTACCTGACGGAACACAGCTTCGCCAACACGCCGCCGTTGCTCGGGGAAATGGTCCGTATCGACAATGAGGGAACGCGGCACACCTTGGCCGTTGCGCAGGGGTTCATCCGCAATCAAGGCGATGCATGGACCTGGACACTGGATTGGCTGACCCGGGGATTGAGCAATCTGGCTGGCGCCGAAGAGGCAGAGGCCGTCCACCCCGAGCAGTTCGCCGACTATGACGCGATAGCCGCGCTGCTTGGCCGGCGTTTGGGTGAAATGCACGTTGTGCTGGCCCGACCGTCCGACGATCCGGCCTTCGCGCCGGAGCGGGCGGACAGCGAGACAGCGCGAATTTTCGCCGAACGGGCGGAGCGGCAACTGACGGCCGCCTACGCGGCGATCGAGGCACAGACGGACCTGGACGCTAGTTCGGCAACGAGCGCGAAAACCCTGCTCGCCGGCAGGAAGCGGCTGTTGAACGCCACCCGGCGATTGGCACGAAGCGCGGTCGGCGCGACGCTCACGCGCATCCACGGCGATTTGCATCTCGGCCAGACACTGGTCGCCAATGGCGACATCTACATCATCGACTTTGAAGGAGAGCCCGCACGGCCGTTGCAGGAACGGCGCGCGAAGACGAGCCCGTTGCGCGACGTTGCGGGCATCATTCGCTCGCTCGACTACGCCGCGGCGGTGGTTCGCCGGCGCAGTCGTGCGAGCCAGGCGCCACTGTCGGAATCACGCTACGACGCATTCCTCGACACGTTCCTCCAGCGGGCGAACACCGCATTCGCAGCTGGATATGCCGGCGTTGTCGAAGGAACGCATGAATTGACGGACAATGATCTGCTCACACTCTTCCTGATCGAAAAGGCGGCCTACGAGATCTGCTACGAAGCCGCAAACCGACCCGGATGGCTCGACGTGCCATTGCAAGGCCTTGCGCATCTCGCCGAGCACCTGCTCGCTTCGACGCGGGAAACCGTCGATGGCTGATCATGCCACGCTGGAACTTCCGCGCCTGGACCCGGCGACCGCGGACGCACTCGCCAATGGCCGGCTGGGCGATCCGTTTGCCGCGCTAGGTCCGCATGTGGATCGGCACGGACGTTTCGTGCGCGCCTTCGTTCCGGGTGCACGACAGGTCGATGTGTGCGCGCAAAACGGCCAACCACTCGGCACGCTGGTGCCGAGCGATCCCCCAGGTCTGTTCGCCGGCCACGTCGAAGGAAACGATCCGTACCGCTTGCACATCCACTGGCCAGCCGGTGAGCAGGTAACCGAGGATCCATACGCCTTCGGCCTGCTACTGAGCGACCTTGATCTGCACCTCTTCAATGAGGGGCGCCACTTCGAACTCGCGTTCTGCCTTGGCTCCCAGGCGATGACAATCGAGAACGTCAGAGGTGTTCGGTTTGCCGTGTGGGCGCCAAACGCACGGGCGGTCTCCGTAGTGGGCGACTTCAACGTTTGGGATCCACGGCGACATCCGATGCGATTACGGCACGGTGCCGGCGTGTGGGAACTGTTTGTCCCCAGGCTCGGTCCGGGCGCGCACTACAAATACGCTATCGTTACGGCCGACGGCAACGCCCTGCCGTTCAAGGCCGACCCGGTCGCGCGCGCAACCGAGGCGCCACCCGCCACGGCCTCGATCGTCGCCGACTCCGTGCCGTTCTTTTGGCATGATGAAGAGTGGATGGCGCAACGGGCCGGCCGGCAACAACCTGATGCACCAATTTCGATTTATGAAGTGCATCCGGGTTCGTGGCTGCGTCCCTATGGCAACCGCAATCTCTTCCCGTCCTGGGATGATCTGACGGACCGGCTGGTCCCCTATGCGCAGGATATGGGATTTACCCACATCGAACTGCTGCCGGTGACCGAACATCCGTTCACCGGGTCCTGGGGATATCAGCCCCTTGGAATGTTTGCCCCCAGTGGACGCTTCGGACCACCCGAGGGCTTTGCGCGCTTCGTGGATGCATGTCATCGCGCCGAACTCGGTGTGATCGTCGACTGGGTGCCAGCGCATTTTCCAACGGATCCGCATGGCTTGGCTCGGTTCGACGGTACCGCCCTGTACGAGTGGCTGGACCCGCGCGAGGGCTTTCACCAGGACTGGAACACCTTCATCTACAACTGGGGCCGTCGCGAGGTGCAGGGCTTCCTGATTGCCAGCGCCATACATTGGCTGGAGTACTTCCACGTCGACGGTTTGCGCGTCGACGCAGTGGCGTCGATGCTATATCGAGACTATAGTCGTGCCGCCGGCCAATGGATTCCGAACATCCACGGCGGGCGCGAGAATCTTGAAGCAATCGGGTTCATCAAACACCTCAATACCGTGGTTCCCGAACGCTGTCCGGGCGCAATGACGATTGCCGAAGAATCCACCGCATGGCCAGGGGTCACCCGACCGGTGGCGGATGGCGGGCTGGGTTTCGACTACAAGTGGAACATGGGGTGGATGCACGACACGCTGCAATACATGGCGCAAGATCCGGTGCATCGGCGCTGGCACCATCACGAGTTCACCTTTGGCCTGCTATACGCGTTTTCCGAACGCTTTATTCTGCCGCTTTCGCACGACGAAGTGGTGCATGGCAAAGGTTCGTTGATCGGCAAGATGCCCGGCGATCACTGGCAGAAGTTCGCCAATCTGCGAGCCTATCTGGGGTTCATGTGGTCACATCCCGGCAAGAAACTGGTGTTCATGGGCAATGAAATCGGCCAGTGGGCCGAATGGGGTCACGATTTAGAGATTGACTGGGCGCTGCTGGAACACCCGATGCATCGTGGTCTCCATCGCCTGGTACGCGACCTTAACCGGCAATACGCTGAGCAGCGCGCACTGCACCAGCACGACGCCGATCCGGCCGGCTTCCGCTGGGTCGTGGGTGACGACACGGCGAATTCCGTTTTTGCATTCTTGCGGTTTGGTGCCGCCGATGTGCCGCCGGTGCTCGCTGTCTGCAACATGACGCCAGTGCCACGCCCCGACTACCGCATCGGCGTGCCGCGCGGCGGCCGCTGGCACGAGGTGCTGAACACCGACTCCGCCTCCTATGGTGGATCCGACATGGGCAACGGCGGCAGCGTTAACACCACACCGGTGGCAAGCCATGGCGAACAACAGTCGCTGGAGTTACTGTTGCCTCCGTTAGCAACATTGTTGCTGCGCGCGGACAGCTAAGTCGTGCGTCGGTTTCCGTCGACCTTGCAGCCGGGTAAACCCTATCCGCTCGGCGCCACCTGGGATGGTCTCGGAACGAATTTCGCGGTATTTTCCGCGCACGCCCAGCGGATAGACCTGTGCTTGTTCGATCCGTCCGGCCGGCGCGAACTCACCCAACTCACTTTGCCCGAATATACCGACGAAGTCTGGCACGGTTATCTGCCGAATGCCGAACTCGGCACGGTTTATGGCTATCGGGCCTATGGTGCATACGATCCGCAACGTGGGCATCGCTTCAATCCAAACAAGCTGCTGCTCGATCCCTATGCATGCCAACTCGTCGGCAACGTGCATTGGTCCGATGCGCTGCATGGTTATCGCGTGCAATCGCCGCGTGCCGATCTGTCGTTTGACCGGCGCGATAGTGCGGCAGGCATGCCCAAGGCCGTGGTGACCGACGACGCGTACAACTGGGGCGATGACCGTCCGCCCAACGTGCCTTGGTCGGACACCGTGATCTATGAAGCACATCTCCGGGGTTTGACCAGGCTGCGGGAGGATATCCAGCTAAACGAACGTGGAACGTTTGCCGGGCTGGCCGATCCGGCCGTGATCGATTACCTGCGCCGGCTCGGCATCACCGCGATCGAGCTGATGCCGATCCACGCGTTTCTGCAGGATCGCCTGCTGCTGCAGAAGGGCCTGCGCAACTATTGGGGTTACAACACGCTGGCGTTTTTCGCGCTGGAACGAACCTATCTGTCGGATGGGTCGGCCAACGAGATGCGCATGGCCGTTCGGCGCCTGCATGCGGCGGGGATCGAGGTCATTCTCGACGTGGTCTACAACCACACCGCCGAGGGCAGCGAGCTGGGGCCAACGTTGTCGTTCCGCGGCCTCGACAATGCCAGCTACTACCGGCTGGTGCCGGATAATCCGCGGCACTGCATCAACGACACCGGAACCGGCAATACGCTGAACCTGTTGCTTCCGCGGGTGCTGCAGATGGTCATGGACTCGCTGCGCCATTGGGTTCGATCGTTTCACGTCGACGGGTTTCGCTTCGACCTCGGCGTGACGCTCGGCCGCGAATCTTACGGTTTCGATCCCAACGGAGGCTTCTTCGACGCACTGCGGCAGGATCCGGTCCTGTCACAGGTCAAGCTGATCGCCGAACCATGGGACATCGGCCCCGGTGGCTACCAACTGGGCCAATATTCGCCCGGCTTCGCCGAATGGAATGATCGATATCGTGACGGCGTCCGTCGGTTCTGGCGCAGCGATACAGGCCAGCGCCCGGATTTCGCGGCCCGGCTTTCGGGGTCCGCCGATCTGTTTGCGCATCAAGGACGGCGCCCGTGGGCATCGGTCAACTATGCCGCGTCGCACGATGGCTTCACCCTGGCCGACACCGTCAGCTATGTCGACAAGCACAACGAAGCCAATGGCGAAGATAACAGAGACGGCCATGGCGACAACAACACGGCCAACTGGGGCGTTGAAGGTCCGACCGACGATCCGGCTATCCGCGCCCTGCGCGCCTCCGTCGTGCGGGCGATTCTTGCCACGGTGTTTTTCAGCAACGGCACGCCAATGCTGCTCGCCGGAGACGAGTTCGGACGCACTCAGCAGGGCAACAACAACGCCTATTGTCAGGATACGCCGATATCGTGGCTCGATTGGGAACTGGCCGCGTCCGTCGAAGGTCGTGCGTTGATCGCATTCACGACACGATTGATCAAGCTCCGCCACGCGCATCCGATCCTGCGCTGCGCGAAGTTCCTTTATGGCAAGGAGAAGTTGCCAGGCGGGCTGCTCGATATCGCCTGGTTCGATGATCAGGGCGGGGTGATTCCACCCGAGGCATGGAACGATCCTGAGCAGACAACGCTGATCCTGCGTCGCGCCTCGCGCAGCGACGACGGCACGATCCCGGTGTTGACGCTGCTGCTTAATCCCACCGCGGAGGATCGGCTTTTTCGCCTTCCGCCGCCGTCGATGAAGACGTCGGTCCTGATTGATACCGCGGCACCCGAGGCACCGGAGCGGCCGCTGACGGAAGAGACGCTGACGGTATCGGCGCACAGCACGGTGCTGTTGCTGGCGACCGTCGAAGGAAAGCCCTGAATGGCCGACAGGTTCGCGTGCGCCCTGCCGTTCGGCGCGACGCTGCTCGACGACGGACGGGTTTGCTTTCGCCTGTGGGCTCCGGGGCAAACCGCGGTCGCGGTCGCGATCGAGGACAACACGGTGCTGCCCATGCATCCGACCGGCGATGGCTGGTTCGAAGCAACAACGACTTGCCCCGCGGGCACTCAATACCGCTACCGGCTCGCCGACGGAACACTGGTGCCGGACCCGGCGGCACGGGCCCAGGCGGACGACGTGCATGGCCCGAGCATCGTCGTCGATCCGCGCGCCTACCGGTGGCACAACCCCGGCTGGATCGGACGTCCTTGGCGGGAGACCGTGCTGTATGAGTTGCATGCCGGCGTCCTGGGGGGATTCGCCGGCGTTGCCCGTGACCTGCCGCGCCTGGCGGACCTTGGCATCACCGCGGTGGAGTTGATGCCTGTCAATGATTTTCCCGGCCGGCGCAACTGGGGCTACGACGGCGTATTGCCCTATGCGCCGGACGCCGCGTATGGCTCACCCGACGATCTCAAAGCGCTGATCGACGCCGCGCACGACGTTGGGCTGATGGTCTTCCTGGACGTCGTCTACAATCACTTCGGTCCTGATGGTAACTATCTCGGGCTATATGCGACCGGAATGTTCCGGGACGACATTCATACCCCCTGGGGTGCGGCGATCGATTTCCGCCGACCCGAAGTGCGGCGATTCTTCACCGAGAATGCATTGTACTGGCTCATGGAGTACCGCTTCGACGGCCTGCGATTCGACGCCGTGCACGCGATCAGCGAAACGGACTGGCTGGACGAGATGGCCGCGGAAGTTCGGGCGACCATAGAGCCGGGTCGGCATGTGCATCTTGTGCTGGAGAACGATCGCAACGCGGCGAGCCATCTGTCCGGCGATTTCGACGCACAATGGAACGATGACGGTCATCACGTGCTGCATGTGCTGCTGACTGGCGAAACCGAAGGCTATTACCACGACTACGCGGATGCCACCGCGCGGCAGTTGGCGCGCGTTCTGGGGGAAGGTTTTGTTTTCCAGGGCGAGCATTCATCCTATCAAGGTCGCCCGCGCGGTGAACCAACGACCGGCCTGGCACCAACGGCGTTCGTGCTCTTCCTGCAAAACCATGACCAGGTCGGCAATCGCGCCTTGGGTGAGCGGCTCACCGTCCTGGCCGATCCGGACGCGCTTGAGGCGGCGATCGCAGTGCAATTGCTCTGTCCGCACATCCCCCTGATCTTCATGGGCGAAGAGAACGCCAGCCGTTCGCCGTTCCTGTTCTTCACCGATCACGGCCCGCAACTGGCGGCTGCCGTCAGGGACGGGCGCCGCCGGGAGTTCGCAAGGTTTCCGGCGTTCGCCGACGCGGCGCAGCGCGAGCACATTCCGGACCCGAACGAGACGCAGACGTTCCAAAAATCCATCCCGCACGCTGACCCCGACCGAGCCGCGCAGCGGCAGGCACTCTACCGCCGACTGCTGGCGATCAGGCGTAGCGAGATCATTCCGCGGGTGGACGGCGCACGCAGCCTGGGAGCTGACGTCATTGGTCCGGCGGCGGTTGTTGCCCGCTGGCGGCTCGGGGACGGAGCGGTCCTGATACTTGCCGTCAATCTTGCCGACAGCCAGGTGCCAACTCGATCTTTGGGTGGCCGCGTGATCTTCGCCACCTCCGATATCGCGGGTCGGCACGCGCTGGCGGGCGGGCTCGACGCCTATTCGACCGTGGCGCTGCTGGATCCGCCTGGATAAGGTAATGATGCCCTCCGCGAACGTGGAGCGCATGATAATCTGTGGATGAGTTCGGCAACACCGAAGCGCCACCTCGGCCTTCCGTGGGATGCCCGGCCTCGAACTTGGCTCGTAACAAAATTTGCGCGGCCCAACACCGCGCCCGCTTGGTGCCCGGTGTACCATCCCACAGGCCCATTCCGAGAAATCTATCCCTCGGCTTTTTCCTACCGAGCGAAAATCACCCCCGCCCACGACTGTACTACAAAACCAAATCCACCCACCTCCGGGTGGCAAGAAACTCGCCCATGACCACGTCATGTGCCGTCTCGGCCGGTCAGCCGCCCTGCCCCGCAACAACCTTCGCGTCTCCGACACCCAGTCCAGCGCTTATCGCGCAATGAGCCCCGACCCGACAGCCGGGCCCGCCCAACGCCGTCCCGCCGATCTCACTTTTAGTTGAGACGTGCATCTGCGCGACGAATGGACAATCGAACTCGAAACAGTTTAGCGTCGTAGCGCTATCCGAATGTCCAGTCAGTCACCGCGGCTGCGAGCGGGGCGACTGCAACCGGCTGGGGATGTCACATGGGACTCTACCAACGGTTGCTCCAGACCGTTTCTGGCCAAGCCCTGCTCGGCAGCGAAACTAGCAGCGACCACGACGCCAGTTCGTCGCCCGGTCGCCACCAGCGCAAGCTTCACCGCCCCGGCAAGCCGGATCGCGACAAATCGCGCTCGGGGCGCCGGGACCGGTTGTTGCGCACTCCGTTGGTGTTCGAAACGCTGGAACCGCGCGTGCTGCTGTCCGGCGACCCGATCACACTCGCCGTGCAGAACGCCCTGGTCACCGGCCTGCAGAACTTCGAGAGCTGGACCGCCAACAACCTCATTCACACAGCGCAATTGGCGCAACAGCTGCCGGTCGTCAGCACGTCGGTCGGCGACCTGGTCGATCTGCCGACGCAAATCCAGACGCACCTGGTGCAACCGGCGCAGGCATATTTCGCCGCCGCCGCCGGCACCTCGACGTTCCAGGGTCTCGCGGCGGCGCTGAACGCCGACCCGGCCGAGGCCGGAACGGTGCTCGGCCAGTTCGCCCACGGCGAGTATCTGTTCACGCTCAGCCATTTCCAGACCAGCACGCCGATCAGCGCGGCGCTCAACCTGACGCAGGACAGCGCCGGGATCAGCCTGCATGTCAGTACGCCGCCGACATTGTCCGGCAACGCAACCGTGTCGATGGCGTTGACCTTCGGTTATGACACCGGGACCTCGACGCACGCGACGCCAGGCTTCTTCATCCAGCCGGCCACGATCACCGAGGGCGTCAGCCTGGCGGCGACGAATTTTGCCACCGCGGCGACGCTGGGTGCGGCCGACGCCACGGTGACCGGCGGCGCAGCCTCGCTCAGCGCGACGGCGACGGTGCAGCTCAAGGATCCGCTGTTCGGCGATACCAACAACTACATTACGCCGGCCGAACTCACCTCCGCGCCGCTGACGTCCCTGGTCTCGACCAACCTGTCCGGCACGGGCAGCCTGACCCTGCCGATCAGCTCATCCCTGGTGGCGGGCGGGCCGCAGACGCTGCAGCTCAACTGGTCCGGCAATCTCGGCGCCGTCGGCAGCTCCAACCTAACCAGCCTCGGTGAGTGGGCGCAACTCGACACCATCTCGCCTTCGCTGGTGCAGCAGGCGGTCGCCGCGCTGCCCGGGATCATCCAGACCGCCGCAGGCAGTGACGGCTTCGGCGCGACGCTTCCAGTCCTCGGTCAGGACCTTGGCCAGTTGTTCGACTTCGGCACCCAGTTCGCCGACGCGGCAACCGCAGCGGCCGGCGCGACCTCGCTCAGCCAGGTGGCGACGGCGCTGCAGGCGAGCCTCGGCGGCACGGTGACCTTCACCGTCAATGCCGCCGACAACGAACTCGACATGTTGATCAACGTCAGCAATCCGTTCGACACAACGGTACCTTACACAATCGACACGCCGGTGGACGGCAATACCCTGCTGCTGAGCGGCGACCTGACCGCGACGGGAACGGCAACCGCCACGCTCGACCTGGCACTCTCGTTCGACACGGCGCAACCCGACGCCAGTCGACTGATGCTGATCGAGAACGGCAGCGGCCTGAGCCTGGCGTTCGATGCACTCACCGCGACCCCCATAGTCACGGCGGCGCTCGGCCTGATCCGCGCCACGGTGAACGACGGCAGTATCGCGGTCGGCGCGCAGAACGGCAGCGGTGCCGATACGATCCAGCCGGCCACCGCCAGGATCAACTTCGGCAATACCGGCAGCGGGCGGATCACTCTGTCGCAACTGGCGTCGAATTTCTGCGCCTCGATCGGCGCCCCCGTCCTGACGGGAGCGATCCAGGCGACGTTGCCGCTGGCGAACCAGGATGGCCAATCGGCCGCGAACCTGGGCATCAGCTGGCTGCTCGATCAGCCGGCCAGCAGCAGCAACCCGCAGATGACCGGGGCCGCGCAGGCGGCCGATCTGGCGGTCTCGCTGAGCAGTCTGACGACCGACCCAACATTGGACGCACAGTCGGCGGCGGGGCTGCAGACGCTGGTCCCATGGGCGGCGGCGATCACCACGGCCGCCGATCAAACCGGCGTCCTCGCGACGCAAATGCCGCTGGTCAACGAAACGCTCGCGCAACTCAGCGGACTCGCTCCGGCGACCACCGGAACGTTCCCAGGCGTGCTGAACGTCATCGCCAGCGCAATCAACTCGTACGCGGTCGTGGGCGCCAGCACCGACAATTTCCTCAGCTCGATCACCAGCACGCTGGCCGCGTTCACCGCCGCGAACCCGGCCTACACGTTCACCGTCTCCGGTTCCGCCGGCGAGGTGTCCAGTGCCGCCGCGCTTGCCGCCCTGGGACTGCCGCCGGGCACCGACCAGTTGGTCTTTACGCTCAGCGTGACCGCGAAATACGCCGGCACCCCGACGCTCAGCCTGACCCCCAGCGCCACCGACGACAACATCGGCTTCGCAACCCCCGGGACGGCGACCGGTTCGGTGAACCTGAACATCACGTTCGCGGTCGCCCTGACACCGAACCTCTCGGCGCAGGACGCGACGTCGGTGATCCTGAACGGGCTGAACGTCTCGGCCACCGCCCAGAACAGCACGGCGGTTTTCCCGATCGGCGTCGGGCTGCTTGGCTCAACGGTGAACAGCGGCAACCTTGTCTTGGGTACCTCCGCCAACATCACCATGGTCAGCGACGGCACCGGCGCTCCGCAGGCGAACACGATCGGCCAGATACTGGGCGTCACGGCCACCAGCCTGGTGAACGTCACGGAGCAGCCTCCGTCCACCATCTCCGGCACGCTCGCGGTGACGGCGAGCTTCGGCAGCCTGTCCGACGCGCTCGCGAACCTCGTCATCAACGGCGACCCGCTCAGCGGCGTCGCGCCGACGGTTGATTTCAACGGGTCCCAGGCAGCGAATTTCCAGTCCTTCGCCAACCTGGATCCCACCGACCTGCTGGGCGGGCTGTCGACGCTGGCGTCGGTGATGAACGCCATCGAAGGGTCGTCCGCGCTGTCCGCCGACGTGCCGCTGACCAATCTGACCGTCGGCCAGGCCGCCGATTTCGGTTCGATCTTCAATACGGATATCGTTACCGCGCTCAGCAGCAACCAGACCCATACGCCCACATTCAACAGTATCCAGCAGTTCGAGACGCTGCTGGCCGCGCTGCCGGGTATCACCGACTCGGCCGTCACCTACAGCGGCGGCAGCAATCAGATCGACATCGGCTTCACCCTGGCGGTGGGGTTCCCGGCCGCACCGACTTCGTTCACCTACGATCTGACCGGCACGCCCGGAACCACCCTGGGCAATCTGACGGATGTCCTATCGACGTCGGCTACAGCGACGCTGTCGATCAGCGGTTCCGGCAGCGTCGCGGTTCAATTCGGCATGACGTTGGCGCCGAACACCGTGCAGATCAGGGCGGCGACGCCGGTGCCGGCCAGTGGTGTCCTGACGGCAGGATCGGATGCACATTTCACCCTGTATCTGACCGCCCCAGGCGTCGGCTCCGCGACGAAAGTCAGCGTCACCATCGCCGCGTCCGCCACGCAGTCCAACACATCGGCAACACAGCTTCTCGCCAACGTCAACACCGCACTGCAAACCGCGCTGACCGCCGCCAGCCTCGCGCCCAATCTGGTGACGGCCACCTTCGCTCCCGGCACCTCGATCCTCGTGCTCAATCTGGTTCCGGGTGCATTCACCGACATGTCGGTGACGACCGGCCCGCACGATCCGGCGGTGTATGAGCTTGGCGTGGCGCCGGTGATTACGCCGACGGCCACGATCGAGGCCAACAGCGCCGTGCCCGCCAACGGCCGATTGACCGCGGACGCCAAGTTCACGGTGACCGCCGATGGCGGCACCGCGACACCGATCACCGTCCTGGCAACAAGCACGACGGGCAATTCCAGCCCAAGCCAACTGGTGGCGAACGTGACGGCCGCCCTGGCGCCGTTGAACGCGACGCTGACCGCCGCCGGCCGCACGCCGATCGTGGTCGGTCTGACCAGCACGGGCCTGCTGACGTTCACCATCTCCGGCTACGCCAGCACGCTGTCGATTACGGCGGCGAATACCGCGGCACAGACAGGTCTGGGATTGCCGCCATCGGATTCGATCGAGGCGGGCGCGCCCGAGGTCACCGTTGAAGCCTCCGCCGGCGCGGTCCCGTCGAACGACATCCTGACCCAGGACCAGACATTCGACATTACCGTCGATGGACGCTCGACTTTCCCCGTAACGGTCACCGCCGCGTCCACCACCGGCAACACCGCCGCGAACGCGAAGCTGAACAACACCACCCCGCAGCAGATGCTGACGGACGAGATCAACATGGCCCTGGCGGCAGTGAACGCCGATCTCGCCGGGGCCGGCCTCGCCGAGGTGACGGCGATCATCGGCACAGCCAGCTCGAACGCCGAACTGGACGCCGGCCAGGCGACCTCCAACAGCGATGGCGTGCTGTTCTTTTCCACCTTGGGATCTTCGGCGTCGATCGTTCTTCAAGACACCCAGGGGGCGAACAATCAGCTCGGCATCGGGCCCGACGATATCAGCTCCGCGCCGACATTGGCGGTCGCCGGCGGGCAGAGCTTCCTCGGCAATATCGACCTGACGCAGTTGTCGCTCAACGCCAACCTGACGTTGACGGGCACTGTCGCCGCAACGGCGGACCTTGGTAGCGTCGCGATCGATCTTGGTCCGGCCAACATCTCGATCAGTCCGACCGAGGTGGTGTCGGTTGCCGGCGGCTACTCGCTGGCAACCCTGACCGCGGTTCCCGGCCAGATCGGCAACTATATTAATGCGACGCTGGGCGGGGCGGCCGCGGTGACCCTGCCGGTCGCGGCGGCCGACGGGATGAACGCGCAGTTCGGGCTGGATGCGAACGCCGCGCTGACGCTGAGCGCCACCGACATGTTCACGCTGTCGGGCTGGACCGCCGACACCTCGAAGTTGGAGGGGCTGAACAGCCTGGCGAACTTCAACTTCGCCGACGCAAAGGCGGCGGTGACGCAGCTTGGCGCGTTGGTCACCGCGTCCGTCGCCAGCACCTCGGGGTTGTTCGGTCAGCTTGTCCCGCTGATCAACGAACCGCTCGGCACCACGCTGGGGATCACGCAGGACTTCGCCAATATCGCGTCGGACTTGCAGCCGGGAGCGAATTTCACCCTCGACCAGCTTCAAGCCGAGCTGAACGCCGCGATTGTCAAAGCTTTCGGCTCGACAACGAGCGGCATCACTGTCGGCGTTCAACTGACCGGCAACGTTGTGCAACTGACGCTGGACTTCACGCCGACCTTGGCCAAAAGCAACGTGCCGTTGAGTATTGATCTGCCGGACTTGGGCCTTCCCGGGGGAAATTCGAATCTGCCCGGGTGTCAAGGATATCACCGGCAGCACTGTCACGGTGACGCCCAGTGCCAGTTTCAAGCTGGTGCTGGACATCGATCTGACATCGCCATCCAGCCCGGTTTACGAACTGGACAAGATGACCGAGTTCGTCCTCGGCCTGCTGATCGACGGCCCTTCCAGTGGCATGCTGTCGCTGGGGCCGCTGGGGGTGACCTTCGCGGGCGCCACGCTGTTGCTGAGCAAGCAATCCGGCGACACCGACCGACCCCGCGACCTTCACCATTGGGCTGACCAGCACCACGCCGCTGTCGACCCTGAGCCAGGATCTGGCCAACAATACCTGGCTGACTGCCTCAGGCCCGGTCACCGCCACGATCGCCGGGCAGGTGAATGTCAGCCTGCCGCTGTCCGAATCGGTCGGCGGCACCACCTCGTCGGTCGGCACGTTGACGCTAACCATCGCCAATCTCGGCACGTTCACCAGCGATCTGCTACTCAACACCGGCAATGTCGGCATCGACATCAGCTTCAAGCCCGCCGAACCTCGTCAGCACGTTCGCCAATACGGACCTGCTGGGCAACGACACGGGGATCATCGGCTCGCTGGACAACTATCTCGGCCAACTGCAATCCCTGTTGAACGGCCAGCTTTTCGGCCTGGACATTCCGGTGGTCGGCAAGGCGCTGGCCTCTGCCGGCAGTTTCGTGATGCAGTTGAAATCCGACATCGACGCGATCGGATCGGCGTCGGGGTTCCAACAAATATACGATGCGCTGACGAACGCCCTCAGCGCCTTCGACCCGGCGACGCCGGTGGTCCAAATCCAGTATCTGACCACCGGGTCCAGCACCTGGGCGAACTTCACGTCGGGCGAGTCGGTGTCTTCGCTGCCGATCCCCGCAGGATATCGAGGACGTCCAGATCATCTTCACGCTCGGCGGCACCTGGACGCCGGGGACCTCGCCGATGTTCGATCTTGGCCTGCCCGGCCTGGGTCTGACGGTCAGCAAAGGCGCGGTGACGGCCAGCGTCGGCTGGAACCTGACGTTCACCCTGGGCATCGATCGCGGTGTCGGGCCCTATATCGTTACCGCCTCGTCGAGCACCGACAGCATCCCGACGGCCGGCACCGTAACGGCCGACGTCAGCGCCAGCCTGGCAGCCGGCGCCGCGATCACCGCACAGCTTGGCTTCCTGGCCCTGACCGCGAAACAGCCTACCCCGGGTCAGTCGGACCCGGACAACACCAGCGATACGGCGCTTCCGACCAAGGCCGGGTTGAATTTCTCGGCCGGATTCACCGGCGGCTGCAGCTCGATCGGCGGCGAGTCCGTCGTTCCGATCAGTTCGTTCGGTGTCAATAACCTTGGCAGTATAAGCCTTACCGGCAGCGCGTCGGATCGATCTCGACCTGGCGCTTGGGTTCGACATCAGCGGCGGCATGGTCGACACGACGTATCCGAACTTCACCGCACAGCTTGTGGTCGGCACCGCGCCCGGCAGTTCGTCGCCCGGCGCCTGGACCTTCGGCGTCGGTCTGGACGGCGCGAACAGCACCGCGCCCGACGTATCCTTGAACAACATCTCGCTCGACCTGGGCGATTTCCTCAACAAATACCTGGGCACCATCATCAATCCGCTGGCCGAGGTGCTGAAGCCGATCCAGCCGATTCTGGATTTCCTGGCCACGCCAATTCCCATTATCAACGAGCCGTTGATCCAGGCGGTCGTCGAGTTGTTCGGCGGCGAGGTCGATAATTTCTCGCAGGTCGTCAGTTTCGTCGATGCGGTCGTCAATTTCGTCAGCGATCTGAGCAACGGCTCGTCGCTGATGATTCCGCTGGGCGATTTCAACCTCGACCAGTTCGATCTGCGGCAGATGCCCGGCAGCGGTGGGAACGCGATTCCGGATTACACCACCACCTCGGGTTCCAGCCAGCTCACGAGCGACTTGCAAAACCCATCGGATTTCGCGGCCAATCCGACGGATCCTAATCCGCTGACAACGGCCGAAGGCGATAGCGGGGGTTTCAATTCGTTCGTGAAGGCGGGTGATTCCAGGATGGCACCCCCAGCTTCCAGTTCCCGATCCTGAGCAATCCAAGGACGCTGATCGGCCTGCTGTTCGGTCAGCAGGCGCCGCTGGTGACGTTCACGTCACCGGAGCTGTACGCCTCGGCCGACTACAGTCTCGACATTCCCGTCTATCCGTTCATCACCGCCAATCTGACCGCCACCTTCGCCATCGATGCGCGGTTCTCCGGCGGCTACGACACCACCGGCATCGTCGAGGCCGCGCAGGACATCGCGAACAACAATACCGGCAATATCCCCGGCGACCTAGCCGATGGGTTCTACATCAACGATGCTGCGATGAACAGCAAGATCGGCACCGAGCCGGCGACGTTCGTCGGCTTTCAAGGCATGATCGGCCTCGGCGCCAGCGTTGGCTTCGGCAGCCTTCTCAGCGTCGGAGCGGGCGGCGGAATCGGGTTGAGCCTGAGTGCCTCGTTGAAGGATTCTGTGCCGTCGAATTACAGCACACCGGCATACCGGCAGGCGAACGACGGCGACGGCAAAACAAGATTCCAGGAGATTGCCGCCTGGGTGGACGATTTTGGCAATCCGCTCTGCGCGTTCAACCTGAACGGCGACGTCACGGCTGACCTGTTCACCGAAGAACAGGTTGTGGGTTTGACCTTCACCCAGACGATCTTCAACGTCACCCTGTTTTCCTTCACGGTTGGCCTCAACTGCACCACCGTCAACGAACCGTTGGGGGTCGAGAACAGCCAGGGCGAGCTCACGCTGTTCACCGGGCCGCTGTGGCAGATGCGCGATGTTCCCGGCGCGGGACCGTCGCAAGAAGGTAACGACGACTTTACCGTCTCGCAGAAGGCGCCAGGTGACATTCTCGTCACCGCCAACGATGGCGCCAGCGAGGAGTTCCAGAATGTCACCGGGCTGGAGGCAACGCTCGGGACGGGCAACAACACGCTGGATATCACCGAGGCGCTGACGCAAGTTGGCGGCGCCCCGATCAACGAAACGATCATCGGTGGCACCGGTAGCCAAGCCGGCAACGACACGATCACCGCCGGCGGCGGCGACGACCTGATCGAGGCCGGCGACGGCACCGCGCAGATTGACGGCGGCAAAGGCTCCGACACGATCTATGGCGGCACGCCGAACAGTCCCGGCGTCAGCATCAATATCGTTACCAAGAAGACTTACAATGCTGATGGGTCGACCACGACCACGACCGAGACCGTCTTTGGCGATACGATCACCGGTGGCGCGGCCGGCGACAACCTGATCTACGGCAGCTTCGGGTCCGACCTAATCAACGCGCCGGGCGGCCACAACACTGTCTTCGGTGGCCCGAACCTGATTCAACATCGTCGTTACGCCGGGCCCCAACAGCGATGTGGAGCGGACCGGCCTATATCTACACGCCGGTCCCCAACGTCATCCAGGACTCGAATGGCCACAACTTGCTGGTAGGTGGCGCGGGGAACGACGAGATCCAGGGCAGTGGCGGCAACAACACCCTCATCGGCGGCGACGGCAGCAATCTGCTGATCGGCGGTCCCGGCGCCAACCTGCTCTACGGCGGGGTCAACGCTGCCTATGTGACCTCGGAGGCCGCGCTGCTGGCGACCAAGACGCCGCCTGCCACCTTCACGATCACCAATCCCGGCAACGCCGGCACGACTGTTACCGTACCCGTGCAATCGAGCGGCAAGCCCGGGCCGAACCTCATATTCGGCGGATCGGCGTCGCTGAACCTGCTGCAGCAGTACGGCAGCGAGAAGGAGTTTATCGCGCTCGGGCTGCCGGTTGACGGCCTGCCGGTGAATTCGGCGTCTTCACCCGCGCCGGCGCCGGGCGACGGCCCCGATACCATCCATGCCGGCACCCAGGGTGACCTGGTGTTCGGCGGCGAGGCGAACAACACGATCTATGGAGGCATTGGCCAGGATACTTTGGTTGGCGGCCCGTCCACCGACCTGATCACCGGCGGCGGCGGCAACGAATTGATCTATGACCGGGCCACCGCGACGATCTACGGCGGCACCGGCAACGACACGATCTATGGCGGCCCGAAAAGCAACACTATCTACGGCAACACCGTCACCGGCAGCAACGGCGGCAACGACATCATCCAGGGTGGCAACGCCAACAATTCGATCTACGGCGGCACCGGCAACTCGACGATCTACACCGGCTCCGGCCTTGATACCGTCTACGGCGACAGCGTCCCCGGCGGGGCGGGCGGCAATGACCTGATCTACGGCGAGGGTGGCAACGACACGATCATCGGCGGGATTGGCAACGTCACCATCTATGGCGGCGCAGGCGCGGACACGATCTATGGCGGGACCGGCAACGATTACATCTCCGCCGGGTCCGGCAACGACACGGTCCTGGGCGGCACCGGCAACGACACGATCTTTGGCGGCGCCGGCACCAACACGTTGTTCGGCGGCCAGGGCAAGGATTTCATCAGCGCCGTCGGCGGCCATAACAACTCGGTGTTCGGCGGCAGCGGCAATTCCACCATCTATGGCGGTGGCAACAACGACACACTGGCCGGCGGCGAAGGCAACGACAGCATCTTCGGCGGCATCGGTACCAACCAGATCACCGGCGGCTCCGGCAACGATACGATCACCGGGGGCAGCGCCTACGACGTGATCCTGGGCGGCACCGGCAACGATTCGATCCAGGGCGGCACGGCGGGCGACCTGATCCACGGCGGTACCGGCGGCGACACCATTGTCGGCGGCATCGGCAACGAAACCATGTATGCCGGGGCGCTGCCGAGCCAGATCACCGGCGGCACCGGTACGGACCTGCTGGTCGGCGGCGCGGCGCGGGACACCATCACCGGCGGCACCGGCAGCCAGACGATTTACGCCGGATCGGCACCCGGCAACGTACTGTCGGGCGGATCGGGCAACGATCTGATCTATGGCACCGACGCGATCGGCACGCCCGGCCATGGCGATACCATCACTGGCGCGGCCGCCAACGCGACGATCTACGGCTCGGCGGGTGACGATTCCATCTTCGGCGGCACCGGCAACGACGTGATCTATGCCGGGCTGGGCAACCAAACGATCATCGGCGGCACCGGCACCGACGCGATCTACGGCGGCCCGGGCAACGACTCGCTGATTGCCAACCTGCTGGGCGCGGGCACCACGGCCAATTCGATCTACGGCGGTTCCGGTACCGCGACGATCATCGGCAACGCGGGCAACGACCTGCTGTATGGCGGCGCCGGACGCGATTCGATCGTCGGTGGCGGTGGGAACGACGCGATCTATGGCGGCAGTGGCACCGGCAAGACCATCGTCGACGGCAGTGGCGACAGCACGATCTGGGCCTCGGTCGGCGGTGGGGATTCGATCAGTGGCGGCGCCGGGAACGACGAGATCTTCGGCGAGGGCGGCAACAACACGATCACCGGCGGCACCGGCAACGATACGATCGAGGGCGAACTGACCGGCAACCTGATGTCCGGCGGCACCGGCAACGATCTGCTGGTGGGCGGCGAAGGCAACGACACGATCAATGCCGGCATTCCGTCCGACACTCAGACCAGCTATGGCCAGGATACGATCTACGGCGATATCGGTAGCACCACAGCGTCGGTTGCCGGCAACGACCAGATCAACGGCAATGCCGGCAACGATCTGATCTATGCGGGCGCCGGCACCAACACAATCAGCCAGGGCACCGGGCCCGGCACGCAGGTGTTCAATCCGGGTGTGACGCGCGCGACAACCTATGCGGAAACCCCGATCCCGGAGCAGAACGCGCGGATCACCGTCGCGGCCACCGCCGCGGCCACGCTGCCGACCGGTGTGGCGGACGCCGGCATCTGGGCGACACTGGCGGGCGGCGCCGGCTCCACCCTGGCCACGCCGACCACCAACAACGGCGGCCCGGTGATCGTTGCCAATGCGACGACACGCTACGTTGCGTGGACCGACACGCAAAGCGGCATCCCGGCGGTCTATGTGGCGACTGAGAGCGGCTCGGCCTGGGGCCAGCTTGCCGGCAGCGCGCAGCAAGGCGGGATCAGCGGCTTGCTGCAGGCAGCGTCGGAACCGGCAATCGCACTGCTGGCGAGTGGGCAGCCGATCGTTGCCTGGACGGCACAGACACCGGGCGGCACCGACATCGACGTCGCCGAATACAGCCCGAGTGCGAACAGCGGCGCCGGCGGCTGGATTGCGCTCGGCACTTCGCTGTCGGCCGGCGGTATCAGCCAAACCGGAAAAGCGTCCAACGCGCAGATCATGGTGGTGAACGGCGAGCCGACCGTCGTGTGGCTCGACACGTCCGGTGGCGTATCGAACATCTACGCCAGGCAGTTCAACGGCACGTCGTGGGTCGCGCTGGGTACCGGTGGTGCGTCCGGCAGCGGCATCAGTGGTTCGACGATCGCGGTAACCGAATTCGCAACGGCGACGGACGGCACCCGGGTTGCGTTGGCCTGGACGCAGGACTTCGCGTCTGCGCCGACCCAGGTCTACCTGAAGCAGTACAGCGGGGGTGCCTGGTCGGCGCTGGGCGCCTCGGCATCCGGTAGCGGGCTGAGCAACGCGTTGTATGCCGCGTCGGCACCGACCGTCGCCTACGTGGGCACCAGCGGCAATTTGTTCGCGGCGTGGCAGCAATACATTACGAACCCGGCGCAGTCGGAGACGATCTTCCAACAGGCGCCGGTGATCTACGCGGCGGAGTACACCGGCAGCGCCTGGACGCCGGCAGGCACCGGTGCCGAGACCGGCTTCGGTGTGTCCCACAACGCCGAAATCTCGCTCGCGCCAAAGCTCGCGTCGAACGGCACGCAACTCATCCTCGCCTGGTCGGACGAGTTCGATCGACCCCGCCAGCACCGACACGCATCTCTATGTGCTGACCTGGAACGGCACGAGTTTCGCACCGGCGCTGACGGGCCAGGCGAGCGGCGAAGGCATCGCGCAAAGCAGCGCCGGGCTCGACGACCTGTCGGTGACGCTGGACCCGCACGGTAATCCGTTCGCCGCCTGGTCCGATCCGGGCGACGGCGTGGCGACGCTGCGGGTGATCGGCACGCCGACGACGCCGGCGCATGTGACCGTGGTCAGCGCAGGCAGCTCGCTGCAGACGGTGCTGAACGGCGCCAATGCCGGCACCGGCGACGTGATCTATCTGGCAGCCGGCACCTATATCGGCAACGTGACGATCGGCGCGGCCAACGACGGCGTGACCATCGTCGGCCAACCGGGCCTGGGCGCGACGCTGGACGGCACGGTCACCGTGACCGGCACCAACGTGACGCTGCAAGGCGTGACGATCGCCGGCAGCATCACTGCCAGCGGCAGCGGTTTCGCGCTGCGTGAGAGCCGGCAGACCAGTGGGCTGCTGACGCTCGACGGCACCGGCCAGTTGGTGATCGACAGCATCGCTGACGGCGCAGGGCGTGTCGTTGCAGGGCGCCACCGGTTTCGAGCTGCGCGGCAACACGATCACCAGTTCCGGCACCGGCATCGAGATCGGTGCCAACAACAACGGTACTGATCGACTACAACACGATCTCCGGCATCGCCGATCGGCATCGATCTCGCCAACGCATTTGTCGGCATGATCCTGAACAACCTGATCGAAAACGTCGGCGATCGGCGTGAACTACCTCGCCGCGGCGGCGCTGGCCGGCAACCGGATCGAGAACAACACGACCGGCGTGGTGGCGACGGTGGACAACGCCTCGGGCGGGTTCGGCTTCGTGACCGGGTCGGGCGTGAACTTCATCAGCAACAACACGACCGGCGTGCAGCTCGCCGGGCAGATCCAGAACCAGAACATCAGCGGCAACCAGGTCGGCGTCACCGGCACCGGTGTGATCGGCGGCGCCGACCTGTCGCTTGCCAACGACATCAACGGCAACGTTGTCGGCATCAGCGGGTTCACCGGCACGATCCAGTTCAGCCGCATCGACGGCAACGGCACCGGCATCCAGGCGACCAGCAACCTGACCGTGCTGCACAACCTGATCTACAACAACACGACAGTCGGCCTGGAGATCTCCGGCGTTGCCAACGTGCACACGTCGGACAATACGTTCTACACCGCGACCGGCGACAATATCCGCATCGAGAACGGTTCGTCGAATGTCGAGATCCTGAACTCGATCCTGTGGGCGCTGAACGGCTACGACATCTATGTCGCCAATGACAGCCATGCCGGGTACTTCAGCGACTACAACACGCTGTTCGCCGGTGACGCACGGCATCCTGGTGTACTGGACGCAGAATTTCACCGACCTGCTGGACTGGCAGGACGATGTCGGGCTGTACGACCTGCACTCGGTCGGCTCGACGGTGGTCAATCCGAACGACGGCAAGCCGCATTTCGTCGACCTGCACGACCAACAACTTCCAGCTTCTGCCGCTGGTCGGCGGTCAGCAGGCGTCGGACGCGGCGCTGGAGCAGGGCAGCCCGATCGTCGAGTACGACACGCCGGTGCAGAACGGCAATCTGCTGACGAACCCAGGCTTCGAGAACGGCCTGACCGGCTGGACCACCGACCCCGCGGCGCGTGGCGGGCGTGGCACCTGGCGGGCCGGGCGCCTATGACGGCAGCAGTTATTTCTTCGCCGGACCGAGCACCACGGCCGGCTACGCCAAACAGCAGGTCAACCTGCTGCAGTTGGGCTACAGCGCGACACAGACTCGACAGCGGCACGCTCAGCGTGTCGTTCGGCGGCTATACAAGGTCGCTCGCCGAGACCACGCCGGACACCGGGTCGATCACCATCTCGTTCCTCAACGCCTCCGGCACCACGATGCCAGGACGATGACGGTTGATTCGACGAATCCGACGGATCAATGGTCGCTTGACCATCGGAACGATCGCGCTGCCGACCGGCGCGCGCTCGATCGTCTTCCAGTTCAACGCGGACGCGCATACCGGCGACAGCAGCGACAACGCCTATCTCGACGACGCGTTCGTGACATTGTCGGTGGGCAGTGGACCGCAGCAGGCGGTGCCGGGAATCGGCGCCAACTACCTGACCAATCCGGGCTTCGAGAACGGGCTGGACGGCTGGACCGCCAGCCCAGGCAGCGCGGCGGCGGCGGTCGGTGAAGAAACGGGCTACCCGGCGGCGTACGGCGGATCGAGTTACTACGCCGCCGGCGCGGTGCAGCAAGGAACCGTTTCGCAGACGGTGAACCTGCTTTCCAGCGGGCTGACCGCCACCCAGATCGACGCCGGCGGGCTCAACCTGGTGTTCGGCGGCCGGGTGATCTCGGGCAACGCCTTCCCGCCGGACCAAGGCCAGATCGAAGTGACAATGCTGGCCGCGAACGGCACGACGGTACTCGGCACCAGCACGGTGCAGGCACCGAACACCACCGACCGCTGGGCGCTGGCAGGCGGAACGACAGCGCTGCTGGCCGGCACGCGCTTCGTCGAATACACCTTCACCTCGACGCGCCAGTCCGGCGAGACCTTCGACGAATCGTTCCTCGACGACGCATTTGTTTCGACCACGCCGATCGGCGTGGCGTCGCCGGACGGGGCGTACCAGGTGCCGGCGGTCGTCGATCCGACGACCGGCGCGGCGCAGATCGCGCTGACCTCGCCGGTGCTTTACACGAACTGGGTGGACAACGTTCCGCACACGATCACCTGGAGCAACTTCGGCAACGCCGGAGCGTCGAACCAGTCGGTGCAGATCACGCTCTATCAGGAAACCCCGCTTGGCACAGGGCTGCCGAGCGAGCCCAAGCTGCTGAAGACGATTACCGCAGGGACCAGCAACATTGGATCCTACACCTGGATCCCGACACCCGCGACCGTGCCGTACGGGACCTATGGCCTGCTGGTAAAGGTCTCGTTGGTTGGCGGTCCGGGCGTGTTCGACCGCACGACCGAAACATTCACGGTGCCGGAGAACGGCAGCACCTACTATGTCAACGACGGCTCGACGGCGAACGACCAGTACACCACGGCGCCGGGATCGAACCGCAACGATGGCAAGCTGCCCAGCCAGCCGCTGCCGAACATCGACAACGTGCTGCGCGAGTACTCGCTGGTTTCCGGGTCGGTGATCAAGGTCGATCCCGGCTCATACAGCATGATCGACCCGTTCGAGGTCTCCGGCAGCCTGAACTACGGGCTGGGGATCGACCAGGGGTTCACCGTGCAGGGACCGACCAACGGGTTCGCCGCAGTGCTGACGCCGGCAAACCCCGACAACGCGTCCTCGGTCAATTTGATCCAGCTCGAGGACGCCAACTTCGTCACCATCAACAACCTGACGCTGACCGGTGCGGGCCGCGGGATTTACGTGCAGGACAGCACGAACTTCTCCGCCACCGGCCTGACGATCAGCAACATGGCCAATGAAGGTGTGCGGATCGACACCAATGCCACGGTCACGCTGCTGCACAACCTGACAGTGACAAACTCCGGCCTGGCCGGCATCTACATCAGCGGCACTACTGGCACCATCAGCGGTGCGGACGTATCGAACAGCGGCACGTCAGTGTCCAGCTACAACGCCGGCCAGGCGAACGAAGACAGCGGCCTTTATGTCGTCGGCCCGGTCGCGGCGGTCAGCGGAACGTTCGACGACAACCTGGGCTGGGGCATCTACCTGTCCGACCCGGGCGCGGTCAGCGTCACCGACAGCACGGTCTTCGGCAACCTGGACGGGATCTACGTCGACGGCGGCAACGCGGTGATCGGCGATCCGCTGTTGACCGACAATGCGGGCAACGTCGTCCACGACAACACCGGCTATGGCATCTTCGCGACCGGCTCCGTCACCGTCACCGGCAACGTTGTCTACGACGAGGCCGGTGCCAACTCCTTCGCCATCGAAGTGCAGGCCGGCGCGACCGCAACGGAAAACGTTGCCTATGCCAGCAGGATTGGCATCGTCGACGACTCGGCCACGCTGGTCAGCGCGAACCGGGTCTACGACAATGCGCAGATCGGCGTCGACGACATCGCCGATGTGTTTTCCTCGTCCGGCACGGTCACGATCACCAACAATGTGATCTACTCGAACGGCATCGGCATCGACGACCAGCGCTACTACCCCGCCACGGCGGTTCGCATCGCTAACAACCTGATCTATGCCAACGGGACGGCGGCGATCTCGATCACCGGACAGAACGGCGTGTCGATCGTCAACAACACGATCGACCAGCCGCTCGGCGACGGCATCGACATCGCCGGCAGCAACACCGGCACGCAGTTGCGCAACAACATCATCGTGATCGGCTCCGGGATCGGCATCAACGTTGCGGCCAACAGCGAGAGTGGTTTCGCCAGCGACTACAATCTATTCTATATTCCCAGCTCGAGCCTGGTCGGCGGCAGCACAGGTGCGATCGGCGAATGGGAAGGCGTGCTGCAGTTGTCGCTACTCGCCTGGCAGGCGACGACCGGCGCCGATCCCGACAGCTTCACCGCCAATCCGGACTTCGTGAACCCGGGCGGCGCCGAGGGCGTGCTCGGCTATGTCAGCCCAAGCCAGCCTGGCTACGACGACGACTTCCATCTGCAAAGCAAATACCAGGATTTCCGCGGCGGCGGTCTGGCACCGATCATCGGCACGTCTGGCAAGCCGGTGTTCCCGACTATCGTCGGCGGCACCGACCAGCTGCAATCGCCGGGGATCGATCGCGGCAGCCCGTCGGACAGTTACGCCAACGAACCACAGCCGAACGGCGGCTACATCAACCTGGGCAATTACGGCGACACGGCGCAGGCGTCGGAAAGCCCGAGCCAGTACATTCTGGTGCTGACGCCCGAGGCCGGCGCGACGGTGCAGGAGGGGACCTCGACCACGGTCACCTGGCGCGCGTTCGGCTTTACCGGCGCGGTGGATCTGTCCTATTCTGCCAACGGCACAACTTTCACCACGATCGCCACGGGTGTCGCCGACAGCGGCAGCTATACCTGGGCGGTGCCGGCCGGACTGACACCGGGCAGCACCTATGTCATCCAGGTTTCCGGCGTCAGCGCCTCGGTTTCCGGCCTGTCGCAAACGTTCAGCGTGTTCGGCAAGATCACCGACTACTACGTCAGCCCGACCGGCAGCGATGGCAATAACGGGTTGACGCCCAGCACGCCGAAAGCATCCGTCCAGGGGCTGCTGGCCGCCTATACACTGGGTGCCGGCGACATCATCTTCGTCGCGTCCGGGACCTACACCGTCACCACGCCGATCGACCTGACATCCGGTAATTCCGGCACCGGCACAAGCGACGCGTTCACCATCACCGGCCCAACAAGCGGACCGGCGGCGGTGTTCGATCGCGGTAACTTCAGCGCCGGCCAGGATGTGTTCGACATCCAGCGCGGCAGCTACATCACGATCGAGCACCTGACCGTCACCGGCGCCTTCAACGGTATCGAGATCGGCGGCGCGTCCGCAGGCGTGCAGTTGCTGAACGACACGGTCACCGGCAACGCCGATGTCGGCATCCTGGTCGATGTGAACAGCGGCGGCACCGCGACGGCGGTGACCGGATTGGTCATCGAGAACGACAGCATCAACGGCAATGGGCTGGACGGCAACGGCAACTACTACGGCGGCAACCAGGACGGCGTACTGGTGCAGCAGGGCAACGGTGGCGTACAGTTCCTCAACGACCAGGTATTCCGCAACAACGAGGCCGGGCTTTATCTGCAGGACGGCTACTCCGGGGCGGGGCCCTCAACGATCGACGGCGGCGCCTATTACGAGCAGGCCGGCCTGTATGGAGGCACCGGCAATGGCATAGTCGACGACGCCGGCAGCCTGATCGAGGACACGCAGGTCTACGCCAACCAGGGCGACGGCATCTACAGCAACAACAACGCCGGCTACTCCACCACCGCCCCTGGCACGGTCACCGGCAACAGCGTGTTCGGCAACCGTGACGCCGGCATCGAGGCGCATACCGCGCAGGTCACCGACAACCTCGTCTACAGCCAGATCAGCACCTCGCGCGCCGCCATCGAGCTCAATGCCTCGACCGGCCTCGGCAACACGGTCTACGGCAGCACCAGCGGCATTTTCGTGGGTGGCAGTTCGACCGCACAGGACAACGTCGTCTACGACATCACCGGCGACGGAATATTCTACACTTCGAGCCCGCCGACGGCGATCACCGGCAATACGGTGTATGGCGCTCCGATCGGCATTTCCGGGGTGGAATATTACACCGGCCCAATCATCCCGATTACCGGCAACCTGATCTACGAAAATGCCACGGCTGGAATTTCCCTGACCAACGGGCTGGATCAGGACATCACCAACAACACGATCTACGAACTGACGGGGACCGGTATCGCGATCGGCGGCAACGCCGTCTCGACCGAGATCGAGAACAACATCATCGCCATGGCGTCGGGCCCGGCGATCACGGTCGCGCCAGGCGCCGAGAGCGGCTTCGGCAGCGACTACAACCTGTTCGACGTGGGCAACGCCAGCACCGTGGCCGGCAGCACGGTAGGCACCATCGGCGTGTGGGAAGGCGTCGCCTACACCGACCTGGCCACCTGGTACTACGAACTCGGCCTTGACCAGCACAGCCAGGTCGGCAACGCGGACTTCGTTGCACCGGGCGGGTCCGGCGGCATAGTGGGCATCGGGACGCCGGTCGGCGAGCCGGTTTTCTACTCGCCTGCCTATGCCCCCAACCTGTCGGCCGTGAATACGCCGTTCAGCGTGCCGATCCAGCAGTTGAATTCAATCAACGCCGTGGCCGGCGGCTCGCTGCAACTGACGGGCACGTGGACACCGGTCTACTACAGCGGGAACTCCTTCACCGTCCCGCAGCCGGGAACGGTCGTCGTCACGAACGGCCTGGCGTCGACAACCACCACCACGCAAGTAACTTATACCTACGAAACAAACGGCTTCGCCACGACCGGCACTTACACTATAACAACCCCACGCCCGTGCCGACCGATCCTTTGCTGTACGAGACGACCGCGGGCGGTTCCGGCGCGACGGCGACCTGGACCTTCACCGGCCTGACCCCTGGGCAGACCTACCAGCTCAACACGATCAACGAGGCTCTCAGCGCCTACGGCGTCGCACAGTTCGTTGTCACCGACAGCAACGGCACGATCCTGACAGCTAGCGACGTGAACCAGAGCAGCGACAATGTCGGCAGTTTCATCAACGCGGGAACCATCACCCAGGTCGTTTCGACCACGGCGACCGAGTTCTACAACGGCTCGGTGATAAACGTCAGCACGAACCACTACACCAACAACTATGTATTCGACCCAACCTACAACGAGAACGAAGTCGGCCAGTTCATCGCAACCGGCAGCACCGCGATCCTGACCATGAGCGCGCAACGCGGCAGCGCGCTGGAGGCGGATACTGCGCTGCTGATCCCGATCGGGCCCAACGGCGGCCCGGGCGATAATTTCCACGTGAAGCCAGGATCGCCGGCGATCGACGCGGGCGATCCGACGACGGCGTTCCTGCAGGAACCCTCGCCGAACGGCGGCCGGGTCAACCTGGGCTACGACGGCGACACGCCGCAGGCGCAACTCAGCCCGTCACGCGACCTCCATCCAGGTGCTGTCGCCGGGCGGCCTGGCGAAATACGAGATCGGCGAGCAACTGCCGATCGATTTCCAGACCACCGGTCTGACCCTGGAACAACCGGTGCTGCTACTGCATGCCGGCGGCCCGTCGATCACGACCGCGCTGGACGGCAACTGGTCGGCCGACGCGTTCCGCACCAACGGGCAGAGCTTCACGGATACAAATTCCGCGACGCAGATCGGCAGCCTGGCCGCCGCGCCGACAGCGCTGTTCTCCTCCGGGGCCGACTTGTCGAGCGCCACCGCGGGCCAGCAACTGAATTTCGCCCTGCCGGTGGAAAATGGCAGCTACACGTTGACGCTGTATTTCGCCGATCCGTCGGCCAACGCCGCCGGGCAACGCGTGTTCGACATCGTTGCCAACGGCCAGACGTTGCAGGCCAATTACGACATTTTCGCCGCCGCCAACACACAGTTCGGCGACGGCAGCCACGCGGTGTCGCTGAGCTTCAACGTAACGGTCGCCGGCGGCGCCGGCCTGACGCTCGATTTCGTCAACGCCTCGGGCTTCTTCGGCGCGCTGGTCAACGGCATCGCGCTGGAGCAGGCGAATGCCGGCGTGACCACCGCACCCACCGCGACTGTCCAGGTGTCCACCGACGGCGGCACAACCTGGACGCAGGTCGCCTCGGCTGTGCCGATCAATGCCTACGGCCAGGGCCAGTATATCTGGACGGTGAACCAGACCAGCAACGGCAACACGGCATTGGTGCGCGTGCTGTCCAGCACCGGCGGCACACAGCCGACGGCGGTCACCGGCACGTCGCAACCGTTCCTGCTGGCCAACGGCGGCAATGTCTTCTACGTGGCCCCGCCCGCGGCGACGTACAACCCGTCCGCCGCGCAGTACACCGTCGCGCCGGGCAACGACGCCAACTCCGGCAAGTCGCCCGACCAGCCGGTGGCGAGCCTTGCCGCCCTGCTGCGCGCCTATCCGATTGGTCCGGGCGACGTCGATCTATGTCGATGCCGGCAGATATACCCTGCCCACCGACATCAATCTGCCGGCCGCCGATTCCGGCAGCGTCGCCGCCCCGGTGCTGATCACCGGCCCGACCAACGGCAGCCTGGCCATCTTCAATCGCAACAACACCTCGGCCGGCACCGATGTGTTCGACCTGCTGGGCATCAGCAACATCGTCATTCAGAACCTGGCGATCGAGGGCGCATATGACGGCGTCGATCTGGCGAACACCGCGGCCGGGGTGACGCTGGCGAACGATCTGATCGCCAACAACCTCAATATCGGCGTCAACGCGCCCTATGGCGCCCGGCCGCCAACCTGGTGGTAAAGAACAGCACCATCACCAACGACGGCTCGCTGGTCTACGGCTACGGTGTCTATTTCGGCTACAACAATACCGGCATGCTGCTGCTCGATGATCAGGTTTACAACAACCTCGGCATCGGCGCTTTACCTGAATGGCACCGGAAACCAGACGGTGCAGGGCGGCGCCTACTACGACAACATCGGCGATGGCATCGACGCCAGCAGCGTCAGCCTGATCGAAGGCGTGGTCACCTACGGCAACAGCAACGCCAACGGCGCCGACGGCATCGCCATCAATGCCGGCACCGTCACCGGCAACACGGTGTTCGGCAATCGCAACGCCGGCATCTACTCAGGCGAGAGCATGCTGGTGTCCGACAACCTGGTCTATGACCAGGCCAGCGACGGGGATCGACCTTGGATCGTCCTCGACCGGCATGGGCAACACGATCTACGGCAGCGTCAATGGGATCGGGGTCGGCAGCGAAGTGATCGCGCAGGACAACCTGGTCTACGACAACAGCGGCGATGGCATTTACTACACCTTGAGCCCGCCGACCGCGATCACCGGCAACACGATATACGGCAACGCGATCGGCATTTCCGGCGCGGAATATTATACCGGCCCAACAATCGCGATCACCGGCAACCTGATCTACCAGAACGTCACCGCCGGCATCGCTCTGATCGGCGGCCCGACCAGCAGATCATCAACAACACGATCGACCAGCCGACGGGAACCGCCATCTCGCTCACCGGCTCGAGCGGCACCTATTCCGCCGCGACCGCGAACTACGATCGTCGAGAACAACATCCTGGCCGTCGCCGGCGGGCCGGCGCTGACGATCGCGCCCACCGCCGAGAGCCGGCTCGTCAGCGACTACAACTTCTTCGATCTGACCGGCACCGGCGCGATCGCGAGTTGGGAAAGCGCCAGCTACGCCAGCCTGGCCAGCTGGTACTACGCGACCGGGCTCGACCAGCACAGCCAGGTCGGCAACCCAGACTTCGTCGACCCGGCGGGACCGGACGGCATTCTTGGCTTCTCTTCGCAACCTGGCACGACCGAGGTGATGACGGCCGGGTCGGCCAGCGGTTTCGCGACCACCGGCGTATGGACCGCCTACACCGGCGGCTACCGGCGGCGCCGGCGCCACCGCGCTGCAAACCGCGGCCGGATCGGGCGGCACGGCGACCTGGACGTTCAGCGGCCTGACCCCGGGTCGGATCTACCAGGTCGCGGTGAACTGGCCGTCGAACTTCATCACGCCCGAAGCCAATGACGCGATCTACGTCGTGCGCGATGGCGATGGCGTGATCGCTCGCGACCGGCCAGTTCAACCAGTACGGCAACGCCGCATCGAGCGGGATCACCGCGACGGCGTCGGCTTCGCCGTGCTGGGCCATGATCACCGCTACCACCACCACGGTGACCGTCACCCTCAGCGGCGTCGGGCGGCGCATTGGTGATCGCCGATGGCGCGCTGGTGCAAGCGCTCGGCATCAACGGCGGCGCCGATGACGACTTCCACCTGCAGCCCGGCTCGCCGGCGATCGACGCGGGCAACCCGACAACCGTCTACAACCGGAGCCGGCACCGAACGGCGGGCGCGTCAACCAGGGCTACGACGGCGACACCGCCCAGGCGCAAACCAGCGCGGCGCACAGACGCTGCAAGTGCTCAACCCGGCGCAGTTCGGCAAATACGAGGTCGGCGAGCAGGTGCCGATCGAGATCGCCAGCAGCAACCTCGGTCCAGACCCAGGCGATCCTGACGATCAATGCCGGCGGTCCGGCGCGATCGCACCACCACGCAAGGCAACTGGCAGGCCAATGCCGACCAAGTCACCGGCACGACGTTCACCAACACCGCGTCCATCACCGGCCTGAGCAGCGTGCCGACCGCGCTGTTCACCACTGGCGTCTATGTCACCGGCGCGACCGCGGGCACCGCGCTGAACTACGATCTGCCGGTCGCCAACGGCACCTACACGCTGCGGCTGTATTTCGCCGACCGATCAGGCCACCGCGGCGGGACAGCGCGTGTTCAACATCGTCGTCAACGGCGCAACGCTGAGCAGCAACTACGACGTGTTCAAGGCAGCGGGCGGCAAGAACAAGGCCGTCGAACTCGACCTGACGGTCACCGCCACCGGCGGCAACGGGATCAACCTCAGTCTGGTCAGCGTGTCGGGCTACTACGGCGCGTTCGTCAACGCCATCGAACTGGATCAGACGGTTGCCGGGCGGGGCGGTGGCGCCGACCGCGAATATCCAGGTCTCCACCGATAACGGCCATGACCTGGTCGCCGCTCGCGACCGATGTGCCGATCAACCGCTACGGCCAGGCGCAGTATGTCTGGACGGTGGATCGCACGACGACCGGCAGCACCGCGCTGATCCGGGTGACCTCGGGTACGCTGACCGCGACGTCGCAGCCGTTCCTGCTGGCGAATGGCGGAACGAGTTTCTACCTCGCACCACCGGGGGCGACCTACAGCTCAGCCACCGCGCAATACACCACCGCGGCGGGCAACGACGCCAACTCCGGCAAGTCGCCCGGACGCAGCCGATGACCAGCCTGGCGGCGCTGCTGCGCGCCTACCCGATCGGGCCGGGCGACACGATCTTCGTCGATACCGGCAACTACGTGGCGACCAGCGATGCCGTGCTGGGGACGGACGATGCCGGCACCGCGGTCGACCCGGCGCTGATCATCGGCCCGACCAATGGCGGAACGGTGGTGCTCGACCGCAACAACACCTCGGCAGGCATCGGCGTGATCGACGACATCGGCGGCGGCAACATCACGCTCGAGAATCTGCGGCTGACCGGTGCTGCTTATGGCATCGACTTCACCGGCCCCTCCACTGGGGTGACGCTGCAGAACGATTCGATCTACGGCAATGCCGCGGGTGGCATCTACACCCCCAACACTCAACCGCCCACGATCGCCAACCTGACGATCAGCGACAGCGCGATCTACGACAACATCGGTCCTGGCATCACCCTGCAGGACGGCGTGCCTGAGCGCGCTGCTGCTGAACGATCTGGTGTACAACAACACCAGCTCCCTCGGCGACGGCATCGACGCTCGCAGCATCGGTGGCGCCGCGACGATCAGTGGCGGCGCGGTCTACGACAACAGCGGCGTCGGGATCTATGCGATCTACACCACCGCAACGATCGAGGACGTACAGGTCCACGGCAACGCCAAGGATGGCATCGACGCCGGCGCTTATGATGCTGGCACGCCAGTATTCGTCGCCGGCAACACGGTCTACTCGAACGCCGGCATCGGCATCGATGCCAGTGGGGCAACGGTGACCGACAACACGGTCTATGACCAGGTCGCCACCGGCAGCCCGGGAATTCAAATCTCGGGCGGTAGCGCCTCAAACAACACCGTCTACGGCAGCAGCACCGGACTGTGGGCGACCAGCAGCACCCAGATCCTGGACAATGTCATCTACCAAAGCATCGGCAACGGCATCTCACTGAGCGCCAACGGCGTCTACGTGGTGACCGGCAATATCCCCTACGGCAACGCGGTCGGCATCGCCGGCGGTGGCAACTCGACCACGATCGAAAACAACCTGGTCTACAACAACGTCAGCACCGGCATCGCGATCACCAGCGGCGCAACGCTCTCGATCGTCAACAACACCGTCTACCAGTCGGTCGGCCAGGCGCTGACGCTGTCCGGCGCCTCCGCCGTGACGCTCGAGAACAACATCCTGTGGACCGATGAAGGCGATATCATCAGCGTGGCGGCCGGCAGCACCACCGGCTTCCTGAGCGCCTACAACCTGTTCTACCAGGGCGCCGACGCCACGCCGGCAGCGCTGGGAATGTGGCAAGGCGTCACCGAGGCAACGCTCGCCAACTGGCAGGCGGCCAGCGGCCAGGACGTCAACGGCAGCAAGACCGGCAAGCCGAACTTCGTGAACATGGCCGGGGCGGATCAGATCCTTGGCGGCCCGGGCACGCCGGTCGGCGCCGGTGCGGATGACGACTTCGAGTTGCAGAAGGGATCACCGGCAATCGACGCCGCGAATTGGCTACGTGGCACCGGCCACCGATCTGCTCGGCCAGCCGCGCGCAACCGATCCGGGCACGACGACGAAGACCGGCGTCGGCTATCCGCTGTATGTGCAGACCAACGGCGCCGCGACCCCGCCGCCGGCCACCAGCGGCATGACGTTGTTGAACGTGAACACCAGCGGGGGCGTCGTCAGCTACACGCTGCCGTTCAGCTTCACCCTGTACAACACGGCGTACACCAGCGTGACGGTGTCATCGCAGGGCTATCTGCAATTCGCCGGGCCGAACTCGACCGGCTACGACACGCCGTCGACTGCGGAGTTCCTGAACAACGTGCGGATCGCACCGTTCTGGGCCGCGTTCAACACGTATCAGACGACCGGCGACGGCGTCTATGTGTCGACAGCAACAGGCTCCGTCACCTTCGAATGGGTGGGGACCAACCCCGCCGATGCCAGCGCGGTCAACTTCTCCGTTACGCTCAACAGCAACGGCAGCTTCCGCTTCAACTACGGGGCCGGGAACACCGGGCTCAATACCACCGCGGGCGCCCCGGTCATCGGCGTCTCGGCCGGCAACGGTCAGGTCGATGTGCTGTCCAGCAGCAGCGGCGGTGCATCGCTCGCCAACGCGAACCAGCAGACCTTCACCCCGCAGGCGGTCAAGATCTACCCCGACATCGGCGCCTTCGAGTTCCAGGGCAACAGCGCCAACACCACCCCGCCGACGGTGGTTTCCATCAGCAGCCTGCCGGCAAACAACGGCTCGACCGGCCTCGCCTTCACCAGCCTGGCGGTGCAGGTCAGCGAGGCGCTCGACTGGGTCAGCGCCAACAGCCCGGCGAACTACAGCCTGATCAAGGCCGACCAGAACGGCCAGTTCGACACCACGGGCGCCACCATCATCCCGGTCGTGCCGGTCTACGTGCTGGGGTCCAAGACGGTCACGCTGCAACTGCCGGACGGAGTGCTGGCGCAAGGCCTCTATCAGCTAACGCTGTCCGGCACGCGCGCGATCTTCGATCAGTCCGGCAACGCACTGGCCGGGAACGGCACCACGGCGGGCACCAACTACGTGCGCGAGTTCACCATCAATCGCTCGGGTGACATCGCGCCGGTGGCGACGGCGCAGTCCGTGTCGGTGCCCGAGGACGCCACGAAGCAGATCGTGCTGGCGGCGACCGACGCGCAGCACAATCCGCTCAGCTACAGCATCGTCACTGCCCCGGGCGACGGCACGCTTTCGGCGATCACCAACGGCAATACGCTGATCTATACGCCGGCGGCGAATTTCTACGGCGCGGACAGCTTCGTCTTCGCGGCCACCGATCCGGACGGCGAGTCGAGCCAGGCAACGGTTTCGGTGACGGTCACGCCGGTCAATCAGCCGCCGGTGGCGATCGCGCAGAGTGTCAGCGTCATCCACGACAAGCACAGGTCATCGTGCTGAGCGGCACCGACAACAACGAGACGCCGGCCAGCCAGCTTACCTACAAGATCACCACGCAGCCGACGCACGGAACGCTGGTGCAGAGCACCACCAGTCCCGACACGTTCACCTATACGCCGGCGGCGGGCTATCTCGGGGCGGACAGCTTCGGCTTCACGGTGACCGATACCGGAAATCCACCGGGCAATCTCGCGAACGCGAAGACCAGCGCGCCGGCGACGGTGTCGCTGGCGGTGATGGACCCGGCGCCGGTGGGGGTGCCGGTCAGTTACACGGCGCGCGAGAATGTGCCGCTCAACGTGCCGGTGGCGCAGGGCGTGCTGGCAAGCGATACCGACAGCGCCGGGGATCCGCTGACGGCGACACTGGCTACGACGGTCTCGCACGGCACGTTGGTGCTGAACAGCAACGGCTCGTTCACCTACACCCCGGTAGCCTCGTTTACCGGAACCGATTCGTTCACTTACGTGCCGCACGGCACCTATGTCGCGGGATCGCCGACCAAGGTGACGATTACCGTCGGCCAGGGCGCCGGCCCGCCGCCGCCTCCCGCGCCACCCGCGCCACCCCACGTCGCCGTGTCCCACTCCACCAGCAGCATTGCGCCGGCGGTTGCGTCCACGGCCGTCAGCTTCAAGACCGCCACGTCGGTGACCCCGCCGGCCGCCGCGCCGGCGGCGGCCGTCGCGCCGATCTCGCCCACACCCCCTGCCCCGCCACCTCAGGCACCATCGGCGAGGCACGCCTCCGCTCCACCGGCACCGGCCGCGGCGCTCTCGCCGACGCCGCCGCCGAAACCCGTAGCCTCGAACGTCGACCCGTACCTCAACGCAGCGGGATTGCTGTCGGTGCCGGACCCCATCGTGCTGCGCGACTACACTTCGGCCGATGACGCCAGCTTCACGCTGATGCTGCCGGCAAGTCCGCAGATCGCGCAGTTGCCGGAAGCCTTCGCGCTGGCCGCGCAACGGTTGGCCGCGCGGCCGCAGGCGATCATCACCTTCGTCGATCCGGTGACTGGCCAGGCAGCGGACGACGCCGGCCCGACGGATCAGCAGGATGCCCCGGAGTTGGCGTGGCTGCTGCTCGATGCCGACGGCGACGCCAACATGGGTGCCGTAGCGTCGCAAATCCGCTGGGACAGCCCCACGCCATGACGAAGGAGACACCATGATGGCCGACCTCGACGCCGACGCGGAACCCATCCCGAAGCCGATTGACGTGGCGCTCGCCGACCAGGTGGTGAACACCAAGGTCAATTGGGACGATAGCAAAATGGTAACGACATTCGCCAATGTGGTGAACGTCCTGGTGACGCGCGAGGAGCTCACCCTGCTGTTCGGCATGAACCAGACCTGGAACGCATCGCCCGGCAAGGACCTGACAGTGCAGTTGAGCAACCGCATCGTGCTGACGCCGTATGCGGGGAAGCGGCTGCTGACCCTGCTGACGGCTCGGATGCGCGACTACGAGGCGCGCGTCGGCCCGCTGACGCTGTAGGACGCCGGGCAGCGTTCGCATGGAGCGCGAGAGCGTTACCGATCCCCGGATGGCCGACGTGCGCGCGGCCGATGTGCGCGCAGCCGACATGCGCGCAGCGGGGGCACGAGCGGCAGGCTCAGCGTCGGCCGATGCTCGGGCACCCGATGCGCGGGCGCCTGGATCGGCGACGGCCGATGCCGCGGACACGGCCGAGACCGCAACGGTCACGCCGCTCGACCAGGTGTTATGGAGCGTGCTGGCGGCCGAGACGGCGCCGGCGCCGTTCGCGCGCGCCTGGCTCGCGCTACTGTGCCGGATGCTGCCGGGCGTGGCGCGCGCGGTGCTGGTGCTGCGCCAGAACGGCGTGCTGACGCCGATGGCGCGCTGGCCGGAGGGCGATGTCGGCTCAGCGCAACTCGCCCATGTCGCGGAGCTTGCGCTGACCGAGCGGCGCGGGGTGGTCAGCCGCCCGCACGGACGCGGCCAAGGAAATACCACAGGCTTGGCGGCCGGCCCGGGCCATGCCCCAGGGTTCGGCCCGCGGATCGACGACGGACGTGCCTCGCATCTCGGCTTGCCGTTGAAGTTTGACGGCGAGGACCAGGGCGTCGTCGCGGTGGAATGCGAAGGCATCACCGACGCCACGCTGCGCGACGCGATGCGGCAATTGCAATGGGGCGCGTCGTGGATCGAGCTACGCCAGCGGCGCGGCCAGGCGACGGCGGATGCCATTCGGCTGCGACAGGGCTACGCGGCGCTGGAGGTGGCCGCGACTGCCCTGGCGGCGGAACGGTTCGACGCGGCGGCGCGGGCAACAGCGACCGATGTGGCGGTGCGCATGGGGGGCGCGCGCGTGTCGATCGGATGGCTGGTGCGGCGGTCCATCCGCATGGCCGGCCTGTCGCACGCGGTGGGCTCCGGCAAGCGGGCGGACGCGACGGTCGATCTCACCGCGGCGATGGAAGAAGCGGTCGACCAGGGTGCGACGGTGCTGTTTCCGGTGCCCGGCGGCGAAACGCTGCCGAGCCGGGCCGCGCACGCGCGGCTGGCAGCGCGCGGCGGCGGGCCGCAGGTGCTGACGGTGCCGTTGACGCTGCACGGGCGCATCGCCGGGGCGATCACCATCGAGCGCGAGGCGCCGTTCGATCAGGCGGCGATCGATCTCGCCGAAGCGATCGCGGCATTGGTCGGGCCGGTGCTCGGGCAACTGCGGCAGGCCGAACGGTGGCTGAGCACGATCGCGCTGCACATCCTCGGCCGCACTGCACGCCAGTTGCTCGGGCCGGAGCATTACGTCCTGAAGCTCGCGACCGCCGTGGTCGTTGCGCTGGTGGCATTCTTCGCGCTGTTCCACGTCGAGTATCAGGTCAACGCGCAGGCGACGGTCGAGGGCGAAGTGCGGCGGACGATCGCCGCCGGGCTGGACGGCTACATCGGCAGCGAGCACGCGCGGGCCGGCCAGGTGGTGCACACCGGGGACGTGCTGGCGACGCTGGACGATTCCGAGCTGAACCTGCAGCGGCTGCGCTGGATCGCGACGCGCCAGCAGCACCAGTTGGAGCTGGACCGGGCGCTGGCCAGCGGCACGCGCGCGGATGTCAATATCGACAGCGCGCAGGTCGCCGAGGCAACCGCCGAGATCGCACTGCTGGATGCGCAACTGTCACGCACCAGGATCGTTGCGCCGTTCGATGGACTGATCACCAACGGCGACCTGAGCCAGTCGGTGGGGATGCCGGTGCAGCGCGCGCAGGTGCTGTTCGAGATCGCACCGCTCGACAGCTATCGGGTGATCGTGCGCGTGCCGGACAGCGAAATCGGACGGGTTGCGCCGGGCGAGGCCGGCACGTTGATACTGTCTGCGCTGCCGGACCGGCATTTCCCGCTGCAGGTGGTGCGGGTGACGCCGATCGCCGAGCAGAACGACGGCGCCAACACATTCCATGTCGAGGCGCGGCTGGATGCGATCTCGCCGCAGTTGCGACCGAACATGGAGGGCGTGGCAAAGCTCGACGCCGGGCGTCATCTGCTGATCTGGGCCTGGACGCATCATTTGGTTGACGCTGTGCGTTTGTTCCTGTGGTCGTGGTGGCCATGAGGATGTGGCACGTCACCTCTCCCTCCGGGAGAGATCGCCGCGCAGCGGCGGGTGAGGGTGGCGCCGCAAAACGGGGATTATCTCCGTGCGGCACCACCCTCACCCGGAGCGCTGACGCGCCCCGACCTCTCCCAAAGGGAGAGGTTAATTTGATCCCCGACCCATGAGCACCGCGGGCAAACCCCTCCTCAGCGCCAATTGGTTCCGCGTCGCCGCCGTGCGGCCGCGGCTGCGTGACCACGTCCGCATCACCCGCCAGCATTTCCGCGGCGACCGCTGGTTCGTGCTGGAAGACCTGGTCGAGAACAGCGTGCATCGCTTCGCGCCGGCGGCGCGCCAGGCGATCGGGCTGATGGACGGCACCCACACGCTCGACGAGATCTGGACCGCACTCGGCGAACTCGGTGAGGAGCGGCCGACGCAGGACGAGATGATCCACCTGCTGGCGCAGCTTGACGGCGCCAACCTGCTGGCGACCGAGCGGCTACCTGATTTTGCCGAGCTTTCCGCGCGGGCGCGGCGCCTGACCTCGGGCAAGCTGTGGCGGCGGCTGGCCAATCCGCTCTATCTGCGCATCCCGCTGTGTGATCCGGACCGCTTCCTCGACGCAACGGTTGGCCTGGTGCGGCCGCTGTTCTCGCTGTGGGGCCTGCTGCTGTGGCTTGGCGTGGTTGGCTGGGGCGCCGGACTGGCGGTGCTGCACTGGAGCGCGCTGACGCACGATCTCGCCGACCACGTGCTGGCGCGCGACAATATCCTGATCCTGGCGGTGACGTTCCCGGTGCTCAAGCTGCTGCACGAGCTGGGTCATTGCTATTGCGCGAAGATCTTCGGCGCGTCGGTGCATGAAGCAGGCATCATGACGCTGGTGGTGATGCCGGTGCCGTATGTCGATGTCAGCGGCGCCGGCGCGTTCACCAACAAATGGCGGCGCGCGCTGGTGGGCGCGGCCGGGATGTTGACCGAGCTGTTCTGCGCCGGCATCGCAATGATGGTGTGGGTGAATGCCGAGCCGGGACTGGGGCGGGCGGCGGCGTTCAACTGCCTGCTGATCGCCGGCGTTTCCACACTGCTGTTCAACGGCAACCCGCTGCTGCGGTTCGACGCCTATTTCATCCTGTCGGACCTGATCGAGATTCCCAACCTGGGGGTGCGCGCGACGCGGTTCTATGGCTACCTGGTGAACCGTTACGCCTTCGGAGTGCGTGGCCAGACCTCGCCGGTGCAAGCGCGTGGCGAGGTGGCGTGGTTCGCGTTCTACGGCGCAGCCTCCTACGCCTACCGGCTTTGGGTGATGCTGACGATCGCGCTGTTCGTGGCTGCGCAGTTGCACGGGGTCGGCGCGGTACTGGCGGCGTGGACCATCGCGTCGGGCATCGTCTATCCGCTGGCGCGCGGCGCCTGGCACGTCGCGTTCGGCCCGGCGCTGCGCGAGCACCGGCTGCGCGCGGCGACCGTGAGCGGCGCCGCGGCCGTGGCCGTCGCTCTGCTGCTGTTCGCCGTGAAGCTGCCGTACGGGACGGTAACGCAGGGGGTGGTGTGGCCGCCATCGGGGTCCGATTTGCGCACCGGCACCGAGGGACGGCTGACTGACCTGCTAGCCCCCCTCGGCGCGACGCTGGCGGCCGGTGCGCCGGTCGCGCGGCTGAGCGACACGGTGCTGGACGCGCGGGTGCGGCTGCTGGACGCGCAGTTGCACGAGGTCGCGCTGCGCTACACGGCAGCGGAACAATCCGATCGCGTGCAGGCGCAGATGTTGCGTCAACAGATCGTGTATTTCCAGTCGCAGCTCGACGATGCGCGCGGGCGCCAGGCGGCGCTGGACGTGGCGGCGCCGACGGCTGGGCGTGTGCTGGTCGCCAAGCCGCAAGACCTTGACGGCAAATTCTTTCGGCGTGGCGAGCTGATCGGCTACGTGCTCGACGACGCGCGCGGTCAGCGTACGGGTCATCGTGCCGCAGTCCGAGATCGAGCTGGTGCGCGAGGACACGCTCGGCATCGATCTGCGCTTCGCCAGCCGACCGATGCGCGTCATCCATGTCGATCAGGTGTCGCGCGAGATGCCGACCGCGACGCGGCAATTGCCGAGCGTGGCGCTGGCCACCGTCGGCGGTGGGCCCATCGCGGTGGATCCGGCGGACGATCAGCACCTGCGCGCGCTGGAGGTGGTGTTCGAGGTGGACGTGAAGCTGCCACAGGGCGCGCTGGAACACCGCATCGGCGAACGGGTGTATGTGCGCTTCCAGCACGGCGACCGGACGTTGGCGTGGCGCATTTCGCGGAGTGTGCGGCAACTGTTCCTGCGACGGTTCGATCTATGAGCGCGGGCGAGCGTGGCGTGGCCAGGAACTCACCACTACTCCCCCTCCCCTTGAGGGAGGGGGTTGGGGGGAGGGGTCGGGGCGCACCTGGCCTTGGTGCGTCAACCGCCGCTACCCCTCCCCCCAACCCCCTCCCTCAAGGGGAGGGGGAGAATGTTGTTCTCGCGCGGGCAATCCCATATCCGGAGCGTCACACGCGCCCGCCGGGCCTGGTAGAGGAATACCTGCGGGCCACCGCCGCGCGGTTGCCGCGGCCGCCGCAAGCCCTGCTCCGCCTGGGAGCGGTGCGCGTGGCAAGGCTCGCCGCGACACACACGCAGGAAGCAACAACGTGGGCCGAAGCGCCGGAAGCAGCAGCGACCGCGCTGCGCGCCCGGCTGAGGTCCGGGATCACGCCAACCCTCGCCGCCCGCGCCTTCGCGTTGATCCGTGCGGTCGCCACACGACAACTCGGCCTGACGCCGTATGAAGTCCAGCTCATGGCGGCCTGGTCGATGCTGCGCGGCCGGATGACAGAGCTTGCGACCGGCGAAGGCAAGACATTGGCGGCGTCACTCACCGCGGCGACGGCGGCGCTGGCAGGTCGCATGGTGCATGTCGTGACGGTCAACGACTATCTCGCCGAACGCGACCACGCGCTGCTTGCACCGCTGTACCGGGCGCTGGGACTGACAGCGGGCCTGGTCGTGCACGGGCAAACCCCGGCGCAGCGGCGCGCGGCCTATGCCTGTGATATCGTCTATGCCAGCAACAAGGAACTGGTGTTCGACTACCTGCGCGACCAGATGCGCCGGCGCGCCACGCCAACCGCGTTGCATGGCCGCGTCGCCCGGCTGGACGGGCGCCGGTCACATGAAGACGCGCTGGTGCTGCGCGGCCTGGACTTCGCGATCATCGACGAGGCCGACAGCGTGCTGATCGATGAGGCGCGCACGCCGCTTATCATCAGCGAAACATTGAGTGCCGGGGCCGAGGATCGTGCCTGCGCCGAGGCGCTCGGTCTGGTGGCGGAATTGATCGAGGGCGCGGATTTTCGCATCGATCGCAGCGAACGCCGGATCGACCTGACGCCGGCCGGGCGGGCTCGTGTGGAGACGCTTTCGGCCACGCTCGGCAGCCATTGGGGCAGCACGGTGGTGCGCTCGGAGCTGGTGGTGAAGGCGCTGACCGCACGCCTGCTGTTCGAGCGCGACGTGCATTACCTGGTACGCGACGGCCATGTGTGTATCATCGATGAATACACCGGCCGGGTAATGCCGGACCGCTTCTGGAACGATGGCCTGCACCAGATGATCGAAACGAAGGAGGGTTGCAAGCCGACCGGCCAGCGCGGCTCGGTGGCGCGCATCACCTACCAGCGCTTCTTCACCCGCTACCGCCACCTCTGCGGCATGAGCGGCACCCTGGCGGAGGTCACGCGCGAGCTGCGGGCAGTCTACGACGTCGGTGTCGAGCGCATCCCGACGCACCACCCGTGCCGCCGCCGGATTGAGTCAACGATGATCGTACCGACCGCTGCGGCCAAATGGCGCACCATCGCCGAGCGTGCGGTGGCGCTGTCGGCGTCCGGCCGGCCGGTGCTGATCGGCACGCGGTCGGTCACCGCATCGGAACTGGCGAGCGGTCTGTTGCGCGGTCATGGCGTCGCGCACAGCCTGCTGAACGCGGCGCAGGACGCGGCGGAAGCTGCGATCATCGCCCGCGCGGGCGATGCCAGTCGCGTCACCATCGCCACCAACATGGCGGGCCGCGGTACCGACATCAGGCTGGCGCCAGGCGTGTCCGACCGCGGCGGCCTCGCGGTGATCCTGAGCGAGCGGCACGACGCGGCGCGGATCGACCGTCAGCTCGCCGGCCGCGGCGCACGGCAGGGCGACCCTGGCTCGTTCATGCAGGTGCTGTCGCTGGAGGATGCATTGATGGATCCGTTGCGATCCAACGTCGTTGGTCTGCTGCTGCTGGCAGCGGCACGTGCCCACCGTAGGGTGGCCTGCGTGCTGTTTTCATTGATGCAGCGCCGAGCCGAACGACGGCATCGGGCCGTGCGGCGCGAGCTGATGCGCTTCGAAGCCCGCTTACAAGGCTCGCTGTCGTTTGCGGGACGGCCCGACTAGATGCGCGCGGTGATTGGGTACGTGACGCAACTACACCTCTCCCGCTCTTCGCGGGAGAGGTCGCGGAGCGCTTGCGACGCGGGTGAGGGTCGTGCCGCGTGCACCGCCCTCACCCGTCTCGCTTCGCTCGCCGACCTTGGTCCACTCTTCGCGGCCCAAGCCCGCAAGCGGCGGGAGAGGTGTACGTGGATGCTCCGCGCACTCCTCCCACTTGTCCCCCTGCTGGCCACCGCCCCCGCGCGCGCTCAGGGCGCCATGACGAGCGACGCCACCGCCGGCACCTGCATCATCAAACCGCATGTCACCGTGCAGCTCGGCAGCGCGGTGAGCGGCCTGCTCTCGGCGATCCTGGTCGACCGCGGCGAGACGGTGAAGCAGGGCCAGGTGGTCGCCCAGCTCGAATCGAGCGTGGAGCAGGCAACCTTGGCGCTCGACCGGATGCGCGCATCCAACGATAGCGCGATCAAGGTCGAGCAGGCCGACATGGCGCTGAGCATGCGGGAAACCGAGCGGAAGAAGTTCCTGGTCGATAAAAAGATCGCCAACATGAACTCGCTCGACGAGTTGCAAACCAAGGTCCGCGAGGGTGAGCTGCGCGTGCAGCAGGCGCAGATGGACCAGCGGCTGGCAGCACTGACCGCGGAGCGCAGCGAACGTACGCTGGCACTGAAGCAGATACGCAGTCCGGTCGACGGGGTGGTGATCGACCGGAAGCTGTCGGTCGGCGAATTCATCTATGAGCAGACCTCCATCATGACGATCGCGCAGATCGATCCGCTCAACGTGGAGCTGGTCCTGCCGCTGGAGCGCTATGGCAGTATCAGGATTGGCTCTACCGCGACCGTGCACCCGGTTGCGCCGGTCGGTGGTGCGTATGCGGCGAAGGCAGAGGTGGTCGATCCGGTGATCGACGCGGCCAGCGATACGTTCGGGGTCCGGCTGATTCTGCCCAACCCCGACCACGCCATCCCCGCCGGCATCCGCTGCACCGTGGAATGGCCCGAGGAAAAGCGGGCGACGCAATGATCTCTATCAGCAACGACACCAACGGCCGCGCCGTCATTGCCTGCTGGTTTGCCGCCGTCCGACCGCCTGCCGCCGTCCGATCGATGCCATGCGGCGCATGCCGCCGCGGGGAGCCAGTATCTAATGGTCCAGCACAAGTTTCACCGTCGGCAACGCCGGCAGCCTCGCCACCGTCCTGCAGGAGATCAGCAGCGGCGGCACGGACGCGGCGATGGACACCGGCTACACCATCGCGCTGACCGCGGGAATCTTCGCCGCTGCCGACACGCTCAGCCTGGACGCAGGCTCCAGCGCTGACACTGGACGCGTCGGTCCCGTTCTTCATCGATGCCTTCACGGTGACCGGCACGGTCATCACCGATCTTAATTTCACCGGCACGATCACGCTGGACAACGGCGTGCTGGACAACCCGGCTGGTGACCAACGTCGGCGGGACCGTCATCGCCGGGCGTCTACACCGGCGCGGTGATGGGCACGACCGGCGATGGCGGCGACGTCGCGATCAACGACGGCAGCATCACGACTTCATCGGCACCTTCGCCGCCATCGAGCTGGCCACCGGCACCGTCCAGAACGGTTGGAACGGTCCGGCAACGGCGCTGGTCTCGGGCGTCGCCGGCGGCGTCGCGCTGCTGACCGGCGGGCTGGTGCAGAACGGCGGCACGATCATCGCCAGTGGCAGCGACACCGTCGGCGTGTTCCTCGGCGCCGGCACCGTCGACAACGGGCAGATCGGCGACACCGGCGCGCTGATTTCCGGCACCGCGGACGGCGTGGTGATCACCGGCGCCGGTACCGTCGACAACGACGCCACGATCACCGGCGTCGCCTCCGATGCCGTGTATCTTGGTTCCGGCAACGTGACGAACGGTCAGCTTGGCGATGCCACGGCGCTGATCGATGGCGGGCCGTCCGACAACGGCGTGTGGATCGGTGCCGGCATCGGCACTGTGGCCAATTTCGGCATCATCACCGGCGGCGGCGCTGCCGGCGTCTTCTTGCAGGACGGCGGCACGGTGGCCAACGGCGCGGCGTCCGACACCGCGGCGCTGATCAGCGGGCCGTTCGAGGGCGTGCTGCTGGAAGGCGCCGGATCGCTGCTCAACTACGGCACCGTGCAGGCCAACGGCGCGACACCCGACGTGATCGGCGCCTTCCTGTCGGCCGGCGGCACGATCGAGAACCTGAGCGGCGCGGCGGCGATCGATGGGGAACAGTGGGGCGCCGTCGTCGAGGGCGCGGCAGGTTATGTCAGCAATCTCGGCAGCATCGAGGCCTCGGACACGGCGGGATTGGGTGTCGATCTCACCGTGGGCGGCACCGTCATCAACGGTCTGACCGCCGGATCGACGGCGACGATCTCCGGCGGCTTCGACGGGGTGCGGATTTCCGGCGGCGTTCCCGGCGCGGGCGCGAGCGTGCAGAACGACGGGACGATCATCGGGGGGGAAGGCGTCGATTTTCAGAGCGGAGCGTCGCTGGCGGCCGGGACCCTGACCAATGACGGGCTGGTCGAAAGCACCGCCGGTGCAAGCGGCTACGCGGTGGTGTTCGGCGCAGGCGACGAAACGCTGGTGCTGCAATCGGCCGGCGCTTTCGTCGGCAACGTGCTCGGCGGCCAACCTGCGGGCAGCACGACGACGCTGGAGCTGGCGGGCGGCACGCAGGGCACCCTGAGCGCCCTTGGCGATGATGCCGGAACGGTCACCGACAGCGCCAACCCCGGCGGCTTCGGGTTCAGCCTGATCGGCACGATCGCGGTGGACGCCGGCGCGTCGTGGACACTCAGCGCGCCGGGCACGCTGGACACGCTGGACAACGCCGGCACCGTAACGGTGTTCGGCGGGGCGATCAGCGAGACCGGTACACTGCTCAACACCGGCACGGTCCTGGTGGGCGGCAACACGCTGACGTTGGATGAAGCGGTGGTGTCGTATGGGGCAACCACCGGCCGCATTGCCATCGGCGTCGGTGGCGCGGCGACATTGCTGGCAGGGGCGGACAGCCTCCAGACGCTGCTATTCAGCGCCAGTGGAACGGCGGAGACGTTCGCGCTGGGCGCGCCGATCTCGGTGCAGGCAACGATCGACAATTTTGGCATCGGCCGCACGATCGACCTGCTGAACACGCCGACGGTGACCGCGTTCAATTACAGCGGCACCTCGCTGGACGTGCTGGACAACGGCACGACCGTCGCAGTGCTCGATCTGCCGGGTCCATTCGTCACCAACAGCTTCACCCATAGCCCGGATCTGGGCACCGGCACGTTCATCACCACCAGCGTGCTGTGCTTCCTGGCCGGTACGCTGATCGCGACACCATCCGGCGAAGAACTTGTGGAGCGATTGAGCGTCGGGCAGATGATCCTGACAGCGAGCGGCCAGGCGCGACCAATCGTCTGGATCGGCGTGGGGCGCGTGCTGGCCACGCGAGGCCGGCGCAACGCCGCGACCCCGGTAATCGTGTGCAAGGGTGCGCTCGCCCCTAACGTGCCGCACGCCGACCTGCGCCTGACGAAGGGGCATTCGCTGTTTCTGGACGATGTGCTGATACCGGTGGAATTTCTGGTCAACCATCGCTCCATCCTGTGGGACGACCGGGCGCAGGAGGTATCCGTCTATCACATCGAATTGGACACCCACGATGTGCTGGTGGCGAACGGCGCCCCGGCCGAGAGCTATCGTGACGACGGCAACCGATGGTTGTTCCATAATACCAACGGCGGCTGGGATCTGCCGCCGAAGCCGCCCTGCGCGCCGGTGCTGACGGGCGGCCCGGTCGTTGATGAAGTCTGGCGCCAATTGCTGGATCGCGGTGGCCCACGCCCCGCGGTGCCACTGACGGATGATCCGGATCTTCACTTGCTGGTGGATGGTATTCGTCTGGATGCGGCAACACGCGCCGGCGATGTCTACGTCTTCAATCTGCCCGGTGCGCCGGCCGCCATGCGCCTCATCTCACGCGCCACGGTACCGCAGGAGCTGGGTCTTGCGCGGGACCCGCGCTGCCTCGGGGTCGCCCTGCGGCGGATCGTCGTCCGCCAAGGGACCAGGTTTCAGGCGTTCGGGATGGAGGACGACACAGTGCTGGCCGAGGGTTTCCACGCGTTCGAGGCCGACAACAGGCTGCGATGGACAGATGGCAACGCACTCCTGCCAGCCAGCATGTCCGCTGATTTTGCCGGACCCAGGGAGCTGGTGCTCCATCTTGCCGCCACCACGCGCTACCTGGAGGCGCCGCCGGCCGAATATGAGGCGGAAATGCCGGCGGCCCCCCGCCGCGCCGTGGACTGAGCGGGAACAACCGTCATGAAAGTGGTCATCCTGGCCGGCGGCCGCGGCACGCGGTTGTCGGAGGAGACCGCGGCGATCCCGAAGCCAATGGTGGAGGTCGGCGGCCGGCCGATCCTGTGGCACATTATGCGGCTTTATGCGCATTTCGGCCTGACCGACTTCGTGATCTGCCTCGGCTACAAGGGCCATGTCATCAAGGCGTATTTTGCCAGCTACATGCTGCACCGGTCCGATGTGACCATCGATCTTGGCGCCAACCGGATCGACTATCACAACCACTCGGGCGAGAACTGGCGCGTGACGCTGGCCGACACCGGCGACGCGACCGAAACGGGCGGACGCATGCGCCGGGTCGCACCCTATCTGTCGCCGGACGAGCCGTTCTGCATGACCTATGGCGACGGCCTGGGCGATATCGACATCGCACGCGCGGTCGCCTTTCACCGCAAGCACGGCCGGCTGGCGACCATCACCGCGGTGCGGCCGCCGCCGCGCTTCGGGGGTTTGCGCATTTCCGGCGATGCCGTCACCAGCTTCACCGACGCGCCAAGCGAGGGCTGGATCAACGGCGGTTTTTTCGTCCTGTCGCCGGGCGTGCTCGATCTGATCGAGGGCGACACGACGGTGTTCGAGCGGGAACCTTTGCAGCGTCTGGCGCGCGATGGGCAGCTTCAGGCATTCTCACATGACGGGTTCTGGCAGCCGATGGACACCTTGCGCGAAAAGCTTGCCCTGAATGCGTTGTGGGACACGGGTGCGGCGCCGTGGAAACTGTGGGAATGACTGAAGCGTAACATTCTCCCCCTCCCCTTGAGGGAGGGGGTTGGGGGAGGGGTTGGTGCCAGGGTCGCTCCGAGGCTTGTGGCGCACCAACCCCTCCCCCCAACCCCCTCCCTCAAGGGGAGGGGGAGAATAGCGCCCTACGCCCACGTCGACTTGCTTTCCTGTAGCATCAAGCCGGCGGCTCACCTCACCGACAGGAACCGACGGATGCGCATCGTCATAACCGGCAACATGGGATATGTCGGCCCCGTCGTCGCCCGGCATCTGCGCGGCCGGTTTCCCGACGCGGAGCTGATCGGCTTCGACGCCGGGTATTTCGCGCACTGCCTCACCACCACCGGGCTGCTTCCCGAGACGCTGCTGTCGCAACAGCACTTCGGCGACGTACGCGATCTGCCGGCCGAGCTTTTGCACGGCACCGACGCCGTGGTGCATCTGGCCGCCATCTCGAATGATCCGATGGGCCAGCAGTTCGAGGCGGCAACGGACAGCATCAACCGCGCCGCCAGCCTGCGCCTGGCGCGGCTCGCGTCGGACGCCGGCGTGCGCAACTTTGTCTTCGCGTCCAGTTGCAGTGTGTACGGTTTCGCCGAGGGCAAGGCCCGCACCGAAGACGATCCGGTCAACCCGCTGACCGCCTACGCCCGATCCAAGCTCGACACGGAGCAGGGCCTCGCGAGCTTTGCCAACGGCAAGATGACCATCACCAGCCTGCGGTTCGCCACCGCCTGCGGCATGTCGGATCGCCTGAGACTGGACCTTGTGCTGAACGATTTCGCCGCTTGTGCCATGACCTCCGGCGAGATCACCGTGCTCAGCGACGGAACGCCATGGCGTCCGCTGATCGACGTTGCCGACATGGCACGCGCGATCGAGTGGGCCGCCACCCGCGATGCGGAGCGCGGCGGCACGGTGCTGACGGTCAATGCCGGCGCGGACCGGTGGAACTTTCGTGTTCGCGATCTGGCCGAAGCCTGCGCCCGTGCATTCGATGGCGCAAAGGTCTCCATCAACCCGGACGCCCCGCCGGACCGGCGTTCCTATGCGGTCGATTTCAGCCGCTTTCGCGAACTCGCGCCGGGGCACCAGCCGCAGGTGGAGCTCGACGAAAGTATCCGTCGCCTGGGTGAAGGCTTGCGGGCGATCCGGTTCGATACGGCCAACTTCCGCGATTTCGGGCTATATCCGCCTGCACGTGCTGGCCGACCTGCTGGCCCGCGGAGCCTTGACCGCCAATCTGCGAAGGTCCGAACCGAAAACGAACCGATGACCGTGAACCATTGCCGCTTCTGCCAGGCCCCGCTGCACGAGACCTTCGCCGACCTTGGCCTGACGCCGCTCGCCAACTCCTTTGTTCCGCCGGAGCGAGCGCGGGCGATGGAGCCATTCTATCCACTGCACGCTTATGTCTGCAGCGCTTGCCACCTTGTCCAGCTCGAGGAATTTGAAAGCCCGCAAAGCATCTTCCGCGACTACATCTATTTCAGCTCCTTCTCGGAGAGCTGGCTTCGCCACGCCCAAGCGTATGCCGAGACGATGACGCAGCGTCTCGGCCTTGGCGCCGATGCGATGGTCGTGGAGGTCGCCAGCAACGACGGCTACCTGCTGCAATATTTCAAGCGCCGCGGCATCGGCGTGCTAGGCGTGGAGCCGGCGGTCAACGTCGCCGCGGCGGCGGTCGGAAAGGGCATCCCGACCGAGGTCACCTTTTTCGGTGTGGAAACCGCGACGCTGCTGCGCGAGCAGGGCATCGCGCCCGACCTGTTGGTGGCGAACAACGTCCTGGCGCATGTGCCCGATATCAACGATTTCGTCCGCGGTTTCGCGATCCTGCTGAAGCCGCCGGGCGTCGTCACCGTCGAATTCCCGCATCTGCTGCGGCTGATGCAAGGAACGCAGTTCGACACGATCTACCACGAGCATTTCTCGTATTTCTCGCTGCATGTCGTGCGGCGCATCTTCGCCCGGCACGGATTGCGCGTGTTCGACGTGGAGCAGCTTCCGACGCATGGCGGCTCGCTCCGGGTGTTCGCCTGCCACGCTTCCGGCACGCGCCATACCGACACACCGGCGGTGGCGCGGCTGCTCGCCGAGGAGATCGCCGCCGGGCTCGAGGGCGACGACGCCTATCGGCACTTCGCCCGGCAGGTGGTCGACGTGAAATGCGCGCTGCTGCGGTTCCTGATCGACGCGAAGGCACAAGGCCGGCTTGTCGCGGCCTATGGCGCGCCGGCCAAGGGCAACACGCTGCTGAACTATTGCGGCGTCGGGCGCGAGCTGATCGCGTTTACCGTGGACCGCAGCCCGCATAAGCAGGGCATGAGGCTGCCGGGCACGCGCATTCCCGTCCGCGCGCCGGAAGAGATCCTGCACGCGAAGCCGGACTACGTGCTGATCCTGCCATGGAACCTGCAGGAGGAGATTACCACCCAGATGTCCGCCGTGCTCGAATGGGGCGGGCGCTTCGTGGTGCCGATCCCGACCACGCGGGTGCTGCCATGATCTTCACGCCCACCGCGCTGGCCGGTGTTTGGCAGATCGATCTCGAACTGCGCACCGATCCGCGCGGTCATTTCGCTCGCAGCTTCTGCGCCGAAGAGTTCGCGGCACACGGCCTGCCGACTGGCTTCGTGCAATGCAACGTATCGTTCAACAGGCGTCGCGGCACGCTGCGCGGGCTGCACTGGCAGGCCGAGCCGCATCCCGAGGGCAAACTGGTCCGTTGCACCAGCGGCGCGATCTTCGACGTGGCGGTGGATCTGTGTCAGGGCTCTCCGACGTTGCATCGGTGGGTGGGCATCGAACTGACGGCGCGGAACGGACGGGCGCTCTACATCCCGCCGGGGTTTGCCCACGGCTTCCAGACGCTGGCTGACGAGAGCGAGGTGTTCTACCAGATGACCGCGGCATATCACGGCGAGCTTTCGCGCGGTGCGCGCTGGGACGATCCGACCTTCGGGATTGGCTGGCCGTTGCTGCCGGGGGAAATGTCCGATCGCGACAAAGCCTGGCCGGATTTCGCCCCGTGAGCGCGCCTCGTGTGCTGCTGACCGGCGCATCCGGCTTTGTCGGGCGGCAGGTGATCGGGCCGCTGCTCGACCTGTCGTACGAGGTGCATGCGCTCGGCAATACAGTGACCGACGCGCGGGCACGCTGGTACCGTGCCGACCTGCTGGACCAGGCGGCGCGCCGGCAACTGGTGGCGGCGGTGCGGCCACAGGCGCTGCTGCATTGTGCCTGGGAAACCGGGCACGGCGTGTTCTGGACCTCGCCTGCCAATCTCGACTGGGTCGCGGCGTCGCTCGACCTGGCGCGCGTGGCAGCGGCGCAAGGCACGCGGCGGATGCTGATGGTGGGAAGCTGCGCCGAATACGACTGGCGCGCCGCACCGGCGCGGCCGTGGCGGGAGGACGACCCGTGCCGCCCGGCCTCGCTGTACGGCACCGCGAAAGACGCGCTACACCGCCTGATGGCGGCATTCGCCGACGACGCCGGGATCGGGCTTGTCTGGGCGCGCCTGTTCCACCTGTACGGGCCGCACGAGGCGCCGGCGCGTCTCGTGCCTGGAGTGCTGGCGGCGTTGCTGGCGGGACAGCGGGCCGCGACCGGACCCGCCAACGCGACACGGGACTTCATGCATGTCGGCGACGCCGGCAGGGCGCTGGCGCATCTGCTGGCGGGCGAGGTGCGCGGCACGGTCAACGTCGCATCCGGCCAGCCGGTGACGATCGGCGCGCTGGCTGGCCAGCTGGCTCGGCTGGCCGGCCGACCCGATCTGCTGGCGGTGGGTGCGCGGCGCAGCGGCGAGCCGCCGGCGATAACCGCCGATACCGCACGGCTGCGCGCCACCGGGTTCGTGCCGTCGATCACGCTGGAGGACGGGCTGGCGGCGTTGTGGAAAGCCGCCGGCGGTGTGACCCAGCCGGCCCCGCCGCCCGACTACGATCAGGCGGCGGCGCTGTTCCGCGCCGATCGGCGCGATGAAGCACGCACGGCGGTCGAGGCAGTGCTGCAGCGGCAGCCCGACCATCCGGCCGCACTCAACCTGCTCGGGGTGCTATATCGTCAACGCGGTGATTTCGCCCGGGCCCGCCCCTGCCTTGAACGGGCCGCGTCCCTGGACCCGAGCAACGAGACCGCCTGGGTCAACCTGGGCAACGTCCATCTGGACATGGAAAACGCGGACGCGGCGGTGGACGCCTATGAACGGGCACTGGCCGCCGCCCCGGCGCGCACCGATACGCTGCGCCTGCTGGGTAACGCGCTCGCCCGCTCCGGGCGCGATGCGGACGCGATGGCGCGGCTCGATCAGGCGATAGCGGTGGCACCGGCCTCCACTGCGACACTGCGCGACCGCGCGCGTGCGCATTTCATGGCCGGGCGTTTCGACCCGGCGCTGGCGGACCTTGACACGGCACTCGATACGCAGCCGGACGATGTGGAGCTGCTGCTGATCAAGGCGCAGATGCTGCGCCTGTCCGGGCACGCCAAGCCGGCGAGCCTGCTGCTGCGCGATCTGCTGGCGCGGGCGCCTGACAATGCAGACGTGCATCTGGCGCTTGCCGACGCGCTACTAGCGGAAGAGCGCCGGGAACCGGCGAACGCGCACTACCAGCGCGCGGTCGCGCTGCGCCCCGACGATCAGCACGCCCAGGGCAAGCTGTGCTGGAGCCTGCTGAACAGCCGCCACGGCAGCGAGGCCGCCCATATCGCTGAAGCCGCCGCCATCGCGCGTGGCATGATCGCGCGGGGGGTCCTGCATCCGGCCAGCGCGCACGCGGTGCAGAGCGCGTTGCTGCGCGTCGCCGATCTGGACACGCTCGCCGCGTTCGATGCGCTGTTTCCGGATCGCCGCGCCCTGTTGGACTACTGGGTGCGTCGCAACGTGGTTGGCGCGCTGCACGCGCAGCTCGGTCGCGTGCGGACGATGCAGGATCGGCTGACGCTGGTGGAATGCCACCGGCAATGGGGCGAGCGTTACGAGGCGAAGCCGGAGCCGCTGGTCACGCGCCGCGCGCCGCCGGGGATGCGTATTCGCGTCGGTATCGTATCGTCAGACCTGCGGCATCATCCGGTGAGCTATTTCGCGCTGCCGATCTTTGACCATTACGACCGCGATCGGTTTGAACTGTTCGCCTACTCCTTCTACCCAGGTGAACCCGATGAGGTGCAGCGCTACATCGCCAGTCAGGTCGCGGAATTCCGCCGGATGCCGAACCTGCCGGAGCGGGATATCGCACGGCGTATCGCAGACGACCGGCTCGACATCCTGTTCGAGCTTGGCGGTTCGACCCATCTCAATCGACTTGAGGTCATGGCGCACCAGCCGGCCCCGGTACAGGTGAGCTGGCTCGGCTATCCGCATTCGTCCGGGCTCAGCCGGATCAGCCACATCCTGGTGGATCCCTATCTGAAGCCGCCCGACCAGCGGCTGCTGCTGGAGCGCCCATTCGAGATGCCGTCAAGCTGGGTGAGCATTGGCCGGCTGAGCTTCACCGACCACCCGATCTTGCCGGACCTGCCGGAGGAGCGCGCCGGCCGGCTGACTTTCGGCACAATGAACAACCCCTATAAATACTCGCCTGAGGCGATCGCGCTGTGGGCGCGCGTGCTGCGGCTTGTGCCGGGCAGCCGGTTCCTGATCGTGCGGCCGGAGGCCGGGGTTGCCACATTTCGCGAGGGGATGGCGCGGGTCTTCGCACGGCACGGGATTGCGGCCGACCGGCTGGCCTACGCCGCGATCCGCGGCCGGCACATCGCGCGTTACAACGACATCGACATCGCCCTCGACACGCTGCCGCAGACCGGCGGGACGACGACGTGCGAGGCGCTGTGGATGGGCGTGCCGACGGTCAGCCTGGTCGGCCCGGCGTTCTTCGAGCGGCTGAGCTTCAGCAACCTGGTGAATGCCGGGCTTCGCGATCTCGCGGTGGACACGGCGGAGGCGTACGTCGACACCGCGGTCGCCCTGGCGGGTGATGCGGAACGCCGACGCGCGCTGCGGCGCGACCTGCGCGAAACGATCCGCCGCATGCCGCTTGGCGACGCGCGTGGCTGGGTACGGGACTTTGAAGCGCTGACGGTGCGCACGCTGGAGGGCGCGCAGGCGGCGGCAGGAAGCGCGCTCGCCTGAACGGCAATCCGCGAAATTCTCACCGCACAGCGCGCGGAGGATCGCGGTTGCAGCGCCCAGTATTACCAGAAGCCGTAACGATTGACCCACCGGCGGTGCCTCCCGTCATGCCGGCGCAGGCCGGTATTCACGACTTTCTTTGTTGCGACGAAGGCAAGTCGTGGATACCGGCCTTCGCCGTCATGACGGGAGTGCCAATCCTCCTTCCAGTGTTGGTTCCTCACAAACACCCAACACGATCAGGTCGTCCTCAAGCTGCGACCGGCGCGTTGCGTGCATAGTCGGCCATCTGATCGCTCAAGGCCTTTTGGAATGCCGGGCGCGTCTCGCAACGTTTGACGTAAGCGTCGAGCACGCTGAATCCGGCCACCAGATCCGTATGCCGGATAAGCCTCAGCACCGTCGTCATCAGGATGTCAGCCGCAGTGAAGCAACCAAGCAAGTAATCGCGGCCATCGAGCCTTTCGGAAAGCGTGGCCAATCGAACCTTCACCGCATCGATGGCTCCAGGACGTCGCAGCTTTGCCCACTCTTCATCTTTGTGCAGCAGGTCCATCGCCGAGAGATTCTGCACCGGCGGCTCGATCGTATTGAGCGCAACGAACATCCAGGCAAGCGTTTCCGTACGCCGATCGGCGGGCATGAGCGCCTCGCAATCTTCGGCGATGGAATGCACGATCGCGCCCGACTCGATGACGGTTTCGCCGCCGGACTCGAATGCCGGCACCATCGCAAAAGGATTATAGCGTCGATAGGCATCGGACGTCCGCTCGTCGAAGCCGATCAGCCGGCTTTCATAGTCAAGCCCCGCCTCCTCCAGGGCCCAACGCACCCGCAAATCACGCACCAGTCCCTGCGCGAAGGGCGGGGCCCAGCGAAAGCTCCACACAGCAATCTTTTCCATGTCGTCTCCTGTCATTTCAACGTCTGGGTGATACCGGTCGTCTGCGGATAGGGAATGCCCTTTCCGTTCTGCTCGCCGGAAAGGGCGCCGATCCGGTCGACAACCTTCTTCCAGCCTGCGCGCATATTCCTGAACGCGGCATCGTTCTTCGGCATCACAAAGCCGGAATGCACGAGACGAAGCCTGGTGCCGCCCTCGACCCTGGCAAGAGTCCAGGTGACGATTGTGTCCAGGCGCGAGCCATATTGCGCGTTGCCGTCATGCCCGCCTTGCCACGAATAGACCAGGCGCTCGTTGCGCATCACTTCAAGCACCTCGCAATGGATCACGCCGTCCCACGCGCCGGCCGGCGTCGTCCGAAACGTGAAGCGTGCGCCTTGCACAGGCTCGAACCCCGTCGGCTTCATCAGCCAACGGCCGATGAGTTCGCCGGTCGTCAACGTTGTCCAGATCATCTCCGGCGCGTGCGGAAGCACCTCCTCGACGACGATGTCCTGCGTATCGAACTTCATTGCGGCCTCGATCACGGATCGATCTCCTTCAGCAGCGTTCTGAGGTTGGCAAAGCGCTCGCGCCAGAAGACGCCGTACAGCGCCATCCAATCGACGAGCGGGGCGAGCCCCTTGGGGTCGGCGCGATAATGCACATTGCGGCCGGCAGGCCGGTCGGCGATCAAGCCGGCCTGCTTCAACGACCGCAGGTGCTGCGAGATGGCGGATTGCGTCACGCCGCTACCCCGGGTCAGTTCGCCCACGGTGATCTCTTCGGACGTCACGATCCGCTCGAACACCGCGCGCCGCGTGGGGTCGGCCAGGGTTCGCATCACGGCATCGACAGCTTGCATCTGCGTCATACCCATACATTAGCGACCACTAATTCATTAGTCAACACTAATCTATCATACCCGACCGCAAATCTGCCGGAACCGACATCAGAGCAGGCGGAGGTCCGCGCCATCGAGCACGTAACGGGCAAACAGGAAGTCACGAATGCCGACGACGGCTTCCTCCGCGAAATAGAGCGCCACCAGATAGACCGGCCATTGCGTCTGATCGTGACGATCGAACACGAACATGGCGGGCGCCCCGTCGACCAGCCCAGCTTCGAAGCGCCATTGATCCGCGAGTGCGTACCGATGGAAGTATTCGCCGACATTGTCCCGACCCTTGGCGCGAAACCGGTTCACCAGGTCGAGTTGCACATCGTCCGCCAGCATAAGCCGGACGGAATCGAAATCCCGTGCATTGAAGCTTTCGACATACTTAACGAGCCGACTGCGGTCGGCTTCCGCTAGCGTCGGCTCCGGTGCTTCCGCCGGTTCGTGCGCCAGTTCCCGCAGGCGCGCGCGGCCGCGCTGCAAGGCCGCTTTGGCCGATGCAACGCTGCCGCCCACGACTTCACAGATCTCTTCAAGGGAATGCCCAAGAACATCCTTGAGGATGACCGCGCTGCGTTGTGGCGGCGGCAGCCGCATGAAGGTGCGCATGCTGGCGGCGGCGATCTCACGATCCTGTACGAGGTTGGTCGGCGCAGCGATCATTTCGGGAATCTCCGGCGACTGAGCCGCCCGGTGGCGAGTACGCCGGCGCAGAAAATCCAACGCCGCATTGTGGGCGACGCGGAAGAGCCAGGCCTCCGTATTCGCGATCGCGCCGGATTTTGCACGCGCCTCGAGCGCGTTGAGGAGCGCGTCCTGGACCACATCCTCGCCGTCCACGACCGAGCCGGTCATCCTGGCACAATAACGATGGAGCTTGGGGCGCAGCTCACCGAGCTGCCTGTCGAAATCCTCAGGGTCCATTGGGGTGGTCGTCACGGAAGCGCTCCTCGTCACACACCAAAGCTAAACGTCCAGCGCCATGATCGGCGTATCCCGCCTAAATCCGAACGCTACGCCGGTCGCATAGCGGGGGTCGGTCAGGACGTCGGCGACCTCCTCGCCATATTGCGCGGGTTGCAGCGGCTTGCCGTAGCGCTTGATCAAATGATCCTCGACCGTGGTGCCGTCACGTTCGGCATAGGCGGCCGCAACGGTGCGCCCCAGACAAGTGTCACCCACGAGCTGGAGCGGCAAGAGCACCTGGAAATGCAGGTCGAGCCCCCGTTCCTGAGCCACGCCGTTGGCGTTGTGCGCCATCAGCCAGATCACGCGCTTGGCGCCGATGTACCCGCCCGAAAGACGCATCGCTTCCGGGCGGATCGCCGGAAGGGAAAGCACCATGGCGGCGCCGCTCGACACCAGCAGCACCCGGCCGCCTTTCGGCATCGGAGCCTTCAGCGCCGCCTGAACGCCGTGAAGAGCCGCTTTCACGTCGGTATTCCAGAGCACGGAATAGCTATCGAAGCTCTGCTCGTCGATCGAGCCCATGTGCGGCGTCGCGCCGGCGTTGAGGATGAGAACCGCCGGTTTCAGGTTGGTGACCAAACCGTCCATCAGTGCGGCGTCAGTTGCGTCGCCCTGCATTCCGTCCGCCCCCAGCCGTTCCACGTCACCAAGACCCGCGCGGTGCCGGGCGAGAACAGTCACCCTGGCGCCTCGGGCAAGGAGGGACTTCACCATTGCAAGACCCAGTCCCCGGGTCCCACCGGTTATCAGCACCCGTTGGCCTTGAAGGCCCTGCGTCGGAACGCCGCCGTGCGCCTCGTCGATTGTGGTTTCCATTGCGCTCTCCGTCATTTCTGGGGGCTTTGCCGGCGGACAGCCGCCGGCGCCGATGCCATCTGCGATCAGCACCCCTAAGACGAACCGAGAAAGCCAAACGGACCGGCTCGGCCAAAAAATATTTGCGGTGCCTTCGCCGTTGAAAATCGGGCAACGACCCAACGTTCACGGGAGAGGAAGACTTCGGCACCGCTCGATCTGGCGAACGCCGGATCAGGACCGGCAGGCGCCCGCTCGTCGACCAGAGATCAGCCTTAGCCAAGGCGCCGAATGGAAGGCGCTCATCAGCCAGTACATTGCGACCATTCCGCTCAGCGGCGACGCAGCGTGCGCGGCCGAGCACATCATATCCGGCGAGCCGCCACCAGGCACACTCGATAATAGCGCGAAGATTGCGAAGGTCGGCGCGGCCGCGAAGGATAGCCAGTCGGCCGCGCCGGGCGCCGCGGCGTTGCCACCACTGCTATGAGCCTCACTCATGTCTTGGTCTCCTGCGGTAAAGCGCGGGTGAGCCACGAAGGACCCTGTAACGAAACTCTGGATTTCCGCGTTCGCGGGGATGAACCGAGCGTGTCAGCCGTGCGCGCCGCGTCGGCAGCTCGCCGGGTGATGGCGCCTCTACGGGGAACCGGGCCGACCTTGTCGTACACGTTACGCAGGCGACCCAGTCCACCAGATTGTGCCCCCGGGCCCTTCTTGTGCCCTTTCGGCGCGACGTCGAGAAAGTCGTGAGATCTTCAATCCCGCCGTCGCGCCACGTCAGAGACGACTTCGCTCAGCCCTTGTCGTACTCGTCGTGGCGGCGCCACCAGGGGCCCGAACTCGTTGCGTCCCTTCGGCGCTCGGTCGAGCCACTGGTACATGCCCCAGATTCCATCCACTCCGCGCGCATAGGTGGAATAGGTGTGGTAAACGGCGCCTGCCTCCAGCACGAACGCGCTCAGGCCCGGCCTGTCGCGCGAGTACGTGGGCGCGTCGGTACCGCATGAGGCCGCGAACTGGGCGACGGGCTCCGGGACCTGCGTCGCGTCCATCGCATGGCCGCCGCGCTCATAGTTGTATTCGATGACCCCCGCGCGTTGTTGTTCCTCGGTGAACGAGACGTTGAAGTCGAAGTTGAAGTCGCCGCTGTGCGAGGACGCCCAGGGAAACGTCCAGCCCATCCGCCGCTTGTACGCAAGCAGTTTCGCGAGCGGCGCCCGTGATACCGCCGAAAGCGTGACGTCGTGGTTCGCCAGGTGGACAACGAAACCGTCGAACCCGTCCGCGATCGCCGAGCATGACGGACACCCCGCCATGTAGTCGGGCCCGAACATGAAGTGGTAAACCAGGAGCTGCGAGCGCCCTTTGAAGAGGTCCGCCAGCGAGGCGCTTCCTTCAGCGGTCTCGAATCGGTACTCCTTGTCGACCCGGACCCACGGCAACTCCTGACGTTGGCGCGCCACCTCGTCGCCGCGCCGCGTCAGCTCCTTCTCCGCCTTGAGCAGCCCGAGCCGTGCTGCCAGCCATTCATCACGTGTTCCGACCATGTGTGTCGTCATCGTTCTTATCCCCGTTGGATATGCTCCGTCGTTCGCTCCGTTCGCGATACGACGTGCTGGTTGGTTGACGCGAGTTAGATTAGGACCGGGCATCGAACGGTGAGAGTGACAAGTGTGACGGGATTCCGATGGACTCGCTGATCACGGCCGCGGCTCGTGCTCTCGCGGCGGGTGATCCCCTCGGCGCACTTAACCGGGTCGCCTTGCGCGAGGACGCGCCGGCGCTTGCGCTGCGCGGCATCGCGATGGCACAACTCGGCGATCTGGTGCGCGCGAAGGCTCTCCTGCGACGTGCGGCGCGCGCGTTCGGTCCGAAAGAGGCGGTGGCCCGCGCGAGGTGTGTCCTCGCCGAGGCCGAGATCGCGCTTGTCTCGCGCGACCTGGGTTTTCCTCCAAAGGCGCTCGACGCAGCGCGGGCGACGCTCGAAGCGCATGGCGACCGGGTGAACGCCGCGCACGCGCGGAACCTCGAGGTCCGGCGCCTGCTCCTGATCGGGCGCCTCGACGAGGCCGAACGTGTGCTCGCCGAGCTTGACCCCGCACCCTTCCCGCCCGCGTCGAGGGCCGCCCATGAACTGGTCGTTGCGGGGATCGCGATGCGCCGCCTCCGGACGAAGACGGCGCGCGCGGCGCTTGCTCGGGCCGGGCATGCCGCGCGCGACGCGGATATCCCTGCGCTGACGGCGGAGGTCGAAAGCGCATCGCACCTTCTGAACACGCCCGCGGCGCGCCTGATCGCGCGTGGCGACGAGCGACTGCTCCTGCTCGCGGACGTTGAGGCGCTACTGGCGTCGAATGCGCTGGTCGTGGACGCGTGCCGTTACGTGGTGCGTGATGCACGCACGGTGGTCTCATTGGCGACGCGCCCGGTATTGTTCGCGCTTGCACGCGCGTTGGGTGAAGCCTGGCCCGGCGACGTGCCGAGAAGCACGCTCGTCGCGCGCGCCTTCCGGGCGAAGCACGCCGATGAATTGCATCGCGCACGATTGCGGGTCGAACTCGGGCGGCTTCGCGCGGAGCTTCGGGCACTGGCGGACGTGAGCGCGACGAAGCGAGGCTTTGCGCTGGCGCCCCGCCGCGCAAGCGAGGTCGTCGTGCTGGCGCCCCCCGTCGAAGAGCAGCATGCGGCCGTGCTCGCCTTCCTCGCCGACGGCGAGTTGTGGTCGAGTTCCGCCCTGGCGATTGCAATTGCCGCCAGCCCGCGCACGGTGCAGCGGGCGCTCGAGCAGCTTGCGGCGGCAGGCAAGGTGCAGTCGTTCGGTCGCGGGCGGGCGTGTCGTTGGATGACCCCGCCCGTGCCGGGATTCCCGACAATCTTGTTACTCCCCGGTCCACTGCCGAGCGATTAGGATGCAGGCATGAAACACTTTCCAGCCGAAATCCTCCGTGAGTATGGACCCTTTCCCGGTGTCGACCGCGTGAATGGGGTCACGTATGACGGTCAGCACGTCTGGCTTGCCGCTGGAGACAAGTTGAACGCGATCGATCCGGCGAGCGGGGAGACGGTGCGCTCGATTGATGTCGCCGCGCACGCAGGAACGGCCTTCGACGGCGAGCACCTGTTTCAGATCGCCGAGGATCGCATCCAGAAGATCGATCCGAAAACCGGCCATGTGCTCGCCACGATCCCGGCGCCCGGCGGCGGCGGGGACTCGGGGCTCGCGTGGGCCGAAGGGACGCTCTGGGTGGGGCAGTATCGGGACCGGAAGATCCATCAAATCGATCCAGAAACAGGGGCGATTCTTCGCACCATCGAGTCCAACCGCTTCGTCACCGGGGTCACCTGGATTGACGGCGAGCTCTGGCACGGCACCTGGGAAGGTGACGCCAGCGAGTTGATGCGTGTCGATCCCGGAACGGGCAAGGTCCTGGACACGCTCGATATGCCGCCCGGAGTGGGCGTGTCGGGGCTGGAGTCCGATGGCGGTGATCAGTTCTTCTGCGGAGGAGGCAGCAGCGGGAAAGTGCGAACCGTGCGCCGGCCCAGGCGGGTCACCGCGGCGGTTAGCGGCTAGGAGACCAGGGTCGGCCCCACGAGTAATATCAGGCGCCCGAATGATCGACTGTTCGGTACAACCCCCGTCATGCCGGCGAAGGCCGGTATCCACGACTCATATGAGGTGTCCCCCGTCAAGTGGAAATTCGCTCATCTCGTGGTTTTCCCTTCCGTGGTCAGTTGCTGCCCACGGGTGCTTAAAGGGCACCCCGGCGCCTGGCTTGGGTGGTGATGCCGGGGTCAAGTCCCGCCGCCCGCTTGCGGGTGCGCGCAGCGCAGGACTTGAGGCCGGCATCACCACCCAAGCACAATCGTTCGTGTCGTTCGGCAGCGATCGGTCCTGCTCGCAGCTTCACTCCGCCCTATCGTCCAGATGCAAGTCCCAGCCCTGTCGGTCATGCGGCGTCGCGCCACATCAACTCATATCCGGTCGCCACTCAGAGTGGCTGCACCATAAACCCCCATGCTTGGGGCAGCGGGCTGGGCGATCGGGACCATTCTTTCATTACGGCGTTTTTCAGCCCGTCGTGGATGCGGTCCCGTGCCCTGGACTTCGGCGAGCTGATCAGGCCCGACCGAACCTCGGTGTGTCTGTCATCGCATGGCGCGGTGTTCCTTCATCGTTTCGTCCCGCGTTCCGCTCACGCGGCCTTCAGCACGGCACCTTGCGGCACCACGCCGTGCTTGACGTAGCGCCACAGCGCGACGAGCAGCTTGCGCGCCAGCGCAACGATGGCGATGCGCTTCACGCGCGCGCCTTGGCCCTTGATCCGCTTGTGGAACCACTGCGTCAGCGTCGAGTTCGGGCTGATGGCGCTGCCACGACCAGGCGAGCTCAATGAGGATCGTCCGCAACCGCCGGTTCCCGGCTTTGGAGATGCCCTGTTCGCGCTCCGCGCCGCCACTGGACCACGGTGTCGGCGCGATGCCGGCGAACGACCCCAACTGGCGTCGATTGTCGAAGTCTCTGTTCAGACACTCCAACGACAGCACTGTGGTAAACTCCGGCCCGATCCCGCGCAGCCGCAACAGCAACGGCGCGGCCGCCATTTCGGGCGGCGCGGCTGTCGCGGCCTCCGGCGCCGTGTCTGGCGCCGCAGCTACCCGCGCGGCACGCAGCAGCGCGTCACGTTCCGCCTCCGCCGCCTTGATCTGTTCGCACAGCAACTCAAGCCGCAGCAGGATCCGCTCGATCGTCGTATGAAGGTGCGGCGGCAGCGCGCGTCCATCGCCGGTACGCAACGTCTGCAGCACTTGCCGCGCGTCCTTCTGCAACGGCTTGAACCCGGCAATCCCCTGGTTGGCAAGCAACCCGCCGATCCGGTTGCTCAGCCGCGTCCGCTCGCCCACCAGCTCGCCGCGTTCACGCGACAGGCGGCGAATATCCTCCTGCGCCACACTCGGCGGCACCACCATCGAACACACGCCAACTTCACCGTCCAGCCACGACGCCAGGCTGCGCAGCAGCTTCTCGCCATCGATCCGGTCGGTTTTCGCGTTCCGCTTGCGCTGTGGGCCAAGGATCGAGGCCGCGTCCACCACGTGGCTCTCGACCCCCTGCGCCTCCAGCCAGCGATGCAGCCAGAACCCATCCAGCCCGGCCTCGTAGATACTCACGATCCGCACCGGCCGGCCGGTGCGCCGCTCCGCTTGCTGGCGCTGCGCCGTCAGCAGGCTCAACACCTTCTCCGTGTCGCGCGCTGCAACCGTGAAGCGCGACAGCTTCGCGCTGCCCGGCGCGCGGACGGTCAGCACCCACTTGCTCTGGCTCAGTTCAAACGACACCAGAAGTCTGGCAATCTCCGCCGTGGTGGCGGTCGGGTGGTCTTGCGGTCGGGTCTCGATACGCATCGCTTGCTCCCTCGTGCTGTGGGACGCATACCGAACCCGATCCAGCGCCCGGTCGCCACTACCACCGGCATGGGTTCTTTCTTCGCTGCAACAAAGAAAATCGAGTAGGGGCGCCCCTCGCGGAGCGCCCCTCTCACACCACCGGACGTACGGATCGCGTATCACGGCGGTTTCCGACAAGGTTCAGCGCGGCATTTTGTTGCCGCGTCAAGGCTCGTTCATGATCCCATGCCGCAGACGCTTGTGGCTCCTCAGTCGCCCCAGGTCCGGCTCCGCCTTCCCCGCTGGCGCCGTGGCGCAACGCGGCCTTCAGGGTTTCGTCGAGAAGGTCCCCTTGGTCCGCGCCGCCTTGCTGCCGCTTCACGTCCATCGATTGGTCCAAGCTGCTCCCTGCTTGTCGAATTCAGCCCTTCGCCCGGTTGCCCGGACTACTATGGCCTCTGCTGACTTCTCCCGGCCCATCGGAGGCCGTCGCCGGCCCCCTGCTCCGATCGTCTGGAGAGATCGGGAGATCTCCCAGGGTAAAACACTGATCCTTCCCTCGAGCGCTGCCGGATTTACCTGTGCGCGTGTCCGACTGGCCTTTGGGCTTCCCCGTCCACTGCCGGGTTACCCCACCGCACCGGCCTCGTATCCGGTTCCTGTTCGTCAGCTCCGAGTTTTGCCTCCGGCTTCCTCCCCACTCTGCATCGCTGCAACGCAGTTGCCTTCGGCTAACGGTTCCGGCCAATCGGCCCGTAGAGGACTTGCACCTCCGAGATCAGCGCCATGCCTGGCACACAGTCGTGGACGGCCGGCCTTCGCCGGCCATGACGGGGGTACTTGCCCGCACGGGCGGCAAGCCGCTTATCTGCATCAATCGGTCGATTTTCGCGATCTTCAAAGAGAACGGCGCCATCAGATCCGACGCATGGCATCCCATCACCTCAACACCCACAATCAATGCGTTAGCGGAACGCCAAGCTTCTTCAACTGATCGACGCGAGAAAGGAACAGGCCGAGAATGGCCGAGGTGTTTGCCTTGCTGTAACCCACGGCCAGATCGATCGTGGGCGCTTCACCCTCCAGCGGACGGCTGACCACGGACGACGGCAGCAGATTGTTCGCATAGGCGGGCATGAGCGCCAACCCGCGGGTAGACGCAACCAGCGAGATGGCCATCGCCAGGTTGTCCACCCCATGATCCAGTTTGATGTCGAGGCCGGAACGGCGCAGATATTCCTCGGTCACGGCGCGCAGCACTGCGGCTTTGTTCGAACCGCCGATGAAGACCTCGCCGACAAATTCCCGCGGGTGAATCGCTTCGCGCCCGATGAAGCGATGGTCGTTCGGCATCAGAACGATCAGCGGCTCTTGGTCCACCACGTCGTAGCCCAGGTCGAAGCCCGGCTCGCGGCGCAGAAAGGCCACGTCGAGCCGGCCGCGGACGAGCGCCTCGGCGAGGTCCGGCGAATAACCGCTCGAGACTGTGACCTGGATGTTCTTCCGCTCGTCGCGCAGCACATGCATGGCGCGCTGCAGCCAGTTCATCTCGTGACCGGTTTGGAAGCCGATGGCGAACGTTTTTCTTGCAGGCTGTGCGGCCTTGCGCGCCGCTTCGACCGCGGCATCGGCCTGCGCCAACGCCAGCCGGGCGTGGTCGAGAAAGGCCTTGCCTGCGGCGGTCAGTTCAACGCCATGAACACTGCGAGACAGCAACTCGGCGCCGACCTGGTACTCCAGGTCGCGAATCTGCCGGCTCAGCGAAGGCTGCGAGGTGTGCAGCCGCAGCTCAGCAGCCGTCGTCAGACTGCCTTCCTCGACCACGGCTACGAAATAACGCAGGTGCCGCAACTCCATAGCCATTCCATGCCTGCGAGGTATGGCGCCAAGCCTACAAAGTCTTTTGCCGCCGGGCAATGCGCGCCCAATTCCCCGATCACGAGAGCGATGGGAAGCCTTCGAGGCGAGCCGACGCCGCTTGGGTAATGGCTTCCGCAGCTCAAAACGCAGATTTATCAAGGAGTTGACCATGAGCACGCCTGTCGTGTTGATCACCGGCGGACTGACCGGTATCGGGCGCGCCGCCGCCGTCGCCTTCGCCAAGAAGGGCGCGAAGGTGGTCGTTGCGGGTCGGCGCGATGAGGCCGGCAAAGCACTGGCCAAGGAGCTGCAATCTTTCGGTTCGGAGGCCGAGTTCATCAACGCCGACGTCCGCAAGGAGGACGACGTCCGCGCTCTGGTCGACAAGACCGTCGCGCGGTTTGGACGCCTTGATGTCGCGGTGAACAATGCCGGCACCGAAGGCCAGGTCGGCCCGATCACGGACCAGACCGCGGAAACCTACGCCGCGACGTTCGACACCAATGTTCTCGGCGTGATCCTGAGCATGAAACACGAAGTGCGCGTCATGCAAAAACAGGGCAGCGGCAGCATTATCAACATCTCCTCGACCTACGGGCACGAGGGTGCGGCGGGGGCCTCTGTCTATGTCGGCAGCAAGCACGCCGTCGAAGGCATCACCAAGTCGGTGGCGCTAGAGATCGCCAGATCGGGGATCCGTGTGAACGCCGTGGCGCCTGGTCCGACGGACACCGGCATGCTGACCCGTTTTACCGGCACGCCGGAGAACAAGGCGGCTCTGGCGACGGGTGTTCCGATGGGTCGCCTCGGCCTCTCGGAGGAGCTTGCCACTGCGATCGTCTTCATCGCGTCGGACGAAGCTTCATTCATCACCGGCCATATCCTCAACGTCGACGGCGGCCACACCGCTAACTGATCCTGTCCGGGCGCGGAGGTTTGCTCCGCGCTCGGTCCACCGCCTGAGGGAATCACAATGACCCAGCACAGTCACCAGACCGTGCCGACGCAGTTCGTGAGCGCGGTGGGTGTTCGGTTCGCTTACCGACGCTTCGGCAGATCGGGGGGCGTGCCGCTCGTCTTCAACCAGCATTACCTCGGCACCATGGATTACTGGGACCCTGCCGTGACCGATGGCCTGGCTCGCGGCCGCGAAGTGATCCTGTTCAACAACGCGGGCGTCTCCTCAAGTTCAGGCGAGGTCCCGACCACATTGCAGGAGATGGGAGCAAACGCGATCGCCTTCATCAAGGCGCTGGGACTGAATCAGGTCGATGTGCTGGGTATCTCGATCGGCGGCTTCGTTGCCCAGGAGATCACGCTGCAGGCGCCCGAACTCGTCCGCAAGCTGATCCTGGTCGGCACCGGCCCGCGCGGCGGCCAGGGGATGGCGACCCTGACGCCGGAGGCGCAGCAGATCTTCGGCGCCACCTATGATCCGCCGGAGCACCTGTGGCTCGCGGTTCATTTCGGTCCGTCCGAGAAAGCCCAGGCCGCTGGGCTGGAGTTCCTGCGGCGGAAGCATCTTCGTCAGGTGGGTCGCGATCCCGAGGTGAACGAGAAGGCCGCCGAGCGGCAGATCGAGGCGATCCACAAATGGGGTGTCCAGCGCGAAGGGGCCTACGACTATCTGAGGACAATCAAGCAGCCGACGCTCGTCGTGAACGGCAACAAGGACCTTATCATCTACACGGTCAATTCTTTCATCTTGCAGCAGAACCTCGCGAACGCGCAGCTCATCCTCTACCCCGACTCCAATCACGGATCGCTGTACCAGTATCCCGAGCTGTTCGTGCAGCACGTCTCGCTGTTCCTGGACGCCTGACGCCCGACAGGCCTGCGCCCGCGCCGGGCCAGGCCTGTGGCGACAGTTCAAGAAATCGAATCACTCCCAGCGCTCGAAACGAGGATCGTCAATGACGAAGCGTACCGCACTGGTTACCGGAGCATCTGGCTTGGCCGGCAGTTACATGCTGGCTCACCTGCTTAAGCAGGGCGACTGGGATATTGTCGCCGTGTCGCGTCGCAAGCCAGAGATAGCAGGTAATTACCGATACATTTCAGTAGACCTGCTCGATCCGGGTGATTGCCGGACCAAGCTCGGGCCTCTTACCAATATCACCCACGCGTTCTATTTGGCTATCACGGAGCGCGCGGATCCCGACGAACTGCTGTCGGCGAACACCGGCATGTTCGTGAACCTCGTCAAAACGATCGAGGCTGCGTCGCCTGTACTCGAGCACGTTCATCTTTCTCAGGGCACAAGATGGTACGGCAATCATCTTGGGCCGTACAAGACGCCGACCAAGGAGGACGATCCGCGGCACATGCCGCCAAACTTCTACTACAACCAGCAGGGCTTCCTTGAAGAATTCCAGAAGGGCAAGCGCTGGACGTGGTCGGTTGGGCGTCCGCATGCCGTTTGCGGCTTCTCCACGGGAGGGCCGATGAATTTGACGCTGGCGATCGCGGTCTACGCCAACATCTGCAAGGCGCTAGGACTGCCGCTCAGCTTTCCCGGCAAGCCCGGCGCTTATACGGCGCTGTACCAGTGTACCGATGCTGCTCTGTTGGCCAAGGCAATAGAATGGATGTCAACTGACCCGAAATGCGCGAATCAGGCCTTCAACATCACCAACAGCGATCTGATCCGATGGCAGAACATATGGCCCAGGTTCACCGATTTCTTCGGCATGGAACTGGCGCCGCCACGACATATCAGCCTCTCACGGGCGATGGCTGACAAGGGACCGATATGGGATGGCATCGTCGAGAAAAACGGGCTGCGGAAATACCGCTACGAGGACATTGCAGCCTGGGGCTATCCCGACGGCGTTTTCGCATCGGACTACGATATCGTCTCGGATACGAGCAAGGCGCGCCGCTTCGGATTTCACGACCTGGTGGATTCCGAGGAAATGTTTCTTCGTATGTTCGCTGACTTTCGGCGCGATCGTATCATTCCATAAAGCGTGAAATCCTGCAATGCACAGAGGGCGACGATATGACACCGTTGGGGGGCTGGCTGACCCCGCCATCGCTGCCCCGAGACTTATCGCACTTACGCGCGTGAGCGCGATGCGGGCGTCTGCCCATCCTTCGCTTCCACCTGGCGCCATGCGCCTGTCCCAACCTGTGAGGTCCACTATGCCCGAGACACTCAAGCTGTATCACGCGCCAGCGTCCCCGAATTCCAGACGCGTGCGGATGTTCCTCGCCGAGAAGGCTATTTCCGTGCCGCTCGTCTCCGTCGATCTTGGGACTGGAGAGCAGCATGGCGATGTCTATCGCACGATCAACCCGCGCCGTGTCGTTCCGACTCTCGTGCTCGAAGACGGCACTGCGATCGGCGAGGTCCTGGCCATTTGCCGTTACCTGGAGGAGGCCTATCCCGCGACGCCGTTGCTCGGCACGACACCGAAGGACAAAGCCCTGGTGACGATGTGGGAACGGCGGGCCGAGTTGGAAGGTTTCGCCGCCGTGATGGAAGGCGTGCGCAACGCCGCGCCGAGATTGGCGGGGCGCGCGATCGCGGGGCCGCACGACTACGCGCAGATCCCGGAACTGGTCGAGCGCAGCAAGCGCCGGGTCGCAAACTTCTACAGCGACATGGATGCGAGGCTGGCGGAAGTTCCCTTCATCGCGGGCGAGAATTTCTCCGCGGCCGACATCACCACCTTGGTGACGGTCGATTTCGCGACCCGCGCACTCAACATGCCGATCCCAGCCGAAAGTGGTGCGTTCAGGCGCTGGTACGACGCCGTCGCGGCAAGACCGGGCGCAACCGCGTAATACCAACGGCCGTGAAGATTGACCCACCGATGGTGCCCCTGGTCGTGCTGGAGAATGCCGGTATCCACGATTTTCTTTGTTGCGACGAAGACACGTCGTGGGTACCGGCCGGAGCTTGTCCTCGGGCGCTTGACCCGGGGTACGGTCAGTCCGTCAGTTTCCTTCGCTTTTGATTTCAAAGGGAAATGTGCTCGATTCGAGCCGACAGCGGTTTTGACAGCCATCGCTATCGATTGGTCGAATTCGTCGGGAGTTGGACGTCAGCACACCTCGTCAACTCAATCAAAGGAGACTGTCGCACATTAGAAGCGCTGTCGGCGGCTCGGACGCCGATAGGAGGAGCCGTCCAGCGACTCCTCCCAGGCTTCGATCTCATCGTCGATCTGGCTATCCCAGGCGCACGGTGATGCCTTCGGCATTGGCTTGGTAATGCACCGTCTCAGCCGCGCGCCCGCTCGGGATGCGGAAGGCGAAGACGATCGTAGAGATCCAATAGGCGATGTTTCTGGCTTTCAACGCCGAGCTGCCCAGTTCCGACTTGTTCCGAAGAGGTTCAGTCTATCCGCGCCAATACCTGCTCCAGGGCCGCGAAGAACCTCGGCCACCCGCCCTTGGCGCCCTGGTAGGCCTGCTGCTGATCCGGCCGGAAGCCCGACTGCTCCATGCGCAGGTGGGTCCCCGTGCTCGTAGGGGTGAGAGTCCAGGTGACGACACTCCCGAGACCATAGGCACCCCACGTGTAAGACAGCGATTTGTTCGGGTCGACTGTCTGGACCTGGCAGTCAACAGCGCCCCAGTCCGCGCGAAGATTGAAACTGTGGCCGACGACAGGCTTGAAATCGTTCTTCATGAGCCACTCTTCGATCAGGTGTGGTTGCGTGAGCGCGCGCCAGATCTTTTCCGGCGGAAAAGGCATCTCCCGTTCGACAACGACGGAGAGCGTTTCGGTCGCAGTATCGGTCATTGGTCCATCCTTTTGAGTAGATCTTCGAGGTGGTCGAACCGGCTCGTGAAACCGGCCAAATGACCCGCTCCTCAAGCGCTCTTTGGCCGCTTCTGAGAGCGGATGGGGCCAGCGGCAGCTCGCACCGACGTGTTCAGTGCGACGGCGGCACGAATGAGCGCCTGCAAAGCCTTTTCATCAATCTTGTCGCCCTCATGGAAATCGATGGCACGCCTGGTGTTGCCTTCGAGGCTGGAGTTGAAGAGGCCTGAAGGGTCCTCCACCGAGGCGCCCTTGGCGAAGGTCATCTTCATGCCATTCTTGTACGTCTCACCGGTGCAGATTATTCCGGCGTGCGACCAAACCGGAACTCCTCTCCACTTCCACTCCTCGACTACTTCGGGGTCGGCCTGCTTGATGAGAATTCGGACCCGAGCGAGCGTCTCGCCCCGCCAATCACCCAGCTCCTTGATTCTCGCATCTATCAGCTGAGAGGGAGAGTCTCCGCCTTTTCCGTCCGTCGAGCCGCTCCCCCTTTTCTTCATGGCTGTGGTCGTTCGCCCGCCACTCACATTCGTTCGCCGGGCAATTGGCTGGCTTGCTTCTTTGCGACCTTTGCCGACCTCTTGGATGTCCTTTTGGCAACGACGGAGAGCGTTTCGGTCGCAGTATTGGTCATTGATCCATCCTTTTGAGTAGATCTTCAAGTTGGTCGAACCGGATTTGCCAGAAGCCGGCCATTTGGTTTGTCCAGTCGATCAGCGGTGCCAAGGCGCCGAGCTGCGCGCTATAGTGCGTCTGGCGACCTTCGTGGCGGTCGCGCACCAGCCCGGCCTGCTTTAGGACCCCGAGATGCTTTGAGACGGCCGGTTGCGAGACCCCGGCCTGAGCCGTCAAGGCCCCGACCGTCTGGTCTCCGTCGCGACACAGCCGCTCGAAGATGGCCCGTCGCGTCGGATCGGCGAGCGTTCTGAAAAGGATACCGTGCGGCTGTGGCATCGCGATTGATAACCCGTTGGCTATTGATGCAACATATAACCGGTCAGATATATGAGTTAAGAGGGAGAAACGGAGGCCCAGATTGATCCTTGCCACTGGCGCCGTCGGATATGTCGGAGGCGCAGTCGTTCGCGGGTGGCTGTCGGAAGGCCTGCAGGTCGCCGCAACGGCCCGCGATGCGGGCGCCGCAGGCGAGCGATTGCCACTTCAGGTCACGTTGCGTGTCGCGGATTATGGACATCTCCGCATCGAGGAGCGCACTCGCCGGCGCCGATCAAATGATCCTGATCTCAAGCGACGGTGACGCACGCGCAGTCATGCGGCATCACGCGAACATCATATCGGCGGCTACAGCCGCCAGCCTCCGCCACGTTACCTTCACGAGCATCGTTGATGTCGAAGCAAGGTCGCCATTCTACGATGCGCCGGTTTACCGCGAAGCCGATCGCTTGGAAGACCGCTGCATTCCCACCACCATTGTTAGGTGCGGCTTATACTCAGATTTCATCCTCAAGCATTGGCTTACGCCCAGCCCTGAATCCGAAGAAGTTTTGCTGCCCACCGGGCGGGGCTGTATGGCGCCGATCTCGCGGGACGGTGTTGCGGCTGCCATCGCTGCCATAGCATCACAGCCGGGGGAACATTAGCTCAGATGCGTCATAACAGGACATCGGGCACTGACCCTCGATGAGAGTGTCACTACATTCGGCAAGCTTGCGGGCCAGCCGATACAATATCGAGACACCGATATCGGCGACTACCTGGTACGGGCATGGGTACGCCTGAACGATCCATGGTCTCACGCCTTTTCCGCCTTGTGCTCATCGATTGCTGACGGACGCCACAGCTATGTTTCGGGAGACTTTGCCGAACTCGTTGGCAAGGAACCCGAGCGCCTTCTGGAATTTCCAGGTCATACCCTATCTGCCAAGCCGCCAGACTATCGATAGATCCTGCTCTCTCTCGCAGCTGGCCAAAGATCGGTTTGTCCGCAAGCAAGGCTTGAGTATCCCATAGCCCTCTGGCCATCTCTTTCTGATAACTGTGGCGCTATAAGAGGCCACGGTGAGGCAGTTTTCGTTCGCCTCGCGACCTGTCAGCCGTGCCAAGTGAGGTAGACTTACGCCGGACCAAGACCAACCCGAGGCTCAGCCCCCTACCCCCATTCGATTGTCTTGGAGCACGGTAGCGCGCTGATCTAACAGAGAAAATTGTTCCGCGCACAATGAAGAACCGCCTCCCCGAACCGTCAAAAATATGCGCTCTTGAATTCAAAGGGGAATTTCCACGATTCGGAATCTGCTCGGTTTCGGCGACTATCGGGATCGATCGGTCGGTTTTCGATAGCCGGCGCAACGAACCGCGACCCGCTTAGCGCCGGAAAAAGACCGTCAACCAAGGCCGAGCGGTCCGTCTGACTGCGACCGCATCCGCTCACCGTCGCGGCGTGCCTCTCTTGCCGTATGACGCGAGGAATACACGCACGCCGGCTGCGGCATGACGTCGAAGCTCCGCCGGTTTCGGGATCGCCTCGTCACCCAACAGCATGGCCCTGTTCAATGGCTCGCCCATAATCAACCAATTGAACTGGGAAGCGGCGGCAGCTGGATCATCGATCGCAAGTAGGCCGCGATCGGCCAAGCGCTCGAACAACACTGCCAACGCCGCCATTGCGCGCCTGGGTCCGCCATCGAAGAGAGCCCTCGCCAGTTCAGGGAAGCGACCGACCTCGCCAATCACCAGGCGACGCAGTTGCATCACGCGCGGCGTAAGCACGATGATGAGCTGTCGGTACGCATAGCGCCCAAGATAATCGGCAATGTCTTCGCCCTCGGCGAGGTCCGGCATCTCACTGTGGACCCTTTGGCTGGCTCGATTGGTCACGCTGCTCACGATCTCCACGAACAGCGTCTCCTTGCCTGGAAAATTCTTGTAGACGGTCTGTTTCGACACCGCCGCAAGCGCCGCGATCTCATCCATATTGGTGGCCAGATAGCCCTTTTGCAGAAACACCTCTGTGGCCGCATCGAGGATGGCCCGTCGCTTTTGCGCCGACCGGCCCTGCTGTTCGAGCTCTTCTGAAACACCTGCTGAAGGCGTCGTGGTCATGCCCCTGGCGTGTCCGTTGCCGATTGACTCGTAGTACTGGACGGTCTAGTGTGATTTGAGCCGAGATGCAATGGCAGAGTCGATGATGCACATCCAGTTCGCGGAGCTTCCGATGTTCGACCAGGAACGCGGGAAGGCCTTCTACATCGATCATTTGGATTGCCGCGTCGTCGCGGATCAGCCCATGAGCAATGATGGATGGCGATGGATCGAACTCGGATTTCCAGGCGCCGATACCGCCCTCCACTTCGTAAGGCGCAAGGACGAAGCGCCACCTGAGGGGCCCGACCTTATGCTGGGTGACAACGACATCGATGTCGCCGTCCAGAGACTCAAATCGCGAGGCGTCGAGATCATAGCGGAACCGGAACCAGCGCCATGGTAACCGGGGTGCACAATCACGGAGTTTCGGGACAGCGAGGGCAATCGCATGGTGATCACCAGCAGATGACACGCTCACCCATCATGACCGTAACATGCTCTTGCGGTGGCGTCGAACTCAAAGCGTTCGGCAGGCCGATCGTGAGCAATGTCTGCTATTGCGAAGACTGCCGGAAGGGAGCTGATCAGATCGAATCTTTGCCGAATGCTGGCGCCGTACGCGATCCCAATGGTGGCACCGCATACATTCTCTATCGAAAAGACCGCATCGAGTGCTCCAAAGGAGTTGAATTGCTGAGGAGCTATAAGCTTAAGGAAACTTCGGTCACAAATAGGGTTGTCGCCGCGTGCTGCAATTCGGCGGTGTTCATGAACTTCGATAGAGGTCCACACTGGGTTTCGGCATACAGAGCGCGATTTCACGGAGAACTCCCGCCATTGCAGCTGCGGATTTGCACGAAGTTCAAACCAAATGGCGTTGTACTTCCTGACGACGTGCCGAGCTACCGGGGCTATCCCCCAGGATTCGTTGTTAAGCTTCTCGCATCGCGCGTGGCGATGTTGCTGGGTCGATAAACCGGGCTCGTCTGATCAAGATTTCAAGTCGCCGCATCTATCGAAGACGATCGATAATAAACATCCGCCGTTCATACACCGCAATATCCCGGGGTATCCAACGTTACTCCCCGTCGCTCCCACTCGATTGTTCCGTATCACTGTAAGGCATTGAAATAGAAGCAGAAGAGTTTTCGATCGGTGGTCAAACGCCCTCAAAACACACCGTCAAAAATTTCCACTCTTGATTTTAAAGAGGAATTCGACCGATCCGAAAGTTTCTTGCTTTCACCGACTATCGAGATCGATTGGTCGATTTATGGAATCCTCCACGCACGTGGCATGGTCGATCTTGCCTGAAAAATACCGTCAGCGTCACCACAAGCGGGTGCAGACTGTTTCGCCGGGGCTAGCAATCGGCGGTCATGCCGTCAGTCGAGGTGACCGCGCGGAGCGTTTCCAGACCGATTAGCGATTGTCGAGTTCAGCCAGACTGCGCGCGATCGCCTCAGGCGCCCACGGGATGTGGCTGACAAAGGCAAGCGCCGCATTCCGGAGACTGCGGCCTGGACCCGGATGCATTGTAGCCGCTCTGGTCATTCGGTCGGTCAAGCCAACCACCTTCTCGGCGATGGCGTGCCGGGTCGCTGCCCATCTGTCGAGACCTGCAGCGTCGCCCGAACGCAGGACCGTCTGCAACTCGCCGGCCAGGGATATCGCGTCTTGAATCCCTGTATTCATCCCTTGGCCGCCAGCGGGACTATGGACGTGAGCCGCGTCGCCGCACAGCAGATAGGCCCCTTTGCGGGGCGACTGCGCGACGCGGTGGTGAACGCGGAAGCGCGAGCTCCAGACCACCTCGGTGACGCGCGCGGTTTCAGCCTGCGGGCCGCGGCTGTCGAGCAAGACCTGGACATCGGCGACGGACGGATACTCCGGGGCGGCGTCCACCGAGGCCACGACGCGGAAGTCCCCGCCGGGCAGCGGCGCGACCACTACGAGACCGTCCGGCGAAAAGAACAGGTTGACCTCGGTCCTGGCGGAGACTCCAGTCCATGCGAACGTCCGCCAGGATAAAATCCTGAGGATAGGTCGCTCCCTCGAAAGCGATGCCGGCCTGGTCACGGACAACGCTGTGTGCGCCGTCACAACCCACGACCCAGCGGGCGGCGACGGTCTTATGTTCTCCCGCACAGTCGACGATCGCCTCCACGCCGCTTTCGGTGGACTGGACGGACAGCAACCGCGCCGGCCGTATGACTTCGCCCCCGAGCGCGCGCAGCCGCTCGATCAGGACGGCCTCCGTCTGATTTTGCGGACACATGAGGGTAAACGGGAACGGCGTGGCGAGGCCGTCGAAGGGGATGGTCAGCAGGACCTTGTCCCGGTCCCGCACGCGAAACACCGCCACCTTCAGGCCGCGCGCGATCAGCTCAGCCGTGGCGCCAAGCGGCTCCAGCACCTCCAAGGTGCGGGCGTGGATCACGGCGGCGCGCGAGGTGTTTTCGCCCTCGAGTTGCTGGTCAATGACCAAGGCCGAGACGCCCAGCCGCTTTAGTTCGCCGCCCAGCGACAATCCGGCGGGACCACCGCCAACAACGAGGACATCGGCCGACTGCGGTAGCGGTGACATCGAGATGCTCACTGACTGAGCAGCGCGGTGCCATGCCGCTCGATCTCAGCCGCATCGGATGCTCTTTCAACGTAAACAGCAATCTGGGGCTGTTGCGCCGTCTCGGGCTTTGGTGCCGTCTGGAATTTTTCCATCGCGTCGTTCGCCTGGCGCCATGACACGCGACGACGCCCTGGCAAGAAGAAGGATCCCGAAAATCTCCGCTCAAGCTTGAACCCATAGATAACCACCAACAAGAAGAAGTCACGGAGTCGGCGTGCTGTTCGACCTTTGACGATGTATCCAATCTGTAGGTCGTTACGATCAAGGAGATAGATTACGCCCATGCGACCGATCGCGACGGCCTGGGCGAGGGTCGAGAAACTAAATGGCTCGAGCGGCAGATTAGCCCTTTGCGCCACAATGACACGAGCGGCATGCGCCCCCGATGCCCCTGCAGCGAGGGCCGACTTTCGGTAGGGCGCGCCGGTCGGAGCGATGGGATGGGCCGAATCACCGACTGCCAGGATATGCGCGTGCGAGATAGACCGCAGGTTGGGATCGACCCAGACCCGGCCCTCAGTGTCCGTCGCCAGGCCAGCGGCACGGGCGATCGGCGAAGAGCGCATTCCGCCCGACCATACGCAGATGTCACAGGCGATGGATCGGCCTGTTTTGGTTATGACCTCGCTCGGACGGACTACGCCGATGCTCTCCCCGTCAATCAGTATTACGCCTAAGCGTCCGAGCTCGGCGCGCACGGCCTTTTCTACGGGCGCCCCCGCGAAGTCTCCGCATCGTTGGCTGACCATGGTCACCTCGGCACCCGGCCAGGTGGTCTTGATTTCGCCCGCTGCTTCGATCGCTGTCGGACCGCCGCCGACCGCGATGACGCGCGCCGGCCGATCCGAGCATTGATGCAGCCTCGACCGCAGCGCCGCAGCGGAACGCGGACCGTCGCCGGGATCGAGCCGATAGGCGTGCTCAGCGACGCCCGGAACGACGTCCACGTCGATGTTCGAACCTAGCGCGTAGACGGCCTGATCAAATGCAATTTCCCGCTCTTCAGTGTCGGTCGTGATCCGAATGCGCCGTTGGTCTGCATCGAGCGACTTCACACTGCCGCTGATGAATTCGATAGTGGTTCCGGCGAGGAATGCCGAAATCGACGGGATGCGTGGCGTGACCGCGGCCGCGACGCTCTCCTGCAGCCTTACGCGTTCCAGGAACTGGTCGCGAACATTTACGAGGGCGATGCGCAATCCCCATTTGCGTCGACCAAGCCTCAGCGCAGCGATGAGCCCGGCGTAGCCAGCGCCCAAGATGACAACGTCATAGGTAATTTTGTTCTGCTTCGCGCTCATTCTGACCTCAGCCGATAGGATACTTCTGGCGCTCGGAACGGGGCCTACGATAGGCTCGGAAACTACGCACACCGGCAGTCCGATAGGCTTCGGATCAGTGGCTGCGACGCGAGCAGAAATCGCGGCCATCAGCGCGCCAGGACGCCCGACGGGCCAGAGATTGGGAAACCGCCGCATCGCCAGCCGGCGACATGTCCCGCCGAATGACGTGTACCAGTATTGATATAGTATTAGGGTGATTACCGGTATCTATCTAGCAAGTACATTACGTTTAAGAATTCTAATACTTTCGATAGCCGCTGTTTCTACTACCCCCTCACTCCCACTCGATTGTTCGCATCGTGCCTAATGAGTTGATTTGTCGTTGCAAAAAATTCCTCCGCCTTGAAAACTCCCGTCGCCCGAACCGTCAGATGCGCATGGCTTTTGAATTCAAAGAGGAATTTGATCGCTCCAGAAAATCTGCGCTTTCAGCGACTATCAATATCGATCGGTCCACTTTTCTCGAGTTCCACTGGCAACGCCGCACCGCCGACATAGCCGAAGACTACCGTCAGCAGCGCGAGGGATTGACCGCGATGTCGCTTGGAGCGATCGCAGCTCGGCTTCCGACCGGATTGCGGCAAGCGTCGCCGGCGACCTGCCGCGCGTCAGTCGCGCGATACGGACAGTCCCGCGAGAAGCGGCGCGTACGCGGCGAGCCTGCGGGATACGAACTCGGTGAAGAGCCGCACGCGCTTCGTCTTGCGTGTCTCGCCCTGTGTGAGGAGCCAGAGCGTTCCGAATATGCGTAGGCCGGTGCCCGGCACCCTCACCAGCAGGGGGTCGGCATCTCCGACGAAGCACGGCAGTGCCGTCATCCCGAGCCCTTGCCGTACAGCAACGATCTGCGCCTCGCCGTCCGTGGTCCTGAACGGAACCCCCGTGGTGCGGACCTCGCGGGCCCAATCCGGGATTCCATGACTGCTTATGACGATCCACCGGATGGGATCAGGCGCGCCCCCACGCCACGCGGCTAGTCGATCGCGGGACATGTAGACGCCTCCGAACAGCTCCGGTCCCTTCAGGCCGTGAAGATTGAGCGGCAGGGTTTTGCGGTCGTAGACGACGCGGATCGCGACGTCGGCCTCTCGGTTGGTCAGATTTGCCAGCTCGCCGGACGACAAGATTTCCATCTCGATGTCCGGATGGAGACGCGCGAAATCGGCGAAGTCCGGCATGAGCAGGTGTGTCGCGAGGGTCGGTGCCAGTGTCACGCGCAGAAGCCCGCGCACGCTCTGGTCGCGACCGAAGACGCGCGTCTCCAGCTGGTGCGACGACGCTTCCATCCGGTCCGCGAGCTCGAGAACCTCCTCCCCCGCAGCCGTCAGGCGGTAGCCCGAAGGCAGCTTTTCGAACATGTGCGCCCCAAGACGTTCCTCGAGCTGGGCGATGCGTCGCAGCGCGGTTGAATGATTCACCCCGAGGTGCGCGGCGGCAGCCCGCACCGAGCCTCCGCGTGCGACGGCAAGAAAGTAGCGAACGTCATCCCAGTCAATCATGGTGCAATCCGGCACCGGGGGGTGCGCCTTCCAAAGCCCGTGTCCAACACATCGAACAGCATCTCGTATGTGGGTGGCGCGGGGCGATTATCATAGCCCATGCCGACAAGCGCCCAACTCCGAACGGCGGACACCGATCGTCGCGGCTGGCGTCGGTCGTCCAGCCGGATCGATTTCGCACCACCGATGTGCGCGCTTCCACACTCAACGCCTGACACCGGCGGACCCATCTCGAGGTTCTCGGGGGGCCTCCCCGAACGACCAAAGACGGAGCCTAAAAGGAGAAGTCATGGGAAAGCTTGAGGGTAAGATTGCAGTCATCACGGGTGGATCGAGCGGCATGGCGCTGGCGGGCGCCAAGCGGTTCGTTGAAGAAGGCGCCTATGTCTTCATCACGGGCCGAAGGCAGGAGGCGCTCGACGAGGCCGTCAGGCTGATTGGCCGGAATGTGACCGGCGTGCGCGGCGACGCGGCCAATCTCGACGACCTCGACCGTCTGTTCGACACAGTCAAGCGGGAAAAGGGCAAGATCGACGTCCTGTACGCGAGCGCCGGCACGGGCGAAGCCGTCCCACTGGGCGAGATTACCGAGCAGCATTTCGATGCGACCTTCGGCCTGAATACGCGCGGCACGCTGTTTACGGTTCAGAAGGCGTTGCCGCTGTTCAACGATGGCGGATCCATCTTCATGACCGGGTCAGTTGCTTCGGTGAAAGGTTTTCCTGGTTACGGCGTGTATGCGGCGAGCAAGGCGGCGTTGCGCTCATTCGCACGCACTTGGCTCAACGAACTGAAGGACAGGAATATCCGCGTGAACGTGCTGAGCCCGGGGCCGATCGCCACACCGATGCAGGACCAAGTTCTCACCGAGGAAGCGAAGCGGATGTTCGAATCCCTGATCCCGCGGGGAAAGATGGGTCGTCCTGAGGAAATTGCGGCGGTCGCGCTGTTTCTTGCTTCAGACGATTCGAGCTTTGTGAATGGGGTGGAGTTGTCTGTCGACGGCGGCTTCTCGGCCATCTGAAAGGCCGGGGAATCAATATCAACACGGATCGGAGAAGCGTTATGAGCTATGCGATTATAGGATTCGGTAAGATAGGCCAGGCCCTCGCCCACGCCTTCGCCCGTAAAAACATCGACGTGACCGTCGCGAGCCGCCGGCCGCCCGAGGCGTTGGCGCCGCAGGCTCGGGCAATTGGACCCACGGTCGTCGCCAAGTCGCTGCGGGATGCACTCGAGGCCGACACGATCATCTTGGCGGTCCCGTTCGGGGAGCATCGCGAGGTTGCGAAGGCCCTGCCGAGCTGGAAAGGCAAGACGGTCATCGATGCGATGAACGCGTTAGTTCCCCTTGAGGAGCTGGACGGCCTCCCGTCCTCCGCCTTCGTCGCGAAGGCGTTCACCGGCGCCAAGCTCGTGAAAGGTTTCAATCACCTGATTGCGGCCACTCTGGCTGCCGATCCGATCGTCGAGGGCGGCCACCGGGTCATCTTTCTGTCGAGCGACGACGAGGACGCGACCGCTCCCGTGGCGGCCTTGGCCAAACAACTCGGGTTCGCGCCCGTCAAGCTGGGAAAGCTCAACGAGGGTGGCGCGTTGGTGCACGCGCGCGGCCGCACTTGGGGCCAGCTCATCTTCCAGGATTTGTTCAAGAAGGAGCAGTAATCGGCGTATGGGCGCCGTTCGAAGAGCGGGGAGACGCCCGACAGAGCGGCAGATCTGCGGGTCGCTTAGAAACTATCGACTGCCATCGATGGCCTAGGATCCGCTCGAGTGTCCTCAGCTATCCGATACTACTCCACGGTACTCCCCCTCACTCCCACTCGATTGTTCAAACAGGTAACAGGGGCAAAACCCCGGGCGCGGCCTGCATCAGGCGGGCTGCCCACGGCAACGGACGAGGCCCGGCAGGGGCGGAATGACCGGCTGACCGGGGACGCTAAGCCGGCTGCCGAGATAATCCCAGAACGCCACGCCGTGCTTGGCGCAGGTCTTGGCGAGACCGAGGAAGGCATCGCGGCAATCGCGGCCGACGTCGCTTCGAGTTCCGGCGCTGACCTTGCGGCGGGTCACCTGGCAACGGATGTCGTTCTCGGAGCCGTTGGTGTGCAGTGGCGTTGCTGGCCGCTCGAGCACCATCAGCAACTCGGCCTTGTTGGCATGCAGCCGCGCGAGCAGTCGATCCAGCGTAACGAAGCCGGTGCGGTGGCGGAAGACTCGATCGAACCGCGCGCGTAGAGCGAGACGCCGGCCGATGCTTGGGCTGGCCCGGTAGACCTTTAGATCGGCGTAAAAATTCCAGATCAGCTCGCGCATCCGCTGTTGAGCGAGACGATGCAGATCCGTGAAGGTGTCCAGCTTATGCACCAGCCGTTCGGCATGAACCCAGCACAGGGCATGCCGACCGACGGCGAACTGTCCGGCGTCATCGCTCAGTACGACGGCATCGCACAGGAAGCGGTGGGCGTGGACGCTGCCCCATTGGGCGCCCTCGGTGGCGATCAGTACCGGGTCGGGTGTGGTGGTCAGGACGGTGAAACCGAGCCGGTCGAGGTGAGCCGACCAGGCGGCCTGATCGGCGAAGATCGTTTCCGGCTGCGCCGCCAGACAGCCGATCAAAGGCGCGGACAGAGCGCGCTCGCGCATGTATTCGAACGCCGCGTCATTCAACACGAAGTCGGTATGGCCGGCACGCAGCAGATCGAGGAAGTTCAGCCGGCTCTTCGATGACCGTGTGCCGAACCAGGTGAATCGGTCATTGCCGATCTGCGTGCAGAAGCCATTCGCTGCTTTGTGCCGTGCGCCGGTGTCATCCACCGATATCCAAGGCGAGGTCTGCAATCCCGCTCGAAGAATGTCTCTGGCTTCGTCGAAGAAGCCATCCTGCTTCTCGGTCAACAGCCGTTGGACCTCGCGCTTGGAGATCGACAGGCCCACCGATTGCAACAAGGCAGTCAGACGCGGCAACGTGGATTGGCCTTGGTGATATTGCATCAACACGAAGCGGCGCAGGTCCGGGCCGAAATGTCCCTGGATCCCCGCGGGCAGCGACGCAACGATTGTCTGGCCGTCCGGCGTCACCCAGCGTTCACGCCGGTAGCGGATCGCATGCACCGACAGCACAAGTTCTTGAACCAGATACGTCTCGTAACCCTTGAAGCGCGATCCCGCTGGGACGCTCGCCTTCAGCACATGATCCTCGACGATGACCCGAGGCCTGACCTTGCCGCGGCCCCGCCGCTTCTCCAGCCGGTCGGGCTTCGCCGGTTCGCTGGCTTTATCCATGCCGCTAGGTTTGATGTCCGGTCGGCCCTTCAGTCCCTTCAGCCGCGCGATCTCTTCGCGTAGCGCGGCATTTGTCCGCTCCAGTTCGGCAAGCTTCGCGAACAGACCGGCTACCAACTCACGCAGCTGGGCAGACGAAAGGTCGTCAAGGTTAGACCGAGGGCTCACGCATAGCTTGAATCCGACATCGACGCGTCGGCACAAGCAAATAATGCGTCCGCGCCCGGGGTTTTGCCCCTGTTACTCAAACAGGTAATATCGGCGAAACCCCGGGCAGCCGGTGCTATCAGGCTGGCTGGCCGCGGCAGCGGACGAGACCTGGCAGGGTACGGAACGATGCACTGACCGGGAATTTGGAGCCGACTGCCGAGATAATCCCAGAATGCCACGCCGAGCTTTGCGCAGGTCTTGGCGAGGCCGAGGAAGGCATCGCGGCAGTCGCGGCCATTGTCGCTGCGTGTTCCGGCGCTGACCTTGCGGCGCGTGACCTGGCAGCGGATATCGTTCTCGGAGCCGTTGGTATGTAGCGGCGTGTCTGGCCGGTCCAGCACCATCAGCAACTCGGCCTTGTTGGCATGCAGGCGTGCCAGCAAACGATCCAGCGTGATGAAGCCGGTGCGGCGGCGGAAGATGCGATCGAACCGCGCCCGCAGCGCGAGACGACGGCTGTTGCCTGGGTTGGCTTGGTAGAGCCTTGAGATCGGCATAGAAGTTCCAGATCAGCTTGCGCATGTGTTGTTGAGCGGCACGCTGCGGCTCGGTGAAGGTGTCCAGCTTGTGCACCAGCCGTTCGGCATGGACCCAGCACAGCGCGTGCCGGCCCACGGCGAATTGCCCGGCGTCATCGCTCAGCACCACGGCATCGCTGCAGGAAGCCATGCGCGTGGATGCTGCCCCATTGGGCCCCCTCGGTGGCGATCTGCACTGGGTCCTGGATGACTGCCAATCGGTCAGGACGGTGAGGCGATCGCAAGCCGGTCGAGATGCGCCTGACCACGCCGCCTGATCAGCGAAGTGCGTCTCCGGCTGCTTCGGCCAGTCGGGCGATCAAGGCGGCGGCCAGTCCGCGGCCGCGCATATAGTCGAACGCCGCGTCATTCAACACGAAGTCGGTATGGCCGGCGCGCAGCAGGTCGAGGAAGTTCAGCCGGCTCTTCGATGACCGCGTGCCGAACCAGGTGAAGCGGTCATTGCCGATCTGCGTGCAAAAGCCGTTCTTCGCTTTATGCCGTGCGCCGGTGTCATCAACCGACACCCAAGACGATGTCTCCAATCCCGCACGCAGCACATCGCGGGCTTCGTCGAGGAAGCCATCATGCTTCTCGGTCAGCAGCCGCTGGACCTCGCGCTCGGAGATCGACACACCGACCGACTGCAACAGCGCCGTCAGACGGGGCAATGTGGTTTGACCCTGGTGATACTGCATCAACACGAAGCGGCGCAGGTCAGGGCCGAAGTGCCCCTTGGTCCCCTCGGGCAGCGGCGCGACGATGGTCTGGCCGTCCGGCGTCACCCAGCGTTCGCGCCGGTAGCGGACCGCATGCACCGACAGCACAAGTTCCTGCACCAGATAGGTCTCGTAACCCTTGAAGCGCGATCCTGCCGGGGCCGCGGCCTTCATCACCCGATCCTCGACGCTGACCCGAGGGCGGACCTTGCCGCGGCCGCGACGCTTCCTTGCCTGCCGGGCTTGCCGGTTCGGTGGCCTTGTCCATGCCGCTAGGTTTGATGTCCGGGCGGCCCTTCAGTCCCTTCAGCCGCGCGATCTCCTCACGCAGCTCCGCATTTGTCCGCTCCAGTTCGGCACAGCTTCGCCAACAGGCGCGACTACCAGTTCCCGCAAGCTGGCTGGACGACAGGCCATCAAGGTCAACCGGCGGGCTCACACATAGCTTGAATCTGACGCTCCGAGCCGACGCAAACGAAAAATGCATCCGCGCCCGGGGTTTTGCCCCTGTTACTCAAACAGCATCTAACCATTTGAATTGGCTGTCAAATTGTCCCGCTCACCCGCCAAACACCGACAACGATTACGTCAAAATCTTACACTTTTGATTTTGCTGGGAAATCTGGCCGGAAATTTTTTTCGTGGTTTCAGCATCTATCGGGATGCAGAGCGGGTCGGCCTTCGCTTGAAACCACATCCAGCGCAATGATGCACCCGCAAAAACTACCGTCAAAACGGTCAGATTTTGATTTTGGAGAAGCGAGAGTCAGTAACTGCGGACGTTCACTTGTCGTCGGCAGCGCGGCTCTTCAATGAGCTGCAACAGGCGCAGCGCCAACCGCGGCGATGCCCGCTTTATCAGGGACGTCTTCGTCGATGATGAATTCATTGCGGCTCGCGCCCGTCCCTTCAGCTTGTCCGCTATTGCGCGGTCAGCCGACCGAGCCGGAGCACTGCCGCCAGATAGAGCCGGTTCATCAGCCGCAATTGGTCAGGTGCGCCGGGGGTCGTCGGCGCATCCTTCACGGTCATGCCCACCATGGTCTTCATGTTGTTGAGCACCACGGCGGCGACATCTTCGGCCTCTTTGTCATCGAGATCGGGCGCGCAAAGTATCAACGCCGTCTTGATCCCGGCCAAGGTCTGGGTGCGGAACCGCCGGCGGACTTCCGTCCAGTCGGTGCGGGAGTCCAAAAAAGCGGTGAGCGCCCGCGCCTGCGGATACAGCTTCACCAGGAGATCGATAAGGATATCGGCGAGTTCTTGCGGCGTAGCGTCGGCGGCGTGCGCGTGGATCGCGTCGTACTCCGCCTGCAGAGTCTCGGCGTATCGGCGCATTAGCGCCTCGGCCACGGCATCCTTGTTGGGAAAGAAGCGGTAGAGCGAGCCGATCTTCGCATCGGCCTGCGCGGCGATCTCCGCCATCGTCGCCGCCTCGAACCCCCGCTCCTGGATCACGGCGGCGGCAGCCTGAAGCAGTTCGGCGACACGCTGGCGGCCGACGTCGCGCTGTGGTTCCAGCGGCGCACGATTTCGGCTTGACAAAGTTGAGCCTATCCTCAAATAGATATGCTGCTTGAGCGATCCCTCAAGTTAATAGCGATTCCTTTCGCCACAAGCAACTGTGGAGATGGACGCCCCACTGGCCAAAAGGACACCCCAATGATCACCTTGCCCACCGCCAGCACAGCACTGATTCTCATCGACCTGCAAAAGGGGATCGCCGCCTATCAGCTCGCGCCCTATTCCTTCGAAACCGTGCTCGCCAAGGGGAAGGAACTGGCCCGGCGCTTTCGGGTTGCCAAGGCCCCGGTGGTGCTGGTCAACGTGGCCTTCGCCACGGACTTCAGCGACGCCCTGAAATCGCCGGTCGAACGGCCGATGCAGGCGCCGCCCGGCGGCTTCGCGGAAGACTGGTCCGAACTGGCGGACAGCCTCGCCGAAGCTTCCGACCTGAAGGTCACCAAGCGGCAGTGGGGCGCGTTCTACGGCACAGATCTGGACCTGCAGCTCCGCCGGCGCGGCGTGACCACCGTGGTGATCGGCGGCGTCGCCACCAACATGGGCGTGGAGTTCGACCGCCCGCGCCGCGCACGAGCACGGCTATGCGGTCGTGCTGGCCGAAGACGCCGCCACGAGCCTCTCCGCCGAGATGCACGCCTTCGCCTTCGAGCATATCTTCCCGCATCTCGGCCGGGTGGCGAAGGTCGACGAGATCGAGCTTTGAGGGATGGCCGTCGACCACATAACGGCCAGGGCGCACGACAACAGTAACGACGGCTCGACGCCGGGCGGCGGCGGTGAAGCCGACCGGCTCGGTCCCGACGTCTGGAAGATAACTGCGGTCACCGTGGCCGGCGCCTTCATGGCGCAGCTGAGCACGACCATGGTCAACGTGTCGCTCTCGAGCCTCGGGACGGAGCTGCACGCCAGCCTCTCGGCGATCCAGTGGGTGACCAGCGGCTATCTGCTCGCGCTGGCCCTGATGCTGCCGCTGACCGGCTGGCTGGTCGATCGCATCGGGGCGAAGGCGCTCTATCTGAGGTGCTTCGTGGCTTTCACGCTGTCGTCCACACTGTGCGGCGCGGCCTGGTCAGCGAACTCCCTCATCGCCTTCCGTGTCCTGCAGGGGATGAGCGGGGGATTGCTCGCCCCCATGGTGCAGATGATGATGGCGCGCGCCGCCGGCAAACACATGGCGCGCGTCATCGGCTATGCCGCTGTGCCCATCATGCTGGGGCCGCTACTCGGCCCCGTGATTGCCGGCGCTATCCTGCAGTTCGCCTCTTGGCGCTGGCTCTTTCTCATCAACTTGCCGGTCGGCGTATTGACGATCGTACTGGCCATTTTCTTTCTGCCAAACGACCGCGAGGAGACGCAGCGTCGGGACCTGGATCTGGTTGGGTTTACCCTGCTCTCTCCCGGCCTTGTGCTCTTCCTGTATGGATCGGAGCATATGGGCGAGCGCATCGGCCAAATAACTGTGGCTCTCTCCGTTGTCCTGCTTGCGATGTTCTTCACGGTGGCAATTCGCAAAGGAGATCGAGCCCTGATCGACCTTCAATTATTCAAGGGCAAGACCTTCGCCGCCGCCACCGTCGCGCAATTCATGTCGAACGGAATCTTGTTCGCGGGTCAGATGCTGATTCCGATCTATCTGATCCGCGCCTGTGGCCGCTCCCCAAGTGCGACCGGCTGGCTATTGGCCCCGCTTGGCGTGGGAATGATCTGTTCCTATCCCTGGATGGGAGCGCTTACGCAGCGATTCGGTATTCGAAAGCTATCCGCCGGAGGAGCATTTCTGGCACTCGCGGGGACGCTGCCACTTGTCTGGCTCGCCAGTCACGGACTGAGTGTCGCGGTGCTCGCCTACACTCTTTTCGTGCGGGGCGTAGGGCTGAGCGCAGCGGGAATCCCTTCCATCTCCGCCGCGTATACTTCGCTCGAAAAGCGTGACCTGCCGATGGCGACCACCTCTCTTAACATTGTGCAGCGTCTTGGAGGGCCGACGATGACTGCTATGCTCTGCGCGACCTTCCTTGGGTGGCGCTTGTCGGCAGCGCCAAGCCCAGCGGTGACGTCAGACGCGTTCGCCGAAGCGTTTGGCGTGCTCTGGCTCCGGACGGTACTGCTGTTCCTCGCGACATTGCGGCTGCCATGGTTGGTTCCCGACGCTGCGGAAAACGGATTTGTCCGCGAGCGGCCAATACCGCATTGAAACGTGGAAGACGCGGTGGGCGTTGAACTTCGAGCATTGCGCTGGGCTATTATCGCAGCTCAGCACAAAAGCCTTCGGCGGAAGCAGCCGCTGCCCCTGCTGGGGGCTTTCAGTGTTCTCGTGGCGGTCACCGTCGGCTGCAAATCGGATTTGCGGTGGTAGCTAAGTGGTAGTTCTTGTGATCTTCGGGTTTTGGTTCTGGAATTAAAAAATCTCTGAAACATGTTGAGTTTCAGAGGTTTAATTTGGTTGCGGGGGCGGGATTTGGACCTGCGGGATGCCTGCTCTCAGGCGTCGCGATAACGTTCGCGAACGACATACCTGAGGCGCAGAACTGTATTCTGGCCAGCCTCTCCTACGACTGCTTTCCGGACGGGCTGGCCCGAGCCGGAACGGCCTACTTGGGTCGAATCCGGCCGAGCCGCTCAGACGATGTCACCGGCAGCTTCCCGGCCCAGCTTGCTCCAGAGCTGCCAGCTGTCTCCCGCGAAGAGTTTCGGACGCCGCTTGGCGTACGAAAGTCCGCGAGGAACGAACCCGCGGTGTGTGGCCCGAGGCTTATGGGGATTTGAGGAATTGCGTGTGGTGAGGGTTACCGGCATGGTGTTCCCCCGGCTGCCCAGGACCCTCGCTACGGCAGTTTTGCCAGCCAAACAGGGCACTGCTCCAATGCCGCGTGTGGGCCAAATCGGCGATGACGTGTGAGCGTTCCTTGACCAACGAATCACGGACGGTGTCATCCGAAGGATGATCGATAAATGATCGGCGTGATTGACAGCGCGAGCGCATCACCGGCCGCATGGGGTATCGATGGCCGACGCGATAAGGCAGCGACCCAGTGTAGGTTGGAGCCGTGCCGGGTCACGGTGTCATCATCCCGGTTGATGCGGGGGAAGCTGGCGGCCCGCGCGGCTGCATCCAGCGTTGGAAGGTTTCGGTGATGACCATGTGCCCGCCGCAGCACGGACAGGGTGGAAGCGGCTCCGTCAGTTCGACCGGTTCATCTGGCTCTGCTGCCGGCGGCACCGCGAGCAGTTGTCGGACGCGGGCGACATTGGCCTTGGGGGTGGCGCTGGCGAGTAAGCCATAGTGCCGAATGCGATGAAAACCCTTCGGCAGAACTGAGCAGGAAACGCCGGATGAACTCATCGGTGGTGAGCGTCATTGTGCGATAGCGTTCGGCACCGTCGCGGCCCGACGTCGCGAATGTCGTTGCGCTGCGTCTTGCGCGAGAACCGGCGCACGTTCATATCGCCGATCAAACGTTGGTGCACTGGGCTGATCGCGGTTGCGGGACTGGGTTCGTTCATCGGTTGGCTCCTCTCGGTTGAAAGAAGCCGAAATGCTCAGTCCGCCTTGAATTGCGCTCAATCGAGACGCAACAGTGGGCCACTACTCAGTCATCAAAACCCGCACCAATCCCGCGAAGCGGGTTGTCCCTCGGCCAAGCCAAGCCGCTCCCGTGGTGGCCGGGGTGCGCCCACCATGGTCGTTCAGCCGATTGTTGCTGCTCGCCCAAAGCAGTCATTCCTCCGGCATGGTCCTCCTGTCCACCATCGGTGGACAGCCCTCCTCGTTCTGTCCGTCTTTCGGAACTGGCCGCGCTGTGCAAGCAGCCGCTCTAAGCGGACGCTGCGAACCGATGGACTGGCCCCGGTGTGCCGGGCGGCACCTTGCCACGGTGCCTCAACACATGGGGCAGGTTGCCCCGCCGGAACACTGTGAGGGCTCGCAGTGGGATCGGTTCCTGTCGCCGGCAAGGACGTACAAAAAGATTGTGGTCCTCCGGTTTGCGGGCCGGCTTCCCACACAGAACTGGGTTGCGTTGAAGGCCGGGCGTCTCCGCCTTGCATTCCGAATGATCGCGGGCATATACCCGCTTTTATGCCGATAGAGACGCCCTGTGTATGCAGCACTCTCCGCCGCGCCACTCGCGCGGTCACCGCAATGTATGATGCGGCTCTTGCACCCTCGGGGCTACGCATCACGCAGTTCTCCGTCCTGGTCGTGCTTGGCCGCCTCGGGCCTCTGCCGGTCAGCGCCTCGCCGCCGAGGTCGCGCTCGACCGCTCCACCATGGGTCGGAACCTCGATCCCCTTGAACGCCGCGGCTTGGTTCGGATTAAGGCCGGCGACGTGGATCAGCGCGAGCGTGTCGCCCATCTCACGGCCGCCGGTGAGCGCGCGATCGAAGCGGCACGGCCGCACTGGCGCGCAGCGCAGGAGCGGATCGCGACTTTGGTGCCGCCTTCCGCTATCCGCTCGCTCGCCGATCAGCTCGACGCCCTCCGGCCTACGTGATCAGATTCCGGCGATGTTTTCCTCAGGTCGCAAAAAAGCGGGTATTTCCCTTTAACGGAGCAAGACCGCTGCCCACCGGGTAGGCCTGACTGGCCGCCTCCCCCTACGCTCAAACTTTGACAAGGATCCCGAGTCATGCCGCTCGCCAAAGTCCACTTGCTCGAAGGTCAGACAACAGCGCACGGATCGACCAACTCGTCGAAGGCAATTCAGGACGCGCTCATTGAGGTCCTCGACATTCCGCCCGACGACTTCTTCCAAATTCATCATGTCCTGCCACGCGATCGCTATCGCCACACGCCGTCGTTTGTTGGACAGGAATACTCGGACGACATGATTTGCTCGAACTGACGTTGATAACCGGCCGACCGAAGGAGACGAGGTTAGCACTCCTGAAGTCCCTCAACGAGAAGGTCATAGCAGCCGTCAAGATCGCCCCGGCAGATTTGGTGGTCATGCTGTACGAGATCGCCGGCGAAAACGTCTCACTCGGCAGCGGCCTTGCGCAGAGAGCCCACATAGCGGCTCCGAGCTGATTGTGTTGGTGCAACTCTGAAGGGATCGGAAGATGCGCGCGATTGTGGCAGAGCGGTTCGGCGGCTATCAGAATCTGAACCTTGCGGATATCCCCGAGCCAACGGTGTCGAATGGACGCGTCCTGGTGCGAATCACCGCAGCCCGGAGTTACCCGCTCGATCACACTATTCTTTCCGGAGGCCATCCGCGGGCAAAAGCGCCGCTCGTGCTGGGCAACGAAGGGGCGGGCGTTGTCGAGGCGAGCGGAGACGACCGGCTTCCGGATGGTTCCCGAGTTATGTTCACGGGGCCGTACGCGTTTCCGAGAATGGCGCGTTCAGTGAATTTGTCGCGGTGAGAATGAGCATCTGTGCCTGATACCCGACAATATTGATTATGCCGCCGCGGGTGTTCCGGTCGCGTACCTGACTGCGCTCATTACCTTGCGCGCGGCAGGATTTGTGCCTGGCAAAACCGTGTTCGCACCCGCCGTTGGCGGTTCGGTGGGTAACGCCGTGACCCAGGTGGCCAGGGCGCTGGGCGCGAAGCATGCGATTTCGTCA
>CAWGZJ010000007.1:0-504081 GCA_963826975.1 uncultured Alphaproteobacteria bacterium | reverse complement strand
CACCTCCTTGCCAACCTGCCTTGCCTTCGAAGCCTTCTGGCCCTCGCCCTTTGCCTTCGCCTTGTCGCGCTGCTTGTTCAGGTCGTCGACATGCAGGATGTCGTCCACCAGCTTTGTGTAGACGGTGTCGATTTCCTCGGCCCAGGTCTTGATCGCCTTGCCGACCTCCGCGATGCCCTTGCAGGCGGCGATGATGTTCATCCAGCCCGTTCCGAAGCTGGGTCCCACCGATGCCACGGCCACGCCGACCCCGATGCTGCCCAGTCCGATCTTCGTGGCACTCTTCACACGGAAGTCCTTGAGATCCTTCTTGCGCGCCAGATAGGCGCTCCAGGCCGCCTGGAGTGCCAGGTTGATCCGGTCCTCGACAATGCGCCCGTAGTCGGCGAGCACCTCGTTTGCCTCCTTCGTCTTCGCCGCCAGGATGGTGGGGTCCTTCTTGATGCTGGCATCGACGGCGGCGATGGTGTCGTGGAAGTCCTTGCGGACCTTCTCGAGTGCCTCGAGCGCGGCGTCGCCGAGTTCCCCGGCGAGACCGGCCTGGCCGGTGTCGATCAGCTCCTTGAAGACCTTGTCGACCTCGATCTCCACCGTCACCAGGATTGGGTCCACCTTCAGGAATACCGGCTTGACGCCGGCGGCAAGGTCGAAGGTGCGAAGCCGGTAGCCGGAGACCATCTGCCCGGTTGGCCGCGGCGGCTGGGCGGCGTGCTCGACCTCCTGCCAGATCTTGTCGATCTGTTTGAGCAGGGCCTGCTGTGCCTTCTGCCCGATCTTCGATGTCGTCTTTTTCAGCGCGGCCTGGATTTCGGTTTCGTATTCGGTCTTGGCGCGCAGCACAGCCGGCATGCACGCCATACGCTTTTCGAACGTCGGGGCGCCGTCGAAGGATTTCGGCGAGGGGCCGGAGCGCCCTGGCTTAGCAGCATCGAGATTTCCGGGGGAACTTCGCGCGCGTTCTTGATGAACGCGTCTTTCACCGTGGTCCATTGCGCCTGGAAGTTTGTCGGCATCAATTCCTCCGGAAAAAGGCAGGGACCCAGCCAATTGGACCATGAACTGTTGATGGATCATGAATTATTGCAGGGCGGCTTCGGTGTGATGGCCTGGAGAGGGCGGCGACGGCGTGGCGAGATTGGCGTTCGGAAGGCGGTCGGTTCGCATCTTGGGCGGCCATCGCGCATTCCCATGGCACAGTCATGACCGCCCGGCCACCCACGACTGTCTTTGTTGCGAGCGGCAAAGTCGTGGGTGGCCGGGCCTGATCCCCGGGTCAAGCGCCCGGGACGGTCATGACACGGAATGTTACGACCGATCCCCGGTCAATTCGGTTATTCCGCCTCAGCCCCTTGGGGTCCCGGTCGAGGGTAGCCGCATAGATCGCGGCACCGCACCCGGAACCTGGGTCGCGGGCGCAGAATCTCGCTTATTGCAACGATGATGCGAACTTTCGAGCTGATACTCGCCGCCGAAAGTCTTAACGTGCACTACCGATGGCCGTCCCGGCCGGCGCAGGCCGGCATCCACGATTTCACCGGTCGCACGAAATGACTTCGTGGATGGCCGGCCTGCGCCACTACTGTCCGGCATGGCATTTTATGCTTATTATCGCGCACGGCATTAATTCTGCTGGAAGGAGACGTTCGCCAACGTTATACCACCGCAGCGAAGAGAGCCAATAGCCAATATAGCGCCGTCCAACAGCTACCGTGTTCGAACAATATCAAGTCCATGCACCGTTTCCCCCTGGCACCGCTTCGAGCATCATGTCCGCCCAGCACGGCACTGACGACGACCAGCGCGGGTTCACCAGCCGCCAGCAGTTCCTCGCCCTGCTGGCCGGCAGTCTCGGCGGCCACCAGGGGCTGCGTCCGGTGATGCGGCGCTCGCGCCCAACTGCGGGGCGCTGCGTCTGCTGGGTGGCAAGGCGCCAGCCCGCTCGACGCTGGCAGATGCGACGCGCGATCGGCCGGCGGAGCTGTTCATCGACCTGCTGGGGGAGCTGATCGGGCATCTCAGTCGCACCGCCCGCCGCGCCCTGCGTGGTGCCGTTCGCCTGATCGACGCAACGCATCTCGGCCTCGGCCCGCGCATGCAACGCTGGTTCGGGCTGCACGATGGGCAGGTCGCCGCCAAACTGCACGTCGTGTTCGACCCGAGCGTGCAGAAGCCGGTGTTCTTCGCCCTCACCCCGGCGCGCGTCAACGATATCACCGTCGCCAAACACGTGATGCCCATCGAACCCGGTGCCACCTATGTGTTCGACCTCGGCTACTACGATTTCGCCTGGTGGGCCGCGCTGCTCGATGCCGGCTGCAGCTTTGTCACTCGGCTCAAGTCCAACACCGTGCTGCGTGACGCCAAACCGCGCGATGTCGTCGCCGATGGCTGCATACTGTCCGACCAGGTCGGTCATTTGCCCGAGCGGCTGGCCGCCAGCCGGCGCAACCCATTCCTCAGCCGGGGCGCGAGATCACCATCCGCATCGACACAGGCAAGATCCTGCGGCTGTTCACCAACGATCTGGTCAGTCCCGCAGAGGAAATCGCTGCCCTCTACAAGGAGCGCTGGCAGATCGAGCTGTTCTTCAAGTGGATCAAGCAGAACCTCAACATCACCCGCTTCATGGGATGCAGCGAGAATGCCATCCGCAGCCAGATCGCCGTCGCCTTCATCGCCTACCTGCTGCTGGTCCGACATGCTACAGGAAGCAGCGCCAGCCGCAAGCCTATGCTGCGGCATTGGTCTTGCTGATCGTGCGCACCCCATCTGTTCGTCCGGCGCGCAATCAGCGAGTTGGCTCGATCACAGCGGCCGACACCGCCACCACCAAAGCCTCCCTCGGACCCGCAAATCAGCTACCAGTTGCACGAGTATGCAAACATGACATGATCCGGACAACAGTGGCCCTGCGCCGGCCATGACGGGTGGAAAGTCAGAACTTTCGGCCGCTGGTATGAGAGGTCTCAGTTGCCAAACGGCAGTAGCCGCCCAGAACGGCGAAATTCTCCCGCACATGGAGTGGTGCGACGGGCTGGGACCTCATCGGCCTCGTCCCACGCGGCGTGGTGCTCAGGCCGACGCACGCCAAGCCATCGCCGCGCCAGATCTTGCCACAGCCACGGTCCCTGTTCGACTGCCCATGCAGCAGTCCGACGGCAGGCATCATCATGTACATCGTCGACGAACGCCACCGCGGCCTCCCCATTGCATCGGTTCAAGCCGTGAACGACACCAGCACCGCCCACGCGGCGATCAACCCGAGCGCCACTCCGGTCGCGATGAGATACGCGCGCCACATTTCTTTCTCCGTCTCGGGGGGCCTCGCCAAGCTTCGCGAATGGCGGCGGGGTGGCTGAAGGTTCGAGTTCATTTGCCACACTCCCTACGCCGGTGTGCCGGCCGGACAGGGCCGGGGCGACGGTGGGAGCGGGCGTGATCTGGATATTCGTCGGCATGGCTGCTCTCCGTTTCTCCGGGCTCTCTTTGCTGTCGCGTCGAGCCCGCGTCCGTTACAGATCAGACCGTAGAGGCCAGGCGGTTCAGCGGACTATAGGAAAGGCAGCCGATCATTTTTGGCAGTGAGGTGGCCCACATTTGCGACGAAAAAAGGCGGGGACTTTTCGGCCGAACCGGCGGCCGCCGCGCCATCGCCGGTCAGCTTACCGCGGCATCAACCACTATTTTTGGTCGAAAGGCGCGTTTCAACCTGACCCTCTGCCGATTTTGGAGTAGCGGGCCAGTTTGAAAAGCGGAAATGGGCAGTGGTCATGGACCGGAGGGGATTACGCACGCTGCTCGTCATCCACGGCTTCATCACCTTGGCCGCCTCTATCGTTCTGACCGTCGCGCCCGGGTTGATCCCAAGTGCTGTCGGTATCCGTCTCGAGCCGAGCGCCGATGTGGTCGCGTATCTACTCGCGGGCGCTGAGTTCGGGCTTGCCGTCCTGTCGTTTGGCGCCAGTCGCCTGACGGACCCGCAAGCGCTCCGGCTCGTCGTCTGGAGCTGCATTGCGTTCCACGGATCGTCGGGTGTTCTGGAGATATACGCCTATGCTCAGGGTGTGGGCGTCGCAATCTTGGGCAACGTAGCAGCCCGCGCGGCCATGATTGTCTTGTTTGCCAAATTGTCGAAGGATCGCCCCTAGCTGGACAGGCAAGACAAAGCGCGTTCAAACGACGGTTTGCCGGAAGGTTTCAAGACAGGTTTACGACCGGCTTTGGGCCGTCGGTAGACGTGAGCAACCCGGTCGAGTCGATATTCTCGCCTTGTTGCGTTACTGGATGTGGTCATGCCGGATCGTCGGAATGTCTTGATCGTCGGCGCTGGGATCATTGGCGCATCGGTTGCCTGGCATCTGGCCCGCGCCGGCGCCCGGGTCACGATCGTCGAGGCCGGCGAACCCGGTGGGATCGCCACCCGCAACTCGTGGGCATGGATCAACGCAAGCTGGGGCAATCCCGAGAGCTATTTCCGGCTCCGGATCCGCGCGATGGACGAATGGCGCCGGCTGGAACGCGAGCTGCCCGAGATCCGCGTCGCATGGGTCGGGGGATTGCTCTGGGAGTTGCCGGCGGGCCAACTCGAAGCGTTCGCCGCCGAGCACACGGCATGGGGGTACGACCTGCGCCGTGTCGATGCGGTGGAGGCGCAACGAATTGAACCGTCTCTCGCCGCGCCACCGGATTTCGCGCTGCATGCCCCAGGCGAGGGAGCGGTGGAACCCCAGGCCGCGGCCCAGACGCTTCTGGCGGCGGCGCGGAGCCTCGGCGCGACTGTGATTGCGAACACCGCTGTTCGGTCGATCAATCTGCGGGCTGGGCGCGTGATCGGCGTCGAGACGCAATCCGGCGCGATCGTTGCCGATCAGGTCGTCATCGCCGCCGGCGCTGGGACCCCAACGCTGGCTGCCACGGTTGGGCTTGCCTTGCCTGTTGCCGCGCCGCCGGCTTTGCTTGTCGTTACCAAACCCCGCACAAAGCTTCTCAATGGCCTGGTCATGCCGCCCGGGATGCAGGTGCGGCAGACAACCGAAGGCCGGCTTGTTGCAACAGCGAGCTTTGACGGGACCGATCCCGGTGCCGATGCGGCGATAGCGGCCAACGACCTGCTTCACGCGATGCGGGGCTTGCTGCGCGGCGGTGGCGCACTGGCTCTTGAGTTCATGCCATTGGCCATCGGCCGATCCCGGCGGACGGATTCCGATCGTCGGAGGCAGCGATGCGATCGACGGGCTTTATCTCAGTGTGATGCATTCCGGGATCACGCTCGCGGCCGCCGTTGGACGCTTCTTGGCCGATGAGGTCATGACTGGTCAACGGCATCCGCTGCTCTCGTCTTACGGTCTTGGACGATTGCCCGCCCGTCGCGGGCAGCAACCAGCGTGATGCTCGACAGGCTCCCGCGAGCCGTCGGCGGCGTGCAGCGGTATTGACGCTCCGCGCGCGCGCGTTTCTGTTAATCTTGGCACTGGCCAACGAGGCAGGCATGGAGCGCATACGGGCGTGGATTTTCAGATCACCGACGACCAACGCAGTCTGCAACAACGCTGCCTGACGCTGGCGGCGGATTTTGCCACCCGCTCGGCGGAGCACGACCGCGACGCCTCACACCCGATCGAGAATTACCAACGCCTCCGCGAGGCGGGGTTCCTCACGCTAAGCCTCCCACGCGAGTGGGGCGGATGTGGCGTCGATTTCCTCAGCCATACGCTTGCCTATGAAGCGCTGGGCCAGGGCTGCCCGTCCACCGCGCTGGCCTTCAACATGCACGACTCCGTCATCATGCCGGTACTGCAATGCGCCGAGGTCACGACCGAAGCCAAGCGTCATTTGGCCGATCTGGTGGTGCGGCAAGGCAAGCTGATTGGCGGTAACTTCTCTGAGCCCGGAACGACCTCCCTGGTCGGAGAGCGTGGGCTGACGGCGCGTGCACGGCGGGTCGATGGCGGATACCGGATCACCGGGCGGAAGATGTTCGCATCGATGCTGGAGGCTGCCGACTATGTTCTGGTGCTGGCTTACCCCGACACGGCGACCGGCCCTTCGGCGGGCATGCTGCTGCTGGTGCCGCGCGACGCCCCCGGCCGCAGCGTCAATCCGAACTGGGACGTGCTCGGCATGCGCGCGACGCGCAGCGACGCGCTGATCCTGGACGATTGCTGGGTGCCCGACAGCGCGGTCGTCTTTCAGTCAGATGACATGCGACCGTTTCGCCAGGCGTTCTTGAATTGGTTCTGGGGATCGTATACCGCGGTCTATCTCGGCGTCGCCGTGGCGGCTTATTACGAGCTGATCAAGGTACTGCACGCACGCCAGCCACAGGGCCACGCCCAGTCATTGGCGCATCATCCGGACGTGCGCCGCCAGGTCGCGCAGATGAGTGTCGATCTCGAAGCAGCACGATTGATCACCTATCGGTCCGCCTGGCTGAGCGACACGCAGGGGCCGACGGCGGAGACCACAACAGCGTTGTATCGCGCGAAATACATGGTGGGCGAGGCGGTGACCCGCATCACCCGCACCGCACTGACACTGGGCGGCGCACACGGCATCTTCAAAGGCTCCAGGCTGGAGCAACTGTTTCGCGATGGCGCACTGGCGCCGATGCAGCCGCCGGCGGCGGACTTCTGCCTGTGGAACATGGGCGTGTTCGAGTTGGGCCTTGATGCCGCAGACCTGCTGCCGCCGCTAAAGCCGGGTTAGCCGCCTAACGCGGCACCCAGCTTGTCGAGCAATCCTTGCGATCCCTGCTCGCGCATCTCTGCCCAGTCGGTGCCATCCAGGAACACACCCTGCTCAGTGAAGATCAGGCGCGTGCCGGCACCTTCCGGTTTGAACTCCACCGTCGTCAGCGAGATCGACATCGGGGTGTCGTCCAAGTGCATGATGTAGCTGTAGATGATGCGCTGGTTGGGCACGATGTCCTGATAGCAGCAGTCGAATTTGTGCATAGCGCCGCCCGCCGGCCCGGTCGAAAGCCGCTCGCGCCCACCGACCCGAAAATCGCTTTCGTGGGTGAACTTGATCCATTCTTCCGGGCCAACGAACCACTGCGCCTTCTGGACCGGGTCCGCCCAGGCGGCGAACACCCGCACGGGCGGTGCCGCATAGACGCGCTCGATCACGAAGGTGGTGTGCTCGGTCGTTCGCTCGGTCATTTGTGTCTCCCTTGGTCCAATGAGGCGTCCTCCGCCGCGAGATAGTCGCCGAGCCGATCGAGCCGGCGCTCCCACCCAGCGCGCCGCCTGGCGATCCAGGTCTCAGCCGTGCGCAGAGCCCCCAGGTGGATGCGGCAGGTGCGCACCCGGCCGGTCTTTTCCGACCGAACCAGCCCGCTGGCTTCCAGCACCTGGAGGTGCTGCAACACCGCCGGCAACGACATTTCGAGCGGCTGGGCGAGCTCGCTGACCGAAGCCGGGCCGCGGGCTAGCCGCTCTACCATGACGCGCCTGGCTGGGTCGGCGAGCGCCTGGAAGACGCGATCGAGTGCGGCGATTTGGTTAAGCATATCCTTAACTATCCGGCAGTAGCGCCGCTGGCAAGCGTCGGGTGGGATCCATCCGCGAAAGTTGATCGCACGACACACCGGCCGCGCAGGTGCCCGGCATCGCGACGGCGGCGGCGGCGTCCTGGCGAGGCCGGCGCAAAGCGTCTATCGTCGCCCAGTCATCAGGCGTGGGAGACGCATATGCATCTGTTCCGGCAGCATGCGATCAAGGACCATGCGGCAGCGGCGGCGCTGGTGCCGGTGATCGATTACGGCCCATATTTCGGCGGCGTGCCGGGCGCGTTGCAGCGGTTGGCCGACGAACTGCGGCACGCCTGCGAGACCGTCGGCTTCTTCTACGCGCTGAACCAGGCGTGCCGCAGACCATCATCGATCGAGGCTTCGCTGCGTCGCATCAATTTCACGCGCTGCAGCTGGGTGACAAACTCCAGCTACGGCTGAACGAGAACAATATTGGCTACCTGCCGATGAACGCGTCGGTCCAGGCGGCCTCCACCGTGCACCAGGCCACCAAGCCGAACCAGAACGAGAGCTTCTTCATCAGCCACGATCGCAGCGCTGATCATCCCGACGTGCTGGCCGGAGTCCCGCTGCGTGGGCGTAACAAATGGCCCGACGGGATGACAACGATGCGTGCCGACATGATGGCGTATTTCGACGCGCTGTATGCGATGGGCCAGCGCATGTTGCCACCCTTCGCAGTTGCGCTCGGGATGCCGGCCGATCACTTCGCGCCATATTTTGCTAACGAGGCGCACGCCAATTGCCGCTTCCTGCACTACCCGCCGCAGCAGGACACCAGCGAGAACACCTTCGGAACCGCGCCACACACCGACAACAGTTTCATGACCGCGCTGGCACGGACCGAGGTCCCCGGCCTGGCGATCCGCCTGCCGTCGGGCGAGTGGTTCTCGCCACCGGTGATCCCGGGGACATTCCTGATCAATCTGGGCAACATGATGCGCCGCTGGTCGAACAACCGGTTTCTGTCGACCCCGCACGGGGTGATCAACGAATCGGGAAGGGACCGATATTCGATCGCCTATTTCCACAGCCCTAACCCGGATGTGGTCATCGACTGCCTGCCAAGCTGCGTCAGTGCTGACAATCCGGCGCAATATGAGCCTGCGGTATATCGCGATCTGATCTTGGCGTTCTTCCGGGCGAACTATTTCCATCAGCAAGGGCACAAGTCCGAAGCGGCAATGGTGGCTGCCGCGCAGTGAATTGGGGGGCGAAAGCTGCGGGGCAGTTGCGCGCGCGCTGACGTGGTGGCGGTTAACCTGTGGTGGCGTCTGTGCCACACTGGGCTTAAGGGCGGACCGAAGCGCCGTCCCGATTGGGTAGGGCGGTCATCCAACCTGCCTTGCGACAGGGAAGGGAGTTCAAGTGACTACATACAATGTTCTAATCATGGGTGCGTCCTACGGGTCGCTGCTGGCAACCAAGCTATTGTTCGGCGGCAACAAAGTGAAGCTGGTGTGTCTGCCGGCCGAAGTTGAGGCGTTCAACACCGAAGGCGCCCGCGTGCGCATTCCGATCAAGGGACGGTCCGCTCCGGTCGAAATCGATTCGCGTGAGTTGCCAGGTCATCTTTCCGCTGATGGTCCGAGCGCAGTCAATCCGGCCGAATACGATCTGATCGCGCTGGCAATGCAGGAACCACAATACCGTTCCCCAGGTGTGCGAGAGCTGCTGGATGCGGTGGCCCGTTCCCGGGTGCCCTGCATGTCCATCATGAACATGCCCCCTTTGCCCTACCTGAAGCGCATCCCGGGTCTCGCGACCGACAAACTCACGCACTGCTTCACCGACGCAACGGTCTGGCATAACTTCGAACCCGGCCTGCTGACGCTGTGCAGCCCCGATCCGCAGGCAATCCGCCCGCCGGGAGAGAAGATCAACGTGCTGCAGGTCACGCTGCCGACCAACTTCAAGGCGGCGCGTTTTGCGTCTGACCAGCACACCGCGATCCTGCGCGAGATGCAGGCGCAGATCGAGGCGATCCGGTACGATCCAGGTGACGGTCCAATCGACCTGCCGGTCAAGCTCAAAGTGCACGACTTCGATCTTCGTGCCGCTAGCCAAGTGGGCCATGCTGGTCACTGGCAATTATCGCTGCGTGACCCCGGATGCGGCAGTTACCATCAAGGAGGCGGTTCACGCCGATCTCGATGCATCCCGACAGGTCTACGACTGGGTACGCGACCTGTGCGTCAAGCTCGGCGCGTCGCCGGACGACCTTGTACCGTTCGAGAAATATGCCGCTGCGGCCGCCGAATTGGTGCGGCCGTCCTCGGCGGCGCGTGCGTTGTTTGCCGGTGCGCCGAACATCGAACGGGTGGACCGGCTGGTGCAGAGCATCGCGGCACAGCACGGTATGCGGAACGCTGTGCTCGACGCGACGGTAGCGCTGGTGGATGTGCGGCTGGAACTCAATCGAAAAGCTGCCGCCTGATCGTTCCGCTGGCGTCGCCGGCCGACATCGTTTCCCGGGCACCGCCTTCCCACGTCATGGCCGGGTCAAATCCGACCATGACGGAAGGGGAACGGTGATGACCAAACTGAGCGACGGGCTGGTTGTCATGCTGCCGCTAATTAGGAGAAAAGTGCTCATTCGCGCACTTGCTGCTGTTTAAGGTGAGAAAGTCTCAAGCAGATATTCTCAATATTGCCGCAATATCTGAGAATACCGCGGGATGTGAGGTGGCAGCCCGGTGTGATCCGACGACGAAAGCGCCCTGAAGCAATGCAGCAGACTTGCCTGGTGCGGCGGCGCTACAGCGCCGACCAACTTGTCGATCCAACGCTCGGGCAGGCTCAACACGCGTGCGATCCCCGCCAGGACAGGAATGCGGACGCTCAGCGGCAAAAACCGGGCGGACAACAGCCAGTTTTCCGGTTGCGAGCGCTGAAAGAACTCTTCGGCCCCCGGGCACGACGAGGTCGAGTATCCGAGGCACGGGCGCCGCTGCGACTGCCTCTCTGGGCCTTGCAGTTTGAGGGAGCAGGAGACTCCGCATCAGGACAGAGTGCGCCGAACCGGCACTGCTCCGACGGAAGGCGCGATCCATGATCCGCTCCCCGTCGCGAGCGTTGCTTTCGATGCTCACCAGTAAGGCGTCAGCTGGGTCAGCCCGGAAGAGCCGCGTATATAATCCGAAGTCTTCAAGCGCTGTTCTACAGATCGGGCAACTGACCCGCCAACCCTCCATCCAACTTCGCAGTCGCGCACCTCGGGTGACGGGATGCGCGTCATGGCGGCGTGCGCAAGGCTGACAGATCTGCAACGGTCGCGTGATCGCCACCAACCGATTGCACACTCTCCCGCTATGGGACTGCGTCATGTCGCGGACCAGATGGGGCGAACAGCGCAGAACCTCTGCAAGCGCGCCCACATCGCGGCACGTCAATTTCAAGTCGAGGTCGTCCCGCGACCTCACCTGACAATTCGTCGACAACGATGACATCCGCTTGCGTGTGGTCGACCTGCACGACCTCAGGCGGCCTGATGACCCTGTATTCCCCGGGGGTCGCGGTCCGCGCGCGAACCAAGCCGGTCTCGCCCCTACGTGACGCGCGAGTGCGCTCGTCGATGAGCTGCAGCCGCGCCTTGACGGTCCGCCACGTGGGCGCCGCGAAACCCTGTTGGTGGCACGCCGCTGCTATGTGCCCGATGATCCGCCGGAGCGGTGGTCGGGTTGGCTTCAGATACTCGCGCTCAATGAATTCCCGGATCAGCGCATCTCGCGCCGGTTCGATGCCCAACGTCCCCTTCGGCCGCTCTCTTCCTCGGTCGATCACAGCCTCAACCGTGCGGGCGGCGCGGTACCGCTCAATCAGCCGGTAAAGAGTGGCGCGGCTAAGGCCCGGCTCCCAGGCCACACCCTCCACCGCGCTCAATGTCATTCGGTCCGGGTAACGCCGAAGCAGGTCCTGGATTGCCTCCTCGCGGCGACACGCCTCCATCCAGGCCGGGTCGTTTTCAGCGCAATCGTCCGGCATCGGGGGCCCGACCTTCCAGCCACGTGCGGAGCTCAAAATCTCGCATTACAGGCAACAAGGGGAAGGAAAATCTCGATTAAGCGGCAATTTCGCGCATTTCATAGCAATGCCAACTCGTTGTTTTCGCTAATTCAACCGTCGCAGAATTCGCGGCAGCATGACAGCGACAGGCCGAGCCGTTGCATGCTGTCTTCCAATGAGCGGACGGCACCCTCGGCGCTGTAATCAAAGCGGCGACGGAAGGGGAGGCCACCCACAAAACCCTGGGCCCGTTCCGGCACGTCCGGCGCCGGCTCCAATACGCGACCAACCTTGGTGGAAAGCGTATAGGCGTCGCGGGGATGCCGGCGAAGCACTGCGCCAATGCGATGCTCGGAGAGGCCGGCGCCGTAATATGGAGCCGTGTCGAAATGGCGCACTCCACTGTCCCAGGCGGCCGATACCATCGCGACAGCGATCGTCTCATCGATGTGGTCGAACAGATTGCCAAGCGGTGCACCGCCCATGCCGAGCTTGTTCATGGTCTCGCCCTCCTGCGAGGCGTGAGGTTTGTCGCCGCGCCGCGGCGGCGTCGGCTGAGTGCCAGCGCGGTCGCGAAGATCAGGCCGGCAGTGGCCCATAGGCAATGCGCTCATCGGGCGATGACAATCACGTTCTTGTCGTTCCTAAGCGCCTGGAAGGCGGCATCGACCCGACCTTTCTCCCCTCCGGCGCACGCGCACGCCTTCGGCGCGCGTGATTGTGCTGGACGAAACAATTACCGTTGGATTCGGCGATGAGCGCTGCGTTTACGGACCGGGTGGTTCCCGCAGAGTTTTAGCGGGGCCATGCAAGCATTCGCTATCCCGCCGTCCGGGCGGGCTGAACAACGGGCCAAACGCGTACTGAACGCCTGGCGCTTCCGTATGTTCCTCTTGCGAGGTGATCCCGGTGCGCGAAGACTGACGCGATTGATGGCGAGACGCTGCTGGCATGGAAGCGTAGGAACCGCTTGTCTGCCCATGGTGGTGACGCCGTCCTCGGACCAGACGGACCAGACGGACCGGATCGGCAGGAAAATCCTTGCATGAGCGCGAGCAGCATCTGGCCTGGGAATACGTGGGTTAGCTTAACGTCCTTCCGACACCGACCCATGCCACGACGGCCGCCGTCGCCGCCAACAGCGCCCCGAGTGCACAAACTGCAGGCCAGCCGCCGCTCGACCAGGCCAGTCCCGCAATCCATGCCATCGCACTGCCGCCGGAAAACTTGCCGATCATATAGATCGTTGCAAGCCGTGTCCGCATCTCAGGGCCCAGGCTGAAGATGATGGTCCTGTTCGAGATACCGGCAGCGGTCGCACTCAGGTCGAGCACGATCATCTCTATGATCACGCTTGCGACCGCATCACCGAACGCTGCCAATACCCCCAGGCCGCGAGAACCATCGTCAGCGCCAGCAACAATGAACGTCGTGGCCCCTTGCGGTCGGTGGAGCCGCCGACACAGGCTGAGCAGATCCTTTGTCTTCTTCTAGGAAGGCAGGAAGAAGCAGCGGGCAAAGGAAGCCGGCATCGGCGTCGTGATACCTGGCGGCTGGGCGACCGCTTAGGTCGCCAAGCTGCAGGCGAAGGGAAGGGCAATCGCATTAGCATGACGAACATTGGCTTCGGTGGCTGAGGCGTTGCGCAACTGTGCCCGCGGTATCCGCGCGATCCGCACCGTCTGCATTGGCACATGCGCGGCATGTTCTCTTTGGGTCTGCTCTGCGCCCGTAGCGGTCGATAAATCGGAATGTCTCGTTCCGGTTCCGTCGCAAATCTTCGCCTGAGACGGCCGCGGTATATGATCGGCGACAAGGGTACGGCAGGGCGGCGGGTGATGATTGAGTTCAAGGGTAGCCATTTCGAGCGGGACGTGATCCTGTGGGGCGTCCGCTGGTACGTGGCCTATCCGATCAGCTACCGGCAACTCGAGGAAATGATGGATGAGCGCGGCGTGGAGGTTGACCATTCCACGCTCAACCGCTGGGTGCTCAAATACGTTCCGGTGCTGGAGACGCAATTCTGCGCGCGCAAGCGTTCGGTCGGGTCCAGTTGGCGATTGGACGAGACATATGTGAAGGTCAAGGACGTCTGGAAACACCTGTACAGAGCGGTCGACAAGGCCGGCGCCTCAGTGGACTTCCTACTGAGCGCCAAACGGGATTGCAAAGCCGCGCTTCGTTTTCTGCGCAAGGCGATAAGATGTAACGGTACACCTAAAAAGATTACGATCGACAAGAGCGGTGCCAATACGGCGGCAATCGGAAGCGACAATACTGAGCACAAGGCCGGCATTGAAATGCGCCAGATCAAATACCTCAACAACATCGTCGAGCAGGATCACCGAGCCATCAAGCGACAGATACGACCGATGCTCGGGTTCAAATCATTCTGGTCCGCAGCCGTGACTTTAGCCGGTGTAGAGTTGATGCACATGATCCGCAAGGGTCAGTTACTGCTGAGAGGGGAGCTGTGTTCGGCGCAGCAGTTCTATTCACTTGCAGAATAAGATAATCTGGCCTCTCGGGCTTCGCACGTCCATTAGAAATATTTGCGACAGAGCCACCAGACGCGACAAGAGCCATCGAGCACGTTGTCTACCAACCCGAACCGCGCAGGTAGCCCGCCAAGCGGGCGGCACTGGACAGATGCAGCCGGGCTTACCTGGCCGTGAAACGACCATCTGCCGGGGCGCGCGACTTTCCATACTGGGCCTTCCGCGGCGACAGGGCGATTGATAGCGCGATCCGACGCCGGCCTTTGGGCTGCCGAGGGCCGGATTCGACCCATTGCCGACCTTCAATCCACAGGGCGGATGGCCGAGAGGCAATCAGCGGAGTTGTCTCCGCGTGATTCGAGCAATTCGTCAGCGCGAACGAAACCGCTCACTAGGGCCTGTCCTCAATTAGCCGGCTCCGGACGGCTGATCGCAGTCCGCACCTTGCGTCTGCGGGGGTGATGGGCTGGTGAGTCCCGATTGCCACACTCAGCGGTCAATCGGCACCGGGTGATACATGGCCGGTTCCGGCGCGGCGGTTTCTTCGATTCATAGGCGGTCAGCTTGTGGGAGCTGACCAATGCGGCGTTTCGAACTGCGTGACGATCAGTGGGAACGGATCAAGGGCCTATTGCCGGGACGCGAAGGCTCGGTTGGGGTGACCGCAGCGGACAATCGGTTGTTCGTAGAGGCGGTGCTGTATCGTTATCGTACCGGGATGCCGTGGCGCGACCTGCCAGAGCGGTTCGGCAACGGGACAAAGGTCCACCTGCGGTTCAGCCGCTGGGCTAAAAGCGGTGTCTGGGAGCGGGTGTTTCAGCACCTCGCCTCAGATGCCGACAACGAATACGCGATGATCGACAGCACCATCGTGCGCGCCCACCAGCATAGCGCCGGCGCCCAAAAAAAGCCGGCGAGAACCAGGCGATCGGCCGCTCGCGCGGCGGATTGAGCACCAAGATCCACGCCCTGGTCGATGCACTGGGCAACCCGATCGGCTTCTTTCTGACCGGGGGCGAGGCACACGACCTGGTGGGGGCGGACCACCTGCTGCCAACGATGGCGGCCGATACGCTGATCGCCGACAAGGCGTTCGACGCCGGTGAGCGCGTCCTTGAGCCGCCGGCGGCTGCTGGTAAGACCGCGGTGATCCCGCCGCGAACCAACCGGCCCTCGCCGCGCGACTACGATCGACAGCTTTATGGCGCGCGCCATCTGATCGAAAACTTCTTCGCCAAGATCAAGCAGTTTCGTGCGATCGCCACCCGCTACGAGAAGACCGCGCGCAACTTCCTTGCCGCCGTCCAGCTCGTCGCCAGCGTCGTTTGGCTTAATTGATGACAGGCCCTAATTCGAGTTCGAAGCGTCGCAGATTTCACGCGAGCTTTTCTTCAGCGGTTTTGCAAAGGAGTGCAATTCAGAGATGAAGAGTCTGGCGATTGCGTTTGGTGTCCGATTTTTCAGGGTGATGATCTCTGTAGGTGGTGCATTCATGGATAATTTGACTGGCAACGTTTTTACCCGCAGCCAACTTGCACCGAAATGCAACGTGGAGCCTGGCAGGAAGGTGAGAAATTGCCCCATTTCGACCAAACGCGTGCGGACCGCCGTGGAATCGGATACAACCTGCGGCGTGGGAGGCGTAATGCCAGCGGCACGGAATCCATCGGCGATCAACGCACTGGCCACATTGTCTAATTCAGGCATGGCCCAGGGTTCACCCAGAAGATCCCTGAGATCGACCTTGCGGCGGCGCGACAAGGGATTGTTGAGGCCCGCAATCACGAACAGAGGCTCGTCGAACAAGGCGTCAGATTCCAAATCATCGCTATACATAGAGCTCGATGTTCGTAAAATGGCGAGATCGATCCGACGCTCACGCAGCATTCTGCATAAGGTTGCAGGATCGCTGTCGATGACATGGAACTCGATCCGCGGATGTCGATCGGCGAGTCGCGAGATGACCGCGGGAATGAGCCCATCTATGAATGGCCCGGCGCCGCCGATCCGCAATTCCCCGACCGTCGGATCTGACAGGAACGCGATCTCCTGCATTCCCCGCCGTAGATCATCGAATACCGCGGTGCCGCAATCCAGCAATGCGCGGCCATAGACAGTTGCTGCGACGCCCTGCGAGGTCCGATCAAGCAGACGGACCCCGAGCGCATGTTCCAGATCGGCGATCGTTTTCGACACGACCGGTTGAGAAATGGCGAGCTGCTTCGCCGCACGCCCCATGCTTCCGGATTCTACCAGCGCAAGCAGGATATGAAGATCGCGCAATTTTACGCGGCGTTCGACACCGTCGATCCATCGCATAGGTCTGCCCCATAGCTGAACGGCTATGAGCGTATCGAGTATTGCGGCTACCTGCAATCGCTTATGCCGTGTAGGTTGACGAGAGCAGCAGACTGGAGGCGCCCCAATGCCCTCGACCAAGCTCCTGATCAGCCCCATGTCCGCCAACGAGGCCGTTCTGCCCGTAGTCTGGTACCGCTCGCTGAACGCGCCGCAGTGGAAGACGCTGGTCGCGGCCAACCTCGGCTGGACGTTCGACGGTTTTGAGTTCTTTGCTCTGTTCCTGACCGTCGGCTTCGCCTTGCACCAGTTGCTCGACGCGGCGCAATACACGGCTATTCCCCGCTACGCCGGTTACATCGTTGCCGCCACCCTCTTCGGCTGGGCGATCGGCGGGATCGTCACTGATTACATCGGCCGCAAGCGGACGATGATTTTGGCGATCTTCGCCTACTCGCTGACGACTGGGTTGAGCGCGCTCGCCTGGAACTGGGAGGCGCTTGCGATCCTCCGCTTTTTCGTCGGCGTCGCGATCGGCTCGGAATGGGTGACCGGCGCTTCGATCGTTTCGGAGTTGTGGCCGGATCATTCGCGCGGCAAGGGCGGCGGCCTGTTGCAATGCGGTGCCGCCCTCGGCGGTATTTGCGCCTCCGGCGTGTGGTTGGTGATCGGCGGAACCGGCCCCAACGCCTGGCGGTGGATGTACCTGGTTGGCGTGCTGCCGGCCCTGGCGACGCTGTGGATCCGCCGTAGCATCCCGGAGTCGCCACGCTGGGAGCGATCGAACGAGCGCCGCGCCGAAGCCCGGGACCTGCTCCGCCGTGGCGCCGAGTTGCTTGGCGAACACGCAGCGCTGACGCGCTTCACGCTGGTTGATCTGTTTACCGACTGTGCGGCTCGACGGTCGCTGATCTGCGCGTTTTTGATGATGCTGTCGGTAACGTTCGCATTTTGGGGTGTTGGCACCTTTATCCCGACCTATGTCGGCTCGATCGCCGCCAAGGCCGGTCTCCCGGCAGCGGAATGGGCGGGTCTGGCCGGCCTAGTCTCCACCGTGTGCGGGGTGGCCGGGAGTGTCAGCATGGGTTTTCTCGCCGACGCTTTTGGCCGCGAGGCGGTGACGATGCTGTTCTATCTGATGTGCCTGATCCTGACCCCGGTGGTCTATCTTTGGGCCCAGGAGATCCACGTCCTGTTGTTCTGTGTCGGCGTGTTCGGCTTCTTCTTCCTGGGGATCTGGTCCTGGGCGCCGATCTGGCTGCCCGAGCTGTTCCCGACCCGGATGCGCGGTACCGCGATCGCATTTATCTTCAATGCGCCACGCTTCATTGCAAGCGCCGGCCCACTGATTGCCGGCACTCTGATCGTCGGGCTCGGTGGCTATGGGATGGCGGCGACGCTCGTCGGATTGTTCTATCTCCTGGGGTTCCTCGTGGCCCCGTTCCTGCCTGAGACCAGAGGCAAGCCGCCGCCCGAGCCGGTAGAGGTTCAGCGCGTCAATGCAACCACGAGGCTCGCAGCGCAGGTTGGCTGATTGCGGTCCCTTCCATGTCGCGCGCGGGGTTGGTGGGGCGGCCGCGCGCCAAACCAAGAATCATACCAGCGGCCCGACACTAAACGAACGCTCAGGCGTTAGGGCCGTTGGTTTAACTCACGTCTTCATCAATGGAGCACATCGATGGAACAGAAGGGTCCAAGCCGCACTGCGATAGGGACGGCTGTGCTCCGTGCTGCCCACCTGCTGCTCGACGAAGACCCAAAGATCCTGGTTGATCCATTTGCCCGCGCGTTCGCCGGCTATGCCAGCGACGCCGAGATGCTGCATGCTCTCGCCTCACTCGAAATGATCGAGTTTCCACGCATGCGCGCCGTGTTCACGCTGCGAAGTCGCTATACCGAAGACGAACTCGCCGGCGCCATCATTCGCGGCATCGACCAGTATATCATTCTCGGTGCCGGCCTGGACTCGTTCGCATATCGGCGGCCCGACCTTATTGCATCACTCGAGGTATTCGAGGTTGATCATCCGGCGAGCCAGGCCTGGAAACGGGCACGGGTCGCGGAACTTGGCATCGCGGTACCCACGCATCTGCATCATGTTCCGATCGACTTCGAGCGGCAGACGCTTGCCCAGGGTCTCTCGGAGAGCATCGTCGACCTCGGGAAACCTGTGTTCCTGTCTTTGCTGGGAGTTCTGCAATACCTGACAACGGACGCCACATTGCGCACGCTGCGCGATGTGGCCGCGACTACTGCTTCCGGCAGCGAACTTGTCTTTCAGTTCGTGGTGCCCCCCGCGACGCTCGCAAGAGACGAGGCAGCATTGGTCACAGCATTTGCCGAACGTAACGGAGCAGCCGGGGAGCCATGGCTCAGTTATTTCGAGCCGGCCGAGATGGAGCGCCACCTTCTTGTTGCCGGCCTTAGCAGGGTCGTGCATTTCGGCCCAGAGGAAGCGACGGAACGCTACCTGCGAGGCCGTGGCGATGGGCTGTGCATGCCGGCCTATTTTCATATGATCAAGGCGTCGATCGCATGACTCGGCTTTCATGAGCGTTGTCGGCTAGCCCAGCCTGACGCCTCTGCTTGCAGCCGAGGGGACATGTCTGCTGGGCGGCATGCCCCGCCCCGATATCCGCCGCCGTCCTGGAGGTTCGACACCATCGCCCAACCTTACGTTGCCGGCCAAGACTTCTGCTGGCACACGGCTTGCGACCATCGGCCCGTTGGTGTCTTGCGCACGGACCGGAACCTCCTATTACATCTCGTGGCCGGCAGGCTGGTGGCTTGTAGTCATGCTATCGACATGGTCGCGATCTGACCGGTGCCGATACGAAATTCCAGCCATACCTAAATTGGAAGCCGATTTCAGGTTTGATTTCTGCGCCAAACACTGGGCACTGAAAGTCGGCTTTCCACCCAATGCGGTCGTTCAGACGAGCGGCTCATTTGTCGAAAGCGGACATCGTGTCGGCGGTGAACCTTCGACCATCATGGGGGGAGAGTAGTTATTGTCGATTGGACGAACGCGTGACGGCTATGCCCCCATTGTGTTGAAAAAGTCGGCAAGCGACGTCCAATGGAGCTCTTGCATCTGGGTCGCGACGGAAACCAGGCGCCGTTTCAGTGTTCTAGTCGATTTGAGATCGCTCCAGCCCGAGCGGGTACCCTGGTATCTGATCCGATATGTTGTTGTAGACGACAATGAAAAGGTGTTATGTTCCGGTCATCAGAACAAATAGTCCAGGCGCGCTTCTGATCTTTCGGCACTGATCCACAGGCTCAGATTGAAGGCGTTGATCTAATCCGGAAAGCGCCCACTCGCTGATCCTAGTGAGCCCCTTCCTTCGTGGCATCGTAGCCCAGAAGCTCGGGTCGGTATTCAAAGTGCATCGTGTCGAAATGCAACCAGCGGCCGCCCCAGATGAAACCGTGCCGCTCGAAGACGGCAATAACTTCGGGTGGGATATGATTGACATAGACTGGGACGTCCCCGGCCGCTCGGTGCCACAGCCAGTAGTCCGATAAGGCTGGGTTGATATCGATCGCCGCGCCCCACCCGTGCATGCTGGTCTGGCCGGTGTCAGCAACGTGCCGACAAATATAGGTGCCGCCGAGCGGGTAAAGATATCTCTTGTCGTCCGCGGGTAATTCTTCCAGGTCTCGCGAGATCGTTGTCAATTGCCGATCGACGCCGTTTACCGAGGTGATGCGAACGACATGTCCCCACGTGTTCGGTAGCCAGACCACGGGCACAAGCCTCGGCGTCACCTGGTTCCGCCGGCAGTCACCATACATCTTGTCGAAGAACGCCCTGTTGCGCACACGGCCCGGATCCTGTTGCGGCACCAGCAGAAGCGTCCCACTCGTTGGATACGGCAACCGCAACTGATCGAGAATGGAGCCGTGGCGAAGTTGCTCGTCCATGCTCTTATCGGAAAGCCCGTTGTCGACCTTCATGCGGGTGCCATCGCGCCAGATCAGGTCAACGCCGTCAAAGCCAGCGAGGGCGTCCGGATAGGCGCGCAGCAGGTCATCCATTGAGGCTGCGAAACTCGTGGTCGAGGTGACCGCCAGCAACGAGGCGATCGCGGCACAGCGGCTCCATTGGCGGACGGTCAAGATGCTTGACCGATGATCAGATTGCCGATCTCGCGGCGCAGCGTATCGATCCCGGTGTCACGATGGCGCGTTGGATGCACGCGGTTGGTCAGTAGCGTCCAGGCTACTCCACGCGCGAAATCGATCCATACGCCAGTGCCGGTGAAGCCGGTGTGACCAATAGCTTCCTCCGAGCATGCGTCACCGCCGGACCATCCTTCGTGACGCGCCTCCCAGCCCAGACAGCGGGTTGCCGTTTGCCGCGTGCGGAGTTCGAGCAGCCACGGATCGACGCCTTGCAGAAGGCGCCGCGCCGCGTCGAGGACCCCGTCGATCGTACCGAAAAGACCGGCATGGCCAGCAGCGCCGCCCAGCGCGAACGCATTCTCGTCGTGCACCTCGCCGCGCATCACGCGGCCACGCCACGTGCAGCGTTCAGTGGCCACGGTTTCGGATGGGTGCGGATGCCAGGTCAAGCCCAGAGGCAGTTCCACATCGGCCAGTTTGCATCCTTTCAGCCGCTCGATGGCAATGCCCAGCAGCATGAAATTGATGTCGGAATAGACGGGTGGTCCTGCCTGCCACACGCGTTGAAGGATGAAGGCGCGCAGCGTGTTCGGGTCGAGACCGTAGGTGTAGAGCGGCTCGACGGCGGGTAGGTGGGTCTGATGGCACAGGCATTGACGGAACGTCAGGCGGCGCTCCGCGGCGTCCCGATGGTATTGCCGCAGGTCTGGAACGGCCCTGGTCAATGGGTCGTCGAGCGTGACGTGGCCCTCGAATACGAGGTGCAAGATCGCGGATGTCGTAAACAGCACCTTGGTGAGCGACGCGAGGTCGAACCACATCGCGCGACACATCCGCACAGGATCGGGTTCACGCTGCGCCAGCCCGAACATCTCCACCGCGTGATCGCCAGCAGTCGTCATGACGCCGAGGGCAGCGCCTGGTATCTGAGCGGGGACAGCCTGAGCAACGGGCACCGCCGCGGCGGCGAGGATTTCGGCAGCGGTCACACGAGGCGTCCTGCATGGCAAGGGTTTCGCATGGCCACGTATACGATCCTCCGCGGATGGGGCATACCGGTTGCGTCCGATTTGGTCTTGTTGCTTGGCCGTACAGTCTTGGGAGCTTATGCAGTTTCACGTGCGCGCGCCGATCCGAATATTTTCCCTTTTGGTGTTTTTCCTGGTGGGGTGCGAAGCGACCCCGCCAGTGGTCGAGGAAGCCGACGTGAAGCCGGTGGATGCGCACTTCATCGCTGCGGCCGGACACTCGCCGCCATTTGCACGGATACCCTACGAGCCGTTCAGCCGTGCGAACGCGGTGGCGATCGCGCAGCAGGAATGGCGCCTGTTTGCCGAGCACGTAGATGACGATCCGCCGCCTCCTGGCGGCTTCGACCCGGCGCCAGCTGACGACCCAGAACGTGCGCCCGGTCATTGGGAGCGGATCGGGGAGTATTGGTGGCTCGGCCAGGATGTGGATCGTCCTGAGTCTGCCTGGACAGGGATGCATGATGAGAATGGCCAGGAAGTCGACGAGAGCCGCGACGACTATTACGCGTGGTCGGCTGCGTTCATTAGCTACGTCATGAGGACAGCTGGGGCCGGATCGCGCTTCCCCTACTCGCCTTCGCACTACGTTTATATCAACATCGCCAAAGAAATGAAGCTGGGCCGCACGTCAGGTTGGGTGGTGGTGGCCGAGCGGGCGGACGAGTACGCGCCCGTGCCGGGTGATCTCATCTGTTACCCGCGCGAGAGGTACAAGCTGACTTACGAGAAGCTGCCGCGGCGGCGGTTCGCCGGGCATTGCGACATGGTTGTCGCTCGGGACAAGGCGCAGATCAGCGTCATTGGCGGGAACGTCGATCATGCCGTCACGATGAAGCATGTGCCAGTTACAACGGATGGGCGACTGGCCGACCCCGGCGACCGCGTGCTTGACTCGCGCTATCCTTGGTTCGTCGTGCTCAGAGTCCTTTACGATCGTTAGCCCGCCCTGTCGCGGTAGTTGCCGACAGCCAAATCCCCCATAGAACGCACCCAGACTCGCTCGATGGTCGCCTCGCGGGTGAGGTCTTCGACGGCTTCCGGACGCCGGTTCAGTGCCGCCGGCGCCGGCATCGGGAACCCTTCACTCCAGCTGTCGTCGACAATCTCCAAAGATGAACGTCTGCCTATCGCCGTTAGACAGTCCAAAGCCGCCGCTCCGGAATTCGGCCAAGCGCTGCCCCTTCGCGCCCATGTCGGTTGCCTCCGGCCAAAATCGACTATCCCGAAAGCGGACGCTCGAGAGTCAATTTCCGCCAAGACGGACGCTCACGGCGCTTGCAAATGTCCATCATCATGTCTCGCTATTTCTGCCACGCGTTCCCTGAGATCCTCAGTCTCGAAACCGCTGTCGTCGCTGCGCGCCCGGGCGCCGTGTTGCTGGATCGCAGCCCGTTCCATCCCGGCGGCGGAGGTCAACTCGCGGATCGTGGCCAGTTGCGGTGGACCGGCGGCGAAGTCGCGGTCACGGGCTTCGAAGCAACTCGCAACGGCACGTGGCATTTGCTTGCCCAGCCGCTCGAACTCTCCGGCACGGTGGAGCTCGCGGTCGATCCGGCCTTCCGCACAATGATGAGCCAACTGCACACCGCGACCCATATCCTCAATGCGCTTGTGTATCAGCATTTCAATGGCGCACTGGTCACCAGCGCCCAGATGAACGATGACTCTACCGCCCGGATGGATTTCGACCTGCCCGACGCCGACAACGACCGGCTGCGCGCGCTGGAGCCGGAGATCAACGACGTTATCCGCCAGGATATTCCGATCACCGATTCCGAGGTCGCGTTGACCGAGGCGCAGCGGGTGCACGGGTTAATCCGCAGCCGGTCCGTCGCGCCACCGCCAACACCCGATGGCATGATCCGCATCGTGGAGATCATCGGTCTCGACAGGCAGGCCTGCGGCGGCACGCACATCGCCTCCAGCGGCACGTGCCCCGCCATTCGGATCCCTAAGGTCGATAACAAGGGACGTCACAACCGCCGCGTTCGTATCGGCCGGATTTCTACGTAAAAGTTCCATGCTGACCGACGCGCAAAGACAAGTCCGTGAAAAGGTCCGGCACTTCGCGCAACAGCATCTCGCGCCGGGTGCCGCGGAGCGTGACCGGACCAGCTGCTTCGCGCGCGCGGCGTTCACGGCGATGGCGGCGCATGGCCTGTTAGGCGTGCTGATCCCGGAGGTGCATGGTGGTTCCGGGTTCGATACGGTGTCGTATACCCTGGCGACGATGGAGATCGCGGCCGCCGACGGCGCCGCGTCCACCGCCTTCCAGGTGCACAATGCCCTTGTATGCCCGCCGATCCTGCGCTTCGGCACGGACGCGCAGAACGCGCGGTTCCTGCACCCGCTCGCCACCGGCGCGCAGCTCGGCGCATTCTGTCTGACCGAACCGGATGCCGGATCGGATGCCGCCGCGCTCAAGACCACCGCACGCCGTCGCGGCAATCGCTTCGTCCTCAACGGCGTCAAGCAGTTCATCACCTCGGGCCGCACCGATGATATCGCGATCGTGTTCGCGGTCACCGACCCGGATGCGGGCAGCACAGGCCTGTCGGCTTTCATCGTGCCGACCACCACTCAAGGTTATCGCGTCGCGAAGGTCGAAACCATGATGGGCCAGCATTCCACCGAGCATTGCCAGATCGTGTTCGACGACTGCGAGGTCGCGCCTGAGCAAATGCCTGGCGAGGAAGGACACGGCCTGCGCATCGCGTTCACCAGCCTCGAAAGCGGGCGGGTCGGCGTCGCGGCTCAATCTGTTGTGATGGCACGTTCCGCCTACGACACGGCACTGACCTTTGCGAAGCAGCGCCGTGCTTTCGGCAAGCCGATCATCGCGCATCAGGCCGTGGGGTTTCGTTTGGCCGACATGGCGACAACGCTGCAGGCAGCGGAACTCATGGTCCTGCGCGCGGCGCAGATGCGCGACACCGGACAGGCGTACTTAAAGGAAGCCTCTATGGCGAAGCTGTTCGCCTCGGAAGCGGCGCAACGGATCTGCTATGATGCCATGCAAACGCTCGGCGGGTATGGCTACACCGCTGACACTCCGGTGGAGCGGATCTGCCGCGACGTGCGCGTTTGCACGATCTATGAAGGCACGTCCGATATCCAGCGCATGGTGATCGCACGGCAGCTCGCAACCGAAATGCGATATCAGGGCCTGTGAGCAATCCGGCGCAGCCACACAAAGGAGGATGAACCGGTGGAGTTTCTCATCATCGCGCTGGACAAACCCGGTTCCGCCGCTTTGCGGCAGCGCTTGCGCACGCCGCATCTGGAGTTCGTCAGCGACAAGCAGGATCGCATTACCTTCGGCGGCCCGATCATGGGCGAGGACGGGGCGACGATCGGCAGTGTGCTGATCCTGCGGTTCGCGGATCGCCCGGCGCTTGACGCGCATCTGGCGCAAGATCCGTATTTCCGCGACGGGCTGTTCGAGGCCATCCTGATCCGCCAGACGCGCCAGGTGGTTCCCGAAATCGAGCCCGGCCGTCTGGCGCAGGAGATCGCCCGGCAACGTGCGGCCGGCTGATGTATCGCTCTATCGCAGGAGGACTGAATGATCGCTCGCACCTGGCGCGGCAAAGCCACGCCCGACAAGGCCGCCGACTATCAGCACCACTTCCTGACCAATGTCGCCCCGCATATCGCCGCGATCCCCGGCCATCGCGGCGCCCAACTGCTGCGGCACGAGGTTACAGGCCAGGTGAAGTTCGCCGCCGTGACGTTCTGGGAGTCGATGGACTCCATCAAGGCCTTCGCCGGCGCCGATCCGACCGTGTCGGTCATCGAGCCCGAGGGATGGGCGGCTCTGTCGTCGTTTGACGACCATGCCACTCATGACGAGGTGGTGTTCATGCAACACAAACTGGACGCAACGTCTCGTCGCGTTTAATCTCGCCATGTGAGTATCGTTCAAGCAATTCGCGACCCGGCGCGGCGTTCTGCCCGGTCCCTTGAGGCCATCCTCGCCGCCGCGACATCCCGTGTGGCGCGTGAAAGCTACGCGGCCGTCGCCATCGAGCAGATCGCCGCGGATGCTGGCGTCTCAAAGCAAACCATCTATCGATGGTGGCCGAACAAGGCCGCACTGTTCATCGACGTCTACGGCCAGTTGGTGCCACGCGACTACGCAGCCGAGGACACCGGCACGCTCCGCGGTGACATCGAGGCGTTGCTTGCACATCTGTCGCAGCTCTATGGCGACACGCCGGCCGGACGCATCCTCTCGGGCTTAATCGCCGAGGCACAGAGCGATCCGGCCTTGGCCGCGCAGCTACGCGCAACCTATGTCGCACCCCGGCGGATTATCTTCCGCACCATCCTGCAGCGCGCGGAACGCCGTGGCGAGATCGCATCGCCGGTCGATCCGGACTTCGCCAGTGACATGTTCTCGGGTGCGATCTGGTTCCGGCTGCTGCTGGGGCACCGGCGTCTCGACAAGAGGTTTCGCCGTCAGCTGACCGACGCGCTGCTAAGCGGCGTAGTGCGGTTGGCACCGGGGTAGCGCGAGCATGGCCCGCCGCGACAGCCGGAATGTCGCGCGGTTCTGGCGAGACCAGCAGCTGCGCGGCCTCAGCCTGATGCACGCCGACTTCCGCACGCACGAGTATCCGCCGCATCGCCACGACGGATATGTGATTGCGGTGACCGAGCAGGGTGGTTCCGTTATCAAAAGTCGCGGCGTGGTGGAGAACGCAGACGAGTCAGCGCTGTTCGTGTTCAACCCGGATGAGACACATTCCGGTTGGATGGGTGCCAGCCCACACTGGCGCTACCGATCGCTGTATATCGAGCAGGAAGCGATCGATGCGATCGCACATGGTCTCGGGCTAGCCTCGACACCCTATTTTGTGATGAACCGTTTCACCGATCGCGACCTGATCCGCGGCTTCATCGCGTTGCATTGCGCGCTGGAGGGTGGTTGCGATGTGCTGCGCGAGCGAGAGCTGCTGATCGCGTCGTTCGCTGCGTTGTTCCAGCGGCATGGCAGCGGCGGAAGCCGACTGGAACCTGCACCGCGTGACCGTGGTCGGCTGGCCGCCGTGCGCGCGCAGATCCATGTCGGCATCGGACGGGATCTGCGGCTCGAGACACTAAGTAAGTCCGTCGGCATGACGCAGTATCAGCTCATACGACTGTTTCGTCGTGCGCTGGGCCTGACGCCGCACGCCTATGTCATTCAGGCGCGGCTGGACGCGGCACGGCGCTATCTGGCAACCAGCATGCAGATTGGTGATGCCGCCATCGCCGCCGGGTTCTATGACCAGAGCGCGCTGAACCGCTATTTCAAGCGCAGCTACGGCATTACGCCGGCCCAGTACGCGCGCGCCGCGCGGCCCGACAGCTAGACCGCGAACGGACACAGGCCGCCGTCGAGCAGGAGGTTCTGGCCTGTGATGTAGGCGGCTTGGGTGCTGCACAGGAAGGCGCAGGCCGCACCGAATTCCTCCGGCGTGCCGGCTCGCCCTGCAGGCACCTTGTCGATCAGCTTGTGCGGTTTCGCCTAGCTCCAGGATCCGCTCCGTCGCGATCGTTCCGGGCAGAAGGTTGTTGATGGTGACGTTGTTGCGCGCCACCTGACGCGCGATGCCCGCGACATAGCCGGTCAGTGCCAGTCGTGTCGCATTCGACAGATCGAGTTGCTCGACCGGCATACGGACCGTTAGCGACGTGACGTTGACGATCCGTCCAAATCCGCGTTCGATCATGCCGTCGATCGTCATCCGGATAAGTTCGGCCGCGGACAGGAAATTCGCGTCCAGCGAAGCTTGCCAGTCCGATAGCGAAACATCACGGAAGTCTTTGCTAGGCGGCCCGCCGGCGTTCGTGACGAGGATGTCGGGCTGCGGCGCCTCTGCCATCATCAGTTCGCGCCCGCGCGGTGTTGCCACATCCGCTGCCACTACGGAAGGACGCATGCCCGTGGCCTGTTCGATCCTGCCCGCCGCGTCCGCCAGCACGGTAGAGCTACGTGAGACCAAGGTGACCGCGACGCCCTCGGCCACCAGCGCGTTCGCGCATGCGAAACCCAGGCCGCGGGAGCTGCCGCAGACCAGGGCGCGGCGGCCCGACAATCCGAGATCCTTCAAACCGCCATCCTGTCGTAAATACACTGAAGATTTGCCGCATCCGATGCGCTGTATTGGCGGAAATTGACATTCGGCTTTCGTGCCCGACACGGGGAACCATGTCTGCCGCAACTATCGCCAATACAATGGCCTCACCGTGGCCTTAGCCTCCGGGCGTTGTGGGCTGTCGTACCGTTATTGGAATGGCTAGCGAGATCCTGACCCGCGGGTCGTTCGCCACGCTGATTGGTACCGGACGCATGTCCCGGTTGGAGAGACGCGTGCATGGATTTGTTCGATTCACCTGACTTCGCGGACCATGAACAGGTTGTGCGCGTCTGCGATGCCCGCTCCGGGCTGCGTGGCATCATCGCCGTACACAGCACGGCACTGGGTCCCGCGATCGGCGGATGCCGGATTCGCACGTACGACAGCGAAGGGGACGCGCTGCGCGACGTGCTGCGGTTGTCGCGCGGCATGAGCTATAAAGCCGCGGTAGCGGGCGTCCCGTTTGGCGGCGGCAAGATGGTCGTCATCGCGGATCCGGAGCGCGACAAGACACCGGATCGCCTGCGGGCAATCGGCGTAGCCATAGAATGGCTGGGCGGTCGCTGCGTGACTGGCGAGGATGTCGGTACCACGGCGGACGACATGGTGCACATCCGCGCGACGACCAACCATGTCATGGGTCTGCCCAGTTCGCACGGCGGCAGCGGCGATCCATCCGCTCGAACGGCGCTCGGATGCTTGATGGGAATTGCGGCGAGCGTGCGGCATCGTCTAGGGCGCGCCGATCTGCATTGCATTCGTGTCGCGGTGCAGGGTCTGGGCAACGTGGGCTGGAATCTCTGTCATCTGCTCACCGGAGCAGGTGCCTCCCTGATCGTGTCGGATATCCGCTCCAATCTGGTCGAGCAGGCGAGGCAGACATTCGGCGCGGCGTGCGTGCCGCCGGAGCACATCTGCTCGGTGGAGGCAGATGTGTTCGCTCCGTGCGCGTTGGGTGCCGTGATCAACGACACGAGTGTGTCGCTGCTGCAGGTTTCCGTGGTCGCCGGCGGGGCCAATAACCAGTTGGCTAACGAGGAGCGACACGCCGATGCCCTGATGGCGCGCGGTATCCTGTATGCACCCGACTACGTCATCAATGCCGGCGGAATGATCCAGCTGGCGGTGGAACGCACTGGGCTCGACTGGGCGGTCGTCGAACGCAGGGTCAGGCAGATCGGTGATACGCTGTCCGAGATTTTCTTGCGCGCACAGGCTGAGAAATTGCCCACAGCCATCGTGGCCGCGGCGCTGGCGCAAGAACGGATTGCTCGTGCCTCGCATAGGATCATGCCGTGAGCGAGCCCTTGGCGCAGACGATCGCGCTGCTGCGCCACCTGGTCGCGTTCGATACCACGTCGCGCAATTCTAATCTTGCATTGGTGAATTGGGCCGCGGAACACCTTGCCCGTCGGGGTGCTCGATGCCGGATGACGCACGACGACATAGGGCACAAGGCCAACCTGCTTGCCAGTTTTGGGCCGGAGGCGCCGGGCGGGATCGTGCTCGCCGGCCACACCGACGTCGTCCCCATCGATGGCCAGGACTGGACTCGCGATCCATTTGCTGTATCGGAACAAAGCGGGCGACTATTTGGGCGCGGGACGGCGGATATGAAGGGATTCATCGCCTGTTGCCTGCATGCGGCCTCTACGTTCGCCACGCTGCCGCTCGCCCGGCCGATCCACATCGCTCTCAGTTATGACGAGGAAGTTGGCTGCGTCGGCATGCCGCGGCTGATCGACGACATGATGGCGAACTTGCCACCTCCGGCGCTCGCAATTGTTGGCGAGCCGACCGGCATGCGCCTGGCCGATCGTCATCGCGGCTATCTAGGGTTCCGCACGACTTTCCTGGGCCACGCCGCGCATTCAAGCGATCCCACGAAGGGGTTGAATGCCGTCTCGGCGGCGGCACGGTTCGTCTGCGCTCTGGACGAGCTGCAAACCGCGCCGGCCGATGGCGTTGCGCGCACCACATTCAATGTCGGCGAAATCTCGGGCGGGACCAACATCAATGTCGTGCCGTGCCAATGCCATGTGCTGTGGGAGATCCGTCCCGCCGCGGATGCGGACATGTCAGGGCTGCGGCGGACCACGGACGGACTGATTGGCCAGGCTGTGCGCCGCGGCATCACGACGGAGACGCGGGAAATCATGGTCGTGCCACCGTTGCGGCCGGAGACGAACAATCCCGCGATCGCCTTCGTGCGCCGGCTTGGCCGGACGGCGCCGCTCATCGAGCTGCCGTTCGACACGGAAGCCGGGTTGTTCCAGGGAGCTGGCATTCCGGCTGTGATTTGCGGACCCGGGTCGATCGCTCAAGCGCATCAGGCGGACGAATGGATCGCCATTGAGCAACTGGCGGCAGCATCGGAATTGCTGAGGGCGATCGGGCGTTGCGCTGCGAACTAACGTCGCGGTGCGTGGGCTGATCCGCGGGCCGTCTTGGCGGATGGTGGTAGCGCGACCCTCGTCCTACGCGGCGATGCCCGGGATAAAAGATCGCGCCGAAATCGGACTGGAATGGAGCGCGGTCTGAACATTTCTCAGAACATTCGTTGCTGGAACTGATGGCCGCTGCCCTCACGGAATGCCTGAGCTCAGTCAGTCCATCTGGATTTCGTGGCAATCGCATTCTGAGGGTTGATAATAGGCCATCAGATCGAAAATCTGGACGCTCGCCGAGTTCAGTATGTGGTGATGAAGGTCCGCTTTCTAACCTTAGGCGCTCTAGAACCGTCCCGCGGCTCCCGTGAAGAGTTTCGGACGCCCCTTGGCGTACGAAAGTCTCCGAGGAACGAACCCGCGGTGTGCGGCCTGAGGCTTATGGGGATTTGAGGATCTGGTTGTGCTGGGAGTAACGGGTGTGGCGTTCACGCGCGTGCTCGTGATCGCTGTTTCGGAAGTCTTGCCGGGCGATCTGGGCACTGATCCGAGGCCACGAATGGGCAAAGTCGTTGATGGCGTCTGGGTTCATCGCGCTTAACGATGCGGGCGACCGGCTGGGCGCGCGGTGTGCCGATGGCCGATGCAACAAGGCAACGACGCAACGTAGGTACGGGCCGTGCCGGGTCATGGCGTCACCGTCCCGGTCGATGCGGGACAGACCGGCGGCGCGCGCGGTTGCATCCCGCGTTGGAAGGTCTCGATGATGATCATGTGTCCGCCACAGCACGGACAGGGCGGTCGTGGCTCCGGGGGTACCGCCGGTTCAGCCGGCTCGTCCACCTGCGGCACCGCGAGCAGCGCACGGGCGCGTGCGACATTGGCCTTGCGGCCGGCGCTCGCGAGCAGGCCATAGTGCCGAATGTGGTGAAAGCCCTTCGGCAGAACGTGCAGCAGGAAGCGCCTGATGAATTCGTCCGTGGCCAGCGTCATCGTGCGATAGCGTTCGGCGCCGTCACGGCGATAGTCCTTGTAGCGGAAGGTGACGCCGCGTTCGTCGAGCGAGATCAGCCGGCGGTTTGAGATGGCGACGCGGTGCGTGTAGCGCGACAGATAGGCGAGCACCGCTTCTGGCCCGCCAAAGGGTGGCGTTGCGTAGACCACCCAGTTCTTCTTCCGCAGCCGTGCGATGAGGCGCTGGAAGGCGCGTTCCTCACGCAACCCGGCGTGGTCACCGAAGAATGCCAGCCGGCCGGCGGCATGAAGCTCCAGCAGCCGCGTCAGGAACAGCCGGCGGAACAGTTTGGACAGGACACGGACCGGCAGCAGAAAGGCCGGCCGGGACGACACCCAGCGCGTGCCGTCCAGCGAAATGCCGCCACCCGGTACGATCATGTGGATGTGCGGATGGTGACACCCACGCCCACAATACCCTGAGCCCGGACAATACGGATGTTCAGGTGTTCTACCCGTTTCACCCGCTTCATGGTGCTAGCCTGCAGATCCTTCGCAGACCGAAGCGGGGAGATGGGGCGGTCTGTGTCCTGGACCCAGGCGGGCAGCGACTGAAGATTCCAGTCTGGATGCTGTCGCGAGAATGCGCCGAGATCATGATCTCCGAACGACCGCACCTGGGTAAGGAAACGCTCCTATCTCTTGCTTCATTGGTTGCATCACAACCCGACTCCAAAGGCCGTGTTCACGATGACCTTCTGCAAACGCCCGTTAGCGGATGCGAGGGAGGTCATCGTGGTACAACTTCAACTTCTGGACCTGATGATTCGAAAGGAATGCGATGCCGTGTCAATGGACGCGGCGACACGCGCCGATCTCGTCGCTCTCATGGCCCGCGTTGTGGTGGCGGTCTTTCACGAGGAGGGGAGAAGCAATGACAGAAGTCGTATACAGTCCCAAGATCAAACCAGAGCATTTGGCTCGCAAGGCGATTGTGTACCTTCGGCAGTCCAGCGAGAAACAAGTACGACAGAATACGGAAAGTCAACGCCTCCAGTATGCGGTGGCCGAACGGGTGCGCGCTCTGGGCTGGAAGCAGGTCGAGATCATCAATAGTGACCTGGGATCGAGCGCGGGCATTGCCTCCGCCCAGCGGGAAGGCTTCGAGCGTGTCCTCAGCTCGGTAGCACTGGGAGAGGTCGGCATCGTCGGCAGCCGGGAGGTATCGCGGCTATCCCGGACGGACAAAGACTGGTGTCGGCTGCTGGAGGTGTGTCAGATCTTTGGTACGCTAATCGCTGACGAGCAACAGGTATACGATTTGAACTATCTCGATGATCAATTGGTGTTGGGCATCAAAGGGACCCTCAGCGTCGTCGAGCTCAAGGTCATACGCCAACGACTGCTGGCGGGGCAGGAGTCCAAAGCCCGCCGCGGCGAACTGTTCAAAAGGCTCGCGATTGGGTATGCCCGCGACGCTGTAGGTAAAGTTGTGTTTCACTCCGATCGACGGGTCTGCGAAGCGATCCGACTCGTGTTCACCAAGTTTCGAGAACTGTGGAGCGTGCGTCAGACATTCCAATGGTTCCGTGACCACGACGTGGAGCTACCGGCCAACCCGATCCAGGGAACGGCGCTGGTCTGGAAGATTCCCTCGCAGAGCCTGATCCGCGACATCTTGTGCAATCCCTTCTATGCTGGCGCCTATGTTTGGGCACGGCGCCCGGTAACGACCTTGCTGGTCGACGGCCGGCTGGAGAAACGTCAGAGCGCGATGCGCCCCGCCGAAGAGTGCCGCGTCTTCATCCGCGATCATCATGTAAGTTACATTGACTGGGCCACATACGAAGAGAACCGACGGATGGTGCGGCGTAATTCCGTGAACCGGGAGGGGGACGAATCGATGGCGGCGATACGTGCCGGCCAGGGTCTTCTGGTAGGCCTCCTCCGCTGCGGACACTGTGGACGCAAGCTACATGTACGATATTGGGGTGGCCGCGGTACCAATGCACGCTATCTTTGCAAAGGCGACTATGATGATGGCGGGCAGTATTGCATAGGCTTTGGCGGCGGCTCGGTAGATCGCCGGGTTGGACAAGAACTACTAAAGGTGATCGCGCCTTTGGGAGTGGAAGCCAGTCTGCGAGCGCTCGAAGAACTGAGCGCCAACGGCGCCGCTCAACGTGCCGCCCTGTCCCGCAAGCTGGAGCAACTGGTGTATGAGGCAAAAAAGGCCTTCGAACAGTACGACGCGGTAGATGCTCGCAATCGGCTTGCAGCGAGCGAGTTGGAACGGCGATGGAACGAGAAGCTGGAGGAAATCGAGGCAGTCAAGCAACGGCTTTCCAGTCTGGATGCACAGCGCTATTCGTTATCAACTGAAGAGGAAATCAGAATACGCTCGATGGGTGATCACTTTGCGGAAGTCTGGCAGAGTAACCATTGTCCTCCGGCACTTAAGAAGATGATCTTCCGCACAGCGATCGAAGAGATCATCGTGCGCACTGACCAGGATAAAAAGTTCCTTGAATTGGTGATTCACTGGAAGGGAGGTGTGCATACGCAACTTGCGATGGAGCGGCCGCGTTCCGCAACGGAAACCGCCACGCCTATGGAGGCGCTGGACATCATTCGTTGTATGGCTGTTCGCTACGGCGACGACCAGATTGCCTCGGTATTGAACCGACGCGGCTATTCTACGGGCAAAGGGAAGCGATGGAATCAGATTTGCGTGGCGACAGCCAGGCGCAACCATTCCATTGTCGGTCAAAAGCGGGCCCTGCCTGATCCGGAGAGAGTTAGTTTGAGCCAAGCTGCGCGAATATGCGGCGTCAGTCATCGCACGATCGAACGGCTGGTGGAGGCCGATCTGTTGAAGCGTGAACAGGTAACTCCTCGTGCACCCTGGCAAATTCGTCGCAGTGATTTGGACACCGAACCAGTTCGCAGGATTATTGATTACCTCCACTGCACTGGCAAACTAATTTTGCAAGGGGGTCGCACGGAAGATCAGCTTGCGTTGTTCACTGAAAACACAGGAAATGATAATGCCATGCATCATGAGTGAGGGTTCTGCGTCATCGCCGAGCCCCAGGTGTGGAGCACGGCGGTGATGCCGATGCGCGCGCCGAGATGGCGCCTGTCGGCGGCGATGGTGAGCATGGTCTCCGACGCCGCCCGGAACAGCAGGTCGTACATGACCGCCTTGTTGTGGAAAGCGATGTCGGGGAGTTCGGCGGGAATGCTGAAAACGACGTGGAAGTATCCGACCGGCAGCAGGTCGGCCTCGCGCTCGGCCAGCCACATGCGCGCAGCGGCGCCCTGGCACTTGGGACAGTGCCGGTTGCGGCAGCTGTTATAGGCGATCCGCCGATGGCCGCAGTCCTCGCAGGCCTCGACATGGCCACCCAGAGCCGCCGTGCGGCAATGCTCGATCGCCGACATGACCTTCAGCTGCTGAAGGCTCAGGTGTCCAGCTTGGGTGACCCCATAAGCGGGGCCGGCAGCACGAAGAATGTCGGCGACCTCGAGTGAGGCGCACACCGCCTCAGCCGGTGGGTGCGATCTCTCCGGCCCTGAACATCCCGAGCTTGTCGAGCGGGCTGGTCACGGTGCGCACCGTTCGGGTCGCGACCTTGGTGTAGAAGGCGGTGTTGTCCAGCTTCGCGTGGCCGAGCAGAACCTGGATGACACGGATGTCGACGCCGTCTTCCAGCAGATGGGTGGCAAAGCTGTGGCGCAGCGTGTGCGGTCCGACCCGCTTGGTGATCTCCGCCGCCTGCGCCGCCTCAACGACGATGCGATGGAGTTGCCGGGTGCTGATCGGCTTCATGGCGTGCTGTCCCGGAAACAGCCAACCGTCGCGATGCATCACGCCCTGTTGGTGCCCGACCTTCCACCACTCGCGCAGCAAGGTCAGCAGATCTGCCGGCAGCATGGCATTGCGGTAGCGGCCACCCTTGCCACGTTCGACCCGGATCAGCATGCGTTCGCTGTCGATATCGGCGATCTTGAGTGCCGCGACCTCGGCCACGCGCAGGCCGGCGCCATAGGCGACCGAGAGGGCCGCCTGATGCTTGAGGCAGGTGGTCGCGTTGAGCAGTCGCGCAACCTCGTCCCGGCTCAGCACCACGGGCAGGTTGCGCGGATGTGCCACCCGGATCGCCTTGCGCGCCAAGTCAGGCCGGTCGACGGTGTGCGTGAAGAAGAACCGCAACGCAGAGACGATGCTGTTCATGGTCGGCGTCGGCACGCCGGCGTCACGCTGTTCGATCTGGAACCGGCGCACGTCATCCGCCGTAGCAGTATCGGGTGAGCGCCGCAGGAAGGTTGCGAAACGTCCGACGTCGCGAATGTAGTTGCGCTGTGTCTCGCGCGAGAACCGGCGCACGTTCATATCGTCGATCAAACGTTGGCGCAGCGGGCTGATCGCGGTAGCGGGACTGGGGTCGTTCATCGGTCGGCTCCTCTCGGTTGAAAGAAGCCGAAATGCTCAGTCCGCCTTGGATCGCGCTCAATCGAGGCGCGACAGTTGAGCCTCTACTCAGTCATCAAAACACGCACCCCTCCCGCGAAGCGGGTTCGTTCCTCGGCCAGCTCCGGCCATCAGCACCGGCGGATTCCGAGGGCTTCTCCTGGCGCAACGCACTCATCGACAGGCGGTCCCTGCAAGGCAAACTCTTGGCCAAGCGGAGATCACTGGATAGAGGTGTGACTATTGCATCACCGGTCGAAGGTTGATGGGAATGGTTCCGCCGGCAGTGCGGTGATCGACGTAGAGTCGCAGGTGCATGTCCTTGTTGACCATCACCATGAAGCGATAGCCCGGTCCAATTTCCGGCGTGTCCGGGATGGAAAGACCAGCGCGCGCGTATTCCTGGCCCAGTTCGCCGAACTGTTGACCGAGTGAAGCCGAAGCGATCTGTTGCGAGCTGTAGTAACCATTTACCGGTGCCTGCGGCTGCGACAACTGGACGCCGGCGCCAGCGATCGAGATCAGCAGGGCGTTGCCGATCTTCGACCAGAAGTGCGTGTTGACCTGGTCGTGGAAGCCGGCGTAGCCGCCCTGGTCTGCACCTTCCATCGAGCCTAGGTCGATCGACTCGGTGTCGGGGAAGATGACGCGATTCCAGATTACGCCGACACGGGTTTGCCCGTTCGATACCATGTTGTCGTAGGAGCCAATTAGCCGCGACCCTTGCGGGATCAGTAGGAAGCGACCGGTCGCCGTGTCATACACGTTCCCAGCGGCCTGACCAATCACCATGCCAGGCAGGTCCGAGTTGATGCCGCCGACCATCACTGCCGAAATCGCGGTGCCTGCCATGACGAAGTAGGGCGAGGATGGATCGCGCAGCGTCGCCTGCAGATCGTCCGAGGTGCCGGTCACGTCGCCAGGTTGGTTGAGGAAAGCTTGCTTCTCTCGCTGCGCGCTCGCGTCCACACGCGTCGGCGGATAGGTCGGCAGGCCAAAGCCGCCCGGATAGATGCCCGGGGCCGTCACGGCTGGCTGGGCTGCTCCGGCGCCGGCGCCGCCGGCCGGAACGCCTGGGGCCGTAGAAGCCGAAACCGCGCCTGCGTTCGGGGCGAACTGCTGCCCGCCTTGGGTATCATTCAAGGTGGTGCCCGCGGTCATCGCAGACGTGGCTGCCGTCAGATGCTCCTTCTGCACCTCGGCGAGCTGCTGATAATAGTTCCGCCAGGCCTCGCGCCGCGCCTTGGTGGCTTCGTCCTCCCCCTGTGTTTGGCCGCCGCCATTGTCGGACAGCATCGCTGAAGGCTGTTGGGCCGGCTGAGTCTGCGGCCGCCCGGTGTGCGTGGACAGAGGCGTCTTGGCGACTGCGGGCTCGACCTCGCCGCCGAACGGCGCGTTGCTCAGTACGGCAGAGCCGTTGGCTGGTTCCGGCTTGTGCGAGGCGGCCTGCTGTGCGCTCACCGTCGCCTGCATCACGCGATCGCGGTAGGTGTAGCCGATCGCTGCTACCACCAGCATCGCGGCACTGACGCCGAACACGATCGGCAGCCTGTTCAATCGGCGCACGCCTGCGCCGCGTGTCGGGGGAGGGGCGAGAAGTCCCGGCGAACGCTCGGGAGTATCCGGTGTGCCGCTCACAGTGACGCCTCCGTCTGCGTCACTGTGAAGGGGCCGCCGGCCTGTAGCCCACCGGCGGTGTTCCGCACGAAGAATCTCGACCCTTCCGTGCTGCCGTCGATGGTCAGGCGGGCAAGATCGCCGTTGTCCAGCGGCGTCACCAGGTAGCGGACGTGATGCGCGCCGGCCGGCACCGGCTGACCGTCCTCGGCCACGGCGAACCCACTGCGTCGGAGTGCCGAAGCAAAGGCAGCGGTGAACGCATTGCCGGACTGGTCGGATGGCGTCGGGTCGAGAACGACGGTGCTGGACGCAGCTGGTAAGCGCATCGAGACGAATTCGGCCATGCCGTTGGCCAGGACATCGACATCTGCCGGCTGCTGAAGCTGTGCGACGTAAGATGTGTTCGGCCCCACCGTGCAGGCGGCCAGGGCCGCTAGAAGGAAGGGCAGGGAGGCGCGCGTCCAGTGGGTCATCGCGCACCGTCCCGCGTGATCAGCACGCGCGTCTGCCCGCCCCCCAACGCCGGATACCAGTTCAGCGCGGTCCAACACACGATCCACGATATATCGGTCACCGGCGATCCGGTAGTTCACCTCCTCCTGCGATGGGCCGGAGAACCAGCCGCCGTCGTTGTCCAGCCCGACAAGGGCAGGGGCAGACCCAAAGGCCTTGCTCTGCGGGAACTGGATGTACGTCTTCGCTCCGTCCGTGTATACGCTCGTCGGCGATGTTGGCTTCTATCAGCACCTGGAAATCAAGGATGGCGTGCCTCCGAATCGCCGCGGGTAAACAGCGCCGACAAGTCAGGACAATGCGCGTCGCGGCGATCGTAAATGTCCGCGCTCCGCAATCGCGGGCACTCGCCGACCGGTGGCCGAGTCAGGTCCGGCATTGGCTTGTCAGGCCCGTACTCGCGCACTAACCGGGCGGTATGGACGCGGCCCCGCCGGCCGCACTTACGACAGGCTACGTTGAGCGTCGCGGTCAGGGCCGCGACATCGTCGAGGGTGTAGACGTTGCGGGGCATGGCGCCAGTCTACCGCGCGGGCGCCTCGCCTTTCCAAGCTCCAAAACGGCCCAACCAAGCCAACCTTTTCGAAGATCTTGATCGCCTCCGCGACGGACCATTTGCTACCTTGGCCAGAACTGACAAAACGGCCTCCTGGCACGCATGAGACCGTCAAAACCTGCGGGGAGAACAAAGCCGGTCAGTCGTCGCGATCGCTGATCATCCCGCTTTCCCTGTCCTCCGGACGGACGGATGGCCTGTCAGCCCCCCAGGTTCTGGGCGGTCTCCGTGGCGAATGGGGCGATACCGTGCTGGTCCGTCCGCGCGAACGGGTGCGGGTCGCTTTCGTGGCCGACAACCCAGGTGTTTGCAGCTTGTGTCGTGTTGGAGGCAACGGGCCGAGGGCCTTCGCCTCCACCATGCCTTCGGACTGAGTGCGGCTAGGCTCCCGAGTACCCGTGCGTCTGGGGGAGGCTAGATTTGCCCCATCGATCTGCTTCTGCCAGCCCAATGCCGCCAACGGGCATGTTGTCGCTGCTTGACCTGTCCAGATTAATGGAATAACGTTCCTATAAGAACGGTGTCCCACCGATGTCGGATGCCATTGTTCTTAAGTGGGGGCGACGATGAGGATCTCCTGGAAGACATTCGCGCTGGCTTGCTCACTGATCTTCACGACGGCTTCATCCGCTAGGGCCGCAGACGTGGTCTTTCCCTCTTGGCAATGGGGAGAGTCCGCCAACGCGAAGTTTCTCGGCCAGCTGAAGCAGCGCTTCGAGACGAAATACCCCAGTGACAAAGTTCAAGGCGTCACGGTTCCGTTCGATGGATTTTTCGACAAGCAAATGTCCGGGGTCAAAGCGGGATCACCGCCGGACATCGTCACGCTCTTTGACGCCGATATGGCTGCCTACGCCAAGGCGGGGCTTCTTGAGCCGTTGGATAAGTATCTCGCGAGCGCAGGAGTGACACTGAGCCAGTTGACGGGGGTGCACAAACTCGCGGTCATAGACGGCCAAATCTTTGGCGTCGTGTTCCAAGAAAATCCTCGGGCATTGGTTATGAACGGGGAGATGCTCAAGAATGCAGGTCTTGCGGTGCCCCGCACCCTTGATGATTTCTATTCCGATATCAAGGCTTTACGAGACCCAATCAAGCACACCTTTGGGTTCGCTAGCATGGCGACATCTGGTTCGTCGCAAGATGAATATCTCGAAATCGCACCCGTCGTCTTTGGCTTTGGCGGACAGTTCTTCACCGCAGGGAAGCCAACAGCGAACAGCCCGCAAACAATCGCAGCGCTGACATTCCTCAAAAAGCTATATGATGAGAACTTGGTTCCTAGGGTGGCTTCGAATACATCGCGGCAGATGTTCATAGATGGCAAGCTCGCGATGGAGATCAACGGGCCTTATCTTGTCGGCTTTACCGAGCAGCAAAATAAGACAACATTTCAAGCAATTGAGGCAACCCCGCTGCCGCTGCCCGGCAATCGAACGATTGCGGTTTCGGTCTTCCTCGCAATTCCGAAGGCAGCAGCGCATAAGGACGCCGCAGGGCGGTTGATTGAGACGCTATTGGAACCCGACATGCAGCGGCGAGTGGTAGAGACTGTCAAAGCCCTGCCGGCTGTCAGTGGATCCGTTCCGCCTGAGTTTGAAACGCAAAATCCCTGGTTCGCAGCTTTTGCAAAAGCTGGCAACTCCGTGGTCTCTTTCGCACCAGAGGGTGTCGAGCGATATGGACCGGAATTATACAACATAATCGGTCCAGCGGTTGACGATATCTTGTTTAATGGACAGCCGGTGACCCAAGTTGCAGATCGTCTGCAGCATGATTTGGAGAAGTTTCTGGCCGACAAGAATGCAAAATGACGGAATACAAGCAAGTCGGCTCACGGAAGGGTGATCCATCGATCTTGGATCAGGGCACAGCGACTGCCGTGAAACCGAATTCCATTTCGCCTACAGAGCGCGCGCCTCAAGATAAATCTGAGGGCGACATCGGACATTTGCCTCGGCCTAGGACCTTCGCAAGCAAGTGGAGCGGACGACGAGAACGACTGACGCCATATGCGTTTCTATGCCCAGCGACGCTGGCGCTGGCAATCGCATTTCTACTCCCGATGGCTGACGCTGTTCGTTTGAGCCTCCATTCGAATGGGACTGGCTTCGGACAATCCGACTTTAATGGGCTGGCGAACTACAGTCGGATCCTCAGCGATTCCTATTTTTACCACTCGTTGTGGATTTCGGTGCTCTACAGCGCGGGTAACGTGATCTTGGTTTGGGCCATCGGGCTAGGCACAGCGATGCTGGTGCAGGGCAATTTCGCCGGACGGTGGCTCATTCGCTGTTTATTCATCTTGCCATGGGCCGTTCCGTACGTCGCAACAGCCCTGATCTGGCAGTGGATGTTCAATTATGAATTCGGTGTCGCACCATATCTGGCTAGGGCGGCCGCCAACTTCTCAGCGGATTTCCTTAACAGCAATCCTGCGGCGCTGATAACCGTCACCGGGGTGTCGATTTGGAAGGCTTATCCCCTTGGGACAGTTATGATGCTTGCGGGCCTGCAGTCGATTCCGCAGGAGCAGTACGAGGCAGCGACCGTCGACGGGGCGGGGCCGATTTCTCAATTTATCCACGTTACGCTACCCGGTCTGCGCACCATCAGCACTTTTTTGATGCTCGTAATTGCAATCTGGAGCTTCGGTCGGGCCTTCACAATCATCTACATCATGACTGGTGGCGGGCCCGCGAGAGGTACCGAGACCGTCGTCCTCCGGTCGTATCTAGAAGTCTTTCGGTTCTTTCATCCCGGAACTGGCGCCGCTCTCGGAATCATTGTGCTGCTGATTTCATTCTCTCTGTCGACCGTATATCTGACCCTCCTATATCGCGCGGAGCGATGAGCGTGGCGAGCATCAGCCCACAAAAGCCCAAATCCAACATGGCCTTCTGGTGTACATTGCTGGCGGTTGCTATTCCGATCCTATTCCCGATTTATTGGATGGTGGTCACGTCTCTGCAAACGACAGATCATGTCTTGTCGGCTCCGCCGCGGTTTGTACCCGATTTCGAAGTCACGAACTATGTCAACATTGTTGTGCACTCCCCCCTGCTATTGTGGTTCCGCAACTCGCTGTTAGTGTCTTTCGCGGCAACTGCGTGTGCCCTCGCGGTTGGGACACCAGCCGCATTCGCACTTTCCCGCTTCCACTATCGAGGACGTACCCTGTTCTCGCTGGGCGTGATCACGACTTAAATGATGCCCCCCATTGTCCTCATTATCCCACTTTTTGAGATTTTCGTACGACTGGGGATCCGTGACACGCTTCTGGGCCTTATTCTTGGCAATTTCGCGTTCTCACTCCCGGTAGTGATTTGGATGATGAAGGCGATGTTCGACGGAGTGCCGTCAGAAGTGGAACAAGCCGCGCGGATTGATGGCGCTTCCTGGCTACAAATACTCACTCTCGTGACCGGCCCCCTGGTGTTACCTGGCTTGGCTGCCACAGCGGTGTTTTCGTTCATAGAAGCTTGGGACGAATACATGCTGGCTCATACAATCATCTCTGACCCTGGGAACTGGGTGGCATCGATGGGAATAGCATCGTTCGTAGGAGAGTATCTTACACCACTGAACCTGGTTATGGCTGCCGCAGTCCTGTTTTCCGCGCCACCAATCCTGCTCTTTCTTGTTATACAACGACATTTTGTGGCCGGCCTCAGCGCAGGGGCCGTCAAGGGATGAGTCTCGACAATCGTCTGAACGTTTGCGTCACGGCATGGATGAGAACGTAACGGCTTAGGAGAATCAGTGACTGATGGCGTCCTTGAGATGCTGCTTGTGTGACTCAGATTGCTCCTGCGCTTGCCGAAGCGGCCATCGATCTGCGAGCTTGCGTGCGGCCGACAGAACAGCACTCGCCACTTCCTTGCGCCGCCCTGCACCAAATCGCGAAGTCGGGCCCGCTACGCTAACGGTGCCGACTACCTCGCGGGTTGCGAGTGATATCGGGGCGGCGACAGCAATGACCCCTGGCTCCGCCTCTTCGTCGGAGATCGCCCAACCGCGATGTCTGGTCACCTCGAGTTCGTCAATTAGCGCCTCAACGGTCTTTATGACCTTGGCTCCGCCGCCGGCCTGGCCAAATCCGTCGTCCATCGCAATGCGTATCGCATCGTTGTTGCTGAGTGTGGATAACCACGCCTTGCCATTCGCAGTTACCGACAATCGAACCTTGGCAACCATTTCTGGCTGGTACAACAGACCTTTCTGTGCGCCCTGTGCCTGGGCAATCCAAGTGAGCCGTTCGCCTTGAACGACTGCCATTCGGACTAACTCGCGCGTGGCGCTCGCGAGTTCCTGGAGGACCGGCTGGCATACATCAGGCAAGTGTGTGCCGCTCAGAAATCTCTGGCCGAGAATCGCGAGTTTGAGTGTCAGCCGGTAGAATCCCGTTTCCGGGTCTTGCTCCACCCACCCGATATCGACCAGCACGGACAACATGCGGTGCACTGCACTCTTGGCAAGGTTCAGCCGCTCCGCGATGTCACCGAGGCGCATGTTGCCTGCGTCCTCGGCAAGCAACTCGACGACATAAAAGCTTCTTTCCACGAGTGAGTTGACAACCCGCATCTCAGTATCCAGAATGCTATTCCAACGAGAACACCGTTATAGTATGTGCTCGGAGCCCGGTGGTCAATCCTACAGCTGCAGTTCGCGGCGGCGACGCATTAGTCCAGTCAGCGGAAGATCATGCGTCCTGATCTCATCGATGCGACGGAATGCCAGTTCGTCTCGCACTTGCGACAGAGCGAGGCCCTGCCTCACGACCGCCCAACCGCCTTTGAGACGCGCATCACCAAGGCCGAATATGAGATCAATCCCCCTCGGGCTCTGTGCGCTGACCGAGACCACCGTCGGGCACAAGCCCTTATTCGCCCGCGGGGAGGTGTACGCGTGTCCCCGCTGGCGTGCCCATACCGATCAAGGGATGTATCGAATGCGGCCGGGGGTGCGCTCGACACAGGACTCTCGGCTTTTGGCTGACTTCGCACTCGAACGGTCAGACATCGGGGTTGAAACCATCGAGTCCGGGGGCTGTGCCGTCTATGCGATGTCCAACACGCCGAAATTTGGGACGGTCGCGAGCATCCGAGCTGACCCGGCGTGCAGGACAGAACAAGGGTGGTCCACTTCCATCACGGAAACAGGCGATGAATTTTCAACTATCACCGGAACAAGTGGCCATCCAGGACCTCGCCCGAGCCATCGCTCGCGACGAAGTCGCTCCGAAGGCACGACGCATTGACGAGACAGGCGAATTTGACTGGGAGTTGCATCGCCGTTTGGCCGCGTTGGGTTTTCTCGGCTCGACGGCACCCGAAGCACTCGGTGGAACAGCAGCCGACACGCTGACATGGTGCATTATCGTCGAAGAAATCGCGAAGGCGTCGTCCACTGTCTCCAATGGCATTACGCTCACGGACTCGATGATCCAATATATAGCTACACTCGGCACCAATGAGCAGCAGCGAAGGTACCTGCCTTCCCTCGTCCGCGGTGAATTGCTCTGTTCGTTTGGATTGACGGAGCCTGAGTTTGGTTCCGACGCAGCCTCGATCTCGACGACGGCGCGCGAGGACGGCGACGAAGTTGTCTTAAACGGTCAGAAGATGTTTATATCGGGCGCCGCATATGCGGACTATTTCATAATCGTGGCAACCGTCGATAAGTCGCGTCGACATAAAGCGATCCGCACATACATTGTCGACCGCAACACACCTGGTCTCTCTGTTGGGAACAAGCTCGACCTGATGGGCCTCCGCGGGTTTGGGACGTCTCCAGTATTCCTTGACGACTGCAGAATCCCGGCATCGAACCAGCTCGGTGGAAACGAGGGATTCAGAGTTGTCATGCAGGGGCTCGACGGTCCCGGCCGCCTTGGAGCAGCATCGCAGGCAGTTGGCCTGGCGCAGGCGGCGATGGATCAAGCCGCAAGTTACGCTCTTGTCCGCAAACAATTTGGGCGAGAGATTTTCGATCATCAGTCTATTCAATTCATGCTGGCGGATATGTCTACGGAGATTTCTGCTGCGAGGCTCCTGGTATGGAATGCCGCTTGGCGGCGCGATGCGGGTTTGCCGTTCACCAAGGAGGCCTCACACGCGAAGCTGTTCGCTGGCGACATGTGCGTGCGCAACGTCGCCAACGCGCTACAAATATTCGGAGGTTACGGATATTCCAAAGAGTATCCGATCGAGAGGTTCTATCGCGACGCCAAGATCCATCAGATCTGGGATGGGACAAATCAGATCCAGCGCATCATCATTGCACGCCAATTGAAGAAAGAGCTTCAGGCCGGCGGGACATAGTAGGTCTCGTTAGAGAAGTCGCGCAAGCTTCACGCCGTCGATACAGCTCTGGCGAATGCCGCGAGTGCGCGGAGCTCTTGCTGAAACGCAATCCGCCCTGCGAGGTTCTGTCGGCCGGACGGGAATCAACGAACTGGGATCGTTGCCACCTCAGTTTATGGGGAGGCATCCGATGCAATGCATCAATCATCCGCGTCACTTGCGAGGCACCGTAGATCTGCATGCTACCAAGTGGGCACGTACATTCCCGACCCAACGTTCTATAGCGGACCTATCGGGAAGCCTCGTTGGGTACTGCATCACGAGTGGATTGGTCGACATGGCAGAAAAAGGCGCCATGTCGTCGCCTCGCCATTCGCGCAAAATAAGCCGCGCTGTTGGTAAAGTGGGACGCACAAGGGGCAGACGCTCCATCAGTAAGTGGCCCTCCCGCCCGATATGTCAAAAATTGCGCCGGTCGAGAAGCTGCATTCATCGGAAGCCAGCCACGCTACCATCGCCGCAACCTCGTCCGGCCGGCAGAAGCGGTTCATCGGGATCAACATCTGCAGTGCGGCAAGTTGATCTGGCGAAGCCGTTTCGGACAGACCGCCTTCGATCACTGTGGGCGTCACACAGTTCACAAGCACACCAGTGCAAGCGAGCTCCTTGGCCATTGTCTTTGTGAGCGCGATCATTCCTGCTTTGGAGGCATTGTAGGCGCTAGTCTTCGGCGTGCCCTCCTTGCCTCGCAAGGAGGCAACATTAATCACGCGACCATAGCCTGCTGCTCGCATGGACGGGATAACAGCACGACTGCAAATGAACGTGCCCGTGAGATTCACATCGACGATCCTGCGCCAGTCGTCTACGCCAAGGTCGAGCGCATCGACGATAGGGCCCTGGACTGCGGCGTTATTCACGAGAATGGCGATCTCGCCAAGCGTGTCGATCGTCCGCCGCATGGCGACATTGACGGAGTGATCGTCCGTTATGTCGACTGCTACCACGAGCTTACCACCCTCTGCCTCGTGCAGATCCCAAAGAGCGACGTCGGCACCGTCATTGGACAGTCGCGCCGCGACCGCTTGGCCGAGCGTTCCTCCGCCCCCGGTAACCACCGCAACACGCCCGGTGAGAGTGCCGGCCCTTTGTGGCTTGTTGCTAATCATCAACTTCTCCCAGGAATGCAGCCAGAATTTCGTCGAGTCCCGGACAAGCATATCCTCATTCCTGCAGGATCCCGATCCGTCCAACGAATCCGCCGACCGCTTCGCCAGCCCGTCGAAACCCGTCAGCTGTGACTGAAAGGACGCTGAGAGGACCGCCTCGATATGCGTCTAGACCGAGGGCGACGAGCAGCACGTCTGCTCCGAACGCATTGACCCGAGCGAAGCCTGCGTCATTCGCTGCAACAAATGCCTCGTCTCCACTACCGTGTGTCAGCGGCAAGTTAACGGTCGCTATGTTGGCGTGACCATTGAGCACGATCATGGACGGCGTGTTGGTGTCAGAGGTTCCGCCCATTAGATCCTCGCTGCTGGTGTCATGATGTGTGCGCTCACGCAACGCTGTTTTCAGATGGGTCATCCGGCGCGCGCACCGCTCCGCCATTGAACAATCCGCTGATTTGATCGCAAGTTAGGCCTGTCTCCGCCAGGATCTCGCGAGTGTGTTCTCCGAGCGCCGGCGATGGCCGGTCGACGACGAGCGGCGATTTTGTCATTTTGAGTGGCTCTATCGCGACCCTATAGCTATTGCCATAAGAGTGCTCGATGTGCTGCACCATGCCAGTTGCGACAACATCCGGATCGTTCAACGCCTCAAGTACCTGTTCTTACGCGCGCGGTCAATGCTCCAGTCGTACCAACTATGTTCAGAGCTGCGACACTGTTGAGGGTCTTTAAGCGTTCGGCGAGTAGTCCTGCAATCTGGTCGCGGTGGATCCATGCGCCATTACCTTGGAGCAAAGGCATGATCTCCTGAGCGATGCCCAAACCTGCCGCAATTTTAGGTAGCAGTTCTGGCTTGGATACGATGGCTATGGCTCCATCGGTGGTGTCATAGATGCCGTAGGGCGCTGGTTGATGTGCATGACCGATGCCATTCCGGCCACGGCGCTGATCGCCCTTGGTATTAAGGGCATAGGACGTTTCTGAAGCCAATAGATGGAGCGAACAGGAGATCATGTCCACGCGAACCCACTGGCCATCGCCGATTTGATCTCGTTGTCTTAGGGCTGCCAGAATCCCGATCACCGCTTGCGACGCGGTGTAACCATCCACGATGTAGCCGCCGGCGGCCACAGGTGGTCCATCGGCTGGACCTCCCAGGCTGGCGATACCAGACAATGCCTGCATTATCAGGTCTTGGCCCGGCCTGTCCCGGCCTGCGCCCATCGGGTCGTAAGCTGCGATCGAGCAATAGATGAGACGTGGATAGCGAGCCGACAGCGTCGCGTAACCGAGGCCCATTCGATCAAGTGCCCCAGGACGAAAGTTCTCAAGAACGACATCCGCAGTGGCGAGCAATCGGTGGACGACCTCTGCTGCTTCCGGCCGCTTCAGATCAATCGCGATCGATCGCTGATTGCGGTTCATCCCCAAGAAGTAGGGACTTGGTGAACTCGGGTCCGGCATCTGGCTCTTTGATGCCATCGCGCTGGTAATCGCCCTCCAGCGACTCCACTTTGATGACATCAGCTCCAAGGGAGCCGAGATACTGTGCCGCTATTGGCCCAGCTGCATAATGGGTAAAGGCCAACACCCGGACCCCGGAAAGTGGATGAGGCTGAGACGTGGTGCCCTCATTTTGAGAGGTATCTCGCGCTTGGCCACTCATGCCGGTTCTCCGCTATCAGTGGGTGACGCGTTTGCACACCCCTTGTTGCTGCCTTGACGTTACTCTGCTCTTGTGGCTCGGCGCTTTAGAGCGGCGATGGTCAGCATTATCACCGTGGCCACGTTCTCCCGTTCTTCGCCCTCTTAGCGCCAGAGTGACCCCGCGGCCGGCTATTCAACGGACTCCGCATTTCCCTGGGGACGGACATCCCGTAACATTCCTGCGCCGCCGATTGAACCTGTTGCTTGTCGGGTCCAGGTGAAAGAGCGCACTCAAAGTCAAGTGCCGCGCAGTTGAACACGAACGATCGATCCCATCGTCACTCGCCAATTTCGTGCCACTCTCGCGCGGCACCAGTAGCAATCAAGAGCTCTGCCTCGCTGTCTGGAACGCCGAGCTCGCGGAGGACCTCGCGCGTGTGCTCACCGTGAGCTGGCGCCGGGCGGCTTGTGACCAGCGGAGTTACAGCCATTTTCAACGGTTCGGTCACTATGCCATATCGACCGCCGTAAGGCGTGTCGACCGTTCGGATTATACCGCTCGCCCGGACCACCGGATCTTCCAACGCTGCTCCGAGCGACCGAACAGCGACAACCCACGACCCTGTCGGCTCGATCAACCGTATTGCTTCTTCCTTGGTCAGGTGCGCGAGCCGGTTCGCAATACAATGCGCTATCTTGTCGCGCTGGAATCGCACGCCCTGCTCGGTGAGGGCGTCTTGTAGTTCGGTCAAGAGGCCAAGCGCCTCGGCGAGCGTGCGCATCATCGTTACGCCACCAAAGGTCGAGATGACGATCGCGCCATCTTTCACCGTGTATACACCGTACGGAGCTGATTGGTTGACATGCGCGATGCCGGCACGACTGCGCTCAAGCTTGGGATCCACGTTCAAAGCGTACGCCGCTTCCTGCGCCATTAGGAACAGTGCCGATGAGATCATGTCGGCCCGAAGACACTGACCCTGGCCTGTACTCTCGCGATGGCGGAGCGCTGCCAAGACACCGGCGACGATCTGCATCGCCGTAAATCCGTCGATGATATATGCACCGACGGGAACCGGCGGCCCACCGCCGCGTCCGGTGAGGCTGGCGATGCCACTGAGTGCTTGAAGGAGCAGATCCTGGCCGGGCCGGTCGCGGGCGGGACCCTCTCGATCGTAGGCTGAGATCGACGCATAGATGATCTTCGGATTCAGGGCTTTGGCGTCCTCGTAAGCAAGGCCGAGCCGCTCCATAGCGCCGGGTCGATAGTTCTCAATGACGACATCGACCGTCGCAATCAACGCTTTGGCGATCGCCAAACCTTGGGGGTTCTTAAGATCAATGCAAATGTTACGCTGGTTACGATTGGTGGCCAAGAAATAGGGGCTGATCCCCTGTAGGAGCCCGCCGGGATCGCGTACCGCGAACCGGTTAACATCCTGTTGAGGTGCCTCGACCTTGATGACGTCTGCGCCGAAAGCGCCGAGGTACTGTGCTGCGATCGGCCCGGCCGCGTAATGCGTGAACGCGGCGATCCGAATTCCGTCTAGAGCGGTCACCATCATGAGGACCCTCTGTTGAGATGGCGTACTATAAGTGCCTGCCCAATCTGTTTGATGAGAAGTATTCGAGGTGCAGAAAGGAACAGCATGCCCAAAACGGCGGCGCAGTCGATCTTCCTACTATCGTTGACGCTATCATAGGTGTTGTCGCGGGCGGGCATGCGGGACGTATTGCCGAAGTGGACCCAGCGCGATCGCGGCCAATTCGGTTTGGCGACGAATGTCTGGCCGGAATTAAGGGATGGCAGCGCAATCGCGGCAGTTCCGATCGAATATATGTTTTGGTACATTAACATCTGCTCTTCCCGTTTCGGCCCCCCTCTTAAGTTCATTCCGATCATCCTTGGCCGTTGCTGCCAGCGGTGGCCAACTGTCCGCACGGCATGCCCAGTCGTCGATCAGTGTGGCTCAACCTACTTCCGCGGCGCGAGGCCATCGTAATGACCTCAAATCTCTAATACGGCACTGCCGCGCTCGCCGCTGGGGCGACGCGCTTTGAGCACGCTCCCAGTGCGCTGGATCATGCCAGACCGCTGATGGAGTGGGCGGCGGGCAACGGCGCCCGCATTTTTTGTTTGACCGTCGCGCCTCCGCGTATTAACGTAACCATGTTCCTCATAGAACGGTATTCCATGAAAGTGGGCGCTGTCAATCTCCCGAGCCGGGCCTACCGCAAAGGATCTGAAGCGGCAGCCCGGAGTCCGCCATGGGCGCTCTTATCGGGGCGGCGTTCAAGTTTCTCCGTGCGCGCAGTTTCCGCACGTCGGCCTTGTTGCAAACCGAACCAGCAAGTCACGACGCCTGTGACGTACCGCCAGGGGGTACTGAGACTCATGGGCATAACAGCCGCCCTGGATTGGCCTTCTGCCGTCTATTGCGTAGAGCGAGGCTGGCAGAAGCGGCGCTCTAGCTTAAGCGCCGCAGCTCGTTCCCAGCGACTAGCCGGTAACAACCTCTTCATCGCGATCAGCACCGTTCCGAATCCGTCAAGTAGGACTTGGGGTGACAGATGCGTCCAATTGTAGTTGTCCCTTCTCGTATGGCTTCGAGCCGTTTACCGGCCAAAGCGCTCGTCGATGTTTCCGTAGTGCCAATGATCGTACTGCTATGATGCGCGCTCGTGAGGCCGATTTGGGTCCGGTTATTGTGACGGGGGCGATCCGGAGATCGCCGATGCGGTGCGGCAGTATGGTGGGGTGGCCGTCAACACCGATCCCCTGCTGCCGTCTGGCTCCGAGCGAACGGCGGCCGCATTGCGGAGCTTCGACCCGCACGGGAATTCCGACACCGTGATAAATCTGCAAGGTGATATGCCTGCAGCGGAACCTGCTATATTGCTGGTGGCGCTTGGTTGCTTCGATCGCGGTGGCGACGCATCCATGCCCAATTCGCTCAGATCAGGAACTCAATCGGAGCGCCGTCGTCAAAGTGCCAGTGGAGCCGGACCTGGTCGATCCGCGCATCGGGAACGCCGTGCATTTCAGCCGGGCAGCGATCCCGCATAGAGCCACGACGTTCCTGCACCACATCGGCTTCTACGTCTGTCGGCGGCCTGCGCCTAAGGGTTTTATTAACGCCCCAGCCAGCGCACTTGAGGGTGCGGTGGCTGCCCGGTGAAACGGTCAACGCCATGCATCCACTGACGAGCGCGCTCGTCGCAGCGCGGGCAGCAGGAGTCCGAACAAGCCTACCGGGCATCGAAGTCTACGCCATAGATCGGGCGACCGCGTGTCAGGTTCAGCTCGAGGTTGTCGAAGAACTGGGCACCTCGACTGCCGGTTGGAAGGTGGCTGTGCTAGCGGATGATGACGTGATTACGGCGCCTATCATCACAGAGCGATTGATACGATCACCTGTGTCGCTGCCGCCATCCGTTTATGGACTTGGTGGCGTCGAGTGTGAGATCGCCTTCGAGATCGCACAAACGCCTATCGCCACCAGAGGCGGCTTCAGTGGAGACGAAATACTGGCATCCCTGGGGGGGGCACCTGCCGCTATGGAGGTCCTCGACAGTCGCTGCACAATGGGTTTGACCTCGCCACGCAATGCTATGGTCGCTGATTTCCTTGCAAACGGTGCGTTGGTAATCGGTGAACGAGTTGGTAACTGACAACACCAGGACTTCGCCTCCTTGTGCGTGGCGCCCGAGGTGAATGGAGAGGTCTTGATAGAACGAGAGGGCGGCCATGCAAGCGTAATTTGATTGGGTGGATAACCGTGCTCGCCAATCATCTCGCAAGCCGTGGGCCGGCACTGCAGCGCGGCCAAGTCGTCACCACAGGTAGTTGCACCGGCGTGCACTTTGCTGCTCGGGACGACGAGATGACGATCCGCTTCCAAGGCTTTCCCCCACTCACGGTCGCGTTCGAACGAAAGCCACGGGACTAAGAGGATTCTAATTTATGCTGTGTGGTCAAGGTGTCGTCGCTATATGGAATGGTATTTCCGAAGAAGGCCGGAATGAGTTTTACGAATGGCATATCCGCGAACACATGACAGAGCGTGTGGGCATTCCGGGATTTCGCAGAGGGCGGCGCTATCGCGCGATCGATAGCGACACTCATCCAGAGTTCTTCACACTCTACGAGGTCGAGAGCTTCGAAGTCGTGCAGAGCCAGGACTACACGAACAGGCTTAATTCTCCGACATTGTGGACCAAGAAGGCGACGGCCCATTTTGCTCACACGTCCCGTGGCCTGGCACGGGTTATATCCAGCACGGGGCCCGGTGTTGGAGGCTGTCTTGCGACGGTTCGTTTCCGTGTTTCGGAAGAAGAAGACCTTGCGCTTCGGTCGCTGCTTTCAGAACTCGTCAAAAATATCGCACAGTTACCACTGGTGACCGGGGCCCACCTTTGCCTGGCCGATGACGGTGCCTCTGGGGTCAAAACAACCGAAAGTGAGGGGCGGACCGACTACACCTCTCCGCCGAGGTGGTTTGCGCTGATCGAGACGTGTAACGCCGAAGCGTTGGCGGAACCAATTCGCCGCGCAGAGCAAGCCCCTTTGATCAAGGTGTCGGAGATCGGTCGGTACACGTTGGAATACGCCCGGCTGAAGACCGATTGGTCGGCCGGCTAGAGATGAGACGACGACCGGAAGTAAGTCATGAAGGTCGTGGGAGATCGGACGCGCAAGTCTGGCCTAATGACCGCTGTCATGTTGCCGCTATTTAGGAGAAAAGTGCTCGTTCACGCATTTGCTGCTGTTTAAGATGAGAAGAGTTCAGCCAGATATCCTCAATATTGCCGCAATATCTGAGAATATGGCGGGGTGCGAGGCGGTGGCCCGGTGTGATCCGGCGCCGAAAGCGCCCAGAAGCAATGCAGCGGGCTTGCCTGGTTGGGTGCCCTGACCTTCCTGCAACGTGAGGGAATCAAAATCTCTCAATATCGGCAGCAAGGGCAATGGAAATCTCAATTAAGCAGCATATTCGCGCACTTTATAGCAATCGCAACTCGTTGTTTTTCCTGATTCAGCAGTTTCAAAATTTGCGGCAGCATGACACTGGTGCTTGACGTTTTCTCCAGCGCGGCCTTCCAATACCAGCGGGAACGAACGCAGGAGACGACGATGCATGACACGGTTATCCGCGGTGGCACGATCATCGATGGCACCGGCGGTGCTGCCTTCTCCGGCGATGTTGCGGTCAAGGACGGCAGGATCGCCCAGGTTGGCGGCAAGGCCGGCCCCGGCAAGCGCGAGATCGATGCCGATGGTCTGCTCGTCACACCTGGCTGGGTCGATGCGCACACGCATTATGATGGGCAAGCGACCTGGGATTCGGAGTTGGCGCCGTCGTCCTGGCACGGTGTCTCTACCATACTGTTCGGCAATTGCGGTGTCGGCTTTGCGCCGGTGCGCAAACAGCACCAGGAGTCGCTGATCGGCCTGATGGAAGCGGTCGAGGAGATCCCCGGCATTGCACTCGCCGAGGGACTGAAATGGGACTGGGAAAGCTTCCCGGAATATCTCGATGTGTTGGAGCGCACGCCGCACGCGATCGATTTCGGCGCGCAGATCCCGCACCACCCGCTGCGCGTCTACGTCATGGGCGATCGCGCAATCAATCGCGAACCGGCCACCGGCGATGACATCGCCGAGATGCGGCGGCTGACCCGCCAGGCCATGCAGGCGGGCGCGTTCGGTTTCACCACCTCGCGCACCAACTCGCACAAGACCCTGACTGGCGAGATGGTGCCTGGCCGCTACTCCGAGGTGGACGAGTTGATGGGGATCGGTTCGGCGCTGAAGGGCCTCGGTTATGGCGCGTTCGGCATGAACAGCGATTTCGACGATGAAACCACAGAGCTGGAATGGATGACGCGGCTGGCGCAGGACACCGGCCGGCCGGTCTGGTTTCTGCTGACCGATCGCATGAGCGATCCGCAGCGCTGGCGCAGACTGATGAAGGGGGTGCACGCGGCGCGCGGGCAGGGTGCGATGGTGACCGCGCAGGTGGCTGGCCGGCCGGTTGGCGTGCTGCTCGGTGTCGACACCGCACTCAATCCATTCTCGATCCGACCGAGCTACCAGGCGCTGCTACAGCTTCCCGCGGCCGAGCGGCTGAAGCGCCTGGCCGACCCGGCGATGCGCGCGCAGATCCTGAGCGAGGCGCCGTCGCCTGAACTGGTGCGCGCGCTGTCGCAGTTCCGCCAGCAGATCACCACGCGCTGGGACCGCATGTTCGTGATGGGCGATCCGCCGGACTACGAGCCGGCGGAAAGCAGTAGCATCGCGGCCATCGCCAAGCGCGGCAACCACACGCCGGACGAGGTCGCCTATGATTATCTGGCCGGTGGCGCTGATCGGTTCCTGTTCTTCCCGATCGTCGGCTACACCGAGGCCAACCACGACATCATCCGCACCATGCTGACCGACCCGGCAACGGTACTGGGATTGAGCGATGGCGGGGCGCATTGCTCCTCGGTTGTCGACGCCGGGGTGCCGAGTTGGATGCTGATCCATTGGGGGCGCGACCGGAAGCGTGGGCCGGGCTTGCCGCTGGAACTGCTGGTGAAGCGCCAGACCAGCGAGACGGCGGATTTCTTCGGGCTGCGCGACCGGGGGCGGCTGGCGCCCGGGCTGCGCGCCGATGTCAACGTGATCGACTTCGATGCGATGCGGTTGCACATCCCCGAAGTCCACTACGATCTGCCCGCCGGCGGGCGCCGGCTGATGCAGCGCGTCGATGGGTATGTGGCGACGTTTGTCGCCGGCACGCCGGTGTTCGAAGGCGGTGTGTATACCGGGGCAACGCCGGGCAAGCTGGTCCGCGCTGGCGCCTGATCGGCGTTGCGGCGTGTGTTGTTGCGCGGCGGCAACAGCCAGGCGGTGAACATTGAGGTGTCAGTGGTATTCAGCCGGTAATCACATCGGAAACGTTACGGGCCGCACTGCCGAGCAAACGGGTATGGATGTGTTCCCTGAGCGTCACGATTGTCGCCCCACAACCAGGGAGCGTGCGATAGCCTTTCGATCCTTTCCGCAAGGCTAAGATCAGCGACATACCGACTCGTTGTCGGGGCTCGCTGCATATCAGGTCCATGGATCAGCGCGGATAAAGCACAGATGCTGCACCGGCTACGCCGGCCGCACCCTCGACGTCGCGTGCAATCTCCTCGGGCACAGCCGCGATCCCGTATCGTCGTAGCCAGCACCCAAGGCGCTGATCCGCCGTGATCATCGCGAACGGCACTGCGATCAGTAGTCCGCCTGCGAACGGCAGCGCCCACAGCACGGCGCGCCATCCGGCACAGGCGAACGCTGCGAACACCGTAATCCCCAGCAGTGTGTGCGGCCAGCATAGCCGCACGGCTTCCACCCAGCCGACGCCGCGGTCGAGACGGTTCTGCGCTGCCCAGCCCGGCCGCGCGCCGAGCATCAGGCGCACGATGGCAACAGTCTTGCTCATCGGAGTGATAGCGTCATAGATCAGCGTAAATACGGTCTCGGTCAGCACGCCCGCCAGGAATCGCGCTGCGCCGCCGTAGCGTGCTCGCTTCGCGCGCGACACCAGGACTTCCAGATAGCCCAGCAGCTTCGGTACGTAGAGTGCTCCGCTCCAGGCCAGCGTTAGCAGCAACGCCGCGCGTGCAGGAAACGGCGAAATATGGTCGGTCACTGCCGCCGCTGCCGCGCCGCAGAGGAACAGCACCTGGAACGGCGCTCCGCTGAACAGTAGGATCGCCTGCAGTAGCTGCCAGCGGCCCATCGGCCGCAACCCGTTCAAGCGAAGCAGGTTTCGGTATTGCAGGTTGCCGGCCAGCCAGCGCAACTCGCGCCCGAGATGCTCGGGCAGCGCCGGCGGGAAGACTTCGAACGAGCCGTCCTCGTCCGCCAGCACGCGCACGCCCCAGCCCGCGCCGCGTAGCAACGCCGCCTCCACCTGGTCGTGCGACAGGATGTGCACCCCGCCCGGCAGCAGCGGCAGTCTGGCGTGCGCACGAAACGGGGCGATGCGGATCATCGCATTGTGACCCCAATACGGTCCCTCATCACCCTGCCACCAATTTTGGCCGGCCGCCCAGGTGCGCATCCCGGCGCGCATGCCGTACTGAAACAGCCGCCCGAATGGCGAGGTTGCCGGTTCACCAACCGTCAGATGCTGTACGATCCCAAGCCCAAAATCGGCTTGCATCATCCGCGCTAGTCGCAGCACCGCGGCCGCCGACATCGACGAATCCGCGTCGAGCACCAGCATCAGGTCGAAGCCGGCTGCACCGCGATCCAGGAAATCCATGATGTTACCGGCCTTGAAACCGGTGTTGTCGGCGCGTCGGCGATAGCGGATGCGGGCGCGATCTGCGTCGCACAGCGCGGCGAGCGCACGGTCCTCCGTGGCCAGCGCCTGCGGGTCGGTTGTGTCCGATAGCACGAAGGCCGCGACCGTCCAATCGGGGCAACCCGATGTCAGCGCATCCAGCAGGTGACACAGTCGCGTCAGCGCCGGCGCCAAATTCTCGTTGCGCACCGCCATCGCGACCGCCATCGGTGGCGGGTCGGACGCCACGCCCAGTGCCACCGGCTTGCTTGCTGACAACAGCACCGCGAATCCGATCAGACCGTTTGCCAGGCACAGCCCAGTCCATGGCGCGGTCCCGAGCAGCCCGATCAGCATAGCCAGTTTGGGGAAGGTCCATCCAGCAGGCGCCAACACCTGCCCGAGAAGCGCCACAAGCCCGGCGGTCACACCGAGCATCGTCAGCCCGACCAGCCGCCGCCGTGCGACCATCTTGGGCCTTTGCCCGGCCGGCGTAAGGCCCAGCGGCACTTGAGATTGCGTTGCCACGACGAGACTCCGCCTGATCCCGAGGATGGGGGCAACCCGCCCAACCCGTCAGGATTGTGAGCCGAATGTGCTCCACCAGCTGTCGCCGCCGCTGATGGGATGGTCAGCACACGTTAGCGGCTTGGTGCAACGCGCAAAATGTCGCCCCTGGGTCAAGATTTGGCACGACGCAGCAACCACTGATGTGGTCCACTAGGTCATAAGTCCTCGCTCACCGCATCGTTACCAACCTTGCGACACACGCAGCGGATCGAAAACAGACCCATGCAACGCGAGACGACGCCGCGCGACGGCGCCGGGGCGCCCCCGGACAGCCGGGGCGGATCGGAAATGGCCCTCGCACCCGCGTCCACGGCGGGAGAAATTGCCACACCATCCGCCTCTTGGAGCGGCTTCCGCCCAAAGGTTCTTTCGCCGTCGCAGCCACACCGCTACCCTTCCAGGCGCATGCGCTTCCTCAAGCTCTCCCTCACCACAACCGGCACGGTGCTGTTCGCGCTGGACACGGCGCTCGTAGCGCTTGCCTGGCCCCTGGTGCTATGGGCGGCGCAGCCCACCGTAGGAACGCTGCTGGCGATCCCGACAGATCTCCGCGGCTTGGCCTATCCGGTGCTGGACCTACTGGTGTTTTACGCAATGGGACTCTACCGGCGCGAAGTGCTCGTCGCGGGCTGGCAGGTGCTCGCGCGGCTGCCGCTCGTTGTGGGCATGGGCGCGGTGATGGCCGCGGCGCTGGCCGAGGCGCTAGGCGCGCTCAACAGCGCGGTATTCCTGCGCGTCGGCGGTCGCGATCAAGCAGTCGGCTTCGCGTTGGCGCTGCTATGTTTCACCGTCTGCGCCTTCCTGGCTCGTGCGGTTTTGCACATCCTGCTCGCGCGGCGTGTGCTGCATCGCCGCGTGCTGGTGGTCGGCGCCGGGCAGCGGGCCTGGGAATTGCTGCACATGCTGAGCAAGGAAGGCAGCAGCTTACACTACGACGTGACGTTCCTGCATCATCCCACGCTCGGCGAGGTTGATCCGCGGCTAGAGAGCGGCGTGGGAACGCCGATCGTGCATCTGGTTGATTTCGCGGTCCTGCAGGCGGCGCGTCAGGTGGACGCCGACGAAATCGTGGTGGCGCCGGACGAGCGGCGTGGCATGGACCTGCGGCGCTTGTTGGACTGCAAGAAAGCTGGGTTTCCAGTACCTGCAGTATCTTGCCTTCGTGGAGCGGGAGATCCGACGGGTGGACCTCAAGCGGATGGAGCTGAGTTGGCTCCTCTATTCGGACGGGTTCCAATTTGGCGCGCTGGATCGCTTCCTCAAGCGCACGTTCGATCTGGTGATGAGCTTGCTGGTACTGTTCCTGACCGCGCCATGCCTGTTGGTGGCCATGCTGGCGGTGTGCTGGGACAGCCCCGGGCCGGTGTTCTACCGCCAGGAGCGGGTTACCAAGGGCGGTCAGATTTTCTGGATCCGCAAGCTACGAACCATGCGGGTCGACGCCGAAGCGCAAGGTGCGGTGTGGGCGGCGGCGAAAGATAATCGGATCACGCGGGTGGGCGCATTCTTGCGACGTAGCCGGATCGACGAGCTGCCGCAATTGCTGAATATCCTGAGCGGAGAGATGTCGTTCGTCGGACCGCGGCCGGAACGCCCGGTCTTCGTGGCCGAACTGGGGAACCAGATCCCGCTATACCACGAGCGACATCTGGTAAAAGCCGGACTGACCGGCTGGGCGCAGATCAACTACCCCTACGGCGCCTCGATCGACGATGCACGGTCGAAGCTGAGCTTCGACTTATACTACGTGAAGAACTTCTCGATTCTGTTCGACCTGGTCATCCTGCTGCAGACCTTGAGGGTCGTGCTGTGGCCAAGCGGTGTTCGATGAAATCGGGCGGCGTTCGGTGATGCCGGTCATCAGTACCGTCAGCAGGGTTTCAATCGAGCTATGCAGGCCGGCGGAATCCTGCTGACGGTGCTGGCGATCGCTGGCATGCCGGTGATGGCACTGATCGTCATGGCCACGACCGGCGCCGCGACGCCGCTCGGCGCCGCCATGGCGATCAGCATGATCCTGCTTGTTGCCTTTGTTCTGGCGCTGCTTTGGTCTCGCGACCTGGATGTGTTGTCGGAGACGGTGCGGCGGTTGGACGAGGATCAACCAATCTCCGAAACTCGTGCTCTACCTGGCCTCGAGCGGGTCGGACGCGAGATTGAGCGATTGTCGCGCCGCCTGGCCGAACGCTCGGCTCTGATGGAGGAACTGCGCCGAGCGGATGAGGCGATCGTCGAGCGGCTACCCGATCCGCTGATCGTGCTGGCCGGGGACCGCTCGGTTCGCCGCTCCAACAGGGCCGCGCAGGCGACGTTCGGGCCCGATATGGCGGCGGTTCTGAGGCATCCTGAGTTGCATCGCGCAATCGACCGAGCATTCGCCCAGAAAAATGCTCCGGGATCGGTACAGACTGCGGAGATAGGCCTGCCCGTGCCGGTGGCACGCGAACTGCTGGCCACTGTGGTGCCGATGGACCCGCCGTTAGCCGATGGCGGCCGCCTCGTAGTGGTGCTTTCGGACCGCTCGCGGGAGCGGGCGGTGGAGCGCATGCGCGCCGACTTCGCAGCCAACGCCAGCCATGAACTGCGCACGCCGTTGGCATCGCTGATGGGGTTCATAGACACGCTTCGCGGCCCTGCTGCCGACGATCCACCGGCGCAGCAGCGCTTCCTGGGAATCATGGCGGAGCAGGCGGCGCGGATGAATCGGCTGATCGACGACTTGCTCAGCCTGTCGCGGATCGAGCTGATCGAACATCAGGCGCCGGCGGAGCGGGTCGACCTGGCGGAACTCCTGCGGGGGCTGGCTGCGGGTTTCGAGCCGCGACTGGCGGAGCACGGCGTGACGCTCGAGCTGACGTTGGCGGGCTCGCTGCCGCCGGTACTAGGCGACGCCGACCAGCTTACCCAAGTGGCGCAGAACCTGCTGGACAACGCTGTCAAGTATGGCCGCGAGGGCGGTGCGGTGCGGCTTGCGGCCGACGCGGCGGCGGGCCCGCGGTGGCCGACGCGGCCCGGCATAGTGGTGACGGTCGTCGATCGGGGCCATGGCATTCCTCGCGAGCACCTGCCGCGGCTGACCGAGCGGTTCTATCGGGTGGACACCGGCCGATCGCGCGCGGTCGGGGGCACCGGGCTAGGACTGGCGATCGTCAAGCACATTGTCAATCGCCATCGCGGCCAATTGGTGATCGACAGCGAAGTGGGCGTCGGAACCACAGTTAGTGTCTGGTTGCCGGCGGTATGACAACAGTTGCATGGTCGGCGAACCTCGTCGTCCAGTCGGCGTGGGTCGCGACCGGCGCGGCGCCGATCCTCGGTAGCGATGCGGTGATCCGATTCAGGCCGTATCTCGGGTCCGCATTCCTTACGAAGTAGCCGCCGCCCTCCTCCTGGCCGTGTGCCGTCAAAGCTTCAAGGCCAATCTGCAAACAGCCTGGATGCGGCATTGGTGTAGACTCGCGGCAAATAGGCGTGGGATTGCCGATACATTTGAACACAAATTGACTGATCGGATCGTGTCCCGAGGGTTGGTGTAGAAGCTGTGGATAAGTGGCCCGCCGCAGCGACCGGCAACGGGCCTGGCACAAGCGGACCACTTATCCACAGCTTCTACACCACTCGCCGGGGCACGACTTTCAGGGAGGGAGTATTTCCGGAAATCCAATAATCCTACTGAGCCGCAAAAAGTGGGGTGCACGAGGCAGATTGCGCTTGGCCCGAGGCGTTTGCGGTTTGGTAGCAGTGGAGATTCGAACCTTCCAGGAGGGGTGAGGTGGATCTTCCCGACGAGACCGGAACGGAAGCACGATTCCGCGCCTATGCGGCGGACCTCGCATCGGTGCTGGGCCATGCCGACCGGGTCAGACCGTTCGAGGACTACTGTGTCGGGTTGCTGTCGGCCGAGGGCCGCAAAAGCGTCGAACCATTGGCGGCGGTGACAGCGCCCGAGCGAACTGCCGCGCAGCACCAGTCGCTGCTGCATTTCGTGGCGCAAGCACCCTGGTCTGATCAGGTGGTACTGACCCGCGTACGTGAGCGGGTACTGCCATCCATCACCCGAGACGAGCCAGTCCAGGCCTGGATCATCGATGATTCGGGTTTCCCCAAGAAAGGCCATCACTCGGTTGGTGTAGCCCGGCAGTATTGTGGCCAGTTGGGCAAGCAGGACAACTGCCAGGCCTGCCCCGGCGGAGGCCGGGGTAGCGGTAAGTGTGTCGGTGGCCACCCATCAGGGCAGCCTGCCTGTGGCCTACCGGTTGTATCTGCCGAAGGACTGGGCCGGCGATCCAGTTCGCCGGGCGGTCGCCGGTGTAGCCGATGACATTCGGTTCCAGACCAAGCCCGAGATCGCCTTGCAGCAGATGCGCCAGGCTCTGGCAACCGGCGTTCCACCGGGTGTCGCGTTGGCTGATCCGGGGTATGGCAACGACAACAAGTTTCGAGCTGAGATCACGGAACTTGGACTGCTCTGCGCTGTCGGCATCCTGCCCACCACGAAGGTCTGGCGGCCTGCTGAGGCACCACTCCCGCCGGCGCCCAGCTCGGCTCGCGGCCGACCCGCCAAGCGATTGCGCCGCGCTGAGACATCGTCTGGTCTCGGTCAAGACGCTGGCCCTGGAGCTTGCCGCCGATGCCTGGCAGCAGATGACCTGGCGAGACGGCAGCAATACGCCACTGACGTCACGGTTTGCCCGCCTGCGGGTCCGCCCGGCACACGACGACGCCAAACGAAACGAACCCGCCGCTGAAGAGTGGCTGCTGATCGAGTGGCCGGACGGCGAAACCGAGCCGGACCACCATTGGCTCTCCACGCTGCCAGCCGACATCTCGTTCGAGCATCCGGTCGATCTGACCAGGCTACGCTGGCGGATCGAACGCGATTATCTCGAACTCAAGCAAGAGGTTGGGCTCGGCCACTACGAAGGCCGCGGATGGCGCGGCTTTCACCATCACGCAACTCTCTGCGTAGCAGCTTACGGATTCCTGCTCTCCGAAAAGGAGACGATTCCCCCCTCAGGACCGGCCCGCGCCTGGCGCAGCCCGCGATCTGCCCTTCCCGCCGGTTACCGACACAGAGGATCTGCCATCGCGGTCACAACGCCACATGCCGAACTCCGTCGCCACGTTGCGTATCCGGCTCGCACGTACCCTGGTTCAGGTCCTGCCTCGATGCCCCTGCTGCGGCCGAACGAGGCAGTGGCCGGTCGAGCAGAATGAGTGACGCAGTAGGATTAGAACGACCCTCCTGTCGCAGGACGACCTGTCTCTGGCCTTGCCCGGCCGCGTCTGTGACACTTGCGGGAGCAACGATAACCGAAGGATGCACAATGGCAACCGACAGGCAGATCGCAATCGTGACTGGGGCGGCGAGCGGGCTGGGACGGGCGATGACGCTCGGGCTTTTGACTGCTGGCATCGACGTCGCCGGGGTGGATCGCAACGTCGACGGCCTCGCCGGTGTGGGCGAGGCGGGTCGCCAGCGTCAGGCGCACGGGGTACTGCACGCCATCGGTGCCGACCTGGCCGATCCGGAGGCGTTCGACCGCATTGTTGCGAGTGTGCTCGGGCGCTTCGGCCGGATAGAGGTGCTGGTCAACAATGCCGGCATCGGCCAGTCGGTAGTGCGAGCCGATCAGCGGCGCAACCCGATCCGCTTCTGGGAAGCGACGCCGGAGCAATGGTCCCGTTTCCTGGCCGTGAACGGGACAGCGCCGATCATGCTCACCCGCGCGGTGCTGCCCCACATGCTGGCTCGGAAAGCGGGTCGGATCATCACCGTGACGACCAGCCTCGGCACCATGGTGCGCGGGGGCTACCTGCTCTACGGCGCCAGCAAAGCGGCGGCCGAGGCGGCAATGGCGGTGTTGTCGAACGATCTGAAGGGCACCGGCGTGACCGCCAATGTGCTTGTCCCGGGCGGTGTAACCGACACGCCGCTGGTCGGCGACGACGCCGGCGATCGCGCTCGTATGCTGCGGCCCGAGGTGATGGTGCAGCCGCTGCTGTATTTGGTCTCGGAGGCTGCCGCCGGCGTGAACGGCCGCCGCTTCATTGGCGCCGATTGGGACGCCGCGCTGTCGCCGGCGCGGGCTGCGGAGCAAGCCGGCGCTCCAATCGCCTGGATGAGCATCGCACGGATGCCGATAGAACCGGCTTAGTCTGCGGCACTCTCGGCCGGTGGATAGCGTCGCAACAGGCGCATCATCAGCAACATGGCGGGCAGGGCAGCGAACATTGCCAGGGCGTAGAAGCGCGTCCAGCCGAGGCCCTCCGCCAGGAAGCCAGACAGTCCACCGACGGTGCGTAGCGCGATCGCAGCGAGCGAGGTCAGCAGCGCATACTGCGTGGCGGTGAAGGTGATCGAACAGAGCCCCGACAGGTAGGTGATGAAGGCCGCATCGGCCATGCCCTCGGCGAAGGCCTCCGTCATCACGGTTGCGTACAGCACGTGGTGTTCGCCGGCCGAACTGGCGAGCAGCAAATACATCGCCATTGCCGCGGTCTGCACCCAGCCGGTCCACAGCAGCGCGCGACCAACACCAAGCCGCGCCACCAGCCAGCCACCCAGCGCGATGCCGACGAAGGTGGCGGTCAGTGAGAATGGACCGGTCGCCAGCGCGATAGCTGCCCTATCGAAGCCGAGCGAGCGGTAGAATGGCGCGTTCATCACTCCGGCCATCGCCTCACCCAGCTTGAACAGCGCGACGAAAGCAACGATCAACCAGGCGCCTGGACGTGAGAGGAATTCTATCAGCGGCTCGACCACGGCCGTGGTCAGACGGGCGGCCAAGCCCGAAATCGCGCGCTGGGCTGCCGACCGCGGCTCCGGCGCCAGCAGCGTGACGATCGGTCCCAAAGCGATCAGCGCCGCGACGCCCAGCAGCGCGCTGTGCCAGCCGACGATGTCAGCCGACTTGATCGCGCCGGCCCCGGAAATCAGCAGTGCGGCACGATAGCCCCACACATAGGCCGCCATCGCGGCACCCTGCAGGCGTGGCGGGAACACTTCGATGCGCCATGCGTCGACAACAATGTCTTGGCTGGCGGACAGGAACGCCACCAGCGCTGCCGCAGCGACTGCCGGGACGGGTGCCGCGGCCGGGTTGGTTAGCGCCAACAGCACAGCCGCGGCGGCAAGCAGAGGTTGGATCGCCAGCAGCCAGCCGCGGCGCCGCCCGAGATGGCGTAGCGGGCCTGGAGGTGGTGCGTTATCTAGTAGTGGCGCCCAGAGAAATTTCAGCGAGTAGGCGAGGCCGATGTTCGCGGTTAGGCCAATCACCGCCAGCGACACACCACCTTCCGATAGCCACAGCCGGAAGGTGAAGCCCGATAGGGGCAGCGGCAGCCCAGCGACGAACCCATACGCCGCCATCAGCCACAAGCGGCGGTCGGCAAGAAGGCGATCGGTAACTGCGTCGGGCATGCGAGCGGTGGTGCGCGGAGGTCCGGCGATTCGGCAAGTCCGGAACACCAGCGTCCAGGGAAATCGCGCCTGAAATTTCCTTGACAATGTCGTGGCCTTGCCCGGCGCGGGCGTGATCGACTTTAGGGGATCGGCGCATGCAGCGTGTGATGGAGGAGGCCTTGCAGAGCTTGCCGCCTGTTGGGAACGTCTGAAGGACAAGCGATCCGGGAATGTCACTCTGCACGATTTCCGTGAGCTCCTGATGATCGCCCTGTGCACCGTGCTGTCTGGCGGCCAACGCGCGCCGGAAATGGCAACGCTTGCGAAGGCGAAGGAGCCGTTCCTGCGCGGATTTCGCAAGCTGGCGAACGGCTCGCCCAGCCACGAAACCTTCAGCGGCCTGTTCGGCTGCTCAATTCGGTACGTTTCGGCGCTGCCTTTCGGTGGTCCGGCGCGGAACTTTCCAGGATATCCAGGGCATTTGGGCAAGCGGTGGGAAGGTTCTGCGCCGTTTGTTCGCTCGCGCCAGTGACAAGTTGGCGTTACACATGATCAAAGCCTGGGGCTGCGAATAAGGTCTGGTGGTGGTGCAGATCCTCATCAACGCCAAGTCCAACGAAATCGCCGCCACACCGAAGCTGTTGGAGATGCTTTCGCTGAAGGGCACGATCGTCACCACCGGTGCGCTCAACTGCCAGAGCGCGATCGCCCAGCAGATCGTCGATCAGGGCGGCGACTATGTCCTCGCGCTGAAGAGGAACCAAGGCACCCTGCATGATGGTGTCAGCACGTTCCTCGACGATCCGGCGCGTGACGCGAGCGCTATCGATCGAACCGTCGATGCCGATCACGGCCGCGTCGAGACCCGCACGGCAACGGTCTCGACCAATACCACTTGATTGCAGGGGGAACATCGCTGGCCCGGCCTGACCACAATCGGCAAGGCGGTCCGCGTGCGCGAAGCCGTCGCCAAAACCACACGAGACCGTCTATTCACTGCTCAGCACGGCACTGTCTGGCGAACGCTTCAACGAGGTTATCCGCGAGCATTGGGATGTCGAAAGCCGCCTGCACTGGCGGCTCGATGTCGTGACGGATGAACATCAGGACAAGAGCCGATTGGGCCACGGCCCAAACAACGTCGCGGTTCTGCGGCAGATCGCGCTGAACGTCATGTAAAGAGATCCCTCCCAGGAGGCCTTGCGCGGCAAGTTTAAGCGTGCTGGATGGGACGATACCTATCTCAACAAGTTTCTGGGCTTGTTTGGAAATGCGATTGCGTTGTGCCCGTGTCGGCTGTGGTTCCGGACTATCTCCCCTGGACCGAGTTAGGTCCACGGTCGCAGCTGTCGACTATAGTCTATAGCGAACACTATCGCAATACGGGCAAAATTCGGGGGCGGGGTGCATTTTTCGTTTGGTCCGGTTCAATCGAATACGAATCGCTCAATACCTGGGCAACTCAGCGACACTATTCCGCGCGAACCGATCTGGTCTTAGGTCTTGGCAATTGGACTATTGATCGAAATCGGTGCGTTCAAGCAGATGCTGGCGGAGCGAAGGGAGGTCATCGCCCGGCTGGAGGGATTGAAGGAGCGTCCAACGATCAAGCCAAGCGGCAAGGAGCAAGTGACCCGATACAGGTGGCTGCCACGGGGTTACCTCCGTTACACATTATCGGCTGCGCAAGCCTGCTATCGGGCGTCCGCCATAGGTATCGAATCAGCAGCGAATATAGCCACCGACCGTATCACCCCTGCAGTATTCCGAGCCGACAATGCTCCGCTGCAAGTCCGCCACGCCCATCGCGCGCTCGTTCCGCTCGAAGAAATCTCACGAAATCCCACATCCCATCCAGCTCATGCAGTTCATACACAATAGTGAGGCCAGGACTTTCATCGGCAACCAAACCGTCACGCCCGGAACCGTATTGCGGGAGCCAGGGCGAAGCAGGCCAAGCACATGCAGGCCTGCTTGACCGGAGTACACACGTAGGCCGAGGGGCGTGATCTCAGGGTTTAGTCGGCGGCATAATGGGTGCTGGCGACGCAAGGTTCGGCACGTGCGCTGCCGTCGTTGGAACCTCGACCGTCGCGCCTTTCTTCGCCGCCTGCTCGTCGTCGACCTTCTGCTTCGCGACCGCGGTTGCCACTGCGGCGGCCTGGCGCTGCGGTTCCTGCACAGCCTCGTTGAGCAGCGCCAGAAGCGTGGCGTCCTGTTGAAGTGTGGCGGCGAGAGTCTGCGCGAGCGACGGGGAGATGCAGAATTGCGGCGGGGTTGACTGCGCGTGCGCAGCGAGTGGGGCAAGAAGCGTGATGGCGAATATTAGACGTTTCATATTAGTTCCTAGATGATCTGCTGCGTGGACGTTATCGTACAACTTCCCCCGACATTCCACCCTGCGGTGCTCGGCATTATCGTTAGATTAACGGCACCGAGTGTTGTGTCGGCGGCGGGCGGCGAGATGCTGATATCGGATGACGCGCCCGCCGTTGCGAATACCTGCGTCCACGTCGGTGAGCCGACGATCGCGGTGGTGCTCGATGTCGCCCCCATCGACACACCGAAGCTGATCGTCCAGCCGATGTTGTGGCTGCTGGCGTCCTGCGCGGATAGGGCGCACTGCACAGTGTTGGTTGAGTTGATCGGTAGATTGAGGGTGTTGCCGGCGATCAGGAGTTGCACCGTCGCGCCACCTGAACTAACGGCTGCTGTTGCCTCGGCTTTACACGCCGATCCTGGGGTATAGACGCCAACAGCACTAACGCCGCCGCCAGCAAGGACACCAGAATTTACAATAGAGCCGGTACAGCCGGCCACAACCCAAGTCGGTTCAGAAGTATAGCCCCTCCCGGAGGAGGTCAATGGCGCGTCCTGGATATATCCGTTAGCTGTCAGACCATCGCTGGTTAGACGAGTTCGCACCGGTTATCCCGCTCGCTTGCAAGGGCACTGTCTCGGTAAAGGGCTGTCGCGCTGCAAAGCCGTGATAGGTCATCAACGCCAGATCGATACCACCCCCCGTCGTGGTAGCATATAGCGAACGGTTGTAACTTGGCTCAGCGGCAATGATCCTGCCATATGCCGACATCGGAAAGGCAGCAGAGATACTCCCGATTTGGAGAAGGGTTTGCAGTCCGATTGTCGAACCGGCCTGATTGGCAAACTCCTGCCCGATCGTCGGCCCCAGCAGGCCCTCCTGTTGGTCGTTGGACTGCATAACGTACAGTGCCATCACATTTTGCATGAAAGATGACGATCCGGGATACGCCTGGATATCATACTCAACATCGACACACCCGAGGGTATATGTCGCCGACGCATAGTTCGCACAGGTTATGTTTGCGGTCGTGAGAGCACCTTGGTGGGCGGTGGACGCCCCCCCGAGATTGGACTGCATCCAACCGCTGAACCGCACCGCACTGCTCTCGCCGGCGTAAGTATAGGCTCCAGTGGTAGTCATGGTCTCGGACCCGACTGCCTGGGAATTGTTCACCACCCAGGTTGTGCCGCCGCCGGAAGCGATCGTGGTCAACGGCGTGACGCCAGACCCGAAAAGCATCTGGCCTGCCGCGATACCGGCGCCGCTGCTGACCGTCAGTGTCGTGCCACTTATTGAACCGGTGAAAGTGGCGTCTATACCGGCCGTGCCGATCTGTTGTTGAAGAACGTTGAGCGTGACGCGGGGTCCAGAAGCGACGCTTCCATTCGCAGCAATAGGCTCCTCGATGTCGAGAGCATCGCTGTTCCCGGTTGATGTTACACTGTCGGCAAACGTCCAGGACGCGAAGGCGGTCGAGCCGATGACTGCTCCGCCATAATACGCAAATGAGCACCACAATAGCTGACCAGCAATGCATGACGGAGTCGCGACCGGTGTGAACGCCGCTCCCAGATTTTGCTCAAATCTGCTACTTGTCGTGGTCAATACTATTGGCTGATTGAAATTTTGCGCTGCCTGCCAGGTATTAGCGACATTCAGCACTGGTATGGTCGCGCCACTTGTGCCAGTATTCTTGAATGCTACTGTGCCGAGCGGATTGCCGCCGACGGTGAGCGTGCCGGCAATGGTCGTGGTCGAACCGCTGTTGCCGATGTTGATCGCGCCCGCCGCTGACGTGCCGATCCCGATGGTCGGACTGCTAGCCTGTGCATAGGTTTCGACCGTCGTGAAGGGTGTTCCTTCAGTGGTGCCCCCGGTGGTGCCGGGGCTGGATATCGACACCGCGTGCCAGGTGACTGGTATGGCGCCGGGAACGGCACTGCTAGGGATGAAGGTCTCTGTATAGACCGTTACGCCGCTCGGCACGCCGAGGGATTGTGTGACGGCGCCGCAATTACCTAGCGAGTCGCAGGCTTCTTCACCGTTTATCCAACCTGTCCCGCCGGTGAAACTACTATTGCCAGTGACCCCATAGTTAGGTACGTCCAGAGTGAAGCCATTCGACGTGACATGCATCAGGCCGTAGCCCATGCGCATGTCACCGCTGGCAAGGAGATTGAAATAAGGGCTTTTCAGAATGAATGGCGCGTCGTTGCCGAACTGCGACTGCGTGCCGGCAAAATGCCCGCATTGCGAGCAGTCGATCAGGCCGGCGCCATATTGCGCGGTGCCGCGATTGTCATACACTGACAGACCGACCCCGGCGTTGGGATCGAGCGTGGAGCCGAACTGAATGGCGTTCTTCCGGGTGTCTCCGATATTCCCGGCGATCGACAGAGCCGTATCCACGAACCGACCCTGACCAGCCGCCTGGGTGTATATGCCAAGCCCAACCAATGACCCCGGCGCAGTGGTTCCGGTCGGGGTGACATTGATATCGAGTTCTTGTGCAGTCACCGCCTCCGTGTAGGTGCCACTTGTCCCAACGATGATGCCGCCCAGAAGACCCCAGCCTGTTCCCATCGTTGCAGCCGCAGTTCCGCCTTGGTTCATATTAATCGCGCCGTAGATCTGCGAAGCCACGGTGCCAGCCGTCCCGTAGAGATATGCGCCGGTGTTTGTCCAGGTAACCGTGCCGTCCATGCAGGATGGATTGCAGGTTGCCAGCGTCGGCTCGACCGAACCAGTCGTGCCTCCAGTGGAAGTCTGGAACAGATGGGCGCTGGCATCATACATCATGCTGCCGGCTTTATAGACCGTCGTCGCGGCCCAGGTACTGGGAACATTCGTCGGCGAGTTTGTCAGGTTCGTGAACACCTGCAACGGGTTCGCAGCCGCGCCGAGATAATTTAGATAGGTCGTCGACCCAGCCCCTGTCGTCAGCGCCCCACCGACGCCCCCTTGGGCATACGCTCCGCAGATCGGCGCAGCCATGCAAAATATTGCCAGGACAGGCCCCATGAGCGATCTGGAATTTGACTTACAAGGACGCACGACAAAGATCCTCCGCGTTAATTAATCTATTGCATCATTCTTGTATCTGGCCGGTTGCCAAATCATAGGTCTTTGCTATGATATCACAGTGACCCCGCCCGGCGAAGGTTGCGCCGTCTCAATGGAGCTACGCTTGTCTCGGCATCATTCCCGATGCGCCCTCGATGGTGCCAGCGTCCGCCGCGCCAACTCTGCCACCCCTCCACGCTGCGCAACGGCCCCGGCCTAGGCGCGGATCGATATCGCCTCGGTCGATGCGCCTGCGACCACAGTGCCAAGTAGCCGATCCGCGTCACGTACCATTCGCGAATTGCCACCGGACGGCCAAGCATGCGTGCGTCAGTGCTTTCGCTCCGACGTCGGGCAGGTACAGCAGGTAACGGTCTATCAGCCCAAGCTTTTTGCGGGCGTCGAGGGAGCGCCCAACCACTCTGTCCTCTGCCGTCACCCGCTCTAACCGGCAGGCAAGCGCCAGCGCCCGCAAGTTGGCGAACACTGCAATCCCGCGCCGGGCAGATGCATCGTCCGAGCGGCGCTCCAGGAGCGGACACTCAAACCAAGACCGCAAACCTGTGTGGTTCCGGCGCGCAGTTTCCAACGCCTCCGATAATCGCGTCCAGTTTTGGCTCTTTGGCCTCGGGGCCAAGGTCCATGAGAGGCGTGGTTTGGTGCCTGGCCGCTAGCCGATGTCCTGGGCAACAGCGTACAAAATCACCGGAGCAAGCGTTGGAACGGTTCATCGCTTCCGTCGGTTGGTATTAACTGGTATGCCGCCAAACACACTTCACCCGTTGGTTGAGATAAGTTATCGTGAATGACATACAAAAGTCAAGAGAAATAACTACCCTCACGCCACCAATACCGCAATAGCCACCGTTTGATCATCACGTCATCGCTGGAGGGGAGCTGCGGCAACGCTGTCACCTGCCGGTATCTCGATCGGTTGACCTGCCTCCATCCGCGTCGGTGCAACATAGGTGGCGGCGCGCGCTACCGCAGGAGAGTTGACATAGACCGGATGACACCCGCGACCCTACTGGTCTCCGTCATTCCGACGTCGCTCAAGTGGCCGCGGTCTCCGCCCGGCGTTCCGCCTACTTATGTGAATGTAGATCTGAGAAGCCCTCGCGCACCGGATCGCGTCGTGCGTCCCCTCCACAGGCTCATGCTCCTCAACACAGGCGACTACCTGCGCCAGGCGCAATTGCTTGCCGGGCGGCGCGTTGTTCCAGCAGCAGCGCGCCCAGGACCCCGGCCAGCACGATCGCCGCGCCGGCAACACTCGATGTGGCTGGCACCTCGCCGACGCCGACCCAGGCCCATAGCGCGCCCATGGGGACCGACAGTGTCCCGATCAGCGCGGAAAGCGCCGCCGGGATCAATGCCGAACCGATCAGATACAGCATCAGCCCCAGCGCCATGGCGCACAGTCCGAACGCCGCGACGACCGTCAGGTCGTGCGCGGACAACACGGTGACCGGTGCGGCGAACGGCAGCGCGAACAGCACTGCGAGCAGATTCGCCAGGCACGCCACCGGAAGCATTTTGACATCCCGTGAGTGCCTTGCCTCGACTGTCATCAGCGCGCTGACCAGCGTGGCGCCCACAGCGAGCAAGTCGCCCGAGCGCAGTCCCCGACTGTGTGGACCGTCCAACATCACCATCAGGCCCAACATGGCGACCAGGCTGGCGACCAGCGTGCGCGCGGCGGGGCGCTCGCCGAGCCAGGTCCAGGCGATCCCGGCGACGACAAAGGGCAACGCGGCGTAGATGGTCATCGCATTGGCAACGCTGGTGTTCTGCAACGCTGGCACGAACAGCGTTATGGCCGCGGCCGAATACAGTGTGACCAGCACGCCACCGGTCCCCATCCGGCGGACAATGCCGAGTGTGGAGCGCCCATACCGCCAGACCACATAGGCGCCGATGAACACTGTGCCGAACGCGCTGCGCCAAACGATGATAGTCCACGGATCGAGCGTCAGCAGACGGACGAACAGCCCGGCCGAACTCCAGGCGACCGTCCCGATCGTAACCAGCACGATGCCGCTGCGATGCTCGGCTGACGCTTTCAATACCGCCCCCGGCATCGTCAACTCCAATCAGGCGGTCACGGTCTCCGCGTTCATGCGGCCGCGGTCTCCGCCCGGCGCTCCGCCCGTTTGCGCGCGTGCGGGTCGAGGAAGCGCTTGCGCAGTCGGATGGCGTTGGGTGTCACCTCCACCAACTCGTCGTCCTGGATATAGGCGATCGCCTGCTCCAGGCTCATCTTGCGCGGCGGCGTCAACAGCATCGCGTCGTCCTTGCCGGCTGCGCGGATGTTGGTGAGCTTCTTCTCCTTGATCGGATTGACCTCAAGATCGCTGCCGCGGCTGTTCTCGCCGAGGATCATGCCCTCGTAGACCTTCTCGCCCGGGCTGACGAACAGTGTGCCGCGCTCCTGGATGTAGAATAGTGCGTAGTGTACCGCCTCGCCGGGCTCGGTTGAGATCAGCGTGCCGTTGCGCCGCCCCTCGATCGTGCCCTTCCACGGCGTGTAGCCGGCGAACAGGCGATTCATAACGCCGGTGCCGCGGGTGTCGGTAAGGAACTCGCCATGATAGCCAATCAAGCCGCGGCTTGGGATCAGAAAGGTGATCCGCTGCTTGCCGGCACCGGACGGACGCAGATCGGTCATCTCGCCTTTCCGACGGGCCATCTTGTCGACCACCACGCCAGCATACGGCTCATCAACGTCGATCAGCACCTCTTCCATCGGCTCCTCACGCCCCCCGGTTTCGGGGTTGTCACGGGTCAGCACGCGCGGGCGGCCAATGGTTAGCTCGAACCCCTCGCGGCGCATCGTCTCGATCAGCACGCCTAGCTGCAGTTCGCCACGGCCGGCTACCTCGAACGCCTCGAACTCGTTGCTGTCGGACACCTTGATGGCGACGTTGCCCTCGGCTTCGCGGTACAGCCGGTCGCGGATCTGCCGCGATGTGACCTTCTTGCCCGAACGCCCAGCCAGCGGGCCGTCGTTGATGCGAAAGGTCATCGCTAGCGTAGGCGGATCGACCGGGATCGCCGGGAGCGGCGCTGCTAGCTCCGGTGCACCGATGGTGTCGGGCACAGTCGCCTCGGTCAACCCGGCGATGGCGATGATGTCGCCGGCCTCGGCTTCGTCGACTGGAACGCGGTCCAGACCACGGAACGACATCAGCTTGGTCAGTCGCCCGGTCTCCAGCACGCTGCCGTCGGCCCGCAACACCTTCAGCGGCATATTCAGCCTGGCGTGCCCCTGCTCGATCCGCCCGGTCAGTACGCGGCCGAGGAACGGGTCGGCGTCGAGGATAGAGGCAACCATGGCGAACGGCGCGGCCGCGTCCACCGTGGGTGCCGGCACGTGGCGCACCACCAATTCGAACATCGCCGAGAGGTCCTTGCGCGGCCCATCGAGCGTTTCGTCGGCCCAGCCCTGCCGGCCCGACGCAAACAGCATCGGGAAATCAAGCTGCGCATCGTCGGCGCCGAGTACGGCAAATAGGTCGAACACCTCGGTATGCACCTCGTCGGACCGCGCGTCGCTGCGGTCGACCTTGTTGACCACGACGATGGGACGCAGCCCGCGCGCCAACGCCTTGCCGACCACGAACTTGGTCTGTGGCAACACGCCTTCGGCGGCGTCCACCAGGACGATGGCGCCATCCACCATGTTCAGGATGCGCTCTACCTCGCCGCCGAAATCGGCATGGCCGGGCGTGTCGACGATGTTGATGCGGGTGTTCCGCCACAGCACAGACGTGCATTTGGCCAGGATCGTAATGCCGCGCTCGCGCTCCAGGTCGCTGCGGTCAAGCGCGCGCTCAGCAACCTGTTGGTGCTCGCGGAACGACCCCGACTGGCGCAGCAGTTGGTCGACTAGCGTGGTCTTGCCATGGTCGACATGGGCAATGATGGCGACGTTTCGGATGTTCATGGGATTCGCAGGAATTTGTGCGGCGCACACATAATGGACCGCAGCCGGGAATGCGAGGGGTTATCGGCGCAGGGCTGGGAAGATCGTACTGGACCTGCGGTTATTATCACTCCTCATCCCCTTGTGAAGGGAACGGCCGCGGGCGAAAGGGGTCTACCGAAGCCCCCCCACAGTCCCACACCCAGGGCATACCGGCTGCCAGGCAACCTGCGTCGCGTGGCAGGACGTGCAGCACCAGGTCGGATCGGGTTCCGCTACCAGCGCCTGTTGCAGTGCCTGCCGCCCCCCGTCGCCGTCGCCCTCGATCTCGGCGAGCAGCAGCCACAGGCGGCGCTGGTCCAGTCCAGCGGCACGGGCAGCCTCGGCCTGGCGGCGGGCCTCGCCGGTCAGCCCGGCGGTCAGTGCGGCACGCGCCAGGAGGAGGCGACTTTCAACATGGTCGGGGTTGGATTCGGTCAGGCGTTGCGCCGCCTGGTATTGCCGGAGCGGCTCGTTGATCGGGCGCACGGCGAACGCGGCCAAATTAGGATGCGGTGCGCGCGCCCAACTCTGCCGGATCACTGCCAAAGCCCGCTGCTCTTTGCCGACCGCTCGCAATTGCGTTGCATAGGCCAGCGCCGCCGGCACGAGCCCGGGATCGGCTTTCCATCCGAGTTGCGCCAGCCGTAACGCAGTGGCTGGATCCTGCGACGCATTGGCTGCCGCGGTGGCCAACGCGGCCTTCGGCGCGTTGGCGTCGGTCAGCGCCAGGGCACCCGACCAGTCGCCGGTCCGCACCGCCAGCCGCGCACGCTCGACGCGCAACCACGATCCGCCCGGACGAGCGGTCTCGGCCTCACCGGCGAGCTTCGCCGCGGCGGAAAAATCCTGCCGCGCCATTGCCAGGCGGAATAGCCCGCGCAGGCCTAGGAACGCAGCGTCCTTGCGCGCCGCGAGGGCGCGGAATGCTGCCTCCGCTTCCGGCTCGCGTTCTGTCAGGCGGGCGGCCTCGGCCGCCAACAGTAGCGTCTGAGCGGTATCGCCCAGCAGGCGGCGCGCGCGGGCTGCCTCGCGGCGCGCGGCTCTGCCGTCGCCGACTGCCAGCGCCACCAACGCTCGAGTGACGGCTTCATCGCCATGGGCGCGATGCCACTGTCGCCGCCAGGCACGCCAAACTCGCGGCAGGCGCAGCAATACGCCCATCAGCCGCACTACTACGTATAGCGCTACAAACAGCACAGCCAATGCGGCCAGCGCGACCGGCGTCGAGGTGTCGATGCTGATACTGCCAACCTCGAAACTAAGATGCCCTTTCAACAGCGAGACCGCCCAGGCCGCCGCGACGGCCAGCGCCGCGCACGTCAAGATGACAAGCGCCCTCAGCATCACGTCCGCGTGGCCAGGTCGGCGAGCGCAGCGCGGGCGGCAAGCAGCCCGCGCACCTGACCGAGCCAAGGGGCCAGCGCTTGGGCCGCCGGCCTGTTCAGGGTGGAGGCGGCGGCTGCCGCTCCAGCTAGATCGCCGGCATCTAGCGCGCTCTGCGCGCGTGCAAGGACGCCGGCTGCTGGGTCGCCGATCAGCACATGGTCGCCCTGGCGGATGGTGACCAGATCCTGCGCCTCGGCCCAGACACGTTCCAGAAAGGGCTCACCCGCGGCCGGATGATCGGCGGCGAGGGCCGCCTGCGCCGCCGCCGGGAAGGCGAGGCGCAGCGCTGCCTCGGTCGGCGGCGCGGTGGTGGCGTAGCGGGCCAGCGCCGGCGAGGCACCCGGAAGCTCGCCAAGCGGCTGGCCGGCCGATAGCGCGACGAGGGCGGACTGGATGCGGGCGATCCGGTTGGCACGGTCGGAGAGCTGCGCCGGCGCGCCCGCGGTCTTCTCCAGTGTGGCCAGCCGTGCCTCGTCGGCCGTCAGGCGCGGCGCGAAGTTGTCGTTGGCGCTTGGTATGGCGGCTGCTGGCGGTCTTTGCTCCAGTGCAGCGATCCGCGCCTCCAGTGGCCCAAGGTCGGGTGGCGTGCCGGTTGCGGTCGCCGGCGCGGGATGGCCGGCGGCGACCGGTGTCGACCCGTGTTCGAGCACCGCCACGCGCGCCTCGATCGCGTGCACGCGTTGGTCGAGCGGATCGGGCCCGGATGGGGGAACCAGTACGCGAACCCAGAGCGCAGCCTGCGCGGCGGCGAGTATCAGGATCGCGGCCGCGGCAAGCCACGGCAGCAGGGGGCCAATCGACTTGGACACCAGCCCCGATGTGGGCGCCGGTTCGGGCATCGGTTCGGGTGCCGATTCGGACATCGTCTCCGGTCTTGGCTTGGGCGCCAAGTCCGGTGGCACTACGGGCTGCGCCGTGTGCAGCGGGGGCGTCTCGACAGCTTCGGTCATTGCAACAGCGCCAGCATGGCGTCCTGCGTCGGTTTCGCGGCGCACAGCACGCGCCGCCAGGGCAGCGCTTCTATAGCCGTGGCGGCGGGCATACCGATAGCGCAAGCGTCGACCCCGGCGACCGCCTCGCGCAAGCCCGCCCGGATCAGCAGGCGGGCGAAGTGCCTCGCAGTCTCCGCCGAGAAGAACGTCGCGGCGCGCAGGCTGCCCTCGCGCAGCACCTTTGCGGCGGGTTCCGGCAGGGCGCGGGTGGGGACGGCGGTGTAGACAGCGCGGCGGATCACCCGGAACCCGAGCGCGCGCAGTGCGGCAGCGAGCTTCAGGCTTTGGCCGCGCCCCGCGGCGAGCAGCAGCGGCGGCCCGGCGGGATCGCACCGCGTCCCGGCCAGCGCGCCGAGTGCGTCGGCGTCACCGTCGGCGCTGAGCACCTGGGCGAAGCCAGCACGCCGGGCCCGTTCCGCGCTGGCGTTGCCGACCGCCAGCAATGGCAGCCGATGATAGGCGGCCGGCAGGTGGTCGAGCGCGTTGCCGCTGGCGATCAGCACCGCCTGCAGCCGGTCTGCCCCAGGGAATGTCGACTGCAATGCCGCAGGCAAGGCGTGGATCTCCAGCAGTGGCGCGACTACGGGCCGCAATCCCAGCGCGGCAACGCGGGCGGCGGTGTCGGCGGCACCGGCCGCTGGCCTGGTGATCAGGACGCCGTCGCGAACTCGATCAGGCGAACCGGCCCGCTCAGGCAAACTGGACCTGCCCAGGCAAACCGGGCCTGCTCAGGCGAAGATGTCGCGCGGGCTGTCGGCGCGCAGGCTGGCGCCCAGTTCGGTGCCAATCCGCGCGGCGTCGGCAACCGGACCGTGCAGCCGGCGCTTCAGCAGGAATGAGCCATCCGGCCGCGCGATCAGTCCACTCATGTGCAGTTCGCCGTTCGGCAGCAGCCGCGCGTAGCCGCCGATCGGCGTGCGGCACGACCCGTCCAGCGCGGCCAGCATGGCGCGCTCGGCGCTGGCGACGGCGCGCGCTTCCGGGTCCTCGATGGCGGCCAGCAGCTCACGCAGCTCGGTGTCGCCAGCCCGCACCGTCACCCCGATAATGCCCTGGCATACGGCGGGCACCATCGCCTCGGCGTCCAGCACCAGCGCGGCGCGATCGCCCAGGCCCAGCCGGCGCAACCCGGCATAGGCCAGCAAGGACGCGCCGAACGCGCCGCTCGCCACCTTCTCCAGCCGCGTCTGTACGTTGCCACGAAGAGTGGCGGTGGTCAGGTCTGGCCGCGCGTGCAAAAGCTGCGCCTGCCGGCGGACCGAGGCGGTGCCGATCACCGCGCCCGGCGGCAAGCAGGCATAGGGATCGGCTGGGTTCACCGCATCGCACCCTGGGCCGAGGATCAGCGCGTCGCGTGGGTCCTCCCGCTTCAGGGTGCAGGCCAGGACGACGCCGGCGGGCAGCTCGGTCTCCAGGTCCTTCAGGCTGTGCACGGCGAAGTCGATGCGGCCGTCGGCCAGCGCCTCATGGATCTCCTTGGCGAACAGGCCCTTGCCGCCGATGTCGGCCAGCCGCGTGCCGGCCGCCTGGGTGGCGTCGCCAGTGGTGCGGATGACGTGCTCCTCGAACACCGGCTGGTCGCCGTACAGCGGTTGGCGCAGCACCGGGCAGAACAGGCGGACGCGGTCGAGGAACTCACGCGTCTGGATCAGCGCGAGCGGCGAGCCGCGGCTGCCCAGCCGTAGTGGCAGCGCGGGGTCATGCGGCTTGGTGCCCGTGGCGTGGCGAGTGGCGACAGTCATGGAGCTGTCCTATTACCGCCGTGTGCCGGCGGTAAAGAGAGGATGACGACGAATGCGGCCGATTGCGGGGCCCGTCTTGGGCATCGAGAGCTCTTGCGACGAGACCGCAGCGGCTGTGCTGGATGGCGATGGTACGGTGCTGGCTGAGGTCGTATTGAGCCAGGAACGCGAGCATGCGCCCTACGGGGGTGTGGTGCCGGAGATCGCCGCGCGGGCACACTTGGCGCATTTACCTGGGCTGGTGCGCGAGGTGCTGACCCGCGCCGGGCTGGGTTTCGACAGGCTCGGCGGCGTGGCGGCGACCGGAGGGCCGGGGCTGATCGGCGGGCTGATCGTAGGCTCGCTTGCCGCGAAAGGCATCGCGATCGCGCGCGGGCTGCCCTACGTCGCGGTGAATCACCTGGAGGCGCATGCGCTGACTGCACGGCTGCCCGGCTTGGTCGAGGGCGGCGTGCTGTTCCCGTATCTCCTGCTGCTGGTCTCTGGCGGGCATTGCCAGTGCGTGCGGGTGGCGGGTGTTGGCGCCTACACGCGGCTGGGCGGCACGCTGGACGACGCGGTTGGCGAGACGTTCGACAAAGTCGCTAAACTGCTCGGGCTGGGCTGGCCGGGCGGGCCGGCGCTTGAGCGGCTGGCGGCGCAGGGGGATCCCGCGCGCTTCGCGTTCCCCCGTCCGATGCTTGGGCGACCAGGCTGCGATTTCAGTTTCTCCGGGCTGAAGACGGCCGTGGCGCGAGAGGTCGCGCGGCCCGGCGTCGAGGCGCTACCGGTGGCGCTCGCCGCCGATCTGGCTGCCGGCTTCCAGCGCGCGGTAACCGAGGTAATGGCGGATCGCGCCGCCCACGCGATGGCGATGGCGCGGGACGCGAAGTCGCTGGTGGTGGCCGGCGGGGTGGCGGCGAATGGTGCGATCCGCGCGGCGCTGGCCGACGTGGTGGCGGCGCGGGGCGTGCGGCTGGTGGCTCCGCCGGCGCGGTTGTGCACCGACAACGCGGTCATGGTCGCGTGGGCGGGGATAGAGCGGCTCCGGCTGGGGCTGGCCGACGGGTTGCATTTTGCCCCACGTCCGCGCTGGCCGTTGGAGGAGCTTACGGACAGTGCGGGGTGAACTACCGCCATGACTTCCATGCCGGGAATTTCGCCGACTGCATGAAGCACGCGCTGCTGGTCTGGTTGGTGCGCGCGCTGCAACGCAAGCCGACACCGATCAGCGTGTTGGACACCCATGCGGGGGCCGGGGCCTATGACCTGGCCGCCGGACCGGCCGAGCGGACCGGTGAATGGCGCGCTGGGATCGGGCGCTTGCTGGACGACCCGCCGGCTGCGTTGGCCGACTATATAGGGCTGGTGCGACAGCTTGGTCTTTACCCCGGGTCGCCGGCACTGATCCGGGCGTTGCTGCGCGCCGACGACCGGCTCGGCTGCTGTGAACTGTATCCGGAGGACCACGCAGCATTGCGCCGCCGCTTCGCTCGCGACACCACTGTTGCCGTGCATCGTCGCGACGCATGGGAGGCGCTCGGGGCGTTGCTGCCGCCGCAGCCACGGCGCGGGCTGGTGCTGATCGATCCGCCCTATGAGAGCGCCGGACGAGTTCGCTGTGCTGGGCGCGGGGCTGGCGACCGGGTGGGCGCGGTTTCGCACCGGCGTCTTTGCCGCCTGGTATCCGATCAAGCATCGCGCGCCGGTTCGCACGTTCTTCGCTGTTATGCGGCGGGCCGGCATACGTGACGTTGTCGCTGCGGAATTGTTGCTGCGGGAGCCGCTCAACCCCGCGCGATTGAATGGATGTGGCATGCTGGTGATCAACCCGCCGTACCGGTTCGAGACCGACGCGATGGCTATTCTCGCGGCGTTGCTCGACAGGTTGGGGACGCGCGAGGCGGGGGAGGGGGCGGAGATGATCCGGCTGGTCGATGAGTAGGGTCGTGGTGATCGGTGCCGGCGCATGGGGGACGGCGCTGGCGATTCAGGCCGCACGCGCGGGAAACAGTGTGATGCTGTGGGCGCGGGACCCGGCACGCGCGGCGGTGTTGGCAGAGACACGGGAGAACCCGCGGCTGCCGGGGATGAAGCTGCCTGATGCGGTTGAGGTGACGGCGACGCTTACTCCCTCCCCCTTAGGGGGGAGGGAGAAGGTGTGCCCGACGCCGTTCTCCTGGCGGTGCCGATGCAGCACCTACGCGGCGTGCTGATCCGCTTGCCGCGGGATGTCCCGCCGCTCGTCGTTTGCGCCAAGGGCGTCGAGACAGGTACGCACCACCTACCGCTCGAGCTGGCCGCCGAGCTGCACTCCGCCGCCCCCGCCGTCGTCCTCACCGGGCCCAACTTCGCCAACGAGATCGCCTCCGGCCTGCCCGCGGCGTCCGTGGTGGCCGGCACCGACGCGGCCCTGCGCGCCAAAATCGTTGCGCTGCTCGCCACGCCTGCCTTCCGCCTCTACGGCAACGACGACCCGGTGGGCGCGCAGGTCGGCGGCGCCGCCAAGAACGTCATCGCGATCGCCGCCGGGGCGGTGATCGGCGCGGGCCTCGGTGAGAACGCCCGCGCGGCGCTGATCACCCGTGGCCTGGCCGAGTTGTCACGGCTTGCCGTGGCGCTCGGCGGACGAGCCGAGACGGTGTCGGGCCTGTCGGGCCTGGGCGATCTGCTGCTTACCTGTACCGGCCCCTCCAGTCGCAATTACAGCCTGGGCCTGGCACTCGGCCGAGGCGAAGCGCTGGCGGCTGTCCTTGCCGGCCGTGACTCGGTCACCGAGGGCGTTACCACCGCGCCGGCCCTGCTTGCGCGCGGGGCCGGCGTCGATCTGCCGATCTGCGCCGCCGTCGCCGCCCTGGTGCAAGGCCGCACCACGCTGCGCACGGCGATCGACGCCCTGCTCGCGCGGCCCCGGCGCGACGAGTAGGCGCGGGCACCGTGCGGCGCGGCAAGGTAAGGCGGATCAGATCAGCGCGAGCGCGACCGCCAGCCCGGCCAAGGCCGCGCCGCTGCCGATCAGCCCGGCGACCAGGGTCAGCGCCCGGGCTCGCGTGACCACGGACACTGACGCCAGCACGATCGCGATCTGCAGCGCGCCCACCACCAGCTCGTACCTGTGGTACTCGTGGAACGCATGATCGCGCTGCTCCTTGATCTCCGTGGCGCGCTCGGTCAGCTGCTTCATCCCCGTGCCGCCCTCCTTGGGATCGTTGCGCAGCCGCGCCTCCTCGTCGCGCGCATGTTTGATCCTGGCCTGCACAGCGGGATCGGAGGCACCCGGCACGCTCTCCAGGACGCTTGCCTCCGTCGCCCGCACCGCGGCGAGGACATTCTTCGCCTGATAAAACGCCCAATTGTCCGATAGCGTGACGTGCTGGGTCAGGTAGGTGTTCTGCTCCACCTTCTCTCCCATCTCGGCCAGCGCCAGAGCCGCCGCCAGCGCCGCGATCAGCACCGCAATCCAGCGCGCCGAGTGATCGCCCTCGCGCGATGCGGCGTCGTGGGCAAACTCCAGGCCCTCCTGCGCGCGTTCGATCAACTCGCTCATCCAATTCTCCATTCGACCCGAGCGCCCCGATGCCATAGCGGTTGCCGCCTGTCATCGGGGCGTCCACCGGCGTGTGGTTCACCGCGGCGGCTCCCGGGGTGGTTCGGCCGAGTGATTTGCGGTACGGCAGCACCAGCGGACTCGGAAGGCCCATGCTGCGAGGTGTGCTGACGGTCGGTGGCTGGACCATGGCGAGTCGTGTCCTGGGCCTGTTGCGCGACATGCTGATGGCGGCGCTGATCGGCACCGGACCGGTGGCCGACGCGTTTTTCGTTGCCAACAAGCTGCCCAATCTGTTTCGCCGGTTGTTCGGCGAGGGCTCGTTCAATGCCGCTTTCGTCCCCGAATTCGCCGGTCTCCTGGCGGCCGAGGGACGAGCGCCAGCGCAGCTTTTCGCCCAGGAAGCTTTTGCCGTGATGGCCTTCTGGCTGGGCGCGCTGACCGTGCTGGGGGAAATCTTCATGCCCCAGGTGATGACGGTGTTCGCCCCCGGCTTCGCCGCCACGCCGGCGAAGTTCGCCCTCGCGGTCGAGCTGGCGCGGATCACCTTCCCATACCTGATGCTGATCTGCCTGGCGGCGCTGTTGTCGGGCGTGCTGAACGGGCTGGACCGGTTTGCCGCCGCGGCCGGGGCGCCGGTGCTCTACAACCTGTTCTCGATCGCCGCGATGCTCGGGCTGACCCCCTACGTTGCGACCGTCGGCCACGCGACAGCCTGGGGGGTGTCGGCGTCGGGCGTGGTGCAGCTCGGGCTTCTGGCTTGGGCGGTGCACCGAGCGGGCATCAAGCTGCGTGTTCCGCGCCCGAGGCTGACGCCGCATGTGCGCATCCTGTTGCGACGCATGGCGCCGGGACTGGTCGGGGCGAGCGCCACGCAGCTCAATCAGGTGGTCGATGTGGTCATTGCTACGCTGCTGCCTGCGGGCACCGTGTCGCTGCTCTACTACGCCGATCGGATGCAGCAATTGCCGCTGGGCGTGATCGGCACTGCGGTGGGCACCGCGCTGCTGCCTCTGCTGTCGCGTCAGGTGCGTGGCGCCGATGCGGATCAGGCCATCGTCTCGCTGAACCGGGCGATCGAATATGCACTGTTCCTGACCCTGCCGGCGGCGCTGGCGCTCGCGGTGTCCGGCTTTCCGATGATGTGGGTGCTGTTCGGCCGCGGCGCGTTCGACAGCGAGAGTGCCCGGCTCTCGGCCCAGGCGCTGACCGCCTACGCGATCGGCCTGCCGGCGGTGGTGCTGCTGAAGGTGCTGACCCCGGCCTTCTTCGCCCGCGGCGACATGGCGACGCCCGTGAAGGTCGGCATGATCACCCTGGCACTGAATTTCGGGCTTAACCTGGTGTTCAACGCCGGCGCCGTGGCACCCGCAGGTGCCCCGTCCTGGCTGCCGCGGCTGGAGCACATCGGGCCGCCGCTCGCCACCAGTGTCGCGGCGCTGTTCAACCTCATCAGCCTCGCGGTGCTGCTGGTGCGCCGAGGCCACCTGGTGGCTGACGCCCCGATGCGCCGCCGCCTGCCGCGCATGGCGCTCGCCGCCGGCGCGATGGCGGGCACGCTGTGGATCACCCAACGGCTGCTGTTCGCGCCTGGGGAACCTGGCACGGGACATGGTTGGCGTTGGGCGGCGCTGGCGGCACTGGTCGCGCTGGGTGGCGGCGCCTACCTGCTGGCCGGCCAACTGTTCGGAGCTTTCGACGCGCGCGACACGCTGCGCCTGCTGTCCCGCCGCCGCTTGCGCCGCCGCGACGGATCGGCCATCTCTCCGCCGACCAAACCCTGACGACTGATCATCGATATGCGCAGCGGCAACAAGCTTATCTTCTCCGGCATCCAGCCATCCGGCCTTGCCACGCTCGGCAACTACCTCGGTGCGATCCGCAACTGGGTGGCGCTGCAGGACGAGCACGACTGCATCTATTGCGTGGTCGATCTGCACGCCATCACCGAGTGGCAGGACCCGGCGGCGCTGCAACGCCAGACGCGCGAAATGACCGCGACGCTGCTCGCCTGCGGCATCGATCCGCGCAAGCACCTGCTGTTCCTGCAATCGTCGGTCCGCGCACACGCCCAGCTTGCCTGGATCTTCAACTGCGTCGCGCGGCTCGGCTGGCTGAACCGGATGACACAATTCAAGGACAAGGCCGGCAAGGATCGCGAGGGCGCCTCGGCCGGCCTCTATGTCTATCCCAACCTGATGGCAGCTGACATCCTGGCATATCACGCCAACGCCGTGCCGGTCGGCGACGATCAGCGCCAGCACCTGGAGCTGGCGAATGACGTCGCGCAGAAATTCAACCACGACTACGGCGTGGAATTCTTCCCAGTCATCGAGCCGCTGATCACCGGGCCGGTACCGCGCGTCATGAGCCTGCGGGACGGCACGAAGAAGATGTCGAAGTCCGACCCGTCGGATCAGAGCCGGATCAACCTGAACGACGACACCGATACGATCGCGCTGAAGATCCGCCGTGCCAAGACCGACCCCGAGGCATTGCCGAGCGAACCGCCGGGTCTCGCGAACCGCCCGGAGGCACGCAACCTGGTGGGGATCTACGCCGCTCTCGCTGAAACCGATCAAGCCTCGGTGCTCCGCGAGCACGGCGGCAAGGGGTTCGGTCCGTTCAAGGAGGCGCTGACCGCGCTGCTGGTCGACAAGCTGACGCCGATCGCGCGCGAAACCGATCGATTGCTGGCCGATCCGGGCGGCATCGATGCCGTGCTGCGCGAAGGGGCCGCACGGGCGGCGGTGATCGCCGATCCGATCGTTGCGGAAGCCGAGCGGCTGGTGGGGTTCCTGCGCATCTGATACCAACCGCCGAAATCGTTGATTCTTCCAACGATTTCGGCGGTTGGTATCGTGCGCCGGGTTGCCCAGGGGAAGCAACGGCGGCGGCGCGCCGAACAAAAACTCATACCAACGGTCATTCTTTATGACGGTTAGTATGATCACCGCGTGGAGCCGGCGAATGCCGCCAGGGCCTCGGCGGCCTGCTGTACGACCGGCGCCCACTCGCCAATCCGCGCCTGGCGGAAGATGCGCAATTTCGGGTACCAGGGATTGTCCGTTCGCCCACTCAACCAACGCCAGCAATTGTCGTAACGATCCAGCAGGAACACCGGCTTGCCGAGTGCACCGGCAAGATGGACCACCGACGTATCGACGCTGATGACCAGGTCGAGATTGGCAATGATCGCGGCAGTGTCGGCGAAGTCGGCAACCGACGGCATCGGGTCGTACAGCGCCAGTCCGGGCGGCGGCTCGCGCGCCTCGGACGCCTTGGGGCCGGCCTGCAGGCTGATGAACTGGACCCCCTCGATGGCCCCGAGCGGCGCGAACTCCGCCAGGCTCATGCTGCGCCGCCCATTGACCGTGGCGAAGCCCGGAACTCCGGGGCGTGCCTGCCCGGCCCAGACCAGTCCGACCCGACACCCCGGGCCGCCTGGCAGCCGAGCCGCCCAGATCGCAACAAGACCGGGATCGGCGGTGATGTACGGCGCCTCCGCGGGAATCGTCGACAGCACTGTGCCGAAGACCTCCGGCAGGCTCGTCATCGGGCAGTGCCAGTCGTATGCCGGCGGCTCGCCGTCCGGCTCCACCATCTCGACGATGCTCGGCAATCCTTCCAGCAGGCGATGCAGCACCCGCGGGACCGCCAGAGCGATGCGGACACCGCGCGCCGCCAGCAACGGAATGTAGCGGCAGAATTGCAACGTGTCGCCGAACCCGCCTTCGTGCGTCAGCAGCACAGTGCGCCCTGCAAGGTCGGGCAGCGTGGCGAGTGCCGGCAGCAATCGAGCTCGCGGCAATCCAGGACACTCGGCCAGCGCAAGCCGCCATGCATGATCTCGCCACGCCTCGGCGAATCGGCCGGCATGCAGCAATGCCACCACGCGATTGACCCGTATGCGGGCGTCATGCGGGGCACGCAGCAGCGCCTCGCCGTAGGCGTCGAGCGACTCCTCGAGGTGTCCCTGGACTTTCAGCAGCATGCCAAGATTGGCCCAGCCCAGCGCCGGCTCTGGATCGAGTGCCACAGCCCGCACCATGTGCACGATCGCCGCGTCAAAGTCCCCAAGCTCCGCGCGTACCATACCCAGGCGGTGCTGCGCGGCCGCATTGCCCGGTTCATCGCCCAGCACCGCGGCCAGCACATCGGCGGCACCCGCCAAATCGTCGCCTTGTTGCAGGCAATCCGCCCACATCAGGCGCAGCCGCGCATCGTCCGGTGTCAGGTCAAGACAGGCACGCACCTGCGTCGCGAACTCGACGGCGCCCAGCATGCGGTCCAGATCCCGGCACGGATGCGCGTATGCGAACCTGCCCTCCGCCACGTCGTTAAGCAGCCTCGCTGCCGGCGCGACGTGCCCCAATGCCGCCAGCGCGAGGCCGCGCAGCAGCAGCGCGTCCAGGTCCGCGGGGTCCGCTACCAGAAGGCTCGCGCAGGCCACCTCCGTCGCCGCGAAACCGCCGGCTTCGAGCGTCGCAATCGCCTCGGCCAGCAATGCGCGCCTGGTCGCTCGGTCGATCGTCAGGGTCACGCCAACTCCCGCACCGGAAGGGTCCTGGCGTGAGTTCTCCGCCGATCGGGTTAAGGCCACGTTGACGCGGCCTGGATGTAGTCCGCCGCGACCGTCATGTCCTTATGGCGGTCCGACGCCACCGCGTTCAGCACCAGCGACAGCACGAACGACACAACCAGATTCGCCACCAGGGACGACAACGCAATGTAGCAGGGGATCGTCTCGCCCAAAATGTGCAGCGCGTAGACGGCCGTGAAGCCGACCGAGGCCGCCATCATGGTTCCGAGCACCGTGCCGACCGCCCAGCCGATCAGCAGGGCCCAGCCGTTGAAGAAGCGGGTGAACAGCCCCAGCATCACCGCCGGTAGCGTCTGGATGATCCACACCCCGCCGAGAAGCTGCATCTGAATCGCGTACTGGAACGGGATGAAGAAGATGAACACCAGCGCCCCGATCTTGATCACCAGCGACATGATCTTGGCGACCTGGCTTTCCTCGGCGTCGGTGCAGGTGGGCTTCACGAACTCGCGGTAGATGTTGCGCGTGAAGATGTTCGCCGTCGCGATCGACATGATCGCCGCCGGCACCAGCGCGCCGATCGCGATCGCCGCGAAGGCCACGCCGACGAACCAGGACGGGAAGGCGAACACGATCAGCGACGGCACCGAGAAGTTATTGCCATAGCGTTTGAAACCATCGGCGAATTGCGGCAATTGCTGCACACCCGCCGCGATCGCCATGAAGCCGAGCAGCGCCAGCAGCCCCAGCACCATCGAGTAGGCCGGCAGCGCAGCCGCGTTGCGCCGGATCGTGCGTGCGCTGGAGGCACTCAGCACACCGGTGATCGAGTGCGGATACAGGAACAGCGCGCAGGCCGAGCCGAACGCCAAGGTGGCGTAGGCGCTGAAGCTGCCCCAGGACCCCGCCGGCGGTGTCGCCAGCAACAGTTTGGGCGACGGGATGGCGGCGAAGATCTTGCCGTAGCCGCCCAACTCGATCGGCACCACGATGATCGCGGCGATCACCGTCAGGTAGATCAGCAGATCCTTCACCACCGCGATCATCGCCGGCGCGCGCAGGCCAGAGGTGTAGGTGAACGCCGCCAGAATGACGAACGCGATGATCAGTGGCAGATCGCCGATCCAGCCCGTGGTCTCGACCCCCATGGCGCCGATCACCACCTGCATGCCGACAAGCTGCAGCGCGATATACGGCATGGTCGCAACCATGCCGGTGAGGGCGATGGCCAGTGCCAGCCAGCGATTGCCATAGCGGCCGCGCACGAAGTCGGGCGAGGTGACATAGCCGTGCTTGTGCGCCACCGCCCAAAGCCGCGGGAACACCAGGTAGACGATCGGATAGACCATGATCGTGTACGGCACGGCGAAGAAACCGATCGCCCCGGCCCCGAACATCAACGCAGGCACCGCAATGAAAGTGTAGGCGGTGTAAAGGTCACCCCCCAGCAGGAACCAGGTGACCCAACCGCCGAAGCGGCGCCCACCGAGACCCCATTCATTCAGCAGGCCGAGATCTCCCTTGCGCCAGTGCGCCGCGAAGAACCCCAGCCAGGTGACAAACAGGAAGAGCGCGACAAAGACGATGATGGCGGTCCAGTTCATCGCATGCCCCGCTCAGTGCTCGGCTCGGTACACGACGACGATCAGCAGCGCGCCCAGGATGATCCAGAGCAACTGATACCAGTAGAAGAAGGGCACCCCGAACAGCATCGGCTCGACACTGTTGTAGAACGGCACCCACAGCACCGCGATGAATGGCACCAGCAGCAGCAGCCGTGCCCAATGATGCGCGCGATGTTCAGGTTTTCGCCCGGCCGGCTCTATCGCCATGGATCGTCCCCCCGAATTCTTCCTCGCTGAGTAACGCAGAAGCAGGATTGCAACAATCCGCGCGTGCCACGGCGACGTGGGACCCGTACTCGGAACACGACCCTGTTCACCTCGCCCGCCGCAGACTGTTGCATGGGGTAGCCACCGAGAATTCCGCATTGGCCCCCTTCGCCCAGGCCGGGCGCATGCCGATCATCCGTCCCCGCACGGCGCCTGTCCGCCAACCAGACCTGCGCCGGGTGTGCCCCGTTCTCACGGTTCATGGGATTGGATCGCGGGTTGCAAAGTGACACTACTCCCCCTCCCCTTGAGTGCTTGGGCCGCAAAGCGGACCAAGGTTGGGGGAGGGGTTGGCGCGCAAGACACCTGCGGTGCCGAACGCCGACGGCGACCTCAGTTTCTCACGGTTCATGGGATTGAGGTCGAGATTCTCGAATGCGTCGCCTTCGTCCCGGCGAGGCGCCCGCCGGCCGCCCGTCGCCGCGCGGCACCTGTCCGCCAGCCAGACCTGCGCCGGACACACCCCGCTCTCACGGTTCACAGGGTTGGTGTCGAGGTGCTCGCAGTCGTCGCCTTCGCCCCGGCCAGACGCGTTCCGACCGCGCGTCGCCGCACGGCGCCCAACCGCCGGCCGCATCTGCGCCGGGCACACCCCGTTCTCACGGTTCATAGGGTAGGTGTCGAGGTGCTCGCAGTCGTCGCCTTCGCCCCGGCCAGGCGCGTTCCGACCGCGCGTCGCCGCGCGGCGCCCGACCACCGGCCGCACCTGCGCCGGGCACACCCCATTCTCACGGTTCATAGGGTTGGCGTCGAGGCGCTCGCATTCGTCGTCTTCGCCCCGGCCAGGCGCGTGCCGATCACGCGTCGCCGCACGGCGCCCGACCACCGGCCATACCCGCACCGGACACACCCCGTCTTCACGGTTCATAGGGTTGGCGTCGACGTCCTCGCAGTCGTCGCCTTCGCCCCGGCCATGCGCCTGCCGGCCACCCGTCGCCGCACGGCGCCAGTCCACCGGAGGCACCTGCGCCGGACACACCACATTCTCACGGTTCATAGGGTTGATATCGAGGCGCTCGCATCCATCGCCTTCGCCCCGGCCATGCGAGTGCTGGCCACCCGTCGCCGCACGGCACTTGTCCGCCGGCCGTGCCGGCACCCGGAGCACGCCGTTCTCGCCGGCAGACTGTTGCATGGGGTAGCCACCGAGAACTCCGCATTGGCCACTTTCGCCCCGGCCCCGCGGGCGCCAGGCACCCGCGACGGCACGGGGCCTGCCCGCCAACCGTGCCGGCACCCGGAGCACGCCGCTCTCACCGGCAGACTGTTGTATGGGGTAGCCACCGAGAATTCCGCATCGGCCACCTTCACCCCGGCCGGGCGCCAGCGTGCTTGGCGGGCAGCCACCCGCGGCGGCACGGTGCCCGCTCGCCGGCCATGCCGGTGCCCGGAGTACGCCGCTCTCACCGGCAGACTGTTGCATGGGGTAGCCACCGAGAACTCCGCATTGGCCACTTTCGCCCCGGCCCCGCGGGCGCCACCCACCCGCGACGGCGCGGTACCCTCCCGCCATGTCAGGCGACACGCAAAACTGGCCCGGTTTTCAATGTCGCCGCAGCCCAGATTCGGACGTCGCTTGACACGCCAGCCGTGCCGGCGCCCGGAGCACGCCGTTCGCACCGGCAGACGGTTGCACAGGGTAGCCACTGAGGACTCCGCATTCCGGGTTCGCCAGACCGCCCGGCCGGTCGATAGTCCCGCCCCGGCGCAGGCCCTGGACAGCCACCCGACCCGGCCCGCGTCCAACCTGAACGCTCCGGCGCCAGGCACCCAACCCGGTCCGCACCCTCACTCCGACTCGTGATGCGAGGTCGCCAGCGCCGCGCGGCGCAGCGTTCCACAGCGGGTCGTCGTACGGTTGGATGGCAACCTGCCCAGCACCGCGGCAACGGCACCGCGACAACGGCGTCCGGGACGGTGACGGAGCAGGCGGCTGTGATCTGGGTCATCCGCGATCCTGGTGCCCTGTGAGTTAGTTACCGCACCTTACACCTGAACACTCACCGGCGCCACGAAAACCGCCCCGGCAGGGGCTCCGCCCGCCGCCAACCGCCAAGCCAGGCCGGCCGCAAGGCCAAACGCCCAGGCCGCAAGCGTGGCGCCGCGCGGCGTTCACCACCGCCAGCGTCGGCCGCCCGGTCGAAGCAAGGATCAAACCCCGGGACCGGCACAATCGGAGTGCGCCGCCCGGCCGTCGCGTCGGGCCGGTCCACGCGCGCGATGTGCCCGCTGGCCCAGCTGCGTTGGTTTGCGGTTCAATCCCTGCCAGGCCGCCGGCACGTCGGCGCGACGCCGTCCGCAACCGAGTCGGAACCCAATGCGCTGGAAGCAGGCAAGGACCCGCGGACCGCACGGAAAACCGTGCGCGGCGGCCGTCCGGAAACGCGCCCGATGACGAACGGCGATGCTCTACATGGCGGCTTTCAGGGCCCAGGCAGACGACCACCACAATGGCACCAGAAATCAATTGGTTGCGCATACCATCAGAGTTTTGCACAAGATATTGCGTGCAGCCAACTCTTTGGCGTTGACGCATGCAACTGGCGTTGGCAGGGTGGAGTGGTGCAAGGTGACACCCATCCCCGCATGAAGATTCGCGTTCGCGGCCGGTCGTTTCTGGCTTTCGTGATCGCGCCACAGCCACCGCTCGACGCGTGGCTCGCCGAACTCGACGCACAGATCGCCCGCTCGCCGGGCTTTTTCGAAGCGCGTCCCGTCATTATCGATATGGCCGCCATCACGGCCGCGGCGAACGGCGCCGACACGCTGCTCGACGACCTCGACAAACGCGGCATGAGCGTCATCGACGTCGAGAACGCCGCCGCGGTGCCAGGGGCCGATCCGTGGCGGCGGCGGCTGGTGGGCGGGCGCAACGCGGGCGAGATCGAGGTCGGCGACAGCGAACGCGTGCCCGCGTCGCCATTGGAAACCCCGCTGGATACCCCACTGGAAACATCGCTGGTCGTCGCCGAACCGGTACGATCCGGTCAATCGGTGCTGTTCATCAAGGGCGACGTCACGATCATCGGATCGGTCGCGTCGGGGGCCGAGGTGTTAGCCGGAGGCTCGATCCATGTTTACGGCGCGTTGCGCGGCAGGGCGGTGGCCGGCGCAATAGGCAGGTCAAATGCCCGCATTTTCTGCCGCCGAATTCGAGGCCGAGTTGGTCTCCATCGACGGATTCTACATGACCGCCGACGACATGGATCAGGCGCTGCGAGGACGCGCGGTCGAGATCCGACTCGTCGGTGACGCGATCGTCGTATCGCCACTCAGGTAAGACGGAAAGGGAGCACATGGCCAAAGTAGTGGTGGTGACCTCGGGCAAGGGGGGAGTGGGGAAGACCACGTCGACGGCTGCCCTCGGGGCTGCCTTGGCGCAGAACGGCGAAAAAGTCGTGGTCGTCGATTTCGATGTGGGCCTGCGCAATCTCGATCTGGTGATGGGGTCCGAACGCCGCGTGGTGTTCGACATGATCAATGTCATCCAGGGCGATGCGAAGCTGGCCCAGGCGCTGATCCGTGACAAGAGACTGGACAATCTCTCGCTGCTGCCGGCCTCGCAGACACGTGACAAGGACGCGCTGACCGGCGAGGGCGTCGCACGGATCGTGGCCGAGTTGCGCGACAAGTTCGACTGGGTTCTGTGCGACTCGCCGGCTGGGATCGAGCGTGGTGCGACATTGGCGATGCACCACGCCGACATCGCGATCGTGGTGACCAACCCCGAGGTTTCCTCGGTGCGCGACAGTGATCGCATCATCGGCTTGCTGGACAGCAAGACGGCAAAGGCCGAGCGCGGCGAACGGATCGAAAAGCATCTGCTGCTGACACGTTACGATCCCGCCCGAGCCGCGCGCGGCGACATGCTGAAGGTCGAGGACGTGCTGGAAATCCTGTCAATTCCTCTCCTCGGGATCATTCCGGAAAGCCAGGAAGTCTTGCGCGCCTCGAACATCGGCTCGCCGGTGACGCTAAGCGCGCCGATCAGCCCGCCGGCGCGGGCCTATATGGATGCGGTCAAGCGTCTCCGCGGTGAGAAGCTGGATGTCGCCGTGCCGGTCGAGCGCATTGGGCTGGTCAGCCGCCTGTTCGGACGGAGGGTAGCATGAGCGGCATCTTCCAGCTTTTCAGGCGTCGCCCGACCGCCAATGTGGCGCGCGAACGGCTGCAGATCCTGTTGGCCCATGAACGTGCCTCGGTGGGGCAAGAAGGCCTTGTGGCAACTCTGCGGGAAGAAATCCTGGCGGTGATCGCCAAACACGTGACGCTCGATCGCGACAAGGTGCAGGTAAAGCTCGAACGACAGGACGAGACATCAATTCTCGAGATCGAGGTCGAAATGCCCGCGATGCCGCAGCCGCGAGTGGCGCTGAGTGCGTAGGCGACAGTCGTCCCCGCTCGCCGATTGACCGGAACGGCAGAAGGCAAATACCGTCCTCCCATAAAGTCACAGCCGCAATCGCAGCGGGAGGCACGCATGACCACAGCCAGCGAAGGCCAGGAACTCACCCGGGTCGGTCCCGGCACTCCGATGGGCGAGCTGATGCGCCAGTACTGGCTTCCCGCGGTCAAGTCCTCGGAACTGCTCGCCGGCGGCGATCCATTGCGTCTGATGCTGCTCGGCGAGAAGCTGGTCGCGTTCCGCGACACGACGGGGCAGGTGGGTGTCATGGACCACCGCTGTCCGCATCGCTGTGCGTCACTGTTCTATGGCCGCAACGAAGAAGGCGGCATGCGCTGTGTCTACCACGGCTGGAAATTCGCCACCGACGGGCAGTGCCTGGAACAGCCGAACCTGCCGCCGGACCAGGATTTCAGTGCCAAGGTGCGCGCCAAGGCGTATCAGGTGACCGAGCAGGCCGGCGTAATCTGGGTCTATATTGGCGCGCGCACCGAAGCGCCGCCGATGCCGCGGATCGAGGCGACGTTGCTGCCTGACAGCGAGCTCACGCTGAACTTCACCCAGCGCGAATGCAATTGGTTGCAGGCGCTGGAAGGCGACATCGATACCTCGCATTTCAGTTGGCTGCATGTCGGTTCGGTGCGGCCCGAGCAGGTCGACGATAATAACTGGCTGCAATATCAGGTAGCCAATCGGGCGCCCGAGTATCAGGTCGGGGATACCGACTGGGGCACGATGTATTGTGCGTTCCGCCCGGCGGAGAACGGCCAGACCTACTGGCGCTTCGCCCATTTCGGCTTCCCGTTCTGGACGTTCATTCCGCAGGGGGACTTCGCGGATCGGGTGATCGCCCGCGCCTGGGTGCCGATGGATGATACGCACGTGATGTTCGTCGGGTTTTCCTGGAAGCAGGCATCGCGCACCGCGGTGCTGAAGGGGGGCGAGCAAATTCCAGGCTCGACGCCGGCGCCGGACTATCAGCCGAACACCACCGACTGGTTCGGCCGCTGGCGCCCAGTGCAGAACGCGGCCAACGACTATCTGATCGATCGTGACGCGCAACGCAACGACCTGATCTACACCGGCATCACGCATATCGCGATGCAGGATCAGGCGATCACCGAGAGCATGGGCGAGATCGTCGATCACACCTGGGAACACCTCGCGCCGAGCGACCAGATGATCACCCGCACGCGCCGCCGTCTGCTGATGGCGGCGCGGGCGTTGCACGACAAGGCGGTGGTGCCGCCCTGTGTCGATGCGCCGGAACTGTTTCAGCAGGTGCGCAGCGGCGAGTGCGTGCTGGTCGCTGCGGACTGGCAGGCCGCATATGCCGAGCGGTTGCACCAGGCGATCCATCCGCATGCGCTGAAGGTGGCGGCGGAGTAGCCAGAACCCTTCGCCACCGGTCTGGCTTCGTTCAAGCCGTCAGGCGCGCCGCGAATTCGGCGCTGGCGCCACTGCATCAGCCGCCAGGCACACTTCGCGGACAGCTCCGACAGGCGGCCGCGCGGCGACAGGCCGACCGCCTTGAAGATCATGCCCATGCCGCGCTCGATGTGGCGGAACCGATAGAACGCCATCGCGCGGGCCATGTAGCTGGCGATACAGCGACCGTGCTCGTAGGTCAGGTCCGCGGCCTCGTTGCCGCAATGCCACGCGTAGGCCAACTCGTCGTCCTCGCTTTCGCCGACCCGACCGGCGGCGATCGACAGGCGCCGCAGGAAGCCGATCCGCTCGCGTGACAGATAGCGTCGCATATGGTCGTAGAACAGCTTGTAATGGCGGAACTCGTCAGCCGCGATCAGCCGGCAAATCTCGCGCAGCACCGGCTCCTCGGTCGCCTCGCCCAGCGCAGTGTAATAGGAAGACGTGCCGGTCTCGACCATGCAGCGTGCGATCAACTCGCCGGTGCGCGAGCCGCGGATCGAGGCCGCGGCGTCCAGCGGCACGTGGTAGCCGGCACGATAGCGCGCGAAGGCCGACTGATAATCCCATGATGGGTCAGCCATGCTCGCCCAGCGGCCCAGGGCGTCGCCGTGCTGCACTTCTTCCTCGGCCCAACGGTTGGCCGCCTGCTGGAAGTCCGGATCGTCGGCGAACACCCGATTCAGATACCGCGCATAGTCGGTGCCATTGCGTTCCACCATCGCCGCGGCCTTGACCAGGGGCACCACCGCCAGGTCGACCTTGGCCGCCTCGAACCGGTCCCACGCGACCTGGTCGATATGCCAGTGCTTCATCCCCGCTCCGAGGCTGTGTTCGCTCCCGCGCGGTTACATATACCACACCGTGGTGGCGGCAAGGGTTGGCGGGCGCGATGTCTTTCTACTCCCCCTCCCCTTGAGGGCTTGGGCCGCGAAGCGGACCAAGGTTGGGGGGAGGGGTTGGTGCCAGGGTCAATCCGAAGCCTCGGACCGCGCCAACCCCTCCCCCAACCTTGGTCCGCTTCGCGGCCCAAGCCCTCAAGGGGAGGGGGAGTATATTATATTACGTCATCAATACGATCAAGTGCTCATATACCCACCGTCCACGTTATACGCAGCCCCAGTGACGTACGACGCGCGGTCGGAGCACAGCCAGGCGACCATCTCGGCGATCTCCTCCGGCGTGCCCATACGATGGAACGGCACCAAAGCCATCAGTTCCTCGCCGCGCCGGCGCATCGTGTCCTCGGTCATGCGGGTGCGGACATAACCAGGACATACCGCGTTCACCCGAATATTGGACTCGGCATATTCCAGCGCGGCGGTCTTGGTCAGGCCGACCACGCCGTGCTTGGCGGCGACATAGGCCGACGAGGTGCGCAGGCCGACCAGCCCGGCGATCGATCCGGTGTTGACGATCGCCCCGCCGCCCTGCGCCACCATCTGCGGCAGCTCCGCGGCCATGCACAGCCAGACGCCCTTGAGGTTGACCGCGATCATGCGATCGAACGCGGCCTCGGACCATTCATGCGTCTTCTTGCCCGCCGCATCGACCTGGAAGCCGGCGATCCCGGCGTTGTTGAATGCGCAATCCAGCCGTCCGTAGGCGGCAACCACGGACTTGATCATCGCGGCGACCTGCGCGGCATCAGTCACATCGGCGTTCACCGACATGGCCTGGCCGCCTGCCGCGTTGATCAGCGCCACCGTCTCGGCTGCGGTCTCCGTAACGAAATCGCTCACCGCGACGCGCGCGCCCTCACGCGCGAAGATCAGCGCAGTGGCGCGGCCTATGCCCCCGCCGCCGCCGGTGATCAGCGCTGATTTGCCGTCCAACATCCCCGCCATCGTTGCCTCCTCGGTTTGTCATTTACGACGCGCCACGCACCAGCTTGTGCGCCCCATGGCCCATCATGGGGCACATCATACCGGGATTTTTTCAATCCCGCGCCAGTGGCGCTAAACTCGCACATGGCACATTGGGTCAGCCACCAAAATGCGGGAAGAGATTCAGGCCTTTAAGCGCGAGCGCATCCTGCAGGAGGCGGTCGCGCTGTTCTATGCAAACGGCTTCACCGCCACCACGCTGGATGACATCGCCGCCGCGCTGGGTGTGACCAAGCCGTTCATCTACACCCATTTCCGCAGCAAGACAGAACTGCTGGCGGCGCTGTGCACGCCGACCATCGAGCTGTCGCTGGGGGCGGTGGCGAACGCGGCCAAGGGACCGGGAACGCCGACCGAGCGGTTGTATCGCGCGGTGATCGACTTCACCAAGGTGGTGCTGCAACGCCAGGCGAACATCGCGATCTTCTTCCGCGAAGAAAAGCATCTGGCGCCCGAAGCCCTGGCCGAGATCACCGCGTTGCGCAAGCGGTTCGACCGAACGCTGTCGAAGCTGCTGACCGAGGGTGTCGCCGCCGGCGAGTTCGATGTCGTGGACATCAGCCTCGCGGCGCTGGCGATCGGCGGGATGATCAGTTGGGCCTACACTTGGCACCGGCCGAACGGACGCCTGCCGCTTGACGAATTGTGCGCGCGGATGTCGGAGTTGGCGCTGCGGATGGCGGGCGTGCGGATGCGGCAGGCGGCCAAGCTGTCCGCCTGATACCACGACCGCTGCAAAAGCAAGGGAGGATACCGCGATGGGTAAAGGCCTGCTGTTCGCGTCGTTCGATTTCTCCGGCGCGCACGAAGACGAGTTCCACGACTGGTACGATCTGGAGCACGTTCCGGAACGCCAACGCGTGCCGGGGTTCATCAGCTGCGAGCGCTGGATCGGCGACGAGAACCCGAAGCTCGCGGTCGCCACCTACGATCTGGACGCGCCGTCGGTGCTGCGCAGCCCAGCCTATCTGGCGATCGGCGGCAACAACCTGTCGGTATGGTCGAAGCGCGTGACCGCGATGTGCCAGCGCATCATGCGCTACGAGGGCGAACAGGTGCTGCCGGGCGACGCGGTGTCTCCGCCGGGCGCGGGAGCATTGCTGGCCGTTGCGATAAATGTCGATCCGTCCGTGGAACACGAGTTCAACGAGTGGTACAACACCGAGCACCTGCCGCAGCTTGCCGCGGTGCCGGGTGTGCTGGCTGCGCGGCGCTACAGCGGAACGGGTGAGCGCAAGTATCTCGCGCTGTACAACCTGACGGATCTGGGCGTTTCGCAATCGGACGCATGGCGCAAGGCGGCGGACACGCCCTGGACGCAGCGCATGCGCCCACAATTCCGCGACCTGCTGATCCTGCGCTGCAAGCGCTACAAACGCGCCAAATAATCTCCCCCTCCCCTTGAGGGCTTGGGCCGCAAAGCGGACCAAGGTTGGGGGGAGGGGTATCGCGGCACAAGGCCAAGCGGCATTGCGGCACAGGCCTTAAGTGCGGCACCCCCACTCCCTAAGCAACGAGAGGGGCAACCCGCCCCGGGACAGCCCCGCTACCCCACCAGCCGCCCCCTAAACCGGCCGTGGCGGTGGCCGCAGTGCCTTGCCCAAAACCCCCGCCATCATGTCAATCGCCACGCCGGCGGTACGAACGATCCGGCCCATGCTCATGAACCCATGGATCTGATCGGAGAAATGCAGGTGCGTCACCCGCACACCCTCGCGCTCCAACCGCCGCGCATACTCAACCCCCTCGTCGCGCAGCGGATCGCAGGAACAAGTCAGCACCAGCGCCGGTGCGGTGCCCGACAGATCGGCCGCGCGTGCCGGTGACGCACGCCAGTCGATGATATCAGCCGGTCCGCGCATGTAATGATCAATGAACCATTTCATCGTCGTCGAGGTCAGCGGCACCGTCTGCGTAATCGTCTGCGACGACACCGTGGTCATCGCCATGTCGGTCGCCGGATAGACCAGCAACTGAAACGCCAGCGGTGGCAGCGTGCCGTCACGCGCCATCAGCGCCATCACCGCCGCAAGATTGCCGCCGGCCGAGTTGCCACCGACCGCGACATACGCCGGATCGATCTCCAGCGCCCCCGCCTGCTCGATGACCCAACGCGTCGCCGCCGCGCAGTCATCGACGGCGGCCGGGAACTTGTGTTCCGGCGCCATGCGATAATCGACCGAAACGACGGCACAGCGCGCCGCATTGGCAAAATGGCGGCACACCGCGTCGTGCGAATCGAGGCCGCCAAGCAGCCAGCCGCCGCCATGATAATACACCATGGCCGGCAGCACCTGCCCCGCTTCCGAGCCGGCCGGCCGATACAGACGTAACGGAATTGCACCGTGTGGCCCCGGACAGGACAGCTCGCGCGAGACCGCGACCGGCTGCGGCTCCGGGCCCAGCACCGCGCGGCTCGCGGTATAGGCCTGGCGCGCCTCATCCGGGGTCAGCGCCTCGAACGGCGGCCGTCCAGCCAGGCGGATCATGTCGAGAATGATCTGAACGTCCGGGTCGAACGTCATGCCGTAGTCCTTCTCTTCTGGTTCGGAACCAATCCTACAGGATTATACCAACCGCACGAAAGATTGACCCACCAGCGCTGCACCCACCTCGTCATGCCGGCGAAGGCCGGTATCCACGACTTACTTTGTCGCAACAAAATAAGTCGTGGATACCGGCATGCGTCGGCATGACGGGAGTAGCACCGGAAAGTCGGCCATTCGGACACCTGGTGTTAAGCGGTCCACCCAAGAATCGCGTCGGCCGCAGCCTTCGGCCGGTCCAACTCGGCCAGATGGCCGGCGCCGGCGATCACCTGGATCTCCGTGCGCCCCTCGATCCCTTTGGCGAAGCGGTCGGCGTAGCTGCGCGGCATGACCTGGTCCTGCTCGCCCCACAGCAGCAAGGTCGGCGCGGTGATCAACCCCAGCCGCTTCTCCAGCTTCGTGTTGCCGAGCGGCCAGAAGATGCGCGCCGCCGCCTCCGACGCCCGCGTCTGCTCGATCGGCCACTCGATCGAATTCGCCCCCTCCGGCGCCGTCTTCAACGCGGTCCAGATCGCCGGATCGGCGCACATCAGGCCGGGCACTGCGTCGGCACGCTGCGCCCACGGATCGGTCGGCGGATCGCTCTCGTCGAACAGACCGAACGGCGCGATCAACACCAGCCGACGCACCGCGTCGGGCCAGATCGCAGCGATCTCGGCGGCCAGCGCGCCACCCACCGAACTGCCGACAAGATCGGCGCCGATCAGGTCCGACTTCGCCAGGATCTCGCGCACCGCCAGCACCCAGTCGAGCTGCGTGTCGAGCACGGTATGACCGCGATCGCCGCCGGGAAACCCGGGCAGTGACGGCACGATCACGGTCCGGTTTTTCGCCAGCTCATCGATAAACGGAACGAATCGCGGCAGGCCGCCGAACCCGGCCAGGAAGCCCACGCGCGGGCCACTGCCTTTGCGCCATACGCGGGTGGCAAAGCCGTTGACGTCGATGGTCAACGTCTCAAGATCGCTCACTTGCAGCTCCAGATCAAATCGCGGGGGAATCGGTCTATTCGGCGGCCAGCGACGGCATGAAAGCGGGAACCGCCGCGCGCTGTCCCGTCTCCATCGGCTGTGGCCACCAGCGGTCGTTCCATTCCGAGAATAACCCCTTCATCTTCGGCATCACCTTATCGGCGAACAGCCTGGTGTTGTACTTGGCCAACTGCTTGCTCATGTTGCCGAACTGCAACAGCAGCATCAGGTGGCCGACATTGAGGTTGACCGCGACCTCGCGCAACTGCTCGACGACGTCATCGGGCGAGCCGACGATGACGTAGCCCTTGTCCACGATCGCGTCCATCTCACGCGCAACGGAGGCGAAACGTTCGCCGGTGGACTTGCCGCGCACATTGGCATCGGCGGCCTGCTTGATCTGGCTCTCGATGCCGGCGCGCTGGCTGCCCTCGCTGGTATAGCCCGGCGGCGTTGCCCAGCGCGCATCGACGTGCAGGCAGCGGCCATAGAAATATTCCGCAGCCTCGGCGTAAAGCTCGAAGGCGTGCTGGCGGCTTTCCCCGACACCGACGAATTGCAGAAACCCCGCCTGGTACGGATTGCGGTCCTTGCCCAGGCGCGACATTTCATTCCAGAACCCGTCCATCGTCGCGCGCCCGGCCTTGTAGCCGTAATACGACAGGTAGCAGTAGACGTAATCCATCTCGGCACACCACCGCCACGTCTCGACCGAACCGCCACCCGGCACCCAGATCGGTGGATGCGGACGCTGGATCGGCCGCGGCCAGATGTTCACGTAGCGCTGTTGGTTGAAGCGGCCGTTGAAAGCAAACGTATCCGGTTCCTTCCAGGCGCGCACCACCAAATCGTGCGCCTCCAGATAACGTTGTCGAAGCTGACTGGGGTTCTGGCCATAGGCGTAGCAGGTGTCCATCGGCGTGCCGACCGGGAACCCGGCGATCAGCCGCCCGCCCGAGATCACGTCGATCATAGCGAATTCTTCCGCGACGCGGGTCGGCGGATTGTACAGCGCCAGCGAGTTGCCCATCACGCAGATCGCCGTATCGGTCGTGCGCCGCGCCAACGACGACGCAATCAGGTTGGGCGAGGGCATCAGGCCGTAGCCGTTCGAGTGGTGCTCATTCACACAGATCGCGTCAAAACCGCACTGCGCGGCATATTCGAGTTCGTCCATGAAGTCGTTGTACATCAGATGCGCGCGCTTCGGGTCGAACAGCGAGGAATGAATATCCACCCATACCGACGGATTGGCGTCGCGGAAATCGTCCGGCAACTCCGTGTACGGCATCAGGTGGAACCACATCAGCTTCATGTGCTGCGTCTCCCTCCGGGCGTGTGATAGAGTAGTGCTACTGATCAGTAGCACCAACATACTGCCGGGTGTCAACCGGGGCGCGCGATGTCGGACCAAGCCGTATCACTGGTCGATCATGACCCTGCATGGGCCGTTCAGTTCGCCAAGCAGCAGTCGCGACTCACCGTGTTGCTGAAGCCCTGGCTGGCCAAACCGATCGAGCATGTCGGGTCGACCTCCGTTCCGGGATTGCGCGCCAAGCCGATCATTGACCTATTGGCACCGGTCACGTCGCTGGCGTCCGCGCAGGCGGCAATTCCCACGCTGGAACAGGATGGCTGGTCGTTCTGGCCAGACGATCCCAATCGCCACTATCGGCTGTGGTTCCTGCGGCCGCGGCCAACCATGCGCACGCATCACTTGCAAGTCATCACCCACGACCACGCGGTGGCACGTGCCTTGATCACATTCCGCGACGCGCTGCGCGACGACCCGCATCTGCGGCAGACATATGCCTCACTCAAGAACGGTCTGGCCGAACGGCACCAGACCGATCGGAACGCCTATTCAAACGCCAAGACGGACTTCGTCCGCTCGGTGTTGCAATCCAGGGGTATTATCGATCTTCCGCGCACTCCGGTCTGATGCTCATCCGGAATGTCCTGGCCAACGGCACGACCGCGACCGAAAAGATATCGCGCCGTGTGACGCCGCCGTCCGCGGTGTTCGTGATGAACACCAGCGTCCGATCGCGAAACGGGTCGACGATCTGACCACCTGGACGCAATTACGCGACCAGCGCGGGCGGTGCCCGCGCTGGTCGCGGGCACGATCGGGTGCGCAGCGCCCCGATTTCCCTCAGCCTCCCCGTTTCCGGGTCTCGACCTCTCCTGCTTCGCGGGCGACGCTTCTGGTGGCCATCGGGAAATGCGTCACCGTGCCGCTGAATGCCGGAAAGCGCAGGTAGTCCGCGCGCATGTCGTGCCGCACCGGCGAATTCAGCGCGGCGGTCAGTGCGTCCGCATCGTCGAACACCACCTTGTTGCGCAGCATGGCATCCGCACGCGGCCAGGGCAGGAAGCCGCACCAGTCGATGCGCGTGCCAACCTCGACCTCGCGAATGCCCGGGAACCGCGCCATGATTGCGGTGTGAGATTCGATGTAGTGCGCGATCCAGGCGTTCTGATCCTCGGCGGCGCCTTCATACGTCACCAGATAGCTACAGGCCGGCTCGCCCGACGCGGTCGCGCTGTGCGCATCTGGCACCGGAAATGCCCGTGCCAGCATGGCCTGTTGCGTCACCGCCGAACCACGCAGCGAGGGCAGCGCGCGCGGCGCGGCGAGCGCCGCCAGGTGCCCGTCTCGCGCCAACGCCGCCTCCAGCAGGGCGATGCCGGGGAAATAGAGCTGCACTGCCAGCGCCGGCGGCCGACCGTCATCAAGATACGGATCGTGCGTCTGCGCCGGCGTGTAGATCAGTCCCCGCGCCAAGCCGGGCGTCGCCGCAACCAATCGCCCCAACCACTGCAAATCCTCCACGGCGACCATGCCATCATGGCGGAAGGTGGCAAAATACGTGACGGTCATGGCCCGCTTTCTTCCCCCCAACGCCGCATGTCGATCCATGTGCCCGCCATGCGCGCGCCTTCGTGGTAATGTCTCACCGCACAGCCTGCGCGCGGCGCGCCACCGCCGTCCAGCCAGGTTACCGCCAGACCTGCACACAGGATCGCCGGAACCATGGGCGGGGCACGACGGCGAAGGGTGCCTACCCCCCGACCAACGGCACAAACGCCACCGGCAGGATGTCGCGGTGCGACACGCCGCCGTCCGCGGCCTTGCTGACCAGCACCAGCATCTGATCGCCGAACGGTTCGCCGATCGGAATGACCATCCGCCCACCCGGACGCAACTGCGCCACCAGCGCGGGCGGTACCTCCGGCCCGGCGGCGGTCACAATAATGCCGTCGTATGGCGCAAACTCCGGCCAGCCCGCCGCGCCATCCCCAACACGTTGCGTAACATTGCCGACACCCTCCTGCGTCAGCGCCGTTGCCGCCTGCGCCGACAAGGCGGGGATGACCTCGGCGGAATAGACGTGATGCGCCAGCGCCGCGAGCACCGCCGCCTGGTAGCCGGATCCGGTGCCGACCTCCAGCACGACATGATCCGGCGCGGGATCGAGCAGATCGGTCATCAGCGCAACGATGAACGGCTGCGAGATGGTCTGGCCGTGGCCAATCCGCAGCGGATGATTCGCATAGGCCTCGGCGCGCAACCCGGGCGGCACGAACGCCTCACGCCGAACCGCGAGCAGCGCCGCCCGCACGTGCGGCGCCAAGTGACGCCGGCCGGTCCATCGGGCCGTCGCCTGCATCTCCACCTCGATCGCCTCAATCAGTGTCTCGCGTGCGTCCATCGATCGCGCCATAGAAAACCAGGCCGGAACACCAAGCCGGGAAACCAAGCCCGTAAACGAAGCATGCAAGCGGGGCATGGAAACGACGCCCGGAACCGGCCTGTTTTTGCCCACCCGCCGCCGCGCGGTATAGGCTGTCCGGCGACGCGAGGGGAAAATATCCGATGGACCTGCATGAGGCCGGCGCGCCTGCGGTCGAAGACGAACCAGCCGTCGAAAACGAATATGTGGCCCGCGCCCGAGCGTTGGTGCCGTTGCTGGACGCCGCCGCGCCGCGTATCGAGGCCGCGTGCCAGTTGCCCGAAGACGTGCTGGACGCAATGCACGCGGCCCGGATGTTCCATCTGCTGGTGCCCCGCTCGATCGGCGGTGTCGAACTCTCTCCATCGATTTACGTTCAGGCGGTCGAGCAGATCGCCCGCGGCGATGCGAGTGCGGCCTGGTGCATGAACCAGCAGGGCGGCTGTGCCATGTCGGCGGCCTATCTGTCCGAGGCAGACGCCAGGGCGATGTTCGGCGGCCCGCGCGACGCGCTGGCCTGGGGCCAGTCCCCCGGCGCCCGTGCAATTCGCACCGAGGGAGGCTGGCACCTGACCTGCCACGGCAGTTTCGCCAGCGGCAGCCGGCACTGCTCCTGGCTGGGCGCGCATGTTCCGACGTTCGAGGCCGACGGCACGCCGCGCCGGACCGAGGATGGCAAGCCGATCGAACGCACCCTGCTGTTTCCGCGCGACCGCGCGAAGATCACCGACACCTGGCAGGTGGTCGGTCTGTGCGGCACCGGCAGCGACGACTACGAGGTGGCCGATCTGTTCATCCCCGACTCCCACGCCATCGCGCGCGATCATCCCGAGTGGCGGCGGGAGAAGGGCCTGACCTACCGGTTCAGTTCGCTGTCCATCTACGCTTCCGGCTTCGCCGCGGTGGCGCTCGGCGTGGCGCGAACGGTGCTCGATGAGTTCGTCAAGCTGGCGCGGCAGAAGACCCAGGCGCTGGCGCCAGCCCCGATGCGCGACAACGCCGCGATCCAATCGCTGATTGCCACCGCCGACGTGACACTACGCTCGGCGCGATGCTGGCTGATCCGGACGCTAAGCGACGCCGAAGCCGGCGTGCGCCAGCGCGGCGAATTGACCCTCGAGGATCGGGTGGCGATCCGCCAGGCCGCCACTTTCGCCATCAACCGGGCCCGCGGCGTGGTGAACGAGGTCTATCACGAGGCAGGCAGCACCGCGATCTTCGAGCGGTTCACCATCGAGCGGCGATTCCGCGACATCAACACGGTATCACAACAATTACAGGGCCGCAGCGCACACATGGAGACGGTGGGACAACACATGCTGGGCATGCCGGTCAATCAGCGCTGGCTATAACGCGACCCACTTCAGGCGTGCCCGACGACAGCGAAGCCGCTGCTGCCGCTGCCACGCACCACTGCCGCCAGCAGGCGCAATGCTTCCGGCCCGCCGCGATCACTCAGGCTGCCGGTTTCCATCTCGCTGGCAAGGTCGTCTGCCTGTTCGGCGAGGACATCTGCCGCACGGCGAAGAGCCTCGCGCGACACCATAAGCTGCAGTTCGTCGGACAGCAGGTTCCAATCGGTGAGCATGTTTCATCTCGCGCGGTGCTGGCCAATCCGGCCGGGTCATGCCCGGGAACAATTCCCGAACACCACCAACCTAGGTGCCAAATATGAACGGAACATTACCGGAACGCCTGAACCACGCCCGCTATAAATTATGTGAGCTAAAAATTATGTGAGCTAAAAATTATGTGCCCCAACAACCCACCCGCCCAACAACCCCACTCCCCAACAATTACGTCAGCCGCACCCTGACAGGCGGCAGCGGTGGAAACTCCACCGTCACGTTGGCGGGGCCGGTCAGCCAGATCGGCGGGGTCACACTGCCGAGCATGATCACCTGCCCGGGATGCAGCCCATCGAACGCCGCGGCAACCGGGGAACTCGCGAGCCATGCCAGGCAATTCAGCGGATGGCCGAGCAGGTCGGCGGCGACGCCCTCGCCGCGGACTTCGCCGTCGACGGTGATCCGACCGGGCAGGGCGGCCACGTCCAGCTCCCGCCAGTCGCCCGTGCCGGGGTCGCCCACCACCGCGGCGGCGTGGAACATCTGGTCGGCGATGACCGTCGGCGTGTCCAGTTCCGCGAGGTCTCCGTAGCGGTTCTCGACGATCTCGATCGCTGCGAACAGCTCATCGACCGCCATGGCGGCCTGCGCGAACGTGCAGGGGCCAGGGGGCAGCCGGTGCGCCAGCCGCACGGCCAGCTCGCACTCCACGCCGGGGTGCACGAAATCGCCGAACCGCAGCGTAGCGCCGCTGGTGTGCAGGCCGCCAATCGCCATGAAGCCGGCCGCCGGGCCACTCAGGCCGAGATATTCCTGCATCCGCTTCGCGGTCGCGCCGATCTTGAAGCCGCCGGGCGGCTCCGCGCCGGTCCTCCGAGCCAGGGCGCGCTGCACCGCCGCACCCTCGGCCTCGGTCTTGGGGCCGATCGCCGGTGGCAGCTTCGTCACTCGCTCGCGACGCTGGCGCTTCTCGTGCAGGACGGCGGCGGCCTCGGTCGGGTCGTAGCTGGTCATGTGCGCCTCGTCAGCTCATAAAGGGCGACCGCGCCGGCCGCCGAGACATTCAGGCTGTCCATCGCGCCCGGCATCGCCAGTCCGGCAAGCTCGTCGCAGGTTTCGCGGGTCAGCCGACGCAGTCCTTCGCCCTCGGCGCCCAGCACCAGGGCCACCCGCCGCCCGGCAAGCGAGGCGCCGGACAGCGGCGCCTTGGCGCCGGCATCCAGCCCGACGGTCCAGCAGTTCGCCGCCTTCAGCGCGATCAGGGTGCGGGCGATGTTCACCGCGCGCAGCAGCGGCATGGTTTCCAGCGCGCCGGATGCGGCCTTGGCCAGCGCGCCGGTTTCCTCCGGTGCGTTGCGATCCTGCGTGATCACCGCCGCCGCGGCAAAGGCGGCTGCCGAGCGCAGGATGGCGCCGACATTGCGCGGGTCGGTGACCTGGTCGAGCACGATGATGGGCCCAGGGCGCTCCAGCACATGCTGCAGCAAAGGCGGCGCCAGCGGATCCGCCAGCAACGCGACACCCTGGTGGGCGATGTCGCGTCCCAGCAGGTGATCCAGCCGGCTGCGATCGACGCGTTCCGGTTGCAGCGACCACGGTGGCGGGAGCCTGGCGGTCAGCGTGGCTTCGGCGTCCTCGGTCAGCACGAGGCGACGCAGCCGGCGTGCCGGGTTGGCGAGCGCGGCAGCGACCGCATGCAGTCCATAGAGCCAAACCGCGCCGCGCGGCGCGTCGGCGGGATTGTGCTGCCGGCGCTCAGGACTGTGGGTCTGGGCGTTTCGGCTGCCTTGGTCATCCTGGCGCGGGCGTGCCTGATATGGTTGCCCATGCCCCGGCCCATGGCCACGCTGCCCCTCCGGCCGCGGCAGGCCGGGACGTGGGGCATCGAGACGCGGGCCATTGAGGCGGGCGCCATCGGGACGGGCGCCATCGGAGCGAGGGCCATTGGCGTGGGCGCCATCGGGGCGAGGGCCATTGGGACCCGGGCCATCGGGACGCGGGCCACCAGGGCGCGGCCGATCGTCCCGGGGCCTGTTGTCTTGCTGGCCCCGCGGCGGGCCGTTCTGCCATCGTTGTTGCGAACCGCCGAAATTGCGCCCGGGGTCTCCGCCGCGCCCTTGCGGCTGCTGCCCATGCGGGGAGCCGCCCTGCGACCGTTGCTGCCCGCCATTGACGTTGCGTCCGGGTTCTCCCGTCCGCCCCTGTGCAGGCTGGCCACGCGACGGCCCGCCGGGCGATCGTTGCTGGGACCCACCGAAGCTGCGTCCGGGGTCGCGATTCGACGGCCCATGGCCCGATCCGCCATGCCTGTTCGAGTGGGGAGGTTTCATCAGCGCAGCATATACGCCCCGCCCACTCTCCTGCCCAGCCGGCCTGCCCAGCCAGCCTGCCCAGTCGGCCTACCCAGTCGCCGCGTGGTTCGGCTATGCCGCCGAAAGCGACTCCTGCTGCAAGGCACTGCCGTCCATTCCGGTGGCGGGCAGACGCAGATGCGTCAGGATCGTCGGCGCCAGGTCCACGATGTGGCTAGGCCGCGCACTTGTAGTGCCGGGGGCGAAACCGTCGCCAGCGACTATCAGGAAGGGCGCCTGCTCGAATGGGGCCAAACCGCCGTGCTGTCCAGCGCCAACCGGATGCGCCTCGCCGCCGCGCGGCATCGCCGCCAGCGCACTGCCGGGAATGCCGTATTCGTTCGCTGCCGCGCTCGCCCGCATCGACACCGCGAAAGCCAGCCCGTTGTGTGGCGCCTGGCCGACCGTTCCGAGATCGTCCGCGCCCAGCACAACACCGGCCCAGTGGCACGAGTTCAGAAACGCACCGAGCGCAGGACAGATCGACGCCTGCTCCGCGGCCACATAAATCAACGTTGCGGTGCCGTTGGACTGCGCCACGATGTCGTGTGACTGGCGGCCGGCTTTCAGCCCCGCCGCGATCAGCTCGCCTTCGACATCGACCAGCGCGGACACCGTCTCGTGCCCGTGATCGGAGCCGACGATCAGCAGGACCTCGTCGCCGTCACGCCGGAGCCGGTCGACGACGTCGATCACCGCGCCGACATTGCGATCGGCCTCGGCCAGCACGGTCAGATGCCGGGGCGAACCCAGCGGCTGCTCGTGCTGAATATGGTCGGGCTCGGCACACCAGAGCAGCGCCAGCGCGGGGCACCGCGCGTCCAGCGCCTCGGCGATGAAGCGCTCGGTCATGGCGCGGTCGCCGGCGGCGTCCGGTGTCACCGGCAGATGGCCGGCCGGGACGCGCCCGGGTGTGAACGAGCCCGCGCGATGATGTAGGTGGCCGAAACCGTCCGGATCATGCGCGTACGCGGCGCCGGGTGAGACGTTGTTGAAGATGACCGCGCCGCCATGCGGGGCCAGGCGCTCGGCCAAGGTCGGCTCGGCCAGGGTGCGGCCGGTCACCGCGCGCTTGTGCTGCAGGAACCCCGGCAGGCCGGCGTCGTGCGGCACCAGGACGCCATCCTCCAGCAGGGCCATCGCGTTACCCTGCAGCCCGTGCCGCGCCGGGTGGCAACCGGTCGCGAAGGTGGCGGAGACGCAACGCGTCGCCGAGGGAAATGCCGAGCGGTGTGCCACGAAGGAAGTGGCGCGTGCGGCGAAGCGATGCAGGTTGGGCGTGCGCGCCGCGTCGATGAAGTCGCGCCGCAGCCCGTCCAGAATGACCACAACCACGCGGCGCATGATGCGTTCTCCGTTGCCGGTCCGATCGCCGTAGAGATGCCCATTCGCGGGCGCTCCCGCCGCGACCGGGCCTGCCACGGTCGGGCCGGGGCGCGGTCGGGTCAGGGCAGGCGCCATTCGTTGACAACCAGACGGCGTTTGGCAATAGAGCGCGTCTTGCGCCGTGGAGGGGTGCCCGAGTGGCTAAAGGGGACGGACTGTAAATCCGTTGGCGCACGCCTACGTTGGTTCGAATCCAACCCCCTCCACCACACGCCTATTCCCCATAGTCCGAATGTAGCCGGAAACTGCCTCGCACTCGCTATTTGGTCGCTCCCTGCCGGCACGCAGCGCCACCACGGAGCGACCAACGCTCGGGTTCTGCGAGGGCGAATTTCTCGTTCCCTCGTCGGAAGGTCTTCCAGCGCATCAGCCGTTGCCGGCCGGCTGGTGCCGGGAGAGGTTCGCGCATTTGCTGCGAAATTCAAGCAGACCGTGTGAAAACGCACCGTGCGGGACGCAGACGCCGTCAGCGGCCTCCGCCAGGATTTGACAGAATTCAGCGAGGTGTGAGCTGACGCCCACGCCGGGCAATGCGCGCGGGAAGCGTCGGGACTACTCTTTGCCGAGAGTGCCCGGCGGTGTCCTTCTCCGGCCGCGGCACCGTCTAGCACGTAACAATCGGTTTATCACTCACTCGGCCAGTGCAGCCAATCGGCGCCGCTAAGCTTCATACCTGCGGCAGATAGCTCCGCGGCGGAACCCCGAGCAGGCGCTTGAACATGATGGTGAAGGCGCTCGGGTTGTCGTAGCCCAGCGCCATCGCAACGGTGGTGATGCGTTCGCCCGCCGCGAGCCGCGGCAGCGCGGCAACAAGGCAGGCCTGCTGACGCCAAGTCGCGAAGCTGAGCCCCGTCTCCTGCCTGAATGCTCGCGTGAAGCTGCGCCGGCTCATGCCTAGCGCCACGCACCAGTGTCCAATGGCGTCATGTGCCTTTGGCTCCTGGAGGAACGCACGGCAACGCTCGGCGAGGTCCGGCCGCCGCGGCAAAGGCAGAGACAGCGGCAGGACGGGCAGTTGGTGCATCTCGTGCTGGATGAGCGTCATCAGCGCGCCGGCCCGGCCCGCGAGGTCGTACAGAAGAGGCAGTTCCAGCGCCTCGGAGATCAGGCTGCGCATGAACGGCGAGATGCCGACGACCTGGCAGCATTCCGGCAGGCCCGCCGTCACAGCCGGTTCGAGATAGAGGCTCTGCACGCTGGCTGTGCCCATCACCCGAACATCGTGGAGCGTGTCCGGCGGAATCCACATGCCGCGCTGTGGCGGCATTACCCAGGTCCCTTGTGGCGTTGTGAGCACCAGTGTGCCGGTAGCGCTGGAGATGAGCTGGCCACGGCGGTGCCGGTGCGGCTGGATGACGTGGCCATCCGGATAGTCGTTACCCACGGCCACGATGGACCGAGGCGCGTCCTCGACCGCATCGATCGGGATTTTTCTAACCATGGCCCACTCGCGTAGATTTATGGCCCACATTCGGTGGCGGGCCGAAGGCGAACATCTATGCTGGCTTCCTCGGGCGCGGCAAGCGGCCGTGCAACGAGAGGCAGAAGCAATCCGTGAGTGCAACCATTCAAAGCCGACCCGCGTCCACCGGGACCGTCATCCCGGTCCTAAGCGCCGTGAGCTTCTGCCACATGCTGAACGACATGATGCAGGCGCTGCTGCCGGCCGTGTACCCCATCCTACGTGGCGACTTCAGCTTGAGCTTCGCGCAAATCGGCATATTGACCTTGGTGTACCAGATCACCGCCTCCATCCTGCAGCCGCTGATCGGCTTCTACACCGACAGCCGGCCGCAGCCTTATTTGCTGCCCTTCGCCATGCTGGCCTCGATGGTCGGGCTAATCACGCTCGCCTTCGCGCCGAGCTACCATGCATTGCTCGTAGGCGCCGCGCTGCTCGGGCTAGGCTCGTCGATCTTCCATCCGGAATCCTCGCGCATCGCTCGACTCTCCTCGGGCGGAGCGCACGGCCTCGCGCAATCGGTCTTCCAGGTCGGGGGCAATTTCGGTTCGGCGCTCGGGCCGTTGCTTGCAGCTTACATCGTGCTGCCGCGCGGCCAGAACGGGCTAGCGTGGGTCGCCATTGCCGCCCTCGGCGGCATGGTCATTATGACTTGGCTGGGTCACTGGTATCGCATCAATGGCCATGCCAGGCGGCCGGCGAGGCGTGCCGCGACGCGGCATCCCTCCGTCTCGGCAGGTCAAGTGCGGCTGGCGATGGCAGTGCTGGTGGTGCTGATCTTCTCAAAGTACATCTATCTCGCGAGCATCACAAACTACTATACCTTCTACATGATGCACCGCTTCGGGCTGACGACCCAATCTGCTCAGGTGTCCCAGTTCGTCTTCTTCGCTGCCGTCGCAACCGGCACAGTCATCGGCGGCCCGATCGGCGACCGCATCGGCCGCAAGAAGGTAATCTGGGCCTCGATCCTTGGCGTGCTGCCCTTCACCCTGGCGCTACCCTATGCCGGGCTTGAGATGACTATCGCGCTCAGCGTCGTCATCGGCGTCGTCATCTCCTCGGCCTTCCCGGCGATCGTGGTCTATGCCCAGGAACTGATCCCAGGGCGCACGGGCATGATCTCCGGCCTGTTCTTCGGTTTGATCTTCGGCGTGGGTGGTATCGGGGCCGCGGCTCTTGGCAGTCTCGCCGACCATTCTGGTATCGATTTCGTATACCAACTCTGCTCCTACTTGCCACTGATCGGACTTCTCACGGCGCTTTTACCGAATATCGAGAGCACCGCAGGCAAGCGGTCCGCCTGACGAGCCGGCATGGCACATGCACAGCGCACTTTGTTCCGGCCGGTAGCGGCGCAGCAATATAGCGGCGAGCTGGCGAATTCAGCTTGGTAGTCAAAGCCAGCGGACATACGAAGTGGCGCTCGAACTACGACCCAACTGCGAGTTCTGTGACTGACAGGGACTTGGCGCCCGCCTCCTTGGAGGCGCGCATCTGCACCTACGAATGCACCTCTACGCCGATTGTGTAGAAGACAACCACCGGGATCGACGAAAGCTGCCGATGCCACCGAAGCGCAAGCTGCTCCAGACTGCCCCACCCCAAGGCGATGCGGCCGTCGCGGCGATTTGCGCTGTCATCCGCCGCATCCCGAAGGGCTGGGTTGCGACCTATGGCCAGGTCGCCGCGATGGCCGGCCTGCCGAGGCGGGCTCGCTTTGTGGGCCACGTACTTCAGCACCTCGGTCCAGCAACCAAAATTCCCTGGCATCGTGTCGTCAACGCCAAGGGTGAGGTGTCCTACAGCCTATCCCGCAATGGCGGCGACGCCCTCCAGCAGCGCTTGCTGGAAAAGGAAGGCGTCGAGTTCGATGCCAGGAACCGCTTCAACTTGGAACGATTCCGCTGGCTCGATTAGAAACGGCAGCGCTGAACTGCCATCTGCCGACACGGATTCCCGAGCGACCCGCGACCTGCTGAATACCCGCGCGGCGATCGCCAATCGCGAGGCCGGATTCCGATTGCTGAGCATGCATGGGCAAGGTCGCTTTTCTCACATGGTTACCCGTCCGGGCGATGGAGACTGTGTCTCCCCGCCGCGGATCCGGTATCTTCTTGCAAAGACGCCGCCGACGCTCAATGCTGACCGGGTTTCGTACGGTGGTGTGATCTCACTGTTCGCGACACGCCACCATCGTTCCCGACGGCTGGGGCCACGCAGCGCGGACCCCCAATCTGCAAAAATCGGAGGAAATGTGATGGTTACCCTGAAAATCAACGGTCAGACCTATCACTACGATGGTGACCCGACCATTCCCCTGCTCTGGGTCCTGCGCGACGAACTTGGCCTGACCGGGACCAAGTTCGGCTGCGGCGAAGGGCTATGCGGCGCCTGCACCGTGCATGTCGACGGCGCCGCTACGCGCTCCTGCGGCATCCAGGCAGCCGACGCCGAGGGCAAGGCGATCGTGACGATTGAGGGACTGCATCCAGAAGGCAATCATCCTGTGCAGCGGGTCTGGCGGGAGGCGAATGTGCCGCAATGCGGCTATTGCCACGCCGGACAGATCATGCAGGCCGCGGCGCTGCTGGCGGCCAGCCCGAAGCCGACAAGAGACGAAATACTGACCGTGATGTCGGGCAACATCTGTCGATGTGGCTGCTACCAGCGGATCGCCGAGGCAATCACCCTCGCGTCGACGGGAGCATGAGCCATGACACACATGTTCGATCCTGTCTCGATCTCGGCGGCACGCCCGGCGGCTAGTATCGTCAATCTCAGCCGGCGCTTTCTGATCAAGGGCGCTGTCGCGTCCGGCACCCTGGTGCTTGGCACGAGCCTGCTGCCCGGCCGCGCGATGGCCGACTGGGCAACCGGCGCCAGCAGCATGCCGGGCGGGACAGTGAATGATCCGCACGTCTACATCTCCATCGACCCGTTCGGATTGGTGACGATCATCACGAACCGCTCGGAGATGGGCACCGGGGTGCGCACCAGCCTGCCCATGGTGGTGGCCGACGAGATGGGCGCCGACTGGTCGCGTGTGCGTGTCCAGCAGGCGCCGGGCGACGAGAAGAAATACGGCAACCAGGACACCGACGGCTCGCGTAGCACCCGTCACTTCATTCAGCCGATGCGCCAGTGCGGCGCAGCCATGCGCACGATGCTGGAGCAAGCGGCGGCCAAGCGCTGGGGTGTCGATCCGTCCACGGTCAAAGCGGACAACCACGTGGTCGTCCATGCCGCATCCGGACTGAAGGCGGACTTCGGCGAGCTCGCGGCGGCGGCGGCGGCGTTGCCGACCCTGCCGGTTTCCGAACTCCGGCTGAAGGACCCGAGCGAGTTCCGCTACATCGGTACCGGAACGGTCTCGATCGTCGATCTGCGCGACATCACCATGGGGCGTGCCGGCTACGGCCTCGACGCCAATATCCCGGGGATGAAGTTCGCGGTCGTGGCGCGCCCGCCGGTCGTCGGCGGCAAGGTCGTTTCGTTCGACGCGAGCGAGGCATTGAAGGTGCCGGGCGTGGAGAAGGTCGTCGAGGTGAAGGGCTGGCCCTGGCCGTCGAAGTTCATGCCGCTTGGCGGTGTCGCCGTGATCGCCCGCAACACCGGCTCGGCGATCAGGGGACGCGAGAAGCTCAAGGTCGTCTGGGATGACGGGCCGAACGCCACCTACGACTCGGTCGCCTTCCGCAAGGAAATGGAGGCGACCGCGAGCAACCCGGGCACGGTGGTGCGGAATGACGGCGATGCCGAGGCGGTGCTGAAATCCGCCGCCAGGGTGGTCACCGCGCAGTACTACATCCCGCATCTCGCGCATGCCACCATGGAGCCACCGTCGGCAACGGTGCACGTTGCCAACGGCAAGTGCCTGGCGTTTGCGGCAACGCAGAGCCCGGGCGGCTGCCGCGACGATCTCTCGCAGGTGCTCGGCATTCCCGTCGATGACGTCACGGTGAACGTGCCCCTGCTGGGCGGCGGCTTCGGTCGCAAGTCGAAATGGGACTACGTGCTGGAAGCGGCCCTGGTGTCGAAGGCCGTCGATGCACCGATAAAACTCACCTGGACGCGTGAGGACGACATCCAGCACGATTTCTACCACACCGTCTCGGTCGAGCGGATCGACGCGGGGGTGGACGCCAGCGGCAAGGTCGTCGCCTGGCGGCACCGCAGCGTGGCGCCCACCATTCTGTCGACGTTCAAGGCCGGCGCGGACCACGAGATGCCTCTCGAGCTCGGCATGGGGCTGATAGACAATCCGTTCGATATTCCCAACCTTCGTTGCGAGAACGGTGCGTGCGCGGCGCATGCGCGGATCGGGTGGTTCCGCTCGGTGTCCAACATCCCACACGGGTTCGCCGTGCAGTCGATGGTGGCGGAGCTTGCGGCGGCACTCGGGCGCGATCCGAAGGAGATGCTGCTCGCGCTGATCGGGCCGGATCGTATCGTCGATCCGCGCAAGTCGCCGGACGTCAAGGATTATTGGAACTACGGCGACCCGTTCGAGACCTATCCGATCAGCACCGGGCGGCTGCGGCGGGTGGTGGAGACCGCGGCCACGTCGGCCGGTTGGGGGAAGACCCTTCCGAAGGGCGAGGGCCTCGGCATCGCCATGCATCGCAGCTTCCTGACCTATGTGGCGACCGTGGTGCACGCGTCGGTGGACGACAAGGGCAATCTGGGCGTGCCCAACGTCTATACTGCGATGGACTGCGGGTTCCACATCAACCCGGAACGTATCCGATCGCAGATCGAGGGTGCCGCTGTCATGGGACTGGCACTTGCCAAGAACAGCGAGGTCACCTTCAGGAACGGCCGTGTGCAGCAGCAGAACTTCGATACGTACATGGTTGCGCGGATCGACGAGGCGCCGCTCAACGTGCATGTCGACATCATTCCGGCAGACTGGAGCGTGCCGTCCAGCGGTGTCGGCGAGCCCGGGCTGCCGCCGTTTGCGCCAGCGCTGTGCAACGCGATCTTCGCCGCCTGCGGCAAGCGGATTCGCAGCCTGCCGATCGGGGACCAGCTGGCGACTTAATACTTGCGGCCGGGCCTTGCCATCGGTGCGGCCGGTCAGATCACGACCGTGCACGAGGCCGCCGGTTTCCGGCGGCCTCGTCTGGTTTGGTTGCTGGATCCCGAAACGTTGCCGAGGAACAGGACCGACCGCATCGTCACGGACGGCACTCTTCTCGCGCCGATCGAGGCGCTCGGCAAGGTTCCGGCAACGGAGTTGCTCGTCTCGATTACCGAGGTGCTTTTCCACTGCGGAAAAGCGCTGATCCGCTCGAAGCTGTGGGACCCATCCCGTCAAGTCTCGCGTGACAGCTTCCCCCCCGGGCGGATCGTCCCGGTTCAGACCGCCGTGATGAGTGTTGAAGCTGCCAAGCAGTTCGTCGTGATGTCGTACGGCGAGAAGCTGTAGTGAAATCTACGCGATAACAGTCGACGCGCGGCAAGTTACAGTACCTCCGGTTTGGGTGGAACTCCGGACATGGATCGCTCGCGACCGCGCCGGCTGCTTTGCGCCCAAGAACCCTTCACCAAGGCGGTCGTTCGAGGTCGCCTCGCGGTCGCTCGAATGCGGACGTTTGCCCAAATGCCTGCTGCGGATGGAAGCAAGCTCTGCAACCTCGTCCGGAACAGCTACCGCGTCACCGTCAACGGCTGCAGAAAGGCTTCGCAATTCCTGATCGATGACCCCGCCCGCATTAGCTCCATCGGAACCCGCGAGTGGGCATGTGTCGGTCTTTAGGCCGGCTGGTATCACAGGCGAAGCGCCTTGGACCGCTATTCACTTCTATCCGCCGGCGAGGCGCGGGAGCAGAAAGATCTCGGCGTCCTTGGGCAGTTCCTTGGACCAGGTGTCCCGATAAATTACCCCATCGATGGAGACAGCGATGCCCCGCTCGATGAAGGGCCCGAAGGCGGGGTACTGCTCCGCCAGATTGCGGAACAGCTCCCGGATGTCCTTTGCCTCGACCTCGAGCTTCTGCTTGCCTCCGGCGGCCGCGCCGAGCGACCCCCAGAGCGTCACCTCGACCAAAGCGTCACCTCGACGATCGGGGCGCCCGTTCCGCCTCCAGTGCCGCCAGGATGCGTGGTGGCGACATGGGAATATGCATCATGCGCACGCCAACCGCGTTCGACACTGCATTCGCGACTGCCGCCAGCGGCGGCACGATCGATGTTTCGCCCACGCCACGCACCCCGTAGGGATGATTCGGATTGGGGATCTCGAGAATCTGCGTGTCGATCATCGGCAGGTCCGAGCAAACCGGGACGCGGTAGTCGAGGAAGCCGGGGTTCTGAAGGCGGCCGTCCTCACCGTAGACGTACTCCTCATTCAGGGCCCACCCGATGCCCTGCGCGGCGCCACCTTGGTACTGCCCCTCCACATAGGCCGGATGCACCGCCTTTCCCGCGTCCTGCACGACCGTATAGCGCAGCACCGTGGTGGCGCCGGTCTCCGGATCCACTTCAACGTCGCAGATGTGGGTGGCAAACGAGACGCCGGCGCCATCGGCGACCAGTTCGCTGTGGCCGGCGATCGGTCCGCCCGTCTTGGCGGCCGCCGCCGCGAGGTCCTTGACCGACAACGGGGCAAGATTGCCGTGCTTCTCGCCCTCGGCCCTGGCGTGACCGTCCTGCCAGACGACATCGTCGAGGCGAATATCCCACGTCCTGGCCGCCCGTTCCCGCAGGACCACAATGGCGTTGCGGGCCGCCGAGATCGTCGCCATCGACGAGGAGAAGGTGCCGCGGCTGCCGTCGGTCATGTCGTTGTAGCCGAGGGTTCCGGTATCGGCGACCACCGTCTGCACCTGCGCATAGGGAATGCCGAGCTCCTCCGCCGCGACCAGCGACAGCGAGGCGCGCGAACCACCCACGTCGACCGTGCCGACGGTCAGCGTCACGGTACCGTCGGTGCCGATGTTCAGGTCGGTGCAGGTCTGGCCGCCGAAGTTGAACCAGAAACCACAGGCCATGCCACGCCCCTGGTTCTTGCCGAGCGGCGCCTTCATGTGCGGGTGCTGCCGCGCCGCTTCCAGCGTGGGTCCGATGCCGATCGGGCCAAACACCGGACCGTAGGACGATTTGGTGCCTTCCCTGGCAGCGTTCCTGATGCGGAATGCAACCGGGTTCATGCCGATCTTCTGCGCCAGCTCATCGATAACGCTTTCCACCGCGAAGGCGGCCATCGGTGCCGAAGGCGCGCGATAGGCCGCTGTCTTGGGCCGATTGACCAGCACCTCGTAGCCGACCGTTTTGACGTTCTTCAGGTCGTAGCAGGCAAACGAGGTCATGGCGCCGAGCTCGGCCCACATGCCGCCATAGGGGCCGCAGGAATAGCTCAGCGTTGCCGAAGCCGCCGTGATGGTGCCGTCTTTCCTGGCGCCGATCTTGACCTTGATCGAGGTGGCACTGGTCGGGCCCGAGGCACGGAAGACTTCCTCGCGCGACATGACGAGCTTGACCGGCCGCCCCGCCTTGCGCGACAGCGCCAGCGCAACCGGCTCTGCCCAGATATGCGTCTTGCCGCCGAAACCGCCGCCGATCTCTGACGAGGTGACGCGCAGCTTCGAAACATCCAGACCGAGCAGCGCGGCACATTGCTGGCGATAGACGAAATGGCCCTGGGTGCACACCCACATCTCGGAGGTCCCGTCGGGATTGACGCTCGCGACACAGGCGTGGGGCTCGATGTAGGCTTGGTGCGATTGCTCGGTCTTGAAGGAACGTTCGACTACGGCGTCGGCCTGCTTGAAGCCCGCTTCGACGTCACCGTGGCCGTACTGGGTGCGATTGGTGATGTTGGAGGGCGCGGTGGGTTTGGGGTCGATACCGCCGGTGAACACCGTGTCGTGCAGCAGCGGCGCCGAGGCCTGCATCGCTGCGTCTACATCCGTGACGTGCGGCAGCACCTCATAGTCAACCTTGATGAGCTCCAGGGCTGCCCTCGCCGTGCGGGCATCGATCGCAGCAATCGCGGCCACCGCATGGCCATCGTAGAGCGCCTTTTTGCGCGCCATGCAGTTGTCGAGGATGTCATACATGGACGAATTGCCGTTGGTGAGATCGGGCAGATCCGCCGCGGTGATCACCGCCTTGACGCCCTTCAGCTTCTCCGCCTTGGAAGTGTCGATCCGCGCGATCCTGGCGTGGGCGTGGGGGCTTCTGAGAATGCGCCCCACCAGTTGCCCGGGCATATTGAAATCCGCGCCGTAGCGCGCGCGTCCCGTGACTTTGTCGACCCCGTCGGGACGAACCGGGCGGGTGCCGACGGATGTGAACGTCCGGGCCGAGTAACTCGGATCGAATCCCATGGTTATGCTCCCCTCATCACGCGAGCGGCGTCCTGAACGGCACGCACGATCTTGTCGTAACCTGTGCAGCGGCAGAGATTTCCGGCCAGCCCGAAGCGGATTTGTTCCTCTGTCGGATCGGGGTTCGTGGCCAGCAGATACTTCGCCGCCATCAGGAACCCGGGTGTACAGAAGCCGCATTGCAAGGCGGCGTGTTCGAGAAACTTCGCCTGTAGCGGGTGCAGCTTGTCGCCGGTCGCCATGCCCTCGATGGTCTCGATGCGGTGGCCCGCGGTCTCCGCGCCCAGTACCAGGCACGAGCACACCAACCGGCCGTCGAGAATGACGCTGCATGCGCCGCAGTCACCGGTGCCGCAGCCTTCCTTGGCTCCCATGAGCCCCAGGTGGTCACGCAGCACGTCGAGCAGCGTCTCCTCAAACTGGCACAGGTACTCGACGTCATCGCCATTGATCGTGGTTGAAACGGCTATGCCCGACATCACGTTCCTCCTGCCCGCTCATGGGCGATCCCGGCAGCGCGCCTCGCCATCACGCCTGCGACCTGCTGCCTGAATTCCACGGTAGCACGTTTGTCGTTGATGTATGAACCGGCATCAATTTGAGCCTGCGCAGATGACGAACAACCTCTTGATAATTCAACAGACACTCTACAAATCCAAGCACTAAAAAAGGGGCCTCTTCGTTGCATAGTTCCGCTGAGCACATGAGGCATTTACGGCTTCGGGTCGGCCTCCGGATGGAACAGACGCTGTCCGGCGATCATGTAGTCGGCGATCGCTGCCTGTCCGTCCGGCCCGGCTAGCCAAGACGCAAAACGTTGCGCCGGCACCTGCTTGGCTTCCGGGTGGGTCCGTGGGTTCAGCAGGATGAGATCGTAGCGGTTCAGCAGGCGGGGATCACCCTCAAGCACGATCGTCATCCCCGCCTTGTTGCCGAAACTCAGCCAGGTGCCGCGGTCGGACACGGTATAGGCACCCATTGCGGCAGCGGTGTTCAGTGCGGCTCCCATGCCGCCGCCGATGTCACGATACCAGCCATCCCCGACAGCAGTCGGGTCCAGTCCTGCTGCTTTCCACAACCGCTTTTCCAACGCATCGGTGCCACTCTTGTCGCCGCGCGAAACGAAGGGAACCTTCGCCGCGGCGATCGTCGTCAGGACCGCCACGACATCCCGGGCGCCCACGACATGCGCCGGATCGGCGCCCGGCCCGACGATGATGAAGTCGTTCCAGGCAATCTCCTGCTTGGTCAGCCCGTCGCCGGATGCCATGAACTTCGCCTCCGCCTCCGGGTCGTGCACCAGCACCAGGTCGGCATCGCCATGCGCGGCTGTCGCGAGTGCTTGCCCGGTGCCTTGGGCAATCACACGCACCTCGATGCCAGTCTCCTTGGTGAATTGCGGCAGGATGCGAGCCAGCAGGCCGCTATTTTCGACCGACGTTGTTGATGCCAGCACGATGGTCTGCGGCTCCGCCGCGCTTACGCGCATCGGATATGCGACAAGCAGTGCCAACGTGCCCGATATGGCGAGGTGGTAAGAGCGAAACGACGTCATGCAGCCTCTCGGGGAATGATACGGCGGGCGCGGGCCTCGATGCCGAACGCACAAGCGTTGATCGCAATGCTGATCACGACGAGAACCAGACCGAGAGCCAGCGCAAAACCCAGATGGCCCTCGCTGGTCTCAAGCATGATCGCCGTGGTCATCGTGCGGGTGTAGCCGGCGATATTGCCGCCAACAATCAGGATGGCGCCCACCTCGGAGACTGACCGTCCGAACCCCGCCAGGCTGGCGGTCAGGGCTTCCAGCCGGCCGATCGACAGAAGATGAGGGATGGCTCGGAAGCGGCTCGCGCCGGAGACCAGCAGGTCATCCCCGTAGTCCCTCCAGATGCCCACCATGGCGCGATGACTGAGCGCGACGACAATCGGCAACGCGAGCATGAATTGTGCGACGACCATGGCGGTCGGCGTAAAAAGGATCCCTAGCACGCCGAGCGGCCCAGAGCGCGACAGCAGAAGATAAAGGCCCAGGCCGACGACAACCGGGGGCAACCCCAACAGCGCGTTTGCCAGCAGGATCAGCAGACGGCGCCCCCGGAAGCGGAACACGGCAAGGGCGGTGCCCAAGGGGAGGCCGCAGACCGCCGCGGCGCCCGACGCCGACAAGCTCACGGCCAGAGACAAGGCGACGACGTGCAACAGCGTCGTATCGAACCCGACCAGAAGCCCGAGGGCAACGCGGATGATGTTGAGGATGTCTGGCACGCGTTCTCTGCGGCAACCACTTCTCGCAAGAGTCAAGCCTCGGGCAAGGAAACGCCTGCGAAACCCATACGCGCCAACTCGGCGCGTATGGCGCCGTCCTGAAGCAGTGTCACGAAGCGACGCACGGCCGGACGATCGAACCGCCTGGCGGGAATGACGAAGTCGTATTCCTCTGCCTGCAGTGGCAGGAAGCCGAGGCCATAGCGCTGCGCAACCGTCTCGATCGCCACGCCCCAATCGGCACGTTGCTGCACGATGGCCACCGCCACGGCATTGTGCGAGCGAGCCTGATGGCTGTAGCCGGCGGGCCTGGCATCGCCGAGCAAACGGTCGATCAGTATGCACGTGCCGCTGCCCGCGTTGCGATTGGCCATCAGGCAGGTGGGATCAAGGCTTGCCTTGGCAATGGCGCCGTGGGCATCAAGCCCAGCGAAGCGCGGGTCATCGCGCTGATATACAACCCCCTGCAGGCGGCCATAGCCGCGCACCAGCCGCAACGTCTCGTCGACATAGGAGCGATTGTAGATACCGGTCGCCGGGTCCATCAGATGGATGCCGGCGATATCGCACTCGCCCCGTTTCGCCGCCATCAGGCCGGCCGCGCTGCCAACCGACAGCACTTTCGCCGTCACCCCCTCGCGCGCCAGCAATCCAATGAGGTAGTCAAGACCGACGCAATGGCTGCCGATGACCATCAGATTCGCCGGCTCCGCCGCCGCGCCGATGATCGTCACCGAGATCTCCGTGCCCGCCGGCACCATTTCAGTCTGCGCGGGAATGGCGAAGAAGCCGTCCGCCAGTGAGAAAGCCGTTACTGCGCCGGAACCCTTGCCAATGGGGTAGGCTGCGAGCCCGCCTTCCGGCCGTTCCGTCAGCGACACCAGGACATATTCGGTCCGACCAAGTTCGGAGATCAGCTTCACCGGCAAGGTCGCTGTCCGGGTCTCGCGACGCAGTGCCGGAAGTCCGGACAGGATGCGCAGGACCGGAGTGACGAATTCGTGAAAGGTGAACGTCGCCGATGTCGGGAAACCGGGCAGGATCACCACCGGCTTGCCTTGGGTCACCGCAAGGCAGAGCGGCTTGCCCGGCTTCAAAGCGACGCCATGCACAACGATGCCGGGATCGGTGAAGCGCGCGACTGTGCGGTAGGCAATGTCGCCGGCACCCTTGGATGTGCCGCCCGACAAAAGCACCACGTCGGCTGCGGCGATCGCCTTGTCGACCGCCGCCGCCATGGTGGCGGGGTCGTCCGGGACGATGCCGAAAGGCACGGCGACGCAACCCAGTTCCTCGACCGCTGCCGCCAGCATCGGGCCGTTGCTGTCAAACACCTGTCCGGCCCGGATGGCATCTCCTGGCCGCACCAACTCGTCGCCCGTCGAGAGAACAGCGACGCGCGGACGCCGGAAGATCGGAACATCGTTCACACCGATCGCCGCCAGGAGTGCAACCTCCCGCGAACCGAGGACGGTTCCGATGCGCAGGACCGTTTCGCCAGCGCCGATATCCGACCCCGCCGCGGATATCGCAGCGCCCGGTGCCAGCGGCTGACTGACGTCCACCGCTGCCCCCTCCTCCCCGTCGATGAATTCCGTCCGCTCGACCATCACCACAGCATCGGCACCACGCGGGATCATGCCGCCCGTGGCGATGATCGTTGCCGCACCAGACACGATGGCTTCCTGCGGCATCCGACCTGGTGTCAGCACTTCCTGGCTCAATCGCAGCCGTCGTGGCGCATCCGGACGCACCCGTTCCAGATCGGCGGCAAACACGGCGAACCCGTCGACGTTGGAGCGATCGAAGCCTGGCACATCCACCGCAGCCGCGAGATCGTGCGCCAACACGCGACCGCGGCACTGCGCGAGCGGCGCGATCTCCTCGCCGAGCGGCGCAAGAATGAGATGGTTACGAAACCGCGCTTCGGCTTCGTCGCGGCTTGCAACGGAGAGAAATTGCTCTTGCCGCGCCGACTGCCGAACGAAGTCGGCATGCCGTGTTGCGGAGTTCGGTTCCGACGAAGTCATGGTTCTTCCTGCCCGCTGACGTTGCCCGGCATAGTGACGACGTCGACCAATGCACCAGGCGCATAACCTTCCAGACCAGCGGGGACAACGAGAAATCCGTCCGCCCTGGCATAGCCTACCAGCCCATCAGCCGGCGCCAGCGCCAGTGGTTCGGCGCTCGAGCCATGGCAGACGACAGGCACAAATTCGCTGACCCCGACTGGCGACGCTATCTTGCGCGACAGCACCAACCGCTGAACTGGGTAAGGAAAGCCGGAGGCGCGTCCGGCGAGGCGGCGCAGCAGTCGCCCGCCCAGCAGCTCGTATGTCACCAGCGCGGACAACGGATCACCCGGTAGCAATAGCAGAGGCGCACCGCCAAGCCAGCCCAGTCCGGCCGATCCGCCGGGCGTCAGGGCCAATCCATGATGCTCGATCCGTCCGCCTGCCGCGGCGATGACATGTACGGCATCGTCGTCCTCGCCCCAGCCGCTGCGCCCGACCACCAGAAAGAGATCAGCCGGCGCGACACAAGACAACGTCCGCGCCATGTCGTGGTGCCGGCGTGCACAATCCATAGCGCCGCCGTCCCGCGCCACGAGGGTGGATATCGCCAGACCAAGTGCCTCGATCGCGGGCGGCTTGGGGCCAGCGAGGACGATCGTGACGACGGGGCGCCGTCGGACGATCAATTGGGTCGCGCCGAGAGATGCAGCCAGAGCGATTTGCGGGACGCCTAATCGACGCCCTGCCTCGATGGCTACTTCGCCGTACCGCGCAGTGTGGCCCTTGCGCCCGACGCCAAACCCGACCGGGATCGCATCGCACACTTCCAGAGCAGTGCCGACCGCCTCGCCGACTTCGATCGGCAGCACTGCGTCGGCGCCGGAGGGCAATGTCTCACCGGCATGGCAGACGGATGCACATCCCGCGGCCAACGCCATGCCGTTGGGAACAATGGTGAGAAATAGGGGGTTGTAGGTGCTGGCGCCCAGAGTGCTCTCGGCATGCACTGCATGGCCGTCGACGAGCGCAAGGTCACGTTCTGGCCGATCCGCAGGGAAGGTAAGCGGTGCCGGCAGAACGCGCCCGAAAGCATGATGGAGGGGAACCGCCTCGGAGCCCATCGCGTCCGGACAGGCATCCAGCCACGCCCAGGCATCGACGAGCGAGAGGCGCTCGGTGAAGCGTCCATGTGTCATCCAACGAAGCCCCGGATGCATCTGTCTCGCCCACAAATTGCAGCGATCCACCTTCGATGCAATCACTCGGGTGCTTCCGGGCCTACATCCACGACCACCTCGATCTCGCCGTACGGCCCAGCGTCGTGTTGATCAATCCGCCGTTCTCGGCAGCCGCGCGCGTCGAGGGCCGTGTCGCCGACGCAGCACTCCGCCACATGACCTCCGCGCTCGCGCGCATTGCCGAAGGCGGACGGTTGGTCGCGATCACCGGCGCAAGCCTGTCTCCCGACGATCCGCCTTGGCGGGAGAGCTTTATGCGCCTGCAGGAGCGCGGTCGCGTCGTCTTCTCCGCTGCCGTCGATGGCAGCGTCCATGCCCGCCACGATATGACCATCGATACGCGCCTGACCGTCATCGACCGTGTCCCGGCCGACGATCCGACCGTCTTCCCGGCCTCGCCGGGGATGGCGGCAGATGCGGCTGCGTTGCTGGCGTGGGTGGGGGCGCAGGTTCCGCCGAGACTGCCCATTGCGGTGTCGGCCACTATCGCAACGACCGCACGGCCCCTCCCGATGCGGACCCGACCCGTTGGCGCGCGCCGCTCGAGGGCGCCAATCTATGTCCGATCGATCTGTGCCCGATGCGCAAGCTCTTTCTGCGACAGGTTCGCGGCCCGCGGATACCGTCTCAGATTAAGCGCCAGTACCCCTCGTATATCCATGTACGAGAGCGCGCGGCATTGTAGAGTATTTACCACGGAGTATTCGCGACATACGTGATTAGTGAGGGGGAAGCGCCTCCGTGAACTGGTTGGCACGAAGAACCTTAGGTTGGGTCCATTCCCATCCTCGCGATCGACGCGCGCGGGATCGCGTCCAGCCGCGAGCAAGTGGTCATTCTGCCCACCTAACCATTTTGGTTTCCCTTTCGTTATTCGGCCAGACGCACGGCGGACGGGGCGGTGCCACGCTCCGGAAGGTCCGGCACCGGCTCGACGCGACCCATCAGCAAGCCATAGAAGCAGACCCCGGCCAGCAGCACCGCGGCCGCCACCACAAAAGCGACGGCAAAAGAGCCGGTCGCATCCACGATGGCACCGGTGACGATGGCGGAAATCGATCCGATGCCGGCATTCATCGTGTTCATCACGGCGCCCACGATGCCGCTGCCACCGCGCGGCGCCACCAGCGAGGGAAACGACCAACCGATGCTCGATGCAGACGTCAGAGCGCTGACCGATATCGTCATCCAGAACAGCACCCAGAACACCTCGCGAGTGAACGCAGCGCCCAGGATCGCCAGCCCGCCCAGCAGACAAGCGATGATGATCGATTTGCGTACCAGCGTCTCGTCATGACCCCGCTGCACCAACCGATCGACCAGCCATCCGGCGATGACGAACTGCGCGATGGTGGCGATGAACCAGGGCAGCATGGTGAAGCTGGCCGATTTCAGCAGGCTGACGTTCATGGTCTGCACGAAATAGGTTGGTAGCCACGAAGCAAACAGCGAGTTGGAATAGCCGTAGCAAGCGAAACCAAGCGTCAGCCCCCACACCTTCCGGCGGGTAAGGATGTAGCCCAGCATCCGCGCGGTACCGCCATTGGCGCGTCCCTCCGGCACGGCACCGCCGCCCAGGATGTAGTCGCGCTCGACCGGCGACAGGTGTGCATCCTCGCTGGGATCGCGATAGCGGATCCAGAACACGATCAGGAAAAGAAAGCTCAGTCCGGCGGTCATCCAGAACGCACCGCGCCAGCCGAACCACACCAGGGCGACAGCGACCAACGGCACGCCGACCACCTGGGAGAATTTCGCCATGCCGTCGAACATGGCGGTCGCAGGTCCTGCGCTCGGCGCGCGGGAACCAGTGGCCGACCGCCTTGGAGTTCAGCGGGAAGCTCGGCGCCTCGGCCGCGCCCAGCAGCAGGCGGGCGAGCAGGATACCGCCATAGCCACCCGATAGCGCGGTGATCGCCGAGGCTACTCCCCACAGCATGATACCGATGCGCCCGACGCGGGTGACGCCGAACCGGTCGAGGATCATGCCGGACGGAATTTGCAGCACCGCATAGGACCAACTGAACGCGCTGAACAACACACCGAGCGCCAGCGCATCGAGGTGCAACTCCTGGCGCAGCGACGGCCCGGCGACGGACAGCGCCAGGCGATCGAAATAGTTGAACAGCACGCTGACGCCGAGCAGCACCGCAATGCCCCAACGTCGCCGCGGAATCGGATGCCCCGGCCGGCCGTTCACGCGTTTCCCCCACCATAATCGGTCGCGTGCGACCGCCGATCGCGAAGGCTAGTACAGCATTTGCGAGTTGCCAAATCAGGTCAGGTATCCGCGGCTTGCAATGCGGAGTGTGCGACGGCAGAGGGCATCGTGCGCGCGTTCAGCCATGCCCAGAGGGCCTCAGACTGCATTCAGCAGGGTCCAGGCGTAGCGCGAGCCGGAGGCCACCCCGGAGCTCCCTGACGAACCATTGGGTTCGATTGCGATAAAGGCCTCGCTCATCTTCCTGGCAGGATGAGACCGTAGACGCGGCCGGTCGAACCGAACGCGCCGTAGATCAGACCGCTATCGACATAGGTCGGGCCGCCGAGGGCAGGCGTCCCCACGTGCTGCTGCCACGTCGCCAGCACGCGGCGCTGGTAGTCATCCGCGATCTGCGGTGTCTCAGAATGGTAGGCGGCGATCGACTTCGACCAGCTTCCGGTGTGGCGGTAAAGCATGTTCAGGAAGCGCACGGCGTAAGCCGTATTGGAAGCGGGATCGAAGGCCTGGCCGAGCGACGTGAACGCGTCCGGGTGGTGCATCAGGTTGACCTGCATGCACCCGACATCGATCGAACGCACGCCCTGGGCCTGCAACGCTGCGACAGCGGAGACGGCCTGTGCCTTGGTCGCGAAGAACTGCCCGACGCCATCGGCATCTATCGTCCAGGGCCATGGCCGCACCCGCCGGGCCTGAGGGTCCGGGCGTCCGCTCTCGACCTGCCCGATGGCAGCAAGCATTCCAGGCGGCGTATGCCCGATTGCCTCGGCGTTCCCGATAGCCTGCTCGCATAGCGTGGCAGGCTCCTGCAGGGGAGCCGCGTGTGCTGTGACCGACACCGCAAGGAGAGCAAAAACACACAACAATGAATGCATGGGCGGTGATACGCCCACAATTCGGGCCGCATGACCAGAGGTGCCGGTTGCAAACTGAGACACTACTCGAGTTTTATCCAACCGCCGCTGGTCCAGCGAGATCCCCCGCCTGTAGGAATAGCGGATCGGTTGCCCTGCGTTGAAGACCAAGAGGCTGGATGCAGCCCGCGCGGCTCTGGCCGAGAGCAAGAGCATCCACACCTGGACCCGGACTGTGCCGCCGACCTCCCGACAGCCGGCGAGCTGACGTCAGCCAGCGCGCTGACCAACTGCTGGCCTGCGGGGACGGCGCCTTCGCGGCTGACGCCAAGTTGCTACGCTTCTGCCAAAAAACTGTAACGCTACTATCTGGCTGAACTTTGCTACCGCAGGGGCGTGTGGGTCTCGCCAATTTGAAATCTTGCGGAAGGATGACGGCAATCTTAGAGCGGGAGCAGGTCGCAAACGCCTATGGAAGATGGGCGCCGGTCTACGCCATGATATTCGACCCGGTATTCCCCCGCGGCCGGCGTGACGCGGTTGCCGCGGCAGCAAGGACTGGCGGCCGCATTCTCGAGGTCGGCGCGGGAACCGGATTATCGTTGCGAAGCTACAGCAGCGGCTCGCGCGTTGTTGGAATCGACATCGCCGGGCCAATGCTCGACAAGGCGCGGCGTCCCGTGCGGCGTGAGGGGCTTGGCCGCGTCGAGAGCATCGCAGTCGACGATGCGAAAAACCGCGATTTCCTGACCGCCTGGTTCTTGAGGCTGCGTGAACAGCTGGAATACGACGCAACCGCGCCGGCCAAGACTGCGGTACAGTGGAGCCGGAACGAAATAACGACCTGCCAGATCATAGGGGGAATGCGTTGAACAGCTTTCTGGCTCTTCTCGCCCTGCAGCGATGGGATGATCATCGTTATTATCATCATAGCCTGGTCAACCAGTCGCTGCATTTCCTGAGTGCGACGTCCTTCGTCATTGCCTATGGCGTGTTGTTCAAGGACCCCGCTTACGCAGCTTTGCTCGCCTGGATGTTGTCGATGACAAGCCGGCAGATCGGGCATCTGTTTTTCGAGCCGAAAGACTACGACGTCGTTAACGACGCGAGCCACGAATACAAGGAAGAGATCAAGGTCGGCTACAACCTACGGCGCAAGATCATCCTGATGTCCATCTGGGCGCTGTCGCCGCTGATATTGGTTGCCAGTCCTACCTTGTTCGGCATTTGCGCAAAGCCGCCGACCGTCGACGCCTTCGCGCGTCATCTCGGCAACATGTGGCTTGTGATCGGCATTGGTGGCCTGTTGTTCCGCACCATACAGTTGTTCATCATAAAGGATGTTCAAACCGGCCTGGTGTGGGCAACGAAGATCATCACCGACCCGTTTCACGATATCATGCTGTATCGTGGGGCGCCGAAGGCCCTGTTCAGCCGCCGCGCAAGCGATGGCGAGTTCAGCGAGGCGCGTCGGTCGTTCCAGAGCGACATTGTTTGAGGTCGAACTGGAGGCAGGCCAGAGGCTCTGTCCCTGGACCCCGCCAGGGACAGGTCCTTGGCCCGTCTCAATATACCCGATGGTTGCAGGAATTTGTGCCCTGCTGCGTGTCCGCAAGCAAGGATCACCACGGAGACACAGAGCAGAAAAGCCAAGTGATCGACTTGATATTCTTCTCTGTGTCTCTGTGTCTCTGTGTCTCTGTGTCTCTGTGGTGATTCTTTATTGTAAATAGTTATCGAAAACACGAATTTCCACGAACGAATGGTATACCAGCGGCCGAATGTATTGGCGTACGCTGCCCACCCCTGTCATGGCAGGCCCCCGGGCCGCAGTTTATGGCACGTAAGACGGGTTAGAACCTATTGATTAGGGATCGTCGCAAGCGGTCGCCACCGGGCCCTTACGGTTTCGGCAAGCACGTTTCGGCGGATTGACGGATTCGTTGCACCATCGTTCCACCACCACCCGTCCGCTTGCATGTCTGTGCAAGCTTGAACGAAGCGATCGACCACGGCCGCGAAATCATCGTCGGTGAAGTCGAGGCTGAAGATAAGGCGGCCGGTGCCAACCCAGCTCAGCGCGATCCCGGCGGCGCGGAGGTAAAATTGAAGCATCCAGTTGTAGCGCGACGGTTTTGTATAGAAGACGGTCCAGATCGACGAGAGGGCGGCGACCTGCACCGGCAGCGAGGCCGCCGCCAGCCGCCTGTTCATAAGAGCCGCGCGATCCTGCCAAACTCTGTCAAGCGTATCATAAGTCGCGCGCGCTTCGGGCGTCTCCAGATAGTCCAGGAATTCGGCCATCGCACCCATAACGTAAGGATGCGAGTTGAAGGTTCCCCGGGCAAAGCAAATATCTGCCGGCCGGTCCTCGCGGCTTCGCTTCATCAGTGCGGCGCGGCCGCACAGCACGCCGACCGGAAGGCCGCCGCCGAGCGATTTGCCATAGGTCACAAGGTCGGGCTGCACGCCGAAATATTCCGCTGCACCTCGCCGTGCCAGCCTGAAGCCCACAAAAACCTCGTCGAAAATCAGCACGATGCCGCGCGCGTCGCACACGTCGCGAAGTTGCTGCAGCCATTTTGTATAGGCCGCTCGATCAACTCCGGCGCGCCGGCTGCTATCAACAAGTGTGGAGTCCGCGGGCGCCCCGGCGTTTGGGTGCAGCGCCTGCAGGGGGTTTACCAGCACGCAGGCGATATCGCGCCTGTGCCGCAGCACATGCAGCGTGCAATCGGACAATTCCGATAGCGTATAGGTCTGCCGCGCCGGCATTGGATTGCCAATTCCCGGCTGCACGTCGCCCCACCAGCCATGGTACGCGCCGCAGAGTCGCACAATATGCGATCGCCCGGTATGGTAACGTGCCAGCCGCACCGCCTGCATGACCGCCTCGGTGCCCGACATGTGAAACGATATCTCATCCAGGCCGGACAGCGCTCGCAGCCGCGTGACATTCTCCGCGACAACAGGATGATAGGATCCCAGCACGGGCCCAAGGTCACGCACCCGCGCCGCGCCACGGTCAATGCACCCTTTGTAGAAATCATGCCCAAACAGGTTGACGCCGTACGAACCCGTCAGGTCGTAGAACACATTGCCATCGAGATCGGTCACCGTAACACCCGACGACGTGGCGAAGAAGGAACCCACTGGGAGATGTCGTTGCAAAAACCGACTGAACTGGAACGGCGCGCGATAGGCGGCGATGAATTGCAGGTCGGAAACCGCGTCCTTTGCCTGCGCCGTCAGCGCATTGGTGCGGGCAAATTTCTCCGCGAAAATCGCTGCCAACCGCAGGAATCCGTCCCGTCGCTGTGCCGCCACGGCCTCGGGCGCGTCGTCGCAACGGAAGAACCGGTCTTCGTCATACGCGTAATAAGGGATCAACGAGGCAACTCGACGCGACATCCTGGCGTGGCCGGCCAGCGATCGGTATTTCGCCCGCGACAGGTCGAGCCGCGCTTTGGCTTTTGTGGCCAACGCGCCGAGTGCCACGGCACCGCCGGCACCGGCGAGCGTGAGAATAGGGATCGGCATCCGGCTCCTCTGTTTGCGAATCGGACGAACGGCCGATGATCCGCGCAATCATAGACCGGGTGTCGCACTCCGATCGTGTGAATTTTGTGCTGACCAACTGCATTCCCCGGCGGCTGGCAACCACCTTCATTGGCTGGTTCGTCCGCATCGAGCAGCCATTCGTGCGCGATCTGTCGCTGAGAATTTGGCGCTTGTTCTCCGATCTCGATCTGAGCGACGCCGCCGAAACCCGGTTCGCCAGCCTGCATGCCTGTTTTACCCGACGCCTGCGGCATGGGGCGAGGCCCTTCCCCGGGGATCCGGCGATCGTCGCTGCACCTTGCGACGCCATCGCGGGCGCCTGCGGTAACGTCACCGACGGCACGCTGCTGCAGGTGAAGGGGTTTTCCTATCGGCTCGGCGACCTGCTTGATGACGAGGCGCATGCCGCCTCGTTCGCGGGCGGCAGCTATGTTACGTTGCGCCTGACCGCTTCCATGTATCATCGCTTCCACGCGCCGCATGATTGCGTGGTCACCGCGGTCACGCACATTTTTGGCGACGTTTGGAACGTCAACCCGCCGACCCTGCGGCGCGTGCGAAAGCTCTACTGCCGCAACGAGCGCGCCGTGGTCCAAACCAGGCTGTCTGTCACCGGACACACCGTCACGCTGGTGCCGGTTGCCGCCATTCTGGTCGCCGGCATCCGGCTCGGGTTCCTGGACATGCCGAAAGGACCGGCACGCAAGACGCGCTGGAGCACGGCCTGCCATGCCGCGTTGCAAAAAGGCGACGAAATGGGATGGTTCGAACACGGATCGACAATCATCGTGATAGCATCGGAAGGCCTATCGATATGTGCGGGCATAACCGAGGGCAACATGATCCGCGCTGGCCAGGCACTATTCCAGATATTGCCGCCTGAGCTTTGGCCAAATTCGACGAAGCGCTGACATACGCACAGAACTGGGAGGTCTTGAGAAAGGCCAGAGCTGCGGACCCCGAAAGGCTGTATAAGGCCTATGTCTGTTTTCCACCAATGGCATTGAGAAGACATACTGGCCCGATGTCCGCTTTCGAGAGCAGGAGCATCGGACTGCGACGACCGGGCCGGACGCGAAGCGGCCATAGGACTCGGAACGGCCAAAGTCGCACAGGGGGTCGACTGCTGCCGTAGCGCGACCGCCTTGACCCCAGGGTGGTGATCTCGCCACCCCGCGACATCACCATCCCCCGGCACGCACCTTTTCCGCCACCGTGATCCCTGACAGCCGCCGTCGTCCGGCGGCCTTCGACAAAATCACGGAGGTTCCCCATGTCTTCCAATCTCGCCGGCTTGCCTCAGCGCTATCTGCGCTCGCCCGAGGCCGCTCGCTTCGTCGGCCTCTCCATTCGCACCCTCGAGAAGCACCGGATCTACGGGACCGGGCCGCGCCATTCGAAGCTCGGCGGTCGCGTCGTCTATCGCGTCGAGGACCTACAGGCCTGGGTGGAGTCCGGTGCCAAGGCGTCGACCTCCGACCCTGGGGTCAGCACGGTGCTGCCGGCCAAGCGCCACAGGCCTGACATCTCGGCCCCCGCCGGCCAGGCGCGCCGCTGATCCTCCGCCCGCACTTCCATGCGCCATCGCACCCACCACGAGTGCGAGCAGCTTGAACTCTTCCGGGCTCTCCCTGGCGATCTGGCGCCCAGGGGCGCGCAGGACCTCATGGCCTATCCGTTCTTCAGCCTCGCCAAGACCCATCGCACGACGCCGATCGACTTCCGGATGACCGGAAAGTCATGGTCTGGAAAACACAGGCTCTGTGTGCCACGGTGAGGCCGGGATAATCGGAGGTGTGCCATGAGCCAGCTCGGTGTCATTGACAACAAGGTTGCGGCGGACACGGAGAGAGCTGCGCCGGCCTATGTGCCGCCGCTGCAGCGCACGGCGGGGCAGCCGCCGCCCATCGCGGCGAATGGCGGCCTGTCCTACATGTCGTTCGACCGGGGCGGCGATGCGGGAACCGCCGCGGCGATCCAGGACGCGCTCACCGAGATCGCCGAGGGCGAGGGCCAGCGCGTTACCGACATGATCAACAACGCGCCGCCGGGGGCCCCGATCAAGACAAGGTGGGGCCTCGGGTTCCGGAAATACGACGAGTGCGTGGACTACATACGCAAGAACAACGCCATCAAGGCCCCGGAAGGCGGCATCGCGGTGCCGCTGCCCTATACTGTCTACGAGCGGCCGACCTACTCCGTCGTCCCGTCCAACGCTGTCTGGCGGGACCCGGCGCGCGCCGACGTGGCGGCGATCCTGCGCAAGAACGAGGAGGACAACCGGCGGCGAGACCTCTGGTTCCCGCAGCTGATGCGCGACGCGCGGCGTATCGGCGAGTACTACCCGGGCCTGTCGCCCGACGCCCCCGAAAGCATGGACCGGCTAGGTGTCTCGCTGGCGCACCTCGAGTCCAAGTGCTCGAACTTCTACGATTCGGCGGAGGTGGAGCGCGTGTTCTACCCCGAGATCGAGAAGCTCCTGCTTGAGTTCTTCCCGGACGCGACCGATGCACTGGTCTACAACCACGACGTCTTCGACAAGGACTACGCGGGCGACCGCACGGAAGACCAGGACAACAAGAACCCGGGTGTGAACGCCCGTTACGCCACCATCGTGCACAATGACCTGAACGACAACAGCGGCCGCGTGCGCTGCCGCGAGCTGCTCACCCGGAACCTGCGGAACTTCGGGCGCGAGCAGCACTACACGGAGGAAGCGGCGGACAGGAAGATGTCGCGGCGGTTCGTGTCGATCAATCTCGCCAAGCCGATGGAAACAGTCGAGCAGTTTCCCTTCGTGCTCTGCGCCTGGCCCTCCTTCGCCGACCAGCCGTACATCACCAACTACCGGATCTACGACGACCGAGTTCGGCGAGACCACCCGCTTCACCTACCGTCCCGACCACGAGTGGTACTGGTTTCCCCAGCAGACGCCCACCGAGGTCTCGATGCTCAAGTGCTATGACTCTGTGACCGACGGCTCCGTCTCGCGCTATTCTTTCCATACTGCCTGTATCGACCCGACCGCGCCCGCCGACGCAAGATGCCGCAAGAACGTCGTGGTCCGGGCCTTCGTCTTCTTCTAGGAAGACAGGAAGAGGCAGCGGGCCGAGGAAGCCCACGTCGGTGTCGTGATACTGGACGACCGGATGACCGCTTAGGACGCCAGGCCGCTGGCGAAGGGCCTCCGTGAACTTCCGCTTCTGGGATCACCCGAACGATTTGCTGATGGCCGACTTGGGTCGGAGGGCACCCCAACTGTCCGATTTACGCGCCATTGTGTCCGTGCTCACGCAACTCACGAATTCAGGCTTGCTCTAGCGGACGTTCAGCGCCGGTGGGCGCCGACGGCTCTGCACCCTTCCGGCTATTCCGCCAGGCGCGCAGGCCGCTTCGACGCGGACATGGCCAGTCAGGCCCGTCGGCGGCGCAGGCCGCCGCGCAAGCCACGCGGTTTGCGGCATAGCGGGGCGCGCCCGGTCACGATTTCACGGTGGATGCCGTATAGATCTCCTCGATGGCCTGCGCGAGCGCCGCGTTGAACGCCGTGTCGCTCATGGAAGCCCGCAGCTCCTCAAGCAGCGCGCGCGAGAAGCTGGCGATCATGCCGTGGTTCCGGGCCAGGCGGTGGCAAGCATCGGCCCGGGTATAGCCGCCCGACAATGCAACGACGCGCAGCACCCGGTCGTCGGCGATCAGGTCCTTGTAAAGATCCGGCGTGTCCGGGATCGTCAGCTTCAGCATCACCTGCTGGTCCGACGGCAGCGCATCAAGATGCCGGGCCAGCGCATCCCTGAGAAGCGCCTCCGCCTTCGGCTTGTCGGGGCTCTTGATGAGAACCTCCGGCTCCAGAATGGGAACGAGGCCGTGCCTCGCGATTTGGGCGCCGATCTCGAATTGTTGCCTGGCGATCGCGGCGATGCCGGTTTCGGACGCCAGGTGGATCGTTGAGCGCATCTTGGTGCCGAAGACATTGAGCCTGACCGCCCGATCAAGCAGCGTGTCGAGCCCCGGGATCGGCTTCATCAGACTGACGCCGTCGGTTTCCGCCTCCAGCCCCTTATCGACCTTGAGGAACGGCACGCAGCCACGGTTTTCCCAGAGGTAGGACGGAACCGGCTTGCCCTGGGCCTCGCCATCCATCGTGCGCTCGAACAGGATCGAGCCGATCACCTTGTCGCCGGTGAAGGACGGCGCCGTGATCACCCGGACCCGCATCGCGTGCATGAGGGCGAACATTTCGTCCTCACTGCCATAGGCACTCTCCGGAATACCGTAGAGGCGCAGTGCCCCAGGCGTGGACCCGCCGCTCTGATCGAGCGCGGCGAGAAAGCCCCCAGCCTCAGCGATGCGCGTTTTCATACTTTGGGGGGCCATGGGCGTGCTCCTCGGCGTTGCGGGGATTTCAGTATATAGGCTGGGTGGCATCGGGCCAATCTGGCTGGCCTGGTGCTGTGGCCTGGACATCCTGGGGCCTGCGCCCACAGGCACTTTCCAACAGGATGTGAACGACGTGCCATGCCGGATCGGTTCGCGTACAAGGTCAGCTGGCGGCGGAGACGGAGCAGATGCTGCGCGACGGCCTGTTCCGGGGATCGCCCGCAGACATTGCCGACGGCTACATCCATTTGTCGTCTGGTTCCCAGCTGGTCGCGACGCTGGACAGGTACTTCAGCGGCGTGAGCGGCCTCATGCTGGCAGCGGTGGACCTGTCGCGGCTCGGCGATGCGTTGCGCTGGGAGCCATCCCACGGCGGGCAGCTTTTTCCCCACATCCATGGCGTGCTGCCCGTCGATGCCGTGGTCTCGGTCGGGCCGCTGGAGCGAAGCCCCGACGGGGCGGTGAAGTTGCCCGCTTAGCGCCCATCACGGTCGTTTACGGGCTCATTGGATTGGCCCAGAAGCAGACGTTAGGCCAGTCAGCGGAGATGCCCAATCAGCCGAACTGCATGTCTACGAAATCGGGGACAGCTCACGCGTCAGCGCTTGCAGAAAGAGTGACCGCCTTATCGTGATGATAATCAAACGACCGGCACCTGTGCCTGGCGCCTGTCGTCGGTCGCAGAACTAGCTGATCAAAAGCAAGCCGCGAGCGTGCTCAATGCGGTCCAGCCCAAACGCGCAAAAAACCTCCGAAATTTACACTTTCCAACCGGTACCATTCTGGATATCGACGATTGCCCGCTCGCTCTATTCTCACCGGCAGAAAAACAAAATCGCTCCGAAGGTCGGTTTTCGGCTGTAGCCGGCTCGCTACGACTACACGTGCCAAGACGAGGGCGTTCGGAGCGACGCCTGAATCCCGCAAGGCACTCGAATTGTTGGATGGATGTCATGACCCTCTATCGGATTCCGCGTCGCGTCGTCATCGGCGCTGCGGCCGCCTGCGCGGCTAGCCTTCGAGGTTCGGGCGGCGTGGCGGCGCAGACTGTGCACGAGGCGCGGCTCGCGAATGCGGCCGATGTGGCCCGGCTACTCAGATTTGCAATTGTCCGATCATTAAACAATTGATTTCCGGACCCACAAATTGGAGCCATGAAGACCGGTTCCGATCAATGGTTTGGAGTGGCCCGATTCCAAGAGGTTTTCTGGACCCGTCGGTTGGACGGAATTTCCCAGCCATCGTATTCGTGCGCCTGTGACAGATCTCACTCGTCCCGTGGCAGGACATGCCGTTTTGCGTGGCGCCCCTATCGCGGCCGCCGCGGTCCTGCTCTGGCTGTTTGTCGTCCGCGCCGGGCTCGCCTATGCCGAGTCACCGTCCGCGCCAGCAACTGACCAAGTCGTCGCGTCCGTCTGGGCCGCACAACAAAGCGACCTCTGTGCGGTGGCGCTGCAGCAGGCGGAACGGCGCTATCATCTGCCGCCGGCGCTGCTGGTATCGATTGCACGGGCGGAGAGTGGGAGACCGATTGCCTCCCTCGCCGACATACGCCCGTGGCCTTGGACCATCGACGCCGACGGCAACGGCCTGTTCCTCGACAGCAAGGCAGCAGCGATCGCCTGGTTACGACAGCAGGCGCTGCACCACCGCTTTGTCGATGTCGGCTGCATGCAGGTCGATCTGCAGTACCACCCCGACGCCTTCAACACTTTGGAGGAAGCTCTTGATCCTATCGCCAACGCAGACTATGCCGCGCGGCTTTTGCTCGACCTGTACCGGGGCGAGGCGGGTGGCAGTTGGGATGTCGCCGTCGGCCTCTATCACTCGCACACATCTCTGCTCGCCGCAGAATACCGCGACCGTGTCGCGTTGATCGGCGCCGACGTTCTGCACGGCATCCTCAAGGGTGTGCCGCTCTACGTGCGCGCCGTTCGTCAAGGCACGCTGCGGCTGCCGTTAGGCGGCGGCAAGGTCGCGCTGATCAACGTGCACCGCCAACCAGCCAGGCGATCACGCCACCCATTCACCACATGCCAGATCGAGCAGGTTCTCGGACCTTATCTCAATGAAGCGCAGCAAAACGCAGCATGCGTCGCGGCGGCGCGGTAGGCGATGCCGAAGTCCCTGGTGTAGGCCGTCTAGCTGGAGTGCTTCAATTTCTGAAAGCGGACATATACATCGGAAGCGGCGCCCTTACCGCCGGATGCACCGCCCATCCTATCCCCCGTACGTTGTGAGGATCATGTCCGATGAAGCCGCCGATCCGAATCGCCGTCCTGCATTTCTCCCACGAGACGGTGACGTTCCTGGCGAACGACACCACCCTGGCGGACTTCACCTATCCAGGCTCGCCGGCCGCGGGTGAGGCGCTGCTGACCTGCGACCCGCGCGGCTACATGGGCGGCTTCGTGAAGATGGCGCGCGAGTTCGAGGCGGTGGAGCTCGTCGGCATCGAATCGCCGCTTTGGCCACGCACCGGCACCGGCTCCGGCTGGATCACCACGGCGGCGTTCGAGACGTTCGTCGGCAAGATGGTCGAGGAACTGCACATACAGGGCCCGTTCGACGGCGCCTATCTCTGCGTCCATGGTGCTGCTGGCGTGCGAGATGTGCCGCGGCCGGAGGCGGAGCTGGCAAAGCGGGTGCGCGCGGCTATCGGTCCCGCAGGGTTCATCGCCGCTACCTTCGATCCGCACGGCAACGAGGACGAGGAGTTCCTCCGCCACGCCAACATGGCCTTCGCGGTGAAATACTTTCCCCATTACGACGGCTATCTGCAGGGAGAGCGCGCGGCCCGCTGCCTGGTGCGCGCCATCCGGGGCGACTACGTGCCGACCCACGTGACGCAGAAGGTGCCGATCATCTCGCCCACCGTTTTCCAATGGACCGGCGCCTCGCCATGGATGAACCTGGTGCAGCAGGCCCTTACATGGGAGGCGCGCGAGCCTCACCTGTTCGTGAACTTCTTCTTCGGCTTCCCTTGGTCGGACGTGCCCGATGTCGGCATGACCTTCCAGGTTCTCACCAACAACAACCCGGATCTCGCCCGCACGGTGGCTGACGACATGGCGGCCAGCGCCTGGCGACAGCGCGAGGCGCTGTTGAACACCGCGAAGATCTATTCGATCGGGGAAGGTGTGGCAGGGGCAAAGCTGGCGCTCGCAAACGGCGCAGGGCCGGTTGTACTCGCCGACCACAGTGACCGCTCCGGCTATGCCACCTGGCTGTTGCGCGCGGTCATCGAGCAGGGCCTGTCTCGTGTGCTGATCGGGACCGTGGCGGACGCCAAGGTGGTCTCCAGCCTGATCGCAAATGGCGCCAAGGTTGGTGATGTGGTCGATGTCGTTGTCGGTGGCTTGGTCGACGGATCGGCCGGTTTGCCGGTCCGGATCCAGGGCCACATCGTGGGGATCAGCCAGGCGCCGCAGCGCGTGAAGGGTAACACGTGGTTCCATATCGGGTTCGGTGACGGCAACGTCCTGATCGTTAGCCCGTATCTCGCCCAGATCATGGAGCCTTCGACGTTCACCGACCTCGGCATCGATCTGGCCGACTTCGACGTGTTTGCCCTCAAGTCCCGCGTGCACTTCCGCCGCGGGTTCGATGACAGCGGCTTTGCCAGGACGATCCTGCTGGTGGAGCCTGACCAGCCGTTCCTCGGCACCGTCCGGCTGGACGGATTGCCCTACCAGCATGTCGACCTGAAGGCGTTCTATCCGTACGGCAACCCCGTGTTTCCGGCCGTCTGATGCACGGGCCTCCGGCTGGCTGCCGCCGAAACGCACGCGTAAGCAGCACGCATCTCCATGCCTGAAGAAGGACACCGCATGAGCCAGGACGTCGCCGCCATCATGGCCAGCACCACATATCGCGATGCCGTGGCGGTGCTTGATCGCGATCATGACCGGATCGTCGACGATATCATACGCCTGACCGAAATCGCTTCACCGCCGTTCGGCGAGGACGTGCGCGGCGATGCGTATCTCGAGATGCTGCGCGCCCACGGGCTCACCGACGTCGAAAAAGATGCAGTCGGCAACGTGATGGGATTGCGGCGCGGCATCGGCAACGGCCCGCTGGTCGTGGTGGCGGCCCATCTGGACACGGTGTTCCCGGCAGGCACAAACGTGACGGTGCGGCGCGACGGAACAAAACTGTTCGCTCCCGGTATCGGCGATGATACCCGCAGCCTCGCCGTCCTGCTGGGCTTCATGCGCGCGATGGACGAGGCTGGTATCCGCACCACCAGCGATATCCTGTTCGTAGGAGACGTCGGGGAGGAAGGCCTGGGCGACCTGCGCGGCGTGCGGCACCTGTTTCACGAAGGCAAGTACAAAGATCGCATCAAGGCCTTCTTCACAGTGGACAGTCCGGAGATGACCAACATCGCCACCGGCGGTATCGGTTCGCGCCGCTGGCGGGTGGCGTTTCGCGGTCCTGGTGGGCACAGCTACGCGGCCTTCGGATTGGTGAGCCCGATGAACGCCATGGCTCAGGCCGTGTGCGAACTCGGCCGAGTGCAGGTTCCTGGCAAACCCAAGACTACCTACAGCGTGAGCGTGGTCGGTGGCGGAACGTCCATCAACGCGATCCCGAACAAGGTGTGGATCGAGGTGGACCTGCGATCCGCGGCGCCGGAAGAACTGGCGCGCCTGGAGGCCAGGTTCCTCGCCATTATCGAACAGGCAGCCGAAGGCGAAAACCATGCACGCTCGATCACCCAGGGGCGCATAACAGTGGAGCCGACGCTGGTTGGTGACCGTCCGGCCGGCAGCACATCGCTCGACAGCGACATCGTCCGTCATGCCACGGCCGCTATCGAAGCGCATGGCTTCAAGACGTCCCATGTAGCGTCCTCCACCGACGCCAACATCCCGATGGCACTGGGAATTCCAGCCATCAAGATCGGCTCTGGCGGGAGCGGCGGACGCGCCCATTCGCTGGAGGAATGGATAGACGTGGAGAAGGATCCGAGCCTGCGCGGCATGTCCGCGACGCTGACTGCGATCCTCGCTGTTGCCGGAGTCGCATCATGATCTGCGATTTATGCGCCAGGCATGGAAGCACCATCTATGAAGTGTTTGCTTGGTGCAGAAGTCCAACGCGAAAATGCCTGCCGACGCGTTCCAAGACCAGCGGCGGCGGCTCGGCATGCGCATTGCTGCACTGACGCCATGGTGAGCCAAGCAGATGCCTCGGTCGCGCCCGCTTCCGTTCGGCGGCCATGGCGAGCGGTCAGCTTCACGCTTCCGTCGGGGCTGCTGCTGAGCACGCTGTCGGTGGCGGTGATGGTGTCGGGCTGGTGGCTGATCGCGGCGCTGGGGATCGTCCGGGCCGACCTGCTGCCCTCGCCCGCCGATGTCTGGGCGGCGCTGGTCGAGATCCTCACCCAGGGCTATCGCGGTACCACGCTGTGGCAGAATATTGCCGCAACACTGGGCCGACTGCTCGGCGGGTTCTGTGCGGCCACGGCGGTTGGCGTGCCACTGGGGCTGTGGATGGGATCCAACCGGGTGGTGAATGCCGCACTGGACTGGATCATCCAGTCGACGCGACCCCTGCCGCCGCTGTCGTACATGATCCTGCTGATGCTTTGGCTCGGCACGGGGGATCTGTCAAAGGGCACGTTGCTGTTCCTCACCGCGTTTCCGATCATCGTTTCGGCCTCGGCGGCCGGCGTGCGCGGGGTAAAGCGGCAGCTCATCCAGGCGGCGCAGGCGCTTGGCGCCTCCCGTCGCGCGGTGTTCCGCTGTGTGGTGCTGCCCGCGGCGGCGCCGATGATCATGACCGGGCTGCAAATCGCGCTGGCCGCGGCGTTCTCCACCGTGGTGGCGGCCGAGTTGCTGGCGGCGACTGACGGGCTGGGCTGGATGGTGATTTCCGCGAGCACTTTCCTGCGCAACGACCTTATCATCCTGGGCATCATCATCCTTGGCCTGCTGGGCGTCAGCCTGGCCGCGCTGCTGCGGGCAGCGGATCGCCTGATGATCCATTGGCGCGGGCGCGACTGATGCGCGCGCTGCCGAACTGGGGCACTACCCTGCTGTCCGTGCTTTTGGTGACCGCCGCTTGGATCAGCGTGACCAGTTCGGGGCTGGTGCGCGATCTTTTCCTGCCCGGCCCGGCGGACGTCTGGTCCGGCTTCCTGGAACTGATCGATGATGGCTACAGGGGCCGCCCGCTGCTGCTGCATATCGGCATAAGCCTGTATCGCGTTGGCGCCGGCTTCCTCAGCGGGGCGATTGTCGGCACTGTGCTGGGTCTGGGCATGGGCTATACGCCGCGGCTGAACGCGATCGCCCGGCCGTTCATAGAGTTCCTCCGCCCGCTGCCGCAGCTCGCGTATCTGGTGCTGCTGATCGTCTGGCTGGGCATCGGCGAGACCAGCAAGATCACCATGCTGTTCCTGGCCGCGCTGCCGGTGTCCGCGATCGCCGCGCGCGACGGGGTCGCCAATGTGCCGCCGGAGCGGGTGCAGGTGGCGCGCGCGTTGGGCGCCGGCCCCTGGCAGGTGTTTTTCTTCGTGATCTTCCCGTCGGCCCTGCCGGAGATCATGGTGGGTGCGCGCCTGGCCGTCGGGATCGTCTACGGCACGTTGATCGCCGCCGAGATCATCGCCGGGTCCGACGGCATCGGCTGGATGATCATGGATGCCGGGCGCTTTCTGCGCTCGGACTACGTGTTCGTCGGCATCTTCATCATCGGGCTGGCGGGCATCGTGATCGACCGGGCGCTGTTGCTGCTGGAGCGGCGCGCGGTACATTGGGCCGGACGCTAGACTTTGGGGGCCGGACGCTAGACTTGGGGGCCGGACGTTAGAATTTGGGGGAACGCACAATGCCGGATATGCTGATCACACGACGGGCCGCGCTGCAGACCGCGGCGGCCGCAAGCCTGGTGCTGGCGCGCGGGGCAACGGCCGCGGCACCGGCGACAGTGAATGTCGGTTTCTTCACCGAAACCAAGCCAACCATGATCGCCAAGGGCGAGGGCTGGTTCGCGGAAGGGACCGGCGGCAAGCTGAACTGGACCGAGATGGGCAGCGGCGCGGAGATCAATACCGCGATCACCGCCGGAAGCTGCGATTTCGGCCTGGCGATCGGTTCCTCGGGCACCGCCGCGGGGATAGCGCAGGGGCTGCCGTACAAGCTGATCGGCATGGTCGACAATATCGGCCCGGCCGAGGAGATGACCGTTCGTACCGCCGCCAACATCAAGACGCCGGCGGACTTCAAGGGCAAGAAGGTCGCTACGCCGTTCGGCTCGACCAGCCATTTCCGTCTGCTGGGATTTCTGAAAACCAACGGTCTGAGTCAGAGCGACGTGACCGTGCTGGACATGAAGCCGCCCGCCATTGTCGCAGCGTGGAGTCGCGGCGACATCGATGCCGCCTATGTCTGGGCGCCAGCCAAAAGCAAGATCCTCGGCGATGGCGGCCAGGTGTTCCCGACTTTCGAGGCGCTGGACAAGGCCGGCTATGTTATTGCTGACCTTATCGTGGTGCGCGACGGCTTCGCGCAGTCGTACCCCGAGGCGGTCACCGGATTCCTCAAAGCGTACGGCAGGGCGCTTGCGATGTATCGCGAGAAGCCCGAGGCGGCCGCCGAGATCGTCGCAAAGCAGGCCGGTGTCACCGCGGCGGTCGCGCTGTCGGACATGAAGGAATACGATTTTGTGCCTCCAGCCGAGCAGGCCACTCCGGCCTGGCTGGGCGGCACCGTGTCCGACCCGGGAAAGTTCGCCCATGTGCTGAAGGGCACTGCCGACTTCCTGGTCGAGCAGCACAGCATCAAGAGCGCGCCTGCACTGAAGGTATTTCAGCAGGCGATTAATATTTCGTACTTGAAAAAGGCGCTGGCCTGAGGCAGCGGCAGACTTGAGCGACTTCGTACATTTCGATGACGTATCGGTGCAATACGGCACCGGAGCGTCAACGGTGCGGGCGGTGGAGCGCGCCAATCTGAGCTTCGCACGCGGCGACTTCGTCTGCATCGTCGGTCCGTCCGGCTGCGGCAAGACGACGATGATGCAGACCCTGGCCGGCTTCCTGCCGCCGAGCAGCGGCGTGGTAAAGCTCGACGGGCAGACCGTGGTCGGCCCGGGGGCGGAGCGCGGAGTGGTGTTCCAGCAGCCGGCCCTGTTCCCGTGGCTGACGGTTGCCGCCAATGCCGGGTTCGGGCCGCGCATGACGGGCGCCGCCGGGCGCGAGGCCCGCGTCGAGCAATGGCTGCGCGCCACCGGGTTGTGGGAGTTCCGCGACCGTTACCCGTACGAACTGTCAGGTGGCATGCAGCAGCGCCTGGCGATCGCGCGGGCGCTGTGCAACGAGCCCAAGGTGCTGCTGATGGACGAGCCGTTCGGCGCACTGGACGCGCTGACCCGCGAGCGCATGCAGGAGGAACTGCACGCGGTCTGGCGGCGCACCGGAATGACGGTGATGTTCATCACCCACAGCGTCGAGGAAGCGGTCTATCTCGGCACCGAAGTCGTTGTGATGTCGCCGCGACCGGGCCGCATAGTGGCGCGCTTGCCAATGGCGTTCGCGCGCGATCATGCGGCAGAGGGCATCCGCACGGTTAAAAGCCGCCCCGACTTCGTCGCCGCGCGCGAAGAAGTGCTGTCGCTGATTTGGGCGATGGGCGAGGAGCATTAGGCGACGCCCAAGAGGGTTTTCGACGAGTTTACCAACAGATAGCGGTTCGTTACTTGCGGCCTCTATGGCGAGGGTAAATTCGTCGGTTCCATCGGCAGGCAAGTCGACGCGCGGTGACCTGCTTCCGAGTGGGCGGTCTCACTGGCGATGCCGGGAAAATGGCAGGCGACGAGGCGTCCTGCATCAGCGGCCTGAAGCTCCGGCATGGTCGTTGCGCAGACCTTGCGCGCGTGGGGACACCGGGTTCTGAATTTGCAGCCACTGGGCGGAGCGCTCGACGAGGGGGGCTCGCCCGCAGGTATGATGCGGGGTCTTGAGGAATCGCCAACGCCGGGAATGGACGACAGTAAGGCGGCAGTATAAGGGTGCAGAGGACGTTCGTAGACCGCATCGTTCGGTCCATATTCGACGATCCGACCCAGAAGCATGATGGCGAAATTTGTGCTGATATGGCGTATGATCCGCAGATCGTCGCTAATGAAGATCAGCGTCAGACCAATCGCTTCCACGAACGCCTTGGCGGCGGCGCACTGATGGCGCGCAACGCGGCGGTGGCGGCAGAGGCGGCGGCGCTGGTGGCGGACGGCTCGGTACCGAAACGGGGAACGGCAACGAACTGGCCACGCCGATGGCCGTCGTGCAACTGCCGGTATCCGGACCGGCCACCACCGAGCGTGCCAAGGCGCTGCGGGTGCATATGCTCGACGCCGGCACTGACGTTCCGCTGCACGCGCAGGCCGGCGCGCTGTAGCTGCGCCTGCCGGCGCTGGCGTACAACGAACTGCCCGACTATGAAAAGCTGGCGGAAATCGTCGGCGCGGTCCTGTCGCGGCGCGCCTGACCTCGGAATGATACCGCGCAGCTGCACCGCAAGATGGCTAGCTGTGGCTACAGCGACGACATGCCAAACACGCCGTTCGTCGTGGCCTGTTATCCCCGGAACTGCGCCCCGCGCCACTTCAGTGCCGCGCCCAGGCCGCTCTCCTTGGTAATCTCCTTGAATTTCAATCCCGCCTCCGTCTTGGCCGCATAAAGCGGTGCCACGACATCAAGGCCGGCCTGCATCGCATTCCGGAAGCCTGCCGCGTCGGCGCCGCGATTGATCGAGAGCTTGGTCGCGACGAGTGCCTCCGGCGAGACCAGCGAGAGGCGTTGCGCGTATTTAAGTGTCGCCTCGCGCAGTTGCTCGACCGGAACGACCCGGTTGATCATGCCAATGCTCAGGGCGGTTTCAGCATCTATCATGTCGCCAAAGTACAGCAGTTCGCGCGCCCGCTTATACCCGATGATCCACGGCATCACGATTTCGGGGCCGGTATTCGAGAAGCGCACTTCGGGTTCGCCGAACATGGCATTGGCAGCCGCGATGGTAAGGTCGCAATACATCGTCAGCTCGCATCCGCCCCCCACGGCATGGCCCTGGACCGAGGCAATCACCGGCTTCCGCATGTACCACGGCATCATCTCGAAGGCGAGTTGCGGCGTCAGGTGTGCATGCCAGCGCAGCGCATCATGTTGCCATGCGTCCCGGCTCGGATCGGGGCTGCCAATGTCGTAGCCCGCGCAGAAGCTCCGCCCTTCGGCGCGCAGGATCACCACGCTCGTCGCCGGGTCCTCGTCCGCCCGCTGGAATGCCTGCACGAGCTGCTCACGCACTTCCTTGCTGAGCGCATTGAGTTTCGTCGGTCGGTTCAGCGTGATGATCCCGACCAACCCATCCGTTTCGTAGAGAACCAACTCGTCTGTCATGCTTCACTCCATGGTCGCGGGATCACCGGCGAAGGCGGGTGATCGTTCAGGGCGTCCCGAAGGGTACCAGGACGAGATCCCGGGACACCACCCAACTCTTGCGTCGCCTGAACAGGGCGCGCAAGCTCGGGTCAACGTTCGCTCGTGCGCAAGCGTTATTGTTAATAAATGGTAACAGAACATGCGAAAAGTCATCGATCTCGAGTGCGACCTGCCGCCCGATGAAGAGGGTAATCCACGGAAACTCGAATTGGCGACGCATCCACCTGGCTATGGCGATCCCGAGCGGCTTGATCCGCTGCCGGGCCACGGCTTCTCCAACTACCAGCGCATTTTCACGCGGCGCACCGAGGGCGGCACATCCGCCGAGGCCGGGAAGAAGCACGGTATGTCGATCGCCGCCTTCGTCACCCTGATGGATCGCGCCGGCGTCGAGGTCGGGTTGCTGCGGGCCGGCAATCAGCTCATCGCCGACGTTCTCGCGCAGTATCCCAAGCGCTTCATCGGCTTGGCAACGATCAGCCCGCATGACGGCATGCGCGGCGTGCGCGAGCTGGTACGCCTGGTGCAGGATCACGGCTTTGGGGCGATGCGGGTTTCGTCGCTTTACAACATGGTCCCGGCCAGTGACCGCCGGTACTACCCGCTCTATGCGAAATGCGTGGAGCTCGACATCCCGGTGCGCATCTACACCAACATGAACTATGCGACCGACCGACCGTACGATCTCGGCCATCCACGCCATCTCGACCAGGTCGCCATGGATTTCCCGGAGTTGCGCATCGTCGCGGCCCTGAGCGGCTGGCCCTGGGTCAACGAGATGGTTGCATTGCTCCGGCGGCATCCGAACCTCTACGCCGACACCGCGTCGCACCATCCGCGCTATTTCGGAATACCCGGATCGGGTTGGGAACAATTCATGCAGTTCGGCAACACGCTGCTGCAGGACAAGATCATGGTCGGCCTGTCATGGGAGGCGTTCGGCCTGCCCATGGAAGCGCTGATCGAGGAATACGAGAAGCTGCCGCTGAAAGCTGCCGTGCTCGACAAGTGGCTGTACAGGAACGCCCGGCACTTTTTCCGCCTCGGCTGACGACGGCGGATCACTGAATACGTGCTCCGCTACACGGCGATCCGGCTGGCCTATGCGATGCCACTGCTGTTCGGCGTGATCGTCGTGATCTTCTGCGTGCTGCAACTGGTACCCGGCGACCCGGTGCAGGCCATCGTCGGCGAGTTCCCCGTGCCGCCGGCGTTCCGTGCCGCGATCGAGGCGCGTTACCATCTGTCCGACCCGCTCTGGCAGCGCCTGTATCATTACTTCGCCACCCTGCTGCGCGGCGACCTCGGCTTCTCGTTCCGCCTCCAGCAAAGCGTGCTCAGCGCGATCATGGAGCGAGCACCGCGCACCCTGCTGCTCGCGCTGACCGGGTATACGGTGGGCATCCTGGCCGGCATCCTGGTGGGCATCCACGCCGCCATCACCAACCACCGCACGGTGGACCAGGCGTGGACCTGCGCCGTCCTGGTCGGCTACGCCATGCCCAGCTTCTGGGTCGGCCAGCTTCTCGTCATCGTGTTCGCGATGCACCTCGGCTGGCTGCCGACCCAGGGCATGGGTCCGCTGATCTCGCGCACCTCCGGATTGGCCTGGTTCGCCGAGCGCGCGCCGTATCTGGTGCTGCCGGTGGCGACCTACGCGATCTATGAGGGCACGCGGGTAGCCCGGCTGATCAAGGCCAGCGTCACGGACACGCTCAACCAGGGCTACATCGTCACCGCGCGGCAAAAGGGGCTGACGCGCTCCGAGATCATCCGCGGCCATGTCATCCGCAATTCGATCCTGCCCGTGATCACCGCGATGGGCTATTCGTTCGGTACCGCAATGGGCGGCGCGGTGTTGATCGAGACGGTGTTTTCCTGGCCGGGCGTCGGTCTGCTAATGATCGATGCGATCCGCATGCGTGACAATCAGGTGATCGTCGGGGTCGTGCTGTTCGTTGCGGTGTGCGTGATCGTGATGAACCTGATCGTCGATCTGCTGTATTTCTGGCTCGATCCGCGCATCCGGGTGGGGCGATGACCGAACGATGACTACTGGCTCGATGCTGCATCCCATACTGCGGCTGCGCGCGCTGCTGTCGACGGTGCGGGGCGTGGCGCGCACCCGGTCGGGCCGCGTCGGGCTGGCAATCATGCTGCTGATGGTCGCACTCGCCGTCGCCGCGCCGTGGCTCGCGCCGAGCGGGCCGCTCGACCTGGCCGGTGCCGCGTTGCGGCCGCCGTCGTGGCTGCATCCGATGGGCACCGACAACGTCGGCCACGACCTGCTGTCGGTTGTGCTCTATGGCGGCCGCGCGTCGCTTTCCATTGGCCTGTTCGCTGCGCTGATCGCCTTCCTGATCGGCGGCACGATTGGCGCGTTGGCCGGCTATCTGCGTGGGCCGGTGGAACTGGTGCTGATGCGCATCGCCGAGCTCTTCCAGACCCTGCCGGTGGTCATCGTGGTGCTGTTCATCGTCGCGGTGCTGGGCGCCAGCTTCTGGCTGCTGATCGGTGCCGTTGCGCTGGCGATCTGGCCGCTGGAGGCCAGGATCGTCTACGGCCAGTTCGTCACCCTGTCGGATCGTCCCTTCGTCGCCGCCGCCCGCGCCGCCGACCTGTCGACGGCACATATCGTGCTGCGCGAGATCCTGCCGAATGCCCTGCCGCCGGTGATCGTGCAGGTGGCGCTGGACGCCAGCCTGGCGATCCTGATCTCGGCCGGGCTGGGGTTTCTCGGCTTGTCGGATCCCAGCGTGCCGAGCTGGGGCGAACTGCTCAATCGCGGCCAGACCTATCTGGACAGTGCATGGTGGATGAGCGTGTTTCCCGGCGTCGCCATCTGCATCGCCGTCCTCGGGCTCAATCTGCTGGCCGACGGCCTGAACGAGGCCGGCAACCCGCGCGCATCCGCCACGACCGCGCGTTTGCAGGCCTGAGGGTCAGTGTCCGGCATCCAACCTCGCGATGCGCTGCTGACCGCACGCCAGGTGAAGGTCCATCTGAAGGTGAACGACCGCATCGTCCGCGCGGTGGACGGCGTCGATCTCGACCTGCGTGCGGGCGAGTGCGTGGGCATCCTGGGCGAGTCCGGCTCGGGCAAGAGCACGTTCGGCCGCGCCATCACCCGGCTGTTGCCGAACGTCGCGCTGGCGCATCTGTCGGGCGAGGTGATCTTCGATGGCCGCGACGTCGCGCGCATGACGGAGCCCGAGTCTGCGGTCGTTGCGGCGCCGCGGCGGCTTCTCGATGGTGTTCCAGGACCCGCTCAACCACCTCAATCCGACGCGGCGCATCGCGGCGCAGATGGACGAGGCGCTGCGATCGATCGGCGACCGGCACAAGATGCGCGACCGCGCCGCGGAATTGCTGCTTCAGGTCGGTCTGTCGGATATCGCGCGCGTTTTGCGTGCCTATCCGCACGAGCTGTCCGGCGGCATGCGCCAGCGCGTGCTGATCGCCATGGCGCTGGCCTCGGAGCCGCGGCTGCTGGTGGCCGACGAGCCGACAACCGCGCTTGACGCAACGGTGCAGATGCAGGTGATCGAGACGCTGCGCCGACTGAACCGAGAGCAGCAGGTGGCGCTGCTGATCATCACCCACGATTTCGGCCTTGTCGCCGAGCTGTGCGACCGGGTCTATGTGATGACCGACGGCAAGTTCGTGGAAGACGCCGACGTGTTCAGCCTGTTCGAGTCGCCGCGCCACCCCTACACCGCCAGCCTGATCGCAGCTGGCCGACGGCTCCTGCAGCCTGGCGCCGCCTGCATGACGCCGATCCTGTCGGCGCGCGCGGTCACCAAGAGCTTCGTCGGGCGTCGCGGACAGGGTTGGCGGCGCGAGACGATCCGGGCTGTCGATGCGGTCGATCTGGATGTGCATGAAGGCGAGACCCTCGCCGTCGTCGGCGAATCTGGATCCGGCAAGAGCACCCTGGCCCGCGTCCTGCTGGGGTTGTCCGCGCCGACGAGCGGCGAGGTTTTGTTTCGCGGCCGCGCGACCACGGCGCTGACACGGCAGGAGCGGCACGTGTTTCGCCGCGAGGTCCAGCCGGTCTTCCAGGATCCCGCCGCGTCGCTGAACCCGCGTATGCGGATCGAGACCACCTTGGCACACGTCCTGCTGCGGCACGGGCTGGCCACTGCGCAGACGTTGCGGACTGTTATCATTGCGCAACTGGAGGCAGTCGGTCTGGTGCCGGGAGACCACTATCTCGGCCGCTATCCACATGAGCTGTCAGGTGGCCAGCAACAGCGCGTCGCGATCGCCCGGGCGCTGGCGGTCCAGCCGAAGCTGCTGATCGCCGATGAACCGCTGTCCAGTCTCGACATGTCGGTCCAGGCCCAGGTGCTCGACCTGCTGATCGAGTTGCGGCGGCGATTTCATCTCGGGCTTGTCCTGATCAGCCACGACCTTAATGTGGTCGAGACGATCGCCGACCGCATTGCCGTTATGCATCTGGGCAAGATCGTCGAGACCGGCGCCACGGCGGAGGTGATGCGCAGCCCGCGGCACGCCTATACGCGAACCTTGCTGAATGCCAGGCTCATCGCCGATCCGCGGCTGGCGAAACGGCAGCGAGTGGATGAAGGGGTGGATCATGGCTGAGCGGGACGCAACGACGAGACTGCGACGGGCACTTGTCGCCGCCGTTTGCGTAACGAGGGCCTGCCTGACCCGGGCTTGCATGACAGTGGTTTTGGCGGCCGGGGCCCTGGTCGCCGCGGCGCTGCTGGACGGGCCCGCCGCGGCCCAGACGCCGACGCCACACAAGGGTGGCACGCTGGTGGTTGCGCTCGATGGCTCGGGCCTAGGCACCCTCAATACCCAGATGACCTCGGCGACCTCGGCGTTGACGGTCGCGGATATCTGGGCGGACGGGCTGTTCGCGCGCGACGCGAAGGGGCAGAAGGTGCCGCACCTCGCCACCTCGTGGGACGTGTCGCCGGACCTGAAGACCTATACGTTCCACTTGCGGTCGGACGTGAAATGGTCGGACGGCGAACCATTCTCCTCCGCGGACGTCGCTTTCACCCTGCTCGAGGTTGCCAAGTTCAACACCTACCAGACGCAGACGCTGGCCAACGTCGCAAGCGTCGAGACACCCGACGCCGCAACATTCGTGGTGCATACCAAGGCGCCGCTGGCGGTCATGCTCGATGCGTTCGACAAGGAGGTGTTTCCGCTGATGGCGAAGCACGTCTACGAGCACACCGACATCACGCTCAATCCGGCCAACCGCAACCCGGTTGGTCTCGGTCCGTTCAAGCTGCAGAGCTGGGAACAGGGGCGCGCGCTGACCTTCGTGCGCAACCCATATTTCTGGGACAGCCCCAAGCCCTATCTCGATTCGGTAGTCGTCGCGATCATCCCCGACATGCAGCAGGAGACCAACGCGCTGCTGCGCGGCGAGGTCGATTTCATGAAGCTGCCATACACGCAGTTGAAGCGCATCCAGGATGCGGCGGCCGAAGGCAAGGTGATCGCCCATAAGGTCGAGCTGAGCGCGCCGGAGCGTTCGTCGCTTGACCTTAACACCGCGCGCAAGCCGTTCGACGATGTTCGGGTACGCCAGGCCCTGCTGGTCGCTATGGATCGGCGCCGCATCGTTTCCGATGCCTACCATGGCTTCGCGATCGAGGCGGGCAACGCGATTCCGGAGCAGTTCACCGACCTGACCGACCCGTCGATCAAATACAGCGAGCTGTATGCGCACGATCCGGCCAAGGCGGCGAAGCTACTTGACGAGGCCGGCTATCCGTTGGTGAACGACAAGCGGTTTGCGATGGAGCTGACCTATGCCAGCGCCGACTTCAACCGGGTGATCATGGAGCCGATGGCACAGATCCTCGCCGCCCAATGGGGCGCCATCGGCATCGATGTGAAGCTTGCGGGACTGGACATCCAGCTCTGGGTCGACAAGGTCTACAACCACCGGGACTTCGACGCCTCGCTGGTCTCGTTGACCGGCCGCACCGATCCGATGCTGGGCGTCGATCGCAGCTTCCTGTGCAACAGCACGCACCTGCCCTATGTCAATCCGACCTCCTACTGCAATCCCGCGCTCGATGCGGTGGCGGCGAAGGCGAACACCGCGGCGGCGGCCGATCGCCGGCAATACTACAAGACCTACATCGAGATCGTCGCGCACGACCTGAACGAGATCACCCTGACCAACGTCTCCACCTACTATGGTGTCTCGACCCGGTTTGAGAACCTGCAGAAGCAGTTCGGCATCTCCTTCAACGAGTACCCCAACTGGGCTGAAGTCTGGTTGAAGTCCGGCCAATAGGATGCCAAACGAGATGTCAAACGTGCCAAGCGAAATATCGAACGTCATGGACGCGCTGATCAAACCGCGCACGATCGCCGTCATCGGGGCATCGTCCCGGCGCAGCAACAATGGCAATGTCGTGCTGACCAATCTGCGTGACGCCGGCTTCAACGGCCAGGTCATCCCGGTGCACGCCGAGGCGGCCCAGTTGGAAGGTTACGACACAGTACGGTCGATCGACGGACTTGCTGCCGGCACCGACGTCGCGGTGGTGTCGGTGCCGGCATCTGGCGTGCCGGATGTGATCCGCCGGCTCGACCGCGCCGGCGTTCGCTCGGCGATCGTGATGTCGAACGGCTTCACCGTGGCGGAGGAGGCCGAACTGCACCAGATCGCCACGCAAGGCCGCATCCTCATGCATGGTCCCAACTGCATGGGACTGGTCAACGTGTCGGATGCATTGTCGCTGTACACGGCAAAGGTCTCGCCTCGGGTGCAACGTGGGTCGGTGGCGTTGCTTGCGCAGTCCGGGTCGGCGGCGATCGCCGTCATGAACTCGGCGAATGTGGGGTTCTCCAAGGTGGTCACGCTGGGCAGCGAATTCCGCGTGACCTCGGCGGATTACCTGCGATGGCTCGCGCATGACGACGAGACCCGGGTGATCGGGGTGGTCATGGAATTGGTCCAGGACCCGGATGCCTTCGCCGATGCGGTCGATCTGGCGCAGGCAGCCGGCAAGTCCGTGGTGGTGCTGAAGGTCGGGCAATCGCAGGCGGGTGCCCTGGCCACCCAGGCGCACACCGGCGCGCTGATCCGCGATCGCGATGCGGTCGAGTGCTTCTTCGCGCGGTACGGCATTCCGACCGTGTCGGACTACGACGAACTGGTGGCGGCGCTGGAATGCATGTCCGTGTGCCGATGGCGGCCGACCGGCATGCGGTTGGGCGTGATCGGCATCTCCGGTGGTGAGGTCGCATTGATCTGCGACCTGGCCGAGGCGGCCCGGGTCCCGCTGGCATCATTCACCGCAGAGACCGCGGATCGGTTGAAACACCTGTTGCCGGGATCGTCAGGGCTCAATCCGCTCGATCTCGGCGCCACCGTGGTGTCGGGCGGCAACCGCAACGACATGCCCGGCATGAAGGCGGTGCTCGACGATCCTAACGTGGACATGCTGTTCGTGATTTAGGATGCACAATACTCGATCGCCGCGCGCAGTATCGGGCGGTACAAGGGGCAATGTCAGTCGGTAGTTGAACTGAGCCGCGAGTCCAGCAAGCCAATCGTGGTGGTCTCGTCCACGGGCGAAGCGCTGAACGACGAGCTGAGCGGTGTGTTGGCCGGGACCGGCATTCCCATGCTACGCGGCCTGCGCGTCGCGCTGGCAGCGACGTGCAGCATGGCGACATGGTCCGCGCGCCGACCGGACTCGCGGCGTATCTCGCCGCGGCGATCGGACGCCGACACGACACGGTTGCGACACGACATTGGCGCGTCGCGCGGCCCCGTGGGCGATGAACTGGTTCGGCGGCTGCTGGACAACTACGCACTGCCGCGGGTGCGATCGGGCGTGGCGCGGGACGCGGCGCAGGCTGCGACGCTGGCCGATACGCTCGGATATCCGCTGGTGGTGAAGGTGGTCTCGCGCGATGTGCCGCACCGGTCGGATGTTGGCGGCGTGCAACTGGGGATCAGCGACGCGGCGGACTTGCGCGCGGCAGTGGCGCGGATCGAGGCCAACGTGCTGGCAAACGTTCCAGGGGCGGTGATCGACGGGTTCGAATTGCAAGAAGAGCTGGTGGACTGCGTCGAGGCGATAGTCGGGTTCAAGGCGACACCGCCGTTCGGCGCGCTGGTGGTGGTCGGGATGGGCGGCACTCTGGTGGAATTGCAGGCCGATCGCGTACTCAGCCTAAGCCCGGCGTCTGCGGCGGAAGCCGCCGGCATGATCGATCGCACGCGGCTGGGCGCGCTGCTGCACGGCTACCGCAATCTTATCCTGCGGACCGACACGGCGGAGTTGGTAAATCTGGTCTGCAAATTGTCGAACCTGGCGGCCGATTTGTGCGACGTGCTTACCGAATGTGACCTTAATCCCGTGCTGATCCGCAAGGGCTCCGGCGAGGTGCGCGTGGTCGATGCATTGTTCGTGGCATCGCGCTGAGCAGCGGTGGATGCCTGGCGCAAGGCAGTCGGGCCTTTGCTTGTCCCGACCGCCTCGCGGTGCTACCCGATCCGCCCCATGGCGCGCAGCCGCTGCTCAAGTCGCGCACGGTTGCGACCGAGCGGTACTGCGTTGGTCATGTCGCTGATCCTGGGGAAGGCTTCGGCGAACATCTCCAAGGTGACTGGCTCATCTGGATCGAACTGAACACCCTCCGACTGGAAATACTGCACCACCGAGTAGCCGCCTGCGGACGCGGCGATGATCTGGCCGGTGATGTTGCAGTCTTCGCTTGCCAGCCACGCGACCGCCGGAGAGACCAGTTCGGGCTTCATGTATTTGCGCATAGCTTCTGGCAGCAGGTCCTCGGTCATACGCGTGCGGGCCGACGGAGAGATCGCATTGCACAGGATGTCGTAGCGCGCCCCTTCCAGTCGCAGGACGTTGATGAGGCCGACCACGGCCATCTTGGCCGCGCCGTAGTTGCTCTGGCCAAAATTGCCAATGGTGCCGGAGCCGGAGGTGGTGACGACGATACGGCCGTATTTCGCTGTCCGCATGATCGGCCAGGCGGCTTTGGTGCAGTAGACGGTGCCCATGTAGTGCACCTGAGAGGTGAATTCGAAGTCTTCTAGCGACATATTCTGAAACGCCTTGTCGCGCAGGATGCCGGCATTGTTCACCAGGATGTCGAGCCGGCCCCAGGTGTTCATGGCCGTATCGATAATTCCCTGCGCGGATTTGGCGTCGGCGACGGAGTTGTAATTGGCGACTGCCTCGCCGCCGGCGGCCTTGATCTCTGCCACGACCTGGTCGGCAACGGCGTGCGCGCCGCCCACGCCGTCGACCGCCCCACCCGGATCGTTCACCACGACCTTGGCACCGCGACTGGCCAACAGCAGCGCGTGCTGCTTCCCGAGACCCGCGCCAGAGCCGGTGACGATGGCAACTCGGTCGTCAAATCGGATTGTCATGGGCTTGTTTCCTTCCTAGCCAATGTCGGGATGACCTGGTGTGGGCCGATCGTCCGGTATCGCAGCGTGCCGGTGCGGATGGCCAGGTCAAGGCCCCTATCGGCGACTTCCTGCTGGGGGACCGATCATGGCGCACCACCGCCACCACGATCCGCGTACTGGGTGGTGTGTCAATTTGAATGTCGGGTTTCGACCCGAAGCGGCAGTAGGGGATCGGCTCTCTGAGCCTAGCCTTCGACCGATCATTTGCCGGTTTGTCGGCAAAATACGGTCGGACCGTCGACACCGTCAGCCGCAGAGATCGACCATATCGAAAGTCCGGCGAGGCACTCATCGTTGCCCGGTTTCAGGAGATCTGCGCGGTGGTCTGCGCGCAGGCGCAGGGCATCAGACAAGTCGCTCTGGATACGTGTGCATTCAACGAGGGCGCGCAGACGTTCTTTCGGGCCGCAGACTTTAAGCCGTTCAATGATCGTCATGCGGAAGGAATTCTCAGAGTTGGCCTGTTGTCGCAAGCCGCCTGTGCATGGGATCATCATGACACCGCACATGCAAAGCCCCCGGGAGACCGCAAATGGCTGAGAAAGAGGCAATCGTAACGGCCGGGGGCAGCGGCATGGGGGCGGCCGCAGCGCGTCGGCTCGCACGCGACGGTTATCGCATCGCCATCCTGTCCTCGTCCGGCAAGGGCGAGGTGCTGGCGCTCGTCGAGATCCAGCGCGATCCCCTCATAACCATGATACGCCAGCCGGCCGTAGAACTTCATTGCATGCTGCGACAGCGACAGCAGCCCCTCCTGCATGCATGACACCGCGATGCCCGCTTGCGTGTGGGTGTGCACCACGCAGACAAGATCCTCGCGCGCCAGGTGCACCGCGGAATGGATGGTGAAGGCAGCCGCATTGACGCGGCGTGAGGAGGTGTCGCGTTCCTCCACCACGTTGCCGTGCATGTCGATCTTCACCCAGTCGGAGGCGCGCACCTCGTGGAATATCACGCCGTATTTGTTGATCAGGAAATGGTGGTCGGGCCCGGGCAGGCGGGCGCTGATATGAGTGTGGACGAAGTCGGTCCAGCGCTGGTGCGCGACCAGACGATACAGGGCAGCAAGATCGCAGCGGATCTGCCATTCCTCCGGCGAGCAACCGACAAGCGCGGCAGGCATGGTGGCGACGTCCATCGCGGCGGTCCTTGGGTCTGAGGTTGGCCGGATGATCGGGCGTGCTGCCTCCGCAACAGCCGAGGCCCGGCTTGAGTGCAACGCCGACCGACCGCACTATCGCCCGCGTCATGCCAACCCGATCCGATCCCGTCATCATTCCACCCCGAACCGACCCGGACAGCGTTCGCCGCCTGATGCTGTTCTTTGCCGTCGTGTACACCGTCGAGGGCATCGGACAGGCCAAGGTCGGCATCGTCTGGCAGCCGCTGACCTACTTCCTCAAGACGCAATATGGCTGGACCGCATTGCAGATCGCCGCGTCGCTGTCGGTGCTCGACGTGCCATGGGTGGTGAAGCCGCTCTACGGCCTGCTCTCCGATTTCCTGCCACTATTCGGCTACCGCAGGCGCAGCTACCTGCTGCTGTCCAACCTCGCGGCGATCGTGGCGTTCGTCTGGGTGACGCAGGCCGTTACGCCGGCGGCAATCGTGTTTGCGCTGGTGCTGACCTCGATCACCATGGCGGTGTCCAGCACCCTGTGCGGCGCACTGCTGGTGGAGAACGGCCAGCGTCACAACGTCAGCGGCGCCTTCGTCAACCAGCAATGGATGTGGTTCAGCGGCGCCGCGGCGGCGGCGTCGCTGGCAGGTGGCTGGCTGATCGAGATATTCTCACCAACCGGTGCGCTGCACATTGCAGCACTGATTGCGGCGATCGCGCCGCTCGCGGTGCTGATCTGCCTGCACCTGGTGGAGGAAGCCCGCGCCGGCATCGACCGCGCGGCGTTGCGCCGGGGACTGGACGGGCTGTTGAACACGTTCCGCTCCCGTACGCTATTGCTGGTCGCCGTATTCCTGCTCTGTTATTATTTCAGCCCGGGCTTCGGCACCCCGCTGTATTTTCATATGACCGACCGGCTGCATTTCTCGCAGAGCTTCATCGGCGCGCTGTCTGCGATCAGTTCCGTTGGTTGGGTGGCAGGCGGATTGCTGTACCGGTGGGCGCTGGCGGGGATGCGTACGCGCGCGCTCCTGCAATTGTCGATCGTGCTCGGCACGTTGGGCACGCTGGCCTTCCTACTGATGGTCGACCCGGTCAGCGCGGTCGTGGTGTATTTTCTCTTCGGCGTTGCCGGCATGATCGCCAATGTCGCAACGCTGACCCTGGCGGCGGAGCATTGTCCCGCGCGCGCCGAGGGGTTCGCCTTCGCGGCGCTGATGTCGGTGATGAACCTGACGACGCCATTGGCGGATACCAGCGGTGCATATTTGTACGACCATGTGTTCGACGGCCGGCTAGCGCCGTTGATCGTTGTGTCGGCCGCGTTCACCGCGTTCGTTCTGGTGCTGATCCCGCTGTTTCGAATTGAGCGAGCGTAGATCGCGTCGGCCCTCCGCCCGCGTCGGGACTGGAAATAATAAGGACCTCGCCCTACATCTCCAGACACTGCCTGGTATTACTCCGTGTTGCTCGCCTCGCCTGTGCATATGCGGCTCGCCCTCGGACCAAGGGCCAGGAAAGCATCTTGTCGGACATTAGCCCATGTAATCGCTACGCTCGCACTGGGCGCCGGCAACCAACTCGTCTGCAGCAACCTTGCGAACGTCAGGCCCCGGAGATCTGCGCGAGCGCGGCGCCGCCGAGCAACCCGTAAGGCGAAGCGAGCGTCTCCACGATCTCGAAATGATTGTAGTGGTTGCCAACCAGCAGTTCCACGCGCTTGCCGGCGGTGCGCAGGGCGGCGGTGAAATCCCGGCTCTGGCGTTGGAACTCCGGCGTTTCCAATGTGCCAAAGGCCAACACGACCGGTGCCCAGAATCGGTCAATGTGGCGCTGCGTGCTAAGCGCCGCCTCCATATCGTCGGTGAAGCATACATACCGCGAGCGCGCCGAAGGTCGCACCGGCCGGAGGTCGTACATCCCGCTGCAAAGCAGTCCGGTCTTGATCACGTCTGCAGGGAGCGCATACGTGCCGCACCAGTCCGTCACCATCGCCACACCGGCCAAATGTGCGCCGGACGAGTGACCGTAAAGATGGATGCAATTGGGATCGCCACCAAAGCTCGCCGCGTTCCGGTAGACCCAGGCGATGGCGCGTCGCACCTGATCCGCCATCGGCATCAGATCGCCGCCCGCTTCGATCACGTTGATGAAGTCCAGCACGACATGATGCACGCCAGCACGCACGAACAACTCGGCCGCGAAAGCATAGTCTTTGGCGAGGCCGCGCTGCCACGCGCCGCCATGCACGAAAATGCTGATTGGCGCGTTCGTGCCGGCCGCCGGATACAGATCGAGCGCCTCGTTGACGGTTGGGCCGTAGGCGATACGGCGGGGCGCGCCCAGTCGCTCGCGGGCGATGTCGCTGTTGCTGGCGTAACGCCCCACGACCTGTGACCGGTTGAGCGCGTATTTGGACTGGTCATAGGCGTCGTCCAACGCCTGCTGGTCCATGTCCAGCCATATCGCTGGACCGGATGCTTTCGCCTCATCCCACCCCGGTAGCGCGGCGGTGCCCGCCGCCATGAGGTCATTCCGCCTTGGGCGATCCGTCATTGTTCACCACCGGTTCATGAAGTCTTTATCCGCCATCCCCAAATGACCGCCAGTTTTGACAGCGTTCTGTGAACGATAGGTATCACTCGGCCCTTCTGGCAACGTCTTGGGCGATGGAAGCGCTGCCGGCAGCGCTACAGTGATGCGGTGCCCTCCAGCACCGCAAGGCCTCAGGTCCGAACCCTGCGGCGGCATTGCACCCACTTCGGCCGCTCAGCCGACTGTCGCTGTTCATCCAAAGCGGACGTTCCATCCGCAGGATCCTCTGGGTCGCATTTGTTAAGGGTTATCGGACGCCCGGGCTATCACCACTTAGGGTGGAGGCTGCGTGAAAACACGACCGGCGATTTTGGAAAGAGGAAATGCTACTATCTACGAGTGCCGCACTGATCGAGGGCAGGCTTTCAGCCGGAGAAGATCCAAGTTAGCGCCCAGGTCACGAGCGACCGAGAAAGCCAATTCTCTGCGACCGTTACAATCGGGCGTTTTCACACAGTTTCGGTGGACAGCGGAAATGTCGTGTACGAACCTGCTGGCACAGACTCAATCCTCCGCGAGGCGAAAATGCTGATCGAGCACGAAGGCCATTCTCCCAAGGTCAATTCCAGCGCACGTATCGCGCCCAACGCCACGCTGTGCGGCGATGTTGTCGTCGGCCCCAATTGCTCAATCGGCTTCGGAGCTGTTCTCGTTGCCGAAAGTGGCCCCGTTCGGCTTGGTGCCAATTGCGTCATCATGGATACCGCTGTTCTGCGCGGCGTGCGCGGGTCACCTTTGACACTTGGCAACCATGTGCTGGTCGGCCCCCGCAGTTATCTGACCGGCTGCACCGTGGAGGATGAAGCCTTCCTGGCCACGGGCTGCACGGTGTTCAACGGCGCGCATATCGGCCGCGGCGCGGAAGTGCGGATCAACGGAATTGTCCATCTGCGCAGCATTCTGCCGGCCGGTGCCACCGTACCACTGGGCTGGACAGCAGTTGGTGATCCCATCCAAATTCTGCCGCCTGACCAGCATGACGCGATCTGGGCGGTGCAGAAGCCGCTCGACTTCCCACGCTATGTGTTCGGTGTCGAGCGGCCTGCGGAGGGACAGACCATCATGCCCGACGTCATGCCGCGGTATGCCCGCAGCCTTGTTCGGCGGCATTCAGGCGATCGGCCGGTCGATCCTGGAGAGGCAGCAGGCCCTGCCAAGGCGGGCTGATCAACGACGCTAAAGCTATTCGACGAGGCTCGCTCACCTTGGTCAGGGAACTGGTCGCCAAGATCAATCACTTCGTCGCTCAATACAACCAGACCTGCAAGCCCTTCGTCTGGACTGCCATCGCCGATTCCATCCTCGCCAAGCTGAGCCGACTTTGCGAACGAATCAGCGGAACGGGACACTAGGGCCTGTCATCAATTAAGCCAAACGACGCTGGCGACGAGCTGGACGGCGGCAAGGAAGTTGCGCGCGGTCTTCTCGTAGCGGGTGGCGATCGCACGAAACTGCTTGATCTTGGCGAAGAAGTTTTCGATCAGATGGCGCGCGCCATAAAGCTGTCGATCGTAGTCGCGCGGCGAGGGCCGGTTGGTTCGCGGCGGGATCACCGCGGTCTTACCAGCAGCCGCCAGCGGCTCAAGGACGCGCTCACCGGCGTCGAACGCCTTGTCGGCGATCAGCGTATCGGCCGCCATCGTGGGCAGCAGGTGGTCCGCCCCCACAAGGTCGTGTGCCTCGCCCCCGGTCAGAAAGAACCCGATGGGGTTGCCCAGTGCGTCGACCAGGGCGTGGATCTTGGTGCTCAATCCGCCGCGCGAGCGGCCGATCGCCTGGTTCTCGCCGGCTTTTTTTGGGCGCCGGCGCTATGCTGGTGGGCGCGCACGATGGTGCTGTCGATCATCGCGTATTCGTTGTCGGCATCTGAGGCGAGGATCCTCTGCGTGCAGCGGGACGGTGCCGATCGGCTCGTCGCGATGCTGGAGGGAGCGATCGCCGAGCTGCAGGTCGGGGACCCGCGCCTGCTCCGCGTCGATGTGGGCCCGGTGATCGACGACGAAGCGCGGGCCAGCGTCGAGCGGCACATCTCGGCGATGCGCGAGCGCGGACGGCGCGTGACGCAGCCTGCGCGTGGCATGCAAGGCGCGCCGGCTCGGGGCAGTTTCGTGCCGCCGGCTCGGGGCAGTTTCGTGCCGCCGGCGCGGGGCAGTTTTGTGCCGCCGACGCTGATCGAGATCGATCGCCTGTCGGAGCTCGCGAAGGAAGTCTTCGGGCCGGTCCTGCACGTGCTCCGCTACGAACGCGAAGCGCTGCCAGACCTCGTCGGGCAGATCAACGCGACTGAGTACGGTCTGACGTTCGGCGTTCACACGCGGATCGACGAAACGGTCGCGCGCGTCGTCAAGGGCGTGCATGCAGGCAACGTCTACGTCAACCGCAACATCGTCGGCGCAATCGTGGGCGTGCAGCCGTTCGGCGGCGAAGGCCTTTCCGGCACGGGCCCGAAGGCCGGCGGGCCGTTGTACCTGCTCCGGCTCCTCGCCAGAAAGCCGCCGGAGGCGCTGAAGCGCGCGATCAATCGGCCGGACGCGCGACCGGCAGCCGCCGTGCGTGGTTTCGAGCTCAACGGGCAAGACCGGAATCCTCTGCTGTCGAGCCTCCGGCATTGGGCTGAAACGCAAGGCGATCAAGTGCTGCTGAAGTGCCGCGATCGGCTCGTAGAGTTGGCGCCGCGCTTCAGGTGGCAGAGCTTGGTCGGCCCCACCGGCGAAGCCAACCTCTATTCCGTCCAGCTGCGAAAGGCCGTCCTTTGCCTATCAGGCGGTGGAGGCTCCGGCTCGGTGGGAAACAAAGGTTCCGACGCGCGTAAGGACTTGGTCGCCCAGCTCGCCGCGGTGCTCGCTGTGCGCGGTCGCGCGGTCTGGCCCTCCCGCTTCGCAGATATTCACGAGCGCCTGCCTGAAGACGTGCGCGAGCGCATTACCCTCGCCGATGACTGGAGCCATGAGGCAGTCGCCTTCGACGCGGTGCTCCATCACGCCGAACAGGTCGCGCGCATCGAGGTTCTGCGACGCGTTGCAGCCAAGCCTGGCCCCATCGTCGCCGTCTCATGCCTCGACCCCGGGGACACAGCGGTTCCGCTCGATCGCCTGGTCGTCGAACGGTCTGCGAGCGTCAACACGGCAGCGGCTGGAGGGAATGCAAGTGTGATGGCCGTAGGTTGACGCTCGGTTCCAGACTATCGCGTTGTGTGCGCGCGCTAACGCTCCGTTCAGGGAGTTGCACGCGAACAATCCCCGATGAAAGTGTCGTTGCACGATTGTTGAACAATCTGCCAGGTGAACAGCGCTTTGGGCCGTGAACAGCCGACCAACGGCAACGGGAACGGATGGCAGCTTGCCGGGCTCCCTGCCCGAAAGCTGCCGGTCTCCTGCCAGCACCTGCCATTCGGTTGCCTGGTCTGAATGTCGGGGATGTCGCAAGCGGCGGTTTCTGTTTGGCCACCACTCGCTGACCTCGGTGCGCGACGAGGCCCCGGATTGGGACCAGCCCACCCTCCAGGGCAATCACGATCATGCGGCCGATCGACCCGCCATTTCCTTCTTCAGCGCCGCCGCCGATCCAACGCTAATTCCTGCCACCAGCGCCGCCGCGCGGATGCTCTGACCCTCGGCGAGCGCCGCGCGGGCCGCGTCCAGCTTCTTGGTCTTCAGCCCCGGGCGACCGATCGCCTTACCCGACTTCCTGCCATTCGTTCTGGCGCGGGCGATGCCAGCGTTGACGCGCTCGACGATGATGGCGCGTTCGAACTCGGCAAACACCCCGAGCATATGGAAAAACGCATTGCCCGCTGCGGTCTACGTGTACATGCCCTGCTGATGCAGGAACAGGCCGACCTTGCTCTGCTTCAAGGTCTGCAACGTGTTCAGCAGATCCGTCAGACTGCGCCCCAGGCGGTCGACCGCCCACACCGCTACGATGTCGAACCGGCGGCGGACGGCGTCTTTCAGCAGCCTGGCGAGGGCGGGCCGCTGGTCGCTGGATTTGGCACCGCTGACGGCATGGTCTTCGTAGACCACGGTGGCCGTGTACCCGCACCGTGCCGCCCATCCTTGCATGCGCGGCGTTCGCTCCGGTAAGCAAGCATAGCAACCGCCAAGGTCTCCCTGCTCCGATGCTGACGCCGTTCTCGTCCGAAGATCTCGGACGCGTGTTCGACGCGCGCGCGCTGACCAAGGGCCGTACCCTGGTCCTGCTTGGCACCGTGGGCGTCACGCTCCAGGACCGGTCAATCGCCGTGGTGGTGGAGCATCTTGGCCTGCGCCATACTGCCAGCATCACCCCGTCCTCGCTCGGGCACCGAGTGGTGTTCCTCAACAAATGTAGTTGTGGCCGATCGGCCTGCGTCCATCTGGCGGCCGGATCGCTGGCCGCGCTCGACCGATATCCTGCCCTGCGCAAGCCGGTGCAGAGGAATTTCCTGGATGCGCTTGCCAACCCTCCCACCGAGGAACGCCAACGTCTGGTATTCGAGCTTTCCCCGGCCGCGCCGCCGCATGCCTGCTTCGTCTCTACCTTCCTGATCGGCGAGCGCACCGGGCGGCTAGAGGTGACCACTCCCAGCCGCATTCTCGCCGACCGCGCCAGCAGCGAGACCACTCGGATCATGGCCAGACTGTTGGGCGGCGGCGGCACCGGCCGCACCCCGATTGCGCCGAGCGCGGTCACTCCCGTGCTCAGTCTACTGGCGCGGCTCGGCAAGGCACGCTGGTATTCGACGGGGCAACCTCTTGTGCCCGGCGCTGAACGTGCTTTTCAGGCCCCCGGCGCGGAACGCGCATCTCCAGCAGATACGCCGCCGAACCTGCCGCCGAACTCGGCCATCATCCTCGGTGAGGCCGGCCCCTGGTATGTGGATGGTGCAACCGGTGCGGTCGGTCGGGTCAGGCTCCTGCAGCCGCGGACCCAGCAAATCCAGCCAGTTGGCGTTGTCCCCGGCGGCGCGGTCCGGCGCCCGTTCCCGGCAGGCCCTCGGGCGCATGGTCAAGCCTTTCAGCGCTTCATCCCCCAGCGCGTCGCCCCCGTGCACCCAGCCCCTTCGTTGCGCGAGCCCTCATTCGCCGGCAAGGGTCGCCGCAACACGCGCCGTCGCGAACCGGTCGTTGTCACCGCCGCCGATCCCGTGATCCTGCAACACCCGCTCACCCCGGTGCTACGACTGCGCCGGGTCGAATGCCCGGACGATTTCGGCCGCATGCAGCGCACCGACGCCCTGACGATTGATTTCGACTATGACGGCGCGCTCGCCCACGCCGATGACGAGCGCCAGTTCGTGCGCGTGCACCCCCCGGGTGACGTCGCGGATCACCCGAGCTTCGTGCGTCGCGACCGTGCCGCCGAGGACGCCGCCCTCACTGCACTGCGCCAGGATGGTTTCAGTCAGATGCGGATTGCCGAAGGCCGCACCGCCAAGGGCCGCATGGTCTTCGTCTACCGTGGCCGCGACGCTGCCGAACGCTGGCAGCGCTTCGTCACCGAGCGCGTTCCGGCACTCCAGGCGCTGGGCTGGCGCAACCAAATCGATCGCGATTTCGGCCCCCGACTGGTGCAGTCGGTCGGCGATTACGACGTGCGCGTCGCCGATGCGGAAACCGGTAAATTCTCGCTCGATTTCGGTATCGAGATCGACGGGGCGCGTATCCCGTTGCTGCCCATCCTGTCCCGCCTGCTCGACCGCGGCGGCATCGATGCGGCCCAGGTAATCGATGGCGAACTGATCACCAGCCTCGACGACGGCCGTATCCTGAAGCTTCCAGCGGAGCGCATACGCCGCCTGCTGGCGGTGATGACCGATCTGATCGAGGCCGCCCGTCGCACCGCCGATGGCGGCCTGCTGCTGGCGGATGCCGAGGCCGCCAGTGTGCTGGACCTCGAAGACCTGCTCACCACGCGCTGGGAAAACGCCGCCGCCATCCAGGCCTATGCCCAGCGCTTCCGCGGCCAGCCGGACATTCTGCCCGTCACGGTACCCGCCGGCTTCACCGCGACGCTACGCCCCTATCAACAGCACGGCGTCGACTGGCTTCAGCATCTGCGTGCACATGGCCTCAGTGGCTTTCTCGCTGACGACATGGGGCTCGGCAAGACCGCCCAGACCATCGCCCACATTGTCATTGAACAGACAGAAGGCCGCCTCGTCCGCTCGGCGTTGATCGTGGTGCCCACCAGCCTGGTCGCCAACTGGACCGCGGAGCTGGCGAAATTCGCCCCGCATCTTCGCGTCGTGGTGCTGCACGGCCTGGACCGCCACGCGCGCCGTGCCGAACTCGCCGGCATCCATGTCGTGATCACGACCTACACGGTGCTCGCCCGCGATATCGAGGCCATGAAGTTGCTCGCCTGGCATCTGGTGGTGCTGGATGAGGCGCAGGTCATCAAAAGCCCGGACGCCAAGGCCACCAGGGCCGTCTGCCAGCTCGACACAACCCACCGTCTGTGCCTCTCCGGCACCCCGATCGAGAACAATTTGCAGGAGCTATGGTCGGAGTTCGCCTTCCTGATGCCCGGCCTACTCGGCGACCGGAAAGGTTTCGCCAGGCGTTTCCGGACGCCCATCGAAAAGAACAACGATGCGGTTCGGCGCGTGCAGCTGATCCGCCGCATCAAACCGTTCCTGCTGCGTCGCACGAAATCAGAGGTCGCGACCGATCTGCCGGCGAAACACACCATCCTGCGCCGTATCAATCTTGCCCCGGAACAGCGTGAACTGTACGACACTATTCGCGGCACGCTCTATGACAAGGTTCGCGAACAGCTCACCGAGCTTAGTGCAGCGCAAGGCCGCATCGTTGTGCTCGATGCGCTGCTCAAGCTGCGTCAAGTCTGCTGCGACCCGCGACTGGTCAAGTTGCCCTCGGCTCGCCTCGTGGATAGCTCCAGCAAGCTCGAAGACCTGCTCGAGATGATCAGTGAGATGATCCCCGAGGGTCGCCGCATCCTGCTGTTCTCTCAGTTCACCTCGATGCTTGACCTGATCAAGCCCCGCCTGACCGCGGCAGGCATCGGCTTCGTCGAACTGCGCGGTGATACGCATGACCGCGCCGAACCGGTCCGCGCGTTCGAGAGCGGTGAAGTGCCGTTGTTCCTGATCAGCCTGAGAGCCGGCGGCAGGGGCCTGAACCTTACGTCCGCCGACACGGTGATCCACTACGATCCTTGGTGGAACCCCGCCGTCGAAGACCAGGCCTCCGACCGGGCGCACCGGATCGGCCAGACCAAATCCGTCTTCGTCTATAAGCTGATCGCCGCCGATACCGTCGAAGACCGGATCGTGGAACTACAGCAACACAAGGCCGACCTCGCCAACATCGCGCTGAGCGAAGCGGGCGATCATATCGGAATTGACATAGACGATCTGGAATTCCTGTTCGGCAACACCAGTGAACGACGGGCGGCTTGATACCCGCCGGAGGTGTCTGGCTCGCATGGGGCTGCCGAACAAATTTGGCTGTCGGCAGCCTCCCGCCGTTGTGGAAGAGCCGCTGATCGTGTTGCAGGTCTTTGCCCCGCGGAACCCGGCCAGCAAGTTGATGCTGACCATCCTCGGCGGCGTGGGAGCGCGACATCAAGCTGGAGAGGCAGCGCGAGCGCAACAGCGGCACTGGTGCCTGCGGTCGGGGCACATGATCTCTCCCGAACTGCGCTACGGGCTCGGCATGTCTGCCTTGGGCTCCCAAGGTGAGTGATTTGGCCACTCACGGCGTCGTCCCGGCCTGCTCGCAGGTCAGGATGTTTTTGCCCTTGGAATAACTCCCGTCGGCAATGACCGTGACTGCCTCGAGGCGTGTGCCGTCTGCGGTTCGGACCGCCATCAAGCCTCGGCATGGGATGTTGCGGTCATACGTCTCGGAATGTGCGACCAGTCAGTGTGAACTGGGCAGGCGACGTGCCCGACAGGTGTCACTTGGGGTCATTGACTCACCCTCCCCGCAGAGCAACTGCCACATTGCCTTCGACGGACCGCGGGGCGTTGCCGTGGGGCTGTGGTCGACATGCTTGATGACATCAAGGTGCTTGACGATCAGTGGCAACCCGCCGACGGTTCCAAGCACGCGAGCGGTCATCTCGCGCGGCGCGCACCGCTCAGCACGATCGTCGTGCCAACCCAACCAATAATGTCTGACCCGACGAATGTCTGACCCGACGACTGGGAGGAATAGAAATGTTAGAGCACCTGGAGCGCCAGGAGTTGCTGACCACGAACCAATACAAGATCTTCGCCGCCGCACTGATCGGCGACATGCTCGATTTCTTTGACTTCTACCTGATTGGATTCGTCCTCGCCTTCATCGTCGGCGGCTGGCACCTGACCTACGGCCAATCGGGGGCAATCCTGCTTTCGTCCGGCATCGGTGCACCACTCGGCTCGCTGTTCTGGGGCTGGATGGCCGACAAGGTCGGCCGGCGCAAGGTGATGATCCTCACCGTGCTGAACTTCTCGATCGCCACCGGCGCGATGGCGCTGACCCCCAACCAGGGCTGGCTGTTCCTGTCGATCTGCCGGTTTTTCGTCGGCATGGGCGTGACCGGTCTATACACTGTCGACATCGCGATCGTGCAGGAATTCGTGCCGGCCTATAAGCGCGGCTGGGTCACCGGCCTGACGACGAGCCTGTTGCCCGCGGGCACACTGTTGGGCGCGATGGCGGGAGCGTATCTGGAGCCATCGGTCGGCTGGCGCGGCCTGTTCGTGGTGGGCCTGATCCCAGCCCTGCTGACGCTGCTGATCCGTGCCTGGGTCCCGGAATTGCCGCATTGGCTGATCGGCAAGGGACGGCTCGACGAAGCCCGCAAGTCGCTTGCCTGGGCGTTGCAGGTCGATCCGTCTACAATCCAGTTGCCCACGGCGGTCGGGGAAATCCAAAAGACCGTGTGGCGCGAGCTGTTCAAATATCCGCGCAGCCTGGCGGTCGCCTGCCTGACCGGCATCAGCCAGACCGGCACCGTCGGGCTGACGCTGTGGCTGACCACGTTGCTCGTGCTGGTGCTGAGGGTCACCCCGAACCATGCGTCCTATCTGGTCATCTGGGTCGGCGCGATCTCGATCTTCGGGCGGTTGTTCTGCTCCTGGATGTCCGATGCGCTCGGGCGTCGCCTCGCGTGCGTCATAAGCTGCGTGATCGCGACAACGACGATGTCGCTCGCCGGCTATCTGCATGATGTCTATATCGGCGGCGTGTCGATTTTCTACGTGATGATCCTGGCGCAGAGCTTCTTCGGCAGCGGCAACTACGCGATTGTCGGTCCCTACATGGCCGAGGTCTGGCCGTCGAAATTGCGTGCCAGCGGAATGGGCCTCGGTTATGGCTTCGGCAATCTTGGCAAGTTCATCGGGCCGGCCGGCCTGGCGGTGATCGCCGGGTCAGATAATTTTGTCACGCCGAAAGCGACGCTCGACGCTTTGATTCCGGCAATGAATTACTTTGGCTTCTGGTATCTGGTTGCCGCTGCTGCGATCTGGTTCATCGGCTTTGAAACCAAGGGGCGTACCATCGGGGAGATCGACAGCACATTGACCGCGTCGCACACGGAGGAATTGGCGTCCGAGGTGGCAACGCGATAGCAGCCGCCGATCCCCCAACAGGCTGGTGGCTTGCTGGGTTGGGATTGTGGACCCGCTGACGCAACCGTCCGCGGACGCGCAGCGGATTGAACCGGTGATCAGGAGTCGAGCGCCAGGACGCTGCACATCGGTTGCCAGCACACGGCTCCTACACGGCACGCTGCGCGGCAACCAGACGGTGCAGCGCGTCGAGCGAAATCTTCCGACCGTGCTGCGACGCCAGCACAGCCTGGATCGGTGGGCGCCCAGAGCGTACATGTTTGGTCAGAGCATACGAAGCGCGAGCGGCGTGTTGCGCTCAGCGCGCCATGCCGGTGGCTCCGGCCGGGACGTCGTAGAATGCCAACGTCATCGCGACGCTGCTGTAGTGGCCCATCAAGGTGATCACGTCAGTGATGCCGACATGGTCGAGTGCCTTGACAGCACGATCGTAGAGGCCACGCGGGACCCAGCGCGCATTGGCCAGCGCGATCGCCATCTCGTAGACGACCTGCTCGCGTTCGTCGGCGAATGACGCCGGCAAACCGGTGATAATCGCCTCCACCTTATCGGCCGGCAGCCCGACTTCCTTGCCACGCCGCTCATGCGCGCTGGTCGGATACGCTGAATGAAACTTGCTGGTGATGACGCAGACGGCGATCTCGCGCTCGCGCTCGGTGAGAGAGTAATGGCCGGCATGGAAATGGGCACCGAACGGCCCCGCGACCTTCGCCAGCTTCGGATTATGCACCCAGATTTTGCTCGGCCCGGGAAGCCCGCCACGGCTCTCGATCACGGCGCGATAGCCCTCCTGCTGTGCCGGTGTCATTTGTTCAAAGGGAATCTCGGCATAACGACCAAAGGTTGGCGTATCCGACATTTTGGTTTCCTTTCCGATTGTGCGGTCATGTGTTGGGGCCGAGCAGTAGTCGGACCTCCTCGGCGAGGAGGTGTAACTGTTCGAGCGCGACGCTGTCCGGAATTCAGTGGATGGCACCGAGACCGATGTCAAATCGAGCGATGGGTCACCCCATCGCCCCAGCCATCCGCTCAACCCGCAACTCTCCCTTCGCCCCCCATCCCTGCGCACCCTCCGGCACGTCTGGCCGGAACCGCTCATAGAGCCGGAGCCGACGCGATTCAGTTCCTCCGGCGGGAGCGATGCTGCCAGCGCCTCCATGGCGGCACGGGCCTCGCCCAGTCGATCGCCGAAGGCCGGCGCGATGTAGGCCTGCACGCTCGTGGCCGATGCGGGCTTGCCCTCATCCTCCGCGCGCAGGGTGCCATCGTTAGCGGCCAGCACCGGAATATCCCGGCCGAGCAGCCGGACCGTCTGCCGCCGAGGCTTCAACTCTGCGGCCCGTGCGTGTCGTTCCTCGGCGTCCTGCTTCTCGTCGCTGATGCCCAGTCGCCGGGGCCTTGGCGCGGGCGACTGGGCATCAGCGACGGAGTGACCGAGGGTCAGGGCCGTCTCGGGCGGGTAGCCGAGCCGCTCGGCTACCACGGTTGCCCAGAGGGTCAGGACCGGCGCGCGGTTGACGCGGATCGGGGGCGGGGCGGGGGGCATGGGTGGGGTGCGTATCGCCAGTTCGCGAGGGGGCAATGAGGGGGCGTATCGCGTGACGCGCAGGGCGGGAACTTACTCCGGGATGCAGCGATGGGTTGCAATCGGCGGTTCGCGCCCGGGCGGACCGGCGACCGCCGCTTGGGGTCGAGGGCGGCTATTCCGGCCGCTCTGCCAACTTGCCTCTGTTCGGGGGTGCCTGTCGCGCCTTCGGAGTTGAACCCACTTTCGGCGGCAGCGTTGACGCGATACGCGGGCTATGATGTTGGTGGCATGCCTCCCTTCCGATTTGGCTGCTGCGGAGGCGAACTTCGGTAGCGATCACATGGGCCTGAAACTCGTAGCGTCCAACGAAGACCACGCGCTCGCGATCCGCGACCACCTTCTTCTGCTGGTTCGGCAAGGCGGCGGACTCGAAGTCCAGCGGGACCTCGTGAGACTGGTCACCTTGGAGCAGGCTCCCTGGCTCATCCATCACTGGACGCCCTTCAATGACCTGCAGCCCGAGGAAGCATCCTCGCCGGGCTACCGGCACGCGGTGGAACGGCAGCATGCAACGGCGGATTTGCCCTACGGCCTTGAGGTATGGAACGGCGCGAAGGTGCTTAGCGTGCTTTGGGCGGACGATGGACGCTTCGAGGTCGCAACTTTCGTCCGTGGCCCGTGGGAGGACCTGGCACTTGCGCTTTGAAAGGGCGGAAGACGATTGAAGGACCGCTATGGGTCGAATGCGGCAACTCAGGCCAAGCAAGCTGATTACCACTGCCTTGGGTCGAACTCGACGGTTCCGGCAGGGCAGCCCGGCTGCTGCGGTTTCGGACAGAGAGTGGTCATTCCGAGCTGTTGGAGGTCCCCCGACCGAAACGTATCTGCTACTGGCCGAAACTGCATGGCGGGCCGCGCATATCCGGTCTACAATTCCTGGGCGAAGCCATCGGGAGAACACGCATGCGCTTGAGCCTGCTGTCGGTTATGATCGTGTGTGGTCTGCTGAGCGTTCCCGTACTGCACGAAGCGGCAGCCGCTCCCGTGACGACCGCGGCGCCGCAGATAAATCTAGCCATCGCTGGTGGTCCGATCGAAGAAATCTATTACTACCGAGGCCATTCTTACCCTTACTACTACCACGGCGGCTATTATGCCTACCGCTACCGGGGTCAGTATTTTCGATACCGCTATTATCGTTATGGCCGTTGGCACTACTACTGATGGATCGTGCGATTTCACCTCCCGTTATGACGGACTTGCCTTCCGAGGCCTACTAGCGAGGCCACGACCGGCCTCCTCCTCGGCCAGCATCGCGACCACGCCACAGATAGCGGCGTGGTTCAATCTCGATGAAGCGCGATAGGGGCATGGCGAGCGTCCGGGGCAGGGCACGAGGCCACCTATGCGGCCGTTCGCTCCTCAAGCTAGCTTGCGCGGAATGGCGCGCGCGCAGCCGACGCTATACATCTGTCCCAAACATCTCGTCGGCGAATGTCCGCAAAGGATCGAAGCCGGTGGCTCAGGCCAAGCAACCCGGCTACCGCTGCTCACGGTCTGCGGTCGCCATTCACACCGAAGACCTCGCTCGCGGCGCGTGACCGGTAGGAAGGCAAGTCGCCAGCGCGGTAAACTAGCGCCATGTCCCGCAAGGTCTACGTCCTCGGCGATGTCGCCGCCCTGACGGCAATGCTCAACGTCACCTGCCGCAAATGCGGCCGGCGGGTTCGTCTCCGGACCGCCCGGTTGCTTCGCGAGCATGGGCCTGACAAGGCGATGTCAGAGCTGATCCGCGCCCTGGTAGGCGAGTGCCCGCGATTGCGGAGCGCGGACATTTACGATCGCCGCGACGCGCATTGTCCTGACTTGTCGGCGCTGTTTACCCGCGGCGATTCGGAGGCACGCCACCCGCGGACAGGCACCAACGATGATCGCGACATGGATACTCTGGTCCTGGCTAAACTCCGGACCCGGCTCGGCCCGGCCGGCGAATGCAGTGCGCCCGCCTCGTCTGAGTGGGGCTGGCGGCACCCTCCTGCGGCCGCACCTCAGTCGCGTCGTTCACGCTGCTCCTGACCTCATATGACAGTCTCCAGCCGTGTGAACCGCACCGGAATGAACTCGCACACATGCACACCCCCATCGGCATCCTTGTGGACCACCGTGAGAACCTGCGCTTCATCAGCACCCATCGGCAAGACCATGCGCCCGCCTTGCTTGAGTTGCTGAAGCAACGCCGCCGGCGGCTCGTCGGCAGCCGCCGTCACCAGGATCTTGTCGTACAGCGCATGTTCTGCCCAACCGCGCGACCCGTCGCCGACCCGAATCTCGACTGCAAGGTAACCATTCTCGCGCAGGCGCGGTTCGGCTTCGCTGACAAATTCCTCGACGATTTCAACGCTGTACACACGACCCGCAAGTTCTGCCAGCAAGGCCGCGTGATAACCCAGCCCGGTACCGATCTCCAGCACGGTCTCGTGCGGTTTGGGCTCCAGCAGATCAGTCATCAGCGCGGTGATGAAGGGCTGCGAGATGGTCTTGTTGAAGCCGATCGGCAGCGGAGTGTCCTCGTACGCGAGGTGCACTAGTGGCGCGGGTACGAACAGATGCCGCGGCACCTTCAGCATTGCCGCCAGCACCCGCTGGTCGAGCACTGCCTTGCCGAACCGGTCGTCCATAAGGTCGACGTGAATCCCGATCTTCTCGACCATGTGCCGGCGCAGGATTGCAAAATGCCTTTCATTGATCGGTTTCATGCGAGGCACCCTTTTCCTGGTGGTCCTGCCGCCACGCAGTTCTGGGCCGGCCGCGTCAGTCGCGGAAGGCAGCCGAAGCGTAGCCAGGTGCGCCCCGCACATCCACAGCGGCATCAGCGCCACTCGCGATGGCGCAACCAACATGTGGATGTCAGCAAACAGATGACACGGCACCATGCGGGGCGCCCCTCGTCGGCAGGCGCAGCGCGTTCATAGAGCCGTGCGGACGACTGCGCGGCCCGGGCAATCGGCGAGGCGAACCTCCGTAGCGCTGTGGTGCCGGGTGAGGGACACGAGGTTTAGGGCATCACGCCATTGATTTTGTTAGGCGTTTCCGCCGCCTGTGTCCCGATTGTGTCCCCATCCCGTGCGCCCGTAAAGGGGGCAGCGCATCGTCGGCGGAGGGCGCATTCGCTGCTCGTCCCGACCCCGAGGCCACGGCTATAGTGCGCTATGGCCAGGATGAGAAAACACGTGGACGCAGTCGGCTGGGCGACGATTATTGGCACCGGCGCCGCCATCGTGATCGGCGTTCCCACCCTCTATTTCACCATGCGTGGGGGACCGGGGGATGGTGGCGCTATCTCCGACGTGTCCGGGTCAGGGGCGACTGTCTCGGCCGGAAAGGTCGAAGCGGCCCCTGGAGGCTTCGCGATGGGGCACAACGGTCAGATCAGCGTGGGGACAGCAAGTCCCCGGTTGATGTCCCAACGCCAGCCGATGGGCGAGGCGGTAGGGGCGGTAGCGGCACCATCATCGGCGGCAGTGGGGAGATTGTCGGAGGGCGTGGTGGTGAGGGCGGTGCACCCAACGGTGGACGCGGGGGTGACGGCGGTGGCGGGACAGTCGTCGGGCCTGGTCCGGTTCGCATCATAGGGGGCGCTGGGGGAGGAGCCGGCCAGTATGACGGACGAGGCGGTAGAGCGGCACCTGGTGGGTCCGAAGTTAATAACGGCCCGACAATGTTCTGGAAATACGGTCGCGGAGCCATTGGCGGTAACGCCACTGAATACAACCGTCGCCTTGCCATCCTGACAATGATCCGACAGGAATATTTTCGTGAGTTCCCCGACGAGAATCAATTCATCAACGCCGGCGTCGAGCAGGTGCCAGTCAATTGGGTCAACAAGCGCTTGGAGGAATTAGGAGAAACGTGGCGCGTGGAACTACAAGACGGCGGCTACAAGATGCCTCCACTTGCTTCCCCTCCGATCACGGGTCCTGACGCGTCCCCGACCGCAGCCACCAGACCGGCGGCCAAATAACTAGGGCACCCTGGAACCTTTGACGATGCCTACGAATTCATCTTGATGGCGGCGTGTGCCGTCATGTGGGGATGTCCTGTTAGGTGGGTAGGACCCTCATCTGGGTGACGTGATTATCCTAACGGTCATGTAAAATACGCTTGCCCCGCCCCATATGCCCTTTGGTTTTGCGTGCAGCTTTGGACAAATCGATCAGTTTGCCCCTACAATGTCGGCCGGGTGACGATTTGAAGTTGAGGGCATGACAGCCAGCCGCACAACATTTGGAGCCGTTCTTGTATTGTGTTCATTCACAGTGGCGTCGCACGCGAATGCGAGATCGACAGCCGTTGGCGGCGGCGTGCACTCATGCGCACAGTTCCTACAGGACTATCGCAAAGACCCGACCGGTTTCGACGACCTGTATTTCCAGTGGGCGCAGGGTGTCTTGACCGGGATGAATTCCGACCTGTTGGATTATAAGGTTGACCTGCTCCCCGCCGGTTTTGGTCCGGAGATGCAGCAGGCATTCATTCGGCTATACTGTGATCAACACCCGGCACAGTTCTATCTTCAAGCGGTCTACGCTTTGTTTGCTCGTCTGCGGTCGGAGCGATGAGCTACAATGTCAGCCACAGCGACGATTTCGAGGTTACCTAATGAGCGCGATTGCCGAAAACTCAGCGACACCCGTTATGCGCAGTTGCTCGATCCCATCACTTTCCGCACCTGCCGTGCCGGTCGTGCTTGCTGTCGAAACGGGAAAGTCGATTATTATCGTTGGGGCTAATGGATCGGGGAAAACTCGTCTGGGAGCTTATCTTGAGCAGAGTTTACCACCCGACGTGGTGCAAAGGATCAAGCAGCTAAAAATCACTCGCTATGAGTGATAAAATAAATCTCGTCTCTTACGAGCGTGCTGAAAAGGCCCTCAGGTTCAGAGACAGTTCTGATGGTAACGTAGGCACCGCACGGGTCACCGATGGGGCGGAATTCAGCAGTGTCTTTTCTTAACGACTTCGACGCGTTACAGCAGACACTGTTTGCAGAGCAGAATAAGACTGCCGTCAAACACTTAAATGATCGGAAAGCCGACCTTGACGCGGCCATACCGAGCACCAAGCTGGGAAACCTTAAGGAACTTTGGGATACCCTTCTGCCCCACCGTCAATTGGAACTTCGAGAAGCTTCAATTGGTGTGGAGCCCGTCGGCCAAGGTAGCTTGTCATATTCTGGATCCGAGATGAGCGACGGCGAGCGTGCCATCTTCTATTTCCTCGGCAGTGTCTCCTCGCACCAAAAGATGGGATCATCATCATCGACGAACCGGAGACACATGTGCATAAGGCGATAATGGGCCGCTTATGGGTTCGGCCGAGGCTGCCCGAGCAGATTGTGCGTTCATCTATATGACGCACGATTTAGATTTTGCTGCTGAGCCATACCGCGTCCGTAAAATATTTCATCAGAGCTTATGAGCAGGCGGTACTGGCCGTTGGGATATGAAGCCTTTGCCCGACGACACGGGTCTCCCAGAGCATGTGGTGACGGAGTTAGTTGGAGCTGGTAGATCGATTTTATTTGTTGAGGGTGAGCGCGTCAGCCTTGATCTGACGATATACAGGAATGTCTACAGGGTGTTCACTGTGGTTCCTCTGGATCGTGTGAGAATGTGATCCGCTCCGTTGGAAGCTACAAGAATAGTAGTTCGCTGCATGGTTTGGCCGTTTGCGGCCTTATAGATGCTGATGATCGGAGTGCGGAGGAGACCGCGAGATTAAACGGTCTCGGTGTCTATGTTCTGCCGGTAGCCGAGGTCGAGAATTTGCTTGCCTTACCGTCTATCTTCAATGCCCTAGCTGAGACTTTGTTATGCACTGATCCCGCTGCAAGGTTGAACGATCTTCAGTCAGACATTATGTCCAGGCGCAGGCGGAAATGGACCCTCGCGTGTTCACGATATACAATAAGGCGTCTGGACCGGAGGCTTAAGAGCGTTTCTGTTGCGGCGCAGGACCTGGCCACATTAAGTGCGACGTTCGCCGCTGAACTGGCTGGTGTAGATCCAGCGCCGATCTTTCAGCTTGCAAAGTCGAAGATCGAGATGGCAATGAGCGCGGGAGACCTCCCGGCGTGTCTGGCACTCTATGACAACAAGGGGTATGTCCTCGCGCGCGTTGCGGCCAGACTCTCCGGGCTAGCCAAATCAAGTGACTTGCAGGACAAATTGACCAGATCTCTCGGAGAGAAAGATAGCCGTATCAAGGACGCATTGGTGGCGGCTCTGCCCGTTATCGCCACTTAGCCAAAATGGCCGATTCTCGAAAACTGGACGCACTTACCATGAAGCGCGTTCTGCGATGTTCTTGCGTCTTGTGCGTCCCAGTCCCGGACGGGGCCTCCGGATCGGTGTAGGTCTCGGCCCGGTCTCGTCGTATCGGCATCACTGCGCGCTATGACCCTCCCCACGCGCGGGCCAAGGTTGCCCGCATGTTGCGCAAGGCGAACCTACACGGTGCGCGGCGTCATGTTGGGCAATGAGCCAGTTCCATTGCTCGGGGGTCGGGTACTGACGGGGTGGGATCGGAGCACGCCCATCCCACGGAAGGATAATAAGCTGGACGACGCCAGCATGGATCCCGTTTACAGCATCAGCGGAACCGGCGTCTTTTGCCATTTTAGATACCAGTTCCAGAATGCCCTTTGCGGCATTTAGTGATGCAATGTGCAGCCTGCCGTCCCCCGACGCCTGGGCGATCATCATTCTTTTATATGCCTCCGTACGGAGACACGACAATTGTTCATGCACCGACATACTAGCGAAGGCATCGACTCCGACGTTCCCGCTGGCGTCGAGCTCGGTACCGGCATCGAGAGCGACAGCATTCCTTTTCACGTGTTCTCGGTGTTGTGCCACAGCGAGTTGGTGGATCCCAATCGCCGCGAGATGTCGGAGTTGCCGTCACCCGAAACGATGGCGGCATCGATGGTGGCGCGGTCAGGACTTGCGCAGCACGTGCATGGACGACTTATCGCACCACCTTCGCCGGCGTCGTGTCGGACAGTTGCGCAAGGATCTCGGCAAACCTAGCGACCGGCAGCTTACCAGCCAACTGCGAAAACGAAATGCTGGGTCATCGAATGATGAAACGGAAACATCTCGGGGCCATGCTTTGTCGCGAGAACAAGGCTCGGCCTCAGCGACGGGTGCTGGAACTCGGCGGACATTACCTTTCCGACAAGCGGTAGCTGGCTGCGGTGAGGTACCGCCAGTCTTTCGTTATTGCTCAAAGCGTCCTGAACTGAAACGTCGTGCCGCAGAGCTTGTTGCGCCAGGTTGACGACGGCCTGTTGCGCGACATCGAAGCTCGGCCATCGCCGCTTGGCAACGGCGCGTGCGGTATCGGCGTCCTTCGCCTTCAAGAGGCATGCGGTAATGACATCTTCCCAGCGCTTCTCGAACGTCGAAGCTTGTTCGATGAGCACGTCCAGTTCCGCCGAGTTCAACTGGCGTTTTGACTCGATAGAGATCGCCTTGCTCAAGTCTGCTGCATCGGCCAGCCCCCCAAGGGACGCGCGATGAAGCTCCATCTCTGAGCTAACGTCGTCTCCGGTCGCGGCGGCCTTAGAGATCAGTGCGGCGCGTGATGCATCGGCTGTGTCTCGTGCAGTCTTAGCGGCTTGGTGTGCGGCCTGCGCGGCGCTATGCCTGGTACGAGCGGAGGCAAGCGCCTCGGTAGCGGTGATGGTGTCCATGTTCTGGTGTCCTGATTAAGCGTGGATGGAGGAAGATGCGGCGAGCGGGGGAACTTTGCCGTTGGCGATGTCGCGTCTAGCTTTCTGATACTGGGCGTCCGTCATGCTGGTAGCCGACGTGAAGTTGGCCGGAACCGCTGGAGTTGGAGTTGGCTCGGGGTTGCTGGTGTTGCTGGTGCTGCTCGACGTGGTCGAAAATACAGAGGTTCTGCCCGATTCCTCGAAGGCCCTGATCTCGGCGTCCAATCGCTCGCGCACGGATCTTGCTGCAGGCTTGGCAGGCCTCTGGCGCCAGTCCGTCATGTTCGCCTTGGCAGCCTTATATTCCGCCGCCGATAGCTGGCGGGCGTCGATCTGAGGTGGTGTCATAATGAATTCTGCTTTGTTAATAGTGGTGTCTTGGTGGTGCGATTGTAGTCGACCCGAGGCTGCACGGACACCACGACATGCAGCCTCGGGGAATCGCCGATGACGCCGAAGGATCGTCAACGGACTTAATGCGCCGGCCCCTTCCGATGGAGCCATCCGCGTAGGGACCGGCGCCCGGACCACACTGGCAAGGTGAAGCCCGGATGGGAAACGATATGCACGCCGCCGACCGGACGCTGACAACACCCGGTCGGCAGGGATCACAAGTGCTGGCGGGAGAGACGCCGCACGCGCTTGGATTTATCGAGTTAAGCCCCGGTCCGTTCGAGCTCGGCGATGCGACAGAGGAACACGCCACCTCTGTCGAACTCAATGGTCATCGAGCCACTACGACCGTAGCCTACATCCGGCACGACGATTCCGGTTTTCGTTGGACCGAAATACTTATGCCATTTAATCCGATCCCCGATCACGATCGTGGTTTCGGGGCTTGCGGTGCAGCTTTCGTTTTCGCCTGAGAGGTTTTAATCCAGGAAGTCTTCCGCGATGCGACGTATACATCGCTGCCTTCCGCGCGCGCCATGTCCGCGACATGTTGTGCCCACGCACGATCGATCTGCTCCCGGCGGATCTGGTACTCGTCGGTCATGCTGCACCAGCCAACGGCAGGCGGTGCTGGCGTCGCATGACGACGGGCGCGGGTTGCGCTTCGAGCCATTTTCGCAGATCGCTTTCGCGGACGCGGACCTTCCTTCCCACGCTGACGGTTGCCAGGTCGCCGAGTTGAATTGCCTCGATGATAGTCTCGTTGCAATCGCGCGATGGTAGCGCATTGGTTGCGATTTAGGATCCTGTCTCCAGTCCGGAAACCGAAGAACGTAACCAAGCTGCCAAGTCATCCTCGCGCACCAGGCAGCGAACACCCATATAAACGCACGCCAGTTCTGAACTACGGATTGCGCGGTATATCGTGCGATCATGGCATCTGGCCCTAAGCGCGCATTCCGCGCGTGATAAAAGTCGGTTGCTCATTGTCAAAGTTCCGATGGGCCAGGTTGCTGGCCGGCGCCGCTCTACGCGGGAATGGATGGAGCCTGATGATTCGCATAATGTCGCGCTAACGTTGCCAGTGACGAGACGACGCGTGCCCGTGACGTTTCACGCGCAACACCGAGTAATGCTGCAATGCCTGGTAAGTTGATATCATCCCCGACAAACGCCAGCAGGAGGTTGCTGGGCGCGGTTGGCACGTTCGACGGATCGGTTCTGCCGTCCAGAGCCGCCCTGGCATCAGTGAAGCTCCTGTAAGCCCGTTGCCGTGCCGCGCTGGCGCCGTCGCCTCTGGCACCACTGGAAACGGCGTCAAGGTTCGCTAGATGATTGATCCGAGCGGCCGGTCCCAAGGATAAGGTCACGGAAGAACCGGCGGCCGGCGTCTGCCTGCCATAGGGTGCAGTGACCAGCGATCAAGAGTTTATCGAGGCTGGTCTTCTTCGAACGTTGGGTTGGCATGAAATTCAACCTGAAATGGCATCGTTCACTAGGTATAGAACAGAATGAGAACCACGTCAAGCAAAAAGTCTGGACAATCTGCATTATTCCTTTGATATGGAAGTCGGCAGGGAAGAAACGATACCAGGCTGCATGGTTGCTGCATTGTCGTCATCCGTATCCAGGTCCGCATCCACCACATTAGCGGCGCGGCGGCTGGCACCGGATCACGCTTGGGTGCGGGGACTGCGGTCGGACGGGGCTTGCGTGGGAAGCGACGCGGTGTGCGGGTGCTGGTCATCAGTTCGGTGTCCTCGCTAGGGGGCTGTAGGCCGTCTGTGGGGTGTCTGTGGGGCTGTTTTTGAGGGTGTCTGTTTTGTCTGCATGATGTCTGTGGCTGTCTTTTTACCGGCCAAGCGATCTCCGCGCAGACGGTGTCTGCGCTGTCTGTGGAACTGTATAGTCCACAGACATGCAGACAGCGGGCCGACGGCCAGGACGACAGAGGAATTCAGGCTTCCTTGTTCAGGAAGACGTCTTCGCCGGCGAAGCTAATCCGGCCAGACAGCTTGAGAACGGACTGAGCTGTCTAGGTAATGGAGCCCGCTTCGATTTGCGCTCGGCGTGAGTATCGGTTGGCTTGATATCGATGCAGCTTCCGTCTCTGACAGCTTCCTTCCACCATGCATCTTTGGTGGTCTGGCCGGGGGTGGCGGTGGGGGCTGCCAGCACGTTCATCAATGAGCGGAAGATCTCCAGATTCTTACCTTTCAGCGGTCCCTTGGTCTTCCGGGCGGCGCTGGTGTCGCCGACATCCTTGTGGATGACGACGGCCGATGTCACCGGGTCACCGTCTTCGTCATGGCCGAACGTCACGGTTTCCAGCGTGCACTGGAAGACGTCACCGGACGACATGTCCCTCTGGTTCGTGACTGTCGCCGAAAACGCCTTGTCGGCACCCTCGGCGGTTCTGGCCGTCTCGATCTCGGTATCAAGCGCACCCAAGAGCGAGTTATGTCCGCGCGCACCTCGGCTGGCGTTTTTACCTGTATGATGGATGAGACTTAGATGCGGGCGGTCGGCGCAGTTATGACGGATGTAATCGCAGACTCCGACAACGCCCGTCATAGCTTCGGGTCCGTTCCTATTCCCGCCGGCCATCACCCGCGATAGGGTGTCAACAATGATCCAGACAACGGGTTGCGCGAATTCCTTTGCCGCATCGTCAACCATGGTGATAACTACGTCGCGGTCCGCTTTGGGGTCTAGTAGATTGATTGGACGCGGCAGCACAACCAGGGGGACGTTCTTCCCCTCCGATTTGTAATGCTTCAGGATTGCAGCGACGCGGTTGACGAACCCGATACCGCCTTCCGCTGCAAGGTACACCACGACTCCCGGCTTCTTAATCTTCCGGTCGCGCCATGTGCGTCCTGTGGCGACGTGGAAGCCGATGTCGAGCAATAGAAAGGACTTACCAGACTTCGGGGGCCGATTACAATGCTCATTGCCCCTTCATCAAGCAGTCCCTTAACCAGTGATCCGCTAGCCACCATGCGCGGTTTGATATCCCGCGCCAGAAGCCATTGACTTGCCAATGCCGGGATTGTCTGACGCTGTTCCTTGCGCGCAGTGGGGGGTGCTGGCGTGCTGTCGTGGGGATCGCCACCTGGCGGCACATCATCGTTGAAGTCGGGGAACGGGCGTCCTGCAGCCATTGCGGTGGATTGGGATGCATGACATTGTCGATATTCGTTGTCCGGCGTCGCCGGCGCCGAAAGGTCTTCAATATATTCTGAGTTGTCATTGAGGCCATGAAGCCGCCGCGCCTCTGCGGAAAGTTCTCTCATGACTGCGCACTCCGCTTAGCGATGGCCGCGACCATGAGTTGCCGCTTTGTTGCGTTCCCGCGCCGTGGCTTTAGCCTGCTAGTCCAGGTTGATGGTTGTGGAGCACGTAACGGGGCGCCGCCGTGGATCTTCTGCTCGGCGAACTCAGCAAGGTCATCGTCGGTGTATTCGTCGTATTCGTCATACGGGTGCCGCAGCTTCATGGCGTGCACTCCACGTCCGCTGTAGCTCGCAAGGCATCAGCATCCCACGCCGTCCAGCGAGCCTGCCGCACTTCATAGGTGAGGAATGCATCCTCGACTGCTTCGCGCGCCATGTATGCAGGGGGTCGCGGGTCCGCTGCCCTGTAGACGGCGGCGGCGGCGAGCTCCACCTCACGGCGGGGTAGACGGCTGCGAGGGGCGGCAAGGGACGTTGCTGTGATAGCTCGCACCGTCTCGCCGTAGTGTGCCGACAGTGCGTTTAGTGCGTCGTCAAGCATCGACTTCTGCAAGCCGGTGACATTGAACCCCGTGCATTTTAGCCAGGTCGCAGGCTCTCGCCAGCCAGGATGAAAGCTCAGCCGTGGAGTTGCTCAATTCGTACCTGCCGTGGATCACGCAGGCTGCGAAGTATAAGGCCCGGTCGCTATGCCTAGCGCGAAGGGGTGCCTCTAGGTCTACAATTCGATCTGGTTGAACCTGGGGAAATTTCGCGTTCTTATTCGCTGAAAGGGCTTGACTATTGGCACTCGAATGCTTATTCATGTAGAAGTAATCCTTGATTGATCGATCCGGCAACTACTTTGCAAGGCCGGATCTGGTTTGGGAAATGAAAAGACTACAAGCCCGAGACTGGGAGGTCCCGGGTTTGTTCTTTTGCCTATGCTTGCTGACCGTTGACGTTCAGGCTGCTTCCGCCTCGTCGACGGCGGCGTTGTGTTTCTTCACCCTGGCTTCGCAGGCAGCAGACCTTTCGTTCCGCTCAGTTAGCCTAGTGATCTCGGCGGCTAGTCTAGCATCGTCATCGTTGGGTAGCCTGTTGGCCTCGATCTTCTTCAGGCGGCCTGAAGATGTTTCACTGCCGCCTTAATCTTCATCGCAGCATCGTCGGCCATGTTGTGGGACATGGATCCCGGAACAGACTTCAAGGTGGCTCGGCGTTTCATCATACTGTAGTAGTCGTAGAAGCAAGTCCGTTCGGGGCTGACGCTCTTGCGTTTGCCTGGGGGACGATAAGCCCATACCTCGCGTCGCACGGCGAGCGAGCGAAGCTCCGCCGGTGTCCAATCGTCGCCATCGTCAGCCGCGTCCTCAACCTCGGCTCCGGTGCTGGCGTCGGTGCTGGCGTCGGTGCCTACAGCTTCACCTTGAGCGCAGCAGCTTCAGCCAGTAGGCGTTTACGTTCCGCACCACTGGCACGGTCCGCTTCCGCATAGAGCTCACTAACCCTCACCCACGGGCCAGACCTTTCATCGTCGCCATCATCTTCGGGCCAGTCCTCGATATCAATTTCGGCTCAGGATCCGGTGCTGGCGTCGGTGGTGCGGTCTTGGCGGCAGCGAGTTCCTTCACCTTCTCCACCGGTCAGGAGCGCTGGCGATGGCAAGGAGAGCCGTCTGTGTCGTCAGCCCGGGAGCATCGGCGGCGGCACGGGCCTCCACCGGCATACCTTCGATCTTCACCGCCCGCTGCGCTTCCGTGCGGTCGATACCGAGCTCACGGACGGCTTGATTGATGCCACGAGCTTGATGCTGCGGCCCCTTCTTGCGTCCGTCTGGAAGACTGCCGGCGCAATCTGCGCCATCAGTCTTCTCCACCGTTAACCGTATCCATTTGGCGATGTGGCACGGCGTTCCTGGTCGGTTAGATCGGGCTCGGTGCAGGTTCTCGGAGATCTCGGCCATCTCGGCATCGGTGTCAGACTCGGCTCCAGGTAGGTGACATCAATCTCGGTCTTGCCGAGCCGTTGGAACGCCGTCAAACGATGAAGTCCGCTCACCAAGATATATGTACGTCCCCGACTTCCTGATCCTGGTCCGTCTTGATGACAATAGGTGACAGCAACCCAACCGCCTTGATGCTCTCCATCAGGCCAGTCACCACGTCTTCATTGATAGCGCCCCTGAGCCTGTTAGGGGGTATCGTGATGTTGTCCAGTTGGACGATGAAGTTGAACATTACACTGCACCGGCCGCTTGGATTACTTCGGCCGCTCCGCCATCACCATTGCTGCGAGATGCCATGGCCTCGACCTCCTTCCGGTGCCAATATACTCTGCTCGGACGAAATACCTTCAGTCTGTTGGCTTTGACTTGACTATGCAGATGGTCGGGGCGACATCCTAGAATAGAGCAGGCCTCCTGTGTGTTAATCAAGTCAGTCATTCGTCATCTCCAAAATGTTGTTCTACCTTTAGTATTGTAGCAGAGGCCAATGCCGGTTCGCACCAGATGTCGTGGTCGCGTGATCCACAAAGCTACCCGATGTAAAATCGCGACTGGATCTATCTGGCGGAGACGGTTGGAGGCTTCGATCAGTCGCAGCGGGATATTCATGGCGCCGACGCCGGCACAGTGTCGGCCTGCGGTGTGATGACTGACGACATCATGAAAGCGTCGACGTCACTCTCAAGGAACTTGTAGTTGGTTCCGCCGGGACGAAACGCTCGCAACTTACCTGCCTTGATTAGGTTCTTTACGCTATTAGTGGTCATGCCAAGCTTCTTGGCGACTGGTGCGATAGATATAAAGTTGCCCATTTATCAACTCCTGCTCCGTTGATGGGGTGGGATAACTGATTGTCTATTACTGCGAGGATTATCCTGCGCGGCCCACTTGGCGTTTTGCTTCTAGGGATCAACTATCCCAAGGCCCGTTCCCCTCGCACCCATGTCCGGAGTTCATACCGGTAAGTAGGCTGGTGGACCGCACCAGTCTAGTCTGCGTGGGGGTCATGCCGCGCGCTCCGCCGGGGTAGTTGCCTTCGGTGACGAAGGGGTCCGGGGAAGGTCGGTGGAAGGCCTTCATGGGCGCGAACCAACAACGATTACGGTTTACCGAAGGCACGGCATCCCGTCAAAGAAAATGTTCTCGCGAAAACTGTATAGAAGCCTACCAGAACTAGGTCAAGCGATAAAATAGACAAGCGTTATGAGTGCATTATCGACGTATCTCTATCTCTTAGTGATAGTTTGCAATAATTTCATGGGAGGTATGTTGTAATGTGATGGATGTCGGGGTATCGGACCACGAATCAATCTGGCAGGGGCACAGATGCGGTTCGTATCAGTAATAAGTGTCGGGAGTGCGAAGCGGGGTCGAAACTTTGCAGACTAGAACTCTATTTTTCAGACTTCATCTATTTGATGTCAGTGCAGGAAAAGGGTTTTGGATACACAAGTTGTCCGCGTGGTTCACGGGGGTCACCGTCCATCCTGGGCAAAGAACCATACCGGGGGTCATTGCATGAAACTCATCCCATGCAATGGCTCAACCGGCTGATATCCTCGATGGATGATACAAAACCAGGCATCCAACCGGCAGATTCAGCGGCAGATCATGCCGATGGTGGTGTCAGAAGCCGGGCTCGAGGCAGCGTTCAAGTCTCAACGGCTTCACAGTTGGTGCGCTCATGATGGCGTCGCCGCATCTGCTGTTGGTGCCGATCGTGTCCGCCGTCCAACGTCAACGCATGCTTCACCTGGCTGTCGCTGGCGGCGTCCGGCACTATCCCGGTGCGATTGTGCCCACGACGCGGGAGGGCCTGACGGCGTCCTGACGGGGTGCTGGTGGAGGTGATCGAGGTACCGATCGTCGCGGCGAATCCCGATCAGGGCGGGGTCGTGTCGGACGGCCAGAGCCGACTGCATCGCCAGCAAGCAACGGCGAAATCGCGTGTCTCTTTTGCGAGACGCGAGAATTCTGGCAGGGTCTAAAGTTCCAGTAGGACGATTCGGACAGTCGAGTCCAGAGTCTTCGCATCTGTTAGCAAATGATGTTTGACGCATCTCGGTACCGCATAATGGCAATTATGGAAAGTCGCATTTGGCTGATATCCGTCACTTTTTCGACTAACGGGCCACATCGGACCTAATTTCGTGTCAGTTGGGCGATTAACAGGCCGATTTCGGTTATCGTGGCTTCAGCCGATCGGCGGCTCGGTGACATCCTAGCACCGGATCACATGCCAGGAACAACGAAACAGCCCCGAGTCACCCCCGAGGGTCGCTGTGTGTCAGTCCGAGGTTGGGACGATCAGGCGATTGGGGGTTCTTCGGGAAACAGACGTCGCAGAAGGTCCCCGCCGCGTCGCAGGGTGTAATTAAGGATCTGTCGATCTGTGGAAAAGTCCACCAATTCCGAGGCATAAGGCACCCCCTGGTCATTCGCACCGGTGATGACGTGAAGACTGAGAAGGTCGATGAGACGTTGACCTAATTGAGCCAATTCAGTGCGATCGGCGTCCGATATCTGCGTTGATTGTTCGGTCATCGGTTTCATTGCCTGATCTGGGGACCCAGCACTCAACAAATCCGAGCCAGGTGACGCTACCGGAAGCCCGCTAAGTCGTCATGTTAATTCATCGGTAAATCGGAGTCTTGTTTATGGGAATGGTGCAGCAATAACGAAGTTCGTGTCTGTTTATGATATGTTCGTCTCAGAAATCGAGCTGGTCTTGTTCATGAGATTTCGTGTCGGCGCGTTCGTATGCGCCAGATGAGGAAATAGGCGCGGTCAGACTGTCCAACTGGCCATTCCCAGCCGTTCTTTCTCTGTCACCCGCCTCTGCTCGTGGCCTGTCTCTGTCCGTCCGGTTGCCCATGATGAACACTGTTCGGTTGTTCGAGCGGGTTCCGATCATTCAGGAGGGGTAATTCCGGCATTACGCTGAGCATTTGGTTTACCTCGAATGTGTAGTTATTCGGGGTTGTCCCTTTGACGCAGGTAAGCGGCGGGATAGGAAAGACGCCGTATCATATTGGCAACCTTCCTTGCTTCTTGATCTCGGGCCTCGCGGTCTGTTTCGTGGTCTCGATTCGGCGTCTGCGCCCAGCTTTAGTGCGCACTGACGCAGCGTGAACGTCGTCTTGCAGTAGCTCTTGCTGTCCAGCCGAATAGATACAATGAACTCTTCCCGGCTCAGTGTATGTCGCTGGCACTCGGTACACATCGCCGGGTTTTGCGTTTTTGATAGCCTCAATAATTATCTTCCAGTGCCAGAGCAGTAGTGCCGACTTGCGGAAAAAATTCCAATTATTCCACCGCCGTTCAAATATATCGCAATTAGCCCAAGCCGCTGTATCGCCAGAAAACTCATGGCAACCCCAGCATTCGGCTGTCGCCAAGATTGCTTTGCCGCCGTTGCGAGCAGATCTTTCGAGCCAGGGGACGTCGTTGTTTGGACAAAGTCACCATCAGACTTGTCCGGCGCGTAAGTCCTTGCGCTGACTATCTCAAGGCCTCCAACCATCCCCCGATCAGTCGCCCCGACGGTCTCCCGCATCCTTCGCTCGCCAGCCAAGGACTGAACACCCTGACAAGCCCGACCGGCACATGCTCGTCAAATGCGATTTTCAAACCGCCGGACGCAGGATGGTTTCAAACTTAACCGCTTCGCGCACCTGTTTCTGCGAGAGGTCATACCATTGCGCGACGGTACTTACGTCGCCCTCTGCCTTGACCGCTTCCTGCTATCGTACGTGTAGGTATATTGCTATCTCGGAGAACTGGGCGCCCAAAGGCTATCTTGGGATGAACAAACACGTTGGGGGCGGCGTGCTGACGGGGATACCACCAGCGCGCCATGCCGTCCGCATCATAGTGCACGTCATCCATGAGGGTATCGAGCATGACCGTTCTCATCTCGTAATTCTTGGTCTTCAAGTCGTAAATGAGTTTGCCGGTACGCTTCTTCGCTATCTCGGCGACGATCTTTCTGCGATCAGTCCGAAACACCGTCTTGCTCGCGAATGGATGCCGATGGTCGAGCGCAACGCGAATCTCGCTCAGATAATCGCACGAATATGACCGAGTTTGATCCCGGCATTCTCAAAAAAGCGACGAACTTCATCTCCATCAGATTGGTAAAGCTGAACGCCACCCGATTGCCTACCCACCCTAACTCATTCTCGATTAGCGGAGGCATCCGCGTGCTCCCGTAGCCCGTAATCCAGCCACGCACACGCCGTTGCGACACGCCGATCAGTTCGGCGGTCTCAGAGACCGTATAGATACCGGCCGACGCAAGGCTCATGCCGTCAGGCATTCTCGGTCCCCGCCGGGTGGACTCCCAGCTGTCTACAGGTTATCACTATGAGAACTCGCCCGACAATAGGGAGCGCAAATGGGCCTGAGCTTATCCGAGGCGATGTCAGCGCCGACAGGTTGATCTCGATGAAACGTTTCCGCAGCCTAGTCGCGGGAGACCCACTGAAGGGATGCAGGCCAACATCGATCCGCCCGAACTTCAGCCAAAGGGTCTCCGTCGAACAGCACGAGAGTTCGTAGTCTGAACCCCTTGCGGCTCTGCGGTATCTGTACTATGGTTACGATCCCGACCCTGCGGGATTGCTATTCGCGTTGTCGAAACTGCAACGCTGCTCAAACGGTGCGCGCAGAGGCACCACCGCCGATGACTATTGATGCATGATGGGTGATGACTATGGCTCGATCACTATGATCTGGAATGAGAATACGCAGGGTCGGGCTACTGCCGGAATTTAGAAATGAACGAAAAGTCGGCTCCTGACACGCAAGAACTAGCAGACGATTTCAGGACGCTACAGTCCAGAGCTCACCTAGCCCGACTGCTGAATGTGACGCACCAGCGCATCGCGTTTTATGTCTACCGCCATCCCAGGCCCTATAATGAGTTCCAGATCAAAAAGCGAAGCGGATTGCCTGGTACAATTTCTGCTCCTGTCAGTCGCCTAAAGGAAATTCAGCGCAATCTGACCAAATATCTTTATGCCGTGTATGTACGCGTGTCTGCGTCCATGGGTTTGCAAAGGATCGGAGCATTGTCACTAATGGCAAGCACCATCTGGGCAAAACATATCTCCTTAAATTCGATCTTAAGGACTTCTTCAACTCCATTCATATTGGGAGGGTGATAGGGCTCTTCGAAAAGGTGTTTCATTTCGACACCTCCACCGCCACATTTCTCGCTCAGATCTGCTGCAAAACCGGAAGCCTGCCCCAAGGAGCGCCTTCCTCGCCGGTACTTTCCAACCTACTCTGCTGGAAGATGGACAACGAACTCTTGCGGCTGGCAAAAAAACACCGCTGCACGTACACTAGATACGCTGACGATATGACGATTTCCACGACCCAGAAGCGCTTTCCAAAAGAGATAGCAACTCTCGCCGAAGTCGGCGGCGTTACGGCTCTCTCCCTGAGCAATAGCGTCACCGAAATTATCAGCAACTCCGGGTTCTCCGTGAACGGCGACAAAACTAGATTGCTCACGAAATCGCGCCGCCAAGAGGTTGCTGGTGTGGTCGTCAACAGGAAGATGAATGTCGACAGGCGATTTATTCGTAACATTCGCGCGACGCTTTATAACTGGGAAAGGCTCGGCACTGAGGAAGTCCAAAAAGTGTTCGAGGAGAAATACCGGCGATCATTTAATCCGCGTCGGCCAGCTCCCCACATAGAGAATGTCTGTACGTGGTCGGATCGAGCACGTAGCATACGTCCGAGGCCAGCGCGACAGCGTCTATGCCAATCTTGCGAGAAGGTTTAACAATCTTGCCAAAAACAAGATGGGTATTCCAGCAACCGCGTCTGAGATATTTGTTGAACATCTCAGAAAGTCAGTTTGGGTTATCGAATTTGATATCAGCAAATATCCTGACCATACGATCGACACACTTCAAGGCACGGCGTTCCATTTAAAAGGCGTTGGGTGGGTCACCTGCAGTCATTGCGTACGAACCGATGGCAAAGAACATTCAGGAATGAGGGGCCTTTTAAGGCCCGGCAACCCCGGAAAATACTATCCGTTTAAGGTCAAATGCTTCGAGGACACGGTGGACCTCGCAGTGCTGTCGGCTGACATCCCGGAAGGCGAGTATGAGTCCCTAGAGGTATCGCAAACTACCAGTGGAAACCATGGATTCTCGCTCCAACTTGTCGGATGGCCGACCTTTGCGCCTGGACATGAGATTACAATCACCGAAGGGAAGATAACGGGTTCAATCATGAAATCCGGGATCAGGCGAATTCGGGTGTCGCAAAACATCATAGCTGGAACAAGCGGCGGACCGGCATTGGATGAAAAGGGAAGAGTTTTTGGCGTTGCTGTGACAGGAGCTGACAATTTTGAAGATGCCGCCAAGACCGCCGACCACGCACTGATCCCAATATCTGCCCTAAAATTTTTGCAATCTGGTTAGGGAGAGCAGACTGTCTGCTTCCAGCCAATCTCTGCCGGTCTGGCGGGGGCTGCGAAGGTCTCGCTACGGGTCGAATCCGGCGGTTCACGCCCGGACGGCCCGTTCAATGCCAAGATGGTCAAATCACATGCCGGCGGGTCTGGCCACCCCAGCCGGCACAGGCACCAACGACAGGTAGCGGTGCAGCCGCGTCAGGGCCTCGCCCCGCACGCCGTATTGCCGCCCTGTTGTCTTCCTGGTGTGACCCAGGATGGCGTCGCGAGCGTCCTCGGGGACTTCAACGGCCCTTAGCTCATCCTCCATCCGGTGCCGCCAACTATGATCGGGTGCCTTCAATGGATCTGTGAACCTGACTGTCTCCCGCACCCACCGGCCGATAACCTGCCACGCCCTACCGCCTCGGTTGCCGTGGGGATCAACCTTCTTGTCTGGGAATAACGGCGCATCGGTCGCGATGGTCTGCGCGAACGCAACAAATCCCTCCCTGATCAGGGCCGGGTGGATGGGCACGATCCGACGATGTCCAGTTTTCACGCTCTTGCCTTCCGTCGCTTCGTTCACGTCGATGCACCAGAGGTCCCCTTCCTGTCGCACGTCCCCGCCAAGTAACTGCAACACCTCGCCCGCCCGCATACCAGAGAACGCCATCACCCAGTGCGACCACCGCAGAGAAGGTCGGGTTTCCTGACGGGCAGCAAGTAGGATCTTCGCGGCGTCGTCGTCGGTGTATGGCAAGGGTGACTGCTGACGGCTTTTCCGTAGGCGTAGGCCATCTGCCGGATTGGTTTTGATCTGACCCTCTGATGTTGCGAAGGCAAGGACTTGGCGAAGCATCGAAAGGCGGTTGTTCCAGGTATTGTTCGTGCATCCGTCGGCCAGCATCGCATCGCGCCATCGGGCGAGCTCGGGGCGCGTGACCTTCGCGGCATCGTCATGTCCGACGAACGCGGCGAGAGCCTTCACGGCGTAATCTGTCTCCGTGACCGTCCGTGGCTTAACGACGGCCGTGGCTTTCCATGCGTCAAACAGACCGCGCAATGACACCACTGGCGTAGAATTATCACTGATAGGCGGAGCATCAGCGACGGCTGGTAAACGTTGCCTGGTCTGTGCCAGAGGGCCGACAAAAAGATCTGGCCGGCGGACCCTTTGTTCGTCTTCATCCTTCTGGATGTATGCGCTGAAAACCACGTCGAACATCACGTCCGTCAGCACCGTCCAGGTTTCGGGCGTAACGCTGATCCCGGCCAGGTGAAGGGCCTCGCCAGCGTGGTGATCCACACGTTCCCATGCTTTGGCGTTGGCTTCGGGCATCACCGCCCATGTCAACGGCTCGAAGAAGGAAAACGATACCCCAGCCGTTTCCAGCTTTGCCCCGCCGGCGATCCACCCGGCCCATCCTGCGGCGATCTCGCGGGCCTTGTCGGGGGTCAGGGCGACGACGTTGAGGCGCCGCTCCCACTGCGCTTCAAGATCGGCCCACCGTTGCAGCAGCCCTGGCAAGGCTCTCTCGGCCAGCTTCCTGTCCGCCGTGCCGCTGGACAGCTTCAGCGTCTCCCCGCGCTGGTCGGCCACGGCGCGATAACGCTGCGGGATACGTCGTCGCAGGGTCCAAACGCCCGTCCGAGGGTCTTTCCAGAGGCTCGCCATCCGCATCGTTGCCATCGTTTTGTGTGCCCATAATGTGTGCCCACAGACGGCGCGAATGTCTAGTAAAATCAGAAGGTTGAGGCCCTGTCTCGCACTTTCCGGGATGGCCTGCCGGGTGAGGGATTTGAACCCCCGACCTTCGGTTTACAAAACCGCTGCACTACCACTGTGCTAACCCGGCATCGTTGTCTCAGGCCAAGGCCTAACGGGCGGCCGGCGCCTCCGTTTGCCACCCCCGGCGCCTCCACCCCCGGCGCCTCCACCCCCGGCGCCTCCACCCTCTGTGTCGGGAAGCACGCGGCGAAGCGCGGCGTCGATACGCTGGGCGGCGTCTTCCTGCAAGCCGAGGATCGCCTGCCTACAGGCGTCCATCGTGATCGCGATGGACGCCTGGCCGAGGTGATTCCGGAATGCAGCCCGGCGCGGTGAACGTCGGTCGCGTGAGTGTCGCGCAGCCCGTGCAAACTGACTGCACTGGCCTTCGCACGCAACATGGCGAACATTTCGATCACCCTACCTCCTCGGCGGGCAGACGCGCACAAATCCAATCGTTCATCGCGTGCACCACATCGTCGCGCGATGACAACGGGCCAGGCCGGTACCTGTGAGAGCGCAGGCCGCGTTGCTGTTTCTCCAAGATGCCGACGTCTTCCTCGGCGACGCGTCGCCAGCGATGGTAATAGGCCTGCGCGCGGGCCGCGAAATCGGGCAGCGCGACGGTGTCGCGCGGAAAGCATCCGCCCAGTGACAACACGGTCCGATCCACCGCGACCGGGCGCACCACCAGCCACCACATGCTGTCCTGGGCGCAGGCGAACTGCGTCATCGGCTCAATCACGGTGAAGAACGCGCCCTGCTGTGCCTGGTCCGACAGGCCGGCTATTGGCGGAAAGGGCGGCCCGCCGGACTGCCCGCCGGACTGATCAAGCGTCGCGATGGAGGTGCGCGACTGCACCTGGATCGCGTGCCACTCGCCATGCGTGGGAAACGTAACGGTGGTCTGCGCGCCCACCGTCGCGGCGTGCACGAAGGCGGTGTGATAGCTCTCCATCGCGTTCTCAAGCAGCAGTTTCCAGTTGCACGCGACGTCGATCTCATCGCGCCATGTGCAGATCATGTCGCCGAAGCGGTGCGAGGCGAGCAGCGCCGGAAAGTCACCGAGATGGCTGGCCAGATCGGGCGCGGCATCGTCGAAATTGAGAAAGAGGCAACCCTCCCAGACGGCCTTGCGCACCGGCAGCAGGCCGTATTCGTCGAGCACGAAGCCGGGTACCGCCTGCATTCCCGGCGCGGCGCGCAGCCTGCCATCCAGCCGATAGGTCCAGGCGTGGTAAGGGCAGACCACGCTGCGCTTGTTGCCACGCCCCTCCAGCAAGATGCAGCCGCGATGGCGGCAGGTGTTGGCAAAGGCGTGCAACTCGCCGGTTTCGTCGCGGGTGAGCAGCACCGGGCCACCCACCGTCTCGATCGCGCGGTAGTCGCCGGGATGCGGCAGTTCCTCGGTCCGGGCGACGAAGAACCAGTTGCGCAACAGGATGTGCTCCCGTTCGAGCGCGAAGATCTCGGGCGAAATGTAGCATCGCGCCGGCAACCCGGTGGCAGTGCCTAGCGCGCTGCCCGACCAGAGAAAAGCCGCCGGTCCGCCAGGCTGGTCAGGTGGCACGGTTCACAGCCCCCAAAAAGGATGCAGCCGCAGAACAGTCACGCCGACCCAGATCGCCAGGCCCGTCACGATCACGGGTTCCGCCGCGGACCCTGTCGTGCAAAGCGGGATCGCAAAGCGTCGGGACAATGGCCACGCCAGGCGCAGGCCGCTGCTGGTCAACAGGTCGGCGCCGAGGTGTGACAGGTAGCCGACGACCACCGGGTCGACGACGGCACGACTTAGGCCATGCCAGCGAAGCGCCAGAAAGCACACGACCACCGCCAGGAGCGAATGGGTGAAGCCTCGATGCCCGACCGTGGCGGCAAGCGGCCGGGAAATAAGCCGGACCCGCCGCCCGACCCAGGACTGTGGATGATCGATGTCGGGCAGCAGGGCGCCCCCGATCGCCAGCGCCAGGGAAGCGGGGTCGAGCGACGGCAGACCCAGGTGCGGCGCGGCCCAGGCCCAGGCGGCCGTGCCGACGACGACATGCGAGCCTGCCATCATGGTCGTGCCCCCTCGGTTTGCTTTGACCACCCCCGTCATGGCCGGCCGGAGCCTGTCCTCGGGCGCTTGGCCCAGGGGCCGGCCATGACGGGGGTGGGCAGCGTAGGTCAATCATTTCGTCGATGGCCTTGCGTGTCATCGAGCTGAACTCGGCTGATTGCCGAAACCCGAATGATGCGGAGCCGCACCGGAAAAAACCGTTGCCGGTTTACCAAACCGCCATGCCGCCACTGTGCCAAACCGGCACCGGTCCTGCCCGTCGCGCACCCACCCCAGCCGGGTCGAGCGTCCCGTCAGGAATGCACCAGCGAGTGGTACCGCCGCGCGTAATAGATCAGGTTGGCATTCACCGGGCCGAGTTCCACTGCCTCCACCGCGCAGAAGAACACATCGTGCGTGCCGACCTGGACGATCCTGTCGATCCGGCAATCGAACGCCACCGCGGCACCATCCAACACCGGCGCGCCCGTCACCAGGGTATGCCATGTCGCCGCGCCGAAACGACCCTCCATCGTGTGCTCGGTCATGCCCGCGAACAGCGGCGAGTGATCCTCCTGCTCCGGGGTCAGCGTGTTCACGCACAACACCATGTTCGCGGTGAAAGCCGGATAGGAATCGTTCGTCCGGTTGGCGCAGACCAGCAAAGTCGGCGGCGTGTCGGTCACGCTGCACACCGCCGACGCGGTGAACCCGGCACGTCCGCCCGACCCGCCGGTGGTGATCACGTTCACCGCCGCGCCAAATCGCGCCATGGCGTCCCGATAGGCCTGCTTGTCGACCGGCATGGAGGCTGCCCCTGCTTGCACCACGGGCGCCACTATGGCGCAGCCTCTCGTGCCCGACCAGAACGACTGAACTCAGGCGCCGACGGACGACAGCGGCGGCGCGATATCCTCCAGCGGGCGGCGCTCGGCGGCAATCCCCAGCTTCGCCGCCACGCCGGCGGCGCCCAGCATCAGCGCGCCACCCAGCACATAGCCCCACAGGATCGACACGCGTGATCCGGTATCGATCAGCAGGCCGAACACGGTCGGGCCGGCAACGCCGCCTACCGCCGTGCCAAAGGCATAGAACAGCGCGATGGCGATCGCCCGCATCTCCAGCGGGAAGCTCTCGCCCACCGTCAGATACGCCGAACTCGCCGCGGCCGAGGCAACGAAAAAGATCACCGTCCAGGCCGCCGTCTGCTGCACCGCGTCCAGCAGACCGGAGGCGAACAGCGCACCGGTCACGATCATCAACAGCCCGGATAGCCCATACGTAGCGACGATCATCGGCCGTCGCCCCAGCGTATCGAACAGCCGGCCGAGCACCAGCGGTCCGGCAAAATTGCCCAACGCGAACGGCAAAATGAACCACCCGATCCGCGCCGACGCGACACCGTAGAAACGTGTCAGGATCAACGCATAAGTGAAGAACACGGCATTGTAGCAGAACGCCTGGGCCGCCATCAGCGCGACCCCCAGCAAGGTGCGGCGTCGATACAGATGCAGCAGCGCATGCAAGCCCGCGCCGAACCAGGACCGCACATCGCGGCGCAGCCGCAGCGCCTGCGGCGGAACCGGGGGCAACGGCCGGCCGGTCTCGGCGGCGACCCGTGCCTCGATTTCGGCCACCACGCGCGCCGCCTCCTCCGGCTGGCCGTGCGTCATCAGCCAACGCGGGCTTTCCGGAACGAAACGCCGCAGCAGCAGAACGATGAAGCCCAGCGCGCCACCGATCACAAAGGCGGCACGCCAGCCGATCTCCGGCGGGATGATGGCCGGGTCCAGCACCACCAGCGCGCCGAGTGCCCCAATCGCCGCGCCGACCCAGAAACTGCCGTTGATCACCAGGTCGGTAAAGCCGCGCCGGCGTGCCGGAATCAGCTCCTGGATCGCGGCATTCACCGCGGCGTATTCGCCGCCGATCCCGGCCCCGGTCAGCAACCGGAACAGCGCGAACGACCAGAAATTCCACGCCAGGCCGCAGGCCAGCGTCGCAATCAGGTAGATCAGCACGGTGACGCTGAACAGCCGCTTGCGCCCAAGCCGATCGGTCAGCCAGCCGAACACCAGCGCGCCGGCGACCGCGCCGATCAGATAGGCGCTGGCCGTCATGCCGACCTCGGTCCCCGACAGATGCAGCACGGGACTGGCGGACAGTGCGCCGGACAGCGACCCGACGATCGTCACCTCCAGCCCGTCCAGGATCCAGGCGATGCCCAGCGCCGTCACCACCAGCCAGTGGAACCGGCTCCACGGCAGGCGGTCCAACCGCGCCGGCACGTCGGTTTCGAACACCATCTCCGCGGACGGTGCCGTGTTCAGCGTTGCGGTCATCGGCGCACTCTGCTGCGATGTGTCCCGACACAAACGTCCCAACACAAACGTCACGGGAGCCTGCTATGGACCAGTTCCTGGCCGAGACCGAGTTGACAATCGCGCGATGGCACGGGGTCGCCGCGCCGAACGAGCCGGCAAGGCGGATGGCGGCGGACCTCGTCAACACCATTGCCGCATTCGAGGCACTGCGCGGCACGCTGACGTTCGAGGACGAGCCGTCCAGCTTCGAAGCGGCGCTGCATGACATGCGGGAGACACCGTGATGGTGGCGCTCGCCGATCTCACGCTGGTCGAGGCTGCGCAGGCGGTCCACGACGGCGATGCCAACTCGCGCGACCTGCTGAACGCGTGCTGGGACCGTATGGACGCAGTCAATCCAACGCTGAACGCGACGATCTGGGTCGATCGCCTGGGTGCCGAGCGTGCGGCCAGGGCAGCCGACGCGACGCGCGACACCAACGAATGGTGCGGCCCGCTGCACGGCGTGCCGCTGGCGCACAAGGACATGTATTACCAGGAAGGCAAGCGCTGCACCTGCGGCTCGCGCCTGCGCAAGGACTTCGTGCCCGATATCACCTCCACGGCGATCGAGCGGCTGGCGGCGGCCGGCGCCTATAGCTTCGCCGGCCTCAACATGGCGGAGTTCGCGCAGAACCCGACCGGACACAATCGCGAGTTCGGCGACTGCCACAATCCGTGGAACCCGCCCTACATCACCGGCGGCTCGTCGTCCGGGTCCGGCGCGGCGGTCGCGGCGCGCTTCGTCTATGCGGCGCTGGGGTCCGACACCGGCGGCTCGATCCGGCTGCCGGCATCGGCCTGCGGCGTCACCGGCCTGAAGCCCACGCAAACCCGCGTCAGCCGGTACGGCGCGATGCCGTTGTCGTTCAGCTTCGACAATGTCGGCCCGCTGGCGCGCACCGCGCGTGATTGCGCGCGGGTGATGTCGCTGATCGCCGGACGCGATCCCAAGGACCCCACCAGCTCGCATCTGCCGGTGCCCGACTACGAGGGCGCGTTGGACGGCGATCTCCGGGGCATGCGCATCGGCATTCCGACCAACTATTTCTTCGACGACGCCGATCCGGCGGTGTCGGCATCGATCGAGCTGGCCGCCGAGGTGCTGCGCGCCCGCGGCGCCACAGTGATCCGGCTGACCCTGCCGGTGATGGATGCGGTGACCGGCTACGGCAGCATCGTATCGCGGGTGGAGGCGGCAACGATCCACGCAGAGTGGATGCGCCATCGCGCGCAGGATTACGCGCCGCACCTCAGCGGGCGGATGTATGCCGGCTACGCCATTCCGGGACCGTATTATGTCGAGTCGCTCAGCCGGCGCGGCCCGGTGCTGCGCGCCTTCGCCGGCGAGGTGTTCGGCCAGGTCGACGTGCTGGCGACGCCGACCATCCGCAGCGCCTTGCCGACCCTGGCGGAGACCGACATCGACAACGGCCCGCCCGGCACCGAGTTGCGCTTCATGGCGCTGTCGGCAAATACCCGCCCGTTCAACTATCTCGGCCTGCCGGCGATCAGCATTCCCTGCGGCTTCGATGCCAATGGCCTGCCGATCGGCCTGCAACTCGCCGGGCGGCCGTTCGCCGAGGCCCGGCTGCTGCGCCTGGCGGATGCCTATCAACGTGACACCGACTGGCACGCGCTGCGGCCACCGCTGCTGGAAGCCACCGGCGAGGCCGCGGGGATCATGCTGCCGTGAGCAAGCCCAAGATCGCCTTCATCGGGACTGGCGGCACCATCGCCTCGTTGGGTGTCGGACCCCTCGAACTGCAGGACTACGGCGCGGACGGGCGCATGATGCACGCCGAAGAGATCCTCGCGCGCTTTGCGGAAACCGCGATGGTCGCGGAAGTGGTTCCCGTCCGCTACCGGAACGTGCCCAGCACGGCCATCGGCTTCACCGACTGGCAGGCGCTGGTCAAGCTGTGCGACCAACTGGTGGCCGAGCATGCCGACCTGGCCGGTATCGTCATCGGTCACGGCACCGCGACGCTGGAGGAAACCGCCTACGCGCTCAGTCTGACGTTGAAGGTGAGCGTGCCGGTGGTCCTGGTCGGTTCGCAGCGTCCGGCGAGCGCGCTGTCGAGCGACGCAGGGCTGAACCTGGTGAATGCGATCCGGGTCGCCGCCAGTCCGCAGGCGCGCGGACTCGGCGCGTTGGTCGTGCTGAACGACGAGATCCAGGCCGCGCGCGAGGTCAGCAAGACCTCGACGTTGCGCATGCAGACGTTTCGCACGGCGGATTTCGGAGTGCTGGGCCACGCCGACGGCGACGCGGTGGCGTTCTACCGCCATCCGCTGCGGCGCTGCTACCCGGACACCGAGTTCGACATCCGCGCGCTGCCGGCGCTGCCGCGGGTCGATATCGCGCTGGCTTATGCCGGGGCGGACGGCACCGCGGTGCGCGCGTTCATCGCCGCCGGGGCAAAGGGCATCATCTCGGCCGGCTTCGCGCCCGGCTTCGCGCCGCCCGGCGATTTCGAGGCCATGAAGGAGGCGGTCGCCGAAGGCATCGTCGTGATGCAGTGCACCCGCGCCGGGTCGGGGCGGACCTTCCTTGGCAAGCGGCTGCAAGAGGCCGGGTTCCTGATCACCGACAACCTGACCCCGCAGAAGGCACGCATCCTGCTGGCGCTGGCGCTGAGCGTGACTGGCGATCCGGCGGAGATCACGCAGATGTTCCTGACCTATTGAGAAGCCATGGCCGATTGGTCTACGCACTGCTTCCGGATGCGGAGCAAGCGGCCGGCTTCGGCCGTCCCATCTGAGCCGCACGCTGAAGGAGGAGCCAGGACAATGATCCATCACGTCTCGATCCCAGCCAAGGACCCGAAACACGTCGCGGACGTGCTCGCCGAACTGATGAACGGCCGCGCCTATCCGTTTCCCGGCAGCATCGCCAACTCGTTCATGGCGGTCAGCGGCGACGCGCACGGCACGATGATCGAAGTGTATCCGGAAACCCTGGCACTGACCGCCGGCACCGCGGACGACGAGCAGGTCAAGGCAAGCCAGGCAACGGCTCCGGCAGCCTACCCGTTCCACCTGCTGATGTCGGTGCCGGTCGATCGCGCCGCGGTGCAGCGGATCGGCGACCGCGAGGGCTGGCGCACCAAGGTGTTCGGCCGCGGCGCCCCCGGCAAGCCGCCGGTGTTCCATATCTTCGAGTTCTGGATCGAGAACCGCTTGATGCTCGAGGTGGCGACGCCCGACATGCTGGCGGCCTACGCCGAGACGATCCAGCCTGCGAGGCTGGACGCGCTGTTCGGGCAGCGTGCCGCGGCCTGAGCGCCCAGCGGCTTGGAAATCCACGGCTTGGACATCTATCACGTCTGGTGCGACCTGAAGCCTGGCATGAGCGATGTCGCGTTCGCCGAACAGGTGGCCGCGTATCTGGGCCACCTGCGCGGCGCCGGACTGATCGAGGGCTGGCGGCTGACCCGGCGCAAGCTGGGGTTGGCACCGCCCGGCTTCGGCGAGTTCCACCTGATGATCGAGGTGAAGGACCTTGCGCAGCTTGACGCGGCGTTCCAGCAGGTAGCCGGACGGCGGGAGCCGACCGAGGGGTTTCATTTCGGCGTCAACTCGTTGGTGCAGAACGCGGTATTCGGGCTGTATCGCGACTTTCCGGATGCGTTTCGGTCGTGTGGCGAAGAACGGTTCTAGGGCCCAATGCGGAAGTTCATGATGCGGACCGTCAGTGCGTTGAACACCTGGGTCTATCGGGTGAGCGGCGGCAGGTGGATGGGCCGCTTTCCATCCGGCGCTCCGGTCTGCCTGCTGACGACGCAGGGCCGCAAATCGGGACAGCGCCGCACCGTGCCGCTGCTGTTTCTGGCGGACGGCGATGATCTTGTCATCGTCGCCTCGCAGGGCGGCGCGCCGCAGCATCCCGGGTGGTACTTCAATCTCGTTGCCGATTCGGCGGCTGAGGTGCAGATCGGCCGCCGGCGATTTGCCGCGGCGGCGCGTGTGGTGAACGAGCAGGAGAAGGCAGCGCTCTGGCCGCGTCTGGTGACGATTTATCCACCGTATGAGGCGTACCAGCAGCGCACGACGCGACCGATTCCGGTGGTGCGGTTGACCCCGGTGTGACACGTGAGCCTCGCCACGAGGGTGGCCGTGGACCAACGACCGGGGCGACCGCGCGTGAGCGGCACATGCGCAACGAAGTTCACGATACGCAGAACAAAGGATGCTCGCCGGCTCCGCGCCAATATGCCCAACCAGACGATCAGGAGCATGCTGCACCGCCAAGTTCCACACGCATGTAGCCTGCGGAAAACGTGAAGCCAGGGAAACGGATCCTCGCACGGCTACCGCTCGCCACGTCCTTCGATCGTCAGATGCGCGATATAGCCGGAACGGCTTTCGCCAGCGGCACGCGCCTGGGCATCGAGACGCAGCAAAACCCGGCGCGGCAGCGTAATGTTCACCCGCTCGACGGTGCTATCGAGCGCGGCGGGGTCCACGGCAACGACGCCGAACGCCCATCCCTCATACTCCGGACGCCCGCGTACCGCCTCGATCGAGGACGGCGCAGGGACCGCGCCGCCTGCATCGAGCGTGGCGTCGATCCATGCCGTAGCCGCCTCCTCGGCCGCCGTGACCGCTTCGTCGAGTGTGTCCCCGGCCGAGAAACAACCGGGCAGGTCGGGCACCACGACGCCATATGCCGTCGTCTCAGTGCCGATTTCGATGGCGATCGGATAGCGCATTTCCAGTTCCTATAATCCGGCTTGCTTGCGGATCGCGGCAAGCAACCCGGTGCCCAAATCCTTCTTCGGATGCGGCACCACCACGATGCCGGGCCGCATCGGATGCTTGAACGCGTGGTGCGAACCTCGGATGCGATCCAGCATCCATCCGGCCGCCTTTAGCTCCTTGATGATGTCCGCACTCTTCACGTGTGTATGATACACACTTCTCGGGAAATGTCCATGATCCGCGGCACACTTCTGGATCAGGTTCGCCCGGCCGGGACGAAAGCAACGAAGCCGGGAATAGCGGCGGCAACTCTGACCTCCGCCGGAGCGGTTTCCCATACGGATCTTGCCAGAACTCGACGACCCGACATGGCGAATTGACACCACGCGCGACCGATGGCATGGCCGCCCGCTCGCGCGGGGCGCACCCGCCGGATGTCCACACGAGGCCACCAAATGGCGAACATCGAACTCGGCTCCAAACGTGTTTGCGTCGCCTGCAACACCCGCTTCTACGACCTGGGAAAGGCCCCCGCGCTCTGCCCGAAATGCGGCACCGAGCAGCCGGTCGAGCAGCCCCGCCTGCGCCGCCCAGGCGGCAACGTGTCCGACCAGAGGCCGATCAAAAAGCCCGTGCCCGCGGCAGGGGCGGACGACGCCGATCTGGTCGAGGTCGAAGGCGTCGCGGACGAGGCGGAAGAGGACGTGCTGGAAGACGCCTCCGACCTTGAGGACGCCGACGATCCCATCGGTCCCGACATCGAGGTCGAGCCCGACACCGACGAGGCCGAGCGCTGATCTGCCGTCGCCCGCGACACACCGGGCGATCGCGCGATCGGATGGGGCTTCCTTGCCGGTGCGCCGGCGCCGTCCCATACTTCTCGCCATGCAGACCTGTGTGAGCCTGACCCTGAACGGTGAAGCCCGCAGCTTCGACGGAACGCCGAGCGTCGACGATCTGCTGCGGACCCTCGGGCTCGACCGGCGCAAGGTCGCGGTGGAGCGCAACGAGGCGATTGTGCCGCGCTCAATGTATGCCGAGACATGGCTGGCCAGCGGCGACGCGATCGAGATCGTACACTTCATCGGTGGAGGCTGATGATGGACGGGATAATACAAGCTGACGACACGCGGGCCGACGACACCTGGACCGTGGCGGGGCGGCGCTTCCGCTCGCGGCTGATCGTCGGCACCGGCAAATACAAGGACCTGGAAGAAACCGCCGCCGCGATCGAGGCGAGCGGCGCCGAGATCGTCACCGTGGCGGTCCGCCGGGTGAACCTGTCGGATCCCAAGGCGCCGATGCTGCAAGACCACGTCGATCCGAAGAAGATCACCTACCTGCCCAACACCGCCGGCTGCCACACTGCGAACGAAGCGGTGCGCACCCTGCGCCTGGCGCGCGAGGCGGGCGGCTGGAACCTGGTCAAGCTCGAGGTGCTGGGACCGCCGCCGCTGCTGTACCCCGACATGCCCGGCACGTTCGAGGCCGCCGCCGCGCTGATCAAGGACGGCTTCGAGGTGATGGTCTACTGCGCCGACGACCCCCTGGCCGCCAAGCGGTTGGAGGAACTGGGCTGCGTCGCCATCATGCCGCTCGGCGCCCCGATCGGCTCCGGGCTCGGGCTGCAGAACCCGGCGATCCTCAGCATGATGATGGAGCAGGTGAAGGTGCCGTTCCTGGTCGATGCCGGGGTCGGCACGGCGTCCGATGCGGCGATCGCGATGGAACTCGGCTGTGACGCGGTGTTGCTGAACTCGGCGATCGCGATGGCAAAGGACCCGGTGATGATGGCCCGCGCCATGAAGCGGGCCGTAGAGGCAGGCCGACTTGCCTACCTGGCCGGCCGGATGCCGCGGCGCATGGGCGCCGACCCCTCCAGCCCGCTGACCGGCCTGATAAGGTAACCCCACCACCATCCCTGCCGCCGCCGTAGGTCGGATAAGCGAAGCGTCATCCGCCGCTTCGCGTCATCCGGCCGCCTGGGTCAGCTGATCCAGGCTCGGTTCGCGCTCGGCCTCACGTTTCAATGGGTCGGTGTCGCACCGCGTGGAAACCCCGTCCGGCGCCCACACGTCTGCCGGCAGCCGGGCCAGGCTCGGTTCGCGCCCGGCCTCATGTTTCAATGGGTCGATGTCGCACCGTGTGGAAACCCCGTCTGGCGCCCACACCACCGCCAGCGGCCGGGCCAGGCTCGGTTCGCGCCCGGCCTCACGTTTCAATGGGTCGATATCGCACCGCGTGGAAACCCCGTCTGGCGCCCACACCACCGCCAGCGGCCGGGTCAGGCTCGGTCCGCCCCCGGCCTCACGTTTCAATGGGTCGATATCGCACCGCGTGGAAACCCCGTCCGGCGCCCACACGCCCGTCGGCTGCCCGCCCAGGCTCGGTCCGCCCCCGGCCTCACGTTTCAATGGGTCGATGTCGCACCGCGTGGAAACCGCGTCCGGCGCCCACATGTCTGCCGGCAGCCGGGCCAGGCTCGGTCCGCCCCCGGCCTCATGTTTCACTGGGTCGATGTCGCACCGCGTGGAAACCGTGTCCGGCGACCACACGCCCGCCGGCGGCCGGCCCAGGCTCGGTCCACCCCCGGCGTCACGTTTCAATGGGTCGATCTCGCACAGCGTGGAAACCGTGTCCGGTGACCACACGCCCATCGGCTGCCCGCCCAGGCTCGGTCCGCGCTCGGCCTCACGTTTCAATGGGTCGATGTCGCACCGCGTGGAAACCGCGTCCAGCAACCACACCCCTGCCGGCGGCCGGGCCAGGTTCGGTTCGCGCTCGGCCTCACGTTTCAATAGGTCGATGTCGCACCGCGTGGAAACCCCGTCCGGCGCCCACACGCCTGCCGGCAACTGGGCAAGGTTCGGTCCGCGCTCGGCCTCACGGTTCACTGGGTCGATCTCGCACCGCGTGGAAACCGCGTCTGGCGCCAACACGACCATCGGCGGCTGGGCCAAGCTCAGTCAGCCCCCAGCCTTACGTTTCATTGGGTCGATGTCGCACCGCGTGGAAACCCCGTCCGGCGCCCACGCGCCTGCCGGCTGCCCGGTCAGGCTCGGTCCGCCCCCGGCCTCACGTTTCAATGGGTCGATATCGCACGAAGCGGGAACCGTGTCCGGCGACCAAACGCCCATCGGCTGCCCGGCCATGCACGGTCCGCCCCCAGCCTCACGTTTCAATGGGTTGATGTCGCACGAAGCGGGAACCGTGTCCGGCGACCAAACGCCCATCGGCTGCCCGGCCAGGCTCGGTCCGCCCCTGGCCTCACGTTTCACTGGGTTGACATCGCACCACGTGGAAACCGCGTCCGGCAACCGCTCGACCACCGGCTGCCCGTTGCAACCGGGGCGCAATCCGGCCACCCGCAGCGCGCGCTCACGGTACAAAAGGTCGAGCTCAACCAACCGCGATTCCAGCGCCGGCCGAGGTGCCCCCGCGGACCCGTTGGCCGCCGGTCCGTCCACTCGTTGAGCAGCGTCAACGCGCAATTCCGCCACGGCCGCGGCGGTCTCACGTTCCATGGGATCGGAACGCGGCCCGCGCACCTTGGCCGCCGCGAACCGTGCCGGTGCCTCGCGCGCGGCCCGCTTTGCCGCCTGGGCAAACGCGATCGCCGCTCGCCATGGCGCACGCGCGGCGACCTCGGCCAACACAGCAGCCCGCTCGGCGTCGCGCCACGCCGGCGCCAGCCGAGCCTCCGGCCCTGCTCGCCTGCCACCAGCCCCACGCCGCGGACCGGCGCACTCCGCCACATTGCCAGTGAACTGCCCACGGGCGGTTGACCCGACGGCCAACCTCGCCGCGGCTTCATACGCCACATGCCACGGATGCGTCGGTACGCTCAGTTCTGGCGGATACTCGTCCAGCCGCGCCGCCATCTCCGGCGGCAGATACGCCAGCAGCCGCGCCGCCATCTCCGGCGGCAGATACGCCAGCAGCCGCGTCGCCTCCGCCAACAATGCAGCCCGCGCGATCGCCGCCCGGAAAAACTGCCGCATCGCTCGCTTCGGCGCGCCGGACGCGCTGTGCCGCCCGTGCGTCGTGTGCGCGGCGGCCATCCGCGCCATCCCCTCCTGCGTCCGCGGTCCGGTGCTCTTCCCGCCGTGGATCCGGCAGCGCCCGTTCGGCATCGCCGGTGCGCGGCACACGCCGCCACGCCGCCGCCGCGCCCCGCAACGCGGCGCCAGGTTCGGATTGCCCCGCGGGTTGCCGTTTCGCAGCGGGCCGGTTCCCCGCTCCGGCCGCATCGCCGACGTGCCCAGGGGAGTACCCGGCGGCGTATCCGGGGGCGTGCCGGCAGGCGTCGTGCCCACGGGCGTATCCGGGAGCTTTGGCCCGGCGAAGGCGGTGTGTCCCGCCGAGGCTCCCTGATCGCACATGATCACGCCGCCCCCGCCGCCGGGATGGTCGCAAGCTTCACCAGGTCGATCCGCTGCCCGCACAGGGTGAATTTCGCCTGCTCGGCGGGGACGGCAACCGGCGCGGGCTGCAACGTGACGGGCGGCGGCGCGGTCGGGGCTGCGTCAACCCCCGCGCCACTGGGGGATCGCAACTCGCCGGATTTAAGCACCGGGTCAGCCACCCGGCTGTACATGCCGCGCCAGGCCGCATCCAGCGCTTCCACGTCGAACTCGACCGGCGCCGACGCCTGGCCCCCCGGCGCCTGGCCTCCCGGCGCCTGAGCCCCGGGGACCTGATCCCCGAGAGCCTGGCGTACCGGCACCCGTCCCGCCTGCTGCCTTTTCAGCGAGCGCTCTATCTTCCTGACGGACCGCTCCAGCATCGCCATGCAGCGAAACAGCCGCGCCATATCGTGCACCGACAGCGTCGGATCGAGGGAGCGGCGAGCCGAGTCCGCAGCCGCGTGACGGAAGGCGATGATTTGCGAGACAAGCGCGGCCTCCAGCGCATTGACCGGATCGAGCGCGCGGACTTCCTGGATGATCCCCCGGATGTGGCGATGGCGAAAGGCGACCGGCGCATCGGCCGGCGGTGGCGGCAGGGCGCTCAGCAGGTGGACCAGTTGATCGTGGCCGAAGCGGAAGTCCGGTGCCGCGCGCAGCGCGGCGCGGTAGGCGAGTTCGAGTTCGAGGGGTGACATGATCAGACTCCAGTTGAAAACGGACTTGGCATTGAATGCAAGATACACTAACTATCTGATCAACGCCAGCTAACATTGTCAGGGCGCCATTTTGGGCGCGACCGGCCAACCTCGCCGCCAAATGGTACGAACCAGCGTAAGACCTATCGGCGCTGTGCGCAGCTACAGCCAAGTCGTCCCGAGCACCGCCGTGCCGCCGCCTAACCCGCCGGCAACGACCACCGCCGCACCCGGCTCAGGCACCGTCAGCCACACCCACACCAAATTCGCCAGCAGCAGCGCCGCCGTCACCACGAACACCCACTGGATCCCAAACGTCGCGGCAACCGCCCCGCCGGTGAACGGCCCCAGCGAGTTGCCGAGGAACGTCGCCGACGCCGTCAGCCCAAACACGAACCCCCGGTGCGACGCCACCGCCAGCCGCCCCACCAGCGCATTCGCCGCCGGCAGGATGCCGCCCACGAACAGCCCAAGCCCGAACCGCTCCGCGACGAACGCCCCGTAGCCCAGCGACAGCGCCTGCGGCAGGGTAAACAGCGCCGCCCCGGCCAGGCTGATCATCAGCGTGCGCCGGTAGCCGATCCGATCGCTGCGCTTGCCCAGCACCGGCACCGCGGCGATCCCTGCCAGCCCGGTGATCGCGAAAGCGATGCCACCCAGGGTGGCAATGTTCGGCACCGACCCCAGCATGTCCCGCACATACAGCGTCACCACCGGCTCCACCGCGCGGGTGCCGAACTGCGCCAGCATCAGCACCAGGAACAGCGGCAGCAACCCGCCGGAGCGGATCAGCACGCCGAACATGGTGGCGAAGGACGCAGCGCGGCGGGTCTCGGTCGGGCGCGCGAAACGCTCGGGCACAATGATCCAGCACAGCACGAAAGCGGCAAAGCAGCCGGCGCCCGCGCAATAGAACGGCATGCGGTAGCTGCCCGTCAGGTCCGCGATCGCGCCGCCGATCACCGGGCCGATCAGCGTGCCGAGCAGGTTGCCGCTCGACAGCCAGCCCAGCGCATACCCCAACCGCTGCTCAGGCGTCTGGCTGGCCACCAGGGCGATCGCCGAGGCGTTGTAGCCGGCGACCACGCCCATGCCGGCGCGCACGGCCAGGAGTTGCCAGACCGAACCGGAAACCCCCATCAGGGCGGTGAACACGGCGATCCCGAAGCAGGACCGCAGCACCATCAGCTTGCGGCCATAGCTGTCCGCCAGGCGGCCCCAGACAGGGGCGGAGAACACGCCGATGAACGACGTGACCGAGGCCAGGATGCCGGCCCACAGGTCCACGCTGCTGCGATCAGTTACGCCCAGGTCCGGCAGGAACAGCGGCATCACCGGCGACAGGACCGAGAACGACAGGCTCATGACGATCTGCACCGCCACCATGGCCCACAGCGTCACCTGCCAGGGCGCCGCGATGCGCGACTTCGAGGTAGCCGCTGCGTCCCGCATTCCCGTCCCGCTCTTCGCCACGACCCCGCTCTTCTCCACGACACAGGATCGATCCGGCAGACGCACGTGTCAAAGTGGCAACGCGGCCGGTCAGGCCCATAGGCGTAAGGATAAGGGCCTGGCTAGGGTGCAGTATACCATTCGCTCGGGAGAATCCGTGTCTTTGATAACCATTTGCAATAAAGGATCACCACAGAGGCACAGAGACACGGAGAAGAATATCAAGTTGATCACTTGGCTTTTCTACTCTGTGCCTCCGTGTCTCTGTGGTGATCCTTGCTTTCGGGCATGCGGCAGGGCACAGATTCCGGCCAGCATTGGGTATACCGGACGGCGAAAGGAACGACCCTCCATCCGTCATGGCCAGCCCCCGAGCCGATCCTCGTCGGCCACCCCTTCAATCGCCGATCAGCGGCGGAGATGTGCTCCGCTCGCAGCGCCCTGCTCGGCAAGATCCCCAGTTCGGCAAGATCCCCGGCTCGGCAAGATCCCCGGCTCGGCAAGATCCCCGGCTCGGCAAGATCAGCGTCCGGTAAAGCGCGGCTTGCGCCGCTCCTTGTAGGCGCGGATCCCCTCCTGCATGTCCTCGCTGGCCCGCACCCGCCCGATCGTCTGGCTGGTCGCCACCATCCGCTCGATCGGTCCCACTGGCAGCACCTCGCTGACCAACCGCTTCAGCGCGCCGATCACCAGCGGCGCGGAGTCCAACAACTCCTCCGCCATCGCCAGCGCCTCGGCTTCGTGCTGGCCGTTCGGCACCACGCGGTTGACGAAGCCCACCTCGTAGGCCCGGCGTGCCGACACCTTGGACGCCAGCAGCATCATCTCCATCGCCAGCTTGTGCGGCATGCGCGACACCAGCGAACTGATCATCCCGGCGGTCACGCCCAGCTTCGCCTCCGGGTAGTAGAAAACGGTGTCCTCGGTCGACACCATCAGGTCGCACATCATCACCATCACCACACCACCGCCCACGCACCAGCCCGAGGTCGCGGCGATCACCGGCTTGTCGGTGCGAAAGCCGACGCCAGGGATCGCGCGCCACAACTCGGGCAGATCGGTCACGTCGGCGCCCGAGGTGAACGCGCGATCGCCCACCGCGCTCAGGATCGCCACGCGTTGGTCGGACGCTTCAAACGCCTGGAATGCTTGCTGCAGCGCCACCGCAACGCCACTGGAGATGGCGTTGAGCTTCTCCGGCCGGTTGATCCGGACGATCGAGATCAGTCCCTTCTGTTCTACCGTCACGACGCTCATCGACGCTTTCCCTTCCTGCCGGCCTGCGCGGGATGGCACACAAGCCAGAAGCTGCCGCATCTGTCACCTCCCGCAAACCAAGTAGGCCGAACCGCGCGCTGCCGGCACGCCGGACCGCTGGCCGGTGGAATGACGATCAGGGTGCCATCGCCGAACTTACCTTGCCGCACCACCGGCCGATGGGCCACTCTCCCGCCCGGAATGAGCGAGTTCGTGCACCAGTTGCCGTTCGCCGAGCTTCTCGGCATCCGCGTGACGGAAATCGCGACCGATCGGGTCGTCGCCGAGATGCAAGTGCGCCCGGAGTTGTGCACCAATCCCGCCGTGCTGCATGGCGGGGCGGTGATGGCGTTTGCCGACACGCTGGGTGCGCTGGGCACACTCGCCAACCTTCCGCAGGGCGCCGGCACGACGACGATCGAGAGCAAGACAAACTTCATCGGCCCCGCGCCGGCCGGCAGCACCGTGATCGGCACGGCAACGCCGGTGCATCGCGGCCGCCGCACCCAGGTCTGGCAGACGCGGATCACCACGCACGAGGGCAAACTCGTCGCGCGGGTGATCCAGACCCAGTTGGTGCTTTGAGGTAATCGCTCACTTACCTCCGATGCGCGAAGCCCTACGGACGAGTTTGTACCGGAAGGACGGCGTCGGTGGGCCGCAAACTCGCCCACAGCCATCAAAATTACCCGAGGTTCATGGTGTGGAGGGGGCAGGTGCGCGGTTCTAAGCAATCAATTGGACACAGAGCTATCGGTGAGTGCACACAGAGTTTCACAGAGAAGTATCAGAAGAATTCATAGCGCATCGCGCGAAGTCAGCCAGTGTATCCGCGCGAAGCGCCGTTGCTGCAGGGCTGTTCAACGCTCGCAAGTTACGCATGACTTTGCCAGGGCGAAGCCGAGGTTTAGCTCGGAAGGTCGGTTCGGCACGGACCCATTTGCGTTCATTTGCGGTTCAATCTTCTTCGCTTGTCCCAGGGACCGGACGGTGAGCCGGAGGCTGACTACGCGAGGGCCGCTCCGCCAGTAAGCCAGGCTTTTGACCGCAAATGAACGCAAATGGGCCGGTAACGCGCAGGAACCGAACGAGGCACGCGATTTCCGTGCGCGGGTTGCCGGACACGATGCTCTATCCATGTGGGGCGTTATGGAGAGCGTTGAACAGCACTGACGAATCACCGCGCCCCGCAAAGAATTTCCGCTGATACGACAATAACACCTTCTCAAGAAATCCGGCTCCAAGAGTATTGGAGACAGTCAGGGCACTGCCGATGATTGGCCCCGTCAGACGGCCCAGTTCGGTGTCATCGGCGTTCATCGGCGGCCAAATATTCCTTGCTTCCTTCGCACCAGCACCTTGACGAAAAGGCGACGGGTTCATCGGTTCGGCCACCTGAATCGGCGGCAGGTCGATGGCGACGCTATACGTCGTGCCTGTTTTGGTTGCGGCCAACCGCCGCGCTGTGGGAGTCGGTGAAACTCTGTGTCCGCTTGATGACTTGCTTTGCCGCGACCACCGCACGTGGATGGTAACGGTCATGCAACGACAGCCACCTCAATTCCCCCGCTTTTTCTCCTGAATGAATCGACGAATGTCCCGCGCCAATTCGGCATTGTGACGATCCCACGCCTCCGGGTCGGCCTTGATCCCTTCGGTCACCCAGGCATCGATGCTGCGCGTGAACGCCGCTATCTCAGCCTGCGCGCGCTCCACCGGCAGTTCTTCGCCCCTGAGCTGAAGCTCTGCCCCGGTATCATCCAACGCCAAACGGAGATCCGGATCGATCGGGTTGGGGGGCAGCCTGCCGAGTGTCTCCACCCACATATCCTTGAGCACGACGCTATCCAGGTGCGCAAATCGCCGGCCGCGCTGAACATACAGGCGGGCCTTGTCGAGCTCCTCGCTCATCACGAACAGCAACTCGTTGCGCAGTATCTCGGCGTCGTCTGGTTCGGCGGGATCATCCGCCGCATCCGCGGGCTTCTCGTCCCTGGCGCGTGTCACGACCCGAAATCCCCTGTTCGACCGTCCGTCCCCGCCAGACTTCCTGGACGGACACTAAGAGGTGGCGCCCGACAATATCCGCTTCAATAGGGGCATCCGCAAACTGAATGGCGGCCAGGGTGATCGTATGTGGTCATGCGCGTGGGCGCGGGCGTGTCGCCGCACCGCAAGCAATCAAGTGCACACAGAGTTCCACAAAGTGGACACAGAGTTTCACAGAGAAGTATTGATTGCGCTGCGCGCGAAGCCAACCAGTGTATTCGCGCGAAGCGCCATGGCTGTCTTCTCTGTGAAACTCTGTGTGCACTTCGTGAAACTCTGTGTCCACTTGATTGCTTAAACCGATCGGGCCCGGATCAAGCGGCGACCTGCACCCCCGCAAATCCCGCAACCAGCGCGCGCGCCGCCGCAAGCTCCGGGCCCGTAACGATCAGCCTGGCGCAGCCATACGCCTCCCACATCCGCACGGTGAAATCCGGATACAGCCGAACCGGCCCCGGACGGTTCGAGTAGTTCGACCCGTCCTTCAAATCCAGGAAACTCTCCGCCGGAAGCCCCTGCGCCAGCACAACGTCGTGTCGCGGCAACTCAAGGTGGTAGTAGGTCACCTGGCCCACCTGCATTTGGCTGATCGTGCTGCCATTGACCAGGTACTGGATCGGAATCAGCACCTCATTGACGTAGACCGCATGATCCGGCGACAGGAACAGCTCGGTATGGGGCTGCCCGGGACCGAAGGCGCCGGCGGCGATGCGCACCGGCCATACCTTTCGCGGCTTCGGATGACCGGCGCAGTCAACGTCGCGCCGACCCAGCCAGATGATCGGCGCCGCCGCCTCGCCCAGCCCCGCCGCCTCGCCGAGGACCGTCGCCACCATGTCGCCAACCAGCAGATCCTCCACCGCGATCTCGCCCCGCGCGGTCGCGATGCGCGTGCCGGCGGCGTAGCAGGCCGCCTGCAGCGCCGCATCGTTGGTGCTGGGGTCCGTGGTGATGTTGAACTTGGTGGCGCCGCCGGTGAACTGGACGTTGTCGAGGATGATGGTGCCGCTGCTCCCCCCCTCGGTCACATGCACCGTAACGTTCTGACCGTCAGTGCCGGCCGCGTAGTCGACCGAGGTGATGCTCACGCCATTGCCAAGGTCGATCAGATCGCCAAACCCGATGGTCATCCCCGCGAAGGCGGTCGTGTTGATCGCCGGGGCGCCCAAGATCAGCGTTTCCGTTCCGGGGCCGAACGTTACACTCTGCGCACCGTCGGGCGCCAGGTCCAGCAGGATGCTGCTGCTCGTGGCCAGAACCAGCGTGCCGGCGCCGGTGATGCTGCCGACGATCTCCAGTGTCCCGCCGGCGTCCGAATAGGTCAGCGAGTCGCCGCTGGCTGCAAAGGCGACATTCGCATCCAGCGGTCCGGAGCCGCCGATCCCGCCGGGGCCGGTCACGTCGATGGTGATCGGATCCAACACCCCGCCATTAAGGTCGATCAGGCCGCCGGTGGTCAGCGTGATGGTCGGCACCACGACGGTTCCGCCGGCGTTGATCACCAGGTTCCCGATCTCGCCGTTGGTGATCGCGCCGCCGACGGTCAAGCTGTCAGCTTGGAGCAGGCTGTGGTCGTTGAGGGTGACGGCGGCGCCCTCAAGCATGCCGCCGCCGGTGACAACAAGCGTCCCGCCGTCGCCGCCCTCGGCGGCCGAGACGCCGAGCACGACGTTAACAAAGTCCGTCACCAGCCCGCCATTGACCATCAGGCTGGCGAAAAAGTTGACATCGAGGAAGTTGTTGCCCGTGCCGGTCAGCGTGCCAAGGCTGTCGACCGTCGCCACCACGGTCCCCAGGAGGGACTGGCCGATGTTGAACGCACCGCTGCTGCTCAGCACCGCGGCTGCGGTGCCGCCGCCGACCGTGATGGTGCCGCCCGCGTTTTCGTCGACGCCGCCGACCTTGACGGAGCCGCCGGTGACGAGGACGACGCCCCGGGTGCCCAAGCCGCCGCCGCCGACGTTGAAGCCGACGCCCGTCTGGTCGACCGTGCCGCCCTCCACGACCAACGTGCCGGTGCCGGTGACGCCGACGTTGAAGACACCGGCGTCATCCACCGTCCCGCCCGCGTCGACGGTCAGCAGGCCGCTGCCCCGGTTGCCGACGACGATGCCGCTGCTGCCACCCGTCGTGACCAGGCCGCCGCTGGCCACCACGACCGTTCCGGTCGATCCGGCGCCGAAGCCGACGTCGATGCTGCTGCCGACATCGGATACCGTGCCGTTGTTCTCCACGGTCAGGTAGCCGCTGCCGGTTTGTCCAATATCGAGACCGCTGGTTTGGGAACCGAGATTGATCAGCGCGCCGGACCCATCGACCACGATACTCCCGATGGCCCCGGCTGAGACCCCCGCGCTGATGCCGTGTGTGCTCAGATTGTAGATGCCGCCCGCCAGCACCTCGAGCGTGCCGACCGAGCCGGCGTTCAAGCCGACATCCATCCCGTTGCTGGTCGAGGTCAGCATCCCGCCGGACGCTATCTCCAGCAGGCCGTGCGCGCCGGCGGATTCGCCAACGTCGATGCCGCCGCCAATCAGATGCACGGTGCCAAAGTTGAGCAGTTCCAGCGTGCCGGTGCCGGCATTGCCGACGTTCAGCCCGTTGCTGCTGTTCTCGACCAGACCACCGTTGATCTCGACGAAGCCATGCGAACCGGCCGATTGGCCGACGTTGATGCTGCCACCGCTCACCTCCACCGTGCCGCCGGCCTCGACGAACAGTGTGCCGGTGCCGGATTTGCCGATGGCCGCGCCGCCCGTGGACACCAGCAGCGAGCTCGGCCCGCCACTGCTCTCGACCGTCCCGTTGGCGTCGAAAGTACCGCCGACGACGATCGTGCCGTCGCCGATCACCGTGGTGCCGGCGGCCACCACGGTCGTGTCGGAACCGGCACTGAACCCACCACCTTTGATTGCGACGGTGCCGCCGCTGAAGATGTCGAGCACACCATGCCCAAGCTGCCCGGTGCCGAAGCCCGAGCCGGTGACGGTCGGCGCGATCGTGATGTTCAGCGTGCCGCCGCCGGAAACGAAGACGGTGCCGTCACTGCCGACGCGGTGGGCGGTGCCCACGCCCGCGGCGTTGGTGACGACAGTGCCGTTCGACGTGAACGTGCCGGCGCCGGGGAAGCCACCGGACGCGGTGGTGCTGCCGGCGAGGACGTTCACCGTGCCGCCGTTGATGTCCAGCGTGCCGCTGCCGCTGTTGCCGACGTCGATGAACCCGCCCTCTGACGAGGTGCCGATGTTCCAGACGCCGCCCGAGGCAATCGTCGCGCTGCCGGCGCTGTCCGTCGAACTCACCGATGTCCGCGAAGGTCGCCTCGTTCAGCGTGGCACCGTTCTCAACCACAAGCTGCGCGGTGCCCGCCGGCGGCGGCAGCGGTCCGTTGCCCGACACGTTGTTGCCGCCAACGATCATGTAGCCGCGCGTGTTGTACGCGTCGGTCGGGTCGCTGGCGTCGTCCCAGGTGGTGCCGACGCCGGTCAGCGTCAGCGCGCCGAACGAGGTCGGATCGGACGACAGGAACCCGTAGGTGTCGATGACGGTGGCACCGTTCTCCACCGTCATCGATCCCGGTGTGCCGCCGCCGTCCTGGCCGATGCTGGTCAGGCCGCCGGTCGACACGACGCTGGTGCCGTTGAGCACCGGTCCGTCATCGATCCTGCCGCCATCAACCGTCGCGGTGCCGGTGACGAACAGCCCGATCGTGTCGCCGTTGGCAAAGGTGGTGCTGGTAACGACGGTGGTGCCGTTGGTGATGATTGTGCCGTTGACAACGGTGGTCTCGGTCAGCGTACCGTTGTTGGCGAAGCCCAGATCGCTGTGGCCGATAAGATCGAGCACCCCGCCGGCATCGACCAGCAGGTCAGCGCCCGGCGAAAGCTGCCGCAGGAATGTCGAGGTTAGCGTGTTGCCGCCGGTCACCTCGATCTCGCCGGCGATCTGCTGCACGCCGTACAGGTTGGCACCGGTACCGACCGTGGTCGCGCTGGTGATCTGCAACGTCGCGCTATTGTTGGCCTCGATCAGTCCGTCGACGTTGACCGCGGTGCTGCCCGTGGTGAGGACGAAGGGACTGATGCTGCCGGTCGCGCCGCTCTTGGCGTAGCCGATCACCGCCGTGGCGGTCGGCCCCGGCACCACGCCCGCCGCCCAGTCCGCCGCGTTCTGCCAGACGCCCGTGCTGTTGTTCCATACCGAGTTGACCACATCGGTGGTCAGCAGCGTGTCGCCATCGCCGCCGGTGGTCAGCGTGAAGCCGTCGGCGATCCCGCCGGACACGGCGAAAGTGCCGGTGTTGTAGGCGCCCGACGACAGCACCAGCGTGGCCAACACGTTGCCGCCGCTGCCTTCCAGCAGCAGTTGCCCATCGGAGGTGACGGCGATCGTGCCGACGCTGAGCGGACCGCCAAGATCGATCGTGTCGCCCTGCTGGAAGCCAAGGATGCGCCCGCCGAACTGCCCGAGATGATCGAGCTTCAGCGTGGTGCCGGGCGCTCCGTTGTAGAACGCGAACACCGGGCTGCTGCCCTTGGTCCCCAGCGGGAAGCCGGCATTGAACTCCAGCGTGCCGCCGGACCCGACCACGGCGACGCCACCGAGCATCGGCGCATAGCCGCCGGCGATCCCGGTCCCGCCGTTGATCACGACCGTGCCGCCGTCAGCGTAGATCAGCCCCGCGTTGAACAGCTCCGACGTGCCGACGACGTCGATAGTCAGCGAGTTGCCGAAGTCCGCCTCAAGGACGCCGTAGTTGAGGAAATAGCCGGGTTTGGTGCCGTCCTGCGCGATGACGATCGTCGTGTTGGTGTCGGCGGTGCCGGTCGCCTCGATCAGCCCGTCATTGACGAAGTTGCCGAACGTATCGATTGCCGCGGCCGCGTTGCCCCCGGTGAATACAGTCGTCCCCTGATCGAAACCGCTGACAATGCTGCCGCCGCGGAACGACGAACCGGTATCATTGGAAAACTGGATCGTGCCCGCATTGAGGAAAACGGTGTTCGACGACAATTCCGCGTCCGTGGCCAGGATCGTGCCGGAATTTTCGATGGCAGTGTCGCCGGCCTGGGGCGGACCCACCGGCGACCAGTTGGTCCCGACGTTGAAGAAACCGGAGCCCCCGAACCAGGTAAAGCTGTTGGCCACTGCGTTTCCCCCGTCTCATTAGTGGACGCGAGTTTATCGAGTTGGGACGAATTAACGCAACGCTTTTCCTTAACCGCTCACCTTCCCAGCCCACCCAGGACATCACGCGCGACCGACGTGTTGGCGTGCAAACGCGCCGCTGGAAGCGGGCAAACCTGACCACGGTTTGCAAAACCGCCCGCGGTGGCGTTCGCGTGCCGGGGAAGCCGGTCCAGCGCCTGGCGCTGCGCGCAAGGTCATTTCGGCCAGCGCATCAACCCAGCGCGAAGCACCATTAAATCTCCTCAGTGAAACTCTGTGCGCACTCCGTGAAACTCTGTGTGCGCTTGATTGCTTGCTTGCCGCGCTCCACCCGGGCGCCGGACCTATTCCCTTCCGCGGAGTCAAATCAGCGAACGCCCCGAAAGCCGCTCCAACACACGCAATGGCGTGAGCAGCGGATCGCCCATTGCCGACACCGGCACATGAAACGTCTGCTCCAACGCACAATGCCCGGCGAGTGCGGCGTGCAGCACCTGGTCGGTAAAACACAGCCATGTCGTTCCGGACGCGAAGCATACATCCGCGTGCGGCGCCGAGGCCTGATACGCAGCATCCAGCTTGCTGCGATCGTGCAGACTCAGCATGATGTGATCGTAGACGCTGCGCCTGCCCTTGGTGATGCCGAGCCGCTGCAGCAGCCAGGCGCTGCCCGGCAGCGGCCGTCCCGCTCGCGGCAGAAACCGCAGTGCGAACGGCTCGAATTTTTCCCCCACACGCCACGCGCGCACGGCGCCGTCGGGCGCCACGTTGGTGAACAACCGCAGGATGCGCTTGTCCGCCATCGGGCGGCTTGGAAATGCGTCGACATGCAACCTGCGGTCGTCATGCCGCGGCGAATAATTGCGTCCGGCGATCTCGTTCGGCCGGAAACTGGTGCGCGCCTGCTGCAGCGCCGGCGCGTAACCGGGCAGCAGGTCGGCCACTAACCCAGCCGCATGATCGGCGAAGCGCCGCACCATCGCGGTCAGCCGCCCGGCCTCCCCCGGTTGCAGCGCCACGTTGCCCAACCGGCCGGTCCGCGGATCGAGGCTGACATTCTTCCGCTCCCCGCCCGCCACGTCGGGGCGCAGCAGGTCCGCCTCATCAGGCGCGACCTGGAACGGCAGGTCCGGCAGCACCAGCACCTTGCCGCTCTCCAACGCCGCCATCGCGCGGGCGCGCAACGCCGGGTCGAATGGCCCGTGCCAGGCGGTGATCGGCAGGGTTTCCAGCACCTCGGCCGCATCCATGGTTATTCACCTCTATTCGTGGGCAAGCACCCAGTCGTTGATGAAGCTGGCAAGGCCGTTCGCGCGGAAGTTCCGCCGCAACGCCACCTCATCATAATCCTCGCGCACCCAGTCGATGAAGGGTTTTCGGCCCTCGCCCTCGCGCTGGTAGTGCAGGAAGAATGCATCGAGGATGCCGGTCTTGGCCTGCCGGATATGGCCGAACCGCAGCGACAACTGGCGCAGCGCGTCGCGCGCGGTGCCCCCATTCAACAGCACGAACAGCCCGGCCGCCAGGCCCGCGCGGTCGGCGCCGGACTTGCAGTGCATCAGCGCCGGCGCGCGCATGTCACGGTAGACGTCGTGCAGCCGCACGATCCGATCCCGTTGCGGCGCGCCGCGGCTTTCCAGCGCCATGTCGATGAAGTCGAGCCCAAGCCGCTTCGCCGCGTCGCGCGACAGCGCATCCGAGCCATTGTTGGTCGGCCCGCGCAAGTTGATCAGCGTTCGCAGCCCGTATCGCCCAGTCAACCGCGCCAGGCGCCCGGGCAGCGGGTGGTTGCTGCGGTACAGCCGCCCGGGAGCGACCTCGGCCAGGTTGCTCCACACCAGGCGAAACACCGCGTGGTCGATGAACAGCGCATCGGCCCACGCAAGCGCGCGCCCGCCGGCGGTGCTGACATCGCCACGAAAAATCGTATCCATGACCGGCGGAACAACCCCAGAACAGATGCGCTGGACTATGCCCGCCAGCCTCACCCGCGCGCAACCCAGGGGGTACGAGACAAGGGTAGGACACAGGGGGAGAGTGGCGAGGAGCGGGAAACATTCAGACTCTCCCCCTCCCCTTGAGGGAGGGGGCTGGGGGGGGTTGGTGCCAGGGTCCCACCGAAGCTTCCGGCGCCCCAACCCTTCCCTCAAGCCGAGGCTGAGAGTTTCCCTCGCCCCCCAGAGCCCCCCAACCCCAAAAAACCACCCAGCACATCCCCTTGACGCCGGCCTCACGGGGCCGTCAGGTTCCACGCCAAGCGGCCTGACGGACCGCAGCCACGGGAGAGGTTCGATCATGGGACGTGCGATGCTCAGCACCTGCCTGGCGCTGGCCGGATTGACGCTGGCCGCTGGCCCCGCGCCCGCGGCGACATTCAAGTGCCCGCATGTCGGGGGTGACTTCGTCTTCGGCCAGGAAGCCAACATCAACAGCCTGGACCAAATGACCTCGTCCACCATCTCGACCCGCAACGTCGCGATGAACATGTTCGAAGCGCTGATGACGCGCGACGAAAATTTCAGCCCGATCCTGGACATGGCGGACTCGATGACCGAGTCCGCCGACCACATGACCTACACCTTCAAACTGCGCCAGGGCGTGCATTTCCATAATGGAAAGGAAATGACCTCGGCGGACGTGGTGGCCAGCTTCGACCGCTATGCCAAGATCGGCCTGGCCGCGCAACGCGCTGGACAACGTGGCGCGCTGGGACGCGCCGGACAAATCGACCTTCACGATCTACATGAAGAAGGTGCAGCCAACTTTCCTGCTCGCGCTGTCGTCGTTCAGCGTGCCGATCGTTATCATCCCGGCCGAGGACAAGGACGATCCACCGCAACAGCTCAAGACCATCGGCACCGGCCCGTTTGAGCTTGTGCAGGCGGTGCCCGGCAGCTTCGTGAAGATCAAGCGCTTCGACGGCTACGTACCGAACAAGAATTTCGAACAGCGCACCGGATTCGGCGGCTACAAGCAGGCATGTTTCGACACAGTGACGTTCCGTATCGTCACCGAGGGCCAGGCACGGGTCGCCGGGTTGCAGACCGGCGAGCTGCAGGGGGTCGAGGACGTCCCGGCCAAATCGCTGCCGGACGTGAAGAACAACCCGAAGATCACCATCCTGCCGCTGAACAACTGGTGGATCCAGATCGCGCTACCCAACATTTCCGACCCGCCGACCGACAACCTGATGTTCCGCAAGGCGGTGCAGGCGGCGCTGGACATGGACGAGATCATGGATGCCGCATCGGATGGCAACTACAAGCTGAATGTCGGCTTCCAGTATCCCAACCAGGCCGACTACACCGACTCCGGCAAGAATACCTACAACCTGCACGATGCAGACCTGGCCAAGAAGTATCTCGCGCAGTCCGGCTACAAGGGCGAGCCGGTGATCCTGCTGACCGACAAGGACTATGCGCCGATGTACAACTCGGCGCTGGTGATGCAGCAGCAGCTTCAGGCGATCGGCATCAAGGCCGAAATGAAAGTCGTCGACTGGCCGACCTCGGTGCAGCTCGATCTGAACACCAGTAAAGGCTGGAACTTCTTCTACACCGGCTGGGGCACCCAACCGGCGCTGGGTGCGTTGGACACCATGCAGTTCCTGGTGAGCCCGAACGCCGCCTACAAACCGCCAGGCGACAAGGACGACCCCGAGATGCTGGCAGCCTGGCAGGACATGAACAGCCTGCCGACCCCCGAGGCCCGCCAGGCCGCGTTCGTGCGCATGCAGAAACTTACGCTCGACAAGGTCTACGCGGTGCCGTTCGGCTCGTTCACCAAGGTGCAGGCGACGCGGTCCGACGTGAAGGGCTTCGTACCATTCCGCATCCCGCGCATGGCCGACGTGTGGTTCGAGAAGTAATCTGGCCGAAGGACGCAACGTTGAGCAGCCGGGCATGACCGGCATCATCGTCAGCCGGCTACTCAGCGCGCTGCCCATCCTGCTGATCGTCAGTCTGATCACTTTCGCAATGATCCACCTGATCCCCGGCGATCCGGCGGCGGCGATCGCCGGGCTCAGCGCGACGCCGGAGCAGATTGCCAATATCCGGCACGATCTGGGCCTGGATCAGCCACTGATGACGCAGTTGGTGCGCTGGTATGCCAATCTGCTGCACGGTGATCTGGGCCGTTCGCTGCTGCTCGGCCAGCCGGTGGTGGAGGCAACGATGTTCCGCCTGCCGGTCACCATCGCATTGTCGCTGTATGCCCTGGTGATCACCTTGGTGATCGGCCTGGTCGTCCGGCGTGCTGGCGGCGCTGCGGCAGAATACCTGGGTGGATCAGGCGGCGATGATGTTCGCGATGGTCGGTATTTCGCTGCCGAATTTCTATCTCGGCCTGCTGATGATCATTCTGTTCGCGGTCGATCTGCGCTGGCTGCCGACCGGGGGCTATATCGCGCTGTCCGATGATCCGCTGGGCTGGCTGGCGACCTGACGATGCCCGCGGTGTCGCTCGCGCTGCTGCTGGCCGGGCTGCTGGCGCGGATCACCCGCTCCACCATGCTGGAGGTGCTGCGGCAGGACTATATCCGCACCGCGCGCGCCAAGGGATTGCCGCGCCGGCTGGTGGTGGTGAAGCACGCGCTGTCCAACGCGCTGATCCCCATCGTCACGGTGATCGGCATCATCGTTTCGCTGTTGATCTCCGGCGCGGTGGTGACCGAGACGCTGTTCTCGATCCCCGGTGTCGGCCAGTTGCTGACCCAGGCGGTGCTGAACCGCGACTATCCGATGGTCCAGGGCGGCCTGCTGATCGTCACCGCGCTGCTGGTGCTGGTGAATATCGGCGTTGACGTGATCTACGCATTCCTCGATCCGCGGGTGCGCTATGGCGGCGCTTGACAGCACGCGTCACACCGCGCCGGACGCGGACAGCGGCGCTCCGCCGGACGTGACGCTGTCCCCTGCGCCGGATGCCCCCACGCCAGATGCCGAGGACGTGCCGGAGCGGCGCCTGTCGCCGGCGGTGCTGACGCTGCGCCGGTTGCTGCATCACCGCCTGTTCATGACCGGCTTCGTGGTGTTCGTGTTCGTGCTGGTCGTTGCGCTGCTGGCGCCATGGCTGACCTCGGCCGATCCCGACCGGTTGGCGATGCGCTACCGGTTCCTGTCGCCGTCGCCGGATCACCTGTTCGGCACTGACAATTTCGGCCGCAGCCTGTATTCGCGGGTCATCTGGGGCGCGCGGCTGTCGATGATCATCGGCGTGTCCGTCGTGGCGATCAACGCGGTGCTGGGCACCGCGATCGGCGCGGCAGCCGGGTATTTCCGCCGCATCGACAACGTGGTGATGCGGATCAACGACGCGCTGATGGCATTCCCCGCGGTCCTGCTGGCGATCGCGGTCACCGCGGTGCTGGGGCCGTCGCTGAACGACGTGATCATCGCGCTGGGCGTCGTCTACACGCCGCGCACCGCGCGCATCGTGCGGTCCTCGGTGATCGTGCTGCGCGAGATGGAGTATGTGCAGGCCGCCGTTGCCGCCGGCGCCGGGCATTGGCGCATCCTGCGCCGGCACATCCTGCCGAACGCCATGGCCCCGCTGATCGTGCAGTTGAGCTTCCTGTTCGCCTACGCCGTGCTGACCGAGGCAACGTTGAGCTTCCTGGGTGTCGGCGCGGTCCCGCCGACGCCGACCTGGGGCAACATCATGGCCGAGGGCCGGCAATACATGGTCGATGCCCCGTGGATCATTGCGATCCCGGGCTTGGCGCTGATGGTGACGGTGCTGGGGCTGAACCTGCTGGGCGACGGGTTGCGTGACGTGCTGGACCCGCGGCTGAGGATCCAGCAGTGACACCCAATTCCGTCATGGCCCGCGAAGGCGGGCCATCCACGACTTGCCTTCGCCGTAGCAAAGACAGGCGTGGATGGCCCGCCTTCGCGGGCCATGACGTGGTGCGACGGCCCGTGCGTCCCCTGGCCCCCCCAAGCCCCACCCCATGAGCCTCCTGGAGGTCCAAAACCTGACCACCGCGTTCCAAACCGCGCACGGCGAAATCACCGCGGTCGAAAACGTAACCTTCAGCCTAAACGCAGGAGAAATCCTCGGCATCGTCGGCGAATCCGGATCCGGCAAAAGCGTCACCGCCCTGACCATCATGGGCCTGCTACCGCAACCCCCCGCACGCGTCGCCGCCGGGGAAGTCCGTTTCGCCGGCCAGACCCTGACCGAACTCTCCGATGCAAGAATGCAACGAATGCGCGGCCCAGGCATCGCCATGGTGTTCCAGGAGCCGATGACCTCGCTGAACCCGGTGTTCACCATCGGCGAGCAGATCATGGAAACCATCCGCGCGCATGAACGCCTGCCGCAACGCACGATCTACACACGCGCCATCCAGATGCTGGAGAAAGTCGGCATCCCCTCGGCAACGCGGCGCATGACCGACTATCCGCACCAACTCTCCGGCGGGCAGCGCCAGCGCGTGATGATCGCCATCGCGCTGGCCTGCAATCCCAAGCTGCTGATCGCCGACGAACCGACCACCGCGCTGGACGTTACGATCCAGGCACAGATCCTCGATCTGCTGCTGGACCTGCGCGACGAGTTCGGCATGGCGATCATGATCATCACCCACAACATGGGCGTGATCGCCGAGACCGCCGACCGCGTGCTGGTGATGTATGCCGGCCGCGTGGTCGAAGAAGCCCCGGTGGCGCGGCTGTTCGACAAGCCGCTGCATCCCTACACCCAGGGCCTGCTGGAATGCGTGCCGTCGCTGTCCGATGAGACGCCGCGCCTGGTCGCGATCCCCGGCACCTTGCCCGATCCCGCGCGCCGCCCGCGCGGCTGCCGCTTCGCCGTGCGCTGCCGGTACGCGCTGCCTGAATGCCGCGCCGCGCTGCCCGCCTTGAATGCTACGACACCGCTCACACCGCCGCCTGCATCCGTGCCGCGGAGTTCGCCGCGTCGTGACAGTGCTGGTCGAGGCCATCGCCGTCACCAAGCATTTTCCGGTCAAGGCAGGATCGTTATTTCGCCGCACCACGCTCGCGCTGCGCGCGGTGGACGATGTGGCGCTGCGCATCGAGGCCGGCGAGACGCTCGGCCTGGTCGGCGAGTCGGGCTGCGGCAAGTCGACGCTCGGCCGGCTGCTGATCCGGCTGATCGAGCCGAGCAGCGGCGCCATCCTGTTCGACGGCAAGGACATCAGCGATCTCGAGGGCAAGGCGCTGCGGGACCAGCGCCGCGCCATGCAGATCATCTTCCAGGACCCGTTCGGCGCACTGAACCCGCGCATGACGGTGGAGGACATCATTGCCGAACCGCTGCTGATCCACGGCGCGCGCATGAACGCCGCGACGCGCAAGGCGGTGGCCGACATGCTGAGCCTGGTCGGGCTGCCGGACCGCGCCCGCGATCGCTACCCGCACGAGTTCTCCGGCGGGCAGCGCCAGCGCATCGGCATCGCCCGCGCGCTGGTGCTGCATCCGCGCTTCGTGGTGTGCGACGAGCCGGTGTCCGCGCTGGATGTTTCGGTGCAGGCACAGATCGTCAACCTGCTGCAGGATCTTCAGGCCGAACTGGGCCTGACCTATCTGTTCATCGCGCACGACCTGGGCGTGGTGAAGCACATCTCCACCCGTGTAGCGGTGATGTATCTCGGCAAAGTGGTCGAACTGGCGGAGAAACGAGCGCTGTACGCCGCGCCGCGGCATCCCTACACGCAGGGGCTGATCGCCGCGGTGCCGGTGTCGCATCCGGCGGCGCGGCGGCGGCGGGAGCGGATCACCGGGGACATCCCAAGCGCGCTGCACCCGCCGTCAGGCTGCCGCTTCCACACACGCTGCCCGCACGTGATGCCGATTTGTCGCGAGCAGGAACCAAAAATGACGCATCCGGCCCCCGGCCATCAAGTAGCGTGCCATCTGGTAAGCGGCGGGTAGGCATTCCGCAACCACGGTCGGGGAAAGACTTCTCCCCCTCCCCTTGAGGGAGGGGGTTGGGGGGAGGGGTTGGTGCCAGTTTCACGCCGGATCTGCTAGCGCCCCGCCCCCAAACCAAGCCAGGAAGCTTCCCCCATCGGGCCTCTATCCCCCCGATGTGCGAGCGCTCAAGCCGGCCGAACAGACGAAGCCATCCGAAACCCCGCAGCCGGATGCGGCGCCGCCAACCGCGCCACCCCAAACAGTTTCTCCCGATAAGTCCCAGCACCGTACGCACGCTTATAACGCCCGCGCTCCTGCAACACCGGCACCACCAGCGCAATAAAATCCTCCAAACACTCCGGCATCACAGTGCGCGACAGATTAAATCCGTCAACATCGGCTTCCTCGACCCACGCGATCAGCCCATCAGCAACCTGCTCCGGACTGCCGACAATCGGCAACTGCCGGCTACCCAACACGAACCGATCGATCAGATCACGCTTCGTCCAGCCGGGCCCAATCGCACGAGCCATCGCCTCCACATTCGACCGGATCGCCTGCGACGTGCTGCCATCAACCGGCTCATCCATCCCAAACCGCGCGAAATCAATGCCCAGCGACGCCGCGGCATGTGCCAGCGCCCCCTCGACGGACGCACAACGGCGATACTCGGCGAGTTTTTCCGCCGCCTCGCGCTCGGTCCGCCCCACCACGACCGTTGCACCAACGAACATTTGCAACGCTCGCGGCGCGGCGCGCGCGCGAAGATCGGCAACCAGGCGCGCCACGTTGGCCTTGCTGCTGCCGTTGACGAACACACACTCTGCATGCCGGGCGGCAAAGACGCGCCCACGATCAGACGCGCCCGCCTGATACAGCACCGGCGTTCGTTGCGGCGACGGCTCGCACAGATGGATCGCATCCAGCCGGTATTGCTGCCCCTGGTGGCGTACGGGGCGCACCCGACCAGGGTCGGCGTAGACGCCGCCGGCGCGATCGCACAGCACGGCGTCGTCCTGCCAACTGCCTTCCCACAGCGCGTAGACGACCTGCATGTATTCGTCGGCCAGGTCGTAACGATCATCATGCGCCATTTGCATGTCAAACCCCATGCCCCGCGCGGCGCTGTCCAGGTACCCGGTGACGATGTTCCAGCCGATGCGCCCGTTGGTCAGGTGATCCAGCGACGACATGCGCCGCGCGAACAGATACGGCGGCTCGTAAGCAAGATTGCAGGTGACACCGAAGCCCAGATGCGTGGTGGCGTGCGCCATCGCCGGAACCAGAAGCATCGGATCGATCAGCGGCACCTGCACCGCGCCGCGCAACGACGCATCGGGCCGGCCCTCATAAACATCATAGACGCCGAGCACGTCCGCCAGGAACAACCCGTCGAACAAGCCGCGTTCCAACGTTCGCGCAAGCGACACCCAATGATCCAGCGACCGGTAGTCGGTGGATTTGTCACGCGGATGCGTCCACATGCCGTGCTGGATATGGCCGATGCACGCCATGTCGAAGGCATTCAGGCGGATCTCGTGCGGCATTGCTATGGCACCGGTCGCATGGCGGCGACGTCACGCATCATTACACAATGGCCGAGTGCGGGTGCGTCATCGATCAGCATCGGCAGGCTCCTAAAGCGGTGGGTGGACCGGTCGCCTTCCATCCACTATAATGGACGATATGGCTGCCACGCAAGACACCGCGACGGAAGGTAACCACCTCGCCACCCGGCTGCGCACCGAGCGGGAGGCGCGCGGCTGGTCGATCGGCGATCTGGCGGCGCGTTCCGGCGTGTCGCGCGCGATGATCAGCAAGGTGGAACGCAACGAGGCGAGCCCAACAGCCGCGCTGTTGGGCCGCTTGTCGGGCGCATTCGGCCTGACACTGTCGACCTTGCTGGCACGCAGCGAAACCGATGCGACAGGCGATGGACGTGTGGCACGCGCGGCCCAGCAGGCGAGGTGGACCGATCCGGAAACCGGCTACGTCCGACGCGCGATATCACCGCCCGGCGCGACGCCCGAGTTGGTGCAGGTGGACCTGCCGCCGGGCGCGCGTATCGACTACCCGAAGTCGGCGTTCACGTTTTTGCGCGGGCAGTGTGTGTGGGTGTTGTCCGGCGTGCTGCAATTCAACGAGGGCGCGTTGGCGCACCGGCTCCGGCGCGGTGATTGCCTGACGCTGGGACCGCCGAGCGATTGCAGCTTCGCAAATCCGTCGGCGACGACGTTGTGTGTCTATCTGGTTGCGTTGACGCGCTGAGTAATGGCAGGGCCAAACCATAAAATACCGATACCGGAACATCCCCGGCCAGACCGCCAGCCGGGGCCGACCCATCGCGGGTCCTGTCACCTTCATCGCGTCTCCGGTAGCCTATGCTCTCGGCGGCAGGAGGCGGCGATGCGGGCGATCTTCGTGATGATCAAGTGCGACATGGGCCAAGCCTACAAGGTAGCGCGGGAGGCAGCGGACAGCATCGAGCAGATGTCCGAGCTCTATTCGACCTCCGGCCAATACGACCTGCTAGGCAAATTCTACCTCGAACCGGATGAGGACATCGGTCGGTTCGTGACGGAGAAGGTGCAGTCGCTGCCTGGCGTAAAGGACACCTACACGCTGATCACCTTCAACGCCTTCACCGGCGGCGGACGCTAACCTCCACGTAAACCTCTCCCGCTCTTCGCGGGAGAGGTCGAGGCGCGAAGCGACGAGGGTGAGGGTCGTGCCGCACACACCACCATCACCCCGCATCGCTCCGCTAGCCGACCCGCGACGACCCGGAGAGATCAAGCCGCATCAACGCCGTGCCACAAAATCAATCTCAATCAGCGCGCCGCGCGCCAGCCCGGTAACCCCAACGCAAGTACGCGCCGGCAGCCGATCGGCCGGAAAATACCCCCGATACACCACATTCATCGGCACATAATCCACCTCGAACCGCGTGAGAAAAACCCGCGCACTGATCACGTGCTCCAACCCCAAACCAAGCCCACCCAGCACGAGAACCAGATTGTCCATCGTGCGCCGCGTCTGCGCCTCGATCCCAGCCGGCAGCGGCGCCTCATCATCCCCCGGCAAGTTCGGAATCTGCCCGGTCACGAAAACGAACCCATCCACCTCGACCGCGTGGCTGTACGGCGCGACCGGCGCGGCCGCACCTCGGATCATATGAAACAATCGCTCGGTCATGCCCGCGCCGTCCCTCTTGCTGCCGCGATCGCCGCCCATACCCGATTTGGCGTCGCCGGCATATCGAAATGCCGAATCCCCAGCGGCGCCAGCGCGTCGTTCACCGCGTTCATCACCGCGGCCAGCGCGCCAACCGTCCCCGCCTCTCCGACCCCCTTCGCCCCGAGCGGATTGACCTTCGTCGGCACCTCGCGCGTCGCCATCTGAAAGTCCGGCAGATCGTCGGCCCGCGGCATCTGGTAGTCCATGAACGACGCTGTCAGCATCTGGCCTGACTCGCGATCGTGCACGATCTGCTCGCCCATCGCCTGACCGATGCCCTGTGCCACGCCGCCGTGCGTCTGCCCGGCGACCAGCAGCGGATTGAGCACGCGGCCAAGCTCCTCTACCGCGCTGTAACGCACGATCTCGGTCACGCCGGTGTCCGGATCGATCTCCACCTCGCAGATATGCGTGCCATTCGGGAAGGTGCAGGCGGTGGGTGAGAACTCACCGCTCTCGACCAGGCCGCCTTCCTCGCCGGGCGGAATATGCGCGGGATCATGCACGGCGTGCGCAACAGCAGCCAGATCGATCGATCGATCCGTGCCGGCAATGGTAAAACGTCCGGCGTCGAATGTCACATCCACCACAGCCGCTTCCAGCAACTCCGCCGCGATGCGCTTGGCCCTCTCGATCACCTTGTCGACCGCGATCGACACCGCCGATCCGCCAATGCACAGCGCCCCCGATCCGCCATTGCCCTTGCCGTACGGCAAGTCGTCGGTGTCGCCCTGCTCATACAACACCTGCTCCACCGGCACACCGAAACGATCGGCGACAAGCTGGGTGAACGCCGTTTCCAGCCCCTGTCCCACCGACACCGATCCGGTCCGCAAGATCAGCGTGCCGTCCTCGGCGAGCCGCAGTGTCGACAGGTCCTTGGCTGGTCGCAGGAACGGCCCGCCGGCGACCTCGATGCAGTTGCACAGGCCGATGCCGCGCAGCTTGCCGCGCGCCTTCGCGTCCTCACGTCGCGCAGGAAAACTGTCCAGGTTCGATAGCGTTGCCGCGGTCTGCATGTTGCCTTCGAACTCGCCGCAATCATACGTGAAGGTCAGCGCGGTCTTGTACGGCATCGCTTCAGGCGGGATCAGGTTGCGTCGACGCAGCTCGTACGGATCGATGCCCAGCTCGCGCGCCGCGACATCGATCAGCCGCTCGATCGTGTAGGTCGCTTCCGGCCGCCCGGCGCCGCGATACGCGGCGGTGGGCACCGTGTTCGTCATGATACCGCAAGACTTCCGCGTAGATCGTCGGGATGTCATAAACGCCGGCGGTACCGCCGATATTGCCGACCGGCCAACCTGACCGGCCCGAAACATAAGCGCCGAGGTTCACATCCCAGCGCAGCCGCAGCGCGGTGATCTTGCCACCCGCGTCCAATCCCAACTCTGCGGTAATACGCATTTCGCGCGCCTGTTCGTCGGTCAGCAGGCCCTCGGTGCGATCGGAGATCCAACGCACCGGCCGGCCCAGCTTGCGAGCCGCCCAGCAGACCAGGGCGTATTCCTGCTGCACACCCGATTTCATCCCGAACGAGCCGCCGACATCGCCCGGCAACACACGAATATCCGTAGGCTCCAGCTTGAAGTTGTTCTGCGCCAGGCCGTTCCGTAGCGGGAATGGCGACTGGATCGAGGCGTGTAGTACCAGCCGCCCGTCGCCACCGACTTCCGCCCAGGCACCGCGCGGCTCCATCGAGTTGGCGGTGACGCGCGACACGAAGAATTGCAGCTTCGTCACGTGCGCCGCGTCGCGTAGCGCCTGTTCGGTACGCTCCGCGTCGCCGCGCTTCCACAGAAAGCCGATATTGTCGGGCACGTCGTCCCACACAGCGGGAGCACCCGGGTGCATCGCCGCGATCGGATCGATCACCACCTCGCGTGCACGGTAATCAACAACCACGGCCTCTGCCGCTCCCAATGCCGCGCCGCGCGTGTCCGCCACCACCAGCGCGACCGGTTCGCCAACGAAGCGTACGCGGTCGCTCGCTAGCAGCGTGCGATCAGTCTTCGGCGCCGGTCCGCCATCGGGGCGCGGAAAGCCGATACCGCCGGGGATCGGCCCGACATCCGTCAGGTCCGCCTGCGTGAACACACCAACCACGCCCGGCATGGCGCGCGCCGCGGCACAATCGATGCCCGAAACATCCGCGTGCGCGTGCGGTGAACGCACCAGCACGGCCACCAGCATATCGGGATGCTTGCCGTCGGCGGCATAGCTGCCTTTACCCGTCAACAACCGAAAATCCTCCCGGCGCCGTAATGGCTTGCCCTGCAATGTCCCCATGTGATCTCTCCTTCGCTCAGCAATTCCGGTCATGATCGAAGCTGGCATGATCGAAGCTGGGCCGATTGTGGCTTGAGGGGAAGGTCCAGCCAAGTCACAGTTCCCCCAACAACCCACCGGGAGGATCCAACCATGTCAAACCTGCGCGATATCCTGCGCAATCACCTGAAGGAAAAGCTGGCGCGCGACCAGGTCGTGGCCTCGATGACCGTGCGGCTGATCCGATCGATCGAGGTCGCCCAGATTGCCGCGACGGCCGGGTTCGACACGCTGTATGTCGATGTCGAGCACAACACGCTGTCGATCGAAAGCACAGCGCAGATCTGCATCGCCGCGCAGGCGCTCGGTGTCACGCCACTGGTTCGCGTGCCCGCCAATACGCCGGACTACATCTGCCGCCTGCTGGATGGCGGCGCAATGGGGGTGATCGCCCCGCATGTGCGCAGCGCGGAAGACGCGGCGCGAATCGTCAGCTACGCCAAATTCCCACCGTTCGGCGAGCGCGGCGCCGGTGGCGCGCTGCCGCACTACCAATACCGCAGCTTCCCGCAACCCGAGGCCAATGCTGCGATGAACGACGCAACCATGGTCGTGGTGATGATGGAAGCCATCGCCGCGCTGGATAACGTAGAGGCGATCGCCGCGGTCCCCGGCATCGACATGCTGTTGGTCGGTACCAACGACTTATGCAACGAAATGGGCATCACCGGCCAGTTCGACCATGCGAACGTGCGCGACGCCTTCACCCGCACCATCGCCGCCTGTCGCAAGCACGGCAAGCATGTCGGCATCGGTGGCCTGGCATCGCGGCCCGACCTGATGACCGAGTATGTACGCCTAGGCGCGCGCTACGTCTCCACCGGCACGGACCTGGCGTTCCTACTGACAGAGACCGCGCGCAAGGCAAAGTTCGTACGCGACATCACCCTGTAACCACCTCGTTGCTCAACCCGTTTCACCTCTCCCGCTCTTCGCGGGAGAGGTCGCGGAGCACTTGCGACGCGGGTGAGGGTCGTGCCGCAAGCGCCACCCTCACTATTGGTCCGCTCGGCGGTCCAACCGCTCCACCAGATCGGCCAGCGCGATCAGTTCATCAAGCGCCGCGTGCGAAGCCACGTCGACGTTCTCGGTGCATCGTCATTCCTCCCGGCCGTCGTTTCACGCACGCAGATGCGCGAAATCCCCCGCGCAGGCTGCGATCAGTCCATCCACCGTGTCGAACACCCGCGCCCCGGCGTCACGCAGGCGTTCTGACTTCGACCCGATCGTTCCGGTCTCGCCAAACACCAACGCTCCCGCGTGCCCCATCGATACGCCCTCCTTCGCCTCGCGTCCGGCGATCAGCGCGTACAGCGGTTTTTGCGCGCCCAGGCTGGCATAGGCGGCCGCGCAGTCTTCTTCCTCCGTCCCACCGACTTCGCCCACCAGCACAATGCCGGCGGTGCGCTCGTCCACGAAAAACACTGGCAGCAGATCGGCAAACCGCACGCCTTTGACCGGGTCACCGCCAACGCCAATCCACAAACTTTCGCCCAACCCCTCACGCACCAGGCGGTATCCGACCTCATAGGAAAGCGTGCCGCTCTTCGACATGATCGCCAGTGGGCCAGGACGCAAGCAGACATCCGGCAGGAACCCCAGCTTGATCTCACCCGGGATCGCCATGCCCGGCGTCGACCCGCCGATCCACGTGGCCCCTGCCGCGCGCACCGCGCGGCCGATCGCGATCGCATCGTGCAACGGAATTCCCTCCGCCACCGTGACGATCAGCTTGATCCCGGCGTCCAGCGCCTCGCGCGCCGCCGCCAGCGTTTCCCCCGGCGGCGCCATCGTCACTGCCGCCACCGCTCCGGTCGCCGTCACCGCCGCGGCACAGTCGGCAAACACCGGGACGCCGGCGGCCTCCTTCATGTCAGTACGGGTCGAGGTGCCGCCAACGATGTTCGTGCCATACCCGCGCATAAGCGCCGCGTGCGTGCGCCCCATCCGCCCGGTGATGCCCTGCACGATCACATTCGTGTCGCGCGACAGCGAGCCGATCATGCCAGCACCGCTGCGATCCGATCGAGCGCCGCCTGCAACTCTTCCTCCATCGCAATATCCGGCCGCTTTTCCGCCAGGATACGCCGTGCATCGGCAGCACCGCGTCCCACCAGCCGCGCAACGACCGGCACGCGCAACGCAGGCGAGGCATCCACCGCGGCGGCCAACAAAGCAGCAAACTCACCCAAGTCGGTAATGCCGGCAAAGATGTTCACCAGCACCACACGCAGCGACGGGCGCGAGGTGATCCATTCCAGCACGCGGATCAGCCGATGCGGACTGCCGCGCAACTGCCCGGTCCGCACATCGCAGAAATTGAGCGGCTTCATTCCACGCGCGGTCAGTTCATCGATCAGCATCATCGACAACCCGGCGCCGGTGGTCACCAGGCCAATCTCGCCCTCCGGATCAAGCTCGACATAGTCGAACCCCTCGCTCAGCTTGCGATTGGCGTCGAGATAGATCGACGGGCGCGCGCCGATCAACTCGGCAATCCGCGGCTGGCGATCGACGGCATTCAGATCGACCACCACCTTGGCGTCACCGGCAACGCAGCCGGCATCAGTAACGAACAGCGGATTGATCTCCGCCAGCGCCAGTTCACGCACCAGCAGCATCTCGGCCAGCTTGCGCCCGACTTCGGCGATCTGTGCGCGGATCGTCGCCGGCTCTTGCGCCAGCATGGCATCCAGTATAGCAACGATCGCGGCAATTTCCGGCGCGCAAACCTGCCCAGCAAGATCAGCGTCGCCGCCTTGTTCCACCTCCATGCCGCCCTCGGCCAGGTAGATGACCCGCACGCCGTAGTTCGCGGGATCGACCATCAGTGCAAGATAGCGTTCCGCACCGCTGGCGACCTGTTCGATCAGGCAGGCCTCCACCGCATGGCCCTTCAGCCGCCCGCCGAGCATCCCGCGCACCGCCGCGGCCACGCCATCCGGCGTCCCGCAATGCTGAATCCCGCCGGCCTTGCCGCGCCCGCCGACGGGCACTTGCGCCTTGACCATCCACGGCCCGGCATCAGCCGGCGGCGCAATGACATCGGCGGCGGTCACAACGTGACCAGGTGGAACCGCGATGCCATGCTCGGCGAACAACGCCTTGCCGTCGGCCTCGATCAGTAGCATCCCCGTGCTCCGTCAGTAGGTATCAAGACTGAGGATACCCTCGCCAACATCCAGGTCGCCGACGATCTTCTTGCCGATCAGATCGCGCAACGTCTCCGACGTGCCGCCACCGATCGAGCCATAGCGTGCGCCGCGATACAGCCGCGACACCGGATATTCGTCGGTAAATCCAAACCCGCCATGCAACTGCACGGCCTCCGACGTAACCCGCAGCGACATCTCGTTGTTGAAGATCTTCGCAGTCGCCGCCAGGAACGGATCGGGAAATGGGTTCGCCGTCATGCAGGCGCGATACAGCAGGCCCCGCCCGGCCTCGATGTCCTTGAACATGTCAGCCAGCTTCCACCGAACGCCCTGGTGATCGGCAATCGGCTTGCCAAACACGGTGCGATCGCGGACATAATTCACCGCTTCGTCGAACGCACCCTCCGCAAGACCCAGCGAGATCGATGGGTTAAGGCAACGCTGTGTGTTGAACGCGGTCAGCAGGCGACGGAACCCATCCTCCTTGATGACCAGGTTCTCCAGCGGCAGTTCGCAGTCGTTGAACTGGATCTCGTGCAGATTCTCACCACCCATCGTGTGATAGGTGCCGGTGACCTCGAAGCCCTTGGTGTCGGGCTCCAGCAGCACGCAGCCAATGCCCTCGCGGCCGGGCCTGCTGTCGACGCGGGTGAACACGACGAACATGCCGGCCTCCGGCGCGCGGCTGATCAGGGTCTTGGTGCCCTTCAGGATCACGCGGTCGCCGACGATGCGCGCGTTGGTGCGGTAGTTGGCGACGTCGGTGCCGGCGTGCGGTTCCGTCATGCACACGGCCAGCATGCACTCACCCGAAACGACCTTCGGCAATATGCGGTTCTTGATCGCATCGGGCGCGTAGCGGGCGATCACGCGGGTTTGCACGCCGGCTTCGCCCATCACCGCCATTGCGGTCACGTAATCGACCTTGGCGATCTCCTCCAGGATCAACGCGGTGTCCAGAATGGGCAGGCCCAGGCCGCCATATTCTTCGGGCACCGACATCCCCAGCACACCCAGCTCCGCCAGCTTCTTCATATTGGTCCAGGGGAAAGTGCCGTCCATCCACTTGCCGGCGGTCTGCTTGAATTCACCCTGGGCGAGCGCGCGGACCGACGCGACCATCTCGCGCTGTTGCGGGTTGATCTGAAAATCCATTGGTCGTGTCTCCCCGATGTGCCGCACGGCCTGCCGAGTGTGCTTGGCGGGGCCGCCGCCCTCAACCCCCCGCGACCCGCGGCGCGCGCGGTGGGGGTTGACCGCGACGCCACCGCCAAGCAAGACGCAACGGTGCCGTTTCTGCCGCGATGTGGCCAACGGTCGTGCGAACGTTGCGAAAGGTTTGGGGTGTGGGTTTTCAGCGAGACCGAGCGGCATGAACGATAGTGTCGCGAGCAGGATCGGTTCGATCGATGCGGTCGACGCCGGGTTGGCGTCCGTCGGGTATATTCCCAGCCGGCAGATCGCCACCGCGGTCTATCTGGCGCACCATCTGCAAAAACCGATCCTGGTGGAAGGCCCGGCCGGCGTCGGCAAGACCGAGCTGGCAAAGTCAGTCGCAAGCTGGCTCGGGCTGAAGCTGATCCGCATGCAGTGCTACGAGGGCCTGGATGAATCGAAGGCGCTGTATGAATGGAAATATGGCAAGCAACTCCTCTACACCCAGATCCTCAAAGACAAGATCAACGAGGTGTTAGGTCCGACCGACAGCCTGACCGCGGCGATCGACAAGCTGCACGGGTTCGGCGACATCTTCTTCGCCCCCGAATTCCTGGAACCGCGGCCGTTGCTGCGCGCGTTGCAAGAGCCCGCCGGCGCGGTGCTGCTGATCGACGAAATCGACAAATCCGACCAGGAGTTCGAGGCATTCCTGCTGGAAATCCTGTCCGACTACCAGATCTCGATCCCCGAGATCGGCGAGGTGCACGCACTGGTGCCGCCGGTCGTGCTGCTGACCTCCAACAGCACCCGCGATCTGGGCGATGCGTTGAAACGCCGTTGCCTGCATCTGCACATCGGCTTTCCCGACGCGAAGTTGGAAGCCCGCATTATCGAATCCCGTGTGCCCGGGATCGAGGCCAGCCTGCGCGCCCAACTGGTGAACTTCGTCCAGCAATTGCGCGCGCTGGATCTGAAGAAGGCGCCATCGGTCAGCGAAACGATCGACTGGGCGCGCGTGCTGTTGCTGCTGCACGCGGCGGCGCTGGAGGTCGATATGGTGCACGACACGCTGAACGTGTTGCTGAAGTTCGAGGCGGATATCGAGGTCGCCGGTCGGCAGCTCGGCGGCATGACCGCGAAAGCACGGCAGGACGCCGGACTGGCGGCGTAACGCATGCAGGCAACGGAGCCGCTGCGACAGTTCCTGCAGGCCACGCGCAGTGCCGGCCTGCGCGTTTCCGCGGCGGAAGGGATCGACGCCGCCCGCGCCGTACGCGTGGTCGGCTACGATGATCGCACCATACTGAAGGACACGCTGTCCCTGGTGCTGGCCAAAACGCCAGACGAGAAGGCGCTGTTCGACGAATGTTTCGATCTCTACTTCAAGCGCCAAGGTTTCGAACCCGACGACGCCTCGGCGTCGGACGATGAAGCGCCACCCCAAGGCCAGGCGGGCGGCCAAGGCGAAGGAATGGGCAGCGGCGGCGGCGGATCGTTCGGCGAGATGCTGCTGAACGACGATCGTGTCGCGCTAGCCACCGCCGTGGAACAGGCAGCGCGCGAAGCCGGACTGGAAAACATCCGCTTCTTCACTCAGCGGAACCTCTACGCCCGCCGCGTCCTGGACCGCATGGGCTTGCGCGGTGTGGAGCGCGACATGGCCAATCTGCGCCGCGCCGCCACGGCGGTCACCAACGCCCAGGCTGATCTGCTGGAAGAACGGATCGAGCGGCTACGCGATCAGGTGCGCGACCTGGTGGACCGCAATCTGCTGCTGTTCGCACGCGGCGAAACCGAGAAGTTCCGCGAGGAACTCCTGAAATCCGCCCGCCTGACCAGCCTTGAAAGGCGCGACCTGGACCGCATGCGTGTGCTGGTCCGCGCGATCGCACGCAAGCTCGCCTCCCGCTATGCCAAGCCACGCCGGCGCAAGCTGCGCGGCCAGCTCGACGTTCGTCGTACGATCCGCCGCAACATGGCCTGGGACGGCATCCCGTTCGTGACCGTCTGGAAACAGAAACGGATCGAGAAGCCGCGCGTGATGGTGCTGTGCGACGTCTCCGGTTCGGTCGCCGCGATGGCGCAATTCCTGCTGATGTTCCTTTATGCACTGCACGAGGCGCTGGCCGACATAAGCGGCTTCGCCTTCGCCAGCAGCCTGATCGAGGTCAGCGACATCCTGGAATCCGAACCGATCGAGACGGCCATTGCCAAGATCATGCAGACGATCGGCTACGGCTCATCGAACTACGGAAACTCGCTGGCCGATTTCGAGGACGGATGGGGTCGTTACGTAACGAACAAGACAACACTGATAATCCTGGGCGATGCACGCGGCAACCGCACCGATCCGCGCATCGACATATTCCAGGCAATCGCCGCGCGGGCCAAGCGCGTGATCTGGCTCAACCCCGAATACCGCACCGCATGGGGCACCGGCGATTCGGATATGTTACGCTACCGGCCGTTCTGCCACGTAGCGACGGTATGCAACACGCTGCGGCATCTGGAGCGTGTGGTGACAGACATCCTGAAAGATGGCGGATAAACCACGTACACCTCGCCCGCTCTTCGCGGGAGAGGTCGCGGAGCACTTGCGACGCGGGTGAGGGCGCTGCTCCCACGCACCACGCTCACCGTTGATCCGCTTCGCGGCTCAACCACTCAACCCGCCGACCTCGGTCCGCTCTTCGCGGCCCAAACCCACAAAGCGCGGCAGAGGCAGACGCCCGCGCACCACTCAAGCCGTAGCCCCACCATCCACCGGCAATGCCACCCCGGTAATATACGATGCCTCGTCCGACAGCAGGAACAGCGCCGCATTGGCGATTTCCTCCGGCCGCGCCGGCCGCCCCATCGGCACCTGCCCGCCGCGCTTCTGTACCAGCGTCTCCGGCGTTTCACCCGGCGGCAACTGGCTGTCCGGACGCGCAACGAACACCCGCAGCATTGGCGTATCCGTCGGCCCCGGACACACCGCGTTCACCCTGATCTTCTCGCGCGCGTAACGCTTCGCCAGCCCATGCACCAAGCCCACCACTCCGAACTTCGCGATATTGTAGACCGGGCTGAACTGCGACCCGGTCAACCCCGAGGTCGACGCAGTAAACAAAATCGACCCGCCACCCCGCGCGCGCAACTCCGGCAACGCTGCCTCTGTTGTCACCAGCACGGTGCGCAGGTTCAAATCCATCGCCAGTTCGAAATCCTTCCACTCGATCCCCTCGATCGAGGCAGGACCCGGATGGCCAACATGGTTCCAGACGAAATCAAGTCCGCCGAACGCCTTCACCGTACGATGCACGATCTCGCGCGCGAACACGTCCTGCCGCAGATCCCCGGCGATCGCGATCGCTTTTCCACCGGCGGCAACGATCTCCTTCACCACTGCCTCGGTGCGCGCCTCATCGATATCCACCACGCCGACCGCCGCACCCTCGCGCGCGAAACGAAGCACCCCCGCGCGCCCCATGCCGGACGCCGCCGCGGTCACCAAACCAACCTTGCCGGCCAGTCGTCCCACCGCTTCCATCGTGTCGCCCTCCCTCAGGCCAGGCCGCGTTGCGTCCAGAACCAGCTCATCATCAGCCGGTTGAACGAGTTCGGGTGCTCGACATTCGGAAAATGCCGCGCATTCTTGATCTCCGCATACCGCGCCCCAGGCACCAGGTCGGCCAGCAGCTTGTTGCCGGCAGGCGGCGTGCCGGCATCGCCATCACCCACCACCACCAGCACAGGCAGCTTCAACGACGAAAGTTTCGCTCTAAAATCGAAATTCTGGATCCCCGCGGAGCAGCCCAAATACCCCGCCGGCGTCGTCCCCACGATGGTGTCGTGGATCTCCTTCCACCGCCCGGGATTGCGCGGCTTGAACGCATCGGTAAACCAACGTTCCATCGTCGGCGCTGCCAAAGGCGCCAGCGAGTTCGCCTCACGCACCGTGCGCATCCGATCCGCCCACGCCTGCGCCGCACCGCTGGGACTGGCGGGCAGCGTATCACACCACATCGCCGATATCACCCGGTCCGGATGCTCGATCGCCAAGGCCTGACCCAACATGCCGCCGATCGATAGGCCGATATAATGCACCCGCGCGAGGCCGAGTTGCTCCAGCACCCCAGCCACGTCACCGGCGAGCTGGCTCATCGTGTAATCGCCCGCGACCGGATCGCTGCCGCCATGGCCGCGCATATCGATGCGCAATACGCGGAACCCGGCGGCCAGCAGCGGCAGCACCTGCTCCGCCCACATCCCGCCATCGGACGCCAGCGAGTGCGTCATGCACACCACCGGCGCACCCGCGGGGCCAACCAGGTCATAGGCGATGTTCCGGCCATCAAGCTGCAACCGCATGGCGGCGTCCTCCCGTTGTGTCACGTTCACCCCAGAGTAGAACCGACTCGTCCGGACGGGAAACCCGACCGATCCCGCACCCTTGCGCGGCCCGGGCTGGCGCGACGCCGCCCGACGGCGGTAAGGTCCGGCGGGATGCAGCGGAAGGAGAAGCCGTGATGGACGGCATGGCCGGCAACCACCTGATCACCGACGAGGCGACGCTCGCCGCGCTGTATGGCGAGTCCAGCCCCGCAGCGCTCACCAAGGAAATCGACTACCTGCACCCGCACTACCGCGCGATGATCGCAGCCTCACCGTTCGTGGTGATCGCAACCAGCGGGCCGGGCGGACTGGACGTGTCGCCCCGCGGCGATCCTGCCGGCTTCGTCACGATCGAGGACGACCACACGCTGCTGCTACCGGACCGCCGAGGCAACAACCGCATCGACAGCCTGCGCAACCTGCTCACCGATCCGCGCATCGCGCTGCTGTTCCTGGTCCCCGGCGTCGGCGAAACGCTGCGGGTCAACGGCCGGGCGGAGATATCAATCGACCCAGCGCTGCTCGCGCGATTTCCGATGCAGGGCAAGCTGCCGCGCTCGGTGATCGTGGTGCACGTCGAGGCAGTATATTTCCAGTGCCCGAAGGCGCTGGTGCGGTCCGAGTTGTGGAACCCGGCGAAGCACATCGAGCGCAAATCACTACCCAGCACCGGAACGATGCTGGCCGACATCACCCGCGGCACGGTCGGCGGAGAACAATACGACCGCGAATATCCAGAGCGACTAAAAGCAACGATCTACTAGGCACAAGGCGCGCACTCGCAGCGAGCGTAACGCGTCGCAAGGGCGGAAAAGCGCAGCGCTTTCCGCCTTGCTTCGTGCATGCGGAAAGTGGCGGGCGATGCTACCCCCCGATCAAGTCCGACGCCACGCTTTCCCAACCTACGGCAAGACCGCCTGCGCCTCGATCTCCACCTTCAGCTCCGGCAGCACCAGCGCAGAAACCTCCATCAGCGTGGAAGCCGGCCGATGCGCACCAAAATATCTTTGCCGCACCGGATTGATCTTCGTGCGGTCGTCCACATCGGTCAGATAGACGACCACCTTCACCACATGTTCGGCGCCGGCACCGACCGCCTTCAGGCCGGCATCCATATTGGCAACCGCGATCTCGAACTGCTCGACCACACCGTCCGGAATACTCCCATCGCCGGCGATCCCGACAGTGCCCGAAACCCAGATCAGGTTGCCCGACTTCACGACATGGCAGTAATGGCTGAACGGCGTCGCCTGGCCATCCACCATCAGGCGTTCGATCTTTGGCATCGTCTGCACCCCCCTTACATCAGCCAGCGCGCCGCGGCAGCATAGCCGGCACGTTGGGTTGGTGGAACGGCATGGCTCGCGCACTCATCGGCGATCATCGCCGCGACAACGTCCCGTCGGTCCGCCCGCATCGCCGAGTTGATCAGTATCTGGCGGAACAAATCACGCTGCGCCGCGCTGCCACCAAGCAGGCGCATCGACTCCTGGCGTGGCTCCAACAAGGCAACGACCTGCGCATGCTGCCCGCGCCGGTGCGCCAGCGCCGCCTCACAAACCGGAACGACGACATCGCCAATCGCCGCCGCGGCCCAAACGGACGGGTCTGCCGCCTGCTCACGCAATGCCAGCACGAATCGCGCCGCAGCTTCGTCGCGCCCGGTGGCCGCCAAGGCCAGCATCAGGTGCGGCGGCAACAGCAGATACGCTGTGTCGCCGATCCGTGCCTCGGCCTTGCCCGCCAGTTCGTCCCAGCGTCCGCCGACGTCCAACCCCAGCAACTCCAGCCGCCACAGCAGCGCCGTTGCGTTTTGCAGGTCGTTGAACTGGTCCGGCACCGCCTTGGTCAGCGGTGACTCCAGATTACGGATATTCGTATCGTAGCTGGCCAGCACCGCATCGCGCTCGCCGAGATCAAGCTGCATCAGCGCGCGGTGCCACCACAAATGATGCACAAGGTTATTGCCGATCGGCCAGTAGCCGATCTGTTGCGCGAGCCAATCGTTGCCCTCACGCGGCCGGCTGTCCGTCTCCAGGATGTGCGCCTTGACGTGGTGGGCAAAGAAATTCGTCCGATCGCGCTCATACGCGCTGTCGATCGCACGTTCGGCACCGGCGGTGTCGCCCGCCTCCTCGTGCGCGAAGGCCCAGACGGACTGGAAGCATTCGTAACCCGGCAAGTCGGGCGACCACGCGGGGGCAAGGCGATCGGCCTGCTCCAGCACCGTCTGCGTCTGGCCATAGCGAAAATGGGTCGTGTCACAAATCCGAACCGCCAGCAGATCGATGGGATCAGCGTCGAGCAGCGCCCGCCACGCCGAGAATGCCTCGCCAAGCGCGCCGCGTCGCCACGCGGCCAGCGCCGCGACGTGGCGCTGCTCGCGGGCGGTAGCAACCGAGGCATCGGCCTCGGCGGCGGCCAGACTGGCGGCGATGGCCGGACGATGCGCCGGATTGGCGCCCGCCAGCATCAAGTAGCCCTTCATGCAATGGCCCATGACAAACCCCGGGTCCGCGGCCAGCGCGTCGTTCACCAGGTTCATCGTGTCGAGGTGATATTTCAAGTAGTGCTCCACCGCGCGATCGAACAGCGTGGCCGCCTCGGCGCTGTCGGTGGAAAGTTCCAGACCGCGTGCGTCACGTTTCATGCGACAAGACCTCCCGCACCAATACGTAACGAAACCCCACGCTCGGCGCCCAGCGCATTGCGCAGTGCACTCAACAGCGCGCCGATCGAGGGTGCTGCGCGCGGCGGACGGCCGGCTGCGCGGCGCGGTGGAGATTGCAGCAGCCAGCGCACCGGGTGCATATCGGCCGGCGCGTGTTGCACGACGAACAGTCCGTCCATAGTGCGTATCTCCATTCCCGCCTCACCGGCCGCCACGCGTCCATCGACGCCCCACAGCGTGAGGCAGTCTATCAACAACCCACGCAACTCGGCGTCAGTCATGCGGCGTTCCGATCATTGCCCACTCGTCATGGCTGGCCATGAAACGGTAGCGACAGGTTAGCAACGGGCGCCGCCGCGACATATCACAGCACGCGAAACATCATAGCATCGGTCCCGCCAACATCTCCGCCGCCACCTTGCGGTGCTGCCACTTCCCGTCGCTCAGGCTGCCCTTCCACGCACCGTTCTCCATCACCACCTTGCCGCGCAGCAGCGTCAGGCACGGCCACGCCGCCATCTTGCGACCCTCCCAGGGCGTATAGTCTGCCTCGTGCAATTCCTCGGCGCGGATCACCCGCTGGTCGGTCGGATCGAGCACGCACAGATCGGCGTCCGACCCCGCCGCGATCGCACCCTTGCGGGGATACAGCCCCATGATCTTCGCCGCGTTGGTGGACACCAGATCGACGAAGCGGCCCAACGTATAGCCGCGCTTGCCAACCATTTCGGTATACATCAGCGCCACGCGCGGCTCCACACCGGCATTGCCGCCGGTGGTGTCATCGATCCGCGCGCCCTGCAGCTTTTTCGCCAGCGTGCAACATATCTCGTCGGTCGCCACACAGTTGATCGCGCCGTCCAGTGTGCCGGACCACAAGGCCGCCTGATCCTCGGCCGACTTCAGCGACGGGTAGGTATGGTAGATCTGCCCGCGCGGCGTCCTATAATCCTCCTTAGTATACAACATATATTGGTGCAGCGACTCGCCATAGATCGGCACGCCGCGCGCTCGTGCCTCACGGATCGCCGACACACCGCTGGCCGCTGAGGTGTGCATCATGTAAAGCGCGGTACCCTGCACCTTCTCCGCCAGGCGGATCACACGGCGGAATGAAATATCCTCGCTCAGCGTGTTGTGGACCTCCGCCATGTTCTCGAAGCCGGTACGCCCCTCGCGGATCAGCTTGCCGTACATGTGCATCACGATGTCATTGTCCTCGGAGTGGATCACCCCAACGCCACCATTGGCGGCCAGCACCTGGAACACCTCCCAGATGTCGCCGAAATCCACCATCCGTCCCTTGCGAGACGGCGTGATGTCGGTGGTGAAGATCTTCACCGTGGGAAACCCCGCCTGGATCGCCTCGCCGACCTGCCCCGGCAGATCGACCGGCAGCGCGCCCTCCACCATGATGTGCTGCGCATAGTCACACGCGCAATGACCCTTCCAGTCAGCCTCTCGCTTTTCGATCGCCTCACGCACCGTCGCGCCCTGGCTGGCGCGCGTGAAGTCGATCATCGTTGTTGTCCCGCCATGCACCGCCGCACGGCCGACAACATCCGGCGGGTCGGTCAGCCCGACGCTGCCGTCCGGGTTGGGCAGATGCCATTTGCAATGCACATGCGGATCGATCCCGCCGGGCATGACGATCTTGCCGGTGGCATCGATCAGCCGCGCGCCATCCGGCACCGGCAGGCTGCCCGACGCCGCCACCGCGACAATACGCTCGCCGGCGATCGCCACGTCGAAGGCGCCGACCCCCTGCGGCGTCACCACGATGTCACCACGCACCACCAGATCGACCATCCCCGTCCCTCCCAATCGCCACCCGCATGGTTCCGCGTCCCGCCGCGGTCCGCAAGGGTGGGTTGCCCTGCGCGCACTGGACGGCCAGCCGGGTTGGGCAGAAACTTTCGACCGTCCGCCTGGCGTGCCCGTTGGCCGCCGGCGAACTAGGAAGCGTCCGGCCGGGGGACTATGCAGCGTACCGAGTTTTCACCGCGCGCGCCGTCGTTGGCGGCCGTCGTGCCGGCCTCGCGCCGACGGTTCCTCATCATGGCGCTGCTGTTCGTTACGGTGGTGATCAACTATCTGGACCGCAGCAACCTCTCGATCGCGGCACCAGGTCTCGCCAGCGAGTTCGCCATCGACCCGGTGCACATGGGCCTGGTGTTCTCGGCCTTCGGCTGGTCCTACACGCCGCTGCAAATCCCCGGCGGCTGGCTGGTCGACCGGGTGCACCCGCGGGTGCTCTACCCGCTGACCATCGTGTTCTGGTCGCTGGCAACGCTGTCGCTCGGCCTGGTCAACGGGGTGATCTTGCTGATCATCCTGCGCATGACGGTCGGCTTGTTCGAGGTGCCGAGCTTCCTGATCAACAACCGCATCGCCACCACCTGGTTCGGCGAGAAGGAGCGGGCAACCTGCATCGCCGTCTACACCTCGGCGGAGTTCGTCGGGCTGGCATTCCTGACACCGGTGCTGGCTTGGCTGAAGGTCACGTTCGGCTGGCCGTCGATCTTCTTCGCGACCGGCGTGCTAGGCCTGATCTGGGCATTTGCATTCCGCCGGACCTATCGCGATCCCGCGGATTTCCCCGGGGTGAACGCGGCAGAGATCGCGCAGATCCGCGCCGAGGGCGGTATCCCCGACTTGTCGGCACGCATCACCGCACGCCATCAGGCGCACGACGCCACGCCATGGCGCGACTTCGCCATCGTGCTGGGCCGGCGCAAACTGTGGGGCATCTATTTCGGTCACTACGCCTGGGGAATGACCTCGACATTTTTCCTGACATGGTTTCCGACCTATCTCGTCACCTATCGGCATATGGATTTCATCAAGGCGGGATTCCTGGCCTCGCTGCCGTTCCTGGGCGCTTTCGTCGGCGTGCTTTGCTCGGGCCTGCTGTCGGATATGCTGGTGCGCCGCGGCTGGTCGCTCAGCGTCGCGCGCAAAACGCCGATCATCGGCGGCCTCGCGCTGTCCACCACGATCGTCGGCGCCAATTTCGTCAATGATCCAGCGCTGATCATCGCTTTCCTGTCGCTGGCCTTCTTCGCCAATGGGCTGGCCTCGATCCACTGGTCGCTCGTGTCGGCGGCGGCACCGGAACGATTGATCGGCCTTACCAGCGGTGTGTTCAACGGGGTCGGCGGCTTGGCCGGGATCACCGGACCAATCATCGTCGGTTGGCTGCTGCGCGGCGGTGATTTCACCCTGCCGCTGACCTTCATCGCCTGTGTCGCGGCGCTGGGGGTGTGTTCATATATCTTCGTGGTGGGCAAGCTAGAGCGTGTGCGCGAGTAAAGGGAGATCGTTATGAAAATCACCAAGGTCGAACCGCTGCTGCTGGACCGGTTTCTCTATGTGCGGGTGCACACCGATGCCGGCATCATCGGGCTGGGTGAATCCGGCACCTGGGGCCAGCTTGAAGCCTCAGCCGCATCGATCGCCAAGTACGGCGAATATCTCGTCGGCAAGGACCCGTTCCCGATCGAGCACCATTGGAACGTCATGCTGCGTGCCAATCATTTCACCGGCGGCGCGATCACCGGCGCGGTCTCGGCGATCGACATCGCGCTGTGGGACATCAAGGGCAAGTTCTTCAACGTGCCGGTCTACGAGTTGTTGGGTGGCAAGATGCGCCACAAGGCGCGGCTCTACGGCCACGTGAAGGGTCGCACGATCGAGAAGCTGGTGGAAGAAGCGGTGCGCCTGAAGGAAGCCGGCTTCACCGCGCTGGGCCACCTGAACCCGCTGCTGGACGAGGATGAAGTCACGCCCTACTACAAATCGCACGCCGACAAGATCGAGACGGCGATCGACAATGTGCGCCGACTGCGCGAGGCGGTCGGCCCCAAGGTCGATCTCTGCATCGAAATCCACCGCCGGCTGACCCCGCCGGAGGCGATCGCGCTGGGCCGGGGGATCGAGAAATACACCCCAATGTTCTTCGAGGACCCGCTGCGCCCCAACAGCTTCGACGCCATGGCGCTGGTCGCCGAGCACATCGACATCCCGATCGCCACCGGCGAACGCTTCACCAGCCTGTACCAGTTCCAGACGTTGCTGACACGCAACGCCGTGCAATACCTGCGTCCCGACGTGTGCATCTGCGGCGGCATCACCGGGGCAAAGAAGATCGCCGCGATCGCCGAGGCGCACGACGCCTGGGTGGTACCGCACAATCCGCTATCGCCGGTCAGCACCGCCGCCTGCCTGCAGATCGCCGCCTGCATCCCGAACTTCGCGATCCAGGAATATCCCTCACGCACGCCAGACCTTGACGGCGGCTCGGCCTTGTTGGGGAACGATCTCGCCACCGGCCTGGCCGATCAACACGGCGGCTTCATCGCCATTCCAGGCGCGCCGGGCATCGGGGTGGAACTGGTGGCGGACGCGGAACGACGCTTCCCCTACCGCCCGAGGCCCATCCGCATGCGCCCGCACGAAGACGGTTCGGTAGTGGATATGTAGCAGCGCCGCCCTACGTTGTCCGGCAACGACCAATCCCACGCTAAACAAAGCGTAGCGCCACACCCCCGGCGGCGGCGGCCTGCGCGATCACCGCACCATGCGCAACCCCATGCGGAATAGCCGCCGCAGCAAGCAACTGCGCCATCGCCGCGCGCCCGTCGTCCGTGCGCAGCGTGACACCGACGATCGATGGTATTGCAGGCGGCTTCGCCTCCACGAGGTCTGTGCTCAGCAGCCGGACGCGGCCGCGCGGCAGCACCAGCGCGTAGCCACCTTCCGGGTCCGGCACGACCGGGCGCCCCGCCAGACGTGAAAACCGCGCGGCGCTCTCGGCTGGCGCGGCGACCACCAGAACGACCTCCTCAATGGCAATGGCGTGATTCGGATGGCGCAGGAACCGTTCCTGCCATAGCAACTCCGGCGTAAGGTGCCGGATCAGGTTGATCCGGGCTTCCGGCTGTTCCGGCACCGGCAGATGCGCGAAGCGGGCACGCGGTCCAGCCGGTTCGGTCTCGTCGATCGCACGTTCGGACTGTTCCACACCCGGACAGTCGATCCCGGCGCGATGCAGCCGCGCCACCGTCGCCGCGATGTCATCGATCGCCAGCGCAATGACATGCGCACCGGCGTGACGCGCCAGCATCCGCGTCAGTGTCGCGCTGCTTCCGCCTGGCGCCAGGGCCATCAACTCCAGATAACCTTGACGCAACATCGCGCAACGATTGGCGATGCGCCCGCCGCCGACCAGCGCCCGCGGCGTCAGGGTGAAGCCGAGCCGTTCGTACTGCGCCGCCAACACCGCCAGGTCATGGCCAACCACACCGACATGATCGACCGCCTCGACCTGGCCCGTGCCGGCGCGCTCCTGGTTCATCTCACCGTTTCGTAGTCCGGCAACAGCCAGTCATCCGGCTCAGCCGCTGCCGCATCGTACCAGTCGGCAACCAAAGGATACGCGCGCACGGCATCGCAATAAGCCCGGGTCTCGGCCGCGATCTCCGGCTTCCAGGTCAGGAACCGCGTGACCACCGGCGCATACATCGCATCCGCCGCACCGAATTCGGTGCCGAACAGGAATGGACCACCGCCACCGAAGCGCTCGCGTGCCGCCGCCCACACCGCCTCGATCCGCGCGATGTCGGCCAGCGCCTCCGCGGTCCGGCCGAGCCCGGCGAAATCGCGCCCGAGGTTCATCCACATCCCCTGGCGCAACCCAAGGAACCCGGCATGCATTTCCCCCGCAATCGATCGGGCATGGGCACGTGCGGCTCGGTCCGCCGGCCACAGCGCAGGCGTGATCTCGGCGCAATACTCGCAGACCGACAGCGACTCCCACACCCGCGCGCCGCGATGCTCCAGATAGGGCACCAGACCGTTGGGTGAGAGCCGGCCGATCGCCTCGGTCGGGCCAGGGCGGCTGAACGGGATCAGTTCCACGTCCACGTCCAGCCCCGCCAGCCGGACAGCCAGCCAGCCACGTAACGACCAGGAGGAATAGCGGCGGTTGCCGATCACCAGGCGACCCTCGGACATGTACGTTCTCCCGACTGTAGCGTTATGGACAGCGTGGCACAGTCCGGCCGCCCATAGCGGTCAAGATAGCGGCTTGGAAGTCCCGACGCACCGCTCACCACGTCATCGCCGCCTCCGGGCTCGCCAAGCGATCATCCGGCCATCAGCCGCAGCGGGGTGCGCGACACATGCGCGAGGCAAACGCCCGCAAGTTGTTGTACCAGGGATCGCGTGTGGCGTTGCAGGATACCAGCCGGCAGGTCGATCGTACCGACCGCAACGCTAAGCCAGTTCGATCTGTCGCGAGATCCACTGGCCCAATCTCACTCCGGCCCAGCCGTACCATCTCGCGTCTGAGGCAGCTTCCAGCCCAGCACCTTCCCTGCAATGAAATTCCGCAGCACCTGCGCCGTACCCCCGCCGATGGTGAACATGCGTGCATCCCGCGCCATCCGCTCCATCGGAAACCCCCGCGAATACCCCCGCGCGCCGAACATCTGCAGCGCATCGTTGGTCACCCGGATCGCCATCTCCGAGGCAAACACCTTCGCCTGCGCCGCCAGCAATGGATCCGGAAACGGATCGACCCGCGCGGCGGCCTGATGGATCCCCAGCCGCGCCGCGTTCAGCCCGATCGCCATGTCGGCGAGCATCCATTGCAGCCCCTGGAACTCGCCGATCGGCCGGCCGAACTGGTGACGTTCGCGGGCGAAATCGGTCGCCGCCGCGAACGCGCCCTGCGCCAAACCCAACGCCACCGTCGCCGCGCCGACGCGCTGGCTGTTGTAGGCGTTCATCAACTCGGCAAAGCCGTGCGGCACGCCGGCAGCGTTGCGCAGCACCATGTCGTCCGGGATCACCAGATCCTCGAAGATCACCTCGGTCTCCGGGATGCCGCGCAGGCCCATCGTCGGTTCGCGCCGCCCGATGGTCAGCCCGTTCGGCGTCCCCGCCGCCGCGTCGCGCACCGCCAGAAACCCGCCGATGCCCTGGCGGCGCCCGGCCTCGTCGAACACCCTGGCGAAGATCAGGTGCAGCCGCGACACGCCGCCCCCGGTGATCCAGTGCTTGCGGCCGTTGATCACGTAGTGCCCGGCGCGGCGATCGGCGCGCGTGGTCATGTCGGTCGCGGCGGAGCCGGCCTCGGGCTCGGTGATACAGATCGCCGGCTTGTCGCCGCCCAGTACCAGTCCGGCTGCGAGACGTTTCTGCGCCTCGCTGCCGTACTGCATGACAGCAGAAATCGCGCCCATGTTGGCCTCGACGGCAATGCGCCCGGTCACACCGCAGACGCGCGCCATCTCCTCGATGATGATCGCCGCGTCCAGGAAGCTGCCGCCGGCGCCGCCATAGGCTTGCGGGATGGTGTAGCCCATCAAGCCCGCCTCGCGCAGCGCGGCGACATTGTCCCACGGATAGGTTTCCGACCGGTCCACCTCGGCCGCGCGCGGCGCGATCACCGTGTCAGCCAGACGCCGTGCCTCGCCTCGCAGACGACGCTGTTCTGAGGTCAGATCGAAATCCATGGGCGCACCCCTAGTCAAACAACCCGGCCGGAGCCGGCGCGGATCGCGAATAGCCGATCGAGCAGAACCCGCCACCCATATACCGTTCCTCAACCGGATCATCGCTGACCTTGCCGGAAAGCTGTCCGGCAAACGGATCGGCGCTGTCCTGCGGCGCCCAGCTCAGCGCCTCGCGCGCGTCGCTGCGCCACCAGGTCATGCGCTTGTTGTTCGACGCGCCCCACACCACGCAACAGCCGACCTTGTCCGTCACCACGCAGCGCACCACCAGCCGCGAGAAGTCCGGGTAGGACAGCCAGGTCGCCAGCATCCGCGCGTTCACCGGCTCCGGGAAACACGAGCCAATCCGGATCAAAACACTCTCCACCCCGTGCTTGAACCAATACAGCCGCCCCATCAGCTCGCCATACGCTTTCGACAAACCGTAGAACCCGTCCGGCTGAAACTGCGTGTCGGCGCCGATCGTTTCCGAACGCTCATGAAACCCGATCGAATGATTCGAGGAAGCGAATATCACCCGCGCACCCTCGCGCCGCGCCGCCTCGTAGATGTGGAACAGGCCGCGCAGGTTGGGGCCAAGGATCTCCTCGAACGGCCGCTCCACCGAAACGCCGCCCAGATGCACGATCGCCTGGCAGCCTTCCGCCAGCCGCAGGATGGTGACGCCGTCGCCCAGATCGGCCTTGGTGAATTCCGCGCCGGCCGGCACCTGGTCGGGGAACGGCACGATATCGGTCAACCGCAGGCGCCATCCCTCGGCGGCAAGCGCCCTGGTCAGCACGCGCCCCAGCGCGCCTGACGCCCCGGTCAGCAACACGGGCTTTGCGGGTTTGTCGGTCATTGGGCATCCTCCCTCGATCTCAACGCACGGAGCCCATCATGCGCACGATTGAGCAGCACGCCCAGGCCCTGGCGGAGGGCGCCACGACCAGCCGCGCGCTGGTGGAGGAAAGCCTGGCGCGCATCGCCGATCCAGGCGGGCAGGGGGCGTGCGCCTTCATCAAGGTGCATGCCGATGCGGCCCGCGCAATGGCGGATGCGATCGACACGCTGCGTCAGGCCGGCCGCGTGCCGGGCCGCTACGCCGGCATCCCCGTGGGCCTGAAGGACCTGTTCGACATCGCCGGCGAACCCACGCCGGCCGGGTCGCGCGCGCTGGCCGATGCGCCGCCGGCCACCGCCAATGCACCAGTGGTGCAACGAATGCTGGCCGCCGGCTTCGTGCCAATCGGGCGCACCAACATGACCGAGTTCGCTTTCTCCGGCCTCGGCATCAATCCGCATTACGGCACGCCGCTGGCGCCGTGGGACCGCGCGGCGGCGCGCATCCCGGGCGGCAGTTCGTCAGGTACGGCGGTAGCGGTGGCGGACGGCATGGTGGCGGCTGGGCTAGGCACCGACACCGGCGGATCGTGCCGCATCCCGGCTGCGTTCTGCGGTGTTGTCGGCTACAAGCCGACCGCCCGTCGGGTGCCGATCGACGGCGTATTGCCACTGGCGCCAAGCCTGGATTCGGTGGGACCGCTGGCACCCAGCGTCGCCTGCTGCGCCGTCATCGACGCGATCCTGGCGAGCGCAACGCCCGCCGTGCCCACGCCGGCGGTGCTCGCAGGATTGCGCCTCGCGGTGCCGGAAAATTTCGGCCTCGACGGCATGGACACGCATGTCAGTGCCGCTTTCGACCGCGCATTGGGCGTACTGTCCAAGGCCGGCGCACGCATCACCCACACACGCTTCGCGACGTTCGATGCGATCCCGGCGGTAAACGCCAAGGGCGGCTTCGCGTCCTCCGAGGCCTATGCGTGGCACCGCGCACTGCTGGCGGAAAAGGGCGCGCTGTATGACCCACGCATCCGTCCGCGCATCGAGCGTGGTTCGACGCAGAGCGCCGCCGACTATCTTGACATCGTCGCCGCGCGCCGACGCCTGATCGCGGAGTTCGATGCCGCAACGCGCGAGTTCGACGCATTGTTGGTGCCGACCACGCCAATCGTGCCGCCGCGCGTCGCCGAGCTGCAGGACGAACGCGACTACAACCGGCTGAACCTGCTGATCCTGCGCAACACGGCGGTGGGCAATTTTCTCGATCGTTGCGCGATCAGCCTGCCCTGCCACCACCCGGGCGAGCCGCCCGTCGGGCTGATGCTGATGGGCGAAACCCTGGGTGACGAGCGGCTGTTCCAGATCGCCACCGCGGCGGAGATAGCGCTGGCCTAACCAACAACGACCAGGATAAGAGCCTGGATGGGGTAAGCCTTCTCCCCCTCCCCTTGAGGGAGGGGGTTGGGGGGAGGGGTCGGTGCCAGGCTCGCACCGAAGATCTATTCGCGCGCGGACCCCTCCCCCTAGCCCCCTCCCTCAAGGGGAGGGGGGAGAATCTTCCCCGATCCAGGCTTATCCCAACGCCCATTGGGCTAGACCCGGCCACCCACACACCGCCGGAGCCGCGACGGATCCCCCGGGGAAAACCCGCCACGACGATCCCACAACGTTACCACGCGCACCGAAACCTGCGGGCCTGATCACGTGCCCGCAACGTCGGCGCGTGATACACTACCAGCGTCATGAACGACGCCACCCCGCCAACACCAACGGACGTCACACCCCGCACGCGGAACTATCTCCTGCGCCACTGGCGCGGCGAGTGTTCCCTGGCAGTCAGCTATTGGGTCAACGGCTGGCTGGCGATCATTCCGGTCGCGACGATCGCCGTGCTCGTCGGCATCGCATCAAAGGAAGGTCGGCAACCCTGGCTGTACCTGTCCGGGCTGTTGCTGACCTGGAGCATCGTCATCCTGGCGGTGGTCTGGCAGTCGGTGGGCACCTGGCGTTCAGCCGCCCGCGTCAAACGACTGCGCGGCCAGCCGTTCTGGCCGGTGGTTGCCCAGGTCATGACGGTCCTCGGGCTGCTCAGCAACGCCAACCTCATTCGCATCCACGCGGTGCCCGCCATCGTCGACGCCGCGGCATACGTCGAAGGCGATCCGAACCTGGGCGTGCACGGCGTGCGCATCCTGCGCGGCGGGGCAGAGATCGAGATCAGTGGCCCCTTCACCTGGAATCTCGCGCAACAGCTGCAGGCGGTGCTGGCCCGAGCGCCAACCACGCGCGTCGTCCATCTCGACAGCCTCGGTGGGCGCGTCGGCGTGGCGTTGAACATCGCCGAGATCATTTCGGCGCACCATCTGGACACCTATGTCGACCATCTCTGCGCATCCGCTTGCACGCTGGCCTTCCTTGCTGGGCGGCAACGCTGGATCGGTGAACGCGGCAGGCTCGGGTTCCACAGCGGCACAGTGGCCGGCGCCGTCAATCGAATCGCGAATGCCGGCTTTCGCGGTTGGTACGAACGAGACGGGCTGCCGTCCGCCTTCCTCGATCACGTTTTCCGCACGCCGTCGAAGGAGCTCTGGTTTCCCACGCGTGACGAACTGGCCGGCGCACATGTCACCACCGGTCTGGCGGCCGACGGCACGTTCGCGGTGTCGGGTTTTGGTCCCCGGCCGAACCTTCGCGACACCGAGCAGCAGCTTCTGGCCCTGCCGATCTATGCGGCACTGCAACGGGCCGATCCGGACTGGCCGGCGCTGATGGCGACGTGGGATCGCACCGTCAGCAACGGCGAGACCATCACCGGATTCAGCCTCGAGTTGCGCACACACATAGCGCGCAACACCCGCCGCCTGCTGCCGATCGCGCCGGACAACACGTTGCGCCAGTTCGCCGCCGCGATGTTGAGCGAAACCGAGGTGATCCAGCAGGCCGACCCCGAGGCCTGCTGGCAGTCGCTGCACAATGGCGCCATCGAGCGTCGGCGGTACCTGTCGCCCGCACAGCTACACGATGAACTGGCCACGTCGGCGAGGCTCCTGCAGGACGCCACCGACCATCCGCAGCCCCGCTTGAGCGCCGCGGACAGCAAAGCCCTGCTGACACGGCTGATCGTCGCGATGCGCCGTGACGGGCAGGATCCCGATCAGGCGCTGACGGCTCTGCGCTCCGGCGCGCCGCACGCTGCGTACTGTCCCGGCTTCGAAACGCTGGTGCGTGCGGCCATGGCGTGGCCCGCCGCCGACGGCGGGTCACCCCTGCGGGCGCTGTTCTCGTCGGGTTGAGGCCCGGAATTGGTACACCTCTCCCGCCCCTTCGCGGGAGAGGTCGAGGCGCGAAGCGCCGAGGGTGAGGGCGGTGCAGCGCCGCCCTCAGCCGCATCGCCGCGTTCGGTGACCGTGGTCCGCTTCGCGCCTCGAGCCAGCCAGACCGGACCAGGAGTACACAGTCCCAGTCAGCCAAAAAATGCGCTAATCATCCCTACCCAGCGCTACACCAGCAACAGCGCCTGCTTCGTCAGCACACCGTCCGCGTCGCGCAGTTCATGCACGATCGTGAAATGATCCGCTCCCGGCACCGGGATCAGCGCGCCCGGCAGATGCGCCTCGGCGCGCCTGCCGTGCAGGTGTCGGCTGTCCAGCACCAGCGGCGGCAGCTCCGCCGTGCCGTAGGTAATCGTCATCGGCTTGGCCACCACTGGCAGACGCAATGGCGACAATGTCGCGACCTCATCATCGGTCAGCCGCAGCTTTTCGTTCAGATAGGTGTCGCGGATCGGCCCCAGCTCGTGCAGGCCGGAAATGGCCACGCCGGCACTGACGCGTGTGTGCCCCAGGCACATCGCCGTCAGATGCCCGCCGGCCGACCAGCCGGACAGCACCACCTTGCCGGCGATGCCATGCGCCGGCCCGTGTTCGCTCAGCCAATCCAGTGCCGTATTGATCTCGGCGACGATCTCGGTCAGCGACGCGTTCGGTGCCAGTGTGTAGCCAGGCAGCGCAGCCCCCCAGCCATGCGCGTACGGACCGGCGATCAGGTTGGCGAACTGATCCTTGCTGTTGCGTTGCCAGTAGCCCCCATGAATGAACACGATGCACGGAGCGTTCGCATCGGCGGCCGGGAACAGATCCCAGGTGTTGCGCTCCTTCGGCCCGTAGCGCAGATCCAGATGCTCCGGGTGCGCCGCGCGGAACGCAGCGGACGCCGCCTCGCGCGCCGCGTTCAACTCGGCACTGTTCCGCACCGCCGCCGAGTTGTTGTAAGCCGCATCGCGCTCGGCGCGGCTCATCGTGCCCCACTCGATCACGCTGTCGCCTTCAGATACCAGTCCATGATCTGCCTGCCCTGCCAGAACAACGTTCCAGGCCGCGCCGCCATGTGCGCGAGCGCTTCCTCGAACCAGCCGATCCGGTGCGGCACCCCGCTGATATACGGATGCACCGCGAGGCCCATTACCTTGGCGCCCTGCGTCTCGGCTTCCGCGTACAGCCGGTCGAACTGCGCCACAGTGCGGTCGAACAGTTCCTGCGCGCAATGATGCTGGATCAGCATGATCGGGATGTCGTTCAGCTCGACGCTGTACGGAATGGTCAGCATCGTTCCATGTGCGGTGCGTATCTCGCACGGCAGGTCATCCACCACCCAGTCGGCGCAGTAGCGGATGCCGGCTGCGGCCAGCAGGTCGGGCGTGTCCAACGTCTCGGTCAGGCCGGGCGCCAGCCAGCCGACGATCGGCTGACCGGACGCGGCGTGCAGCGCGGCGATGGTGTCGCGGATCATGCCGCGCTGATCCTCGACGCGATGCGTCGCGATCTGATGAAAGCCGTGGCCCATGAACTCCCAGCCCGCCTCGCGCGCCGCCTGGGTGACGCGCGGGTAGGCTGCGGGAACGGCGCCGTTGATTGTCATCGACGGCGCGATGCCGTGCGCGTCGAGTGCTGCCTTCAGCCGCCAGAAGCCGACGCGCATGCCGTATTCGTGCCAGGCCCAGTTCGGCAGGTCCGGCACGACCGACGCACCCTGCGGCGCGGTCAACACCTGGCGCGGCATCGGACGGTCGATGTCCCAGGCTTCGATGTTCACCACCAGGAACACCGCGACGCGCTTGCCATCCGGCAGTGCCAGGCGTGGCCGATCGATGCTGGCCAGGTAGTCCAGGCGCTGCGCAGGCTTCAGAGGGTCGGTCATGCTGGCGTATCGTGTCCGGGATCCCGCGGCCCAGGCTACGCTATTTGGCGTCAGGCGCCAGTACCCCGACGACAGCGCCGCGTTGCCGGGGCGCTGTCGATCAGGATGCGTGGCGGTTCAGCCTTTCTTGCGGCGACGGAGCACTCCGACACCGAGCAACCCGGTCGCGAGCAGCGTCATCGAGGCAGGCTCGGGCACTTGTGCGAATGCGACGCCGCGGATCGAGGTGCCGGCTGGTGCGGAATCCAGCGTCGTGAAGATTTCGCCGCTCGCCTGGCTGATCGTGGTGTCCGCCAGCGTGTCGGTGATTTCGTACAGATAGCTCGGCGACAATTCATTCAACCCGTAGCTGGTGGCAAACAACTCGACGTTGTTGCCGACGACCTCGCCGGCGAGGCCAAGCAGGCCGGTCACGCCGGCCGCGGTGGGCGTGTTGGAGTTGGCCAGGTCGTTGTTCACCAGTCCCAGCCCTGCGACGAGATCGTAATCGAGGGTCCAGACGCCGCTGGTGAAAACCCATTTCTGCAGCCCGCCCGCGCCTTCCGCCGCCTTGTCGACGTTGCCGTTTTTCGGCTGGCCGCTATCGGTTACGTACAGCACTGTCGGGCTGGCGAAGAAGTATTGCTCGGGGCTGACATAGACGAAGCTGCCGATACGAGAGTTGTTTACCCCGTTCGCCGTCGCCGCCGTCAGATTGATCGAACCGTTGTTGCCGCCGAGGGAATTCGGCGTGGCAGGTGGGGTGATATGGGTGTCGGTCACCCCGGCGGAAGAGGTCGGCAATCCGCCCCCGGTGGTCGTGAGCTTGTCAACATTGCTGTTGTTCTGGCTGCCGCTGCCCGGGGGGTTATAGTCACGCGAGGCATACAGCGTATTGCCACTGCCGGTGTTCAAGATCGACACGACGCGCGTGTCGGTACTGTTGTCGATCGGCGTCGCGGTGGTGGCGCCCAGCGTTGCGTAGAACACCCCCTGCGTTGGGTCCGTCTTGCTGGCACCTTGGCCCGATACGTAGAACGACGATCCATCGACCGTCGCGGCACTGCGCGGGTTGTTGGTGTTGAACACGCCGGTCAGTTGCGTGCTGGTATCGACGCTGGCGTCACCACCGATCAGCGCGACCGTGCGTGGCACCGTTGTGACGATGGTTCCGGTCTGATTGGCGGCGGTCAGGCTGGTGGTCTGTCCCAGCGCGGCGGTGCCATAGGTCGAGAGCGGCGCGGTGTTGAAGGCGGTGGCATTCACGCCGTAGCCCATCATCGTCAGGTATCGGCCGTTCGCCGATTGCTGAAGGATGCCTTCCGAGGCGGAGCCGTACTCGCCGGAGATCGACGAAGGCAGCGTCAGTGTGCCATTCGGCGTAGCCGAGGTGCCGCCCGCGCCAAGTTGGAATTGCTGCAGCACGATCGGCGCCGCAGTATCCAGTCCGGCACTAGCACTGTTGCAAATTGTCGCACCGACAGAGCAAGAGACGGTGCTGATAACCAAATCGCCAGTGGTGAACGATGTAATGGTTCCGGCTTGTGCCTGGCCGGACCAGGCCTGGGCGATCGTCCCGATCGCCAACACGGTAACACTTATTCCTGCTAGAGATTTGCCCATTGCTTCATTGCCCCTTGATCACAAACGCGTGCCCCACGCTGTCGGGTGGCTACCGGACCGACTCACGCAGAGCTAGCCTCATGCAAACTTTGCTGCAACGACTAGCAAACATTGTGCCAATCCATGACTCTGCTCGTTTTCAATGCCTTGTGATTAATTTCAGAAATGTGACGTAAAATTTCCCGACACCGGCCACGCGTTTTGATTATGACATTCTTATGACGCAGGCCAACCCTTGCGTGCAATGCCGCCCCGATTTAATTGCGCAGCCCCGCTCTAATCGCGCAGCCCCGCTCTAATCGCGCAGCATCGTCGCCAGCATCGCCAGGCCCAGCGCCGCCACCACCGCGATCATTGCCAACCCGAATGCGTGCGCATAGGCCGACTCGCCGTGCCTGCCACCCAGCACCGCGAAGAACAGGCTGCCGATCGCCGCAACGCTGATCGCCGCGCCGATCTGCAGCAGCGAGTTGATCACGCCGGCCGCCACGCCGGCCTTGTCCGGCGGCACCCGGCCGAGCGCAACGTTATAGAGACGCGGCAACGCAATGCCCTGGCCGAAACCGGCGACAAACACCGCCAGCGTCACCTGCCAGGACGGTAGCTCGCGTGCGACGCCCAGCCCAATCGCGGCATAGCCCGCCACCTGGATCACCATGCCGATGGTCAGCAACCGGGGCCGCAACGATGCCGGCAGCGGCGCGCTGCCGATCGACCCGGCGAACGACCCGATGCCATACGGCAGGAACGCCAGGCCGGTGGACAGCGGGTCAATCCCCCGTCCCTCCTGCTGGTAGATGCCGAACAACAAGTAGAAAGGCGTGGTGAAGAAGAACAGTGCCGCCACCGCGGCGCCATGCCGAAAGCTCGGGATGCGCAACAGCCCCAGATCCAACAGCGGCATGCCGCCGCGCCGCGCGAAGCGTGCCTCCCATCCCAGGAACGCGGCCACCAGCACCGGCACGCACGCCAGACCGGCAATCGTCCACGCCGGCCAGTGCAGTTGCCGTCCCTCGACCAGCGGCAGGATCAGGCAAGCCAGCATCGCCGACAGGAGAAAAATCCCGCCGCCATCGAGCCGCGCGCGGCGCGAGGTGCTGGTCTCCGGCACCACGAACCACGCCGCGGCGAACACCACCAGGCAGACCGGCAGCTTCAGCAGGAAGACGCCGCGCCAGCCCAGGTCCCACGGACTCCAGGTCACCAGCGCGCCGCCGCCGAACTGACCGGCCGCGGCGGCCAGGCCCATCATGATGCCGTAGGCGCTCATCGCGCGCGCCAGGCCGCGCTCATCGTCGAACAGCGTCGGTATAGCGCCGAGCACCTGTGGCACCAGCAGCGCCGCGGCGACACCTTGTGCGACACGCGCAACCACCAGCACCAGCGCCGAGGTCGCCAGGCCACACAGCGTGTTCGTCAGCGTGAAGCCGGCCAGGCCGAGCAGGAACATCCGCCGCCGGCCATACAAATCGCCGAGCCGCCCCCCGGTCACCAGGAACACTGCATAACCCGCGCCATAGCCCGAGATCACCAGTTGCACCTGGGCCGGCGTGGCGTGCAGCGCCTCGTGGATCGAGGACAGCGAGACGTTGACGATGAAAAAATCGGCCGGCGGCATGAACGCGCCGGCCAGCAGCACGACACAGGCAATCCAGCGCCGCGCCGATGTTGGCGCGGTGGCGATCGCGGCGTGCGACACGCGTGTTCCCCTGGTCTTGACCCGGGCGGCGATGGCCCGGTCGTTGCCACTCCTATGCCCGCTCCGCCCTCCGCGCGATAGTCCTGGCGCGATAACCGAGGAAACCCGCCATGCCGATCGTGCTGCAGGAATTGTTGCGCGGACTGTTCTACGCGCCGTTCTACGTCGCGCTGGCCCAGGGCGCCTACGCGGCGGCTGGGGTCGAGGTTCGTTTCGTCTCCGCGCCGCGGCCCGGCGATGCGGCGCGCGGGCTGTTCGACGGCACCGTCGATGTCTGTTGGGGTGGGCCGATGCGGGTGATGGAGACCTACAAGCTGATCCCCGGCTGCGACCTGGTGAGCTTCGCCGAGGTGGTGACCCGCGATCCGTTCCTGCTGGTAGGCCGCGCGCCGCGTCCCGATTTCCAGTTGACCGATCTGCTCGGCCTGCGCGTCGCGACGGTCGCCGAGGTGCCGACGCCGTGGATGTGTTTGCAGGAGGACCTGCGCCGCACCGGTATCGCGCCCGGACGGGTCGACCGCGTCGGCGACCGCGGTATGGCCGAAAACGTCGCCGCGCTACGTGCGGGCAGGGTGGACGTGGTGCAGTCGTTCGAACCGTTTGTTTCGGCATTGGTTGCCGAGGGCACGGGACATGTCTGGTACGCGGCGGCGTCGCGGGGTCCGACCTCCTACACCACGTTCTACACACGGCGCGGATTGCTGACGTCGCGGCGCGAGGAGCTGCGGCGCATGGTGCGCGCCATCCATCGCACGCAACTCTGGGTAGCCCGCGCGACCGCCGCGCAGATCGCCGATTCGATTGCGGATTATTTCCCCGACGTACCCACCGCCATCCGCGCCGCTTCCTGCGCACGCTACCAAACTCTGGGCATCTGGAGCACCACGCCGGTGTTGCCGCGCCCGGGTTACGACCGGTTGCTGTCGAGCTTGGTCTCTGGTGGCTTCGTTGCGGGGACGGCGTTCGAGGTGGCAGTGGACAACAGCCTCGCTGAGGAGGTGATGGCCGATGCGTAGGCCATGATGGGCAGGGCAGCGGGGCGTCGCGCACTCCGCTGGCACTCACAGATCAAACAGCAAGACGGTCGATTGAGATTTGTCCCATCCTGGCTGAGAAATTTTCCCTGTCTATCGGAGCTTCGGACAGTCTTCTTTTTGCGGGGTCTTTGCCTTGGGCAATTTCCTTCTCTAGTTCGTCGATGAGTGCAAATACCTGTGTCACCCGTCCATTCAGGTCGTACCACTGCCCTCTCAGTGACGTCACGTGAGTTTCATTTGTTCTCTCTTCAAATTCTAATATTGCGAATATCTCTATTTCTATTCCTTTCGACGTACTGTATTCCTGATCATGATTTAAGTACCGGTCTACACGGTCCTTTAGTTTTCGCTCGCCTTTGTAGTAATACACCATATTATATCTGTTTCCTATATCATGGCGCAAAGACACATTGGTGATTGTCTGCGCCCCGTCCTCCCATATGGGGTTCCCGGTAACTTCTATTGTAATCTCAAGTTTGCGATTGCCCGGATTGATTACTATAGCGCAAGGAATGATTAGGGGCTGATCAAATGGCCCTCGACCATTCGGACCATTCGTCGCTTGGTACCGGATGTTCCACCCGCCAGCTAGCTTTTCCCTCATTCGGGAGTATACGTCGTCAGCCTCGCGGATATTCTGTACGTAGAGAAAAAACCAAAGCATGACAAACACCAAAGCAAAACCTACTGCTAGGGCGATCCGAGTTATCCGTCCAATGTCGCTCGGAAAGCTCACCCCACCTGAGCCATAAGTAAGCCCGAATATTACGAGTATGACGGCATAGAACGCCACCGACAGCACCATCGAGGCAGCTGCTATTTGCGTTGTCCTAGACTTCGCAAGCATTCCAAACAGGTCGATAAACGCTTTCACTCTTTCCTCCTGTCCGCATTGAAAATCGGCTCGATCTCCCAATGTTAGGCGTAGAAAACTATTGCGGCAAGTGATTTTTATGCACCGGAGCGCGGCTTCCGCTCATTGCCCACAAATTATCGGTAGGCACTTCGCGTTTGCTCTCGCGTTTCCGCTCCGCGCTTTTCGGCCGCACCTCTTGAGCTCCGCGACAGTGTGGTACACACTTGCGATAGCGATACTACGGACGGCACATATGCCTTCAACACCAGACGCCATCGACACCGACTACGTCATCGTCGGTGCCGGCTCGGCCGGTTGCGTCATGGCGGCGCGCCTCAGCGAGGACCCCGGCACAAGCGTCACCCTGCTGGAAGCCGGCGGCGAGGACCGCAACATGTGGATCCACATTCCGCTCGGCTACGGCAAGACCATCACCGACACGCGCGTCAACTGGTGCTACGAGACCGAACCGGATCCCGGCGTGAACAATCGCAAGGTGTTCTGGCCGCGTGGCAAGGTGCTGGGCGGGTCATCCTCGATCAACGGCCTGGTTTACATCCGCGGCCAAGCCGAAGACTTCGACCACTGGCGCCAGCTCGGCAATGCCGGCTGGTCGTTCGATGACGTGCTGCCGTATTTCCGCCGCGCCGAAGACCAGATCCGTGGCGCCGACGAACTGCACGGTGCCGGCGGGCCGCTCGCGGTCTCCGACGTGCACGACTAAGACCCGATCAGCAAGGCGTTCATCAAGAGCGCGCTCGATCTTGGTTTCCCACGCAACGATGATTTCAATGGCGCGGTGCAGGAGGGCGCCGGCTACTACCAGCTTACCACGCGCAACGGCCGCCGATGCTCGACCGCGGTGGGGTATTTGCGCCCCGCCCGTCGCCGCCCCAACCTGCGTGTCGAGACCAATGCGCTGGCCGAACAGGTGCTGTTCGAGGGCCGCCGCGCGGTGGGCGTGCGGTTCCGCCAGAACGGCGTGCCGCGCACCGTACGTGCGCGTCGCGAGGTGGTGTTGTGCGGCGGATCGATCAACTCGCCGCAGCTTCTGCTGCTGTCGGGCGTCGGGCCGGTGCAGCACCTGACGGAGATGGGCATCCAAGTGACGCACAACCTGCCAGGGGTCGGGCAGAGCATGCAGGACCACTACCAGGCCCGCATCGTTGAGAAGTGCCGCTTCCCGATCACCGTCAACGACATCATGCTGAGCAACTGGAAGATGCTGAAGACCGGGCTTGAGTATATCCTGTTCCGCAAGGGTCCGTTGACGATCGCCGCGGCGCAGGCCGGCCTGTTCGCGCGCACGCGGCCGGAACTGGCAACGCCTGATGTGCAATACGCCACGGTAATCTTCAGTGCAGATCGCCCGGCCGAGGGCCTGCACAAATTCTCCGGCTTCTCCGTTGTCGTGTATCAGCTTCGACCCGAAAACCGCGGCGAGCTGAAACTGAAATCGCCCGACCCGTCGGCGCCGCCGGCGATGCACCCGAACTACCTGTCCACCGAGACCGACCGGCGCACCATCGTCGATGCGCTGAAGCTGGCGCGCCGCCTGCTGTCGACGCCGGACATGCAACATTTCATCGCCGGCGAATACATCCCCGGGCCGCAAGTGCAGACCGAGGCGGACCTGCTGAACTACGCGCGGCAGTACGGCAGCACGGTGTTCCACCCCACCAGCACCTGCAAGATGGGCAGCGATAAGATGGCGGTGGTGGACGCCTCGCTGTGCGTGCACGGACTGGACGCGCTGCGCGTGGTGGATGCCTCGATCATGCCGGCGGTGGTATCGGGCAATACCAATGCCGCAACGATCATGATCGCCGAGAAGGCGGCCGACATGATGCGCCAGCAGATGCGGATGGCGGCTTGAGGCAGACTCCCCCTCTCCTTAGAGGGAGGGGGGCGGGGGGGGTTGGTGCCAAGGTCGCACGGAAGATTCTTGCCCCCCAACCCCGTCCCACAAGGGGGGAGTAGAAAAATACGGCCGCCCGCACTCACCCCTCCGCAACCGTCCACGACTCCGCGCCCGCCGTAACGAAACGCACGCCGTCCGCATCGGCGCCCGCCTCGGTCAGCGCACGGATCACCTGGACGCGCCGATGTGGCGGGACGATGAACATCATGAACCCGCCACCGCCGGCGCCCGACACCTTGCCGCCGATCGCCCCGTTGGCAAAGGCAACCTTATGCAACTGCTCGATAAGCCCGGTACTGATCCCCGCGGCAGTGCGCTGCTTCGCCGCCCACGACCGATTCAGGATCTCCGCCATGCGCGGGATCTGCCCACGCAGCAAAGCATCCTTCATCTCCAGCGCGTCGCTCTTGAGCTGGTGCAGGCTGTCCAGCGCCGCCCCATCGGGCCCGGCAATACCGCGCTGCTGCTCCACGATGATCGCCTCGGACCGGCGCGACACGCCAGTGAAACAGATCACCATCGAGGTCTCCAATTCGTGCGCCACGCCCTGCGTCACGCGCAGCGGATTGACGATCACCCGATCGCCGGCCTGGAACTCGATGAAGTTGATCCCGCCGAAGGTCGCGGCGTACTGGTCCTGCTTGCCGCCGGCCAGCCCAAGATCGATCCGTTCGATCTCGAACGCCAGATGCGCCACGTCGTACGGGCCGAGCGGTGCGTTGTAGTACGCCCGGAACGCCTCCACCAACGCCACCACCAGCGCGGAGGAAGAACCCAGGCCGGAGCCCGCCGGCGCCTCTACATAGGATGTGACGGTGACCGCGGCCAGCACCCCGCCACCGTAAAGCAGCGCCATGCGACGCGCGACACCGGCGTGCAGCACCAGCTTCGCGCCGGCAATCGCCGCGGCCTCCGGCGCAAAACTCTCGGTGACATCCAGATCGGGCGCCACGAAATGCAGCAATCCGTCGGCCGATGGCGCAATGAAAGCGTAGGCGTAGCGGTCGATCGTCGTGTTGAGCACCGCGCCGCCGTAGCGGTCGCAGTACGGGCTCAGGTCGGTGCCGCCGCCGGCCAGCCCCAGGCGCAGCGGCACGCGGGCGCGAATTGTGGTGGTCATGCAGGCGACCGTCGCAGCAACGGCAGGACCCAGTCCAGCAGATTATCGCCGGTGAATTTTTGGGCCCGCATCCCGGCGGCGGCGGCGGCCTGCAGATCGGTGTCCTGGTCGCCCACCAGGACGGCGCGCGCGGGGTCGATCTGCCAGGCGCGCATCAGGTCCAGCAGCATGCCCGGCGCCGGTTTGCGCCAGGGATGCGCCGGATGGCGATACCCCTCGATCACCGCGTCGGCGTGGAACGGACAGAAGCGCAGATCGTCCAGCGTGCCGCCGGCGCGGCGGATTTCGTCGGTCATCCACACGTGCAGCGCCTGCATCTCGGCTTCGGAGTAGCGGCCGCGCGCGATGCCGGACTGGTTGGTGACAACGAAGACGTGCCAACCGGCGTCCGTCGCCGCACGGATCGCCTCGCGCGCGCCCGGCACCCATTCGAACTGCTCGCGCGCGCCGACATAGCCGTGATCGACGTTGATCACGCCGTCGCGGTCCAGGAACAGCGCGCGGCGGTGCAGCAGCCGTGGCATCTCCTCGCCGGCGAGGGAAAAATCGTCGGGTACGCCGATGTCGCGGAAATACCCGTCAGCCACCGTGCCGCGCAGTGCACCACGCCTGGCCAGGCGCGGCATGACCCCGCGCTCCAGCGAACATTTCGGTGTCAGTTCATCGAGCAGGCGGCGGTGGTAGACGTAGATGCCCGCGTTGATCACGCCACCGGTGGCGGTGGCTGCGGGGGGCAGGTCCGCGAGATCGGCGTCCGGCGCCGCGGGCAGCGGGCGCGCCCGGAATGCAACGACGCGGTCGCCATCCAGCTCCACCACGCCGTAGCGCGACGCATCCTCCATCCGGCGTAGCATGATGCGCCCGAGCACATCAGGACCATCCGCCGCCGCATCGGCGAGCAAGCGCGCGAGATTGCAGTCGAACAACGAGTTGCCGTTGCACAACAGAAACCGATCCGCCAGCCGGGCACGCGCGTGGTACACCGCGCCGCCGGTGCCGGCCTGCTCCGGTTCCTCAGAGATGACGATGCGCGCCTCACGCGGCAACAGCGCGGCCAGGGCCTGCACCTGCGCCTCGACCTGCTCCGACAGATACCCGGTCAGCAGCACGAATTCGTCGACGCCGAAACGGACGAACTCGCGCATCAGCCAGGCCAGGAAAGGCCGATCGCCGATCGGCAGCAGCGGCTTCGGCATGGCCGTGGTCAGCGTGCCTAGGCGAGTGCCCAGGCCGCCCACCAGGATGGCGCATTGGCGGATGGTCACATCGGGCATGTGGCGCGTGTTCCGCTGCGGCTCAGCGCGGCACGGAACGCAACCCGGCGCGGAACCGGGCGGCGAGCTGGCGATAGGTCTCCGAATTGCGATCGTAACGACGGCGTTCCTCGTCGCTCATGACCCGCAGCAGCTTGGCCGGGACGCCGGCCCACAACTCGTTGCGGCCGATCACCTTGCCCGGCGTCAGCACCGCGCCGGCGCCGAGGAACCCGTCCTCCTCGATCACTGCGCCATCCAGCACGATCGCGCCGTTGCCCACGAAGGCGCGGTTCCGCAGCGTGCAGGCGTGGATGATCGAGCCGTGGCCGATGGTGACATCATCGCCGATATGCGTCGCCAGCCCGCCGGAATCGACATGGATGATGGTGCCATCCTGCACGTTGGTGCGCGCGCCGATGCGGATGATGTTCATGTCGCCGCGCACCAGGCAACTGAACCAGATGCCGCTTTCCGCGCCGATCACCACATCGCCGATCACCGCCGCATTAGGCGCGATGAAGGCATCCGGCGCGATCGTCGGCACGACGCCGTCCAGCGCGTAGATCGGGCCGATGGCAGGGTCGGGGCCGGTCACGCGCATTCTTCTCCCCCTCCCCTTGAGGGAGGGGGTTGGGGGGAGGGGTCGGCGCGTACGAGCCTTCGGTGCGATCCTGGCACCAACCCCTCCCCCCGACCCCCTCCCTCGAAGGGAGGGGGAGTATCCTTACCATCCTTCGTACCCCTCGCTGCATCACGCATCCGCCGGCTCCCGCGCCACCCGCCCGACAGGTGCCGCCAGCCCCAACATCAACTCGATATTCTGCACTGCGGCACCCGACGCACCCTTCCCCAGATTATCCAGCAGCGCCACCAACACCACCTGCCGGTGCCGGTCATTGGCATACACAAGCAGCTCCAGCACGTTGGTATCGTTCAGCGACTCGGGCTCCAGCTTCCCGTCTTGCGTGGGGGGAACCACGCGAACCTGCCCGCACCCAGCGTAATGGCGGGCCAGAACGGCGCCCAGGTCGGCACCGCTCGGCTTGCCCGGCAGCGTATCCAGGTGCAGCGGCACGGACACCAGCATGCCCTGGCGAAAATGCCCGACCGAGGGCGCGAAGATCGGCCGCCGCGTCAGCCCGGCATAGAGCTGCGTCTCCGGCACATGCTTGTGCTCCAGCCCCAGCGCGTAGAGTTCGAACGCCGGCCCGCCGATGCTCTCGTGCGCCGCGATCATCGACTTGCCGCCGCCGGAATAGCCGGACACAGCATTGATGGTGATCGGATAATCGGGCAGGATCAGCCCTGCATCGACCAGCGGGCGGAGCAGGCCGATCGCGCCGGTCGGATAGCAGCCCGGGTTCGCCACCTTGCGCGCGCGCGCGATCTTCGCCGCCTGGCCGGCCTGCATCTCCGGGAACCCATAGGTCCAGTCAGGATGCACCCGGTGTGCGGTGGACGCATCCAGCAACTTTGGCGCGGCGCCGCCCAGGCTGTCGGCCAGCGCGGTCGACTCTTTCGCCGCGTCGTCCGGCAGGCACAGCACGACCAGATCGACCTCGGCCATAAGCTCGCGCCGCGCCGCCGGGTCCTTGCGGTGCTCCGCCGCGATGCTCCGCAGGTGCAAGCCGGGATGCGCCAGCAGGCGGTCGCGGATGCCCAGCCCAGTCGTGCCGGACTTCGCCATCGATGAACACGCTGGGCTTGGCTGACATATCGATCCTCCGACCGCTCCTGGCCGGAAGCCTATGTCAGATCACACCACCTGACGACAGCCAACCGACCTCTGACAACTGACAACTGAAGACTGACAACTGTTCCTCAGCGCTTGCTGAACTGGAAGCTTCGTCGCGCCTTGGCGCGGCCGTACTTCTTCCGCTCGACAACGCGGGAGTCCCGCGTCAGGAAGCCGGCCACCTTCAGGATGCCGCGCAGGTCAGGCTCATAATTGGTCAGCGCGCGGCTGATGCCGTGACGCACGGCGCCCGCCTGGCCGGACAGCCCGCCGCCGTTGACGGTGCAGAACACGTCGAACTGATTGTAGCGGTCGGCCACCAGGAACGGCTGGGTGATCAGCATGCGCAGCACCGGGCGGGCGAAATACTGCGCCGCCTTCTTGCCGTTGACATTGATCTCGCCCTTGCCGGGCTTGATCCACACCCGCGCAACGGCGTTCTTGCGCCGCCCGGTGGCATAGGATCGGCCGAACGCGTCGCGCTTCGGCTCGACTCTGTCCTGCGCAACGGGGGCTACGCCGGTCGGTGCCGGCGCAACGGTGGCCATCAGGTCCTTCAGGTCGGCGAGCGAGTGGCTCTGTGTGCCGGACATCTGTTCAGCCCCTCTTGTTCTTCGGGTTCAGTGCGGCGACGTCGAGCGCCACCGGCTGCTGCGCCTCGTGCTTGTGGGTGGGGCCGGGGTAGACATACAGGTGCTTCATTTGTGCCCGCTGCAGCGGACCGCGGGTGATCATCCGCTCGACCGCCTTTTCCAGCACGCGCTCGGGGTGGGCGCTGTCGAGCCGCTGGCGGATCGAGCGGCCCTTGATCCCGCCCGCATAGCCGGTGTGGTAATACAGCACCGACTGCTCGGCCTTGTTGCCGGTGACGTGGACCTTCTCGGCGTTGATCACCACGACATTGTCGCCGCAGTCGACATGCGGGGTGAATTGCGGCTTGTGCTTGCCGCGCAGCCGCATGGCGATGATCGAGGCGAGGCGGCCGAGCACGACGCCCTCGGCGTCGATCAGCACCCAGTCCTTCTTCACTTCCGCGGGCTTCAGCGAGAGCGTGGTCCTCATTGATGGCCGTCCTGCAAAGAGGCGCGGCTTATGGGCGAAACACGGCTGTGCGTCAAGCGATTGTCCGTGTGGTATCAAATTACCGCAACACCCAGAGCGTCGGTTGCTGGATGTAAAGTGGCAGGGCAGGGCGGAAAAGCCTTGCCCCCGGACGCTTGATCCGGGGGGCAGCGCCTTCCGCCATCGCATGTACGAGCGGGGCGTATCTACCAGCGTCCTCCCAGCCCCAATGCCGCGATCTAGCCCATCTGGTCTACTTGGCTCCCGCCGCACAAACGGCGATCTAGCATCTCGATACGCTGGAAGCTCGAGGCCCGTCATTCGTCGTCGCCCCGTAGGCAAACGGTCCCGCAATCATCGTGAACCCTGGGTGCCTGCTCGACGCATTCGGTTCCCGTCGGTGCCACACCACGAAAACCGGCGTGGTCCAGGGCCGCCGCGGAACGCTGCCCGGGGAACGTCCCCAGGGGAACTCCGCCGCGAAACGCCCCTGGGCGAGCGGGCCAGACCGTCGCGCGGCCCAGCGTAGCCGTGTCTGTCGTGCAGCCTTGGCGTAATCCCTGTTGTGCCATGCGGTTTGAGGGAAGGTTTACATGGACGTCGACAGTGCGGAATCCCTCCAGGCGGCGCGCGTGGTACTGATCGAGGACGACGCGCTCATCAGACTCGGCCAGGAAACGCTGTTGCGGGATTGGGGGCACCGCGTTGCCACGGCAGCCTCGCGTGACGCAATTCAGGAAGCGCTCAAGGACAACCCGCGAGATGTGGCGGCAATCATCGCCGACTTCGATATCGGTGGCCCGGTCACCGGCCTGGACATCGCCCTCGCAATTGCCGCGGCCGCCGGCAGGAGCATTCCAACCGCCATCATGTCCGCCAGTTTCGGCCAGGTTTCCGGAACCGCCGCCGCCCTGCAGGGCTTTGCGTTCTTCAGCAAACCGGTTGATCCGCAGGCATTATGCGACTGGCTTGTGGCCGTCATCGTAACGGAATAGTCATGCAATCAACGCGACCCCGGGCAACACCCTCTGCTGCGTCACGGCGCGCGCCGCGGGGGCGTACCGCGCGCACCTCCTCCACCGGCAGACCGATCATCTTCGCGGTCAGCGCCATGGTGGTGCTGGGCGCCATTCTGGCTCACGCCACGATCCAGAGCGAGAATCGCCAGGACTGGGCTGAACGCTCGATCTTTCACACCGAGAGCGTGATCGCCGATTTCCGTAGCCTGGAGACCCGATTGATCGAAGCGGAAGCCGCGGAGCGCGGTTACCTGCTGACCAGCGACATCCGCTACCTGACGCCACTCCAGGCGGCCCACGCCGCGATCACCCGCCTCACATCGCGACTGCGCGTGGCCTTGTCCGACCCACTCGAAGATCCCCCGGTGGGGCCGATCAGGCTGGACCAGGTGGAACGTCTGGCCGCTGCGGACCTTGCCGAGTTGGATCGGATCGTCAACCTGCAGCAGGACGGCCGATCAACGGATGCCCTGTCGATGGTGCGCGGCAATGTCGGCTATGACTTGATGGCGGATCTGCGCGGCATGATCTCGACGATGGTCGCCGACGAGCAGGATCGCCTGGCGTCGCGGCTGCAGGAGCTACAGCGGCAGCAAGCCATCGCCGTGGGAGTGTCCGTTACCGGCGCCGCGTTCGCAACGGTCCTGATGTTGATCGCGTTTGCCCTGCTCGTGCACTACGCCGGCACGCAGAACAACATGCGGCGCGCGCTGCAGACCGAGCACGATATCGCGTTGGCGGCCGACAAGGCGAAATCACGCTTCCTCGCGACCGCAAGTCACGATCTGCGTCAGCCGTTGCACGCTGTGAATTTGTTCGTCAGCGCGTTGCGGCGCCGCGTATCCGACCCGGAAGCGGCGAAACTCGTTGCAGGGATAGCCTCCGCCGCGGAATCGATGCAGATGATGTTCAATTCGTTGCTGGATGTGTCCAAGCTGCACGCTGGCGTGGTGGTCCCCAATCACGAGGATTTTCCGCTCCAGACGGTGCTCGATCGCCTGCATAGTTCTTTCGTGGCGCCGGCCGCGGCCAAGGGCATCGGCTTTGCCGTCGCCGGGTCCCAGGCGATGCTGCACACCGACCCGGTTTTGCTCGAGAGCATCCTGCGGAACCTGATCTCCAATGCCATCCGCTACACGCGGCGCGGTGAGGTAAGCGTGCTGTGCCGTGACGGCGACGGGGTCGTCCATCTCGAGGTGCGCGACACCGGCCCGGGAATTCCGGCCGAGCAGATCGAGCAGGCGTTCGAAGAGTTCCAGCGGCTGGACGCATCCGCCAACGCGGACGACCGCGGCCTTGGCCTGGGACTCGCGATTGTCCGAAGCCTGGCGAACCTGCTCGATCTGCCCATAGACATCTGGTCGGAGGTCGGTGTTGGCACGGCATTCACGGTGACAATGCCGCTTGGCACCGCTTCCGCGGCGCCCGAGATCCAGACACCCAAGGCGTCACCGTCGTTCGCGCAGTGTAACATCCTGGTGGTCGACGACGATGCTCTGGTTCGCACGGCACTCACCCGCGAGATCACCGATTGGGGTGCGACAGCCATGATCGCCAGCAATGCCGAGGCCGCCATGTCGATGGCGCAGGCAGAGCGCCCGGACCTCGCGATCATCGATCGCAATCTAGGCAAAGGCGCCAGCGGCATCGAACTGCTGAAATCGTTGCGGTTGCGCTTTGGTGACGCGTTGGCCGCGATCATCGTCACCGGATCGACGGATCCCGAGGCCCTTGCCGAACTCCGCCAGTCCGGCGCCATGTGGACGACCAAGCCGGTCGACGCGAACGAATTGCGGCGTCAGGTCGCCAGCTTGCTCGGCGCGCCAGCCCGCTCGGTGAATCAGCCTGCTCGGTGAGCCAACCTGCTCGGTGAATCAGCCTGCTCGGTGAGCCAACCTGCTTTGTGAGCCAACCTGCTTTGTGAGATAGCCAATCCGCAGCCTACAGGTTGAACTTGGCTGCCAGCAGGGCTGCCTCGGTGCGGTTCTTGGCGTTCAACGCCCGGAATACCGCGGCGAGATGGATCTTGACCGTGCCGATACCGAGATCAAGCCCGCGGGCGATCTGCTTGGTCGGCTGCCCCTGTCGGAGCAGCCGCAACACCTCGGCCTGCCGTTTGGTCAATCGCGGCGCCTCGGCCGAACCGTGCGGCGCGGGCGTCGAATATTGCAGCGATTCCGCACTGTTCTGCGGTCCGGCCTGAGCGCCGCCAGACCGCGCCAGCGCCGGCGTGACATAGACGCGGCCTGCCAGGATCGACGCTATCGCCTGCATGATCTCTTCGACCGGCGAGGCCTTCAGAATGTAGCCATGGACGCCCGCGCTCAGGCATTCGAGGATCGTGCCGCGGTCATCCTGCCCGGTAATCACGGCGATCTTTGTCGCGGGATAGGTTTCGCGAAGCGCGCGCAGACTGTCTGCCCCAGCCATGCCCGGCATGCCGAGATCCATCAGCAGCAAATCAGTCTCGTTGGCGGCAAGCAGGTCGAGCGCGGAGTCCAGCCCGTCCGCCTCGATGAATTCGTACTCGGAACCATCATCCATGAAGACCAGGCGCATTGCCTGGCGCACCAAGGGATGATCATCGGCAATCAGAATCCGCAACGGCGTGGACGCACCCATCCGACGCTCGTTGGTCAGTATCGGGTGGTACTGAGCTGCAGCCGGAATCATTTGGACATTCCTAAGCAGGCGAGCGATGCGTCGCGCTTTCAGGTCCTACTGGTGACGACCAGCGAACCCAATTCGCTGGTGACAGATCAAAGGAGCATCTCAGGAGTTACAACGTCGTCTCAATCCGCGATGGTCGCGTTGATTGAAATGCCGCAGCACGTTCGTCGTGACTGGAGGGGTAGTTGTTCACCTCTCCCGCAAGCGGGAGGTCGAGCCGCGAAGCGGCAAGGGTGAGGGTCGTGCCGCGAGCACCACCCTCACCCGCGTCGCTCCGCTCGCCTACCTCGGCCCGCCTCGCGCCCCAAGCCCGCGAAGTGCCGGAAAGGTACGGCTGCGCCAGTCGGCCCGACTCTGCCCTGGCCCGCATTCACGAACCGCAGCGACCGCGCCCTACAAATGCACGCCGCGCTCCAGGATCTCGAGCGTGTATTCACGATAGGTCATGCCGAGCTCTTCCGCCCGTGCCAGTCGCCGCAACGCGATCTCGCGCGGCGGCGTCTTCCACGCACGCTTGTGGGCACGCCGCCAACACCACAGCCGCCACGACGCGGCACCGGGATCCTCGACCGGCTCGGGGTCCAGCGGCGGCCCGCCATTGTGGCCAATCAGGCTATTCAAGCCGCTATCCGGCATCGCTCAGCCTCTCCTTGGCGCCGGTTACGGCCGACACACCACCAGGGCGTAATGGGCATCGCCCGGCCCGGGAGCCGCAAACCGGGTTGGGCCGAACAGCCGGAACCGCAGGCAGTCGCCCGGCTCCAGCCGATGGGCGTTGCCATCGACCGTCAGCGCGAGCGTGCCGTCGAGCATCCAGATATGCTGCTCGAGGCCTTGCACCGCCGGGGCGGCATAACTGATCACAGCGCCGGCGGGCAGCACGGCTTCCACCAACTCGGCGTCGAGCCCCGCGGCTGGCGGTGAGACTCCACGCCGGCGGAACCCGGTCTCCGGGTCCACCCAGGTAGTCTGGTCCGCCGCGCGGACGAACTGCGGTGCCTCCGCCTCGGTCTCGGCGATCAGGCGGGACATGGTGCGCCCGTAGGCGGTGCAAAGCCGCCCGAGCAGGCTGGCGGTTGGGCTGGTCTCGCCGCGCTCAAGCCGCGACAGCGTGGTCCGGCTGATCCCGCTGCGTTCCGCAAGGGCATCCAGGGACCACCCCCGTTCGGCACGCAAGCTCCCAAGGCGCGCGGCCAGCCTGCTGTCCAGGGTCGTGCCGACAGTATCAGCGACTTCCATATAAGGGATGTTATCCCGTATATGGGACGTGTCAACACGTGCATCCCACAGGATCAGGATAAGGCCAAGTGAGAGAGGGGAAGATTGGTGAAGATCCTCCCCCTCCCCTTGAGGGAGGGGGTTGGGGGGAGGGGTTGGTGCCAGGATCGCACCCAAGCCTCGTACGCGCCGACCGCTCCCTCAATGCAAAAGCGACAAACCCCTACCCTCCGCCGCCGTGCACCACTCCAACGCCCGTCAATGCAACCTCGGCGCCTTCAGGAACTTGGTCCTGTCGCCCGACCGCACCGTCAGGCTCATCGTCGTGGCGTCGCGCTGCAGGCGCAGCCGAACCTCGGCCCCGGCGCTGCCAGACGCCCAAACCCGGCGCCAGAGTGAGGCAAGGTCGGGGATGTCCTCCTGGTTGACCGACAGGATGCGATCGCCCTGGCGCAGGCCCGCCTGCTCGGCCGGGCCGTTGTCGGCCAACCCGCCGATAACGATCGTGTCGTCCGATTCGGTGGCGTACATGCCCAGCCAGGGCCGCGCCGGGCGATTGACCCGGCCGAAGCTCAGCAGGTCGTGCATGATCGGCCCCAGCAGGCTGATCGGCACTATCATGTTCATGTCCAGGCGCCGCCCGCCACGATCGCCCTGCTGCAGGATCAGCGACCCGATCCCCATCAGCTTGCCGTCCGAGCCGATCAGGCCGCCGCCGCCCCAGAACGGATGCGCCGGCGCGGTGAACAGCGCGTCGTCCAGCACGTACTCCCAGTAGCCGGCGAACTCCTGCCGGCCGACCAGGCGCGTCTCGACCGAGTGGTGCTTGCCACCGCCGGCGGCGAACACCACCTGGTCGCCGACTTTCAGCCGGTCCGAATCGCCCAGTTCCAGCGACGGTGTGTCCAGCCTGCCCAGCGCCTGCACCAGGCCAAAGCCGGTCTCCTGGTCATAGGCCAGCGCGTGGCCCGCCACAGCCCGCCCCTGGGCCGAGGTAATCCAGATCGTCTCCGACTCCGTGATCAGATAGCCGATGGTGGCGACCAGCCCCTTGTCGTTGATGACCACGCCGCTGCCGGCGCGCTCCGTCCCAAGGGTGCCGGCGGTGTAAGCGTCCGCCGGAACGAAGGTCTTAAGATTGACCACGGCGCCGAGGGCGCGGTGCAGGTCGAACGCGTAGTCATCCGGATCAGGCTGCAGGTTCGGTGGGATCTCCCAATCTTCGTTTTTCATGCCGTGCGTCTTCCGTGGCTGCGGCGGTGGGTGGGCGGCGTGACGCGTCCTTGGACAGGTATATTAGGCGCTTTCCGCCGCAGTGCCACTGCGGCGGTAAATCACGGTAGTGTCTCAGTTCAAACCGGCCCATTTCAAGCCGGCCCAGTTCAAACCGGCCCAGTTCAAACCGGCCCAGTTCAAACCGGCGCCGGCCCGCACCCCCGCCCGGTCACCCCTCCGGCTGCATCGACACGGCCAGGCGGACGGTTTCCAACGCACCCTCGCGCAACAGCTTGACCTGGACATAGCGCCCGATGCGGTCCGGGCTGAGGAACGTGCGCAGCGTGCGCGGCGCGTTGATGCTCTGGCCATCGAGCGACAGCAGGATGTCGCCGGCGCGGATGCCGGCCTGCTCGGCCGGTCCGTTGCTGGCGAGGTTCACCACCATGCGCCCAGCGTCCTGCTGCGCGATCGGGCGCATCGACTCGGGGACCGCGATCGGCTGCAGCGACAGACCCAGCCAGCCGCGCCGCCCGCGGGCGACGGCAATCGCCGGGGGCAGCACCGCCGCGATCGCCGTATGTGACACGACCAGCGCCTGGCCAGTGGCGCTGGATGCGGACATGCCGAGCAGCGCGCCGCTCGCATCGAGCACCGGGCCGCCGTCGTCGGCGGTGTTCGCCGGCAGGTCCAGCGACAGCATATCCATCGTGCCACCGTTCATGGTGCCGAGCCGTGTGCTGTCGACCCGGTGGATGACGGTCAGGCGGGCAATGGGATTGGCCTCCGCCGTGGCGCCGAGCGCCAGGGCGACAGCGCCGACCCGCGCCGGTCCGGCCGTGCGGATTGCGACCGCCCCGGCCCTGGTTTCCAGCCGCAGCGCGGCGAGATTGTTGGCGGTGTCACGCCCAGCCGGACGTGCGGCAACCAGGATGCCGCCCGCCAGCACCACGGTGTAACCGTCGCGCGCCGGCAGCAGCTGATCGGCTGTGATCACCAGGTCCGGCTGCCAGATGATGCCGCTGATATGCCGGCCGGGCGTGGTGCGGATTGCCGCCAGCATTGGTGCAGCCTGATCCACCAACCCAGCGATAGCGTCGGACAGGCCCGACAACACCTGTGTTAGACCGATGGACATCCTTGGCGTTTCATCTTTCCAAATAGCCTGAGCGAACGCGTGCATGCTGCCAGAAGGCATTGCGGCGGGCAGCTAAATCAATAGACGGTACTCCACCTTCAAAATCGTGTGTAGCATGAACAACTCGCGCCAGGGCTGCAAGCATCGGGTAGTGTCTCAGTTTGAGTTTCCCATTTTATAGACGGTCGGCCGGGCCGGTTCAGCCGCCCGACACCAGACAGTCGCGATACCGGCTGCGCAGCGTTGTCTTCCGCAGCTTGCCGGTCGTGGCGTGCGGCAACTCCGGCACCACCACACCACCCCGGACCACACCACCCCGGACCACGCCACCCCCGGACCATGCCACCCCGGACCACGCCGCCCCGGACCACGCCGCCATGGCCCGGTCTGCCGCCACCCTCGCTCTCACCGTCATGGCCGGACCTCGACCCCGACCTCCGCCGGGGCAGGCTCCAGCCATCCACCCCCGGTCGGTGCCGCCATCTCGCGCACGGCGTGCCCGCTTGCGCCTGACCCGGGGCATGCCCTTGGGCGCTTGATCCGGGGGTCGTTGCGCGTTTTGCGAAAACCACGCCCGCCGCACCCCCCGCCCCCACCGCCATGGCCGGGCCTCGACGGCGGCCTCCGCCGGGGCAGGCTCCGGCCATCCATCGCCAGTCAGTGCCGGCATCTCGCGCACGGCGTGGCCTTGGGCACCTGACCCGAGGGCGTGCCCTCGGGCATCCGAGGGCATGTCCTCGGGCGCTTGACCCGGGGGTTGTTGCACGCGTCCGAAATCAATCCGGCCATCCGCCCGTGTTCCGCTCGGCCGAGCGCAGCCGGCTCCCCAGCAGCGTCCACGACTTTCCCGCCTCCACCGCGTTCGACGCTTCGAGCACGGCCTGCCAGGTGCCCGGCTCGGTGCCCCCCGACTTGTAGCCGCCGCTGATGGTCGTGCCGCACAGCCGCCCCTTCATCCCACCCCAAGGCCAATTTGCCCGCACGGCGACCTCGGCCCGGGTGGCATTGACCAGGGTCGGGCCGCACGGCGACGCGGGCAAGGACGGGTCTCCCGGCAAACCAGCCACCGCCGCCTCGCCCCCAGGGCATGCCCCCGGGCGCTCGTCCCGAGGGTTGTTGCGCAAATCGCGCACGGGCCAATTTGCCCGCACGGCGACCTCGGCCCGGGTGGCGTTGACCAGGGTCGGGCCGCGCGGCGACGCGGCTAGGGACGAGTCCCCCGGCGATCCAGCCACCGCCGCCTCGCCCCGAGAGCATGCCCCCGGCCGCTCGTCCCGAGGGTTGTTGCGCAAATCTCGCAGCGGCCACTTTACCCGCACGGCGGCCTCGGGCCGGGCGGCGCTGATCAGGGTCGGGCCGCGCGGCGACGCGGGTAAGGACGGGTCTCCGGGCGATCCAGCCCCCGCCGCCTCGTCCCGAGGGTTGTTGCGCAAATCTCGCAGGAGCCAATTTGCCCGCACGGCGGCCTCGGGCCGGGTGGCACTGACCAGCGTCGGGTCGCGCCACGACGTGCGCAAGGACAAGTCCCCCGGCGATCCAACCACCGCCGCCTCGTCCCGAGGGCATGCCCCCGGCCGCTCGTCCCGAGGGTCGTTGCGCAAATCGCGCGCGGCGCCATCGCCCGACTGCCCCGCGTTCCCCCGTGCCTCCCGCTTCGCCGCGCGGGCGAACGCGATCGCCGCCTTCCACGGCGCCCGGACGGCAGCCTCGGCCCGCGCCGCCAGCCGTTCGGCCACCCGGCGCGCGGGCGTTATCGGTATCCCCTCGATCGGCGCCTGCTCCCCAGCCGCCGGTCCGTCTGCGTCCACTCCGCAGGCATGCCCCTCGGCGCTTGACCCGAGGGTTGTTGCGGAATTCAGCAAATCCGCCAAATCGGCCGCCAACTGCGGCGCCGAATGCGACCAATGCGGCGACGCCGCCAACTCCAGCACCGGCAACGCCAGCCGAGCCGCCATCGCCGCCGGCAAATACGCCCGCAAATCCGACGCCGCGCTCAACAGCTGGCCGCGCACGATCACGCGTCGCACGGCAAGCTCCGCCGCCCGCTTCGGCGCGCCCGCCGGCCCATCCCGCCCGTGCGTCGTCTTCGAGGCGATCATCCGCGCCATCCCCTCCATGGTGCGCGGCCCGGTGCTGGTGCCGCCATGGATGCGGCACCGCCCGTTCGCCATCGGCGGCGCGCCGCACGGCGCGCCGCAGCGCGTCCGCGCCCCGCAGCACACCGCCGGATCGCCCGGTCCCGCAGGCTCGCCGGCGAGCGCCAACCGTCCCTCGCCCGCCTGGCCGGCCACGGACGTGCCCGGCGGCGCGCCCGGCGGCACCTCCGCCACTGGGCCAGCCTCGGCGGGATTTGCCGCCATCGGGCACAGCTTCGTCGGGTCTACGGTCACACCCACACCGCCACCCCGCTACCCGCGACCTGGCGCGGCCCACCGCGGGCGGCACCGCCGCCATCCCGCGGCGCGGCCGCGGTGCCGTCGGGCCGGCGAGACACCAGGCCCGCGTGGTCCGCCGCCGCACCAACGTTCTCAGCATCGCCCCGCGGCTCCCGGCCAGGCTGGCCATCCGGTTCGGCTGCGCCGGCTCCCGCCCGCGCACCCGGCCGGGCAGGCCAAACCTCCAGCGTCCAGCCATCGCCTTGTTCCACGGTCACGCCATCCACGCGCGCGACCTGTCCGGATGACGGTATGCTGGGCCTGCTGGGCGGACCCTCAGCCGCCACTGCGACCGGCGCCGCCGGCCCGCCCGCTGCCGTCTCGGCCCGCGGCTCTACCCTTTCCGTCGTGGCGCGCCCGGGGGCAGGCTCCGCCGGGCGAGCCACGGCGTCTTGCTCCCCAACCGCCGACCCCGGGACCGCCGTTTCACGCCGCCGAGGGCTTGCCGCCGGGTTGTCCACTGGGTTTCCCACAGGACTTTCCACTGGGTTGCCCACCGGGTTGTCCACGCGATTTCCCCCCGACTTGCCCACTGCGCTTCCCTCTGGGCTTCCCACTGCACCTCCCACCAGTTTGCCCACTGAATTTCCCACTAAATTTCCCACCGGGCCCGCGCCAAGGAGCGGACCGTCGGCCGGCTCGCGCCGGCACCAGACCGCGTCCATCGCGTCGAGATCGAACCCGTCCACCGCCCGCACGTCGCGGAACGGCATCACCCGGAATTGCCGCCGCTCCAGCGAGCGCTCCAGCCGAGCCACCGTCTGCGCCAACGCATCCATCAGGCGGGTCAGCCGGTACATCTCCAACATGTCCAACCCCGGTGCGTGGATCTGCGCCGCAAGACCGTCCGCCATGAACTGGAACACCGCGATCTGCGCCGCCAGGTGCCCCTGTGCCGCGTCCATCGGCACCCGCGCGGCAACCTCCTCGATGACCCGTGTCACCCGCGCGTGGCGCCAGGCGGCGGTCGCCGCGGCGGGCGGCGGCGGGATGGCAGCAAACACACCGTTCAGCAGATCCGGCGGGATGTGGTACTCCGGCATCAACTCCTGGATGACGCGGAAGGTGATGGCGGCGGGATCTTCGGACATGATGATACTCCCAGGCTGAAATCCGGTTGGTCGTTTCCGACAGTTATACTAACTTTGTGGAGAAGTCAAACTAACATTTGAATGGTACCGATTTACTGGGTCGGAGTGCCGGTGCCGGTGGTGCAGAGCGGGCCGCGGCAAGCAAGCAACCAGCGGACACAGCGTTTCACCGCGCGCACACGGTGTCACACGGCGCAGCCCATTGGCCGCAACCAAAACAGGCTCGACCTATGGCGCCGCCATCGACCTGCCGCCGATCCAAGTGGTCGAACCGATGAACCTGTCGCGTTTTCGGCCATGTGTTGGTGCGAAGGAAGCAAGGATTATTCAGCCGCCGATGAACGCCGATGAACGCCGATGCCGCGGTGACCATCTTGCACTGCCCCCCTGGAGTGAGACACGGGAATTAGACACACTGTTTAGGAAGGAGAACGAGTGTGTCAAGGAAGCAGCGGCGAAGCTTTACGCGAGCCTTCAAGCTGTCAGCGCTGGCGCGAATGGCGGCGACCGAGAACATCAGGGCTCTTGCCCGAGAGCTAGGGATCGAGCGGAAGCTGCTGTACTGCTGGCGCGACCAGCATGCGGGCGGTGGCGCCGCGGCGCTGCGCCGGGCGGGCCGACCCAGCGCGGCCGAGTTGGCCGCGGACGAGGCGGAGGTACCGGCCGCGGCATCCATGCCCGATGCGTCGCGCCAGATTGCGGCGCTGGAGCGGAAGATCGGCCAGCAGCAACTGGACCTGGATTTTTTTCGCGCAGCCTTGCGGCATGTCAGGGAGCGACGCCGGTCGAACGGTGCGCCTGGCGCGACGGCATCTACGCGGCGACCCACGCGATGATGCAGCTGCAAGGCCCGATGGGGATCGAGCGGATGTGCCAGCTGGGCAGGGTTAGCCGTGCCGGATATTATCGGCACTGGCAAACCTCCGCGCCGCGTCAGGAAGAGACGGCGCTGCGTGACGAGATCCAGCGCCTGGCACTGGCCAATCGGCATTACGGCTACCGGCGGATCACCGTGTTGTTGAAGCGCTCTGGCTGGGCGGTGAACCACAAACGCGTCGAGCGGATCAGGCGGGAAGACAATCTGCTGTGCGTGGTGAAGCGGGCGTTCGTGCCGGCGACGACCTGTTCACGCCATCGCTTCCGCGTGTATCCGAACCTGGCTCGGCGTCTGCAGCCGATGGCGATGAACCAGTTGTGGGTTGCCGACATCACCTATGTCCGGTTGTCAGAGGAATTCGTCTACCTGGCGGTGGTGCTGGACGCCTTCAGCCGCAGAGTGATCGGCTGGAGCATGGCATCGCATCTGCAGGCGAGCCTGGCCTTGGCGGCCTTGGATATGGCACTGCAGGCGCGCGATGTTGTTCCGGGTGAACTGGTGCATCATTCCGATCGCGGTATCCAATACGCCTGCGGCGACTACGTCGAGCGCCTGGAAGGAGCCGGCATTCAACCCTCCATGAGCCGGGTTGGCTGCCCATGGGACAACGCGATGGCCGAGAGCTTCATGCGGACCCTGAAGAAGGAAGAGGTGGACGGGCGCGGCTATCGCGACCTTGAGGAAGCGGAGACTTCGATCGGCCAGTTCATCGAGGAGGTCTACAACCGCCAACGGCTGCATTCCGCGTTGGCCTATCTGGCGCCGGCTGTGTTCGAGGCAAACCCATCTCCGGTGCTGCGGCTGGCGCATGCGCCAGCCGCAGCACCGGAGGCAACCACGACCTGTGTCTAATTCCGTGTCTCACACGCGGGGGGCGCGCCAATCTGACGGAGCAGATCATCGGCGGTGCCATGACGGTCTCCAATGCTCTTGGAGCTGGATTCCTTGAGAAGGTGTCTGCCTGCTGCGCAACTTCGGCAACCCGCGCCTGGAGATCAGGCGCATCCCCGGCCTCCGCCGGGGCAGGCAGTGCACTGGGGCCTGTGAGGCGTTGGCCTTATCGGCGTTAATCGGCGTTCATCGGCGGCTGAATCAGCTTTGCCGCGACGGGCACGATCGTGGCCAGTAGGCCGGAAGAATAATCTCAATCAAAATGTTATCGTCGTGTCAGCGGAAATTCTTCGCGCGGTGCAGTGATTCCTGGCGTTAGCCATGCAGCGGCAGCAAATGGCGTTACCCGCAAGGTCGCCGCGGCCGGCGCACCAGTCACCGGCGCGAAGCGCCATCAAATCTTCTAAGTGCAACTCCGTGCGCACTCGGTGTAACTCCGTGTGCACTTGATTGCTTGACCTGCCCGCCGCGCTCCCCTCCGGCAACCCACGCACGGAAATCGCGTGCCTCGCTCGGTGCCTGCGCGGTCACCGGCCCATTTGCGTTCTTTGCGGTTAAAAACCTGCCTTACTGGCGCAGCCGCCCTCGCGCAGTCAGCCTCCGGTCCATCATCGGACGCCGGGGGGCAAGCGAAGAAGACTGAACCGCAAATGAACGCAAATGGGTCCGTGCCGAGCCGACCTTCCGAGCTAAACCTCGGCTTCACCCCGGCAAAGCAGTGGGTAACCTGCAAGCGTTGTGTTGGTGCGAAGGAAGCAAGGATTATTTAGCCGCCGATGAACGCCGATGACACCGTGCTGTGGCGCGCCCCCCGCGTGTGAGACACGGAATTAGACACAGGTCGTGGTTGCCTCCGGTGCTGCGGCTGGCGCATGCGCCAGCCGCAGCACCGGAGATGGGTTTGCCTCGAACACAGCCGGCGCCAGATAGGCCAACGCGGAATGCAGCCGTTGGCGGTTGTAGACCTCCTCGATGAACTGGCCGATCGAAGTCTCCGCTTCCTCAAGGTCGCGATAGCCGCGCCCGTCCACCTCTTCCTTCTTCAGGGTCCGCATGAAGCTCTCGGCCATCGCGTTGTCCCATGGGCAGCCAACCCGGCTCATGGAGGGTTGAATGCCGGCTCCTTCCAGGCGCTCGACGTAGTCGCCGCAGGCGTATTGGATACCGCGATCGGAATGATGCACCAGTTCACCCGGAACAACATCGCGCGCCTGCAGTGCCATATCCAAGGCCGCCAAGGCCAGGCTCGCCTGCAGATGCGATGCCATGCTCCAGCCGATCACTCTGCGGCTGAAGGCGTCCAGCACCACCGCCAGGTAGACGAATTCCTCTGACAACCGGACATAGGTGATGTCGGCAACCCACAACTGGTTCATCGCCATCGGCTGCAGACGCCGAGCCAGGTTCGGATACACGCGGAAGCGATGGCGTGAACAGGTCGTCGCCGGCACGAACGCCCGCTTCACCACGCACAGCAGATTGTCTTCCCGCCTGATCCGCTCGACGCGTTTGTGGTTCACCGCCCAGCCAGAGCGCTTCAACAACACGGTGATCCGCCGGTAGCCGTAATGCCGATTGGCCAGTGCCAGGCGCTGGATCTCGTCACGCAGCGCCGTCTCTTCCTGACGCGGCGCGGAGGTTTGCCAGTGCCGATAATATCCGGCACGGCTAACCCTGCCCAGCTGGCACATCCGCTCGATCCCCATCGGGCCTTGCAGCTGCATCATCGCGTGGGTCGCCGCGTAGATGCCGTCGCGCCAGGCGCACCGTTCGACCGGCGTCGCTCCCTGACATGCCGCAAGGCTGCGCGAAAAAAATCCAGGTCCAGTTGCTGCTGGCCGATCTTCCGCTCCAGCGCCGCAATCTGGCGCGACGCATCGGGCATGGATGCCGCGGCCGGTACCTCCGCCTCGTCCGCGGCCAACTCGGCCGCGCTGGGTCGGCCCGCCCGGCGCAGCGCCGCGGCGCCACCGCCCGCATGCTGGTCGCGCCAGCAGTACAGCAGCTTCCGCTCGATCCCTAGCTCTCGGGCAAGAGCCCTGATGTTCTCGGTCGCCGCCATTCGCGCCAGCGCTGACAGCTTGAAGGCTCGCGTAAAGCTTCGCCGCTGCTTCCTTGACACACTCGTTCTCCTTCCTAAACAGTGTGTCTAATTCCCGTGTCTCACTCCAGGGGGGCAGTGCAGCTGACCTGTGAGGCATTGGCCTTATCGGCGTTAATCGGCGTTCATCGGCGGCTGAATCAGCTTTGCCGCGCCGGGCACGATCGTGGGCAACAGGCCGGAAGAATAATCTCAATCAAAATGTTATTGTCGTGTCAGCGGAAATTCTTCGTGCGGTGCGGCGATTCCTGGCGTTAGCCATGCAGCGGCAGCAAATGGCGCTACCCGCAAGGTCGCCGCGGCCGGCGCACCGGTCACCGGCGCGAAGCGCCATCAAATCTTCTCAGTGCAACTCCGTGCGCACTCGGTGTAACTCCGTGTGCACTTGATTGCTTGACCTGCCCGCCGCGCTCCCCTCCGGCAACCCACGCACGGAAATCGCGTGCCTCGCTCGGTGCCTGCGCGGTCACCGGCCCATTTGCGTTCTTTGCGGTTAAAAACCTGCCTTACTGGCGCAGCCGCCCTCGCGCAGTCAGCCTCCGGTCCATCATCGGACGCCGGGGGGCAAGCGAAGAAGATTGAACCGCAAATGAACGCAAATGGGTCCGTGCCGAGCCGACCTTCCAAGTTAAACCTCGGCTTCAGCCCGGCAAAGCAGTGGGTAACCTGCAAGCGTTGACCAGCCCCGGCTGTCGGTAAGTGAAGCATTGACCACGAAGACACGAAGATCACCAAGGCGCTTCGCGCGCAGCGCCATCGATGTCCTGCTTCGTGTTCTTCGTGTCTTCGTGGTGAATACTACTTTCCCGCGACCAAACCGGGTCAGCCGCCCGACACCAGATAGTCGCGATACCGGCTGCGCAGCGCAGTCTTCTGCAGCTTCCCCGTAGCGGTATGCGGCAACTCCGGCACCACCACGACGGCATCCGGCAACCACCATTTCGCCACCTTGCCGGCGTAAAAACGCAGCACGTCCTCAGGATCGATCGTGTGGCCCTGGCGCGGCACGACGATCAGCACCGGGCGCTCATCCCATTTCGGATGACGCGCGGCGATCACCGCGGCCTCGGCCACGTCGGGGTGCGACACCGCGATGTTCTCCAGCGTGATCGAGCTGATCCATTCCCCACCCGATTTTATCACGTCCTTGGACCGATCGGTGATCTCCATCAGCCCGTCCGGATCGATGGTGGCGACGTCGCCGGTGGCGAACCAGCCGTCGGCGTCGAGCGCGCTACCCGGTTCGTCGCCGTAATAGGCGCCGCACACCCAGGGGCCGCGCACCTTCAGATCGCCGAACGCCACACCGTCCCACGGCAGTTCCGTGCCCTCGCCGTCGACGATCTTCATATCGATCCCGGCCAGCACGCGGCCCTGCTTCAGCATCAGGTGGTCGCGCTCGGCCCGGCCCAGCCCGGCATGGCCAGGCTTCGGGGCGTTATAGGTGCCGACCGGGCTGAGTTCGGTCATGCCCCAGCCATGCTCGACGGCAACGCCATGCTCGGCGCCAAATGCCTCGATCAGCAACGGCGGGCAGGCCGACCCGCCGGTCATGATCCGGCGCAGCGTGTCGAGTTTTCCTCCCGTGGCGCGCAGATGCGCCAGCAGCCCCATCCACACGGTGGGAACGCCGCAGGTGAAATTGACCCGCTCCTCGTTCAGCAGCGCGTGCAGGCTGGCGCCGTCCAGGTGCCGGCCCGGCAGCACCAGCGACGTCCCCGCCAGCGCCGCGCCATACGGGATGCCCCAGGCGTTGACGTGGAACATCGGCACGACAGGCAGGATGCGGTCGGTGGCGCGCAGGCACAGCACGTCCGGCATGGCGATCGCGTAGGCGTGCAGCACCGTGGAGCGGTGCGAATACAGCACGCCCTTCGGCCGCCCGGTGGTGCCGGAGGTGTAGCACAGCGCGCTGGCGGTGGTTTCCTCGAAGCTGGGCCAGGCGAAATCGTCGTCGGCCGCGTCCATCAGGTCGTCGTAGCAGTGCAGCGCCATGCCGGCGGGCAGGCTCAGCGCGGGCATGTTGGCGGCGTCCGTCATCAGCACGATGGCGCGGACACAGTCCGTGATGCGCGGCGCGATGGTTTCCAGCAACCCGGAAAAACTGGTGTCGGCGAACAGCACGGCATCGCCGGCATGGGTGATGATGTAGGCGACGTCGTCGGGATGCAGCCGAGGGTTGATGGTGTGGCAGATCGCGCCCATGCCGGGGGCGGCATAGTAGACCTCCAGATGGCGGTAGCCGTTCCAGGCGAGTGTCCCGACGCGGTCCTGCGGTCCGATGCCGAGCTTGCCGAGAACGCGCACCAGGCGGCGGGCGCGGGATTCCAACGTGGCGTAGGTCGTGCGATGGATTGCACCCTCGTTGGTCTTCGAGACGACCTCGCCGGTCGCGTGATGCCGCGCGGCATGGCGCAGGATCGAGGAGGTCAATAACGGCGACTGCTGCATCAGGCCTTGCATCGCGTGGTTCCGTCCTCCCGGCAGGCCGCTCCTCAGCCCTTGTCATGACGTGATGAAGTCTAGAGAGCCGAAGCGGGGAACGCCAGATCGCCGGGATCATGGCAACGGGCCTAAACATTGACGCACGGGCCGCTCCCCCCGTCATGCCGGCGAAGGCCGGTATCCACGACTTTCTTTGCTACAACGAAGGCAAGACGGTGAACCGCCAAGACGCCATATGTGGACGGCCCCTGGCTTGCAAGAGAGTTCGGGTCGCGGATCGGATCGCTTGCGCTCATATGTCCGGTTTCGGCGCCCTGAGCGGACGCTGCCGAGCTGGTTTCCGCGACGCGCATTCCAAACAAGGCGGCGGCATTGAATGCCGTGGCGTCTTTCGGAGTGTTGCGCGTCTGGGATCGACCGATCACACCCTCTCTTCCTTCTCTGGCAAGTTCCGGCTTTGGCGTGTGGCGATGGCTCGCCGCCCGCCAAACGGCAAGTTCAGTTTCTTGGTTCGACCGAGCGCCGTTTCTCCGTCCCGACCGCATTGCTGGCAGAGCGCCGCGCGCAGACGCGGTCAAGGAGCGCTCCGCGCAGCGGCGCGGCCGCGCAGCGGCGCCGCAGGCGTCCTTGACGGCGGCGAGCACGGCGCGAGGCTGGTGCGGTCGGGGCGATCAGGAGGCTCATGCCGCCTGCTTGCGCATTTCGGGGTTCGCCGGATTTGGTTGCGGTTGAGCCTTGCGCGGATCGTAGTGTTGGCCGCTGACCATCAACTTCCAGGCGATGCGGGCTGTCTTGTTGGCGAGCGCCACCGCGGCCAGTTTGGGCGGCTTGCGCTTGAGCAGCTCAGCAAGCCAGGGCGAGGGTGGGCGGGATTTGGCTTGCCGGATGACGGCGGTGGCGCCGCAGACCAGAAGCGTGCGCAACGTCTCGTCGCCGGCGCGGGTAATCACGCCCAGCTTGAGCTTGCCGGCGGTGGAGTGATCCTTTGGCGTCAGTCCAATCGAGGCCGCGAAGTCGCGTCCGCAGCGGAACGTCTCGGGATGGCTGACTTTGGCGACGAGGGCCGCGGCGGTCACCGGTCCGATCGCCGGCACTTCGGCCAACCTTAGGCTCTGCTCGTTGCTGCGATGGAACGCCATCAGCCTGGCGTCGAGCTCGGTGACCTGGGCATTGGCGTGCCGATACTGCCCGACAAGGACCAGGAACATCTCCCTGGCGAGAGGCGGGATCGTGACGTCCTGCGCGATCTGCTCGGCCAGCAGCTCGATCCGCGCAAGACCCTTGGGCGCCACCAGCCCGAACTCCGCGGCATGGCCTCTGATCGCGTTGCTCACCTGCGTGCGGCGGCGCAGCAAGGCCTCGCGCACCCCGATCAGCATCTGGGCGGCCTGTTGCTCCACCGTCTTCGCCGCAACGAACCGCTTCTTCACCTTCGGCCGGCTCATCGCCTCGCAGATGGCCTCGGCATCGGCCGCATCGTTCTTGCCGCGGTCGACGTAGGGCTTGACGTATTGCGGCGGGATGAGCACCACCTTGTGTCCCAGCGCCGCAAGCTGGCGCGCCCAGTAATGCGATGCGCCGCACGCTTCCATGCCGATCACCGTCGGCTCGAGCTTGGCAAAGAACCCAAGCACCTGATGCCGGCGCAGCTTCCGCCGCAGCACCGGCATCTCGTTCTCGTCTACCCCATGCAGCTGAAAAACATGCTTGGACGTGTCCATACCGATGCGGATAATCTTGCTCACGGACGGCTCCTTTGTTTGAGGGTCTTCAACGACCTCAATCTGGCACATGCGATGCCGTCGGGGCCGTCCACCCCAACAAGAAGAGGAGGGTAACGGATTTGGTTGGGTCCGGTAACGGATTCGGGCCACGAGAGAGACTTGGCGTCTTGGCGGTTCATTCGGCCGCCAAACCCAGGTCTGTCGACGAGCGGTCAGCACGTGGCCGATGCCGACTCGATGAGCTTGTCAAGGAAATTGCAAATGCGATGCCCCTGTACCGCAACCAAACAGATATTACCCCGGCCGCATCACCCGTACAGCACCCCAAGCTGCGTCTGGTTCATCTCGTAGATCTGCGCCTGGGTGTAGGCGGCCAATTGTTGCGCTGGCGAGGCCGCAAGCTGCGCCGTGGTAACCGCGGCGATCTGTGCACCGTCCAGCGCCCGCAGCGAGGTGCTGCCCAGCGCGCTGAACGCCGAGATGGTCAGGACGCTGATATCACTCGTAGAAAGACCCGCTATCAGCGCCGGCCCCAGTCCGGCGGCATTCACACCCAGGGCAGCGACCTGGTCGGTCGTCAGCGCCGCGACCTGGGTGGGCGTCAGGCCGGCGACCTGCGCGCTGCCCAAGGCACCAATCTGGGCGGTGGACAACGCGGTGATCTGCGCGGTTCCCAGCGCCAGCAACTGGATCGTCGTCAGCGCGCCGATCTGGGCCGTGGACAGGGCCTCGATCTGCGTCGTGCTGAACCCCACGGTTCCGGTAAACGAGACCGCTCCGACCTGGCCGGCCGACAGCGACAGCAGTGCGTCGGTCGACAGGGCGGCGACCTGTCCCGAATTCAACGCATGCATCTGTGCGGTGGTGAAGGCGGCCACCTGTGTCCCGAGGCCGGCGATGGTCGCCGTCGCCAGGCCCGCGATCCCAGCCGCAGAGAACCCAGCCAACTGGCCGGTGTTCAGGGCATCGATGGTGGCGGTGGACAGTGCGGCGACCTGTACCGAGCCGAAGCCCGCGAACTGCGCCGGCGCCAACAGGCCGACCAGGCCCGGCACCGCGGTGACATCGAGGCCCGCGATACCCGTCGCGGACAACGCCGTAAGCTGAGCCTCCGATAACGCGTCAAGCTGGTCCGAAGACAGCGACGCGACCTGGGCCGAGCCAAGTGCACCAAGCTGGGCGGTTCCGAGGGCATCAAGCTGCGCCGTGCTGAGCCCGCCCGTTGCGTCAGTGGAAAGGCCGCCGACCCCGGCCGGCGAAAATGCCTGTAGTTCCGCGATGCTGAAGGCCGCCGTCGCGGTGGTCGAGAGAGCCCCCATCTGCGATGCCGTCAGCGCACCCAGTTGACCGCTGGAGAAAGCCGCGAACTGATCCTGTACTCAGACTGGCAATCGCAGCGGACGACAGCCCGCTGATGCCGGACGTCGAGAACGAACCAAGCTGTGCGGACGTCAGCGACATGGCCGTCCCGGTCGGGATCGCCCCGACCTGTGCCGCTGTCAGCGCGGCCAGCACGCTCGGGATGAAAGCGCCAAACTGGTCGCTGCTCAGTGCGCCGATGTTCTGCCGGCCAAACGATGTGATCTGTGCAGTCGTCAGCGCTGCCAACTGGCCGCTGTTCCAGGCGCTGGTGCCGCCGCTGCCCAACCCCGCGACGCCCGCCGCCGAGAGCGCCACCACCTGGGAAGCCTCCAACGCCGCAACATCGGCGGTCGCAAGGAAACCGGTCTGCAAACCGCCCAGCGCATGGATTTGCGCCGTCGTGAGCGCCACTGCCTGGTCGGTGGTGAGCGCCTGGAGCTGTGCGCTGGTAAGCGCCGCGATCGCGCCGGTGCTGACGGCGACAAGCTGGGCCGTGGACAGCAAGGCGGTATTGCCGGGGCTGAGCGCGGCGACCTGTGCCGGGTGCAGCGCGGCGATCTGCGCGGTCCTGAGTGCCACGGCCGCGCCGCTGGTCAGCCCTGCGATACCGCCAGCGGACAGTGCCGCCACCTGTGTGGTGCTCAGGCCGGCGACGTTGGCGGTCTGCAGCACCGCGGTCTGCGCCGAACCCAAGGCAGCCACTTCGCTCGGCGTCAGCGCACCGGTCTGCCCGCTCGCCAGCGCGGCGATCTGCGTGGTGGTCAGCGCGGCGATCCCTGCGACCGGCAGTGCAGCCAATTGCCGGCTCCCCAGCGCATTCAGCCCAGCGGTTGACAGCGAAGCGACCTGGATCGTCGTGAGCGCCGCGATCTGTCCCACGGTCAGCGCAGTAACCTGACCCATACTGAGCGCCGCGATCGAGCCACTGGCCACGCCCTTGATGCCCGCAGGCGACAGCGCCGCCATCTGCCCCGAGGTCAGTGCGCCGACGTTGGCGGTAGCAAGTGCCGCCACCTGGACCGCGCCGAGGGCCGCCAGTTGCACCGTCGTCAGCACCCCGGTCTGCGCCGTCGTGAAAGCGGCAAGCTGGGTGGTGGTCAGCGCCGCGATGTCGGCACCGCTCAGCCCGGCAAATTGCGCGCTGCTCAGCGCATTCAGTGTCGCGGTCGGCAGGCTGGCGATCTGGCCAGCTCGCAGCGCCGCGACCTGGCCGCTGCCAAGGCCGGCCAGTTGCGCGGTGGCAATGAGCTGGAGATCGGTAGAGCCGAGGCCCGTGATGCCGGCGGACGAAAGCCCGCCCATTTGCGTGGACGTCAGGGCCATGATGGCGGTCGTCGAGAAAGCCGTGACCTGGGCAGCAGATAGCGCGCCCATCTGGGCAATCGTCAGGGCCTGGATCTGGGTGGAGCCAAGCAGCGCGACTTGTACCGTGTTGAGCGCCACCACCTGCTTCGTGGTCAGCGCCGTGACCTGTCCGGCGTCCAGCGTCGCAATCGTCGCCCCCGCCAGCCCCAAGACCCCGCTCGCCGACACCCCGGCCATCTGCGCGGGCGTCAGGGCGGCGACGGTGGCGGTGGGAAGTGCGGCGACCTGGGCCGAGCCAAGCGCCGCCAGTTGCGTCGGCGCCAGCGCTCCGGTTTGCGCCGTGGTGAACGCGGCAAGTTGGGTGGTGGTCAGAGCGCCAACGTCGGCGCCTGACAGCGCGGCAAGCTGGGTGGTGCTCATCGCATTGAGCGTCGCCGTGGACAGCGCAGCGATCTGGACCGCCTGAAGCGCAACGATCTGGGCGGGCGTGAGCCCGCCGGAGAGTTGGGTGGACAGCAGCCCGAAATCAGCGGCGCCGAGGCCTTTGACACCGACGGACGAGAACGCTCCCACCTGCGTCGACGTCAGAACCGAAATGACGGTCGTGGAAAAAGCCGCCACCTGGGCAGCGGACAGCGCACCGACCTGGGTCGGGGTCAGCGCCATGATCTGGGCGGAGCCAAGCAGGGTGACCTGGGCCGGCTGGAGCGCGGCAATCTGCTTCGCCGTCAGCGCCACGACCTGTTGGGTGCCGAGCACTGCCAGTTGCGCCGAGCCAAAGGTTGCGACCTGACCAGGGGTGAATGCAGCCATCTGAACTTGCGTCAGCGCGGTAACTTGCGCGGTTGTCAGCGCCGCAACCCCGGCGGTGGTCAGGGCAGACACTTGCGCGCTGTTCAAGGCAATCAGCATCGCAGTTGGCACGACGGCGACCTGAGCCGGCGTGAGCCCGGCGACCTGAGCGCGGGTAAGCCCAGCGATCTGGCTGCTCGACAACACACCGAGATCCGCGCTGGTGAGCCCGGCAATTCCGGAAGCTGAAATAGCCGCCACCTGGCCGGCGCTGAACGCGGCAATGGTGGCGGATCCGATCGCGCCGATCAGCCGGCTGCTGAGCGAGGCAATCTGCGCCGTGGTCAGAAAACGCGCGTTCGTCGGCTGCGCCGTAATGCCGTCCGCTTGAATGTTGTCAACCAGCATCGATTGGGTTCCCTGACCTGCGCCCCGCGGCAACGCCCGGGACCCAGCGCGATTGTCGGTTCCCAACGCGGTTTCACAGTGCACGCCACGGCCGCGCATGTCGGCAGACGGGTACAACGATCCATGCGGGACGCGACGGTCCGACATGGGACAATCCCATCACCGGCAGGAGCCACGCGAACGCTACCCGTGGCTTTTGGACCATACGGAGAACTTCCTAATCAATTGCGAAGATTATCGGGCGCACGACGTCGGCCGGGCTGGGGGCTCCACGCTTACGCGACCGTCCTCGTGCCCACCTGCTCAGCGTGCCAGAAATGGTGGTGACCACCGGTCATATGGACCAGCCGCCACTCCGCCGCATCCAGCAGCCGGATAACCGCTCTGCTCTGCCATGTGTATTCATGCACATCACACGCTTGCGGCAAGGCTAATGACACCAATTAGCCTGCGTCCCTAACCGCCAGCACGCAGCACGGCCAGGTCGCACCCCTGATCCGCCTGCAGCACCTGATCGGCAACAATGCGGTCCCACCCGCGCGCGGGCTTGGCCGGCGCCTGCCACGCCGCACGACGACGCTCCAGCACCTCCGGCGCCACCAGCACATCCAGCGAACGCTCCCGCACCGACAGCCGGATCCGATCGCCGCTCTCCACCAGCGCCAGCGGCCCACCCGCGGCGGCCTCCGGAGTGATATGCAGCACGATGGTTCCAAATGCTGTTCCAGACATCCGGCAATCGCTCATGCGCACCATGTCCTTCACCCCGGCGCGCGCCAGCTTGGACGGGATCGGCAAATAACCCGCCTCCGGCATCCCCGCCGGGGTCAGCGGCCCGGCATTCTTCAGCACCAGGATATCCCCCGCCGTCACATCCAGCGCCGGATCGTCGATCCGCGCCGCCAGGTCCTCCAGCCCGTCGAACACCATCGCGCGGGCCTCGGTCTCGAACAGCGCCGGCGTCGCCGCGCTGCGCTTCAGGATCGCACCCCGAGGCGCCAGCGACCCGAACAGCGCCACCAGCCCGCCCACCGGCGAAACCGGATCGTTCCGCGCACGGATATAGCGCCGATCGACGAACGCCGGCTCAACCAGCCGATGCCGCAACGACGCGCCGGTGATATCGATCACGTCCTGATGCAGCAGGTCGCGCAGTTCCCACAGCAGTGCCGGCATCCCGCCGGCGGCGTGGAAATCCTCCATGTAGCCCTCGCCGGTCGGCTTCAGGTCGACCAGCACCGGCGTCGTGTCCGACAATTCGTTCAACTTGCGCAGATCGATCTCCACCCCGCGCCGCCCGGCGATCGCGGTCAGGTGGATCAGCGCATTGGTCGACCCGCCCAGCGCCAGCAGCACGCGCAGCGCGTTGTGCACCGAGGCCGCGGTGATCACCTCCGACGGCCGGATCGGCGCCTCGGTCAGGCGCATCGCCAGCGTCCCGGCTTCCTCCGCCGCGCGCAACCGATCGGCGTGCACCGCGGGGATGGACGCTGTGCCGCCCGGCATCATCCCCAACGCCTCGGCCAGGCACGCCATGGTGGACGCCGTGCCCATCACCCCGCAGGTGCCGGCGGTGGTGGCCAGCCGTCCCTCGATCTCGGCGATGCGCTCGGCCGTTACGTTGCCGGCGCGATACTGCGCCCAATAGCGCCGGCAATCGGTGCAGGCGGACAGCCGCTCGCCCTGGAATGGCGTCGCCAGCATCGGCCCGGTCACCAACTGGATCGCCGGGATGTCGGCCGACGCGGCCGCCATGAGTTGCGCCGGCACCGTCTTGTCGCAGCCGCCCACCAGCACCACCGCATCCATCGGTTGCGCCGTCAGCATCGCCTCGGTATCCAGCGCGGCCAGGTTCCGGTAGTGCATCGAACACGGATGCAGCGACGGCTCGCACAGCGACACCGTGGGAAACGGCATCGGCAGCCCGCCGGCGGCCAGCACGCCGCGCTTCACCGCCTCGATCAGCTCCGGCACCGTGCGGTGGCAGTTGTTGTAGGCCGAGCTGGTGTCCACGATGCCGACCACCGGCCGATCGAGCATCGCCTGGGAATAGCCCATCGACTTGGCGAACGACCGGCGCAAATAGAGCGCGAAATCGCGATCGCCGTAGTTGGACGTGTTGCGCGCGAGGCCGCGCTTCGTGGCGGGAGTTGTCATGCCTCTATCGTAGGCTCGCGGAAGAATGGCGGCAACTTGTGCCCGCCAAACCATCCCGTCAGACGAAGGTTCAGCGTCACCCGTGTTGGATCGACTGTGCTGGAATCAGCCGCGTGGAGCCGGTTTCTGGAGTTCACCCAGAATGTTGTCCAGAATGCTTTCGGATCCAAGTGCTATGCGCCGAGCCAAATTATACAGCTCGAGCATGACCTTGTAATATTGGGGGCCACCGGTGCCACTATCGAGGTCCGTATCGCTGAATGAATCGACCACGTCTCCTCTGTCGTTTACCAGGGAGACCACGACGTCGTCGCCAGACATCTGGATTTGAATTGCATTGGTCGCAAACGGCACCTGATACACTCCATCTCGCGGGGTATCTTTCCATTCTAGATTGCCGTTTTTTGACCTCTCCAGAAGGAGTTGGATCAATACCTTGTGCTTCTCCATCGCTTTACCCTCCGGTGCTCGCCATCTTGATCTCGCCCAGGACCGCTACCAGATCGTCTATGTCTCTGGACAGAGACGCATTAAGCTTAGCCGCATTTGGCGCTCCTCCCGATGACAGTCCTCTTTCCACGTTTGTCTCATACAAGCGGAGGTTAGATAGCGCCTCCTGGATAACGGTGTTCTGCCTCTCCGTAAGACCGGGGTTCGAGGTACGAAGGCTGATCAGAACCTTGCGTACGGCGGCATATCGATCGGGCAGTATTTGCCACTGACCATAACGATGCGCTCGCTTGAGCTCCTCCAGTGTGGAGATCGTCTGCGTGAAGTCCACGACTGTTTCAAAGAGCCTTATCCCGTCGCGTGCGGCCTTCGCCGCGATTTGGGCCCGTTCCGCCGCCCGACGCGATTTCAGAACACTCACGACTGTCACCGCAAAGCCAACTAGAGAAATTAGGACCCCTGCGAGGCTCGCGAGGTCGCCTATCTTATAGGCGCTGATGAAGATGAGGGTGTTTGCCCACACGAGCCTTAACCCCGCAAAGCACCGAACGCCGATTGTTTGGCTTGTCGCGACACAGGTATCGATGCGGGCATCCGACGAGAGGAATAATTCGCCAGCACGCCGCGCTTCACCGCCTCGATCAGCTCCGGCACCGTGCGGTGGCAGTTGTTGTAGGCCAACCCGGTGTCCACGATGCCGACCGCCGGCCGATCGAGCATCGCCTGGGAACAGCCTATCGACCTGGCGAACGACCGGCGCAGATACCGCGCGAAATCGCGATCACCGTAGTTGGACGTATTGCGCGCCAGGCCGCGCGGCGGCAATTTTCCTGCCCCCTGCTCCCCGCCCTGTGATCTACGTCACCATGGCATCCGTCGTGATGCCCGTAACGTAGCGCCGTTGGCAAGAACGGGGGGCGCGGCCATGACCTTGGTCCTGACGGAACATAACATCCAACTGACCTGCTTGAGCGAGCCGCACATGATCGAGACGCTGGACTTCGACCAACTGGTCGAAGATCTCGCGGACGGCACGCCGCCGGTTTTCCTCACGCCCGAGCGGATCTGTGTGCAGGACCTGATCGTCGTCGCCGCCCTGGTGAAGCCGGGAGCGAAGTCCCGGGCAAAGCCGACCCGCTACCTCGGCCTGCTCGGCGCGCGCGACGACACCGCCGGCGGTCAGGCCTTCCTGCGCCTCGACATGGCCTGCGTCGCCCCCCGGTCCGCGGTCAGCGGCTGGTTTCCCGGCTGCTGGCCCGCGCGGCGGCCGAGCGGATCGGCCGCACCCCCATCCTGGCGGCCCGCACGGCAACACCGTCATGGTTCCGCGCGCTGCGGCACTTCGCCACCGATCTCGCAGGCACCGCGTTCCATCCGGCCCCCGCCGGCGCGGTGATCACCCTGCGCACCGCGGCGCTGGCCCGTCGGATCGCCGGTGCGCTGTGTCCCGAGCATCGCCACGACATCGCCACCGGCGTGCTGCACGGCAAATGGACCGTGCCGGCGCTGCCACTGCGCCGCCACGCCTCGGCCGATGCCTGGTGCGAGGCCATGCGCGACGCGGCGCCCATGCTGGCCGAGCGGCTGCTGGCGGTGATCGACCTCTCCGACGTCGACAGGTCGACATTGCTGGCGCGCGCCGGGCACATTGCATCCACAGGGTGACACGCGCGCCCCGGTTCCTCTAACACACATGGTGCACCGCAGAAGGAGCGGATCGCCGTGCGTGTCAGGTTTGCGTTGTGGGGCTGCCTGTTGGGTGTCGGCGTGCTGGCCGGGCCGACCGGCTGCGCGCCCGACTACTCGCCGAATACCTACACCAGCAACGCCGTGCAGCAGGCGGCCAAGGTCGACCAGGGCGTCGTGGTCGGCGTGCGCGAGGTCGCCGTCAGCGCCAACACCACGATCGGCGCGGCAACCGGCGCGGCGGCGGGCGGTATCGCCGGCTCGCAGGTCGGCGGCGGCGTGACCGGTGCATTCGGCGCACTCGGCGGCGGGCTGCTGGGCGGCATCGCCGGCAGCGCCACGGAGCATGTCCAGGGCGATACCAGGGCGTTCGAATACATCGTGCGCAAGCCCAACGGCGACCTGATCAGTGTGACGCAGAAGGACGACCAGCCGTTGGCACTCGGCCAGCACGTACTTGTGATCGCCGGGCCGCAGGCACGGATCGTGGCGGACTACACCACGCCGGAGCAGGCCGCGAACGCCGCGGCCGCCGCGAAGCTCGCCCAGCCGCCAGCCGTGCCGGCGCCAACCGTGCCGCCCCAGGTTGCGGTGCCGGTCCCGCCGGCGCCGCCAACCCCCGTCCAGGCCGCCCCTGTTCAACCGGCGCCCGGTCAGGCCGGACCCGTCCAGCCAGCGCCCGGTCAGGCCGGGCCCGGTCAGGCCCCGCCTGGTTGGGTGCCGGTCCAGACAGCGCCCGTCCAAACGGCACCCCTCCCGGCGGCGCCTGCCCAGTCAGCGCCCATCCCGTCAGCACCTCCCCAGTCCGCACCTGCCCAGTTCGCACCCGTCCAGCCAGCGCCTGTTCAAGACACACCCATCCAGCCATCGCCCGTGCAGGCCTTGCCCGTGCAGGCGGTACCCGCGGCGTCGACCCCAGCCGCCGGTTCCTCGGCGCCGACACCGCTGATGCCACCGAGCCAAACACAGTCGCCGTGATAAGCCGGGCGCCGTGACAAGCCGGGCCGCGGCGCGGCAAGATCCGGCGCGCTCCTACACCTCGCTAAGCTTGGGTGCATATTTGAACACCCAATCGCCACCGTTGAGATAAACCCGCGGGGTGGTCTTGTTGCCGCGGTTCGGCTTCGCGTGCACTTTCGAGGCCCAGGGGTTGTTGGAGTCCGGGGGCTTCGCGCCCTTGTGGTAATGCACCACGAACTGGCGCTGGAACCCACCAGTTGCGTTCACGAACACCGGCACCTCGATCGTGTCGCCGCCGCTCAGAGGGATCGTGCCGCCGGCGTTTGCGGTGACAATGCCCTTGTCGAGCAGCGCCTTGACGCGATTGTACCAGACAGCGAACTTCTTATCGCGACCGATCGCGTCCAGGCAGGCCGGCACGTCCGCCTGTTCCTTCTTGAGCTGCGCGGCCTCGTCTTTCAGGCGCTTTTCCTCCTTCAGCCGCTCCTGCTCCTGCTTTGCCACCGCATCCTGGGCGTCCTGAAGCAGGCCGCGCTTCGCGGCGTCGGCCTGCTTCAGCCCGGTCTTGAGGACGATTTCCAGGTCCTGGAGCACGTCCAGCGCGTAGATGAACATGCCCTCCTTGAACCACTTGGCCGCCTTGGCGATCTCGCCGTTGCGGTTGCCCGGCATAAAGCTCTTGAGCGACGGCGGTGTCAGGTTGTTGAAGTCGTCGATCAGCTTGTTCACATCGGCCAGCGCACCTGGATAGTCGGCCTTGGCCTGGTCCATCCAGGCGACCTCGTCCTCCTGCTCGCCGACCTTGGTCTCGACCGTGCCGAGCAGCTTGAGCGCGTCGGGCAGGGATTTGGGCGCGGCCTTGATCGCAGCCAGCAGCTCCTTGTCCAACTCCGCGCAGGTCTTCTCCGGCACCGCCTGCGTGCGCAGTGCCTTGATGCGGTCGGCAAGATCCGCCTTGAGGCTGTCGAACTCCTCGATCGGCTGCTCCGCCGCCTCCACCACCGGTATTAACGTCTTCTCCAACTCGAACAGGGTCGCCGTCGCCAATTTCTCGCGCAGGTCCTTGACGGCCGCCTTGTCCATTGCCCCGATGCCGCTCTCGCGCGCCGCGATCCGTTTCTCCAGCGCCACCTTGGCCGGTTCGAGCGCGACATCGGCAATCGCATCGATCACGGTCTTTTCGACCGCCGGCAGCGTCTTCTCGAATTCCGCCAGCTTCTTCTTGTCGATCGCATCCTGGAAATCGTGCCACAGCTTCGCGGCAAGGTCGGTCTTGGTTGCTTCGTTGCCGCCGGTTTTCTTGGCCGCCTCGGCCGCATTGTTCAGGCGCCCGGCCAGCGCGTGCACCTGGTCCTTGACCGCGCTGCGCTGTGCCGCCCGGTTCGCGTTCTCGAGCAGCTTGGCCAGTTCGTCACGCGCCGTCTCATACGCCTTGATCAGCGGATCGGCCGCCTCCCTGGCAAGTTTGGCCTCATTCTGCTTTTGCTCGGCGAGCAGCCGTGCCACCTTCTCCGGGTCGCTCTCCGGGGGCGGGGATTTCTTGCGCTCGCGCAGGTTCTTCTTGTCGGTCCACTGCTTGGTGGCCTCCTTGGACGCCGCCTCCGCGGAGGTCGCGAGCTGTTCCGCCTTGAACGCCGGCGCCTGCTTGTTCGAGCATTCGACGCGCGCCTTTTCAAGGTCGTTGGCGTGCTTGCCCTTGAACCGCTCCTTGAACTGCTCGATCGCTTCGAGGTCCTTGGCCGGGTCCGGCTTCGCGACCTTGGTCAATGTCTGCGACATTGCTCAGCCCCCCTGCTAGCTGCCGGCCGCCGCGGCCAGCGCCTTCTCCAGCCCGGCCAGCGCCGGCGCGAAGCTGGCGCGGATGCTGACCGTCACCCCGAATGGGTTCTCGTCGCACGCATCCACCCGCTCGTCGCCTTCGATCTGGTTGCCGAACTGCACCACCGCCTGGCGTGCCTTTCCCACCACCGCCGGCGGCACCACCGCGCCGGCGGAGCTGACATCGCGGATCGCCGCCATCAGCTTGACCTTGGTGCCGCCGGTAATGCCGTTGAGGCCGAATTCGGCGATGTCGTGCAGTTCTTCGTCGTCAGTCTGCTTGAGCGCGCTCTGCAACTGCGAGATTTGGGCATCGACGGCGTCGCTGGCATCGCGCCAGCGCGCGGCGGCGTCCGCCCATGCCTTGGCGAAATCGCGCCCGTCGTCATTGGCCGCTTTGCCTGCCGCCGCGCCGGGCCGGCCGGCTTGTGGGGTGAAATTCACTCCCAGCACGCGCTGCACCCAGGCACGTCCGGCATCCGGCGCAGAGTTGGCCATCGCGCTCCCCCTCTGTTTGTTCAGGCTATCGGATGATTTTGGCAACAAGTCTGTGCCGCCTCAGTGCCGCGTGTCAACCGAGCCGCGACACCGTCAGGGGAATCACATTTGGAATTTGCTTGACAGGCTCACCGAGTTGGCACCGACCACGTGCTAACCGATCCTCGGCAAATCCGCATTTCGTGGCCGAATGAACCGCCAAGGCGCCAAGGCGCCAAGAAGAGTTGGGGATCCGGAGGGATCGGGTAACGGGTCATCCGATCCGCAACCTTCTTGGCGCCTTGTTGGCGTCTTGGCGGCTTGGCGGTTCACCGTCTCGCCGCGAACCGCTGAAAGTGCGAATTTCAAATGCGATTGCTCACTCCGCGGCCCGCGAGCCGCCAGTGCGCTGGTGCCGGTTGACATATGGCGGCAGGCCGAGGTTCTCCCGCAGCGTCATCCCTTCGTATTCAGTCCGAAACAAGCCACGACGTTGCAGCTCCGGCACGACAAGCATGGCGAAATCATCGAGCCCGCCCGGCAAATGCGACGGGCAGATGTTGAACCCGTCAGCCGCGCCGCTCTCGAACCATTCCTGCATGTCGTCGGCGATCTGCTCGGCCGAGCCGATCAGCACCCGCCCCGCATTGCCGGCGGCGACGCGTTCGTAAAGCTGCCGGATGGTCAGCCCCTCGCGCTGCGCCATGCGTATCTGGCCGTGGCCGATGCTGCGGATCCCGGTATCGTCGCGCGGATCGGGCACCGGCCCATCCACATCGTAGCCCGACAGGTCGCCGCAGTAGACATACAGCAGCGCCAGCCCCGCCAGCGGATGGATCAACTGGCGCATCTGGTCGTATTTGTCGCGCGCCTCCGCCTCGGTGCGGCCGACATAGGGCGTGAAGCCGGGCAGCACGCGCAACGAGTTCGGCCGCGCGCCCGTGCTGCGCAAGGCGGGATTTCAGGCCGGCGTAGTACGCCTGCGCCGAGGCCATGTCGAACGGCATCGCATAAACCACGTCGGCATAAGCGGTGGCGATCTCCTGGCCCTGGTCGGCGGCGCCGGCCTGCACAATGATTGGCCGCCCCTGCGGTGTCGCCGCCGAGTTCAGCGGGCCACGCACCTTGAAGTGCTTGCCCTGGTGGTTCAGCACGTGCAGTTTCTCGGGGTCGAAAAACACGCCGCTTGCCTTGTCGCGGATGAAGGCATCGTCCTCCCAACTGTCCCACAATCCGGTAACGACGCGGGCAAACTCCGCGGCGCGCTCGTAACGTGTTTCGTAGTCCAGGTGCGTTTCGCGGTTGAAGTTGCGTGCCTCCTGGTCCGTCCAGGAGGTGACGATGTTCCACGCGGCGCGCCCGCCGCTGATGTGATCCAAGGACGCGTATTTTCGCGCAACGTGGAACGGCTCGTTGTAGCTGGTCGACGCGGTGGCAACGAGGCCGATATGACTGGTGTGCGTCGCCAGCGCGGACATCAGGGTCAGCGGCTCGAGCTCGGCAATCCAGCCAGAGCGGCGCTGCGAGCCTTCCGGCTCATCGCGGGCGCGCACACCCACGCTGTCGGCCAGGAACACCAGGTCGAAGCAGGCGCGTTCCGCGGCCTGCGCGGTGCGCAGGAAGTAGCGATAATCCAGCGTGCCGGCGGCGGGAACATCCGGCCGGCGCCACGCCGCGATATGGTAGCCGTGGTAGCGCATCGACAGGCCGAGCCGCATGCGGCGTTGCGTGGTCATCGGTATTTTTCCCCGTGGCGTGGCAGGGCGCCGCGCGATGCGCGTGTGATGCTACACACGAGTGACCCTACGGCAAGCACAACGCCAACTGGCCCAAATCGAACCAGGCTACGGCGACCCGAACAGTCACGTCCCGCGCAGCCCGAACAACGTCACGCTACGCCAGCACCCCCAGCCCCTTGCGCTCCACCAGGTCGAGCAGCTTGACCGCCGGGCCGCTCGGTTTCTTCGTCCCCTGTTCCCACGCCGCGACCGTCGTCGCCCCGACATTCAATACGGCGGCGAACACCGCCTGGCTGGCTTTGGTCTTGGCGCGCACGCGCCGTATGTCGGCCGCCGTATAATCGCGCAGCGGCGGCAGGCACAGCGCGTCAAACTCGCGCATCGTCAGGCCATCCAGCAGCCCGGCATCATGCAGGCGCCTGGCGGACACATGGACGTTCTTGAGAATCCGGCTCATAGCGCCACCTCGATCATCAGCGTCTCGCGCACCATCCGGTCGACAGTGCGTTCGTCATAGGCCAAGTAGACATCACCAAGCTTGCCGAGCGCGAGTAATTCCGTCCTAGCAACATTATCGGCCTCGTTCTTGGCGAAACCGAACAGGAAGACCAACCGGATACCCTGCCGATGTGCCACGATCGTCCGGTAGCCACCACGCTTGCCGCCGCCCGGACGCGCAACACGCTTCTTCAGCAGGAAGCCGCCGAGCCGGGCATCGATCAGCCCGCGTTCGATCTCATCGGCGGCGTCGTACAACATCTGATCGGTGAGGCGCTCCTTGCGTGCCCAACGCGCGAATTCCAGGTCCTTCAACACTCGGACACGCATTTCTCTATCACCCAGTAGTAGGAAGCACAAGCACATTCCGCAGCCGGCGGTCACACCAGGTTTCGCCGCCGGCATGCCAACCAACCGCGTGCTACCAAACGCCGGTTAACAAACCGGCAAACCGCCCGCTCGGCCGCCACGCCGGCACGCACGGCCCGAACGCACCGCCGACGGGCCCGTCCGCGCGCGCGGATTGAGCAGGCAACCGGCCTGTGCAAGCCTCGGCCCTTCAACCGAGACACCGAGCGCCATGTCCGACCTGAAAGCCGCCGTCCTGCCGGTCACGCAATTCCAGCAGAACTGCGCATTCCTCTGGGACGAGACCACCAAGGATGCCCTCGTCATCGACCCGGGCGGCGAGGTCCCGCGCATCCTCGCCGCGATCGACCAGCTCGGCGTCCGCGTAACGAAGATCCTGCTCACCCACGGCCATATCGACCACGCCGGCGGCGCCGCCGCGCTGCGCGACGAACTCGCCGCCCGCGCCGCGCCCGACCCCGCCCCGCCGATCGAGGGACCCGATCCGCGCGACGCCTTCCTGCTCGACGACCTCGAAGACCAGGCGGCGAAATACGGGTTCGACGGCATCCGCAACGTCCGCCCCGACCGCTGGCTGACCGAGGGCGACGCCGTCACCCTGGGCGAGCACCGCTTCGACGTCCTGCACTGCCCCGGCCACACGCCCGGCCACATCGTCTTCATCAACCACGCCGCACGCTTCGCCGTGCTGGGCGACGTGCTCTTCCAGGGCTCGATCGGCCGCACGGACTTCCCCTACGGCGACCATGCCGCATTGCTCACCGCGATCCACACCAAGCTGCTGCCGCTGCCCGACGATCTCGTGTTCCTATGCGGCCACGGCCCAGGGTCGAGCATCGGAGCCGAGCGCGCCAGCAACCCATTCCTCTCCCCCTCCCCTTGAGGGCTTGGGCCGCGAAGCGGACCAAGGTCGGGGGGAGGGGTAGGGCACGCACTGCCGGGGGCAGGGGTTAGGCGCGGGAAGCCTTACTGTAACCCCGATACGCCCGGCCTCCTTCCGCAACCGGGATGAATCCCTTGCTTACCGTCGCACGGACGATGGGCACCCCCCCGGGGCCCTTCACCCGATCACCCCAACCGCGCACCCCCCACCCTGGCCAGCCCGTCCTTTCCTGCATAGCCTCCAAAACAACCGCCCCAAACCCGGCCAAACAACAAGGAAACCCCATGGCCCAAAACCCGGCCACGCCCACTGGCAGCAGGCTACGCATCGTAATGATCGCCTCGGCGATCGGCTCGGCACTGGAATGGTACGACTTCTTCATCTACGGCACCGCCGCGGCCCTGGTGTTCGGCCCGCTGTTCTTCCCCAAACAGGACGCGACAGTCGGCCAGCTGCTGGCCTTCGCAACGTTCGGCGTCGGCTTCATCGCCCGCCCCTTCGGCGGCCTGTTCTTCGGTCATTTCGGCGACCGCATCGGCCGCAAACCCATCCTGGTGGCAACCATCCTGCTGGTCGGCGGCGGAACGTTCCTGATCGGCCTGCTGCCGACCTACGACCAGATCGGCATGTGGGCACCAATCCTGCTTCTGCTGCTGCGCCTGGTCCAGGGCTTCGGTGCGGGAGCGGAATATGGCGGCGCCGTCATCCTCGCCGTCGAGTATGCCCCGCCCGGCAAACGCGGCCTCTACGGCAGCTTCGCCCCGATGGGCGTGACCGTCGGCAACCTGCTGGCAATCGGCGTCTTCGCCGTGGTCGGCCTGCTGCCGCATGACGCAATGATCGCCTGGGGCTGGCGCATCCCGTTCCTGCTGTCGCTGATCCTGCTGGGCGTCGGCGTGTGGATCCGCCGCAAGGTCGAGGAAACCCCGGTCTTCGCCATCGCCGGCCAGACCCAGGCGAAACTGCGCGCCCCCGCCATCAGCGCCCTGGTCCGCCATCCCCGCAACTTCCTGGTCGTGATCGGCGCGCGCCTGGCCGAGAACGGCCTCGGCTACCTGTTCCCGGTGTTCGGCCTGTCCTACATCATCAACACGCTGCACCTGCCGCGCGAGGTCGGCCTGACCGGCATCATGCTCGGCACCTTCGCCGAGATCGCCGGCGTGATCTTCTTCGCCTGGCTATCGGACAAGGTCGGCCGCCGCCCGGTCTATATCGGTGGCGCACTGTTCTCCGCCGCCTTCGCATTCCCGTTCTTCCTGCTGACCGAAACCCGCGACCCGACGCTGATCGCGCTCGCCTTCATCCTGATCATCGGCGTCGGCGGCGGCGCAATGTTCGGCCCGCAAGCCGCCTTCTTCGCCGAGTTGTTCCCGCCGCGCCTGCGCTATTCCGGGTTCGCCTTCGCCCGTGAACTAGGCTCGATCCTGGCCGGCGGCCCCGCACCATTCGTTTCGGCCCTGCTGGTCGCCTGGATGGCCGGTGCGCCCTGGGGCGTCGCGTGCTATGTCATCCTGCTGTCGCTGATCACCGCGGTCTCGGTATGGTGGGGACCCGAAACCCACGAGAGCGACCTGGCGAACGAGCGCGGCGTGAGCGTGCAGGCAAGCTGAGGAATCCATGACCGTTCTGATCGCCGGCGCCGGCATCGGCGGCCTGACCTTGGCGCTGAGCCTGCACCAGATCGGCGTGCCATGCCGTGTGTTCGAGAGCGTCGAACGTATCGAGCCATTGGGCGTCGGCATCAACACCCTGCCGCACGCGGTCCGCGAACTGACCGAGTTGGGGCTGGCCGATCGTCTCGCTGCCACAGCGATCGAGACCGCGGAACAGGCCTATTTCTCCAAGCACGGCAAGCCGATCTGGTCGGAGCCGCGCGGTCGCGCCGCCGGCTACAACTGGCCGCAATTCTCCATCCACCGCGGCACGCTGCAGATGCTGCTGCTGGCTGCGGTGCGCGAACGGCTGGGCCCGGAAGCGGTGCTGGCCGGCCACCACCTGGTGGGCTGGGACGACACGGCATCCGGCGTCCGCGCGCGCTTCGTCCACCGCACCGGCGGCGACGGAAGCGCCACGCACGATGGCACTTTGCTGATTGGCGCTGACGGTTTCCACTCGGCCGTGCGCACCCGGTTCTACCCGAATGAGGGGCCGCCGATCTGGACCGGCGCAATCCTGTGGCGCGGCATCACCCGCGGCAAACCCTTCCTGACCGGGCGCACGATGGCACTGGCCGGGCACGAGGCACAGAAATTCGTTGCCTACCCAATCTCCCGTGCGGCCCTGGATCGCGGCGAAGCCGAGATCAACTGGATCGCCGAACTGAAATTCCGCCCCGACCATCACTGGCGGCGCGAGGATTGGAACCGTCCCGGCCGCCCCGCGGAATTTCTGCCGCGGTTCGCCGACTGGCATTTCGACTGGCTGGACGTGCCGGCGGTAATCGAAGCGGCGGACCATTGCTACGAATACCCAATGGTCGATCGCGACCCATTGCCGCGCTGGACGCATGGAAACGTTACGCTGCTGGGCGACGCGGCGCATCCGATGTATCCGATCGGATCGAACGGCGCCTCACAGGCGATTCTGGATGCGCGCGTGCTGGCACGCGAAATCCGTTCGCATGGCGTCACGGGCGCCGCGCTGGAAGCGTACGAGACCGAACGCCGTCCCGCCACCGCGGCGATCGTCGCCGCCAATCGCGGTAACGGCCCGGACCAGGTGCTGGAACTGGTAGAGCAAAGGGCACCGAACGGTTTTGCCCACGTAGAGGACGTACTGGACAAAGCAGAACTGGCAAACACCGCCGCCGAGTACCGCCGTGTAGCCGGCTTCGACAAGGAAGCATTAAACGCGCGACCGTCGATCATATCGTAGTCAACGTGAGAGCCCCCTTCTCCCCCTCCCCTTGAGGGAGGGGGTTGGGGGGAGGGGTAGGTACCACCACCGCACCAAAACTCGTCACACACGCCCAAGCAACATCCGGCAGGGAGGGGGTTGGGGGGAGGGGCCGCTGCCACCACTGCATCGAAGCCCATCACACCCCCCCAACCAACATCCAGCGCCCGCGCTCAAGCTTGACCCACCCAACTCCTATGCATAGCGTCCCGCGCCCGCTCAACCACACCGAGCAATGCGTCGCGACAACAACGGGGAGCAACGATCCATGCTGCGGAAACTCAGGCCCATACTCGCCGCATGCGCGCTCGCCTGCGCCCTCACCATCCCGCACGTCGCAACCGCGCAGCCCATCCAGTTCGGCGCGATCCTGCCATTGACCGGCCCGGGCGGCCTGATCGGCACGCAGCAGATGCGCGGCATTCAGTTCGCCATCGATCAGGCCAACGCCAAGGGCGGCGTCCGCGGCCACAAGATCGAGGTGCTGTTCGAAGACGGTCAGGCCAAACCCGACCAGTCGGTGCTGAGCTTCAACAAGCTGGTCGACCTGCAGCACGTATCGTTGATATTCACCGCCTTCTCCGGCCCCTCGCTCGCCATGGCGCCGCTGGCCACGCGCAAGAAGATCCTGATGGTGAATGCCGGCGCACAGGCCGACAAACTGGCGACTGCCTCGCCCTATCTTATCAATACCCTCCCCACGATCGGCGATGAGATCAAGGTGCTGTCGAAATACCTGACCGCCGACGGCAAGAACAAAGCCGCCATCCTGTTCGAGAACGACGCCGCCGGCATCTCCGGCCGCGACGACTACATCGAATACTTTCCCAAGGCCGGCGGCAGCATCGCCGCACAGGAGCCTACGCAGTTCGGCCAGACCGACTTTCGGCCCGCGCTGCTGAAGTTGGCCGACGCCAAGCCCGATGTCATGCTGGTCTCGATCACCGCCGCGCCGTTGCAGATGGCGCAGCAATACAGGCAGCTCGGCCTGAAGTTCCTGGTCGCCGGAACCACCTTCCTGCAAGACCCGGCGCTGGTCGCCGACCCGTCCTCGAACGGCATCGTGCACACCCAGATCCGCATCGACGCACCGCCGCAGCTTGCCGCCGAATTCAAGCAGAAGTTCAACGTCGACATGGAATTCTTCGTCCGCCAGTACTACAACGCCATGCAGGTCGTGCTGACCACGCTCGACAAGGTGCTGGCCGACGGCAAGCCCGTCACCGGCGAAAACATGCACGACACATTGTTCCAGATTCGCAAATTCAACGGCCTGATCCCGCTGGAGTTCAAGACCAACACGGCAACCGTCAGCATCGACATCAACCGGATGCAGGACGGCAAGGACGTAACGATCAAGCAGCTCAGCGCCGACTGAGCAACGACCCAACCGGATCCGGCACGCGATGCTCTGGCTGCAACTGCTGGTCAACGGCCTGGAAACCGGCTGCGAGCTGGGCGTGGTGGCGATCAGCTTCTCGCTGATCTACGCCACCACGAAGATCTTCCATGTCGCGCATGCCGGTATCTACACAATGGGCGGCTATCTGGCGTGGTGGCTGGTCACCCACGGCGCACCCTCGGTGGTGGCGTTGCTGCTCGCGGTGGCGGCCTGCACCGCCGGCGGGGCACTGATCCAAAGCCAGCTCTATGCGCGGCTGGAGCGGCGGGGAGCGACGCATCTGGTGATCCTGATTGCCTCGCTCGGCACCTTGGCGGTGATGCAGAACATCATCGCCGCGGTGTTCACGCCGAACATCCTGCAATTCCCGGTGCCCTGGGCCAACAACGTTGTGGTTCTGGGCGGCAACGTGCGGCTGACCTGGGCGCAGTTGCTGACCATCGCGGTCAGCCTGGCCGCCTACGCCGGGGTGATGTGGTTCGCCCATCGCACCATCCTGGGCAAGCGCATCCGCGCCGTGGCATCGAACCCGTTCCTGGCGCAGATCACCCGGCTGCAGCCGCAATCCGCCTACGTGATCGTGGTGGCGATTGCCTCGGCGATCGTGGCGTTGCCCGGCGTGCTGGTGCCACTCGATCTGGGACTGCAACCTTACGGCGGCATCACGCCGCTGCTGACCGCCACCATCGCAATGATCGCCGGCGGCGTCGGCAGCATCACCGGCGCCTTCGCGCTGGCCATCGTCATCGCCGAGTTGCAGAACCTGTCGCTCCTGGTGATGCCGGGTGAATGGAGCATCGGCATAACCTTCTTCATCTTCCTGATCTTCATGCTGTTCCGCCCCACCGGCCTGTTCGTGGCACGCTGAGAAAATGGACCGCTGAGCAATGGATTTCTGGTTCAGCTACATCACGCTCGCCGAGATCTACGTGCTGCTCGGCCTGTCGACCAATCTGCTGGTCGGCATCGTCGGCATCTTCTCGGTCTCGCAGGCGGCGGTGTTCGGTGTCGGCGCCTACATCGTTGCGCATTTCCTGATGGCGGCCGACCCGATGTCGTTCCTGCCCGCGCTGGGCATCGCCGCGGTCTGCTGCATCCTGCTGAACGTGCTGGTCACGCTGCCGTCGTTGCGGGTGTCCGGAGATTATTTCGTTGTGACATCGTTCGGGATTCAGTTGCTGGCGACAGCGGTGTTCACCAACTGGACCGCCGGCACCGGCGGCGCCAACGGCCTGCCGGGCATCCCGCCCCCCGACCTGTTCAACCATCCGCTGGAGAGCACCGGACAGTTGACTCTGCTGTGCACCGCCGCCGCGGGCCTGGGCTGCCTGGCGTTCTTCCTGATCATGCGCGCGCCGTTCGGCCGCCTGCTGCGCGCAATCCGCGAGGACGAATCAGCGGTCGCCGCCGCCGGCAAGAACGTGCTGCGTGCCAAGGTGTCCGCCGCCGCGCTGGCCGGAGCATTCGCCGGTGTTGCGGGCGGGCTGTACGCAACGTTTCTCAGCTTCATCGATCCGTCATCGTTCGATCTGGACTCCTCTATCCTGCTGCTGACCATGGTGGTGGTGGGCGGCGCGCGCACCCTGGCCGGGTCAATCATCGGGCCATTCCTGCTGCTGGCGATGCCGCAGGTCCTGACCATGCTGGACATCCCGACAACCATCGCCGCGGCAATGCGGCAACTCATCTACGGGCTGCTGCTGATCCTGTTCATGATGTTCCGTCCTCAAGGTCTGGCCGGGGAACGGCTGTGATACCAGGCGCCCGAATGATCAACTCTTCGCCGCTGCCCCCCGTCATGCCGGCGCAGGCCGGTATCCACGACTTGCCTTCGTCGCAGCAAAGAAAGTCGTGGATACCGGCCTGCACCGGCATGACGGAGTGTAGCGGTCCGTGCGTCAATGTTTAGGGCCGCTGGCATGACCGCCTATCTACAAGTCGCCGGACTGGAAAAGAGCTTCGGCGGTCTGCGCGCCTTGCAGGATTGCAGCTTCACCATCGCGCAGGGCCGCATCACCTGCCTGGTCGGGCCGAACGGTGCCGGCAAGACGACGATCTTCAACGTGATCACCGGCTTCCTGAAGCCCGATCAGGGGAACGTAACGTTCCGCGGCCGTTCGCTCGACGGGTTCACACCGCAAGCAGTGGTGCACGCCGGCATTGCGCGCACCTTCCAGAACCTGCGCCTGTTCGCCGACCTGACTGCGCTGGACAACGTGATGGTGGGTTTGCAACACCAGTTCGCCGAGGAACCACTCGGCGCGATCTTCCGTCCGCTGCACACCGCCCGCACGCAAGCGCGACGGCGCAGGGAAGCGCTCGACACCCTGACACACGTTGGCCTGGCCGATCGCGCCAACGAACGCGTGCGCAACCTGTCGTATGGCGAACAAAAACTGCTGACGGTGGCGCGCGTGTTGGCGACCGGGGCGGAATTGCTGCTGCTGGACGAACCGGCCTCGGGCCTGTCGGCCGGCGCGCTGGACAACATCATGGCGCTGCTGCGTCGCTTGCAGAACGAAGGCAAGACGCTGCTGGTAGTCGAGCACAACACCCGCGTGGTCCAGCAGATCGCCGACGACGTGCTGTTCCTGCACCAGGGGCACCTGATGGCACAAGGCACGCCGCAGGAAATCACCACCGATCCCGCGCTATCGGAGATCTATTTCGGTGGTGCGATCTGATGACGCTGCAACTGTCCGGCGTCGGCGCTGGCTATGGGCCGAAGACGGTGATCACCGACGTGTCCTTCACGCTGGAACCGGGCCAGATACTGGCGTTCCTTGGTCATAACGGTGCCGGCAAAACCACCACGCTGAAGACGGTGATGGGGCTGCTGCCGGCGCGCACCGGCACCGTCACGTTCGACGGCAGGCGGATCGACCGAACCGATGTCGCCCAACGCGTGGCCATGGGCCTGCGCCTGCTGCCGGAAGGCCGCGGCATCTTCCCCGACCTGAGCGTGGGGGAAAACATCGACGTGGTGGCCGCGCGCAACTGCGGCCCAAGCGCGATGTTCACCCCCGACGACGTGTATCGGCTGTTCCCGGCGCTGAACGAGCGTCGTGCCCTGCGCTCCGGCAGCCTGAGCGGCGGGCAGCAGCAAATGTTGGCGCTGGGGCTGGCGATTCTCGGCACGCCGCGTTGCCTGCTGCTGGACGAGCCCTCCATCGGGCTGGCGCCGAACCTAGTGGAACGCATGTTCGTGCAGGTGCGCGAGGTCTGCAAATCGCACGCGATGACAGCGATCCTGGTGGAGCAGAACGTTGCGGCAGCAATGAAGATCGCCGACCGCGTGCTGATCATGAACAGCGGACGGATCGTGTTCGACGGGCTGCCGGACGAGGCGCGGGCGTCGAACTTCTGGCACTATTTCTGACGCGGGTGGCGACGTCGTCTACCGATCATCCACCGGCGGGTTGGCCACCACCGACGGGCGCGCATTGAACGTCGCGTGCCACGCCGCCAGCCTCGGTCGGCCGTCGCGCCACTTCTCGCTATCAAAACGAAAATCCAGATAGGCCAGCGCCACGCCGATCGCCAGATGGCCGATATCGAAGCGATCGCGTGCCAGCGCCTCTGCCTCCTGCTCCAGCGCGTCGACGCAGGTGCGCAGCTTCAGGTGCCACAGCGCCAGGTGCGGCTCGCTCTGCCGCTCGGCCGGGCGGAAACGCTCGCCCACCGCGGCGAGCGCCACGTCCAGCATCCCGTTGCCCAGCGCATGCCGCCGCAGCGCCGCCAGCCCGCCCGCGCCCCCGGCGGGAATCAGCTTCGCTCCACCATGCAACGTATCCAGATAACCAATCACCACCAAGGAATCATAGACAACAGTGCCGTCCTCCAGCTCCAAAGTCGGGATCTTGCCCAGCGGATTGATGCGCATCAGTTCCGGATGCGGCCTGGTACCGCCCACCACGGTGCGCACGCACTCCAGCCGATCCTGCAAACCCATCTCGTGCGCGGCGATCATCACCTTGCGCACATACGGCGACCGTGGCGACCAATGCAGTTTCATCATCTCGATCTCTCCCGGTGCGCAACTTGGCAGCAATCGCGCGGTGCGCCTAGAGTTTGCCTCGGTCACATCAGGGGGAAGCATGCCGATCGACAAGCGGATCGCCACCGCCGCGGAAGCGTTGCAGGATACGCCGAACGGTGCCTTCGTGTTCATCTCCGGCTTCGGCGGCGCGGGGTTTCCCAACGTGCTGATCCGCGCATTGCGTGATTGCGGGCCGCGCGAGCTGACGCTGATCGTCAATTCGGCCACGCATCGCTTTTCCTACACGCATGAACTGATCGAGGCCGGCATGGTGCGCAAGGTGATCTGCTCCGCCGCGCGCGGCCACAGCAAGGACCTGTCGCCGTTCGAGCAGCTCTACAGGGATGGCAAGATCGAGTTGGAATGCATCCCGCAAGGCACCCTCGCGGAACGCATTCGCGCCGGCGGCGCCGGTATCCCCGCCTTCTATACGCCGGTCGGCTACGGCACGGACCTGACCAAGGACAAGGAAGTGCGCGTGTTCCATGGCCGCGAGCATGTGCTGGAGCAAGCCATCAGCGGCGATATCGCACTGATCCGCGCCGATCGCGCCGACCGTTACGGCAACCTCACGTTCCGCTACGCGCAGGCAAATTTCTCCCCCGCCATGGCGACCGCCGCGCGCTGCACAGTGGCGGAAGTGCGCGCCGCGCAGACCGACCCGATCCCGCATACCGAGATCGATCTACCCGGCATCTACGTGAAACGAATCGTCGCAGTCGGCGGGGAAGCCGGACAATGACCCCGCTCAATCGTTTCCAGATGGCATGGCGCGCGGCGCAGGACATCGAAGACGGCATGGTGGTCAATCTCGGCATCGGCATCCCGGTGCTGGCCGGGGACTACGTGCCACCGGGCCGCGACGTGTTCATCCAGTCGGAGAACGGCATCGTCGGTTGCGGCCCCCTCGCCACGCCGGATAAAGCCGACGCCGATCTGGTGGATGCCGGCAGCCGACGCATCACGCTGCGGCCCGGCGCGGCGATCGTCGATTCCGCCTGGTCCTTCGCGATGATCCGCGGCGGGCACATCGACGTCACGGTGCTGGGCGCGTTCGAGGTCGCGGCCAACGGCGACCTTGCCAACTGGGACATGCGCGTGCCGAACAAAGGTCCGTTAGTGGGTGGCGCGATGGACCTCGCAGCCTGCGCCAGGGCGGTGTGGGTGATCATGGAGCACACCACCCGCCAGGGCGGCGCGCGGTTGCGCGAAGCGTGCTCGCTGCCGCTGACCGCGGTGCGTTGCGTCAAACGTGTCTACACGGACCTCGCGGTGGTAGACGTGACGCCGGATGGGTTCCCCGGGGGATTCGTGGTGCGCGAAATCCTGGACGGCATCGGCCGCGATGAATTGCAGGCGCGCAGCGGCGCGACGCTGGCGTTCGCGCCTGACTGTGGCGTGCTGCGCGCTCCACTGATCGAGGAAACCAAGTGATGGACTGGATCGAGGTCAACAACACCAGCCTGCGCTACGAACTGTCCGGCTCCGGCGACAAGAACCTGGTCCTCGTGCACGAGATGGGCGGAACGCTCGACAGTTGGGACCAGGTGATGCCGATGCTCTCGCCCGGCCGGCGCGTGTTGCGGCACGACTGGCGCGGTGCGGGGATGTCGGAAAAGCTGCGCGCGCCGCCGACGTTCGACATCCTGGCGGACGACATCGCGGCACTGCTGGATGCGGTCGGCATTCCCGGGAAAGTCGCGTTGGCCGGCTGCGCGGTGGGTGCCGGGATCGCACTGAATTTCGCGCTGCGCCATCCCGATCGCACCAAGGCGGTCGTGGCGATGGCGCCGGCCACCGGTGTGACCGCGGAGCGTCGCACGGCAACGCTCGCGCGGGCGGACGCGATCGAAACAATCGGACCTCGCGGCCTGGTGGAGCAGAGTTTCGCCGGATCCTACCCACCGGTGGTGCGCCACGATCCGGAACAATTCCGGAAATTCCGCGCGCGCTGGCTGGCGAACGATCCGGAGAGCTTTGCCGCGATCAACCGCATGCTGGCGGACGCGACGGTAACGGAACAACTGCCGCATATCACGTGTCCGGTGCTGCTGATTGCCGGCACGCACGATGCGCTGCGGCCGCCATCGTTGATCGAACCGTTGGCGGCGAAGATGCAGAACGCGCGGTTCCGGGCACTCGAAACAAGTCACTTCATGGCGGTGCAGACGCCGGGGATCGTTGCGACGGCGGTCAAGGAATTTCTGGCACCTTTAGGGTGTTGAGACCGGAACAGCGGAGGGACGCCGGAATGAAAAAGGGATTTCGCCAGATGCTGGCCGAGGCCGAGGCCGAGATCGAAACGCTGCCGGCACCCGACGCGGTGCCATTGCACGGCGATCCTGCCGTGGTGTTCGTCGACCTGCGCGACCCGCGCGAGATCGAGCGCGAGGGCCGCATTCCCGGCGCGTTTCATTGCACTCGTGGGATGCTGGAGTTCTGGATCGACCCCGAGAGCCCCTATCACAAACCGATCTTCGCCGAGGACAAGCGCTTCGTGTTCTACTGCGCCGGCGGCTGGCGCTCGGCGCTGGCGGCGAAGACCGCGCATGACATGGGGCTGGAGAAGGTGGCGCATGTCGGCGGCGGCTTCGGCGCCTGGCGTGAGGCAGGCGGCCCAACGGAAACGGTAGGACCCCGGAAGTGATCAGTCATCCGGCGAATTGATACGTAAGTCATAACGATCACCCGACAACGCGCGTCACCGCACCAACCAACGCCCCCCCATCGCCGCCACATACACCGCCGCGCTCAACGCGGTGATCCAAAAACTGCTCGGCCAGTCGGTCCAATACGCCAGCGCGATCCCACCCCACGCCTCCGCCAGCGCCAAACCCGCTGACACCAACAACCCCCAGCCAATCCGGCCGGTCAGTTGCTGCGCCGCCGCGGCAGGCCCCACCATCAGCGTAAACACCAGCAGCACACCCACAATCTGCGCGCACTCGGCCGTCGCCAACGCAACGATCGCCAGGAACAGCACGGCGAACAACCGCAGGTTCACACCCTTCGCCTCGGCCAACTCCGGCTGCAGGCTGGCGAACAACAATGGCCGTGCGATCACCCCCAGCGCGCCCACGCTCAGCGCGCCCAGCGCCAGCAGCACCCACAACGTATCGGTGTCCACCGCCAGAACGTTGCCGAACAGCAGCGCGGTGACCTGGGTCGCGTAGGCGGTGAAGAAATGCAGGAACAGCAGCCCAAGCCCAAGCGCCAGCGACAGCACCATGCCGATCGCCACGTCGCGCTGCGCCAGTCGCTCGCCGGCAAAGCCCATGCCAACACCGCCGGCGACGGTAGCCACGACCAGGCCAGCCAGCGGTGAGGCACCCACCAGCACCGCGCCCGTCGCCCCGGTGAAACCGACATGCGCCAGCGCGTGGCCGGCGAAGGTCTGGCCGCGCAGCACCAGGAAGTAGCCGACCAACCCAGCCACCACCGCAACAATCGCCGCCGCCGCGAAAGCATGCCGCATGAAGTCGTATTCAAACATGCCGGTCCGCTGCGTCATAACCACGGCCCGCGTGCCCATGGCCATCATCATGACGGTGCGCGTCGTGTTCCATATCGTGCCCGCCCGACATCACGAAAATACGCCCGTTCACATGCACCACATCGATCGCCGAGCCATACAGGCGCGACAGCACCGGCCCGGTAATCACCTCCTGCACCGTGCCCAGCGCGGCCTGCCCACCACCCAGATACAGCACCCGGTCCAGCGCCCCCAACAGCGGGTTCAGCTCGTGCGCGCTGAACAGCACCGCAATCCCCAGTTCCACTTGCAACGACTTCACCAGCTCCACCACCGCCCGCTGATATGCCGGGTCCAAACTGATCAGCGGCTCGTCCAGCAACAGCAACCGAGGCCGCCCGATCAGCGTCTGAGCCAGCAACAGCCGCTGCCGCTCACCCCCGGAGGTCTCGGCCAGCGGCCGGCGGGCCAACTCGCGCGCGCCGACCATGTCCAGCGCCCAGGCGACCTCGCGCCGTCCGGCCCCATCCAGCAGCGGCAGGCCCAAACGATGGCCACGTACCACGCTGGCAACGAAATCCCAGCCGCTCAGCCGCTTGTCGGCCAGCTCGCCGCGCACCTGCGGCATGTAGCCGATCGCCGCGTTGCCGCGCGCGGCCGACGCGCCCAGCACGCGGATCGTTCCGGCCGCGGCCGGCACCAGGCCCAGGACAGCGCGCATCAATGTGGTCTTGCCCGACCCGTTCGGCCCCAGCACGCCGACGAACTCCGTCGCGCGGATCGTCAGCGAAACGTCCCGCAGCACCGGTCGCCCGCCCAGTGCCAGCGTCAGCCCGTCCACCTCGATTGCGTTCACCGGGCCGCCGGCGCCGGCACTCATGGGTGCGGCGGCAGTGCCTTGGCGACGGCATCCAGTTCGCCCAGCATCCACGCTTGGTAGGTCTTGCCGGGCGGCTCGGTTTCCGCCGCGCCGACTATGGGCACATGCGACGCCTTGGCCAGCCGTTCCATGCGCTGGGCGATCGGGTCGGACGCCTGAGCATTATAGACCAGCAGCTTCACCGCGTGGGTCCGCAAATCCGTTTCGAACGCAACGACATCAGACGCACTTGGCTCGGTGCCGTTCATCACCGCCATCTGAAACGACAAATTGCGCACCTGCATCCCCAGCGCGTCGAACATATAGCCGAACACTGGCTCCGTCGCGGTCGCCGGTGTGCCGGCCAGGCGCTGGCGCAGCGCGGCGATCCTGGCCTGGATGGGTGCGATCGACGCCTCGAACCGCGCCAGCCGCTGATTGTAGCCGTCCCCGCGCGCCGGGTCGTCGGCGGTCAACGCGGTGGCCAACGCCTTCGCAAACGCCAGCATGGTTGCCGGATCGTACCAGATATGCGGGTTGTCGCCGGTCTTGCGGCCGATCAGATCCGCAACGACAATCACCTGCCGCTCGCCGGATCGCGCCGCGCTCAGCAGCTTCGCGATCCACGGGTCGTAGTCGATGCCGCTGTAGACCACGATCCGCGCGTCGGAGATGGCGCGCGCGACGGATGGGCTGGCCTCGAACAAATGCGGGTCCTCATTCGGGTTGCTCAGGATGCTCGTGACGTGCACATCCGGCCCGCCGATCTGCGCGGCGACGTCGCCATAGAAGTTCTCAGCCGCGACGATTCCAACTGAATGGGGCCCAACCGGATGGGGCAAGGTCTGCGCCCGGGCGGGCACCGCCAGCAGCAGCGCCAGGCAGGCGATGGTCAGGTCGATTTGCATTGCGGGTTCCTGGTAAAACGCGGGGCACCTGCGGGCCAACGCGACCCGCGCGACGGAATGTTATAATATAACGCTCCGTGCCGCCAGCCCCACATCAGCGGCACGCCTTGCGACGGGAACCCGACCATGCGCTGCCTTCCGCTCGCCGCGCTTCTGCTGAGCCTGCCGGCCCCGCTGTTCGCGGCGGCCGACCCGGTGTTCTCCGCCGCCGGCCCCGACGCGGCGGCTTACGGCGCCGCACAGGGCTACCCGATCGGCGGAGGGGCGCCGCCGGTGCAGGCGCTGATGGTGGGGGCCTACAGTCATTACGATCAGATGTGGCCGTTCCATCGCGTCGACCGGGCCGGTTCGCCATGGGTGTTACGCCGCGCGCCGCAGGAGATCGCCGCGACCTACAAATTCCGCGGCGTCACCTACACGCTGGACGACTACCTGGCGCACAACCCGGTGACCGGGCTGCTGATCGCGCACGACGACACCATCCTGTTCGAGCACTACCAATACGGCCGCACCGACCACGACCGGATGCTGTCGCAGTCGATGGCCAAGACGATCGTTTCGATGCTGATTGGCATTGCCATCGATGACGGCCGCATCCATTCCGTCGACGATATGGCCGACACCTACGTGCCCGAACTCGCCGGCACCGCGTTCGGCCAGACCAGCTTGCGGGCGCTGCTGCACATGGCCTCCGGCGTGGAGTTCCGCGAGGACTACGACGACCCCAAGGCGGACAATTTCAGGCTGGGCCACGCGCTGTTCGGCGCGATGGGGCCTGACGCGGCGCACGCCGTCGCAATGTTCAACATGCGCCAGGCGCCGCCCGACACGCATTTCAACTATGGCGGCGTGCAGACCGAGGTGCTCGGCCTGGTGCTCACAAAGGCTGTCGGCATGTCGCCCGCGGCGTATCTGCAAAGCCGCGTCTGGCAACCGATGGGCGCGGAGGCAGACGCCATCTGGACCGTTGACCACACCGGCCAGGAGGTGGCGTATTGCTGCTTCAATGCGGTGCTGCGCGACTGGGCGCGCCTGGGGTTGCTATTGGCGCATGACGGGCAGGCAAACGGGCGGCAGATCATTCCGCGTCAGTGGCTATTGGATGCGACGACGGCACCGCCCGACAGCCCGTTCGCACCGCGGCGCGCCACGCCTTACATGGGCTACGGCTATCAGGTCTGGATATTCCCCGGCCCGCGCCGACAGTTCGCGTTTCTGGGCATCCACGGGCAGTCGATCTATGTCGATCCGGCTGCGCAACTGGTGATGGTGCAGACCGCGGTGCGGGTGCCGGCGACCGGCGTGCGAGCCGAGGCTGTCACGCTGTGGAACGCGCTGGTGGCGCAGTATGGCGGCTGATGCCCGGGGGCTATCCGCATGGGCGTCACGATAAGAGCCTGGATCGGGCAACACTCTCCCCCTCCCCTTGAGGGAGGGGGTTGGGGGGAGGGGTTGGTGCCAGGGTCACACCGAAGATGATTGCGCGCCTACCCCTCCCCCCAACCTTGGTCCGCTTCGCGGCCCAAGCCCACAAGGGGAGGGGTAGAGTCTCCCCCGATCCAGGCCCTATCCTGATGCCCGCGTCTACGCGGGTGGCCCTGCCGGTGCGGCCGCGTCGTGCCCGCGTGCCGCACGAGCCGAAACAACCGGTCTCTCACCGAACACCGCACCCTCGTGCTCGAGCAACCATCGTTTGCGCTCGATGCCGCCGCCGTAACCGGTCAGCGAGCCATCCGCGCCGATCACCCGATGACACGGCACCACCACGCTGATTGGATTGGACCCGTTGGCCAGGCCGACGGCCCGAACGGATTTGGGACATCCAAGCCTCGCCGCCAGCGCGCCGTAGCTCAGCGTCTCCCCGGGCGCGATCATGGTAAGACCGTTCCACACACAGCGTTGAAACGGCGTGCCGGAAGTTCGCCATTCGACGGCCGCAAGACACCCGACTTCCCCCTCGAAGTAACGCCGCAGCAGGCGCCTGAGGTTTGCCGGCGCGGCACCCGATTCCGGCACAAGCGTTCCGTAATGCAGACGCAACAGCCGGGCCATGCCAGCCTGGCGATCGGCCCAATCAAACGCCCGCAGGCAACCCTCTTCATCCGTAACAATCAACGACTCGCCGATCGGCGTTGCCAGCCGATCCAGTCGCAGGCGTTCAGGCAGCTTGCTGGTCATAGAGCACCTTTTCATTGGAAGGGAACGCGGCAGGTTCGGACGCCCAAAGATGCAGCGCGGCATAGGCGCGCCAGGGTCTCCATCGCTCGGCATGTGCGCGCAACTCGGCGGGTGATGGCCGCACGCCACTCGCATCGCTCATTGCTCGCATCAAACCGATATCCGCCGCCGGAAACGCATCCGGCTCGCGCAGTTCGCGCATGGCGATATACTGGGCTGTCCATTCGCCCACGCCCGCCAGCGATCGCAACTGCGCGATGGCATCTTCAAGGCTTCTGCGGGGGCCGAAGATCAACGGGTCGGCGACGACAGCCGCCGCCAGGGAAGCCAGCGCCGTCCGCCTGGCTTTCGGCATTCCGATCGCCGCCAGATCGACCCCGGCCAGTTGTTGCGGCGTCGGAAACACATGTGTCAGCCCCTGGTCGAGCGCAGCAGGATCGACGATTTCATTGCCGTAGTACGCAACCAATTTGCCGGCCAGTCCGGTGGCCGCCGACACCGCGATTTGCTGCCCAAGAATGGCGCGCACCGCGAGTTCAAACCCGTCCCACGCGCCGGGAACCCGCAGGCCTGGCCTGGCGGCAACAAGTGGCGCCAGCAAGGGGTCCTGGCCGAGATGCGCGCCAATCGCCACCGGATCGGCGGCAAGATCGAAGACGCGGCGAACGCGCGCGATGATCGCCGGCAAGTTCTTGAGGTCCGGAAACCGAACGATTGCCGTCAGGCAGTTCTTCCCCGCGGGTTCGACGACCAGGATGCCGCGCTGATCGCCGATCGAGATGGTGCGCGCATATCGGCCGCTCGATACCATCTCGATGCCCGGAATTGCTCGCGCGCGAAGGAACGCCAAGATGGCATCCCAGTCGTACGGCGACCGGTAGCCCAGCTTGACCGCAACGGCGCCTGTCGTACCAACGGACTCGTCGGCCACGCCCGCTCGCCGCAGCGCCCTGGGCGGCCGCCGGAATAGTTGCTGAAAGGTCTCGTTGAACCGCCGAATGCTGCCAAAGCCCGCCGCCGAGGCAACCTCCGTCATCGGCAGCCGCGTGTCGTGGATCAATTGCTTGGCCAGCAGTATCCGCCTTGTCTGCGCGATCGAGATCGGCGAAGCGCCAAGATGCTGCCTGAACAACCGCCGCAGCTGACGTTCGCCGATACCCAGCCGCGTCGCCAATGTCTCGACATCGCCGTCATCAAGCGCCCCCGCTTCAATCAGCCCGAGCGCCCGGGATACCGTGTTGGAGCTCCCACGCCAGAACGCAAGGTCGGGCGACGTTTCCGGCCGACAGCGCAAACACGGGCGGAACCCGGCTTCCTGCGCCGCGGCGGCGGTATGAAAGAACCGCACGTTTTCTCGCTTGGGCGTGCGCGCCGGACAGAACGGCCGGCAATAAATTCCGGTCGTCGTGACAGCAACGAACAGGCGTCCATCGAAACGATGGTCTCGCGTTTCAAGGGCGCGGTAGCAAGCGTCGTCGTCCATGTCCATGCGCCGATGATCGCTCATGCCGCCACCGCTGTCTCGCGGTTTTCGGACCTCAAAGCCAACCGCCCCCCGTCATGGCCGGCGCAGGCCGGCATCCGGTACCCCCGTCATGCCGGCGAAGGCCGGCATCCACGACTTTCCTTGCTGCGACGCGCAAAATATCAAAACAACTCAACGCCTTGGCGAACCACCGCCCGGCGTACCACCAGCCCGATCGGGCCGCAGGCCGAGCGCGCCGACCGCCTGGTCCCACTGCACCGCCTTAATCAACTTCAGCCGGTCCCCGGCAAAGTCCGGCCAGCCGAGGGCCAACAGCGCTGCCCCGCGCGCGCGACGGAACACCATCAGCGGGCCAAACATTGCCAGGGTGCGAAGGATCGTCTCCTCGGCATCCGCCGGGCGATCGATCAGGCGCCCCACCAGCCCCGCGACCACGCCAATCAGCCGCCCGGTCACCCGCTCATTCAGCACGGCATAGGCCGCGGTCGGGCTCATCTGCTCGCGCAGCACGAAAGTGACCCAACTGGGGGGATCGTGCGGACTGACCAGGCGATCGGCGAAGCCGTCCAGGATGTTGCGCAACAGGGCGCGCAACCGCCCCCGCGTCAGCCGAGGATTGGCCAACGTCGTTTCGATCTGCGTCACGAACGGGCCGATCATCTGTTCGCCATACGCCGCGATGTGTTCGGCACAGGCGCGATAGACACCGTCCTTGCTGGCGAAATAATAGTGCAGCGCAGCAAGATTGACGCCGGCGCGATCGGCGATGGCGCGGGTAGAGGCCTCCTCGAACCCGACCGCACCGAACACCTCGAGCGCGGCCGTGACGATGCGCAGCCGGGTTTCCTCACCCCGCGCATAGCCGCCGGATGCGGGACGCCCAGGCCGCTTCGCAACCTTCCGCTCCGCAGCCTCCCGCTGCGCAACCTTGCGTTTCCCGACCTGCCGTTTCGCGCCGTGGTTTGTCACGCGATCGCGCACCTCTGCCACGAACTTTAATCACTTGACTGATTTAAGTCAACCGACTGATATTGTCCCATCCCGTGCGCGGAGCGGCCAGTGCGCAACTCGCGATCAGTCCGGACAGCAGTTCTCGTTGTTGGCCGGGCCGTGCAATCCCTCATCGTCGTGGCCATCCCCGGAACAACCCCGGGGACAACCATAACGACCGGGCAACATCGTCGCGCCATCAGGAGAATCGCCACATTCCGCGGCGCGATGACCACGGTTCCGTGCCTCGGATTGCTGGCGTCTTGCAACGTCGGCCCGGACTATAAGCCCCCGGATGAAGCGGTACCGGCGCACTTCGCCGGAACCACGGGTCCCGCGCAAACCCCTGCGCAAACCAACATCACGCTGGCGCAATGGTGGACCGGCTTCGACGATCCAACACTGAATGACCTGGTCGCACGCGCGCTGCACGACAACCTTGACCTGCAGACCGCGGCCTCGCGCATCCGCGAGGCACGCCAGCAGGAAATTGTCGCCGGCGCCGCCGCATGGCCGAGCCTGTCGGCCAACGCGCAATTCACCCGCACACATCTCAGTCAGAATTCCATCTCACTGGGCGGCCTTGGTGGCCTTGGCCAGCTCAATGGGGCCGCGACGGGCGGCGCGAACCAGTCCGCATTCGGCCTGCCCGGCTTCGACTTCAACACCTACCAGCTTGGGTTCGACGCATCATGGGAGCTCGACCTGTTCGGCCGCACGCGCCGTGGTGTCGAAGCGGCGCGCGACACCACCACGGCCAACGTCTGGAACAGCCGCGACACCCAGGTCTCGCTCGTTGCGGAAGTGGCCGACACCTACCTGGCGCTCCGCACCGCGCAGCGCCGCCTGGCGATCAACCGGCGGGATCTCGCGCGGCAACAGGATCTGCTCGACCAGATCAGGACGCGCGCGGTGGCCGGTCTCGCCACCGGTCTCGATGTCCGCCAGCAGGAAACCGCGGTTGCCGCAACGTCGTCCGGCCTGCCGCCGCTGGCGGCCGAGGCGGATGTGCGGCTGCACGCGCTAGGCGTGCTGCTGGGCGAACCGCCGCAGGATTTGCCGAACCAGTTCGCGGCGGACACGCCGGCCGCCGCCGCGCTACCCGCACCACCCGCCATCCCGGCCGGGCTGCCCGCCGACCTGTTGCGCCGCCGTCCCGATATCCGCGCCGCCGAACGCCAACTCGCCGCCGCCACCGCGAATATCGGCGTCGCCGTCGCCGATTATTATCCGGACATCACGCTGACCGCCTCGCCCGCGCTGGTCAGCACGGCGCTGTCGAACCTGCTGACCTGGGGCAGCCGCAACCTGACCGCAGGGCCAGGACTGAGCTGGACCTTGTTCGACGGCGGCAAGGTCACCGCGAATGTCGCAATCGCCAACGAGCATCAGCGCCAGGCGCTGCTGACATATCGCAAGACAGTCCTGACAGCGCTGCAGGATGTGGAAGATGCACTGACCCACTGCGACGCGGATCGCACCCGGCAACGTGACCTTGCGCGCCAAACCGACAGCGCGCGCGCCGGGGCCGATCTGTCGCGCGCGCAATACAGTGCCGGGTTGATACCTTTCTCCACCGTATTGACCACAGAGGCCGCGCTGCTCAGCGCCGAGGACACCGCCGCCCAGAACGCCGGCACGACAACACAAGACGTTGTGGCGCTCTACAAGGCGCTCGGCGGCGGCTGGAGCGAGCCCGATCCCAACCCGACCCAGGCGGCAGCGCAATGAATGGCGCGCGCCGCGTCATTGTCGTCCTGTTGCTGGTCATCGCCGCCGGCTATCTCGGCTGGCGCGCCTGGGCGCCACGACCGCAGGACGAAACCGTCCTGTCCGGCTACATCGAAGGCGAGGACCTGTATCTCGCCGCGCCGATCGCCGGCACCATCGCAACGATGTCCGTCGCGCGCGGCGACCGCATGACCGCCGGCGAAACGGCATTCACCGTTGACGCCGCCCAGTTGCACGCCGAGCGCGACCAGGCGGCAGCGTCGGCAATCGCCGCCCAGGCGCAAGTGGCAACCGCCGAGGCACGGCTGGCACAGTCGCGCGCCTCGTTCGCCGCGGCAGCCGCGCAGGCAGACAACGCGGCGCACGACCTGGCCCGCTATCGCGCCGCGCAACGCGCCAATCCTGCCAGCGTGGCACAGCAACAAGTCGATGTGGCGATCGCCAACGCCGGCAACACCGCCGGCCAGCGCGACGCCGCCGACAGCGACGCCAAAGCCCAGGCCGCGCAGATCGATGCCGCGCAGGCACAGCTTCGCGCCCAGCAGGCGGCACTGGCGGATGCCCAAAGCAAGCTCGATCAACTCGCGCCACGCGCACCCGTCGCGGCGCGCGTGCAGGACGTGTTCTTCCAGCAAGGCGAGTGGGCCGCGGCGAACCAGCCGGTGGTCAGCCTGTTGCCCGACAACAAGGTGAAGATCCGCTTCTTCGTTCCGGAACAGGACGTGTCCCGCTACCACCCAGGCGACACCATTCATTTCTCTTGCGACGGCTGCGCCACGGGGCTCACCGCGCGCGTGATCTACATCAGTCCGCAGCCGGAATTCACGCCGCCGATCATCTACAGCCGCAGCTCGCGCGACCGCCTGGTGTTCCTGCTGGAAGCGCTGCCCGGCGATCCAACCGGCCTGACCCCCGGGCTGCCAGTGGATGTCATTCCGGTAGGGGTCATTCCGCTGGGAGATCGCCGATGACCCTGGCAATCGACGTGCACGGGCTGAACAAGCACTTCGGTACGCGGCACGTCGTGCAGGATGTCGAGATCCAGGTCGAGGCAGGCCACATCTGCGGATTTCTCGGCCCGAACGGCTCCGGCAAGACCACGACTCTGCGCATGCTGTGCGGCCTGCTGACGCCCGACGCCGGCACCGGCACCTGCCTCGGCCTGGACCTCCGGCGGGACACCGCCGCGATCAAGCGGCAGACCGGCTACATGACGCAACGATTCTCGCTATACGAAGACCTGACCATCGAGGAGAATCTCGACTTCATCGCCCGCATGTATGGCCTCGACCGACGCCGGCAGCGGCTGAACGAATCGCTGGAACGCCTCGGCCTGATCGACCGCCGGCGCCAGCTTGCCGGGCAGCTCTCCGGTGGCTGGAAGCAACGGCTGTCGCTCGCCGCCTGCGTGCTGCACGGGCCGCGCCTGCTGCTGCTGGACGAACCCACCGCCGGCGTCGATCCCAAGGCACGCCGCGAATTCTGGGACGAGATCCATCGCCTGGCGGAATCCGGCATCACCGTCCTGGTCTCCACTCATTACATGGACGAGGCGGAACGTTGCCACGACGTCGCCTACATCGTCGCCGGGCGGCTGATCGTGCGCGGCACCGCCGAGCAGGTCGTTGCCAGCTCCGGATTGATCACCTTCCAGGCCGAAGGGCCGCGCGCCGATCGGCTGGCCTCGCAGCTTGCGCATGCGCCGGGCATCCTGATGGCGACACCGTTCGGCGAGAACCTGCACGTCAGCGGCACCGACCGCGCGGCGCTCCAGGCCGCCATCGCGCCGCATCGCCAACCGCCCTATCGCTGGACCGAGACCCGCCCGACGCTAGAGGACGTGTTCATCCGCCTGATGGACGATTCATCGCAGGACCTCGGGGCCTCGCAGGACCCCGGGCATCAAGGCCAACTGCAATGAGCGGATTTTCGCTGACGCGCATCGTGGCAATGCTGGTCAAGGAATTTCGTCAGATGATGCGCGGCACGCCCAGTGTGCTGCTGTTGATGCCGATCATTCAGTTGTTGCTGTTCGGCTACGCGATCAACGACAATCCGCACCACCTGCCGACCGGCGTCTTCGTGCAGGATCAGGGCGAATTCTCCCGCTCGGTCCTGGCGGCGATCCGCAACACCGGATATTTCGATATCGTTGCCACCGCGCGCAGCTCCGCCGAGCTGGATCGGCTGATGGCCCTGGGCGAGATCGCCTTCAGCGTCACCATTCCGGGCGACTTCACCCGCCGCGTGGTACGCCGCGACAACGCGCAGATCCTGATTGAGGCCGACGCCGCCGATCCCTCGGCGACCGGCAGCGCGGTGGCCGCTCTCGCCACGCTGTCGGCGACGGCGCTCACCCACGACCTTGTCGGCGCACTGGCACCCCAGGCCGCCCAGCCGGCGTTCACCGCGGTGGTGCACAGCCGCTACAACCCCGAAGGCATCACCTCCTACAATATCGTTCCGGGCCTGCTGGGGACCGTATTGTCGATGACGCTGGTGGTGATGACCGCGCAGAGCCTGGCACGCGACCGCGAGCTGGGCACGCTGGAAGGACTGCTGGCGACGCCGGTCCGGCCGGTCGAGGTGCTGATCGGCAAGCTGATCCCCTATATCGGCATCGGCGTGGTGCAGACCGTCATCATTCTGATCCTGGCGCGTGTGCTCTTCGACGTGCCGGAAATGGGCGGCTGGGATGCACTGGTCATTGGCACCGCGCTGTTTACCACCGGCAGCCTGGCACTGGGATTTCTCATTTCGACGATCGCGCGCACGCAGCGCGACGCCCAGTTGATGGCGCAGTTCTACTTCATGCCGTCCTTCCTGCTGTCGGGCTTCCTGTTCCCGTTCGCCGGCATGCCGCAATGGGCGCAGGTCGTCGGCAGCCTGGTGCCGGTGACGCACTTCCTGCGCATCGTGCGCGGCTCGCTGCTGAAGGGGCAGGGCCTGGCGGATGATTGGTCCAGCCTGGCCGCGCTCGGACTGTTCACCGTCGCCGTCAGCGCCCTCGCGATCCTGCGCTACCGCACGACACTCGACTGAGAATTGGGGATCGACCAAGAACCCGGGCTCGACTGAAAATCCGGGCTCGACTGAAAATCCGGGGTGGCAGGGACAAGCCCGGCACCACGGCACGGACGGCGCCATCGCACAACCCCGCCACAATCCCGCCTGCGCAATAAACTGTGATTATCCACGGCGGCGCGATCCGTCTACAATCAAATACAATCCCAGGGGAATTCAGTCGGAGCCGCATTGTCGATGGAACGCGAGTCGGGGCGGCAGCGAGGTCACCTGCCATCGGTCAGCCGTTCGTTGCAGATCGCGGCAGTCACGGTCACTCTGCTGATCGCTGCTGCCACAGCGCAGCAGCTCGTCCGTGTCCGCGACGCCACGATCGCCAACACCGAACGGCAGATGTCCCGCCTGGACATGGTGTTTGCCGAGCAGACCGGCCGCGCCGCCGAAACGGTCGACTTCATCCTGCGCAACGCGATCGATGCCCTGCGGCAGTTGCCGCCCGGCACCCAGCCGCATGCCGCGGTGATGGACGACCTGCTGCGCCATTGGGTCGAGGGTGTGCGGCAGGTCCGTGGGGTCTGCGTCACCGACAAGGACGGCACCATCATTTTCGCTTCCGGCCCGCCGATGCAAGGCGACGTGCCGCGGGCGCTGCATGCCGCGCTGGCATTCCACGCGGCCCATCCCGACGCCGGCTTGCAGATCAGCGATCCGCTGCGTGAAACCGATGGGGTGTGGACCGCGCTGATGACCCGGCGGATCAACACGCCCGATGGCGGCTTCGCCGGCATCGCGTCGGGGCGCATCGACACGCGCTATTTCGAGGATTTCTACCAAGCGGTCGAGCTGCACGACGGTGGCGCGATCCTGCTGCACCTGCGCGACGGCACGGTGCTGGCGCGCTATCCGCACAACGACGCGGTCATCGGCACCAGCTACGCCGACATGCCGCCGTTCAAGGACATCCTGGCCCACGCCATGGCCGGCACGGTGATCATGGACAGCCCGTTGGACGGTCAGGACCGAGTGCTGGCGATCCGCGCCCTGAAGGCCTTCCCGCTCGCCGTCAACGTTTCGGTGGACGAACAGCAGGTGCTGCGGGACTGGCGCCGGCAGGCCTGGTTCTTCGGCTTCGGCGCGTTGTTCATCTGCATGGTCACCGTGTCCCTGATGCTCCTGCTCGCCAGCCGGTCGCGCCGGATCGAGAAATTGCTGGCCGAATTCCGTAACGCAAAGGAAGCCGCGGAGCTGGCCAACCTCCGGCTGGTCGAGCAGATGGAAGAGCGTGAACGGGCCGAGGCGGCGCTGCGCCAGGCCCAGCGGATCGAGGCCGTCGGACGGCTGACCGGCGGCGTCGCGCACGACTTCAACAACCTGCTGACCGTCGTGCTGGGCAACATCGAGCTGCTGTCCAGCGCGGTGCCGCCGGACCCGCATTCCCAGGGCCTGCTTGCCGCGATGCGCTCGGCGGCGGAGCGCGGCGCCACGTTGACCGGTCAGTTGCTGGCGTTCGCCCGGCGCCAGCCGCTGGTCCCGCGGCCGATCGATCTGAACGCGGTCGTCGCCGGCATGCAGGATCTGCTGAAAAGCGCGCTCGGCAGCGCGGTCCGCATTGAAACCTGGCCGGCGCCCGATCTGTGGCCGGCGATGGCCGATGCGACGCAGGTCGAGTTGGTGGTGCTGAACCTGACCATCAACGCCCGCGACGCGATGCCGCGAGGCGGGGTCCTGACCATCGAGACCGCCAACGCGCCGGTCGGTCCGCCGCGACGTGAGAGCGAGCCTGTCGAGGGTGAATATGTCGCGGTCACGGTGCGCGACAACGGCGTCGGGATGAGCGCGGATGTCCTGGCGCGGGCCTTCGAGCCGTTCTTCACCACCAAGCCGCCCGGGTCGGGGTCGGGGCTGGGCCTGTCACAAGTCTACGGAACGGCGCGGCAATCGGGCGGCGGCATGCGGATCGAAAGCGCCCCCGGCGTCGGCACGGCCGTCACCGTCTACCTGCCGCGCGCCACCGTCATGCAGGAGCTGCCCGCGCCGCCGCCCCCCGCGCCGTCGCCACACGTGCCGTCAACCTCCGGCCTCGACGCCAGTGATGGCCCAGTGCTGGGCACAACAGCGCTGGGCACAACAGTGCTGGGACCCGTGCTGGGCACCGTGCTGGTGGTGGACGACGATCCGGCGGTGCGCGCCACCACCGTGGACGTGCTGTGCGACCTTGGTTACGACGTCCGGGAAGCCGGCGGCGGGGCCGAGGCACTCGACATGTTGCGCTGCGACAGCCAGATCGAGGTGCTGCTGACCGATGTGGTGATGCCGGCGATGAACGGCGCCGAGTTGGCGCGGCTCGCCCGGGGCGTGCGATCGCGGCTGACCATCCTGTTCATGTCGGGCTACACCGACCCCGAGGAGATCACCGGCGCGCTGCGACGGTATCGGCTGGTGCGCAAACCCTTCCTGCCGTCCCAGTTGGCCACCCAGATCGAGGCAGCGCTCTCCGAAAACCGAGCCACGGTCCCCGGCTGATACCAACGGCCCTAAACATTGACGCGCCGGCCGCTATCCGCGTCATGCCGCCCCGGGCGCCGGCATGATGTGAAGGCCAGCGCAATCGCATTTGAAATTCGCACTTTTCTGCGGTTCGCGACGAGAAGGTGAACCGCCAAGACGCCAAGGCGCCAAGAAGAGTGGGGATCGGATGACCCGTCACCCGATCCCTCCCGATCCCCAACTCTTCTTGGCGCCTTGTTGGGGTGGACGGCCCCGACGGCATCGCATGTGCCAGATTGAGGTCGTTGAAGACCCTCAAACAAAGGAGCCGTCCGTGAGCAAGATTATCCGCATCGGTATGGACACGTCCAAGCATGTTTTTCAGCTGCATGGGGTAGACGAGAACGAGATGCCGGTGCTGCGGCGGAAGCTGCGCCGGCATCAGGTGCTTGGGTTCTTTGCCAAGCTCGAGCCGACGGTGATCGGCATGGAAGCGTGCGGCGCATCGCATTACTGGGCGCGCCAGCTTGCGGCGCTGGGACACAAGGTGGTGCTCATCCCGCCGCAATACGTCAAGCCCTACGTCGACCGCGGCAAGAACGATGCGGCCGATGCCGAGGCCATCTGCGAGGCGATGAGCCGGCCGAAGGTGAAGCAGCGGTTCGTTGCGGCGAAGACGGTGGAGCAACAGGCCGCCCAGATGCTGATCGGGGTGCGCGAGGCCTTGCTGCGCCGCCGCACGCAGGTGAGCAACGCGATCAGAGGCCATGCCGCGGAGTTCGGGCTGGTGGCGCCCAAGGGTCTTGCGCGGATCGAGCTGCTGGCCGAGCAGATCGCGCAGGACGTCACGATCCCGCCTCTCGCCAGGGAGATGTTCCTGGTCCTTGTCGGGCAGTATCGGCACGCCAATGCCCAGGTCACCGAGCTCGACGCCAGGCTGATGGCGTTCCACCGCAGCAACGAGCAGAGCCTAAGGTTGGCCGAAGTGCCGGCGATCGGACCGGTGACCGCCGCGGCCCTCGTCGCCAAAGTCAGCCATCCCGAGACGTTCCGCTGCGGACGCGACTTCGCGGCCTCGATTGGACTGACGCCAAAGGATCACTCCACCGCCGGCAAGCTCAAGCTGGGCGTGATTACCCGCGCCGGCGACGAGACGTTGCGCACGCTTCTGGTCTGCGGCGCCACCGCCGTCATCCGGCAAGCCAAATCCCGCCCACCCTCGCCCTGGCTTGCTGAGCTGCTCAAGCGCAAGCCGCCCAAACTGGCCGCGGTGGCGCTCGCCAACAAGACAGCCCGCATCGCCTGGAAGTTGATGGTCAGCGGCCAACACTACGATCCGCGCAAGGCTCAACCGCAACCAAATCCGGCGAACCCCGAAATGCGCAAGCAGGCGGCATGAGCCTCCTGATCGCCCCGACCGCACCAGCCTCGCGCCGTGCTCGCCGCCGTCAAGGACGCCTGCGGCGCCGCGGCGCGACCGCGCCGCGGCGCGGAGCGCTCCTTGACCGCGTCTGCGCGCGGCGCTCTGCCAGCAATGCGGTCGGGACGGAGAAACGGCGCTCGGTCGAACCAAGAAACTGAACTTGCCGTTTGGCGGGCGGCGAGCCATCGCCACACGCCAAAGCCGGAACTTGCCAGAGAAGGAAGAGAGGGTGTGATCGGTCGATCCCAGACGCGCAACACTCCGAAAGACGCCACGGCATTCAATGCCGCCGCCTTGTTTGGAATGCGCGTCGCGGAAACCAGCTCGGCAGCGTCCGCTCAGGGCGCCGAAACCGGACATATGAGCGCAAGCGATCCGATCCGCGACCCGAACTCTCTTGCAAGCCAGGGGCCGTCCACATATGGCGTCTTGGCGGTTCATTCGGCCGCGAAACGCGGTTCACAGCATATTAACGACCTCCCAGCGTAACTGCCCCATCGCGCGGCGCCGCGCCTTGGTGAGGAACAGATGGCCACCAACATTATGGACTCGTATCAATTCATCGGCACGTGTGCGGCCGGCAGCGGCGCGTTGACGAATTGGTCGGGGCCGCATTCCGACGTCGCCCTCTACGCGGCCGGCAACACCGGTTCCCAGGTGCCCGTGTCGGCCTTCGATCTGGGCGACAGCATCGCAGAGGTGCCGACCGACGTGTTGAACACCGGATCCGCCCTCGGCTCCGACGAACTCGACCTTACATCGAAGTTCGCCAGCATGGCGGCCAGTGCCACATCCCTCTACAGCACGACCAACGCCGCCGTGTTCAACTGGAACGGCAATCCGGCCACACCAGGCTACGGTGCCAACAACTTCTCGCTCAACACCACGACCGGGACCCTGATCGACAGCCTCAACCCGAGCGATTGGGGCCTGATCAAGAACTATGAGCTGTCGCTCAACACCGCCAACACGCCGGGGATCAGTACCGTCCTCATCTCGAATTTCGAGGACACCAACGTCCAGATCATCGGTGCCGGCGCAATGGTGGCGGCGTACCAGGCCCAGCGCGGCGACTTCGATATGTCGCAGGCCACCGGCGACAGCGGTCATGTCCTGTTCTACCTGGCGCCCGTCGCCCCGGTCGGCACCACGAGCGAGTCGACGTTTACCTACCAGGCCAGCCACGACGGCGATCAGTTGCTCATCGGACCGGGGAACGGCCAAGATGCCGCGACCACCGTCTACAACGGCACGCCTTTGCTCACCGATGGTTCCACGTCGTTGCTGGACTTCTACGACAACCACGGCGGCAACACGATCGTGTTGCAGGATGCGATATCGTCCAATCTCTATCTGAATGGCGGCGAGGCCACCCTGACCTTCATCAACTCCGCGACGGTCGCCGGGTGGGGCGCGGCAACGGCCGCGCAAGGCGGCGACTTCGTGCAGCTCAATCCGACCGGTGGCGGCGCCGCGAAGATCTCGGACTCGGACGCCAGCGGCGTGACGCTGATCGCCAATTTCATCCTCGGCCGCGACCACCTGGACATCGCGCTGCTGGCCGGCTCCGGCACCTACACGGTCAGCGACCTGTTCCTCGGCGGCAACGCCGCGCTGGCGCAGGACAATGCCGTGGCGATCACCGATCCGACCGGCGAGCGCGGCGTGGTGGTCACCGGAATGTTCGCCACGACGGCGGCGGCGCACATCAGCACCACGATCGAGGGCGGCCAGCCCCACTTGCTGTTTTCATAAGGCGCCCCGCCGGCGCTTCGGGCTGCCTCCGCGCGCCCCGGAGCGGAGCTTTTTTGGGGACCCCCCCCTTATCCGGATGCCTATGGGGACCCCACGGCATCCCATCGGCCCCGCTTCGATCAACCCCGCCTCGATCAACAGCGTGCTTTCGCTCTTCCGTCCCGGCCCCAGCCTCCCCACACTACCGCCATGTCCCGCCGAGTCCTCGAGATCACGCCCGAACTGGTCCTGCGTGCCTATCGCCATGGGTTGTTCCCGATGGCGGAGACCCGGCACGGCGGCCGGCTCTTCTGGCTGGACCCGGAGCGCCGCGGCGTCTTGCCGCTGGATCGCTTCCACCTGCCCAGGCGCCTGTTGCGCACGGTCCTGTCGGACGCCTTCGAGGTCCATGCCGACCTCGACTTCCCTGCCACCATCGCCGGTTGTGCCACCGCGCAGCCCGGGCGAGTGGACACCTGGATCAGCCCGCAGATCGAGGACCTGTTTACCGAATTGCACCGCATGGGTTACGCGCACTCGGTCGAATGCCGGCGCGATGGGGAACTGGTCGGCGGACTCTACGGCGTGGCAATCGGCGGCGTGTTCTTCGGCGAGAGCATGTTCAGCTTTGCGCGCGACGCCTCCAAGACCGCGCTGGTCCACCTTGTGGCGCGTCTGCGCCTGGGCGGATTCCACCTGCTGGACACCCAGTTCGTCACCGAGCACCTGTCGCAGTTCGGTGCTGAGGAAATACCGCGGCAAGCCTATCGCGAACGTCTGATCGCAGGGCTGGAGGCACCCGCGCGCTGGCTGCCGGCGCCGCCGCCACAGGCGCTGGAAGCGGAGTTTCGCGCGCTGGCCGGCCAGTTGCGCACATGATGGCGCACACATGGTGGCGCACACCTGATGGCGCCCGCGTGATGGCCCCCGCGTGATGGGCCGGCGGATCGCTGTCGCCGCGTTCGCGGTGTTGCTGTGCGGCGCCGCGCCGGGCGACCATCCGCTGCTGCGCCCGGTCCATGATGTCGACGTGATCTACATCCTCGACGCCGGTGGCCCGGACGCAGCTGGCCCGAACGCAGGTGGCCCGAACGCCGGCGGCCAGAACGCCGACGGTGGGACCACCCTGCACGAGCGGCTGCGTTGGAATGCCGCGACGCAGGCGTTGCGGGTCGATCCGCCGACCGCCGGCCTGTATGTAATTATCGACCTTGCCGCGCGACGCATGAGCACGGTTCGAATGGCGGACAAGACGGTGATCGAGATGGCGGCGCCAGATAATGTGACAGGGATGCCGGACGGCGCCGCCGCCGACGCCGTGCGGCGCGGCGAGGACACCGTCGCCGGCCTGGCCTGCACCGAGTGGGACATGACCGACGCGGCGGGCGAGGCGGCGCGGCTCTGCCTGACCGCCGATGGCGTGCTGTTGCGTGCCCGCTCCGGCGGGCGGACGCTGCTTAGCGCCGAGACGGTGCAGTACGGTCCGCTGGACGCAGACCTGTTCCGCGTGCCCGCCGGCTACACGCGCCGATGGCTGGGTCCCAAGCCGTCGGGAGCCCAATCGCCGAGACCTCAAACGCCGAGCTCTAGATGATGCGACCGCCATGGCGTGACCGGCACGGGCGGTTGATCCCGATCAAGGCCGCCGTGCTGCCGGCGCTGTTCGTGCCCGGCGCGGTGCTGGCGTTCTGGTGGGCGACCGGGACACTCGGCGGCAGGCCGGTGATCGAGGTGATCCACGGCACCGGGCTATGGATGGTGCGGCTGATGATGATCTCGCTGGCGGTCACCCCGGCCCGCGCGGTGTTCGACTGGCCGAAACTGCTGCTGGTGCGCCGCATGATCGGGGTGGCGGCGCTGGCCTATGGGCTGGCGCATTTCAGCCTCTACATCGTGGACCAGAATTTCCGGCTGCCGACGGTCGTCTCGGAGATCGTCCATCGTTTCTACCTGACGATCGGCTTCATCGCGCTGGTCGGGCTGTCGGTGCTGGGCGCGACCTCCACCGACGCGGCAGTGCGCCGGCTCGGGAAGCGCTGGAAGTCGTTACATCGCACGTTATACGGCATCGCCGTGCTGGGGCTGTTGCATTACTGCATCCAGTCCAAGGCGATCGTCAGCGAGGCGATGATGGTCACCGGCTTCTTCGTCTGGCTGATGGCCTGGCGCGTGGTGCCGGCAGCGTGGCAGCGCAAACTTGTCACGCTGGTCGCATTGGGTGTCGTCGCGGCGGTCGCCACTGTCTGGATCGAGTTCGGCTGGTACGCGGTGACCACCGGCATCAATCCATGGCGCGTCCTGGCGGCGAACGAGAACGTGCGGTTCGGCCTGCGCCCAGCCCATTGGGTCGCGCTGGTGGGGTTGGGCGTGGTACTGCTGGCCGCGGCGATGCGGCTGTGGCGCGGCGCGACGACACGCCTGGCCACGGCGCGCTGACGGCACGATTGGGGCGTGTGTCCGTCAGAACTTCCGCATTGGGTGGGTCCCAACCTTCGATTTTTCTGGAGCGCTCAGAACTTCTCCACCAGATCCTCCAGCTTCAGGAGCCACGCTGAAACGTCTTTGGCTTCTTTCGGAAGGTGCCGGTAATTGTGTGCGGCCTCGTTGCGGAGTTCGTAATCTTTGTCCAGTTGAACACGCACAGCAGTTTCGGTGTGGAAGATCAGGTCGAGGCGCCGTCGGACAGCGAGGGCTTTCAGGTTGTCCTGCAAATACCGCCAAGCGTGGCGCTCTACCGACTTGGCCCTTGCCTTTTCATCGATGAGATCTTCAACTTCCTGGCGGACCAGATACTCAAACTGAGACCAACCCAAGAGGTAGAACGCGACATCTAGCGTCTCGCGAAACCGCTCTAAATCCCGTGTTGATCCACTTCTTTTGCGAATTTCCTGATCGAGGAGCTGGACAAGAGTGCTGTAGGCCCGTTGTGTTTCGGTAAGGCGGCTCATGGTTGGCCAATGATACCAGCGGCCCGAAATGACGACTCCTCCGTCATTTCGGGCCGCTGGTATCGCGCGGGGTTGGCGGGGCGGCCGCGCGCCAAACAAAGAATCATACCACCGGACCGACACCGGCCGAAGGGTCGGGAATTAGGGCCGGTGGTATGAGCGCGAGCAATGCCTCATTGTCGAAGGGGACCATTCGCTGCCGATCTTCAGGCGAGACCAGCCGCCACTCCAGGCTTCCCATGCCGCCCAGTGCGACCAGTACCCGGGTCCGATCTCGGGTGATGATATCGATCCGTCCCCATGATCCGATCATCCACAGCCCTCGCGGGACAAAGCTGGCGATGACTTGATCCACGTCGAGGATATCAAGCACGGGAATGTCCCGGTCGGGCACCGCAAATTGCTGCATCATCTCTTCGGACATGATCACAGAGCGGCTCTGCTCGCACCGCAAGTCAGGCCGATCGCCGAGCCAAGCCCGAACGTCTTCGGTACAAGGCTCCAACCCGGTGGACCCAATCTTCCACTTCCTCGACCACCCGGGATCGGTCGAACACACCCTCGGAAGTCTTTTCCCAAACGTTGAGTGGGATCAACTCGTCGAACCGCAAACCCGATCGATCGAGGCTCATCACGACAAGCTTCAATCGCTCGACATTGAAGTGCCAGACCTCCAGCGTCTGGCCGATTCTGGCGGCCTCTGTCAGACGTTGCCGTGCCAGCTCGATATCGCGCTGCTTGGGATCGCGTTCCCTTACCTTGATGTCGATAAGGATGTGGTTCCCTTCATCATCAAGCAGCTCAACATCGGCTTGCGGGGCACCATCGATCGCAGCCGATCTTTTCATTCCCGGCACGCGCAGCGTTTGGGCAATCCGCTCCTCGGTGGCCTCGCCCTCATCGGCGACACGCGGCAAAATCTCGGAGTTTTGCCAGGATCGAAACGAATCACCTGGGGCAACCCAGTGGACGGTCCGAAGACGACATGCCTATTGCCCAGATTAACGAGAATCTGGCGCTGGGAGGGATCGAGGGTCGCTGCTACGCTCATAATGCCTTTTAGGCCTTATTCATTCGCAGCGCCATTGCAGTAAAGGCCTCGACCGCCCGCGCCCACCGATCCAGCCCGACTTTACTCCGCCGGTGCGGCAACCCCGGCGGCATCGGTCACACGCCGGCGCATCGCCAGCACCGCAACCGCCGCCAACACGCAGGCCACACCGGCGGCGGCAAACGCCGGCAGGTAGCTCGACAACGCATCGCGCGACACGCCGGCACCCAGCGCGGCGACCGCGGCGCCCATCTGGTGGGCGGTAAAGATCCAGCCGAACACCAGCGGGGCCTGCTCTCGCCCGAACGCCTGCGCCGTCAGCTTGACCGTGGGCGGCACGGTGGCGATCCAATCCAGCCCATAAAACACCGCGAACAAACTCAGCCCGTAGAACGAGAAAGACGAATACGGCAGCGCCAGCAGGCTCAGCCCCCGCAGGCCGTAATACCAGAACAGCAGCCAGCGGTTGTCGAACCGGTCCGACAACCACCCTGACCCGATCGTGCCGACGAAATCGCACGCGCCCATCATCGCCAGCACGCCGGATGCGGCCACCGCGTCCATGCCGAAATCATGGCACAGCGGAATGAAATGGTTCTGCACCAACCCATTGGTAGACAGGCCGCAGACAAAAAACGAGCCGAACAGGATCCAGAATGTGCGATTGGCGCCGGCCCGGGTCAGCGCCGCGAAGCTCAGCTTCAGCGCGTTGCCGCCGGCCCGCCGCGACGGAGGCGGAACGATAGCGATCTCGCCATACGACGCCAGTGCAAGCTCGCCCGGATGATCGCGCATCACCAGCAGCACCAGCGTCAGGCAAACCAGGCACAGACCGGCAGCCGGCACCATCGCCAGGCGCCAGCCCATATGGATCGACAACCAGGCCGCCACCGGCAGGAACAGCAATTGGCCGGTGGCGCTGCTGGCGCTGAGCAAACCCACGACCAGTCCGCGCCGCGCGGTGAACCAGCGATTGGCGACCGTCGCGCCCAGCACATTGGCGGTCACGCCGGTCGACAGCCCAAGCATCACCCCCCAGGTGACCCAAAGCTGCCACAGCGCCGTCATCTGGGTGGCTAGCGCCAGCCCGAACACGATCATGCCGAGCGCCGAACCGACCACGGCGCGCATGCCGTAGCGCTGCATCAGTGCCGCGGCGAACGGCGCCACCAGTCCGAACAGCAGAAGCCGCAGTGCCAGCGCGCCCGAGATCGCGCCGAGGTCCCAGCCGAACTCGTTCTTCAACGGCAACAGCAGCACGCCGGGCATGCCCATCGCGGCCGAGGTCGCCAGCATGGTCAGGAAGGCGACGGCGACAACCGCCCATCCGTAATGAATGCCGCGGCGCGCCAGGGCGGGCGCCAACACACCAGAGAGCATGGTCGGGATTCCTTATGTGCCGGCGCGTTTGGCCAGGGGGTTATGTGCCGGCGCGTTTGGCGAGGGCGGCAGCACCCTGCAAGACGGCGGCGGAGTGCTCGGGGTCGCCGGCCAGCGTGCGCGCCAGGGTCAGTCCACCACTCATTGCCGCCAACGCCGCCAGCGCGGCCTGGACATGCGCGGCCGGGACGGCATCGGGTCGACGTTCCGCGATCAATTCGGTCAGCACGGCAACGAGTGAATTGACCCCGGTTGCCATGGCGGAACGCAACTGTGGATCGCGGCTGGTCTCCGCGCCCAGCGCCGCGAGCATGCAACTGGAGTCTGGCTGGTCGCGCCTCGCGGGCGTCAGGTAAGCGTCGATCAACGCGGCGATCGGGTCCGCGCCGGCGTGCTTGGCCGCGGCCGCGCGCTGACGCCAGGTTGCCGCGGCGTGTTCCAGGGATTCGCGGCAGGTGTCGGCCGCCAGCGCGGACTTGCTGGGAAAGTGCCCATAGAAGGCGCCATGAGTGAGACCCGCCGCGCCGGTGATATCGGCGACCGCGACGCCATCGATGCCGTGCCGGCGGAACAACCTGCCGGCCTGGGTCAGAATGGCAGCGCGGTGCGCCGCCAAGGTTTCGCGGTTGACTCTCATGCCTTTCATGATAGTTATCATGTTAAGGGAATGCAACCCCAAAACATCACCGCATCGATCAGCCAGGGGTCTGATACCACGCCGCACCGTGCCATTGGCGACCGGCGTCCCCAGCTATTGGACCTATCCCCCGACCACACCCGGCCTTAACGCATCGCCCCATGAGCCGCACCATGAACCGCCCCGCGCGAGCCACCGGGATGCTGCTGCTGATCGCTTCGGCGATCCTGATGATCACGATGGGCTCGCGCCAGACCATCGGCCTGTTCATCGCCCCGCTGAATGCGGCGACCGGCCTGGGCATCGTCGCGATCAGCCTGGCCGCGGCGATCGGCCAGTTCACCTGGGGGTTGGCGCAGCCGATATTCGGCGCGCTGGCGGATCGGTTCGGCCCCGGGCGGGTGTTGGTGGTCGGCGGGCTGATGTTGGCCGCCGGCATCGCGCTGACCCCGTTCGTCCATACCGAGTTCGAGCTGATCCTGGTGCTGGGGGTGCTGACCGCCACCGGTGCCGGCGCCGGCAGCTTCTCCATCCTGATCGGCGCCGTGCTGCAACGACTACCCGCGGAACGACGTTCGTTCGGCGCCGGACTGATCAACGCCGGCGGTTCGTTTGGCCAGTTCGTCTTCGCCCCGCTCCTGCAGGTGCTGATCATCGGCTTCGGCTGGGTCACCGCGCTGCTGACGATGGCGGCGTTCTGCCTGGCAACGATACCGCTGGCCTGGCCGTTGCGCGGTCGCGGCGAAGCGCGGACCGCCGCCGCCCACGGCGAAGCGCTGACCCTGGGCGACCAGCTCCGCGTGGCCGCGCGCAACACCAGTTATTGGTGCCTGCATCTCGGCTTCTTCACCTGCGGGTTCCATGTGGCGTTCCTGGTGACGCATCTGCCGGGCCAGGTGCAATTGTGCGGGCTCAACCCGCTGGTCTCGGCCAATTCGCTCGCGCTGATAGGGTTGTCCAACGTCGTGGGCAGCCTGACCGTCGGCTGGCTCGGCGGGCGGCGGCGGATGAAACTGCTGCTGTTCAGTGTGTATTTCACCCGCGCGGTCGCGGTGCTGGGGTTCATGGCGGCGCCGAAAACACCGCTGACGTTCTATGTGTTTGCGATTGTGCTGGGCCTGACCTGGCTTTCGACGGTGCCGCCGACCGCCGGGCTGGTCGGCAAGCTGTTCGGCGTGCGCTACCTGGCCACGCTGTTCGGACTGACGCTACTGTCGCACCAGATCGGCGGATTCTTCGGCGCCTGGCTGGGCGGAATCGCGGTGGCGCGGTTCGGCGACTACAACTGGATGTGGTACGCGGATGCCGGGTTGGCGCTATTCGCCGCACTGATCAATCTGCCGATCCGCGAGGCACGGGTGCTGCGCGCGCTACCGGCTTGATGGGTGGCGCGGGCCGCCGCGTCTACGCAACCGTCCCGATCACGTCATCCGGTGCCTACGGCTCCGGATCGACCCCCGGATCGAGGCGGGTCAGGGCGGCCTCGGCAGCGGTCGCCAGGTCCGGCAGGTCGCGAGTGACGACCTCCCAAATCCGCACCGGGTCGACCTGGTCATACGCATGGCGCAGCACGTTGCCGAATGCCCGCACCGCATGCCACGCCGGTCCTGGTGCCAGCTCGTCCGCCTGCTCCCCCAGCTTCGCCGCCGCCTCGCTCACCCGCTCCAGACATCGCTCCACCGCGTCGCGCGTGCGTCGATCAGCCTCGAACGCGGCCCTGTCCATGCCTTGGACATAGCTCTGCACCAGCCGGATATTGTCGAGGATATCCAGGAACCGGATCGCGGGGCGGCTAGAAGGCACGCACGCCTTCCCGCTCGATGACCTGCTTCAGGCGTTGATCCCGAGGTGGTTCCTCCACCAGATCGACCTCACATCCCAGCAGCGCAACAAGGTGTTCCCGCAGGTTCTCGATCTGACCAAAATAGTCGAACCCGCCGGCCGAGAATGTAGCGCCCGGCCGGATCGCCAGATCCACGTCCGATTGCGCTCCCGCGGCGCCACGTGCAACGGAGCCAAACAGCGTGATCGCCTCGATCCCCCGTGCACGCAACTCCGCCTCGTGCGCGCGTAGCGTCGCCAGCAACTTGGTCCGCGATGGGGCGCGTCTTGTCATAACATCGAGCCTATCCCGAATCTGACCCATTGTCGTGGGCGCCGGTTAAGCCAGCGCCATCTTTGACTTGACGGCCGGCACGCCGAGGGCGCCGACTGGCGGCAACGACCGCCACGCGGGAGGACACCATGCCATCAGCGAACCCGGAACGTCTTCTTGAATCGCCACCACCGATGCGCCACACACGCGCATGGCCGGAGCAAGGCCCCTCGCGCGTCCCCAACTGGGTCTACACCGACCCCGACATCTTCGCCCGCGAGACCGAGCGCATTTTCGGCGCGAACGACTGGCTCTACGTCTGTCTCGAAGCGGAAATCCCCAACCCAGGCGACTTCCAGCGAAGCCAACTCGGCCCGCGCGAGGTCGTCGCCGTCCGCGGCCGCGACGGCGAAATCAACGTCCTGCTCAACAGTTGCGCCCATCGCGGCATGCAGTTCTGCACAGCCAATCACGGGTCCGCGAAAGAATTCACCTGCCCCTATCATCAATGGACATACGACCTGCAGGGCAACCTGCTCGGCCTGCCGTTCCGCCGCGGCTACCGCGCGCAGGGCGGCATGCCCACCGACTTCCAAACCGAGGCGCACGGCTTGCAACGCCTCGCGGTAACCTGCCGCCACGGCGTCGTCTTCGCCAGCTTCGGTGCGCCCAACGAATCGCTGGAAACCTACCTCGGCCCCGGCATGCTGGGCTGGTTCGATCGGGTGTTCGACGGCCGCGAACTCGTCGTGCTCGGCCATATGCGCCAGCGCATCCCCAGCAACTGGAAGCTGATGTTCGAGAACATCAAGGACCCGTATCACGCCAGCCTGCTGCATGTGTTCCTTGTCACCTTCGGACTGTTCCGTCTCGATCAACAATCCTCTGTCGAAATGGACGATACCGGCCGGCACGCCGTGCTGGTCAGCCGCCGCGGCGCGCAACAGGCGAACGACGCGACTTCGCAGATGCGCGCGTTCAAGCAGGACTTCGCGTTGCGCGATCCGCGTCTGCTCGACCCGGTGCGTGAGTTCCCCGGCGACGCCACCGTTGTCATGCAGACGCTGTGGCCCAATCTGATCGTCCAGCAGCAATCCAACACGCTGGCGATGCGCCAGATCGTTCCGCTGGACGCGCGCAGCTTCGACCTGGCATGGACCTTCTTCGGATACGCCGACGACACGCCGGAGATGCGGCAGCGGCGGCTGCGCCAGGCCAATCTGATGGGCCCCGCCGGCCTCGTTTCGCTCGATGACAGCGAGGCGATGCTGCTGACCCAATCGGGGCTCGACGGCAACGACGACCGGTTGGGCGTCGTCGAGATGGGCGGCCGAGGCGTGGAAAACACACCGCACATGGTAACGGAAACCGCAATTCGCGGGTTCTATCAGCACTACCGCGCCGTCATGGAGTTGTGATCCGCAATGATCGCCGCCGCACCGGGCGTGAATGCCGCACTGGACCTGCGCGCCCGCCTCGCCGATCTTTATTGCGCATACGATGACGCCCTGAACGACGGCGACCTGGAACGCTGGCCGACGATGTTCACCGAAACCTGTGTCTACAAAATCCTGCCGCGCGAAAATCACGAACGCGGCATGCCGATCGCGGTAATCTACTGCGAGAGCCGCGCCATGCTGGAAGACCGTGTGGTCGCACTGCGTGAAACGTCGGTCTACGCCCCCAGGATCATCAGCCGGATCACCAGCGGCATCTGCCTGCGCGCGGCAGCCGAGGACGGCCTGCGCCTGACAGCAAACTTCGCACTCTTCCAGACCATGCCCAACCAACCAAGCGAGCTGTTCCTGTGCGGCCGCACCCACGACAGGGTAGTCGAAGACGCCGGCGCCCTGCGTTTCGCCGAGCGGCTCTGCATCTACGACTCGACGATCATTCCGACATCGTTGGTTTACCCGATCTAACGCGAACTTCGCTCCGTAGGGTGGATAACCTCTTGCGCCACCCTCAGCGCGCGCATCAGCCCGCCCCATCGCATCCAAACCATTGGCACCGGCCCACCGCGTCTTGCATGATATCCCCAGCAACACCGCGGTGACGCGACCCGCAGGAGACCCACAAGATGCCGCGCCAAATGCACCTGATCGCGTATCTGAAAACCGGCCCCACCGCCATGCACACCGGCGCCTGGCGGCATCCGCACACGGACCTGCACGACATCTTCAGCCCCACCCGCTACGCCCATATCGCGCGCGTGCTGGAGGCCGCGCGGTTCGACGGTTGCTTCTACGCCGACACGCAGGGCATCCCCGACCTCTACAAAGGCAACTTCCGGACCTATCTCCAGCACGGCGGCCAGATCTCCTACCTGGATCCGTTGACGATCCTGCCGATCATGGCCGCGGCCACGCAGCATCTCGGGCTAGGCGCCACCCTCTCAACAACGTTCCATCACCCGTACCATCTGGCCCGCACGCTGGCCTCGCTAGACATGCTATCCGGCGGCCGGGCCTGCTGGAACATCGTCACCTCCAGCACCGATTTCGAGGCGCGCAACTTCGGCATGACCGAACTGCCCGACAAGGAACTGCGCTACGACCACGGCGACGAGGTCGTAGAGGCGTGCTGTGCACTATGGAATTGCTGGGACGAAGACGCATTGGTGATGGACCAGGCGCGCGGCCTGTTCATCGATCCCGACAAGGTACGCTACGCGAACTTCGCCGGCGAGCACGTCAGGACCCGCGGCCCGCTATCGATCCCACGCAGCCGGCAGGGGCGTCCGGTGTTGATGCAGGCGGGGTCCTCACCGCGCGGGCGGGAATTTGCTGCACGGTGGGCCGAGGCGATCTTCTGCTCGCCAGCCGACAAGAGCACCGCCGTCACGCTCTACAACGACATCAAGTCCCGCATGGCGAAGCATGGTCGCGCGCCGGAAGACTGCGTCGTGCTGCCCTGGATGACCGTCGTGCTCGGCGAGACGGAGTTGATCGCCCGCGAGCGGCTCGATCACCTCAACTCGCTAAGCAGCCCCGAACTGGAAATGGCAACCAACTCGGCAATGATAGGCGCGGACCTCAGCCAGGTGCACGACGCGGGCGATATCGCCGCGGCCAAGAAGGCACAGGGGCATCAGGGCCTGGAAGACCGCCTGCGCCACATCATGAAAACCGAAGGCATCAGCTTCGAGGAAGCAAAACGACGCGGCAAGACCCCGCTGATCGGCACGCCGGCGATGATCGCCGACCACATGCAGGACCTGTTCGAGTCCGGCGGCTGCGACGGCTTTGTCATTTCGCCCACGATCTTCCCCGGCATGTTCGAGGATTTCGGCCGAATGGTAATCCCGGAACTGCAACGTCGCGGCCTGTTCCGCAAAGAGTACGCCGGCCGCACCATGCGCGAGAACCTACGCGGCTAAACACACAGCACAACCGGAACCAATGCCCCACCGCTCACCTCTCCCGCTCTTCGCGGGAGAGGTCGAGGCGCGAAGCGACGAGGGTGAGGGTAGTGCAGCGGCACCACCCCCACCCGCGTAACGAGCGGCCCGCGACCTTGGTCCGCTCTTCGCGGCCCAAGCCCACAAGCGCGCGAGTAATGCACGCGTATCGCGTCCGGCGCGCCCAACTACTCCGGCAGCTTCAGCGCCGTCTGTTCCACATACGGCCGCATCAGCGCGTCCGCCTGCTTCTGTGCCGCATCCATCGCCACCTCCGGCGTCAGCTTGCCGGACAGCACGGCCTGCACGCCGTCCTCCAGCGCCTTCCGCACGCCCACCGTGTTGTAAGTGGCGAACCACCCGCGCGCATACTGCAACTGATCCAGCGCGACCTTCGCGTCCGGATGCGCCGCCAGATAGTCCTTCATGTCCGGCAGGTCATACGCCGCGATCCGCGGCGCGAAATAGCCGGTGAAGCGGCTCCACCCGCCGGCGACCTCCGGGCTGACCAGCCACTTGATCAGCGTCCAGGCTGCCGCCTGCCGCTGCGGCAGGTTGCCGACCGGCAGGATCAGGCTGGCGCCGCCGATCGGTGCGGCGTTCACCAGCGCCCGAGGCAGGAACGCCACCCGATATGGCGTCTTCATGTTGTCGCGCACAAACGACAACGATCCGGTCGACAGCACCATCATCGCCGTGCGGCCCTGGAAGAACGCCGTGGTCACCGCGTTCGCGTCGGTCACACCCGGCGGCATCACCTGCCATTTGTGCACGAACGCATCGATCAGCCGGACCGCGCCGATTGTCGTCGGCTCGGTGTAGTACACCTCGCCGCCATAGCCGGGGTTGTAGTACTCGCCGCCGTTCGACATCGCGAAGGCGCTGGTGATCCAGCCCAGGTAGTCGTAGGTGCCCGGGAACATCAGGCCCCACCGCGCCGTCTCGTTGCCTTTGCGCAGCGTCAGCTTGCGCAGGTCGTCCACCCAGTCCTGCCAGGTCACCGGCGGCTTGTCCGGATCGAGCCCGGCGTCCTTGAATGCATCGACACTGTAATACAGCAGCGGCGTGGAGTTCTGGAACGGCACGCCATAGACATGGCCGCCCTCCGTCGCGTTCAGCTGCAGCGCCGGCCAGAACTCGCCCATGAACTGCTCCGGCGTTTGCCCGTCATGGCGGATCATGTCGTCGAGTGCGACCGCCTGGCCGTTGATCACGTACTCGCGCACGAAATTGGCACTCATGATCACCGCCGCCGGCGGGTGGCCGGCCTGGATCGCCGCGCGGGTCTTCATGTTGGTGTCGTCATAGCTGCCGGTATAGACGGCGGTCGCATGGATGTCGGGGTGCGTGGCGTCGAACTGCTCGATCAGCCGCTGCATCTCCACCGCGAGTTTGCCCTGCACCGGCACCGGGAAAAACAGGTCGATCTCGGTCGCGGCGCGCGCACCCGCGGCCAAGGCAAACATCACCGTCAGCGCAAGCACAACAGTGGAAATCGGGGACGGACGCATGGCGGAAGCCCTCTGTCATTTGATGCCGGAAAACACGAAGCTCGAAACGAAACGGCGCTGGAACACCACGAACATCAGCAGCAGCGGCGCCACCACCAGAAACGTTCCGGCAGCAATCACGCCCCATTCCGACCCCGCCTCCGCACCCGACGTGAACGATGCCAGACCCACCGTCAACACCTGGTTGCGCGGTGACGAGGTCGCCATCAGCGGCCACAGGAACTCGTTCCAATGTGCCGTGATCGAGACGATGGCGAACGCCGCCAGCCCCGGCCGCGCCAGCGGCAGCAATACCCGGACGATGATCGTCAGCGCCCCCGCGCCGTCCACCAGTGCCGCTTCCTCGTACTCGCGCGGGATGGTGCGGAAGGTCTGGCGCATCAGGAACACGCCGAACGCCGAGGCGAAATACGGCGCCATCACCCCCGGCAACGTGTCGTACAGATGCAGCGCCACCAGGGTGGTCATGTTCGGCACGATCAGGATCGGCGGCACCAGCATCAGTTGCAGCAGAAACGCCTGGAACAGCAGGTCGCGGCCGCGGAAGCGCAAACGCGCAAAGGCATAGCCCGCCAGGCTGATCGTTACGCACTGCACCGCCAGGATGCCGCCGCACAGCAGCACCGTATTCAGGTACCACAGCGGGAAATGACCTTCGCTCCAGGCGTCGGAAAAGTTGCTCCAGCCGAACGGACCCGCCGGCAGCAGGGACGCAAGGTCCATCGCACCGGCCTGTCCCGGACGCAGGCTGGCCACCGCCATCCAGGCGAACGGGATCGCCCAGAACAGTGCCGTCGCGCACAGCAGCAGCAGCACCGGCAGCCGCGTGTCACGCCTCATAATGGACGCCCCGTTCCAGCGCGCGCAAAGAAACGACGGATACCGCGAACAGCACCGCCACGCTCACCACCGTGGCGGCGGAGGCCAGGCCAAAATCGTAGTTCTGCGCCGCCTGCTGGTAGATGTAATACAGCAGCAGGGAAGTCGAATCCGACGGCCCGCCCTGTGTCATCACCACGACATGATCCACCTGGGTCAGCGCATTCAGCAGCGCAATCACCGCAACGAACGCCAAGGTCGGGCCCAGCAGCGGCAGCGTCACATGGCGGAACCGCGCCCACGCGCCCGCGCCGTCGATGCGCGCCGCATCCAGCATGTCCTGCGGAATGCCGGCAAGCCCGGCCAGGAAGAACAGCATGTAGTAGCCGGTGTTCTTCCACACCGTGATCGCAATGATCGAACCCAGCGCCAGCGACGGATCGCCCAGCCAGTTGGTTTGTCCCAACCCCAACTGGCCCAATCCGAACCCCATCCCCAACCACGAGCCGCCCAGCCGCGCCAGGTAGTAGTCCAGCAACCCGGCGCCCGGCAGGAAAATGAACACGAACAGCGCCGCCGCGGCGACCAGCGGGATCAGCAGCGGCAGCACCAGCAAGGTGCGCAGCACCGAGCTCAGTCGCGTGGTCTCCTGCAGCCCGAGCGCCAGTGCCAGCGCCAGCACCAGGCTCGGCAAGATGGTGCCGACCGCGTAAATCAGGTTGTTGACCACGGCGTGGGCGAAGTGGGGATCGGCCAGCAGGCGCGTAAAATTCCCGAGGCCCCAATGCGCGACGCCGCCAAACGTGCGCACCGTCAGCGATCCGGCCAGCACCTGCAGCACCGGCCAATAGGTGAAACCGAACAGAAACACCGCCGACGGCGCCAGCAGCGCATAGGCGGTGAACCGGGGTCGGCGAAGGCTGCGCCGGGTGGTGCCGCTCGTCGGCAGGACGACGGCTGGGGCGATGGTGCTGCTCACAAGGTCCACGGTCGGCTGCGGCGGCACTGATAGAGGACGGTCTATGAACCCGCCATGACGCGGCGGCGACAGTTCGATGACATCGACTTCATTCCGCCCTGGATCTCATGTGCGCGACTTCATGCCACCACGCGGCGCCTGCTGCCCCCAGCGCCTGCCGCCCCCAGCGCCTGCCGCCACGATCTCATGCCGCCCAGGTCAGCCGCTTGACGAACGCCGACAATCGATGCCGCCGCAGCTCCGAGCGCGCCTTCCGGCCGGTGGTCATGTAATTGAGCTGCATGCTGTAGCGCGGGCCCTCGAACGTCTTGTGGCCATGCCAACTCGTCGGTCCGTTGGGGAACACCAGCAGCGTGCCGTTCACCGGCGGCACTTCCACCGCGTAGTCCTCCAGATCGTGCGGGCTGCGCAGCAGGCGCAGGCAGCCGTCGTGCTCGCCGAAGGCGTCACTCTCCTGGTTGAGATACAGCAGCACGGTGACACGCTTTGCAGTGCTGTCGCAGTGGATGCGGCCGTCGCGCGTGCCGGTATAGCCGCGGACCGTCAGCATGGTCGGCGAGTGCACCAGGTCCAGGCTGAACTTCTCGGCGATCGCGTCGCGCAGTTCGGGGCCTTCCAGTGCCTGTGCGAGCGCATGGGCCGCCGGGCCCGGGCGGATCGCATCGGCCGGGAAAGAACCCGGCTTGTTCAGCGGCGGCAGGTCGGCCAGCACCGCGCGCAGGGCCGCGGGCGGCACAAAATGCGGCACCACAATGTGCGGAAACGGATCGACCGCCACTTGCGTGGCGCGCAGCGCGGCATAGTCCAGCCTGATCTTGTAGTCCCTCACTCCTACCCTCTCTTGCGACGCGGTGCGCCCCTCGGGCGACCGCTACGAAACGACCATTCCTCGGCCTGGGCGGCGGCACGCTGCACCGGATCAAGTCTGGGGCAGGGCTCTTCCGCCCAACGACACGGACGGCAACGACACGGACGGCAACGACACGGACGGCCGCGACGTTAGCGGAAAAGCGCGGCGCATTCCGCCGCCCACAAATCACATCTCCGCGTGAAACCAGCGTAACCGTCGGGTGATAAACCCTAGCACACATCGCGCCTCAGCAGTAACGCCTCGGCCAGGTCGACCACGTCGTCCGGCCATAGCATATCGGGTCGCGGCAGGGCGACCCCTAGCGCGGCATCCGGGCGGCAAGCCATCAGCGCCAGACCCTCGCGCGCCACAAATGCCTGCCGCCCGCTACAGGCACCCAGCAACGCCGCGGCCGCCGCCGGGTGACGTGTGCCCGCCAGACGCTGCACCGTTGCGAGGTCGGCGCCTGCGATCCCGGCGGAGATCGCCGCCGCCAGCCCGTCGCCACCCGCGCCGCCACCCGCGCCGCCACCCGCGCCGATGATCCCCAGCGGCACCCCGCATAGCTCGCCGGCTTGCGGCAAGCTCTCGCCCAGCAGCAAACCCCGTGCAAACGCCAGCGCCGCCTCGCCCGCCGGACCCGGCTGGCCGGGAAGTCCGCCCGCCGCGCCTGCGCTATCGCCGATCAGCATCCCCAGCATCGCGCCGACCGCGCGATCCAGCGCCGCGTCCTCCACCGCGCGTGGCCAGCCCAGTTTCACCCGCCAGTCGCGCCGAGGCTCGGTGCTGCCGCGCCAGCTTCGGCCCAGCATCGCCGCCACGGCCTTGGGCGCCCCGCCGAAACAGCCCACCGCCTCGCTGTCGCCCAGCCCCGTGTAGGTCACCGTCTGCCCGGCCCCATCGGTCAGCACCCCGCCGGACCCGCGCAGCAGCGCATGGCCGGCCGCGTAATCCAGTGTCGAGATGGTATTCAGCGACATCGTCGCCACCGCGTCGCCCACCGCGATGCGTGCCAGGCGATAGGCGATCGAGGGCATCGGCACGAACCCCGCCGGCGCCACCCGTCCGCTCGCGGTCAACGGCCGCAATCCGCTGGTGTGGTTCAGCAGCACGATCGCGCTGGGGGTCAGGTCCGCGTCGGCCAAGTCATGCACGACCGGCGCACCATTGCGCAGAATGGCTGGGCATCCCTCAGCCCACGCGATCATGTCGGGGCCGCGATCCGGTGAGGTCGGCGCGAACACCACGCCCAGCACCGGCACGCCCCGGTGCAGCAGCCCGACCGAGACCGCGCTGCCGCGGCGTCCCTCGCCGAACGCCTTGGTGCCGTCCTGCGGATCGACCGCCCAGGCGAAGTCGGCGTGTCGGGACCCATTCGGCGCTTCGACGACCCCGTCCTCCTCGCCGATGAAGCGCCCCGGGATCAGCGCCAGCAGGCGCGGTCGCAGCATCAGCTCGATCTCCAGATCGATCGGCGCCTTGTGCTCGCCGCCGCGCGGCCCGCCGGGCCGGCTGAACTCGGCGGCCAGCATCCGCCCGCCTTCCGCCACCGCGGCGATCACATCCGCCAGGACGGCGCTGGGCAGATTCTCCATTCGCGTTCACTCCGTGTGTGGCGCGGGCAAATCCGCCAGGATGGTCAACACCCGGGCCGATCGCGCCACGCGCGGGACGAAGCTGCATGGCGACGCCGTCTCGCGCAATAGCGCTCGCACGGCTTCCGACGGGCCACCCCCAGATCAGTGCTGGCGCCCCGTTCCGTCACTGTCCCGTAGGGTTACCGCGGTGCTTCCCCGAGGCGTGAACGCAGGACCTCAGCCCGACGCACCAGTTCGGGTTGCGCGGAATGCCCTACGGCAAGCTCGGCGGCCTTGATTGCCGAGGCATGAGCGCCGCGCAGGTCATCGGCTTCTTCCAGGACTATGCTGAGTTCCCGTTGAACAAGCGCATCTTTCGGCTGCAGTGCCGCAACCTTCCGCAGTGCCTCGGCGGCCGCCCCGGGAAGTCCGCGGCGTCTTTGAATGCGGGCCAGCGTGCGCCAGAGATTGGGCTGATCTGGCCACTCTTCCGTCGCCTTTGCGGCAGCTTCGGCGGCTTCGTCAAACTGCTCCCGCCGTTCCAAAACTCTCATCAGGGTGGAAAGCGCCGCCGACGTGGGATCGCCCAGACTGACCGCTTGACGAGCAGCCTGAATGGCGCGGTCAAGCGGACCACGGTGCCGAAGTATGAATTCGGCCAATCTTACATAGTGCGCAGATGTCGGCGGGCAGCGCGAAAGGTAGACGTCGGCATATTCGATAGCCGATCGAACATCGCGAGGCTGGCGTTTTTGAACAATGATCGCGCCTCCTATAAAGGTAATAGAATCAACATGTTCTGCAATATATTTTTGCCGTCCCCAGAGTTTTTTGGCTTCCGTACCGTTGGCCATCCGGGCGCGCGATATCGCGCCGAAGTAGTCTGGAACGGACACGGAACCGTCGCCAGCAAATCTCCCGACCCATTTTTCGAAATGGAGTTCGGTGTCCTCGATAACGTATAGGCCACCCGCCAGAAGGGCAGGAAAAACCTGTTCGAACGTGAAGACAATATGATGTGCCTCGTGCGAACCATCGTCGATCACGATTGATGGAGGATATTGTGCGCACACCGCGTGCATGAAGCCCGGGTCTTCCTGCGAACCAATCTTAATAATAACGCGATTCCCCGCAAGACGCGCGCAGCTTGGATTGATATCGATACCGACAATATTTGCTCGCGAAAAAAATGTTCTCCAGACATTCAACGAGAGACCACGCGCAACACCAATTTCCATGAAATTGATCGGCTGATCACGCCAGGGTGCGAACAATTGCTGATAGTGCCGCAGATAGTCCCATGAAAGCGTTGCGGACGACGATTTGTCGGTTCCCTCAAGGGCGCCGACCACATCCAGATCCAGATCCACCGCGAGAGTCTCAAGGTCCATGACCATCACTGCACTTTGCTTCCAGAGATGGCCAACGGTATCATCGCATAGTGCTTGCGGCAACATGTTCGCCAACTCGCGTCCGCTACCCCCGTCATGCCGGCCCCGGCCGGTATCCACGACTTTCTTTGTTGCGACGAAGACAAGTCGTGGATACCGGCCGGAGCCGGCATGACGGGGGTAGCACCGAACAGTCGATCATTCGGACGCCTGTCACTCCGCCCGCACAGCGTTTCAGCGCGCGCCCGTCCGGCGCAGCACCACGCCCACCGTCCGCAGCAGAATGCGCAGATCGAGCAGCAGGCTGCGGTTGCGGATGTAATACAGATCGTAGTCCAGCTTGATGCGTGCGTCCTCGACCGAGGCGCCGTATGGATAATTCACCTGCGCCCAGCCAGTCAGACCCGGCAGCACGCGGGTCCGCGCGGCAAAGTCGGGAATCACCTGCACAAGCTGCTCGACGAAGAAAGGCCGTTCAGGGCGCGGGCCGATCAGGCTCATCTCGCCGCGCAGCACGTTCACCAGTTGCGGCAGCTCGTCGATCCGGTGGGCACGGATGAACGCCCCGATGCGGGTGACGCGCGGGTCGCGCCGCGCCGCCCAGCACGCGCCGGCCGCCTCGGCGTCAATCCGCATGCTGCGGAATTTCCACAGGCTGAAACTGCGTCCGTGCAGACCCGCGCGGTCCTGCCGGTACAGCATCGCTCCCGGCGACTCGAGCTTGATCAGCCAGGCAACGATCAGCAGCATGGGCAGCGTGAGCAGCAGCAACAGCAGGCTCAGCCCGATGTCGCGGCCGCGGCGTAAGGCATCGGCCAGAGCCTGTTGGCGGATCGCGGCCGCGCCGGCGGCGGCACGGTCGCCGCTCAGCCACTGTGGACCTGCGAAAGTCGCGATGGCAGCAGTGGCTATGGCGCGCATGACACACTCTTTTCGGAAACCGGTTGTTGCGATGAAAGGACGGTCGGCTGGTGCCGCGGCCTAAGCCGCGGCGGCGCGTCCGGCCCGGCGGCGCGAGGTGACCAGACCGAGCCCCACCAGGCCCACGCCAAGCAAGCCGATCGTGGCCGGCTCGGGCACCGTCGCGGACGCGGTGATCGAGGAGTTGAACGACACCGAATCGAACACCGGCGCCGAGATCGTCAGCAGCTCGGTCAGCGCGAACGGACCGGTCACGCTGCCTGGCTGCGGCACGGTGTCGCTAAAGCCCAGCGAAACGACCGAGCTTGGATCGGTGAAGCTGTTCGAGCCGATCAGGTCCGCCGTGCCGAACGGTGTGTTGGTGGGATCGACATAGGCGGACCAGGACACGCTGCTGGACGCCGGCAGCACGCCGCTGATCGCGGCGACGAAACTGCTCAGCACGCCCAGGTTGGTCAGGTTGAATTCGGTCACCCGCACCTGCAACGGATCGAACACGCCCAGCGTCACCGTGCCGCCAAGCCGCAGAATCGACTGAGTGGCGCTGCCGATCAGCGGCGCGCCGGTGACGGTGAGACCGCCGGCCGAGACCGACCCGGTGGTGATCGGCAGCGAGGCCAATGGACCTTCCTCGAACTCGATCGTGGGCGTCAGCGCGGCCTGGGCATGGGCCGACAACAATCCCGTGGCGGCGGTCAGCAACCCCGCCAGAATGCGTGCGTGCATGGTGTCTCTTCCCCTGATGGTGTCGCAGGCGGATCGGGCCTGCCCCGAACCCGGGCCGTTGCGGCCTCGTGTCGGCGCCACCTCCTAGGGATCGGCGCGCATCGCCGGTATGAGTCGGTTCACACCTGGAACGCGATGGCGCCGCGCGGCGTGCCGGCAGCATCCTGCTCGGCGGGTCGGCGCCGGTTGCAAACCGAAACACTACCTGGCGATGGCCAAAGTAGCCGATGCCATCAGCATCGCGTATCCTCGGCCGCATGGCCCTCACCCCGGCGCAAACGGCAATTCTCGAGCAGCTCCGCCGCCACGAACTGCTGAGCCAATTCATCGTCGAAGACCTGCGCACGCTGGTCAGCCACGCGACGGTGCAGACCCATGACGAGCGCGATACCCTGTTCACCCAAGGCGACGCCGGGCAGACGGTGCTCGTGGTGGTGCACGGCTACGTCAAGCTGTCAGCCCTCACCGCAAGCGGACGCGAGGTCGTGTTCGACGTCGTCGGGCCGAACGACGTATTCGGTGAGTTGGCAGTGCTGATCGACAACCCGCGTGCCGCGACCGCGGTGGCGCTGGCCCCCTGCGTGTTGCTCGCAATCGACGGCCGCGCCTTCATCGACGCGCTGGCCCGCTCGCCGCGGGCAATGTTCTGGATGCTCCGCCTGCTCGGCCAGCGGGTCAGCCGGATCACCGAGCAGATGACCGACGGCCTGGACCTGCCGGCGCCCGGCCGGCTGGCCAAGGCGCTGTTGCAGCTTGCGGCGCTGCGTTCGCGGCCGGTGAAAGAAGGGCTGCAGATCAATCTGGCGCTGTCGCAGCGCGAGCTGGGTGGAATGACCGGATTGATCCGGGAAAGCATCAACAAACATCTGGGGGCGTGGCGGGATGCCGGCTGGCTCAGCCTCTCCGGCCGCACCATCACGCTGCGTGACGTCGCCGCGTTGCGCGCACTGGTGCGCGACCCTGGCCAGTAAAGGCCACGCACTTCGCCCCTCAATCCTGACCATTCCGTCGCCGGCGTGGTATGCCATACGCCCCGTCATGCCGGCGAAGGCCGGTATCCACGACTTGTCTTCGTCGCAGCAAAGAAAGTCGTGGATACCCTAAGTTCACAAACGAAGTGCAACGCCCGGCCTTCGCCGTCATCACGCGGGCACGGCGGAACAGCCGATCATTCACCGACTGGTGTGAGTCAACTCATACCGGTGGCTGTCGTGATGGCCGCAGGTGCTCCTCATCGCCGACCCGAGGAACCGCACCATGCGCCCAACCATTCGTCCGCTGCGTCTTGCCATCACCCTGGCGTCCATCGAAATGTTGGGACTGCTCGCCGACGCGGGCGCCCACGCCAGCCCGATCACCGGCAGCGGCCTGCCGATCGCGACCGAACAGCCGTCGCTCGGCCTGACCTACCTGGTGCGTACCGAGGACGTGGCCAATATCGCCGATCTCGGCCAGGTCGTGTCGTTCGCTGGCAACTTCGCACCCGGCGGGTATTCCGTCGCCAATGGGCAACTGTTGTCGATCGCCGCCAATCCAGTGTTGTTCAGCCAGATCGGCACGACCTACGGCGGCAACGGTACGACCGACTTCGCCTTGCCCAACCTGTCCGGCCGCACAGTTGTCGGCACTGGCCAAGGCGCCGGGCTGACCAATCGCAACCTCGGCAGTGCGGCCGGCGCCACGACGCAGACCCTGGCCGCCGACCAGTTGCCGCCCTACGGCGGGGCGAGCGGCATTATCACCGGCAGCCGGCCATTCCCCACATTGCAGCCCTCGCTCGCATTGAACGAGGCGGTCGTCACGCAAGGCTTTTTCCCCACGACCACTGGCGCGCAGGCGCCGGGGCCGCTGGTCGGCCAGGTGCTGACTTACGCCGGGCCTGCATTGCCGAGCGGCCAGATTGCCGCCAACGGCCAGCAAATCCCGATCACCCAGCAGCAGGCACTCTTTTCGGTTCTCGGCAACACCTACGGCGGTGACTTCCCGGTCACGTTCGCGGTGCCCAACCTCGACGGGCGCGCCCCGACCGGGGCCGGCGCGGCGCCAGGGCTGACACCGCTGGCACTCGGCGCGATGGTGGGCGGTCAGGGCACCACGCTGACCGTCGCCAACCTGCCGCCGCAACTGCTGAAGCTGTCGAACGGTACGATGTCGGTGCTGGGCGGCGATCAGCCGTTCAGCGTGCAGCAGCCGACGCTCGGGTTGAATTACATCATCGCCACCCAGGGCGTGTTTCCGACCGCAAATCAGATCGATCCGGATGGGACACCATTTCTCGGCGAGATCAGCTTGTTTGCAGGCACCGTCGCACCGGCAGGTTGGGCATTCGCCGATGGTCAACTGCTGTCGATCGCCGCCGACCCGGCGCTGTTCGCAGTGCTCGGCGACACCTACGGCGGCAACGGCGTCTTCGACTTCGCGCTGCCCGACTTGCAGGACCGTGTTGCCGTCGGCACCGGCGACGGGGTGACGCTGGGCGAGACGTTCGGCACCGACAACGAAACGCTGAACTTCGCACAGTTGCCGCCGGGTTATCCCACCGCCTTGCCGACGGTATCCAGCGTGCCCGAGCCGTCAACACTGGCAGTCCTGCTATCGGGACTGGCCGGGCTGCTCTACCGCCGCCGCCGCTGTTCCGCCTGGCTCTTCCACAGGTCCCAGGGACGCTGAACCTGGCCTTCGACACGATCAACGCAGGCGCGTCCTTCCGCTTCGGTAAGAAACTCGATCTCGCCCAGTCGGCTGGCCTCAAGCTGGTAGCGCGCGTTCAATTCGGCATACACGGCGCGATAAACCGCCTGCGGGATCGAGCCGCCAACCACCGTCGAGCCGTGCCCGCGCATCAATACGATATCCGCCCGATCGAATTTCTTCGCCAACGCGCGCCCCAACGCGTTGTCGCTGATCAGCAGGTCGGTGGCATCCCCTGCGGTTGCACGGATTTCGAACACCGGAGTGTCCTGGCCGATAAAGCCCGCCATGTGGAACAGCGCCCGCAGTTTCACCCCCTTGACCACGCTCAGCGGCACGATGGAGTGCGAGTGGCTGTGCACTACCGACACGACATCCGGCCTGCGGCGATAGATCTCACCATGGATGAAACGTTCCAGGTAAACTTTCCGCCCCCGTGCGTTGATCGGTTCGCCGTCGAGGCTAAACTCGACGATGTCTTCCGCAGCAACGGAACCGGGCGCCATGTTGCGTGCCAGCAGGAACCGGTCGGGACGCTTGTCGCTCCGCACGCTGATATGCCCGAACGCATCGACGACACCTTGATCGAACAGGATATGGTTCGCCGCCACCAGGTCTTCGACCAGCGCCGCCGCCTCGCCCGCCGCTCCATTGTCAGCGACCTCGATCGAGGCTGGACGATCACGCCTGTCAGGGTCCGCTGGGCACATCACGCAACTCCTTCAGCAAGACTCTTAAGACTCTCCCCCTCCCCTTGAGGGAGGGGGCTGGGGGGAGGGGTTCGTGCCAGTATCGCACCGAAAGATTTATCGCGCGCGGACCTCGCGGCACCACGCCCAAGACCATCACGACAATCGCCAGCCCGCGCCTCCGCTCCCCTTCCATCCCCTCCCGGCCCGCCTATGTCCGGCTCGCCCCCGGAGTAAGCCCGCTCGCCATCGCCGGCGCGTAGCCCGGGGTCACCCGCACATCGACAACCGCCACGCCGCCACCCTCGACCACCGCAATAGCCTGCCCGAACACCTCGCCCATAGCGCCCGCCTCGGTCACCGGACCAAAACCCCGTGCGCCCTGCGCGCGCGCAAGTTGCGCCATGTCGATGTCCGGATCGCCAATCCGTTGCCCGATCCATTTGTTCTCCACCGGGCGCCCGCGCATCCGCGCCATGCGTTCCTGATGCATTTCGTCGTTGAAAAAGCTCCGGTTATTAGCGACCACGATCAGCAGCGGCACCCGGTAATGCGCCGCCGTCCACAGCGCCGTGACGCCCATCAGGAAATCACCGTCACCACAGATTGCAATCGGTAAGCGCCCGGACCCACGCAGCGCCAGCGCCGCGCCAACCGCGATGCCCGGACCGCCACCAACGCCGCCGCCGCCGTCGGAACCAATGAAATCGAGCGGATGGCGGAACGGCCAGATCGTTCCGTCCCACGACAGGGGCAGATGCAGCAGCGAGACCGGCCGCTCGCCCACCACATGGCGCAGCATCCGCCCCATCTGCGCCACCGAGATCGGCCCATCCGCGGGCGCGCCCACGACTGCTGCGCGTGCCGCCTCGGGCGCGGCGCCGGCCGGTGCCCCAACGGCCGGATGATGTTCCGGCTTAGCACCATCCGGTCGCAGCACCGCCAGCACCGCCAGCATCGCGCGCGCGGTCACATCCGGGTCGGCCGCCACGAACACATCGACCGGCGGCAATCCCTGATGATCCATGCTCCAACCGTTATGCAGGTGGTGATCGAGCGACACCTGAATAATCCGTGCCGCCGGCATGGCCGTGCCGCACGCGCTGCGCAAGGTGCCCGCCAGGTCCACCCAGTCGAGGCTGAGAATGACATCCGCCTCGGCGACGGCGCGCGCAGCTTCGGGCACCGGAAACACCGCCGGGACGGCGGCATGCAGCTTATGATCGGTCGGAAATGCGGCACCTGGTTTCAGATCCGTGATGACCCGCGCGCCCAACGCCTCGGCCAACGCCACGCGCGTGTCCCACGCTGCCTCGTCGCGCGACACGCGCCCCATCATGATCAACGGCCGCGCCGCACCGGATAGCAGCGCGATTGCCTGTGCCACCGCGTCGGCCGGTGCAGCCGATGGCACCGCCGGCATGAAGCGCGACGGATCGAGCGGGGGCAACGGCTCGGTCATCGCCGCTTCCTGCATCTCCGCGTCCAGGTTCACATAGACCGGTGCCCGCGGTGCCGTCGTGGACAGCCACGTCGCGCGGAACAGCGCCTCGCGCGCGGCACCGGGCGAAGCCGGCTGGTCATCCCATTTCACGTAATTCCGAACGATCGCGCCCTGGTCGCGCGCGGTGTGGATCCAGTCGATCCACGGGCGGCGGCGCGCGGCGTCCACCGGGCCGGTCGCGCCGATGATCAGCATCGGCATGCGGTCGCACCAGGCGTTGAAGATCGCCATGGTGGCATGGAACAGACCGACATTGGAATGAACCGCCACGGCCAATGGCTTGCCGGTAACCTTGGCCCAGCCATGCGCGAGCGCGACCGCCGCCTCTTCGTGCAGGCAAAGCAGCATCTGCGGCTGCTGGTTGCCCAGATGGTTGACCAGGCTGTCGTGCAGCCCGCGAAAGCTCGCTCCCGGCGTCAGCGCGATATACGGTAGACCGAGCGCGCTGAGCGCGTCGGCGACCGCATCACTGCCGAACATCGCATTGCCGCTCGCGCCGGCGGTTGGACGCTCAATCCCGGCGAGTTCGCCAGAAGGCTGCCCAGGGGCCTGTATTGCGTCCGGCATGGACACGCCTCCCGCTTGTTCTTCCTTTCGGTTCAGTCGCATGGATTGCACCGCGAGGCAACGCGAACAGGATCAGCCAGCCGGGACCTGCAAGCGGTCGGTCCGTTAGTATCGTCCGGCACGCGATGCAAGCTGCCGGAAGTCCTGACGTACGCTGCCCACCCCCCGTCATGCCGGCGAAGGCCGGTATCCACGACTTCCTCTCGTGCGACCAGTGAAATCCTGGATGCTGGCCTGCACCGGCCGCGAGGAGGGTACGTAGCGTACGTCAAGACTTTCAGCCGTTGGTATAATGCAAGCTGCCCGGATCGAGCCGCGCCAAAACAGTCGATCCGCCGGCAATTCGACTGCCGGTTGACATGTCTCGCCGCACGGTCCCAGCATGCGTCAACAAAAAATCATGCAGCGAGATGGAATCAGCCATGAAGTCACTCTCCGCCGCGGCGGTCCAACACTATCAGGCGCACGGCTATTACGCCCCGGTGCGCGCGCTCTCCAGCAATGAGGCGGCGGAGATACGCCACCACCTCGAAGAATACGAGCGCGACGGCGGCGCCCTGTCCGGCCCGCTGCGTCACAAGACCCACCTGGTGTTCACCTGGCTGAACGACCTGATCCGCCACCCCGGCATCCTCGACGCCGTGGAAGACCTGATCGGCCCGAATATCCTGTGCTGGGGAACCAGCTTCTTCATCAAGGAAGCATCCAACCCAAGCTACGTCTCCTGGCACCAGGACAGCACATACTGGGGCCTGGAGCCGCCCGATATCGTCACCGCCTGGGTCGCGATTTCCGAAAGCACGCTCGAGAACGGCGCCATGCGGGTCATTCCGGGAACCCACAAAGGCGAGCAGATGGGGCATCGCGACACCTTCGCCCCCGACAATTTACTCAGCCGCGGTCAGGAGATCGCGGTCGACGTGGACGGGGCCGCGGCAGTCGACCTTGTGCTGCAGCCGGGCGAGATGTCGCTGCACCATGTCCGGCTGATCCACGGCAGCGAACCCAATCCGTCCCCGCGGCGCCGGATCGGTTTCGCCATTCGCTACCTGCCGACCCACGTGCGGCAAACGGTGGGCGAGCGCGACTTCGCCACGCTCGTGCGCGGCGTGGACGCATACCACAATTTCGACGACGAGCAGCGCCCGGCGGCAGACATGTCCGAAGCCGCGCGCGCGTTTCATGCGCGCGTGACCGGCGCACAGACCCAGGTGCTGATGCGCGATACCGGCCGGACGATGTAACGGCAAAGCGCATCCTGTCGGATGACACAGGGAAAAACATCCCGCCGGATGGTGTAGGGGCAATGACCATGAAAATGTTTGGCACCGTGCGTTGGACGGTCGTCGCACTGCTGTTCCTTGGCGGCATGATCAATTACCTCGACCGCTCGGCCATCGCGGTCGCCGCACCCTTCCTGACCCAACAATTGTCGCTATCGCCGTCCGAACTCGGCTGGGTGTTCAGCGCGTTCTTCTTTGGCTACGCGGCGTTCTGCTTCGTCGGCGGCTACGCGTCCGATCGGATCGGCGGCCGAAACGTCTTCGGCATTGCCGCCGTCGTGTGGTCGGTGTTCTGCGGCCTGACCGCCCTCGTGTTCAACTATGCCTCGCTGCTGGCGGTGCGGGCGATCTTCGGCATGGGTGAGGGCCCATACGGCTCGGCGACCAACAAGCTGGTCAGCAACTGGTTCCCCCGCCGCCAGCAAGCCAGCGCGGTGGGCTGGGCCAATGCCGGAACCCCGCTCGGCGGAGCGCTGGCCGGGCCGGTCGTCGGCTTCATTGCACTGTCATTCGGCTGGCGCGTGTCGTTCGTGGTTATCGCGGTCATTGGCCTGTGCTGGGCCGTCGCCTGGCTGCTGCTGGTCACCGACCGGCCGGAGCAAAACCCCAATACCACCGCGGCCGAACGCGCTGACATCGCCGGCGACCAGGAGCCTTCGGGCGTCCAGTCGCCGGTGAAACTGGGGCCGCTGCTGATGCGCCCGGGCGTGCTGGCCACCGCCTTCGCATTCTTCGGCTACGCCTATATCCTGTATTTCTTCCTCTCGTGGTTTCCCAGCTACCTGACGATGCAACAGCATCTCAGCATCAAGTCCATGAGTTTCGTGAGCGCCATCCCATGGCTGCTGGGCTTCGTCGGGCTGGCCGGAGGCGGAATGGTCTGCGACGGCATCTATCGGCTGACCGGAAACGCCCTGTGGTCGCGCAAGCTTGTCCTGGTGAGCGGGCTGCTGATCGCCGCCGTTTGCGTGGCGTTGGCCGGCACCGTCACCAGCGTGGCATCGGCGGTATCGCTGATGACGGTATCGGTGTTCTTCATGTACCTGACCGGGAACACCTACTGGGCGATCATCCTCGACACGATCAGCAAGGGGCGCGTCGGTGGCGTCAGCGGCTTTGTCCATCTGATCGCGAACCTGGCGGGGATCGTTGCGCCAGCCGCGACCGGCTACATGGTGCAGGCCAGCGGATCGTTCACCAGCGCGTTCGTGCTGACCGGGGCGATCGCCGTATTGGGCGCCCTGTCGGTGGCGGTGTTCGTTCGCCAGCCGGCCACACAGGCGGCGGTGTTGCAGGCCACGCCGTCGCAGGCCTGATGATTGACTGATCACCCGCCGTGTGACTGTCTGATGGGAACAAAGGACCGCCGGTAGCTAACTCCGGGTGTCCGACGCAAGAGAGTTCTGGAGGAAATCGACCGTGCTCAATCAATCGCAGATCGACGAGTACAACAAGGTTGGCGCCATTGTCGTACCCAACGTGCTCACGCAGGACGAAGTTCGCCGTCTGCGCCACGTGACGGACGAATTCGTCGAGAAGGCCCGCGCGGTCGTGCAGCACGACGAGATCTACGACCTGGAAGACACCCACACGCCGCAGCAGCCGCGCGTGCGGCGGATCAAGTCGCCGCACCTGCACCATCCCACCTACGCAGACCTTGTGCGCCAAGAGAAGATCATTGCGGTTCTGCAAGCGCTTTGGGGCCCCAATATCCGGTTCGATACCGCCAAACTCAACATGAAGTCCGCCGGCTTCGGCGCCGCGGTGGAGTGGCATCAGGACTGGGCATTCTATCCGCACACCAACGACGACCTGGCCGCCGTTGGCATCATGATGGATGACATGGAGCTTGCGAATGGCCCGCTCATGATCATTCCGGGTAGCCACAAGGGTCCGGTATTCGACCATCACACCGACGGCAGGTTCTGCGGGGCAATGGACCCCGCCACGCGCGAGATCGACTACGCGAAGGCAATCCCGCTGACCGGCGCGGCAGGCTCGATCACCGTCCACCATGTTCGCGCCGTGCACGGCTCGGCGCCCAACACCTCGAACAAGGAGCGTCGGCTGCTGTTGCTGCAGTACCGCGCCGCTGACGCGTGGCCGCTGCTGGGCTTCCCCAGCGGTGTGGAAGCATACGACAAGCTCATGGTCGCCGGCGCCTCCACCATTCAACCACGGCTTGAACCGGTACCGGTTCGGCTGCCATTGCCGCCGGCGGATCTGCAAGGTTCCATCTACGAGAATCAAAAGGGTCTCAAGCGGCGCTTCTTCGAAGTGCCGGAGGGTGCCCGCCAACCGGAACTACAGCCGGCACAATGAACCAAGCGGGTCGGGATCAACCGGCCCACGCGGCGGGAGAATAACCAGCATGCAGCACGCGGCGACCGCGGGGACGCGTACGACCCGTTGGCAGGCGGTCGGTGCCAGCACCATCGGCACGATCGTGGAATGGTACGATTTCTACCTCTACGGCACCGCCGCGGCACTCGTGCTGAACAAGGTGTTCTTCCCCAACTATGATCCGCTGGTGGGGGTGCTTGCGTCCTACGCCACGTTCGCGGTGGGCTATCTCGTGCGCCCGTTTGGCGGCGTGCTGTTCGGCCACTTCGGCGACAAGTACGGCCGCAAGCCTGTCCTGATTGCCACGTTGCTGCTGATGGGGTTCGGCACCGCGGCGATCGGCCTGCTGCCCACCTATGGTGCGATCGGCATTGCGGCACCGATCATGCTTCTGCTGCTGCGCCTGGTGCAGGGCCTGGGGGCGGGCGCCGAGTATGCCGGCGCAATCCTGTTCGCCGCCGAATACGGATCGACGCGCCGGGGTTTCTTCGCGAGCTGGCCACCGTCCGCCACCGACCTTGCCATCGCCCTCTCCGCCGGCGTTTTCTTCCTGTTCGCGCTGTTGCCGCAGGATCAGTTTATCGCCTGGGGATGGCGCGTGCCGTTCCTGCTCAGCGTCGTCGCGGTTGGGATCGGTTACTTCGTGCGGCGACGTATCCTCGAAACACCGGAATTCAATGCCGTAAAGGACACCGCCCGCCTGACGCGCGCGCCGGCCTGGGAATTGATCACCCATCATCCCGGCCGAGTTCTGGTGGCGATGGGCGCCAATGTCGGACCGTGCATCGGCTATGTTTACACCGTCTACACGCTCGGCTTCATGACAAGGCAGCTCGGCGTGTCGCAGGCGACGGCACTGACCGCGCTGGTGATCGCCGCGCTCTGTGGCAGCCTCGCCTGCGTGCTGTACGGACGGCTGTCCGATATAATCGGGCGCAGAACGATCATGATCGCCGGCTCACTGTTCGGGGCGTTGTACGCGTTCCCGTTCTTCTGGCTGCTGGAAACGCGCAATCCGATCGTCATCGTTCTGGCGATGGTCGTTGGCTTCGCGGTCGGGCTGCGTGCGGTCTTCGGCGTGCAGCCATCGTTCTATACCGAGTTGTTCGAGGTTCGCCTGCGCTACAGCGGCATCGCACTGGCGCGCGAGACGACCGGCGCGTTGATTGGCGGGCCATTGCCGCTTGTCGCGACGGCGGCGGTGGCTGCGGTTGGTGGGGCGTGGTGGCCCGTGGCAGCGCTCATGGTGTTGTGCAATTGCACCACCGTGATCGCCATGATGCTGGCGCCCGCCCCCGCACAGGAAACGAGCGGGCTGCCCGAGGTGGCGATGCACCCGGCGCGGTAGGCCAAGGCCAGTGCTCTTCCGGTTCGATCCGCTGCCGTAGCGCGTGGCCCTGTCACCCAGCCCACCCAAGATGGCTGAGGAAGTCCCGCGTGCGCCCGACCAGCGGAGCGTCGAAGATCTGTGCCGGTGGACCCTGCTCGATTACCGCACCGCGCTCGAACACGACGACCCAATCGGCGACACGCCGCGCGAAGGTCATCTCGTGTGTCACCACGATCATCGTCATGCCCTCTTCGGCAAGCCGCTTCATGACATTCAGCACCTCGCCGATCGTTTCCGGATCGAGCGCCGAGGTCGGTTCGTCAAACAGCATGACCGCGGGCTCCATCGCCAGCGCCCGCGCGATGGCCACGCGCTGCTGCTGCCCGCCGGACAACTCGGCGGGAAAGCTTTCTCCTTTGTCGGCGAGCCCGACCTTGTCGAGCAGCGCCATCGCCCGCGCCTCGGCCGCCGTCCGTGTCATGCGCAGCACCGTCAGCGGGCCGATCGCCACGTTGCCGAGCGCCGTCTTGTGCGGAAACAACTCGAAGTTCTGGAACACCATGCCCATTCGCTGGCGCACCCGGCGCATGCCGTTCCAGTCGCGCGGCAGCGGTTCGCCGTCCAGGCGGATCTCGCCGCCGTCGATCAGTTCCAGCCCGTTAGTGCAACGAAGCAGCGTCGACTTGCCCGAACCCGAGGGACCGATCAGGCAGACCACCTGGTCCTTGCGCACCTCCATCGACACCTCGTCCAACGCAACGAAATCGCCGAACAGCTTGCGCACACCGCGATAGACCAGCACCGGCGGCGCGCCCGATGGTCCGCTGTGACCCGCGCTCATTCGCTCACTCCCAGCCGACGGTCCAGCCAGTCGGTCAGCTTCGCCTGCGGATAACCCAGCGCCCAGTAGATCGCGGCCATCGCCGTAAGCATCTCCAGCACCCGGAAGGTCTGCGAACGGATCCGCATCGCGGTATAGGCGAGTTCGCCGACCGCGATCACCGAGACCAGCGAGGTGTCCTTGAACAGCGACACCCAGGTGCTGGCCAGCACAGGCAGCACGCGCCGCGCCGCCTGCGGCAGCACCACCTGCCGCATCGCCTGCCAACGGGACATGCCGAGCGCGAACGCCGCCTCGCTCTGACCCTTGCGGATCGATCCGATCCCGGCACGGAATGTCTCGCCGTTATAGGCCGAGACATTCAGCGCAAGAGCAATCAGCCCGGTGGTGAACGGTGAAAACCGCAGGCCCAGGGAAATCGGCATCACGTAATACGCCGTGTAGATCACCAGAATCAGCGGCAGGTTGCGGAACAGCTCGACGAAGCTGGCGCTTGCGCCGGACAGCAGCCGCGAGCGCGACAGACGCATCAGTGCCAGCACGATGCCGCCCGGCACCGCGATCGCCATCGTCAGCACCGCGAGTGCCACGGTCAGCTCGGTGCCCTCGACCAGCGCGCCGGCGTTGCGCCACACCACGGACCAGTCGAGGTTCATGACCGGCCGAGATGCGCAAGCCGCACGTAGACCATGTCCACGGCGCGGGTAACCGGAAACAGGATGACGAAGTAGACCGCCATTGCCACCAGAAACACCTCGATCGGGCGGAAGCTTTCACCAGCCAGGGTCTGCGACTGTTTCATATATTCCGGCACCGCGATCACCGCGGCGATCGCCGTGTCCTTGATGGTGATGGACAGCACCGATCCGAACGCCGGCAGCATGCGCACCAGCGCCTGCGGCAGGATGACCTGGCGGATCGTCTGCGCGCGCGACATCCCCAGCGCGAACGCGGCGCGGCTCTGCCCCGGGCGGATCGAACTGATGCCGGCACGAACGATCTCGGCCACATAGGCCGCGATATGTGCGCTGAGAGCCACCAGCGCCGCCCAGAACGGCGGCAGCACCACGCCCGTAACGATCGGCAGCGCAAAGTAGCTCCACACCAGCACGACCAGTACCGGCACGGCGCGCATCGAGTCGATGTAGAATACCAGCGGCCAGCGCAACCAGGCCGGCCCGTAGCAGCGCGCCAGGCCGACAGCACCGCCCAGCACCAGGCCGCAAACCATAGTCAGCGCCGACAGCGCCAGCGTCACGCCCAACCCGCCGAGCAGGAAGCGCCAACTGTCGATGACGGGCGAGAAATCAAGTTCCATGGCGATGGTTCGGCTTGGTCGTTATCGGTGTCGCCGGGTTAAAGGTCATGGGCACCAGAACAAGTGCATGGTTGGAGAAAACTCTCCCCCTCCCCCTTGAGGGAGGGGGGCGGGGGGAGGGGGGGCGCCACGGACCTGCGGTGTGACCCCGGCACCAACCCCTCCCCCCAACCCCCTCCCTCAAGGGGAGGGGGAGGACCTCACCACCACCACCCAACCCGCTACTTCATCGTCCCGATCACCTGTTGCTCCGCGGCCTCAAGCTTCGTATGGATCGTTGCCTCCACAGCGCGCAACCACGCCAGGAACACCGGCTGGTGCTTGTCGATCGCCACGCCGACCGGCTGAGCCTTCTCAGTGCTACCCTGGCAGTTGTTCTCCTTAGGCAGCACGGCCAGACCCTTCACCTTATGGTTCATCGGGACCCACGGAATACGGTTGATCGGAGCCGCGTCGGCCCGCCCGGCCATGATGTCTTCCAGCGGCGCGGTGGCACCCGAGTTCGCCACACCCAGGAATTTTGCCCGCGGAAAACGTTGTTTCACCCAGCCTTCCTCGGCCCCACCGATGAAATACGCGATCGTAACGTCGGGCTGATCCAAATCGTCCACTGTCTTGGCGCGCGCGAAGCGTGCATCGTCGGCGCGGCCGAACATGCAGACGCTGGTGTTCGAATAGAGCACGAAGTCCACCACGGGATCACGGTCCGGCGTTTCGGCCAGCGCCGTGATGGAGATGTCCACCTGGTTCGCGGCGAGCACCGGGATTTTGGTTTCGTGCGAAACCAGCACAGGCTGCAGCTTCACACCAAGCCGCCGTGCGTATTCCTCGGCCAGCACCCAGGCGGGACCGGACCACTGTTCGCCCCCGGTAGTGCTCTCCACCAGCCAGGGCGCGTTGGCCAGCACGCCAACGCGCAGCGCGCCGGCCTTGCGGATCGCATCGATCCGCGGGCTGGCGCCCGGGGCGGGCGGCTCCTGTGCCATCGCCGGCAGCGTCACCAGCAAGGCGCTCAGCAGCGCGGCGCCGGCAAGGACATGTTTCAGGCATTTCACGGTTACGTTCCCTCTGTCGTTTCGTATTCGGTCAGGTCATGGCGGCCAAGGTCCGGCGAACGCCAATTGTCGCAAGCCGATCGAGCGCGCTCAGAACCTCGTTGCGGAATATCGTCGAACCCGCGAGTGCCGGCGGCACCACGTCCCGCATCCCAAGGATCGCATCGCACAGTGCCCGCGGCGTAGGTGCCGCGCGTGCGGCGCTGGTCAGCACATCGGCTCTGGGATCGTCCACCACAAGTGGCGAGCCGTCGTCAGTGCTGCCTTGCAGATAGCGCAACCAGGCAGCGACGCCGAGCGCAATGCGCGGCACATCCTGCCCCGCTTCCAGCCGCGCCAACGCCGGCGCGAACAGCCGCTGCGGCAGCTTCTGCGACCCGTCCATGGCGATCTGCGCCGTGCGGTGACGCAACGCGGGATTGGCGAACCGCGCCAGCAGCGCGCGCCGATACGCGGCCAGATCGACCGCCGCCGGCAGATGCAGCGTGGTCGCAATCTCCCGCATCAGCGCTGAAATATGTGCGGCGAGTGCCGGCTCGGCGATCGCCTCGGCCACCGTCTGCCAGCCCGCCAGTTGCCCCAGGTAGGCAATGCTCGAATGGCTGCCATTAAGCAGCCGGAGCTTCATTTCCTCATACGGCCGAACATCATCGACCAGCTCCGCCCCGGTGTTTTCCCAGGCGGGACGTCCGAGCGGAAAGCGATCCTCGATCACCCATTGCGTGAAGGGCTCGCAGACCACCGGCCAACGGTCCTCGGCGCCCAGTGCCGCGTCGATCCGCGCCCGGTCCGTGTCGGTCGTTGCGGGAACGATGCGGTCCACCATGCAGCTCGGGAAAGCCACCGCATCGGTGATGAAGCGCCCCAGCGCCGGATCGAGGCATTCGGCAAACTCCGTCACCACCCGACGCGTGGAGCTGCCGTTCTCCGGCAGGTTGTCGCAGGACAGCACGGTGAAAGGTGGCACGCCCGCCGCCCGCCGCAGACGCAGCGCGGCGACCAGCAGCCCGGGCACCGTACCCGGCGCGTCAGCACTCGCAAGGTCGCGTCGAATCGCCGGATCGTCCACATCCAACCCGCCGCTCGCGTCGGCGCGGTAATAGCCCTTCTCGGTGACCGTCAGCGTAACGATGCGCACCGCCGGGTCCGCGAGCCGCGCCAGCACGGCGCCCGGCGCCCGCGGCGCGACCAGCACGCCGGTCAGCGCCGCCATGACAGTCAGCCGTTCGCCCGCGCCGTCCTGCTCGGCGCAGGTATAAAGAAAATCCTGCGCCGCCAGCGCGTCGTGGGTGTCCGCCCGGCGCAGGCTGACGCCCAGAATCCCCCAGCCCGGATCGTTCCGTAACAATGGCTGTGTGTAGCAGGCCAGATGCGCGCGCGCGAAAGCGCCGATACCCAGGTGCACGATGCCCGTCCCGATCGTAGCCGGATCGAAGTCCGGGCGCCGCACCGCGTCCGGCAGTCCGGCAAGCGCATCGCGGCGGAACCGGCGCACGGAAGTCACGTCACAGCGGCAGTGTGTTGATCGCGGCGACCGCGGTCATCACGCCGCGCAATTCGGCCAGGCCCCGCATGCGCCCGATCAGCGGATAGCCCGGATGCGTCTTGCGGCGCGCATCATCCAGCAGCTCGTGACCGTGGTCCGGGCGGAACGGAATCCGCCAGGCGGCATCGCCCGCAGCGTGCCGGCGCGCCTGCTCACGCAGCAGCGCCGCAACCACGCCGACCATGTCGACGTCTCCACCAAGATGATCGGCTTCCATGAACGAACCGTCCGGCTCCTTCACCACATTGCGCAAATGGGCAAAATGAATACTGCCAGCGAAACGTTCCGCTATCGCCGGTAGATCGTTTCCGGCGCGCGCGCCCAGCGAGCCGGTGCACAGTGTGACACCGTTCGCCACGCTGTCCACCGCACCGACGATGAAGTCCAAATCCGCCGCAGTCGAAACGATGCGCGGCAGGCCGAACAACGGCCGCGGCGGATCGTCGGGGTGGATGCACATGCGGACGCCGACTTCCTCGGCCGTCGGGATCACCTCGCGCAGGAACCGCGCCAGGTGCTCGCGCAGCCCATCGCCATCAAGGTCGGCGTAGCGATCCAGCATCCGGCGCAGGCCCGGCGCATCGTAGCGGTCATACGCCCCCGGCAGACCCGCCATGATGTTGCCGAGCAGGCGGTCCCTGTCGCCTTCCGATGCCCCGTCGAACCAGGCGCGGGCGCGGGCCAGCACTGCGGGCGACTGCTCCGCCTCGGCGCCCTTGCGCTGCAGGATGAAACAATCGAACGCCGCGTATTCGTGCGCGTTGAACCGCAGCGCGGTGCCGCCGCCCGGCAGCGGCGCGGCAAGCTCGGTTCGCGTCCAGTCCAGTACCGGCATGAAATTGTAGCAGACGGTCGTCACGCCCTGTGCCGCCAGGTTGCGCAACGACAGGCGATAGTTGTCGAACAGGCGGGCAAGATCGCCTTCGCCCTGCTTGATCGGCTCGGCGATCGGCAGGCTCTCCACCACACTCCAGCGCAGGCCCAGCGCTGCGTCGGCCTCGATCGTCGCCTTGCGTTTGGCGATCTCGTCGGGGCTCCAGACCACGCCATACGGAATGTGGTGCAGCGCGGTCACGATGCCGGTCGCACCCGTCTGGCGGATTTCCGCCAGGCCGATCGCGTCATCGGGACCGAACCAGCGCCAGGTCTGCTCCATCACGCGATCTCCCGTTCCGGTTGCGGTACCAGTTCCTGCTCGAAGAATTCGGCATGCGCCCCGGCGATGCGTTCGATCGCACCAAACACCGTGCGCAGATGCGCCTGCATCGCTTGTTCCGCTCCCGCAGCGTCACGGGCGGCGATGCGCCGCACGATCTCACGGTGCTGCCGGAAGATCATCGCCAGCCAGTCACGGTCTTCCAGCGACAAATGCCGCACCCGGTCGAGCTGCGCCTTCACCGAGGCAATCAGGTCCCACACCTTGGGATGCCCGGCGATCATCAGGATATTCCGATGCATTGCCTCATCGAGTGCGAAAAAAGCCAGGTGATCGTCGGCTGCGATGGCGCGGCTCTGTTCTTCCAACTGCCGGCGGAGTTCAGCCACCTGCGTCCGCGTGACGTGCTCGGCGGCCTGGCGGACGGCGCGGCATTCCAACGCCTCGCGAATGAACTGGCTGGCGCTGACGGCCGCGAGCCTGATAGGTGCCACGAAGGTGCCGATCTGCGGCACCACACGCAGCAGACCTTCCTTGGCCAGGCGCTGAAACACCTCGCGCACCGGCGTGCGGCTGATGCCGTGCTGATCGGCGATCCTGGTCTCCGACAGCACTTCACCCGGGCGCAAGCGGCCGGTCAGGATGTCGGCGTACAGGCGCTCGTAGAGGCGGTTGCCCTTGTTCCGCGCCGTTTCAAAGCGGTCGATACGTTGCGGCTCGCTCGCGCGCATGCCATCCGTTCCTGTCCCAGACACTTTGTACACTTGTATACATCACAGCGCAAGCCGCGGTCGGACCGCAAATACCACCTAAGGTAACTCCGACCCCACAAGGTCGTACCGCTTCACGCGATACACGATCGCCGAGACCGCCCAGCACAGGACGAAAATGCCGACGACGGCAAACCCGAGATTGCCGATGCTATCGTTCAGCGCCCCGACAGCGTTCCAGAACGGCCCGCTCAACGCGAGTTGGCTGCCGATCAGCCCGAGCGCCTCGATGCCGCCGATCAGCAGGGCGATCAGCACGGAGGCGGCGGTTATCGTCAGGTTGTACCACAGCTTGCGCAGCGGATTGGTGAAGGCCCAGCCATAGGCGCCGACCATCAGCACGCTGTCCGTCGTGTCCACCAGCGCCATGCCCGCGGTGAAAAGCGCGGGAAACACCATTGCCTGCCAAGGCGACATACCCTGTGCTGCCTGCGTCGCCGAGATCCCCAGCAGACCTACTTCGGTCGCCGTATCGAACCCCAGGCCGAACAGGAACCCCAGCGGATACATGTGCCAGCTTTCCGTGATTGCGCGGAACAACGGGCGGAACAGGCGCGCCAGCATCCCACGCCCGGCAAGCAGCAGATCCAGCGCGTCGTCATCCAGATCTCCCCCTCGACGCACCTCCCGAAAACGGCACCAGACACCGCGCAGAATGGCCAGGTTCGCGACTGCAATGACCAACAGGAACGCGGCCGACACGACGGTCCCGATGATGCCGCCGACCTGCCTGGCGGCGTCGAACCGGCCCTGTATGGCCGCGGCCGTCGCGGCAATCGCCAGCGACGCCAGGATGACAATGGTGGAGTGGCCAAGCGAAAACCACAGCCCGGCCGTTAGCGGACGCTTCCCGTCATGCATCAGCTTGCGGACGACGTTATCGATGGCAGCGATGTGGTCGGCATCGACCGCGTGGCGAAGCCCGAACACCCAGGCCAGCAGAGCGATCCCGAGCAGCGCCGGACGCTCACGGAACGCCGCCCAGGCCCAGATCCAGGCCCCAATATTGGCCGCGATCAGGCCGCCGTACAGCGGCGCGGAACTCCGAAGGCCGCGAATCGCATCGCAGCGCCCGGCACCGTCGCAAGCGACGCCGGCCATGTCGTGGCTCATCGTGGGGTTCGGCTTCCGCATCGTGGTTTGATTGCAGAGCCGCGGGCACTGCGCAAATCATCAGGATGTAGACCGGCTTGCCAGGCCACTGCCAGCGCTACCCAGGCGCGCGTTTGGCAGCACGAACTGCATGCAGGATGTCTTGCACCTGATACATGCGATCCAAAGCGGTAATGTCGATCTCTACACCGAACTGCTCCTCCATCATGGCAACGACATCCAACACCCGCAGGCTGTCCATGCCCGGAAGCTCATCGAGGTACGTGTCCGGAGCCAGGCCCGGCAACGCTTGCTGGCAAACCTTGCGCACTGTCGCGGCGACGGCGTCGAATGCGATCTGGTCCTGCATGAAGCGACCCCTCGTTCAACCGCGTCTGTTCAATGCCAAGGTCTCGGCGCAGATCGTCAGCCAGTGGTCGAACGGCCCGTCCGGGATAACGAACCTGTCCAGGTAGCCGGCATACAGCCCGGCAGCGAGGCATTCCGCCCGGCCAATGGGCTGGCCGCTGCGCGCCACGTTGACACACAACACGCAGGCGGGCCCCAGGCGCCGCAAAGCGGCGTGCAGCCGATACATCTCGGCTTTGCCAAACTCGCGATCCAGGCTCTTGAACACGAAAATGCGCTTCGCGTCCGCAATGTCCTTCAACAGCTTGCGGCGCAGCAGGCGCAGTGTCGCACGTCCGCAGCGCAGAATTTCTGCCTGGCCGGCTTCGTCCTGCTCGACCAGGCACTGCGTGTAAATCGTCACGAAAGGCGTCCGAAGGAAATACTCCGTGCCGTCCCACACCAGGTCGGTGGTTTCGGGTTCAGCCAGCCCGGCAAAGTTGCTGTCCAGGCCCTCGATCAGGGCTGCGACGGGGGCCCCGCCCCATCGGAAAAGGCTGAGCGGCGGTTCGACCAGGTAGCGCCGTTGCATGAGCCCGAACTCGCAGTCTTCGCCCAGGCTCTCGAACGCACTCAAAAGGGCCGCCTCGCCATCGCGGGGTGGTTCAAGGGCGGTGCCCGTCCATTCGCCGCACAACAGATGCAGCAGCACATCGCCCCGCCACGGTGGAAACAGGTCAGGCGGCAGGGCGGCATTGCCCGTGGTCCAGCGAACCGGCCCGAATTGCGGATTATGTATCTCTGTGACGTGGAAGCCGTCCATGAAGCTGGGCGAATCGAGCGGCACGTCGATCGCCATGTCGCTTTGCGTCCAACGCATTCCGCGCAGAAGCACGCCCAGCGGACGGGTGTCATGCGACCCGTTGAGTTCCGCCGGCGATCCGACACCGGAGATAAGCCGTATCTCCCGGGCCGGGAAACGCAGGCGGAACCACAGCCATGGCTTGGTATTGGTCTCTGGAGCGACTCTGGCGCCGTCCACCAGCAGGTAGGGAATCACGACGTCACCGTCCGTTTCAACGGGTTTCCTCGACCGGTCGATTCCACGGACCGGCTATCTCCGTGGTTCCCACCGATTGCTGACTGCCGCGAGAATAACGTGTCAATCGGCATCAAAAAGAGACCCCGGCTCATCCCAGCAACGGCGTGATACGGCCAGCAGTCATTCCGCCATCGATCACCAGCTCCGATCCGGTCATATAGCGCGACGCGTCGGAGGCGAGGAACAGCACGCCTTTCGCAACATCGTCTGCCAAACCCACCTCACCAAGCGGTACCTGCGCAGCGGCGATCGACTTTGCGTCATGCGGTGCAGTGGCATCTGGTGCGAGCCTATTCCAGCGCGGCGTGTCGATGACACCGGGATGCACCGAGTTCACCCGGATGTTGTCCCGTGCCTGCGCACACTCCAGTGCCATCGACTTGGCGAACAAGCGCACCGCGCCCTTCGTCGCGCTGTAGCCGGCGAGTCCCGCCGCACCGTTCAGTCCGGCGGCCGACGACATCATGATGATGGAGCCCCCGCCGCATCGACGCATCAGGGGAAGGCAGTGCTTCACCGCAAGGAACATGCCATCGACATTCACCGCCATCTGTCGCCGCCAAACCGCATACGGCATCTCGGTTACCGGACCCATGATGGCGATCCCCGCATTCGTCACCAGGATATGCAATCCGCCGAAGCGCTGCTCGGCCATCGCCGCGATCGCAGGCCAACCTGCTTCGCTCGTGACGTCGTGCCGGATGAAAGCACCGTCGACCTCGCGGGCGATGCGCTCCCCACCTGTCGGATCGACATCGGTCAGCACCAGCTTCGCACCCTCCTGCGCCAAAATACGCGCGCAGGCCGCGCCGATGCCGGACGCAGCTCCGGTAATGATGGCGACTTTTCCGGCCAGTTGCCCCATAGGGTGTCCTTCGGCATTTCACACGAACGGTCATAAAGAATGACCGTTCGTGTGTTTCTTTGTTCGGCGCGCCGCCGCCCTCTGTTTCCTATGGGGCAACCAGGCGCGCGATACCAACCGCCGAAATCGCCGGAAGAGTCAACGATTTCGGCGGTTGGTATCAGGCGCCTGGTAGCAGCAGGCAGATTCACAGCAGGTGGAACGTGATGGTGAACGGATCAGGCTGCAACGTGACCGACCCCCGATAATCGTTGTGCGCGTCGCCATCGACCGGATCGCCGGACAACCGGTAGCGGGTCAGCAATGCCTTGAGTGCCACGGCAATCTGCAACTCCGCGAAGGCGCGCCCCGTGCAAGCCATCGGCCCAAACGAAAAGCCCGCCCAGCTTCCGTCAGTCGAGCTGACAACCCGTGACGGATCAAACCGCTCGGGATCGGCGTAGCGGCACCGGTTGCGGTGCAGGGCGTGCAATTGCGTGAACGTATACGCGCCCTTTGGCACAAAGTAGCCGCCGTAACTGCGCGGTGTCGTCAGCAGACGGGTGATGCCTGCGGCCTGCGGGTACAGTTGCAGGCATTCGCGCAGAGCCATGGCTGTCAGCGGCGGTGCGCGCAGGTCGGCGACGAGATCGGCACAAGCCAGTTCGTTGCGCAGCAGATCCTGGGTGGCTGCGTCGGCGGCCAGTTGGCGGATCAGGAACAGGATCGTTCCGCCGATTGATCCCATCGACGGCAGCATGACCGTGAACAGGTGCTGATAGAACCGCAGATCCGCCAACAATTGCGCACGGTACGTGTCATCCGCCGCCAATCGCCCGCGGTCCCAGCCCAGCTCATCGAGCGACTCCGCAATGAACCGGACCTGCGGCGTGGCCGCCTCGCCGCCGGCCAGGATCGCGTTCAGGCTGCGTGCGAGCAGGGGCGCGTAGCTGCTCCGAAGCGCTGCGACGCGGCGCTTCGCATGCACGAAATACCAGGTGTCGAACAGGATCTCGCTCAGCAGGCTGCCGGTATCGAAGTACCGGCGCAGCGTGTCGAGGGTTTCCATGGGCGTTGGATCAATGCCCATCCAGCAGCGCAGCGCGACCTGTTGCGTGACGAACAGCAGGTCCGGGTTGATGTTGAACCTCTCGACACTTCGGCAACCCTGCGGGACGGCAACCAGGTGGTCGATGGCCGGCTGCCAGAGCTCCGTCATGGTCGCGGCGTGAACCCGCAGCATGTCATCCGTGATATGCCGCGCAATCAACTGCTGTCTGCGCGCGTGCACGGGATCGTCCACCCCGGTACAGAACACCGCGTCTTCGCCGAACACCAGCATCGGGCCGGTACCTGGGGGAAAGCCGCGCTGCAGGTCCTGTGTCAAGGTCAGCCGCGCCACTTCAGGGTCGGCGACCGGCAGAAAGCGGCGTCCGACGATCGGTGGTCCGAAACGCAGCAAAACAAGAGGTCCGTATTCCGCGACGCAGCGTGCGTGGAAGCGGACAAAACCTTCTTCGCGAATGTCGTGCAGATGGCCGAGCCAGCGGTGGCGGACCGGCGGCGAGGGCGGCAGTCGCTTGCCGCGGATCGAAAGCCGGTCTTGCAGCGCGTTCAGCAATGCATCGCCGGTCAGCCGCAAAAGGCCGAGCGCCAGGGATCCGGCCATGCCCGGGGATACGGCCGGTCTTGCATAATGTCCGAACTCGGCGTCGGCGATCTCGACAATCATTTCACCGGAGGGCATTTTATAACGCAACCAGACTAGAGAGACGCGCTGCGACACGACCGCCGTCCGAACTCCACCAGATGTCATGCACAGGTTGCGCCGTAGTGAGCTGAGGCATGACCCTTGCCCAGGGCTGTCGACGATCCTACCCTAGACATCAGGAACGACTGTGAAAGCCACGCTATGAACCCCCCGGATCGTCTGCGAGCACTGTTGGCCAGGCCCGGCTTTGTTGTGATGCCGGCGGTATGGGATGGGCTCAGCGCCAAACTGGCCGCCGCCGCCGGGTTCGAAACAGCGTTTCTTTCAGGTTCGTGCGTTGCGGCGAGCAGATTGGGGGGGCCTGATCTCGATCTCATATCCTTCGCCGAGATGTTGGATTCCTTCAACATGGTGCGTGGCGCGGCCCCGGAGACGATGGTGCTTGCCGACGGCGATCATGGTTACGGAAACGCCATGAACGTTCAGCGCACCGTTCGCGCTTATGGCCGAGCCGGCGCCGCCGCCATACTGATCGAGGATAAGATAACGCCGCGAGCGCTGACCGCCGCCGGGAAGCCATGCCTGCCACGTGAGGAAGCGCGTATGAAAATCCGCGCTGCGGTGGAGGCGGCGAAGGAGTCCGGCATCCTCATTCTCGCGCGAACCGACTGCCGGCCCACCCAAGGCATCAACGAGGCTGTGGCGCGGATCGAGATGTATGTGCAGGAGGGTGCCGACATCCTGTTTCTCGATTCTCCCGCCGACAACGACGAAATCCACCGTGCCGTAGCAGCCGCCGCAGGGCGGCCGTCGTTCGCCGTCCTCTCCCCGGGCGCACCGCGCGCGACGCCGTCGCAAACCGAGGCCGCTGAGCTTGGCTTCAAGATTGGCACCTACCCGACCGGCATGCTTTCACCGGCCGCCGCCGGAATGAAGGCGGGGCTGGCGGCCCTGGTTGCCGGAAAGGCGGAGGCTGCAAGCGCCTTGCCGCCCGCGGAGCTTCGCGCGAGCCTGGGCTATGCGGATTACGATGCCAAGGCGAAAGCTTTTATACTTCCCGGCTGAACCGGATTTGGTGCGGTCAAACCAGGTCGGCGGCCGCCTGAGCAATCCGGTCGGCGCCCTCCAACAGGGTGTCGATGCCGGTCGCAATCGACAGGCGGAAATAGGGCGACAGTCCATACGCGGTACCGGGTACTACTGCGACGCCCACGTGTTCGAGCAAGTACATCACCACGTCGCCATCCGTGTCGAGTTGCTTGCCGGTTCGCGTATGCTTGCCAATCAGGCCGCTGCAGTTGACATACAGGTAGAAGGCCCCGTCCGGCATGGCGCAGCCAAGGCCCGGTATGGCGTTGATGCGCTGTGCGGTTCGGTCGCGGCGCTGTTTATAGATTGCAACACATTCGGCAACGAAACTCTGATCGCCGTTCAGAGCGGCGGCCGCGGCGGCCTGACTGACCGCGCAGCAATTGCCGGCGGATTGCGACAACAGCGTATCGAGAGCCTGGATAAGGTCGCGCGGGCCCGCCGCCCAGCCGATGCGCCATCCGGTCATGGCATAGGTCTTCGACACGCCGCTGATCGCCAATGTCCGGTCGCGCAGTTCGGGGGCCACGGTGAGCAAATGCGGCGTCGACCGGCCGTCGAAGCGGATGTGCTCGTAGATGTCGTCGGTCATGACGAGCACATGGGGATGGCGCACCAGCACCTCGGCGAGGCCCCGATACTCGCGGGCAGTGTAGGCCGCCCCCGTGGGATTCGACGGCGAGTTGATGATCAGCCAGCGCGTGCGGGGGGTGATCGCCGCTGCCAGTTGCGCCGGCGTCAGCTTGAAACCCTGGCTTTCCGGGCAGGCAACGGTGACGGGCGTGCCGTCATTGGCCAGCACCATGTCGGGGTACGAGACCCAGTAGGGGGCGGGGATGATCACCTCGTCGCCCCGTTCCAGCGAGATCGCCAGCGCGCTGTAGATCCCGCTTTTGGCGCCGTTTGTCGCGATGATCTCACGGGCCGTGTAGTGCAGCCCATTCTCGCGCGCGAGCTTGTCCGCAATCGCCTGCCGCAATTCCAGCGTGCCGGCCATCAGGGTATAGCGCGTCGCGCCGCTCTCAATGGCGCGCGCGGCAGCCTCGCGGATGTTCGGCGGCGTATCGAAATCCGGCTCCCCGACGGCAAGGTTGACGATGTCCTTGCCCTGGCGACGCAATTCGTTGGCGCGGTCGGCGGCAGCGGTGCTGGGTGATGGCTTGATACGTCTGATACGCTCGGCGATGCGGGAAGAGTTCACGAGATACCTGACCTGAGCTTTGGCAACAGCGCGCCAGGCTAGATGCCCCGAATGCCGATGGCCAAGACGAGTTCGATCTGCCTTTATAGGCAAGTCTTATGGATGGCGCCGATCCGTGGTACATCCCGTATTGCCGTAACCGGCGCGGTTGCGGTGCGGGAGGCAGTGCGATGAACCTCAGGCGCCTGCAATACTTTGTGAAAATCGTCGACATCGGCAGCCTTACCCAGGCGGCCGATATCCTGCACGTCGCACAGCCGGCGCTGAGCCAGCAACTGGCGACGCTGGAGGGGGAAGTCCGGCAGCAATTGCTGCTGCGCACCAAGCGCGGCGTGACGCCGACCGAGGCCGGCAGGGTGCTGTACGGTCATGCCCAACTGATCCTGCGCCAGTGCGAACAGGCGCGTGTCGAAATGATGGCGGCGACCAAGGGCCTGTCGGGTGCCGTGTCCGTTGGCCTGGCGCCTGGCACCGCGGCGGCGGGTCTGGCGCTGCCGCTGTTGCGTGCGGTTCGTATGCGCCACCCGGGCATCCTCCTCTATTTGAACGAGACCTACGGCACCACGCTGTCCGAACTCATCATGAACGGTCGGATGGACCTCGCGGTGCTCTACGGCGGCAAGACACCGACACACGGGCTGTCGTTTCTTCCGCTGCTGAAAGAACAGTTGTTCGTCGTCGGGCCAGAGACGATGCTGGCGCCGCCCGAACAAGTGCCGCTGCGCATGTTGGGAGAGATGGACCTGTATCTGGCGCGCCCGTACAACGTGGTGCGCCGGATGGTCGACGAGGCATTCGCCGGCGCCGGCATGACGCCACGGGTGGTGGCCGAGGTGGAGTCCGCGAGCACGATCACCGCGGTTATCGCCGAAGGCCTGGGCGCCACCATCCTGCCGGAATTGATGGCGCGCCAGATCGTTGGCTCCTGCAGTGCCTGGCAATGCCGGATCGTCGATCCGCTGATCGAGGCTCCCTTGGCCTTGTGCCAGTCGGACCATCTGCCGCTCTCGGAACCGGCGAGAGCGATCAGGGGTATTCTGTTGGAGTTGGTTGCCGGGTTGCCCGGCAACCTGCTCGGGACAGAGGAAGGTGGCAAGAACCCACAGCCATAAGGCTGCCTTATCGGGGCAAAAACATTCAGTCTTGGCGCGCATCCTCGCGCACCGATAGCGTCGCCGCCCATGGAAATAGCCGGTGTGGCGGTCCTCATCCGCATTCAGGGCTCATGGACCTGAATAACATCAAGGCACTCATCGAGATGATGGCTGCCTCCGACCTCTCGGACATGGAGTACAGCGAGAACGGCTGGACGATCCGGCTGACCCGCGACACCGGCCGTGCCCGGTCACCGACCATGACCGGCAGGCACCAACCCCAGGCGCCTCACCAGCCCACATCCGATCAACCCACATCTGACCATCCGCCGCCTGCGCAGGACGAGGCGTCCGCCTCGGCCGGGGCGGACCTGCGGTCGCCCTTGCCGGGTCTCGTGCACTTGCGGCCCTCCCCGGATGCGCCGCCCTTCGTGCTGACCGGGCAGACTGTCGAGGCCGGCGATACGGTGTGCCTCATTGAGGCAATGAAAGTCTTCATCTCGGTGCGCGCCGAACGCGCCGGTACGATCGTGGCCGTGCTGGTGACCTCGGGAAGCGAGGTCGAGGCCGGACAGACGCTGATGCGGATCGTATGACCTACGCTCGGTTCGAGACCGTTCTGATCGCCAATCGTGGCGAAATCGCACTTCGCGTTCAGCGCGCCTGCCGCGCCCTGGGGTTGCGCACGGTCGCGGTTTTCTCCGAGGCAGATCGCGATGCGCCGTACGTCGGCCGTGCCGATGTGGCGCTATGCATCGGGCCGCCGGCGGCGAGCCGGAGCTACCTGGACGAGGCCGCAATCCTGTTCGCCGCCGAAGTGAGCGGCGCGCAAGCTATCCATCCGGGCTACGGCTTCCTGTCCGAAAACGCGGACTTTGCCGCGCGCGTCGAGGCGGCCGGCCTCACCTTCATCGGGCCCAGCGCGAACTCGATCCGCACGATGGGCGACAAGGTGGCGGCCAAGCGCGCCATGCGCGCGGCGGGCGTACCCTGCGTGCCGGGACCAGACACGGCGTTGCCCGACGATCCCGGAACGTTACAAGATCTGGCACGTGCGATCGGCTATCCCGTCATCATCAAGGCAGCGGGTGGCGGCGGTGGGCGCGGGATGCGGATCGTCCGCAACGACGCGGCATTGCACGAGGCCGTGGCGCTGACAAGCGAGGAAGCCAGACAGGCGTTCGGCAATGGCAAGGTCTATCTCGAAAAATTCCTGAGCCAGCCTCGCCACGTGGAAATCCAGATCCTCGCCGATCATCATGGCACGGCACTGTGGCTCGGCAGCCGAGATTGCTCATTGCAGCGCCGCCATCAGAAAGTGTTGGAGGAAGCCCCGGCGCCCGGAATCGCGCCCGAGGTGATCGCCGGTATCGGCGCGCGCTGTGCCGATGCCTGTCGGCAGATCGGCTATCGTGGCCTCGGCACCTTCGAATTCCTGGTCGAGGACGGAGCGTTCTACTTCATCGAAATGAACACGCGGGTGCAGGTCGAGCATACCGTTACGGAGATGATCACCGGCATCGACCTTGTGCAGCAGCAGATCCGCGTGGCGCGCGGCGAAAAATTGGCGATGGTGCAGGGGGACATCGCCTGGCGGGGCCATGCGTTCGAGTGCCGCGTCAACGCCGAGAACCCCGAAACCTTCGCACCCTCGCCCGGACGTATCACGGATTGGGAACTTCCCGGCGGGCCAGGCGTGCGCGTGGATAGTCATGCCGGACGCGGCTACGTCGTCACGCCGCATTATGACTCGCTGTTAGCCAAGCTGATCGTCCACGGCGCGACGCGCCCGGACGCACTGGCGCGCCTCCGCGTCGCGCTCGATGAAATGCGGGTCGGAGGGATCGAGACCAACCTCAGCCTGCACCGGAAGCTGGTGCGGGACGACGGTTTCACCGCCGGCGGCGTGGATATTCGTCATCTGGAACGCTGGCTGGGGCCGAGGGGTGCGGTATGAGCCTCGCCGCCCCCGCGATCAGCCTGCTCGGCACCAGCGCAATGCTGTTCGACGCGCCGGGCGAGACGGATCTACCGACGCAGCAACGCATTTGGGCGCTTTCGGCGGAAGCCAGGAGCTGGCCCGAAGTGCGCGAGGCCGTGCCGGGTCTGAACAACCTGATGCTGACCTTCGCTCGCCCGCCCCTGTGCCTCCACGACATGGAATCGCGCTTGCTCGCCGCCTGGAGCGCTGCCGTGCCGTTGCCATTGCAGGGGCGCCTGATTGACCTGCCGGTCACCTACGGCGGCACGGCCGGTCCGCATCTGCACGACGTCGTCGCCCATACCGGGCTCAGCGTCGACGACATCGTGGCGCTCCACACGGCGCCGGTGTACCCGGTGTACGCGCTCGGCAGCCATCCGGGCTTCTGCTACCTCGGTGGCATGGACCCGCGGATTGCCGCGCCACGGCGCAATGTGCCGGTGCTCAGCATCCCCGGTGGGTCCGTCTCGATCGGCGGCGGCCAGACCGGGGTGTCGGCCTCGGACGGGCCGAGCGGATGGAACACCATCGGCGGAACCACGCCGTGCTTCTTCGATCCGCAGCAGGACCCCCCGGCCCTGTTCCGGCCGGGTGACAGCATACGCTTCACGGCCGAGCGTGTGATCCGATGATCGAGATCCTGTCGGACAGCGCGCTCACGACCGTGCAGGACCTTGGAAGGACCGGCGTGCTGACCTGGGGGGTGGGCACGTCAGGCGCGATGGACCCGCTCGCGCTGGCGGCCGGCAACCTGCTTTTGGCCAACGACCTGGGTGATGCAGCCATCGAGGTACAGGTATTTCCCTTCCAGGTGCGCTTCGATGAACCCTGCGCCTTCGCGCTGACCGGCGCGGATTGCGCGGCGCGGCTTGACGATCAACCACTGCCACCCTGGTGGTCCGGTCAGGCGGCGGCTGGGCAAACGTTGCGTCTCGGCTTGCCGGCAATAGGTTTCGGCAGGGAAGGCAGTTGGCGCGGCAGCCGCGCCTATCTGTGTCTCGCCGGTGGCGTCGACGTGCCAGTGGTGCTCGGCTCGCGCAGCACTCAGTTGCGCGGTGCTTTCGGCGGGCACGAAGGCAGGGCGCTGCGCCAGGGAGACCGGCTGCGCGCTGGCGCGCCTGGCGCTGGCGCGCGCCTGACCGGGTTCGGCGTAATGCCGCCGGCGCTAGCGCTGCCGCTCAGCCGTGACGGTCTGCCAGCCATCCGGGTGCTGCCTGCCGCCGAATACACGCGCTACACGCGGGCGTCGCGCGAGGCCTTCTGGGGCGAGGCCTGGAAGATCACGCCGGACAGCAATCGCTACGGATATCGGCTGGCCGGTCCCACGCTGGAGCCGGAGGCCCGGATCGAGCTGCGGTCGCATGGTATCGTGCCGGGCGTGATCCAGGTGCCGCACGGCGGCCAGCCGATCATTCAGATGCGCGATGCGCAGCCGTCCGGCGGCTACCCCAAGATCGGGACGGTGATCGAGGCGGACATGTGGCGCCTGGGCCAGGCACCCATTGGCAGCCGTATCCGCTTCGTCGAGTGCTCATGGCAGGACGCGCTGGCTGCGCGCGATCAGACCAACCGGTGGCTGGAGGAAGTGGGCCGCCTGACCGGGCTTCATCGCCTGCGCTCCGGCAGGTGATGGGCATGCCCTTCACGCATATCGATCGTATATCGGCCTGGCTGGCGGCGACCGATATCGCCGAGTTGGAGCTGCGCGGGCCCGCTGGCTATCTGCGGCTGCGGCAGGACCACGGCGGCGTGATGCACATTGCAGAGCCGCCGCAAGCTGACCCCAACAGCGTCGTGGTCACGGCCCAGAGCGTCGGCATCTTCCTGCACCGTCATCCCCTGCACGACGCCCCACTGGTGCGGACCGGCGCCCGGGTGGACGCGCATCAGCCGCTCGGCCTGCTGAAAATCGGCACGCTCCTGTTGCCGGTGGCGGCACCCGTGCCGGGCATTGTCGCCAGCATGCGGGTGCAACACGGCACGGCCGTTGGCTTCGGCACCGAACTCGTCGCACTTCACCCAATCCCCGAATAGGTCACAACATGGAAATCGATCTCAACGCCGATCTCGCGGAAGGCTACGGTGCATGGCGCGTCGGCGACGATGAGGCGCTGCTCGACGTGGTGTCCTCGGCCAATGTCGCCTGCGGGTTTCATGCCGGCGACCCGCTCATCATGGATCGCACCGTTCGGCGGGCACTGGCGGGCGGTGTGGATATCGGTGCGCACGTGGGCTTTCCCGATCGGCAGGGCTTCGGCCGGCGCGTGATGCAGATCGACATCGCGGAACTCGCGGCGATGGTGATCTACCAGCTTGGCGCGCTCGACGGCATCGCCCGTGCGGCCGGGCATCGCATGACCCACATGAGCTTCCACGGAGCCCTGGGCAACATGGCCGCCGGCGACGCGGCGCTGGCTGGACCGCTGGTGCGGGCGGTGGCTGCATTCGATCCCAGGCTCACGATCGTGTCTTCAAGCAGCCGCGCCATCGAGGACACGGCGGCACAGGCCGGGCTGCGCGTGATCACCACCTTCCTCGCCGACCGCGCTTATGATGACGAGGGGCTGCTCGTGCCACGCAAGCTGCCTGAAGCGATTATTCACGACCCTGGGCTGGTGCAGGAGCGGGTCCGGCGAATGCTCGGCGACGGAACCGTCATCACATATAGCGGCAAGGCATTGGCCATGCGGCCGCGCAGCATCCTGCTGCATGGCGACACCGCGGGATCACTGCAACTCGCGCGCGCCATCCGCCGCGAGATCGAGCGTGGCGGCGGCCGGATCGTTCCTGTCTCAAAGCAGTCCGCCTGACATGCGAACCGCCCACCGGAATCATAAGCGTCCCTTATACCACCACAGCCAATCCGTCTTTGCGCGCCTATGGTCCGATCGATAGCGTCATAGCGAACCTCGCGGGGACCCTGATGCCCTTCTCGGATTACCGCACCGCCCTTGTCACTGGCGCTTCGTCCGGGATCGGCGCTGCTGTTGTCGAGCGGTTGCGGCGCGAGGGGATCGAGGTTCACGCCGTTGCGCGCAACGCCGAAGCGCTCAACGCGTTGGCCGCGCGTACCGGCTGCGTCGCGCATCCAATGGATGTGACCGACCTTCCCGCCATCGCCGAGCTGACCGGGAAAATAGCGTTCGACATCCTGGTCAACAGCGCCGGAGTAGACCGCCCGCCGCCGTTCCTGAAGGCGACGGCCGACGACATCGACCTGCTGGTCGATGTCAATCTGCGCGCGGTGCTGCATCTCTGCCGGCTCGTGGTACCGGGCATGGTGTCGCGCGACCGCGGCCACGTCATCAATATCAGTTCGATCGCGGGCGCCTATAACTTTGGTGGCAACTCCACCTACCACGCCACCAAAGCCGCGATCAGCATGCTGTCGCGCCAGTTGCGGATCGATGCGTTCGGGCGCCGCGTGCGGGTGACCGAAATCTGTCCCGGGCGGGTCGCCACCGACATCTTCGCCCATGTGCACGGCGATTCCCCCGAGACTTACGAGCGGTTCGTCCGCGGCTTCGAGCTGCCGGAGGCAGCGGATATCGCCGATGCGATTGCTTTCGCGATCGCGGCCCCTGTCGCGGTCAATATCGGCCACATGGAGATCACGCCGACGTTGCAAGTGCCTGGCGGTTTGTCGACCGCCCGCCCGGGCGATATCTCGTTGCCGGATACGACATGACCGTTCGGGCAACGCCATGAAGGGCTTTGACCTTGCGGCGATCCTGCTGAACCCGGAGTTTCGTGCCATGCTCGCCGAGGGCATGGCGATGACCGTGATTGTCGCCGTTGGGTCCTGGCTGCTGGCGATGGCCCTGGGCATCGCGCTGCTTCTTGTCCGATTGACGCCGAGCCGGGTGGCCGACGGCGCTGTCGCGGCCTACATCTCCTATCACCGCAACGTCCCCACGCTCGTGCAGTTGATGCTGTGGTATTTCGGCATTTCGAGCCTGCTTCCAAATGGCCTGCAGGGCTGGCTGGGGGAACACCATGGCGAGGTAATCTTCGCGATCATCGCGCTCGGTTTGTGCCAGGCGGCGTATTTCAGCGAGGATTTGCGCTCGGGCATACGCACAGTTGGGCGGGGACAGGCGGAGGCGGCGCGGGCGCTAGGGCACGGTTATATCGGCGCCATGCGTTTCGTACTGATGCCGCAGGCACTGCGCAACTCGATGCCGGCGCTGGTGAACCACACGGTATCGCTGTTCAAGAACAGCAGCCTGGCAATGGCCATCGGCGTCGTGGAACTGACCGGTGCGGTGAGGGAGGTCGAGAATGAGAGTTTTCGTACCTTCGAAACCTACCTGCTGGCGACCATCCTCTACCTCGTCTGTTCACTGCTCATCATGGCGGTGGGTGCGCAACTAAGCCGGCGTGCCAATCTCGCTGGGGCGCGCTGAGAGATGCTCGGCGACGCCATCGCGATCGTCCGGGATAACTGGCTGCTGCTGCTGATTGGCCAGTATCCGAACGGACCTCTGGGCGGCCTCGCGGCGACACTCATTTTGTCCGTGCTCGGTATTGCGCTGGCGTTTCCACTGAGCGTGCTGGTGGCGCTGGCACGACTTTCCCACCAGCGGGTGTTGCGGATTCCGGCGACAGTGCTGGTCTATGGCGTGCGCGGCGTACCGCTGCTGATGATCATCTTCTGGGTATATTTCCTGCTTCCGCTGCTGATCGGCACCAGCATTCCGGGCTTCACGACAATGCTGTGCACTCTTGTGCTCTACGAAGGTGCGTTCCTCAGCGAGGTGGTCCGTGCCGGCATCGAGGCATTGCCGGCAGGGCAGATGGACGCCGCCCGCGCCCTTGGCCACAGTTATCCGCGCGCCATTTGGTTCGTGATTCTGCCGCAGGCGCTTTACAACATGCTGCCGAGCATCCTCAGCCAATTCGTATCTACCATAAAAGATACGACTTTGGGTTATGTGATCAACGTGCCGGAACTGACGTTTGCGGCCAATCAGATCAATAACCAACTGCTGACCAAACCGTTCGAAGTCTTCCTGATTCTCGCCCTTACATACTACGTCATCTGCTTCAGCCTGACCTGGCTCACGTCCGTCCTGGAACGCGGCATCGCCACAAGGCGCGCCGGCCCGGTATTGGTGGTAGCGATGTCATGAGCGAGGTGCGCGCGTGATACGGTTCTGTAATGTCAACAAATGGTACGGCGCCTATCGCGCGCTAACGGACATTAACGCCGAGGTCAGCAAGGGCGAGGTCGTCGTTGTCTGCGGCCCTTCGGGTTCGGGTAAGTCCACATTGATCCGCACCGTCAACCGACTTGAGGAAATTCAGTCGGGCGAGGTGTTGTTCAACGGCCAGAACGCCCACGCGAAGATGAGCGGCGCGCAACTCAACAGGCTGCGGAGCCATATCGGCTTCGTGTTCCAGAGCTTCAATCTGTTCCCGCATCTTTCGGCGCTCGACAACGTCGTGCTGTCGCCGCATCGGGTAAACGGCATTGGACGCGCGGAGGCACGCGATCGGGCGATGGCGCTGTTGGAACGGGTGGGGCTTGCCAGCCGCGCCCAGTCTTATCCGGCGCAACTGTCCGGCGGACAGCAGCAGCGGGTCGCGATCGCCCGGGCGCTCGCCATGGAGCCGCCGGTTATGCTGTTCGATGAGCCGACCAGCGCGCTCGACCCCGAGATGGTCGGCGAGGTTCTCAGCGTCATGCGTGGTCTGGCTAATGATGGCATGACCATGATGTGCGTGACTCACGAAATGAACTTCGCGCGCGATGTCGCCGATCGCGTCTGGTTCATGGATGCGGGCCAGATCCTGGAGACCGCGCCGCCAGACGCTTTCTTCGGCGCTCCGAGCCATCCGCGCGCCCAGAGGTTCCTGTCGGACCTGCGGTCCCGATAACGTTCCGTGCCGTTCAACCATCACTTGCGGCTCATCCATCAGTGGAGACCCATCGTGGCCTTTAGAAAACTCGCTCGCCGACTGGCCGTTGCGGCGGCTGCACTCGCCGTCTTGGGCATGCCCATCTTGTCGATGACCATATTGTCGATGCCCGCCCGGGCCGATCAGTTGCAGGATATCCTGCAGCGCAAGGAATTGCGTTGCGGCACCTTCGCCGATGTCCCGCCCTTTGCCGCGCCCGACCCGAAGACGCGCGAAATGGTCGGCTTCGACGTTGATCTGTGTACGGCAATCGCCAAGCGGCTGAGTGTGACGCCCAAGATCACGCCGCTGTCGGTCGAAGGCCGCGTCCCCGAGGTCAAACTCGGGCGGGTCGATGTCACGATCGCCAATCTGGCATATACTCTGGGCCGCGCCGAGCAGATCCAGTTCAGCGACCCCTATTACATCGCCAAGGAGATGCTTGCGGTCAGGGCAAGTGATCCCGGCACCACTCCGGCCGAGTTCAAGGCCAAGCGTTTGGCCGCCGCCAAGGGTTCGACTTCCGAACTTGCCGTCAAGCTCAATGGCTCGGATCCGCTGACGTTCCAGGATACCGGCTCGGTTTTCATGGCCGTCGAGCAGAACAAGGCCGCCGGCATGGTTGCCAACACGATGACTATTACAAAGCTGGTCAGCGAGTCCCAGACCCATGGCGTCGCGCTCAAGATGATCCAGGACCCGATGCTCTTGGAGCCGATCTGCGTGGGGATGAAGACAGGACGAGCCGGCGCTGCTCGCCAAGATCAACGAAACGCTGCTGGCGATGGACAGTGCCGGTGAGATCAATCAACTGTGGGACAAATGGCTGGGTCCAAATACCGAATTCAAGATGGTGCGTCACAGACAAGGTTGTGCCCCTCAAGGACCTGAAGTTCACGCCCATCCCATGATGTGATCCGGAATTGCGCTACTCATCTTCGCGCGCTCGACTTTCGCCGGCCGCGCCTTCCCCTGGGCTATGACAAAGCGAAGCCTTCGTAGTCCCGCGCAGCCACGTCCTGGCAAATCTCACGGTACCGGACCATTCCGCCTGCGTATGGCATGAACACGCGGGGCTTGCCCGGGATATTGGCCCCGAGGTACCAGGAATGCTTTGCCATCGGCAGCAGCGTTCGGCTGGCGACCTCATTGACCTCGGCCACCCATTTCTCAACCGCCTGGGGCAGCGCCTCGATCCGTTCCAGCCCCTTTGTACGCATGTGATCAATGCAATCGGTAATCCAATCGGCGTGCTGCTCGATTGCCACCGGCATGTTGCATAGAACCGACGGGCTGCCAGGGCCTGTGATGGTGAACAAGTTCGGGAAACCGGCGACCTGCAGGCCCAGGTAGTTGCGCGGCCCTGCTTCCCACACATCCTTCAGGGCGGCGCCGTGCCGCCCGCGAATGTTCATGCGCAGCAGCGGACCGGTCATCGCGTCGAAGCCGGTCGCGAAGACGATGACGTCCACGGGATACTCGGTCTCAGCCGTGCAAATCCCCGCCTCCGAAATCCGCAGGATGGGTGCGGCTTTCACGTCGACCAACGAGACGTTGGGTCGATTGTAGGTCTCGAAATAATCGGTATCGATCGGCGGACGCTTGGCCGCATAGGGGTGGTCGATGTCCGACAGGATCGCAGCGGTCCTGGGATCCTTCACGATCGAGCGGATCTTGCGCTTGATGAAATCCGCCGCCGTGTCGTTCGCCTCCTTGCTGACCAGCATGTCCTGGAATACCGCACGGAACTGCAACCCACCGCGCTGCCACGCCGCCTCGTAGATCGTCTCGCGCTCCGCCGGCGACGTTTCGACCGCTTTGCGATCCTCGACCTTGAACGCCATCCCATTGTAGGTTTGATGCGTCGTCGCACGTATTTCCGGTGCATTCTGCTTGATGTATTGCTTGAACTCCGGCGTCAACGGCACGTTGCGTGCGGGCACCGAATAGTTCGCGGTACGCTGAAATACCGTCAGATGCCGGGCCTGCGCGGCAATCACCGGCGCGGCCTGAATCCCGGTTGACCCGGTGCCGATCATGCCGACACGCTTGCCGGTGAAATCCACGCCGCCGTGCGGCCACTGGCCGGTGTGGTACCAGTCACCCTTGAAATCCTGCAGGCCAGGAATCCTGGGTACGTTCGCGGTAGAAAGGCAGCCGACGGCCGTGACGAGAAACCTCACGATGAATGTCTCGCCGTGTTCGGTGCGCACGCGCCAGCGGTTGGCCGCCTCGTCGTACTGCGCGGACGTCACCCGGCTGTTGAACTGAATGTCGCGCTTCAGGTCAAACTTGTCGGCGACGACGTTCAGATATCGTAATATTTCAGCTTGGCCGGGATAGCGCTCGGACCACTCCCACTCCCGCATCAGCTCGGAGGAAAATGTGTACCAATAGACGTGGCTCTCGGAATCGCATCGCGCGCCAGGATAGCGATTCCAATACCAGGTGCCGCCAACTCCGCCGCCTGCTTCCAGCGCCCTGACGGACAGACCGAGGCGGTCTCGAAGGCAGAGCAACTGGTAGAGCCCTGCGAAGCCTGCGCCAATGACGAGAGCGTCGAGTTCGGTTGTCGTGTCAACTGTGCCTGTTCGGCGATGCGAAACGTCGTTCATCCTCTCTCAATCCTTCTCTTGTCAGTCCCGCCAGGTACCTGTGCGGGCGGCGCGCGGCGCCTCTGGTCTGGGCGAACCATACTCACCGGTCCGATTATCTACTGTTGGGTAGAATACGTCCAGCGCTGCAATGGCGTCCCTGTGGCCCGGCCGTCATCTTGCGCCGCAGCCCCTACGGCATCCGCCCCTACGACATCCGCCCCTGGGACACTGGGCGCCAGAAAGGATTACGGGCCCGTACGGGGTCGAGCAGCGACCAGTCACCCTGCTCCAGCACGTGGCCTTTTGGAAAGGGCGGTCGCGCCTCGAGACCGACTGACACCATCACCCGGTCGTCGCGAAATCTGAGATCCGTGCAATGCAGCGCGCCGAACGTGCATCGGTGCACGCAACCGACCGCGCCGGCACCGCCCCGGTGACTGGAGCGTCGACACAAACCGGTCGAGCGAACCGGGCAGCACTGTCCGCCACGCAGGGCTGAAATCCACGCTTTGTTGACACTGCATTAATCCAAAGCCGGTTTGGTGCCGGAAAATTATCGGGCCCGCTGAGCGATCGTGCCTCGCAAGGCATGTCGTCTGTCAGGCGTCTCTGGAGCGAATCGAACGCATGTCCATCGCATTGCCCCGGACAGAACTCAGCCAGCTCATTGGCCAGATGTTGTATCGGAGCTGTCGCGAGAAGGCCGGACCGGCTTGGTTTTGCTGCCCGAGTGCCCGGGCATGACGGCCGTGCTCGAGGTGCAGGGAATTGACCGGCACGCCAGCATCGAGACGCGTACGATCATCCACCAAAGCGACCGCAGCCTGGTGTATCGCTGCCATTTTCCCAACCTCGGCCGGATGGTCATCTGCAAGCAACCCCGAGGCCCAGTCGCCATCGCCCGGCTGCTGCACGAGAAGCGCATCCTCGAACGCCTCGCTGGGATCGAAGGCGTGCCGGCACTCGCCGTCGATGCGGCGACAGAAGGCCTGCTCATCTTCGAGGACGATGGCGGCGTGCCGCTGCACACATCGCATGCCGGTCGGCGCATCGTCGCGGCCGAAGTCGCCGCAATCGGCCAACGTCTGGCGCGGATCCTGGCCGAGATCCATCGGCTCGGCGTACTGCACAAGGACATCAATCCGAGCAACATCCTGCTGCAGGGTGAGACAAGGCGGCCGGTGCTGATCGATTTTGACCTGGCCACCACGTTCGCCGAGGAGCGTCCAAGCTTCACCCATCATAGCGAGATCACCGGAACGCTCGGTTATCTTGCCCCCGAGCAGACCGGGCGAATGGCGCGCCCGATTGATCAGCGCTCCGATCTGTACGCGCTCGGCATCACGCTTTATGAACTGGTCATCGGCGAACTGCCGTTCCGCAGCGACGACCCGCTTCAGATCATCCGCGACCATCTGGCGACAGTGCCGGTCCCTCCCGTTTCGATCGATCCGACCATACCGATCGGACTGTCGGATATCATCATGCGCCTGCTGGAGAAGGAGCCAGACCGCCGCTATCAGAGCGCCGAGGGCCTGGCCCATGATCTGACGCGGCTCTGCGCGGCACTGGCACGCGGGCAGCACGGGTCGTTTCCGCTGTGCGAGCGCGACTTCCCGCGCCAGCTCGCAACCCCACGGTTGATCGGGCGAGGCCCGGAGTTCGCGACAATACGACGTGCCTTCGAGACCGCCGCCCAGAGGGATGATGATGGGGATGGGGATGGGGATGGCGGCGGCATCCTGGTGGCTGGCGCGCCTGGCGTCGGCAAGACGGCCCTGATCGAGGAATTACGACCGATCGTCACCGCGCGGCGCGGCTGGTTCGTCTACGGCAAGGTCGATCAATTCCGCCACGACGCGGCCGCAGGCCCGATCACGCAAGCTGTCCGCGGCTTGGGCCGCATGCTGCTTGCCCAGTCGCCGACAGAGGTTGCCACGGAGCGGACTCGCATCCTCGCGGCGCTCGGCGACAATGCCGGAATGGCGACCGCGTTGGCGCCCGAGTTTTTGGCACTCCTAGGGCCGCAGCCCCCGATGCCGCCCGCCGATTCCGGCCGCATCCGGGCCAGGGGGGTGGCGTTTGCGCTAGCATTGCTGCGCGCCATCGCATCGTCGAACCGGCCGGTGGTGATGGTCCTCGACGACCTGCAATGGGCGGATCCGATCACCATCGAGTTGTTCGAGACGTTTCTTGCGAGCGGCATTCCCGGGTTATTCGTCATCGGCGCCTATCGCCCGGCCGAGGTTGGGGTCGCCCATCCGCTCGCCCAGTTGATCGCCCGACTGGATTTGCGCCAGTCGTCATCTGGGCTGCTGCGCCTGTCGAACCTCTGGCCCGCCCACATCGCCACCCTGTTGGGCGAGATGCTGCGCCTGCCGGCAGCCGACGCCGCGCGGTTGGCCGAGTCGATCGGTGCCCAAACCGATGGCAACCCGTTCGACACCATAGAACTCGTGAACGGGCTCCGACGGAGCGGGGCGCTCATTCAGGGCGATAATGGGTGGGAATGGGACGACGCGGCCATTCGCTGGCACGCCGACCGCACCGACGTGGTGGCGGTACTGACCAGCCGGATCGCGAGCCTGCCCGCGCCGGCCCCGACGGTGATCGCAGTGATGGGCTGCCTGGGCGGCGAGGTCGAACTCGGTCTTTTGGACACGGCGAGCGGGCTGGACAGCGTCGCCGTGCGCGAGGCCCTGGTGGCGCCGCTCGAAGAGGGGTTGTTGGTGTGGTCTTCCGGCGGCACGATGCTGTCCGCCGGTGCCCACGAAACCGTGCGGTTCCGGCACGACCGGGTCCATCAAGCTGCCTATAACGGGATCGAACCAGATCGACGGGCGGCACTGCACCTCGCCATTGCACGACGTTTGGCGGTGCGCCCTGAGTGGGCCTCGAAAGCGGCCGAGCAGTACCTGCCGGCAACCGCTTGCGTTCAGGAGGAAGGCGAGCGACGGCAGGCAGTCGAACTGCTTCGCAAAGCGGCCGCCACGGCAAGCTCTTCATCCATCTACACGGCCGCCGAGCGCCTGCTGGCCGCTGCCGTTGCGTTGTTCGAGCCGATGACGGCCAAAGCCGACCGAACGTTGCGGCTCACCCTGCTCAGTGGCTGGCACCAGGCGCTCCACAACCTCGGCGACCAACAGGGCACCGACGCCGCCTATGCGCTACTGGCGCGAGACTGCGATGACCCATTCATGCTGGTGGACCCGGCATATTTGCAGATATCGAGCCTGGTCAACCGCGGTCGGCAAGCCGAGTCGTTGACACTCGGCTTTGACCTGCTGGCGCAACTTGGCATGCCACTGCATGTGCGGACGACGCCAGAGGAGACGGGGCGGCGGCTGGATGCGCTTTGCACCTGGATCGACGGCGACCTTGCCGCCGATGCAGGTCGGCCGGACGCGACCGATCCGCGCATCCTCGCCCCGGCCAAGCTGATGAGCGGAATGATGAGCCCGGCATTCCTGTGCGACCCCGACGCCTTCGTCCGGCTGGTGCTGCAAGCCCAATCCCTCTGGGTCGGACACGGCCCCTGCGCGCCGTTGGTTGCCATTCTGTCCGGCACCACCAAGGTCATGGCCAAACTGCGCCAGGACTATGCCACCGGCTATCGTGTCAACCGCCATATTCTCGCGGTGGGTGAAGCGCGCGGCTACGAGCCCGCCACCTCCTGGGCCCGCTATACGCACGCACGAGCCAGCCTGCATTGGTTCGAGGACCTGGACGAGGTCTTGACGCAGGCACGGCACGCCCGACGCGGGCTGCTCGATGGCGGCGACCTGCAATATGTCTGCTTCACCTATTATATTACGCTCACGGCTCTACTGGAATGCGCGCCGACACTCGACCGTAGCGAAGCGGAGGTGGATGCAGCGCTGGACTTCGGCGCGCGTACCGGCAACCTGCATTCGGTCGCCACTTACGTGACGTTCCGCCAGTGTTTGCGGGCTCTGCGTGGCCCGACAGCGGAACCCGGGAGCTTTGCGACCCCTGACTTCGACGAGGCCGCACATATCGCCAGGCTTGGCCCTAATCGGCTGGGCTCGGCTTATCTGCACATCTACCGCGCCCTGACGGCTGCGGTGTTCGACGATGGCGACGCCCTCGCGCGACATGCCGCTGCTGCCATGTCACTGCTGTCGTCCATTGACGGCTTCTACCCCGTTGCCCTGGTGCACACGTTGCAGGGCCTGGCACTCGCCCGCCGGCTGCGCCGTGCCGAGGGCCCTGAGCAACTCGTGTTGCGCAGAGAATTCGACTCCTGCCGCACCTGGCTCGCCCAACGTGCGGCAGACGCACCGAGCAACTACCTGCATCTGGTGCATCTGCTGGACGCCGAGCTCGCCTGGGCAAGCGGTGATTACTGGGTGGCCATACGCGCATTCGACGCCGGCATTACCGCAGCACACCGCGCAAAGCGTCCCTGGCACCAGGCGTTGCTGACCGAACGGGCGGCGTTGCTGCATCTGGATCAGGGCCTTCGCATCACCGGGCAGCCGCTGATGGTGGCCGCCTACGATCTGTACAAAGCGTGGGGCGCCGAGGCCAAATTGCGCCAGATGCAAGAACGGCACGGCGCCGAGCTTGCGACACTGCCTGGGACCGAGCTCGGCCTCGACGATCGACCCGCGGGTTCGAGTACCGGCCTGACCTCGGACACCATCGACCTGCTGGGTATCCTGCGGGCATCCCAGGCGTTGAGCTCCGAAACCGTGCTGGATCGCCTGCATGCGCGGGTGAAGGAGACCCTCGGTGCGCTGACCGGCGCCACCAATGTTCAGATCGTTCTGTGCGACCAGGAGAGCGGCGCCTGGCACCTGCCGCCGGTTTCGGGCGCGAGTGCCACCGACGTGATGTCGGTGGATCAGGCGGGACGACAACTTCTGCTGCCGCTCTCGGCATTCCATTGTGTCCAGCACAGTGGCGAAATCCTGATCGTGGAGGATGCAACTCGCGACGATCGCTTCGCGCGGGACGCGTATTTTGCCGGCGTTGACTGTTGCTCCCTGCTGTTCGTGCCGATCCGCAAACAGGGCGTGTCGCGAGCGATGCTGCTGCTGGAAAATCGGCTAAGCCGCGGCGCCTTCTCCGCGGACCGGCTTGATGCGGTATCGCTGATTGCCGGGCAGCTCGCGGTGTCGCTCGACAATGCGTTGATGTACGCTTCGCTCGAAAAGAACGTCGTTGAACGAACACGCGAGTTGTGGGAGGCAAACCAGCGGCTCGAAGTGTTGAGCAACACCGACGCATTGACCGGTCTGGTCAATCGACGCCACTTCATGGAAGCGCTGGACAGGGAGTGGGCGAGAGCCATGCGCAGCGCAACCTGGATCGCCATTGCCATGATCGATGTCGATCATTTCAAGAAATACAACGACCACTATGGCCATCTCGGCGGCGATGCCTGCCTGCGCCAGGTGGCCACGGCGTTGCAGAGCAGTGTCCGCCAGCACGTCGACATCGCGGCGCGCTATGGCGGCGAAGAATTCGTCGTCATCATGCCCGGTGTCGATTCGGATATGGCGCGGCTGGTGGCCGAACGTGTGCGCGGGGCTGTTAGCAGTCTCGGTGTGCCACACGCGCATTCCGATTTCGGCCGCGTCAGTGTCAGCATCGGCATCGCCGCGGTCATGCCCTCGGGCGACATGATCGCGGAGGAATTGATCCACCTCGCCGATGGCGCGCTGTACGACGCCAAGCGAAGCGGCCGCGACCGGGTCGCCGAGATCGCTGTCGGCCGCCTCGGCCTGGCGGCCAACATCGTGACGGGCATCCGGCAGGGGACAGAGGTGCGGGCCTCGGTTGAATGAGGGTCCGCGCGGCGCGATCGCCGATTCGGCGGCGCTGTGGGGCGTCTGATATCAGCGGCCGAAAGTATTGACGTACGCTGCGCCACCCCCGTCATGGCCGGAGCCTGTATTCGCCCTTCCTGAACCGCAGCTGGTATTCCACTCCGGCGAACCGTTGCGTCATCTGAAAGACATTTCCCGAGCCTGGGATACCGACGATCGACATTTCGTCCTTATTGCCCATCCCGTAGTGATAGGTGAGCCGACGATCGGCGCGCGTCACGGAAACCGTTTTCTTGCCGATCGAACACCTGAACACCGTCGTGGAAATACTTCCGGCACGAACCGTGGGCGCAGCACCGACGGCCATCAGCGCAATCAGTCCCGGCACGATCATCGCCTTCATTCGTCATTCTCTTTAACCGAGCCATGTTTTGGCTGCGCTGTTGGCGGGGCTACCTGGGATCGGCGCCTAGTTCGACGCCGGTATTGATTTTGCCGCGCGCGTCGAAGAGGGGAGCCCACGTCTGCTGCATAAATCCGCGGCTGTCGAGCGGAACCGTCGCGATGATTTTCGCGGTCGAACCCTGGCATCGCCAAGTGGACGAGGAGTTGCCGATGACGGCAGTGGCGACAAAATCCTGTCCGGGATTGGCTTCGCACGTCTGTCGGATATCCTCGGAAGGCTCGCGGTTCGGATCCATTTTCGCGCAAGCGCTTCCCGCCGCCCCGCCGGCGCAGACATAGACCTTGCCATCCCTGCACCGCCAGTTCGTCGCCCCGACTGCCGCAACGTCCCGGGGAACGATGCCATCCTTGTGAGGCGACCCGTAGAAGGCACGGTCAGGGAAATCGAGATTTGGGTTCGCCCGGCAAAATGCTGCAACGGTTTTTGGCGCTGTTGCTGCGCGAGCGACCGGAAGGCCGATGCTCGCCGCTGACGCGAACATCAAGGCAAAGAACGCTGCATTCAGTCCTGCCAGGCTGGAGCTACGCCGATCCTCATCGTTCTCGTCAGACCTGTTGCGGATCGGAATTGGCATGCCGACGAGACCTACACGACCGCAGCCGTGGCCAAGCGTGGCGCCTGGTTCAGCCACCCCGTTATCAACCTCGCCGCGTCGCGCAACAGAACGCGCGAGGACCGCCGCAGCGGAGCGGATCGCTGCATCAGTCGGCACTCGCCTGTGCGTGTTCCGCCGTGCCCACCACCGTGCGACGCCGATCATGACAGCCACAATCGCCGTGAGACGTCCTGCCCGCATGCGTGCGCTTCCTGTCCTGTGCAATGGCCGCCCGTATTCGTGCCGTCCAGGCGGTGCGCGACAAACATAGCCGTCGCGTCTGACAGGTGTTGCAGCCTTTTTCGTCGGGTGGGGATTGGCGCATATTGTGTCGCATAATTAAAGTGTCGGTCATCCGGGCGTTATGCCTCGGCCACCCGAGGGTTGGCAGATCAATAGTCACGGGAGACAGTACCGGGCGCCGTTCGGCCTCGTGCGCTTCGGCGACCCGAAAAAGATGCCGCCGGACCCGGGGTAAGTTGAAGATACGTTTTTATGCCGAATCCGGCATGAACACGTATCTTCAACTTATACCAGCGGCCGAAAGTCCCGACTCTCCACCCGTCATGGCCGGCGCAGGCCGGCCATCCACGACTTGCCTTCGTGCGACAAGCAAAGTCGTGGATGGCGCGTATGACGGTGACCCCACTTACCGGACGATCGTGGCGCACGGCGACGACATCGACGTGGCGATTCCACCGCGTGCGACGGCGGTGCCCAGCGGGGAACGGGATCAGCCTACACAGCGTGATCACCATTTGAAACCGCCCACGGAACGAGAGCGAATTGCCCGGCAAGCCGCCACCCGCATGGCCAGCGCTCGCTCGTCGAAACGACGATGGGCCGCTACAAGTACACCAACGTCCTGGCCGACAGGACAATCCGGCCAGGGTGCGTTAAACACGCGTCACCCGGCTTCGCTGGCCGGCTTCGCTGGGATGACGGGCGCCCGGGGGACAAGAACCGGGGGACAAGAACTGGGGGGACAAGATCAGTGGCAAGCAAGATTCGCGTCGGCATGGTCGGCGTCACGCCGAATCGAGGCTTTTCGTCCATCGCGCACATGCCGGCATTGCAGGCGTTGCCCGACTTCGAAGTCATCGCCATTTGCACCACGCGCCAGGAATCCGCCGACGCCGCGGCGAAGCACTACGGCGTGCCGCTCGCCTTCGCCGACCCGGTGAAACTCGCGCAACATCCGGATGTCGATCTGGTCACCGTCTGCGTCAAAGTGCCGGACCACTACACACCGGTCATGGCGGCAATCGATGCCGGCAAGCACGTCTACTCGGAATGGCCACTCGGCCGTAACACCGCGGAAGCCATGCAGATGCGCGACGCGGCCGATCGCAAGGGCGTACGCCATGCCGTCGGCCTGCAAGGCCAGGTCTCGCCGTCGATCAACTACGTGAAGGACCTGATCGACCAGGGCCATGTCGGCAAGCCGCTGTCCGGAACCTTGTTCGTCAATGCGGCGAACTGGGGTGCCGCGCTCGATCGCGCCTATCAGGCGGACTTCGCCAATGGCGCCAACCTGATGACGATTACTGGTGGCCATAACCTCGATGCCCTGTGCTACTGCCTCGGTGAATTCCGCGAGCTGTTCGCCTTCGCCGTCAGCCAGCGCAGTGAAATTCCTTCTCAAGACACCGGTGGGTTGGTTGCCAAGGATGTGCCGGACCAACTCGTCGTCAGCGGCATCGTCGGCGACGGCACGGTGGTGTCAGCGCAGGTGCGCGGCGGCATGGCGCGTGGCAACGAATTCCTGTTCGAGATCCATGGCTCGGACGGCGACCTCTCGCTCGCCGCCACCATGCGCGCCTCCACCCAACGCCAGGAACTGACCGTGCGCGGCGCACGCGGCAAGGACAAGGACATGCAGGAGATGCAGGTGCCGGCGAAATACCGCTGGGTGCCGGACGCGGTGCCAACAGGTTCGCCGTACAACGTCGCGCAGCTCTACCAGAAGTTTGGCGAGGCGATCCGTGATGGTGCAGCATTCCATCCAAGCTTCAACGAGGCGGTAACCCGTCACCGGATGCTGGACATGATCACCGCCGCCGCGCGCAGCGGCCAGAAGCAGCCCGTCGCGCGAAGCGGCCAGAAGCAGCCCGCCGCGCGAAGCGGCCAGAAGCAGACAGGCTGATCCCATGGCACCCGACCGAATCCGTATCGGCTGCGGCGCCGGCTTCGCCGATGACCGGATCCCGCCTGGCGTGGAAATCGTCGAACGCGGCGAACTCGACTACCTCGCGATGGAATGCCTCGCCGAGCGTACCATCGCCCGCGAAACGCTGGATCGCGCCAAGGACCCCGCCAAGGGCTACACGCCGGTGTTGCTGGAACGCATGGAAGCCATCATGCCGCCGGCCTTGCAACGCGGCATCAGGATCGTTACCAACATGGGAGCCGCCAACCCGATGGGCGCCGCGCGCGCGGTGCGCAAGCATGCGGCGGATTGGGGCTGTCCGGAATACACCTGTGCCGTGGTGACCGGCGATGAGGTCACCCACGTGATGCGCGCGCATCCCGAACTGCCGCTGATGGAGGACGGCGCGCCGCTTGAATCGCTGTTGTCGCGCATGGCGTCTGCCAACGCCTATCTCGGCGCCGACGTGGTGGCGCGCGGCTTCGCCACCGGCGCCGATGTGGTCATCACCGGCCGCGTGGCCGATCCCGCGCTGTTCCTCGCACCGATGCTGCACGCGTTCGGCTGGTCGTATGACGACTATGCGAAACTCGCCAACGGCACGCTCGCCGGCCATCTGCTGGAATGCTCCGGCCAGCTTACCGGCGGCTGCTTCGCCGATCCCGGCAGAAAGGAAGTCGAGGACCTCGCTGGCCTCGGTTATCCACTGGCGGACGTGTGGTCGGATGGCCGTGTGGAGATCGCCAAGACGCCTGGCTCCGGTGGGCGGCTCGACGTTGCCACCTGCACGGAACAGCTTCTTTACGAGATGCACGATCCCAGCGCCTACATCACACCCGACTGCGTGCTGGATGCGTCCGAGGTGACATTCCACCAGGTCGCCAAGGACCGCGTCGCGCTCCTGGGTGCGCGTGGCAAGCCGCGCACGCCGACCTACAAGGTCGTGGTCGGCTACTTCGACGGCTACATGGGCAGCGGCGAGATGGGCTTCGCCGGCATCAACGCACTGGCCCGCGCAAAGCTTGGTATCGAGGTGGTGAAGGAACGCCTGCGCCGTCGAGGCCTGACCTACGAGGAAATGCGCATCGACCTTATCGGCATGAATTCGCTGCACGCCAACGAACCGGACGCCTTTCGTGAACCGTATGAGGTGCGTCTGCGGATTGCCGCGCGGACACCCGACAAGAAAGCCGCCGAGGCCGTAGGTGCGGAAGTGCGCAGCCTGCACATGCAAGGCCCCAGCGGTGCCGGTGGCGGCGTGAATTTCGGCGCGCGCCAGATCCTCGCGGTGAAGTCGGTGCTGATCCCGCGCGAATGGGTGAAGCCGGAAATCGTCGTGGAGCGCGCATCATGAGCGTACGTGTCTACGACCTCGGCCATGCCCGCGCCGGCGACAAGGGCAACACGTCCAACATCTCGGTAACGGCGTACAGTGACCAGGCGTGGCAGCTGCTGCGGCGCGAGCTGACGCCCGAAATTGTGCTGGCCCATTTCGCGCACCTTACCGCTGGTCCGGTCCACCGCTATGAATTGCCGCAACTGCGCGCGCTGAACTTCGTGATCGAGAACGCGCTGGGCGGCGGCGTCACGCGATCGCTCGCGATCGATCCGCATGGCAAGAGTCTGAGCACGCTGATGCTCACGATTACGCTGCCGGGGCATAACGAGTAACCGGTTGCGGAACGCTTGCCCGCGGAATGCTTGCCAGTGGAACGCTTGCCAGTGGAACGCTTGACTGGGCGGCCCCTCTCCCGCCACGCTGCGACTAACACAAGTGGCCGCAATGGCTCGAGCAGGAGGAAAACGTCGATGCAACGCAACAAGCTGTCGCGTAGACACATCTTGACGGGAGCGGCCGGTATCGGTGCCGCAACCATCCTGCACTGGCCCGCCAACGCGGCAGAATTCAACTACAAGCTCGGCTCATCGTCCCCGATGGAACATCCGGCGATGGCCGCCCAGCAAGATGCCGCGAACAAGATCAAACAGGAAAGCAACGGGCGGATGGAGATCACCATCTATCCCAACAGCGTCCTGGGCGGTGACACGGCAATGATCGCGCAGACCATCACCGGCGCGATGGAAATGTACAATCTGCCGATCGATCTGCTGGCGCCGCGCAATCCGGTGTGCGGACTGTCCGGCGTCGGTTTCGCCTTCCCTGACTATGCGCATGTCTGGCCCGCGATGGATGGCGACTTCGGCAACGCGCTGCGCGCCGCCGCCGAGGAGATCGGCCTGTTTTGCATGGACAAGGGCTACGACCACGGTTTCCGCCAGGTCACTACGCGCACCAAGCCGATCGCCGGCCCGAACGACCTGAAAGGCTTCAAGATCCGTCTGCCGGTTGCGCCTTACCTTATCTCGCTGTTCCGTCATCTGGGCGCCGCGCCGACTGCGATCAACTTCAACGAGGTCTACAGCGCGTTGCAGACCGAAATCGTCGACGGGCAAGAGAACCCGTTGGTGCTGATCGACACCGCCAAGCTGTTCGAGGTGCAGAAGTATTGCAGCCTGACCAACCATGTCTGGGCGGGCTTTCACACCTCCTTCAATGTCGCGGCGTGGAAGAAGCTGCCGCCGGATTTGCAGGAGATCTGCCACCGCAACTTCACCGCGGTGGCGGTTACCCAGCGCCAGGCCTTCGTCACCATGACCAACAACGAGCAACAGAACCTTACGACGAAGGGCCTGACCTTCAACGCCCCTGATACCAAGCCATTCCGCGAAGTGCTGGCGAAGAGCGGATTCTATCCCGACATGAAGAAGACCGCAGGCGACAAGGCCTGGGCGCTGCTGGAGAAATATGTCGGCCCGCTTTCGTCGTGAGCGGCGCCACCACGCTTCCGCAGGACGCCCCCGCCTGGGCGGCGCTGCGGCGCTGTGCCTTTCTGATTGACCAGGCGATCGGCGTCGCGTGCGAAGCGATCGGCGCCACGCTGGTCGCCGCCGAAGTCTGTATCCTGTTCGCCGGTGTCGTGTCGCGCTACCTGCTCGATAGCCCGCTGTTCTGGACCGACGAGCTCGCCAATTTCCTGTTCCTGTGGCTGGCGATGCTCGGTATGGTCGTTGCGCTGCGTCGTGACGGGCACATGCGGCTCACCACAGTCGCCAACTGGGTGCCGCCTCACATTGCACGCTGGTTCGCCGCTGTCGCGGCGCTGGTGGTGATCACCTTCGTACTGGAAATCCTGCTGCCGGCGGCACAGTATTTGGACATGCAACGATACGTCGAGCTGGTTTCGTTGCAGATCTCCGACGGCTACCGCGTCACGGCGATCCTGGTCGGGTTCATGCTGGCGGCCGTCATCGCTCTGCTTCGGCTGCTGGAAACCACAACACTGCGCAGCTTTGGCCTCGCGGTCCTGACCGTCGGCGGCATCGCCGCGCTGCTGTGGATCGGCCGGCCGCTGCTGCTCGCCATGGGCTTCGGCACCCTGATCGTGTTTTTCGTGGTCATCGTTGCCATCAGCGTCACCATCGGGGTGCCGATCGCCTTCGCGTTCGGGATCGCGACCATGTCCTATCTTGGCCTCACCAGCGCCTTGCCGCTCTCCGTCGTGGTGAACCGCATGGACGAGGGCATGTCGAACCTGCTGCTGCTTTCTGTGCCGATGTTCGTGTTCCTTGGCCTGCTGATGGAGATGGCCGGCATCGCTCGCGTGATGGTGGCGTTCCTTGCAGCGCTGGTCGGCCACGTGCGTGGCGGTCTGTCCTATGTGCTGCTGGGTGCGATGTATCTGGTCTCCGGCATCTCCGGCTCGAAAGCAGCCGACATGGCCGCGGTGGCACCGGTACTGTTCCCCGAGATGCGGCGCCGCGGCTCACATCCCGGCGAGCTGGCGGCATTGCTGGCGAGTTCCAGCGCGATGTCGGAAACCATTCCGCCGAGCCTGGTGCTGATCACCATCGGTTCAGTCGCCAACGTATCGATCACCGCGTTGTTCACTGGCGGACTGCTGCCCGCGGCCGTGGCGGCGGTCGCGCTGCTGGTGATGAGCTGGTACCGTTCGCGCCACATGGACATCAGCGGTGGCGAGCGGGCAAGGATCGGTCAGATCATTCGGACGTTCGTCATTGCGATACCCGGTCTGACCTTGCCGTTCGTCATCCGCGCCGCGGTGATCGACGGTGTCGCCACCGCGACCGAGGTCTCGACCGTGGGCGTGGTCTACACGGCGCTGCTCGGCATGTTTGTATATCGACAATTCGATTGGCGCCGGATCTATCCGATCCTGGTGGATACGGTTTCGCTGACCGGTGCCGTGATGCTGATCATCGGCGCCGCGACGGCGTTGGCATGGGCGCTGACGCAGTCGGGATTTTCGCAGTGGCTGGTGGCGACGATGGCGACGGTGCCTGGCGGCAAACTCGGCTTTCTGGCCATCACCGCTGTCACGTTCGTTATCCTCGGCAGCGTGCTGGAGGGGATTCCCGCGATCGTGTTGTTCGGCCCACTGCTGTTCCCGGTCGCCAAGGCGATGGGCGTGCACGAGGTGCACTATGCGATGATCATCATCCTGGCGATGGGCATCGGCCTGTTCGCGCCACCGTTCGGCGTCGGCTTCTACGGCGCGTGCGCGATCGGGCGAGTATCGCCGGACGATGCGTTGGGGCGGATGTGGCCCTACCTCGCGGCACTGGCGGTGGCATTGGCGATCGTCGTGGCAGTGCCTTGGCTGTCGATCGGATTTTTGTGACCCCTGAAGCCGGCGCGGTCCGCCGTTGATCGAGGACCGAGGGGTGAGGCGCAAAAGGCCCTTGAGCGGAAGTCAAGGTTATTGCCGTCAGTCTACCGGAACGTTCCGGTGATGTGTCGCCAGTGTGTGGATGGTCGATCACAACACGCTGGTCGATGAGGCGCCGAACCTCGCATATCATACCTGGTGTCGAAAAGATTGACGTACGCTGCCCACCCCCCGTCATGGCCCGCGCAGGCCACTGTTGTCCGGCATGTCAGTTGCATATCGGCAACTGGAGCTGATTTGCGGGTCCGAGAGGCTTTGGTGGTGGCGGGTGCCGCGGATCGAGCAACTCGCTGATTGCGCGCCGGACGAACAGATGGGTGCGCACGATCAGCAAGACCAATGCCGCGGCATAGGTTTGCGGCTGCGCCGCTTGCAGCATGCGGACCAGCAAATAAGCGATGAACGCCACGGCGATCTGGCTGCGGATCGCATTCTCGCTGCTGCCCATGAACCGGCTGATCTTCAGGTTCTGCTTGATCCACTTAAAGAACAGCTCGATCTGCCAGCGCTCCTTGTAGAGAGCGGCAATCTCCTCGGCCGGGCTGCTCAGGTCGTTGGTGAACAGCCGCAGCACCTTGCCGGTGTCGATGCGGATCGTCACCGCACGGCCGGTTTGACTGAACGGATTGCGTCGGCTGAAGCAGAGCCGAACCGGCAGCAGGCCCACCTGGTCGGACAGCACGACCCCGCCTGGAGCGACCGGGCGCGACTGCGCCTCGCGCAGCGGCGTGTTGGTCTTCAGCCGGGTGACGAAGGTGCAGCCGGCGGCTGCCAGCCCGGCCCACCAGGCGAAGTCGTAGTAGCCGAGATCGAACACATAGGTGGCACCCGGCTCGATCGGCAGCAGGTCCTTGGCGGCGGTGATGTCGTTGATGCGGGCAGGGGTGATGTCGAAATAGACCGGCTTCTGCGCGGCCGGGTCATAGACCACGTGCAGCTTGGCGGCCACGGTGCCTTTGTGCAGTCCGAGCCAGTGCTGCATGCGCTGACCGACGTTGAGCTGGGTGGCATCGATCAGCCGAACGGCGGCCTTGATCACACGTCGCAGGGTGCGGCTGAGCTGGCCGATCAGTTCCCGCAGCAGATCGAAGAACAGCTCCGCCGGTCTCGCCCGCACCGCATCGGAGAGAGTGGAACGGGCCGGCGCCTTGCCGCCGAGCAAGCGCAGCGCGCCGGAGTTCGGCGCCAGCGCCGCGATCACCGGACGCAGCCCCTGATGGCCGCCGAGGCTGCCAGCCAGCATGGCGAGGAACTGTTGGCGGCTGGTGAACCCGCGCTGGTCGTCGTCAGTGCCGTGCTGGCGGACATGATGCTCGAAGCGGTGCCAGGGAAACTGCTGGACGATTTGTTCGAACACGGTAGCTTTGTGGCGCATGGCATTGGCTCTCGCTGCGGTGGATAACGTTGGCGAACGTCTCCTTCGCAGTAGAATCAATGCCGTGCGCGAGTACAAGCATAAAATGTGCCGGACAGTAGTGGCGAAGGCCGGCCATGACGGGGAGAGTTGGGACTTTCGGCCTCTGGTATGGTGTGCGACTCCCGCGGCGTTCAAACGGCCGGTGTCAGCTTGCGGATGCGGTGGTTCTCGGAATCGCCGATGTAGATCGCGCCATCGGGGCCGACCGCGGCGCCGTGCGGGCGTGACAGGCCAGCCCGCGTCGCTGGGCCGCCGTCGCCTTCGCCCCCCGCAATCCCGCTGCCGGCGATGGTCGTGACGATCCAGGTCCGCGCGTCGATGCGGCGGATCACGTGGCTTTCGGTGTCGACGATCAGGACATTGCCGTCCGCATCCAACGCCATCTCCTTCGGCGCGTTGAACGCGGCGTGTCGCGCGTCGTGCCCGTCGCCGCTGTAGGCGCGGGCGCCGGTGCCGGCGACCGTTTCGATGATGCCGTTGCGCACCCGACGCAGCGTGCTGCCCTGGCGCTCGAGGATGTAGACCGTGCCGTCCGGGGTCGCGGCGACAGCGCGGGCGCCGAAGATGCCGGCCTCGATCGCCTTGCCGCCGTCGCCGGAATGTTCCGCCGCGCCGGTGCCGGCGAAGGTGGCCAGGGCGCGGGTGGACAGGGCGCGGGTGGACAGGGCGCCGGTGGACAGGTCCGCCACACGCACGCGGTGGTCCGCGACGTCGGCGATGTAGAGCAGCCCGTGTGCGGGATCAAGCGCGAGGCCGTTCGGCTCGGCCATGGGTTCGCCGGATGGCGAGCCCTCGCCAGCCAGGGTGGTGATGATGCCCGTGGCGCCGTCGATGCGGCGCACGCGCTTGTTCAGCCGGTCGGCGGTGTAGATGTTGCCGGCGCGATCAACGATGACGCCGTAGGGTTGGTTGAGCTGCGCGTTGGTGGCGGGGCCGCCGTCGCCGGAGAAGCCCTGCGTGGCGTTGCCGGCGATCGTGGCGATGCGGCCGGTTCGTGCGTCGATGCGGCGCAGGCAGTGGTTGTAGGTGTCGGCGAAGACCAGGTTGCCGGCGGGATCGAAGGCCAGGTCGAACGGGTTGTTGAGTTGCGCGTGAAGCGCCGGGCCGCCGTCGCCGGCGTGGCCAGGCTCGCCGGTGCCGGCGAAGGTGCTGATCGTCCATTGGTGTGTCATTCGCACGCCGGCCATGGCCGCCTCCTGAATCCTCGACCGACGCCTTCGCGGCCGACTGGGCCGATGCAAAGTCCGCGGCCGGTCAATGTTCTACCACGGGTCAATGTTCAGCCCGCGCGTCAATGTTCAGCAATGTACGACAGGGCCTCGGCGATCGGAGCAGCGCCATCGCCTGGCGCGTGTGTGCGTCGCAGGCCGCGGGTAATGCTGTCTTTCAGCACAACGTCCTCGCCCTTGCTGCGGCGCAGCCGCACCACAACCGGGAAATCGCCGGTAGTGGTGGTCTCCAGGCTGAAGCCGCCGTCCGGCTCCGGCCGCAACGTGTGGACCGGGTCATAGTGGGTCGATGGATCGAGTTCGAATGTGGCGGCATAAGCATCGGGCGGGGCGTTTTCGACCTTGAGCACCACATTATACCGGCGATGGTCGGGGCCGTCGATGAAGGTTGGGTGTCCCGCGTCGTCGGTCTTCAGCCGCACGCTCAACTTCGGTTCATTGTCATCCGGCATGGTCACACAACTCCAACTGGCGGCAGTGCCCAATGGCCCATGAATTTGATGCGTATGTCGTCGATGCGCCGGTTCAATTCCAGGTCTACGTCCGCGGGGTCCGGAAACGGTGGATCCCAGCGCCAGATTCCCTTGTCGATCGCGTCGCTGACCTTGCGCATGACGGCATCCTGGATCGGCCCCAGCTTGTCCAGCGGATTCGCCATCGCAAGAACGGTGTCCAGATCGGTATGGAGCTTTTGCATAGTGCGCGCGCAATCCTTGGCGAACAGCGCACGAGCGACTGCATCCTCGTGCCCGACCACCAGGCGCAACGCGAACCAGATCACGAAAGCGGCCGCGCCAACCCAGAACCACGCGCCGTGAAATGCCTGCTGCAGTACGTTGAACGCGTTGGTCCCCTTTGCATTGGTTCCCTGAAATACCGCTACCACCGGGGCGCCGACGCCGATCCCGGTCAACGCCGTGGCCACCTCTCCGCCATAGGCGTAGATCCCTGCAACGTACACGCGCCACTGGCGCGTCACCAGCCGGCCGCCGACCATCCACGGTAGCAGTTCATTGGCCAACTTGCGCAGAATGTAATGGTCCTGCGGTTGCAAATTTGGCGCCATGCGCCTGCCCCTCGATGGATCGACTCGCTAACGATATCATCCGCACCCGCGGCGCGCAACGCCAACCCGGCGCGTCGCCCTTATACCAGGTGTCCGAATGATCGACTCTCCAACATCATGGCCGGCCCCCGGGGCAAGCGCCCGAGGACAGGCTCCGTACGGCCATTCACGACTTTTGTGCTGCAACGAAGGCAAGTCGTGGATACCGGCCTTCGCCGGCATGACGCGGGGGGCGGCATACGTCAATCATTTCGCCGCCTGGTATTATCATCCGCCGCGTTGCGCGCGCATCTCCTGGGTCATGCCGGTCGGGGTCATGACCTGGGCCACGACAGGTGGTTGCTCCACGGCCAGCGGACGCCAGTCGCGGAAGAATGCGGTGCCGATCTCGCCGGCCAGTAGGATCAGGTCACGCTGCACGGCATCGAGGAATTCGTGCAAGCCATCCGCGATCACCCGTTCCACCGGACGCGACAGGATGGCAGCGCGCACCTCCTCGGTGCGTTCTAGAGCCGCAACGGTGCCGCGCAATCCATACCGGCTGCGCAACTGCCCCAGCAGCCCCTCCATCTCGCCGACGCACAGCAGCACACTGCGTGGGAACGATGCATCGGTCAGCAGGAAGCGCACGACGTCCTGTGGCGTGAATCCGGGCCGTGCCACGCGGCGGAACGCGTGGTAGCCGGCGGCGGCGCGCAACACGCCGGCCCACAGGGTCATTTCTTCAACGCGACGTTCCTCGGTGCCAGGCGGCACCAGCGAGTGGAAGCGGATATCTAGCAGCCGCGTGGTCTGATCGGCGCGCTCGATCAGCCGGCCCAGTTCGTAGAAGCACCAGCCCTGGTCACGAAAGAACGTGCCCTCGGTGATGCCGGTGTGCTCCTGTACGCCCAGCTTGATCATGCCGCACAGCCGCGACAGCTTGTCGCCCTGCAACTCGTCCTCGGTGATGGACGCCACGTCGCGGTGGAACATGTTGAGCTGCATCCACATCTCGGTGGAGATCAGCGGACGCAAGGTCCGCGCGTTCAGCCGCGCCGCGTCGATCGACGTGGGGATCGAGTTCGGGTTGTCGCGCTCCAGCAGGTAGAAGCGCTTCACCGAGTCCGGATCGGGCGCGTGACCGCTCTTGGCGAACTCCTGCTCATTGGCATTGATGCGGACCAGGGCGTACCAGGCCTCGGCCTCGCGCCCGGGGCTTTCGAAGGTCTGCGTCACGTCGATCAGCCGCGCCAGGTTCTCCACGCGCTCGAGATAGCGCGCCATCCAGAACAGACCTTCAGCGTAACGAGCCAGCAACGGCTGATCCAGCGACATCGTTCTCAGCCCTCTGCCAACACCCAGGTGTCCTTCGATCCGCCGCCCTGCGAGGAGTTGACCACAAGGCTGCCCTCCTTCAGCGCGACACGCGACAGCCCGCCGGGCAGCACCCAGGTGCTGCGCCCGGTGACGGCGAACGGGCGCAGGTCCAGGTGGCGCGGGCGCAATCCCTGTTCGGTCAGCGTCGGTGCGACCGACAGGCCGATGACCGGTTGGCTGATCCAATTGGCCGGGTCCTTCAATAGCGCGGCGCGCGCCATGTCCAGTTCGGCGCGGCTGGCGCGCGGGCCGATGGTGATGCCGTAGCCGCCGGACTTGCCGACCGGCTTGACCACCAATTGGTCCATCCGGTCCAGCGTGTACAGCAGCCCGTCCGGCTCGCGGCAGATATGGGTTTCGACGATGGGCAGGATCGGGTCCTGGTCGAGGTAATAGCGGATGATGCGCGGCATATAGGCGTAGATCGCCTTGTCGTCGGCGACGCCGGTGCCGACCGCGTTGGCCAGCGCCACGTTGCCCTTGCGCCAGGCGCCGATCAGGCCGGGCACACCGAGCATGCTCTCGGCGCGGAACACCGTGGGGTCCAGGTAGTCGTCGCCGATGCGGCGATAGATCGTGTGCACCGGACGCATCGCGCCGGTGGTGCGCATCCAGACGCGGTCGTTCTCCACCGCAAGGTCGGCGCCCTCGACCAGCGGCACGCCCATCTCGCGCGCCAGGAACACGTGCTCGAAATAGGCTGAGTTGTAGATGCCGGGCGACAGCAGCACGACCTGCGGGTCGTCGACGCCCTCGGGCGCGATCTCGGTCATCGCCTCGCGCAGCCGCTGGCCGTAGTCGTCGACCGGGCGCAGCCGCATGCCGGCGATCAGGTCGGGGAAGGTGCGCAGCATGACATGGCGGTTCTCGACCACGTAGGAGACGCCGGAGGGGGTGCGGGCATTGTCCTCGAGCACGCAGAAGGTGCCGTCCTGGTCGCGCACGATGTCGATGCCGCAGATGTGCACATAGGTGCCGAAGCGGACCGGAAAATCCTCCATCTCCGGGCGGTAGTTCGGGTTGGAGAACACCAGGTCGGCCGGCACCACGCCGTCGGTGATGATCTTCCGCGTGTGGTAGATGTCGTGCAGGAAGGCGTTCAACGCCGAGACGCGCTGTTTTACCCCGGCTTCGAGGTGCGTCCATTCCGCGGCGGTGAGTACGCGCGGGATGCAGTCGAACGGCAGGATGCGGTCGATCGCGCTGGCCTCGGAATAGACGGTGAAGGTGATGCCGAGATTGATCAGGTCGTTCTCGGCCGCCGCGGCGCGCGCGCGCAGTGCATCGAGGCCGATGGCGCTGATCGCCGCCCGGACGCGCGCGATTGCGCCGCCGTCGCCCGTGCGTTCGGGGGCGAGTTCGCAGAAGTAGGCGCCGGAGTCATAGCCGGCGAATGGGTCGGCGAGGGGCGGGGTCATGGCGGCACGGTCATGGGCGGCGGATCCGGATCGGGTGTGCTGGGCGGTCAGGCAGGCACGCGGCGCGAGCCTAGCAGACCCGCTGGAAATGCAAGCGTTCAGATTGCGGCCTGATCGGCTGCCGGCGGTCAATCCGCGGCCTGGCGATGGCTTTCGGCGAGCTTGTCGGGCTGTTCGAGCCTGGTTATCGCCCGGTCATGATATACTCGATACTTGTGGCAATCTGTGCCCTGCCGCAGGTCCGCAAGCAAGGATCACCACAGAGACACGGAGGCACGGAGCAGAAAGGCCCAGCGATCAGCTTGATATTATTCTCTGTGTCTTTGTGCCTTTGTGGTGAGTATTTATTACTATTAGTTATCAAAAACATGGATTTCCATAGGCGCGTGATATACCAGCGATCCTTTCGCCGCCCGGCAATAAGAGCAATATCCCGCTGTCACCGTCCCGCGATATTTTGGATCTTCTGCTTAACGATTTGGCAACGTCCGGGCGCGAGACTATGCGCAGAGTCCTGGCTCATCAGGGTCGCGTGATCGGCAAAATGCCTCGCACCGACGAAAGGAGAAGGTCCGATGAGTGATATCGGTCCCGTTGATTATCAGCCCCAGTTCGACATCCGTCCGACGGCGCCGATCGCCGCGCCAGGGGGTCGCAGTCGCGGTCGCCCCGGCGATCATGGCAAGGAGCACGCCGAGGATCGTGACCAGCATCATGGTGAGGATCACGACACCGACGCCGCCGGCTCCGGACCGGCGCCGGCACCAGGTGCTGCAAACGCACAGCACGTGTTGAACGTGACGGCCTGATCGCCGCGCCGCGATGCTTGCCCCGGAGGACTCGCGCGCGGGACGCCGAAATCCGCGTTAAGGCTCCGGCAATGATTGGCTGCGACACTCCACGGGCAGGCGCTGACCCATACAGGTCCGAGCGTCCCCCTCGTCGGCAGAACGCCGTGTCCCCATCACATGGAGTTTGTTCGATGAGTGCCATCGGTTCGATCGGCTATCCGCCGCAATCGCCAGCCCCGCAGACCCGACCGGTTGCCAAACCGGCCGACCAGGATGGTTTCGCCAACAACACAGGGCCCGCCGCCGATGCGGCGACGGCGACCGCGCAGAGCACGCCCCCACAGCGCCCGCTTTACGTGACGGCCTGATCACCCGGCTACGGTCACCAGCGCCAACGCGACCGCGGCCTGGCACGGCTCGATCACTGGAACGCCCACGGCGGCCTGGACCGAGGCGCGGTGGTGCGCCATGCCGGTGCAGCCGAGGATGACGGTGCCGGCGCCCGCCGCAACGCATGTCTTGGCCGCCTCGATCAGCCTGGCGCGCACCGTGGCGGGTTCCAGCAGCGTCGCCATCGAGACGTTCAGTGCGACCTCGGCGGCGAGGCGGGGTTCCAGGCCGAGCGTGCGCAGTGCCGCGAGGTGCCGCGCCTTGGACGCATCGACGATGGCGATGACGCCGAACCGCTCGGCCTGCGCCACCGCGGCTGCGACGGCCGAACGGAACACGCCCAGCACTGGCCGTGGCGTTGTTGCGCGGGCGGCCTCGATCCCGGGGTCGGAGGCGCAGGCGATGACGAATACGTCCACTGGGACGTCCACTGGCACATCCGCTGGGGTGTTTGCGGACTCGCGTTCGATCCGCCGGCATAGCGGTTCGACCACCGCGTGCCAGTCCCGCCAAGTATAGATCGCCGGCGGTCCTTCCGGCAGGTCGACCACGTCGATCGTCGGACCGCCGGGGTGGCGGAAGCGCGTGATGGCGGCGTCGATGCCCGCGGTGCAGTCGGCGGACCGGTTCGGGTTGATCAGCAGAATACGTGCCATGGGTGGATCGACGGGCGCCCCGCTTTATCAAGTGGCCAGCCTTGCCAAGTGGTCAGCCTTGCCAAGTGGTCAGTCTCATGGGTCTGGCGGTATCCGGCAAGCAGACCGATATGGTTGACCGATTAGGCTCGGGGACCGATTTGGCCTGACGGTCCCGCCTGGGCTATGCCGGGCCGCACACAGCGCCATAAGGACATCGCAATGGCCACGACACGTTGGCAGCCGGACCGGACGCCGCGGTTGCCGCCCTGGCCGGTTCCGCCGCTGGCCACCGCGCTGGGGCGCGGCCTGCTGGGCCGTTGCCCCGCCTGTGGCAAGACGCATCTGTTCAACGGGTTCCTGCGCGTTGTGCGGGAGTGCTCGGTCTGCCATGCACCGCTGGGCAGCGCGCGGGCGGATGACGCGCCGCCGTATTTCGTTATTCTGATCACCGGGCACATCATCATCCCGGCGATCCTGATCATGCAGCGGTGGCAAAATCCGTCCGACCTGGAGCTGACCGCCATCTTCGTTCCGCTGACCCTGGTGCTGGCGGTGGGCCTGCTGCGTCCGGTGAAGGGCGGCGTGGTCGCCGTGCTGGTCAACAACGGCATGCTGGGCGACGAACCCGGACCGGAATGACCTTGCAGCCCGATGCAAGGCTGGCGCGCGTTGTGCTGGACGGCGAGGCGCTGACGCGAATTTCGCCGCTGCTGGAGGCTGAACGGGCGCAGGCGGTGGCGGACCTTACGGCCGGCAGCCGGTTTGCGGTCGTGGCGGTGAAGCCGGCGAAGGCCACGGCGGCGGCTGCGGCGGGCGGGCGATCGACGGCTGGGCAATCGGCGGCTGGGCCGTTGACACATGGGCCAGCGACGCATGGGCGATCGACGCCCGGGCCAGCGACGCCCGGGCCAGCGACGCCGGGGCCAGCGACGCCCGGCCCCTACGAACTGCGCCTGTCGATCTGGGAAGGGCGGTTGGTGTTCGATGTCCGCCACGTCGACGGCGCCAAGGTGAAGCTGCTGGGCCTCGCGCTCGGGCCGTTCCGCGGGTTGATCAAGGACTACCAGCTTCTGGTGGACAGCCACACCAAGGCCGTCGAGGAAGGCCGCGAGGCGCGCATCCAGGCGATCGACATGGGCCGCCGCGGTCTGCATAACGAAGGCGCGACGCTGCTGTGCCAGCGGCTGGACGGCAAGATCGACATGGACTTTGACACCGCGCGCCGGCTGTTCACGCTGGTCTGCGTGCTGCACACACGAGTTTGAAACTCACGCGAGGGCCTGGGGCAGATGCGCGTCGACGGGACCTGGTATCGCAGCGTCTGGGCCGATCCGCCGGATGATCAGCCTGGGCACGGCCAGCCTGGGGATGGCCAGCCTGGGCACGGCCAGCCTGGGGACAGTTGGTCGGTGCGCATCTTCGATCAGACCAGGCTTCCCTGGGAAGTCGAGATCCTGCGCCTGACCGAGGTCGGGCAGGTCGCGCACGCGATCCGCTCGATGCAGGTGCGCGGCGCGCCGCTGATCGGCGCCGTGGCGGCGTACGGGCTGGCGCTGGCGGTGCGCGCGGATGCCTCCACGCGGGCGATGGAGCGCGACGCGGCGCTACTTGCGGCGACGCGGCCGACCGCGGTCAATCTGCGCTGGGCGATCGGGCGCATGCTGACGCGGCTGCGCAACACGCCGGCGGCGGAGCGGGCGCGCGCCGCGTATGCCGAGGCGGCGCTGATCGCCGACGAGGACGTGGCGCAGTGCGAGGCGATCGGGCGGCACGGCGTGGCGCTGATCGAAGCGGTGGCGGCGCAGGCGCCAGGCCGGGCGGTGAATGTGCTGACCCATTGCAATGCGGGATGGCTGGCGACGGTGGACTGGGGCACCGCGCTGGCGCCGATCTATCGCGCGCACGATCAGGGTATCGATGTGCATGTGTGGGTCGATGAGACTCGGCCGCGCAACCAGGGCGCCGCGCTGACCGCGTGGGAACTCGGCGCGCACGGCGTGAAGCACACCGTGGTGGCGGACAATGCCGGCGGGCATCTGATGCAGCACGGCCAGGTGGATCTGGCGATCGTCGGCACCGACCGGGTGACCCGCAGCGGCGACGTGGCGAACAAGATCGGCACCTACCTGAAAGCGCTGGCGGCGCACGACAACAAGGTGCCGTTCTGGGTGGCGCTGCCCTCGTCGACGATCGACTGGACGATCAGCGACGGGGTGGCGGAGATCCCGATCGAGGAACGCGACGCCGCCGAGGTCACCGACGTGACGGGGCGCACGCGGGACGGCGTGATCACCACGGTGCGGGTGGCCGCCGCGGGCAGCGCCGCCGCCAATCCGGCGTTCGATGTGACGCCGGCGCGGCTGGTCACCGGGTTGATCACCGAGCGGGGGCGGTGCGAGGCGAGCGCGATGGGGCTTGCCCGGTTGTTTCCCGAGCGTGCGTGAGCCGGCTTACCTGTAAGGCGCATGGATGTGTCGACGCTGAGCCGGTTGCTGCTGCCCCGTTTAGTGGTGCCCGGCCTGGTGGTGCCCGGCTTGCCGCGGTCCCGTTTGCCGATGCCCAGCTTGCCGATGCCCGGCTTGATGGTGCCCGGCTTGGTGGGGCGTCGCTTGCTGGTGCTCGCGATGGTCTCGGTGCTCGCGGCCTGTGCGCAGCCGCCGAAGGCGCCCATTGCGCCCGATGCGTATGTGCCGCCGTTCGCGCGGGTTCCCTATGAGCCGATCAACCGCGCCTCGGTCGTTGCGGTGGCGCTGCGGGAGTGGCGGCTGTTCGGCGAGCCGGTGGACGATGATCCGCCGGGCAGTCGGCCGCCGCCGGCACCCGACCAGAAGCCGGAGCGCGAGGAAGGCTTGTGGCAGCGCGTCGGCGAATACTGGTGGCTGGGGATGAACGCCGGCAGTTCCGAAGCGGCGTGGACCGGCATGCATGACGAGCACGGCAACGTGTTTCCCGCCGACCTCGATGGCGACTACGCCTGGTCGGCCGTGTTCGTGTCGTATGTGATGCGTATCGCCGGCGCGGCGGGCCAGTTTCCGTATTCCGCGAGCCATTCCACTTACATCGACATCGCGAAACAGATGGCGACGGGTGCGACCCGCGGCTGGATCGTCAGCGCGGAGCGGCCGGAGGGCTATGCGCCGCAGCCGGGCGACCTGATCTGCCTGGGGCGAGGGCATGCTCGGTCGTTGCGCTATGATGATTTGCCGGCGGGGCAGTTTCCTGGTCATTGCGACATCGTGGTAGATACCCAGGCGCCGGGGGTGATCGCGGTGGTCGGCGGCAATGTTGATGATGCGGTGACGATGAAGCATGTGCCGGTGACGCCGGACGGCAAGCTGGCTGGCGCGGATGGGACAGTGCTGGACACGCGGTATCCGTGGATGGTGGTGCTGCGGCTGCTGGTGGGGGCGCCGGTATCGTAACGGTTGTTTCTGGGTGGCGATGGGGTGGTGTTGCCGGGTATGCTCGTTGCTGGAGGGAATCCGAACTGTGCCGCGTGAAGGGAAGCAAGGACCACTACGGAGACACGGAGAAGAAAGAACCAGCTATCAGCTTGATATTCTTCGCCGTGTCTCTGTGTCTCTGTGGTGATTACTTGTTTCTATCGATTATCGAAGGCACGGATTCCCAGTCGGTATCCACGACTTGTCTTCGTTGCAACAAAGAAAGTCGTGGATACCGGCCTTCGCCGGCATGACGGGGGGAGTGAATCGCGCATGATTGCCGGCGACACACATAAACGCTGCGGGGAGGCGACGTGGCAGTTGCGGTGAAGCCGCGCCCATCCGGCGCGGCGGCGGACGCGGCCGAGTTGAAGCGACGCAGCGTGGCGGGGCTGAACGGGCTGAATTTCTTCGTCGCCGACATGCTGACGGGGTTCGGCCCCTTCGTCACCGTCTACCTCACCGCCAATGGCTGGCATCCGACGGATATCGGGTTCGCGCTCAGCGTCGGCACAATCGCCGCGGTTGCCGGTCAGGTGCCGGCCGGCATGCTGGTAGACGCTGTCTGGCAGCGGCGTCTGGTGACCGCCGTTGGTATCACTGCCGTCGTGGTCTCGGCGCTCATGCTCGGCAGCTTTCCCCAGTATTGGCCGGTAGTGGGAGCGGAGTTTCTCCTGGGCGTCGCTGCCTGCCTGCTGACGCCGGCGATCGCGGCCATGACGCTGACACTGAGCCGGAGCGAGAAATTCGCCGAACGGCTGGGCGGCAATGTGCGCTTCAAGGCGTTGGGCAGCATGCTTGCCGCCCTGTTGATGGGATATATCGGCACGTATGTCGGGCCCGGCGCCGTGTTCTACGTGTCCGCGGTGTTCGGCGGCTTCGCCCTCGGCTGCCTGCTGATGATCAGTGGCGTCGACATCCGCAATGCGCCGCATCGGACGCAGCACCCGACGGCATTACCGAAACACGCGCGCAAGGAGCCGTTGCGCCGGCGGCGCGAGTTGTGGCGCGACCCGCTGCTGCTGACCTTCGCGGGCTGCGTCTTCATGTTCCAGCTCAGCAACGCGGCAGTGCTGCCGTTCGCCTTCGCGGCGATCGAGAAGGCGGGCATCCGCGACACCGGCATACTGGTGTCGATCGCGCTGGTAGTGTCGCAGTTGGTGGCGGCGGTCATCTCGCCGCGCGTCGGTGCCGCCGCGCAGGCGCGTGGTCGCAAATACATCCTGCTGGGGGGGTTTGCGGCGCTCACGCTGCGTTGCGTGGTGCTGGCTATCTACAGCGGCCCGGTGACGATCGTCCTCTGCCAGGTGCTTGATGGCATCAGCGCTTCGGCGATCGGGGTGATGGTGCCACTGATTGTCGCGGACATCACGCATCGCGGCGGTCGGTTCAATCTTGCGATGGGCTTGATGGGCCTTGCGATGTCCGCCGGTGCAACGTTCAGCACGATGGTTGCGGGCTTCGTGACCGAACATCTGGGCACCCGGATCGCGTTCGTCTTCCTTGCGGCGACGGCGGGCGCCGGTTGTCTGCTGGTGTCGCTCGCGTTGCCGGAGACGAGGGACAAACATGCGCGAAGCACGCGCGTGATGGGCGCCGGGAAAACCGCGTGATACCCGTCTGGCACCAACGGCCGTAAAGATCGACCCACCGACGGTGCCCCGGTCATGCCGGCCCCCGGGTCAAGCGCCCGAGGGGCTCCGGCCGGTATCCACGACTCTTTGCTGCAACGAAGGCAAGTCGTGGATACCGGCCTTGGCCGGCATGACGGGGCATCAGCTGTGAGCTAGGTCACAGCACCGCGCGCCCGCACGTCGCAAAATCGCAACCGGACAACCTAAGCCAGGGTTCCGCGTTCACCGATCCTGCCGCCCGGCCGGGACCGGGTTTTGGCGCGGACGGCCGTCTTGCAGCGAGCATTTCTGGTAACCTATGCTAATGTTCGAAGAGCAAATCGACGGGGTGGCAAGTGCATCGTTCGAACGAGCGTTGCTATCGAAAGGTGCATCCGCGGCCAGGGGAGCGGCCAGGGGAACTGACAAGGGAGCGGACAGGGGAGTGGCCCGGGCGGTGATACCGCCGCCGGAAGACGCGCCCTTCCCATTCGGCCCCGCCAGCGGACGACGGAGCATACGGCGTCGGCTTGCCGCGATCCTGGGTGCCGACATCCGCGGCTACAGCATCCTGATGGCAGGCAATGAGGAAGCCGCGCATCGCCGCGTCAACGCCGCGATGGATCGCCTGGTGCGCGAGATCCAGAAGTCGCATGGCCGCGTTTTCTCGCACTCGGGCGACGGGTTGATGGCGGAGTTCCCGAGCGCCGTCGAAGCGCTAAAATGCGCGCTTCGCGTCCAGGCGGATGCCGGGAAGCGCAGCGCCCGGCTGCCGCCCGACCAGCGCATCGACTATCGCATGGGCATCAATTCGGGCGAGGTCGTCCTGCAGCAGGGGCGTGCCGGCGGCAACGCGGTCAACATCGCCGCGCGGCTGGAGCAGATCGCCGACCCGGGCGGCATCTTCATATCGGGCACGGTGTTCGAGCAGGTCAGCAGCGTCGTCACTACAAAGTGCGACCCGATCGGCGCGCGTCGGCTCAAGAACATTCGCGAACCGGTGATGGTCTATCGCATCGCGCCGGAGGCATGTCTGTCCTGGTCCGGCATGCCCGTGCTGCCGAAGCGGGGGTCCTGGCCGGCGCGGGCGACCGATGAGGACTACCGGCCCTCGCTTGCCGTGCTGCCGTTCCGCTCGTTGCAGGAGGGCAGGTCGGACGCGTATTTCGCCGAGGGCATGGTGGACGACATCATCCGCCTGCTCGGCGGGCTGAAGGAGCTGCTGGTCATCGCGCGCAGTTCCACGCTGGGCTTTGCGGGTTCGCCGCTCGATCTTCGGCGCGTCGGCCATGAGCTCGACGTGCGCTACGTGCTGCATGGCAGCCTGCGCCGGGCGGGCAACATGCTTCGCATTGGTGTTGAACTCAGCGAGGCGGAATCCGGGCATCTGATCTGGGCCGACCGGCTCGACGGCGAGCTGTCCGAGCTGTTCGACCTGCAGGACCGTATTGCCATGCGCGTGCTGGGCGCCGTCGCGCCGCATGTCCGCGAGCGCGAGTTGAGCCGCGGCATGCGCAAACACCCCGGCAGCATGACCGCGTATGACCTGACGTTGCAGGCGCTGGATCAGCTCTACCGGATGGATCGCGCATCGTTCTTCCGCTCGCGCGACCTGCTGCGCCAGGCGCTGACGCACGATCCGGGCTATGCGCCGGCCTATTCGCATACCGCCTATTGGTACATGGTCTGCATCGGCCAGGGCTGGTCGCGCGATATCGTTGCGGATACCGCGGCGGGCGCGCAGGCCGCGCAGGACGCGGTGGAGCGGGATCGCAGCGATGCTCTCGGGCTGGCGTTTTATGGCCACACGCAATCCTACCTGCTGAAGAACTACACGGCCGCGATGGACCTGCTGGACCGTGCCTTGGCGGCGGGTCCGAGCTGCGCCTGGGCGCACACGTTGAGCAGCCTGACATGCGGCTACATGGGCGACTACGCCACGTCGATCGCGCGTGCCGAGCAGGCGGTGCGGTTGTCGCCGCTGGGTCCCGACGCGCATTTTCATGAGCATGTCGTTTCGCAGGCATACTACCTTGCCGGACGGTATGACGAAGCGGTCGCCTGGGGGCGAATGTCCGCCGCGCATTGTGACGCGAACACGTCCAACCTGCGCTGCCTGATCGCCAGCCTGGTAGCCGCCGGCGAGGTGGATGCGGCGCGGTTGATGGCGCGACGGCTGCTGCAACTGGAACCGGCGTTTCGGGTGGAAATGTTCCGTGCCCGCACACCGTTGCCGGGTGAGGCGCGCGATCGTTTCGCCGAACGGTTGCGGGCGGCCGGATTGCCCGATTGATGCGGATCGTGCGGACGGGATTGAACATATAACGGGAGATGCAACATGGCAGGGAATGCAGGCAACGCCGGGAATGCGGGCAATACCGGGAGTGTCGGCAACGCCACCAGCGTCAGTTCCGGTTGGTTCTTTGCCGACCGGGTGAACCTGCCGTTCGTCACGACGCCGGACACCGGGCCGTACGCCGTGCCGCCGCAGGCAATCGGGCAGCTCAACATCATCCCCGACATCATGCGCTTCCCGGCCCGCAACTGGTCGGCAGAGTGGTATTGCTGGCTGGCGATGATCGAGTTCGCGGCATCGAACTGGCAAGCGATCGATCCCATCACGCCGCCTGCTGCGCCGTATCCGGCGTACTGGCCGGCCTGGGTGCCTGCGCTTCCCGCTGCCCCGGCGCCGCCGATCGACTGGTCGCTGCTGAACCCGGCGATCGTGCAGGACGAGATCAATGACCTTGCAACCGCGGCGGCGAATGAACGAGCCGACGCGCTGGACGAGATCCTGTCGCAGGCCAACGAGTTCATCAGCTATTTCCTGAACCTGTTGACCGCGAATCCGGGCGCATATCCGCAAACCACCAAGGTGTTGAGCATCGCCAGCCAGGTCGGGCTGTTTGTCGCGATGTATTTCAAGGGCCGCTACAAGCGGCCGCGCGCGTCGGAACTGTGTCCGGCGCTGCTGCCGCCGATCGAGGTGCCCGGCCACGCCTCATTCCCAAGCGGTCATTCGACACAGGCGCACCTGATGGCGCTGTGCATGAGCGATGTGCTGAACGGACTGCCGTCGCAGCAGTACAATAACGTTACGGATGATCTGTGGACGCTGGCCGATCGCATTGCCCGCAACCGTGAGATCGCCGGGTTGCACTATGCGAGCGACACGGCTGCCGGCAAGGCCATCGCACTGGCGACGTCGCCGCAACTGCGCGCGTCGGTGCCGATATTTCTGGCTGGAATGACCTCGGGGTCGACGCCTTTGACCGGAACGACGCTGTATCAGTACGCCGTGGAGCTTGCGCAAGCGGAGTGGCAATTGGCGGGTGGGCCATGAGCGGCGAGCAATCCGGCCGGACGGGATACAAACTGGTCCCGGTTCAGGTTATCAACGACCTGGAGAAACGTTTCACGGGCTTCCCGGTGCCTGGCGGGCGGTTCGATCCTGCGACGGCGAGCCCGCAACTGCTGCGGCGATATGGCTTGCCGCCGAGGCCCGATACCGATTGCCAGAAGCTGCTGCGGCAAGTCTGGGACAGAGGGTTTGGCAGGGCATTGCGGCTGCAGGAGTTTCGGTTCCAGCTGGATCTGGTCGAAGATACCGAGTACCGGCTGTTCACTGACCAGGTCGTCGGCGTGTCGTTCGAGGGTAGCCGCTTCGAGACCAGTTCCAACTGGTCCGGCGCCTATATCACGGCGAACCAGGACCGGCAGTTCGTGCAGATATGGGGGACCTGGACGATCCCGGGCAATCTTCAGTTGCCGCCAATGCCGATGCGCGGGCCGGCGGGAATCCCGTATGTCTGTGCCAACTGGATCGGCCTGGATGGGCAGCGCCAGTATCTTGATTTGTCGCTGCCCCAGATGGGGACCGTATCGATACGGCAACCTGACGGCACGACGACGGCGCAGGCGTGGATACAGTGGTGGGCGAGTGGGGTGCTGAACTCCGCCCCGCTGCCGTTGGGGTTGGCGGTGAACCCGGGTAACGAGGTGTTGTGCGTGCTGACGGCGTGGGATCCGCAGACGGTGATCTGTGTCATGGTCAACCTGAGCGACAACGTTGCCATGGCGGTCCAGGGCACTGCGCCGAGCGTGACCTTGCCCGATGGGACGATGGTGCGGCCGAGCATTGCAGGGGCGACCGCGGAGTGGATCGTGGAGCGTCCCAAGGTGCCTGATCCGGCGCCGGGCCAGCAGCCGGTCAGCTACAATTTTCCCGACTACGGCGAGGCTGAGTTCGGGCTTTGTGTTGCCGTCGAGGGTGATGGCGTGGACATCTTTTCCCTGTTCAATGGCTTGCCGCAACAGTTGCAGGGCGCGCGCCGCATTCGGATGTTCGATGTGCTGACCGATCCTGCGCGTACTGTGTTCATTTCGATGCCGCGGAAGCTGGATGATACTTCGATCCGGGTCCGGTATGGGAGTTTCTGAGCTGTTGGTGGTTCCTTGGTGCGGTGCGACAATATTTTCGAGTTGGGGGCTGGCGACCGGTTCACCTGCCGGCACCTGAACCGACGCATTGTGCGACATGCGATCGCCCGGCGGAGGCACTGCTGACCCTCGCCCGACCGTGCGAAAAGCGTTATGATCCGCCGGTAAGGGGGGCGGCAAATGTCGTGGGTGAACGATTTGGCTTCCGTGGCGGGAATACCGGCGGGCGCAACGGTGCTCGCCGTGGCGATGTATAGCGCCTGTGCCGCGGCGGAAAAGGTCGCCCGGCCGGAAGCATTGAGTGACATCGGCCGAGTGCTGAAGGACCCAACGTGGTCACGATCCGAGGGTCCGTCCGGCATCATCCGCGGGATATTCAATTGGACGTTTGGGGAGAAGCATCTCAGTTGGAAATGTGTATTGCGATCGGTTGTGGCTACAATACTTTTCGTGGTTGCGATTGGAGCAGCGTATCTGGGTGGCGCCAAGGTATGGCTGCAGAATTTTGTCGATGTGCGATTTGCCGTGGTGGCTCTGTTGGCAAGCCTGATTCCCGACTATGTCGCTCTCGGCAAGACCAGATTGCTCCTTGGTGTTCCGCGGAGAGTCCCTGGCTTCGTGCAGGTCGTTCTGGTGCTTTGTGCGGACGTGGCGGGTTCGTGCATTATATCGCTTTTTTGCATGGTGGTAATCGCTCTGGTATATAATCTATACACGTCTGTCGCTTTGAATGACTGGTTAAGCTACTCCGAGGGGAATTGGGCAGCATTTCCGATATGATCCTGGATGGAGTGGGCATGTTCTTTCATGCTCATATAGGACCGCTATTACACACGCCCGTTGCCAATGACGTGGTGGCCTCGCCGAATGTTGGCGTGTTTTTTTGTTCTACCCTGTTCACCTCGGTCTGGTCCATCCTGATCCTTGTTTCGGCGTCGGCCCTCAAGTTTCTGGCGCCGATCGACCGCTTCACTGCATGGTTCTTCGACGTCGAGAAGCATCCGGTTCAGGCCGTCGGGATCGTTGCTGGCGCGCTGGTCATGGTTGGAGGATTGATTTGGTCGGTGGCGAGGGCGATGGTCTAACACCAGCGGCCGAAAGTCCCGACTCTCCACCCGTCATGGCCGGCCCCCGGGTCGGCCCAAGGGGCCGCCCGAGGACAGGCTCCGGCCGGCCAACCACGACTTACCTTCGTGCGGCAAGCAAAGTCGTGGATGGCCGGCCTCCGCCGGCCATGACGGGGGTGGGCAGCGTGCGTCAATACTTTCGGCCGCTGGTATGATACGATGCGTTCAATGATTGACTCGTCGTCGGCGGCGTTCACATCGTTGTGCCGGCGCGTGCCGATATACATCGGGACAGCAACCGCGATCAGCGCACCTCCAGGCTGCGCCATCGTTTCACATTCGCTTCGTGCTGCGCCAAGGTGGTGGCGAACACGTGCCCGCCGGTGCCGTCCGCGACGAAATAGAGATCGTCGCTCGGTGCCGGGTGCAGCACCGCGCGCAGGCTGGCCATCCCCGGCGCGCAGATCGGCTCCGGCGGAAGATCGTGGCTGCGATAGGTGTTGTACGGACTGTCCTGCTCCAGTTCGCCGCGCGTCAGCGGATGATTGAGCATCCCGAGACCACCGCTCGCGGCATAGACCACGGTGGAGTTGGCCTGCAGCCGCATCCCACGCCGCAGGCGGTTGAGAAACACCGCCGCGATGTGCGCCCGCTCGTCGGGCTTGGCGGTTTCGCGCTCGACAATGCTGGCGAGGATCAGCGCGTCACGCGGCGAGGCGAGCGGCAGGCCGGGATCGCGATCGGCCCAGGCCGCCGCCAGCGCCTTGCCCGCCACTACCTCGGCGCGCGCCAGTAGTGCTGCGCGCGTGGTGCCATACTCGTAGGAATAGGTATCCGGCAGGACGGCGCCTTCAACCGGCAGCGCAACGGACCCGGTCAGCGCGTCGGCGTGATCCAGCAGCGCGGTGATCTGCCGCGCCGTCAGTCCCTCGGGAATCGTCAGGCGATGTTCCACCGGGTGCGCGGTGCGCAGGGTGGTCAGCACCTCGCGCAGCGGCGCGTGCGCCGGGAAGGTCAGTTCCGCGGCGTGCAGCGGACCTTCATCCGCGGTCGCGAGCATGGCCAGGCGGAAGGCCAGCGGCGAGGTGATGACGTTGGCTTCGTGTAACGTCTGGGTGATCCGCATCGCGCCACCATGCGGCACGACGACGTCGCGCGCGTTGGGCAACGGTCCGGGCATGGTGAATAGATGGCGCGCGGTGAGTGCGCCGCCGATCGCGACGATCGCCAGCAGCGACACGGCCGGCAGGACACGTGTCATGGCCCGGGCCAGACCCCGTATCAGACCGCGGCGCGGCGCGATCGCACGCACCCATCGCCAGCGCGGCGACGGCTGGATCGATTGCACGGGCTCAGGCGGCGGCGCGGAAGATGACGGAGGCGTTGGTGCCGCCGAAGCCAAAGCTGTTGGACAGCGCGACGCGGATCTTGCGTTCCTGCGCAACGTTTGCCACGCGGTCGATCACGCTCTCGCGGCTTGGGTCGTCGAGGTTCAGCGTGGGCGGCGCCACGCCGTCGCGGATTGCCAGGATCGAGAAGATCGCCTCCACCGCGCCCGCCGCGCCAAGCAGATGGCCGATCGCGGACTTGGTGGACGACATCGCCAGGCCGCGCGCCGCGTCGCCGAACATCCGCTCGACCGCTGCAAGTTCCAGGTCGTCGCCGAGCGGGGTCGAGGTGCCGTGGGCGTTGACGTATTGGATGTCCGCGGGCGTGAACCCGCCGTTCTTCATGGCCGCGCGCATCGAGCGGAATGCGCCGTCATGGCCCTCGGCCGGGGCGGTGATGTGATAGGCGTCGCCCGACATGCCGTAGCCGGCGACCTCGGCGTAGATTTTCGCGCCGCGCGCGCGGGCGTGCTCATACGCCTCGAGCACCACCACGCCGGCGCCCTCGCCCATTACGAAGCCGTCACGATCCTTGTCCCATGGGCGCGACGCCATTGCCGGGCGGTCGTTGAACGCGGTGGACAGCGCGCGCGAGGCGCAGAAGCCGGCGATGCCGATCTCGCACACCGCGGCCTCGGCACCGCCGGCGACCATGACGTCGGCGTCGCCCAGCATGATCAGCCGCGATGCGTCGCCGATCGCATGCACGCCGGTGGCGCAGGCGGTGACCGCGGAATGATTGGGGCCCTTGAAGCCGTATTTGATCGAGACGTGGCCGGAACCAAGATTGATCAGCGACGACGGGATGAAGAACGGCGACAGGCGCCGCGCCTTGCCCTGGTGCACCTGAAGTGCCGCCTCGAAGATGGTTTGCAGGCCGCCGATGCCGGAGCCGATCATCACGCCGGTGGCGCAACGATCTTCTTCGGCTTCGGGCAGCCAACCGGAATCCTCCACCGCCTCGGTCGCGGCGACCAGGGCGAGATGGATGAACCGGTCCATCTTTTTCACGTCCTTCACCGGGATCCACTCGGCGATATCAAGCCGGCCGTCGGCGCGCGTGCCAATCGGCACCTGGCCGGCGACCTTGCAGGGCAGGTCCATGGTATCGAAGTACTGGATCGTGGAGATGCCGGACTCGCCGTTGATCAGGCGGCGCCAGACATTCGCCACCCCGAGGCCAAGGGGACAGGCGATCCCCATGCCCGTCACCACCACGCGACGCATTGAAGCTCGTCCTCCCGGGCGAATCTGGGTCAGGTCGCCTTCTGCTTCTCGATGTAGTCGATGGCGTCCTTGACGGTGCTGATCTTCTCGGCGGCATCTTCAGGGATCTCCACACTGAAGGCCTCCTCGAACGCCATCACCAACTCGACCGTGTCCAGGCTGTCGGCGCCGAGATCGTCGATGAACGACGCCTCCGGCGTCACCTTGGATTCCTCGACACCAAGATGTTCGACCACGATCTTCTTGACCCTGTCCGCGATCTCGCTCATCGGCGCTGCCACTCCTGCGTAAATGGGTTGGGCCCGCCAGGGCCGCGGTTGCGTTTCCGTCCGGGAACCAGCCGGGCGCTTAGCATGGTTTCGACGTGATCGCCAACAGAAGGCCGGGGGAACACTCTCCCCCTTCCCTTGAGGGAGGGGGTGGGGGGAGGGGTCGGTGCGTACGAGCCTTCGGTGCTAAGTTGGCACCAACCCCTCCCCCCAACCCCCTCCCTCAAGGGGAGGGGGAGAGTGTTCCCCCGCCCTGACCTTCTGTTCACGGCATCGCCATGCCGCCGTTGACGTGCAGCGTTGCGCCCGTGATCCAGCCGGCCTCGTCGGAGGCCAGGAAGGCGACCGCGGCGGCGACATCGGCGGGGTGGCCGAGTCGGCCGAGCGGGATGGCGCTGGTGAGTTTGGTGCGTTGCGCCTCGCCGAGGGCATTGGTCATGGGCGTGACGATGAAGCCGGGAGCGACTGCGTTCACGGTGATGCTGCGCGAGGCAACTTCCTGGGCCAGTGCTTTGGTCAGGCCAATCAGGCCGGCTTTGGCGGCGGCGTAGTTGGCCTGGCCGGGGTTGCCGGTAGTGCCGACGATGCTGCCGATGTTGATGATGCGGCCGGCGCGGCGGCGCAACATGCCGCGCAGCGTGGCGCGGGCGAGCCGGAAGGGTGCGGCGAGGTCCACCTCGAGGACGGCGTGCCAATCCTCGTCGGTGATGCGCAGCGCCAGGCGGTCGCGCGTCAGGCCGGCGTTGTTGACCAGGATTGCCAGCGGGCCGGCGGCCGCTTCGGCGTGCTCGATCAGGGCGTCGGCGGCGGCGGGGTCGGCGAGGTCGGCGGGGCAGACATGGACGCGCCCGGGAGACTGGCCATCGAGTTCGGTGGCGAGGTTGTCCAGCGCGTCGCGGCGGGTGCCTGACAGCACGACGATGGCGCCCTGTGCGTGCAGCGTGCGGGCGATTTCTGCGCCGATGCCGCCCGATGCGCCGGTGACCAGCGCCGGCTTGCCGTCCAACCGGAACATGGTGGTGTCCCTGTTATAGAGTTTTCAGCACTGCCTCGATTTCCGCCGGGGTGCCGGCGGCGGCGGTGGCGGCGTCGGGGGCGATGCGGCGGATCAGGCCGGACAGCACCTTGCCGGCACCGAGTTCGACGAAGCTGTCCACGCCGAGCGTGATCATGGTCTGGACGCATTCGCGCCAGCGGACCGTGGCGGTGACCTGGCGGACGAGAAGCTCGCGGATTTGCGTCGGGTCGGTGACTTTCGCGGCGGAGACGTTGGCGATCAGCGGGACGATCGGCGGGGCAGGCGGGGTGTTTTCCAGCGCTTCGGCCATGGCATCGGCGGCGGGGGCCATCAGGGCGCAATGGAACGGGGCGGAGACCGGCAGCAGCATGGCGCGGCGGACGCCCTTGGTTCTGGCGATCTCGACGGCGCGCTCGACCGCGGCGCGGGCGCCCGAGATGACGACCTGACCGCCGCCGTTGTCGTTGGCGGGTTCGATCACTTCCCTGGCGTTGGGCTTGTCCTGGGTTTCGCTGATCGGGACGGGTGCGGCTTCGGCGCAGATTTCGTGCGCGAGTGCCATTTCGGCACCAATCAGCGCGGCCATGGCGCCCTGGCCTGCGGGGACGGCCTGCTGCATCGCCTGGCCGCGCAGCTTGAGCAGCCTTGCGGCGTCGGCGACGGTGAAGGCGCCGGCGGCGGCCAGCGCGCTGTATTCGCCGAGCGAGTGGCCGGCGACCACCACCGCCTTCTGGCGCAGGGTAAAACCGCCGTCTTTTTCCAGCACGCGCAGCACGGCGAGGGACATCGCCATCAGGGCGGGCTGGGTGTTCTCGGTCAGGGTGAGTTCCTCGGCGGGACCCTCGAACATGAGCTTGGAGAGCTTCTGTTTGAGGATTTCGTCGACTTCCTCGAACACCTCGCGGGCGGGGGCGAAGGCGGCGGCGAGATCGCGGCCCATGCCGACGAATTGGCTGCCCTGGCCGGGGAAGACGAACGCGTGGACCGGCATGAAGTTGGGGCTCCCGCCCCCCGGTTGGGCCGCCAGGGGGGCCAGGTGGGGGGCAACGACAGGTTGGGCACGGCAATCGGTGGCGCGGCGGGGTACATGTGGGTTAGGGGACTGTCAATGGACGGCACGGTAGCCTGCGGGATCCGAGTTGGCTCGGTTGCCCGCTCGGTTGGGGAGATCAACGCCATGTGCCGCTTCCTCGCCTATCACGGCGAGCCGATCATGATCGAGACGCTGGTTGCCTCGCCCAGCCACTCGCTGATCAAGCAGTCGCAGCATGCGATTGAGAGCAAGAGCGAAACCAATGGCGACGGGTTCGGCGTGGGGTGGTACGGCGAGCGGGCGGAACCGGGGCTGTACCGCGAGTTGCGGCCGGCCTGGTCGGACGAGAATTTGTGGTCGATCTGTTCCCAGGTGCGATCGAAGCTGTTCTTCGCGCATGTGCGGGCGGCAACCGGGACCTCGACCACGCGGGCGAACTGCCATCCGTTTGTGCTGGGGCGGTTCATGTTCATGCACAACGGGCAGGTCGGCGGGTATCTGTCGATCCGGCGGCGGATCGAGGCGCTGGTGCCCGACGAGCTGTACCATGTGCGCACCGGGACGACGGACACCGAGGCGATCTTCCTGGCCGCGGCGGCGCGTGGGATGGAGGCTGATCCGGTTGGGGCGGTGTCGGAGACGCTGGCGCTGGTGCTGGAGGAAATGGCGCGCGCCGGGGTTACGACGGCGTTGCGGTTTACCGCGGCGCTGACCGATGGGAACGGGATCTGGGCGTTTCGATGGGCGAGCGATGCGATGCCTCCGACGTTGTACTACCGGCAGGGGGAGAGTGGGCTGGTGGTGGTGTCGGAGCCGATCGATGACCAGCGGGAGGATTGGCACGCGGTGCCGGCCGGGCACGCGCTGATCGCGGCGCATGGGCGGACGGCGGAACTGCGGCGGATGGATTTGGGGGTGGCGCTGGCGGCTTAGGTGTTCTGATTTGAGCGGACGGGCGACGATGGCGTCGCATTGGCTTGGTCATTGCTGAGAGAGATTCTGAGCAAGTGGAGGTGAGCTGTAGTTCCGGGCCGGACTGTATTTGATGCAGGTTACAGCTAGGACCCCTGCACCGTGACTCTGACTGATTGAGCGTGCTGCGGAAGGTTGCGATCGCGTAGGGTCTCGGCTCGCATTGCTGGCCTTGTGACGCTGCAAGACAAGAAAGGGTTTAGCGCAGATAAGTAAGACGATGCACGCGGAACACGCAGATGATTCGACGTGGTTTACATGCCGTTGACCACGTGTTTGATCTCCAGGCGCGGCTTACCGAAATCTAGCAGCAGGCAGAGCTGCCGTCCGGCCCCAAGCGTATTCCGCACGGTGAACGCACAGGCGATCACCTGCCCCGACAGATCATTCAGCCCGATGTTATCTGCGTGTTTCGCGTGCGTCGTCTTCCTGCATCTGCGCTAAAATGCTTCCTTCGCGATGCTGCCGACGAATGGTTTCGGAAGCGTTGACAGGCCTGCTATGCACCAGGTGCGTGGAGCGTCTCCAGCCCGCAATCAATCCGCGAGCGACCGGTCGGAACCTCTACGCAACGGTACCAGTTGAACGGCACACGCGAAGCGCATTTGCTCGCTGATTTTCACGGCGTGCTTTGCGGTGGATCGTTTCTTGGGTGCCACTGGCAACGACGGACCAGCAACGGGCGGATGGCGGGGGACGTGACGGAAGGCGCTGCCCCCCGGATCAAGGGTCCGGGGGCAAGGCTTTTCCGCCCTATGGTCCTACGGTCCGGTTATTCTGCGGCCGGGCCGGTGTAGAGGTGGGGCCAGCGGCGCTGGATCACCGGGCTGTCGGTGCCGTAAGCGAGGCAGGTGTTCAGGATGGCGGGCGGGCCGCCCATCTTTTCGGCGATCTTGGCGTCGAACTTGTCGCTGCCGGGGGGAACGCTGGCCTCGCTGATCTCCTTGCGGGCGCGGGCCGGGTTGATGGTCTGGAAGGCGGTGGTGGCCATCTGCTGCAGCATCTCGCGCAGATGAGTGCAGCCTAGCGTGCCGCGGACGCGGTTGGTGGCCTCGCGCAGGAAGCCGGGGCGGATGCGCAGGCCGGTGAGTGCGGCGTAGTTCGGCGCGGCCTTTGGGCAGACGGCGTAGGGCGTAAGGTCCGAGGCGGCCTCGCACGCAACGATCTCCATCGTTTCGCTGACGGTCATGCGCAGCCACAGGTCGTGGATCGGTTCGTTGGGTTCGACGTAGCCTCGATCGTGGTTGGGGAAGCCGAACGGCTTGGTGTCGCGCAGGCGGCCCTCGATGTCGAACAGGCCGTCGGCGCGGCGGTAGCCGTTGATCTCGATGAGGCGGGCGTGGAGGGGTTCGCGTGCGGCGGGCGGGGTCAAGGGCATTGCGGGCTCGGGGGCATTGGGGGCTCCGGCGGTATGCTGCGGTGCAGCAGGTACGTAGCGTGGGGGCGGGGTGGGTGCAAGGGTCGCGGGGGGCGGACCCTCTGGTCAAGCGCCCGTGGGCATGGTGCGGGCAACAGTGTGCGGCCGGATGGGCCGGCGGCGAAAGGCGCTGCCCCCCGGATCAAGGGTCCGGGGGCAAGGCTTTTCCGGCCTACTTTGGATGCGAGGGGGTGGAACGGCTTCATGTCGATAGCTTCATTGAGCGGCGCACGCCGGCAGGCTAGGTTGCGCGGGCCAATGCGCCATCCCCTCCTCCTGACCGGAGTCCTGCTGCTGATGCCGGTGGCCGCGCTGGCGCAGGTCACCATTGATCTGCGCGCGCTGGAAGCCTTGCCGCAGGCACCGTCGCCGCCGCGAAGACCGGCACCGCGCGCGGTGCTGCGCACTGTGCCGGCGGGATCGGCTGCGTCGAGCCCGGTCACGACGGGACTGGCCGAGACGGGTGGGGCTGCGACGGCCGCCCTGCCGGTGCCGCCGATTCCGCCGTCCAATGCAACCCCGGGCGTGCCGCCCAACGCAACCCCGGGCGTGACGACGGGCGGGGCTGGCGTCGCCGGGGCGGGGCAGGCACCCGCAGGCGGACCGGCTTCGACGGGTCAGGCCACCGCCTCCGCCGGCCCGGCGACGCCAGCCGGACCCGCGACTCCCACCGCGCCGGCACCGCCCACCGCCCCGGCCACCCGGGTGCCGCCGGCGGCGACCCTGCCGGCGGCACCGCCGGCGGTCGCTTCGCTGGCGCCGATCCCTCCGCCCGCCGCGCCGGCGACGGCGCCACCCCCCGCGCCACCGCCGGTTTCGGCAACGGCGGGGACCACGGCAACGCCGCAGAACACCGGCCTGCGGCTGGTCTTCAAGCCGGACGAGTCGGATCTCAGCCCCGCGGCGAACGGCGCGATCGGCGAACTGGTGAAGGCGACGCCCGCCGGCGACACGGTCACCTACAACGTTGTCGCCTACGCCGCGGGCGTCGCGGACGACCCGTCCGCCGCGCGACGGACCTCGCTGGCACGCGGGCTGTCGGTGCGGGCCGCGCTGATCGCCGCCGGGGTGCCCTCGACCCGCATCTATGTCCGCGCACTTGGTGCTGCCGGTGCGGGGGCTGCCGGTGGGGGCGCTGGTGGGGGGACCGGCGGCGGTGACGGCCCGCCGGACCGCGTCGACATGACGGTGCTGGGGGCCAGCGGCGCGACGGCGACGGCGGTGCCGAAGCCGTGACGCGGCCGGGTGTCTTCCTGCTGCGCATGTTGGTATTCCTGGCCGCCGTCGCGGCGGTGGCCGCCCTGCTGTCGCCGGTGCTGATCACCGCGTTCCGCAACAACCCGGGCATCAACAGCCTGATCCTGCTGGTGCTGTTGCTGGGCATCGGCTGGAACCTGCGCCAGGTGATGCGGCTGCAGCCGGAGGTGATCTGGCTGGAGACCTTCCAGAAGGCGCGGCCGCGGCTGGCGGCGCTGCGCCCGCCCCAATTGCTGCGGCCGATGGCCAGCATGCTGGCGTCCCGTAACGAAGGGGGGCGCGAAAGCGGGGGGCGGTTCACGCTGTCGGCCAGCGCGATGCGCAGCCTGCTGGACGGCATCGCCTCACGCCTGGACGAAAGCCGCGAACTGTCGCGCTACATGACCGGCTGATGATCTTCCTCGGCCTGCTCGGCACGTTCTGGGGCCTGCTGAAGACGATCGGCTCGGTCTCCGAGGTGATCGGCGCGATGCAGGTCGGCTCCGGCGACGTCAACCTGATGTTCGAACAGTTGAAGACCGGTCTGGCGCGGCCGCTGGCCGGGATGGGCACTGCGTTCTCGGCGTCGATGTACGGCCTGTCTGGCGCGCTGGTGCTGGGCTTCCTGGATCTGACCGCGGGGCAGGCGCAGAATCGTTTCTTCAACGAGTTGGAGGAATGGCTGGCCGGGCTGACGCGGCTGTCCAGCGGTGCGCTGGCCGAGGGCGACAGCTCGATCCCGGTCTATGTCCAGGCGCTGCTGGAGCAGACCGCCGAGAACATGGAGAACCTGCAGCGGGTGCTGGTGCGCGGCGAGGAACGCAGCAGCCAGGCGAACCAGGCGGTGCTGAACCTGACCGAGCGGATCGCCCAGCTATCGGACACCATGCGTGCCAGCCAGCAACTGATGATGCGGATCGCCGAGTTGCAGGCGTCGCTTGGACCGGCACTGCAACGGATGTCCGAGCAGCGTGCCGACCGCGGCCACGATGACGGGGCGCGGGCGCATCTCCGCAACATCGAGCTGTATTTGCAACGTCTGCTGGCCGAGGCCGAGCAGGGGCGGGCGCAGAGCACCTCGGAGTTGCGCAACGACATTCGCATCCTGACCAGGACGGTTGCCGCCCTGGCAGAGACGCCGCGGGTGTAGCGCCGCATGCCCGCGAACCTGCGCCGGCGTGGCGACAATGGGTTGAACGCCTGGCCCGGCTACGTGGATGCGCTGTCCACGCTGCTGATGGTCATCATCTTCGTGCTGCTGGTCTTCGTGCTGGCGCAAGCCTTCCTGTCGGTCACGCTGTCGTCGCGCGACAAGCAGCTTGACCAGGTCAACCAGGAAATGGCGAAGCTGACCGAGATGCTGTCGCTGGCACGCGGTCACGCGGTGGAACTGCAGGCGTCGATCGCGCAGCTCACTCAGCAGGTCGCCACCGGCAACGAGGTGCGCGCGGCGCTGGCGCAGCGGGTGACAGTGGCGCAGGGCCAGGTGGCGCAGGCCAACCAGGCGCAGCAAGATATGGCGGCGCAGCTTGCCGAGGCCAATTCGCGCGCCGCTACGGCCGGGGTGGCGCTTGCCGAGGCCACCAAGACGCGCGACCAGCTTGCGGCGCAGGTTGCCGAGGCCAACGCGCGTTCCGCCGCGGCGGGCCAGCAGGCCGCCGATGCGACGAAATTCAGCGACAGCGCCAGAGCGCAGATCGCACTGTTGTCGCAGCAGATCGAGCAGCTCAAGGCGCAGATGGCGGCGGTGGCGCGGGCGCTGGACCTGGCGGAGGTGGCGGGGCGCGACAAGGATACCCAGATCGCCAACCTGGGACAGCGGCTGAACGCGGCGCTGGCGGCGAAGGTGGAGGAGTTGCAGCAGTATCGCAGCGAGTTCTTCGGCAAGCTGCGCCAGGTGCTGGCGAACCGGCCGGGCATCTCGGTTGTTGGCGATCGTTTCGTGTTCCAGAGCGAGGTGCTGTTCCCGGTGGGCAGCGCCGTGCTGACCGATGCCGGCAACGCGCAGATCAACGAGTTGGCGGACACCATCAAGCAGATCGCGCCGGAGATCCCGGCGAACATCCATTGGATCATGCGGGTCGATGGGCACACGGATCGGCAGCCGATCAAGGGCGGGCCGTTCGCGTCCAACTGGGAGCTGTCGTCGGCGCGGGCAATCACCGTGGTGAAGCTGTTGATCGCCGATGGCGTGGCGCCGGAGCATCTGGCGGCGGCCGGGTTTGCCGACTACCAGCCGCTGGATGCAGCGGATACGCCGGACGCCTATGCGAAGAACCGGCGGATTGAACTGCGGTTGACCGAGTGATGAGCGATCTTCCAACCCATCCGTTGCTGCTCGAAATCGCCACCGCGGAGGATTTGCCGCGCGACGCGATCGCGCGCTGCCTGCTGTGCATCCCGGATGTGGCGCCTGAGCTGCTGGCGGCTGTCGCGCGCGCGGCTGAAGCGTCGGTCACCAGCCAGAGCGAATTGAACCTGGTGTATTACGGTGTGTACATTCTGGCCACGGCGCGCGAACCGCGGCTGCAGGCGCCGCTGCTGCGTCTGTTGCGCTTGCCGGATGAAACGCTGGAGGAGCTGGTCGGCGAGGAATACGTTACGACCATGCCACGGATCGCCGTCGGCGCGTTCGATGGGGATGCCCAAGCGCTGTTCGATCTGCTGTGTGATGCCGAGGCCAGCGATTTTGTCCGGATGCCGTTGTTCGGCAGCGTCGCGTATTTGACCTGGCAGGGCCGGATCCCGGCGGAGACAACCCGCGCGTTCCTGTATCGTTTCGATGCCGACCGCTCGATTCCGGCCGGCGAGATCGGCTGGAACGGTTGGGAAACGGCCATCGAGTTGCTCGGGTGGCAGGAATTCGCGCCGCTCGTGGAGGCGGCTTACGCGGATGGCCGGCTCGATACTGGCTTGAGCGAGCTGCGGCTGTTCAAGCAAGGTCTCGCCGATGCCGCCGCTGCTGCCCCGGATGATGACACGCGCTTCGAGGCGGAGGGCTACGGGTACATCGAGGACATTTTTGAGGTGCTCGAGTTCCCTGCCCCGCGGCTGGAGGAGCGCTACGATACGGTGGTCGACGGTCTGGACTATGAGTGGGACGATCCGCTGATCGATGAGTTGGACGATGCGCCGATCGATGCGCCGGACGGGGCCAAGGAGGTACCGCGCTGGGCGGATGGCGCGGGGCAGCGGCGCAATCCGATGCGCCATGTCGGGCGCAACGACCCTTGCCCGTGCGGCAGCGGCAAGAAATACAAGCGGTGCTGTCTGGTGGCCGGAGGCGGCTAGCGCCGGCGTTGGTGTGATGCAACGGAAGGATGGACGCGTATGAACGAGATCGTGCCTGTCGAGGGACCTGGCGCCTGGCTGGGGTCGCAGATCGACTATCGGGCCGAGGGCATGCATGTGCTCTCGACCGACGAGGTTGCCGAGATAGACGCCGCGCTGCGGCACTTGCGGTCGCTGGGCGATATCGATTTTCCCGAGATCACGGCTGCGACGTTTCCACTGCCGACGTTGGGCGGGTTTCTGGTGCGGCTCGGTGAGGACCTGCGCTTCGGGCGCGGCTTCCTGTTGCTGCGCGGGCTGCCGCTCGAGCGCTACTCGCCTGACGATGTCGCATGCATCTATGTCGGGCTGGGCGCGCATATCGGCAGGCTGTTGCCGCAATCCTATCTGGGCGAGTTGCTCGGCAACGTGCTGGATGTGAGCGACATCGAACGTCAGGCGCGGGGCTACCACGCCGGCGGTGCGCAGCGCATGCACACCGACACCTGCGACATCGTTTCGCTGATGTGTCTGCGCGCGGCGAAGTCGGGCGGCATCAGCCGGATTGCCAGCGCGGCGGCCGTGCACAACCGATTGCTGGAGACGCGGCCCGACCTGGCGGCGACGCTGTATGGGGAGTGGGTGTTCCGCCGCATGGAGCTGGACGCGGAACTTGGCGACGGCAGGCTGGTGAAGCGGGTGGTGATCTTCTCGCGCGGCAGCGGGGAATTCAGTTGCAACATCTCCGGCAGCTATCCGCGCCGCGCGGTGGAGGCCGGCGATGCCGTAATGACATCGTTGCAGATCGAGGCGTTGGACGAGGTGGCACGGCTTTCGGCGTCGCCCGAGTTCTACCTCGACATGAACATCGGCGAAGGCGACATCCAGTTCCTCAACAACCGCATCCTGTTGCACGGGCGCACCGGCTACGAGGACTGGCCGGAGGTCGCGCGCCGGCGGCACCTGATGCGGCTGTGGCTGCGCGTGCCGACATGGCCGGAGCTGCCGGAGAATCAGGGCGTGCATGCGCCGGCGGACCAGCCGATGTGGCTGCGCCAGCGCCGGCCGTTCATGGAGGTGCCGTCACGCTATCTGGCGGAGATGACGCAGCGGAAGGCCGAACTGGCGGCTTGAGCGGGGCGTCGGCCGCGGCGGGTCCTCAGCCGATCCGCCGCCGCATCGGAACCGCCGGCGTTCCGCCGTAGGACGGAACCGGCGCCCCGGCATCGATGTAGCCGTAGCCTAGATAAAAGGCGTGCGCCGTCTTCGTGCTGATCAGGGTGCACTCGGTCGCCCCGGCTTCGGCCGCGCGATGTTCCATGGCGCGCAACAGACCTTTGGTGACACCTTGGAAGCGTGCCTGAGGCGCCACATAGTTAAGACGTATTTCGCCGTGGTCCGAAACGGATCCGACACCTGCGATGCCGTCGGAGCCAACCGCCACGAGGAACCCCATTGGGTTGGCGTTGATCCAGCCTTCCACCTGGTCCGGGGTCTTGTTCGCGAGCCACGGACCGAGAATGGCGGGATCATCGCCGTGGTCGGCTTTGCAGAGTTCCTCGATGGAGCTTCGCAACACGGCGCAGGCCGCGGCAGCTTCGTCAGGACGGGCGGGGCGGAAGGTCCACATGCGGGACGATTATCTGCCCCGTGGCGGTCACGGACAACACATTCCACGGTCGGCGTGCCGCGAAAGATAAGATAATCTATTCAGTGTATTGGGCTACCGTATTGGCAATAAAGTTGAAGTCATGCAAAATTCTCCGACACTTCGGACCGGTTCAATGGGCCTGGGCTTGCCAGGCCCGGCAGCCTCACGCATGGCGCGGGCGCATCGGCGCGCCGGCTTACGCCGGGCGAAAGTAGCCGCTCTTCACCAGGGAAGCGGCGTCCCTAGGATCGACCTGCTGGGTTTGCGCTCCGGGATGAAACTGATAGTGCCGGCCGGTGGCCGGACCGCGGATCAGGATCGACGCCTGTTGGGTGAATTCGATCCGCACTGATGGCCCGCGGGCCTCCGGCATTGGCTGGCCGCCTGCCATGCCCTGAACCAGCGCGGCGCGCCGTTGACCACAGCATCCCATGTCCGTTCCTCACTTATCCTGTTGATCCAGGGTCTCGAAAACCAGCGGCTCCCGGCCCAGGCGATTGGCCAGGCAGGCCGCGCCGGAAACCGCAAGCCAGGCGACGAACCGGTCCGCCATCCCGCTGGCGACGAAGCAGGCGAACGGGATGGCGACCCAGAGGCTGAGGCAATTGAAGCAGTCCAACATCCGGCCCCAGATGGTGCTGCCGAGCGCGCGCCTGGTTCGCAGGATCAGGTCCCACGGACCGTCCTCGGCGGCCAGCAGATGGGTCACCCTCCAGACCGCGAGCGCGGCGAGGACGAAACGGAACCAGGTGCCGGCTTCGGTCACGCGAGCGCATCGGCGCGGCTGGCGTGCCACCCCCGATGCTCGCCGCCACGCGCGGCGAACATCGGGGGCAAGTGGGACGTTGAACGGCGGGCGCTGGAGTCCCGATGCCGCGGCGTGGCCATGGAAACGAACCTCGGCATCGGCACCCCGCTAGACGATGTCGTTGATGACGTTGATGGCGAAGTTGATCGGGCCGGTGGAATGGTTGTTGCCCCCGTTGCCAACCCAGGTCGTATCACTGGCGTAGAGCGTGATCACATACGCGCACCTGCAGCCACGCGGCAATTGCCAGGGATTTGCCGCGATGCAGGGCTTGGTCGGGTCGGGTGCGGTTCCACCGTCCAACGCCGTAACGATATCCCACAAGGCCAGGACCCCGGCCTGGGCCGGCATGGTGGGCACGCTCGCCTGCCAAAGATTGGGGACCCGCACGGTGGGCGGCGTGCCGCGCGGCGCGCCGTTCGGGGCGTAATCGGATGGCAGGAAGCTGCGCGGCGATCCGCCGTTCTGCTGATAGATCAGCGAATAGGCGCCAAAATTGTCGTTGGGGACTTTCTGCGTCGCGGTGACATCGATCGGGTAGTCCCAGGCCATCCCGATGACCGGGCAGAAAGTGCCGACGAAGTCCTTCAGGTGCAAATCGCCGCAGCCGATCACGTCGCCGATCTGCGTGATCGCGCCGGAAGGAAGATAGTTGTCGATCCACACCACGACCTGGTCTTCGCCCGCCGCAACAACCGGCGTGTGCGGCAGGGCGATGGGTGCCTCATCGACCTCGAGGAACAGTACGTAGCGTCCGCTCGCCCCGCTGTTCCACGTCCCGTTCGAACTGATCGCCGGGATCGTGTAGGTGTGGCCCGGAAACGGGCTCGGGTCCCAGCAGGTCTCCGTCGACCAATGGGCGACAAGGTCGCCGTTGATGATCCAATTCGGGCTTGGCCCGCCGAGTATGCACACCGACGTCCACGGATGGGCAGGCGTGTCGTCATAGATGACCGGGGCAATCAGCGGTGTCCCGCCCAGCGCGGTCGGGCTCGGCGCCGGTGCCGGCAACGGGATCGCACCGGTGGCCGGACCGAACTGTGCAAGCTGGTACTGCGTCATCTGGCTACCGCAGCCATAGGCGTAGGCGCTGCCGGTCACGCCGATAAGGCCGCCGATAGATTGTTCTAGAGTCGGATTGGTAACGTTCTGCACCATCTTGATGATGGAAGGGGCGGGGTTGAACGGGTCCTGCCCGACCGTCGTCACCACCGTGGCCACCGCGGTGATGTCGATCGCATTGATCTGCACCTGGAACACGGCGCTGACCTGCTGATGCAGTCCGCCACTGCCATAGACGTCGAGATACACGGTCACCTGGGTGGTGGCGGGTGGCAACAGCGTGATGTCCAGGTAGCCCAGGATCCCGCCCGTCACCGGCGTCGCCTCGGATGGGTTGACCGGCGGGCGCGAGCAATCGGGATAGACCACCGCCGTGTTGATCGCCGGGCTGCCACCCACGCTGTAGGTCAAGGTGTAGCTGGTGAACGCCGAGCCGGCGGCGGTGCCGTTGATCTCGATGCCGGCCAGGTTGCTGCACGCGGCGACGAACGTCAGGGTCGAGCACGCGGGCGGCGTGTCGATCTCGGCGATGATCGATTGGAAGCAGCGCCGGTTGCGCGCGAAGAACGCCTTGAGGCATTCCACCGCCTCGATCAGCGTGCGGGCGCGCGCCAGACAGCAGCCGAATTCCAGCGCGGAGATGCAGTAGCAGCGGCAGTTCCTGGCGATCGCCTCGTTGCCATGCTGGGCGAAGGCGGCGCTGCCGAACAGCGCCGGCGCTGACTCGGCCGTGAGCAGACGCTCGAACACCGCGTTGGCCGCGTTGTCGTCGACGGTCCAGTTGATCTGACCGGACTCGATTTCTCTCGGGATGTCGATCGGATATTCGAGGTCCTTGACCTGGGCCTGGATGGACGGCGCGTAGGCGGCGCCGAGGATGCGAACCAGCGTGGCGAAGTCGCGCTTCTGATCGGCCGTGGGCGGATCGGAAACCGGCTGGCCGAGTTCCTGGCGCACGCAGCGCCAGTATTGATACAGGTAATAGCCGAAGCCGCGGAACGTGCGAGGTCCGCGGCACACCAACCAGCCGAAGATCAGGCTGCAGAGAACGTCGCGGTAGCACCAACGCCACTGATCGGGAGTGCCGAACACCGCCTTGCCTTCATCGGGCAGCAGCCGCGTGGCGACCTCTTGGGTGAAGAACTGCTCGAACAGCGTCCGCGCCAGCTTGATCTCGTCTTCGACGGTGGGCGGATGGTCCTGTGCCGCCCGCACCAGCGTCGCGGCGGAACCCGCCAGTTCCAGTTCGCGTTCGAGAATTGGCCGATAGGCACCCAGGAAGGCATTAAGAACGAATTCGAAGTCGTTGTTCGAGGTGGGGGTAGCATTGTTTGTATTGCTCATGACGGGCCTCCTCCGATGCTCCGGTGTTTTGGTATCCTAGGTGCGTGCGCTATGGTTGCGCTGTGACGCAGCTCACACCGTTATTAAAGTGAATCGGATAAAATATTTGCAGAATATATGTGGCAGCGTGCTTTATTGGACGTTCGATAGGAAGTGTATTGGATTGCCGGGGGGCAGCCTTGCGGTCCACCGCAAATGCGCGGTTGATTGCGTGGCGCAGCGCGCCAGGCGCAAAATCCGCTGCGAATTCACCCGCGTGGACTGGCGTGGCGACACTGATGCTTCACACCAACCGTCATAAAGAATGACCGTTGGTATGAGTCTTTGTTCGGCGCGCCGCCGCCCTCTGATTCCCGCTGGCAACCCGGCGCGCGATACCAACCGCCGAAATCGTTGGAAGAGTCAACGATTTCGGCGGTTGGTATCACAGCATCGTCGTCTTGCGATCACGAAACCTGCCCCCGGGCGCGATCGGTTACCCGACCGATCCGCCGGTGCCACGCGAACCGTCTAGATTCTTTCCCGTATCTCGCGGTTCGTCACGGCCGCCTGCTGAGACGTTTTGCCGCCACCACCGCACGGATATTGCCGCCTGCACCGCCGCCGAACCCGCCGGCATTGCGGGCCAACGTCGCCTCACGCATACAACGCTGATCCGCCGCTTCCGGGTGCCGCCATGTCGCAAGACGACCGACTGACACTGTTCGGCAGCTTCACTTCCAGCTCGAGCTACAAGCCGATGCTGTACCTGGCGCTCGCCGGTTTGCCCTTCAGCTTCCGGACCGTGAACCTGAAATACGGCGCGCAGAAGCAGCCCGACTACCTGGCGGTGAACCGCTACGGCCAGGTGCCGGCGCTGCGTCATCGCGGCCTGACGATCGTGCAGTCCAACGTTATTCTGGACTACCTGGCACGCACGACCGGGTCCTTCGCTGGCGCCACCGAGCAGGACCAGTGGACGGCGCGCGAGTGGCTGTCGTGGGAGGCGGACAATATCACCAACGTCGCCAAGGTGCGCCACTACAGCCGGTTCCGGGCAGTCGACCCGGCTGTGATGGACTATTACCGCCCGCTGGCGGAGGCGGCGATCGGCTTCGTTGACGCAGCACTTGCCGGCCGCGACTGGCTGGTCGGCGACGCGCCGACCATCGCCGACATTGGCTGCTGGGGCCGCATGGTGTTCATGGCCGAGGGCGGGCTGGGCATCGAGCGCTGGCCCAACGTCGCCGCCTGGTCGCGCCGGCTGGGCGCGCTGCCCGGCTTCGCGCTGCCGTACGACCTGATCCCCAAGAAGGACCGCGAGATCGACCCGGCCTGAGTGTCCGTCCGGCCATGCGCGTCGATGCGCGCCGCAACTGGCGAAGCAGGCCGGAGCCGCACGTTGGAGCGGAGGATTCGATAATCTGGAAGCCGACACCGGTATGCCGGCATCCGGACGCCATCATCCGGACGCCATCAATCCGGACGCTGGGGCCTCGCGGCAACGCCTGCTCCATACGGCCGCATGCTTTAATCGTAGCCAATTATTAAGCCCTGGGCGGTACCGTGTCATTGATAATCCGAGGCTGCAATGCAAGTTGAAGCATACCGCCGTAGCACCGTTCTGCGGTTTCTCACGGCTCCCACGGCCCTGTTCGGTGCCGTTGCGGTGCTGTTCGTCTGGCTGGCGATCAACGATGATTGGAATCTACTGGCCGCATTGGTCCGCCTCGATGTGAAATATACCGGCTGGTATATCGATGAGATCGCCACCGCATTCATCGCCATGGGATTCGCCTGGATGGTCCTGGTGATTCGCCGCTCCCACGAGCTACGCCAGGAGATCGCCCGCCGCCGCCGCGCCGAGCATGCGGCCGAGCGGCTGGCGCGGCACGATTCGTTGACCGGACTGCCGAATCGGCGGGTACTCCAGGAAATCATCACGCGGATGGTTGCGGAATTGCCGCAAGGCGGTTCGCTTGCGGTCATGCTGATCGACCTCGACGAGTTCAAGACAGTGAACGACGTGCATGGCCATGCGGTAGGGGACGACTTGCTGTGCGCGGTGGCCGAACGGCTGGGCGCCACGGTCGCCAAACTCGGGACCGTGGCGCGGCTGGGTGGCGACGAGTTTGTGATCGTGATGCCGTTCGTGACCGGCAAGGATGAGGTGTCGGGCTTTGCCGATCGCATCGTCAGTCAGATGTCCGAGCCGTTCTTCCCGCAGCATCGGCGCATCTGCATCGGCATCAGCATGGGTATCGGCACGTGCCCGAATAACGGCAATACCGCCGGCGCGCTGCTGCACGCCGCGGACGTCGCGAAGTTTCGCGCCAAGGAAGCCGGGCGTGGCACCTTCCGCTTCTTCGAGCCCAACATGGACCGGATCCTGCGCGAGCAGGCCGAGCTGAAGGTGGAACTGCGCGAGGCGATCGCCGGCGGCCGGATCGTGCCATTCTACCAGCCACTGATCGATCTTGCCACGCGCAACGTCGACGCGTTCGAGGTGTTGGCGCGCTGGGAGCATCCGACGCGCGGTTTGCTCACGCCGGACAAATTCATCTCGCTGGCCGAGAACATGAAGCTGATCACGCCGCTGACCCTTGCGCTGTTCCGGCAGGTCTGCGCCGACGCGCGCGACTGGCCGAAACACTATCGGCTGGCCCTTAACATTTCGCCGACCCAGCTTCCCGAGGCGGCGCTGTTTGTCGCCATCACCGCGATGATGCGTGAGGCGGAAATCGCGATGTCCCGGCTGGAAATCGAGCTGACGGAATCCTCGCTGATCAAGGACACGCGGCAGGCCGCGCGGATCATCGACGGGTTGCGGGCAATGGGCATCACTGTCGCACTGGATGATTTCGGCACCGGCTATTCCAGCCTTTACCATCTGCGCCAAATCCAGTTCGACAAGGTCAAGATCGACCGGTCGTTCGTGCAGAGCATCGGGCACGATCCGCGCGCCGCAAGCTATGTGCAGGCGATGATCGGCCTGGGCCACCACCTGCATCTGCAGACCACCGCCGAGGGCATCGAGGATGCCGAAGTGCTGGCCAAGCTGGAGGAGTTCGGGTGCACGTTCGGGCAGGGCTTCTTCTTCGCCAAGCCGATGTCGGGGCGGGATATCCGACGCAGTATGCCGCGGGGCGCGATAGATGACCCGGAAATTCACTGGGCGTGGTCGCCGACACTGTCTCTGGCCGCATGACGCCGGTGTCATCCTGCCGATCGGGGACGTGCCGCACCTGGTGGGAACGGCTGGCGGGTGAACGCGCGCGCCGTGGCGGGCATGGCGTCAAGGCTCTGACCCTGCTGGTGCATGACCGCACCGGCCAGCCGTGGCGCGCCAGCACGTTCCGCCACGTGCTCGCCGCCATCCGTGCCGAGCTGGCCGCCACGACCCCGGCGTTCGCGGTGGATTACCTGCTGCCCGGGCGTGACATGACCGATGCCGATGCGTTCCTTGTGCTCACCACGGACCTGAAGTTCCAGACGTTGCGGCACACGGCGGTGACCGCGCTGGGCGAAGCCGGCTGCGAGCTGGCGCTGATCGCCGCGGTGTCCGGGCACAGTCTCGCGGCCGTAACGGCGTTGATAAAGGTGTCTCTGGTGCGCACGCCGGCGATGGCGCGGGCGGCGTTCGGGAAACGAGTGGAAGCGGAGGGCAGGGGGCAGCGGTCAGTGGTTACCGGGCAGGAGATGCGGGCGTGAGCGCGTATCAGCAACGTTTGCTGCTGCCATGCGCGATCGCGATGCTGGCGCTGGCCGTGCTGGTCGGTGCCGCAGTCGGGTCCTACCGGGTGTTTCCCTCGCCCTACGGCTTTGTGGTGGTCAACGTCATCACCAGCAACGTGCAAGTTTGCGGCGCGCCACGCGGGCCATACAGCAGCCAGAGTTCCGAGCCGATCGAGTGCACCCCCGCGCGGCTCGCGCCGGACGGGCAGGCGTCTCGCGAGGCGCAGGCGCTGGCGGCCCAAGCCGCGAGGGTTGCCGCGTACCAGGCCAACCCCTGCACGTCGGGCTCATTCGCGCGGGCGAAGGCCGCGGCGGTCGAGAGAGAGGCCGCAAGGGTGGCGGCGTTCAAAGCTTCGCTCGAGAGGCTTCCCTCGAGGTACAATGACCCTGGCTCGGAACTCCATGTCGAGTTCCCATCTGGCGACGACTGCCACCGGCCATGACAGACCCGGAAGCCACCACCACGATCAACGTCAAGCGCGTCTCCGCGGCAGCCTGGGAAGCCGCCAAGGCCGCGGCGATCCGCCAAGGCAAGACGATGGGTGCCTGGCTGTCGCGCGCCATCGCCACGCAGGCCGACATGGAGGCAGGCCCGCGCGAGGTGCCGCCAGTTGCCCGGCCCGCTGCCAATCCCGAGCTGCTGCCGCCCGAACGGCTGGCTGAGCTGCTGCACGGCGTCGCGGCGCTGTCGTCCTCCACGGGGTCAGCCCGGACAAGGCCGACGTGCGGCGGGCCTACCGGTTGGCGGACGCCATGGTGCGCGAGGCCAGCGGGCTGCCTCAACGCGCGGTCCGCACCCGGAGAGAAATGCGGGCTAAGGCAGCCGGAAGCTCGACGGGCCAAGCATAACCGTTTCGCGCGGCAACGCCTGGTGCAACAAATAGCTCGCCCGTCGCCCGGCGGGATGAAATTGTGCTCACGGTTGACCGCAGCCGTCCGGCGTGGTGTTGCGGTGCATCCGAGGTTGCGGAGGAACCCACCCATGGCCACGCTCAAGCCGCTCGTATTCGATCGCCCGCTGCGTGGGCGCATCTACGACAGCATCGCCGAGACCATCGGCAACACGCCGCTGGTCCGCATCCCGAAGATCGCCGCCGAGGAAGGCATCACCGCCGACATCTGCCTCAAGCTGGAGTTCTTCAACCCGATCGCCAGCGTGAAGGACCGCATTGGCGTCAACATGATCCTGGCGCTGGAGGCGGACGGCCGGCTGCAGCCCGGCGGCACAGTGATTGAGCCGACCTCGGGCAACACCGGGATCGCTCTGGCCTTCATGTGCGCCGCGCGCGGCTACAAGCTGATCCTGACCATGCCGGAATTGATGTCGATCGAGCGGCGCAAGATGCTGGCGTACCTCGGCGCGCAGCTCGAACTGACGCCGCGCGAGAAGGGCATGAACGGCGCCATCGCGCGTGCGAAGGAGTTGCAGGCGGCGACGCCTGGCTCGGTGATTCCCGATCAGTTCGGCAACCCGGCCAACCCGGCGATCCACGTGAAGACAACTGCCGAGGAGATCTGGTTCGACACCGACGGCAAGGTGGATGCCATCATCTCCGGCATCGGCACCGGCGGCACGCTGACCGGCTGCGCGCAGGCGCTGAAACCTCGGAAACCCGGACTGCGGATGATCGCGATCGAGCCCGCCGCCAGCCCGGTGCTATCGGGCGGCGCACCCGGCCCGCACCCGATCCAGGGCATCGGCGCCGGGTTCGTGCCGGAGGTGCTGGATACCAAGGCGATTGACGAGATCGTCCAGGTGACGAACGAGGAAAGCTTTACCCAGGCGCGCCGGCTGGCGCGGGTCGAGGGCATCCCGGGCGGCATCTCCTCGGGCGCCGCGCTGGCCGCGACCTTGAAGGTGGCGAAGCGGCCGGAGATGGCCGGGAAGCTGATCGTGACGATCATCCCGTCGTTCGCGGAACGCTACATCACGACGGCGTTGTTCGAGGGGTTGTGAGCGGAAGGCGTCGTCGGGGAGCCGTTGTCCGGGCGCTGCCATGGCCGGGCGCCGCCATGGCCGGGTGACAGTGCGACCTATCACGCACCGGTCAGCTTGACGGTGATCGTGTCCTTCAACTCGTCATCGTCGAAATCGACGGCGCCTTCCTTCTTGTCGAGATCGTCGTAGGCCTTGTCCACCGCCTTCTTGATATCGCGAACCGTATCGTCGATGTCCTTGCTGGACTTGCCGACCAGATCGCTCTCCGCATCCTTGAACATCTTCTTGCAGATGTCCTGCGCGAGCTTGCGATGCTTGTCCTCGTGGGCGGCGTTCAGGTCCTCGGCGGTCTCGATCGCCTTCTTGTGCCGCGGATCGGCCTTGCCGCCGGCCCAGTGCGCACGCTTGATGTCGATCTTCACGTCGAAGCTGATCTTCTTGAGCTTCTTGGCGTCGTACGTGCCTTTGAACGTGATGTCATAGCTCGTCACGCCGATCTCGCCCTTGCCCTCCTTGACCGCAGCCTGCGCGTTCTTCAGGAAGTCCTCGATGGTGTCGGCCTTCACGTTGACCAGCGTCTCGCCCGGCATTGTCGTCCCTCCTGGATCGTTTGCATCGGCATCGGAAGATAGCAGCGTCCAGCCCGCCGGCGGTGATCCAGACTGAATGTCACGATATCGTGACAACAGTTGAGTGCGAGGCAAACACACCTCGGCACCCTGCTGGACCAGACATAGCGGAGAGGCATGGCAATCCCCACCGGCGAGGCGGACAAGATGATCTGTCATGCCTATCTGATTCATAATAGAAACACGCAAAGCCCAACGGGGGGACACGATGGGTGTGTTGACGCTGCTGGTAACCGGCCTGTGCCTCGCGTCGGCTCCTGGATTTGCGCAAGCCCCGCAGTCGGGGTGGATCGCTGACCTGACCACCGGGTGCCGCATCTGGAAGCCGGCCGCCCGACCGAACTGGTCGATGACGTGGTCCGGCCTGTGCCGAGATGGCGTTGCAAACGGCCAGGGTATTTCCCAGTGGTCCGCGGACGGCCACCCGATCGTCAAATACGAGGGCGAGTATCGCGCTGGCAAGCTGAACGGCAAAGGCGTCATGACCTGGCCCGATGGCGATCGTTGCGCGGCGGTTTGGCGCGACGACAAAAGGAACGGCCAGGGCGTCTATACCTGGGCTGACGGCGATCGGTACGCGGGGGATTATCGCGACGACAAGATGACCGGCCACGGCGTCTACAGCTTTGCCAGCGGCAATCGTTACGCGGGCGAGTTTCTTAACGACAGGTTCGATGGTCAGGGCGTCAAGACCTGGACCACCGGCGAGCGGTACGAAGGCGAGTGGCGCGACGGCAAGGCCAATGGTTCGGGCACGCTGGTGACCCGGGGCGGCACCTACAAGGGTTTCTGGTCCGATGGCTGCTTCGATGCTGGCGATCAATGGATTGCGGTTGATGTGAAGGCGGCGTCCTGCCGCTGATTTCTCCCAGGTCGAAGCCGCCCATGCTGCCCCACGCTCTGCCCGGAGGCCGACCGCCCTGGCCTTTGGACGGCAAACGCGATCCACGCAACGCGATCCACGCATCTTGCGTAATTTACGCAAATTATTTATACTGACGTGTCGAAAGGAAGATCCCACCACATGGCAGCCACCGTTCCGGCGTCCGAGTTCACCCGCAATTTCGGTCGTTACCGGATGCAGGCGCAGCGCGCGCCTGTAGCTGTTTCGAGCCACGGTCAGATCACCGGGTACTTTGTCGCACCGGACGAATATGAGGCGTTCAAGCGCTTCCAGGAGAGCCGCCAAAGCTTTGCCACAGCCGATCTGCCCGAGGCGAAGGTGAAGGCGATCGGCGCGTCCCGCATGGACGCGAGGCACGCGCATCTCGATGCCCTGCTCGACAACGAGTAGCGGAGAGGCATGGCAATCCCGACGCCCGAGCCGGGCCTCGTCATCTGCTACGCCTATCTCTGGCACCGCGAACACCAATCGGGACGGGAAGAAGGACGCAAGGATCGCCCGAGCGTCATCGTGCTAGCGGTCGAACGCGAAGCCGACGGAGCGACCGTCGTCACAGTGCTTCCCATCACACATGGCGCACCCGTCAACCCCGCTAGCGGGGTTGAGATCCCTGCTGCGATCAAGCGGCATCTTGGGCTTGACGATGACCGGTCGTGGATCGTCATCGCCGAAGGCAATGAGTTTCTCTGGCCGGGTTACGATCTGCGCAAGATCCCGAACACCGAGCGCTATGATTTCGGATTCATACCGCCGCGATTCTTCAGTCGGGTGCTGGAAGCCTTCATCGCCTGGAACCGCGCCGGCAACCTTCGCCTGGCTTCGCGTGAGTGACGATTGCGGGCATGACCACACGATTTGAAACCGCACACCCAGCCGCGAATACATCCCGATCGATGGCCGAGCGTCTGGGCTGAGGGCCATGGGTCGAGACCGCCTCGGGCGCCGATCCGAGTTCGCATCGTCACCTGCGCGATAAGTCACACCAGGCGCCCGAAGATTTGGCGCGTCTATACCTCAGATCGTCGATTGTTCAGCAATAATTGCAATTCCCGAGGTCAGGGCACGGTTGAGACTTGGCACCTCGGACCGCGCGATCAAATAGCAGCGCGCGCCGTCTCGGTGTCCATATTCCCGGCTATCCAGGAAATCCCGAGACAGAGCGAAGCGCACGATCGCCGTGGCGTTGGAGGCGGCAAGCCAGTCATCGAGCGCGGCCGGTTCTGGTAGACACCCGTGCATCACCAACTCTAGCGAGGCCTCCGGCCCATCCGGCGGCAAGGCGCGCCCACCGGCCGCACGTATCCAGGCCAGTTCGGCGGCGGTCACGGCTGTGTAGGCCGTCCTATCCGGGAAACTGGCCGATGCGTGGGCACGCCGCCGGTGCATAATCCACCAGTCGTTCTGCTCGTCCGTGTAGCCCAGTAGAGAGCCTTCCAGGCGCTCCAGCGTCTCGTTCCACGGACCGTGATTGTGCTGCCGCTGGAGCAGGAGGTGAGCATCGATCCGCCATTCTTCGGTGCGACGAGCGTAGAATACCCACCGCTGACCCTCGAACACGCGACCTCTGCGCGTACGGATCGGCGGATCGAAAGGCTCGTCCACCACCCGCTTGACCAGCAGACCAGACCGAACGTGCGGCTCGAACAGGGCTTCCACAGTAAACTCGCCGGGCTCGATTGGATATCCGGCGTCGAATTTCGCGAATGGCTTCACACCATCCAACATCAGAGCCAGCTCATACCCCGTGTGGACCAGATAGGGCACGTCTCCGATCGAGCGCGCGCGTGACAGCCAGCACTCGCGCCCGGCCGCATCAAATGCGACACCGAACCGTTCCGTGATCGTGCACAGCTCGTCCGGATCAAGAACATAACTATGACGCAGCTCGGCGTCCTCCAATGCGTCCTTACCCAGAAGTGGCCGCAACTCCTCCAGGTCCGCCACGCGCAGCATCGCTTCCAGCACCGGGCAGCCAAGGGCAGGATCAAGCGCTTGCAGCACGAAGCGGTGCTGCGGTTGGGATTCCGCGCATGTGGGCGTCACGCGCTGATCACCTCCACCGCGCCGGCATTGCCGCCCATATACGGCCACAGCACCTCGGGCACGCGGATCGATCCGTCGCCCTGCTGGTGGTTCTCCATCACCGCGATCAGCGCCCGACCGACCGCGACGCCGGAGCCGTTGAGCGTGTGCACATGTGCGACACCCTTGCCGTCCGCCGCCCGGAACCGAGCGTTCATCCGCCGCGCCTGGAACGCCCGCGTGTTGGAGCACGAACTGATCTCGCGCCACGCCTGCTGGCCCGGCAGCCACACCTCGAGATCGAACGTCTTCGCCGCGCCAAACCCGGTGTCGCCGCTGCTCAGCACCACGCGCCGGAACGGCACTTCCAGCCGGCGCAGCACTTCTTCCGCGCAGCGCGTCATCCGCTCGTGCTCCTCGTCGCTGTGGTCCGGATGCGTGATCGAAACCATCTCGACCTTGCGGAACTGGTGCTGGCGCAACATTCCGCGGGTGTCGCGCCCGGCCGCGCCCGCCTCGCTGCGGTAACAGTCGGTCAGCGCGGTCAGCCGTATCGGCAACGCCGCCTCGGGGACCATCTCGCCCATCACCATCGCCGTCAGCGGCACCTCGGCCGTCGGGATCAGCCAGCGCCCGTCGGTGGTCTGGAACATCGTGTCGGCGAATTTTGGGAGTTTGTCGGTGCCATAGGCGGTCGCGTCGTTGACCAGCGAGGGCACGACCATCTCGGTATAGGCGTGCTCGCGCGTGTGCAGGTCGAGCATGAACTGCCCCAGCGCCCGCTCCAGCCGCGCCAGCGCACCGCGCAGCACCACGAAGCGCGCGCCGGCGATCTTCGATGCGGCGGCGAAATCCATTAGTCCGAGCGCCTCGCCCAGCTCGAAATGCTGCTTCGGCTCGAACCCCAGGTCGCGCGGCGAGCCATGCTGCGCCAGCACGATATTTGCCCCCTCATCCGCCCCGTCCGGCACGTCGGGATCGAGCACATTCGGCAACGTCTCAAGTTCGCCCTTGATCTGCGCCTCGAGTGCCGCGGCGCGCGCCTCCGTCGCTTCCATCTCACCCCGTAGCGACGTCGCCTCATTCTCCAGCGCCGAGGTATCGGCGCCGGCCCGCTTGCCTTGCCCCACCTCGCGCGCGATCACGTTGCGCCGTGCCTGCTTCTCCTGCAGCGCGGTCAGCACCGCGCGCCGCTCGGTGTCCCACGCCAACAACCGCTCGGACACCGCCGGCAACCCGCGCCGCGCCATCGCGGCATCGAAGGCGGCGGGATCGGCGCGCACGGTGCGGATATCATGCATCGGATCAGACCTTGCCCATCTTGTCAGACTTCAACAGGCTTCGGCTCGACCATTCTCGCGGCGATGATCGAGATCTCGTAAAGTGCGATCAGCGGCAGCGCGAGGCCGCACTGGGTGATCACGTCCGGCGGCGCCAGCACCGCCGCGACCACGAACATCCCCACATAGGCGTAGCGACGGAACCGCCCCAGCCCCTTGGACGTCACGATCCCGACCTTCGCCAGCAGCGTCAGCAGCACCGGCAACTGGAAGGTGATGCCGAAGGCGATGATCAGCCGCATCACCAGGTCGAGGTACTCGCCGACGCGCGGCAACAGCTCGATCCCGATGCCGCCGGCGCCGGTCGGCGTCTGGAAGCTGGCGAAGAACTTCCAGGCGAATGGAAACACGAAGTAGTAGGCCAGCGCCGCGCCCATCAGGAACAGTATCGGCGTGGCCGCCAGGAACGGCAGCAGGGCGTGCTTCTCGCTGCGGTACAGCCCAGGTGCAACGAACAGCCAGAGCTGCCCGGCGATCACCGGGAAGGCAACGAACAGCCCGCCGAACATCGCCAGCTTGATCTGGGTGAAGAACGCTTCGTAAAGCTGCGTGTAGATCAGGTGTGGCGCGTCCTGCCCGCCCGACTGGGCACGCAACACATCGGCCAGCGGACGCGCCAGGAACGAATAGATGTGCGAGGAGAAGTAGTAGCACACCGCGAAGGCGACGAAGAACGCCACGATCGACCACATCAGCCGGCGCCGCAGTTCCAGCAGGTGGTCGAGCAACGGCATCGGCTTGTCGTCGATCGGGTCCTCGGTCTTGGTTTCGCTCATCGTGACCTAGCGGCTCCCCAGGTGGGCATTGCCGAGACTGGCATGTCTGGCGCGGGTGGCGCTGACTACCTCGGGCGGGATGAAGGCAGGCGGCTCCGCCGCGTCGTCCGGCGCCGGCGCTGGCATTGCGGGCGGCGCGGCGCCTGGGGGCATGAAGGCGGGGCGCGTGCAGGCGGACGCGGGCGGAGCGGTGACGGACGCCGCGTCGCCCGACATCGTCTCCAGCGCCAGCGCCTCGGCACCTGGCGCGGCATCACCCGCCGCCTCTGATGGCGCGGGCGGTGGCGTGGGCGACGCCGTTGGATCCAGCGGGTTGTCCGCGAAGGTGCTGCGTAGCGAGCCGTCCGGATCGACGTGGCGTTCCATCTCGGTCTTCAGGTCGAAATTGCGGATCTCGTTGAAGGTGCTTTTGACCTCATCGAGGTTCGCCTCGCGCAGCATCTCATCGACATGGGTCTGGAACTCGCCCGCCATGCGACGGGCCTTCTTGATCATGCCGGTGATGCTGCGGATGGCCACCGGCAGGTCCTTGGGGCCAATCAGCACCAGGGCCACCGCGGCAATGACGGCCATCTCCGACCAGGCGAAATCAAACATGGCGCCAGCTAGCAGGCATCGGGGATAGGTGGCTAGTGGCCGGGCGCGGCGCCAGCCGGGGCGTCCGGGTTGGTTCACGCAAGGGGCTAGCCGCCCGGCTGGTGTCCGATCATGCCAAAGGCCGGGAGGTTCGACTTACCGCCGCTTGCGGCCGTTCCGCCGTCATGGCCGACACCGCCCATAGGTATCCGGATAAGCCGTGGCGAGAGAGGCTCTCCTTCTGCCCTTGAGGGGAGGGGTCGAGCACGCACAGCCGGGGGTTCCGACCCCTCCCCCCAACCCCCTCCCTCAAGGGGAGGGGGAGAATGTTTGGCCTGAGTCCGCGCTTGTCCTGTGCCTATGGGGGCCGCCCCCCAGGCCGGCCCAAGGAGCCGCCCTAGGATAGCAGGGTGCCTACCCCCAGGCGATAAACCAGACGGCCTGATGCGAGGCGACGTGCCTATCGAGGGACGGTGCCTGCAAGGCCCTGGCGCATCTGCTCGCCGTTCGCGCGCCACCAGCCGTGCAGAATGCCAACGTCCCAGCCCATGCAGAAGTGCTTCACACCCATTTCGAGATAGGGTGCGGCCTGCGCGGGGTGCTCGATCTCCACGCGCGGATGGATGCCCTTCCTCAACGCCGTCTCAATGGTGAGGCGTTCGGCTTTCCGCACGTCGGGGTGCGACCACTGGCCGGCGAGGCCGATGCTCATGGAGTAGTCCGCCGGACCGAACTGCACCATGTCGATGCCCTTGGTTGAGAGGATCGCGTCGAGATCGTCCACGCATTCGCGCTTCTCGACCATGATCGTGACAACCACGTCTTCGAGTGCCTGGACGTAGGCCGGGGTGCCGACCTCGCCGACGCCGCCGACGTCGCGGCGCATGCCGACGCCGAGCAGGCCGCCCGTGGTGGGGGATTCGGCGCGCACCGCGCGGACGCAGGATACCGCATCGGCGACCGTGCGAACGTCGGCGAACAGCACGCTTTGAAAGCCGGAGCCGATCGCCCGCATCGCCTGGTGGGTGTACTGGGTCTGCTCGATCTTGATCATGCCGGTGAGGTTCGCGAGTTCCAGCGCGCGGCCAAGGTTGTCGAGGTCGTGCAGGTTGAACGGGGCGTATTCCGCGCTGAACTCGATGTAGTCGTAGAGGCCGGTGTGGCCGACGAGTTCAACGAGGGTCGGCCAGGTTGAGAGCAGATGCGTTCCAAGTGACGGTTGGCCCGCGGCGATGAGTTCGCGAAGACGGTTCTTTCGCATTGGACCACTCCTTGACCGTTCCGACGCTTATTCCCCGGGTAAGACCATACGCGCCTGCACCGCGACGGCAAGACAGCGGGCAAGACAGCTTGTGGGACGCTGCCATTCAACCGCATTGGCCCGCCGGCGGCGTCGCTGCGTGCGGCCTGACCGCGGAGGGGCCGCCGGTGGGTTTGCAGGTGGTCGGCCCGAAATTCGCTGAGCGTGCCGTCCTGGAAACCTCGCTGGCAATCGAAGCGCTGGTGGGGTTCGGACGCGAGCGCGAGCGGGCGATGGCGGCACATTGACGCTGCGGACCGGCCGCGCACGGCCCCAACGATAGTACCTTGTCATCAGCGCTCCGGTTAGCGCCTAGTACGCAGACACCTGGTACGCAGACTGGGACAGGGAGAACAGGACAATGCTGAAACGTAGAGACTTTGCCCTCTTGGCGGCGGCCTCGCCGCTGGCGTTCGCGGGCCGCGCCGCTTACGCCGCGACCCCGAAGGACACCTTGGTCGTCGCCAAGGATATCTCCGACATCCTCACGATGGACCCCCAGGAGTGCTACGAGATTACCGGCAGCGAGGTCGTCATCGCCATCTATGACTCGATCCTGCGCTACGAGCCCAAGGACGTCACCAAGATCATCGGCGGCACTGCGCAGACATGGAGCGCCACCGAGGACGGCAAGGAGTATACATTCAAGATCCGGCAGGGGATGAAATTCGAGAGCGGCGCGCCGGTGACCGCCGACGATATCGCCTGGTCGCTGCAGCGCGGCGTGATCCTGGACAAGACGCCGGCCTTCCTGCTCGATCAGCTCGGCTGGACCAAGGACAACGTCAAGGATCTGATCACCGCGCCCGACCCGGGCACGCTGCACTTCAAGATCCTCACCGGTTTCGCGCCGTCGCTGGTTTATAACGTGATGACCACGGGCATCACCTCGGCCGTCGAGAAGAAGGTGGCCATGGCGCACGAAACGAACGGCGACATGGGTAACGCCTGGCTGAAGACGAATTCCGCGGGTTCGGGTGCGTTCCGCCTGGTTTCGTGGAAAGCCAACGAGTTCGTGACCATCGAGGCCAATCCGCACTTCCACCTCGGCGCACCGCTGATCAAGCGGGTGGTGCTGCGCCACGTGCCGGAGCCGTCCTCGCAGCGCCTGCTGCTGGAGAAAGGCGACGCCGATCTCGCCATCAATCTGACGGTCGACCAGATCAAGCCACTGCTGCCCGACAAGGCGATCAAGGTCGAGTTGTTCCCCGGTGCCGAAACCTGGTACATGGCCATGAACCTGTCCGAGGAGCACTTCAAGAACCCGAAGGTTCGCCAGGCGATGAAGATGCTGGTGGACTACGACGGCATCGTGAACACGTTCCTCAAGGGCCGCTGCACCGTGCAGCAGACCTTCTGGCCGCTCGGCCTGTTCGCTGCCATCACATACAACCCATGGAAGCTCGACGTCGCCAAGGCCAAGGCGCTGCTGGCCGAGGCCGGCTACCCCAACGGCTTCGAAATCAACCTGAACGTGCCGACGCAGCCGCCGATGCCCGATATCGCCCAGGCCGTGCAGCAGACCATGGCCCAGGGCGGCGTCAAGCTGAACCTCGTGACCTCCGACCTGAAACAGGTCCTGACCAGCTATCGCGCACGCAAGCACCAGATGGTGATCATCAACTGGTCGCCGGATTATTTCGACCCGCACTCCAACGCCGACAGCTTCGCGCACAACGACGACAACGCCGACAACGCCAAGACTCATCCGCTGGCGTGGCGCAACGAATGGTACGATCCCGAGGTCAACAAGATGATGGCTGCCGCTGCCCAGGAACTGAACGCCGAGAAGCGCAAGGCCGACTATGCGGCGTTGCTGAAGAAGGTGACCGACGAGGGCCCGTTCGTCATCATGTTTCAGAACACCTTCCAGGAGGCGTTCCGGACCAATGTGAAGGGCTATTACGCGTCGGTCGACTACGACAACTACCGCACAGCCAGCAAGACGTAGGGACGCGGGCCTGACGTCGGCCACCGCTGCGGCGGCATCGTGCCTGTCGGATGGGTCCGGCGCATTGCCGGGCCCATCCGCCGCGTTGCCAGCCTGCGGTTTTCCGTGGCGCTGAGCTTCCTCGGCCTGACCTGCGTCACCTGCATCATCGGCCGTGTCATGCCAACCGGCATAAAGAATGACCGTTGGCATGAGTTTTTGCCTGGCGCCGTAGTTACGCAGCGCGCGTCGGGATTCTTTATATTGTTTCAAATTAGTACTGAACAGACTGGCGAAAATTGGGGCTTTCTTCTCTTGGCACGTGAATTGCCACACAAAAGGGCCCTTAACCGAGAGACTGCAACCATGAACGCTTTACGGCAACGGTCGACCAGTGCCGAGCACCGGCGCCTGACCGTGGTCGCAACCGTCGCCTTGCTCGGCCTGGTGGCCATAAGCACGACGGCAAGGGCGGACATACTGACGACGTTCGATTTCTCGGGCACGCTGTCTGGCTCGCCGAACGCCAATCCGCCCACGGTTACCGGCACCTTCGCCCTCGATCAGACCACCGGAACACTGGCCGGAGTTGATCTGAACACGCCCATCGGCGCGTTCACGGGCTCCACATTCGATGGCATCGATTTGTCTTTGTGGCAGACGGTTTCCGGCGGGACGGCATTCCAACTCATTTATGAGGGTGACGGAGGTATTGTCGGGTTGAGCCTTGGCTTCGCGGGAACGGTGGATGGTTTCACGGGCGGGAGCCTGCTCACCCAGGCCGACTTCTTACAGCCGGGTTTGCCGCCGCAGTTGAGCAATCCGTCCGGGTTGGAAAGCGATTTATTTGTCCCCGCGTGCGACGGAAGCACTGCCGGCTTCGAGCTGACCGGCGGCGTGGCGACCCCGGTGACAGCGCCGGCCGTACCGGAACCTGGGTCGCTCGCCTTTTTTGGCACCGGCCTCGTCGCATTGGCATCGACCCTGCGCACGCGGCGCCGCTCGCAACCGACGGCCGACGGAGAATGAATTGAATAACCAATAAGAAACTGCTGCTGGTGGCCGCTAGCTAGCAGTGATCAGTGATCAGTGGCCGGTCCGGGTTGCTCGCCGCATCCTCAGGCGCGTCCGTCGCGTCCTCCCCCGGCGGTTCCTCCTGGCTCTCCGCTGGTGCCTCGGTTTCCGCCGCCTCGGCGGCGTCAGGGGAAGCCATTGCGGCACTCGGGATCGGCAGCTCCAGCAGCAGGTCCTCGCGCCGTGGCAGATCGCGCAGCTCCTTCAGCCCGAACTGCGCCAGGAATTGCGGCGTGGTGCCCCAGATCGCCGGCCGCCCAGGCGTCTCGCGTCGGCCCTTCAGCATGATCAGCCCGGCCTCCATCAGCGCCTCCAGCGTCTGCTGCGCCAGCGAGGTGCCGCGGATCTCCTCGATCTCGGCCCGGGTCACCGGCTGGTGATATGCAATGATCGCCAGCGTCTCCATCGCCACCCGAGGCAGCCGCCGCGGAATCTGCACCACCTTGCGCAGCCGCGGCGCCAGGTCCTCGGCGGTGCGGAACATCACCCCGCCGCCGGCTTCGGCCAATTCCACCCCGCGCCCGGCATAACGCGCACGCAGCGCCGCGATCACCGCGTCGGCGTCGGCGCTCTCCGGCAGGAGCTGTGACAATGCGCGCGCGGTGACCGGGGCGGCGGAGGCGAACACCAGCGCCTCGGCCAGCCGCAGCGCGTCCTCATCCGGTACATAAGCCTCCGGCGTGGAGGGCTCCGGCATCTCAGCGTCTGGCATCTCAGCGTCTGGCACGGATGACTCTGGCACGGCTGACTCTGGTACGAAGACTCTGGTACGGATGACCCTGGCACGGATGGCTCTGGCAAATCCGGGTTTGGCGCATCCGGGTCGGCGACATGTCCGGAATCCGTGGGCGGGGTCAGTTCGTCGCTCATGCGCCATCCTCCACGGCGGCCGTTTCCGCCACGCCGGCCGCATCCGCCATGCCCGCCCCGTCCTCCGTGTCAGCCTCGTCCTCCGTGTCAGCCTCCGACCGGCGCAGCAGGATCGGCCCGAACGCCGCTTCCTGGCGCAGCCGCAGTGTTCCGCCGCGCGCCATCTCCAGCCCGGCCATCAGCGTGCTGGCCAGCGCCGCGCGCCGCTGCAGCGGATCGCCCAGCCCCTCCGGCAGGAACTGATCCAGGCTGGTCCAGTCCGGCACCGAGCCCAACAGCCGTGCCAACCGGCCCAGCGCATCCTGCACGCTCCACAGGCTGACCGGCCGAGGCCGATAGACCCGCTTCATCCCGGCCGCGCGCCGCGCCACCAGCACATAGGCCCGCACCAGTGAGGTCAGATCCAGCAGCAGCCGCGAGCGGTCGATCGCGGTATGGTCCTCCGGCGCGCCACGGGCGAACACGTCGACGCCGAGGCGGGGCCGCCCGGCCAGCCAGACGCCGGCAGCGCGCATCGCCTGCAGGTCTCGCAGCCTGGCGGCCAGGACGTCGGCCGCCGTCTCGGCTTCCTCGGCCTCGGCTCCGGCCGGCAGCAGCAGCTTCGACTTCAGCCACGCCAGCCAGGCCGCCATCACCAGCCAGTCGGCCGCCAGCTCCAGGCGGATTCGCCGCGCGCCCTCGATCACCGCCAGGTACTGCTCGACCAGCGCCAGGATGGAGATCTTTGCCAGATCGACTTTTTGCGTCCGCGCCAGGTCCAGCAGCAGATCGAGCGGTCCTTCGAACCCCTCCAGCCGGAGCCGCAGGCTGTCGCTTGGTGCGTCGGCGGGCGGCGCGTCGGAGACGGAGAGTATCGCCTCGGCAGCGGACACCATGGAAGACACCGCGCCGGAGGACGGCCTGCCAGGGGACGGCGCGCCAGGGGACAGTATGTCAGAGCGTTGCGGCATCGCTCGCGCCGACGTCATGGCCAGCCAGCAACAAGACAATCCGCAGCGCCCAGGGCACCACGGTATTCAGCAGGGCTGAGAACGGATCGAACGCGATGCCGAAATCGGCGAGCATGTGTGGCAGCAGGAACACCAGCAGCAGCACCAGCACGATGCCGAAACGCTCCATTCGCGCCCAGCCCTGCGCCAGGCGCGCCGGCAGCAGCCCGACCACGATGCGGCCACCGTCCAGCGGCGGGATCGGCAGCAGGTTGAACAACCCGAGCACCAGGTTGACCAGAATGAAGTCGAAGAGGAATTCCGTCGCCAGGCCGATCTGGCCCTCGATCTGATAGCCGCTCAGGTGGAGCGCGACCGCCCCCAGCCAGGCGAGGAAGAAGTTCATTGCCGGCCCCGCGGCCGCCACCACCATCATCCCCTGCCGAGGGTGCCGGAAGCGCCAGGCGGCCACCGGCACCGGCTTGGCCCAGCCGAACATGAACATCACGCGGTGAAAGGTCAGCAACTGGAAGATCAGTAGGAACCCCGGCAGCAGAATGGTCCCGACGCGGTCCACATGCGCCAGCGGGTTGAGCGACAGCCGCCCGGCCTTCCTTGCCGTGTCGTCGCCCATCGCCAGCGCCGCGTAGCCATGCGCCGCCTCGTGCAGGGTGATCGCGAGCACGATAGGGATCACCGCCAAGGCGATCTGCAGGATCATGTTGTTCATTTGCGGTACTATCGTGCGGCGACGCGCGTTTGCGAGAGGGCAGCAGTTGGGCGCGTTGGCGTGGCATCACCGGTAACACGCACCCGCGTGGAAGCTGTGGCCGCGCTTGTTTGCCTGGGTCCGCCGGTCACGCCTGCCCGCCCTCAGCACCAGCGGTATCGCGGAGTGTCAGCAGCGGCGCACGCTCGTTCTCCAGCTTGGCCGCGTCCAGGCTCAGCCGCCGGCCCCGCGCCGACGCCCGGGCCCGCCCGAGCCGCGCCACCGCTTCCGGTGTGACCTGCGGGCAGGCCGCCAGCAGTTCCGCCGTCGGCGCTGCGTCGCCGGTGCAGTAAAGCGCCAGGTCGCAGCCAGCCGCCAGCGCCTGAAGCGCCAGATCGGCCGGCGAGCCGGACAGCGCGCGCATCGCCAGGTCGTCGGTCACCAACACTCCCTCGAAGCCGATCCGCCCGCGGATGACCCGTTCGATGATCGCCCGCGACAACGTCGCCGGCCGGACGGGGTCCCAGGTCGGATACAGGATATGGGCTGTCATGACCCAAGGCAGGTCAGCATTCAAGACGAACGGCAGCAGATCGGCGTCGAGATCGTCCGCCGCCACCGTCGGCAGCGCCAGATGGCTGTCCAGCCGCGCCCGCCCATGGCCCGGTGCGTGCTTGGCGACTGGCTGGATCCCGGCGGCGAGCAACCCGCCGGCCATTGCCCGCCCCAGGCGCGCGACGGCTACCGGGTCCGCCGACAGCGCCCGATCGCCGATTGCCGTGCTCGCCCCAGGCAGCGCCAGATCGAGCACCGGTGCCGCCACCACGTCGAACCCCGCCGCGGCGCAATCCAGCCCGATCAGCGCCCCGGTCAGCCAGGCCGCGCGCAGCCCGTCGGCGGCCGAGTGCGCAAACAGCGCGCCGAGCGCGGCGGCAGGTGGATGGGCGCGCCAATGCGGCGGGCGCATCCGCGCAACGCGCCCGCCCTCCTGATCCACCATCAGCACCGCTTTCGGTGGCAGCGCGCCTCGCAGCGCCGCCATCAGTACGGCAAGCTGTGGGGGATCGGCGATATTGCGCGCGAACAGGATCACGCCGGCCGGCGGCTGGGCACGGAACAGCGCCGCCTCGGTCGGGTCGAGTCGCAGCCCGGCGATGCCGATGATCGCCGCCTTCATGCCGGCGCCTGGGGCTGCAGTCCTTGCCGACGCACGAAGGAACCCGCGCGGAAAAGTCGGGGCTTAGGATCGCCTGCGAAACAATAAAGTTCACCACAGAAACACGGAGACACGGAGAAGAAGGCAATCGATGGCGCTCCGCGCGAAGCGCATTCGCTGGCTTCTCCGTGTCTCCGTGTCTCTGTGGTAAATTTTACTTGCGCGGGTGCCGACGCCCCCGGCCCATCACCATGGCCCGCAATCCACCGAGCAACGCGAAGCGGATCACCCCGCCGGGCGCTCAGAACGCCGCGACCGCGCAACCGGCGCCGTTGGCGCGCACCTGCTGGCAAAACTGGTTGGCCTCGGCTTCGGTGGTGAAATCGCCGGTGCGTACGCGCCACAGCGTATGACCGTCGTGCTCGACCTTGCTGATCAACGGGTGATGGGCACCGAGCACGCTGGGCATGCGGTGAGCGAGCCGATCCCACTCCTGCCGCGCCGCGGCTTCGGTGCCGACGGCGGCAAGCTGCACCTGGGCCCGTCCGACCGGCCCGTGCGCGCCCAACGGCCCCGCGCGATGCTCCTGCGCCACAGGCGCCAATGCCATCGCGACTGGCTTCGCGGCTGGTGGCCGCGGCGTGGCGGTTGCCGGTGCGGAAGCGGCCTGTGCCGTGGCGGTGGGCTGGGTGCGCGCGCCAGATGGCGGTGCCGACGTGGCCGCCCGCATCTGGCTGGCCAGCCCCTGCGGATCGGGTGTCTCCGGCGCCGGCGCCAGCTTGTCGGCCGAGGCCGAGGCATCCCCGGAGCCGGTATCCGTGCCCAGCCCGGGGATTTGCATGCCGCCGGGATTGGCCGGCTTGACCCGCACCGGCCGCGAATCGGCCTGCACCACCGGCACCGGCCCACCCGCCCGGTGGCCGATCGAGGACCACGCCACGACGATCAGCGCCAACGCGCCGGTCAGCCCGCCGGCAATCAGCAGCAGACGCAGCGTCAGGGGATCCGGACCGCGCCTGACGCGATAGACCGGGTTTCTCGGCATGCTTGGGTCGTCCAACATGGCATCTGCTCCTTTGCCCAAAGCCCGCGTCCTCAAGCTCCCCCTTTCCGGAGGCCGCGTGCGCAACACCTGCGCTGAGGCCGCAGCGCCACATCGGTTCCGCCGACCGGCGCGCGCTCAGCGCATCTCTTCGACGGGCTCCACGCCCATCACGGCGAGGCCGGCCCGGATCGTCACCGCGGTCGCCGCCACCAGTGCCAACCGCGCCAGGGTCTCCCCGGGGTGGGCCGACTGCAGGAATTGTAACGTGGCATCGTCCTTGCCGCGGTTCCATAGCATATGAAAGTCGCTCGCCAAGTCATAGAGAAAAAACGCTATCCTGTGCGGTTCGCTCACCAGGGCGGCGGCTTCCACGGTCCGCGGCCAGCCGGCAATCCGCCGGATCACCGCCAACTCCGGCTCACTGGTTAGGCAGGCGAGGCCGCCCGTTCCCGTCACCATCCCGGTCACACCGCTAAGCCCAGCCGCTGGCCCCGCCGCCGCCTCGGCCAGCGCCGCGTCGGTCACCGAGTTGGCGCCGAACATCTCGGCAGCCGCACGCAACACGGATCGGCACCTCGCATGCGCGTACTGGACATAGAACACCGGGTTGTCGCGGGTCTGCGCCACGACGGCGTCCAGGTCGAACTCCATCTGTGCGTCGGACTTGCGCGTCAGCATGGTGAAGCGGACGGCGTCGCGCCCGACCTCCTCAATCAGTTCGCGAAGGGTGACGAAGGTGCCGGCGCGCTTGGACATCTTCACGGGCTCGCCGCCGCGCAGGATGTGCACGACCTGGCACAGCACGATTTCCAGCGTCGCCTCGGCTTCGGAGATCGCCTGCACCGCGGCCTTCATGCGCTTCACGTAGCCGCCGTGGTCGGCGCCCCATACGTCGATCATGCGGGTGAAGCCGCGGGCGAATTTGTCGCGGTGGTAGGCGATATCGTTGGCGAAATAGGTGTTCGAGCCATCCGACTTGCGCAGCGGCCGATCAAGGTCGTCGCCGAACTGGGTGGCGCGGAACAGGGTCTGCGGCCGCGGTTCCCAGTCGTCCGGGGTCTTGCCCTTGGGCGGATCCAGCGTGCCCTCGTAGATCAGATCGCGCGCGGCGAGCCAGTCGATCGTCGCGTCCGCCGCACCCGAGTTGATCAAGGAACGTTCCGAGAAAAATACATCCTGCGCGACGCCGAGCAGCGCCAGGTCCTCGCGCACCCCGCGCATCATCTGCGCGATGGTGAACTCGCGCACGATGTCGAGCCAGATGTGCGGCGCGGCCACCTCGCCGCCGGGATCGGCGAGCGCGCCGCCGAATTCGACGGCCAGTTCTTCTCCGATCGGAATGAGGTATTCGCCGCGATATTGCAGGCCGCCGGGAACTTCCTCGCTGAACTGTTCCTCGGACAGCTTGGTGCCGATCGCCTGCAAGTAGCGCCAGTAGGCGGCCCAGGCGAGCGCGGTGACCTGGGCGCCGGAATCGTTGATGTAGAACTCCTTGGTCACCGCGAAGCCGGCCTTCGCCAGCAGGTTGGCCAGTGCGTCGCCGACCACCGCGCCGCGGCAATGGCCGATATGCATCGGGCCGGTGGGATTGGCCGAGACATACTCGACATTCACCGCCAGGCCGCCGCCGACGGTGCTGTCGCCGTAGGCCGAGCCCTCGCGCAGCACGTCCGGCAGCACGGCGCGCAATACGGCCTGGTCCAGCCGCAGATTGATGAAACCCGGGCCGGCGACGCTGACCTCGACAACGTCCGGCGCGCGACCAAGCGCCTCGGCGATCTCGGCCGCCAACTGGCGTGGATTCCTGTGCGCAAAGGGTGCCAGGACCATTGCCGCGTTGGTCGTCATGTCGCCATGTGCCGGATCGCGCGGCGGGCCGACGGAGATGCGGTCCTTGATCTCGTCGTTGAGTGTCAACGAGGCCGGCAGCGACGCCAGCACCGCCTGCCGCATCCGCACGTAGATGTCATAGCTCATCGCATGCACTTTCATTCATCAGCGGGCAATCATCAGCGGGCATTCATCAGCGGCCAATCACCAGCGGCGCCGCATCCGTGGCCCAGGAGACGCAAACAGGAGAACTGGGGCGACCGATGGACCTGTTCGTGGCAGCATGCCACGAGTTCGCGCAGCCTCCTGCGCCGGATAGCGTCTATGACTGAATACCTGCAAGTGGTGGATGTCGGTGGGTAGGAAATTGCCAGCCGACCGGCGCTTATCTGCGTTCTCCGCTCGCCACACGCCGCACCATAGGACCCGCATGGCATCCGCCAGCACGCACAACCGCTCGACGGCCGCGGCGCTTGAACAGCGCGCCATGCGGATGGTGTTCTTCATCACCGGCTTCGGCATGGCGGCCTGGGCGCCACTCGTGCCGTTCGCCAAGGGGCGCCTTGGGATCAGCGAGGCCGGGCTTGGCCTGCTGCTGCTGTGCCTTGGCACGGGGTCGATTGTAACGATGCCATTGGCGGGGGCCGTTGCCGCGCGCGTGGGGTCCCGTCTGGTCATTGTCGCGTCGGGGTTGCTGCTTTGCCTGACGTTGCCGCTGCTGGCGGCGGTCTCCAGCCTGCCCATCCTGGTTGCGGCGCTGCTGGTTTTCGGCGCTGCTGTCGGTGCGCTCGACGTTGCCATGAACATTCGTGCGATCATTGTCGAACGGGCAAGTGGGCGACCGATGATGTCGGGGTTTCACGGGCAGTTCAGCCTTGGCGGAATCGCCGGCGCCGGCGGGGTCACGGTGCTGCTGGCTGCCGGGGCATCGCCGCTGACCGCGACGTTGGTTGTGGCCGTTGGCATCATCGTCGCGCTGGCGATGGCCGCGCCGCACCTGATGCCATATGGCAGCCGGACACTGGGACCGGTCTTCGCCCTGCCGCGCGGCATTGTGCTGGTCATCGGTGTACTTTGCTTCATCGGATTCCTGGCGGAGGGCGCCGTGCTGGACTGGAGCGCGGTGTTCCTGACGTCCGTCCACGGCATGGCGACGTCGTATGCGGGCCTGGGTTACGCGGTTTTCGCGCTGACCACGACTCTGGGGCGGCTGACGGGCGATCGCATCGTGCAACGGATTGGCGGCGGCAACACCATCATGTTCGGCGGCCTCTGCGCCGGTTCGGGCTTCGCCCTCACGACGCTGCCCCAGTCTTGGCAAGGGGCGCTGGCGTGGCAAGGGGCGCAGTCGTGGCATGGCGCGCCGGCATGGCAGGCGGCGTTGCTCGGCTACGCGCTGGTTGGCGTCGGTTGCGCGAATATCGTGCCTGTGCTGTTCACCGCCGTTGGCCGACAGACCGTGATGGCGGAAAATGTGGCGGTTCCTGCGATCACCACGCTTGGCTATGCCGGGATCCTGGTCGGCCCGGCGGCGATCGGGTTCGTGGCGCACGCAGCCAGCCTGTCGGCGGCATTCCTGATCGTTGCGGTTATGCTGTGCGGCGTCGCGGCGAGCGGGCGGCTGTTGCGGGTGTGATGCCATGAGCGGATCCGCAGCCTCGGGCGATCCCATCGATCGGCGTTCACGGCACCGCCGAGTGAACTGGTCGTGACCCCGACTTGTGCCTTGGTCCCGCGATCGACCTCACCGCGGAAACCCCTATGGCCCTTCGTTCACCCGAGCGCCGTGGATGGGCGTGTGGCCCGACTGCCGTACCACACATGCGCGACTATGGTCGCCGTGACGATAATGCCACCGACAAGGCTGGCAATGGACGGCGCCTCATCGAAGCAGAGCCAGACCCACGCAATGGCAAGCGGTATTTCCAGTGTGTTGATCAGGGCATTCTCGGTTGCCGAGACCAATCGACCGCCCAAGGTCAGGAAGACCAGCCCCAGGCCAAACTGGGTCGTGCCGAACAGAAACAGATTGAGCATGTCGCCCATGCCGACCGCGAGCGGCGAGGTGAACGGCCAGACCAACAGTGGGCAAAGCAGCGCCGACAGACAGGCGGCAGGCAGCATGCGCGTCTGCTGCTGCTGGCGAATGATCAACATCATGATCGCCATGCAAACAACCATGCCGAAGGCGAGGAGATCGCCAAACAGATGCCCCTCGGCCACTGCGCCGCTGACCATGATGCCGACACCGAGCAGCGCGAAAAGACTGGCCGCGAGCGTGGTCCACGCTTCGGTCACGCCAAGGCACAGCCAGCCGAGGCCAGCGGTGAGAAATGGCGCAAGCGCGAAAATCACGGCAACATCGGCAACCGACGTGCGACGAAACGCGTTTAGATAAAGTATCGTGGCGGCGGTCGAGCACAGTGCCGCCGCGAAACCGGGACGACCAATCGCTCGGATGGCGGCCATCGTGTGGCCTCGCTCCTGCACGACGATGACACAAAGGATCATCAGGCCGGCGAACAACCCGCGCCAAAACAACATGGTCCAGGCGTCAAGGTGGATGAGCCGGGTAAAGAACCCGGCTGAACTATACGCAATCGCCGACAGGATGATCAGCAGGACACCCTGAGCGTGCCGACCCATCACGTCACCTTCCTTGCACCTTGGCCCAACGATACCGGCTCACTGCTGACAGCGTTGTGTCAACAGTGAGTTTGGCGCGGTCCGCTCGGCTCCGGGTTCTGGACCTGGCGCCGCGCCGTATCGCCGCGCCGCATCAGGGTCAACCTGCTGGTGGGCACGGCTTGGGTCAAACGCCGGGGTCAAACGCTTTGGCCGACACCACCTGTCGTGGTATGGTGTGGGATGTCGTGCAACTGCTCAGGCCAACCGTGAACGCAGGTGCCCTGAACGCGCAGAGACCAGGCGCGGACCCCCAACTGATCGGCCGACGCTGCGTCCTGCTGGCCGCGGCGGCGACGGCCGCGGGTGGCGCGGCCCCTACCTCGCCGCCCGCCTCGTCGCCGACCGCCCCGTCGCCGACCCGCGCGTCGCCGACCCCCGCGTTGCCGGTGCCCCCGACCGACACGCTCGCCTTCCGCATGATGCGGCACGGCAGCGAAATCGGCAGGCACACCTTGACCTTCGCGCAGGACGGCAACGCGCTGACCGTGCACATCGTGGTCGATGCGCTGGTGACCTTCGTCTCGATCCCGATCGCCCGCTACAAACACCGCAGCGTCGAGACCTGGCACGGCACGACGCTGGTCGGATTGACCGCGGAGACCGACAAGAACGGCGACCGGGAGTGGATGAATGCCCAGCGCGCCGACGACGGGCTGGTCGTGCTCGGCAGCAAGACCAAACGCTACCTCGCTCCCGGCGCCGCGATCCCCACGTCCTATTGGAACAAGCGGATGCTTGATGGGCCGATGATCAGCCTGGAGGACGGCGTCCTGCTGTCGCCGAAAATCGCTGATCTCCGCACGGACAACGTCCGGCTCGCGTCCGGCAGCGTGATCCCGGCAACCCATTACAACCTCAGCGGCGCGTTCGCCGTGGACCTGTGGTACGACGACAGCCGGTCGTGGGTCGGCATGGCACTGACCGTCGCCGACGGGTCCGAGGTCCGTTACGAACGGCTTTGATCGGCATGCCGGTTGCCGCGCCAGCTGGCGCGCGCCATGCTGCGGCGATGGACCAGATCGCCCCCGCCCTGCTCACCACCACAACACGTTTCACCCAAGCGGAAATCACACAGTACCGCCGCGACGGCTACGTCGTGGCTCGCGGCGTCATGGGCCCGGCGTCGGTCGCCGCGTGCAGTGCGGCGCTGAGTGATCTGGCGACCGGACGCCTGCCGGCGCGCGACACCGTGCTGATGTACGAAAGCGGCCATGATCCGGCGACGCTGGCGCCGGAGCAGCGTGAGTTCGCAATCCGCAAATACATGGATTTCGTGCGCGACGCGCCCGCGCTGGAAATGGCGGCGATGAACCGCCGGCTGCACACGCTGCTGGATCAGTTGCTCGGGCAGGGCCGCGTGCTGTTCCAGGAGATGGCGCTGGTGAAGCCGCCGCACATCGGATCCGAAAAGCCCTGGCACCAGGATGCCGCGTATTTCCGGCTGACCGATCCCGGCTTGATCGTGGGTGTGTGGATCGCGCTGGATCCCGCGCTGCGCGAGAACGGCTGCATGGAGTTGGTGCCTGGCTCGCACCTGGGCGGCGCGGTGCCGCACCAGCACGAGAACGACTTCAACCGCTGCCGCATCATCCCACAGCAGGTGCGCGCGGCGGACCGCATCGCGATCGAAATGCAGCCCGGCGACGCGCTGATCTTCCATTCGCTGCTGCACCACTACACCGCGCCGAATGCCTCGCCGCTGCGCCGCCGCGCGGTGCAGTTCCATTACCATCAGATCGGCGCCGTGTGGGGCGACCTGACCACGCATCAGCGACTGTTCCACTTTGCCGACGGCAGCTACGCCGGCTGCACGGTCGCGCATGAGCCCGCGCCGCCGGGCAGTTACGTCTATCGCGCCGGGCTTGAGCGGCCGATCGTGCTGGTCGATCCACTCGATTGAGCGCGATGCGCCTCGCGCTGATCGTCCCGGCGCCGTTCGACACCGTCTCCGGCGGTTATGCCTACGACCGTCGTATCGTTGCCGGGTTGCGCGCGGCCGGACACCAGGTCGACGTGGTCGAGCTCGCCGGAGCACATCCGCTGGCCGATAGCGCCGCGCGCGATGCCGCCTGCGCCGCATGGGAGGCGCTGGCCGGGGCAAGCCGCCCGTTGATCGACGGGCTGGCGCTGCCGGCGTTCGAGGGCATGGGCGACGCCCTGGCCGCATACGGCGCGATGGCGCTGATCCATCATCCGACCGCGCTGGAGACCGGCCTCAACGAGGCCGATCGCACCCGGCTGCGCGACATCGAGCAGGGCCTGCTGCGGCGCCTCGCGCGCGTGGTTGTCACCAGCGACCCGACCGCGGAACGGTTGGTCACGGAGTTCGGCGTGGCGCGCCCACGCATCACCGTGGTGATGCCGGGCACCGAGGATGCGCCGCGCAGTTCCGGCCGCGGCGGCCAGACCTGCCGGATCATATCGATCGGCACGCTGGTGCCGCGCAAGGGGCACGACCTGCTGCTGCGCGCGCTGGCGCGGCTGTTCGATCTCGATTGGCACCTGACCATCGTTGGTTCGCCGGCGCGCGATCCGGCGCATGCCGACGAGCTTGTCGCTCTCGCCGTGGAGCTTGGCATCGCGCACCGCGTTCGCTTCGCCGGCGAGTTGGTGGATGCGGCGTTGCAGGCGCTGTGGCAGGGCGCGGATCTGTTTGCGCTGGCCTCGCACTGGGAAGGCTACGGCATGGCGGTCGCCGAGGCCTTGAAACGCGGCGTGCCAGTCGCGGTCACCGCGGTCGGCATCGCGCCCACGCTGGTGACGCCGGAGAACGGCATCATGGTGCAGCCCGGTGATCAGGTCACGCTGTCGAAGGCGTTGCGGCGGGTGATCTTCAGCGCAACGTTGCGCCACGACATGGCCGAAGCGGCCTGGCAGAGCGGCCGGCAACTGCCGACATGGGACGAGCAATCGCGCGCCTTCGCCGCGGCGTTGTTGTCGAAGGATGGGCAATGGCGGTCGGGCAATGCCGGTTGGGCTATAACGGTCGGGAAATGAAGAACGGGGATGGGAGCTGACGCCATGCTGCTGGGCTGCATCGCCGACGATTTCACCGGCGCCACCGATCTCGCTTCCATGCTGGTGAAACACGGCATGCGCACCGTGCAGCGCATCGGCGTGCCGGGCGCCGAGGAAACGGCACCGGACGCCGACGCGGTGGTGGTCGCGCTGAAGTCACGCACCGCGCCGGTGCGCGATGCGGTGCGCGAGAGCCTGGGCGCGCTGGCCTGGCTGCGCGGCGCGGGCTGCCGGCAGTTTTTCTTCAAGTATTGCTCGACGTTCGACAGCACGGACGCGGGCAATATCGGACCGGTGGCGGATGCGTTGCTGGCGGCGTTGGGCTCCGGCTTCGCGCTGGCCTGTCCGGCGTTTCCGGCAAACGCGCGCAGCGTCTACCTGGGGTATCTGTTCGTCGGCGGCGCGCTGCTGAACGAAAGCGGCATGGAGAATCACCCGCTCACGCCGATGAAGGACGCCAACCTGGTGCGCGTGCTGTCGCGCCAGACCGACGGCACGGTCGGACTGGTGCCCTACGCGATGGTCGAGCAGGGTGGTCCGGCGATCCGTGACGCGATGACGGCGCTGGCCGAACAGGGACGCCGCTATGCAATCGTCGATGCGGTCAGCGACCATCACCTGCTGGCGATTGGTGAGGCCGCCGCGGCGCACGCGCTGATCACCGGCGGGTCCGGCGTCGCAATGGGGCTGCCGGGGAATTTCCGGCGCACCGGCCTGTTGCCAGAGCGGACCGATCCCGGCGCGCTGCCGGCGGTGACTGGGGCTGCCGCGGTGTTGGCCGGCTCGTGCTCACGCGCGACGCTGGGGCAGCTTGGCTTCGCGCGAGACCATGTTCCGGTGTTCGAACTCGATCCGCTTGCGGTGTCCGACGCGGCAACGCTTGCGGGCAGCGCGATCGATTGGGCCGCCGGCCGGCTTGGCGTGACACCGATCGTGATCGCCGCCTCCGCGCCACCTGACAAGGTTGCAGCCGTGCAGCAACGCCTTGGCCGCGATGCGGCTGGTGCGTTGATCGAGGACGCAATGGCGCGCATTGCCGTGGCACTGGTGGCGCGCGGCGTGCGGCGCCTTGTGGTGGCCGGCGGCGAGACCGCGGGCGCGGTGGTGTCGCGCCTCGGCGTGCGCAGCCTGCGCATCGGCGCCGAGATTGATCCGGGCGTGCCCTGGACCTATGCCGAAGGCGGCGAGGCGCCCCTGCTGCTGGCGCTCAAGTCAGGCAATTTCGGTGCGCGCGACTTCTTCCTGAAGGCGTTCGAGGTGCTTGGTTAAGCGTTACGGGTTGGCGCAGGTTCGGGCTGACCGGAACGGCGTACACCTCGCCCGCGCTTGCGGGAGAGGTCGAGGCGCGCAGCGAGACGGGTGAGGGTGGTGCTGCGGCACGACCCTCACCCGCGTCGCAAGTGCTCCGCGACCTCTCCCGCCAAGCGCAGGAGAGGTGAATAGCAGGCACCGCAATTCTGGCCACGATGAGTACGTTGCAATGGAGACACGCATGACCGAAACCGAAACGCGGCGTCTGCTGGTGGGACTGGCCGCGAGCCTCTACGCCCGCGGCTATTCGGTTGGCAGCGCCGGCAACATCAGCGTGCGGATGCCGGACGGCTATCTGATCACGCCGACAAATTCCAGCCTCGGCCGGCTCGATCCCACGCGGCTTTCGAAGCTGGATAGCGACTTCCGCCATGTCTCCGGCGACCCGCCGTCAAAGGAGGTGTTCATGCACCGCGCCTTCTACACGGCACGCACGGACGCCGGCGCGGTAGTGCACCTGCACTCGACGATGGCGACCGCGGTGACCTGCCTGCCCGGTCTCGACACGGTCAACCCGATACCGCCGCTGACACCGTATTTCGTGATGCGCGTCGGGCGACGCCTGCCGATCGTGCCATACTACAGGCCCGGCAACCCGCAGATGGAGCCGGCGATCCACAACGCCGCGCGCGTAGCCCGCGCGGTGCTGTTGGCGAATCACGGCCCGGTGGTGTGCGGCAAAACCTTGACCGATGCAGTCTACGCCGCCGAGGAACTGGAAGAGGCCGCCAAGCTGTTCTTCACGCTGCTGGGGACCGAGGCACGGAAGCTGACCCCGGCGCAGGTGGACGATCTGGTCGCGACGTTCGGCTAACACGTGGCAAGAAAAATGCAGCCGCTCGGTTCGGCCCCGATAGCGCCGTACTGCCGCAGGGCGGAAAAGCGCAGCGCCTTCCGCCACTGAACAGGCCCGGCATATCCAGCGCGGAACGACAACAGATGCGGCGCGCTCGTCCTTATGATGGCGGAAGGCGCTACGCTTTTCCGCCCTACCCGCCATCGAACTCGCTCCAACCGCTGACGGTATGCGAGCGAATGAAAAAGGACGCCTCGCGGCGCCCTTTTTCCATGCGGACCGATCCGGCCCGCAGGGTAGACCGTTAGCTCGACGCGCCGGGCATCGGCTCCATCGCCATCGGAGGAGCGGCCTTCTTGCGTCCGGCCTTCTTCTTCGGCGCGGCCTTCTTCTTCGCCGCCATCTTCTTTGCGCCAGCCTTCTTCTTCGGCGCCGCCGCCTTCTTCATGCCCGCCTTCTTCTTCGGCGCGCCCTTCTTTGCAGCAGCCTTCTTTCCGGCCTTCTTCGGCGCGGCTTTCTTGGCAGCCTTCTTCTTCGGTCCGGCCTTCTTCGCCGCACGCATCGCCAGCGCCTGGGCGCGTGGCTTCTCGATGGTGGTGTCTTCAGTGCTCACCTGGTGAAACTCCTTCTCAAGTCTTTGTTGGTGGTCGCGCGGTTAACAAGCGGCCGCCCATGCAGCCGGTCCCGCAAGGCGTCCGCCGTGTCCGAACGGCTGTTGCGGCGGACCAAGTTCATCGGGCCGGCGATCGGATCGGCGCTGCCTCGACACGTCGGAATGGAACGTCCTCCGGCGCGCGATATGCATCCGACGTATCCGGCGTGGGGTTTCGCGATCCCCGCGCGCCACGGCCGCACGCATCCAGACGAACGTCGCGAGATGTCACGGCACGTTACGCGACGTGCCGTCGATTTCGCCGAGCCAAGCTCAATCGTGTCCCCAACTGCGGGATTGAACCCCGTTTCGGGATTCGCCCCCATTTCGGGACTAACCCCCGTTTCGGGACTCGATCGGCCTTGCTTCGCCTGAACGAGGCTGCGGTCCATGGACCGTCCTTCTGTTATCCGGCGGCTTGCACCGACACGCTGCAATCGCGGTGCGAATCGGGCGCAAGCACACCAGATTCGCTATTCATCGCGATGCGTGGCCGTGTCAATAAAAAGCAACAGATTCGTCGCACATTGGATGAAAAAAATTCGCGCCGCGTGTCCGATGGCGCACAATGCACGCGAAAGCCGCCGCCACATCGCTGAAGCGGCGGCTCGTGAGTCGCATCAGCGGCGCGTCGCGAGTCACATCAAACCAGTCGCACCAACCCAATCGGATCAATTGATCAACGACGCTCGGCGATCGGGACGAATTGCAAATTCTCCGGGCCGATATAGTTCGCGGTAGGCCGGATCAGCTTGTTGTCGATGCGCTGTTCGATCACGTGCGCCGCCCAGCCCGATGTGCGCGCGATCACGAACAATGGCGTGAACATCGAGGTCGGTACCCCAAGCATGTGGTAGCTGATCGCGCTGAACCAATCGAGGTTGGCGAACATTTTCTTGGCATCGCTCATCGTCGCCTCGATGCGATCGGCGATGTTGAACAGTTTCATCGAGCCTGCCGACTGCGACAAACGCCGCGCCACTTCCTTGATCACTTTGTTCCTTGGATCGGCGATGGTGTAGACCGCATGGCCGAAACCGATCACCACCTCGCGGTTGGCGATGCGCCGGCGGATGTCGGCCTCGGCCTCATCGGGCGTGGCGTAGCGGCTTTGGATCTCGAAAGAGACCTCGTTGGCGCCACCATGTTTCGGGCCGCGCAGCGCGCCGATACCGGCGGTGATGGCCGAGTACATGTCCGCCGCGGTGCCGGCCACCACGCGACAGGTGAAGGTCGACGCATTGAATTCGTGCTCGGCGTACAGGATCAGGCTGGTGTGCATGGCGCGGACGAACGCGTCGCTCGGCGGCTTGCCGTGCAGCAGATGCAGGAAGTGCCCGCCGATCGAATTGTCGTCGGTCTCCACGTCGATCCGCTTGCCGTTATGGGCGTAGTGGAACCAATAGAGCAGCGCGGAGCCGAGGCACGCCATCAACCGATCGGCGATATCGCGCGCGCCGGGCTGATTCTGATCGTCCTTCTCCGGCAGCACGCAGCCGATCGCAGACACCGCGGTGCGCATCACGTCCATCGGATGCGATGCGGCCGGCAGTGCTTCCAGGGTGCGCTTCACGGCGGCCGGCAGACCGCGCAGCGCGCGCAGCTTGGCCTTGTAACCGGTGAGTTCGGCGGTGGTCGGCAGCGCGCCGTGCACGAGGAGATAGGCGATTTCCTCGAACTCGCATTGCTCGGCGACATCAAGGATGTCGTAGCCGCGATAGTGCAGGTCGTTGCCGGTGCGTCCGACGGTGCACAGCGCGGTGTTGCCGGCGGTGACGCCGGACAGCCCAACGCCTTTCTTTGCCCGGTTGGGGATGGCTGCGGTGTCGCTCATGGGTGCGTCCCTTTTGCAGGAGTGAACGCTCCCTCTCCCGCGCTTGCGGGAGAGGGTTGGGGTGACGCAAGACCCTCACCCCAACCCTCTCCCGCAAGCGCGGGAGAGGGAGTGAGTGGTCAGAATATGCCCGGCTTGCCGACGGCCAACGTCCCCGCCGGCAACGCGATGTTCAACAGATGCAACTCCTCCGCCTTCAACGCGGGCAGCTCCTGCGCCACTTCCAGGAACCGCGCGGCCTCGCGCGCGGCGATGACGCCGTCAGTCAGCGTGCGGAACTTGCTGATGTAGTCGGGGCGCTTGAACGGCTTCGCGCCGAGCGGATGCGCGTTGGCGACCGCCATCTCATCCACCAACGTCGTGCCGTCACGCAGCATGATCTCCACGCGGCCGCCGAACGCAATCTCGTCGGGATCGGTCGACAGGTAGCGGCGCTCCCACTCCGGATCCTCGCGTGTCTCGATCTTGTGCCATAGCCGGACCGTGTCCGGCCGCGCGGCACGCTTCGGCGCATAGCTGTCGACGTGATGCCACCGCCCATCCTGCAGCGCCACGGCGAAGATGTACATGATCGAGTGATCCAGCGTTTCGCGGGAAGCCTTCGGATCCATCTTCTGCGGATCGTTCGCGCCGGTGCCGATCACCGCGTGCGTATGATGGCTGGTGTGGATGACGATCTTCTCCACCTGCTCGACATCGACAATCTTCTCGACGCATGCGGAACGCCAGGTCGATCAGCGCCTGCGACTGGTATTCGGCGCTGTGCTCCTTGGTGAAGCTGCTGAAGATGGCGCGCTTCGCCTCACCCAATGCGGGCAGCGGCACCTGGTAGTGCGCGTCCTTGCCGTCGAGCACCCAGGCGATCACGCTGTCCTCGCCTTCATAGATCGGGCTCGGCGCGCCTTCGCCGCGCATCACGCGGTCGACCGCTTCGACCGCGAGCTTGCCTGAATGCGCGGGGGCGTAGGCTTTCCACGAGCTGATCTCGCCCTTGCGCGACTGGCGCGTGGTGACGCTGACATGCACCGCCTGCTGCACCGCCTGGTAGATCGTTTCCGTCGGCAGGCGCAGCAACGTGCCGATGCCGGCGGCCTGGGCGGGGCAGAGATGGGTGATGTGATCGATCTTATGCTTGTGCAGCGAGATCGCGCGAACCAGGTTGATGTGGATCTCGTAACCGGTGGCGATGCCGCGCAGCAGGTCGCGGCCGGATTTCTCCATCGTCTGCGCCACCGCGAGGATCGGTGGGATGTTGTCGCCGGGATGTGAGTAGTCGGCGGCCAAAAACGTGTCGTGCATGTCCAGCTCGCGCACCGCGGTGCCGTTCGCCCACGCCGCGTATTCCGGGCTGACGCGCTTGCCACCGGCGACACCGAACAGCGTCGCGCCATCCTTGCGCGCGTGCCCCAACGCCATGCCACGCGCGGAGACGGCGGAGTGCCGGTTGATTGCGCCGATCGCAACAGCGGCGTTGTCGATGATGCGATTGACGATCATCTCGGTCACGTCCTTGTCGACCGCGACCTTGTCGGCGGCGACAGCGGCGATCTTCCACGCAAGCTGATCCTCGCGCCGAAGGTTGTCCTTCGACGGATGAACCGTGACGTCGTGCAGTATCATGCATATCCTCCGGTTGGCGTCCGCGCTTGGGCGGTCTAGCCTTGCATTCGCTCTTCGTAGGATCGCGCCGCCGTAACGGCAAGTCGGGCGCGCATGACATGACGACAAGCAGCGGCGTCGCCGACGTGATGCGCCGACGCAAGCCAAGGAGTCTATATATAAGTGTCGGATGCATTTGACCGCGTGATCATCGGCGATCTTGTCGGCACCGACCGCGTGCTGCGCGATGGCTATGTCGCGGTGCGCGGTGAGATCATCGCGGCGATTGGCCAGGGCGCGCCACCGCCGGCCGCGGAGACACTGGATCATCGTGGCAGGCTGATACTGCCGGGATTGGTCGATGGGCACATGCACACCGCATCGGCGATCGGCTGGCCCGGGATCGAAGGCGCCACGCGCAGCGCCGCGGCCGGTGGCGTAACGACCTGCATCGACATGCCGTACGACGTGCCGCATCCAGTGACCGATGCAGAGATACTCGCCGACAAGATCGGTTGGGTGGAACGCACCGCGCATGTCGACATGGCGCTGTACGGCACCATTCTGAAGACCGGTGGAGTTGATGCGATCCCGCAGCTTGCCGCCGGCGGCATCTCGGCGTTCAAGCTTTCCACTTATGAATACGACCCGGTGCGGTTTCCGCGCATCGATCATCCGACGATGGTCCAGGCATTCGCCGCGATCGCGCGCACCGGATTGCCGGTGGCTGTGCACAACGAGGATCAGGAACTGGTCGAACGCCTGACAGCGGAAGCGCGCGCGGCGGGGCGGACCGAGGCGATCATGCATTGCCGCACGCGCCCGCCGTTGGCAGAGACGATGGCGGATCTGGAGATTTTCGAGATCGGCTTGCAGACCGGCGCGCATGTGCACATCGCGCACTCATCTTTGGCGCGCGGGTTTGCGCTCGCCGAGACGTTTCGCGGCATGGGCATGCGGGCGACCGGCGAGGCCTGCATCCAGTATCTTTGCATGACCGAGGACGATCTGGTCCGCCTTGGTGGGCGCGGCAAATGCAATCCGCCGTTCCGCACGGCAACGGACGTGGAACAGATGTGGGCGGCGCTGCAAGCGGACAAGATCGCCTATGTCTCCACCGATCACGCGCCGTGGCCGCTGGAGCGCAAGACCTTGCCCGACATCTTCGCTTGTGGTGCCGGATTGGTCGGCATGCAGAGTTTCGCCGCGCTGATGTTCACCTTGCTGGATGAACGTGGGCTGCCGCCAACGCTGATGGCGACGTATTGCGCCGAACGTTCGGCGAAGCTGCACGGGCTGTGGCCGCGCAAGGGCGCGCTGCGTGTCGGCTCGGACGCTGATCTGTGCGTGCTGGAGCGTGGCGACTTCGTGTTCGATGAGGCCTCCATCGTCGATCGGCCGGAGCTGCGATGGTCGCCGTATCACTTGCGGCGCATGCGCGCGAAGGTCGCGGCGACGCTGCTGCGGGGACGGATCATCTGGGACGGCACGCAGGTTTTGGCGCGACCCGGTGACGGGCGCTTCATCCGGCGCGAGGCACACTGAGCGATCTGCCGCCGGATCGACGGCGACGCATCGGCTGGCGCTGGCCGACCACCATCATCGTCGTGGCGGCCGCACTGCTCACCGGTGCCGCGGTCTACTACCATCGAACGATCACACCGCCCGACTGCACCGATCCGGACACGCTCGCGCTGGTGCACGCCAGCCTTACCAACCATTTCAAACTGCCTGAGACAACGCGCCTGGAGAACATCCAGACCATTGCGGGCGGTTATCTGGCGTTCCGTTACGTGTGCAAGGCGCAACTTGCCGGCTTCGATCGGCACGCGCTGCCGCCAGGCACACCGATCCCCGACAAGGTGAGCTACGTGAGCGATTGGATGGAAGCGGTGCATTGGACGGCAGCCGGGCGTTTGACGAACGGCGAACGGCAGCATGAAGTAAGCGTCCGCATCGCCCCACTCATGATCCTGGAGCAAGTCGAGTGACCGCACGCAACATCACTGTCGCCGCCGCCCAACTTGGGCCGATCCAGCAAGCCGAGCCGCGTCAGGTCGCGGTCGAACGCATGGTCCGGCTGCTGGAGCGCGCGCACCGGCGCGGCGTGGAACTGGTGGTGTTCCCCGAACTCGCGCTGACCACTTTCTTCCCGCGGCACTACCATGAGGATATCGCCGAAGCCGATCATTGGTTCGAGACGGCAATGCCATCGAACGAAACGGCGCCGCTGTTCGCCGCGGCGCGCCGATACGGCATCGGATTTCACCTGGGATACGCCGAGATCGCGCATGAGCCGGATGCAACCGGCACCGTTCGGAAGCGGCGGTTCAACACCTCGATCCTGGTGAACCCTGACGGCGACGTGGTGCTGAAATACCGCAAAGTGCATCTTCCCGGACACGCGGCGTTTGAACCCGAGCGCAAGGTGCAACATCTGGAGAAGCGCTATTTTGAGGTCGGCAATCTCGGCTTCCCGGTGGTGCGCGCACCGATGGGCGGGGTGGACGGCATCAACATGGGGATGCTGATCTGCAACGATCGCCGCTGGCCGGAAGCGTGGCGCGTGCTCGGGCTGCAGAGCGTCGAGCTGGTGATGCTGGGCTACAACACGCCGAGCCTGAACATGGAGGCGGGCGGGTTCGAGGCGCATCACCTGCGGGTGTTCCACTCGCATCTGTCGATCCAGGCGGGGTGCTACCAGAATGCATGTTTCGCCGTGGCGACGGCGAAGGCGGGCACCGAGGACGGATGCGAGCTGTTCGGCCACTCGATCATCGTCAATCCGCAGGGCGAGATCATGGCGATGGCAACAAGCTGGGACGACGAGCTGATCACCGCCGACTGCGATCTGAACATGTGCACGCTGGGCCGCACGACGATCTTCGCGTTCGACAAGCACCGGCGGCCGGAGGCGTACACCCGCATCACCGGGCAGGTCGGTGCGGTGGAACCGGTGGTGTGGACGAAACAGGCGGCGGAATAATACTGGGCGCCCGAATGATCGGCTCTTCGGTGCCGCCCCCCGGTCATGCCGGCCCCCGGGTCGGCCCAACGGGCCGCCCGAGGACAGGCTCCGGCCGGTATCCACGACTTGCCTCGATATGTCCGAATAGCCCGCCGAACGGGATGCAACCAACCGGACCGCGCGCATCCGGCTGCGGTCCGTTCCGCAAATCCGCTAGCCCGTTAATCCACCATCCGTTAACCCACCGTCGGGTAATCCGTTAATCCGCTTGCCCTCGCACTGCCGTGAGGCCATGCTCTCGTTGCCTGCGGCGGCGTTGCCACAGGTAACGGCAATTCGTCATTCGACCATGATTCGTGATTGCTAAACTGGGGGATAGACGGTTTACCTCAGTCCCAGGATGATGTTGACTGATGCCTGTCCGCAGGGAAGGGGGAAGCGCATGCGTGGTGTGTTGTCCGGTATCGTCGCCGCGAGCCTGCTCATGGGACAGATCGCGCAAGCGCAGCCGTGTGCGAAGCCGATCGACAAGACGGCGTTCGACATCGCCGGACTCAAGAGCCAGCTCATGGTGACGGCGCTCGCCTGCGATGTGCGCGATCGGTACAACGATTTCGTGCGCCGGTTCCAGCCGGAACTGATGCGCCAGGAGCGCGCCCTGACGACCTATTTCAGTCGCAGTTTCGGCCGTCGCGGCCAGCAGGAGCATGACGACTACATCACCAGCCTGGCGAACACGCAGTCCGAGGCTGGCATCAAGCAGGGGACGTTGTTCTGCCAGCAGAGCGTCGGCCTGTTCGACGCCGTGCTGGGGTTGCCGCCGAGTGCCGACCTTGCCGGCTTCGCCGCCGACCGGGATTTCACTCAGCCAATCACGCTGGTGGTCTGCACGGCGCCGACGCCGGTGACCCGCACCGCCCAGGGCCAGTCGAGCCAGCCGCACCGGTAAGTCTCGCGTCCGGCTGGATGAACATCCTCTCCATCCAGTCCTGGGTTGCCTACGGCCATGTCGGCAATACCAGCGCGGTGTTCCCCCTGCAGCGCCTGGGCGCCGAGGTCTGGGCAATCAACACCGTGCAGTTCTCCAATCACACCGGCTACGGGCACTGGACCGGCGACGTGTTCAGTGGCGCGCAGGTGCGCGCGCTGGTGGATGGGGTCGCGGCGCGCGGCGTGCTTGGGGTCTGCGACGCGGTGCTGTCGGGCTATGTCGGCGACGCGGCGATCGGCGAGGCGATCCTGGACGCCGTGGCGCGGGTCCGCGCGGCCAATCCGCGCGCGCTGTATTGCTGCGACCCGGTAATCGGTGACGACCGCGACGGCGTCTATGTGCGCCCTGGCATTGCCGAGATGCTGCGCGACCAAATGCTGCCGGCGGCCGACATCGCCACGCCCAATCGGTTCGAGCTCGAGATGCTGATCGGCGGTCGGTGCCGCACGCTTGAGCAGGCCAAGGCGGGCGTGGCGCGGGTGGCGGCGACGCTGCATCCGGATGGCCCGCGCTGTGTGCTGCTCACCAGCCTGCGCACCGAGACCACCCCCGACGATGCCACCGACATGCTGGTGAGCGAGTCCGGGCGTTTCCATCTGCTGCGCACACCGCTGCTGCCGGTGGATGTCAACGGCGCCGGCGATGCGATCGCGGCGCTGTTCCTGTTCCATCGCCTGCACAGCGGCAGCGAGGTGGTCGCGCTGGAGGCCGCCGGCTCCGCGATCCACGGGGTGTTGCGGCGCACCGCCGAGGCCGGTTCGCTGGAGATCCTGACCGTTGCGGCACAGGAAGAGTTTGTCGCGCCGGGGATGCGTTTTCACGCCGAGGCTTGCTGAAGCATTCGTCTGATAGAACGTTCGCCTGGTTGGGCGTTCGCTTGGCTGGGCGTTCGCTTGGCTGGGCGCTGGCCTGACGAGGCGGCACATGGCCGGCACTATCCGGATCAACCGCGAACGCAGCCGTCGACGATCTCAACAGTGATCCGGGCGCCGTCGCTGCTGGCCGCTTGATCCCCGATGCCTCGGGCAGCCGGACACACGCGGTTGTGAGCCAGCGTGCCACGATTCTACCTTCTGCTCGCAACACGTTTGCCTTCGATATGCCGTTGCGTACGGTGAACCGTGGACAGGAGTCGCGTATGCTCAGGTTGGCACTTTTCTTCTTCGTCATATCGCTGGTGGCGGCGGTGTTCGGCTTCACCGGTATTGCTGTGGCAAGCGCAGAGATTGCGCGCCTCCTGTTCTTTGTCGCGATCGTGATCTTCCTGGTGTTGTTGGTGGCCGGACTGATGACGGGCAGCGCACTGTTCTAGGTGCGCGATACTCGTTGTCCGGTGCACACCTGAAGGCCTGCGGCGCGCACCTAAAATTCGTTGTGCGGTGCAACCTAAAACCTCGCGCGCGATGCACATCTAAACGTCGTTGTGCAGCGCACACCTAGAAGTTGCATCCGACGATCGCATCGGCGCATGGTCCGCGCAGACGCACCGCTGGGCCGACGGGCACGGCCAGGCAAAATGCCGGTCCATGCCGCGCCCATGACCCGCACCCGAGGCGCCCGTACAGACGCGAAGGAGGCAGGCTATGACTGTTGCCGCGATCCTCAAGCACAAGGGCTACCAGGTCACCACGATCCTTCCCACGGCGACGATCTCCGACGTCACCGAGGTCCTTGCCCTGCACCGCATCGGCGCGGCGCTGGTGATGGATCGCGCCCAACAACTGCTCGGAATTGTCAGTGAGCGCGATATCGTCCGCTCGCTGGCAGCCAACGGCGTGCGGACGCTGGAGATGACGGCCGGGCAATTGATGACGCGCGCGCTGCAGGTCGCCACGCCCGACACAACGGTGGAAGAGGCCATGCGCAAGATGACCGAGGGGCGGTTCCGCCACCTGCCGGTCGTCGATCAGGACAAGGTGGTCGGCCTGATCAGCATCGGCGACGTGGTGAAGGCACGCATCATGCAGCAGGCGCACGAGGTAGACAGTCTGCGCGCCTATGTAGCCGGGGCGGCTTAGGGTCCTGCCGGGCGGCGGAAGGCACCCCGCTTTCCGCCCTACGATCCAAGAACCTGCGTCGCAATCGTCGCGGTAGGGCGGAAAAGCGCAGCGCCTTCCGCCACCGACGCCACGCAGCAGTCGGTCCGGCGCGTACGGTTGCCCGACCCGCTCGTTATTCCGGCTTGCTCCACGGCGGTGGGCCAAGATCGACATCCGCTGGCTTGGTCGTGGCGCCGGTCAGCGCCCCGGCACCGCCGCCGATCACCGCGCCGACCACGACACCGATCGGGCCGCCGATCAGACCGATGGTGGCGCCGGTTCCCGCGCCGGCCGCCGCGCCGCCGGTGGTCCGGTCGTCCGCGTTATTGCCGCACGCCGCAAGCAGCGCGACGCCCACGATGGCGCCGGCCCACCCAGTTGTTCGCAAAGGCGTCGTTCGCAAAGACGCGTGTCGCATGATCGTCTCCTTGGTTATGGGTCGTTCATGTCGTCAGTGCGACCGTTCTATGAACCTCGCGTCTGAGTCGCAGCAAACATTCGGGTAAACCCCGCGGCCCTAAACATTGACGCACGGGCCGCTACCCCCCGCCACGCCGGCCCCGGGGTCGGCCCAACGGGCCGTGCGAGGACAGGCTCCGGCCGGTACCCACGACTTTCTTTGCTGCGACGAAGGCAAGTCGTGGATACCGGCCTGCGCCGGCATGACGAGGGGTAGCACCGTGCTGTCAGAGCTTGTCGTCGGAGATAGCCAGGGCCCGCGGCGCTGACATTCCGGCCCCGCATCCGCGCTCAGCTTCTGGTCAACCCGCCATCCGCGGTCACGTCGCCCGCGAAACGTTCCAGCCATTGCGCCATCAGGCCTCGGCCGGGTTTCGGAAAACCCTCGTCCAGCACGGCCAACTCCTGCACCCGGTCCTCGCGGAAATGGCGGAAATCATCGCGCAGCTCGCACCAGGCGCTGATTAGCGTCGCCTCGACGTAGTACGCCACGGCGAACGGCCAGATTGTCCGGCGGGACACCCGGTCCTGCTCGTCCGAATAGGCGATGCGCAGCTTACGCTCGTCGCGGATCGCCGCGCGGATCACTGACAGGTCCGCGACCGGCGGTGTCGGCGCGCCGTGGCCGGAAACAAAGACCGACGGTGTCGCAAGACGGTCGCGCAGCGCCTCGGGCAGGATCACCGTGACCTTCGACAGCACGCCGGCCGCCGCCTGCTGCAACCCCGCATCGCCGGTCCGCCGCAGCAGGCGCGCGCCGACCGCGATCGCCTCGACCTCCTCGATGGTGAACATCAGCGGCGGCAGGTCGAAGCCGCGGCGCAGCACGTAACCCAGCCCCGGTGCGCCCTCGATCGGCACCCGCCGTGCCTGCAGCGTGGCCACGTCGCGTTAGACCGTCCGGGCCGTCACCTCGAACTGCGCTGCCAGCGCGGCGGCGGTGATCGGGCCAGTCGCGGACCGCAGGATCTGGATGGTGTCGAACAGCCGATCGGCGCGGCGCATGGCTGCCTTGCTCCTCGTCGCACCCGCGCAGGATACGCTACTGACAGGACGCTGTCAGTAGCCACCCACTACATCGTCCCGCAACCGAGGATACCCCGGGGGACGAATGCCAGGACATACCATCCAACAAACCGCCGCCGGCGCGCTGCCGGTTCCGGGGGGAACCACCGCGCGGGCCATCGTGCTGCTGGCGATGTGCTTGGGCGTGCTCATCGCCCAGGTCGACACGTCCGTGGTCAACCTCGCGACGCATTCGATTGGCGTTACATTCCACGCCGGCGTGGCGCCGCTGCAATGGGTGCTGGACGCCTACAACCTGGTCTACGCGGTGCTGCTGCTGAGCGGCGGGCTGATCGCCGATCTGCATGGCAGGCGGCGCTGCTTCATGATCGGCGCCGCGGTGATGACGGCCGGCTCGCTGGTCTGCGCTTTTTCGCCAGATATTGGCGTGCTCATTGCCGGACGCGCCTGCACGGGCATCGGTGCCGCGCTGCTGCTGCCGGCCTCGCTGGCGATCATCCGGGTGGTCTGGCCGGATGCGGCCGCGCGGGGGCGGGCCCTTGGCGTCTGGGCCAGTTGCAACGGGCTCGCCTTCGCCATCGGCCCCAGCCTGGGGGGCATGCTGATCGATTGGTTCGGCTGGCGCAGCGTGTTCCTGCTGGTGGTCCCGCTGGGTGCCGCGGCGCTGGTGCTGACATGGCTGGCGGTGCCGGAGTCCGCCGACAGGCGGGGCCGACACTTCGACCTTCCCGGGCAACTCCTTGGCGCGGTGGCGGTGGGCGGTCTGGCATTCGCCGCGATCGCCTTCCGCGATGGCGGTGACCGCTGGCATTACGCACTGGGCGTGGCGCTGCTGGCGCTGCCGTTGTTTCTGGCTGTCGAGCGGCGTGCCGGCGCGGCCGCGCTGGTGCCCCTGGACCTGTTCCGCGTGCGCGCGTTCAGCGGCGCGATCGCTGCCACGGCAACGATGACCTTCGGCATTTATGGCATGATCTTCCTGACGCCGCTGCTCTGGCAGCAGGCGGGACACATCGCGCCGCGGGAAGCCGGTCTGGCTTTGATGCCGCTGTCGCTGGTGTTCTTCGTTGTCTCGACGCAGTCCGGCAGATTGGCCCAATGGGTCGGCGCGCGTGCCATGACCGCTGGCGGCACTGCCATCGTCGGCTGCGGGTTGCTTATGCTTGCCATGACCAACGCGGGATCATCGCCGTTGCTGGCTCAGGTTGGCCTGGTGTTGGCTGGGCTTGGCATGGGCGTGAACACCGGCCCGCTGCTGGGGATCGCGGTCGGCGCGGTGGGACCGGCGCGTTCCGGCACCGCATCGGCGCTGATCAATGTGGCGCGCATGACCGGCGCGACGTTGGGCGTCGCCCTGCTGGGGACTGTCTTCGGAGTGCTGCACGGCGGCGAGGCGGGCCTGCGTGCGGCAATGCTGATTGGCGGAACAATCCAACTATGCGGAGCCTTGGCGGCCTGGGCGACGATCCGCTGAACCCGGGGGCCGCTGAGCGCAGGTGGCGTTGCGTTGATGCGGCAATTGGTCGCATCGTGTACGCCGCTCGCATGCGATACCCGGTTCGGGTTCCTCTGGGTGTCGACGCCCCGCCGGATGCCCGGGGGGTGGATGCATCAGGGGAGACGCACATGGATCACATCCCGCCGACCGCCGCGCCTGCGCCGCACCTGCCCGCGCTGCGCCTGACCGAGCTTGCGCATGGCGGCGGCTGCGGCTGCAAGCTGGCGCCGGCGGTGCTGCAGCAGCTTCTGGCGGGCCAGGCCGGCGCGCTGTTCCCGCAGCTTCTGGTCGGCACCGAGACCTCGGACGACGCCGCTGTGTGGCAATTGGCCGATGGCACCTGCGTCATTGCTACCACCGACTTCTTCATGCCCGTGGTCGACGATCCGCATGATTTCGGCCGCATCGCGGCGACCAACGCGATCAGCGATGTCTACGCGATGGGCGGCACGCCAATCCTGGCGCTGGCGATCCTGGGCATGCCGCTGGGCAAGCTGCCGATCGAGGTGGCACGCGACATCCTGGCCGGCGGTGCCGCCGCGTGCGCCGGTGCGGGCATTCCGGTCGCCGGTGGGCACTCGATCGACACGATGGAGCCGATCTATGGACTGGCGGTCATCGGCACCGCAAGGCCGGAGCAGATCCGCCGCAACGTTGGCGCGCGGCCGGGCGATGCGCTGATCCTGACCAAGGCGATCGGCGTCGGAATCTACGCGAATGCGCTGCGCAAGGGCGCGCTGGACGCGGCGGGGTATGCCGAGATGCTGGCCTCCACGACGTTGCTGAACCGCATCGGGGCGACGCTGGGGGATGCGGCGGCGGTGCATGCGGTGACCGATGTGACCGGCTTCGGCTTGCTGGGTCATGGGTTGGAGATGGCGCGAGCGAGCGGGGTGACGCTGCGGATCGACGCATCCCGCGTGCCGTTCTTTGCGCGCGCCCATGCGCTGGCGGAGGATGGTTTTGTTACCGGCGCGTCGCACCGCAACTGGGATAGTTACGGCGCCGGCGTGGTGCTGCCGGACGGCGTTTCGCCGACGCTGCGCCATCTGCTGACCGACGCGCAGACATCGGGCGGGTTGCTGGTGTCGTGCGCGGCGGAAGCGGCGGAGGGGCTGCTGGCGCGCATCGGCGCGGCGGGATATCCGGCGGCGGCGATCATCGGGACGGTTGTGGCGGGGCCGGCGCGGATCGAGGTTGGCGGCTGAGTGCGGTTCGACGGACCCGGTAATATACCCAGTGCTCGCCGGGATCTGTCCCCCCGCCGTATGTCCGCAAGCAAGGATCACCACAGAGACACGGAGGCACAGAGCAGAAAAACCAAGTGATCAACTTGATATTCTTCTCTGTGTCTCCGTGCCTCTGTGGTGATTTTTTACTGCAAATCGTTATCACAGACACGGATTTCCCCGAGCCAATGGTATATCCGCCGGCGGAAGGTTTGACCCTTCAGTGAGGATTCACCACGAAGTAAGCCAGCGGCCGGCGGCCGGCAACGGGGAGCACGCGTAGTAGAATCTGAATAAGTCGCGCGGCGTAAGCGGTTGCACCCTTCAAGGAGGAGAAGATGGAAGCAATCGTTGAGTGTTGTGCTGGCCTGGACGTGCATCAGAAGACGGTGGTTGCCTGCCTGAACAGCGGCGTGGCTGGTGCACGGTCCACCAAGGAGATCCGCACTTACGGCACCACGGGCCAGGAGTTGCGGGAGATGCGAGACTGGCTGCGGGCGTCCGGCTGCACCCTGGTGGCGATGGAGAGTACCGGGGTCTACTGGAAACCGGTGCACGCGGAACTCGAGGGACACTTCGAGCTGATCGTCGGCAACGCCCACCACATCAAGAATGTGCCGGGCCGCAAGACGGACGTGAAGGACAGCGATTGGGTCAGCGACCTCGCGCGTCATGGCCTGATCGCCAACAGTTTCGTGCCACCCCGTCCGATCCGCGACCTGCGCGATCTGACGCGCTACCGGCGCAAGTTGGTTGAGGCTCAGGCGGCGGAGCGGAACCGGCTGATCAAGCTGCTGGAGAGCGCCAGCATCAAGCTGTCCGGTGTGGTCAGCGACGTGTTCGGTGTCTCGGGCCGGGCGATGCTGCGGGCGCTGATCGAGGGGGCGCAATCGTCGGCTGACATGGCACAACTCGCGCGCGGACGGATGCGGCGCAAGCAGCCCGAACTCGCGCGCGCGTTGGACGGTCGTATCGACGAGCATCACCGGTTCATGTTGCGTCTGCAATTGCAGCGCATCACCGCGGCGGAGGCCGACCTCGCGCAACTGGATGAGCGATTGAGCGAGAAGCTTGCCCCCTATGACGAGGAACTCGGTCGCCTGATGCAAATTCCGGGGGTCGACTGGGTGACCGCTGGCGCGATGATCGCGGAGATCGGCGTAGACTTGAGCGTCTTCCACAGCGCCGCGCATTTGGCGTCCTGGGCGGGTCTCTGCCCCGGCAATCACGAGAGCGCGGGCCGCCAGAAGGGCGGAAAGACACGCAAGGGAAACGTCTGGCTCAAGACCGCCATGGTCACCGCGGCGATTGCCGCGGGCAAAGCGCGCGGCAGCTATTACGCGGAGAAGTACCGCCGCCTCAGTGCCAAACGCGGTAAGATGCGTGCGGCGGTTGCTATCGCGCACAAGACCCTGGTGGTCGCCTACCGCATGTTGACCGATCGATCCGACTACCGCGAACTCGGCGCGGATTACCTCGACCGGTTGAACCATCACCGTATCGCCATCAATTTGACAAAGCGGCTTCGCGCCATGGGGTACGAGGTGCAGATCACCGCGAAGGCCGCGTAAGTATGTGGACCCCGCACCAGCCAAGGCCGCCACCAGAGGGTATTTTCGTAGTAGACACGAAGAAGGAATTGATGCGCTTCGCGCGGTGCCTGAACGGCCCCCCGCGCGGAGCGCCCAAAATTCCTGCTTCTTCGTGTTCTTCGTGTCTACTACGAAAATACCCTCTGGTGGCGGCCTTGGCTGGTGCGGGGTCCACATACTTACGCGGCCTTCGCGGTGATCTGCACCTCGTACCCCATGGCGCGAAGCCGCTTTGTCAAATTGATGGCGATACGGTGATGGTTCAACCGGTCGAGGTAATCCGCGCCGAGTTCGCGGTAGTCGGATCGATCGGTCAACATGCGGTAGGCGACCACCAGGATCTTGTGCGCGATAGCAACCGCCGCACGCATCTTACCGCGTTTGGCACTGAGGCGGCGGTACTTCTCCGCGTAATAGCTGCCGCGCGCTTTGCCCGCGGCAATCGCCGCGGTGACCATGGCGGTCTTGAGCCAGACGTTTCCCTTGCGTGTCTTTCCGCCCTTCTGGCGGCCCGCGCTCTCGTGATTGCCGGGGCAGAGACCCGCCCAGGACGCCAAATGCGCGGCGCTGTGGAAGACGCTCAAGTCTACGCCGATCTCCGCGATCATCGCGCCAGCGGTCACCCAGTCGACCCCCGGAATTTGCATCAGGCGACCGAGTTCCTCGTCATAGGGGGCAAGCTTCTCGCTCAATCGCTCATCCAGTTGCGCGAGGTCGGCCTCCGCCGCGGTGATGCGCTGCAATTGCAGACGCAACATGAACCGGTGATGCTCGTCGATACGACCGTCCAACGCGCGCGCGAGTTCGGGCTGCTTGCGCCGCATCCGTCCGCGCGCGAGTTGTGCCATGTCAGCCGACGATTGCGCCCCCTCGATCAGCGCCCGCAGCATCGCCCGGCCCGAGACACCGAACACGTCGCTGACCACACCGGACAGCTTGATGCTGGCGCTCTCCAGCAGCTTGATCAGCCGGTTCCGCTCCGCCGCCTGAGCCTCAACCAACTTGCGCCGGTAGCGCGTCAGATCGCGCAGGTCGCGGATCGGACGGGGTGGCACGAAACTGTTGGCGATCAGGCCATGACGCGCGAGGTCGCTGACCCAATCGCTGTCCTTCACGTCCGTCTTGCGGCCCGGCACATTCTTGATGTGGTGGGCGTTGCCGACGATCAGCTCGAAGTGTCCCTCGAGTTCCGCGTGCACCGGTTTCCAGTAGACCCCGGTACTCTCCATCGCCACCAGGGTGCAGCCGGACGCCCGCAGCCAGTCTCGCATCTCCCGCAACTCCTGGCCCGTGGTGCCGTAAGTGCGGATCTCCTTGGTGGACCGTGCACCAGCCACGCCGCTGTTCAGGCAGGCAACCACCGTCTTCTGATGCACGTCCAGGCCAGCACAACACTCAACGATTGCTTCCATCTTCTCCTCCTTGAAGGGTGCAACCGCTTACGCCGCGCGACTTATTCAGATTCTACTACGCGTGCTCCCCGTTGCCGGGGGCGACAAAGGGCAATACCCTTAAGGCGGCGCGGATCAAACTTCGTGGCGGGGACAGCAAAACCACCGCAGACACTTTCGACCTCTAAGCGATCACGGCCGCAGAGTGTCGTGCTTTGGTCCGTGCCGCCAACCCCACGTCCAGGCACCCGCAGGACCATTTTCATCCATCGCGGTGCGGCCGCCCGCCGGCCGCTGGCTTACTTCGTGGTGAATCCTTGCTGCCTTGGCTTGCTTGCGATGCAGAACGGTCATGCTTTATGACGGTTGCCATAACGACCGAACGCCCGGGTTCGACGTGGTCACGCCTGGCGGCGCGTCCAAGCCGATCCATGACGGAATGCGACATGACGGGGAGCAAAACGCAATGAAAATCACCAAACTCGTTCCATGGCTGGTGAAGACGACCGGGTCGGGCTGGGGCGAGTATTTCTTCGTCGAGGTCCGCACCAACGAAGGCGTCACCGGTTGGGGCGAGATCACCACCACGACACCAACGGCGAACCGCGCGGTCGCCGGCATCATCCGTCAGCTCAATGACCTATTGGTGGGCGAAGACCCCGCGCGCATCGAGCACATATGGAACAAGACATTCCGCTCATTCACCTATATGGGCACAAGAGGCGCTACCAGTCATGTCGTAAGCGGCATCGACATCGCGCTGTGGGACATTCGCGGCAAGGTGCTCGGCGTTCCGATCCACTCGCTGCTGGGTGGCAAGGTTCGCGAAGACGTCCTGCTGTATACCCATCCGCTGCGGCGCCTGCTGGACAACGATGACGACCTGGTCAGGGAAATTCGTGCGATCGTCGACTCCGGCCATACCGCACTCAAGTTCGATCCGTTCCCGCATGCCGCCGGCCAATCGCCCCACAACGACGACTACCTCGACGGAGGCATGAGCAAGCAGGGGGAAAAATCCGCCGCGCGCATGGCCGCGCGGGTGCGCGAAGTGGCCGGGCCGGACATCGAAATCCTGATCGATGCGCATGGGCGCTTCAACGTCCCGACGGCGATCCGGCTTTGCCGCAGCCTGGAGGATGCCGCGAACATCGACTGGTTCGAGGAACCCGTCCCAGTCGAAAGCTACGCCGCGCTACGGCAGGTCCGCGAAAAGGTGAAGGCCGCCATCTCGGTAGGCGAACGCCTGCACACGCGGTGGGAGTTCGCGCCGATCCTGGAACAGCATCTCGCCGACTACGTCATGCCGGATGTTACCTGGGCCGGCGGGATCAGCGAGTTGAAGAAGATCGCGACGATGGCGGAGACATACTACATCCCGATCTCGCCGCATGACGCGAGCGGACCGATCAACGTGGTCGCCGGCGCGCAGGTGATGATGACGGTGCCGAACTTCTATCGGCTGGAGACCTCGCGTTACGACCTGAGCAAGTACGACGTGTTCCTAGAAGCGCCGCTCGATAATTCGGGCGGCAGTCTGCACCTGTCGGCACTGCCGGGGCTTGGGATTGCCATGAATATGGATTACCTGCGCGCCAATACCGTCGATGGCTTCGGTGGGTAGTGTTCGTTCTGGAACACGCGCCGGTTATGGCTCGAGGCGCATCCATTCTCCGTCATGCCGGGGGTCGCCCAAACGAAAACCATAAGGAGGAACGCCAATGACTACTTCGGGCCATCGCAACAACAGCCCGCGCGATATCGGGCGACGTGGCTTCCTGGGACATTCCGCGGGGGCCGGCCTGCTCGCCGCGGGCCTCGCCCGCCAATCCGCGGCGGCGCCACCACCGAGCACCGCCATCGATAGCGCCGCATGGTCGCCGGAATACGTCCGGAACATTGCCGGGACGCTTTCGGTCGATACGGCAGCCGAATGTGCGAAAGTGGTGCCGCTGACGCATGCGGGGCGCCTGACGTACTGGTATGTCGGTCCGAACGAAGCATCCCCGCGGCTTGACCATGTGATCGATGCGCAGTTCTGGGCGGCCTTCGCCAAGACCTATCCGAACATCACGGTGGAAAAACAAAGTTTCACCTACGACCAGATCCTGGACAAGCTGCGCACCGCGGCGCTTGGCAACGCCGCGCCGATGGTTGCCCGCCTCATGCTGCTGTGGGCACCAGAACTGGCAGCCAAGGGCTTCCTGCATGAGCTGCGGCCGGAAGACGTCGGCTACCCCAGCAGTGAGTTTTGGCCGGGCGCGATGAAGTCGGTGATGTGGCGCGGCAAGACCTATGGCGTGCCGACCAACAACGAAACCATGGCGCTGATCTGGAATGCCGCGCTGTTCCAGGATGCCGGGCTCGATCCGGAACAGCCTCCGGCGACCTGGGACGATCTGGTGGTCTATTCAAAGCAGATCAAGCAGAAGACCGGCAAGAACGGCTACGGCCTGGTCGCGCGGCGCAACGCCGGCAACACGCCGTATCGTTTCATGCCACAATGCTGGGCCTACGGCGGTGGCGCGCTCGACGAGGCGGAGGCGCGGCCGGACTACAAGAGCGTCTATATAGACAACGCCGGCACCAAGGCCGCCCTGCAGGCGTCCTACGACATGTATGTCCGTGACAAATCGGTGCCCACATCGGCGCTGACCAACACGCAGGTGGAGAACCAGGATCCGTTCATCGCGGGCCAACTGGGAATGATGATCAGCCATCCCAGCGAATACGCGGTCATGGTCGATCGCGCCAACCGGGTGACCGGTCAGGATCGGAAGGTCGCGGATGCGGTCGTTGCCAACATGCGCTACGGGCTGATCCCCAAAGGGCCGGTGCGCCGCGCCGTCGTGTTCGGCGGCTGGAACGCGCATATCTTCAATCCCGCCGTGGTGGACGGCAAACTTGATTTTGATGCCGCGCGCGCGTTCGTTGCCTTCATGACCGGTCCCGAGTGGTCGACCAAGCTCGCCTGGACCGGATCGAATCCCGGCAACACGCGGGGCTTTCGCACCTCATGGATGAAGGAACGGCTGGAGCAGATCCGGTTCCTTGACGTTACCACTTCGATGCTGACCTCCGGCATCCCCTTCCCGGTGATCCCGGAGTTGGGCGAGATCATGAACATCGTGGTTCCGGATATGCTGCAGAACGCGCTGACCGGGCGGATGTCCGTGGCGGCCTCCGCCGACAACGCCGCGAGGCAGATCAAGGATCTGCTGAGCCTGGGCTGAGCCGGAACCGCGTCACCGGTGTCGTCGCGCCCACCCTCGGTCGATGCCGTGCTACGCGCGCCCTCTGGTGCGCTGGCCATCGCGCGGTTCGGGCGTGCGCTTGCCGCGGACGCCATCCGCGCCACCATCGACGCCGCCCGCCCGGCGCTGCGCCAGGGCGCCGCAGTGCCGGACCCCGCCGCGCTGGCTGACGCGGCGCTCGCGGCACTGGAGCGGGCGGAAACGCCCTCGCTGCGCCCGGTGCTAAACCTCACCGGCACGGTGCTGCACACCAATCTCGGCCGCGCTCTGCTGGCCGCGCCCGCAATCGAGGCCGCGGTCGCCGTGATGGGCGCGCCCGCCGCGCTGGAATACGACCTGACCAGCGGTGGGCGCGGCGAGCGCGACGATCATGCCCGCGGTTTATTGCGAGAGCTTACCGGCGCCGAGGACGCGCTGGTGATCAACAACAATGCCGCGGCGGTGTTGCTGGGACTTGCCGTGTTGGCGGCGGGGAAGGACACGATCGTCTCGCGCGGCGAACTGATCGAGATCGGCGGCGCGTTCCGCATGCCCGCCATCATGGCCAGCGCCGGCACGCGCCTGGTGGAAGTCGGCACCACCAATCGCACGCACGCGCGAGACTACGAGCAGGCGATCGGGCCGGACACCGCGCTGCTGCTGAAGGTGCACACATCGAATTATCGTATCGAGGGCTTCACCGCCGAGGTGTCCCCGCGCGATCTGGCCGCCATCGCGCACGCGCGCGGGTTGCCGATGATGGACGATCTCGGGTCCGGAACGTTGCTGCCGCTCGATCGCTGGGGACTGCCGAAGGAGCGCACGGTGGCCCAGGCGGTGCGCGACGGCGCCGACCTGGTAACGTTCTCCGGCGACAAGCTGCTGGGCGGGCCGCAAGCCGGGTTCATTGTCGGGCGTGCCGAGTTGGTCGCGCGCTGCGCGCGGCATCCGCTGAAGCGGGCGCTGCGGCTGGACAAGCTGCGGCTGGCGGCGCTGGAAGCGACGCTGCGGCTGTATCGCGATCCCGATCGGCTGGCGGAACGGTTGCCGACGCTGCGCCTGCTGACGCGACCGGCGGCGCAGATCCGGGCGATGGCGGAGGCACTTGCGGTGCCGATGGCCGCGTGGGCGGGACCGGATTGGCATGTGGAGGTCGTGGCCTGCCGCAGCCAGATCGGCTCCGGCGCATTGCCGGTGGAGACGTTGGAAAGTGCCGGCCTCGCGCTGCATCCGGTGGGCGGCCCGTCAGGCCGCGCGCTGGGCGGGCTGGCGGCACGGCTGCGCGCATTGTCGCCGCCGGTAATTGGCGCGGTGAAGGACGACGCGCTGCGGTTGGATCTGCGCTGTCTGGAGGACCCGGCCCCGCTGTTGGCCGCATTGGGGCAAACGCGGTGATGATGGCATCGTTACGGCAACAGTACACCTCTCCCGCGCTTGCGGGCTTGGGCCGCGAAGAGCGGACCAAGGTCGAGGCGCGAAGCGACGAGGGTGAGGGTTGTGCCCCGTTGCACCACCCTCACCCGTCTCGCTCCGCTCACCGACCTTGGTCCGCCGTTCGCGGCCCAAGCCCGCGAAGGGCGGGAGAGTTGTGCAGGAGACCGTCGTGATCATTGGCACGGCCGGCCACGTCGATCACGGCAAGTCCTCATTGGTGCGCGCGCTGACCGGCACGGACCCGGATCGTCTGAAGGAGGAGAAGGAACGCGGCATCACCATCGACCTCGGCTTCGCCTACTGGAAGCAGGCGGACGGACGGGTGATCGGCTTCGTCGATGTCCCCGGGCACGAGCGCTTCGTGCACACCATGCTGGCAGGCGCACACGGCATCGACCTGGTACTGCTGGTGGTCGCCGCGGATGACGGGGTAATGCCGCAGACGCACGAGCACCTGGCGATCATGCGGCTGCTCGGGCTGACCCGTGCCGTGGTAGCGCTGACCAAGGTCGATCTGGTCGAAGCCCCGCAGCGCGCCGCGGTGACAGAGCAGATCGCCGCGCTGCTGGCGCCGACGCCATTCGCCGCTGCTGATATTATTCCGGTCTCGGTCGCCGATGGCACCGGGATGGATACGCTCGCGGCGCGGTTGCGCGCCGAACCGGCTCGGGATCGCGCCGGCGGCTTGCGTTTCCGCCTGGCCGTCGATCGCTGCTTTTCCCTGGCCGGCGCTGGAACGGTGGTGACCGGCACGGTGCTGTCGGGCGGCGTCGTGGTCGGCGATCGGGTGCTGGTTTCGCCAACCGGACTGGACGCGCGAGTGCGATCATTGCATCGGCAGAACCAGGTGGCGCAGGCGGCAGTTGCCGGCGATCGTTGCGCGTTGAACCTGGTGGGCCCGGCGATCGACCGATTGGCGATCCAGCGCGGCGACATGGTGTTGGACCCGGCGCTGCACGCGCCAACACAGCGGATCGACGCACGCATCGAGGTCCTGACGGATGAAAAGCGTCCGCTGACGAGTTGGATGCCGATCCGCCTGCACCACGCCGCCGCCGACGTAGCGGGCCGCTTGGTGCCGCTGGACGTGGACAGGATCGTGCCGGGCGAAACCGGACTGGTGCAACTGGTGCTCGATGCGCCTGTTGCCGCGTTGGCCGGCGACCGCATCGTGCTGCGCGACACCAGCGCCAGCCGCACGCTGGGGGGCGGCACGCTGCTGGACCTGCGCGCACCAGAGCGGCGGCGGCGCACGCCGGAGCGGCTTGCGGTGCTGGGCGCGCTGGACGCGCCGGCGGGTCCCGCGATGCTGACCGCGCTGACCAGCCAGGACCCGTGGCTGGTCGATCTGGACCTGTTCCCGCGCGATCGCGGGCTGTCGGCCGAGGCCGGCGACGCGGTGTTGCGGGGTGCCGGGCTGGTCTGCCTGCCGGGCGAAACCGCAAGGTGGGGCATGGCGCCGGACGGATGGACAGGGTTACGCCGGTCCGCCGTTACGGTGCTGGATGCATTCCACAAGGCCAATCCGGATCTGCAAGGGATCACCGTGCCGCGGCTTCGTCTCGCGATGCAGCCTCGGCTTGCCCCGGCCCCATTTCGTGCGGCGCTTGCGGGATTGCAGGCGGCCGGGGACCTTGTGGTCGAAGGCGCCTGGGTGCGCCGGCCCGGTCATGTCGCGCGCCTGGTGCCGGAGGATGAGAAGATCTGGCGCGGCATCCTGCCGCAGTTGTCGGACGCGGAACGTTTCCGCCCGCCACGCGTGCGCGATTTTGCCCAGTTGCTGCGCGTGGAGGAACGCCGCGTGCGGCGCGTGCTGAAATCCGTCGCCCGCCGCGGCGAAGTTGACGAGGTGGCGTTGGACCACTTCTTCCTGCGCACGACAGTAGCCGAGATGGTAACGATCGCCGCGCGCCTGTCGGACCCGGCGGGCACCCTGTTCAATGCCGCGTCGTTCCGCGATCATCTGGGCGAGGGCAGCCACAACGCCGGACGGAAGGTGGCGATCCAGGTGTTGGAGTTTCTCGACCGGCACGGGGTGACCGTGCGGCGCGGGGATGAGCGGTTTGTCAACCGGCGGCGGATGGGGCTGTTCGGCTGACACGGAGGGGCAACGTCCCCGGTGGGGCGTCCGGACTTCAAATCCGGGAGGGGCTGTAGGACGGCTTCTGGTGGGTTCGACTCCCATTCCCTTCCGCCATTCAGCCGGGGATCGCCTGCCGCAGCAACGCGACAGAGCGGCGCACGCCGTCGATCGGCGGCAGCGCCATGTCCTCGTGCTCGATCGACAGCACGTCGTCGTAGCCGGCTTCGCACAACGCGTCGCAGAACCGGCGCCACCATCCGCCGTCGTGGCCATCACCCAGCGTCACGTACGACCAGGCGCGTGCGTCGAGCCGATCCATCGGCGTCACGTCGATCTGCCCATTCACCGCGGCGACGGTCTGGTTGATGCGCGTATCCTTGGCGTGCACGTGATGGATCGCGTCACCCAGCGCGGCCACGGCGGCGAGCGGATCGGCGGCCATCCAGAACAGGTGGCTGGGATCGAGATTGGCGCCGACCACCGGGCCGACCGCCTCGCGCAGCCGGAACAATGTTGCGACGTTGTAGACGTTCTGCTGGCCGTGCAATTCCAGGCATAGCCGCATAACGCCGGCTTCCCGCGCTTCCTGCACCAGCGCGCGCCAATACGGGATCACCTGCTCGGACCATTGCCATTCCAGCACGCGGGCGGCCTGTGGCGGCCAGGCGGTGGTGATCCAGTTCGCATTGGCGTCGCCGGGTCCGCCCGGGCAGCCGGACATCAGCACCACGCGGGTGACGCCGAGCAGGCCGGCAAGCCGGATCGTTTTGCTGGTGACCTCGCGGTGCGCGTGGCCGTGCTCGCCGGGATGCAGCGGGTTGCCCGAGCAGTTCAGCGCGCTGATCGACAGGCGATGCGCGGCGAGCTGGGAGATGAACTCGGTTCGGGCTGTGGCGGAAGCCAGCAGTGCGTCCAGCTTCAGGTGCGGCGCCGAAGACCAGTTGCCGCAGCCGAATTCCAGCGTTGCGATCCCAAGTTCAGCGGCGGTGCGCAGCAAGTCGGGTAGCGGGAGATCGGGCAGTCCGTCGGTGACCAAGCCGATGTGCATTTGGAGTGGCTCCGGCACGCTTACAGCACGATCATGGTGACGATAATCGCCGCGCCTATCGTACACCTCTCCCGCTCTATGCGGGAGAGGTCGGCCAGCGGAGCGAGACGGGTGAGGGTTGTGCCACGGCACCACCCTCACCCGCGTCGCAAGTGCTCCGCGACCTTGGTCCGCTCTTCGCGGCCCAAGCCCGCGAAGAGCGGGAGAGGTGGACGTGAATTTCACTCAGGCCGGAGCATTTCCATCTCACATCTCGGCCGGTCGCACCGCGCGGCCGGTGCGCGAGGATTCCAAGGCAGCATCGGCCAGCAGCAGCGCGCGCAACCCGTCCTCGCCATCCGGACGTGCCGGCGCGCGACCGGTGGCCGCAACGACGAACGCATCAAGCTCCGCGCGATATGCGGCGGCGTAGCGCTCGAGGAAGAACGGCAATGCCGGGTCGGTGCGGAAGCCGGTGGCGTCGGCAAGCTCCACCGTGGTCGGCAGCACGTTACCGGCGCGCAACAGGCCCTTCGCGCCGTGTGCCTCGATGCGCTGGTCATAGCCGTAGCTGGCCCGACGCGAGTTGGAGATCTGGCAGAGCCGACCTGACGCCGTGCGTAGCGTCACCACGGCCGTATCCACGTCGCCCGCCGCGCCGATTGCCGGATCGACCAGGCAGGACGCGGCGGCGGTAATCTCCACCGGCTCCTCGCCCAGCAGGAAGCGCGCCATGTCCAGGTCGTGGATCATCATGTCGCGGAACAATCCGCCGGAGCTTTCGACATAAGCGATCGGCGGCGGCGACGGATCACGGCTGATAATGGTCAACAGCTCCAGCGCGCCGATTTCCCCCCCGTCGAGGCGCGATTTCAGCGCGGCGAAATGCGGATCGAACCGACGGTTGAAGCCAACCATCAGCGGAATTCCGGCCGCGCGCGCGGCAGCCAGGCAGGCGCGCACCCGATCCGCCGACAGATCGATCGGCTTCTCGCAGAACACCGGGCGTTGTCGCGCCGCGGCGCGCTCGATGTAGTCGGCGTGCGTGGGCGTGGGCGAGGCGATCAGCACCGCATCGGCGCGCATCGCATCCTCGATCGTCAGTGTGCGTGTCCCCAACGCCTCGGCCAGGCGCGCCGCGGCGTCGGGCACGGTGTCGGCGATGCCGGCCAGTCGCGCGTCGGGGTGCGTGGCGATGTTGCCGGCGTGGATACGCCCGATCCGACCGGCGCCGAGGACCGCGATCTCCAGCATTGTTCCTCCCGGGTGATTCAAGGGACAATGCTATCAGGAGGGCACGCCCATGGCCACGATCCGCCTGACCGCTGCACAGGCTCTGGTGCGCTATCTTGCCGCGCAACGCGGTGAACTGAGCAATAGGGAAGTGGCGCTGTTCGCCGGCGTCTGGGCGATCTTCGGCCATGGCAACGTCGCCGCGCTGGGTGAGGCGCTGTACGAAGCGCGCGATGCGCTGCCGACCTTCCGTGCACACAACGAACAGGCGATGGGCCACGCCGCGATCGGCTTCGCCAAAGCCTGCAGGCGGCGGCGGATGATGGCGTGCACCAGCTCGATCGGGCCGGGTGCCAGCAACATGGTCACCGCCGCGGCGGTCGCGCATGTCGATCGGCTGCCGGTGCTGTTTTTGCCGGGCGACGTGTTTGCCGGCCGCCGGCCGGACCCGGTGTTGCAGCAACTGGAACACTGGGGCGACGCGACCGTTTCGGTCAACGATTGCTTCCGTCCGGTGTCGCGCTATTTCGATCGCATTGCGAGACCGGAACAGATGCTTGCCGCGCTGCCGCGCGCGATGGCCGTGCTGACCGATCCGGCCGAGTGTGGGCCGGTGACGCTGGCGCTGTGCCAGGACACGCAGGCCGAGGCGTTCGACTGGCCGGCGGCGTTCTTCGCCCCGCGCGTTTGGCGACCGCGTCGACCACCGCCGGATGCAGGCGAACTCGGCGCGGCGGTGGCGGCGTTGCGCGCGGCGCGGGCGCCGCTGATCGTGGCCGGTGGTGGGGTGTTGTATTCCGAGGCGCCCGATGCCCTGGCGCGGTTCGCGCAAGCGCACGGCCTGCCGGTAACGGAGACGCAGGCCGGCAAGGGCACGCTGGCGCACGACCATGCGCTGAACCTCGGTGCGATCGGGGTAACCGGTACGGCGGCGGCGAACCGCGCGGCGGCCGCGGCCGATGTGGTGCTGGCGGTGGGGACGCGGTTGCAGGATTTCACCACCGGGTCGCGCACGCTGTTCGGTGGGCGGATCATCGGACTGAACGTGCAACCATTCGATGCCGGCAAACACGATGCACTGCCGCTGGTGGCGGATGCGCGCGAGGGACTTGCGGCGCTCGACACTGCACTTGGGGCGTATCGTTCGCCGGCCGCATGGACCGATGCCGCCGCCGCATGGCGTGCCGACTGGCAGACACAGGCAGACGCCGCCACTGCGCCCGGCAACGCCGCGCCGCCATCCGATGCGCCGCCGACCGCCGCGCCGCCATCCGACGCACAGGTGATCGGCGCGGTGCAGCGCGCGGCGCCGCGCGGCGCTGTCGTGGTCTGCGCCGCGGGCGGTCTGCCGGGCGAACTGCACAAGCTGTGGCAAGCGGAAGGACCGGGCAGCTACCATCTGGAATACGGCTATTCCTGCATGGGCTACGAGATCGCCGGCGGCCTCGGCGTCAAGCTCGCCGATCCGTCGCGCGAGGTGATCGTGATGGTCGGCGACGGCAGCTATCTGATGCTCAATTCGGAGATCGCCACCTCGGTCATGCTGGGACTGCGGCTGACGATCGTGCTGCTGGACAATGGCGGGTTCGGCTGCATCGACCGTTTGCAGCGCGCCAGCGGCGGTGCCGGGTTCAACAATCTTTTTGCCGATGCGCCCGGCGTCGATGCACACCAGGGGGAACCGCCCGCCATCGACTTCTGCGCGCATGCCGCCAGCCTCGGCGCCATCACGCAACAAGTGAACGACCTAGCCGCGCTGGAAGATGCCGTCCGCCGTGCGCACACCGCGCCGCGCACCACGGTGATCGTCATCGCAACCGATCCGCGCGCCAGTACCCAGGCCGGCGGGCACTGGTGGGATGTCGCGGTGCCCGCCGTGTCATCGCGCGAACAGGTGCGCGCGGCCCGATCGGCCTATGAACGCGCCGTCGCGGTGCGCGATGCGGGGGATTGACGCATGACCGTTCGGCTCGGTACCAATCCGATCGGCTGGTCCAACGATGATCTGCGCGAACTTGGCGGCGACACGCCGTTGGAAACCTGTCTCGGCGAGGCGCGCAACGCCGGCTTCGCCGGGATTGAACTGGGGCACAAATTCCCGCGCGACGCCGCGACGCTGCGCCAGGTCTTGGACGCGCACCGGCTGACGCTGGTCTCCGGCTGGTATTCCGCCGCGCTGCTGCAACGTGACGCGGCTACCGAACTGGCGGCGATGCGGCCGCATCTTGCGTTGCTGAAGGCGCTCGGCTGCTCGGTAGTGATCGTGGCCGAGACCTCGAACGCGATCCACACCAACCGGGCGATCCCGCTGTCGCGCCGGCCGGTGCTGGCCGACGCCGACTGGCCGCGCTTCGCCGAACGGTTGACGGTGCTGGGCGATGCGCTCGCCGCGCGGGGGCTGGAACTGGCCTATCACCATCACATGGGAACCGTGGTGCAGAGCGGTGCGGACATCGACCGGCTGATGGCGCGGTGCGGGCCGAGCGTGAAGCTGCTGCTGGACACCGGGCACGCCAGCTTCGCCGGCGTCGATCCAACCGCGCTCGCACGGCGCCATTGCGACCGCATCGTGCATGTGCACTGCAAGGATGTCCGGCAGCACCCGATGGAGATGGCGCTCGCTCGGGACTGGAGTTTTCTCGACAGCGTGGTGGCAGGCGTGTTCACCGTGCCCGGCGATGGCACGGTGGATTTTCCCGCGGTGCTGGCGGCGTTGCGTGACTACAGGGGTTGGCTGGTCGTCGAGGCCGAGCAGGATCCGCAGCAGGCCAACCCGCTGGTCTACGCCCGCATGGGGCACGACAACCTGGCGACGTTCGCGCGGCAGGCGGGTTTGTTGTAGGGCGCCCGCGGGTCGGAAACCCTACGGAGTTTGGGCATTGCGGCGCGGCTGCCGCACGATCAACACGCACGGTAGCCACAATTCAACCACTGTCGGTGCCAGCACGTTCCGACCGCTGCCACAGAATAGCAACAGTTCCGGCACAATTCAGTGGTTGGGAATGGGTGTCTCCGATCGCTTGCCAACGGGCGGCCGGCGACGCGGAAGGTGGAGAACACCAATGATCAGACCATTCACGCGACGTATCCTGATGGCGGCCGGGCTGATTGCCGGATCGGCGATGCTTCAGGGCTGTGTGTACGACCCCTACGCGGGGGGCTACGGATATCCGGCCGCCTACGGTTCTGGCTACGGTTATCCAGCGTATAGCGGCTATAGCGCCCCAGCTGTACAGCGGCTACAGCTATCCAGCGTACAGCGGCTACGGCTATCCCGGCTATGCCTATGGCGGCTACGGCGGCGGCGTAGTGGTGGGCGGCGGCTGGGGCGGCGGCTATCGCGGCGGATGGGAAGGGCACGGCGGAAATCGCTGATTTCGCGTGGTGTCAGCGAGCGCCGTAAAAGCGGATCGATGATGGAGGGTGGGCACGCGCCACGCGCTTCACCCACGCCGCAAGTGCTCCACGACTTTGCCCACGATGAGCGGGGCCCACGATGAGCGGGGCCCACGATGAGCGGGAAAGGTGTTATACGTAGCTCCGGTCGGCCTGAATGCTATGCGTTGATCACGCTCACATGCGCGGCGACGACGCGCCAGCCGTCCGACATCCGCACCCAGGTCTGCATCTGCCGGCCGATCTTGCCGGGCATCGTGTCGCGTTCGAACAGCGTGGATGCAGTTGCGAAGTCGGTGCCGTAGGTGGTGATCACGGTGCGTGAGAGCCGCCTTGCGAGCCCGACCGGCGATCGCGCGGCGCGAAACGCCGCGATCTCCTCGGCGCCATGCAGGTTTTCACTGATCCCGTAACGGATGGTGTGCGGACTGCGCCAGAACAGCGCGCCCAGCGCCGCCACGTCGTTGCCGGTCAGTGCCGTTTCATAGCGCGCGAACGCGGCTTCGACCTCGGCGACGATCTCCGGACGATTGATCTCCATTGTTCACTCCCGAGGGCAGACCGGCGGGCCGAGGCGCATGCACGATGCCACGCGCTTCCAGGTCGTGCGCGATGCGCAGCGCCACGTCCTCGCGCCAGGGCGCGGTGATGATCTGCACGCCGATCGGCAATGCATCGCCCAGCATCACCGGCACCGCGACCACCGGCAAGCCGATGAAGGAGATCGGCTGGGTGTAGATGCCGATGTTCGGGCGCAACGGCACTTCCTGCCCGTCCAGCACAAGAGTCTTCTGCCCGATCAGCGGTGCCGTGCCGGGTGTGGCGGGCGCCAGGATGGCATCTACGTCGTCGAACAGCTTCAGCACCTCGTCGCGGTACCAGCGGCGGAATTTCTGCGCCTGCTGGACGAACAGGGCTGGCACCAGGGCGCCGGCGATCAGCCGGTCGCGCACATCCGGATCGAATTCGGTCGCGCGGGTGCGCAGCCGCTGCAGGTGCAGCGTGGCGCCCTCGGCCGTGGTGATCACATAGGCGGCGGAGCGGGCACGGGCGGCGTCCGGCAGCTCGATCTGCGTGGTTGCGCCCAACGCCGCGGCGATATGGTCCATTGCCGCGAGTGCCTCGGGCCCGGCACCGGCACGGAAATAGCCGGTCGCCGCGGCGATGCGCAGACCGGCGATCCCGGCATCCAGCCGCTCCATGGCAGGTTCGATCGGCCGGTCAACGCAGACCGGATCGTACGGGTCGGGTCCCTGCATTGCGTCATAGGCCAGCGCCAGGTCGGCGACCGATCGCGCGAGCGGACCGAGATGATCCAAAGACGAAACGAACGGAAAGCTGCCGGCGCGCGACAAGCGCCCGTAAGTCGCCTTCAGTCCGAAAACGCCGCAGAACGACGCCGGCACCCGGATCGACCCGTTGGTGTCGGAACCTAGCGCGATCGGCACCAACCCGCCAGCAACCGCGCCGCCGGACCCGGAGGAAGAGCCACCGGTCATCCGCGTTGTGTCGTGCGGGTTGCGGGCGGCGCCGTCATGCGCGTTCTCGCCGGTGAAGTCGTAGGCGTATTCGCCCATGTTCAGCGCGCCGACCAGGATCGCCCCGGCACGCTCCAGCCGCGTCACCAGCGTCGCGTCGGCCTTCGCCGGCGGGTAATCGCGGTTGATGCGCGAGCCGGCGACGGTCGCCAATCCGGCGATGTCGATCAGGTTCTTTACCGCGAACGGCACTCCGGCCAACGGGCCGAGGTTCTGTCCGGCCTGGCGCGCCGCGTCGATCGCGCCGGCACGCGTGCGGGCGCGGTCAGCGGTGATCGCGGTAAAGCTGTTCAGCACCGGGTTGCGTTGCCCGATGTGGGCGAGGGTCGTTTCGATGACGTCGAGCGCGGCGAGGCTGCCATCGGTGACCTTGTGGGCGATCTCCGCGGCGGTGAGGAAGTCGGTCTCGGTCATGCGTGGACCATTCATGCGTGGAAGACTGGTGACGCGTGGAAGACTGGTTAGGCGTGGAAGATTGGCGCGGGTTCGGCCTCGTCCGGCAGCCCGAACGCCAGCACGGTGATGGCGTGGCCGAAGGTGATCGTCAGGTGCAGCCGTATGGCGGCGCGCCATTCGGGTTGGATCGGGATGCCGAGCAGCGCGGTGCCGGCGTCGATCCAGGCGTCGAGTTCGGGGTCGGTCATGCTGCGTGCCTCATGCCGGTCGTGTGCGGTGGTGGAACGTCCGCAAGGAAGCTAAGCTTCACCACAGAGGCACAGAGACACAGAGCAGACATGACTGCGCTTTGCGCGAAGCGCCATCGTCTGCCTGCTCTGTGTCTCTGTGCCTCTGTGGTGAACCTTGCTTGCAGTAGAACGAGCGTCCGGGACCCATCACCAGAATCCCCGACCGCACCACCACCCAGTCCAACCGAAACGAGACCTGCCTTCCTCATGCGACCTCTTTGGCTGCCAGCCAGCCGCGCCAGCCGCCGAAGCTTGTGATGTCCTCGGCCCCCTCGACCCCGGCGGCTTCGGCGAGGAATCCCAGGCAGGGTCCATCCGGCAGCGTCACGTTGCCGAACCCGAGCGGCGGCGGTACCTGGCCGAGCAGCTTGCCGATCGCGGCGGTGGGCAGCGCCCAGACCTCGCCTTCGATCGCGGCCCCGGTGGAGGCGCATTGACTGGAACGCACCAGCCCTGGGCGGTTGCCGAGCGTGTAGAGCCGGTAGGACGCCGCGGTGCGGGCGGCGCGCAGAAACCGGCCGCCGAGCGTGGTGAGCTGCGGGTTCAACGGCAGGCCGGACATGTGGGCGCCGATGCAGAACAAGGCGGTTTCATCGGACCTTAGCATATCGTGGTCGACCGGTGGCGGCAGCGTCGAGCCGGTCACGTTTCGGTGCAGTGCGTCGGCAATGGCGGCGAGCCGTCCCTCTGACCAGGCCGGGCCGAGCAGCGTCACGCCGACCGGCCTGCCGTTCGCATCGAAGCCGGCTGGCACCGCGAAGCCCACCAGGTCGCAAAGATTGACGAAGTTGGTGAAGGTGCCGAGCCGGCTGTTGACCCCGATCGGGTCGGCTTCGACCTCGGCTAGCGTCGGGCAGAACGGTGCGGTGGGCAGCAGAAGCGCGTCGTAGGTCTCGAACAATGTTTCGGCGGCACGACGGGCGGCGGCAAGCTGGTGGAAGGTGTCGAACGCGTCGATTGTGCGACGAGCGAGGCCGGCTTCCAGGATGGCGCGGGTCACTGGATGCAGGATGTGCGGGCGAAACTCGATCACCTCGCGTAGGGCGGAACTACGTTCCGCCACCCAGGGGCCGTCGTAGAGCAGACGAGCGATTGCCAGGAAGGCGGTGACGTCGACGGGTTCGGCACTCCAGCCCTGCGTGCCGGCCACCGCGGACACGGCGCGGGCGGTCAGCGCGGTGGTTTCCGCGTCGCACAACCCGGCGACGTCGCCGACGGCGATGCGCGCGCCGGGCGGGGCCGCACCACAACGCAGGTGTGGGAATGGCGCGCGGCGGGAGTACGGATCGGCTGCATCGAAGCCGGCGATTACACGCTGCACGCGCATCGCCTCGTCCACTGTGCGGGCGAACACTGAGATCGTATCGAGCGAACGGCACGCCGGCACCGTGCCGCGCGCCGAGACACTGCCGATCGTCGGCTTCAGCCCGACGATGTTGCCGAACGCCGCCGGCACGCGCCCGGACCCGGCGGTATCGGTGCCGAGCGTGATCGGCACGATCCCCGCGGCAACAGCGACGGCCGAGCCGGACGACGATCCGCCCGGGACCAACGTGGCGTCGAACACGTTGCGTGGGGTGCCATAGGGACTGCGGGTGCCGACCAGGCCGGTAGCGAACTGATCGAGGTTGGTCTTGCCGATCAAGACCGCCCCCGCGTCGAGCATGCGCTGCCCGGCTGGCGCGGTGGTCTCCGCGATGCGGGCGTAGTCCGGGCACGCGGCGGTGGTCGGCAGGCCGGCGACGTCGATATTGTCCTTGACCGCGAACGGCACGCCCCACAACGCGCGGTTTTGCGGGCCTTCGGCTTCCAGCGCGCGTGCGCGCGAAAGCACCGCCGCGTCCGGCAGGCGGGTGATCCAGATCGCGGCGTCGTCGTGTGCGCGGTCGGCGGCGAGTGCCGCTTCGGCCGCCTCGGTTGGGTTCATACCAACGATCATAAAGGATGGCCGTTGGGTTGAGTTTTTTTCGGCGCGCGCCCCCGGTTGGCTACTCCGAGCAACCCGGCACGCGATGCCGGCCGCTGGGTAATGGGTCAGTTCGGATGTCTGCAAAAGGGTGCGGGCCGTGTGAAAAGATCGAACCGTAACGGCGATGAATAATTATGTGGCTCTGAGGGCGTCTACCGTGAATTTATTCGCACACTGACCCGGCCGCTCTTGACATATCATTGCGCGGCAACCGGCCGCGACCACGTTTTCACACAACCTTAGGTGGAGACCGAGCTCTCAGGCCGGATGCGCCAACGGCCGCGCACAGCCAAAAGGTGGACGCCGCCGGAACCTCGGTCCTTCAGGACAAAGACGAAGTCTGGATCCCCCGGGCCGATCAGTGGCTATACGACCGGTTTGTGCAATGGCTCGACCCCGGAGACTACGATCCGCGGGCAGGGCTGTTGCGCGGTCTTGCGGCAACCCTGCCGCATCGGCGCAAGCCGGGCAGCAGGATGCGGATCGGTGTCGGCTCGGCCGTCCTGGTGACGACCGGGCAGGTTGTCGTCGCCGCCGATGTCGTGCCGGTCCGGGAGCCCTCGGCGTCCGCGAACTGGTCGGTGGATTGGCAGGCGCTGGACGTGCGGTCGTCCTATGGGATGCAAACCGCGCTCATCCTGGAGCCGCCGGCGCCGCCGTTCTTGTTTGTCGCGTTCGGCAAGAAGGTGGACATTCGCGGCACGTTGCGTATTTCCCTCTCGCCCGATGTCATCGAGGTCTGCGGCGACGGGGCGGCGACAATCCGCCGGCGGCCGGTGATCGCGGCTTACCGGGATCTAGACGGCGTGCCGCTTGATATTTATCGGCGCGCCTCCGCGCTGGATTACGCTCGCGGCCGCGAGCCGCGGTCGAAAGAACTTCGGGAGGCCATGGAGCGCTTGGTGGCGAAGCATGGCGCCGTCGCCGAGCGGGCCTTGCAGGTGGCCACCAACGGGCCCCGGCGCCACACGGCTGAGTACGACGCGCTCGCCAGGCTCTTGGCAGCCCGTGCCAAGGAGGACGCCGATGCACGGTGATGGCGGACTGCGTGACCTGCCGATGCTGATGCCGGGCGGCATTCCCGAGAACCCGTACGACCTGCATCGGCGGCTGTATGATATGCTGTGCGGCCCGGATGGGCAGCGGCGGTTTCTTTGGGCGGTGGAGGCAGAGCCTGCCCCCATCGTCATTGTCCGCTCCCGCGTGTTGCCCCCGCCGCTCGCGGCCCATGCCGTGCCGGTCGAGGTTCCTCAACTGGGGAACGAATGGTTGTTCAGGCTCGTTGCCTCCCCGGCGCGGGCCTGCGGCGGCGGCAAGAAGGTTCGGCTCCCCGTCGGCGACCGGGCGGCGCGGATGCAATGGCTTGACCGCCAGGCGGCGAGCGGCGGGTTCACCGTGCTCGGCGCGCCACGCTTGCGCTGGTGGACGACGCGCATAAACCGCGGGGGGCAGAATATCCTTCGTGAGACTGCAGTGTACGAAGGATTGCTGCGTGTCGACGACCCCGGATGCCTGGCCCAGGCGATGGAGTTCGGCATCGGTCGCAGCCGAGGCTTCGGTTACGGTCTGCTACGCCTGTTCCAGCCGCGGCATCCCCTCGCTTCCGCCCAGGTAGGATGTGCATGAGCGACGTGATCAGCCTGCGCCTCGAAGGCGAGATTGTTGCGGAGAGCCCCCTTGCCACCTCGCCGCCGAACACGCCGGTCGGAACGCCGGCGCCCGGCCCCCAGTCGAGGCCACCGACGCCTTTGCCGCGGATGCCGAAGTTCTTTGCGGAGGCTGGGCTGGTCCTGGTGCCGTACTTCCCGGCATCTGGCATCCGTGGGCGCCTGCGGCGCTTGGCCGAGGAGGTGGCACGCTACGGCATCGCAGGGGAGGACGGCCCTTCGCCGTTCGGGATCGAGGACGCGTATTACCTCCGCAATGGCGGCGTGAAGGGCGGTGGGGAGGAGGACAAGGCGGATCTCCTTGCGGCGGCGGACCGGCGCGACCGCAACCCGCTGATCGCCTTGTTTGGGGCGAACTCGCCCTGGGACAAGGGACGTCTGCGGGTCGGGCGCGCGGTGCCAGCGACGCCCGTCACCGTCGACGTTGTACGCGGGGTGCGTGCTGATGACTTCGCCCGCGGCGACGCGCTGATGATGCTGTCGCCCGAGGGGCGCGCCGAGTGGCTGGAGCGCTCGCAGCGGGTTGCGCAAGCCTCGCGTGACCGCCAGCGTCTGGCCGGGATCGACAAGGCCCGCCGCCGGGAAAAAGATGCAGAGAGGCGGGCCGCGCTCGATGCGGAGGCGGCCGAGATCCAGGCTGCGTCGCAAGGCGGCGAGCCAGGGGTGGAGGTCTCGGTGCTGCTACCTCTTCCGGGGTACGAAGCAATCCCCGTCGGCACCCGACTAGAGCACGACTTCACCCTGATCAACGCGCGCGGCTATGAGGTCGGTCTGTTCCTTGAAGCGCTGGATCGGCTGGCGCTGGAGCCGGTCATCGGGGCGCACGCTTCCCAGGGCTGTGGGATTATTTCCGGGACCTGGCAGGTTCGTATGCGGCGCGGCGAGCTTGGCCGCTACGAGGATGCGGGTGAGATCAGGCTTGACCCGTTCAAGGGTTTGTGCGTCCCGGAGGCATTGGCCACGATGCCGGGTGAATTCAGGCGGCGGCTGGGGGAGGGAAAGTTTGATTTCCGGGCGCCTTCGCGGTGATTGCGACATTCCCGCAAACATTTAGCCGAGAGCAGGTGTGGATGCCCCCAAGACGTGGGGGTTCGACAGGGCAAGGACTGGTCACAGCAGATAGCCGCCGCGGTGTGGATGCCCCCAAGACGTGGGGGTTCGACAGGAATGAGGCTAGCGCGTCCCGGTTGTCTGCTGGTGTGGATGCCCCCAAGACGTGGGGGTTCGACAGATCGTCATGGTAGGCGTGGCAGCGGCACAGAGTCTGGATGCCCCCAAACGGGGTTCATTGACGATGGCAGGGCAATGACGATTCATGGAGCGGCGTGTGGAAGCTTTGGTTGAGAGGACGCGCGCCGCGTTCCGGGCGGCCGGCCCCGTCGCCGCCGCAATGGCGGAGCGGGGCAGGCGTTATGTCCACCAGGAGCCTCAGATCGGCTATGCCTTGCGCTGCGCCCAGGCGTTCGCGGCGCCGCCCGGCAAACTCGGGTTGGTGGCCCTGCTGGAAGCCGAAACCGGCACGACTCCATCGCCTGGGCCAGGCGTCCGGGTTCGTCGACACGCAGCAATCCTTCGTACACTGCAGTCTCACTAAGGATATTCTGCCCCCCGCGGTTTATGCGCGTCATCCACCAGCGCAAGCGCGGCGCGCCGAGTACCGGTGAATCCGCTGCTCGCCGCCTGGCGGTCAAGCCATTGCATCCGCGCCGTGCGGTCGCCGACGGGGAGCCGAACCTTCTTGCCGCCACCGCAGGCCCGCGCCGGGGAGGCAACGAGCCTGAACAACCATTCGTTCCCCAGTTGGGGAACCTCGACCGGCACGGCATGGGCCGCGAGCGAGGGGGGCAACACGCGGGAGCGGACAATGACGATGGGGCAGGCTCTGCCTCGACCGCCCAAAGAAACCGCCGCTGCCTATCCGGGCCGCATAGCATATCATACAGCCGCCGATGCAGCCAGACTTCCTCTTTGCCCTGAAGGACCGAGGTTCCGGCGGATGGCATCACGCTACCCTCCGGCTGGATCCTGCTTCAACGGGCTGTGTGGCGCGGTCGCCCCGCACGGGCGGCACCGGACTGTGCGCCTGGCGCAGAATGTTGTGTGCTGCATCCACGGCACCAACCGACTGGCCGAGCCATCGCTCCTGTTCGTCGGTCGGGTAGGGACGATAGACGCGCGGCTTGCGGACGACCATGGTCCGATGATACATTTGGTCTATGAGTGACACAAGAGAAATTCGGCACGGTCGCGCTTGCGTTTCTGCACTCCATGTTCACTTGGTCTTCGTGACAAAATATCGCCGCCATGTTTTCGCCGGAGATGCCATCGGATGCCTGCAAGACATCTTCAACAAGGTCTGCTCCGACTTCGGAGCCAAACTTTGCGCGTGCGATGGCGAGGACGACCATGTGCATCTGCTGGTCGAATACCCGCCCAAGGTTGCAGTCTCGGTGCTGGTGAACAGCCTCAAGGGTGTGTCCTCGCGTTTGCTGAAGCAGCGCCGGCCCGGCATCGCGCGGCACTACTGGAACGGCGTCCTGTGGTCTCCGTCTTACTTCGCAGCGTCCAGCGGCGGGGATCCGCCGAAGACCGTCCGCCAATACGTCGAACAGCAGCGCACAGCTGACTGAATTCATACCGGTGCAGACACGCCTTGCGGCCTTACCCGGCCCTGAACACCGGGCTTGGGGCCGATGCCAGGTCACTCCCTCAGCCTAACCACGACAGAACGATTGGCGTATGGCGGCAGTCAGGATGGTAAAATCCGCGCCGCATAGGACCGCTCGACATGCCCACACACACGCCGTTTGCCCTGCGCATGGAACTGCGCGAGCCGATCATCCCCGGACGCCGGCTGATGCTGGACGGGCTGCTGTCCGCCCTGTTGTTCGAACGGACGGGCGATGCGCGGCGGGCTGTTGAGGAGATCCCGCTCGGCCGTATCGGTCGCATGTGGTGCGGCTCACAGGTCCTGCTCGAAGGTGCATGCGAGGCCGTCCCCGCGGTCCATGTGATGGCCTTGCGTGCCGCCATCGACCTCTACCCCGCCGCAGTGCGGCCCACCGGACGCGCCGGGCGCTACCCGGCCGTCGACAAGACCCGGGGGCCTTACCAGAACAGGCTGGACACCAGGCGCGCCTACGAGGCACACGCGGTGTGGTTCTGCGGCTTCGGTGATGTCGCGACGGTCCACGACCTGCTGGCCGACGTACCGGCGATCGGCACCAAGCGCTCGTCTGGGTACGGCCGTATCCGCGAGGGATCGCTTGAGGTTGAGCCGATTGAGGCCCGCCACCCGGGCGTCATGCTGTGTGATGGCAGCCCCGCCAGGGCGGTGCCCATCGTCACTTGGCGGTCCCTCGGCGGTCGGGATGACGTCGAGATGGCGGCCGAGATGGCGGAACCACCCTATTGGCGGGGCGAGCACGTGCCTTGCGCAGTACCAAACCATCTGGTGGTGTCCTCCGGCGCTGCGGCGTCACTGGTGGGGCTGGCCGGAGGCATTGGCCACGATGCCGAGCGAGTTCAGGCGCCTTCTCCTTAAAGTAGTCTCTAAACTTATCCTGCTCCATCAGGGCGGCGGGGAGAGCAACATCATAGGTGCCATCCGCAGCCATCAGCATGACCCGAATGCAATCCTCTCGAAACTCCCTATAATGCCGCTTGAGGCTTTTCTTAAAACGTTGCCGACGCTGATAGTCGGGCAGCCGAACTACCAAAGCGTAGAAGATCAGGCTGGTCAGAGAACCAATGGCCAGGTCGTAGACTATTTTTCTCCAAGCCTTCGCATTTGGTATCGCCGGACACAGTCTTAGTAATTGCTCACCTGGGTAGTAGGCCAGCGAGGCGATGCGGGATGGCATAGCTGGGGTGGCAAAGCTTCTGACGTGCTGCACGATGATGGTTGACGCGGTCACGGGCGACTCGATTCAAGCTCCGTGTGACGCCCGATGTCGACCTTCGCAGCTGACCGTCGCGGAGAAGGATAACCTCATCCTGTCGCTGCTGCCCTTGATCGGGCGGTTGGAAGCGGCATCTGGCGCGCATCGCTGAACTGGAGCAGCGGTTGGCAGCGTTCGAGCGTCCGCCGAAGACCCCGGACAATTCATCGCTGCCGCCGTCGAAAGGTCAAAAGCCCGATCGTCCCACCGGTGCCAAGCCGCCGCGCAAGAGCCGCCCCGGCTTTGGCCGCGCGCTGGAGCCGAACCCCGATCGCGTCGTCGATGCCATGCTCGATGCCTGCCCGCATTGCGCCGCCGCGTTCCCCGCCGAGCAGCAGACGCCACACCAGGTGTATGACCGCATCGAACTGCCGCAGATCAAGCCGGATGTGACGCGGGTGCGGCTGTTCGGCGGCCGGTGCGCATGCTGCGGCGCACGCGCGACCGCGCCGGCGCCGAGCGGGCTGGAACCGGGCTCGCCGTTCGGTCAGTCGATCGCCGCCCTGGTGGTGTATCTGCATTACGCCCACGCCATCGGGCTGGAACGGCTGGCGCCTGATGGGCGAGATGTTCGCGCTGACGATCAGCGAAGGTGCGATCAGCAACATGCTGCCGCGGGCGCGTGAGCCGCTGCTGGTCGCGGCGGCGGCGATCCGCGAGACGGTGACGGCCAGCCCGGTGGTCTGCTCCGACGAGACCTCGGCACGGGTGAGCGGCAAGACCTGGTGGGAGTGGGTGTTTGTCGGCACCTTGGCGGTGCTGCACGTCATTCGCCCCAGCCGCGGCAAGGCCGTGGTCCAGACGCTGTTCGGCGCCGTTCAGCCGATGGTCTGGGTGTCCGATATGCTGGGCAGCCAGCGCGGTCACGGGATCGACTGGCAGGTGTGCCTGGCGCATCTGCTGCGCGATGCGCGCTACGCCGTCGAGTGTGGCGATACCGCCTTCTCCGCCGCGTTCAAGCGTCTGCTGCTGCGCGCGATTGCCATCGGGCGACGCCGGGGCACGCTGAAAGATACCACGCTGAAGCACTATCATGCCGATCTGGATCGCCGGCTCGACCGGATCATGGCGGCCGTCCCGATCGGTGAAGCGGGGCGCAAACTGCGCAAGCGCATCGCCGCCAACCGCAGCCATTTGTTCGTCTTCGTCACCAACCGCTGCGTGCCATATACCAACAACGTCTCCGAACGGAACCTGCGTCCCAGCGTGATCTTTCGCAAGGTCACCAACGGGTTCCGCTGCGAGTGGAGTGCCGAGACCTACGCCGCCTTCCGCTCCGTCGTCAGCACCGCAAAAGCCAACCGCGCTTCGGTGCTTGCCGTCCTCCAGTTCGTGTTGGCCGCAACACTACCCGTCGACACATTCGCCGAGCCGG
>CAWGZJ010000006.1:0-14494 GCA_963826975.1 uncultured Alphaproteobacteria bacterium | reverse complement strand
ACGAGCAAGCAAGCCAAAGAAGCGACGATTCACCACGAAGTAAGCCAGCGGCCGGCGGGCGGCCGCACCGCGATGGATGAAAATGGTCCTGCGGGTGCCTGGACGTGGGGTTGGCGGCACGGACCAAAGCACGACACTCTGCGGCCGTGATCGCTTAGAGGTCGAAAGTGTCTGCGGTGGTTTTGCTGTCCCCGCCACGAAGTTTGATCCGCGCCGCCTTAAGGGTATTGCCCTTTGTCGCCCCCGGCAACGGGGAGCACGCGTAGTAGAATTTGAATAAGTCGCGCGGCGTAAGGAGTTGCACCCTTCAAGGAGGAGAAGATGGAAGCAATCGTTGAGTGTTGTGCTGGCCTGGACGTGCATCAGAAGACGGTGGTTGCCTGCCGAACAGCGGCGTGGCTGGTGCACGGTCGACCAAGGAGATCCGCACTTACGGCACCACGGGCCAGGAGTTGCGGGAGATGCGAGACTGGCTGCGGGCGTCCGGCTGCACCCTGGTGGCGATGGAGAATACCCGGGTCTACTGGAAACCGGTGCACGCGGAACTCGAGGGACACTTGAGTATCGTCGGCAACGCCCACCACATCAAGAATGTGCCGGGCCGCAAGACGGACGTGAAGGACAGCGATTGGGTCAGCGACCTCGCGCGTCATGGCCTGATCGCCAACAGTTTCGTGCCACCCCGTCCGATCCGCGACCTGCGCGATCTGACGCGCTACCGGCGCAAGTTGGTTGAGGCTCAGGCGGCGGAGCGGAACCGGCTGATCAAGCTGCTGGAGAGCGCCAGCATCAAGCTGTCCGGTGTGGTCAGCGACGTGTTCGGTGTCTCGGGCCGGGCGATGCTGCGGGCGCTGATCGAAGGGCGCAATCGTCGGCTGACATGGCACAACTCGCGCGCGGACGGATGCGGCGCAAGCAGCCCGAACTCGCGCGCGCGTTGGACGGTCGTATCGACGAGCATCACCGGTTCATGTTGCGTCTGCAATTGCAGCGCATCACCGCGGCGGAGGCCGACCTCGCGCAACTCGATGAGCGATTGAGCGAGAAGCTTGCCCCCTATGACGAGGAACTCGGTCGCCTGATGCAAATTCCGGGGGTCGACTGGTGACCGCTGGCGCGATGATCGCGGAGATCGGCGTAGACTTGAGCGTCTTCCACAGCGCCGCGCATTTGGCGTCCTGGGCGGGTCTCTGCCCCGGCAATCACGAGAGCGCGGGCCGCCAGAAGGGCGGAAAGACACGCAAGGGAAACGTCTGGCTCAAGACCGCCATGGTCACCGCGGCGATTGCCGCGGGCAAAGCGCGCGGCAGCTATTACGCGGAGAAATCCCGCCGCCTCAGTGCCAAACGCGGTAAGATGCGTGCGGCGGTTGCTATCGCGCACAAGATCCTGGTGGTCGCCTACCGCATGTTGACCGATCGATCCGACTACCGCGAACTCGGCGCGGATTACCTCGACCGGTTGAACCATCACCGTATCGCCATCAATTTGACAAAGCGGCTTCGCGCCATGGGGTACCAGGTGCAGATCACCGCGAAGGCCGCGTAAGTATGTGGACCCCGCACCAGCCAAGGCCGCCACCAGAGGGTATTTTCGTAGTAGACACGAAGAACACGAAGAAGGAAATAATGACGCTTCGCGCGGTGCCTGAACGGACACAAGCGCGAAGCGCCCAAAATTCCTGCTTCTTCGTGTCTTCGTGTTCTTCGTGTCTTCGTGGTAAATCCTCGCTTCCTTGGCTTGCTTGCGATATCGAAGTGTTCGTTACGCGTTCGCCCGCCGGCCAAGGTAGGCGAAATTCACTACGAATTGCTCCGGGCTCAGCAGATTGTCGCGCAAACGCATCACGTCCTCGGCCGGAAAGTCGGCGACATCGCTGGGCGCCGCCTCCGCCAGCAACTGAATCCGGGCAGCCTCCTCCAGCATCACGCACAAGACCACCGCTTCCTCCAGCGTCCGGCCGGTCATCGCCAACCCGTGGCATCGCAGCAGCACGGCGCGGTGCGGGCCGAGCGCTTGCGCAACGCCGCGGCCCATCTCCGCGGTGCGGATCAGGTCCATCGTGTCGGCGTAGACCGGCAGACCGTCGGCAAACACCGCCCCGCCCTGGCTGATCGGGCGCAGCCGGCGTCCGGTCGCGGACAAGGCAACCGTGTGGGTCGGGTGGGTGTGGATCACCGAATTCACATCGGGCCGAGCCGAAAATATTTCGGAATGGATATAGACCTCGCTGTGCCGGCGGGCGGTGCCAGCCACCACCTCACCCGCCAGGTCGATGGTCAGGAGGTTCGCCTCGGTGATCTCGCCGAAGCCGACACTGTGCGGCTTCATGAAAAAATGCTCCGGCCGCCCCGGCACCCGGACGGAAACATGACCGCGCGTCATGTCGCCATGTCCCTGATGCTCCAGGATGCGCCCCGCCTCGATCAGCTTGTGCCGTGCGGCCGTGATCTCGGACGTGCTTGCCTGCTGTCCTGCCATCTCCCCTGCCCCCCGCCCCCGTAGCTTGCGATCAAGTTGCGCCGCCACGCTGCGGATAGTTTCCCGCCACGCGGCGCATCAGCAGCAAGGCGGCCGCCACGCACAGCGCCGGCGCCGCCACGAACAGAAACAGGAGCGACGGCGGCAGATCAAGCGCCAGCAGCATGCCGCCTATCACCGGGCCGAGGATCGAGCCGATCCGGCCGACACCGAACGCCCAGCCGGTCCCCGTCGCGCGCATATAGGTGGGGTAGATTGTGCCGGACAGGGCGTTCACGCCCGCCTGCCCGCCCGGGATGCAGAACCCGGCGGCCATCGCCAGACCCATCAGCAGCACGGCCGAGCCGCCGGCGATGCCGAGCGCGGCAACCACCGGGACGGCAACCAGAAACCCCGCCGCCAGCGACAGCAGCCCGTGCCGGTCCAGCAGGCGCCCGAAGCCCAGGCTGCCCGCTGCCCCGCCGAACTGGAACAGAGCCGTGGTGACCTCGGCCTGTTCCAGCGACAGGCCGCCCTGATGCACCACGGTGGGTAGCCAGCTCGTCAGGAAGTTCAACGTCATCTGCGTGCCGATATAGGCAATCCACAGCAGCACGGTGCGTGCCGCGCGGCCGTCCAGGAACAAGTCCCGCACCGGCACGCCGTGCCGCACCCCCACGTCGTGCGATACCCCCACGTCGTGCGACACCCCCACGTCGTGCGACACCCCCACGTCGTGCGACACAACGTCGCTGGACACCAGCCGCGTCGCCGCGCCGATCCGCAGTGCCGGGTCCAGCCGCTGCAGGATGCGCACCAGGTCCCGCCGCCGCCGGCCGCCGCGATCCTGTGTCACCAGCAGGAAGCGCACCGACTCCGGCAGGGTGAAGCACAGCAGGACGGCGAGAACGACGCCGGTCCAGCCGCCCACCTGATAGACGCTGGTCCAACCGAAGCGCGGGATCAGCCACGCCGCGGTCAGACCGCCAAGCGCCGCGCCGATCGTGTAGGCAACGAACATCAGCGCGACCCGCGTGGCCCGGGATGCCGCCGGCGCATATTCCGCCATCAGCGCGACCGAACTGGTACCGCGGCACCGAGGCCGATGCCGGCCAGGAAGCGAAGGATCAGGATGTCCGGCAACGTCGTCACGTAGGCCGTGGCGAGCGTGAACACGCCGAAGACCAGCGTGCCGGCGATAACGATCCGACGCCGGCCCAGCCGATCCGCCGCCGCGCCCAGCACCAGCGCGCCAAGCATGTAGCCGAGCAGGGTGACGCCAAACACCGCGCCGAAACGCGCCCGGTCGATGTGCAGGGCCTGGATCATCGCCGGGGCGGCATAGCCCGCCACCTGGTTGTCGTTGCCCTCGACCATCATGGTGAGAACCAGCCACAATATCAGCGAGCGCTGAAACCGGCTGGATCGCTGGCCCTCGATGACATGCCCGACATCCACCTGGTCCGGCATGACCGGCTAGGGGTCCGTGGTGGCGCTGAAGCGGATCAGGTCCATGCATCGGAATCCCTTGTCATCCGTGCGCACCATAGCCGCCTTTCGATGAAATCCTGGCAACGCTGGGTAGTGTGTCAGTTCAAACCGGCACCATGATCCAAGCATCAACGAAGGCAACTCATGCGCGAGACTATCGTATCGAGACTCGCCGATCACGTGTTTCATTCATTGTCGGTTCGCTCATCGCGTGATAAAACTTCGTGATGACGTGAAGCTCCCAGGAGGTCGTCATGCAGTCTGCGCCGGAACAGGACGCTTGGGTTTTGCGCGTTCTCGGCGTGGCTTCCACGCCCGGTTCGGAACCAGCCAGCGATCGGGCGACGGCGGACTTGGCAGCGACCGCCAACGCCGTGCCGGCGCGAAAGGAACCGTTCGAGCTTTTCGTCAAGAGCTTGGACGGCGTCACGCTCAAGATTGCACTACCGGACGAACAGCGAACGACGCTAGGTCAATTACAGGGGCTGATCGAAGACCGCACGGGAATTGCGCCGGGCGAGCAGAACTTGACCACCGGCACCAAGCCCTTCAACAGCCGGCATGCTCAGCTGCCCGTTGCCGAGTACGGAATTCAGCGAAACCAGACGTTATCGCTCCTCGGACGCCTGAAAGGAGGTTTCGGCGAACGGGCCGCTGTTGCTGAGGCGATGTTGAAGGACATCAAGCACGCGAACGTCCTGGGTGACCTTCAAGCCACGCAGGGAGAAAGCAAAGCGAAGAAAGACCTTCGTCGACGTCTGCTCAACGAAAAGGATGACTTGGGGAAGCAGTTCCGAGGTTATGTTGGTGATCTGGCAGTCTCCTATGGGGCCGCCACCGAAGAAGACAAAGACAACTGGATCGACGAGAACTTCGAATTCATAGCTGCGATCGGGGTTGATGTTGCCAAATCAGGTAACTGCGGCGACTATGCTCATATCGTCTACACTAATATTGCGTCCAATACGAAGGATCAAACGGTCTACGAGGTCCAGATGGAAGACCCGTATGACCATCAATTCGTGGTCACCAGCCCCGACGACCATGGGAACAGTGTGACCGACCTGATAAATGACCCTGAAGCCATGGTCGTGGACGCCTGGTGGGAAAACAGGATTTGCGCATTCAGTAAGTTCGTCGATGGCAACAATCCCTATTACGAGAAGATTTCGCCGGATCATTTCTCGATTTCCATATGCACGCGCGCGAAGGGCACGCCACCACTGGACCCGCGCATTCAGGCAGCCGCGAGAAGCAAGATCGAAGAAATCTATACGGCCCAGGAACCAGAACTCAAGGAAACGGCGAAGGAGATTGGTGTCCAAGCCAACGATATCGCTCGGCTCAAGAAAGAGGTCGACCAATACAAACAGACGATCGAACGGCTGAGCGCGGTGATGGTCGATCCGAGAGCGGACGATAACACAAGGGAAGAGGCTGAAGTCGATCTGACTATCGCTGAGTCCGATCTGAACGACACTCGGGGGCTGCTCCGCGACGCCAAGCAGGCACTGCCGGATATTTTCGGTTCTCCAGATGCTCCGTGGGATACGGCATCGATGCGTGATCAGCGAAAACCTGAGGAACTTCATTGGGCTCTCAATAAGGCGTTCAAGGCAGGCGGTCACGATCAGCTCGAGAAGGAGATGGCGCATCTGTCGGACAAGGAGTTTATCGGCTATCTGGTCGACAGCGACCGTACGCAGGAGTGGGTGTTGAGCTCGGTAAAATTGGGAGCCAGGTTCAAGCGACTATGCAACGCCGCCGATCCGGATACTTTGCGCCAGACCTACGCGCTACTGACCCCGACGTACAAGGCTCTCTACGTCGACTCCGATGAGGAACTCGTCGCGAAGCTCAACGCAGCAGGATTATCGGGGGCCGACACTCCGATCGACGAGACGGTGTAATCCGTCCTCGCTCACCCAGCTCTCGCGGCGTGCTCGCGCTTGCCGCGAGCAGCGCCCTTTGTTTCCCAATGGGAAAGACATGGATGCTTGCGCCAATCGAGGATGGCCGGGTTCACCGGCGCGCTACGTGCCGGCGGCTACGCCGGTTTCGATGGCCTCCATGATGGCGGCCGGTACTGGTTTGGCCCTGCGTTCAAAGCCGACCGCAACGAACGCCTCTTTAAGCGTTCGTCGAAACCACTCGAGGTAGAAATTGCGGTAACCCACACCGCATGCTCGGGGCGGCGGCTCCTTAGTCGACCCGGAATTCGTCCGACCGACGCACTGCCATGCCCGGCACCTTACGTTGTGGTGGCGGTTACTACGTCATACCGGAAGCATCAGCACTTCGGGCGCTTGGTACACCCCTCGTTCGAAGGAATCTGTGCTCCGCCGTATGACAGGAAGCAAGACTTACCACAGAGACACAGAGGCACAGAGGCACAGAGGCACAGAGGCACAGAGGCACAGAGTCGAAAGAGCAAGTCGTCAGCTGGATATTCTTCTCTGTGTCTCTGTGTCTCTGTCTCTCTGTGTCTCTGTGGTGAGTCTTTGTTTCTATCATTCATCGAAAGCGCGGATTTCCATGGATAAGTGGTATATCATACTAACCGTCATAAAGTTTGCCCGTTGGCATGGGTCTTTGTTCGGCGCGCCGCCGGCGGCTGTCTCCCGCGGGCCACCCGGCGTGCCATACCAACCGGTGAAAGCGTCTGAAGGCTCAACGCTTTCGCCGATTGGTATACCACTTATCCATGGAAATCCGTGCTTTCGATGAATGATAGAAACAAAGAATCACCACAGAGACGCAGTGCGGCCCATTGGCCGCAACCAAATCAGGCACGACGTACAGTGTCGCCATCAACCTGCCGCCGATTTGGGTGGAGGGGCCGAACCGATGAAACCGTCAACTTTTCGGTCATCTGTTGGTGCGAAGGAAGCAAGGAATATTTAGCCGCGGATGAACGCCGATGAACGCCGATGATCCGAGCGGATCATCTGACGAGGTCGATCATCGGCAGTGCCATGATTGTCTCCAATGCTCTTGGAGCTGGATTTCTTGATGTCGATGGCGGCGCAAACCCGCGCATAAACGGCGACGGGTAAAAATTTGGCATGAGATTTGCCGTAATGCCACCAGTGCAGAAAGGCTGAACGGCAGACCACCTGTCAACGCCGTCAGCCGCCGAAGGCGGTGGCCGAAGGCCAGCGTTTACAGGGGGTTCTACCGTTCAGGCACAATGGGAGACCGGGGTCGGTGCCCAAGCTGCCTAATGGCAGCCCGCCGGGGCACCGTAGACGATCTGTAACGAAGACGTCGCCGTTTATGCGCGGGTTTGCGCCGCCGCCAACACTTGAGAAGGTGTACGAAAATGCACTTGCGCATCAGCTTCGCAAGGTCGGCCTTGCGGTTGCGCAGCAGCGCGGCGTCACCGTGATGTACGATGGGATCATCGTCGGTGAGTATGCGGTGGACCTCCTGGTCGAGGAATCGGTGATCCTCGAGCTGAAGGCCATCAAGGCGGTCGCTGACATCCATCGCGCCCAATGCATCAACTACCTTCGGGCGACGGGCCTGCAGGTCTGCCTGTTGCTCAACTTCGGCAACCCGCGGCTGGAGATCAAGCGCGTCGTGCTGGGCCTGTGAGTGCACTGGCCTTATCGGCGTTCATCGGCGGCTGAATTATCTTTGCCGCGTCGGGCACGATAGTGGCCAGTAGGCCGGAAGAATTAGCTTAATCAATATGTTATTGGCCTGTAAGCGGAAATTCTTCGCGCGGTGCGGGGATTTGTGGGGTTAGCAGTGCAGAGGCACAGAGAAGAATATCCAGCTGACGACTTGCTCTTTCGACTCTGTGTCTCTGTGTCTCTGTGGTGAGTTTCTGCTTCCTGTCATACGGCAGAGCACAGATTCCTTCGAGCAAGGGGTATATCACATGGCGATCAGGGTCGGTCCTGCGCCACGACGGTTTGCTCGCGGGCGATCCGCCGCAAAAGCAAACAGCGGCGGGCCGGAGACCCGCCGCTGTTCAATCTTACCCCGAGGAAGGCCGCTTAGTCGGCCGCCAGCGCCATCTGCCGCCGGGCGATCACCTTGCCAACGTGATCTTCCACCGCCTCGGACACCGCCTCGGCGTGCTCGGCGAAAATGTGGTCGGCGCCACCGAACACGCGATAGTCCACGTGCACATTCTTCTGGGTGTTCAGCTTGTCCACCAGCTTCCGCACCGCCGGCTCCGGCACCAGTTCGTCGGTGTCGCCGTGGATCATCAGCCCGCCGCAGGGGCAGGGGGCCAGGAAGCCGAAATCGTAGTGGTTGGCGGGCGGCGCCACGCTGACCCAGCCGGAGATCTCCGGCCGGCGCATCAGCAACTGCATGCCGATGAACGCGCCGAACGAGTAGCCGGCGATCCACAACCCGGCCGAGTTCGGGTTGACCGCCTGCATCCAGTCGAGCGCCGCCGCGGCGTCCCCAATCTCTCCGATGCCGCCGTCGTAGCGGCCCTGGCTGCGCCCGACACCACGGAAGTTGAACCGCATCACCGAGCAGCCCAGCCGCTGGAACGACTGGTACATCGCATAGGTGATCCGGTTGTTCATCGTCCCGCCGTGCAGCGGGTGCGGGTGCAGTATCAGCGCGACCGGCGCGCCTGCCTCCTTCGAGTGGTGGTAACGGCCTTCGAGCCGGCCGTCTGGGCCGGCAAACATTACCTCTGGCATGGCGTTCCGAAATCCGTTTGCTTGCGACCTCCGGCGAAACCGGCGCGAGCCCTCACGACCCGTGCTGTCCCCGGCTTAATATCCGACATAGTGCCCCGCGAAGCCCGAATTCGACTGGCACGGCCACAGGCGGGCACGGTCCGAACAGGAAGGTACGCGACCCCTCGCGGCCATATCCCGGCGAGAATTCCCTGGCACGAATTCTTGACTCGTGTAGTCAGGAACTTCTAGCCTGCCTGGCGCGGCATGGTGCCGCAAGGATCGCAACCCCCCGTCCTGACGCTCGGCCCCCCAAACCGGCCGTACCCCAGGGACGGACTTCTGCTCCCCAAGGCAGGTTCGTTATAATGGGGGTTGGGGCGCGTTGTTAAATGGAATCATCGCATGGCTTTCATGTTCTTGCGCGAGACAGTGCGGACATATCGGGAACGGGACCCGGCAGCACGCTCCTCGCTCGAAGTTCTGCTGTGCTACCCCGGGTTGCACGCCGTCCTGTGGCATAAAATGTCCCACGGTCTATGGCGCGCGGGCCTGCCGCTGCTGGCGCGGTTCTCCTCGCATATCGCGCGCTGGCTCACCGGCATCGAGATCCATCCCGCCGCCAAGCTGGGTCGCCGCCTGGTGATCGACCATGGCATGGGCGTGGTGATCGGCGAAACCGCCGAGATCGGTGACGACTGCTACCTGTACCATCAGGTCACGCTGGGCGTCGCGCGCACCCAGGGCGGCAAGCGGCACCCGACGGTCGGCAACAATGTCATCATCGGCGCCGGGGCCAAGGTGCTGGGGCCGATCACGGTGGGCGACAACGCCCGGGTCGGCGCGAACGCGGTGGTGCTGGACCCGGTGCTGCCCGACACGACCGTGGTCGGCATTCCCGCCCGCCCGGTCGACCGCTCGCTGGTGGGCGATCGCCAAGTTGGTGCACAGGCGGGTGGCGCACCGGCGGGCGCAAGCTCGCGGGGCTTCGACCCGTACGGCATTCCGTGCGACGGCAGCCTGGATCCCGTGCTGCGTGATCTGGACCAGATGCACTGCGAGTTGGCCGAGCTGGAGGCACGGGTGGCGCGTCTCGCGGCCCAGCAGATGGCGGCCCAGCAGACGCGCGAGCACCAGCCGGCAGCCGAGTAGGCCGCGCGATGCAGCTTTCCACCCGTGGCCGCTACGCAGTGATGGCGATGGTCGATCTGGCCGTGCGGACTCGTTGCGCCGCACCGCCCTGCCCGCCGGTCTGCCTGTCCGAGATCGCCACCAGCCAGCAGTTGAGCCTGTGCTACCTGGAGCAGCTGTTCGGCAAGCTGCGGCGTGCCGGGCTGGTGACCTCGATGCGCGGCCCCGGCGGCGGCTATCGGCTGGGCCGTCCAGCCGACCAGGTGCCGATCGCTGCGATCATCGCCGCGGTGGACGAAGAAATCCGCGCCACCCGCTGCGAGGTCGGCGAGGCCGGGTGCATGGCCGGCGCCGGTCCCGAGGGCACCGCCGGGCGGTGCCAGACGCATGACCTGTGGTTCGAGCTGGGGCGGCAGATCCGGTTGTTCCTCCAGGGTGTGACGCTGGCCGATGTGGTCGACGGCCAGGTCGTCGGCCGCGCGGTGCGGGTGACCAGCCGAAGCGCCGGACGGGTGACCACCGATTGCGCCGGGCTGGCTACCGCCGCGCGCGCGGCCGAACTCGTCGCGGAATAGCAATGCACTACCTCGACGCCAACGCCACGGAGCCGTTGCGTCCGGCGGCCCGTGCGGCGGTGCTCGCGGCGTTGGAGCTGATTGGCAACCCGTCGTCGGTGCACGGCGCCGGGCGTGCGGTCCGGCGCGTTGTCGAGGACGCTCGCACCTCGCTGGCGGCGCGCTTCGGCGGCCGGGCGGAAGACCTTGTCTTCACCTCAGGCGCGACCGAGGCCAATGCGCTGGCCGTCCATGCACTGGGCGGAGCGCCAGGCGAGGCACTGGGTGCGGCGCGCGGCGGTGCCAGCGGTAGTGCCGGGCGTCGGGTGATCGTCGGCGCCACTGAACACGATGCCGTGCGGGCGGCGGCCCCCGGCGCCGTCGTGCTGCCGGTCGATCGCGAGGGCGTGGCCGACCTGGATGCGCTGGCCGGACTGCTGCGCGACGGCGGCCCGGCCCTGGTCTGCCTGATGCTGGCCAACAACGAGACAGGCACCTTGCAGCCGATCGCCCAGGCCGCGGCGCTGTGCCGGTGCCATGGGGCGCGGCTGCATGTCGACGCCGTGCAGGCGGCCGGGCGGATCCCGGTCGATCTCGCGATGCTAGGCGCGCACAGCCTGGCATTGTCCTCGCACAAGCTGGGCGGCCCGATGGGCGCCGGCGCGTTGCTTCTGGCGCCCGAGGTCTCGGCGATCATCGCTCTGATCCGCGGCGGCGGGCAGGAGCGTGGGCGGCGCGGCGGCACCCCGCCGGTGCCGGCAATCGCCGGCTTCGCCGCCGCGCTCGACCCGCCCGAGCTGACCGCGCGGTGTGATGCGCCCACGCTGGCCACACTGAGCGATGCGTCCGCGCTGGACGCGATGCGTGATGCAATCGAGCGGATTGCAGTGGATGCCGGCGCCCTGGTTTGTGGCGGCGGCGCGCCGCGGCTAGCCAACACCACCTGCCTGGCACTGCCCGGGGTGCGGGCGGACGCGCAGGTCATCGCGCTCGACCTTGACGGGATCGCCGTGAGTGCCGGGGCGGCGTGCAGTTCCGGAAAGGTAACCGCCAGCCATGTGCTGGCGGCGATGGGCCTGGGCGCGCTGGCAGGCCAGGCAATCCGTGTCTCCTTGCCGTGGAATGCGACGCGGGCGGATGTCGCGGCCTTCGCCGCCGCCTATCCGCGCATGGCGGCGCGGCTGCGCGCGGCCCTGGCATCGCGGGCCGCCTGACGCCACATTTTATGAAGCATGAGCACGCAAGCGACTGACATGAGCACGTAGGCGACTGGCATGAGCACGCAAGCGACTAGCATGAGCACGCAAGCGACTGGCATGAGCACGCAGGCGATGAACACCCTCACCCCTCCTCCGCGCCCAAACCGCCCGGTTTACCTGGACAACCAGGCGACCACCCGCTGCGATCCGCGCGTGCTGTCGGTGATGCTGCCGTGGTTCAGCGAGCACTATGGCAATCCGCACAGCGTCGAGCACGTGATGGGCACCGAGGCCGAATTCGGCAGCCGAGGAGGCGCGCGCGCATGTCGCCGCGCTGATCGGTGCCGAGCCGCGCGAAGTCGTGTTCACCTCCGGCGCAACCGAGAGCAACAACATCGCCATCAAGGGCGCGGCCCGCCACGCGCTGCGCAGCGGCAGCGACCGGCGCCGCGTCGTAACGGTGGCGACCGAGCACAAATGCGTTATGGAATCGGTGCTCGACCTGAAGGAGGAAGGCTTCGAGCCGGTGTTCCTGCCGGTGCGCCCCGACGGGCTGCTCGATCCCGATGTGCTGCGCGACGCGCTGACTGTGCCCACGCTGCTGGTCAGCGTGATGACGGTGAACAACGAGATCGGCGTGGTGCAGGATATTTCTACCCTTGCGGCGATCGCCAAGGCGGCCGGCGCGCTGTTCCACACCGATGCGGCGCAGGGTGTCGGCAAGGTGCCGATCGACGTGACCGGGGGAAAAATCGATCTGCTGTCGCTGTCGGGTCACAAGATCTACGGACCCAAGGGCGTCGGCGCGCTGTTCGTCCGCCGCCGGCCTCGGGTGCGCCTGGTACCGCTGTTCTCCGGCGGCGGGCAGGAGCGCGGGCTGCGGTCGGGCACCTTGCCGGCGCCGCTGGTCATCGGCCTGGGTGAGGCATGCCGTCTGGCGCGCGCCGAAATGGCCGAGGAAGCCACCCGCATCGCAGCACTGCGCGCGCGCCTGCTGGAACGGTTGCAGGCCGCGTTGCCGGGGGTGCGGGTCAACGCGACGATGGAGGCGCGCATCCCGGGCAACCTCAATCTGACCTTCCCGGCGATGACCGCGGCCGAATTGATGGCGCGGACGCCGGACCTGTGCGTATCCACGGGTTCCGCGTGTTCGTCCGCCGAGGTCGAGCCGTCTTATGTGTTGAGCGCGCTCGGCCTGCCGCCCGAAGAAGCCGCGCGCAGCTTGCGTATCGGGATTGGACGCTTTACCTCGGCCGCCGATGTCGACTTTGCCGCTGCCGCGCTGGCGGCCGCGCATGCGGGGATGCCGGCGCCGGCGGCGGCCGAGGCCTGAACGAAAGCTGCCTCAAGATGCCCAAGATGACTTTCATCGAACGCGACGGCACGCGCCGCGAGGTCGACGCGCCGCTGGGTCTGTCGGTGCTGGAGATCGCGCACGAGAACAACGTGGATATCGAGGGGGCGTGCGAGGGTTCGCTGGCGTGCTCGACCTGCCATGTGATCGTCGACCCGGCCTGGTTCCGCAAGCTGGCCGAGCCGACCGAGGATGAGGAGGACATGCTCGACCTGGCGTTCGGGCTGACCGAGACCTCGCGGCTGGGGTGCCAGATTGTCATTACTGAGGAGCTGGACGGCCTGGTGGTGAAGCTACCGGCTGGCAGCCGCAACATGTTGAACGGGTAAAGCATGCGCTGGGACACTTTTCTCCCCCTCCCCTTGAGGGAGGGGGTTGGGGGGAGGGGTTGGTGCGCGGGTCGCACCGCAGGCGCGTACCCCGCGCCGCCCCCTCCCCCCAACCCCCTCCCTCAAGGGGAGGGGGAGAAGAAACAGCACAGTTGCACACCCCCAACCCCCCAGCCGCCCCATGCGCATAGTTGTCGCGATGTCGGGCGGCGTGGACAGCAGCGTGACCGCCGGGTTGCTGCACGAATCCGGCCACGAGGTGATCGGCGTCACCTTGCAGCTCTACGACCATGGCGCCGCGACCGGACGGAAGGGCGCCTGCTGTGCCGGGCAGGACATCCATGACGCGCGCGCGGTGGCGGATCGGCTCGGCATCCCGCACTACGTGATCGACGCCGAGGCGCGGTTTGCCAGCGCGGTCATGGCCGATTTCGCCGACAGCTACGCAGCCGGGGAGACGCCGGTGCCCTGCGTGCGCTGCAACCAGACGGTAAAGTTCAACGACCTGACGGCGCTGGCACGCGGGCTAGGGGCGGAGCGGCTGGCAACCGGGCACTATGTGCGCCGCTTGAACGGGCCCGATGGCCCGGAACTGCACCGGGCGGCTGACCCCGCGCGCGACCAGAGTTGGTTCCTGTTCGCCACCACCCGCGAGCAGCTCGACTTCGCGATGTTCCCGCTGGGGGGGATGCCGGACAAGGCGGCGGTCCGTGCCGAGGCCGCGCGACTGGGGCTACAGGTAGCCGCCAAGCCGGACAGCCAGGATATCTGCTTCGTCCCGTCTGGCAGCTACGCGGATGTTGTGGCGCGGCTGCGCCCGGATGCCGCTGCGCCGGGGCAGATCGTCGATCGGACGGGTCAGACGGTGGGCCGGCACGACGGGGTGGCAGGCTACACGGTGGGCCAGGCGAAGCGGCTCGGCACCGCGTCCGAGATCGAGGGCGCGCCGCAGGTCGTCGTGGCGCTGGATGCGCGGACCCGCCGCGTGGTGGTTGGGCCACGGACCGAAGGCACCACCCAGGTGCGGCTGCGCGAGGTCAACTGGCTGATCGAGCCGCCCGGAATGGCGTTGCGCTGCCAGGTGAAGTTGCGTGCGCGCGATGAGCCTCGGCCGGCGTCGGTGTGCGTGACGGCGGCGGGCGCCGAGGTCAAGCTGGACGCGCCCGCGCTGCCGGCGCCCGGGCAGGCTTGCGTGTTCTATGACGGCGACCGGGTGCTGGGGGGCGGCTTCATCCGCGGACCGGCGGTTGACGCGGCGGGGGTGGCGCGGCTATCTGCGCGGCCTCGCGGATCGGATGGCGGCGTAGCTCAGCGGTAGAGCAGGGGA
>CAWGZJ010000005.1:420000-605985 GCA_963826975.1 uncultured Alphaproteobacteria bacterium | reverse complement strand
TCCGCCGAAAGCAACGCCGACTCGAGCTGGGCCAGCAGCCCCAGATACCACCGACAGGTCGCCTGTTTAAAATCTGCTCGACCTTCGCTGAAAGCTCCGTCTTCGTCTTCGAGACGGACTCCTTCAGCCGCTCCATCAACGTCGGTTCCGGCTTCCCAAATAGCGTGATCATCGGTATTCGTAACTACGCGGCCAGGCTGGTTGTTCGCGAGGCGTCAGTGTGCACTTTCTTGCGCAGACTTACGCTCTGATTGTAACAAAAGTGACGAAACGCCCTAAATCTTGCGCCAATTCCGGGAAACCCTTCCATTCTCACACTCCTTCGCGCCTAGTCCGCTTTTAACTTGCTGCTCTAAAAGGCATTTGATAGGCTACGCCACCATCCGAGGCTTTTGCCGCCTTAGCTCGCGTTCTTATCTTCAAGTTCCGGGAGGTGTACCGTGGCCTTTTGTGCGAAATGCGGCGCCGAAGTTGCGCCTGGTGCTGGTTTTTGTCCGAAGTGTGGCGCGCCCCAATCCGTATCCGCGCAGCCCGCAGCCGCAGCGCCTGTCTACGCTGCACCCGCCGGCGCTCCTGCCGCTGGCATGCAGGAAAACGTAGCCGGACTGCTCTGCTACGTTTTTGGCTGGGTCACCGGCCTGATCTTCTTCCTTATCGACAAGCGGCCTTTCGTCCGCTTTCACGCCGCGCAGTCCATCGTCACTTTTGGCGGCCTCCAAATCATCGGGATCCTTCTGGTCTTCCTCCACTTCGGCTCGATCTTTGGCGGCGTCGGCTTGTTCGGAATTTTGGCTCTGCTGCATTTCGCTCTCTGGCTCGTGACCCTGATCCTCTGGATCGTTTGCATGGTCAAGGCCTATCAGGGACAGCTCTTCCGCGTCCCCATCGCTGCCAACTTCGCCGACCAGCTCGCCGGCAAACAGGTTTAGTTGCACTGCCTTAGAAGTTTCTGCGGGTGCCCCGGGTGCCCCATACGCCGCTTTTGCGTGTGGATGGGGAAACTTCTAACGCTGGCATCCAGTGCTTTGTTTTTGATTTTGGATTTTTCTTGGGTGCCCCATGGGCCGCCTTTGCCCGTGGGGACTTACACGGAAGATTCGGGTCCGTCATTACATAGAGTTATATCGTTGAAGTCGCTGCCTTCTACCCCCCACTCTTCTCCACAAAAACCTTCGCTCCATCATTCCTAAATTCAAACCTTAACTCCCAGCTCCCGCTCCCCGCAAACTTCCACTGCCTCGCCGCCGCCAGCGACAAATTCGCGAAATACGAGCTCGGCCCTTCCGAATCAATCGTCGCGTCCGTCACCTCACCCGACGCGCCCGCCGTCACCTTGATCCCCACTCTCACCGCTCCATAAATCGTGCTCAGCGACTTCTCCGACGCCTCCGGAATCACCTGGTGCGCCACTCCACTCCCCGTCGCTCCTTCTGATCCCTGCGCGCCCTGCGTCGCCGCAGAATTTACCGGCGCATTCGCGTTGTTTGTGTTCGCTGGAGCCGCATTCGCGCCATTTCCCGCCGGCGCTGAACTCTGATTTGTGCCGCCCCCACTCGGCGCCGCACTCTGTGCGGCCTTGCGTTGGCGTCCCATTCTGCCCGGTGCTTTTTGTCGCCGCGCCTTGCCCCGCAGCTCCTCCTGAGGTTGCGGCGTTCTGCAATGCCCCGTTCGTCCCCGGCGCATTCTGCGCCGGCGCCTCACTCTGCTGCACCGGCTGCTCCGCAGCCGCCGTCTGTGCTGTCTCACCCGTCGCCTTCGGCGTCGGGTGCAACAACTTAAATCCCAGCAGCCCCGCCACCACCAAAAACACAACCACCGCCAGCGCCAAATATCCCCGCGAACTGTGCTCGGCCTCCGCATTTACGCTGGCGCTTGACTCCGCCAATGTCGCTCGCAGCCCCGCCGTCGTATCCCCCGCCGCCATCCGCAAATCCTGCGCGATATCGCGCACCGGCGCTGTCCGCGCCGCCACGCTTACTCCACCTGCCGTCACCGCCGGCGCTCCCGCGCCTCCCGCCAAATCCGCCGCGCCGAGTGCCGCGGCGCCCCGCGCTCGTAGCCACACGGGCTCCCGCTACTTCGCCGCGCACTCCCACGTCCACGCGCTCCGGCAGCGTCACTTCCGCGTACGTCCCCGCGACCGGCGCCGACACTCCCGCTGCCGCACCAACAGCCACTTCGTGCGCTCCCGCGCCCGTAGCGCCTGCTGCTCCAGCTACTTGAGCACCGCCCGCATATCCATCCAACGGATTATCCAGCGGCGCTCTCAGCCGCATCCCAATCCCCGCGATCGTCCACCGCCGCTTCGGATCCCGCCGCAAACAATTTCGCGCAATGTCCCGCAGCGACCCTGGCAAATTTTCCGGCACCACTGGGTCCGTCTGCGTCCGCCGCTTGCCATCGGCGTGTGCGGACAGAAATTGCCCAGCGGTGTGTAGTACATGTCGGGATCGTTGCCGACGATCGCCTGCATGAACTCCGCCTGGTCGATCGCCCACATGAAAGCGCGGCGCACTGCCGGGTTGTTGAACGGCGGCTGCAAATGGTTCGGCCGCATCATCTCGACGCCGCCGGTGGCATCCTGGATCGCCACCTTGATCTTCGCGGTTTTGCGCAGCAGCGGCAGCAGGTCGCTGGACGGGTTTTCCCACCAATCCTGCTCGTTGTTCTGCAGCGCCGCCGACTTGGTGCCGTCGTCGGGCATGGTCGTCCATATCACGCGATCGAAATGGACGATCTTGGGCCCCGCGGTCCAATCCGGCGTGCCGCTGTCGCGCGGCTTGTACTTGTCGAACCGCTCGTAGACATTGCGCGAACCGGGCACCCGCTCGCTCTGGACGTAACGGAACGGACCGCTACCGATGATCTCGGTGATCTGCTTGAACGGATCGGTGTTGGCGATGCGTTCGGGCATCATGGCGCACATCGGCGACGGCGACTTGCCGAGTGCATCGGGCAGCAACGCGAAGGGTTTGTTCAGGCGGAAGCGGATGGTGCGGTCGTCGGCGGCCGATAGGTCGTCGGTCGCCGCCATCAGCGCGCCGCCGAGCGCGTCGCGCTTGCCCCAACGCTTGATGCTGGCGACACAATCGCGCGCCAGCACCTTCTCGCCGTCGTGCCACAACAGGCCTTCGCGCAACGTCAGGTTCCATTGCTTGCTGTCGCTATCGACGGTGAAACCTTCCAGCATCTGCGGCGAGTATTTGAAGTTGCCGTCCTGGCCGAACAGCGTGTCGAACACCATGTAGCCGTGATTGCGCGTGACGTACGCGGTGGTCCAGTGCGGATCGAGAAACGCCAGGTCGATCTGCGGGATGAACCGGAATGTGGTCTGGGACTGCGCGCGAACCACCGCGGGCAGTGCCAGCGCGGCCGCGGAGGCGGCAAGAAAGCTGCGCCGTTGCATGGTCATGCCTTTCGAGCGTTCAGGCCGGGCTGCCCCGGATACAAGCCGAAAACGGCACGGCCGATGGGAAGTTAGGCACCAATCCTGGCGTCCTGCTACGGCAATGTGGCTGTTGCCGGCACGAGCCGGAAGTGTCAGCCGGCCGGCGAGGTACTTGCTGACCACGAAGCGCTTGGTGACAGTCGAATCGCAGGATAGGAGTCGCACCTCGCCCCCCCTGCGCCCGTCGGCACCCTGTGCCCGACGCCACCCGGCCCGGGTTTCCAGACTGCCCCCCTCTCTTTCTAGCATCGGACTGTCGGCGTGCCATCCGAACCCATCATTGATCACCGCGGCGCACTCAGCCTGCGTCTGACGCCGCAGGGGCACCTGGTGGCGGAGCACGCTGACGATGCCCCCGCCATGGACGCGGCCACGGCGGCGCGTCTGCGCACTGGATTTGGCGCCGGCTCCGGGCACGGGCTGCTGCGGCTTGGGGCCGCTGAACTGGGCCGCGTCCTGCCGCCGGTCTTCGTCTGGTGGCGCGACTTCGCCGCCCGCTACGTTGCCGCGCTGTGTCTGCACCCGCCGGCGACCGATGCGGCGCAAGCCCTGCCCACCGTCCCGCCGCCGACCGAGGCTGAGTTGGCCACGCTGGTGCTGACGGCACCGATGATGGCGGGGGCCGAGTATCTGACGACCGATGTGTTGGCCGCGCTCTGGACCACGATGGCCGACGCGATGGCGGCCTCGCTGGCGGCTTCCGGCAATGGGTTGCAGGACGCGCTCAAGGCGCTGAACCCGGCGTGGAACCTGGTCGGCCGCGTTCACTTCAACCTGGCCGAGAACCGCCGCGACCCCGACGCGCCGTTCGCCTTCATGGCCACCTACACCACGCAGCTTTCCGCCCAGGCGCGCGCGCAACATCTGCCGCTTGGCGAGGCCCTGCGCGCCTATGCCGGCCGGGCCAACCGCGACAAACTGCTGGCGCTGCTGCTGCCGGTGCAGCGTGCCGCCGAGCGCAGCGCCTGGCTGCGCAAGCTGGTCGAGGACGGCGACATCTACCACCCGCAGCGTTGGGGTGCCGCGGACGCCGCAAGTTTGCTTGGCTCGGCCGCCGATCTGGAAGCCGCCGGCATCGTCTTGCGCATGCCGGCCGGCTGGGCTGCCGGACGCCCGGCGCGGCCGCGCGTGACGGCGACAATCGGCGGCGGCGCGCCGTCCAAGCTGGGGCTCGACGGGCTGTTGGACTTCTCGGTTGCGGTCACGCTGGACGGTGAGACGCTGACCGAGGCGGAGATCCGCGCCCTGCTTGCCAGCACTGCTGGCCTTGCCCTGCTGCGCGGACGGTGGGTCGAGGTCGACCGCGAGCGGCTTGAACGCACGCTGAGCCAGTTCCGCGACGCCCAGGCGCTGGCCGAGAAGGACGGGCTGAGCTTTACCGAGGCGATGCGCCTGCTCGCCGGTGCGGGGATCACCGAGGATGCGGCGGATGAGGCTGCCGTCGCGGAGTGGGGCGTTGTCACCGCGGGACCGTGGCTGGCTGAGACGCTGGGGCGGCTGCGTGCGCCGGAGGCCGCTGGGATTGATCCCGGATCGGCGTTGCGCGGGACGCTGCGGCCGTATCAGCGCGCGGGCGTGCAGTGGCTGTATTTGCTGTCTGGCTTGGGGCTCGGCGCGTGCCTGGCCGATGACATGGGGTTGGGCAAGACGATCCAGGGTACTGGCGTTGTTGTTGGTGCAGCGTCGGGGAGGAGAAAACTTCTCCCCCTCCCCTTGTGGGAGGGGGGCGGGGGGGAGGGGTCGAGCGCACAAATGGCCCGGGTCCAGCGCCTTGGACCGACCCCTCCCCCCAACCCCCTCCCTCAAGGGGAGGGGGAGAACCTTCTGCTTCGTCCCCCGCCGCCGATCCTGATGTTCCCACCCCCAGCCTGCTCGTGGCCCCGGCCTCCTTGCTCGCCAACTGGACCGCGGAGATCGAAACGTTCGCCCCGAGCCTGAACGCGCGGATTGTGCATCCCTCGGCCATGACGGCGGAGGAGATCCGCCAGTTCACGCCGGAGCAGGCGGCAAAGCTCGACCTGGTGATCACCAGTTACGGCACGCTGTTGCGTGTCCCCGTTTTCAGCACGATCGCCTGGCGGCTGGTGATCCTGGACGAGGCGCAGGCGATCAGGAACCCGGGGGCCAAGCAGACCCGGGCTGCCAGGGCGTTGAACGCGAAAGCACGTATCGCGCTTACCGGCACCCCGGTGGAGAATCGCCTGGGCGATCTGTGGTCGATCTTCGACGTCATCAATCCGGGACTGCTCGGCAACGCAAAACAGTTCGCGCGCTATGCCAAGGGCCTCGCCGACCGGCCGCACAACCCGTATGGGCCGCTGCGCGCGCTGGTGCGTCCCTACATCCTGCGGCGGATGAAAACCGATCGCAGCGTCATCGCCGACCTGCCCGACAAGACCGAGGTCAAGGCGATCTGCCAGCTCAGCCGCCGCCAGGTGGCGCTGTATACCCAGGCGGTCGACGAGGCGGAAAGCACCCTGCGCGCGGCCGACGGCGTTGTCCGCAAGGGCCTGGTGCTGGCGCTGCTGATGCGTCTCAAGCAGATCTGCAACCATCCGGCGCATTGGCTCGGCGGCGACGCCTGGCCCGAGGCGGACAGCGGCAAGTTCGCCCGGCTGCGCGAGATCGCCGAGGTGGTGGCGGCGCGGCAGGAAAAGCTGCTGATCTTCACCCAGTTCCGCGAGGCGACGGCGCCGCTGGCCGGCTTCCTGGGCGGGATTTTCGGCCGCCCCGGGTTGGTGCTGCACGGCGAGACCCCGGTTCGGACGCGCGCCACGCTGGTGCGGCGGTTCCAGGACGACGAGACAGTGCCGTTCTTCGTGCTGACCCTGAAGGCCGGCGGTTCTGGACTGACGCTGACCGCCGCCTCGCATGTCGTGCATTTCGACCGCTGGTGGAACCCGGCGGTGGAGAACCAGGCGACCGACCGTGCGTTTCGCCTGGGGCAAAAACGCAATGTCCTCGTGCACAAATTTCTCTGCCGCGGCACGCTGGAGGATAAGATCGACGCGTTGATCGAGTCGAAGCGGGCGATGTCCGACGCGTTACTGGAAGGCCCCGGCGAGGTCAGCCTGACCGAGCTGTCGAACGAGGCCTTGCTGAACCTGGTTGCGCTCGACCTGAACGCCGTGATGAAGGATTGAAGCGCGTGTCATACGATTTCGGGGATTGGGCGCCCTATGTGACGGTTGCGGAGCGGCGGCGCGAGGCGGCGCAGGCGGCGGCGAAGCTGCGCAAGAGGGACCCCAACGTGGCGCCGGTGACGATCGAGGGCAGCCGCATCGCCACCAGCTTCTGGGGCAAGGCGTGGTGCGACACCATCGAAAGTTTTCGCGACTATGAGTACCGCCTGGAGCGCGGGCGGTCCTACGTGCGCCACGGTGCGGTGGTAGATTTGCGGATCGCGCCCGGAGAGGTCACAGCGCGGGTCAACGGTTCGGAGCTCTACCGCACCAAGATCACGATCGCGCCGACACCGCCGGCGAAGTGGCGTGCAATTTGCGCCGATTGCACCGGGCGGATCGAATCGCTGGTGGAACTGCTGCAGGGGCGATTTTCCAAGCCGGTGATGGAGCGTCTGTGCAGCCAGGACAGCGGGTTGTTCCCGCGCCCGGCGGAGATCGAGTTCACCTGCAGTTGCCTGGACCACGCCTCGATGTGCAAGCACGTGGCGGCGGTGCTGTATGGCATCGGTGCACGGCTCGATCAGAGCCCCGAGTTGCTGTTCCGGCTGCGTGCGGTGGACGAGACGGCGCTGCTCGCCGATCTTGGCGCCGCGCTGCCGGGAGCGCGGAAAGGTCCTGGCGCGGACAAGACGCTGGCGGGCGATGACCTTGCCGCGCTGTTCGGCCTGGACATGGTGGAGGCGGACACGGTGGAGGCGGACACGGTGGAAGTGCGGGCGCCGGCTGCCCCGCGCAAGGCGGCTGCCTCGCGCAAGATGGGTGCCCCGCGCAGCCCGGCTGCCAACGGCAGCACCGCAAAGGCCGACTTCGACAGAGCCACGCCAATCCCGTCGAAGCCTGTCAAGACCGCCAAGGGAACCACCAAGGCAACGATTGCCAAGGCACCACAGCGCGGGACCATCGCTGCCCGAGCTACGGCCGAGGTGACCGGCGCGGGTCAACCCGGCCGGTTCAGAGAGCGTTAACCTTTGCGCCGACACTATGCGCCTACGAGCCGATTGCAGCACGGGCGTACCGGACATGAGCGGCATCATCAGCGGGATCAACTATAGTATGCTGTTCTCGTCGAACAGCTCCACCACCAACATCGTCGGCGACATGCTGAACACGCTGTACAGCGGTTCGACGTCGTCGTCCGTCAGCACCGCGTCGACCGGCAACCCTTTGCTCGATCTGAAGATCGCCCAGGTGGATCAGACCGCCGACGTCGCGAAGGAGGCACAGCAGCCGCAGGTCTCGCAAGCCATTGCGGCGTTCACGACGGCGGTGGCCAGTTCCAAAAGCATCCAGATCGCGCTGAGCAACCCGGACGTGCAGAAGGTCCTGCTGACCGCGAACGGCCTGTCGAACTACATTGGCGACACAGTGCTGGTACAGAAAGCGATGCTGTCCGACCCGACGGACCCCACTTCGCTGGCCAACCAGATGGGCGACCCCACGTTGCTGGGCGCCGTCCAGACCTACAACTTCGCGAAGAACGGCCTGTCCGAGCTGCAGAACCCGAAGGTCGTTGCCACCCTGACGAATGCCTATGCCGAGGTGCTGTGGCGCCAGTCGCTCGACCAGGCGACGCCGGGGCTGGCCAACGCGCTGACTTTCCTCGGCCAGGCCAGTTCGATCAAATCCGCCAGCGATATCCTCGACAACGTGACCAACTTCGACGTGATCACGACCGCGCTCGGCATTCCGCAGCAGATCGTCAACCAGGCCTCGTCGGCGCAGGTCAGTGCGATCACATCCCGTCTCGATTTCGCGAAACTGCAAGATCCGAACTACGTCACCAGCCTGACTGACCAGTACCTGCTGACCATGCAGGAGCAAAACAAGTCCAGCTCCAGCTCCGGCAGCAGCACAAACCTGTTCTCGCTGGCCGAGCAGTCCAACGGCCTGGTGGTCTGACCGGTCCCGCGGCGACCCATAGGTTTGCTGCAACCCATCACGCTGTCATACATCACGCTGCCTTATCGACGGTTATAAGGAATGACCGCCGGTATCAGTCTTTGTGTGGCGCGTCGTGTGGTTTCTCACCTACCCCCCAACGTGCGATGCCCGGCGGACGAGTTGTACCGGAAGGGCGGCGTCGGCTGGCTGTCGGCGCCGTGCGGCAGCCATGAAGAGGAAGGTTTTTAACGCAAATGCACGCAAATAAGGGCAAATGAACGCAAATAGGCCAGCGGTCATGCAGAGACCGTGCTGATCCGGCAATTGCCGGGTGCGCTCCGCCGAAGGCATTTATAAACCAAGAGGAGGTCAGGGATTGACTCGGAAAGTCCGACCAGACCGGATCTATTTGCGTGTATTTGCACTTATTTGCGTGCATTTGCGTTAAAACCTTACTGCTTCCCTTCACTGCCGCGCCGGCGTCCTCGGTTTCCGATGGGCAATCCGGCGCGCAATACCAGCCGGCGAAAGAGTTGGAAGGGTCAACCCGTTCGCCGGTTGGTATTAAGACCTGATTTACGCTTTTACCGCAATGTCGGGAAGCTTTCTTCAAAGCCTGGAGGGACCATTATGAGCATCGCCGGCGTATCGGCCTCGACTTCGACGGGACTTGCCCAGCAAATCGCGCAACAGGCCCAGGCGGCCGCTGCGTCACAGACCGCCGCCATGGTCCAGGCGGCAACCGCGACACGGGCGGGAACGATCGGGCAGGCGGCCGCCGCGACCCAGCAGGCGAGCACCACCCAGCCGGCCGGACCAACCCATCACCAGCATCGCCATGGCGGCGGAGGCGGTGCAGACCAGCCACCGGCGGGCGGCGCGACCGCCACCGCGTCCAAGGGGCCGACCGGCGTCAATATGTTCGCCTGACCCAGCGGACGCGCCGCGGAGCGAACTGGGCCATCCGATGCGGGCCGTCCGACGGGGCGTCACCCGACGGGGGGCCGCCTGACGGGGAATGGTGAAGCTTGACGGTAAGTCATTCCGGGTTTGTTGCGTCCGATTCCCCTGCTCCGGGCACGTTCGAGGCAATCCTTGCAGCTCTGGACGCAAGTTCCCGCGACCTGATCGGACCGGCACAGCCGCGATTGCTGGTGATCCCGATTCGCGATGACGATGGGGTGGTGGTCGGCGGGTTTTGGGGCCGCACGCTCTTCCAGTGGCTGCAGGTGGAGATGCTGTTCGTCCCGGAGCCGTTGCGCGGCCTGGGCGTTGGCTCGGCGCTGATGGCGTCGGCGGAAGCGCATGCGCGGGCGCGGGGGTGTCGCGGCGCCCACGTCGACACCTTCAGCTTCCAGGCGGCGCCGTTCTACCGGAAGCTCGGCTTTACCGTGTTCGGTGTGCTGGAGGATTTTCCGCCTGGGCACCGTCGGATTTATTTCCGCAAGTGCTTCGAGATTGGGTCGGGGGTGGCTGGCCCTGCTGGCGGGTAGGTGCGTGGGTGCCGCGGCTGGTTGGCTGCCCCGCGTTACCAGAGCCGCCTGACGCCGTAGCTGCCGAAGCCGTGCTCGCTTGAAATCAGGACCATGCGGTCCAGCATCGCTTGCGCGATCAACATACGGTCGAACGGGTCTTGCAGCGGGCCGGGAAGCGCGCCGGCGGCCTGCCCGTGGTCGAACGTGATCGGTAACGGAACGAAGCCCTGTGCGTCGAGCACGGTCGCAAGATCGGCGGCAATCGTCGCGACGCCGGGGAGCTTGCCGATGCGAAATTTGGTGGTGATCTCCCAGGCTGACGCGGCGCTGACAAACACGGTATTGCGGCCATCATCGATAGCCGCGTGGGCCGGGCGCGACAGCGCGCGATCGCCGGCAATCCACCAGAGGAACGTGTGCGTATCGAGCAGCAGGTTCAATCGCTACTGTTCCCATGCGGCAAGTTCGTCCGCGGGGAGGGGCTCGAAGAACTCCGGGCCGACCGAGACCACGCCGCGCAAGGCACCGAACTGGCGCTTGGCACCGACGGGGCGATACGGGACCAGCTTGGCGATTGGATGCTTGCCGCGCGCGAGCACGATTTCTTCGCCCGCCTCAACGCGAGCGAGGAGTTGCGACAGCGTCGTTTTCGCGGTGTGGATGGTGACGGTGTCCATTTACGCCTCCTAGCTAAGGTAGCTTAGCTAATTGTCTCCGCTGGTGCAACAGCGTATCCGGGTCGGTCACTGACCCCGGCCCGCGCTGAGGCGGCATGCATGAGACGCCATGTTTGACATGGCGTGTCTGGCATGGTAGCGCCACGTCATGATCCGGTCATGGAGAAACGCCAGCACGCGGCGCTTTGCCGAAACCGGGAAGAGCAGATGGACCGGCATGAATGTCGATCGAGCCATGGAGCGGTTGCAGGCGCTCAACAGCGCGAAGAGCCTCGATGGGCTTGGTCGGTTGAACAGTCTCGGTTTGCACAAATTGTCCGGGGGTCGAGCGGGCTGTTGGGCGTTGACCATCAACGGGCCATGGCGGCTGGTTTTTCGGTTCGCGGACGGTGACGCCCATGATGTCGAGATCGTGGACTACCACTGAGGAGCTTTTGTCATGATGTTTGAGGAAGTTCATCCGGGTAGGGTGCTGCGCGAGGAACTTGCGACCCGCGGGCTTTCGGCGGCGGCGTTCGCCCTCAAGCTGCGCGTGGCACCGCAGCGCATTCAGGAGATCATTGCCGGCAAGCGCGGAATTTCGCCCGAGACAGCGTTGCGCCTTGGCCGGTTCTTCGGCAATGAGCCGGAGTTTTGGCTGTCGATGCAGGCGAGTTACGATCTGGCGTTGTTGCGTAAGCAGATGGGGGACCGGATTGATGCGGACGTTGAGGCTGCGGTGTGAGCGGCCGCCACCGACGCGATGGATGATGGCATCTTGTGAGTGACAAGACGAAACACGAGGAGATCCAGTCCTTCGACGAAGTGGCTTGGCAAGTCGACGTGATGCGCGATGTCGCGCAAAGCGGCGACCGCAAACTCAGAAAGCATAGATTGCGTCAGTTGTGACAGCGGGCCGAATATAGGGCTTCAAACTCTCGCGGTTTACTACATCAACCGGCCCATCAAACAGGGTGGCGATAAATTCCTTCAGTCCGACGTAATCAAACAGCGTGACGCGCGCCGCCGGATCGATTTCGATCATGATGTCGGGGTCGCTGTCCGCGCGCGCATCGTCGCGCGCGCGTGAGCCGAACGACGCGGCATGCGCCACGCCGCGTGCGCGCAACTCCGCCTGGTGCTCCCGCAGCCGGGCGATGATGTCCTGGCTATTCATGCGCTTCGTATACCACAAGACGCTGCTCGGTGGAGCATCGTACCAAACGACCGAACGAATGAGGCGTTCCTGCCGGCAACCTCTCCACACGTCGTGCCCCGCACGACGGCTGGCCATCTACGACTTTCTTTGTTGCACGCTGCGAAGTTGTGGATGGCCCGCCTCTTTCTCTTATCCCTGCGCCGGCATGACGGGGGGTTGCATGTTGCGAAGTCGTGGATGCCGGCGTGCGCGGGCATGACGGGGGGTTGCATGTTGCGCAGTCGTGGATGGCCCGCCTGCGCGGGCCATGACGCTGGAGGGTCGTTTCTTTCGTGGCCCGGTATAACGCGTGCACCTCACCCCGCCGCCAGCGTCTGCATCGCCGTGCGCCGCTCGAACACGCGCAGCAGCACCCGCACCGCGCGCCCGCGCTCGCTCTCTAACCGCGGATCGCGCTGCAACAGCACCGCCGCATCTCGATGCGCCATGTGCAACAATCCCTCGTGCGCCACCGGGTCGGCCAGCCGGAATCCCGGCAGCCCCGCCTGCCGCGTGCCGAGTGCATCCCCGCTGCCGCGCAGCCGGAAATCCTCGTCGGCGATGACAAACCCATCATCCGTATCTCGCAACAATGTCAGTCGCCGCCGCGCCGTCCCCGCCAGAAAGGGCTCATGCAGCAGGAGGCAAAAGCTGGCCGCGGCACCACGCCCCACGCGTCCGCGCAACTGATGCAACTGTGCCAGCCCGAACCGTTCCGCATGCTCCACCACCATCACGCTGGCCTCGGGCACGTCGACGCCCACCTCCACCACCGTCGTCGCCACCAGCAGCCGCACGGCACCTGCAACGAACGCCGCCAGCGCCGCCTCGCGCACCTCGCTCGGCTGGCGCCCATGCGCCAGGCCCACGGCGTCGCCGAACCGCTCGCGCAACGTCGCAAACCGCTGCTCCGCGGCGGCGACATCCAGTTCCTCGCTCTCCTCGACCAGCGGGCACACCCAATAGACCTGCGCGCCCTCGGCCAGCTTGCGCGCTACACCGTCCATCACGTCGTCCAGTGTATCGAGCGCGTGCAGCGTAGTGCGGATCGGCTGCCGGCCGGCCGGCTTGCCGATCAGGCGACTGACCTCCATCTCGCCCCATTGGGTCAGTAACAGTGTGCGGGGGATCGGCGTCGCGGTCATCACCAGCACGTCCGTCGTCTCGCCCTTGCCACCGAGCAACAGCCGCTGATCCACCCCGAACCGGTGCTGCTCGTCGATCACCGCCAGCCCCAGGTCGTGGAACGCCACGCTCTTTTGGAACAGCGCGTGTGTCCCGACGACCAGCTTGATCGAGCCATCCGCCAGTCCTGCCAGCACTCGCGTGCGAGCCTTGCCCTTCACCGAACCGGCCAGCACCGCGACCGGCACGGGCGCCAGCGCCGACAAGGTGCGCAGATGCTGTCGCGCCAGCAATTCGGTCGGTGCCATCAGGGCTGCCTGCGCGCCGGCCTCCACTGCGCGCAGCATGGCCAGCAGCGCCACCAGGGTCTTGCCCGAGCCGACATCGCCCTGCAGCAGCCGCAGCATCCGCCGCGGCGACGCCAGATCGGCGTCGATCTCCGCCACGGCGCGTAGCTGCGAGCGCGTCGGCTCGTGCCCGAACCGCGCCAGCGCCTCGCGCCGCAACGCGTTGTCCCCGGTCATCGACCGTCCCGCCCGCATGCGCACCCGCCCGCGCATCAGCGCGGTGGCGACCTGGTCGGCGAGCAGTTCGTCATAGGCCAGCCGCCGGCGCGGTGGCGTCTCCGTCAGTTCGCCCACCGGCGGGGCAGGGGGCGCGTGCAGCAGGCGCAGCGCCTCGGCGAAGCCCGGCCAGCGTTCGCGCCGCAGCAGCGCCGGGTCGTGCCACTCCGGCAGCACCGGCAGGCGCTCGAGCGCCTGGGCCATCGCGCGGCCGACCTGGCGCGGCCACAGCCCGGCGGTCAGGCGCCAGGCCGGATCGATGTCAGGAATGCGGTCGGGCTGCGTCGCCGGCACCACGTAGTCCGGGTGCGGCATGGTGATCTGGCTGCCGTAGCGCTCCAGCTTGCCGGATACCAGCAGTTTCGCTCCCGGTCGCCATCAGGTCGGCGCGGGTGAAATGGAAGAACACCAACTCGGCGAAGCCGGTCCCGTCGGTCACCACGACGCGCCAGGGTTGGCGGGGATTGGCGGGCGGTTCGTGGCGCACCACCTCGATCGACAGCGTCGCCACCTGGCCGGGCTTGGCGCTGTGCAGCGCTTCCTTCAGCGTTGGGCGGGCGCGGCGATCCAGATATCCCTCGGGCAGATGGAACAGCAGGTCGATGACCCGCTCGCCGCCGACCGCGCGCTTCAGCAGCGCCGCCACGGTGGCCCCCATGGGCGGGCCCATGCCCCGGAGCGTGGTCAGGGGCGCGAAAAGTGGGACGAGCGGATCAGGTTGCACGGCTGACACAGTGTGATGGTGCGGCTATATGACACCGCCCCGATGAGCGAACCACACTCCGCCACGCTCCCACAGGCCGCAGCGCTCGACGTTCGCCGCCGCCGTCTGCTATTTCGCGCCACGCACCGCGGCACGTATGAGAACGACGTGATGCTGGGCGGATTTCTGCGCGCGCACCTGGACACGCTGGACGACGCCGAGCTGACTGCATTGGAAGAATTGCTGGAATTGCCCGATCCGGACCTTGCCGACTGGCTTACCGGCCGCCAGCCGATCCCGCCCGAGCAGGATGACCCGACGCTGCGCCGCGTCCGGGCGATGCTGCTTCGTATTCGGGCGGCGGTCGCGCGATGACCGTAGCCCCGAAGCCTGCCGCCCCAGCGGCGGCCATCCCGAAGGCTGCGGCCCCCCAGGCTGTCACCGCGAAGGCTGCCAGCCCCCGGGCTGCTACCCAGATTTACGGCGCGCCCGAGGGCTGGGATGCCTTCCTGCTCGCCCGCCGCCGCGCCGAGGCCACTGGGCCCGTCATCCACGTCTCCCGCGATGATGCCTGCATGGCCCGGCTGGCCGAAGCGCTGGCCTTCGTCATGCCGGAAGCCGAGATCCTGCGCTTCCCCGCCTGGGATTGCCTGCCGTACGACCGCGTCTCGCCCAACCCGGTGCTGGTCGCCGAGCGCGTCGCCACCCTGACGCGCCTGCTGGAGACGCCCAAGAGCCCGCGCATCGTGCTGACCACGGTCAATGCCCTGGTGCAGCGCATCCCGCCGCGCACCGCCTTCGCGGGCGCCAGCCTGCCGCTGAGGCGTCGGCGCCACCATCCAGCCGGAGAAGCTGTCCCGCTTCCTGGAAGCGCACGGCTACGGCCGCGCCGGCACGGTGATGGAGCCGGGCGAATACGCCATGCGCGGCGGCATCATCGACCTGTTCCCCGCCGGCGAGCCGGACCCGGTGCGACTCGATCTTTTCGGCGACACCATCGAGTCGATCCGGGTGTTCGACCCCGCCACCCAGCGCAGCGGCGCCAAGCGCGGCAAGCTGACGGTGCGCCCGGTGTCCGAGGTGCCGCTCGACCACGCGTCCATCGCCCGCTTCCGCTCCGCCTGGCGCGAGTTGTTCGAGCAGGGTGCCGCCGACGACCCGCTGTACCACTCGATCTCGGCCGGCCGCCGCCATCCCGGCATGGAGCACTGGGTGCCGCTGTTCCACGAACGGATGGAGACGCTGCTGGACTACCTGCCGGGCGCCTCGGTCAGCCTGGACCACCAGGCCGAGGACGTGCTGGCCGCGCGGCTGGAGATGATCGAGGACCATTACAGCGCGCGCCGCGCGGTGCCGCGCGATGGCGAGGTGCCGTACCGGCCGCTGCCGCCGGGCCGGTTGTATCTGGACCGCGCGGGCTGGGATGCGATGCTGGCCGGCGGGCCGCTGTTTGCTTTTTCCCCGTTCGCCAAGCCCGATGGCGCGGTGGGCATCGACGGCGGCGGTCGCCCTGGCCCGATCTTTGCCCAAAGCCTCGTCCCCGGCAGCAACGTCTTCGAACAGCTTCGCCCGCAGGCCGAGCGCTGGGCCAATGAGGGCCGCCGCCTGGTGATCGCCGCCTGGACCCGCGGGTCGCGCGAGCGCCTGGCGCATCTGCTGCGCGAGCACGGCGTTGCCGACGTGGCGCAGGAGGACGACTGGGCAGCGGTCCGCCGCAAGCCGGCCGGCGCGGTGTCGCTGGTCACGCTGGGCATCGAGCGCGGCTTTGTCGCCGACCGGCTGGCGATGGTGGGCGAGCAGGACCTGCTGGGCACCCGCATCTCACGCCCGGTGCGCACCCGCAAGCGGGCCGATCAGTTCATTGCCGAAGCGACCGAGATCGCCGAGGGCGACCTTGTCGTGCACCAGGAATACGGCATCGGCCGCTACGACGGGCTGGCGACGCTGCACGTCACCGGCGCGCCGCATGACTGCCTGAAACTGATCTACGACGGCGACGAAAAGCTTTTCCTGCCCGTCGAGAACATCGAGGTGCTGTCGCGCTACGGCAGCGACCAGCAGGGCGTGGCGCTGGACAAGCTGGGCGGCACCGCGTGGCAGTCGCGCAAGGCGCGGATGAAGAGCCGCATCCGCGATATGGCGGCCGAGTTGATCCGCATCGCCGCGACGCGGCAGATCCGCGACGCCGAGATCATGGCGCCGCCCGAGGGCAGCTTCGACGAGTTCTGCGCGCGCTTCCCGTTTGCCGAAACCGAAGACCAGTCGCGCGCCATCGCCGATGTGCTGGAGGACCTTGCGTCGGGGCGGCCGATGGACCGGCTGATCTGCGGCGATGTCGGCTTCGGCAAGACCGAGGTCGCGTTGCGCGCCGCGTTCATCGCCGCGATGTCGGGCGCCCAGGTCGCCGTCGTGGTGCCGACGACGCTTTTGGCGCGCCAGCATTTTCGCACGTTCTCGGAACGTTTCGCTGGGCTTCCGATCCGCATCGCGCAACTGTCGCGCATGGTGCCGGTGAAGGAGGCAGCCGAGGTCAAGCGCGGTCTGACGGACGGCAGCGTCAACATCGTGATCGGCACCCATGCGCTGCTGTCGAAGTCGATCGCGTTCGCCTCGCTCGGGTTGCTGGTGGTGGACGAGGAGCAGCATTTCGGCGTTGCGCACAAGGAACGGCTGAAGGCGCTGCGGGCCGATGTGCATGTGCTGACGCTGACCGCCACGCCGATCCCGCGCACGCTGCAGCTTGCATTGTCGGGCGTGCGCGAGATGAGCCTGATCGCCACGCCTCCGGTTGATCGCCTGGCGGTGCGCACGTTCATCATGCCATTCGATCAGGTGGTGATCCGCGAGGCGATCCAGCGCGAACGGTTCCGTGGTGGCCAGGTGTTCTGCGTGGTGCCGCGGATCGAGGATATGCCGCGCATCGCCGAACGCCTCGGCCAGATCGTTCCGGAAGCGAAGATCGTCAGCGCACACGGCCGGCTGCCGCCCACCACGCTGGAACGCGTGATGACGGAATTCAGTGACGGGCGCTTCGACATCCTGCTGTCGACCAACATCGTCGAGAGCGGGCTGGACATGCCGGCGGTCAACACGCTGGTGATCCATCGCGCCGACATGTTTGGGCTGGGGCAACTCTATCAGTTGCGCGGGCGCGTGGGGCGCGGCAAGCAGCGCGGCTACGCCTATCTGACCTGGCCGCCCAATCATCGGCTGTCAGTTGCCGCGGAGAAACGGCTGACGGTCATGCAGACACTGGATGCTTTGGGTGCCGGGTTTACGCTGGCCAGCCACGACCTGGACATTCGCGGTGCTGGCAACCTGCTGGGCGACGAGCAGTCCGGCCATATCCGGGAAGTCGGCATCGAGCTGTACCAGCAGATGCTGGAGGACGCGGTCGGCGAGTTGCGCGCCGGCGATCATCGCGCGGCGGGCCAGGAACGTGACTGGACGCCGAACATCAGCCTGGGCCTGCCGGTGCTGATCCCGGAGAGCTATGTCGCCGACTTGCCGGTGCGGCTGGGGCTGTATCGGCGGATCGGCGCGCTGGCTTCCGACGCCGAAACGGAAGCACTGGCCGCCGAATTGACCGACCGCTTCGGCAGGCTGCCGGAGGAGGTGGAGAACCTGCTGCAGGTGGTGTCGCTGAAGCGCGCCTGCCGTGAGGCGGGGGTGGAGAAGCTGGACGCCGGGCCGAAGGGGATGGTGATCGGGTTCCGTGGCAATGCGTTTGCCAATCCGGCCGGGCTGGTGAACTGGTTGGCGGGCAGGGGCGGCAAGCTGGGCGGGCAGGTGCGGCTGCGGCCCGACCACAAGTTGGCGATCGTGCGCGATATGGATGTGGCGACAAGGCTGCGTGGCGCGCGCGAGGTGCTGGATAGTTTGACGCGGATCGTTGGGCAGGCGAAGGCGGCTTAGCGGGATCGGCCAGGGCAAGCGGTCACACGCCCTACGTTATGAGTGGCACAACATCTTGATATCAATGGTCAGGACGTCCATGTGGGTTGTATTACGCGAAGCAGCGGAGTGTGGCAAACGCGGTGATCGTTCTTGCCACGCGCCGGCCGGCCGGGTAATCTCCACCGAGAGAAGGAGTTCATGTTATGTCACGGCCAATCCTGCCGCCTGGCTGACGGCGCCCCGGCAGCACCGTGAGGGCCCTGCGTAGGCCCCATCAGCGACCGCGGCCCCTCAGAATCGCACGATCTTCCAGTTCCAAAAGCCGCCGCCACGCAATCCTGACATTCAGCTCTTACGTCGCGACTGCGTAGTCGCGCTCGCTTTCGGGCGCGGTGTCGCGGCCGATCTCGATCTGGCGAATAGCTTCACGGATATCCTCAGGCCGGTCCGCGGTGGCGACGACAAGTAAGCCCTGAAGATCAGCCACCGCGCTCGGATCGAGGGCCTGCGTCGCCTGGGTATCCCGCAGAAGTCCCTCAACCTCGCTCTTCAGGACCACAAGATCGTCGGGCGACTTCTCCGGCCCCCGCAACGAATGTTCGACCAGGAAATTCGCGAGGTTGAGCTTCAGCCGCTCGACATCCATCGGCGGCAGAGTCGTAAGATCCCGCAGAAACCCCCGCGACACGTCGATCGCGGCGTCCGACTCACCCACCGAGTCCAACGCCAGCGGGATCGATGCAAACTCCTCACCATCTATCTCATGTCGCGCCAGCAGATCCCGGATATGCGGCAACAAGTCATCAAGCTTGCGACGCGCGAAGCTGATATGACGAGGGTCCAAAGTGATCATTGCCAACTGGATGGACAACCACATGGCCTCACGAATGGATGCTGTCGCCAGCTCGTCAATCCGTAATAGCAACGGCTTGCATCGATTGGCCAGGCTATTGGGAGGTTGATTGGCCGCTTGTAGCGCGCGCAGCTCTTGCGCGATCCCCTCCGCCGTATCGCTGAACCGCCGCCGGTCTTTTCGCCAATACGGCAACGTTTCAAACAACCTTTGGCGCACGGCCTCGCGCTGCGGGCGCTCCACCAGCCAGCGCTCACGGATAAGGTCGCGCAGTAGTTCGCTCTGCTCCTCGATGGATTGCAGGGCATCGCCAAATCCTTGCATCATTCGCCCCAGGCGATCATCCATCCGGCCTTGCGGCCTGTAGTACAGGTCATGTGTCTTGTTGCCCCATGCATCATGCAACATCGTCTTTATTTGTACTTCACAATACAAACCGATCGTCGAAATACTCTGTGATCTGAATATCGTGTGATGTCCATAGTATCCGTGCTGTTTCTTTAACTCATCCTTCTTGACGATCACTTCGTCCAAATTAGCAACGATAGTCCTGGCGACATATGGGATCTCGTCGGGATAATGCACGACGACCGTCAGGCCAATGATGTCCTCGATCACCCGCGGCGAGGCCCGGGGGTTCCGCACCCGCTCCGCCGCCAGCGCCCTTGCAATCTTTTCTGGCGTCTTGAACACCAGCCCACCCTGCTTGTCGGCCCTTGTGTAGATCGTCCGGATGATACCAGACCCGATCTGACGTTCGGCGTCCTCGCACGCGGCTCTGACCCGGTCCAGGAACTCGCGGTAGTGCTGTCCCTCGCGTGACAGAAACTCCTTGATCTCTTCCAACATTGAACCCGGCATTACGTGACCTCCGCGGACGCGGGCGGGTGTTCCAGGGACAGAAGACGGCGGACGGTGACGATTGTCCAGAGCGGCCAATCGCGCTCCATGACGGGAGCATCTCAATGTCACGTTTCAATTGCCTGCAGCGATACAGCCGATAAATCCAGTGCCATCGCGAGAGCAGTGCACTGCGAAACCCAGTGAGAAGCGTGTGCACTCCCGCAATGCCGGTCTAGGTGGCCCGCGACGGTTGTTCCCGCGTATCTGTAAGCACCCGACCTGTTCGATCAGCGCGTGCGGCGCGCCGTGCCGGATCAGGCCGGACAGCAGCCGCGCGCGGCGCCTTGAGCAACGGTCTGGAGTCGTGCAGGAGAAGACCAGCGGCATCGATCTCCATGTCGCAGTACAGCGGGACCAGGGGAATGCACGCATGCCCGAGACCCGGGTGACCGACGTCACCGCGCTGATCGATGCGCATCCCTTGGGCGCGCTGCAAATCCGCACGCTGGTCCTGTGCGGGCTGGCGGCGCTGCTGGACGGGCTCGACCTGCAATCGATCGGCCTCGCCGCGCCGGGCATCATCGCGACGTTGCATGTCCCGCCGCGCAGCTTCGGCCTGGCGTTCAGCGCGGCGCTGCTGGGGCTGATGGTCGGCGCGTTCGGGCTCGGTCCGGTCGCGGACCGGTTCGGCCGGCGGCGCATCCTGATCGGCGCGCTGGTGATCATCGGTGCGTTCACCTTTGCCACCGCTTACGCAACGTCGTTCCAGATGCTGCTGGTCCTGCGCTTCCTCGCCGGCATCGGTCTCGGTGGCGCCATGCCGAGCTTCATCAGCCTGGGCGCGGAATACGCGCCGCGGCGGCTGCGTGCGATGCTGGTCGGACTGCTGTGGGCCGGCTTCCCGCTGGGCGGCGTGGTGGGCGGGGTCCTCGGGTCCCGGCTTATTCCGGCGTTCGGCTGGCAATCGCTGTTCTATGTCGGCGGCGTGCTGCCGGTGCTGCTGGCGATCGTTCTGCTGCCGGCGCTGCCTGAGTCCATCGCGTTCCTGGCGGCGCGCGATGCCGCCGGCCCGCGGATCGCGACATTGCTCGGCCGCATCACCGGGCAGCCTCCACCACCCGGCGCGCGCTTCATCCTGGGCGAGCAGCGCGCGCCCGGCTTGCCGTTGCGGCACCTGTTCACGGATGGCCGCGGCGTCGGCACGATGTTGCTGTGGATTGCCTATTTCACGATCTTCCTGATGCTGGTGACCAACACGGCATGGAGCCCGATCCTGCTGCACGCGGGCGGGATGGCGGTGGCCCAGGCGGCGATTGCCATGGCGGTGTTCAACCTGGGCAGCGTCATCGGCACCTGCCTGGTCGGCCTGCTGATCACCCGGTTCAATGCGTATCGCGCACTGGCGCTGCTGTTCGTTGCCAGCGCAATGAGTTTCGCCCTGATCGGGCAGGCCGCGCCGTCGTATTTCGGCAGCGCACGCGCTGGAGGGTTTGACCGGCCTGTTCCTGGGCGCCGGCAGCTCCGGCCTGATCGCCATGACGACGCTGTTCTATCCGACGGCGATGCGCTCCACCGGCGTCGGCTGGGCCATGGGCATGGGGCGCTTCGGCTCGTTCACCGGTCCGCTGCTGGTCGGGCTGATGGTTGGCGCGGGCTGGGACATCACCGCGACCTACGGCGCGGTCGGGGCACCGGCGTTGGTTGCCGCCGTCTGCACCGCCGTGCTGGGCTGGCGTCACGGTGGCACAGGCGCGCGCCGCGCGGCGCCGGTGGGAACCGTGTAGCGGAACGGAAGGGATCGCCGATGAGTGCCAGCGAGGATGCCGCCCGGACGGTGGCGGCGAGCATCGATGCGGATGCCGCGGTGCCCGTCGCGCCGGCTTCGCTGTGTCAGGAACTCGCGCTCGCCAATCGGATCCTGTTCCATCAGGGCGTGGTGGACGGCTTCGGCCATGTCAGCCTGCGCCATCCGGCGCGGCCCGACTGCTTCCTGCTGGCGCGCAGCATGGCGCCGGCGCTGGTGACCGCGGACGACATCATCTGTTTCGGCGCCGATGGTGAACCGCTGGATGCGCAAGGCCGCGCGGTCTATCTGGAACGTTTCATCCACAGTGAGATTTTCCGCGCGCGGCCTGACGTGATGTCTGTAGTGCACAGCCACTCGCCCTCGGTGGTGCCGTTCGGCGTGGTGCGCGATGTGAAGTTGTGCCCGATCTGCCATATGAGCGGCTTTCTCGCGCCTGCCGCGCCGGTGTTCGAGATCCGCGACGCCGCCGGGCCGGGCAGCGATATGCTGATCCGCGATCGCCGGCTTGGCGAGGCGTTGGCGCGCAGCCTGGGCGCGCACGCCGCCGTGCTGATGCGCGGCCATGGGTCGACCGTCGTCGGCCGCAGCCTGCGCCAGGCGGTGTTTCGCGCCGTCTACACCGAGGTGAATGCCAGGCTGCAGGCCGAGGCGATGCGGCTTGGTGCGGTGACGTTCCTGACCGACGCCGAGGCCGTCGCCGCGAGCCGCACGAATGACGGGCAGATCGATCGGGCGTGGGAGCTGTGGCGCCTGCAGGCTGCCGGCGAGGTATAGCGCGGGGGGGTTTCTTGCAGGTGAGGGCTGGAGGGCCCGGGTCGAATCGACCGCGGATCGTTGGTGTTGCTTGAGTTCGTCGGGTATCGGATGGGAAGTCGTTGAAAAGCCATTCGGCTTGGTACTGCGGCAATCATATACCCGATGCTCGCAGGAAACTGCGCTCTGCCGCATGCCCGCAAGCAATAACCACCACGAAGACACGAAGAACACGAAGAAGCAGGAATTTTGGGCGCTTCGCGCTTGTGTCCGTTCAGGCATCGCGCGCAGCGCATCAATTCCTGCTTCGTGTTCTTCGTGTCTTCGTGGTGGAATCCTTGCTTCCTTGGCTGGCTTGCGATGGAGCGAATATCCCCGGATGTCCCACTTCCGGTCAGCCCTCGCCGGACCAGCGGCGCAGGGGTGCCTGGTCCGGCGCTACCGCCGCACGCGCACGCCCAGCATCACCAGCACAACTGCCGTCAGCACCGCCGCCAGCGCGAACGCGCCGCGAAAGCCGAACAGGAACGCCGGCGCATCGGACGCGCCCTGATCGCCCGCCATGCCGCGCAGCGTCTGGAACGCCAGCATCAACACCGTTGCGCCAAGCACCACGCCACCGGTGCGCGTCAGCATGCCCAGGCTGCCCGCCACACCGCGGTCCCGCCGCGGGATCGTTCCGGTAACGACGTCGAAATAGGCGACCTGGAACAGCCCCTGCCCGAAGCCCTGCACGAACATCGCGGCCGCCAGCGCTGCAACTCCGACCTGTCCCGCGAGCGCGGCGATCGTCCCCAGCCCTGTCATGGCGCACAGCGCACCGGCCAACGTCAGCCGCCGCGGCGGGAGCCGATCCGCCAGCCGGCCGGCGATCGGCGCCGCCAGCACCATGCCCAGCGAGCCGATCGCCAGCACCAGACCGAGCGATAGTGCCGGCAGCCCGGCGACGCGATCCAGATAGAACGGCATCAGCAACATGATCGCGAAGCCGGCGAGGTTCATCAGCGCATGGCCGAGGTTGACCGCGGCGAACCCGGCGATCCGAAACAATCGCAGATCGATGATCGGCTGTGCCACTCGGCGTTCTTGCCGGACGAAGCCCCACAGGGCGGCCAGCGTTACAACCGCAAACGCCACGGCGACCTGCGGCGTGCGCAATCAATTCAATGTCAGCAGCAGCGTGCTGATCGTCAGCACCAGCAGCGCCGCGCCGATGGCGTCGAACCGCTCGCGCTGGGCCGGCCGGGCCAGGGCAGGGGCGGGCAGGACAAAGCCCAACGCACAGCTTGCCAGGGCGATCGGCGCGCGGGCCCAGAACACTGCGCTCCAGCCCCAGCGGCTGACCATCACGCCGGCGAGCAGCGGCCCCAGCGCCGAGCCCAGCCCGAACATCATCGTGTAAAGCCCGAGCACCCGGGCGCGGCGCTCTTCGGCAACGAACCCGGTCACCAGCGCGGCGCCGCAGCTCAGCACCAGGCCGGCGCCGACGCCTTGCAGGCAGCGCGCGAACAGCAGCCAGGCGTAGGTGGGCGCCGCGCCGCAGAGGGCGAACGCCACCGCGCTCCAGGCGGTGCCGACCAGGAAGATGCGGCGGTGGCCGATCATGTCGCCGATGCGGCCGAACACCAGCAGCAGGCTGGCGTGGGTCAGCGTGTAGCTGATGACCAGCCACTGGATTTCCGGAATGCCCAAGCCGAAGCGTTGGATGATCGATGGGAAATCCAGGTTCACCATCGAATTGAGCGGCACCACCAGTGTGCCGAGGCACACCACCAGCACCCGCGACAGCGGCAGTATTCCCCCCATGACGATCGCCGAGCAGCCGACGCCGGGAACACCCTGATGCCGAAATGTCGGGTGCCGAAACATCAGGCACCGAAACATCAAGCACCGAAACATCGGGCACCGAAACATCCGGTGCGAATACGCCCGATGCAGAAATACGGGAGCCAGGCAACGCTTGCGCGCGCCTGGCCCGTTGACGTACGGCGTCGGCTAGGTGTCGGCGGTCAATCCGTTATTGTCTCAGACCGACTTCTTCAGCGTCGGCGAGGCCTTGAAGCGCACGGTCTTGCCGGCCTTCACCCTGATTGCCTCGCCGGTGCGCGGGTTCAGGCCTTTGCGCGCCTTGGTCTTGCGCACGGTGAAGGTGCCGAAGCTCGGCAGGGTGAACTTGCCGGACTTCTTCAGTTCCTTGACGATGGCGCCCATCAACTCACCGGCGGCCCGGTTCGCGGCGGCGCCGGTCAGGTCGGCCGAGCCCTGTAGAACTTCGGCGATGAAGGCTTTGGACATGCTGTACTCCCTCGTTCGATCGAGTGTTTGCCACGGTCTTCCGACTACGGGACCATGCATGCCGCTCGGGTGTGGATAAATCACCCAGCCAAGCGAATCGCCGCGTCGTGGCGTGATGTTTAGACAGACCTTGCGGATTCGCGCCAGGGGGTACCGAGCTGGCAACAATTCGCCGAGCCGGTCGGGCCGGCGGGTCGTTGCCCGACCGGGGTTTTCGCGCGCAGGCCGCGCGTCAACGCCGGTCCGATGCCGTCGGGGGATTCTGGCAAGGTCAAAGCCAAGCTGGAAGTGATCGGTCGGGCGTCTTGAACCCGCCGCATCCGACGCGCATATCCAGTTTCGTTGATGATGAACCTCCAGCCGCGTGAGTGTCGCTGATGAAACCCCATCCGCATGAGCGTTCCGCCAGCCGGCGCTTCCGCCTGACGGCTTATGTCGGCTTCGTTGTGGCCCTGGTGGCACTGCCGGATGCCGTTCGTGCGTTTGTGACGCCACCCAGCGAGGGCGGCAAGGCGGTGCCCTCCATCCCGATGAGCGGGTTGCAGCCGGTGGCAAGTTGTGACGCCAGCCTGCCGTGGTTTGGGCACCAGGATAGCAGTTACGCCGCGCCGCAAGGTACGATGGCGATGACCGACGGCGGCTGGTGTGCGCTGCAGTTTGTCCAGGTGTTCCGTGAGCTTTATATCGTGCCCAAGATCAGCGTCGTCGAGGCGCCCAGCCATGGCGAGGCGCGTGCCGAGCAGATGCCCGGACGGCTGGCCGTTGTCTATCGTCCGGCACCGGGCTTTGTCGGCACGGACCACTTCGCGGTGCGGACCAACGGACCGATCGAGCACACAATCCCGATCGACGTGACGGTCAGGTAGGGCGGCAGCGTCCGATCACGCCGGCGCCTGGTCACACACGCGCCTGATCACGCCCGCACCTGATCACGACAGGTTGCCTGGTCGGTCTTTTGAATGACCGGCGGGTCTCGCCGCTTATTCCGGTTGGTATCGTTCCCGTTCTGACGAGGTCCGTCGGTAACGCCTGCCCCGGGCTGTTGAACCGTGCGATAGCTGGCGAAGCCGTCCGGGCGCCCTGGCGCGTGTTGCCCCGCTGCGTGAAATGCACCAAACATTGGCACGGCGATCCGCCGGATCGCCGGGACAACGTGGTGCAATCCACAGCAAGGGGGGAGAGACCTAATGAAACGTCAATCGGGAAGGGGACGCTGGAACACGCGATTGGGGTGCGCGCTGTTGGCCGGAGTTCTGGTCGGTGCCTTGGTCGGCATCGCATCGTCCGCCCATGCGCAGGCGCCGAGCAAGAGCGCTACGATGGACGCGATCAAGAAGCGCGGCCAATTGAATTGCGGCGTCGACACCGGCATTCCCGGCTACGCCTATCAGGATTCCGCGGGCAAGTGGCAGGGGCTCGACGTGGCGCTTTGCCGGGCCATCGCTGTTGCCGTGCTGGACGACGCGGATAAGGTGAAATACATCGGGCTGACCTCGAAAGTCCGCTTTACCGTGCTGGCGTCCGGCGAGATCGACGTGCTGATCCGCGACTTCGAGCTGACGCTGGCGCGCAACGGCAACCTGGGCCTGGCCGAGCCGGCGGCGAACTTCTTCACCGGCCAGACCTTCATGGTGCGCAAGAGCCTGGGCGTCGCACACACCAAGGACCTTAACGGTGCGACGATCTGCCTGCTGACCGGCACCACGCTGGAGACCAACATCGCCGACTACAACCGTGCCAACAACATCAAGATCAATACGTTGCTGTTCGAGAAGCCGGAGGAAGCCTTCGCCGCAGTCGCAGCCGGCCGCTGCGACGGCTACACCGACGATGGCGGCTCGGTCGCGGCTGCCCGTTCCACCATGAAGGTGCCGGGCGACTGGGTGTTCCTGCCGGAAACGATCGGCCGCGAGCCGCTCGGCCCCTATATCCGCAGCGGTGACGACGGCTGGTTCAACATCGTGAAGTGGTCGCACTACGCGATGCTGGAAGGCGAGGTGCTCGGCCTTACGCGCGAGAACATCGACGCCAAGAAGGTGGGCGCGACCGATCCCGAACTGCGCAAGTTCCTCGGTCTTGAGGGCGGGCTGGGGAAAATGCTCGGACTGGACGACGAGTGGTCGTATCGGATCGTCAAGACTGTCGGCAGCTACGGCGAAGTCTACGACGAAACTTTTGGTGCCAAGGGCCTGGGTCTGCCACGCGGCATGAACGCGCTGTGGACCAACGGCGGCCTGATGATGCCGTATTCATGGTATTGATGCCGCCGGTGTTGATAGCCGTGTCGCGGACCGCGTGAGACATGGTCAGGCGGCCGTCGCGTCGGGCCCGCATCGCCCAGTGGTTTGTGCTGCTGGGCCTTGCGGCGGTCGCCTGGTACCTGTTCTCCAACGCCGCTGAAAACATTGCACGGCGCCACGTTCCCTTCGGCTTCGGCTATCTGGGCAACACCGCCAATTTCGACATTCCTTTCCGCCTGATCGACTTCGCGCCGGGCGACACTTACGCACGCGCGCTGCTGGTGTGCCTGATGAACACGTTGCTGGTCTCGGCAATGAGCATCGTCACGGCGACCTTGCTCGGCCTGCTGGTCGGCATCATGCGGCTGTCGACGAACTGGCTGGTGCGCAACCTGGCATTGGGCTTCATCGAGCTGGTGCGCAACACGCCGATACTTGTGCAGATCGTTTTCTGGTATGTCGCCGTGCTGCAGACATTGCCCGGGCCGCGGCAGAGTATTGTGCTGCCGGGTGGGATATTGCTGAACATCCGTGGGATCTATTTGCCTGTTCCGGTGTTCGGTGCCGATGCGGCGACGCTCGGCTGGATTGGCTTGGCGCTGCTGGTCGCAACGCCGCTGACCTGGCGCCTTCGTCTTGCCGGACGCCCGATTGGCGTGAAGGCGCTGGTGCTGCCGCTGTTTGCCCTGGCTTGCGTGGCATTCGGCATCGATCATGTCGACGCGCCGGCGCTGCACGGCTTCAACATCGCCGGCGGTGTGCAACTGCCGCCGGAACTTGCCGCGCTGTGGGCGGGCCTGTCGATCTACGCCGCCGCCTTCATCGCCGAGATCGTGCGCAGCACCATCCAGGCGGTGCAGCACGGCCAGCGCGAGGCAGCGCTGAGCCTCGGCTTGAAGCCCGGGCTGGTGCTGTTCCTGGTCGTGCTGCCGCAGGCGCTGCGCATGATGGTGCCGCCGATGACCAGCCAATACCTCAATCTGATCAAGAGCAGCTCGCTGGGTGCCGCCGTTGCCTATCCGGAGATTTTCCAGATCTTCGCCGGGACCGTGCTGAACCAGTCCGGCCGCGAGACGGAAACGTTCCTGATTGTGATGGCCGTCTTCCTTGGCATCAACCTTTCGGTCTCGGCGGTGATGAACTGGTTCAATCGCCTGGTGTCGCTACAGGTGGTGCGATGACCGAGGCGGCCGCGCCCGCCGTGCGTGCACCGCACAAATTCAGCGCGGAGGCCGCGGGCCGAGGTTGGCGCGTGCTGGCGTGGCTGCATCGCAACCTGTTCAGCTCGATCGGCAACACCGTGCTGACCCTGGCGGCGGTCGCCGCCGTGCTGCTTGTGGTGCCGCCATTGTTTCGCTGGGCGGTCACCAACGCCACGCTGTGGGGGGTCACCAAATCCGCCTGCGTCGGCGACGGCGCCTGCTGGGCGTTCGTGCGCATGCGGCTGCCGATCTTCATCTTTGGCCTGTTCCCCCCGGGCGAGCGGTGGCGCGTCGTGCTGGCTTTCGTTCTGCTTGTCGGCTTCGCGATCCCGGTGCTGCGCGAACGCACGCGGCACCGCTGGATCTATCTGGTGGCGCTGCTCACGGTGTTTCCCGTGCTGGCGGGCATGCTGCTGGTTGGCGGCGTTGCGGGCCTGCCCTTCGTTGATACCAATCTGTGGGGCGGGTTGATGCTGGACGTAACGATATCCTTCGTCGCCGTCGCGGGCTCTTTGCCGCTGGGCATCCTGCTGGCGTTCGGCCGACGCTCGCAGCTTGTCGTGGTGCGCACGTTGTCGGTCTGCTTCATCGAGTTGTGGCGTGGCGTGCCGCTGCTGACGGTGCTGTTCATGGCCGCCGTGATGCTGCCGCTGTTTCTGCCGCACGGCATCACGGTGGACCGCCTGATCCGTGCCATGGTGGCGCTGGTGCTGTTCAATGCGGCGTACATGGCGGAGATCGTGCGCGGCGGGCTGCAAGGCGTGGCGGAAGAGCAGGAGGAAGCGGCTGCCTCGCTGGGTTTGAGCTGGCTGCATGTGCAAGGCTTCGTGGTGCTGCCGCAGGCCATGCGCATCGTCGTTCCGGGCATCATCAATACGGTGGTGGATCTGTTCAAGGACACCACCCTGGTCACCATCGTTGGGCTGTCGGACCTGCTGGGCATGGTGGACCAGGCGTTGAAAGACCCGGCCTGGCTGGGGCTGGCGACGGAAGGCTACGCGTTCACGGCATTGGTGTTCTTCGTCTGCTGTTTCGCGATGTCGGCCTATGGCCGCAGCGTCGAACGCCACCTGCGTCGAGGATATGCGACGGCCGGCGTGCGCAAGCGGTGAGGGGAGGCGGGCACAGGGCAATCGCATTTGAAATTCGCAGTTTCAGCGGTTCGCGGCAAGACGGTGAACCGCCAAGACGCCAAGGCGCCAAGAAGGTTGGGGATCGGATGAACCGTCACCCGATCCCTCCCGATCCCCAAATCTTCTTGGCGCCTTGGTGTCTTGGCGGTGCATTCGGCTGCGAAATGCGGATTTGCCGAGGATCGGTCAGCACGTGGTCGGAGCTGGCTCGGTGAGCCCGTCAAGCAAATTCCAAATGCGATTCCCCTGGGGGCGGGCAGGATCAGATCGTGGCGCGGCTGCTTGTGGCGGTCATTCCAACGGTCATAAAGAATGACCGTTGGAATGAGTCTTTGTTCGGCGCGCCGCCGCCGTTGCTTCCCCTGGGCAACCCGGCGCGCGATACCAACCGCCGAAATCGTTGGAAGAGTCAACGATTTCGGCGGTTGGTATCATTCCGGCCCCGCGGCGGCGAGGCGAAGGCCTTCCGTTTTGATTGCCCAATCTTGTGGACGGGCCCAGGATGGCCGGTGCCGCCGGCGTTCGATCTGCTCGGCGAACTGTGTCTGGGCGCTGTTCAACGCATCGCGGGCTTCGTGCGACCGCCCGAGGTAGGCCAGAGCGGCGGCGGAGAACAAATGCGGTGGAAAAAACCGCGGCCGCAGCAGCATCACCCGGCGGTACGTCTCCAGCGCGGCCTGGAAGTCTCGTGAGAAAAGCTGGAAGTCGCCGATCCCGTTCAGCCAGAGCCAGGTCAGCGGATCATGCGGGCTTGCGCGCATCGCCTGCCGCAGCCAACTGATTCCTTCGTCGTGACATCCGGCGCGGCCCAGTACCAGGCCGAGTATGCTCATGACAAAAGCGCTGTTGGGGTTGAGAGCAAATGCCATCCGCGCTTCGCGGACGCTGTCCTCCCAGTCACCGACCACGCACATCATTGTCGCGAGCACGGCGTGCGCCATGTCATCCTTGTCGTCGAGCGACACCGCCAGACGCGCTTCGGTGTGTTCGATTCTCTCAAGGTCATTGAAGGGGCGCGTCGAGTAGAGCCAGGAATCCCAGTACAGGGCGAGCGAATAGCCGTAATGACCCGGCGCGAAATTTGGATCGAGCGCGATCGCCTGACGGAAGAAGGCTTGCGCGATCTGATTGTCTTCGGCGCCGTATTTGTAGAAATGCCACAGGCCGCGCTGGTAGGCCTCCCAGGCATCGAGCCGGTCCGGCGGCTTGCGCAACACGCGCTGCCGCTCGGCCTGGGCCAACGTCGGCTCGATGACCGCGGCGACGCTGGCGGTTATCTCGTCCTGCATGGCGAAGATGTCGCTGGAGGCCCGGTCGTAGCGCTCGGCCCAGAGATGGGCGCCGGAAATCGCGTCGATCAACTGCGCCGTTACGCGAACGTTGTTGGGACCCTTGCGGACCGAGCCTTCGAGCACGTAGCGAACGCCAAGTTCGCGCGCGATCTGGCGCACATCCACCGCCTTGTCCTTGTAGGTGAACGTGCTGGTGCGCGCGATCACGAACAATGCGCGGAATCGTGACAGTTCAGTGATGATGTCTTCGACCATGCCGTCGGCGAAATACTCCTGGTCGGGGTCGCCGGACATGTTCTGGAATGGCAAGACCGCCAGCGAGGGTTTGTCCGGAAGTGTCAGGGCAGCGGCTGTGGCGGCGGCATCGGCCACGCGATCTCGCGGCATCGGCAGGGGGGGCGGCGCGGCACCGGGTCGCGGCGCGGGTGGCAGCACATCTGCCGGCTTTTCCGCAACGACGGGTCCGACAAATCGATAGCCGCGGCGGGGCATGGTTTCGATCCAACGGTCGCCGCCGGGAACTTCGGCGAAGATCTTGCGTAACGCCGCGATCTGCACCGTGAGATTGCTCTCCTCGACCGCCTGGCCGGGCCACGCGGCTTCGATCAGCGCGTCCTTCGAAACCAGTGCTCCGGGCCGTTCCACCAGCGCGCGCAACAAGGCGAGCGCCCGGCGACCGAGCGTCAGGGGCTCGGTTTCGCGGAACAGGAGGTTGTCCTGGGTATCCAGGCGGAATGGCCCCAACGCATGGATCATCACGTGGTCGACCATAGCTGATTCGGAAGAATTTCGGAAATTTTTCCGGTCGGCTTCAGGACTCGCGACCGGGAGCGGCGGCGCCTGTCAGTGCACGCAACACGCGTCTGACCGCCTGCCCCCCGGTGGGGCCAAGGCAGGCGCGACAATCGAGGAGGACCCGCCGGATGTCTCTGCGGATCAACGCCGAAGCGCTAAACTTCACTGCCAAAACCACCCGGGGTACGATCGATTTTCATCAATGGATCGGCGACGGGTGGGCCATCCTGTTCTCCCATCCCAAGGATTTCACGCCGGTTTGCACCACCGAACTTGGCTATATGGCCGGGTTGCAGCCGGAGTTCACCCGGAGAAATACCAAGATCATCGGCCTCAGCGTCGACCCGGTGGAGAACCATGCGAAGTGGGCGCAGGACATCGAGGAGACCCAGGGGCACGCCGTCAACTACCCGATGATCGGCGATACCGAGCTTCAGGTGGCGATGGCCTACGACATGCTGCCCGAGGGCGCGGGTGTTACCTCCGACGGCCGCACCGCCGCCGATAACGCCACCGTGCGCTCGGTGTTCGTTATTGGTCCGGACAAGAAGGTCAAGGCCATGCTGACCTATCCGATGACGACGGGCCGCAACTTCGACGAGGTGCTGCGGCTGCTGGATTCCTGTCAGTTGACTGCGAAGTACATGGTGGCGACGCCGGTGAACTGGCAGCCAGGCCAGGACGTCATCATTCCGCCCGCGGTGTCCAATGAGCAGGCGGCGGCGAAATATCCGAACGGCTGGAAGACGGTGAAGCCCTATCTGCGGGTGGTCGCGCAGCCGAACTGACAAACTCCGAACTGACAGACCGGGGAGGCCGCGGCGCTCTTTCGCCGCGGTCTGTCTCCGTTGCAATGCGGCCGGTAAGCGGCTTACTCCGATTGGAAACAAAATAGCTCAGTGGAACGCAAACCCCTGCGGGGCGGCCTTCGTGCGCGGGCCGGATCGCGATCGCGGCTGCCGCCGCCCTGGCGGTGATCGCGAGCGTGCCTACCGCGGCGCGCGCGCGACGTTGATCGATTACGTGCTTACCAACAATGGCGGGTTCGCGGATACGTCCGCCGGATTCGGTATACCGGTTTCGATCACTGGCGAATTTACCTATGACACGGTGGCCGTGGCGATCACCGCGATGGACCTGATGGTCTCTTCGACGCCGAACCTTGTATTCGACGGAACCTATACGCAGCTCAGCGGGTCTTTCGTTGGCTCCCCATTCAGGTGTACTTCACCGGGCCCGGCAGTGACTTCGGTGGATCGCTGGGCTTTCTATTGACACAGGACCTGGGAACCACCGGTGAGATAGACCTGGTGCCCGGCCGTGGTACCGGTTGGGAGACATTTGGTGGGTCTCATTGGCTTTCCTTCACGGACCCGGCGAACCCTCCGTTCGTAACGGGAACGGCGGAAGGTTCGGCACCGATCCCCGAACCGGCCTCCTTGCTGATGCTGGGAGCCGGGTGCGGATGCATCGTGCTACGGCGACGGGCCGCCCAGAAGAGGTCGTAATCGGCTCATGGCGCTCTGGTATGTCGCCCCAAGGTGACCCTGTGCGCAGCTGCCGGAATATCCCATTGATGACCTCGCGATCGTCCGCCGGCGGCGCGACAATGCACAACACTGCCCGACACTCCCCTGGGCCATCATCCCGCAACAGTATGAGAAATGCGGGCGAGCGCCGAGCGCGGGGGAGCCAAAAATGTTAGTTGGCATGGTCGTCGGGTTATCCTATATAACCTATGTTAGCGATCTTATTTCAGCAGGAGTCTCGCCTGATGGCCTTACCATCCAACGGAATCACCGCCGACGTCATCCGCGACGTGATGCCGCCCTATCACCTCAGCAGCGACCTGCTGGAGGCGACGTTCGCCGCGCTGCGTCGGCCGCCGGCGGATGCGTCCGCGGCCTGGCGGAGCGCGCGCATCGCGCGGCTGACCCGGGAGATCGTCACATTGAAGCCAGCCGACGCGGGTCAGGCGCGGATGGCCGCAGAGATCCTGAACGTCCGGGAGCTGGCGGATACCGTCATCAGCCGGGCGCAGGCGCCGGATGTGACGGTGGTGGAGTTGTGCCGGCTGGCGCGGACCGCGGGCGAGGTGGTGCGGACGGCGGCGTTGCTGTTGCGCACGCTGGAGCGGTCGCAACAGCTTCCGGTGCCGTTCTATGGCACCGTGATCGAGGACGAGGTCGATCTGGCGGTGGTGGATAGGGCCTGGTGCAACGATTCCGTGCATCGCGAGGGCGGGGACGCGCCGGGCGGTGCGGGCGGCACGACGGAGGGGCCGGTGCCGCCGGCGATGGCCGGTTCGGGCCCGGCCATGACGGAGGGAGAGAGCGGTGACGGATCGGGCGCGACGGAAGGGGAGGAGGGTGACGGCTGGGTTGCAGCGGACGGGGAAGACGGTGACGGTTTGGACACGGCGGAAGGGGAGGAGGGTGACGGTTTGGGTGTGACGGAGGGGGCGGACGGTCACGGTCCGGCCGCGGCGGAAGCGGAGAGCAATAACGGTCCGGCGGCGCCGGCTGGTCGGCGGGCGTCGGCGGCACTGGGGCAAGACCCCGGCCCGGCCCCCGCGTTCGTGGTAACGCGGTTGGACCAGGGGCCTGGCTGGACGCTCGAGGTTGTGCGTCCGCGGACGGGTGGCGCCGCGGAGCGCGGCGCGGCACCGGAGGGGGCTGCGTGATGAGGTGCAACAACGTCCGGGTCAATCGCCCGGGGCGTGCGCGGTACTGAGCCTGCCGTCGGGCGCGCCAGGGAGATCAACACTCGGATTTAGTGCCTGTGGGTATGGCATCGAACATGAGGAAGGCGCGCCGGGCGCCGGTCTGGCTGGCGGACGAGCGCCGTGCCGCGCCGGGTGGCCGGTAGGCGCCTGGCCCGGACGGCGGTGGCGAATGCGAGAAGCTTGGCAACGACCCATGGAACTGTCTGCCACGCCAGGGCCTGCTGCCGGTCCACGACCTGGTGGTGAGCCGCGGGCAGGCCAATCCTCGCCCGCGCTGCGGCGCGATGAGGTCGACGGATCGAGTGTCCGGGGACAGGCGAGGTGTCGTTTGCGTGCTGAGCGACACGACCCCATGCAACTGTCTGCCGCGACAGGGCCTGCCACTGGTCAACGACCTGGTGGTGAGCCGCGGACGGTAGTGCGGACGGCCCCATTCTCACCTGCGCCGGCGCGCGGCGAGTCCGACGGATCGAGTGTCCGGGGACAGGCGAGGTGTCGTTTGCGCGCTGAGCGACACGACCCCATGCAACTGTCTGCCGCGCCAGGGCGTGCCACCGGTCTACGACCTGGTGATGAGCGGGAGGGATGGTGCGGGCGGCCCCATTCTCACCTGCGCCGGCACGCGGCGAGGCCGACGGATCGAGTGCCCGGAGACAGGCGAGGTGCCGTTTGCGTGCCGCTCGACAGGACCCCATGCAACTGTCTGCCACGCCAGGGCGTGCCACCGGTCTACGACCTGGTGATGAGTGGGAGGGATGGTGCGGGCGGCCCCACCCTCACCGCGCCGCTGCGCGACGCGACCCCTGGGTCAAGTGCCCGGGAGCATACCTTGGTCCGCTCTTCGCGGCCGGAGCCGGCGGGGCGGGTGAGGTGTCGCTTGCGTGCCGCGCGACACGACCCCATGCAACTGTCTGCCACGGCCCTGGTGGTGGACCACGCCGCTCGTCCCCGGGGATGCCGCTGCGCAGGCGCAGCCCTATGTGCCGCGCAACCAGGCAGGAGTGGTGGGTCAGTTTGGGGCCAACCCACCGCCGTCTCGATCCGACGGCAGACCGCAGTACTTCATCGCCGCTTCGTCGAGGACATAGCTGGCCAGATGCTGCAGGTGTTCCGCGGTGAATGGAAACCCATCGGCCGCGGCCTCGTTGGCCAGCTTCGCGAGGTGCCCGGACCAGGCGACCTCGCGGTTCGCTTGCCCGGACCTTGCGACAGGCCAGGTTGGATCGGTCGCGTTTGTCATATGTTGCCTGCACCAATCCGGGTCTTAGGCGAGGCTAGGGGATGATCGTTACCGATCGGTTAATCGCCGGGCCGGCGCGCCATCAACCCGGTCCCGTCGTGATTGCCTGGATGACCGCACCAACGGCCGGCGCGATATCGTCGAAGGTCCCGACGCGGGCATCGTCATCGTCGTCGACCATCCGGAACACCTGGATCGCACCGTCCCGCGCATGGATGATGAAACTGACGCAGCGCCCATCGGGCCGCACCGAGGACAGATCGAGGAACAGATCCGATTCACAGCTCTCGCAGCAGTCCAGCGACCATTCCGGGTCGAGGCACCCCAGCGCCACCTGCGCGAGCTTCACCTGTTGGTCGGTCAAACTGTTCTGGCAGAGCACTGACATGGCGATGTCATCTGCCAGCGTGAGGGGAAGGGCGTCCATTGACATCACGGATTCTCCTGGCAACCCCGCGCGTCGTGCGCCGGTGACATACGCAAACGTGCCTTCAGAATGTTAACAACATATTACCAGCGTACGGTCGAAGAAGGGCTGATGTCATTCAAAAAACAATCGTCAGTCGCATTTATATGACCAAGGCGACACGACCCGGACGCAACACCCCGCGAAAGGTTGCGACCAAGTTAACGCAGACCGCCCAATTTACGGCAAGCCTTGTGGCTGTCCAGGCAGACATACAACTCAAGGTTGTGGAGGAAAAATTTGCATTTGCTGCCCGGGGCCCGGTTCGCGGGGGGTGGCCCGCTCGATCGATCGGTGGCGGCCCAAGTCGCTCGTGCGGCGGGTCAGGCCTTCACCAGTGGACAGCCCCCGTCCTGCAGCGGACGGAACGCCTCGTCCCCCGGAATGGTCTGGGCCACCTCCAGCAGGTCCCATTCGCTGTGCGACTGCGCCGGCTGCTTGGCGCGCAGCAGGAACATCTCGCGGACCACCGTTCCGTCGGTCCGCAGTTTGCCATCGCGGGTCATGAAATCGTTGATCGGGATCGCCCGCATCTGCTCCATCACCGGCCCGGCGGCGTCGGTTCCGGCAGCCTGGACGGCCTTCAGGTAGTGTGTGACCGCGCCCCAGGTGCTCGCCTGGAATGCGGTCGGCGGCCGATCCTTGTGTTGCTTGGCGAAGCGGGCGGCGAAGGCGCGCGAGGGTGCGTCGTGATCCCAATAGTATGGCTGGCTGAAGATCATCCCCTGTGCCGCCGGCAGCCCGAGCGAGTGGATGTTGGTCAGCGAGCAGTTCAACGCGGCGGGGACGATGCCGCGGGCGATCAGCCCGAACTCACCCATCTGCTTGGCGACGTTGATGAAGTCGGCACCGCCCGCGGCGATACCGACTGCTTGCGCGCCCGACGCCGCCGCAGCCAGCAGGTGCGTGGAGTAGTCGGTCTCGCCCAGCGGCGCCAGGCTGTGGCCCACCACAGTCGCGCCGAGACCATGCAGGATCGCGGTGGCGTTGTCCTCCAGCGAGTGGCCGAAGGCATAGTCCGAGGTGATGAAGAACCACTTCTTCTGCCCCTGCTTCACCAATGTGGTTGCCGGCCCCTTGGCGGCGGAATAATTGTCGTAGGTCCAATGCACGCCGTAAGGCGAACACTGTTTCCCGGTCAGGTCGGTGGTTCCGGCGGCGATCGGAACATCGATACGCTGGCGCTGCTTGCACAGGTCCTGCACCGCCAGTGCGACCGCGGAATTACCGAGGCCGAAGATCGCATCGACCTTGTCCTGGTCGATCCAGTGCCGCGCAATCGCCAGGCCGACATCGACCTTGTTCTGCAGATCGGCCTGGATCACCTCGATCGGCGCGCCCAGCACATGGCCGCCGAAATCCTCCGCCGCCATGCGGGCGGCAACGTAGTCGCCGATCCCCTGCTGGTCGGCGAACACGCCGGACATGTCGTCCAGCACGCCGATCTTCACGACGCCGTCGGAGATCGCGGCGGCGGCGACGGCGCGGCGCGGACGAAGCAGGCTGGCCACCGGGAGGGTGGTTGCCGCGGCGAGCAGGGTTCTTCGGTTCATCGTTTCCTCTTGTTCGTTTGTTATACGGATCAGGTTATTTGGTGCCACACGTCATGCCGGCGAAGGCCGGTATCCACGACTTCGCCTGCGGCACGAAGGCAAGTCGTGGATGCCGGCATGACCGGGGAAGGGGTGCCGGCATGACGGGGGGATGGGCATGCGTGCCATCAGTCGCAACACATGTTTCTGTACGGATACTAAAGCGACAACCCCGCGGCGGCGAGCGCCTTGAGGAAATTCGGCTCCGGCTGCGGCAACGGCGGCAATTCCCAGCTTCCGGTGCCGATCGGACGGATCTCGCGATCGACCGGCACTTCGATCAGGTACGGCCGGTTGGCGGCGATCGCGGTGCCGATCGCGTCCTCCACCTCACCGGCATGCGTCACGGTGTGCGACGCAACCCCGAACGACCTTGCGAGCGCGGCGAAATCCGGGCTGTAGGGCGCCCGGCTGCCATCGTTCTGGAAGCTGGTTGCCAATTCGCGCCCGGCGAACATGCCGTGCTGGATGTCGCGGATCGAGCAGTAGCCCTGGTTGTTCCACACCACCCAGACCACCGGGATGTCGTACTCCACCGCGGTCGCCAGCGCGTGCGGCGTCATCAGGAACGACCCGTCGCCCACCACGGCGACGCAGGGCCGATCCGGTGCGGCGAGCTTGGCGCCGAGGATTCCCGAGGTCGCAAACCCCATCGCCGCGAACCCCCAGGAATGGATCAGTTGGCGTGGGCGCAGCGTGTCGAACAACTGGATGATCCAGTTGTGATGCACGCCGACGTCGCTGGCGATGATCGCGTTGTCCGGCAGCGCGCGCGACAACGCCCGCATCAACCGTTCCGGGCGCAGCGGCACCTGGTCGGAGGTTGCCAATCCGCCCTGGTATGTTTGCCAGACCTCGCGGCCATGCCGCAGCCGGTTCAGCCAGGGTTCGCGGCCGGTCGGCAGCGTATCGGTTTGGTCCAGCAACATGTCGTTCAGGAAGGCCAGGCTGGCGCGCGCACAGCCGAGGATCGGCAGTTCCGCCGGATAGTTGCGGCCCAACTCCGACGGATCGATATCGATCTGGATCAGCCGCGAGGGCGGGATCGACAGCGTGTAGCCATCCAGCCAGGCGCTGGTCGCGCGATCGTCGAAGGTGAAACCCAGCGCAAGGATGACGTCGGCATGCTTCGTCGCGTCATTCGCCGCATAGGAGCCGTTGCGCCCGATCGAGCCGAACGCCAGCGCATGACGGTCGGTGATCGCGCCCTTGCCGTTCGGGCTGGTGACGACGGGGATGCCGGTGCGCTCGGCGAATTTCTGCAATTCCGGGGCCGCTTCGGCCAGCAGCACGCCCTGGCCGGCGATGATCACCGGGCGCTCGGCCGTCAGCAGCATCTCCAGCGCTGTCGTCAGCGCTTGCGGGTTGCCTTGGGCGCCGTTGATGGTGCGGGTTACCGTCCGTGGCGGCGCCACCTCGGCCTCCTCGACAAAGACGTTGAGCGGCACATCGAGGTTCACCGGACCGGGCCGGCCGGACAGCATCAGCTCCCAGCCCTGGCGCACCGCCAGCGGCACCATGTCCACCCGCGTCGGCTGGTAGCTGCGCTTGACGTAGGGACGGATCACGCTGGGAAAATCGCCTTGGTAATAACGGCCGGTCTCCTGGAACGGCTGGCGGTTGAACTGGCTGGTCGGCACGTTGCCGGTGATGGCGAAGAATGCCGAGCTGTCCATCATCGCCGCGGCCAGCGCCATTACCAGGTTGGCCGAGCCGGGACCGCACGATGTGAACGTCGCCACCGGCTCATGCCGCACCTTGAAATACGCATCGGCCATGTGGCCGGCGGTCTGTTCGTGATGCACCGAGATGGTGCGGATGCGGTTCTGTGCCTTGAACGCCGCATCCAGGAAGCCGACGTTGCCGTGGCCGCACAGGCCAAACAGGTACGGCACCTTCTGGCGGATCAGGAAGTCCACGATGATGTCCGCCCCGTTCATCAGGGCGCGTTCACTGTGGTTCATGGACGTCCTCCGTTGTTTCGCAACCGGTCTATGCTGCATATTCTCCCCCTCCCCTTGAGGGAGGGGGGTGGGGGGAGGGGTCGGAGCGCAAGAACCTTCCGTGTGACACTGGCACCAACCCCTCCCCCCAACCCCCTCCCTCAAGGGGAGGGGGAGAATAAGGCAACGTCATGCTGCTCGCGGGTCCGTGTTGTGCATCGACGGACTGCCGAGCATCCGCGAAATCCGCGCCGCTGCCGCCTTGACCAGCTTGGTCAACGCGGCAATCCGTTCCGGGTCCATCCGCGCCGCCGGGGCCGAGACCGCGACACAGGCGCACGGCCGGCCGGCGTGGTCAGTGATCGGCGCGCCGAGGCAGCGCAGGCCGATCTCCATTTCCTCGTCGTCCAACGCCCAGCCCTGCGCGCGCACCTGGTGCAAGGCTTCGCGCAGCGCCGCCGGCGTGGTGATGGTGCGCGAGGTGAAGCCGACCAGGCCGCGATCGATGACGCTATCCAGCTCGGTATCCGGCAGGTGCGCCAGCAGTACCTTGCCCAGCGCGGACGCGTGCGCCGGTGTGCGCTTCCCGACAAAAGCGTGCATGCGAACCAGCCGCGTGCCGTCTACCGCCTGCACGCAGATCGCTTCGCCATCGTACAGGATGCCGACATGCACCGTCTCGCCGGTCTCCCGCGCCAGGTCCTGCAGCGGCGGCAGAGCCTGCCAGCGGAGCTGCTCGTGCCGCACCGCGGCCGAACCCAGCGTGTGGAACCGCATGGCGAGCGAGTAGCGACCGGTCTCTGGGTCCTTCTGGAGGTACCCGAACGCCTCGATCGTGTGCAGAATGCGAAACACCGTCGGTTTGGTCTGCCCGAGTTCGGCGGCAAGCTCGGCCAGGCTCCAGCTTTTTTGCCGCGTGAAGCGGTCGATGACCTCCAGCCCCTTGTGCAGAGAGCCGAGCAAGTAGGGATCGCGAGGCGTGTCGGCGTTTCGCATGTCGGAGCTGACACCAACATTTCTGTAACGCTGTACCGTATAGTGGAACCCGAGCTCAGGCAATCGCCGGCTTGGTCGGCGGGCCCGGTCGGCACCTGCATGCTGCCGTCCTGGCGATCTGGGTCACCAGGGGAGCGGAAGTCCCCAAAGTCCGTTTTCAAAACATCAGTCGGAGTTGTGGCCCAATTGCTCGGCGAAAAGCGCCTCTGGACGAAGAGGGCTGTCGCGCGACGGCACAATTTGGCCCGATGTCGACCGTGGCGTGGTTTGCAAGCGATGGTCGCGGGTCAATGACAAAGGTGTCAGCCCACGCCATCAGGCGCAGATCCTGACCTGTAGGAAGGGTCGCAGATAATTGGGTCATCGTCTTCGGTGGTGATGACGCAACCAGTCTCGGTTGTCACAAAATTACGATTGCCGGCATCGATTGGGTCGCCGTCCTCGGTGGTCATGAAGTCACCGGTCTCTGTTGTCACGAGGTGCAGGTTTCCGCCGTCAATGGCATCGCCTGCCTCAGTGGTAATGGCAGCACCCAACTCTGTTGTGATGAATTGCATACTGCCGGCAGAGAGCCACTCACCCGTCTCGGTCGTGATTGCCAAACCGTTTTCGTCGGTGATCGCCAAACAGTCGTCGGGTGCCGGGGGTCGGTTAATGCCTGCTGTGTCAAACTCGTCATTTGTTGCATCTTGCACCGGATGTTCTCCCATGTCAGGGGTGTGTTAGCGTCCAGTGTTACTACCTGGGGTTATTATCTAACATCACAAGACTCGTGCCGATTGTATCATGTTGAGCCAGCCGAGACCGATGACATAACCCGTGGTCGCGCCTGCGAAGAAGCCGGCTCAGGCGGACCTCGTGGTATGCTGCGTCGCCGGACGCGCATATTCAGGTGCGCGGGATGGGGCAGCAGCGCGGCGTCGAGCGGTTCAGAGGGGTATCCATGCGAAGGGTCGATTTGCTCTGTATTCAGCCTGTCAGCACCGATGAGCGGGCCAGGATCGAGGCGGTCGATCCGGCGGTGCGCCTGGTCGACGCGGGCGGCTGGTTCGATGGCGAAATCCGCGAGACCTGGCCCGAGGACTCCACCCAACGCTACCTGCTGCCGGGCGCGACCGGGACGGGCACGCGTGGGGACCGCGACCGCGTGCTTGCGGAAGCGGAGGTGATCCTGGGCGGCTGGCCGTTTCCGCTGGATCTGCGGGCGCGGTCGCCGCGGCTGAAGTGGTTCCACCAGCGTCCGGCGGGGGCGAGTAACTTGCGCCTGGGCGACCTGTGGGGCAGCGACGTGGTGGTAACGACCTCGCGCGGGGCGGGGAACACGCTGGCCATGGCGGAATACGCGATCGCCGGCATCCTGTTCTTCGCCAAGGGCCTGCACCGGGCGGTGCTGGATCGGGAGATGGCTCGGTTCGACCATCGCGCCTATCGGCCGCTGTTGGTGGAAGGCAAGACCGTGTGCGTGGTGGGCGCCGGCGGAATTGGCCGCCAGGTCGGCCGGTTGGCCGCCGCGCTGGGCATGCGCGTGATCGGCACCAGGCGGCATCCCGAGCCCGCGTCGGGGCTGCCGCCGGGCTTCCAGCAGGTCGGCGGCGCCGGCGACCTGGACCGGTTCCTGGCCGAGAGCGATTTCGTGGTGGTGTGCTGCCAATGGACGCCGGAGACCACCGGGTTGATTGGCGCGGCCGCGCTAGGGGTGATGAAGCCCGGGACCGTGCTGGTCAACGTCGCGCGCGGCGAGATCATGGACGAGGCGGCGGTGGCCGATGCACTCGGGCGCGGGCATCTGCGGGGCGTCGTGCTGGATGTCTACAACGGCGAGTTCGAGCGCCCGCCGCCGGAGTTGCTGTGGCGGGATCCGCGAGTGCTGATCACGCCACATGTCTCGGGCGGCAGCGATCAGAACCGGCACGGGGCGATCGACATCTTCTGTGAGAATTTGCGGGCGTATCTGGACGGGGTGCCATTGCGGAACGTGATCGATTGGGAGTTGGGGTATTGATCGGTCGGATGGTCGGCCGGTACGGCCATCCGTCATGGTTGGTTGCGTTCGAAACCATCGACGCTCGTAGGTGTAATGACGCACCCGCTGGACGACAACGTGCAGGGGTTTTATGCTCGATTTGGAATTCAGGATCTTCCCTTCGATCCGCGGCGCGCCATATTCGTGTGCCTGGTCGATCTGCGAAAGAGCTTCGCTGGCTGACATATTGTTGTTGGCCCGATCAGTTGCGGGATGCCACGGATTGCGGCATCCCGTGATAGGCTGATCGCAGGCCGCTGCCCCGGTGTTGGAGGTCTCGTCATGTCGCTCGACCGTCTTCCCGCACTGCCGGAATTGGCGCCCCGCTGGCGCGGCGGCATCATCGAATTCCCGCTGCACCATATGCGTGGCGGGACCTCGACCGGCCTGGTGATCTGGGAGCGTTATGCCCCCACCGACCGTGCGCTGCGCGAGGAACTGTTGCGCCATCTGATGGGCCTGCCGCTGGAGGACGAACGTCGCGGCAACCGGCAAATCACCGGTCTCGGCCGTGGCGCGCCGACCTCCAACAAGGTGTTCTTCGCGGACCTTGAGCCGGACGGTGCCGGTGGGGTGCGGATGGTCAGCACGCTGGCTCAGCTTGCCGCCGACAAGGCGGCGATCGACTGGAGCGTCAACTGCGGCAACATGTCCGCGGCGCTGCCGCTGTGGGCGCTCGACACCGGACTGGCCGGAATGCACGCGCCCGGGCAGTTCGAGATCGAGATCCGCAACACCAACACCGGCGCTATCGTCGGCTCGCGGATGCGTCTGGGCGTGCATGGTGCCGCCACCACCGCCGAGATCCCTGGCGTGGACGGTGCCTTCCCGGCGGTCGATCTGTTTCTGCACCATCCGGCCGGCGCCAAGACCGGCAGGTTGTTGCCGACCGGCCGTTCGCTCGACCGCGTCGCCGGGCACGACGTGTCCTGTGTGGATGTCGCGGTGCCGATGGTGATTGCCCGCGCCGCCGACTTCGGCAAGACCGCGACCGAGCCGCCCGCGGCGTTGGACGCCGATCAGGACTTCAAGGCTGCGTTGCGTGAGGTCTGGGTGGCGGCCGGCCTGCTGATGGGCCTGGCAAATCGAGACGGTTCGAAAATGACCGCCGGGCAGCTCGCGCAGAGCGAGACCGTGCCGAAGGTCTGCATCGTTGGGCCGCCGCGTGGCACGGGTCATATCAGCGTGCGCTACTTCACCCCGCAGGCGGCGCACGGCTCGATGGCGGTAACCGGCGGGTGCTGCCTGGCCGCTGCGACACTGATCGAGGGCTCGATCGCGCATGAGCAGGCGCGGGGCCTCGCGCTGCCGGGCGGCGATTTCGCAGAGACCTGCGTCGATATCGAAAACCCGGCGGGGATTCTGGCCGCGACGGTGGAGGCGCGCCTAGGCGCCGATGGGTTGCAGGTGCGCAAGGCCGCCTATAAGCGCAGCGCGCAGACCCTGCTGCGTGGCCATGTGCCGTTGTATCGCGCCTCGCCCGATCTGGTGGCCGAGCTGGAACAGATCATCGACGGAGCGGTCGAACTGGCTGCCTAGCGGATGGGCTGGCTGCCGATTGTGTCGCCCGGTCATCGCCGCGTCGGTATTCGTGGTCATGGCGGTATTTGTGGTCATGACGACGAGGCCGCCGGTAGCCTCGTCGCGTGCTCTGGGTCCATCAGCTCGAAAATCACCCGCTCTCCGCTCCACGCCGCGCGGTCGTACAAGATGGGACGACGATCCAGGTCGCAGTCCGCCCGGGTGGCTACCTGCTTCGGCCGACCGAGGTTGGGGGGAGGGGGCGGCGCGTAAGAGGCTGCGGTATGGGTCGCCACCATCGCCGCCGGTTTCTCACGGTTCATGGGATTGGAGCGCAGAATGTGCATGCGGCTCCGCCCTTTCACCCCATGGCAGAGGCCAGGACGCGCGCCGCCCCAGGTGCGCGACAGTCTCGCAGATGTCGGTTTCTCACGGTTCATGGGATTGGAGCGCGGAATGTGCGTCCGGCTCCGCCCTCTCACCCCGCGGCAGACGCTGGGGCGCACACCTCCACTCTGATGCCGCCGTCGCGGTCCATCTTCCCGCCGCCCCCCGCACGAACGCCCGACAGGGCCTAGCGTCTGGTGGCAGGCTGCGGTGCGGCAAGACGTGGTATGGAAGCATGCGCCGACAGCGTGACTGTCCCGCGACGGCGCGGGGCAGGGGGCTGTGATGGGGTCATCTGCGATCCTGGCGTGCAAGGGGTTAGTTATCTTCCCTCGCATCGGCATGCGCACCGGCGCCAGAAACCGACCGGCCAATTCGGGCGCTACCGAATGCGTGCACGCCGCGATCAAGGCCCGGCGTAGCGTGCACGGCGCGAGAGCCAGCCACTGGGTCGACGCAAAATGCAACCGCAACCGAACGCAAATGGCCCGAGCGGTGTCGGCGTCAATGCTGCCGCACGACCGGTTCGCCGCCGATCTGTCCGCAACGGCTTGCGGGTAACGCAGTTTCGCACGGCGCGCCGGCGCCGGTTGCAAACCGCGACACTACCGGCCTTCCCCTCGGATATTCTTGCAGGGCGCCCTGTCGATTGCGATCAGACGGCCTCGCGGCGGCGGAATACGCCAAGGCCCGCGAGGCCGCCGAGCAGCAAGGCTGCGCTGGCAGGTTCGGGAACCTGCTGGATCGTCGACACGAGGGTAAGGTCTTGCCCAAGCGTCAGCGGGTTGGGATCGTTCTGCAGCGCGGCGATCGCGTTTGCGAAGCAGGTCTCGCAAAACCCGATCTCGTCCGACGTAAGTTGCCATGCGGTGATCAGCGACTGCTCTTCCGTGGGAAAATTGCCCGCCGCTTCGTCAGTCGCGACGGCAACCACTTCAGCTTCCGTCGGAGCGGTGTTGTCGATGCTGGGATAGTCCGCGGCGAGTTCCGCGGCGTAGGCTTGCAGCACTGTTTGCGATTGCTGGTATTGCTGAACCGCTTGGGCGGCAAACTGATTGAGCCACAGAGTTTGATTGGCGACATCGGTCGCCGTTCCGACCAGTTTGGCCCCGGCAAGCCGATCGACGGTATCGAAGATATCCTTGGACGTTTGTACCAAAGCGCTGGCAGCGGCGATGTACTTTGTCTCGGCACTGTAATACGCAGCAGGCTCACCGGCCTCTGTCGGCACGGTGGGAACCAGGAACGGCTCGTTGGCTTGGATCGCGTAGTTGACGGTGTCCGGCGGATCGCCAGCCGTCAGCACGCCGTATCCGACCCCGCCAACCAGTTCCACGCCCACCGTGGCGAATATAACGCCGTCGGCCAGCAATCCCAGGGCCGACACGCCCGCGACGCCGACGCAACCCACACCCTCCCCGACCTTTCCCAGTGTGCTGGTCGGACCGGCCTGGGCCGTCGCGGACAGAAGTGACGACGCGACGAAGGATACGAGCAAATACCGGCAACGTGCGGGCATGATCTTCACTCCTGCGAGTGGGACGATCTCCAGCTAAATCAGCGTTCAACCACCGTTCGAACGGTAAGCGATCCGTTTTGCGCACGCTGCGCATGCCACTGGAGCGCCGACCAATTGTGCCAAGCCGCCGACAGATACTGGAGTGGCTGAACTGTAACGTGACGATTTAGCATTCGTCAACAATAAAGATCTATAAAGTGATGGTGCGTAGTTATCATGCATAGACCGTCACAAAATGCTGTTTCGACAGCATATTCAGCCCGTCATTGCGGTATGGCAGTTCCTGGCGGCCCGCTCGGCCCGCCACCGCTGTCACGAAGCGCACTACCGTTGCATGATGCTATAGCGTGACCTCCGCCAGGTGCAGCCAAGCAACCCTATAACACCCGTGCCGACCAAAGTGACAGTGGAGGGCTCAGGGACTTCGCTTGAGGCAATGGCCAGAGCGTCGAAAGGCTCGGCGCTGGTAACTGTGGCCGTCGTGAAATTCGCGCCCGAGTTATAAGACCAGGTGCCGCTCATGCCGATCGCCGAGAAGTCAAAGGTCCCGGTCGTTGACGTAAGATATTGGATCGTGCCGAAGGAGGAACCATCCTCGAACGCGATCAGAGCGTTGTCCGCAAGTTCAGGAGCCGCAAGAGAATTCGAGTCCACAAGTTGGATATAGCTGTCGTTTCCGGTGATCGAAGCGGCGTACACACCGGAACTGACTAACGAATATGAAAGATCGAAGTTGCTGGAATAGAACGTGTCCTGCTGCGGTGGGATGACGCTCGAGTGCAGTAACGTCAATGTCCCAGACGCGCCAGTGGGGTTCACGAAATTCCAACTCTGATTGGGGGTCACGCCGGGCAAACCAAGTGGATCGATCTGAAACCCGGTGCTAAGCCCAAGAAATGTCCAGGCGCTCGTGGACCAGCTGACCTTGAGAGGAGGCCTGGGCGGTATACCATAGGGGCCCACGGACAGTTTGACGTAGCCTCCGTCGGCCGTTGCTCCTGCCGGTATGGGCGGCGGAGGCAGGCTGATCCCGCCAGTTGCATTCGTTGTCAACGCGACCGTTCCGGCGAGAACACCACCGGGCGTGTAAAAGTTCGCCGCGACCGGGGAACTTGCGATCGCGGTGCGGGTCGCTGGCAAATACAATGAAACCGCCAGGGCCGATAAGCTACCGCCAGTGAAAGTTGAACCCGGGTTGATGATGGCTCCCGCCATCGCGGTGTTCATCGTCAGCACGGAGAAGACAATTAGGCCAACACCAAACCACCGCAGACGAGAACCGGACTTCGGCGCCGCACGCTGCAATTCCCAGTGTCACCGCTTCCTCCTTTGCCTCTCCCGTTGGGTGCATACGATGGCATGCAATCTGTGTACCGCCTGGCGATTTGCAGCGAAATCAACGAGTATATATTACGTATTAGAAATATCAATGTTAAGACTGTAAAGATTTCCGACAATAATAACGGAAGTCACGGAGCAGGCGCAGCCCAGCCGCTCGTGTTACGCCATATGTGCAATGTCCTTTGGCTGGCGTGCGGCACCGCAGGGCGCGACGACCCCCGGGCCTGATACAAGGCCCTGACCGGATACAAGGCCCTGACCGGATACAAGGCCCTGACCGGATACAAGGCCCTGACCGGATACAAGGCCCTGACCGGATACAAGGCCCTGGCCGGCCCACCTGCGCCGTCCACTCTCCGGCTGCCCCGGTATGCCGCTCAACGCCCGACACCATGCCGCGGGGATGACCTCTGGCTCTACTCGTGAGCGTCAGCGCAGCGTTCAAACGCCAAAAATCCCCAACGCCGTCACCCCACCCGCGGCCGCCATCCAGCTTGACAGTCCCCGCCACCCCCCCTATTTCCCGCCCTCGCTTCCGCCGCCAAGGCCCCCGACATGAGAATTCGCAACAGCCTGAAGTCCGCCAAGGTGCGCGACAAGAACTGCCGGGTGGTCCGCCGCCACGGCCGGGTCTACGTAATCAATAAGAAGAACCCCCGGATGAAGTGCCGCCAGGGCTGATCCCCTTGGGGCTGATCCCCTTGGGGTTGATCGCCGGCGCCTGATACCTACCCCGACATCCGCCCAAGCGGCCCGCTCCGCCTTGCCTGCCCGCGCGTCCCGTCCCATCTTCCGCCCAGATCGCCCAGCACCGGCATCCAGCAGAAGGCGCGCATGCGGCTCCCCGATCCCAAACCCGACATCATGGCCCGACGCGATGACATCATCGCCGGCCTCGCCGCGCTGTTGCCCGCCGACGGCCTGATCAGCGAGCCGATCCGCCTCAAGCCCTACGAGACCGACGGCCTGACCGCCTACCGCCAGCCGCCGCTCGCCGTCGTCCTGCCCGACACCACCGAGCAGGTCGCGGCCATCCTGCGCTACTGCCACGCCAACGGCGTGCGCGTTATTCCGCGCGGCGCCGGCACCTCCTTGTCCGGCGGAGCGCTGCCGCTGGCCGACGCTGTCGTCATCGGCCTGATGCGGATGAACCGCATCCTGGACATCGACTACACCGACCGCTGCGCCGTGGTGCAGGCCGGCGTCACCAACCTCGGCATCACCGCCGCCGTTGCCGCCCGCGGCTTCTTTTACGCCCCGGACCCGTCCAGCCAGCTCGCCTGCATGATTGGCGGCAACGTCAACATGAACTCCGGCGGCGCGCACTGCCTGAAATACGGGGTCACCGCCAACAACCTCCTCGGTCTGAAGCTGGTCACCATAAAGGGTGAGATCATCGACCTCGGCGGCGCCCATCTCGACGCCGCGGGCTACGACTGGCTCGGCCTGCTGACCGGCAGCGAGGGCCAGCTCGCCGTCATCACCGAAGTCACCGTGCGCATCCTGCACGCCCCGGAAGGTGCCCGCGCCATGCTGGCGGCATTCCCCTCCAACGAGATCGCCGGCGCCTGCGTCGATGCCATCATCGGCTCCGGCATCATCCCGGTGGCACTGGAATTCATGGACCGCCCGGCGATCCACGCCTGCGAGGCGTTCGCTCACGCCGGCTACCCGATGGACGCCGAGGCGATGCTGATCATCGAGGTGGAAGGCAGCACCACCGAACAGGACGCGCTGCTCGCCCGCATCCGCGAAATCTGCGAGCGCCACACCCCGACCAGCCTGCGGGTCTCGCAGTCGGCCGAGGAGTCCGCGGCGATCTGGAAGGGCCGCAAGGGTGCGTTCGGCGCCATCGGGCGGATCAGCCCCGACTATCTCTGCATGGACGGCGTCATCCCCACCTCACGGCTGCCCGACGTGCTGCGCCGCATCGGCGAGATGTCCGCCGCCTGCGGCCTGCAGGTCGCCAACATCTTCCATGCAGGCGACGGCAACCTGCACCCGCTGATCATGTTCGACGCCAACGATCCCGCCAGCTTCCACGCGGCGGAAACCTTCGGCGCCGACATCCTGAGGCTGTGCGTCGAGGTCGGCGGCTGCCTGACCGGCGAGCACGGCGTCGGCATCGAAAAGCGCGACCTGATGGGCGTGCAGTTCAGCGAGATCGAGCTGAACCAGATGCGCCGCATCAAGTCGGCATTCGACCCAGACTGGCTGCTCAACCCCGCCAAGGTGTTCCCGCTGCACGAGGCGGCGTAGGGGGGAATGGATATCGATGTGAGTAGGCTTCTCGTGATGCACCCGCGTCTGGCCCCGACCACCGGTGCAGATTGCGCCCATAAGGCGGCGGTTGGGCTTGCCCGGCACGGCCACCTACCCGGCGTGAGTTTCGAAACTGCGTTTGACGACCGGCGGCAACAGGGGGCTTTGTATTGGTCTGCGGACTCGGATGCGAGCGGCGACCACCTCGACTTCCACAGGGTTACGGAGGATGCCGCCGAGGCGATTGCGCTGGCTCTGGTCCACGTCGTTAGAGGTTGGGTGGTCCGCAGACGGGCGCAGCGCGAGGAGCACGCCGATTGGTTGCTGGTGGATACCAACAATCAGTCAGTTGCCTTGGAGGTGAGCGGCGTCGACATGACGGACATCGGTCAGCGACGATTGCGCGAAAAGGTTGAACAGGTCCGGCGACACCAGAATCCCCGGGCAATCAAGGTCGCTTGCATCGTGGAACTTGGTCCACCGCGATCCAGGTTGAGGACGGCCTAGAGCATGGACATTGAAACCCTGTATCCGCTGGTGACAGAGGCGATCCGTCGAGCCGAGACGCTTGAAGACCTGAATGCGCCGGAAGCGCGGCCTGCCTTCCTGGAGGTGTCGCGCCTCGAGGAATGCATCGCCAATCTTCTCCCGCTGGCCGATTACGAGGGTGTTATCGCCCGGTGCGGCGCCGTGCGGGCGGCAATCAATGCGCATGAATTCGGTCGCGCCCGGCAACTTGCCGCGCGATATGAGGTGGAGGACGGCATTGACGACGCCCTCGCCGCTGACTTGGCGGCGCTGAAGGCGCAAGCATCCACGATGGCGCGGCAACAGTCGCAGGCTCGGAAGAAGGGTAAAACGCAGGGGGTAGGGGGATGACCATGAAGACCGGCGCCGACAGGCGATTCGTCCTGGACTGCTGGAGGGTGCCCGAACCGGGGGAAACCGAACCTGATGAATGCTGGTGCTCAGACGACGAGGATGAGCTGGTTATCGAAGCCAACGGGCGGATCGAGCGTCGTGAGTTTCAAATGATTGAATTGTGCGAGAAGCGGCCGGAACTGCGACCTGACGGCTGGTATCGGATCACTCGATTTACCGTGCCTGAGCAACCGTAGGCATTGCTCCCCTACTCCGGTCGTGTTCGCGAAACACAAAGTTGGCCCTAGGCAAGCGATGAGCATCGTCTGCGCAGCCTCTGGCCTGGGTGGCACGGATGCGGGATAAGTCAGTGAACTTGCGTCTGTCGGGTGTGAACCACACGCGCTGCGGGCAGGCGTCAGGCGATGCATGATTGAGACATCTGCCAGCTTGGATGAATCCGCGATCGCCGCCACCATCACCGCCGTTGCGACAGCGGGCGAGCCGCTGCTGGTCTGCGGCAACGGGACCAAACTGGGCATGCTACGCCCGGTCCAGGCGGCGCGTCGCATCAGCACTGCCGGCCTCACCGGCATCACGCTCTATTCCCCCAAGGAGCTGATCATCTCGGCCCGCGCCGGCACCCCCCTGCCGGAGATCGAGGCGGCACTCGGCGAAAACGGCCAGCACCTGATCGCCGAGCCGCCCGAGCTGACCGTGCTGCTCAACAGCAATGGCCCAAAGGCGAACGCCAGCCCCCAAACCATCGGCGGCATCGTCGCCAGCAACCTGTCCGGCCCGCGCCGCGTCGCCTGGGGCGCAATGCGCGACCACGTCATGGGCATCCGAGCGGTGAATGGCTCCGGCGAACTGATCCACTCCGGCGGACGCGTCCTGAAAAACGTCACCGGCCTCGACCTGTGCAAGCTGCTCACCGGCAGCCACGGCACGCTCGCAGTCATCACCGAGGTCACCCTGAAAGTCCTGCCCGCGCCGGAGAGCACCGGCACGCTCGTCCTGCCAGGCCTCGACGCGCCACGCGGGGTCGCCGCATTGTCCGCCGGCCTAGGGTCGCCTTATGGCGTGTCGGCCGCCGCCTGGCTGCCCGACGCGTCCCTGGTGCCCGCATTGGGCGGAGCCAGCGGATCGGCCACCCTGCTGCGCATCGAGGATTTTCCTCCGTCAGTCGCCTACCGCACCGCCTGCCTACGCGCGGAACTGACGTCGTTCGCCGACGCGCGGATCCTTGACGACGCCACCTCCCGCGCCGTCTGGCGCGCCGTGGGCAGCGCGCTGCCATTGCCGGCGCCGCCATCGGCTGCCATTTGGCGCGTCTCCGTCCGCCCCTCCGCCGGCCCGGCGGTGCTGTGTGCCGTCGCCGATGCCGGCGTGCAAGGCTTCCTCGATTGGGGCGGCGGTCTGGTCTGGCTCGCCGGCCCAGCCGACACCAACACCCACGGCGTGGTGGAACAAGCCGCCCGCGCCGCGCACGGCACCTGGACCCTGCTGCGCGCTCCGGATGCCCTGCGTGTCGCGGTCGACGTGGTCCCGCCGGAAGCCGAGCCGCTGGCGCGCATCACCCGGCGCGTGAAGGCCGCATTCGACCCGCACGGCATCCTTAACCCCGGCCGGCTCTACGCCGGGCTATAGCGAATTACGCGATGGTTCCCACCTCCTTGATCCTGCTGATATGGTTGGCCGCGTTCGTCATCTGCTGGATTGCCTACCTGTCGGCTTGGCCGTACCGGCGGATCGTGAATCGGTATTTTCCAATGCTGGCTGGTTCCGCCGCTTTCATGTTCTTCATGATCGCGCTGGCGATCGCCGGTGTGCACATCGTGTGGCTCTCCTGGGTACTGCTGGTTATCGCAATCCTCTGGGTGGCCGCGTCGATGCCGCTGTACCGAAACTCGCAGAGGGCAGCCAGGGCGCGGGACCGTGAGACAGCCGAGCGCAGAGCAAGAGGCGGCTGATCGGTGCAGACCACCTTCACCCCGGAACAATTGCGCGACCCCGACATCGCCGCCTCCAACCAGGTGCTGCGCACCTGTGTGCATTGCGGCTTTTGCACCGCCACCTGCCCGACCTTCCTGCTGCTGGGCGACGAACTCGATAGCCCGCGCGGCCGCATCTACCTGATCAAGGACATGCTGGAATCCGGCCGCCCCGCCGGCGAACTCGAGGCCCGCCACATAGATCGGTGCCTGTCTTGCCTGTCCTGCATGACCACGTGCCCGTCCGGCGTGCACTACATGCATCTGGTCGATCATGCGCGGACCCATATCGAGCAAACCTATCGCCGCCCCTGGCACGAACGGCTGCTGCGATCCGTGCTGGCCACGGTGCTGCCGCGCCCCTGGCTGTTCCGCGCCGGGCTGCTCGCCGGCCGCGCGGCCCGCCCATTGCTAAACCGCATCATCCCAGCCACGAGCCCGTTCACCCGCCGCCTGCGCGCGATGCTCGCGCTGCTGCCGGCGCGCCTGCCGCCACCCAGCGCTGCGGAAACCCCGCGTACCCACCCGGCCCAGGGCCCGCGCCGCGCCCGCGTGGCGCTGCTGGCGGGGTGCGCCCAGCAGGTGATTGCGCCGTCCATCAACGACGCCACCATCCGCTTGCTCACACGGATGGGCGTGGAGGTGGTGGTCGCGCAAGGCGCCGGTTGCTGCGGCGCACTGACCCAGCACATGGGGCGCCACGCCGACGCGATGTCGGCGGCACGCGCAAACATCCAGGCATGGTCCCGCGAAATCGACGGCGCCGGCCCGCACGCCTCGGGCCTTGACGCACCCGGCCTTGACGCAATCATCATCAACACCTCCGGCTGCGGCACGGTGGTGAAGGACTACGGCTTCCTGTTCCGCAACGATCCCCTGCGCGAGGCCGCCGAACGCATCGCCACCCTGACACTCGACATCAGCGAATTCCTGACCCGGATCGACTACACGCCGACGCGTCCGCCACCCGGCCTGACCGTCGCCTACCACGCCGCCTGCAGCCTGCAACACGGCCAGCAAATCACCGCGCAACCAAAAACCCTGCTGCGCCGCGCCGGCTTCACCATCGTCGAGCCAGCCGAGCCGCACATCTGCTGTGGCTCGGCCGGCACCTACAACCTGCTGCAACCGGACATCGCCGCACGGCTGCGCGCCCGCAAACTGGCCTATCTGCACGCCACCCAGCCCGACCTGATCGCCGCGGGCAATATCGGCTGCATCACCCAATTGTCAGGCGACGGCATCCCAGTGTTACACACGGTCGAACTGCTCGACTGGATGGCCGGCGGCCCGCCGCCGGCCGCACTGCCGCGCACTGCCGTCGCCGAAATAAGCAAGGTCAGGGCTCTGCCCTGAAACCCGCCAGGGGCGTTGCCCCCTGGACCCCCACCAGAGGCGGAGCCTCTGGACTCCATCCATTTTGATTGGGGCGAGGGGAGAGGGGGTCTGCGCTGCCGTTAGCGTGCCGGCGCGATCGCGCCGGCACGCTAACGGCAGCGCAGACCCCCTCTCCCCTCGCCCCAATCAACGGGCGGGTTCCAAGGGCTCGCCCTTGGCGGGGATCCAAGGGGCAGCGCCCCTTGGTGGGGTCCTGGGCAAAGCCCCGGCTTTGCTTCCTTTGGGCGATGGGCTTGCGTCGGCGGGTTTGGCGGCGTCAGCATGCGGCATGCGACGCTGGCTTTTCCTGCTGCTGATCTCCACCACCCAGGCGGTGGCGCAGACGCCTGCCGAGCGTGCTGCGGCGCTCGATCGGTTGCTCGATGCGTTGAAGGCCGCGCCGAGCGCCGAGGTAGCGGCGCCGCTGGAGCAGCAGATCATGCAGCGGCTGATCCAGGCTGGTTCGCCTGTCGTGACGCTACTGATGAGCCGCGGCGCGCGTGAGATGCAGGGCGACGCCAGTCAGGAGGCGATCCAGGATTTCACCGACGCGATCACGCTCGATCCGACCCTGGCGGAGGCGTATCACCAGCGCGCCCGGGCGCGTTTCGCCGCCGGCGACAGCCAGGGCGCCATCGCCGATATCGAGCAGACGTTGCAGCGCCAGCCGCGTGATTTCGCCGCGCTGCGCACGCTCACCGCGATCGCTGAATCCCGGCAGGACTGGAAAGGTGCCTACGCCGCCTGGAAGAAACTGCTGGAGATTGATCCGCAGACGCCACACGGCGACGACAAGCTGAAGGATCTGCGCCGGCGGGCTTTTGGCGAGGAAACCTGATCGGCGTCTCCTCCACGATCGCGTTGCGTCATGGCCGGGCTGACGCGGCCATCTGTTCAGCACGGCGCCGCAACGGATATCCGGGTCAGGCAAGGCCATAACTGATCGACAACATTCGTGAACCGCATCGACACCGTCCTGCCACCACCCCATTCGCCCAACCCTCGACGCCCCGCCACCCCGGGCGTAAGCTGCCAGGCATTCGGGCAGTAGACCGGAACAGGAGGAGTGGCGACCGATGCAGGCAAGCGCTGGCGATAACTGTCTCACAGGCGTGCGGGTCATCGACCTGACGCAGTTCGAGGCAGGCCCCTCATGCACCGAGGCAATGGCCTGGCTCGGTGCCGAGGTGGTGAAGTTGGAGAACCCGAGCGCTGGCGATCCCGGCCGCGGTATCAACCCGCAGCAGAAGGGCCACGACGCGCACTACTTCCTGCAATACAACGCCAACAAGAAATCCATCACCGTCAACCTGAAATCGCCACGCGGCCTTGACCTGGTCAAGGACCTGGTGCGCAAGGCCGATGTGTTCATCGAGAACTTTGCGCCGGGCGCGGTGGAGCGTCTGGGCCTCGGCGCCGACGTGGTGCGCGCCATCAATCCCTCGATCATCTACGCGCAGGTGAAGGGCTTCGGCGCCGGCAGCCCGTTCGAGAAAAATCTCGCCTTCGACATGATCGCGCAGGCCTGCGGCGGGAACATGAGCATCACCGGCGAGGTCGATGGCCCGCCGCTGAAGCCCGGCCCAACGATCGGCGACACCGGCACCGGCATGCTGACATGCATCTCAATTCTGGCCGCGCTGTATCGCCGCACCCGTACCGGGCAGGGCGAGCACATCCAGATCGCCATGCAGGATGCGATGCTGCAATACACCCGGGGCGCCTTCGCCTCGACAACTACCACCGGGAAGGCGGCGCGCCGCGCGGGCTCCGGCAGCGTGCTGTCGCGCAACCCGCCGATGGGGCTGTATCCGACCAAGGGCGGCGGGCCGAACGATTACGTCTATGTGTATACAAGCCGCGCCAATCCCGAGCATTGGCGGCGCCTGCTGGCGGTGATCGGACGCGAGGAACTGGTTGGCGACCCACGCTACGACACCGCCGAGGGCCGGGTGGAGCACGAGGCCGAGGTCAACGCCATGGTCGCCGCGTGGACCATCAAGCATGACAAACACGAGGCGATGCGCATCATCGGCGGCGCCGGCATTCCGGCCGGTGCGGTACTTGACACCGCGGAGTTGCTGAATGACCCGACATTCGAGGAACGCGGCGTCATGCAGACCGTGCAGCATCCGGTGATCGGCACCTACAAGATGACCAGTTGGCCGGCACGTTTCTCCGGCCGCCCGCCGACCCTGCGCCCCGCGCCGTTGCTTGGCCAGAACAACGAGGACGTGCTGGAGAGTTGGCTGGATATGAGTCGCGACGACATCGGCACGTTGAAGACCGACGGCATCATCTGACGCTGCCGACCGCACCGGGCAACGGATGACAAATATTCTCCCCCTCCCCTTGAGGGAGGGGGTTGGGGGGAGGGGTCGGCGCGGTGTGAACTCTCCGTTTCATACTGGCACCAACCCCTCCCCCCAAACCCCCTCCCTCTAAGGGGAGGGGGAAAACGCCATGCCCCGGCCCTGGCGCATCCTAACGCCCATGGGGCTTGGACCCGGCATCGACCACTGGACATAACGCCAGGAACCCGGACGTAACGATACGAACAAGGAGACATCGACATGGCAGATCTGACCGGTTCGGAAATCATCGCCCGCTGCCTGAAGAAAGAAGGCATCGAAGACATCTTCTACATCATGGGCGGACCGATGCTGCTGACCGAGGCCTCCTGCATCAAGGAGGGCATCCGCATGATCGATGTCCGCCACGAGCAAGCTGCCGCCTTCATGTGCCAAGCGTACAGCCGGCTGCGGCAGGTACCCTCGGTCTGCATGGCGGCCTCGGGTCCGGGCGTGACAAACCTGATCACCGGCGTCGCCAATGCTCTGGTCGATTGCTGCCCGGTGGTGTCGCTCGGCGGCTCCAGCCCGCTCAGCCAGTTCGGCCGCCAGGTGTTCCAGGAGATCGATCAGGTCGAGCTGATGCGCGGCTGCAACAAGTATGTCGACCGCCTGATCAACCTGAAGCGCATCCCGCAGCAGATCAACTTCGCGCTGCAGAAGTCGATTACCGGCAAGCCCGGCCCGGTCTACGTCGATTGCCCAGGCGACATGCTGTACCAAAAGATCGATGAGAACCTGGTCGACTGGAGCTATGCCGGTCGCCCGATCATGGACAGCCGCCCGCTCGGCGATCCGCGTCAGGTCAATGCGCTGGTGAAGGCCCTTGCGGAAGCAAAACAACCGCTGATCGTTTCGGGTTCCGGTGTGATCTGGTCGCGCGCCTGGGCCGAAATGCAGGCGTTCGTCGAGGCCGCCGGCATCCCGTTCTACACCACCCCGCAGGGCCGCGGCGTGGTGCCGGATGACCATCCGTGCTCCTACCTGTCGATGCGGTCTTCGGCATTCCGCGACGCCGACCTGATCGTCGTGCTTGGCACGCGGATGAACTACATCATTGGCCACGCCTCGCCGCCGCGCTTCGGGCCGGGGGCAAAAATCGCGCGGATCGACATCTGCCCGGAGGAAATCTCCTCGGCCGCGCGTTACGTCGACATCCCGATCGTCGGCGACTGCAAGGCGGTGCTCGGCCAGTTGCTTGACGGCATCAAGGGCAAGGTCAACGCCGACACCTACAAGACCTGGCGGCAGAAGCTGGCGGAGGGCGAGACGGCGAAGCGCAACGCCGCCGGCGCCAACAAGTATGCCGAGGACGGCGACATCCATCCGGTGCGCATGCTGGAGGAGATCAAGAACTTTGCCAAGCGCGACGCCATCCTGTGCGTCGACGGGCAGGAGACGCTGAACTACGGCCGGCAGACGATGCCGACTTTCTCCCCCGGCCATCGTTTGAACTCTGGTCCGTTCGGCACGATGGGCGTCGGCCTGCCGTTCGGCATCGGCGCCAAGGTCGCCTGCCCCGACAAGCAGGTGATCGTGGTGCACGGTGACGGCTCAATGGGCATGAACGCCATGGAGATCGACACGGCGGTGCGCCACAAGATCCCCATCCTTATCGTGATCAGCCTGAACGGCGGCTGGACCGGCGATCCGAAGCGCGAGAAGCCCGGCCGTGATCTGGGGTATGTGCGGTTCGACAAGATGTGCGAGGCGCTTGGGGGCTATGGCGAGTACATCACGCAGCCGGAAGAAATACGCCCGGCGCTGGAGCGTGCGCAGGCCAAGGTGGACGAGGGCATGGTGGCTTTGGTCAACGTCCGCACCGACTATCGCGCACGGTTTGCCGGGGCGGCGTTCTCTGATTATTCGACCTGAGTGTGAGCTTGCCGGTCAAGACACAAGAACGGGGAGGCACTGCCTCCCCGTTCTTGTTTGGGGTGGCCGGGCTTGGGCAAGCCGTGCCGGCAGTCGGCTAGTTTAATGCCTATCAGCGGAATGGATTGACGTACCGGCTCGCCCCGTCCCAACCCGCCACGGCCGGGCTAGACCCCAAGCACGCTCGGTCGGTGCAACCACTCATTCCACTCGCAGACTGGTATCATTCAGCGGCGACAGCGGCCATGGCTCGTACCAGCCCGCCCTGCCTAACCAACTCGGCTTGCAGCCGTTCGATCGACACCTCACGCGGCGCGACGCGTTGTGCCACGGCCTGCGCCGCCGCAGCACCTGCCGCCTGCCCGGTCAGCCAGCACTGCGGTATCTCGCGCAGGAAGGAATGACTAGTAGAATCGCATGACACCACGCGTCCCGCCACCAGCAATCCGTCCAGGCTCTGCGGCACCAGACAGCCGTATGGCACCGATACATTGGGGAATTTCGGCGACAGCGACGGCGAGACACCGACCTCGTCCGGCCGCGCCACGCCGCTTGCCCAGTCTTCGCGCGTAACGCGTTCCACGCCCACTAGCCGCCGCGCGTGCCGCACGCCGATCTGTGGCGCCGACAACATCAGGAATGCAGTCTCGAATCCCGGCGCATGCGCCCGATACACCTCCAGGTGTTGAGCCATCAGCCGGTGCGAGCGGATCTCCACTTCCGTCAGGTCCTCGACATCGACGGCCGAATAGCCCGCGAGCCGCGGCCCCATGAACAGCGCAACATCGTTGCGCCAGGAGACGAACGGACGCTCGAAAAGCCCACCGCACAACTCGCGCCCGCGGTTCATAAAGGTGGCGTACGCCTCCTGCTGGCCGGTCTTGAAGTCGATCCAACGCCGCATGTCGGCACCGCCGAACATCCAGGCCGTATTCATGCAATGGTGAATGTCGCGCGTGTCGATGTCGGTCTCGCTGGCCGCGCCGGCGCGATGGAAAATGTCGCCGTCGCCGGTGCAGTCGATCGTCACCGCCGCGCGCACCGCCATGCGTCCCTGCTTGCTCTCGAAAATCGCCCCCACTACCCGGCCGTCCCGCATAGCCGGTGCCGCGCCCCAGGCGTGCAGCACCAGGTGAACTCCCGCCTCCAGAACAATCTCCTGGCTTATCAGCTTCAAGCGTTCCGGATCGATCGTCGGCGACCAGGTCACCACGCCGTGGAACGCGGCGGTGCGCTCGCGCCAGTAGGCGGCGGTGACAGCGTCCGCGCTGCCCCACAGGCCACGTGGCGGCCCGGCCACCGCATCCTTGGGAAGCCGGTCCAGCAGGTCGTTGGCGATGCCACGAATCACCTGTTGACCGGACCAGTCGGTCATGCGGTCGATCCAGATCACCAGCCCACCGGTGGACAGGCCGCCCAGGTGGTTCGCCCGCTCCAGCAGCACGACGTCCGCTCCCGCCCGGGCGGCGGCAACTGCCGCGGCGGTGCCAGACGGACCGCCGCCGACTACCAGGACATCGCAATCACGGAACACCGGCACCGATCGGGCCGGCTCTTCCACGACGCCGCCGGCGCGACGCGGGCGGCGCTGCAAACGACCGCCCTCGAACACCTCCGCCTGGAACAATAATCGCCCGCTGGGGGCAAGTTCATTCGCGCTCATATCGCGCCCCACACAAACCGGGACCCGCCGGAGGGCAGCCCGAAGAGGCCGCAGCATCGCGTCTTGCCGGCCGATAGGCAACGTTGTGTGTGTGGTCGGGATTGGACCGTGGGCGGAAGGTGGATGCCTGTCTGGAATAGTACCCGCGATACCCAGTCGATGCTCGCGACAGCGTGCGACCCGCGTTCAATCTAGACTTTGATGTACGCCCAGCGCCGAGGTGCGCCGGCGAAGGCGGAGCCAAGCCCCGAACCGAAAGCCCGACGGCCCCACACAACAGCCGCATCAAAACGGAATCTCCAACTCCACGCGCCAGCGCAGCGTCCCGGTCGCAGTCGCCTGGGTGGCACCGAACAGCCAACCAATTTCGTATTTCAGCGACCCGGCATGGCCGAGACCGATCTCACTCAGCTTGAGCGAGCCGACCGCAACCGGCCCGGCACGCAGTTGCTGTTGCGACACGCCCGGAAAGCGGCCCAGCGTGCCGGCGTCGCCGTAGATCTCGAACGCCGGCGACAGCGGCTCCCACAGGTTCCAGCGGCTTTGCCAGGCGTAGCTGAAATCCAGGCCGGAGCTGGTCTGGTCCGGCCCCAGTTGGCGGGTGAGGAACAGGTTCACCGTGTGAGTGGTGCGGCCGATGTCCTTGGCGATAACCGGACCGAACGTAATCTCGTTGGCCGCGGCGGCGCTGCCGCGCGTGGTCGATTGGCCGTATTCGAAATAGAAGCCCAGATCGGCGAAGTATTCGCCCGGTTCGGTCAACTGGAACATGTTTTCCGTCACCACCTGCGTCAGCAGGGTCGGCTGGCCCATGCTCGGATCGTTGTCGAAACCGAGCTCGATCTCGCTGTGCCACCACGATGTCAGGCCGGTGCCGAGTTCCAGCGTATAACTCTGCTGTCCGCCGATACCGGGCCGATGATCCACGGTGTCAGAGCCGTTGTGCTCGATTTCCAACTCGCCGAGGTCGATCTCGTACGGCGACACTATGTGGAAGTCCGCGCGCGCCGCCTGTGGCGTCGCCAGCAGCGCCAGCGCCGCGGCCAGTCCAAAAATACGCCGGGTCATTTCGCTACCAGCACGCCCTGCGCGGTGTCCTGATGGAAATCGCCGAAGAATTTGTATTCCCCGGGATCGAGCGGGCCAAGGAACACGGTGATGGTCTGGCCGGGCGCCACCAGCTTCTCGCGGTTGAGCTGGGTACTCTCGAACTCGTCGGCGGTGTCGTCGGTGTTCTTCACCTTCAGTTGGAACTTCACGTGCGCGGGGACCTCGATGCGAGCTGGTTCGAAGCGGTGATTGTGGAACACCAGCGTCGGCAGCTCATCGGCACGGGCCGGCGGGTCACCCACCAGCAGCGCGGCCAGCAGCACCGCCGCGGCGGCCCGCGTACGGGCGCGCGGCCGGCTGATGATGCGGGAGCAGACCGCCAGCACCAGCAGCGTGGCAAGCCAGGCCGCGAGCTGGATGCCCGACGGGCGAGCGGAATAGCCGACCAGCGCGTGCAGGCTGCGCCCCAGGAAGCTGTCGTCGGCGAGAATGGCGCTGGTGTCCCACAATTGCTCACCCCAGCCGGGCAGCAGATCGGCGCCGTGCAACACTGACGCCGCCTGCCCGGCCATGCCGGCGGCGAGCAGGGCAATTAGCCCGTTCGTCACCCGGAACAGGCGGTGCAGCGGGATGACGACCAGGCCGCGATACAACAGCCAGGAGACGACGCACGCCAGCGCCACTCCGCCCACCCCGCCGGCGGCCATCGACGTCGGGGCGGTGTTGGACGCCGCGGCAATGCCGTACAGGAACAGCACGACCTCCGCCCCCTCGCGCATCACCGCGACGGCGACGACGGCTGCCAGCGCGGCGAGCGAGCGCTGCCCCAGCCGCACTTCCTGCCCGGCCTGGCGCAGTTCGGCGGCCATGGTGCGTGCGTGATGCGACATCCACACGATGTGCCAGCTCAGCATGACCACCGCGAAAACCAGGATCGACGCGGTGAACACCTCCTGGCCGGCGCCTTGGAACGCATTGGACAGGGAAGCGGCGAATGCCGCCACCAGGCTGGCTCCGGCAACCCCCGCCGCGATCCCGCCGGCGATCCAGCGCCCGCGCCGGGGGACGCCCTCGGTCGCAGCCAGGACGATGCCGACGATCAGACCGGCCTCCATCACCTCGCGGAAGACTATGATCAGGCTGACGAGCATGCAGCGCACCATCTCTTATGCAAATGCGAGTGACTTGCATCTGAGGCACTAATACGCGACGACGGAATGCGGCGCAAGAGCGCGGCCGTCCGGTGGCGGCGTCGCGCGGGGGTCGCTCTCCGATAATCGACGATTTGACCACAGACGATTATTTGACAACGGGCGTTATCATTCGAGGCCCGGACACGACATAGAGGGAAGACCACACTGGCAGCATCCGCGCTGCCAGCACGGGCGTCGCGGCACACGAGCAGTTCACACTGCGTCGTCCTCCCGTAATCTTAGACAGGAAGCGTGCGATGGCCGATCAGTCCCGATCCGATGGTGACGCGTTGAACGGGCCTCGTCCGCGGGACCAGCCCGACCCCACTGAAACGCGCGTGGAAATGCCGCTGCCGCAGAACCTGCAATCGGTTCTGCTGCTCGCGATCTTTGTCCTGGCGATGTTTTATACGCTCTACTTCGCCAGCGAGATCGTGTTGCCGATCGCCTTCGCCTTCGTCCTGTACCTGCTGCTGCAGCCCAGCATGCGCATTTTCGCACGGCTGTGCATTCCCAAGACGATGGCCGCGTTGCTCATCATCTTCGTGTTCTTCGGCGGCGTCGTCACGCTTGGCATAACCTTGTCGGGGCCAGCGGCCGAGTGGGTCGCGAAGGCTCCCGATAGCCTGCCCCGCCTCGAACGTCGGCTGTCGATGTTCAAGAAGCCGATGGACGACATGCAGAAGGCGAGCAGCGCGGTCGCGAAGATCGCCGCGGGCAGCGCGCCGGACGTCCACTCGGTCACCATCACGGGACCCGGGCTCAGCGGCCTGCTGTTCAGCGGCACCCGCGCGCTGGGTGCCGGCGGGCTCGCGACAGTCGTTCTGCTGTTCTTTCTGCTGCGATCGGGCGATCTGTTCCTCCGTCGCCTGGTCGAGATCCTGCCAACCCTCAGCAACAAGAAACAGGCGGTCGATATCTCGCGCGAAATCGAGAGCAACATCTCGCGGTACCTCGTGACGATCAGCCTGATGAACGCCGCGGTCGGCATCGCGACCGGAATTGCCGCCTATTTCTGTGGCCTGTCCGATCCTGTCCTATGGGGCGCGGTGGCGTTCTTCCTGAACTACGTGCCGATCCTTGGGCCGCTCTGCGGTGTGGCGATCCTGTTGCTGGTTGGACTGCTCACCTTCGACACGATCTGGCAGGCGCTTTTGCCGGCTGGGATCTATCTGGCGATCCACTTCGTCGAGGGCGAGGCGGTGACGCCGATCCTGCTCGCGCGACACTTCACGCTCAATCCGGTCCTGGTGATAATTGCGCTACTGTTCTGGTATTGGATGTGGGGGGTGTCCGGTGCGCTTCTGGCGGTGCCGATGTTGGCGACGTTCAAGATCGTCTGTGATCGCATCAAGCCGTTGATGGCGCTCGGTCATTTTTTGGGTGCCCAGCCCCGTACCTGATGCCTCCGGACAATACAACGTGATTTCAGCGGCTGCCTCGCCGCATGCGGAAGTCTCTCTGGTCAACATTCGGAAGCGTCGCCCAGCGCGGGCCTGAGCCGACCGGAACGTTCGCGCGCCGCTTGACGTTCCGTCTCCGCATTCAATTCGGCCCCTATCAGGATGACGTAGGCGGTCATGTAGAACCACAGCAGCAGGACGATCACCGCGCCCAACGATCCATAAGTCCGGTCGTAGCTGCCGAACTCGGCGACATAGAAGCTGAATGCGATCGAACCAATGAGCCATAACGCCGTGGCGATCGTCGCGCCCCAACTGATCCATTTCCACTCCCGCAATGCCCGCGAGCGCGCGTATCGGTAGACGATTGCCAACACGACGATGGCCAGCCCCGCCAGGACGGGCCAGCGCACCAGCGAGACCACGGCGCGCCATGCGCCTGGCGCCGGGAGAAGGTCCAACAGGACTGGCAACACCGCGACCAGCGCGAACGCGGCGACACCCAGAAGCACGAGGCTGGCGCCTAGCGCCACCGCTTCAAGATTGAAATCGAACGAAGCCGCGCCGTTCCGCGTCGCCGTAGCAGATGTTGACGGCGGTCATCAGCATCGTGGTGGCCGACCACACGCTCCATGACGCGAGCAGCAGGCTGATGAGCAGCCCGATACCGAACTTCTCGATTGGTCCTTGAAATCAAGGCCTGGAGCCAGGTGGCGACGAGTTTGAGGGCTTCCGGCGGAAGGACCCCTTCCATGGCGGCAACCTGCCGTTCCGTCAGGGTCCGATCGGCGACCAGGCCGTAGAGCGACACCACGGCCGTGATCGTGGGAAAAATTGAAAGCAGCGCGTAGAAAGCGGCGGCGGCAGCCAGGGCTGAGAGGTTGTCCTTGCGTGCCCGCTGCCAGGTAGACGTGGCGATGGCCCACCAGCCGACACGAGCCGAGGGAAATGATGGCCCGTCCATCACTTTCCGCGGCTCGTGTCGCGCACCCGGGTGATCAGGCGGCCGCGCACCAAACCAATACCACACCGAAGGTGTTGCGGATCGACGGCCTGCAATGCGCCGGCAATTTGGTGCGGATACAAACCGATGAATTGGCGCGAAGCCAATGCCGCGTGCTGCTTCGTCGATCGCTCAGCTTGCCGCGTGCCAGGCAGGTATTCACGATCGCTCTGGGCGGCATGGCGCGGCCGTCGAACGCCTTTCAGGGGCGTGCTGCATAGGCCGCGGACAAACGAGCGCTGTCATCGTTCACATCTCCGTTGACGTGAATGCCGGTTGATATCGCGCGCCGGGTTGCCCATGGCAAACAGCGGGCGGCGGTGCACCGAAAACTCATGCCAGCGGTCATTCGTTATGACCGTTGGTATAAGTCGCCGGCTGCGAAATCGTCGGGCGGGCCGTGATCAGACAACATTCAGATTAGCAAGTTGACCGGGCCGGACCATATTCGTTGGCCGGCGGGCTCGGTAGGCTCGGAAACTACCCAGTGCCGTGTGCGGGAAATCAGCCAGCATGGCGTTGGGTAGTTTCCGAGCCTATCGTCGCTGGGGCACCGCGGTGTACTGCTGCTTGGGACAAGGTGAAGCACGCCGAGGCGAACCCCGTTTTTGCCTTGGTTCGTCGGTGTGAGAGCGCGGTGCCATCAAGGAATTTGACCATGGCTGAAGCCACCTCGATTACCGCCGGAACCCTCATCGCGGCCGACAAGGTGAAGCGCACCAATGTCTATAATCTGGCGGGGGACAAGCTCGGCAGCATTGACGACATCATGATCGACAAGGTCAGCGGTCGCGTGATCTATGCGGTGATGTCATTCGGCGGCCTGCTCGGCATGGGCGAGAAGTACCACCCGCTGCCTTGGGCGACCCTGAAATATGACGCCGAAAGGGCCGGCTACGTGGTCGATCTCGACAAGTCGCGGTTGGCAGGCTCGCCGCAGTACGATCCCAGGTCCAACTTCGAGTGGACGTCCGCCTACGGCCGCGAAGTCGACAGCTACTACAAGGTGCCGAGCTACTGGACCTAGCCGAGCCTGCCCGGTTGGACGGCCACGTGCGCCTCTTGTGGTGTGGTCTGTGGTCCTCCTGTCATGGCGCATGAAAAAGCACCTTTCAACCTCGCCCTATGCCCTTCCGATGCTGATGGCCCGGCTGACGGCCGCGTCCTGGGAGACCATCTTCCACCGCAGCCTGATGATGGCCCAGGGCGCATGCTCCGCGGCCGAATATCAGCGCATGGCAGCCGAGAAGGCCGCGGCGATGCGAAGCTCGATCGCGGCACTCGTGACAGGGCGGGGCGATGCCGCCGTCTTGGCGCCCTTTCACAATCGCGTGCGGGCGAACGCAAGGCGGCTCCGTCGGCGGGAGTAACAACGGCAGATCCCGACCGCCGGTACAGGATCTCGGGGTCCACGTGATCGGCGACCTGCCTGCTAGTGCAGGGGAAGCAGGCGCCGATGCATGGGCGCCGGTCGGACCGGCCACCACGCGATGGCGTCATCGGCGATCAAGCCGGCAATCAGGACTGGCCATGTCGTTGCAGCATCTTCGCCGCGTCGTCCGGCGTGTGCAGGTCACTGGGAATCAGCACCCATTTCGGATAGTCCCGTTTGCCACGCAGGTATCCCTGCACCACGTCGAAGATATACTTGCCGATATCAGACTTGAGCTCGACCGACGCATTCGCATCCCCCGCCAGCATCGCGCGGAAGATGCCCGGCACCCCGTCCACCGAGATCGTCAGCACGTCCTTGCCGGGATGCAGACCGGCTTCCTTCATCGCCTCGATCGCACCCAACAGCATGTTGTCGTTGTGCGACCACACCGCGCAAATGTCTTTCAGCCCGCTGGTCGCCTCGATGAACGCCTGCATCACCGCCCGACCGCCGTCGGTGGTGAAGTCGCCACTCGCCGAGCGAACGATCCGCATATCGGGAAACTGGGCGATGATCGCCGCGAAGCCCTTCTTCCGCTCGATCGTTGGCGCCGCTCCGGCGGAACCTTGCAACTCGACGATGGCACAATGCCCGCGCGTTGCCTGCGCCAGCCAGGACCCGGCCAAACGCCCCTCCAGATTGAAGTCCGCGGCAATGCGCGAGACGAACAGCGACGGATCGACGTCAACCGCTCGGTCGGCGATGAATACGGGGATGTGAGCGGCCTGCGCCTCCTGCAACACCGGCTGCCACCCGGTGACGACGACGGGCGCAATTACGATCGCATCGACCCGCTCCTTGATGAAGCGGCGAACCGCGGCGAATTGCCGCTCGATGCTGCCCTGTGCGTCGTCAAACCGCAGATCGATCCCGCGCAGCTTGGCCTCGGCCTGCATGTCCGCCGAGAACGCGGTGCGCCAGTCGCTCTCGGTCCCGACCTGTGAAAACCCCACCGTTTCAGCCGATGCCGCCGCCCCGAAGGTCAGGAAGGCCGCAGCGATGAGGCTGGCGAGTCGGATCATGGGAAACAGGTCCTTGCGATGGCGGGGCCGGTGGTCGGGCCAGTAGTCAGCAGCAGGCGGCGGTCCGCGTTGACCGCGTAGACGCCCCCGGGACCGCCCCCGGGGACGATCCTGCGGCCGGCGATGCGTGGATCGGCCGGGCGTGGGCGGCCCAGCGTGGGCGGTCCGTGCCTACAAGGTAGATTTAAACAATTTGCTAACGCCTGCGACGTAGCGTGGTGGCATCCGCCAGTCGTGGCACGCTTCGCCTTGGAGCCAGGCATGATCGCCGCTGATGAGGTTGCAGTGCAGGCTCACGCGCCCCCGTCTCCTATTGCCGCCGCATATCCCGGATGGTGGCGTCCGGTTCGCATGACATTCCCGCGTTTGTCCGTGCGCCTGCGGCGGATCACCACCGCCGGCTCGCCGGACGCCAGCATGGTGCGCATGATCACCGCGCTCGCCATACTCGGTGCTGTGACCATCGCGGCGGTTCTGCCGGTTTCGTGGTTTGTCGCCGTCGAGGCCCGTGTACGTGGCGAGGTCGAAATCCAGGCCCAACTCTATGCCCGCGAGGTGACAGAGGAAGCGCGCGAGAACCCGATCCTCTGGAACGGCCTCGCGGGCAATTCGATGGAGCCGGGGTTGGACAGCCTGGAGATCGCCCGTCCGCCTGTCGCGACCGACCTTAATGGCGCCGCCGAACGACGGCGCGTGTTGTCGGGCTCCGGGCGGGTCCTGATCGACACCGCGACCTCGGCCGGACCGGCCTGGCCCATGCTCATCAGGCGCCTGCCGATCATGGATGGCACGACGCGTCTCGGCGAGGTGGAGGTGGCGCGCTCGCTGCATCCGGCGCTGGTTGTCACCGCGGCCATCGCCTGCGGGTCAACGTGCCTTGGCCTGTTGACGTTCCTGTTGCTACGTGTCGCGCCGTTGCGGATGCTGCGGGCAGCCATCGCGCACGCCTCGTTCCTGTCGGCACACGACCTGCTGACCGGTCTGCCGAATCGCCGGCTGTTTCATGACCGGCTGGAGCAGGCCCTGGACCGCGTAGGTCGCGACGGCTCCCGCGTCTGTGTGCTTTACATGGATCTTGATCACTTCAAGCACATCAATGACCTTCTCGGACACCCGGCGGGCGATGCGACATTGCGGACGGTGGCGGAACGATTGCGCCTCTGCCTGCGTGCGAGCGACACGCTGGCGCGCCTCGGCGGTGACGAGTTCGCGGTGATCCAGCCAACACTCCTCCGGGCCGAGGATGCCGACGCCCTCGCGCGCCGCCTGCTCGCCGCGATGGATCCGCCGATCGACCTTGGGGGACAGTTCCAGCATGTCGGGCTCAGCATTGGCGTCGCCTTGTCGGAAATCGGCGTACCAAAGCAGTCGGAACAACTGCTGAAGCAAGCCGACATGGCGCTCTATCAGGCGAAGCGAGGCGGCCGCGGCCGGGTCTGTTTCTTTGCGCCGGAGATGAACGTCAAGCTGCTGGAACGTCACGCCGTGGAAACCGACCTGCGTGCCGCGATCGCCGACCAGAACCTGATGCTGCACTATCAGCCACAGGTGGACCTGGCGACCGGGCGCGTGATCGGCGCGGAAGCATTGCTCCGTTGGCACCGGCCCGGCCACGGCATGGTAACACCCGACCGGTTCCTCGGCGTGGCCGAGGACGCCGGCTTGATCCTGCCAATTGGCCTCTGGGCCCTGCGCGAAGCCTGCCGGCGCGCCGCCGCCTGGCCGAAGCACATCGGCATCGCAGTCAATGTTTCGCCAGTGCAGCTACGCGATCCCGGTTTCTGCGACGCCGTGATCAGCACAATTCACGAAGCCGGTCTCGCGCCGCCACGCCTCGAGTTGGAGATTACCGAGGGCGGGCTGATGCAGGACACCGAGGCAACCCTGGCCACGCTGGCGCGGCTACGCGCGCTCGGCATCAAGCTGGCGCTGGATGATTTCGGCACTGGATATTCCAGCCTGGGATACCTGCAGAAGTTCCGTTTCGACAAGATCAAGATCGACCGTAGTTTCATTTCCCGACTGGGTCGGGATATCAACGCCGAGGCGATCGTGCGCGCCGTCGTTGGCATGACCGACGCACTTGGGATTCGCGCGAACGCCGAGGGCGTGGAGACCAGCGAACAGGCCGCCATGTTGCGTGCGGAGGGTTGCTCCGAAGCCCAGGGTTACCTGTACAGCCGGCCAATCACCGGCGAAGAGTTCGAAGCGTTGGTGCGGCAACGCGAGATGGCCGCATAACGCGCGTTCACGGTGATCGCACTTGCCTATACCTCGCCCGCTTGCGGGAGAGGTCGAGGCGCGAAGCGACGAGGGTGAGGGGCGTGCCGCACCACGAGCCTCCGCGGCGCCGCCGAAGACCGCTTTCCGGTTCTCAGCCCATCCACGCCGCCACGATCGCCGCATTAAGCGCCCGCACCCCCGCGGCCGGCCCATCGGGATGCCCCCAAACACACCCGATCACCGCCAGAAAATCCGCCCCCGCACGCACCAATGGCCCACAGTTCTCCGGCGTGATCCCCCCGATCGCACAACACGGCAACTCCATCAGCTCGGACCACCAATGCAGGATCTCGGGGTCCACCTGATTGGTCACCACCTTGCTGCCGGAGGGAAAGAACGCACCGAACGCTACGTAGTCGGCGCTGTCCTCGCCGGCCTGCATCGCCAGGTCGCGGCTGCCCTTGCAGGTCACGCCCAGCGTCAGGTCCGGCCCCATGACACGCCGCGCCTCACGCGCCGCCATGTCCTCCTGCCCGACATGGGCGCCGTCGCAGCCGGTGCCCTTCGCCAGGTCGGCGCGGTCGTTCAGCAGGAACGCCACGCCGCGCGATTGCGCGACCGGGCGCAGCGCATCAATCGCCCGGCGCCACGCATCGTCCCCAACGTTCTTCAACCGCAACTGCACCGCCGCCACGTCGCCCGCATCCAACGCGGCCGCCAGCAGGTCGGCGAACGGGATCGGGTCGAGCCGCTCGGGTGTTATCAGGTAGGCGCGGCAACCCGCCTCGCCGCCGCCCATCGCGTGCGAGGCAGGCGGGGCCGCCAAGCCTCAGGCCTTGCCGAGGTAGATGTCGATGATCTTGTTCAGCATCTCCAGCGCGGCTTCCTTCGGGCGCTGGAACGTGTTGCGCCCGATGATCGATCCGTTGGCGCCACCGTCGCGCACGCCGCGCACTTCCTCGAACACGCCGTCCAGGTCCTTCGCCTCGCCGCCCGAGAAAACCACGATGCGCTTGCCGTTGAACGCGCACTGCATGACGTGCTCGACCCGCTTGGCGAGCGTCGAGCCGTCGATGTCCTTGTAGCTCTTCTTCGCCGCCTCCAGGCCGATTACCGCGGTCGGCGGCTTCACCTTGATGATGTTGGCCCCCATCAGCGCCGCCATCTGCGCGGCATAGCCGCAGATATCCAGCGCGGTCTCGCCGGCCTTGTCGAGGTTGGGGCCGCGCGGGTAGCTCCAGACCACCACCGCGAGGCCCGAGGCTTTGGCCTCCGCCGTCAGCTCGCGCAGCTCCTCCATCTGGGGGTAGGCGAATTCGCTGCCGGGGTAGATGGTGAAGCCGACGGCGGCACAGCCCAGGCGCAGCGCGTCCTTCACGCCGGCGGTGACCGCCTGGTCCTTGTTGGTGGCAAGGCTGTTGGCGTTGTTGCACTTCAGGATGGTGGGGATCTGCCCGGCGAAGGTGTCGGCGCCCTGCGCGATCATGCCAAGCGGGGCGGCATAGGCGTTCAGCCCGGCCTCGATCGCAAGCTGGTAGTGGTAGTGCGGGTCATAGGCCGGCGGGTTCGGCGCGAAGCTGCGCGCGGGACCGTGCTCGAAGCCTTGGTCGACCGGCAGGATGACCACCTTGCCAGTGCCGGCCAGCTTGCCGGTGCACAGGATGCGGGCCAGGTTGGCCTTCACCCCGGGCGGATCGCCCTCATACCAGTCGAGGATTTTCTTGACCTTCTGGGTGATGCGCATGCTGGCGTCCTCTTTGCGTCCGAACCGGGCGATGATCATTCCGTACTAGCGCAGCGGCGAGCCGTTGTCATCGGGGCGGCTTCGCACCCGCACCCATTCGTGAAGCCTACGCCGGTTGGCGGGCTCGGCAAGGTCCAGGGCGGGCGGTCGTTCGGCAAGCAGAACACCGCCAAGGCCGGCGCTGATCGCCGCAACTCGGTGGCGTCCCGGCGCATCCGGGGTGAGGATCAGGTGGCGCAGGCCGATGCGCAGCGCAGCGAGCGCCTGGCCGGAGGCGTCCGCGCAATCAAGGAAATCAGCGGTCGGGACCAGGGGAAATTCGGCGCGGGCCGCTTCGGTCAGGGCGCGCCACCAGCCGCAACCGGCGTAAAGCGCAGCCGCCTCGCCCGACAGCAGGGTGACCGGCAGGCCGGGCGCAAGTGCCACGCGTGCATCCGCCAGGCTATGCACCACCACCGCGGGATACTGAGCGCTGAGCACTGACCACTGACCACTGAACGGATCTCTGCTTGACGTTCAAACGATTGACGGCTTTCAGTGCAAGCGGCATCGCAAGCAGGATCGCCGATTGGGGGACAGCCGAACGATGGCGAATGAGAGCGACGAGCCGGATAGCGCGGCAGCACGGCTCGAGGCGGCGCTGGATCGGATCGCCGCCGCGGCCGCCCGCGGGGCCAGTGCGTCGGCGGCCTCGCAAGCTGTCGTGGAGTCGCACTCCGTGGTGGCGGCGACGGTCGATCCGGAGATCGTGGCGCGGCTGGACGGGCTGATCGAGCGGCTGCGCGACGCGCTCGATGTCCACCCCGGTTGATCCAGGCCGCAGGAGCAACGCATGGCGCAAGTCACCTTACGCATCAACGGCTTCGCCTACACGCTGGGCTGTCAGGACGGCGAGGAGGCGCATCTGCAAGCGATGGCCGCCGAGGTCGATCAGCGAATCGAGACCGTGAAAGCCTCGGCCGGGCCAAGCGGCGAGGCGCGCATGCTGGTCATCGCGGCACTGCTGATGGCGGACGAAGTCTTCGAGATGCGCCAGAAGCTGGACGCGGCGGCAGCGGACCCGGGCGGCAAAGACGCGGCGCCGGCGGCCGACGCCAAGCTGGGCCGGCGGCTGGGAAAGTTGGCAAAGCGTGCCGAGGACATTGCGGAAGGGCTGGAGCATCCCTAAGTTGTATCGGCGGAGCTGCTCGGTGCGTCAGGCAATACATCCCCAGGGCCACTAAGCATCTCCCAGGGAGCTGGCTCTGTCGGGATCTTGGTCTCGGTATCTGGCGCCCACCTGCACAGCAGGCCTTGGGAGGATGAGACGCCAACGGCCATGGCGGCTCCGCACTGTTTCCTTGATCTCGATGCGGCAAAGCGCGCGCTATGCGAACGTGCGGTGGAGGCCTGCGCCGGCTATGGCGCAGCCCAGCGCGCTGCCGCGGCTACTGGGCCGGTGGCACATGTCCGGTGGCACATGTGCTGCAGGCGTGCCCGCCCCCGGCCGACGCGGTGGTCGCCGGCGTTTGGCCGTTCGAGGACGAGTTCGATTTGCGCCCGCTGATGCAGGCGCTGCACGCGCGCGGCCATCCGATCGTGCTGCCGGTGACCCCGCCGAAAGGGCAACCTCTGACCTTCGCGCGATCGCGACCGGGCGATGCGCTGGTAAGCGAGCGGTTCGGCACGCTGGCTTCCGCTGGGGCTCCCGCTGGGGCTCCCGCTGGGGCTTCCGCTGGGGCTTCCGCTGGGCCGCCGGACGGAGAGGAAATGGTGCCGGACTTCCTGCTGGTGCCGCTGCTGGCGTTTGACCGACAGCTGCATCGGCTGGGATATGGCGCCGGGTACTACGACCGCACGCTGGCAGCGCTGCGGGCGATGCCCCCTGCAAGGTCCCCCGCGATGTCCCCTGGGGTCTCCGGCGCGAAACCTGCCGGGCGCTTCGCGTTGGGCTACGGATTTGCCGCACAGCAGGTGGACGTGGTGCCGGCGGGGCGGAACGATACGGAGCTCGACGCCGTCGCCACCGAGCATGGCATAATCCGCCGGGGGAAAAACTGAATGCGCATCCTGTTCCTGGGCGACGTGGTCGGCCGCACCGGCCGTGAAACGGTGGCCGCCGCGTTGCCGGGGCTGCGCGCGGCACTGCGCGTCGATCTGGCGATCGTCAACGCCGAAAACGCCTCGCACGGCTTCGGGCTGGGTCCGGACATGGCGGCGGCACTGTTCGCCGCGGGCGCGGATGTGCTGACGCTCGGCAACCATGCATGGGACCGCAAGGAGATCATTCCGTACATCGCCGAGACACCGCGGCTGATCCGCGCGATCAATTTTCCGCCGGGCACGCCGGGCGGCGGCAGCGTGATCGTCTCGCTGGCGGACGGACGCAAGGCGCTGGTGGTGCAGGCGATGGGCCGGCTGTACATGGACCCGCTGGACTGCCCGTTCCGCGCCACGCAGCAGGAACTCGGCCGTCAGCGGTTGGGCGTGACCGTGCAAGCCGCGGTGATCGATTTCCACGCCGAGGCGAGCAGCGAAAAGATGGCGTTCGCCCATTCGTTCGATGGCCAGGCGTCGCTGATCGTGGGCACGCACACGCATTGCCCCTCGGCCGATTGCCAGGTGCTGCCCGGCGGGACGGCGTTCCAGTCCGATCTGGGGATGTGCGGCGACTACGACAGCGTGATCGGCATGGTGAAGGAGCCGGCGACGATCCGGTTCTGGCGCAAGATGCCGGGCGAACGGCTGGCTCCGGCCGAGGGCGTGGCGACAATCTGCGGGGTGTTCGTGGAGACCGACGACGCGACGGGCCTGGCGCGACGGATCGCACCGCTGCGCATGGGCGGGCGTTTGGCGCCGACGATGCCGGAAGGGTGAGGCAACGCCCACAACTCACTGCTTCGCGGTGCGCCTGGGACAGGCAGCGCACTGATGACAGAAGTCCCGCTCAATGAATTTTGCGCGCAGCGCCATTTACTTACTCTCAGTGAAACTCTGTGAGCACTTTGTGTAACTCTGTGTGCGCTTGATTACTTGCTTTGCCATGCCAGGCGACACCCGCAAGATTTAAGATTCCCCGCCGCGATCGAGCCAAATTTGACCTGGCGCCGAACGCCTTCCACTCTGACGCCAACAGGAAGGACGCGTCATGGACGGCAGGCGACCAACGGTTTCCTCATTGCGTGGCATCGTCGCGGCGGCGCATCCGCAGGCGGCGCAGGCCGGCGCGGCGATGCTGCGCGCGGGCGGCAACGCGTTCGACGCGGCGGCGGCGACCGCGGCCGCGCTGAATGTGGTCGAGCCCTATATGTCCGGTCTGGCCGGCATGGGGATGGCGACCTGTTACATCGCCGCCGAACGCCGTGTGCGCACCCTGGACTTCATCACGCGTGTGCCGAGCGAGTTCCCGGCCGGAAAGTTCACCGACCGCGAGCAGTTGGCGCGCGGCGCGATCGCCGCCGGCACGCCCGGCAGTCTGGCGGGCTGGTGCGAGTTGGTACGCGCGCACGGCAGCAAACCCCTCGCCGAGGTGTTCGCCCCCGCGATCACGCTGGCGCGCGAGGGATTTCCACTCGTCGAATACAATGTCTCCGCGCTGCGCGACAGTGACGCGGAGTTCAAGGGCCATTACGATTTCCATGCGGATTGGGCGCGGGTTTATATCCAGGGAGATGTGAGCCTGGGTGCGGTGCTGCGTCAGCCTGAATTGGCGCGCACCTACGAGACGATCGCCGCCGAGGGTCCGGGCTATCTGTATGGCGGCAAGCTGGGTGAGGCGCTGGTTGCGCATGTGCGCTCGCTCGGCGGCTGCCTGACGATGGGCGACCTGGAGTCGGTGCAGCCGGTCTGGCTCGATCCGCTGGTGGCGGCCTATCGCGGCCTGTCGATCCACACGCTGCCGCCGCCCTGCGAGGGGTTCCAGTATCTGCTGACGCTGCGCCTGCTCGACGGGTTCGCCTTGGCGGCGATGGAGCGGAACGGGATCGAGCATCTCGACACGATGTACCGCGCCATCCGCCTGGCTGCCGGCGCGCGCATCGCCAACAACAACCCGCCTGCCGAACGTCTTGCCGGGCTGATGGGGGACGCGTCGGTCGACGCGCTGCGGGCGCGCCTGCGCGATGGAATGCCCGTCGAGGGGCCGACCGAACAGTGGCTCGCGCCAACGCCCACGCGCACGTCTATGCAGTCCCCTGGGCAGTCCCCTGGGCGCAGTCAGCACACCACATCGTTTTCGGTGGCGGACCGACACGGCAACGTGGTGTGCATCACCCAGAGCCTCGGGGCGAAGTTCGGCTGCGGCGTTGTGGTGCCGGGTCACGGCGTCTGTCTCAACAACTTCCTGTATTGGGGCGAGGTCGATCTGCGCGGCACCAACCCGCTGCGTCCCGGCGCACCGCTGGCTCTGCCGACCGCGCCCAGCATCGCCACGCGGGACGGCAAGCCGGTGCTGGCTCTCGGGACGCCGGGCAGCTACGGGATCTGCCAGACCCAGCCTCAGGCTTTGGTTCAGCACGTCGATTTCGGCCTGACGCTGCAGGACGCGATCGACGCCCCACGTGCCCGGCTGTGGGACGGGCGGCGCGTAGAAGTGGAATTGCGCATCCCGTCCGACATCATTGCGGCATTGTGCGCGCGTGGCCACGCGGCCGAAGCTGCAGCGCCCTGGACAGCCACGGTCGGCGGCATGCACGGCATTGCCATCGATCCCGCCACCGGCGTCCTGACCGGCGGCTGTGATCTCCGTCGCGACGGCTTCGTGGCGGCCGCCTGACCAACGCGCGAAAGCCTGTTGGCGCGGCAAGGACCAAGCCAGCACCCGCGAGAGTGTGAGAAATGCGGCTTAGACTTGAGGGGAAACGCATATGCACTGGACCGATCGACGCGAACGCTTCCGGGCCGTCCTGGCCGGCTCCGAATGCGTCCACCCAGGCTCCGTCTTTGACCCCATCTCCGCCCGCATCGCCGAGGAGCTTGGTTTCGAGATTGGCATGTTCGCCGGCTCCATCGCCTCGTTCACCGTACTCGGTGCGCCGGACCTGATCGTGCTGACCCTGACCGAGTTTGCCGAACAGGCCTACCGCATCAACCGCGCCGGCAAGCTGCCACTGCTGGTCGATGCCGACCACGGCTACGGCAACGCGCTGAACGTGATGCGCACCATCCAGGAGCTGGAGACCGCCGGCGTCGCCGCCGCCTCGATCGAGGACACGCTGCTGCCGCGCACCTATGGCGAAACGAAACCCACACTGATCTCGATCGACGAGGGCGTCGGCAAGATGCGTGCGGCCCTCGCGGCGCGCGAGGACGAAAGCTTCGTCGTGGTGGGCCGCACCAGTGCCGCGGCGATGGTGGGCACCGCCGACGCCGTCGCGCGCGCCAAGGCCTACCAGGCGGCCGGCGTGGATGCGTTGTTCTTCGCCGGGCGGATCACTCGCGACCAGCTCGATTCTATCGCCGCCGAGGTGAAGGTCCCGATCGTGCTCGGCGGCCTGAGCGGCGACATGCTCGACAAGCCCTATCTCGCCAGCCGCGGCGTGCGCATCGCGTTGCAGGGCCACCAGCCGTTCTCGGCCGCGGTGCAGGCAGTCTACACCACGCTGAAGGCGCTGCGCGACGGGGTGAACCCGTCCGAGCTGACCGGGATCGCCTCGGCCGGGATGATCGGCCGGGTAACGCGCGACGGCGACTACAAGAGCTGGACCGAACGCTTCCTCGGCGGATAGAGTGAGTCAGCAAGCAAGTGCGCCTCTGCCGCTCTTCGCCGGGTTTGGCCGCGAAGCAGACTGACGCGGCGAGCGAAGCAAGGCAGTTGAGAGTGCCGCTCTACCGTCATCCGCGTCGTCGCGCTTCGTGACCGTCCTCTGGCCCGGGTTGCTCACATTGTCGTCGGATGATGGCGAAGGGCGTTGTCGTGCCAACAGGTTTTCGCGCCGCAGCCAATACCGGGTGTATTGGCAAGGTGCGAAAACATATTGGCACGGCAAGGGCCAAGCCAGCACCCGCGAGAGTGTGAGAAGTCCGGGCTAGGAGCCTGTCCGAGTAATCGATTTTGGTCGACAAACCGGTGGCGCGACGATTTACTTCGGTTCATGAGCAAGCAGTTTCGCCCATGGCTGGTTGACGAACCACGGCTATTGCCGGCTTCGGTGACGGAATTTGTGCCACCGGGGCATGTGGCGCACTTCATCCGCAATCTGGTGCGCGAGGCGTTGGACCTCTCGGCGATCACTGAGACCTACACGGAGGAGCGAGGTTACCCGCCGTATGATCCGGCGATGATGACGGCGCTCCTGCTGTATGGCTACAGCCGTGGGGTTTATTCGTCGCGCAAGCTGGCGAAGGCTTGTGAGGAACGGCTGGATTTCATGGCGGTGACGGCGCTGAACCGACCGGATTTCCGCACCATCTCGGACTTTCGCAAGCGGCATCTGACGGCATTGTCGGCGCTGTTCGTGCAAGTGCTGCGGTTATGCCAGGAGGCTGGTCTGGTTGAATTGGGTCATGTCGCCTTGGACGGGACGAAGTTGAAGGCCAATGCGTCAAAGCATAAGGCAATGTCGTATGGGCGGATGAAGAAGGCGGAACCCGAGTTGGCCCGTGAGGTCGAAAGCTGGCTGCGCTCCGCCGAGTTGGCGGATCGGCAGGAAGACCAAGAGCACGGCCGCGACCGTCGCGGCGACGAGATGCCGGCATGGGTGGCCGACAAGGCGAAGCGACTTGAACAGATCCGCGCCGCCAAAGCGGCCTTGGAAGCCGAAGCCAAGGCCGCGGCGGAAGAGAAAGCCCAGGAACCGCCGCGCTATCGTGGTGGGCGCAAGCCCAAGACACCGCCTGGCACACCAGCGGACAAGGCACAGCGCAATTTCACCGATGCCGAGAGCCGGATCATGAAGGGTCGCGACGGCTTCATTCAAGGTTACAATGCCCAGGCGGCGGTAGACGGCAAGGCCCAAGTGATCGTCGCGCACGGCCTCACCGACAATGCGGCCGACAGCGGGCAACTGGTTCCGATGCTGGATGCCATTGTGGCCAATACTGGACAGAAGCCCGCCCAACTGTCGGCCGATAGCGGGTATTGTTCGGAGGACAATCTGGCGGCCCTGGAGGCGCGTGACGTCGACGGCTTCATCGCCACCGGGCGCCAGAAGCACGGCGAGGCTGCCGCCGACGGCGGCAAGAGCAAGGGAGCGAAGGTCGAGGCGATGCGTGCGCGCTTGCGCGAAGGCGGCTTCAGCAGCCCCTACCGGCTGCGCAAGCAGATCGTCGAGCCCGTCTTCGGCCAAATCAAACAGGCCCGAGGCTTTCGCCAGTTCCTGACACGGGGCCTCAAGAGCGTTACCGGAGAATGGGCGTTGCTCTGCACCGTCCACAATCTGCTGAAACTTGCGGCGACGCTGGCGGCAGACCGGCAAGCCGCCGCCAGCGCAGTGTAAGACCACCGGATCGCGATGTGCTTGGTCTCGCCGACACGGCCCGGTAGCACTCTCCGTCATGCCATGCGCAAGCTATTGCGCGCGGCGCGCGTCCCGGCAGCGCCTCAGCAAAAGCCAACCACCACAAAATTAGTTACTCGGACAGGCTCCTAGCGCGACGCCGCGGTGATGGCGCCGATCACGGTCCCAAAACCAGTGATCTTGGGAGGTACGCTGCCGGTGTAGGTACAGCCGGACAGCACGAGCTTGGCGTCCGGGTACTGTCCTTCCGTTGGCGATGAAGCCGCCCGTCCCGGTCTGGTCTGTCAAAACGCAGTTGGTCATCGTCACGGTTGTTCCGACTGCGCTGTTGGTGGCCCCGGTTCCCTCCATCGCGTAGCCAAGGAAGCCGAACACGGCCGAGCTGGGCTTTACGATCAGCTTCGCGCCCGAGATGTTGACGATCCCTCCGCTGGGGAAGTCCAGCAACGTGCCGCTGATCTGGTCGTCAGGGTTGCCGCCTGTGGTGTACGTTCCGCCGACGATATGGGTTGTGCCGGCGCGGCTTTTGACGGCATGGGTAGATTTCAGGCCCTGCGTGACTGTGCAATTCGTCAACCGCACCACGTTCGATGCGTTATCGTCGTTGAAGTAAAGCTCATGGGTCAGCCCGTCGCCGCCGCCATTGGCATGAACTGTGCAGTTGCTCAACGTCCAATTGCCCGCGTTGGTCAGGATACCGTCCTGATTGCCGGTGATCTCAACGTCAGTGAGCGTATAGGATGCACCGGACGTTCCCGAGTCGCGGATGCCTGCGGCATTGTTGCCCAGATCGGACGAGATCTGCGCACCGCTGAGCGTGAGACCGGACACTGTGACGCCGTCGACGTGTGGGACAAGGATAGCCTTGTCTGCCGTGGGTTCCAGGCCTGCACAGCTCAGGACAGTCTTGCCGGCGCCGGTTCCGGTGATCGTTACGGCATTCAAGACGGCCGCGGTGCCGAGGATCGTGCCGGCGGGTAGCATCAGGGTGCCGTGGGCCGGCGTCGCGGCGATGAGCTTATCCAGCGGGCCGGCTGCTGCTGGGGTGCCATTGATCGCCGCGCCGGTAATATCGGTCGGCGTGGCATTTGACGATGTTGCGCTACTGGAGCCGCCTGCCGGCTGCTCTATCGGCGGGGTGAAGTCCACGGTCGGCGCCCCGTTGGAGACCCAAGCCTGTGCCGCGTTCGTATTAACATTGTTGCGGCTATCGGTCATGGTGTTGGTGACGTACGGTAGATAGTTATACGTCACGACGATGAAACTCATGTTGTTCAGAGTTCCCGTGATGCCCTGGAAACGTATCGTATGCGGTCCAGGTCCCCACGCTCCCTTTATGGTCCACACCTGCGGGTTCTGTTGGCCAGGGCCGGTCTGCGTCGAAAGCGTGAGTGGCGCGGCGATGACTGCACCGTCCATCAGGATGGCGAACTGCGGCGCTTTGGCCTGCCTGTCTGCATAACTCAATACCACAACGATAACGTCAGGCCCGTTGCCCATTTGGACTGGCGCGTTGCCTGTAATGCCGCTGGGCATCGCCAACGGATACGCATTGGTCGACGTGTTCCCTCCGGTGGCTGGGCCACCGGTATTGGCGGCTGTGGAACGCGCCACATCGCATACGGCGCCGAGAGCGGCGATGCCAAATCGGATCGTGTGGCGGCGGTTGAGCATTACAGCTTCTCCATTTGGGGCCATGAAGAAAGTCGTGGCACGAATGCAATCCGGCGACGAGCCTACTACAAATGCGTTGACCAACCCTCCCGTGCGCCAACCCTCTCGTGCGCCAACCCTCCGGTGCGATTGTCAATCGCCGCCCGACCTTGGGCGCACGCTGAACGACCACGCCGCGACGCCACCGCCCAGCCGATCGGTGGCACGAACGGTCCAGCGCCCCGGCTCATCCGGTGCTGGCTGCAGGCTCCAGGCTACAGGAGCGGCGCCGATCAACAGCGTCCCCTCGTGTGCCGGACCGGCCTCGCCGCGCGGGTCGAACACCTGAAGGTGCACGACGTGGAGGTGTGCCGGCGAGGGGCCCGCGAGAGCGACCCGCAGCGTCACCGCCTCTCCCGGCGCCACCTGCGCGGGGCCGGAGAGCACCGGCGCCGGCAACTGGTCTGGCGACAACGCGAGCAGCGTCGGCACGGTCCCGTCCAGGCGGATGGCGACGCGCGACGTGAGCCGCGGCGGTGCCGCGCCGCGCAGGTCGCGGACCCAGACCGGGGTGTCGAACGCGACGTTGATATCTTCGGCAGATGCCGGGGTGTCCGTTGGCGACAGGTCCTGCTGGAGACCCAGCAGTTCCACCGCGCTGTCCTGAAAGCTGCGCACCGTCACGTTCGCCGCCGGACTACCGTCCGGTCGCAGCATGCGGAAGCCAGGGGAGACGCCGGCCGCGCGCCAGAGCGGTTCCAGCGTCGCGCGCGAGAAGCCGGCGACACGCCGCAGTTGGGCCGCGGCCAGCAAGGGCTCAGCCAGGCGGCGGCCATGGTCGTCGAAGCGGCCGGGCTCGGTGTCCGTCACCACCACGCCGCCGCCCGCGATGAAGGCGCCGACTGCAGCGGCCGTTGCCGGCGCAAGCGCAATCGCCTGCGGCAAAATCAGCAACCGCACGCCGTCGGTGCGTAGCACCTCGGCCGATACCATGGCCTCTGATAGCCAGCGTGGTTGGAGGCCGGCATGCACCAGGGTCGATGCCGCTTCGCCCATGGCCACCCGCCAGGCATTGTCGTCGTTCCATTCGGCCTCCGAACTCCGGGCGATCCAGGGCTTGCCATCGGCCCGGCGATCGAGCAGCCAACGCACCCTGAAACTGGCCTGGGAATAAAGGATGCCCACGGCATCACGATGCGGTTCCGCAGCGATCACTTGGGCACCCAGGCCACCGCGCAATTCGGCGAAGGTCGGGGCGAGCGCCTGGCCGGCCGCGCCAAGCAGGGCGCCATGATCGTCCCAAATCACGAGGCCGCGGGCCCCCAGCAGCAGGTCGTGCCAAATCTGGTACTGCGTGGACGGGCTGCCGTCGGCGCCGATCGTGCTTAGCAGCACGATCCCGGGGTTGAAGGCGCGCGCCAGTTCCATGTTGTTGCCGCGATCATACGGCTCCATCACGTCGACGGCCGGCGCGAGCCGAGCGTAGTTGTAGCCGCCCCAACCCGGCGGCTGGGCGCCCTCGAGCCCTGCCAGGGCGGCCGGGTCGGCGGTATGTACCGCCGCCGTGCCGGCTCGCACGGCATCGGCGAATTCCGCATCCATCCAGACCTTGAAATCGCCCCACGCGGAGAAGTTCTCGTCGGTGCGCGCCACCGCGGCATCGGTGGTCATCGGCAGCACCGCGGACCAATCGGCGAAGTCGGTCCCCCACTGCCGGTTCAGGGCGGCCAGCGAGGGGTATTGCGCGCGCAGCCAGGCCCGGAAACTGTCCAGTGCGACAGGGGAAAAGTCGAAGTCCCAGGCGGCGGCAAGGTCGGCGATGCCAGTCTCGTCGCCGAGGCTGTAGAACAGCGGGTGGTACGGGCCGAACACGCGCACATGCTGGCGCAGGCGGTCGGCGATGCGGGCCCGCCAGGCGGGATCAGAGAGGCTGGGCTCGCGCCAGAACGCCTCTGGTTTGCCCGCGGCAAAGGCCACCCGCGCCTGGTCGAACAGCCAGGTGACGGGATGGCCGGGTCTCCAGCGGTGGTACGCGGCGTAGAAGTCCGTGGCGATGTTCTCGACATAGAAGCCGAGCCCTGCGGCGCGGAGCGGTGCCACAGCCTGGGCCACCGCGCTGGCGTCAAGCGGGGCGTCGCGCTGGCCGAGGATCATGCCGGCGCCAACGCCGAGCCGATCCAGCGCCGGCATGCTGCCGGCCGGTGCGGGCTGCCAGAGAATGATTTCGTAGTCGCGCCATGCCTGCGGCGTGGCCGGCTCCTGCGCGAGGGCGGCGCCGACCGTGAACAGGCACGCCAGCATGGCCAAGGCCAACGCGGCGGGCCGGAAACCGGCCGGCGTTCCCGGCCGGATCGCCCGACGCGGGAGTCCAGCCGCAGCCGCTGTGACGGCCGCGGTGCGCGGCGGCACCGCACAGGTCGGAACCACATTCGGCAGCCGCGCCCGCGGGCGTTCAGCGCATCGCGTCATCGAAATAGTCACCATCGACCTGCATCGCGTTGTTCTCAACCAAGATCTCGCCGGTCGGCTGGACCACGCCTTCGACGTTGCCGATAATTGCGCCTCTGTCCGGCGGTCACGCCTTCGACAGCATCCTAGTGGCTTGCACTCTAGTGCCTTGCCCTGGGGGCGAGGAGGGCTATTCGGCAAGATGCGGGCGACCCTCGCGGCGCGCGAGGACAAAAGCTTCGTCGTGGTGGGCCGCACCAGCGCCGCGGCGATGACCGGCACCGCCGCCGCCGTAGCCCGCGCCACGGCCTACCAGGCGGCCGGCGAACGCTTCCTGGGCGGCTGACAGGCGCTGGTCGAAGCGGTGCGTGCCTGCAGGGACGGAGTGCGCAGGCGCTCTTCTCCAGGTGATGAAGTCCCCGCCTGCCTTTACCTTTCGCAAACCAATTCCCGGGACATTGCGGGACAGAGTACCGTTCACGAGAACGTGCGAGGTGACCGTGACGCCCGAAAACCGCTACATCCTCCAAGCTGAAATCGAGCGCTTCAAGGAGCGGCTCCGGAGTGGTCTGCTGGACGCGAAACAGGCAAGAAACACCACCGCCCGGCTCGCCGAAGCGCGTAACGATCTGGACGAGCATGACTGGGACACCATCAGGCGCTCGCTCCCTGCCGCCACATCGCCTTCCCAGCCCCAATCGTCCGAGCCCCCCCGGACCGCTAGCTACACGGCCGTCTCGCACAGCGTCTTCCGGGTTGTCTTCGTGGTCCACTGATCAAGGAGCTTGACCCGCTTCGCCTTCAGCGCGCCCCGCGCCTTTTTCCAGGTCGCCAGCTTGCGGTCGGATTCCCACCCCCGAAGTGGACTGATCAGTACCGCGAAACTGGCCCTTTCGCCCAGGCCAATTCTCTGGCGTGATAGTGCTCCGATTGTCGCCGGAGGGCGAAATGGAAACCATTCGCGTGGTCTGCGGGCACGATTGCCCCGACATGTGTTCGCTGCTCGCCCATGTCGAGGACGGGCGCGTGATGCGCGTGGAAGGCGACCCCGACCAGAAGTTCACCGCCGGCTTCGCTTGCGCCCGCGTCAACCGCGACGCCGAACTGGTGCACTCGCCCGACCGCCTGACCTCGCCGCTGCGCCGCATAGGGCCGAAAGGGCAGGGGCTGTTCGCGCCGATCACTTGGGACGAAGCGCTGGACGAGATCACCGCGCGCTGGAAGGCGGTCATCGCTGAATCTGGCCCGCTCGCGCTATGCGGATACGCCTACAGTGCGCACTCGGGGCAGATGAACCGCGGCCTTGTAAACGGGTTGTTCCACGCCCTCGGCGCCAGCCGATTGCAAGCCGGAACGGTCTGCGACACCTGCTGCGAGGCAGCGTGGGACGCGACGGTCGGCCAGATCGGCGGCGCCGACCCCGAAACGGTCGAGCATTCCGATCTGGTAATCTCCTGGGGTGCCGACCTGGTCACCACCAACGTGCATTTCTTTGCCCGCGTCGAGCAGCTGCGGCGCAACGGCGTGCCGTTTGTCGTGATCGACCCGCGCCGCAGCCGCACTGCCACGCGGTCCGATTGGCACCTGCCGATCCGTATTGGCACCGATGCCGCACTGGCGCTCGGCGTGATGCACATCCTGGTGCGCGACGGACTGTGCGACCGTGCCTATATCGCCGACCACACCGTGGGCTTCGACCGGTTGGAGCGCGAGGTTCTGCCGCGCTTCGATCCCGCCGCCACCGCCGCTGTGACCGGCCTGCCGCAGGCCGACATCGAGCGGTTCGCCGCGATGTACGGCAACGCCAAGGCTGCCTTCATCCGCCTCGGCGAAGGCATGACGCGGCTGTTGCACGGTGGTCAGGCACTGCGCGCGGTCGCGCTTTTGCCTGGCGTCACCGGCGCCTATGCGCGCAACGGCGGCGGTGCGCTACTGATGACCGCGGCGTCGTGCGAACTGAACTACAACGCTGTGCGCAAACCATCCGGCCCCACAAGGACACGCACGGTCAACCACCTGCGCCTCGGCGAGGCCCTGCTGGAGATGCGCGATCCGCCGATCCGCGCCTTGTTCATCTCGGCGAACAATCCGGCAGTGACGTGTCCGGACACGGCAAAAGTGCGCCGCGGCCTGGCGCGTGAGGACCTGTTCACCGTGGTGCACGACCCGTTCCTGTCGGTCACCGCGCGTTACGCCGACATCGTCCTGCCGGCGGCGGTGTACCTCGAAACCGAGGACCTGTACCGCGCCTATGGTGCCTATTATCTGCAATATGCCCCACGCGCCGTGGCCCCGCCGCCAGGCGCGCGCTCCAACGTCGACTTCGCGCAGCAGATCGCCGTCCGCATGGGTCTGAACGACCCGATCTTCGGCATGTCGCCGGACGAGATGCTTGCCGCGCTGTTCGACGGCGCCTCCGGTCACGCGGCAGCGCTCGATCCGGCGGCGGTGAAGACCGCCGGGCCGATCCGAATCGCGCCGGACGGCCCGCAACAGTTCCGCACCCCGTCCGGCAAGCTGGAGTTCTACTCGGCCGCGCTGGCCGCACAGGGACTGCCGCCGATGCCCGACTGGCTACCCGACCCGGACGAACAGCGCGAGGCCGCAAGTTGGCCACTGCGTCTACTGACCGCGCCGGGCTATTTCCAGAGCCACACGGTCTATTCCCGCGTCGAGTTCCTGCGCAAGCGCGAAGGCCCCACCGTCTGCATCCTCCACCAAGACGATGCAACGGCGCGCGGCCTGTCGGACGGTCAGCGCGTCCGGCTGTTCAATGACCGCGGCGCGGTCGTGTTCACGTTGCGCGTCAGCGACGAAGTCCAGCCCGGCGTCGTCCTGGTGCCCGGCCAGCGCCCGGACTCCGAGGCAATCTCCGGCACCGTCAACATGCTTTGTTCCGACCGCTACACCGACATGGGCGAGGGCGCGACCTACCAAAGTACCTGGCTCGACGTGGCGGCCTATCAGGAGGCGGCATGAGCGAACTCGTTCTGCACCCGGATGAGGTGCTCGACACGCATCTTGCCCAGGCCGGCTACGCCCTGGTTGCCGCCGAGGCGATGCATCCCGCGTTGGTCGCCGCCGGTCCGCTGACCGACTGGGGCGATTTTGCCTCGAGCTGGGATGCGCTCGATCTCGACACTTACATGGCCGATGGCGGTCGCTACCGCCGCCGCCGCCACGCGGTGTTCGCCGCCACCGCGGACGGCACGATCCGCCGCCAGCCGCACCAGGCGCACTATCAGACGCTGGATTACAACACGCTGAACGGCGGCATCGCGCGTTGGTTCTCGCCGATCACCGATGTCATCGGCGACGGGCCGAGCATGACGACGATCCTGCGTTTCTGTCATCGCCTGTTCGGCGGCATCGCCCCCGCGGTGCGCGCCTGGCACATCGAAACGCACCAGTTCCGCATCGAAGCGCGACCCGGCGAGGCGGGCCAACCGACACCGGAAGGATTGCACCGCGACGGTGTGGACTACGTGCTGGTGCTGTTGATCGGACGGCAGAACATCGCCAGCGGAACGACCACGATCCACGACCTGGAGAAACGCCTGCTGGGCAGTTTCACGCTGACGCATCCGTTTGACGCGGCGCTGGTGGACGATGCGCGGGTCTATCACGGCGTCACGCCGGTGCAGCCGCTGGACCCCACGCTGCCCGCGCATCGCGATGTGTTGGTGGTGACCTTCCGCAACGCGCGACCGGCCAAGTAATGTAATATTCTCCCCCTCCCCTTGAGGGAGGGGGGAGGGGTCGGCGCGGTACGTGGCTGCTGCAGTGCGACCCCGGCACCGACCCCTCCCCCCAGCCCCCTCCCTCAAGGGGAGGGGGAGAGTTCGCTCAGCCCAGGCCTATCCCAGCGCGCACAGGATCATGCTCGGGCTCGACGTGTTGCAACGAACCGGAGGACCGCCCCATGGCCCGCGTGCCGTATCTCGAACCATCGGATCTATCACCCGCGGACCAGGATCTGCTGAAACGCCCAATCGCGCTGCACAAGGCGCTGGTGAACTCGCCCAATGCCGCGCGCGCGTTCCATAGCCTGGGAAACTACATCCGTTACGGCAGCAAGCTTGATCCCCGGCTGCGCGAACTGGCCATCTTGCAGGTCGGCTGGCTGGCCCGCTCCCCCTACGAGTGGTCGCACCACGTCAAGCTCGGCCTCGATTTCGGCGTCACCGAGGCCGACATCCAGGCGCTGATCGACGACAGCGCCGGCAAGCCAACCGACCTCGACACACTGACCCGCCAAGTACTGCGCGCGGCCCGCGAGATCACCACGGACGGCGACATATCCGACGCCAGCTTTGCCGCGCTGCAGACTGCGCTGGGCAACGAGCAAATCGTCGACCTGACTGTCGCCATCGCCTTCTACAACGCCGTGGTGCGAGTGCTGGCGACGCTGCGAATCGACGTCGAGTCCGACTACTTGCCGTATTTGCACCGCTTCCCGCTGCCGATGGGCTAGACTGACGCCTCCACGATTGCAGGAGGCAAAGGTGCGGATCGGCGTTCCGAAGGAGATCAAGACCCATGAGTACCGCGTCGGGCTGACCCCGGCCGGTGCGCGCGAGCTTGTGCTGCACGGCCACCAGGTGCTCGTGCAACAAGGCGCGGCCGCCGGCATCGGCATCGCCGACGACGCCTACCGTGCCGCCGGCGCCGCCATCGCGCCCAACGCCGCCGCGGTGTTCGCCGAAGCCGAGCTGATCGTGAAGGTGAAGGAACCGCAGCCGGAAGAGATCGCCCGCCTGCATACCGGCCAGGTGTTGTTCACCTACCTGCACCTCGCCGCCGACAAGGTGCAGGCCGAGGGCTTGCTCCGCTCCGGCGCCACGTGCGTCGCCTACGAAACGGTCACCGACCGCCAAGGTGGACTGCCGCTACTTTCACCAATGAGCGAGGTCGCCGGCCGCATGTCCGTGCAGGTCGGTGCGCATTGCCTGGAACGTGAGCAGGGCGGTGCCGGCATTCTGCTCGGCGGCGTCCCCGGCGTGCCGCCAGCCCGCGTCGTGGTAATCGGCGGCGGTGTCGCCGGCACCAACGCCGCGCGCATGGCGGTGGGGCTCGAGGCTTCGGTGGTCATCCTCGACCGCTCGCTGCCGCGGCTGAAGGAACTCGATCTGCAATTCGGCGCCCGCGCCACCACCGAGTTCGCCACCGCCGAGGCGATTGAGCGCGCAGTGCTGGCCGCCGACCTGGTGATCGGCGCGGTGCTGGTACCAGGTGCCGCTGCGCCAAAGCTGGTGACGCGAGCGATGTTGAAACAGATGCGGCCCGGCTCGGTGCTGGTCGACATCGCCATCGACCAGGGCGGCTGCTTCGAGAGCAGCCGGCCGACCACCCACTCGGCCCCGACTTATGTGGACGAGGGCGTCGTGCACTACTGCGTCACCAATATGCCGGGCGCGGTCGCGCGCACGTCGACCTTCGCACTGACCAATGCGACCTTGCCGTTCGTGATCGCTCTGGCCGAGAAGGGCTGGCGCGGGGCGCTGCGCGACGATCCGCGTCTGCGTGACGGATTGAACGTGCATGCCGGGCAGGTGGCCTACGCCGCGGTGGCGCGCGACCTCGGTTTCGCCCACGTCGCGCCCGAGACGCTGCTAGCCGGTCCGTAGGTTTTGCATCGTCCGCGCGCAGCCTGGCGCCGGGGTGCTGGCCCTGGTGCTGCCCCGGGTGCTGCGTTGGCCGTCTGCGCGATGCTGGCCGGTTGTGCCAACCCGGCCGCGGTCTGCACCGCGCAAGCCAGCCATCAGATGCTGGTGGCGGAATTGTTCTTTGGCCGCACCATCGCGCCGGCCGATCAGCGTGAACTCGGCGCCACGGTGACCGACGCGCAGTGGGCGGCGTTTGCGCGCGACGTGCTGACGCCGGCATTCCCGGACGGGCTGACGGCACTCGATGCCGCGGGCCAATGGCGCAATCCGGCAACCGGCGTGATCAGCCGCGAACCGAGCACTCTGGTTATCATTGCGGCCCCGGATTCCGAGCAAACCCGTAGCGGCCTGGACGCGGTCATGGCGCAATATAGGGTGCGGTTTCATCAGCAGTCCGTCGGCCTGATCCTGCGACGCGACTGCACGAACTTCTGACGCCGGCAGCACAACGGCTGAGCTACGTTGTGGCAGACGCCGTGGCCGCCGGGCCGTAAGTCTTGAAGCGTTCGCGCGCCGCCTGCATCTCGGCCGAGGTCAGCAGCCGCACGGTCCCGGCCGCGCGCGCCAGCAGATATTGCCGGGCCAGCGTCTCCAGCGTGATCGCTGCGGTCAGTGCCTCGTCGGGATCGGCGCCGGTGACGATCATCCCATGATTAGCCAGCAGGCACGCGGTGCGATCGACCAGCGCTGCGACGGCAACCTCTGCCAACGCCGGCGTGCCGAACGTCACATATGGCGCACAGCGGACATCATCGCCACCGAAACGAACGATCAGGTAGTGGAAGGCGGGCAGGGGTTCGTTCAGGCATGCCAGCGCCGTGCATGCATCCGAATGCGTATGCACGATCGCACCCGCGTTCGTATAGGCGCGATAGATCGCGGCGTGCATGAACCACTCGCTGGACGGAGCACGGTTGCCGCGCGTCTTGCCATCCGGCGTCGTCGTGACCGGATCGGTATCGGTGATGCTTTCCGCGCGGCAGCCCGACGGTGTGATCACCATGCCGTTGCGGCTGCGCACGCTGACATTGCCGGAGCTGCCGGCATTCATGCCGGCCCGCCCCAGCGCCCGGTAGATCTCGGCGACCTGGCGTTGCGATTTCGTCACTGCGCCATTGCGTCCCACAGGCTTGCTTCGGTCATGCCACGCGCGCTCGCTGCCGCGCGGGATGCCCGGGTTATCCCACTGTCAACACGCAAGGCGCGGGCATGACCTGATGCGGAACCGGCGGCCAACGCGCCGCCGGACGCGCGTCACCGTTCGCTGAACAGCACGCCGCCCTTCGCCTTGTTCTCCTTCGCCAACTCGACGATCTCCACCGTCACCGCGTCCGCGCCGACCTTGAAGTTCTTCACCACCGCGTCGGTGATATCCTTCACCAGCGCACGCTTCTGCTCCAGGCTGCGACCCGCGACCGCGTGAACATAAACTTCCGGCATACGTTCCTCCTGTAAAACAAACAGCTAGTGCGTCGCCGCCAGCTTCATCACGCCCAGTGCTTCATCCACCTGCGCCGCGCTGATATCCAGATGCAGGCAGGCGCGCGCCCGATACTTGTCCGACACCGACACCATCACCCCGTGCTTGCGCAGCTTGCTGGCAAACACCGCCGCCGTCATTCCGGTGCCCTCAGTATCGAAGAACACCAGGTTGGTCTCCGGCTGCTCGACCGTGATGCCCTCGATCTGCCCCATCCCGCGCGCCAGCGTCTTGGCGTTGGCATGATCTTCCGCCAACCGATCGATATTGTGTTCCAGCGCGTAAATACACGCCGCGGCGCAGATCCCGCCCTGTCGCATCGACCCGCCCAGCCGCTGCTTCCAGCGCCACGCCTCGCCGATGAATTGTTTCGACCCCGCGAGCACCGCGCCCAGCGGCGCCGACAGGCCCTTGGTAAAATCCAGCCACACCGTATCGCAGCCCGCCGCCAACTCCGCCGCCGGCACGCCCAGCGCCACCGCCGCGTTCATCACGCGGGCACCATCCATATGCGTCGCCAACCCGTGCGCGTGTGCCGCCGCCGTCACCGCGTCGAGCAGCCCGACCGGCCAGCACGTCCCACCGCCGCGGTTCGCCGTCTGCTCCACCTCCAGCAGCGTCTGCGGTGGTGCGTAGCGGCTTATCGGCCGGATCGCCGCCTCCACCGCGTCCACGTCGAACATCCCGCGTGCGCCGGCCAGCCCGCGGATCGTGACGCCGGCAATCGCCATCGGCCCACCGGCCTCGCTGCTCAGGATGTGCGCATCCTCATGCGCCAACACCTCGTCGCCCGGGCGGCAATGCGTGGCGATTGCAACCTGGTTGCACATCGTGCCGGAGGGCAGGAATATCGCCGCCTCCTTGCCCAGCAGCGCCGCCGTGCGGTCGCACAGCGCCCAGACGGTCGGATCGGAGCCGGCTTGTTCGTCGCCGACCTCGGCCGTCATCATGGCTTCTTTCATCGCCGGCGACGGCTTGGTCTGCGTGTCAGACGACAGGTTGACGCGCACCGGGGTGGAAAAATCGAATCGCGGGGGCTCAAAGCTCCCCCTGGGTACATAGTTCATTGTGGCGGCTCCAGTGTCGGGTAGATCACACCTAACTGTTCCAGATAGGTGGTGTATTTCGCGGGGTCATAGTAGAACTGTTTCTGCAATGGACGAAACTTGTCCATCGCCACCTGGTTCAGATCGATCGGCGGCTTGTCGTCCTTGCCGATGAACGGCTCGTAGTGCTGGTCCTTGCACTGCACCTCGGTGAAGTAGCGCTTCGCCTCGGCCACACGTTCCGGCTGCAGCAGCAGGTCGAGCACGCTGCCGGCCACCACCTTGGCGCCCGCCACCACGCCCTTGTGCGCGATCGGCGTCGCCATCGCCATGGCGTTCGACCAGTGATGCCCCGGCAGGCTGGCCATGTTCGCCGGGTAGCGGATCTGCACCGTCGGCACCGCCCAGGACACGTCGCCGATATCATCGGTGCCGGGGCTGTGCGGCTTGATGGTGATCTTCGCCACGTCGGTTGCCAGACCGACCTCCTTGCCGCCGGCGGCGCGCTGCACGGCGCGGGCGAAACGTTGATCGTCGTCGGTCCACTCCGGCAAGCCGGTGCGCTCGATATTTGCCTGCACCGTTTCGGCCAGGACACGATTGTAGTGGCGCGGCCACGACGCACCCAGCATCCGCCGCGTCACCTCGGTGTCCGTCATCATCGCCGCGCCGTCGGCAATGCGGTTGCAGATGGCAAAGTTCTTGCGCACGCCTTCCACGTCCGTCTCGCGCAGGTAGTACCAGACCTTGGCCAGCGCCGGCACGACGTTGGGCTGCTCGCCGCCATACGTGATGATGTAGTGCGAGCGCTGCTCGGGCCGCAGGTGCTCGCGCCGCACGTTCCAGCCCATGTTCATCAACTCGACCGCGTCGAGCGCGCTGCGTCCGCGCCATGGTGCCGCCGCCGCGTGCGCCGACGCGCCATGGAACGCATACTCGACCGAGATCAGCCCGCCGGCCCCGGTGACTTCACCCCAGCCGGTCTCCAGGTTGTAGCCGACATGGGTGAACAGCACGGCGTCCACGCCGTCGAACAGCCCGTCGCGCACCTGGAACGCCTTGCCGGCGAGCAGTTCCTCAGCGATGCCGGGCCACAGCATCAGCGTGCCCGGCAGCCCCTCGCGTTGCATCAACTCCTTCAGCGCCAGCGCCGCGGCGATGTTCACCGCCTGGCCGGAGTTGTGCCCTTCGCCGTGCCCCGGACCGCCCTCGACCATCGGCTTGTGGTAGGCGAGGCCCGGCACCTGCGACACGTTCGGCAGCGCGTCGATATCGCTGCCCAGCGCGATCACCGGCCCGCCGTCGCCGAACCGCGCCACCCAGCCGCTGGGCATACCGGCCACGCCGCGCTGCACCGTGAAGCCGTGCTGTTCGAGTGTGGCGGTGAGGAACCTCGAGCTCTCGATCTCATGAAAGCCGAGTTCGGCGAAGGAGAACAGCGAGTCGTTGATGACCTGCGCCAGCTTGGCGTGCTGGTTCACCAGATCGACGAGGCGGGTCTTCAGGGCATCGGTGTTCATATCTGGCATGTTCGGTCCCGCCGTGGTGCGGCGCGCACGGTAGCGCATGGCGCGGTTTCGTAAAGCGCCGGGGAAGTGCTGTAATGCGCGCAGGGAGAACGCGCACGGCCCGAACGGGCAGCGCCAACAGGAGACACAACATGTTCACGCTGCCACGTCGTCGCGCGCTGCACCTGGTCGGCGTCGCCGCACTGGCGACCGGAGCCGGCCGCGTACCGGCCCAGGCCGAGGACAAGATCGTAACTATCGGCATGAGCTTTCCGCTGACCGGCTCGCTCGCCTTGCAGGCCGGCATCGCGCGCGACGCGGCGGTGTTCGCGATCGATGAGGCGAACGCCCGGGGTGGCGTCGGCGGCTACAAGCTGCGCACGTTGATACTGGACGATGCGTCCACCACAACCGGTCAATACGATCCCGCACTCGCCGCCACCAACGCGCGCAAGATGCTCGGCGACCGAACCGTGATGGCCGCGGTCGGGCCGCTGAACAGCGGTTCGGCCAAAGCCGTGACGCCGGTGCTCAGCCAGGGCGGCATGGCGACGATCAGCGGCAGCGCAACGAACCCCGATCTCACCAACCCGAAATTCGCCTCGCTGTATCGCCCCGGTGGCAAGCCGGTGTTCTTCCGCACGGTCACCACCGACGCCTATCAGGGTCCCAACCTCGCGAACTACTTCGCCGAAACGCTGAAGGTGAAGAAGATCATCGTGCTGGATGACGGCGGTGCCTATGGCGTCGGTATGGCGGACGCCTTCGCTGCGCAGGCGGCGAAGAAGGGCATGGAGGTGGTGATCCGCGACCGCCTCGATCCGCTCAACGCCGACTACAACGCGATCATCACCAAGGCGAAGAGCCTCGGCGTGCAGGGACTGTATTACGGCGGCGATCCGCTGGCCGGCGGCAAGCTCGCCAAGCAGTCCTACGACATTCTGCCCGCGATCCCGAAGGGTGGCGGCGACGGCGTGCACACGCCCGACATGCTGACCGGCACCGGCATGCCGGCCATCCAGGGCTGGTACGCCACCTCCGCCGCCGCGCACGTGCTGGAGGAACCCGCGGTGCAAGCCTGGGCCAAGCGTTACAAGGCGAAGATGAACCAGGAGCCGGCGGACTACACCGTCACCTACTACGACGCCGCGCAGGTGATCATCGATGCCATCGGACGGGTGGCGAAAGCCGGTAAACCGATGACGCGGGACAATGTGCGCGACGCCATCCAGGCAACAAACCTGAAGACGCTGCAAGGCGACATCTCGTTCGACGAAAACGGTGACACGAAATCCAAGGTCGTGTCGATCTACCAGGTCAAGTCCGACGACAAGTTCCAGCTGGGCGACGTGGTACACCAGTTCAGATATGTGGGGGTGGCGCCGCAGGCGTGAAGCCGTAAACTCGGGGCCGACCCGACCCACAGGAGCACCGAGTGAAATTCAGCAACTTCCTGTTCCCGGAAAGCCGGGAACCGGCGCAGGACGAGCGTGTTATCGATGAAGCCATCGCCGAAGCAAAGCTGACCGAACAGCTTGGCTTCGATGTCGTCTGGCTCGCCGAGCACCATTTCGACGGCATTTGCGCCTACGTCGATCCGCTGAGTTTCGCCGCCGCGCTGGCCACCGCGACCAGCCGCATCAAGATCGGCTTCGCCGTGGCGCAGGTCTCGTTGCACCACCCGATCCGCCTGGCCGAGCAGATCTCGCTGCTCGACAACATCACCAAGGGCCGCATCATCGCCGGCCTCGGCCGCGGCACCGCCTACAACATCTACGACTACCAGGGCTACGACATCCCGGCCGAGCAGGCGCAGGAACGCTTCGAGGAGTCCGAGGCGATCATGCTGAAGGCCTGGGCCGGCGGGCCGGTCGAGCACCACGGCAAATACTGGAACCTCAAGCTGCCGATGCTGCGGCCGCGGCCGTACACGCAGCCGCATCCGTTCATCATCCGCAGTTCCGGCACCGAGGAGTCGATGCTGGAGATCGCGCATCGCGGGCAGCCGTTCATGATGAATGTGCAATCATATGACGTAACGAAGCACCGGATGGATTTGTATCGCACGACGTTGCGGGAGAACGGCCTGGACGAGGTGCAGGTGGCAAGTCTGGTCGATCAGTGCTGGGTCTGGCGCAACGTTTTCGTTGCGGAGACGGACGCCGAGGCGGAGCGGGTCGGCGTGCCGTTGTTTCAGCAGATGCAGCAGCAGCGTGCGGTGATGCGCGAGCGCGTGTTCAGGGAGCAAGGGGTAAGGCTGCAATCGCATGCGCCAGGGCCGACCGCGCCGGCGGCACGCACGGTGATTGAGCACGCGCTGATCTATGGGTCTCCGGCGACGGTGGCGGAGAAATTGGCCGCGGTCGACGCGATCGGTGTCGGCGGGGTGATCATGTCGTTCCGGCTGGGACCGATGTCGTACGAAGTTGCGGCTGGTAGTTTGGCGCTGTTCGCCGAGAAGGTAATGCCGGCGTTACGGGGGTGAGGGTGGGGTGGCCTTACACCTCTCCCGCTCTTCGCGGGAGAGGTCGGCGAGCGGAGCGAGACGGGTGAGGGTGGTTCACGCGGCACCACCCTCACCCGCGTCGCAAGTGCTCCGCGACCTCTCCCGCAAGCGCGGGAGAGGTTTACGTCGATCCTCCCGCGCCGCGCGCCCGATCGACCAACCCCAACGCATCCGCCGGCGCCGCGTCCCCGCGCCACGCGACATGCTGATCCGGCCGCGAAAGCACAAGCTTGTGCCCATACAACCCGGCGACCTCATCGCTCACCACATCCAGCACCGACATCGGCAGCCGGCGCGCCCGGGCCGCGGCAACGATCGTATCCACGTCTGCACTCGGATCGAACCGCAGCAGCGTGAACCAATCCCCCATCGCATCGTACAACGACCGCCCATCACGCAGCCACACATGCGGCGTGCGACAGCCCGGCACCGTGGACGGGGTAAAATCGTACATCGTGTAGCCCGGCGCCGCCTCGCCATCGTAAGCAACGATCGGCGACCGCTCATAGAACGAGCCGAAATTCAGCCCCCCGCAGCAAAATTGTGGGGTGTGCAGCGCCACCATCGTCGCGCCCAACGCCGCCCGAGCGGCATCCCCAGCCGGCCCCGCATCCTCAATCTCCGTCGGCACCGCGCCGCGCTCACGCGCCGTCGCAAGCGCCACTCCCATCGCGTATTTCGACACCTGCTCGGTGATCGGCCAGCGCTCCGCCTCGTACGCATCCAGGATCGCGGGGTCCGCCCAGCCGGTCAGCACCCCCGCCAACATCCACGACAGGTTGGTAGCGTCCGCGATCCCGGCATTCATTCCGTAGCCGCCGAACGGCACCCAGATATGCGCGGCGTCCCCACAGATGAACACACGCCGGTCGCGAAACCGGTCGGCCAGCATGCGCCGTCCGATCCAATCCTCCTTGCCCAGCACCTCATACTCGAACTCCGGGCCAACCCCCAGGATCAGCCGCAGGCAGCGGTCGCGATCCACCGCATCGAAATCGGTCTCTTCCGGGCGCAGGTAGTTGTGGATCAGCCAGGTCTCGCGCCCGTCGATCGCGAACACGTTGGCGCTGCGCCGAGGGTTCATTGACTGCGTCGACCACGCCGGCTTTGCCTGCATCCGCCCGATCAGCGACGGCGCGCGAATATAGGTGGATTGCGTGCGCCCCACGATCGCGTCGCCGGTCAAGCTCGCCCCGATCCGCCGGCGAATCTCCGAACGCCCGCCGTCGCAGCCCACCATGTAGATGCATTCGATCTCCAACGCCTCGCCGCTATCTAGATCCTGCGCCGTTGCCACCACGCGATCGGCCGATTGCGCGAACCCCTCCACACGGACGCGATTCAGCAACGTCACGCCGGGCATCGCCGCGGCGTAACCCACCAGCAGCGGCTCCAGGTAGATCTGGTTGATGCGATGCGGTGGCTCCGGCGTCGGCCACCAGGTGTCCGGCCCACCCGTCGCCGTATAGCGCTCGGCCCGGCACGGGATCGAGATGCGTGCGAACTCTATCCCGGTCGTCGTGGTGCGGAACGCAATGTCGTTCGGGTAGTCCGCCGGCAGCCCGGCGTCCCGCACCGTACGCGCCACGCCCAGCCGCCGGAAGATCTCCATCGTTCGGGCAGCGACATGATTGCACTTCACGCTGGGTGGCTCGCCGCGCGCCCGCAACTCCGCCACCGTAACATCAATCCCGCGCCATGCGAGATCGATCGCCAGCGTGATGCCGACCGGCCCGGCGCCGACGATCAGAACGGAGGTGAAAAGCCGCCGCGTCACCCCTGGCAGATCACGTTCACCAGCGCCTGCCGCCCGCCGCGCACCACCTCGGACGCACGCTTCAGGGCTGCCGGCAGGGCCGCCGGATGCTCCACCCGCTCGCCGTGCCCGCCGTGCGCCTCGACGATCCGCTCGAACGCCGGATTGGGCAGTTCGGCCAGCAGCCTGCCGTCCGCCTCGGACGCCACGCCGTCCGCGTACATATCCAAAGTCGCGCGCCGCACCGCGCCATACAGCGTGTTGTTGTAGATCACGGTCAGCAGCGGCAGCTTCTGGTTCTCGGCGATGAAGTGACAGGCGGTCGGGTTGGCGAACATGTAGGCGCCGTCACCCAGCAGCGCGACCACCTGCTTCCCGGGCGAGGCCAGCTTGATGCCCAGCGCCGCCGGAAATCCCCAGCCCAGCCCACCGGCCGGCCCGACGCTGAACAGGCTGCCCGGTTGATCCAGCGGGCAGTACTCCTGGCGGAACGAATATTCGTTCACCACCACCGTGTCGGGCTCGACCACCGCGCGCAGGCAGTGGTTCAGCCATGCCAAGCTGATCGTGTCGGCACGCCCGGCCTGCTCGACCTCCGCCGCCCAGCCAGCGTGCAGTTCGGCCGAGCGGGCCGCCAGCCTGTCCCGCCGCGCGGTAATTTCCCCAGCCCGCCCATCGACCCGCGTCGCCAACGCCGGCTCCAACGCTTGCAGGAACGTTGCCAACGCCGACCTGATCGTCAGGTCGGACCGGAAGCTGCGCATCGGATAGCGCTGGTACAGCGGGTCCTCGCCCACCTGGATGATCCGCGCGTCCGGCCCGGGGCTGGCCAGGCTGGGGATCCATGGCACGTCGCTTTCCAGCACCAGGATCAGATCGGCCTCGGTCAGCAGCGACCCCGGCGCGGCGCCCTGGAACATCGGATGGTTGCCCGAGATGGCAAAATGCCGCGGATTGAACGGCACCACCGGCAGCGCGAAGCGCTCCGCCAGGCGCGTCAGCAGCACTGCCTCCTGCGGATCGCGGCCGAGCTGGCCGGTGATCACCAGAGGATTGCGCGCGGCAGCGATCCATTCCGCCGCTCGCTCGACATCTCTCGCGGCGGCACGCGGCGGCTCCGGCCTGGCGCGTGGCTTGCGCGGCGCGTCGGCGCGCGCCTCCATCTCTTCGCCCAGCACCTCGCGCGGCAGCGCCAGGTACACCGGCCCGGTCGGCGAGGTCTGTGCCAGCTCCAGCGCCCGGTCGACCACCTCGCCCACCTGGTCGCCACGCCGCATCTCGTAGTCCCACTTGACGAACTCGCGCAGCATGCCGGCCTGGTCGAACATCTCCTGCGCCCAATGTATATAGACGCTGCGCGCGCCGTGCGGCCCTTCCTCGGTGATCGGCGTGCGCCCGGAGGTCAGCAGCAGCGGCACCCGGTCGCGGCTGGCATCGATCAGCGCGTTGATCGAATTCGCCAACCCGACATTGACATGCAGCATCACCGCCTGCGGCCGGCCCGTCACCAGGGTGTAGCCGTGCGCCATCGCCACCGCGGCGTGCTCGTGCGGCACCACCATCGGCCGCGGCACCGGGCGGTTGGTGCGGGCGGCGCGGGCAAACGCCTCGATGATCGGGGCGAAGTCGGTGCCCGGGTTGACGAACAGATGGTCGATCCCGTGCGCCGCCAGAGCGTCCAGATAGTCCTCGGCCGCAATGCGGCGTGGCGCCTGGCTGTCCATCCGTGTTCCCTCTCGCTCCATCCGGTTCCCAATGCTGGCGTGCGGCGCGCGCGACGTCAAAGCACGATCGCAGGCAATAAGGCGTCGGTTTGAAAACGTGCCTGTTGCCATCGGAGCACCCAAGGAATGCGCAGTAAACGAATTTTCGGGACAAATGCCCAGCAGCGTAATGGTTCCTGGTGGTGTACGGTCCGCGGCCGCCGTAGAGTACCTCAGCCGCCATAAAGGGGGAGGCAGATGCTGAACGCTGCGCTGGCGCTTCTGCTGGCCGTGGCTGTCGTGGCTCGCTGGGGCGTGCCGGGGCTTGGAGCTAAGCTCAGTCTGGCGGTCGGATGCCTTGCCGGCCTGATTCTGGCGTTTGCAGTGTGGATTGTGACCGTGGACCACGTGGGCCAGGCCCCGGTGCCGGTAACACCGCCCGCCCCACAGGAGCCAACACAGCACGTGGACATGGGCCCCGTCGTCGCCCTGACGACAGAGCTCAAGCAGTTCCGCACCGACGTCAACAATGATCTGCAAGACATCAAGAACAAGCTGCCCGCGCAAAAGCCGGTGCCGGACCCACCCTTGGCGCCTCCCGCCCCCGGGCCACCGCCCGCCCCAGCGCCAGTCAAGATGCGAACATTCGCGGCGGTCGTCGCGAGCAAAGGCGTCTCGAGGCTTCAGCTGTCCTTGCAGTCCGACCCACCGACCGCGGTGATCAACTCCGGGAATGTCAGGTTCTGCCCTCCTGACTTCAGCCCGGGTGTCACGGACGCGAGCGTGTGCCGCGACGGTGTTCCCAACACCGGTTGCAGCCAGGACTACATCTGCCGGGCGGACCCGGCGATTTCCGTTGACGCCGCCAACAAACACACGCTCGTCACGATCCCCCCCGATTGGCGGAACCGAGCCTCGACCATAGTGGTGGAGATCGTTACCGACGGCCATCCGCTCACTTGCATTTTCCACGCTACGCTCGGAGCACCCGCCGGCAGCCAGCGGCCTCCGGTGCCGGGTCTTAAGCTCTCCAGCGAAACTTCCGTCTGCACTGCCGCCGCCCAACCGGGCGGGGGGAGGACGTGATGAATTTCAGTTCGTCCTTGGTCACACTCGTGCTCGCTGTGGCTTTGGTGGTGGTGCTGCTGTCCTGGCTGACCCGGCCGGCGGCGCGCCTGGCGACAATGGGTGCCTCGCTCTGGGGCGGACTGCGGCCCGACTTCAGTCGATTCACGACCGGCCGGGCGACAACCCAGACCTTCCGCATGCTGATTTCAGCCATGCTTGTGTTCGGGGTCGCCGTAATTGCGTGGTCCGCAGGCGCCGGCGTACTGCGCGCGCTGTGGCTCGCCGGTGCGAAACCCGACGACATCAAGGCGACCGCCGATGTCTTCGCCTCGTCCGTCTGCGGCGAAGCCTGCAAGCTGAACTGGGTGTTCGTCGCGGTCGAGATCACGCGGGCCGTGGGCGGTGTGCTGGTGATCGGGATGGCGGCGGGGCTGGGCGGTGCGTTGCTCGGTTTCCTCTTCGGTATCCCGCGTCCGGTCAGCGCTTCGGAATCACCGCCGGCAGCCGCGGGCGGGATGGTGCCGGCGTCAGGCGCCAGCCGGCGCGGCGCGAAGAAGGCCTGGGAACTCAGCACCAATCTGACGCAGGTCTCGGACTGGCTGACCAAGATCGTCGTTGGGGTCGGCCTCGTCGAAGCCAAGAACGGTGCGCAGGCTTTCGATGAGATGACGAATCAGGCCGCGCTCTGGCTGTTCAACATGCGCCACGGCAGCCCGACGCTGATCGGCGCAACCGTGCTTGGCAGCGTCGTGTTCGGGTTCCTCTTTGCCTATCTTTATACGCAGCTGATCATTACGCGGCTGATCGTCGCGACCGATCAGGACATCACCGACCCCGGTGCGTCTGCCGCGTTGGAGATGCAGGGGATCAAATCCTGGGAGGAGGACCTTGTTCCGCGCATCTCGCGTAGCGTGATTGTTCCAGACACGACGGACCCACCGACCCAGCAGCAGGTCATTGCGGCGCTCGCTTACAACGCGATCCCGTTCGACGAGCTTATCGCGAGGCCAGACATTACTCGCGAGGAGGTGCTTAACTGGGCGCGCGCCAAGGCGGTGCTCAACGACTATGAGGCGGCGGCGTTGGGCTATATTTTCTTGCTGGGGATGAGGGCGTCATGAGCGGTGCTGATAGTCACAACGATGCGGGGCTGCTGCTGGAAGCGTCGCGGGTGTTCAACGCGGCGGGATCGAAATACCGCAAGATCGCCGAAGTGGTTTCGGATCTGGCGGTGGCCGCGAAGGACCCGGCGGATGACAATACCCGCACGGCGATCTTGTGCGATGCGGCGGCATTGCGCCTGTCGGGCCGCGTGCCAGGCGGATACGAGGCTGCGCTGAAACTGCTCGCAGATGCCAAGCCCGATAAATCGGAGGACGATGGAGCGCGGGTGTTTCTGTTGCGGGCGTTCGCATATGGCCAGAAGTACAAGGCGCTTGCGAGGACGCCGCAGTCGGCTCGCTCCGCCGAAGTCAACACCATCGTCAACGGCGTTCTGGAAGATCTACGCAGCAACTTGCAGAAGGCTGTCGATCAGCGGCCCAGCCTGGCGGCGGCGAACCGGCACTTCTGGGACAAGGACGCGCCGATACGGAGCGGTGTCAGGCCAGACGGCGATCAGGAGGACGATCTGCAGGCCGCATTCGAAGAGCATCCCGAACTGCGCACAATAATGGAGATCGCGGAGGCGAAAGCCAATCCGCCAAAGAAGGAGAGTTCCGCCGAAAAATCGGCGTCACCGATGGCCAAACCGGCAGACCAAGCGTCAGCGACAGCCACGCCGACAGTCACGCCGACAGCCACACCGCCAGCAACGCCGCCAGACCAAGGGTCGGCGGCGGGCACACCGCCGGACCAAGCGTCAAGAGCGGCAAGGCCGCCAGACCCGGCGTCAACCGGCTAGTCTCGGGAATGATATAGAGACACGCGGTGGCCCTTCGCCTGCCTTGCGGTCGGCGAAGGGCTTGGCATTCCCTCGCTCGGCTTGCGCCGATCGTTTCGCCTGCTTGTGCTGTCGCTCGCGCGCTGCACGTCCTGAACGCGCGTCCGGTCACGGCCGCGGCCGCGATGCGACGTGGCGCATGGCCGTCCGTCCGTAATCCATCCCCCTCGGTGCGACGCGCAATGCCAGCGTGCGGGGCGCGCGGCGTCAAAGCCAAATCCGACAAGCCCCGGCGGCATTCACCATCCCACGACGTGCCAAGTGAAACCCTGCTGCAACCTAGGTTGCGATAAATTTTTACTCAGGGAGCGATTTTTTGTATCCCAGGCCTTCAACGCAGCTTCGCCACGCCTAGAACGTAATCAAGAGTATGCCAGGGGTCGGTTGGAACATGCGAGTAGTGATTGCCCATAGGTTTGCGCTGGTCGGGCAGGCGTTGGCGGGAATGCTGACCGGCCGCGCGCCGGGGCAGGACCTGGTCCAGGCCGGTGGAGCGGTGGAACTGGACCAATCGCTCCGCGCGGCACCGGCCGACTTGCTGCTCGTTGATCTGGCGTTGGGCGGATTAGGCGGCACGGAGGGATTGCAGCGCCTGCGCCAGGAACACCTGGCGTTGCGTATCGTTGTTCTGGCGGAAACCGACGATCCTGCCACAATCCTGGCGTGTCTGGCCGCCGGCGTACACGGCTATGTCCTGCAATCGGGCTCCATGTCGGAACTCCTGCGGGCGATAGACATCGTCGAGGGCGGTGGAGTCTTTGCCCCCGCAACGCTCGCCACCATGTCACGCGCCATGCCACCGTCGCGCCCCTCGCCGTCCAACCTGACCGAGCGCCAGCGCGAGGTGTTGCGCCTGCTGTCCGTCGGCCGGCCCACCAAGGCGATCGCGCGCGAACTGGGCGTCGCGGTGGGCACGGTAAAAGTGCACCTGGCCGCGATCTACCGCGCGCTGGGTGCAACCAATCGCGTTGAGGCGTTGGTCAAGGCCGGTGGCCTGCCGCCGCTACCGGCGATCAGGGGCGCGATGCTGCGTGGCACGGTACCGCACGGCGGGGCGTTCGGTCGCGCTGCGTGATGCGAGGGCAAGTTTTCCACGTCATGCCGGTCTGCGTCATGCCGGTCCATGTCACGCCCGTCCATGTCATTCCGGTCCACGTCATGCCGGGCGAAGGCCCGGCACCCACGACTTCCTTCGCCGCAACAAGGAAAGTCGTGGACGCCGGGCCGGAGCCTGTCCTCGGGCCGGCCCTCGGCCGGACCCGGGGATCCGGCATGACGTAGGCGGCGACCATCGGCCGCGCATCGATGCTGCTTTTGTCCCGCGCGCCCTGGCTGCACCGGCCCCGGATCATCGGCTGGAGCGGCCTTCTGCTGCTTTTCGAGTTATGCGCGATGGCTTTCCTGATCGCTTGGACCCACGCTGCCTTCAGGCCGATCGATCCGCCCACGACCACCGACTTCGCCAGCTTCTACGCCGCTGGCAAGCTCGCGTTGGCCGGCACCCCGGCGCTCGCCTACGATCAGGCAGCGCATCACGCGGCGGAGATGGCGGCCACCGCGCCCGGCATCGAATACCAGTTCTTTTTCTATCCGCCAGTCTATCTGCTGCTGTGCGCGCCGCTCGCGCTGCTGCCCTACCTGGTGTCGTTCGTGCTGTTCCAGGCGGCGACCCTCGCACTCTGGCTTGGTGTCGCGCACCGAATTCTGGCCGCGCGCGGTTGGACCTGGTGCCTGCCGGTGCTGGCCTATCCGGCGGTGTTCTGGACCATCGGCCTCGGGCAGAACGCCATGCTGACCGCGTCGCTGCTAGGCGCGGTCACGCTGTTGATCGATACGCGCCCGCGCATCGCCGGAGGTCTGCTGGCACTGCTCTGCTACAAGCCGCATCTCGCTTTGCTTGCCCCGGTTGCGCTGGCCGCGGGGGGACACTGGCGTGCCTTCGCCGCCGCCGCGCTCGGCGTCGCGGCGATCGTTGCGTTGTCCGTCGCGGCGTTCGGTCTGGCGCCGTGGCACGCCTATCTCGGGGAATTGGCCGGCGCCCGCGCGGTCTACGAGACCGGCCGTATCGATCTCGCCGGCTACGTCACCCCGTTCGGCGCCGCGCGGCTGCTCGGATTGGCCCCGACGGCCGCATATGCACTGCAACTCGTTGTCACTGTCATCGTCGTAACGATCATCTTCTGGATCTGGCGGCGCGACACCGATCCGGCACGCCGTGGCGCGGCGCTGGCGGCGGGCATCCTGCTCAGCATTCCGCTGGCGCTGCTCTACGACCTGATGATTGCCGCGGTCGCCATGCTGTGGCTGGTGCGTGCCGCGTCGCGCGACGGTTTCCTGCCGTGGGAGAAACTGCTGCTCGCGTTCTGCTATTTGGTGCCGCTGGCCTGCCGATATGTCGGCGAAGGGCTGGGCATCCCGCTTGCGCCGCTCGCGCCAATCGCGCTGCTTGGCCTGACAATCGCCCGCTCGCTGCGCGCCCTGAAGCCGCGTCCCGACACACAAGCGGGCACGGCCCTCGACCGCGCACCCGCTCTGGGCTAGGCTGTCCCGATCATCGCTCACTCGGGTCGACCTCGACCTGGGCGAGCCTCCGTGCGCAATCGGGAGAGCACATGCCAAGCTTGAATTACGCGGCACCGAAAACGGCTGATGAGGCCGTCAAACTTTTGGCCGGCGCCTCCGGCCTTGCCAAGGTCCTGTCCGGCGGCACCGACCTTCTGGTGCAGATGCGCTCCGGCCGGCTGAAGCCCGAGCTGATCGTCGACACCAAATACATCCCCGGCATCATCGGCATCCGCCAGGAAGCCGGCGGCTTCCGGATTGGCGCGGCGACGCCTGGCGTCGACATGGAAGCGCACGCGGCGCTGAAGGCCGCCTGGCCCGGCATCGTCGAGGGCATGGACCTGATCGGTTCGCAGCAGATCCAGGGACGCTGCTCGCTCGCCGGCAACCTCTGCAACGCCTCGCCCGCCGCGGACAGCGTGCCCGCGCTGATTGCCGCGCGTGCCACCTGCACCATCGTCGGGCCGGCCGGCACGCGCACCGCGCTAGTCAAGGACATCGTGATCGGCCCCGGCCGGACCTCGCTGGCCAAGGGCGAGTTCATTACGGAATTCCAACTGCCGCCGCGTCCGGCCCATGCGTCCGACGCCTATCTGCGCTTCATTCCGCGCACGGAGATGGACATCGCCGTGGTCGGTGCCGCGGTGAACGTGGTGCTGGACGGCAACGGCGTCTGCAAGGACGCGGTTGTGGTGCTGGGCGCCATTGCCCCGACCCAGGTGACCGTCGACGATGCCGCCAAGGCGCTTATCGGCCACACGCTGGACGCGCCGACGCTGGCGGCGATCGACGCGGCCGCGCAGGCGGCGTGCAAGCCGATCACCGACAAGCGCGGCACCATCGCGTATCGCATCAAGGTGGCCGGCGTGCTGACGCGCCGCGCCGCCGCCATTGCATTCGCCCGCGCCAGGGGCGAGACGCCCGCCACCACGCACTGACAGAGGCAAGCCGAAACATGAGCAAACATCACGTATCCACCACGATCAACGGCGAGCCCGTCGAGTTCCTGTGCGAAACCCAGCAGACCCTGCTGGACGTACTCCGCAACGAACTGCACTTGACCGGCAGCAAGGAAGGCTGCGCATCAGGCGACTGCGGCGCCTGCAGCGTCATCCTCGACGGCAAGGTTGTGTGCTCCTGCCTGATGCTAGGGGTCGAGGCCGACGGGCATTCCGTCACCACGGTCGAGGGCATCGCCCAGGGCGACAAGTTGCACCCGGTGCAGCAGCGTTTCCTGGAATATGCCGCCCTGCAATGCGGTTTCTGCACACCGGGCTTCATCGTCGCCACCAAGGCGTTGCTGGACGAGAATTCCAATCCGACCGAGACCGAAATCCGCTATTGGTTGGCCGGGAACCTGTGCCGCTGCACAGGGTATGACAAGATCGTTCGTGCCGTGCAGGCCGCGGCTGCCGATGTGCGTGGTGAGATGGTTGGGGAGAAGGTCGCATGAACTATTTCGCGAGTGACTTGAAAGTCGTCGGCACCCGTCCGATCCGCCCCGACGGGGTGGACAAAGTGACCGGCCGCGCCGCGTTCGGCGCCGACTACGTCATGCCTGGCATGCTGTGGGGCAAGGTGAAGCGCAGCCCGCACGCGCACGCCCGCATCGTGAAAATCGATGCGTCCAAGGCGATGGCGCTGCCCGGCGTGAAGTCGGTGATCACCGGGGCGGATTTCCCCGACATCCCCACGGAAGAGGCGTTCATCGGTGAAGGTCCGGTGAATTTTCGCGACCAGGCCTACAACGTCATCGCCCGCGGCAAGGCATTGTATGAGGGCCATGCCGTCGCCGCGGTCGCCGCAACCAGCGAAGCGATCGCCGACGCCGCGCTCGAACTGATCGACGTCACGTACGATGTGCTGCCGTTCGTCATCGACGTCGAGGACGCGATGAAGCCGGACGCGCCCATCCTGCACGAAGACCTGTTCACCGCTGGCATCGAACCGAAGCCGACCAAGCCGTCCAACATCAGCAAGCGCGTCGCCTTCACCAAGGGCGATGTGGAAGCCGGCTTCAAGGACGCCGAGGTGATCGTCGAGGGCAAGTGGACCACCCAGCCGGTGCACCAGGCCTATATCGAACCGCATGCCTGTGTTTGCGCGTTCGGTGCCGACGGACAGGTGAACATCATCAGCTCCAGCCAGGGCCAGTTCATGGTGCGCGCCTACACGGCGAAGCTGCTGGCGATGAACATCTCCAACATCCGCGCCACGCCCGCCGAGATCGGTGGTGGTTTCGGCGGCAAGACGATCGTCTACCTCGAGCCGCTGGCGGTGCTGATGTCCAAGCAGTCCGGCCGGCCGGTGAAGATGGTGATGACACGGGAAGAAGTGTTCCGTGCCTCCGGCCCGACCTCGGGCGGCGTGATCGAGGTGAAGCTGGGCGCGAAGAAGGACGGCACCATCACCGCGGCGCGCGCGGTGATGAGCTACCAGGCCGGCGCGTTCCCTGGGTCGCCGGTCCAGCCGGGCGTGATGTGCTGCTTCGCCATGTATGATCTGCCGAATGTCGAGGCGATCGGCTACGACGTGGTGTCGAATCGCGCAAAGGTCGCGGCCTATCGTGCCCCGGGCGCACCGATCTCCACCTACGCCACTGAAAGCGCGATGGACGACCTGGCGCGTAAGCTGGATATGGACCCGTTGACGCTGCGCGAGAAGAACGCGGCGAAGAACGGCACCAAGACGCACTATGGGCCGACGCTGGTGAATATCGGCTACCTGGAGACGCTGCAGGCGGCGCGCTCCACCGAGCACTACCGCACGAAGCTGGGCAAGTTCCAGGGCCGCGGCGTTGCCTCGGGCTTCTGGTTCAACATCGGTGGCGAGTCGTCGGCCGCGGTTCATGTGGCCGAGGACGGCACGGTGGTGGCGGTGTCGGGCAACCCCGATATCGGCGGCTCACGCGCCTCGATCGGCATGATGGTGGCCGAGGTGCTGGGCGTGAAGGCGGACATCGTGCGCACGATCGTCGCCGACACGGCGTCCGTCGGCTTCACCCACGTGACTGGCGGAAGCCGCGTCACATTCGCTACCGGAATGGCGGCGACGCAGGCGGCCGAGAAGGTGGTCGAGCAGCTCAAGTCGCGTGCCGCGCAGATCTGGGACATCCCGGTCGAGGCGGTGGACTGGAAGGACGGCGAGGCGATGCCAGCCGGGGCCAACGCCGGCGCGTTCGAGCCGCTGTCGATCGCGGCGATCGCGCTGAAGTCGGGGCGCACCGGCGGGCCGATCAGCGCCGAGGTGTCGTTGAACGCGCAAGGCGCTGGGCCGGGCTTTGCCACGCATCTGTGCGACGTCGAGGTGGACCCGGAAACCGGGCAGGTAACGATCCTGCGCTACACCGCGGTGCAGGATGTCGGCAAGGCGATCCACCCCAGCTACGTCGAGGGCCAGGTGCAGGGCGGCGCCGCGCAGGGCATCGGCTGGGCGCTGAACGAGGAATACATCTACGACAAGAACGGGCGCATGGATAACCCGGGGTTCCTGGATTACCGCTGCCCGGTGGCGTCGGACCTGCCGATGGTCGATGCGATCCTGGTCGAGGTGCCCAACCCCCGCCATCCGTTCGGTGCCAAGGGTGTGGGTGAAGTGCCGATCGTTCCGCCGATGGCAGCGGTGGCGAACGCCATCCGCGACGCGATCGGCATCCGCATGCACCACCTGCCGATGTCACCGCCGAAGGTCCTGGCGGCGCTGGAGCAGGGTGGGGACTGAGGGTTGCTTCTGCCTTACCTCTCCCGCTCTTCGCGGGAGAGGTCGCAGAGCACTTGCGACGCGGGTGAGGGTCGTGCAGTGCGCACGGCCCTCGTTTTTTTGTGCCGCTGACCGCAATGCCCCACATCGTGTTCTCCGGCACCTCCTGCCTTCCATTCACCAACGGCCAGACCGAGCTCGACGTTACCGCCGACACCTTCCGCCGCTTGATCCATGAACTAAACAACCGCTTTCCCGGCCTGGGCACCCAGGTCGAGGAAGGCATGGCGATCGCCATCGACGGCGAGATCTACCAGGACGCCTACGGCGTCGCGTTGAAGCCGGACAGCGAGATTTACATCATCCCGAAGATCGCCGGCGGCTGAGCGCCCCGACCCGGCTCGCGCATACCGACTCCGGCCATTCGGGACGCTGGACAGTCCGCGAAAAAGTGAAATTCACCACGAAGTAAGCCAGCGGCCGGCGGGCGGCCGCACCGCGATGGATGAAAATGGTCCTGCGGGTGCCTGGACGTGGGGTTGGCGGCACGGACCAAAGCACGACACTCTGCGGCCGTGATCGCTTAGAGGTCGAAAGTGTCTGCGGTGGTTTTGCTGTCCCCGCCACGAAGTTTGATCCGCGCCGCCTTAAGGGTATTGCCCTTTGTCGCCCCCGGCAACGGGGAGCACGCGTAGTAGAATCTGAATAAGTCGCGCGGCGTAAGCGGTTGCACCCTTCAAGGAGGAGAAGATGGAAGCAATCGTTGAGTGTTGTGCTGGCCTGGACGTGCATCAGAAGACGGTGGTTGCCTGCCTGAACAGCGGCGTGGCTGGTGCACGGTCCACCAAGGAGATCCGCACTTACGGCACCACGGGCCAGGAGTTGCGGGAGATGCGAGACTGGCTGCGGGCGTCCGGCTGCACCCTGGTGGCGATGGAGAGTACCGGGGTCTACTGGAAACCGGTGCACGCGGAACTCGAGGGACACTTCGAGCTGATCGTCGGCAACGCCCACCACATCAAGAATGTGCCGGGCCGCAAGACGGACGTGAAGGACAGCGATTGGGTCAGCGACCTCGCGCGTCATGGCCTGATCGCCAACAGTTTCGTGCCACCCCGTCCGATCCGCGACCTGCGCGATCTGACGCGCTACCGGCGCAAGTTGGTTGAGGCTCAGGCGGCGGAGCGGAACCGGCTGATCAAGCTGCTGGAGAGCGCCAGCATCAAGCTGTCCGGTGTGGTCAGCGACGTGTTCGGTGTCTCGGGCCGGGCGATGCTGCGGGCGCTGATCGAGGGGGCGCAATCGTCGGCTGACATGGCACAACTCGCGCGCGGACGGATGCGGCGCAAGCAGCCCGAACTCGCGCGCGCGTTGGACGGTCGTATCGACGAGCATCACCGGTTCATGTTGCGTCTGCAATTGCAGCGCATCACCGCGGCGGAGGCCGACCTCGCGCAACTGGATGAGCGATTGAGCGAGAAGCTTGCCCCCTATGACGAGGAACTCGGTCGCCTGATGCAAATTCCGGGGGTCGACTGGGTGACCGCTGGCGCGATGATCGCGGAGATCGGCGTAGACTTGAGCGTCTTCCACAGCGCCGCGCATTTGGCGTCCTGGGCGGGTCTCTGCCCCGGCAATCACGAGAGCGCGGGCCGCCAGAAGGGCGGAAAGACACGCAAGGGAAACGTCTGGCTCAAGACCGCCATGGTCACCGCGGCGATTGCCGCGGGCAAAGCGCGCGGCAGCTATTACGCGGAGAAGTACCGCCGCCTCAGTGCCAAACGCGGTAAGATGCGTGCGGCGGTTGCTATCGCGCACAAGATCCTGGTGGTCGCCTACCGCATGTTGACCGATCGATCCGACTACCGCGAACTCGGCGCGGATTACCTCGACCGGTTGAACCATCACCGTATCGCCATCAATTTGACAAAGCGGCTTCGCGCCATGGGGTACGAGGTGCAGATCACCGCGAAGGCCGCGTAAGTATGTGGACCCCGCACCAGCCAAGGCCGCCACCAGAGGGTATTTTCGTAGTAGACACGAAGAACACGAAGCAGGGAAATAATGACGCTCCGCGCGAAGCGCTATTGCTCGCCTGCTTCGTGCTGTTCGTGTCTTCGTGGTGAATCTTTCTTGTCGTAGATCGAACGCCCAAGCCTGATCACGGCCCCACCACAGGCCTTACGCAACGACAGATGGAATTGGCGGGTGGAGCGCAATGCGCGGATTTGCAGCCGCTACGCATCCCCGATCGTCGGCAGAATCCCCGCCCGCGGCGTTGCCGAATGCTCCTTCAGCACCGCATCGTTCGCCGGATCGATCTCCTTCAGCACCACGTCATAGCCCCACAGGTCGGCCAGGTGCTGCAGCACCAGCCGGGCGTCCTTCTCCTCCAGCAGCACGCGGTTCAGCGCGCGGTGATGCAGGATCAGCCGGCGGTCGCCGGCCAGGTTGACGTCCACCACCTGGATGTCCGGCGTCGAGTCCAGGCGACGTCGTAGTGCCGGGCCAGCGCGCGCTGGATCTTGCGGTAGCCGCGCTCGTCGTGGATCGCCTCGACCCGCAGATGCGGCTCGCTCGCGTCGTCCAGCACGTGGAACAGCCCGAACTCGCGGATCAGTTGCGGGCTGAGGAACTGCAGGATGAAGCTCTCGTCGCGGTAGTTCGCCCACACCTCGCGCAGCACCGCCATCGCGTCGCCGCTGCCGGCGATCGCCGGGAACCACTCCCGGTCCTCATCGGTCGGATCGGTGCAGATGCGCTCGATGTCCTGCATCATCGCGAAGCCGAGCGCATACGGATTGATCCCGCAGTAGCGCGGATCGTCGAAGCTCCGGCTGGAACACCACGTTGGTGTGGCTGCGCAGGAACTCCACCATCGCGCCGTCGGTCAGTGCGCCCTTCTCGTGCAGCCGCTTCATGATGCGGTAGTGCACGTAGGTCGCGCAGCCCTCGTTCATCACCTTGGTCTGGCTCTGCGGATAGAAATACTGCGCGATCTGCCGGACGATGCGCAGCACCTCGCGCTGCCAGGGCGCCAGCCGCGGCGCCGTCCTTCTCCAGGAAGTACAGGATGTTCTCCTGCGGCAGTTGCAGCAGGGCGCGCCGGCGTTCCTCGGCGGTCGGGTCCTGCTTCTTGCCAGCCTTGCCCGGCACGGTGCGCCACAGATCGTTGAACACCTGTTCCTCGTGCTCGCGGCGCTCGCGCTCGCGCTTCTCCTCCGATGCGCAGATCGGCGGTGCGCTTGCGCGGATAGCGGTGCACGCGCGTGGCTCATCAGCGCGTGCGCGGCGTCCAGCAGCCGCTCCACCGCTGCCTCGCCGTAGCGCTCCTCGCAGTTAGCGATGTAGCCGCGGGCGAATTCCAGGTAGTCCAGGATGCCGTCGGCATCGGTCCATTGCCGGAACACGTAGTTGTTCTTGAAGAAATGGTTGTGGCCGAACGCCGCGTGCGCGATCACCAGCGTCTGCATCGTCGCGGTGTTCTCCTCCATGATGTAGGAGATGCACGGGTTGGAGTTGATGACGATCTCGTACGCCAGGCCCTGCATGCCGGCGCGGTACAGCGCCTCGTTGCGGGCGAAATGCTTGCCGAACGACCAGTGCTTGTAGAACAGCGGCATGCCGATCGAGGAATAGGCATCCAGCATCTGCTCGGTGCTGATCACCTCGATCTGGTTCGGATAGACGTCGAGGCCCAGCTCGCCGAGCGCGATCTCCTCGATCGCGTCGTGCACGCGCTGGATGGTGGAGAATTCCCAGTCGGCGCCTTCGAACAGCGGGCGGTCGGCGCGGATCGACGTGGTTCATTCGCTTCGGCTCCGCGGTCTCCCCGCCGGGCGCCGTCTTGGGGCGAACAGCTCGCGGAACACCGGATAGATGTCGCGCCGGTGGCCCACCTTGCGCATCGCCATCGGCGCGCCGCCGCGGCAGATCGTCGGTGTAGGTCTGCCACAGATCGCTGTCGCGGCGGATGAAGCCCGGGCGGGAAATGCTCGGAATCGCGGCCGACCTCCAGATAGGCGTAGTACTGGCAGACCGGCAGGATGCACGTCGGTCAGCAACGCCGCGGTCGTGTCGTTGTCGCGACGCCGTGTTGTCGCCGTCCGACGCCTGGGCGGCGTAGATGTTCCAGTTATCGGGGCTGTAGCGCTCGTCGATCACCCGCTGCATCTCCTCCAGCGCGGTGGACACCACGGTGCCGCCGGTTTCCGGGCTAGTGGAAGAACGTGTCCTCGTCCACTTCCTGCGCCTGGTGGGTGTGGCGGATGAACACCACGTCGACGTTCTTGTACCGGCGCTTCAGGAAAATGTACAGCAGCACGTAGAACCGCTTGGCCAGGTCCTTCATGTGCTCGGTCATCGAGCCGGACACGTCCATCAGGCAGAACATCACCGCCTGCGCGACCGGCTTCGGATGCGCCTCGAACCGCCTGTAGCGCACGTCCAGCGGATCGATGTACGGGATCAGGCCGGTGCGGCGCAGCTTGCGGTCGCAGCTCCTCCTCCAGCAGCCGCCGCGCTTGCTCGTCATCGCTGCGGCGATCCAGCGCGTCGATCTCGTCGCGCAGCGCCTGCAATTCCTCCGGCTTCGGCCGCCGCAGCGCGATGCGCCGCGACAGGCTGTTCCGCACCGTGCGGTTCAGCGCCAGGTTGGCGGGCGAGCCGGTCACCGAATAGCCGGCGCGGTGCCAGACTCAGCGCCTCGGCATTCACGACCCGGCGCTTGGCCAGGTCGGGAAGCTCCAGGTCCTCCAGGAACAGATCGACGAACTCGTCGCGCGACAGGGCGAAGCGGAAATCGTCCTCGCCCTCGCCGTCCGGGCTGCCTTCCGAGCCGCCGCCACCCGCCGCCGCCTGGCGGGCGCGGGATCGTATCGCCCGCGATGTACTCCTTGTTGCCCGGCAGCAGGTGGTCGCGGATGCCGCCGCTGGCGCTGCGGCGGAACGAGGGCTCGTGCACGCCCTGCGCCGGCAGCGACACCTCGCCGCCCTCGTCGGCGTCCTTGATGCTGCGGCTGGCCGAGCTTTCGTGCACCGCCTTGCGGATCAGCGACTTCGCCCGCCGCATGAAGCGCTGGCGGTTGGCGAGGTTCTTGCCGCTGGGATTGAGGCGGCGGTCGACGATGTGCATCGATGCCTGTGCCTGTGCTGGCTGCCTGGTCGTCAGCCCGCCTGCTTCACGCGCATATACCACTCCACCAGCCGCCGCACCTGCCGTTCGGTGTAGCCGCGGTCGCGTCATGCGCTCGACGAACTCGGTCGTGCTTCTTTTCGGTCTCGCTGTCCTTCTTCGAGCCGAAGCTGATCACCGGCAGCAGCTCCTCCACCTGGCTGAACATCCGCCGCTCGATCACCTCGCGGATCTTCTCATAGCTGGTCCAGGACGGGTTCTTGCCGTTGTTGTTGGCCCGGGCGCGCAGGCTGAACTTCACCACCTCGTTGCGGAAATCCTTCGGGTTGGCGATGCCCGCCGGCTTCTCGATCTTCGTCAGCTCCTGGTTGAGCAGCTCGCGGTTCAGCAACTGGCCGGTGTCGGCATCCTTGAAGTCGATGTCCTCGATCCAGGCGTCGGCATAGGCGACGTAGCGGTCGAACAGGTTCTGGCCGTAGTCGTGATAGGATTCCAGGTAGGCCTTCTGGATTTCGTTGCCGATGAATTCGGCATAGCGCGGCGCCAGCTCGCCCTTGATGAACTCCAGGTAGCGCTTCTCGGTCTCCGCCGGCATCTGCTCGCGCCGGATCGACTGCTCCAGCACATACATCAGATGCACCGGATCGGCCGCGATCTCGGTGGTGTCGTGGTTGAACGTCGCCGCCAGCACCTTGAAGGCGAAGCGGGTGGAGGCGCCGTCCATGCCTTCCTCGACGCCCGCGGCGTCCTTGTATTCCTGCAGGCTGCGGGCGCGCGGGTCGGTTTCCTTCAGGCTCTCGCCGTCATAGACCCGCATCTTGGCGAACAGCGTCGAGTTCTCGTGCCGCTTCAGCCGCGACAGCACGGAGAACCGGGCCAGCATCTCCAGCGTCGCCGGCGCGCACGGCGCCGCCGCCAGTTCGGAACTGCGATACCAGCTTCTCGTAGATCTTCTGCTCCTCGGTCACCCGCAGGCAGTACGGCACCTTGATGACGTAGATGCGGTCGATGAAGGCTTCGTTGTTGCGGTTGTTCTTGAAGGTCTGCCACTCCGCCTCGTTGGAGTGGGCCAGGATGATGCCCGGAGAACGGGATCGCGCCGATATTCTCGGTGCCGATGTAGTTGCCTTCCTGCGTCGCGGTCAGCAGCGGATGCAGCATCTTGATCGGCGCCTTGAACATCTCGACGAACTCGAGCATGCCCTGGTTGGCGCGGTTCAGCCCGCCGGAGTAGCTGTAGGCATCCGGATCGTTCTGCGCGTGCAGCTCCAGCTTGCGGATATCCACCTTGCCGACCAGCGAGGAGATGTCCTGGTTGTTCTCGTCGCCCGGCTCGGTCTTGGCGACGGCGATCTGGCGCAGCCGCGACGGCATCAGCTTCACCACGCGGAAGCGCGAGATGTCGCCGTCGAACTCGTCCAGCCGCTTGATGCACCACGGGCTCATGAGCCCGGTCAGGCGGCGGCGCGGAATGCCGTAGCGGTCCTCCAGCAGCGTTGCCCATCCTCTCGGGGTCGAACAGCCCCAGCGGGCTTTCGAACACCGGGCTGAGCTCGTTGCCGGCCTTCAGCACGTAGATGGGGTGGGTCTCCATCAGCGCCTTCAGCCGCTCGGCCAGCGACGACTTGCCGCCGCCGACCGGGCCGAGCAGATACATGATCTGCTTGCGCTCTTCGAGCCCCTGGGCGGCGTGGCGCAGGAAGCCGACGATCCGCTCGATCGTCTCCTCCATGCCGTAGAACTCGCTGAACGCCGGATACACCCGGATGGTCCGGTTCATGAAGATGCGCCCGAGCCGCGCATCCTTCGAGGTGTCCACCATCTCCGGCTCGCCGATCGCGGCCAGCAGCCGCTCGGTCGCGGTGGCGTAGATCATCGGGTTGTCGCGGCAGGCTTCCAGATACTCCGCCAGCGACATCTCGGCTTCGCGATGTGCCTCGAAGCCACGTGCGTAGGCGGCGAACAGGTCATCGACCGTGTGCATCGGTGTCCCCGTCTGCATGGATGTCACCGTCTTGCCAAATGCAAGATGGATGCGAACCTACCTCGCGACGCGGGCCTCACGTCAATAAATTTTGCGATCATGTCTGACTCGCGCGGAAAACCGTGCTTTTTTAGATGCGCCATGGGCGGCCTCTTCCTTTGATATAGGTTGGCGACTCGCAATGCCCAGAGGAGTCGCGCTCGCAGTGCGATCATACGAACGAGATCGCCGCCCTATGTATCCCGAGGGAAACAGCCTCCGGGGGCATCGTCAGGTCGCATCGCCGATCGGGGCGGGATCTGCCATGCGTGGCGCGCGTATCGCCCTTGGCCGCGGAGAACTTCGGAGGCGCGGACGTTGCGGCCGGCGAACCGTCTCGGTATCCTGTGGCGTTGTCACGGTGAAAACGCCGGGACTCCGAAGCCTACACTGGTATTCTTAACAATTCGTTAATTTCCAGCGTAAAACACCGGCGCGCTAACGGGGCCGCATCACTGGACAAGCATGGGGCAGGCTGCCGGCTTCGGGGCATCCTCTGCCCCTTCGCTGGGCACCCCCGCCATCCCACCGCCGGCGGTCGCCCCGGAAGTCCGGTCTGCCACTCAATCTCCTGGCGCTGGATTGGGCGGAGCCACCCCCTGCGCGGCGCGCAAGACGCTGTCCTCGATATCGGCGCGCGGCGGCGGGAACGCGCTGTCGGCCAGCAGGCGCACGGTCTGCCGCATCTGCGCGATATAGCGCCGGCACGCATCACATTGCAGCAGATGCCAGCGAAGCCCCAGCCATCCGGTCACCGTCAGGCGGCGCTCCAGATAATCAGTTACCAGTTCGCTCACGTCTCGGCAGTTCGGCACGCCTTGCTCTCTCCCTCTGGCCGCCCCCCGCTGAGGCGTCCCAATAGCTCCCCGCTGTATGGCGCTAATCTTGTCTTGGACACCGGAGGCGCAGAGACGTTACACCCGCACGGGCGTTCCGGTCATCCGGGCCGGACTGCCGGGGGGCAGGCGAGGCGGCATGCGCACGGGCGAGTTCGACGACCCGGCATTCCTGGCACGGCTCCGCGCCGGCGAACCAGGCGCCTATCGGCAGTTGATCCGCCGGTTCCACACCTCGCTGGTGTCCGTCGCCAATTCCATCATCGGCAGCCGCGCCCAGGCCGAAGAAGTGGTGCAGGACGCCTGGCTGGCCGTGTTCAATGGCATCAGCCGGTTCGAGGGCCGCTCCAGCCTGGCCACCTGGCTGTTTTCCATCGTGCTGAACCGCGCCCGCAGCCGTGCCAGCCGCGAATCCCGCCTGGTCGGCCTGCCCGGGATCCTCGATGGCGCCCAGGGCGCCGAGCGCGCGGTGGACGTGACCGAATTCCAGCCCGATGGCCACTGGATCGAGACGCCGCGGCTGTGGGACGAACTCAGCCCCGAACGCGTGGTCTCCGGCAAGCAGCTCTGGGGCCATGTGCAGGAGGCGATCGAGCGCCTGCCCGCCGGCCAGCGCGCGGTGATCATCCTGCGCGACATGGAGGGGCACGACGCCGAGGAGGCGTGCGCCCTGCTCGGCATCAGCGCGGAGAACCAGCGGGTGCTGCTGCACCGGGCTCGCGGCCGCATCCGCAAGACGATTGACGCGCTGGTTGCCGGCACCGCGTCTGCGCCGGCTGCCGCGCCGGCCCCAGCTGCGGCGACGGCACGTCCGCCAGCGGCAGCGCCGTCGCGCCGGGGGCCGGCGGCGACGCTGGATCGGCTGGTCGCCTGGGCGCGGGCGTGGTCCGCCCGTGCCGACGGGCTGGTGCATGTCCGGCGACGTTCAGCCTCGCTTGCGTACCAGCTCCAGTAGCGGCAGCAGCACCGCATCCCGCTCACGCGCCAGGGTTGCAAGATCACGCCCGCGCGCCTCCGCCGCCACACCGTCGATCAGTTGCTGGCAGACAGCGTCGGTCAGCGCTGGGGTGCCCATCGTCCGCCACCATGCCTCGAACGCCGGGCGAAACTGGTCCAGCATGTGCGTCATGCCGCCCTCTCCGCCACCGAGGTGGAAGGTCATGTGCGGCCCCATCGCCGCCCAGCGCAGACCCGGCCCGGCGCTGATCGCGGTGTCGACGTCCTCGACGCTGGCCAGCCCGGTGACGACGGCGTTCACCGCCTCCCGCCACAGCGCCGCCTGCAGCCGGTTGGCCAGATGGCCCGGCGCTTCCTTGCGGATATGGATCGGCCGTTTGCCGATATGGCGGTAGAAGTCCAGGCACCAGTCCACCGTCGCCGGCGCGGTCGCCTTGCCACCCACCACCTCGACCAGCGGGATCAGATGCGGCGGGTTGAACGGGTGGCCGATCGCCATGCGCGGCGCGCTTGCCAGACCCGCTTGCAGATCGCTCATCATCAGGCCGGAGGAGCTGGACGCCAGGATCGCCCCCGCCGGTAGCGCCGCGTCGATCTCGGCATACAGCGCATGCTTGATCTCCAGCCGCTCCGGCGCGTTCTCCTGCACGAACTCGGCGCCGCGCACCGCCGTGACGGGCGAGGCGTGGAACGACCAGCGATCGGGCGCGGCATCCGCTGCCATGCCCAGGCGGTGCAGCGTCGGCCAGGCGTCGGCGATGTAGCGGCGCACATATGCCTCGGCCGCCGGGTTGGGATCCTGCACTGCGACCGTCAGTCCGTGCGCCAGGAACAATGCCGTCCAGCTTGCGCCGATCGTGCCGGCACCCAGGACGGTGACCTGCTTGACCTGATCGGGCCGTGGCATGGCGTTCCCCTCGATTTCGTTGCGGCGACTCCGGACTGTCGCGTGACGGCCGCGTCCGCCGCAAGAGCCGGCTTGACGTCGCGCCCGGCTTGACGTCGCGCCCGGCTTGACGTCGCGATCGTAGCTTCGCAGGGTCGTGGCCAATCGACGACCGGAGGAAACGTGTCGCCCGGCGCCACCGATATCCGCTCCGTTGCCGACAGTGTCCCGCTGGACTGGGTATCGGCGCGCGTCTTCCTGGCCGCGCATGGCCATGTGCTGGAGGTCGAACCACCGCCGCGGCAGTTCGCCGGCGGGCTCGCCAACCTCAATTATCTGATCCGGCTCGATGGCGCGGCGGCGGTACTGCGTCGTCCGCCGCTGGGCGAACTGCCGGCCGGCAGCCACGATATGGCGCGCGAGCACCGCATCCTGAGCCGCCTGCCGGATGGGCTGGCATTCGTGCCACGCAGTCTGTTCCTGTGCACCGATGCCGTGGTGCTCGGCGCGCCGTTCCAGATCCTGGAATATCGCCCCGGGCTGGTGATCCGCGAGCACGTGCCGCCCGACCTGGCCACCCGCACGGGGTTGGGTGCGCGACTGTCGCAGGTGCTGCTGGAGACGATTGCGGCGATCCATGCGGTCGACACGGCGGCGATCGGCCTGGATGATCTCGGCCGGCCGGATGGGTTCCTGGCGCGTGCGGTGGCGGGCTGGCGCCGGCGTGGCCTGGCAGCGAAGGAGGATGGCACCGAGACGCTGCACGCCGAGGTCGGCACGTGGCTGGAGGCGCATCTGGTCCCCGACGGCCGGCCCGGGCTGCTGCACAACGACTTCAAGCTGAACAACATGATCCTGGACCCGACCGATCTTTCGCCGGTCGCGGTGGTGGACTGGGATCAGGGCACGCGCGGTGATCCACTGTTCGATTTCGCCACGCTGCTGAGCTACTGGGTGCACGCGGACGACCCGCGGCCGATGCATGACATGGCGCAGATGCCCTCGGTCGAGGCGGGCCTGTGTTCGCGCGCCGAGGCGGTAGCTTCCTACGCACGGCTGACCGGGCGCGACGTGTCCGACTTCCTGTTTCATCGCGTGCTGGCGATGTACAAGCTGGCCGTGATCTTCCTGCAACTTGGGATGCGCTGGCGCAGTGGTGCGACGCAGGACCCGCGCTACGCGCCATTCTCCGCGATCGGCACCGGCATCCTGGAGTTCACCCACGAGATCGCCCAGGGAAGGGCGTTCTGACGCTTATTTTATTCTCCCCCTCCCCTTGAGGGAGGGGGCTGGGGGGAGGGGTTGCTGCGAGCGCGGTCCCGAAACCTCTTATCGCGAGGACCCGGCACGACCCCGACCCGCCAATGACGGAAATGCGATGAAGGCACCCAGACAATGGACTTCTCCCTCTCCCCCGACCTGCAAGACCTGCAAGCCCGCACAAGAACCTTCATCCGCGACCGGATCATTCCGCTGGAAGTCCGACCCGCGGCAGACCGCCCACGGCCCGACCGACGCATTCCGCCGCGAGTTGAACGCGCTCGCCGCCGAGGCCGGCCTGCTCGCCCCGCATGTCGGTCCGGAATTCGGCGGCCTCGGCCTGAACAACGTCGGCCGCGCGATCGTCTTCGAGGAAGCCGGCTACTCGCTGCTCGGCCCGCTGGCGATGAACATCTTCGCCCCCGACGAGGGCAACATGCACCTGCTGGAGATGGTGGCGACGTCGGAGCAGAAGGACCGCTGGCTGCGTCCGCTGGCGCGCGGCGATATCCGTTCCTGCTTCTGCATGACCGAACCTGCGCCGGGCGCCGGATCGGACCCGTCGGCGCTCAGCACGACCGCCGTGCAAGACGGCAACCACTACGTCATCAACGGCACGAAATGGTTCATCACCGGCGCCGATGGCGCGGGGTTCGCCATCATCATGGCGAAGAATGAGGACGGTAACGCCACCATGTTCCTCGCCGACATGGACACGCCAGGCATCGAGGTCGTGCGCGCGATGAACAGCCTGGACAGCGCGTTCCCCGGCGGCCACGCGGTGGTGCGATTCAACAACCTTCGTGTTCCCGCGGGCGATATCCTGGGCGAGCCGGGCAAGGGCTTCCGCTACGCCCAGGTGCGGCTGGCGCCGGCGCGGCTGACGCACTGCATGCGCTGGCTGGGCGCGGCACGGCGCGCGCACGACATCGCCGCGGGCTACGCGGGCAAGCGCGAGGTGTTCGGCCAGAAGCTGGTCGCGCATGAAGGCGTCGGCTTCATGCTGGCCGACAACGAGATCGACATCCGCATGAGCCGGCTGGCGATCTGGCACACCGCCTGGGTGCTGGACCAGGGCGCGCGCGGCACCACGGAATCCTCCATCGCCAAGGTTTTCTGCTCCGAGGCGATCTGGCGCGTGGTCGATCGTTGCGTGCAGGTGATGGGCGGCCAGGGCGTCACCGACGAAACGCTGGTGGAACGCATCTTCCGCGAGGTGCGCGGGTTCCGCATCTACGACGGCCCGTCCGAGGTGCATCGCTGGTCGCTGGCTCAGCGCATCGCGCGCCAGGGAGCCAACTGGTGAGCGACTTCGATCTGACCGGCAAAGTCTGCATCGTCACTGGCGCTGGACGCGGCATTGGCCGTGGCATCGCCGAAGCGCTGGCGCGGCACGGCGCGAGCGTGGTGCTGACCGGACGGACCGCGGCGACGTTGGCCGAGACGGCGGCCGCGATTGGTGCCGCGGCGAACACCCAGGTCGCCGATGTGGCGCGCGAGGACGATGTGATCGCGCTGCGCGATGTGGTGCTGGCGCGGCACGGCCGCATCGATGTGCTGGTGAACAATGCCGGCATCAACCCGGTGTGGCGCGGCATCGAGAAGATAAGCCTCGCGGACTGGCAGGCGATCATCGATATCAACCTGACCGGGACTTTCCTTTGCTGCAAATATATCGGTGGCGCGATGGGGCAGGGGGGCTCGGTGATCAATGTCAGCTCGATCGCCGGGCATGTCGGGCTGACGCGCTCGGTGCCATATTGCGCGTCGAAGGGCGGCGTGGAGATGCTGACCAAGGCGCTGGCACTGGATTGGGCCAAGCGTGGCGTGCGGGTGAACTGCCTTGCGCCCGGCTACGTCGATACCGATCTGACACACGGATTGCTGGCGCACGAGGTGCACGGCAAACCGTTTCTGGATCATGTGCCGATGGGCCGGTTCGGCACGCCGCGGGATATGGGTGGAGCGGCGGTGTTTCTGGCGTCGGATGCCTCGGCGTATATGACGGGGCAGAGCCTGGTGGTGGACGGTGGGTGGACCGCGGATTGAACTGAAGGAGTGATCGCCATGACCGAAGCCTGCATCGTCGGCTGGGCGCATTCGCCATTCGGCAAGTTTGAAGACCCCGACATCGAATCGCTGATCGGCCGAGTTGCCGGCGCGGCGATCGAGGATGCCGGCATCGCCCCCACCGACATCGATGGCACCTTCGTCAGCCTGTTCAACAACGGCTTCTCCAAGCAGGACTTCCCGGCCTCGCTGGTGCTGCAGCACGTGCCGGAACTGCGGTTCAAGCCGATCACCCGGTTCGAGAACGCCTGCGCGTCCGGGTCCGCCGCGGTGCATGGCGCGCGCGACTTCCTCGGCGCCGGGCGCGGCCGCTTCGCCCTGGTGATCGGCGTCGAGAAGATGACCGCGACGCCGGGCACGGAGGTCGGCGACATCCTGCTGAAGGCCAGCTACCAGAAGGAGGAAGCCGACATCCCCGCGGGCTTCGCCGGCGTGTTCGGCCGCATCGCCGAGAACTACTTCCAGCGTTACGGCGACCAGTCCGACGCGCTGGCGGCGATCGCGGCGAAGAACCACAAGAACGGCGTCGACAACCCCTACGCGCAGATGCGCAAGGACCTCGGCTACGACTTCTGCCGCACGGTGTCGGAGAAGAACCCCTACGTCGCGCCGCCGCTGAAGCGCACCGACTGCTCGCTGGTCTCGGATGGCGCCGCGGCGCTGGTGCTGGCCGATGAGGACACCGCGCGCGCCATGGGCAAGGCGGTCCGCTTCCGCGCCGCCGTGCAGGTCAACGATTTCCTGCCGATCAGCAAGCGCGACATCACCCGGTTCGAGGGCGCGGCGCGAGGCCTGGCAGCGCGCGCTGTCGGCGGCGGACGTGAAGCTGCAAGACCTGTCCTTCGTCGAATCGCATGACTGCTTCACCATCGCCGAACTGCTGGAATACGAGGCGATGGGCCTGACGCCGGCGGGCCAGGGTGCGCGCGCGGTGCTGGAGGGCTGGACCGCGAAGGACGGCAGGCTGCCGGTCAATCCGTCGGGCGGGCTGAAGGCCAAGGGTCATCCGATCGGCGCCACCGGCGTGTCGATGCACGCGATCACCGCGATGCAGCTTACCGGCCAGGCTCGGCACGGCATGCAGTTGCCGAAAGCGGATATCGGCGCGGTGTTCAACATGGGCGGTGCGGCGGTGGCCAACTACGTTTCGATCCTGGAGCCGTTGCGCTGATCCCGACCAGCAACCTCGCGCATCTGCTGCTGCAGACCGCGCGACGCTTCCCCGACCGGCCGGCGATCATCTGGCGTGATGAACACGTGGACCTGGGCGCGGTTCGCCACGCGGGTCCAGGCCGCAGCCGGGGCGCTCGCGGCGCGTGGCGTGCGGCATGGCGACCGGGTGTTGCTGCACGCGCGCAACTCCAACGCCGTGCTGGAAACGATGTTCGCGTCCTGGATGCTCGGCGCGGTTTGGGTGCCGACGAATTTCCGCCTGACCCCGCCGGAGGTGGCGTACCTGGCGCAATCCTCCGGTGCCGCGGTGCATATTTTCGACCTGCGTCTTTCCCGATCATGCAGACGGCGCGCAAAGCGGAAAACCCGGCCTGCCGCCTGGAGATTTCCATCGGTGGCGGCAATGGGACGCGCTGGCCGCGGAGGGCGCCGCCGATGACCCGCGCGGCGGATGTCGCGCGCGATCATCCAGCCTGGTTCTTCTACACCTCCGGCACCACCGGCCGCCCGAAGGCCGGCGTCCTGACGCACGGCCAGATGGATTACGTCATCTGCAACCATCTGTGCGACCTGATGCCGGGCACCACCGAGCATGATGTGTCGCTGGTGGTGGCGCCGCTGTCGCACGGCGCCGGCATCCATGCGTTGCCGCAGGTCGCGCGCGGCGCGGCGACGGTGCTGCTGTCCGGCGAACGGCTGGATTGCGAGGAGGCGTGGCGGCTGGTCGAACGGCACCGCGTGACCAACATGTTCACCGTGCCGACGATCCTGACGATGCTGACCCGGCACGATGCGGTCGATCGCTACGATCATTCCAGCCTGCGCTACGTGATCTATGCCGGCGCGCCGATGTATCGCGCCGACCAGATATACGCCCTGGGCAAGCTCGGGCCGGTGCTGGTGCAGTATTTCGGCATGGGCGAGGTGACCGGCAACATCACCGTGCTGCCGCCATCGTTGCACAGCCTGGACGACGCCAAGATGCCAGTCGGAAGCTGCGGTTTCCCGCGCACCGGCATGGAGGTCGCCATACTGGATGCGGACGGCACCCGTCTGCCGCCCGACGCCACCGGCGAGATCTGCGTGCGCGGCCCGGGCGTGTTCGCCGGCTACTACGACAACCCAGAGGCCACGCGAAGCTGCAACGCGGTTCGGCTGGTTCCACACCGGCGACCTTGGCCATGTGGACGTGCGCGGCTTCGTCTACATCACCGGCCGCGCGTCGGACATGTATATCTCCGGCGGATCAAACGTGTATCCGCGGGAGATCGAGGAGGCGCTGCTGACCTGCACCCGGCCGTCGCGGAAGCCTGCGTCGTCGGCATGCCGCATGAGAAGTGGGGCGAAAGCGGCGTCGCGGTATTGGTGCACCGATCCCGCGGTCCAACTGGACGAGGCGCGCGTGTTGACCCATCTCGACGGCAGGCTGGCGAAATACAAATGGCCGATCCGCGTGGCGTTCTGGCCGGAACTGCCCAAATCGGGCTACGGCAAGGTGACGAAACGCGAGGTTAAACGCCTGTTGCAGGAGGCAGACCGATGAGTGAGCCAGCCAAGGACGTCGCCAAGATCACCGACTATCACGCGCACGTCTATTATGATCCGGCCGACGCGGACAGCCGCGCCCGGGCCGCGCAACTGCGCGAATGGGTGGAGGCGCGATTTCCAGTGCGCATGGGGCGCTGGCACGATGTGCCCGTCGGGCCGCACCCGACGGCGATGTACCAGATCGCCTTCCAACCCGAGGTGTTTCCAACGCTGGCCCCATTCATCATGCTGAACCGCATGGGGCTGACTGTGTTGCTGCATCCGGAATCAGGCCGCCCGCGTGACGATCACACGCTGCACGCCGTGTGGATGGGCGAGGTGCTGCCAGTGAAGACCGAGGTGCTGCGCGAAACCGACGCGTAGAGCAGCTTTGGGCTGACGGGATCGGCGTGTTTACCTCTCCCGCACTTCGCGGGCTTGGGCCGCGAAGAGCGGAAGAGGTGAACGTCCCCATCATCCCCCGCGATATCGTCTCGGTATCACGACGTTCGCCAACCCGGTCAGCCCAAGCGTCGTCGCCATCAAGATGAACGCCAACGCCGCCGCAAACGGCCAATTGTTGTCGCCGGAGAACGCCCAGAACAGCAGCGGCGCCATCATCTGGAACTTTGGGCCGCCCAGCAGTACCGGCGTTGCGAACGCGTTCATGCACAGGATGAAGCACAGCACCGCGGCGATCAACACGCCCGGCAACGCCAGCGGGAACACGATGCGCCAGAACGCGCGCGATGGAGCGGCGCCCATCGACGCGGCAGCTTCCTCCAGCCGTGGATCGATGCCCTCGAACACGCTCTGCAAGGTCAGAATGGTGAACGGCAGGTTGATCGCGATGATGCCCAGGATCACCGCGGGTTCGGTGTACATCAGGTTGACCGACCCGGCGTCGAACAGCCGTCGCGATACGATGTCCAGCATGCCGCCACGGCTGAACAGGATCATCCAGCCTGCCGTGCGCGTGGTCGAGCCGATGAACAATGGCAGCACTGTCAGCACCACCAGCGCGGATTTCCACCGGCTGGTGCTGCGCGCCAGCCGCCACGCCATTGGCAAGCCGAACATCAGACACGCGACGGTGACGATGACCGAGACGCGGATCGTGGTGTATAGCACGCTTCGATAGAACGGATCGACGAAGAACCGCAGATAATTTTCCGGCGTCACTGCGGCAATCATCATCTCGGTGGGGTCGAAACGATTGAGGCTGTCGCGCAGCATGAAGCCGAGCGGGACCACCAGCATCAGCAGCATCAGCAGGCTGGCCGGGCCGAGCAGCGAGAACGCGGCGCCGGCATCACGCCGGCGCGCCGCGTGCGCAGCCTGTGTGATCAAGTGATTCACGTTTTCCGACGAACCCGCCTCAAGCGATCACGCTAGGTATGCTGGATGTTCTTGAGCCACCAATCGTTCAGGTCCGGCAGCGCCTTGCTGATGACCGGGTAGTCCGGTGTGACCAGCTTCGGCCTGGGTTGAGGCAACGAGAGCTGCTCGCCAACGCTGCCGCTCAGCGGCGCATCGTCCACCGTCGGCAGGTAGCCCATATGCGCGGCAAAGCCTCGCTGCGCCGAGGGTTCCAGCATGGCATTGAGGTATTTGAACGCGGCTGGTTTGTTGGGGGCGTTCTTCGGCACAACCATGCCGGACACGTAAAGAATGGCGCCTTCCTTGGGGAACTGGCCCTTCACCGGAAAGCCGGCGTTGTGCCACATGAAACTGCGTGCCAGCCAGATCACGGCCACTTCGATCTCGCCCGACTTGAAGGCCGGCGCCAGCGCGTCCGTCTCCGGATACAGCCGCAGCCCATTATCGTTCAGCTTCAACATGAACGCCTTCGCCTTGTCGAAGTCGGTCGTGGTGCCGCTCTCCAGCAGGCTGGCGCCCATCATCACCCAGGGCGCCACGGTGCTGACCATGCCGATCTTGCCCTTCCATTTTGGGTCCAGCAGGTCGGCGAAGCTCTGCGGCGGGGCCGTCACCGCCGCCGGATTGTAGACGATCACCTGGGCGCTGAAGATGTGCGGCACGAAGGCGGGCGCGCCCAGATAGGACAGCACGTGCTTCAGTTTCGGCACTTTCGTCGCGTCGAGCGGCTCCACCAGGTCGGCGTCGGTGACGCGATATCCGTTCAGCGCTCCGACACAGGCGATGTCGATCGTGCCGCGCGGCAGCTTGCGTTGCGCGGTCAGCTTGGCGACACGCGGCGTCTCGTCGCCGATATCCTGAATGACCTCGACGCCCTTCGGCTTGAGGATTGGATCGTCGATATTATCGCGCAACAGATTGGCGTAGTCGCCACCCCAGGTGCCGACGACGCAGGTCTCGGCCGCGGCGGTCCGCCGCGTCAGCAGGGCAGGCGCGGCGAGCAACGTACCGGCGCCCAGCACCGCGCGGCGGGACAGGCGGCTGTGGACGGGGTCAGGCATCGTTGGTCTCCCTCGATCGGCTGAAGTTCGCGGCATCCGCTTGGACCGGGCGGTCGCCGGCGTCAAACAGGAATTCGTCGCCCACCGACCAATGCAACGTCACCTGTGTCCCGGCCTTGTGGCGCCGAGCGGCGTCCGAGCCAAGGCCCGGTCCGCGCGCCAGAATCGCGACCTCCGGGCTGAGACGCACGACGTGTTCGACCGTCGCACCAAGCCAGGTGCACAGCTCGACGATGCCCCGTGCCCGGGCGTCGGCGCGGTCGCGGTCGCAAGCACCGGCCTCGCTGAGCCGGATGCTGTCGGGGCGCACCGCGAGGCTCGCGGTGCCAATCCTTGCGCTGTCACCGCCATGATAGGTTGCGGCAAGCTTGATCGCCGGTCCGTCGATCAGCGCAAGTCTCGTGCCGTTGTCGATCCGACCTTGCACGACGTTGCTGCCGCCGATGAAACGAGCGACGAAGGGATTGGCCGGGTGCAGATGCAGTGCCTCGGGCGGGCCGATTTGTTGCACTTTGCCGTCGTGCATCAGCACCAACCGATCGGCCAGCGCCATTGCCTCGGTCTGGTCGTGTGTCACCATGATCGTGGTGATGCCGCGTGCCTGTTGCAGCAGGCGGATCTCGCGCGCCATGTCCTGGCGCAGCGCGGCGTCCAGGTTGGACAGCGGTTCGTCCAGCAGCAGCGCGCGCGGATGGATCGCCAGCGCGCGGGCCAATGCCACGCGCTGCTGCTGGCCGCCGGATAACTGGCGCGGCAGGCGGGTGGCGAAGGCTTCAAGCCGGACCAGCCGCAGCATTTCCTGGACCCGCGCTTCGGTCGCGGCGGCGCCGACGTGTCGCATCTCCAGCCCGAAGGCGATGTTGCGCTGGACATTCATGTGAGGGAACAGCGCGTAGCTCTGGAATACGATGCCCATATCGCGCTTGTGCGGCGGCAGCGCAACGATGCTGCGCCCGTCAAGGAGGATGTCGCCCGCGCTGAGCGCGATGAATCCGGCGATCAACCGCAGCGTCGTGGTTTTGCCACAGCCGGATGGACCGAGCAGCACGACCATCTCGCCCGGCGCGACATCGAGGCTGACATCGTCCACCGCGTTGTGTGTACCGAACCGCCGCACAAGGTGGGCAAGTGATAGTGACGAAGCCTGTGGCGTCACGATCATCGCACTACCCGGCCCAGCCGCACGAAGCGATCGAGCAGCAGCAGCAGCACGGCGATGCCGATGGTCTGCGCGACCGCGACGGCCGCTACCATCGGATCGATGTGGTATTCAAGATATTGCAGTACCGCGACGGGCAGCGTGGTCACGCCTGGGCTGGTCAGGAACAGCGCGAGTTCGAGATTCTCGAATGAAATCACGAACGCAAACAGCGCGCCGGCGATAATGCCGGGGCGCATCGCCGGCAGGGTGACGCGCCAGATTACCGCGAGCGGGTGGGCGCCGAGGCTGGCCGCGGCTTCCTCGGCGGTGCGGTCGTGGGTGGCCAGGCTGGCGAGGCACAGCCGCACAACCCAGGGTGTGGTGATCATGATGTGCGCCAGGACCAGCCCGCTAAGCGAACCGGTCAGCGCCGAACCGGTTTGCTCGTCGATGCTCACCAGCACGATGTAGATCGCGAGGCCGAGGGCGATGCCGGGCACGGTGATCGGGGCCAGCAGCAGCGTGCCGATCAGACCCTTGCCGCGGAAGCGATGGCGCGACAGGCCGATGCCGGCGGGCACGCCCAGCAGCAGGCTGCCGGCTACGGCAGCGATGCCGAGTTGCAGGCTGGTCCGGATCGGCGCGCCAAAGGTGGCGGGGATCGCCGGATACCAGTCCAGCGTGTAGCCATGCGGTGGGAACAGGATCAGCTTCTCGTTGAACACGCTGAGGTATAATGTCAGGACCAGCGGCACGCCGATCAGCGCGACGCCGAGCGCCACCAGCAGCGATACCGCCGCGTGCTCCATACGCGCCACAGCGTCCGTCATGCGTGTTCCAGCTCGGAAATCTCCCGCGGCGAGCTTTCCGCGCGGAGGTTGGTGGTGTCAACGACGAAGCGGCGGTCGCGACGGGACGGTTGTTGCGATGTGCAGTGGTTGCGGGCACGACTGGCGGGTTGAAACCCACCCTACAGCCGGTTCCGCACGAACGCGCCGTTCGCCATGATCGCATCCAGCCGCCCGCCATCGCTGCGGAACGCCCCCAGGTCGCGATACGGGTCGCCGTCCACCACAAGCAGGTCGGCGAAGGCGCCCGGCACCAACTCGCCGAGTTTTCCCGGTTGGCGCACGATCTCGGCATTCACCAACGTGGCTGAGCGGATGATCTCCTGCGGTGTCATCACGCCGGAGCGCAATGTGAACTCGGTGCAATGGTCCGTCTGTAACTGGCCGAGCAGGTCGCTGCCGAAACCAATCTTTACCCCGGCGGCGCGGCAGATCTCCAGCGAGCGCAACCCTGCCTCCAGCACCACCTCGTTCTTCGCCAGGCTGTAGGACGACAGCCCGTAGTCTGGCCCACGCCGCTTCAGCGCGTCATAGGCCACCAGCGTCGGCACCAGGTAGGCGCCGCGCTCCGCCATCAACCGTGCCGTCGGCGTATCGACCAGGTTGCCGTGCTCGATGGTGCGCACGCCGGCGCGGACCGCGCGCTCGATCGCCTTGGCGCTGTAGGCGTGGGCGCAAACGTAGCTGCCCCAGCGCGTCGCTTCGTCCACCGCGGCCTCGATCTCATCGATGCGATATTGCAGGCTTTCCAGCGGATCGAGCTGGGATGCGACGCCACCGGACACCATGATCTTGATGTGGTCGGCGCCTTTGCGCAGTTCGTCGCGCGCCGCCTTGATCACGTCGGGCACGCCGTCTGCAATGCGCGACGCCCAGGTCAGGCCGGAGCAGCAGGCGCAGAACATCTGGGTCTGCGTGCGCTTGCGGAAATCACCGTGGCCGCCGGTCTGGCTCAGCGGCTGGCCGGCGATGAAAAGCCGAGGGCCGACGAACAGCCCCTGTTCCACCGCGGCCTTGATGCCCCAGTCGGCCCCGCCGGTGTCGCGCAACGTGGTGAAGCCGCGGTCCAGCATGGCGCGCATGGCGACCGAGCCTTTCGCCGCCAGCAGGGTCAGCGGGACATCGGCCAGCAGTTGCAGGTTCACCTCGGTCAGCACCACGTGGATGTGCGCGTCGATCAGCCCGGGCATCAGCGTGCGGTTGCCGATGTCGATGCGCTGGGCGGTCGCGGAGGTGATCGGGCGGTCGGAGACCTCCTTGATCAGGGTGTCCTCGACCAGGACTTCGATGCCGTCGCGCAGTTCGTCGTGGCGCGGGTTGAGGAAGCGTCCGCCGGTGAATAGGAAGGAGGCCATGCGTCGCTCCGTGATGGATATGACAGCCAGTAAGCTTCTCCCGCCCTTGCGGGAGAGCGAGCGAAGCAAGCCGGGTGAGGGTGGTGCCGCCCCACCCTCACCCTCGTCGCTTCGCGCCTCGACCTCTCCCGCGAAGAGCGGGCGAGGTGTATCAATCTAGCTGTCCATCTTCAGCGCCGCCAGAAATGCCGACTGCGGGATCTCGACCTTGCCGAACTGGCGCATGCGCTTCTTGCCCTCCTTCTGCTTCTCTAACAACTTCCGCTTGCGTGTTATATCACCACCGTAACACTTCGCCGTCACGTCCTTCGACAACGCGCTGATCGTTTCGCGCGCAACCACCCGCCCGCCGATCGCCGCCTGCACCGCGATCTTGAACAACTGGCGCGGGATCAGGTCCTTCAGCTTGACGCAGATCGATCGCCCACGCGCCTCCGCTGCCGAGCGGTGCGCGATGAAGCTCAGTGCGTCCACCAGATCGCCGTTCACCATGATGGAGATGCGCACCATGTCGCCCTCGGCATAGCCGTCCATATGGTAGTCGAAGCTGGCATAACCCCGAGAAACCGATTTCAGCCGGTCATAAAAATCAAACACCACCTCGTTCAACGGCAGCCGATACACCGCCATGGCGCGGTTGCCGACATAGGTCAGGTCGGCCTGCTCGCCACGTCGATCGTTGCACAGATGCAGCACCGCGCCGAGATAGTCGTCCGGCACCATGATCGTGGCGCGGATCCACGGCTCCTCGATGTGATCGATCACGCTGCCGTCCGGCATGTCGACCGGATTGTGCAGCTCCTGCATCGTCCCGTTGGTGCGGTGCACGCGATAAACCACCGACGGTGCCGTGGCGATCAGGTCAAGGTCGAACTCGCGCGTCAGCCGCTCTTGGATGATCTCCAGGTGCAACAACCCGAGGAACCCGCAGCGAAACCCAAAGCCCAGCGCCGCCGAGGTCTCCGGCTCGTAATGAAAACTGGCATCGTTCAGCCGCAGCCGCCCCAGGCTCTCACGCAGCTTCTCGAAGTCATCGGAGTCCACCGGATACAGCCCGCACCACACCACCGGAATGGACGGCTTGAACCCCGGAAGCGCCTCGGTCGCTGGCGTGCGGTCATCGGTGATTGTATCGCCAACGGAGCAATCCGCCACGGTCTTGATCGCCGCGGTGATGTAGCCGATCTCGCCCGGGCCAAGGTCGTCGGTCGGGATCATCTTGGGCGAGAACACCCCCACCTGCTCGACCTGGTAGACCGCGCCGGTCGACATCATGCGGATTTTTTGCGCCCGCTTCAGGCGGCCGTCCTTCACCCGGACCAGCAGCACCACGCCCAGATACTGGTCGTACCAGCTATCGACCAGCAGCACCTTCATGGGCGCCGCCGCGTCGCCGGTCGGCGGCGGCAGCCGATGCACCAACGCCTCCAGCACGCCCTCGATGTTCAGCCCGGTCTTGGCGCTGATCTCGATCGCGTCGGTGGCATCCAGGCCGACCACGTCCTCGATCTGCTGCTTCACCCGTTCGGGTTCGGCCGCCGGCAGGTCGATCTTGTTCAGCACGGGCACGATCTCGTGATTGGCCTCGATCGCCTGGTAGACGTTGGCCAGCGTCTGCGCCTCGACGCCCTGCGACGCGTCGACCACCAGCAGGGAGCCCTCGCACGCGGCCAGGCTGCGCGAGACCTCGTAGGCGAAATCCACGTGGCCGGGCGTGTCCATCAGGTTCAGCTCGTAGACCTGGCCGTTTTTCGCCTTGTAGCTCAGCCGGACGGTTTGCGCCTTGATGGTGATGCCGCGCTCGCGCTCCAGGTCCATGTTGTCCAGGACCTGGTTGGTCATCTCGCGGTCGCTCAGCGCGCCGGTGACCTGGATCAGCCGGTCGGCCAGGGTGGATTTCCCGTGGTCGATGTGCGCGATGATCGCGAAGTTGCGGATATGGTCGATCGGTGTGTCGGTCATGACCAGTTGTCAGTTGTCGGTCGCCAGGGTTCAGAACGCTCCGTCGGCGCGCCGGTGCGTTGCCGGGTGCAATAGAGGGTCGCGCCACCGGTGTCATCTGCGCTCGGTGGCTGGCGTGGTGGTTGCCCCGCGCATGCGGGACCGCGCCACCGTGCCCCGTTGTATGGGGTGCTGTCGCCGGTGGCGTTGGCGATCCCACGCGGCCCGGCCCGGCCCGTCACCATAAGACGTTGCATGGGGTGTTGTCGGTGCTCGCAACGAAGCCTCTCCCCCTCCCCTTGAAGGCTTGGGCCGCAAAGCGGACCAGGGCTGGGGGAGGGGTCGATCCCGGTAGCCAGTTGTAAACGAGGGTGTTGTCGCGGGCGGTGTCGGCTGTCCCGCGCGACGCGGATGGAGGCGCCACCGTGGGACGTTGCATGGAGTGTTGTCCGAGCTTCGCGCGTCGGGCGCTCAGGACCTGGTGCACCGGCCGCCGCCTGATCACCCGCGCGCGTTCGATCCCCACCCACCAGGGCGCCACCGTGAGACGTTGCATGGGGTATTGTCCGAGCTTCGCGCGTCGGGCGCCCGGAACCTGGCACATCGGCAGCCGCCCGATCAGCCGCGCCCGTTTGATCCCCACCCACCAGGGCACCACCGTGAGACGTTGCATGGAGCGTTGTCCGAGCTTCACACGTCGGGCGCCCCGGACCTGGCACATCGGCGGCCGCCCGATCAGCCACGCGCGTTTGATCCCCGCCCGCAAGGCGCCACCGTGGGACGTTGCATGGAGTATTGTCCACGCTTCGCGCGTAGGGCGGCCTCGGTCTGGTGCATCGGCGGGAGGCCGGTCAGCCGACCGCGTTTGATCCGCGCCGGCCAGGGCGGCAGTATCGAACATGCCGAGCGGGCGGCCGCACCCTCGGCTTGGCACTGTGCTTAACCCGACCCAGTGCTCTCCGCGTGGCGCCAGGTAGCCGGCGGTCCGATTGGTGTCCCCGGCGTCAGCGCCTGGCTCCGCCCGCGATGCAAATTCTGGGCGGCGCGCTGGACCATGGTTCATATGCTGTTCTATCGGGATGCCGCCTCGCTGCGGCAAGGGTACGGCGGTGCGATTTCGACAGGCTGCTCAGGTCGGCAGTCGGCGGCTCACTAACTGGCTTGGACCGCCGATCCGCCACGCCGTTTACCCGAGAATTCTGGCGCTGTGATAAGCGCCCGCGTGATAGGGGCCAGCGCGTTCCGGGTCATCAGGCCCCCGTCGCGGCCGAACCGCAAGACAGGATTTCCACAAGCCGATCGCTCGCCCTGCCGGCTCGCGACACCGCGTCTGATTCCGAGGCAAAAATCCCGATTTGTGCTATCAAGGCCGACATGGACACCGCCGTCGCCATCGACCCAGTCGTGCGGCACTTCCGAGACGCCCTCGTGGCGCTGTACGGGCCTGTGCTCGATCGCGTGGTGCTGTTCGGTTCCCGCGCGCGCGGTGAGGCCGGACCGGAGTCCGACTACGACGTGGCGGTCTTCCTGAAGCACATGGACAACCGGCTGGCGGAAGCCTACCGCCTGGCCGACCTGAAGGTACGGTTCATTGACGACACGGGGGCATTCATCGATGCTAAGCCGTTCCGTGCCGATGAGTATTCGAAGCGCTCCCCCCTGATGCGCGAGATCCGGCGTGACGGCATAACGCTGTGAAGCCGGAGACTGGCCAATTCATCGCCTATGCGCGGGCCATGCTGGAGCGGGGCAAGCGCATGCTCGACATCGGCCTGACCGAGGACGCCGGACGCGCCGCGTATCTGGCCTGCTTTCATGCAGCGCAGGCGTATATTTTCGAGCGTCAGGATCGGGCGGTGAAGACCCATCATGGTGTCCAAAACACCTTCTTCCTGCTGACCGCCCACGACCCGCGTGTTGATCCCGCCTTGCGCAACTTTCTGTCGCGAGGGTTCGACTTGAAGAATATCGCCGATTACGCAACGGACCCGAACGAGACAACGACGGCCGAGGACGCGACCGGGGCGATGGAGATCGCCGCCCAATTCGTGGAGGCGTTCGCGGCGCTCGCGGACCTTCCGCCGGCTCGATAGCGCGCATTTCTCACACTGTCGCGGGATGATGGCGCACGGCATTGTCGTGCCAACAGGTTTTCGTGCCGCCGAGCGTGGCGATAACCTTGACTCAGCCATCGATCTCCCGTTCCGGCACTGACGCCTATGCCACACCATGGAGCGCAACAAGATGCTGAATACGACACCCACCCGAGATCGTCCCATCACCCGCGGGCGCACAGCGCTGCTGGTGATCGACGTCCAGAACGGGTCCTGCAACCCGACCCACGCCGCCGCCCAGCCGGAGTTCCATGCCGCAGCCACCACGCGGGCAATCCCCAACATCACCCGCCTGCTGGCCGCCTTCCGAGTCGCCAAGCTGGAGGTCATCCACACGGTGATCGAGAACCTCACCGCCGACGGGCGTGACCGCAGCCTGGACTACAAGCTCTCCAACTTCTTCTACGCCAAAGGCTCGTGGGAGGCGCAGCCGCTGCCCGAGGCCGCACCGTGCGGCGACGAGATCATGCTGCCGAAGACCTCGTCGTCGGTGTTCAACTCGACGATGCTCGACTACCTGCTGCGCAACATCGGCATCGAGGACGTGTTCGTGGTCGGCTTCCTGACCGACCAATGCATCGACCACGCGGTGAAGGACGGCGCGGATCGCGGCTTCTACATGAGTTGCGTGCACGACGCCTGCATGGCGGAAAGCGAAGCGCGGCACGCGGCGGCGCTGAGCTGCTTCAAAGGCTATTGCCGGATGTTGGACACGGAAGCGGTGCTGCGACTGCTCGACGCCCTACCGAGTCATACCAACAGCCCTAAACATTGACGCACGGGCCGCTACCCCCGTCATGCCGGCGCAGGCCGGTATCTACGACTTTCTTTGCTGCAACGAAGGCAAGTCGTGGATACCGGCCTGCGCCGGTATGACGGGGGCAGCACCGATCCGCCGCTGCACCAATCCATCACTCCACCGATCAATAAACCTCGGCGTAGCGGTCACACAGTTCCTCAGGTTCCAGGTCCGTTAGCGTCGCCAGCTCCGCGCGCTTATGCCGCAGATAGGCCTCCAGGAATGTCGGTCCGAACCACGACCGCACCGCCGCACTTGCCTCCATCGCATGCAGCGCCTCACCCAGCGACCGAGGCAGCGGCGGTCGATCAGCCCCGGCCTCCGGCAGCGCCAACCCCCGCGCGATCCCATCGGCCCCAGCAAACACCACCGCGCCGAGCGCCATGTAAGGGCTGGCCGACGCATCGGTAGTGCGGAATTCGAAATTATACTGCCGCGCGATCTCCGACGGACCGGCGGCGGCAAACACTGGGCACACCCGCAACGACGCACCGCGATCCTGCTGCACGATGTCCACCGCGGTGGGCGCCCAGCGATCGGGCACCAGCCGCAAATAGGACACCGGTGACGGCGCGGTGATCGCGGCGATCGCCGGCAGGTGATGCAGGATGCCGGCGCAGAACCGCTGCGCAACGTCGCTCAGCCCCATCCGCCCGCCCGGTGCGTGCGTGACCGGCGTGCCGGCAGCGTCCTGCAAGCTCATGTGGATATGCACGCCATTGCCGATGCCATCGGCGCTTGGCTTCGGCGAGAAGATGACGCGGTGGCCCATCCTATGTGCCGTCGCGCGCGCCATCTCTCGGGTGATCACCGCCTGGTCGGCGGCGGTCATCGCAGCGGAGGGTGCCACCGTCACCTCGAACTGCCGGTTGCCGTATTCCGGCAGGAACGAGTTCGGGCACCACGCCGGCGGCGCGCAGGGCCGCGACGAACGCCTCGCCGAAGCTGCCCTGGCGGCGCCAGGCGCCCAGGCTGTAGGCGTGCGCCGGCCGATCCTCGATGCCGGTGTAGACGAATTCCTGCTCGAACGCGGCGATCAGCCGCAGCTCGGCCGCGGCCTCCAGCGCGGCAAGCGCGCGGCGCAGGAATTCGCGCGGGCAGCATTCCCACGGCGACCCGTCGGTGTTGCGCAGATCGCCCAGGAAGAAGTGCTCGGGCGCCGAGCCGTCGGCGAAGTCCACCCGCACCTCGGTTGCCGGATCCGGCACGATCATCAGATCGCCACCGGTGCCGAACGGCGTGTCGAGGATCGGTCCGAAGGCGGATTGCATCAGGTTGGAGTGGGTCCAGCCGATGCCCTTGCGGCGGCGGGAATGGATGTCTTGCGCCGGGAACCCCTTGCCGCGGACGTGCCCCGCTATGTCGCAGGTACCGACGAAAACCAGTTCCTCGCGCAGCATCGTGCACCCCCCGTTATGTGCGGACGCCGGTCAACGCAATGTCGGTCCGGCTGCCTTCGCTACCACGGACGCGGCTTTGTGGCATGCCGTATCGATCGGCACATCCCTTCAAGGCAGCCGTGAACGGTGCCGATGGCCGCACAGGCGAACGACCGGTGTTCAGTGCGGCCTACTGCCCGCTGATCCGCCGCTTCTGCAAATTGTCCAGATAGACTACGGCGGCGATCAACAGTCCCTCGATCACCAACTGCCAGAACGAATTCACCCCCAACAGATTGGCGCCGTTGCCGATCGTGGTGAACAGGATCGCGCCGAAGAAGCATCCGGCGATCGTGCCGCGCCCGCCGAACAGGCTGGCACCGCCCACCACCGCCGCGGCGATCGCCTGCAGTTCCGAGCCGAAGCCGGCATTTGGATTGCCCATGGTCAGCCGCGCCACCAGCAGCATGCCGGCGACGGTGGCGAACACGGCCGACAGCCCGTAGGCCGCCAGCGTCACCCTGTGACGTTGATGCCGACTCGCCTGCGCCGCCTCGATATTGCTGCCGAGCGCGTACATGTAGCGCCCCAGCCGCGTCATCCCGAGCAGGTACTGCGAGACCACCGCAAAGCCCAGCATGATCACGAACATGGTCGGAATGCCGAGGATCGCGGTATTGGATACCAGCCCGAGCGAGGGTGGGATGCCCGACACCGTCATGCCGCCGGAGATCAGCATGGTCAGCCCGCGGAACCCCTGCAGCCCGGCCAGCGTGACGATGAACGCCGGAATGCCCAGCCGATTGATCGCGAGGCCGTTCACCATCCCGATGACGAGGCCCAGCGCAAGCGCGAGGACGACCGCCAGCAACACGTTCATCCCTCCCGCCAGCATCATCGCGAACACCACGCCGGTCAGGCCCGCGACCGAGCCCACCGACAGGTCGATCCCCGCCGTGATGATGGTGAACAGCTCCCCGTAGGCAATGATCGCGTCCACGGAGACCTGCCGCATGATATTGAAGACATTGCCGGAGGTCAGGAAGTAGGGCGAGGCGACGGCCAGCGCGATCCACAGCAGCACCGTGCAGCCGGCGACCCAGGTCTCCACCGGCAGATGATGGCGAAGGCCGAGTTTCGGCTCCTGTTCGGGAGCAACGGGCGGTCGACGTGGTCGCGCTGGCCATTCGCGGTCAGCCGCTCAATCGCCGAGGAACGGCGCCAGTTGGTACTTCTTCGGGTCCAGCAGGCCCGCCATCGCGGGGCTGTCGATATTTGCCTTCGTCACCACGTGCACGCCTGAATCGACGATCTTCGGGAACACCACCCCCTTCGACGCCGCCAAGCCGTACCAAACGCCAGCGTACCCCATCATGAACGGATTCTGCACTATCAGCCCATCCAGCTTGCCGTCGCGCACGAAGGAAATCTCCTGGTCCGACGTATCGAACGCGACCGCGCAGAGTTTGGCCCCAGGCTCTTTTCCTGGATCGCCCGGCCGGCCCCGTCGCCCTCCAGTTCGTTGTCGGCAAACATGCCAACCAGGTCGGGATGGCGGGTCAGGATGTCCTCGGCGTCCGACAGTGCGCGCGCCGGATCGTTGTTGCCGACCCGATGCTCCGACGATCTGCAGCCCGGGATATTTCTTGAGCTGCTCGACGAACCCCTTGTCGCGATCGTTCAACGACTGGGCGCCGGCCAGAGCCGTCATGTAGGCGACCTTGCCCTCCTGCTTGCCGGTGCGGGCCTTGACGCAGGCGGCGACCTCGTCGGCCGCCTTTTCGCCACCGGTGACGTTGTTGGTAGCCAGGAACGTTACGTATTTGTCGGTATTGGCGTTGGAGTCGATCACGATCACCGGGATGCCCGCCGCGGTGGCGTTGGCGATCGGTTGCGCCAGCGCCTGCGCGTTGGTTGCCGCGATGACGATGGCCGCAGGCTTGGACGCGATGGTGTTCTCCATCACGGTGACCTCGCCGGCGACATCGGTTTCCGCCTGTGCGCCGAGCTTGGAGATCTGCACACCAAGCGCCTTGGCGGCGGCGTCTGCGCCGTCGAACACCGTGGCCCAGTACTGCGACGTGGTGGCCTTGACGATCACCACGATGCGGGTGGCGGCAAATCGGCCGCGTGCGCGGGCCGGCCGGTGGGAAGCGTTCCCAGGCTCAGGCCCAGCACGGTCGCCAACATCAGCTTTTTCATGTGGGTTTCCTCCTTCACCTTGTTGTGGCGCCTGGTTGCGGCTTCAGCCTGCCATCGGTTCCGCCATCTCGCTGAACCCGGTCATGTACTTGATCAGTTCCTGCTGGGTGGTCTGCGCGGCCGGCGTCACATGGACGATCCGGCCCTGCGATACATCACCGCGACCCGGTCGGCGACCTCGAGAATCTCAATCAGGTTGTGGCCGATATAGATCACGCCGACGCCTTCGCCGGCCAGCCGATGCGCAAGCTGGATGACATGGTCGCGCTCCATGACGGCCAGCGCGGCGGTCGGCTCGTCCAGGATGACCACCTTGGCTTGCCAATACAGTGCGCGAGCAATCGCCACCGCCTGGCGCTGGCCGCCGGACAGCCGTGAGACGGTGCGCGCATTGGGTGGGATGCGGCTCTCGATCCGGGCCAGCAGCGCGTCGGTCTCGCTGCGGATTTTCCGCTTGTCGATCATTGGCAGGACGCCGAGCAAACGCCGCACCGGTTCCCGCCCGAGGAAGATGTTGGCGCCCACCGAAAGTTCATCCGCCAGCGCGAGGTCCTGGTAGACCGTCTCGATCCCGAGCCGACGCGCATCAGCCGGCGAATGCAGTTCGAGCGGCTGCGCCGTTCAACCGGATCTCGCCCGAGTCGGCCTTGTAGACGCCGGAGACGTGCTTGATCAGCGTGGTTTTACCGGCACCATTGTCGCCCACCACCGCGAGCACCTCGCCCGCGTGCAGCGCCGAGATCGACGCCGCGCAGCGCGCTGATCGGGCCGAAGCTTTTGTGCAGGTTGGAGATTTCCAGCAGCACGTTTCGTCCCTTGCAGGCTCGGTGGCCCGAAGTAGACGGGAACGGTCGGGGGGCGTCAAACCTTGGCGGGGTGTTGTCCCCGAGATGTGATGCGGGTTGTACGGATGTGGATAACGGCACGGCGCAGTCCCGACGATACACCTCTCCCGCCCTTCGCGGGAGAGGTCGGCAAGCGGAGCGAGCCGGGTGAGGGTGGTGCACGCGGCACGACCCTCACCCTCGGCGCTTCGCGCCTCGACCTCTCCCGCGAAGAGCGGGAGAGGTGTCTGTGATGCTGCTCAGCGCAGCGTTGCGCCGGTCGCCTTGGTCACCGCGGCGATGACCCTCTGGCAGGCTGCCTCGATCTCCGCATCGGTCAGTGTTCGCTCGCGCGGCTGGAACGTTACCTCGATGCCCAGCGACACTTTCCCCTGCGCCAGATGCTCGCCCTGGTAGCGGTCGAACAGCACAACGCCGGCGATCAGTCCGCGGTCCGCGCCGCGCGCCGCACGGATCAGCGCGTCGGCGGTGACCGTGGCGTCCGCCAGGAACGCGAAGTCGCGTCGCACGGGCTGGAACGCGGGCAGGTCCGGCGGAGCCTTGCGTCGGCGCTTCGGATCGCCGATCGCGTCCAGGTCAAGCTCGAACGCCACCAGCGGCCCGGGCAGATCGAGCGCCCCGAGCACGCGCGGGTGCAACTCGCCGAACGTGCCGAGCACCGTCTTCGGTCCCTGCCGTACCGTGGCGGAGCGACCGGGATGGTAGAAGCCGGGTGCGTCCGGCGTGAGCATCAGCGCATCCATCGGCACGCCGATCTCGCCCAGCGCCGCCCATAGATCCGCCTTCGCATCCATTACATCCACCGGCCGCGACGGCGTCAGCCAGCTACGCGGCGTGGCACCGGCCCGCACGCCGGCGGCGAGCAGGCGCTGACCATGCGGCGCGGTTTCCACGAAGGCCGGTCCGAGTTCAAACAACGCCACGTCGGAATAGCCCCGCGCGGCGTTGCGTTTTGCCGCCAGTGCCAGCGTGGCCACCGGGGTCGGGCGCAACTGATCGAGATCGGCGGCGATCGGATTGGTCAGGCGCAACGTTTCGGGTGTGTCGCCGAACAGCAGCGCGTCCTGCGTCGCCATGAAGCTGAACGTGACGCACTCCGCCAGCCCCGCGGCGGCCAGCGTGCGTTGCGCCACCGCCGCACGCACCTGTCGTGGCGTCAGCGTCGCCGGGGGCACCGGCGCGGTGCGCGGCAACGAGACGGGCGGGACGGCGTCCAGCCCGCGCAGGCGCAGCACTTCCTCGATCAGGTCGCATTCGGGTTCGATGACGGCGCAGCCCTCGGCGACCTTTGCCGCGAGCGCGGGGCCCAGGTCCGGCGCAAGATCGAGCACGACCGGGGCCGCAACATCATTACGCCAGGATGGCACCGCGACCGTTACGGCTTCAGTATCGCGGTGGCGTACGGCGAAACCCAGGCGTTCCAGCGAGGTCACCGCCTCGTCCGCCGAAATGTCCGACCCGCCGAGCGCGGCGATGCGGGCAAACCGCATCGTTGCATCCCGTCGCCACTCCGGCATCGCGCCCGCCTCGACGACCGGCCCAGGCTCGCCGCCGCAGAGTTCGAGAATCATCGCCGTCGCGGCTTCCACGGAGCCCGGCATCAGGGCGACGTCGATGCCGCGCTCGAACCGTTGTCGCGCATCGGAAACGACCTGGTGCCGCCGGCCGGTCTGCGCCACGCGCACCGGATCGAACAGCGCGCATTCGAGGAACACCGAGGTGGTCGTTTCATCGCAACCGGTCGCCTCGCCGCCCATCACGCCGGCCATCGACCGCACGCCAGCCGCGTCGGCGATCGCGCAGTCCTCCGCGTCCAGCGTGTAGTCCTTGCCGTTCAGCGCACGGAACGTTTCGCCGGCGCCGGGGCGCAGGGTCAGCACGTCGCCGGACAGCTTGCCCACATCGAACACATGCAGCGGGCGGCCGAGATCGACGGTGAAGAAGTTGGTCATGTCGACCAGTGCATTAATCGGGCGCAGGCCGACGGAGATCAGCCGCTCCTGCAGCCATTGCGGGCTAGGACCGTTCTTCAGGTTGCGCACGGTGCGCCCCAACACCCAGGGACACGCCTCCGGCCAGTCGATCCGCCAGCGTGGGCCGCCATCGAACGTCGGGGCGATGCGCGCTGGTTGCCATGCTTTCAGCGTGCCGATGCCGGCAGCAGCCAGATCGCGAGCAATGCCGCGCACCGCAAAGCAGTCGCCGCGATTGGGGGTGACGCTGACCTCGATCAGCGGGTCATCCAGTCGCGCCCATGCGGCATAGGAGACGCCAACCGGCGCGTCAGCCGGCAGATCCATGATCCCGGCATGATCATCGCCGAGCCCCATCTCGCGCGCCGACAGCAGCATCCCGGCGCTGCGCACGCCGCGGATCTCGCCCACCTTCAACGTGGTCCCAGTGCCGGGGATGAAGCTGCCCGGTGCCGCGAACACCGACTTCATGCCGGTACGGGCGTTCGGCGCACCGCAGACCACCGAAACAATCCCGTCCCCGGCATCCACCTTGCAGGCGCGCAGGCGGTCGGCATTCGGGTGTGGCACCGCCTCGACCACGTGCGCGATGCGGAATGCGCCCAGCCCGGCACCGCGATCTTCCACACTTTCCAGTTCCAGTCCGATCCGGGTCAGCGTGTCGGTGATATGGTTCAGTGTCGCATCGGTCTCGAGATGTGTTTTCAGCCAGGAGAGGGTGAACTTCATCGCTCACACCCCCTCATGCAGCATCGTCGGCGACAACGGGGAAAAACCGTAATGCCGCAGCCAGCGGATGTCGAACTCGTAGAATGGCCGCAGATCGGTGATGCCGTGTTTCAGCATGGCGATGCGCTCGACGCCCATGCCCCAGGCGAAGCCCTGCCACTCGCGCGGATCGATGCCGCAATTGGCCAACACGCGCGGATGCACCATGCCGCTGCCGAGAATCTCCAGCCAGTCGCTGCCCTTGCCCAGTTCGCCGGTTTTGCGGCTCCAGCCGATATCGACCTCCATGCTGGGTTCGGTGAACGGGAAGTAGCTGGATCGAAACCGCACCGGCAGGTCGGCGATGCTGAAATAGCTGCGCAGGAAGTCGGTCAGGCAGCCCTTCAGATGACCCAGTGTCAGGTCGCGATCGATGATCAGCCCCTCGCACTGGTGGAACATTGGTGAATGCGTCGCATCGTGGTCGGCGCGATAGGTCCGCCCGATGGTGATCACCCGGATCGGCGGCGTCTGGCTCAGCATGGTACGGATCTGCACCGGCGAGGTCTGCGTGCGCAGCACCGGCGGCGGCAGATTGCCCCGCGCTGGTAGGTAGAAAGTGTCCTGATCGGCGCGCGCCGGATGATGCGCAGGAATGTTGAGCGCGCTGAAATTGTGCCAGTCACTTTCGACGTCCGGACCCTCGGCGACAGTGCAACCCATGGCGCCGAAGATTGCCGCGATTTCTTCGATAGTACGGCTGATCGGATGGATCAGTCCGGTCGGCGCCGGGCGAGGCGGCAGCGTCGGATCGATCCGTTCGGCGGCGAGCTTGGCGTCCATCGCCATGGCTTCCAGTGCCAGGCGCCGCGCCTCGATCGCAGCGGTCAGTGCATCGCGGAGCTGGTTCAGCGCGATGCCGCGCTCGCGCCGCTGGTCCGGCGGGGCCTTGCCGAGATCGCGCAGCAGCGCGGTCAGCGTGCCGCCGCGACCCAGCACGCCAACTCGCACCGCGTCCCATGCGCGCAGGTCGGTGGCGGCGGCCAGTGCCGCCTCGGTTTCGGTCTTCAGAGCCAGGAGGTCATCGGTCATATCGTCTCACGCGCAATGAAAAGGGGCCGCCTTCGCAGGCGGCCCCTTGCTGTCTTGTCCGTCACGGCCGGTTAGCCATGACGTTAGATCAGAGAGCGGCCTGCACCTGCTTGACGATTGCCGCAAAACTCTCGGCGTCGTCATAGGCGATCGCGGCCAGCACTTTGCGGTCCATCTCGATGCCGGCCTTTTTCAGCCCGGCGATAAATCGCGAGTAGGTCAGGCCGTGCTCGCGCACCGCAGCGTTGATGCGTTGGATCCACAACCCGCGGAAATCGCGCTTCTTGTTGCGGCGGTCCCGGTAGGCGTATTGCAGCGACTTCTCCAGCCGCTCCAATGCCGCGCGATAGGTGGTCGAGGTCCGGCCGTAGAAGCCCTTGGAGGCTTTCAGGACCTTCTTGTGCCGGGCGTGGGTGGTGGTGCCCCGTTTGACGCGTGCCATGATGCTGCTTCCTCAACCCAGCCCGTACGGGGCCCACTGCTTGACCGTCTTCGCGTCCATCTCGGTCAGCGTCTGGTGGCGGCGGTTGGTGCGCTTCATCTTCTGCGAGCGGTTGATCAGCCCGTGGCGCTTGTTGCCCGGGCTGGCCAGCACCTTGCCGGTCGCGGTGATCTTGAATCGCTTCTTCACCGACGACTTGGTCTTCATCTTGGGCATTTGGGTCTCCTAGCTGATGGCACCCGCCCCATCTCGGACAATTCCGGGGGGCAGGCGGTCGCGGCCGGGCATGCCCATCCGAAGCCCGGGCGCGCGAACTGAGGGGCGGGCTTATAGCGGCGCCCCAAAGGTCATGCAAGGATGCCCGAGAAACCACTACTCCCTCCCCCCTTGAGGGGGAGGGCCGGGGAGAGGGGTCATGGCCACACGCATCGGCATCGCCGGGATCACCGGACGCATGGGCCACCTGCTGGCCGAGGAGGTCGCGGCCGCCGGCGCGGACCTGGTCGGCGGGGTCGGCCGGGCCGGCTCAGGCAAGCCGGCACCCGCCGGAGCGACCCTGTTGCCGGACCTCGCCGCGCTGGCCGCGGCCTGCGACGTGGTGGTGGACTTCACCAACGCCGCCACCGCCCAGGCGACCGCCGCCGCCCTGGCCGCCGCCGGCACCGCCTGGGTGCTAGGCAGCTCCGGCCTGTCCGACGCCGACGAGGCCGCGGTGGCCGAAGCAGCCCGGCGCATCCCCGTGGTCTACGCGTCCAATTTTTCCGCCGGCGTGAACCTGGTCCTGGCGCTGGCCGAGCGCATGGGTGCCGCCCTGCCCGCCGACGCCTACGACGCCGAGATCATGGAGATGCACCATCGCCAGAAGGTGGACGCCCCGTCCGGCACCGCGGTCGGCATGGGCCGCGCGGTCGCCAAGGGCCGCGGCGTGGCGCTAAACGACGTGATGGAGAGCGGCCGGCACGGCCATACCGGTGCGCGCAAGACCGGCGCCATCGGCTTCGCGGCGCTGCGCGGCGGCCAGGTGGTCGGCGAGCACACGCTGATCTTCGCCGCGGCGACCGAGCACATCGCGCTGACCCATCGTGCGTTCGATCGGCGGGCGTTCGCTACGGGGGCGGTGCGGGCGGGGCTGTGGGTCGTGGGGCGGCCGCCGGGGCTGTATTCGATGATGGATGTGCTGGGGATGTGACCGAATCCGGGTCCCTTGGCAGGATACGTGTTGGCTGCAGATGTCGCGTCGGGCACTGTGGCGATCATGCCGCAGGGCGACGGTTCTATGAAGTAGCGCATCGTCCCCGAAATTTAGCCCTCCGTTGCGGAGTGACCAGCCCATTCACGGTCATGCATCCACGACGTCTAAACACTATGAAAAACTGGCATATACCGGACGTGGTTCCGAACGCGTCAACGCGCGGCGGCAGACGTGCACCGGCGGCCAAGGCGATCCCGGGTGGGCCTTCGACCAAGTGGAGGCATCGGAAACGTAATATCGGGAGACCCCAATGACAGTCAATCCGATCAAGATTGTCGCTCTCAATATAGAGGGAGGCGGCGGAAAGCGGGTTGCCGAACTCTGCGCCTATCTCGACACGCAACAGGCCGACATTATCGTTCTGACCGAGTGGCGAGACTTCCGACCAGGGCCAGGGTTTCGTGACTTGGGCTACGGCAAAGGGCCTGTACCTGTCACGGACTCGCTGATGGTGGGACAGCCAATGGTGTCTTCGTCGCCGCAAAGTCTCCCTTCTCGGACCACAGCAAGACGCCGCCAGGTGGCACGGCCGGCGTATTAATGCTCGCGCAAGCGGCGACCTGGACCGTTCTGGGCTGCTACTTCCCGCAGCGGCACGACAAGCCGCCTTTCTTCGCGGCTGTCGCCGCCGTGGCGGCCGCGCACGCCGGGGTGCCTCTGATCGTGATCGGCGATCTGAACAACGGTCACCAGGAGCGAGACCGCGGTAAGGGCGGCGCGAAATTCATCGGCCCACGCGACTTCGACGCCCTGACCAGCGCGGCGGGCCTCGTTGATCTCTGGCGGTGTACCAACGGCGACGAGGCTCGCGAGTATTCCTATTTTTCCGCTCCTGGGAAGGTGTCCTTAGTCGGCAATGGTTTCAGAATCGATCACGCTTTCGCCAATGGCGCCTACATGCGGCAGATGCGGCCAGTTTGCCATTACGACCATCAGACACGGACGAGGGTCAACGGCAAGCGCCTGACTAATCACAGTGCCCTGATAGTGACGAGCACTGGAGTGTCGGCCAACTAGTTCAAAGCGGGATCGCGCGATTTGTCGCCTTGCCGCTTCTGCTCAGAAACACCCTCGAAAAAACCATCCGGCAGATGCGAGCCGAAGAGGCCGAGAGTAACGTCGGATCAAGCCCTCTCGCGACTCACTGCGTCGTCGCACGTACGAGCGCCGGACGCCTCGCTTGACTGTCCAGGACCCCGGTTCATCATCGGCACATCGGGGAAACACCCGCACTCGGGAGATCCAGTCCACCATGCCCACCGTGACCCGCCGCCACCTGCTCTCCGGCGCCGCCGTCGGCAGCCTCGCGCTGCCGTTCATCCGCCCGGCGCGCGCGGCGGCCACCATCCAGATGCTCAGCCACCGCTTCCCAGCCCTCGAATACCTCGCCGACAAAATGCGCACCGCAATCCCCGGCGTCGAGGTCAACACCCAGCTCATGCCGTTCGACAAGGCGCTGGAACTCGCCACCATCGCCTTCTCATCAAAAGCCACCACGCCCGACATCGTCTATGCCAACGACAGCACCTTCCTGACCTTCGCCAAGAACGGCTGGATCCGCCCGCTGGACGATCTCTGGGCCAAGTACAAACAGGAATTCGACCTAGACGATTTCACCAAAACAGTGATCGAGGAACGCAGCTACCAGGGCCATATCTGGAGCGTGCCGTCCACCAGCAACACCCTGCTGTTCTTCTACCGCAAGGACCTGTTCGACAAGGCGGGCAAACACCCGCCACAGACCTTCGTCGAATACCGCGACCTCGCGAAGTCGTTCAATTCACCGATGCAGGCTGGCACGATCAGTTGCCTGCGTCCGGTCGACGCCGCGCTGAACGAGAGTTCGTGGTACATGAACGCCCTCGCCGACGGCTGGTTTGACGACAAATGGCACCCGGTGTTCAACAACCCGAAAGGCGTCGCGGCAATCGAGATGCTGGTCGAGATCACTCGCTACGCCCAGCAAGGCTTTACCAACGCCGCCAATGACGAATGCTCGATCGCGTTGCAGCAGGATACCGCCGTGATGGGCGTGCAATGGGCAACCCGCGCGCTGTCGATGGACGATCCCAACAAATCCCGCGTGGTGGGAAAAATCGACTGGGCGGTGCCGCCGCAGGGCCATCAGAGCGTCGGCGGTGACGGGTATTGCCTGTCGGCTTTCTCCAAGCAGGACCCCGACCTGCTGTTCCGCATCCTGGCGACCGCGACCAGCAAGCAGAACCTGCGCGGCGCCGCAGGCCTGATGGTGCCGACCCGCACCTCGGTCCTGCAGGACCCGGAGTTGAAGCAGAAGTACCGCTTCTTCCCCGCGGCGTTGCCCGCCATGGCGGTCGGCACACCCGCGCCGAAACTGCCGGAGTTCTACTCGGTGGGTCAGTTCATCACCCAGCGCATCAACCAGGCGGTGACTGGGCAAATGAGCGTCAAGGCGGCGCTGGACGCGGCTGCCGGCGAGACCGAAACGTTCCTCAAGGGCCACGGCTATTACCAATGATGTGCCGGCCGTAGCGGGGGCGAATATCACCCGCGCGGGCGTGCGTACCGACCCCGTCGTCCGTCGTCCGCGGCGTCTCGGTTCCGCTGCCAGCGCTTGGCTGTTCCTATTGCCGAGCGCCGCGATGCTGCTTGCGGTGCTGCTGATCCCGCTTGGCTATGCGATCTGGCTGAGCCTGTTCGACTACGACCTTGGCGGTGGCATCGATCGGTATATCGGCCTCGGCAACTACAGCGCGCTGCTGGCCGATGCGCAGTTCTGGGATTCGCTCGGCCGCACGGTGCTGATCGTGGCGTCCGCCGTGACGCTGGAGTTTTGCACCGGTCTGCTGATCGCCTACGGCCTGTATCACCTGACCTTCGGCGTGCGCACGCTGAACCTGCTGATGTTCATGCCGAACGTCATCACCCCGGTGGTCGCCGCGCTATTCCTGCGCTGGATCTTCATCAGCCGATGGGGGCTGCTCTCGGGCATCCTGATCAGCCTTGGCATTTTCCCGCCCGATTTTCTCGGCGATCCCGGCTGGGCGCGTGCGGTCGTGGTTGTGTCGGACGCCTGGCAGTTCACCCCGTTCATGATCCTGGTGCTGTATGCCGGGCTCAACACGGTGGATCAGAGCCAGATCGAGGCCGCGCAGATCGACGGCGCCGGGTCGTGGATGCTGCTGTTCCGCATCATGCTGCCGGCGATCCGTCCGCTGCTGGTGTTCGTGCTGGCGATCCGGCTGATGGATGCGTTCCGCTTCTTCGACCAGATCTACGTGCTGACCGCGGGCGGACCTGGCACAGCGACCGAAACGATCACGCTGTATACCTACGCGCTGGCGTTCCGGCTGCTGCAGGTGGGCAAGGCCTCGGCGCTCGGCGTGATCACGCTGCTGATCGTTGCTAGTGTGATCGGGGTGATGATCTCCGCGGTGTACCGGCGCGAGAAGGGGGCTTTCTGATGACCGCGCGATACCGCACGCAGGTTCCGCTGTTCCTGCTGCTGTGCGGCTTCACGGCAGTGAACCTGACCCCGGTCGTGTGGGCGGTGCTGACCTCGTTCAAGCAGCCGGTGGATGCGTTCGCGGTGCCGCCGGAGCTGATTTTCACGCCGACCTTCACGTTCCATTACCAGGTGTGGGTGGAGAAGGCGTTCTGGCACTACCTGATCAACAGCGCTGTGATCTCCGCCAGCACGGTGCTTATTTCGGTCTCGATCGGCACCATGGCCGCCTACGGCTTGTCGCGGTTGCGCACGCGGGCGTCCCGCGGGGTGCTGTTCGGCATCCTGTCGATGCGCATGTTCCCGCACATCCTGCTGGCCATCCCGTTCTTCGTGCTGGCCAAATCGCTAGGCGTGATCAACACCTATCCGGCGATGATCCTGGCCCTGGTCGCGATCAACCAGCCGTTCACCATCTGGTTGATGCGCAGCTTCTTCCTGGACGTGCCCGCTGAGTTATACGAAGCGGCCGAGATCGACGGCTGCAACGCCTGGCAGGTGTTCGCCCGCGTTGGGCTGCCGGTGGTGCGCCCGGGGCTGTGGGTGACCGCGCTGTTCAGTCTTCTGCTCGCGTATAACGAGTTCCTGCTCGGGCTGGTGCTGACCGGCCCGGCGACCAAGACGCTGCCGGTGGCGCTGGCGGAATACGGGGCGGAGGACATCAACTACTGGACGCTGTCGGCCGCGGCCGCGGTCGGCATCATGCTGCCGATCGTGGCGTTCATGATGCTGCTGCAGCGCCATCTTGTGCGTGGGCTGTCGATGGGGGCGGTGAAGGGGTAACGAAGGAAGGCTGGGGCTTTGCCCCAGACCCCACCAGGGGGCTTTGCCCCCTTGGACCCCCACTAAAGGCGGAGCCTTTAGAATCCATCCATTTTGGTTGTGGGGAGGGAGGACAGACTGCGCCCCAGCCACCGCTGCGGCGATCGCCGTAGCGGTGGCTGGGGCGCAGTCTGCCCTCCCTCCCCACAACCAAGTGAAGGGTTCCAAGGGCTCCGCCCTTGGCGGGGCTTGGGCCGCGAAGCGGACCAAGGGGGCAGCGCCCCTTGGTGGGGTCTGGGGCGAAGCCCCGGCCTTGCTCGCTTGACAACCCCCCACCCGGCCTCATCATCGGCTCATCGGGGGAGACACCATGGCCGCACTGGATCGTTGCTATAACATCGCCGACCTGCGTGCTGCCGCGCAGCATCGCCTGCCGCGCGGCGTGTTCGAGTTCGTCGATCGTGGCAGCGAGGACGAGATCGCGCTGCGAAACAACCGCGCGGGCTTCGAGCGGATCAAGCTGAAGCATCGTGCGCTGGTCGATGTTTCCGGCCGCTCGATGGCCACGACGCTGTTCGGCAAGCCTGTCGGCATGCCGATGGCAATCGCCCCCACCGGCGCGGCCGGTCTGTGCTGGCACGAGGGCGAGCTGGAGCTGGCGAAGGCGGCAGCGAAGGCAAAAATCCCGTTCACCCTGGCCACCAGCGCGATGACCTCGATGGAGAAGATCGCGGAGCAGGCGGGGCCGGGTGTCGGCGGGCGGCTGTGGTTCCAGCTTTATGTCTGGAACCGCCGCGACCTGTCCTACCAGCTCATCGAACGCGCCAAGGCGGCCGGGTTCGAGGCGCTGATCGTTACCGTTGATACCATCGTGTCGCCCAACCGCGAATACAACGCGCGCAACGGTTTCCTGCTGCCGTTCCATCCGACGGTGCGCTTCACCGTCGACATCATGCGCCACCCGACCTGGGCCGCCACCGTGCTGCTGAAATACTTCACCACCATCGGCATGCCGCGCAACGAGAACTTTCCCGAACCGTATCGTCGCCGGATTTCGTCGAACCCCGACACGTTCGAGGTGATGCGCCAGGATTCGCTGTGCTGGGACGACATCAAGACGTTTCGGAAGATGTGGCCGGGCATCCTGATGCTGAAGGGCATCAACCGCCCGGACGACGCGGTGAAGGCGTTGGAGTACGGCGTCGACGGCATCATCGTGTCGAACCATGGCGGGCGGAACATGGACAGCGCGGTCGCCTCGATCGATGCGCTGCCAGACATCGCCGAGGCGGTGAATGACCGCGCCACCGTGCTGTTGGATTCCGGCGTGCGCCGCGGCTCCGACATCGCCAAGGCGTTGGCGCTGGGCGCGAAGGCGGTGCTGACCGGCCGCGTCACGCTTTATGGCACGGCGGTCGGCGGGACCGAGGGCGCCAGCAAGGCGATCGGCATCATCCGCAGCGAGCTCGACAAGACGATGGCGTATACCGGCTGCCGCACGGTCGACGAGATCAGCACCGACATCTTCTTCGCCGACAGTTCGGGCAACCGCCTGCGAGATCGGGTAAACGGGGGCGCGTGATGGCCAATCTCGATCGTTGCTACAGCGTGGCCGACCTGCGTGAGGCGGCGCGGCGGCGGTTACCGCGCGGCGTGTTCGAGTTCGTCGATCGCGGCAGCGAGGACGAGCTTGCGGTGCGTAACAACCGCGACGCGTTCCACCGCATCAAGCTGATGCATCGCGCGCTGGTCGATGTGTCCGGCCGCACCACCACCACAACGCTGTTCGGCAAGCCGGCGGCGCTGCCGATGGTGATCGCGCCGACCGGTGCCGCCGGCTTGTGCTGGCACGAGGGCGAGTTGGAACTGGCGAAGGCCGCGGCGAAGGCGGGCATTCCGCTGACGCTGTCCACCGCCTCGATGACCTCGATGGAGAAGATCGTTGCGCATGGCGGCCCGGCGGTGGGCGGGCGACTGTGGTTCCAGCTCTACGTCTGGAAGCAGCGCGAGCTGTCGCACCAGCTTATCGAGCGGGTGAAGAACAGCGGGTTCGAGGCGCTGATCGTGACGGTGGATTCGCCGGTCGGGGCGAACCGCGAATACAACGCACGCAACGGTTTCAGCCTGCCGTTCAATCCGACGCTGCGATTCACATTGGACATCCTGCGCCACCCGGTGTGGGCACAGAGCGTGCTGCTGAAGTATTTCACCTCGATCGGCTTCCCGCGGCACGAGAACTATCCGCCGGACTACCAGAAATCGATCCTCAGCGGCGTCGGCAGCCGTGATGCCATGCGCGCGGATTCGCTCGATTGGGACGACATCAAGCGGTTCCGCGACATGTGGCCGGGGACGCTGATGCTGAAGGGCATCAACCGCCCGGACGATGCGGTGCGTGCGGTTGAAGCCGGGCTGGACGGGTTGATCGTGTCGAACCACGGGGGCCGCAATATGGACAGTTCGGCGGCCACGCTGGATGTGCTGCCGCAGATCACCGAGGCGGTGGGCGATCGTTGCACGGTGATCCTGGATTCGGGCGTCCGCCGCGGGTCCGACATCGCCAAGGCGCTGGCGTTGGGCGCCAAGGCAGTGCTGACCGGGCGGGCAACGTTATTCGGCACGGCGGTCGCCGGGGCGGCGGGGGCCGGCAAGGCGATCGGCATCATCCGCAGCGAATTGGACAAGACGATGGCGTACACTGGTTGCCGCACGGTCGACGAGATCAGCACGGACATTTTCTTCGGCGACCGACGCGCCAACCGGTGGCGCGAAGCGGCGGAGTAGCCGGCTTATTTCGGCCGCGTCATTGCCTGGCCGATGGCCATTCCGGCACCGAACATCATCGCTCCGGTCGCCAGGGACGATATGGTCAGCCCGATCATGACGCCTGCGAGCCAAGATGGTTGCGGCCGTCCCGCGTCGTTAGATTCCCTGAACCGTGTTTGCATTGTCGTCACGTCTCCTCTGCCGGCAGAGAATGCACGCCGCGGCGCCATCCGCAATATGTGCTGGATCACACAATCCGCAAGTCAGGCTGTCTGTTGACGGTGGGAGCACGATCAGGCTCGTCCGGGTAGCAAATCGAAGCGGCGGAACAACCAATGGTTTGGCGCGCGGACCGGGCCGCGCTCTCGTCGCCAGAGGTTTGGGGATGCTACGCTCCTGGCCAACGGCACCACACGCCACAGCGCGGAAGGGACAACGTGACGATGGACACTCTGGCGGACATCCTGGAGACGACCGCGTTCGAGCGCGTCTCCTCCGGCCACGTCTTCACCGAAGGCCCGCTCTGGCACCCCTACGGGATGTTTTTCTACTTCACCGACGTCCGCGCCAACCTGCTGCATCGCGTGGTGCCCGGGCAGGCTGCCTCGGTGGTGCGCGAGACCAAAGGCGGCAACGGAACGACGTTCGACCTGCAGGGGCGGCTGATCAACTGCGAGGGCGATGCCCGGCGGCTGACGCGCACTGAGTCGGACGGCAAGGTTACGGTGCTTCTCGACCGCTTCGAGGGCCGTCGGCTGAACCGGCCCAACGACGTCATCTGCCGCTCCGACGGGTCGCTGTATTTCACCGACCCATCGATCCGCGTGCCGGTCAACGAACGCGATGTCGGCGAGGGCGCGGTCTACCGCATCGCGCCGGACGGACGCGCCCACATGGTCGCCTGGTGCGAGTATCCGAATGGCCTCGCACTGTCGCCCGACGAGCGGACGCTGTATGTCGCGAACACGCGCTGGACCAAGTACGTCCACGCGATCGAGCTCGATGTCGCCGGCGACATGGTGCGGCGGCGGGTGTTCGCGGACATGTCCTCGGACGGAACGAACGGCGTGCCGGACGGGATGAAGGTCGACGCGGCGGGGCGCATCTTCTGCACCGGCACCGGTGGCGTCTGGGTGTTCGCACCCGATGGCACGAAGATCGGTGTTATCGAGACACCTGAAGTGTGCGCCAACGTCGCGTTCGGCGGGCCGGACCTGCGGACGTTGCTGTTCACCGCCAGCACGTCGGTGCTGACGCTGCGCGTGAAGACGCCGGGCTTGCCGCATCCGTGGTACAAGCTTGGGGTCGGCTAGTACCGCCGCAGAGAGGATTTAACTCGTCACATGGCAAGGAGGACCTCTTGGTTTTGGGCTGTCAACGATCCGGAATAAGGTCCTGCGCGCAGCCGCTTTCTTTCCTTGTGACCCGCGATTGCGTCTTGCCGGTCCTGAAGCTGCCGGTCCGCTTTCAGCCAGAGCTAGTTACGGCGGATATACTCCAGTTCTGGCGGTTCACCGGTTGGTCACAGCCGGTGCAGGCCGCAACGGTAAGACTCCGCTGGGTAGTTCGCTGTGTAACGCTTCGCTAATCAATGCTCTTGATCCCGCAAGAGGCGAGGAAACGATAAGTGCCATCGTAGTACGCTGCAGGTCGGGTCCAATCGTCTGTATCACCCGCGGGCACGAAGACAACCATGCCCTGCCGGGCTCGTGTGAGGATCACACGGTAGGCGTTTTTCAAGTACAGCCGCCTGCTAGCGTTCAGCGATTGCCACTTGGTGCCTCTGAAGGCCTGGCTGATCCAGTGATGTCCGTTGTGATAGAAATCGCCATCCCAGCAAACACCGGCCCAATCGAGCTCTAGGCCTTGGACGTCGAACTCGCTCCCTACCTCTTCAAGATAGTACGACGATCTAACGTCACTCGCATCGTTCAGAAACCAGTTCGGCGGCTCGATCGCGGCCTTGATATGAATACCTATTGGGCGCAGGCGCTGCGCTCCCGACGAGGCGACCAGACCGAAGCGTTCTGTTCCGCGAGCTTGGGTTCTAAGCCAATTCTTAGCTTTATGCAGGTCACGCGTGACTACGATCGGGTATGTCCCGCTGATGCGCGCATATGCTGCTCGCGCATGATTGGCTTCGTTATCGACCAGATGGCCGATGAGGTCTGAGAGAACTCAGCACGGAACGACCGCATAGAAACGGCGAGATGGAGGTGCTCGTCGGCCTGGACGCGTGGCGAAGCCATGAAGGCGGACGTATCAATGTCCGTGCCGTAGTCGGGAAGTGAGATGCGCGGCGACACGTGAACTGCCCAATGTGGAAAGCGTGCTTCCAGCGCGGTGATCCATTCGGACATACCCGCCTCGCCTGTATTGATCTCCTGTCCACCACCAATCAGGCAGACGACCGTGCACCAATCTTGGTGCCTGTCCATGACGCTGATCAGGAATTCAGGTTCGGACATGTCGAATTGAGCCCGGCCGCGCTTGCGCTGCATGAAGGAGGCGGCTTGCTGCCGTGTCCATGCGCGCTGTGCTTCGTCGAAGACGACGACCTTCTCGATAGGGATATCGTCGTTGCCGACGTACTGATCTCTGAAATGGTGAATATTCTGGACGAAGCTTCGCACTTCCCGCTCAGCATTCTTCTTCGAAACGCCCTCGCGATCCACTTTGTCACGAGCAAGCGCCTCGCGCAGGACGTCGACGAGTGGCCCATTGCCCGATAGAAAGACGGCATGCTCGTCGCGGTGCTCCTCCGAGCGCCTGGTCGCGATGTTCAGTCCGGCCAGCGTTTTGCCTGATCCGGGAACACCGGTTACGAAGCAAATCGCCTTTATCGGAATTCTCGTGCGTGATCGATAGCGGCACTGACGCTTGTACTGGTCTCCTGCAGATTCCTGGCGCCCGCATCAGAGCGAGAGATGTCGTTGACGCTGTGTGTGCGGTAGAGAGTTTGAGCGGCTTCAACGATTGTCGGCGTTGGCTTGTAGCCGGTGGCCATCCACGCGGCGATGTCGATTGCAGGAAACGGGCAGGCCTTCACGATATCTGCGATGGTAGCGCCGAATTGGCTTGCATTCGTTGCGACCGGTCCGGCAACGAGGTCCTCTGCGAAGGTAAGCGGCAACGGCGCAAGGGACGGAGCCGCCGAGGAGATTAGAATTGGCACGACAGGGAGCCGATGGGTCCCTTCGTGAAAGTTTTTGAGATCAAGAGAATAATCTTCGACCTGGTCCAAGGCACTTGCGGAGTGTTCCCTTGCTCCGATCTTGAACTCAACCACGAAGATGATGCCGCCCATAACGAGCAGGGCGTCGGCCCGCTTACCCATCCGCGGGATATAAAATTCCAGAAAGAGGTGCCCGGCCGGAAGGTTGTGCAGGCTTCGCTTAAGAAACCTAAGCTGTTCCTGTCACGCCCACCGCTGCTGCCCTTCCAGGGAATGATCATGCCTGGCCGTCAGGATGCCTAGGATGCGGTCATCATCGTCGCTGAGAAAATCCCGAATTTCTGCCTTATAATAAGCCCTAACGCTCATTGTCGTCCTTTGGGATCTGCCTGGGTCGAAGTTGAGGACAGTAGGGCTGCCGTTCCCTGGGATGGCGGTGGAGGGCACAGCGATGAGGGTACCCGTCGACTCGCTCACTGGCAAACAGCTAAGGCGGGTTGCAGAAGATTTGCTTATTGCGTTTACCGCCTAAAACCGGACCTTCCGCTCACAGCAAGACTAAGCCGCCAGAGGAATGGCCAATTTTGGGATCAGTTCCCAGAAGCGGACCGACCGGATTCCACCTCGACGAGTTGATCCGAAGCAAACCGATCCTCGCCGCCTCCAGGCGATCGTGCACGCCGCGCCGATCTTGCTGATCCCGCGCAAACCGCGTACGCCAACACCAACACGCCACCAAGGGGAGGATGCGCCATGCCCGAAGCCTATATCTGCGACTTTGCCCGCACCCCGATCGGCCGCTACGGCGGTGCGCTGAAGGACGTGCGCACGGATGACCTCGGCGCACACCCGATCCGCGCGCTGAAGGATCGCCACCCCAACGTCGACTGGGAAGCCGTCGACGACGTCATCTACGGTTGCGCCAACCAGGCCGGCGAAGACAACCGCAATGTCGCGCGCATGGCCCTGCTGCTGGCCGGCCTGCCCGCCAAACTGCCAGGTGCCACCATCAACAGGCTGTGCGGCTCCGGCCTCGACGCGGTCGGCACCGCGGCGCGCGCCATACGCGCCGGCGACGCCGAACTGATGATCGCCGGCGGCGTCGAAAGCATGACCCGCGCGCCGTTCGTCATGGCCAAGGCCACCGAGGCCTTCGCCCGCTCGGCCGAGATCTACGACACCACCATCGGCTGGCGCTTCGTCAACCCGCTGATGAAGGGCCAATACGGTGTCGATGCGATGCCGGAAACAGCGGAAAACGTCGCCGAGGACTACCAGATCAGCCGCGCCGACCAGGACGCCTTCGCCTACCGCTCGCAACAGCGCACCAAGGCGGCCCAGGCAGCCGGCTTCTTCGAGCGCGAAATCACCCCGGTCGACATCGTCGGCCGCAAAGGCACCGTTACCGTCAGCCGCGACGAACACCCGCGCGGCGAAACCACCATGGAAGACCTTGCGAAACTGAAAACCCCATTCCGCAAAGAAGGCGGCACCGTCACCGCCGGCAACGCCTCGGGCGTCAACGACGGCGCCGCGGCCCTGATCATCGCCTCGGAAGACGCCGCCAAACGCCACGGCCTGACCCCACGCGCCCGCGTCGTCGCAATGGCTACCGCCGGCGTGCCGCCGCGCATCATGGGGATTGGCCCGGCACCCGCCACCGAGAAACTGCTCGCCCGCCTCGGCCTGAAAATCGGCGACATCGACGTGATCGAGCTCAACGAAGCGTTCGCCGCCCAAGGCATCGCCGTCCTGCGCCAACTCGGCCTGCCGGACGACGCCGAACACGTGAACCCACACGGCGGTGCCATCGCCCTGGGCCACCCCCTGGGCATGTCCGGCGCCCGCCTGGCACTGACCGCAGTCAACGCCCTGGAGACACGCGGCGGCAAATTTGCAGTCGCCACCATGTGCATCGGCGTCGGCCAAGGCATCGCCGCCCTGATCGAACGCGTGTAGGCGCCCCTCCGAGGCTGGGGGCAATCGCGGGCCCGAAAGCAAGGCCGGGGCTTTGCCCCGGACCCCACCAAGGGGCGCTGCCCCTTGGATCCCCGCCAAGGGCGAAGCCCTTGGAACCCTTCACTTGATTGGGGGCACGGGAGGGGGGCACTGGGCCGGCCTGGGCCGCTGCCATCACACCGGCAATCGGCCGGCGTGATGGCAGCGGCCCAGGCCGGCCCAGTGCCCCCCTCCCGTGCCCCCAATCAAAATGGATGGATTCTAAAGGCTCTGCCTTTAGTGGGGGTCCAGGGGGCAAAGCCCCATGGCGGGTTTCAGGGCAGCGCCCTGACCTTGCTTTCGGGCCCGCGATTGCCCCCAGTCCCGTAGGGCGCTATAGGCCGCTGCGTGCGCGGCCGGTCGGGATCGGCGGCGTCTGTAGGAGAGTTGAGATGAAGGCGGGCGTTCACCCCGACTACCACGAGATCACCGTCGTGATGACGGATGGGACCGAGTACAAGACCCGGTCCTGTTATGGGAAGCCGGGCGACACGTTGCGGCTGGACATTGATCCGAAGTCGCATCCGGCGTGGACCGGAGTGCATCGGATGATCGATTCGGGCGGGCAGGTGGCGAAGTTCAACAAGAAGTTCGCCGGGCTGGGGATGAAGAAGTAGGGCGTTCAGCCCATTCCCTGGGCCTTCGCCGGTTCGATTTCGAACAGCACCCGGACATCCTCGGGTTTGGCCCAGGGGTAGTCCTTGCCGAGGTATTTGTGGGACAGGGTATCGATGTGGGCGCGCGCGCCGTCCTCGGTCTCGCGCGTGACCTTGCCGCGCACCTGGACGTAGCGATAGGCGTTGTCGGGGTCCATGATCGATAGCGCGACCGTTGCGCCTGGCTTCATGTTGCGGGCCTTGACGCGGCCTTTGGCGGTGTTCACGCGGACTTTGCCGTCGACATAGTCGAACCATACCGGCGTGACCTGCGGCGAGCCGTCGGGCTGCACCGTCGCGATGTTGGCGAACGCCTTCTTCTGATCCTGCAGCAGGTCCAGGTACTGTTCGGGGATCGCGGCCATTGGGGTCAGACTCCTGTGTCGTAGGGTTTCCGCTAATGTAGGCATTCGGCCCGCGGGGGAAAGCATGCGCATCGAGATCATCTGCACCGGCGACGAGGTGCTGACCGGCAAGATCATCAACAGCAACTTCAGCTACATGGCACAGAAGCTCGAGGATGTCGGTCTGTCGGTTCACTGGGGCACCACGGTCGGCGACGACCGCGACAGCCTGCTGACCGCGTTCCGCCTGGCCGGCGAGCGCGCCGACGCCGTCATCGTCAACGGCGGCCTCGGCCCCACCGTGGACGACCTGTCCCAGGAGGTCGCCGCCCAGGCCGCTGGCGTCGGCCTGGTGCTGGACGAGGCCTGGCTGGTGCGGATGGAGGAATTCTTCTCCCGCCGCTCCCGCATCATGCCGCCCAACAACCGCAAGCAGGCCATGCTGCCAGAGGGCGCCGAATTCCTCGACAACCCGGTCGGCACCGCCTGCGGCTTCGCGCTGACCATCGGCCGCGGCCGTTTCTTCTTCACCCCTGGCGTGCCGCGCGAGTTGCGGCGCATGCTGGAGGAACAGATCATCCCCCGCCTGCTGGCGATGGCTGGCCTGCAGGGCGCCATTTTCCTGAAGCGTTTTCATTCCTATGGTCTGGGCGAATCCCACGTCGACCAGCTTCTGACCGGCATCGAGGCGATGGTTCCCGACGGGTCCGTCAAGCTCGGCTTCCGCGCCCACTACCCACAGCTCGAGACCAAGCTGACCGTGCGTGGCCGCGACAAGGCCGACATTCGCGCCAAGCTTGAGCCCGTCGAGGCCGAGGTACGCGCGCGGCTGGGCAACTTTATCCTGGCCGAGGACGACCAGACGCTGGAGCGCGTGGTGCTGGCCGCGCTGATCGCCGAACAGGCCACCCTGGCCTTGGTGGAGACCTTTACCGCTGGCGCCATTGCCGGGCGGTTGGCGCACCTGCCGGGGGCGGAGCATGTGTTCCGTCGCGGCGTGGTCGCCCGCGACCTGGACCTCGTGCCTGGTGCGGTCGGGTTGTCACATCTGCCACTGACTGATGCGATGACGCAGGAGAAGGTCGAGGCGGTGGCCCAGGCAGCGCGCAGCGCAGCTGGCGCCTCGCACGCGCTGGCGGTGCTGATCGAGTTGGACGCCGGCGCCGACCGCATTGACCTGGGCGGCACGGTGTGGATCGCGATCGCGCATCCCCCAGGGGTAAACAGTGATGGCGTGGCCTTCCGCCGCTCCCGCATCGTTGGTGGGCGCGAGTGGGTGCGCCTGGGCGCGGCGGAGCTGGCGCTGGACTGCTTGCGCCGCTTCCTGCAGGGCTTGCCCGTGGTGGAGCGGATCGATTTCGAGAAGGTCTGAGTGTCCGTCCAGCAAGTCTGCCGGTTTAGGGCCGGGGACAGGGGCAGGGGACGGCGACGCCCGGAGCGGGGAAGACTCTCCCCCTCCCCTTGAGGGAGGGGGTTGGGGGGAGGGGTCCGCGCGCAAAAATCTTCGGTGCGAGCCCGGCCCTACCCCTCCCCCCAACCCCCTCCCTCAAGGGGAGGGGGAGAGGCGGCAGGGGGCGGTACCCGGGACAGGCGCCTGCTTGCTCAGCCCTCTGCCGCCGGCGCGTCGCGGAAATACGGCTCGACCGGCCCGTTGAGCTTCATCGTCAACGGCGCGCCGTGCCGGTCCAGGGTTTTGCCGACCGCCACCCGCACCCAGCCCTCGCTGACGCAGTATTCCTCGACATTGGTCTTCTCGACGCCCTTGAAGCGGATCCCCACACCGCGTTCCAACACGGCGGCGTCGTAGAAGGGGCTTTTCGGGTTGTTCGAGAGGCGGTCAGGCAGGGTGTCGGACATCGGAGCAGCCTTTCGGCAGTGAGGCGTGCGGCGGAGCGCAGGGTCATACAAGCCCATTGCCCCGATACCAACCGGGACTGGCCCGCGTCTGCCGCGCGCCGGTGCTGCGGCGTAGATCAAATCAATGGCCGTTCGGTGCATGGGTGTATGCCGCGGGAACGTGGAACGGATCTGCCCGGTCGAACCAACCTGACTCGCAGAAGCGATGGTGCCGTGGGCGCCGATATCGCAGGCGAGAGAAGGATGCGACCGATGAACCGAGCGAACTGGCTGGTGCGTTGGGCCGGCGCCGGCATGGCAGTTTTGGCACTGTCAGGGTGTGCCGGCGACGGCGCCTATTATACGGGATGGGACGGGTCGGGGTTGGACGGTGGATATGGTGGCTACGGGCCATACGCGTCCGACTACGGCTTCTATGGTGACCCTGGTTTCTATGTCGGCGGAGGCGCCTGGCGCGATCATGGGGGCCATTGGCACGACCGGGGCGGCGTGAGCCATTACGGACGGCCGGGGGGTGGTTCGATTGGCTTGGCACATGCCCATGCTTTTGGCGGTGGCGCCGGGTTTGGCCATGGCGGATTTGGCGGTGGCCATGGTGGCTTCGGCGGCGGCCACGGTGGCTTTGGCGGTGGTCACGGAGGCGGTGGCGGACACGGGGGTGGTGGGCGAGCCTGATCCGGATTTCCCACGCTCTCGCGGGTGTCGGCTTGGCCCTTGCCGGACCAACAGGTTTTCGGACGTTGGTCATGTACCCATTGGGCCAATACACCCGGTGTTGGCAACGGCGCGAAAACCTGCTGGCGCGACAATGCCCAACACCGCCCTGGGCCATCATCCCGCAACAGTATTGAGGAAGGCGGGCTAACGCGAAGCCACGCTGGCAGCTCGGTTTATTCGCCAGTTGATCCGCGCGGGGACGGTGTGACCGGGTGCGGGTGGGCTTGGGGCTTCAGAGATTCGTTGGCAATGCGCTCAGGTCTGCGCCAGCAGTGTGCGCCAGTGTCGCGTCGGCGTGAAACCCAGCTTTTCTCCTGCCTTGCTGCTGTCGTACAGTCCGGCGGTGGGATCGTCCGCATAAAATTCAGGGCGCCGGAGTTCCGGCAGGTGGCCCCACCGCGCGCGTAGCCGTTCCAGCGTCGGCTGCTCGCACAGCGTGTTTGGCGCGCCGAGAAAGAACGTGTCGAAATCCGTGTCGAGTGCCACCGCGGCAACGGTTGCAGCAGCAACGTCGGCCGGCGCGACATAGCACCACATGTCGCCATGGGTGAGCGCGCGATGGGCCTCAAGCTCGGCTTGCGTGATCGGGAACATCACCCAGGTCGGGCGCAGGACCACCACGCTGGGTCCACCGGCGCGCCGGAAGCTGGCGGCGATCAATTCGCCGAGTTGCTTGCTCAGGCTGTAGGCGTCCTGCGGTTCGAGCGGGTGAGCTTCGTCGATCGGCAGGTAGCGGGGCGGACGAACCACGCGCTGGAAACACTGGCCCACCGCGCATTCGCTGGAGAAGGACACCACCCGGCGTGCGCCGGCGCGCGTGGCGGCGTCGAACACCATCCAGGTGCCTCGGGTGTTGACCTCGAAGATGTCGGCCTGGGTGTTGCTCGCGCTGAGCAGCGCCGCGGTGTGGACAACCGCGTCCGCACCAGCAAACGCCGCGGCCAGGCTGTCGGGATCGAGGATGGAGCCTTGGATGAAGCGCGCGTTGTCCGGCGCGGGCGTTCGGTCGAGGCCGATGACGTCATAGCCCGCGGCTTTCAAGGCGTTGGTGATGAGCCGGCCAAGTCGCCCGTTGCTGCCGGTCACGGCCACTCGGGCGCCGGATGGCGGGCTCATCTGACGTTGACCCGCATGGGGACCCGTATGGGGACCCGTATGGGGACCCGTATGGGCCGGTGCTGTTCGTTGCGTGGTCGAAGCGCTTTCAGCATGTATTCAGCCTCCGCAGTAACGCCGCGCCGGAACGCGGCTTTTCTTCAGGCATCGGTCGCGTCGCCCATGCTCGCCCGCCACAGCGTGTGGAACGTGCCGATCGAGCGTTCCCAGAACGGCGAGAGCAGCAGATTGTCCGCGACCGGGGAAGCGCGTCCGCGCTGCATCCATTCGATCGCGCGTTTGTCCTCGACGCGCAACTGCCGCCAGAAGGCCACCATGGCGTCTCGGGCCAGGCGGTGTGTGTCATCGTCGGCGGCATCGCCGACGAGGTACCAACTGGTCCGCCATTCGCAACGATCGACCCCCAGCGGCAGCCAGATGGTGCGCACCGCAAGGCCGCCGAACAAGTTCTGTTGGCCGTTCGGGAACAGGTAGCAAAGATTGTCCGAACGTTGCGCGGAGGGATCGCGCAACGGAACCAACGGCGTGTCGCTGCGCAATGCCGCGTCGGCCGGCGTCACGAAGCCGAACATCGCACCCTGCGCCACTTCGGTGAACGTGGGCTGCGATGTGTCCAGGCGCGCCGGCAGTTTTTCGTGCACGAACGGTTCGTGGTAGTTCTCGATCGACGCCTCGATCGCCAGCTTCCAGTTGGCTTCGATCTGGCCGGTTTCGTAATGGGCCAGCCGGAGCGTGGTCATGTCATAGCCCTGCCAGAGCGTGGTCAGCGGCGCTACGTGATCCTCCAGCGGGGGCGCGGTGCCCGACAGGTCGATCCAGACGACGTCGCTCCAGACCTTGCAGCGAACCTGGCGCAAGCCGAGCTGGGTGCGATCCAGCGCGGCCGGGTTGGGCACGCGCTGGCCGTCCCACAGGGGCGTTGCGCGCAGGGTGCCGTCGAGGGCGTAGGCCCAGCCGTGATACGGGCACCGCAGGGTCGGCTGGGATTTCACCGGCTCGGGCACCACGAGGGATGCGCGGTGGCGGCAGACGTTGTGGAAGACCCGCACGTTGCCGGTGCGGTCGCGCACCGCGACCAGGGGCAGGCCGGCGGCCTGGATCGGGATCTGGTCTCCGGCGTCGGGCAACTGGTGGGCGAACAGCAGCGCGGTCCAGCCGCCGGCGAATACGCGTTGCTGCTCGGACTGGAACACGGCCGCGTCGGTGTAGGCGGCGCGCCGCAAGGGGATGGTGCCGGTTACGTCCACTGCTGCGTCCATCAAGTCGGTCCGCCTGTTCGAGGAAGCCATCGATAGGGGGGTGATATCACAAATCGGCCGGGAGTTGCGTGTCGCCGGCCGACTGACAGGGCGATCGTGACGCTGCGGCCCGCTGCCATGAGTCAGCTAACCTTGCGTTCCTGCACACTAAATTACGGTGCGTGGTGGGCTGTAACACTATTGTAATATCACTGGCGGAACCAAATTATCGACAATGTGAGATTGGTGCTGGACACCAACGTCGTCGTGGCCGCAATGCGCAGCCCTCGCAGCGCGTCGGCGGAATTGTTGCGCCGCATCGACCGCGGGCAGGCGACGTTGTTGCTGAGTGTCGCCCTCGCGCTGGAGTATGATGCAATCTGGCCATTGGCGGAGCATCGGTTGGCGGCTGGTCTCGACGCGGCGGAGGTGGCGGTGTTCCTCGATGGCGTGATCGCGATGGCCGAGCCGGTGACCTCGCGCTTTCGCTGGCGCCCGCAGTTGCGCGACCCGGGGCATGAGATGGTGTTGGAGGCGGCGGTGCATGGCCGGGCGGCGGCGATCGTGACGTTCAACCCGCAGCATTATCACGTTGGCCCGGCACGGTTCGGCGTTGCCGTGATGCGGCCGGCGGACGCGATCAGGAGGTTCGAGACATGACGACGCGAACCGGGACTTTCCCCCTGCGGTTGCCGCTGTCGCTGAAGGCGGCGGTGGAGGCGATCAGCGAACGCGATGGCACCAGCATGAACCAGTTCCTGGTGGTGGCCGCCGCGGAGAAGATCGCCGCCATGCAGACCGAGACGTTCTTCGCGGAGCGGGCGGGGAGGGCGGATCGTGAGGCGTTCCGGCGGCTGCTGGATCGTGGTGGTGGAGAAGTGCCGCGGGCTGATGATGTGGTTGAGTGAGACGATACCGACTGGGCCAAGGGCCTGCTGGCGCCTTTAAGGGCCAGCCACCGATGCGTCACGTGTAACGCATGGAAACCCATGCATCTTCCGGCAATCGGACCGCTCGCCACCGGACCGCCGAGCGCGCCCGCGGATTGCGGCCGGTGGTGCTGTGGCTGCAAGATATGACTGATCCTGACTATCAGGCTCGCCTTGCCGAGGAATGCCGCCGGCTTGCGGACCTGACGTCGGACGAAAACGCCGTGGCGGCCGGTTTGGCGCGGCTCGCGGGCCGGTCAAAGGGATGGCGCTAGCCCCCGGCGAGGTCCGGCGAGGCACTGCGGTAGTGGTCCGGTTCCTGCGGGACAAGGCGCGGCCGGTTGTTGTCGTCCGCTCGAACCTGCTCCGGACCCGGGCGAGGTAGGGGCCGAGGGGCGCACCCGCATCCTGCCACCTCACACATGTGCATCGTCGAACCACGTTCAGTACGCCAACCTTGGGAGCAGGGGACCATCCATCTACCCTCCCGCCATGCTCGCCCCCTCGAGTCTCCCCCGCCTCCTGATCCCCCGCCTGCCGTTCTTCTACGGCTGGGTCATCCTCGGCGCCGTCTGCTGCGCGGGCTTCTCCCGCGCCGGCGGCGGCGTCGCCATCCTGTCGATCTTCGTTGCCCCGATGACCAGCAACTTCGGCTGGTCGCGCACCGCGATCTCCGGCGCCGCCTCGCTCGGCGGGCTGCTCGCGGCGCTCGCCTCCCCCCGCCTCGGCCGCCTGCTGGACCGCGCCGGCGCGCGCCTGATCCTCGGCGCCGCGGTCCTGACCACCGCGGCCGCCTGCATGGCGCTGTCGCTCACGCAGTCCCTGGCGGTCTTCTATTTGCTTTATTGCATCATCCGGATGAACTTCGCCGGCCCGTTCGACCTTGGCATCTACGGCGCGGTCAACAACTGGTTCATCGCCCGCCGCGCCACCGCCAACGCGCTCGCCACCACGGCGCAGATGGTCGGCCTCGCCACCCTGCCGCTGATCGGCCAGGCCGCCATCGTGCAATACGGCTCCTGGCGCGCCGGCTGGATCGCCATCGGCCTTGCCGTCCTCGCCATCGGCTTCCTGCCCAGCGTCCTGCTGATCGTCCGAGCGCCCGAGGATGTCGGCCTGCACCCCGACAACCACGCCCCCACCGCCCCGCAAACCGCCACCGCCGCGCCCACTTCGCGCACGCCAGAACCGCACTTCACCCGAGCCCAGGCGCTGCGCACCCGCGCCTTCTGGCTGCTCGCGCTGTTCACCGTGTTCGCCTACCCGGTGCAGGCCGGCGTCTCCCTGCACCAGGCCGCCTACCTGGTGGAGCGCGGCCTGAGCCCCACCACCGCCGCCACCATCGTCGGCGCGTTCTCGTTCGCCTCCGGCTGCGGCAGCCTCGGCTTCGGTTTTCTCCCCCGCCGCCTGCCGGTACGCTACAGGCTCGCCGGCGTCGGTGCGCTGCAGGCGGTCGGCACGCTCGGCCTGCTGGTCGCCACCACGACGCCCGAGTTTTCCACCGCCGCCGCGATCTTCGGCGCCGGCATCGGCGGGCTGCTGACCCTGCCGCCGGTCGCCTGGGCCGACTACTACGGCCGGCGCAGCTACGGCGCGATCCGCGGCGTCGCGCTGACCTTCCAGGTGTTGGCGCAGGCCGCCGGGCCGCTGCTGTCGGGGATCCTGCGCGACGCCACCGGAACTTACGCTCTTTCGCTGGAATGTTTCGCGACCCTGTCGGTGCTTGCCGTCATCGCAGCCCTGTTCGCCCGCCCCCCAATCCCGCTTCCCGACCCGCCATCGCTGCCGCTCGCCTGATCGGAAGGCAGTTTCACCACAGAGGCACAGAGACACAGAGAAAGCAGCAATGGCGCTTCGCGCGGAGCGCTTTCGATTGCCTTGCTTCTCTGTGTCTCTGTGCCTCTGTGGTGAAACTGCCTTGCTATGCCGGGCCCAGCACGAATCCCGCTCCCAATGGGTCCGCCCGCCCAGCCACCAATTGGCCCTGGCCTATCCAACTCCCGTCCCGCACGCCTACCCTCAAGTCCCACGAGGAAACGCCAGACAAGTGCCCACCCAACCCAGGCCGCGCCGCGAGGTGGACTCCCCCTACGCGTGGTTCCGCCTCGCCATCGCCGTGCTGCTCAGCACCATCGGCGGCGTCGGCATGTGGTCCGTCGTGGTCGCCCTGCCCGCCGTGCAGGCCGCTTTCCACCTCGACCGAGGCGCCGCCTCGCTGCCCTACACCGTCACCCTGGTCGGCTTCGCCTTCGGCGGCGTGCTATGGGGCTGGGTCGCTGATCGGGTCGGTGTGATCGTGCCGCTCGCCGGCGGGGCCATCGCGCTTGGCCTCGGCTACATCGCCGCCGGCCTCGCGCCAAACGCCACCACTTTCGCGCTCGCCTATGGCCTGCTGATCGGCTTCCTCGGCTGCTCCGCCACCTTCGCGCCGCTGGTCGCCGAGATCTCCCACTGGTTCGCCCGCCGCCGAGGCATCGCCGTCTCGATCGTCGCCTCCGGCAACTATGCCGCCGGCACATTCTGGCCGCCGGTGGTGGAGCACGCGATCGGCGTCTACGGCTGGCGCGCCACCCATCTTGGCATCGGCGCATTCTGCGTTCTCACCATGCTGCCGCTGGCTTTTCTGCTGCGGGGCCGCCCACCCGGCCGCATGCTCGGCCAGGCAGTTGTCGCACCGAGCCTCGGCACGCTCGGCCTGCGCCCCGGCACGCTACAGGCGGCGCTCGCGGTCGCCGGCATGTGCTGCTGTGTCGCCATGGGGATGCCGCAGGTGCATATCGTTGCCTATTGCGGGGACCTCGGTTACGGCACGCAGGTTGGCGCGCGGATGCTGTCGCTGGTGCTTGGCTGCGGCGTGATCAGCCGGGTCGCTTCAGGCTACGTCGCCGACCGCATCGGCGGCATCGCCACCCTGCTGATCGGGTCGCTCGCGCAGACCGCTGCGCTGGTGCTGTATCTCGGTCTGACCGGCGAAACCGCCCTCTATGTCGTCTCCGCCTTTTTCGGCCTGGTGCAGGGCGGGCTGGTGCCTAGCTACGCCATCATCATCCGCGAGTGCTTCCCCGCGCGCGAAGCCGGTCGCCGCGTCGGCGTGGTGCTGATGCTGACACTGTTCGGCATGGCGCTCGGTGGCTGGATGTCGGGCGAGATTTTCGACCTGACCGGCTCCTACCGCGCCGCCTTCGCCAACGGCGTCGCCTGGAACGTTGCCAACGCGGCAATCGCGTTCTGGCTGCTCTGGCGTGCGCACCGGCACATCGCGCCCGCGCGCCGCATGGGACCGGTCACCGCGTAGCCCCGACGGTCAGACCGGTTGCGTATCCAGTGCGCAGCCCTGACGGTCAGACCGGTTCCGTATCCAGTGCATAGCCCGCGGCGCGCACGGTGCGCACCACGTCCAGTTCGCCCGTCCCGTTGATCGCCTTGCGCAGGCGCCGGATATGCACATCCACCGTGCGCGGCTCGACATGGATGTCCGGACCCCACACGGCATCCAGCACTTCCTCGCGCGAGAACACCCGCCGCGGATGCTGCATGAAGAATTCCAGCAGCCGGAACTCGGTCGGCCCCAGATGCACCGGCCGGCCGTTGCGGCTGACGCGGTGCGCCGCCAGGTCCAGCGAGATGTCGTGGAACGCCAGCTGCCCCTTCGCCGGCACCGCGTTCGGATCGGCGCAGCAGCGCCCGCATCCGCGCCAGCAGCGCCTCCATGTTGAACGGCTTGGTGATGTAGTCGTCGGCCCCGGTGTTCAGGCCGCGCACCGCGTCCTGGTCCTCGGTGCGCGCGGTCACCATGATCACCGGCAGATCGCGCGTGGTGGGGCGGCGGCGGATCTGGCGGCACACCTCGATGCCGGACATCACCGGCAGCATCCAGTCCAGCAGCACCAGGTCGGGCTGCGTCTCGGCGATGCGGGTCAGCGCTTCCTGGCCGTCGGCCGCTTCCTCGACGCGGAAGCCCTGCTTCTCCAGGTTGTAGCGCAGCATGGTCGCCAGCGCGGCCTCGTCCTCCACCACCAGCACCAGCGGTTTGGACAGGCCGGAAACTCCATCAAGCATGTCGGGTCCTCGTTTCTTCGCCGATCAGAATTGCCAGCCTTGCTCAACTCAGCCTCGCTCACTCACCCACGCTTCACTCACGGGGCCGCACCACGGCATAGGCCGAGGTGTCGCCCTTCGGCCGCGCCTCGGTCAGCGGCTCGCCGTTCACCGCGTAGTGCACCGTCTCGGCGATATTGGTCGCATGATCGCCGATTCGCTCCAGGTTCTTCGCGATGAACAGCAGATGCGTGCACGGCGTGATGTTGCGCGGATCTTCCATCATGTAGGTGATCAGCTCGCGAAACACCGTGTTGTACAGATCGTCGATCATCTGGTCGGAGCGCCAGACCTGGATCGCCTTGTCGGCGTCGCTCTCGCCGACCGCATCGATGATCAGCTTCAGGTTGTCCTGCACCAGCTGCGCCATGTGACCGAGGCCGGACAGGCTCAGCGACAAGGAGAACTGGCCTAGCACGATGCTGCGCTTGGCCACGTTGGCGGCATAATCGCCGATGCGTTCCAGATCGCCGGTGATCTTCAGCGCCGCGACGATGTGGCGCAGGTCGGCGGCCATCGGCTGGCGCAGCGCCAGCATGCGAATGACGAACTGCTCCACCTCGCGCTCGATCGCGTCGACCTTCGGATCGCCTTCGACCACGCGCGTCGCCGCCTCGGTGTCGCGCGCCATGATCGCCTCGGCGGCGAGCGCCACCTGGCTCTCGACGATGCCGCCCATCTCGGTGATCAGGTTGCGAGACGCTTCAGCTCCTGGTCGTAGCTTTTGACCAGATGCTCGGGGGCGTCGGTCATTGTATGCCTCCTTTCGCTGGTTCAGCCGAACCGGCCGGTGATGTATTCCTGCGTGCGGCGTTCCTTCGGCGCGGTAAACATCTGCGCCGCCGGCGCGACTTCCACCATCTCGCCCAGGTAGAAGAACGCCACCTGGTCGGCGCAGCGCGCCGCCTGCTGCATGTTGTGGGTGACGATGGCGATGGTGAAGTCGTGCTTCAGCTCGTCGATCAGCTCCTCGACCTTCAGTGTGCTGATCGGGTCCAGCGCGCTGGTCGGCTCGTCGAACAGGATCACCTCGGGGCGCACCGCGATGGTGCGCGCGATGCACAGCCGCTGCTGCTGGCCGCCGGACAGCCCCATCGCCGAGCTGTTCAGCCGGTCCTTCACCTCGTCCCACAGCGCGGCGCGGGTCAGCGACCATTCGACCCGTTCGTCCATCGCCGCGCGCGACAGCCGCTCGTGCAGCTTCACGCCGAAGGCGATGTTGTCGTAGATCGTCATCGGGAACGGCGTCGGCTTCTGGAACACCATGCCGATCCGCGCGCGCAGCGCGTTCAGGTCGACCTCGGGGGCGATGATGTTCACGCCGTCCATCATCACCTCGCCCGGCGGCGCGCTGGCCGGGATACAGGTCGTACATCCGGTTCAGCACGCGCAGCAGCGTGGATTTGCCGCAGCCCGACGGGCCGATCATGCCGGTCACCTGGCGGTCCGGCAGGTCGAGATTGATGTGCTTCAGCGCCCGGTTGCTGCCGTAGAAGAAATCCAGCTTGCGAATGGCGATGCGCGGCTCGTTGATCGTCGAGTGGGATCGCGCCTGCACGCCGCCGAAGCTTGCCGATTGCCGGCCCTGCTGCTCGTTCATCGTGGTGCTCATTGACTGTCCTGCCTGGGGCTGTCCTGTTCGGGCTGTCCCGTTATGTCCTGCGTCGAAGCGCGAACCGCGCGATGATATTGATCGCCAGCACGCCGACCGTGATCAGCAGCGCCGCCGACCCAGGCGAGCTGCACCCAGTCGTCGAACGCCGAGCCGGCATATTGATAGATGGTCACCGGCAGGCTGGCCATCGGCTGGCCCAGGCTGACCGACCAGTTGAGGTTGCCCAGGCTGGTGAACAGCAGCGGCGCCGTCTCGCCGGCGATGCGCGCGACCGCCAGCAGCACGCCGGTTACGATCCCGTCCATTGCCGCGCGATAGCAGATCAGCATGATCACCTTCCATTTCGGCGCGCCGAGGCCGATCGCCGCCTCGCGCAGGGTGGCGGGGATCAGCCGCAGCATGTCCTCGGTGGTGCGCACCACGATCGGGATGACCATCACCGCCAGCGCCAGGCTGCCGGCGATGCCGGAGAAGCCGCCCATCGGTTCCACCAGCAACTGGTAGATGAACAGGCCGATCAGGATGGACGGCGCCGACAGCAGCACGTCGGAGACGAAGCGCACGACGTCGGAGATGCGCGAGCCGCTGGCTGTATTCCGCCAGGTAGGTGCCGACCATCAGGCCGATGGGCGTGCCGATCGCGGTGCCGATCCCGGTCTGGATCAGCGTGCCGACGATGGCGTTGAGCAACCCGCCATGCGAGCCGGGCGGCTTCGTGTTCGAGACGAACACATTCAGCGACAGCCCGGCCAGACCGTTCCACAGCAGGGTGAACAGGATCGAGGCCAGCAGCACCAGGCCGATCAGCGTCGCCAGCACGCACAGCGTCTTGACCACGAGATTGATGACGCTGCCGCCGCCGGCCCAGCGCGCGCGCGACCGCCGGGTCCTTGACCGCGCCGGGAGCGCTGCGGCCGTTGATGGTGGTCGCGCTCATGCTCCGGCTGCCTTGGGCCGCAGCAGCATGCGCGAGATCGCCAGCACGATGAACGAGATCACGAACAGGATGAACCCGAGTGCCAGCAGCGAGGCCAGCTTCAGGCTGCCGGCCGGGCTTTCCGGAAACTCCAGCGCGACGATCGAGGCGATGGTGTTGCCGGAGCCGAACACGCTGGTGGAAATGCGGTCGGCGTTGCCGATGACGAAGGTCACCGCCATCGTCTCACCGAGCGCGCGGCCCAGGCCCAGCATGATGCCGCCGACCACCGAGACGCGCGTGTAGGGCAGCACGATCGAGCGCATCACTTCCCATGTGGTGCAGCCGAGGCCGTAGGCGGATTCCTTGTAGACCGCGGGCACCGTTTCGAACACGTCACGCATGGTGGCGGCGATGAACGGGATCACCATGACCGCCAGGATCAATGCCGCGGTGAAGATGCCGGTGCCGAACGGCGGGCCGGCGAACAGGTCCTGCAGCACCGGGATGCCGTCGAACGCGTCGATGATCGCGGGCTGGATGATGCCCGACATGATCGGCACGATCACGAAGAACCCCCACATGCCGTAGATGATCGACGGCACCGCGGCCAGCAGTTCGATCGCGGTGCCGACCGGGCGGCGCAGCCAGGCGGGCGCGAGCTCGGTCAGGTAGAAGGCGATGCCGAAGGCCAGCGGCACCGCCAGCACCAGGGCGATCACCGAGGTGACCAGGGTGCCGTAGACCGACACCAGCGCGCCGAAATCCTGCTTGACCGGGTCCCACGCGGTGGAGGTCACGAAGCCGGCGCCGAAATGGCGGAAGGCGCCTATGCCGCCGATGAACAGCGACAGGATGATGCCGCCCAGCAGCAGCAGCACGAAGCCGCCGGAGGCGCGTGCCGCGACGGCGAAGATCATGTCGCCCATGAGCCGCGGCGCGTGCCGCTGATGGCGGGGCCGGGGTCGGATGCGGGCATGGCGGTGACGGCGTTTTGCACGATGCGCTGGCCAGGGTTGTTATGCGGGGGTTAGGATTAAGGCGGAGCCGGAGGACGAAGCTCTCCCCCTCCCCTTGAGGGCTTGGGCCGCGAAGCGGACCAAGGTTGGGGGGAGGGGTCGGCGCGGCGTGAACTTTCGGTGTGACCCTGGCACCAACCCCTCACCCCAACCTTGGTCCGCTTCGCGGCCCAAGCCCTCAAGGGGAGAGGGAGAGTCTTCCTTTATCGTTACATGGTGCCCGGAACCGCTGCCTTCCAGGCGGCGCGGATGGCGTTGTGCACGGTCTCCGGCAGCGGGATGTAGAGCAGCGTCGTTGCGATGTCGCTGCCATGCGCGAAGCCCCAGTCGAAGAACTTCTTCACCGCGGCGCTCTGCGCGACATCCTTCGGATCGGTCGGCAGCAGCACGAACGTGGCGCTCTCGATCGGCCAGCTTGCGGCGCCCGGCTGGTCGTTCAGATCGATCGCGAAATTCTGCACCTTCGACCAGTCCGCGCTGGCGGCCGAGGCCGCGAACGCCGCCATCGTGGGCGCAACGAACTGGCCCGCCTTGTTCTGCATCATCGCCGTGGTCAGGTGGTTCTGCGTCGGCATAGGCGCTCTCGTCGTAGCCGATGCCGCCGGGGATGTGCTGCACCGTGGCGGCGACGCCGTCGCTGCCCTTGGCGCCGGCGCCGTCCGGCCAGGCCACCGAGGTGGAGGCGCCGACCTTCGACTTCCACTCGTCGCTCTGCATCGACAGGTAGTCGGTGAACACGAAGGTGGTGCCGGAGCCGTCGGCGCGGTGCACCGGCGCGATCGCCAGGGACGGCAGTTTCAAGTCCGGATTGAGCTTCGCGATGGCCGGATCGTTCCACTTGGTGATCTTGCCGAGATAGATGTCGGCCAGGATCGGTCCGGTCAGCTTCAACTGGTCCGCCTTGATGCCGGGCAGGTTCACGATGATGTCCACGCCGCCGATCACGGTGGGGAATTGCATCAGCTTGTGCGCGGTGAGCTGGTCGGCGGCCACCGGCATGTCGGAGGCGCCGAAATCGACGGTGCGGTTGTTGATCTGGTTGATGCCGGCGCCGGACCCGATCGCCTGGTAGTTCAGCTTCACGCCGGTGGCGGCCGCACCTGCCTCGCCCCATTTGCCGTAGATCGGCGCGGCGAAGGTCGAGCCCGCGCCGGTGATCTGGGTCTGCGCCTGCGCGGCGAAGCCAAACCCGGCCGCAAAGCTGACCAGTGTAACGGCCAGTGCCGTGGTCCTGAATTTCATTCCCCTGCCTCCTCAACACGCGATGGCCGCTCGGATCCGGTCGGCGACCGCGGCGGACCCTAGGCGCAGGTGGCGACGCTTCGATTGCAGTTTGATGAAGGTTCGATGACAGCAGGCCGGTGTCAACCGGGTGTGATCCGGGGCGGTTGCCGTTCGGGCTGACACGGAATCGTGAGCGCCTTCCCCTGTACGGCAGGGCGCATGATCCTGCGGGGCAGACCCAGCGCGGCAAGTGGGAGGCCGCGCTACAAGGTTCGGGCTTGCCCAGAGTGCGTCATAACCAGTGCGTCATAACCAGTGCGTCATAACCAGTGCGTCATAACCAGTGCGTCATAATCAGCGAGCGGCTGCGGCGAGCGCGCCGCGGCCTGCCAGAGCGGGCGTCGTTGCCTCGCGAGGAGCTACGCCGCCATGACCACCTACATCGTGACCTCCGGCATGACCTCCAGCGGCATCACGCTGCACAACGGCGATTTCCTCGCAGTGACGTCGGGTGGTACCGCGGTCAGCGTGACGGTGGACAGCGGCGGCCGGGAGTATGTGGCCTCTGGCGGCTCTGCCGTCAGCACCACGGTGAACAGTGATGCCGTCGAGTACGTTTACGGCGCGGCCAGCCACACCGTAGTGAGCGGCGGTGGCGTGGAGTTCGTGTTGTCCTCCGGCATCGCCAGCGGGACGACCGTGAGCAGCGGCGGATACCTTGTCGTCGGGCCGGGCGGCGCGCAGAGCGATACGACGACGGCGGGGCCAGGTGAGATCGTCTCGACCGGGATCGTGGTGTATCAGCCGGCTTCGGGGGTCGCTGTCGATACGAGTGCCACCAGCGGCATCGTCGTTGGCAGCAATGCGGTCGAGGTCGTTCTGTCGGGTGGCACCGCGAACTCCACCACGGTTAATTACGGCGGCACCTTGGATGTGTACGCCGGTGGCGCCGCGAGCGCCGCCACGGTGAACTACGGCGGTGTCCAGCTTGTGTACTCCGCCGGCACGGCCATCAGCACCCTGGTGAGCAGCGGCGGCACCGAGGCCGTATACTCCGGCGGCACGACCAGCTTCACCACCGCGACCGGCAATGCCACGCATCCCACCGACGTGATGCTGCACGGCGGTTATGCCGTCGGTACAACGCTGAACGGCTTCGGCGACGAGTACATCGATGCGGGCGGTCAAGCCGTCAGCACCACGGTGAACAGTGGCGGCTTCGTGCAGGCGACCGACTCTGGCACGGTCAGCTTCACCACGGTGAACAGCGGTGGCGAGGAGGTCCTGAGTGCTGGGGCGCCGCAGGGCCTGTATGCCTATGGCGGCTCGTCCTTCAGCACCACCGTGAATGGCGGAGGCTACGAGATAGTCAGTGCCGGCGTCACCAGCGACACCACGATAAACTTCGGCGGCAGCCAGGTTCTTACCGGTGGTGGCGAGCCTATGGGTGTGGGGGGAACAGCCATCGGCACCACGGTGGACAATGGCGGCACCCAGGTCGTTCTCTGGGGCGATTTCGGCGGAGGGCAGGAGTTCGGGTACGGCGGCCTCGCCATTAGCACCATTGTGAACAGTGGCGGTACGGAGATCGTGTCCGGCGGGTCCGCCGCGAATACTTTGGTGAACAGTGGCGGAATTGAAAAGGTGCTCTCCGGCACCGACGTCAGCCTCACCACGTTGAACAGGGGTGGCTCGATCGACGTGGTGCATCTGTTCTACGTCAGCGGTGGATCGGCGACGGTGAATGCGAGCGACGTGCTGATGGTCTCGCTGGAAGGCCAGACCTACACGCAGCAATTGGTGGGAGACTATACCGGCGAACAATTCCTGCTGGCACGGGACGCGGCCGGGGGCACGCTCGTCACGGCGGAGGGTGCGCCGTGCTATCGCAGCGGCACGCGTATCATGACAGATCGCGGCGAGGTCTCGGTGGAGGATCTGCGGGTCGGCGACCTGGTGCCGACGGGTACTGGGCGAGGCCGCGGCGCCGATCATCTGGATTGGGCGGCGGGAGGTGGACTGTGGCTGTCATCCAAAGCCGCGGCAGGTCTGGCCGGTGCGCATCGCGGCTGGCGCGTTCGGTCCGGGACGGCCGCACACCGAGTTGTTCCTGTCGCCGGATCATGCGGTTTATGTCGGTGAAGTATTGATCCCGATCCGCCACCTGATCAACGGCAGCACGATTGCGCAGGTGCCGATGGATCGCGTCACCTACTACCACCTGGAACTGCCGAGCCACGACGTGGTGCTGGCGCAGGGGTTGCCGGCGGAGAGTTTTCTCGACCTGAAGGATGGCTCGAACTACGCGAACCGTCCCGGGCCGGCGCGGCTTTATCCGGACTACACCGCCCGCATGTGGGAGGCGTTTGGTTGCGCGCGGCTGATCGTCACGGGACCGGAACTGGCGGCGGCGCGGGCGTTGGTTGGCGAATTTGCGCAGGCGCGGGACGTTGCCTGACCGGTGGTCGGTCTCGAACGACCGGCCACGACACATTGCCTTGGCATCATGGCGCGTTGGCATCATAGCATACACGCCGTTGCGAACGGAGTCCGCTGACAACAGTGGTGCACAATCCCGTGGCTCGAAGCCACGCAAACATCGTGGGATCCGCTGAACGGGCTTCGTCCGGACAACCACAAAGGTAATCCGCCATGGCTACCTACAGCGTGACGTTCGGCATGACGTCCAGCGGCATTACGCTGAGCAGGGGCGATTTCCTGCTTGTGTCGTCCGGCGGCATCGCGGTCAGCACGATGGTGAGCAGTGGTGGCACCGAGATCGTTTACTCCGGCGGAACGGCCAGCTTCACCACGGTGAGCGGCGGCGGCTCCGCGGTGGTGTCGGGCGGAACGGCGGTCAGCACGACGGTGGATAGCGGGGGCTACCAATACGTGTCCTCCGGCGGGTCGGCCAGCTTCACCACAGTGACCTTTTTCGGCAACGAGTACGTTTATTCCGGTGGAGCGACCAGAAGCACCACCCTGGTCGACGGCGGCCTCGAGACCGTGTTCTCGGGCGGCTCGACCAGCTTCACCACCGTGAGCGGTGGCCTCGAAATCGTCTACCAGGGTGGCACAGCCGTCAGCACCGCGGTGAGCCCCGCGGGCGAAGAGGACGTCTTGGGTGGCGGCCAAGCCAGCAATACAACGGTAAACGGCGGTTACGAATACTTGTCGTCCGGTGGCATGGCGATCAGCACTACGGTGAACAGCGGCGGCATCGAGGTCGTGCGCCAAAGCGCCACCGCCAGCCTCACCGTGGTGAACGGCAGCGGTACCCAGGAGATACTTTTTTACGGCACGGCCGTTAGTACCACGGTGGAGAGCGGCGGCACCCAGGTCGTGCTCGGCACCGGGGCGGTTGCCATTGCCGCGACAGTGGATAGCGGCGGCACACAGAGCGTCACCGGGACCGCCAAGTACACCACATTGAGCGGCGGCATCGAGTACATCTTCATCGGCACGACCACCGGCACCATCGCGGACAGCGGTGGCGCCGAAGACGTGCAAATCGGCGCCCTTGCCATCAGCACCACGGTGAACAGCGGTGGCAGCGCGGTCGTAGAGGGCGAACTCCACGTATCGGGCGGCCCGCAATCCGGCGGCGGCCATGGCGGCACGGCCCGCGACACCACAGTGAACAGCGGAGGCACCGAGTTCGTGCATGTCAGCGCCCACGCGATCAGCACGACGCTGAACAGCGGTGGCACCGAGTTCCTGTACTCCGGCAACACCGCCTCCGACACCGTGGTGAACGTCGGCGGCTCGATCGACGTGTCGTATCTGCCCTACGCGGGCGGGGGCTCGGCGGGCGTTACCACGAGTGGTTTGCTGACAGTCTCGGTTGGCGGCCAAACCTACACGCAGCAACTTTCGGGCAACTACGCTGACGTGCCTTTCGGACTCGCGCCGGACACGGGTAGCGGCACACTCATAACGGCCGAGGCCCCATGCTACCGCCGAGGCACACGCATCCTGACGAGCCGCGGCGAGATTGCAGTGGAAGATCTGCATATCGGCGATTTGGTGCAGACGGTGGTGGACGAGGGCGCGGCGCCGATCATCTGGATTGGGCGGCGGGAGGTGGATTGCGCCCGCCATCCGAAGCCCAGGCAGGTCTGGCCGGTGCGCGTCACCGCGAGCGCGTTCGGGTTTGGTCGGCCGCACACCGAGCTGTTCCTGTCGCCGGATCATGCGGTTTATGTCGGTGAAGTATTGATCCCGATCCGCCACCTGATCAATGGCAGCACGATTGCGCAGGTGCCGATGGATCGCGTCACCTACTACCATCTCGAGTTGCCGAGCCATGATGTGGTGCTGGCGCAGGGCCTGCCCGCGGAGAGTTTTCTGGACCTGAAGGATGGCTCGAACTACGCGAACCGTCCGGGGCCGGTGCGGCTGTATCCGGATTTCACCGTAAGGATGTGGGAGGCGTTTGGCTGCGCGCGGCTGATCGTCACGGGCCCGGAACTGGCGGCGGCGCGGGCGTTGGTTGGCGAATTTGCGCGGGCGCAACATGTCGCCTGATCCGGCCGGCGTTGTTGCGAGTCGGCTGCTCGGGGCGTCCGGCGCCATCATCATCGCGGTAGCGGATTGATCCGCGCCACGGCGGATTGAGCATCAGACGCGGCCTGGCCCGAACTTCTCAGACCAGCGGCCCTGGTGATCGACTGTTCGGCCGGCGTCGGGCCGGTTTGGCGCGCGGCCGCACGCTAACGCCCGGGCAACCCCGCGCGCGATATCAGGCGCCCGAAATGCTGGAAGAGTCAGCATGTCGGGCGCCCGGTATCACACTTTTGTCGGTGCTGGCTCGGTCCTTGCTACCTCAAAACATCTCAAAGAGACCGGCTTGCAGCTTTGTCTGCCGCTTGATTTTGGCAAGTCGTGCCTGGAGGTCATACCAAGCGTCCGAATGATTGACTCTTCGGCGACACCCACCTCGTCATGCCGGGCGAAGGCCCGGCATCCACGACTGTGTGCCAGGCATGGCGCTGATCTTGGAGGTGCAAGTCCTCTACGGGCCGATTGGCCGGAACCGTTAGCCGAAGGCAACTGCTCTGCCGCGAGGCAGGTGGGGAGGAAGCCGGAGGCAAAACTCGGAGCTGACGAACAGACATCGGATACCAGGCTGGTGCGGTGGGGTAACCCGGCAGTGGACGGGAACGCCCAAAAGCCAAGCGGACACGCGCACAGGTAAATCCGGCAGCGGCCGAGGGAAGGATCAGTGTCTTACCCTGGGAGATCTCCGCATTTCTCCCGACGATCGGAGCAGGGGGCCGGCGACGGTTCTCGACGGGTGCGGAGAAGTCAGCCGAGGCCATAGTAGTTCGAGCAACCGGGCGAAGGGCCGAATTCGACAAGCAAGGAGCAGCTTGGACCGTTCGATGGACGTGAAGCGGCAGCAAGGCGGTGCGGACCAAAGGGACCTTCTCGACGAGGCCCTGATGGCTGCGCTGCGCCACGGCGCAACCGGGGAAGGCGGAACCGGACCTGGAGCAAGCGAGGAGCCACAAGCGTCTGCGGCATGGTCGCAGGAACGAGCCTTGACGCGGCATCTGATGGAGGAAGTGACCGGCTCGGCGAACCTGAACCGAGCCTACAAACGGGTGAAGGCGAATGACGGCGCGGCGGGGGTGGACGGGATGGATGTCACCGAGCTGCTTGCGTGGATCGCCGGCAACCGCGAAGCGCTGATTGCAAGTTTGCTGGACGGCAGCTACCAGCCGCAGCCTGTGCGTGGGGTGCAAATCCCCAAGCCGGGCGGCGGGATGCGCCAGTTGGGCATCCCTACGGTGGTGGATCGTCTGGTGCAGCAGGCGATCGCGCAGACCCTGGAACCGTTGCTCGACCCGACGTTTTCGGCATCGAGCTTCGGCTTCCGTCCCGGACGCGGCGCACATGACGCGCTGCGACAGGCCCGGGAATACGTGGCCGACGGGTATGAGATCGTCGTGGACCTGGACCTCGAGAAGTTCTTCGATCGGGTCAACCACGACATTCTGATGTCCCGCCTGGCGCGGCGCATCGGCGACAAGCGCCTGCTGCGCATCATCCGGCGCTTCTTGCAGGCCGGCATGATGACAGACGGTGTGTGCAACGAACGGCACGAGGGCACGCCCCAGGGCGGCCCGCTGTCGCCACGGCTGTCCAATCTGCTGCTGGACGACCTGGACAAGGAGTTGGAACGCCGGGGACACCGCTTCTGCCGTTACGCCGACGATTGCAATATCTATGTGCGGTCGCAAGCGGCGGGCGAGCGGGTGATGGCGTCGGTGACGTCGTTCCTGGAGGACAAGCTCCGGCTCAAGGTCAACCGGCAGAAGAGCGCAGTCGCTCCGGTCGGGGAACGTCAGTTCCTCGGCCACCGGCTGGGCAGGGGAGGCACGCTTGGTATCGGGCGCAAAAGTCTGGCCCGCGCCAAGGACCGCCTGCGGGAGATCACGCGCCGCAACCGGGGCGACTGCCCGCTGGAGCGGATGATCGAGCAGGCGAACCGCTTCACCGTGGGCTGGGTGACGTACTATCGCCACGCCCAGTGCAAGAGCGCGCTGCGCGACCTCGACGGATGGCTCCGTCGCAAGCTGCGTTGCGTGGAGCTCAAGCGCTGTAAGCTCGTCCGCACGATGGTCAGGTTTCTGATCGGGAACGGCGTGACGCGGGGCAACGCCCTGAAACTGGCCTCGTCGGGAAAGGGATGGTGGCGCCTGACCGACAGCCAGCAGGCCAAGCAGGCCATGCCCATCGCGTGGTTCGACGCGCTCGGGTTGACCCGGCTGGCCGACCATCATGCCGCACTCAACCTTGTCGGAAACCGCCGTGGTACGCGATCCGTACGCCCGGTGGTGTGAGAGGGGCGCTCCGCGAGGGGCGTCCCTACTCGATTTCTTTGTTGGCGCGAAGGCAAGTCGTGGATGCCGGGCCTTCGCCCGGCATGACGCGGTGGGCGCGGCGCCGGCCACGACGGCGGGAGAGTCGGGGCTTTCGGCCGCTGGTATCACACGTGTTCCGAATGCGACTCCCGCGGCTCCGAGACGGAAACATTGGCGGCCGCGACCAGTTGCGGCAGCATCACGGTTTGACCCTGGAGCCACCGATGCGCTGTCCCCGCCACCTGCTGCCCGTCCTGCTGACCCTGCTGCTTGTCGCCGGCCCCGCGCTCGCCGCCGGCACCCTGCGCGTCGGCCTGAATGAGGACCCGGACGCGCTCGATCCCGCCCGCAGCGGCACCTTCGTCGGGCGCATCGTCTTCGCCGCAACTTGCGACAAGCTGGTCGACCTGGACGCCGCGAACAACTTCGTCCCGCAACTCGCCACCGCCTGGCAGTGGGCGCCGGACGGCCTGACGCTGACCATGACGCTACGCGACGGCGTGCAGTTCCAGGACGGCGAAAAGCTGGATGCCGAAGCGGTGCGCGCCAACCTCGAGCGCTATCGCACCGCGCCGGAGAGCGTGCGCAAAGGCGAGTTGGGCCCGCTGACCGCGGTCGATGTGGTCGATCCGCATACGGTGCGGTTGCGCCTGTCGAAGCCCTATGCGCCGCTCGTCGCCGTGTTGTCCGACCGCGCCGGGATGATGCTGGCGCCGCAGGCGATGGCGCGGCTGGGGGCGCACATCGAAACCGAGCTGCCCTGCGCCGGCCCGTTCAAGCTGACCGAGCGCATCGCCCAGGACCGCATCGTGGTCGACCGCTTCCCCGGCTATTGGAACGCGCCCGCGGTGTCGCTCGACCGGATCATCTACCAGCCGATCCCCGATACCACGGTGCGGCTGGTCAACCTGGAGGCCGGCAAGCTCGACATGGTGGAGCGGCTGGGGCCGACCGATGTCGCCAAGGTAAAGGCCGACCCGCACCTGCGGCTGATCAGCATCACCGCGCTGGCCTTCTATGCGCTGTCGATCAATCTCGCGGCCGACGGTCCGCTGGCGCACGACCAGCGGGTGCGCGCTGCGCTGGAGGCCTCGATCGATCGTGTCGCGCTTAATCAGGTGGTGATGGATGGGCAGTTCACTCCGTCGAACCAGTTCGAGGCGCCCGGCTCGCGCTACTGGAACCCGCGGCGCCCGGTGCCGCCGCGCGACCTGGCGAAGGCCAAGGAGTTGCTGGCGGCGGCCGGAACCCCACACCCCGCGTTTACACTGACCACCGACAACAGCCCGGTGGAGGTCCAGGTCGGCGAGGTGATCCAGTCGATGGCGGCCGAGGCCGGGTTCGACATCAAATTGCAGGCGATGGAAGCCAACGCGCAGGTCGCCGCCGGAAGGGCCGGTGCCTATGATGCGACGCTGGTGCTGTGGAGCGGGCGCGCCGATCCCGACGGCAACGTGGCGATCTGGGAAGCCTGCAACGGGTTCCTCAACTGGGGCAAATACTGCAGCGCCAAATTCGACGAAGTGCTGACCCGGGCCCGCAGCGTTACCGATGTCGCGCAGCGCCAGGCGCTGTATGGTCAGCTCTCGGACCTCTACCTTGAGGATCGGCCGCACATCGTGTTGTATCATCTGAAATGGTTGTGGGGGGTAAGCGACAAGCTGTCCGGGTTCACGCCGACGCCTGACGGAATGATACGCCCTCAGGGGGTGCGGCTCGCGCCGTAGGGGAGGGGGGAGCATGCCCAGCATCGATGGTGATCGCCTGTTGCGGGACCTGTACGCGGCGCGGGCGATCGGCACCTATAAGACCGGCGTGCACCGGCCAACCTATTCCACTGACGACATGACCGCCCGGCACTGGCTGGCCGATCGGCTGGCCGAGGCGGGGCTGGAGCCGGAGATCGACGGCATCGGCAACGTGATCGGCCGCTCCACCGCGCCGGGGCCGAAGCTGCTGCTCGGCAGCCATATGGAGACGCAACCGCACGCCGGCTGGCTGGATGGCGCGATGGGTGTGATCTATGGGCTGGAGGTCGCGCGTGCCCTGGCGCCGAGTTTGGGCCATGCCATCGAGGTGGGCGCCTGGGCGGATGAGGAAGGCCATTTCGGCAATTTCCTCGGCAGCCGATCGTTCGTGCGCGGGATCGATGACGCGGAGATCGCGGGCACCGTTAATCGGCATGACGGCACGGCGTTGGCTGATGCGCTGGCGCAGGCGGGGTTGGCCGGGCGGCCGCGCGCACGGCTCGATCCGGCGCGCTACCGCGGCTATCTCGAGGCGCATATCGAGCAGGGCGACGAGTTGGACACGTCGGGCCTGCGCCTTGGCGTGGTCACCAGCATCGTCGGCATCTGGCAATACGCGATCCGTTTCGAGGGCGTGCAGAACCACGCCGGCACCACGCGCATGGCGATCCGCAAGGATGCCGGGGTGGCGCTGGTGCGGCTGGCGGGCGCGACCGAGGCGCGCTTCCCCCAGGTCGCCGGTCCGCGCAGCGTGTGGACCACCGGGCGCATCCTGCTGGAACCCGGCGCGGCCAGCATCGTGCCCGGGGGCGCGGAGATGATGTTCCAGTTCCGCGACGCCGATCCGGCGCGCCTCGCGACGATGGAGCATGCACTGCAGGCGCTGGTCGCCGAGGCCAACGCCGGCCCCTGCGCGGTGACGCTGACCAATCTGTCGCGCTCGACGCCGAAGCTGATGGATATGGGATTCCAAGATGCGTTAGAGCGCGCGGCAGAGGCGAACGCACCCGGGATGCACATCCGCATGCCGAGCGGCGCCGGCCATGACGCTCAGGTGTTCGCCGAGCAATTGCCGGCGGCGATGCTGTTCGTGCCCAGCATCGGCGGCATCAGCCACCACTACGCCGAGGACACCAAGGACGACGATCTGGTGCTGGGCTGCCAGGTGCTGGCCGACGCGGCGGCGGAGATTCTGGGCGGTTAGAGCGGCCGTCGAAAAGATTGACCCACCGGCGCCGCACCCACCTCGTCATGCCGGCGATACCCACCACGTCATGCCGGCGAAGGCCGGCATCAACGACTGTGTGCCAGGCATGGCGCTGATCTCGGAGGTGCAAGTCCTCTACGGGCCGATTGGCCGGAACCGTTAGCCGAAGGCAACTGCGTTGCAGCGATGCAGAGTGGGGAGGAAGCCGGAGGCAAAACTCGGAGCTGACGAACAGGAACCGGATACGAGGCCGGTGCGGTGGGGTAACCCGGCAGTGGACGGGGAAGCCCAAAGGCCAGTCGGACACGCGCACAGGTAAATCCGGCAGCGCTCGAGGGAAGGATCAGTGTTTTACCCTGGGAGATCTCCCGATCTCTCCAGACGATCGGAGCAGGGGGCCGGCGACGGCCTCCGATGGGCCGGGAGAAGTCAGCAGAGGCCATAGTAGTCCGGGCAACCGGGCGAAGGGCTGAATTCGACAAGCGGGGAGCAGCTTGGACCAATCGATGGACGTGAAGCGGCAGCAAGGCGGCGCGGACCAAGGGGACCTTCTCGACGAAACCCTGAAGGCCGCGTTGCGCCACGGCGCCAGCGGGGAAGGCGGAGCCGGACCTGGGGCGACTGAGGAGCCACAAGCGTCTGCGGCATGGGATCATGAACGAGCCTTGACGCGGCAACAAAATGCCGCGCTGAACCTTGTCGGAAACCGCCGTGATACGCGATCCGTACGTCCGGTGGTGTGAGAGGGGCGCTCCGCGAGGGGCGCCCCTACTCGATTGTCTTCGGTGCAGCAAAGAAAGTCGTGGATACCGGCATTCGCCGGCATGACGGGGGGTGGCGGTCCGTGCGTCAATGTTCAGGGCCGCTAGTATTATAGATCGAACTTGCCCTGCCGCTGGTCGTGGATCTTGCCGCGCCGCCGGGATACCGCGAGCGCCTGCGCCCGCGGCTCGGACGGGTGGAATGCCGCCGTCCATATGTGCCGGCGGGTCTCATAGGCGCGCTGCTTGGCCGTGCTTTCGCTGATGAACCGCGCCGTCACCTCGACCCGCACGGGTTGCGTTCTATCGGAGTTGTCTGTCATCGTTCTTCTCTGTTATCGTTCCTCTCTGTCATCGTTCCACATTGTTCAGTGAGACGAGCGACGCCCCGGTCCGCCGGCGCAACCCGCCGCACCAGGGTGATCGCCGATCACATCGGTGCGGTATGGCGCCATTCGCCCGGCGGTCGCTGCCGCCATCGGCAACAGCCAGGTAGACCCGCTACCGCAATGGCGAGAAACTGGCCGGAACCACCAGCATGTTCTCCTGCTTCAGCAGCACACCGGCGGCGGCGGAGCCGGGTGGCCAGATGCCCTTCGCCACCGCCTCGGCACGCACCTGCGCGCGATGGTTGGCGTCCTTGTAGGCCCAGATATGCACCCATTTGTTGAGCGCACCGATCTCGGAGTACCACGCGCCCACCAACGGTGACAGTTTCACCCGTTCGCCGATCTTCTCGCTCCAGCGTTCGATCACGCCCGGAATCGCGCCGGCAGCGAAACTGTACATGCGGATCTCGTAGATGCCGCCAAGCTGGCGCGGTTCCAGCGGCGGCGAGAACGGCGCCGGCAGGAACAGCTCGCTTTTTTGCTCGACGACGAATTCGCGCGTCGGCGGTGGCCAGCCGGGCGATGCCGATGCCGCGGCGCGCACCTGAACACGTTGCTCGAACGTATCATACGGCCAGACATGAATGACCTGGTTCAGCGGCCCGACCTCGGTGTGCCAGAACGCCGCCAGCGGCGAGAATTTCAGTCGTCCGGGCAGCGCCGTGCCGAACCGCTCCTCGAATTGCGGGATGCTGGCGGGCTTGAGCTGATAGGTGCGCATCTCGATGATCATCGGTGTCTTCCCTCCCTGAAGTCGGGTCCTGAAGCCGGGGACAAGCGTAGTCCACGGGCGCCGCTGGTCAACCGGTGACGCCGCCAGGCGGCGCGCGGGTCAGGTGGGCGGCGCGCGTGTCAGGATTCGATGTTGTGCACGTCGTGCACCCGGATGCCGCCTTCCTCGTTCGGCATCGCCAGCCACTCCTTGTGCTGCAGCGTCGCACAGGTGTCCCGGTAGCCGCTGGTCCAATGCTCGCGCATCGAGGCAGTGCTGAACTCGTAGTCACTCGCCTGGGTCTCGTAGGCCGCCTGCCGGTAGATCAGCTGCAGCAGGTTGACCTCCGGCTGTGCCTGAAGGTCCTTCTTCATGGCGATTTCCTCGTCGGTCAGATCGGCCTCGGGCACCTTGTCGAGCAACCGCTTGATCAGCAGGTTCCGCTTGTAGCGCTGCATGTAGAGGTCGGTCACCAGCCGCGTGCGGCTGGAGTACTGGATGTCTTTCTGGCGTGCCAGCACATCGCCCATGTCGCGCGGCAGCGAGCCGCGAGCACTGAACAGATCGACCTGGAACACCAGCGTGGACGTGGTGCCGATGTTTTCGAACACGTGCTGCAGCGGCGTGTTGGACACCAGGCCGCCGTCCCAGAACCAGTCGGTCCCCACCTGCATCATCGGCAATGCCGGCGGCAATGCCCCGCTCGCCATCACGTGCGCGGGCGCGATGGTCGTTTCGGCGGTGTCGAAATAGACGAAGTTGCCGCTGCGTACGTTCACCGAACCGCAGGCGTAGCGAATGCCGTTGTGGTTCAGGTAGTCGAAGTCGACGATCTCGCGCAGCGTCTTGTTCAGCGGCGCGTTGTCGTAGAAGCTGGTCGCGGTAGCGGAGCCGCGCGGACTGATCCAGGGATTGGGAACGTTCGGCGTGAAAAATGCCGGTTGGCCGAGGGCCATCGTCAGCATCGACGACCACGCGTTGGCCAGACGCCGTGGATTGTCGCCGTCCGGAACGAACAACGAGGTCGGCCGCGCGGTGATGGTGTCCCAGAACTGACGCAGACGTTCCAGCCGACGCTCCGGTGGGTTGCCCGCGATGATCGCGCCGTTGATGCCGCCGATCGAAACCCCGGCGATCCAATCGGGCTCCAGCCCGGCCTCGTGCAGCGCCTGGTAGACACCGCCCTGGTAGGCGCCCAGCGCGCCGCCGCCTTGCAGCACAAGCGCGATACGGCCGCAGCCCTCTGGCCGCCCCGTGGCTGCCGGCGCATCCCGTGACGACAGCGGGCCTCTGTCCATTCTGGTCTCCTGTCCGGCCGGGCGTGCGGCTGATATGGGCGAAAACTTGGCCACGCCGGTATGGAATTCAAGTTGCTGCGATGCAACATAGGCTTGGCGCGACCACATCCGGGGCCGCTGAAGGACGCCAATGCGGGGGATGTCCCCTGGGAAGGAGTTGGGGGAAGGCGCTGGGGCGTCCCCAGGCACGCAACGCCAGTAGCGCCGATCAGGCATCCGCCCGGGGGCGGAACAGAAGGAGAAAGGTATGACACGAGACGAGATCCTCGCGGCATCGTCGATGCCGCTGTGCAGCCCAAGCTACCCCAAGGGGCCGTATCGGTTCGTTGATCGCGAGTACCTGCTGATCCATTACGAGTCAGACCCGGACGTGATCCGCGCCATCCTGCCCGAGCCGTTGGAGCCGGACGGCAACCATGTGATTTTCGAATGGATGAAGATGTTCGATAGCAGCGGCTTCGGCAGCTATCAGGAAAGCGGCATCAATATCGCCGCGCGCTGGAACGGCACGGCGTGCAACTACAGCGCCATGATGTTCCTGGACGATGAGTTGCCGACCACCGGCGGGCGGGAGATCTGGGGTTTCCCCAAGAAGATCGGCAACCCGGACCTTAAAGTGATCCACGACACGCTGACCGGCACGTTGCACTACGATGAACGTGAGGTGGCGATGGGCACGATGGGCTACAAATACAAATCCCTGGCGCAGGATCATGCCGAGACGCTGGAAGGGATGCGCAAGCTCAGTGTCAACCTGAAATTCATCCCCGACGTCGATGGCGGGCCGAAGATCGCCCAGTTGGTCGGCTATTACCTGACGGACATCACGCTGAAGGGTGCCTGGGCCGGCCCGGCGCGGTTGCACCTGGTGCCGCACGTCAATTGCCGCGTCGCGGACCTGCCGGTGCGCAAGGTGCTGTTCGGCCGCCACCTGATCGCCGATCTCACGCTGCCCTACGGCAAGGTGCTGCACGATTACCTGGCCTGAGCACGCAATCAACAAAAGGACGGATGATATGAGCCTGAAAGGAAAAGTCGCCCTGGTCACCGGGTCGACCAGCGGGATCGGCCTGGGCATCGCCCGCGCGCTAGGTGCCGAGGGGGCGGACCTGATGCTGAACGGCTTCGGCGACGCGGCGAAGATCGAGACGGAGCGCGCCGGCCTGGCGAAGGAGTTCGGCATACGCGTCGGCTACTCGGCGGCCGATATCAGCAAATCGGCGGACATCGCCGCCATGGTAGCAGAGACCCAGAAGTCGCTGGGTTCGCTGGATATCCTGGTGAACAACGCCGGCATCCAGTTCGTCGCCGATGTCGAGGAATTCCCCGAGGACCGCTGGAACGCCATCATCGCCATCAACCTCTCGGGCGTGTTTTTCGGCATGAAGGCAGCGATACCCGGGATGAAGGCGAAGGGGTGGGGGCGCATCATCAACATCGCCTCGGCGCACGGGCTTGTCGCCAGCCCGAAAAAGGTCGCCTACGTCGCGGCCAAGCACGGCGTGGTCGGCATGACCAAGGTGGCCGCGATCGAACTGGCCAACCACGGCATTACCGTGAACGCGATCTGCCCGGGCTGGGTGCTGACGCCGCTGGTGGAGAAGCAGATCGCCGACAAGGCCAAGGCTGCTGGCACCGATAGCGCGACCGAGGCGCATGCCTT
>CAWGZJ010000005.1:0-415000 GCA_963826975.1 uncultured Alphaproteobacteria bacterium | reverse complement strand
GCTGCGCAAAGCCACGGGGAGCCGCGAGCAGGCTTTGATCCGTGGATATCCGAATGGGGCAACCCACCCCTATGGGGTATCGTTGCATGAATCCATAGTGCAACGAGGCAAACCCGGGGAACTGAAACATCTCAGTACCCGGAGGAACAGACATCAACCGAGATTCCGCGAGTAGTGGCGAGCGAAAGCGGAACAGGCCAGTGGTTGACGTGACTTAAGCAGAACGGTCTGGAAAGTCCGGCCATAGCGGGTGACAGCCCCGTATGCGTATGGGTCGCGTTGATCCTTGAGTAGGGCGGGACACGTGAAATCCTGTCTGAACATGGGGGGACCACCCTCCAAGCCTAAATACTCCCTGGTGACCGATAGCGAACAAGTACCGTGAGGGAAAGGTGAAAAGCACCCCGACGAGGGGAGTGAAAGAGACCTGAAACCGAATGCCTACAAGCAGTCGGAGCGGCCGAGATACGCGAGTATTGGTGCCGTGACGGCGTACCTTTTGTATAATGGGTCAGCGAGTTTCTGTTCGCGGCAAGCTTAAGCCGGTAGGTGTAGGCGCAGCGAAAGCGAGTCTGAACAGGGCGTTCAGTCGCGGGCAGAAGACCCGAAACCGAGTGATCTAGCCATGGCCAGGCTGAAGGTGGGGTAACACCCACTGGAGGGCCGAACCCACGCCTGTTGAAAAAGTCGGGGATGAGCTGTGGCTAGGGGTGAAAGGCCAATCAAACTCGGAAATAGCTGGTTCTCCGCGAAATCTATTGAGGTAGATCGTCGGATGTTTACCCAGGGGGGTAGAGCACTGGATGGGCTAGGGGGTCCCAAAGACTTACCAAACCTAACCAAACTCCGAATACCCTGGCGTATAGTCCGGCAGACAGACGGCGGGTGCTAAGGTCCGTCGTCGAGAGGGAAACAGCCCAGACCACCAGCTAAGGTCCCCAAATCGTGGCTAAGTGGTTAAGGATGTGGGAATTCCTAAACAACCAGGAGGTTGGCTTAGAAGCAGCCATCCTTTAAAGAAAGCGTAATAGCTCACTGGTCTAACAGAAATCCTGCGCCGAAGATGTAACGGGGCTCAAGCCACGTACCGAAGCTGTGGGTTCAGTGATCAGTGATCAGTGATCAGTGATCAGGAGAAGAGTAATGGCCGGGAATGTCGATGACCTTGCGGTCTTTCGGCGTGCCTATGCCCTGTCGCTCGAGTTGCATCGGGCGAGCCTGGGGTGGCCGAATGTCGAGCAATATGGCGGGATCGCCGGTCAGTTGCGACGATCCTCCAAATCGGTGTGCGCCCTGCTGATGGAGGGTGGCGGCCGGTTGCGTCGCTCGCGGACTGAGTTCGAGCGCTATCTGGTGATGTCGCTCGGTTCGGCCGACGAGACGCGGTTGTGGTGCCGCTATGCCGAAGATCTCGGCTATGCGACCCATGAGCAGGCAGCGTCATGGCGCCTCTCCTGCGAGGAGATCGCAAGAATGCTGCAAGGCCTGCTCGCTCGACAGAAAAGACAATCTTCTCTTGATCACTGATCACTGATCACTGATCACTGAGCGGTAGCGGAGCGTTCTGTAAGCCTGTGAAGGTGTACCCGTGAGGGGCGCTGGAGGTATCAGAAGTGCGAATGCTGACATGAGTAGCGACAAACAGAGCGAGAAACTCTGTCGCCGAAAGTCCAAGGGTTCCTGCGCAAGGTTAATCCGCGCAGGGTGAGCCGGCCCCTAAGGCGAGGGCGAGAGCCGTAGTCGATGGGAACCAGGTCAATATTCCTGGGCCTGCCAGAAGTGACGAACGTGAAGTCTTGTCTGGGCTTATCGGATTGCCCAGGCTCGTGGATCGTTCCGGGAAACAGCTCTGGCGTATAGACCGTACCCGAAACCGACACAGGTGGACTGGTAGAGTATACCAAGGCGCTTGAGAGAACGATGCTGAAGGAACTAGGCAAATTGCTCGCGTAACTTCGGGATAAGCGAGACCTGTCGCTGGGCAACCAGTGGTGGGTGGCACAGAGCAGGGGGTGGCGACTGTTTAGTAAAAACACAGGGCTCTGCGAAGTCGAGAGACGACGTATAGGGTCTGACGCCTGCCCGGTGCCGGAAGGTTAAGGGGAGAGGTGCAAGCTTCGAACCGAAGCCCCGGTAAACGGCGGCCGTAACTATAACGGTCCTAAGGTAGCGAAATTCCTTGTCGGGTAAGTTCCGACCTGCACGAATGGCGTAACGACTTCCCCACTGTCTCCAGCATCGGCTCAGCGAAATTGAATTCCCCGTGAAGATGCGGGGTACCCGCGGTCAGACGGAAAGACCCTATGAACCTTTACTGCAGCTTTGCAGTGGTATTAGGAGAGCACTGTGTAGGATAGGTGGGAGGCTTTGAAGCCGGGGCGCTAGCTCAGGTGGAGCCAACCTTGAAATACCACCCTGGGCGCTTCTGATATCTAACCGCGACCGGTCAGCCCGGTCCGGGACCCTGCATGGCGGGCAGTTTGACTGGGGCGGTCGCCTCCCAAAATGTAACGGAGGCGCGCGATGGTGGGCTCAGGCCGGTCGGACATCGGCTGCTGAGTGCAATGGCACAAGCCCGCCTGACTGCGAGAGTGACAGCTCGAGCAGAGACGAAAGTCGGCCATAGTGATCCGGTGGTCCCGCGTGGAAGGGCCATCGCTCAACGGATAAAAGGTACTCTAGGGATAACAGGCTGATCTCCCCCAAGAGTCCACATCGACGGGGAGGTTTGGCACCTCGATGTCGGCTCATCACATCCTGGGGCTGGAGCAGGTCCCAAGGGTTCGGCTGTTCGCCGATTAAAGTGGTACGTGAGCTGGGTTTAGAACGTCGTGAGACAGTTCGGTCCCTATCTGCCGTGGGTGAAGGAGACTTGCGAGGCGCTGTCCCTAGTACGAGAGGACCGGGATGGACGTACCTCTAGTGCACCGGTTGTCACGCCAGTGGCACCGCCGGGTAGCCAAGTACGGACGGGATAACCGCTGAAAGCATCTAAGCGGGAAACCCTCCTCTAAACCATGTCTCCCAGGGGTTCGCCCCGAGAGGGCCGTGATAGACCATCACGTCAATAGGCCGGATGTGGAAGGGCGGTAACGCCCGCAGCTAACCGGTCCTAATCGCCCGATAGAGCTCAAGAAACAGTCGTCAGTCTCCAGTCGTCAGTTGTCAGAAAGCAAGTGACGAGTGGCAGGCTGGCACACCATGCATGGAAATCATCCTCAGTCGTCCCCGGATCAAGGCTCCGGAGACAGGCTCCGCGCACAACACAGCACCAGAACCGCCACCCCACCCCAGTCTGTCTGGCCTTCCGTCTGACAACTGACGACCGAAGACCGACGACTGTGGAAGGGCTGGACGACCTGGTGGTCATCGCGGGGAGCCCGCACCCGATCCCATCCCGAACTCGGCCGTGAAAATCCCCAGCGCCCATGGTACTGTGTCCTAAGGCACGGGAGAGTAGGTCGCCGCCAGGTCCTCCAACCCTTCCCTAACACCGAAAAATCGTCAGTGAACCAGACAAAGACCAAACAAAACCAAATAGTCACAACAACATCGGCCTGATCACCGATCATCGATCACCGATTACTGTCGCGGGGTGGAGCAGCCCGGTAGCTCGTCAGGCTCATAACCTGAAGGCCGCAGGTTCAAATCCTGCCCCCGCAACCACTTTTGTTATAACTCACTCACAATCCAAATCTGAACAAACCCGTGCGAGCTTAACCGCTTGCGCGCGCCTGCGTTTTTGTTCTTGCCAGGCCTCATGCATTACGCACCGGTAAATGTCCGGCCGTTTGCCAGGTTGGCGTTGGTGGTGGCCCCATGAGGATACCACCTTCGCTTGTATCCTCAGGTGTGACCTGTGACAAAATGATATGGATAGCTTCGCGTGCGGCCTGCAGCTGGGCCTGTATCACATCCGTCAAACGCTGCACAAGCACGATACGGACTTGCTGGTGACGCCGCTTCCGGAACACCACCGTTACGTTGTTTATTCTACCTGGGCTCGGCTCATCGCCAGCATATCTGAGATTTTCCGTTGGAATCTCCCACAAGAAAACATGAACATCGGCGGCGGGCACTTCAAGCACGTCGACCGTCGCGTCCGTAATCGCCCGAATGAGCAGGCGTTTCTGTCCTTCTGCGTAATGATGGGCTGATGCTACGTGAATATAGGGCATGATTTGCTCCCTTCTCTAATTTTTTGAATTCAAGCTTCTCGAATTGGCTCTCTCCGTGGCCAAAGGCCTGGCAACATAGGCGCGACGCACACGCTCGCGATTGCCGCAGCCGCTGGATGAACACCACAGCCTGGATTTGCTCCGGCTGAGATCAATAAAAACATAGCGGCAAGGATTCGCATGGCAGTGCCCAAGCCGGGGCAAATGATCCGATGTCAGAAAATTTGCCATAGACCAGAGTACCGGCCACAGCGGTTCGCGCAAATCGGTGCCGGAAAGGGTGTGAATAAAGCCGCCTGCACCGTTGCCTGTTAAACGGCACACCGGCGGCAGCGAAGTGAGTTTTGCGTTGAACGATTTGATAAAGGCGCTGGCATCTTCGGAATTCTCTATGCTCGAAACCAGCCGGTACAATTCCTCCCGCAGATCCAGCGCCTCTTGCCAAACGCCCGCTGCCTCATGCGAGCGCTGCCCGGCCAATCGTCCCAGCTTTGCGGCGGTATTGGACTGAATGGTGCCACGCACCAAGCTCCACTGCAGAAGCATCTCGTAGCTGGACAGGCGATCGGCAAAATGCGGGGTGCCTGGAGCCTCGACCGTATTGATGAAATCGAGGCAGACGGCCCCGCCGACAAACGCATCTGGCCAGTCAGATATCGCTGCGTTTTCAGCGCGACGCTTGACCTTCGGCAAAACCTAGCACTCCTAATGCCTGTGGGCATTAGGAGTGCTAGGGCGATACGCGCCGAATGTAAAGTCGATTTCTCCTGATCGATGACGCCGGGAACAACGTGAGAGCCGAATGCAGCCTGGTTTATGAGAGGGGCCTTGTCCGCTTTCGGGGAGTTGCTCGGGCCGCGAGGATGACCGTGATGAGGCGCAAAGCTGCCGATTTAATGACATTGGCTACCTGTCTGTGGTTGCCGGTTCCAGAACGAATGGGGGTGTAACAGGGCGCAGTAGAGGTAGTTGAGGGCACGAGGCCGCGGGACACGGGCCAATCGGGGCACCCGAGACGTTCGCCGGCCTTGCCGCCCGCGTGCCCGGCGTGCCAGAACCGCGACACATGAGCATGACGGCCACCCAGCTCTGCCCCTGCGGCAGCGGCCTCCGCGCCATCCGATGTTGTAGCCTTCAGATCGGCGCCCGGTCGCCGCCGGAGGCGACGCGGCATCTTGTCCCGCTGGTGGAACGGGCGATGGCCGCGCATCGGCAAGGCGCCACGGAAACCGCGGAACGGCTCTGCCTCGATGTGCTGGAGCTGGCGCCCGACCGGCCCGGCGCGCTGTCCATCCTGTACGAGATCCGCAAGGCCCAAGGCGTCACGCAGGCCGCCGAGGCGCTGATCCGCCGCATCGTCGCGCTCGATCCCAACAACCTCGTTGCCACCAACGAACTGGCGCTGATCCTGCTCGGCAAGGGCGCTCTGCCGGAAGCCGAGGCACACGCCCGCAACGCCGTGCGCATCGCCCCGGAGAACCCGCAGGCGCACAACCTGATGGGGATGATCATGACGGAGGCGAACCGCCCGCAGATCGGCGAATACCATTACCGCCGCGTCCTGGAGCTCAGCGAAACGCGCGATCCGATCCTGCTCGCCAACCTCGCCTGGAACCTGAAGAACCAGGGACGCATGGAGGAAGCCCGCGCGCTGTACCAGGAATCCGCCGACGCAGCGCCGGACGTTCGCCAGACCCAGCTTGGCTTCGCCCGGCTGGAGGAAGCCGATCGCAACTTCGACGCCGCAGCCAAGGTGCTGGATGACGCCGAAGCAGCGCTTTCCGGGTGACATCGGCATCCGCCTGACCCGCGCCGCCCTGCTGGGGCGCACGCGCCACTACGACGCGGCGATCGCCTTGATCGACGGCGCCGCCACCGGCGACGCGAGGCTTGGTCCGAACGAGTTGCTGGAGAAGGGCCGCCTGCTCGATCAGATGGGTCGTTACGACGACGCCTGGGCCGCCTTCGCCGACGGCAAGAAGCTGGCGCGCGAGCTGTCCGGCCACGCCTACCTGGACGAGGCGGCGGGCCAGACGGTCGACCGGCTGCGTAACTTCTTCACCTCCGGCCGGTTGCGCCTGTTGCCCCGCGCCGGGGTGCGTGGCGACGTGCCGCAACCGATCTTTATACTTGGCTTCCCGCGCTCCGGCACCACGCTGGTGGAACAAACCCTGTCGGCGCACCCGAAGATCGCCGCCGGCGACGAACTGCCGCTGATCCACGAGATCACCGCGATCATGCCGCGCATGCTGGCCTCGCCGCTGGGCTATCCCGAGGCGCTGGCCGAGCTGTGGATGGGTGATCAGCGCGAGGGACTGGACAATCTGCGTGACTACTACTTGCAGAAGGTCCGCCAGCTCGGTGTGCTGCGCAAGGGTGCCACCCGCTTCACCGACAAGATGCCGCTGAACGAGACGCATCTGGGGCTGATCGCGCTGCTGTTCCCGGAAGCGCCGCTGATCCATGTGCTGCGCCATCCGCTGGACATCATGGTCTCGGCGTTCTCCAACGCGTTCACCCACGGCTTCTATTGCGCGGCCGATCTGGAGACGGCGGCTCGCCATTACGTGCGCGTGATGGAGCTGGTGCAGCACTACCGGGGCGAGATGACGCTGCGCTACCTGCCGATCCGTTACGAGGACATCGTCAAGCAGCAGGCCGCCAGCGTGCGCGCCATGCTGAGCTTCATCGGCGAGAAGTTCGACAAGGCCTGCCTGACCTTCCACCAGAACCGCCGCTACGCGCGCACCGCCAGCTATGCGCAGGTGACCGAACCGCTCTACGACCGATCGGTCGAGCGCTGGCGGCACTATCGCGTGCAACTCGCGCCGGTGGTTCCGATCCTGGCGCCGCTGATCGAACGCCTCGGCTACGAAATCGACTGATGGAGACGCCGGCCGTCCGCGTGAGTGCCCCAGGGAACATGACGGGGAGCATGACGGGGAGCATGGCGGGGACCGTTCCGGTGCCGTTGAATGAGGTGTTACGCATCGCCGGCGAGTACGAGCGCGGCGGCCGCATCGAGGACGCCGGGCGCCTGCTCGATCACATCCTCGCGGTGGCGCCGAACCAGGGCGATGCGCTGCACCTCGCCGGTATCGTCGCATTCCGGCGCGGTGATCCGGCGCAGTCGCTGGAACTGATGCAGCGCGCGTTGCGCCACGGCATCGATACGCCGCTCTATCTGCGCAACATCTGCGAGGTCTACCGCACGCTCGGCCTCCTGGACGACGCGCTGGCCGCGGCGCGGCGTGCCACGGCGCTGGCCCCGGCCGATCCGCTCTGCCTGCACAACCAGGCCATCATCCATTACCACCGGCTGGAACTCGACGCGGCGCTGGATTGCGGCACGCGGGCGCTGCGCATCGACCCGTCGCTGCCGGGCGCGCATTTCGTCCGCGCCGAGGCGCTGCTGCTGCGCGGCGAATGGGCCGAGGGCTGGGAGGAATACGAATGGCGCTTCCGCATCGGCGGCGCCGCCGCATTGATGCCGGCGACCGACAAGCCGCAGTGGGACGGCACGCCGTTCGCCGATCGCACCTTGTTGCTGGTCGCCGACCAGGGCTTCGGCGATGTGATCCAGTTCGCCCGCTACATCGCCTGGGCGCGAGACCGCTGCCCCGACATCGCGATCGCTTGCAGTGTCGAGATGATCCCCCTGCTGCGCCAGATCGCGCCCGGTGCCAGGCTGTTCGCGCGCTGGCAGGCCTGTCCGGACTATGCAGCATTTTGCGCACTGTCGGGGTTGCCGCGATTGGCCGGCACGCGGATCGACACCATTCCGGCACCAATCCCATATGTCCGCGCCAATCCGGCGCGCGTCGCGCATTGGGCGGCACGGCTCGACGGGTTGGTGCCCGCCGGGTATCGCCGCATCGGGCTGATCTGGGCCGGCCGGCCAACGCACAACAACGACCGCAATCGCACGGCGCTGCTGACCGATCTCGCGCCGATCGGCAATGTCCCCGGGATTGCGCTGCTCGCGTTGCAGAAGGGCCCGAAGACCGGTCAGGCAGGCGGCTGGTACGGCCGCGCGCCGCTGATCAACCTGGGCGCCGAAATCCGGGACTACGACGACACCATGGCGATCCTGGCGAATATCGAGCGCCTGGTGACCGTGGATACCTCGGTGGCGCATCTGGCCGGCGCAATGGGGCGTCCGGTGTGGATCATGCTGCCGTTCGCACCGGATTGGCGCTGGCTGCTGCGGCGTGAGGACACGCCCTGGTATCCGACAGTGCGGCTATTCCGCCAAAGCACCGTGCGGCGCTGGGACGACGTGCTGCAAGCGATCGCGACGGCATTGGCTGAAACACCGATGGGTTGAGCGCGGGAAGTCGGGGCGCGGCGAGACAGTGAACCGCCAAGACGCCATATGTGGACGGCCCCTGGCTTGCAAGAGAGTTCGGGTCGCGGATCGGATCGCTTGCGCTCATATGTCCGGTTTCGGCGCCCTGAGCGGACGCTGCCGAGCTGGTTTCCGCGACGCGCATTCCAAACAAGGCGGCGGCATTGAATGCCGTGGCGTCTTTCGGAGTGTTGCGCGTCTGGGATCGACCGATCACACCCTCTCTTCCTTCTCTGGCAAGTTCCGGCTTTGGCGTGTGGCGATGGCTCGCCGCCCGCCAAACGGCAAGTTCAGTTTCTTGGTTCGACCGAGCGCCGTTTCTCCGTCCCGACCGCATTGCTGGCAGAGCGCCGCGCGCAGACGCGGTCAAGGAGCGCTCCGCGCCGCGGCGCGGTCGCGCCGCGGCGCCGCAGGCGTCCTTGACGGCGGCGAGCACGGCGCGAGGCTGGTGCGGTCGGGGCGATCAGGAGGCTCATGCCGCCTGCTTGCGCATTTCGGGGTTCGCCGGATTTGGTTGCGGTTGAGCCTTGCGCGGATCGTAGTGTTGGCCGCTGACCATCAACTTCCAGGCGATGCGGGCTGTCTTGTTGGCGAGCGCCACCGCGGCCAGTTTGGGCGGCTTGCGCTTGAGCAGCTCAGCAAGCCAGGGCGAGGGTGGGCGGGATTTGGCTTGCCGGATGACGGCGGTGGCGCCGCAGACCAGAAGCGTGCGCAACGTCTCGTCGCCGGCGCGGGTAATCACGCCCAGCTTGAGCTTGCCGGCGGTGGAGTGATCCTTTGGCGTCAGTCCAATCGAGGCCGCGAAGTCGCGTCCGCAGCGGAACGTCTCGGGATGGCTGACTTTGGCGACGAGGGCCGCGGCGGTCACCGGTCCGATCGCCGGCACTTCGGCCAACCTTAGGCTCTGCTCGTTGCTGCGGTGGAACGCCATCAGCCTGGCGTCGAGCTCGGTGACCTGGGCATTGGCGTGCCGATACTGCCCGACAAGGACCAGGAACATCTCCCTGGCGAGAGGCGGGATCGTGACGTCCTGCGCGATCTGCTCGGCCAGCAGCTCGATCCGCGCAAGACCCTTGGGCGCCACCAGCCCGAACTCCGCGGCATGGCCTCTGATCGCGTTGCTCACCTGCGTGCGGCGGCGCAGCAAGGCCTCGCGCACCCCGATCAGCATCTGGGCGGCCTGTTGCTCCACCGTCTTCGCCGCAACGAACCGCTGCTTCACCTTCGGCCGGCTCATCGCCTCGCAGATGGCCTCGGCATCGGCCGCATCGTTCTTGCCGCGGTCGACGTAGGGCTTGACGTATTGCGGCGGGATGAGCACCACCTTGTGTCCCAGCGCCGCAAGCTGGCGCGCCCAGTAATGCGATGCGCCGCACGCTTCCATGCCGATCACCGTCGGCTCGAGCTTGGCAAAGAACCCAAGCACCTGATGCCGGCGCAGCTTCCGCCGCAGCACCGGCATCTCGTTCTCGTCTACCCCATGCAGCTGAAAAACATGCTTGGACGTGTCCATACCGATGCGGATAATCTTGCTCACGGACGGCTCCTTTGTTTGAGGGTCTTCAACGACCTCAATCTGGCACATGCGATGCCGTCGGGGCCGTCCACCCCAACAAGGCGCCAAGAAGAGTGGGATTTTGGTAACGGATGCGGGGGATTGGGTGACGGATTCGGCCCATAAATGAGACTTGGCGTCTTGGCGGTTCATTCGGCCGCCAAACCGGGATCTGCCCACGAGCGGTCAGCACGAGGTCGGTGCCGACCCGATGAGTTTGTTAACGAAATTCCAAGCGCAATTCCCCTGGCCAGGTTGCACTTCCATGTTGCGTTGGGGCCGATCTCCACGGCAGGGTATCGTCGCTATGGGCATGATCCCTTCTCCCACCATACTGAGCACCGACGAAATGGGGCGGGTGGCGCCGCCGATCTTCACCTCGGTCGGGCGCGGGGCCTTGAACGCGCCGGGCGACGTGTTTGTCGTGCAGTCGCTGTTGAGCGATCGCCTGCCCAAGCCGCATGCGCCGGTTCCCGTAACCGGCGCTGCCGACGTGGGAACTACGCTCGCGATCGAAAACTATCAGGCGGCCATCATGAAAATGAACCCGCCGACCGGCCGGGTCGATCCGGGCAGCCCGACCTATTACTCATTGGCCGCCCGTCCGCTGGTGGACGCCGAGGCGCGGGCGATTGTCGGGCATTACGGCGAACTGCCACCACCGGTGATCGAGGCAGCCCAGGCATCGCAAAAGCGCTGGAGCGTGCCCGCGCCGGTCACCCTGGCGCAGTGGGTGGTCGAGAGCGCCTGGGGTGCCTCCATGCCGCCCGGCAGCAACAACCCCTTTGGCATCAAGGCCGCCGAGAACCAGCCCGCGGTGGAAACCGAGACCCACGAGGTCGTCAACGGCGAGACGATCACGATCACCGCCAAGTTCCGCATGTTCCCGTCCATTGCCGATGCGTTCGACGAGCACGGCCGTCTGCTGGCGAACAGCCCGCACTACGTCGCTGCAATGCAGCAGAAGGAGAACCCGGATGCTTTCGCGGATGCGCTGACCGGCGTCTATGCCACCGACCCGGAGTACGGGATGAAGCTGAAATGGGTGATGCAAAATTATAATCTTGAAACCTACGGGCGATGAGTGCCGGCGGCGACAACTCGCTATACTCCCCCGGAAAGCCACCTGCCGGGGCAGGCCCCCGTTTCGCTAATCATCTGGTCTCGCCGATCATCTTGTCTCGCCAATCATCACGCACGTTTGCAAAGCCGCCCGTTCCGGTTCCGGAGCACATAGGTGACGGATGACCGAAGACCCATTCGCCGAACCAGGGGACGCGGAACACACGGTGATCCGGCCGAGGCCGGGCGGCCGGCGATCCGCCCCGGCGGCGGCGCGTCCCGATGTGGCCAAGCCACCACAGGCCCCGCCCCCACAGGCCGCACCCCCACAGGCTCCGCCTCTACGGGCCGCACCCACACAGGCTCCGCCGGCCGCGCGCCAACAGCCTCCGCCACCGCCGGCCGCGCGCCAGCAGGCTCCGGCCCCTCAGGCCCCGGCCCCACCGCGCGCGCGTCCGCAGGCTCCGCCCCCGCCGGTTGCGCCCCCGTCAGCGCCAAGGCCGGCCACTCCGCAGACCATTCCGCCGGCGGCGACAAAGCCAGAGGCGGTCGCGGACCCCGGCACGGCCACCACCTCACAATTTGGCACGGTGGCGGGCAGCCCCATGGCCGTGGCCGCGATGCCGCTGCTGCAGTTGCTGGCGCGGCTGCGGAACACCGCGCATCAGCCGGATCCCGCTGACCTGTACCAACGCATCACGCGCGAGTTGCGCACCTTCGAGCAGCGCGTCCGGGATGCGGGCGTGCCGGCCGAGCAGGTGCGCTCCGCCCATTATGCGCTGTGCGTCAGCATCGATGACGTGGTGCTGAACACGCCCTGGGGCGGCGCAAGCAACTGGTCGAAGCGCCCGCTGGCGCAGGCCTTTCACCAGGACACAACCGAGGGCGGCAAGTTCTTCGAGCTTCTCGCGCGGCTGCAACAAACGCCGGCGACGTTCATGCCGGTGATCGAGATCATGTATCTTTGCCTGTCGCTCGGCGTGATGGGGCGCTACCGGACCGCGCCGCAGGGTGCCAAGGAGCTTGGCCGCGTGCGCGCTGAAGCCTGCGCGCTCATCGTTGGGCAGCAGCCGCCGGGCGGGCAGGAATTGTCACCACGCTGGCAGGGCGTCGCGGCGCCGTACACGCGGTCGCGGGGCGGCCTGCCGGTCTGGGTGGTCTATGCCGCGGCACTCGCCATGTGCGGCGGCCTGTTCCTGTGGGTCTCGACCGCACTGAACGCCGCGTCCGATGATCAATACGCCCGCATGCTGGGCGCGCCGCCCGCGAGCATGCCGCAGATCTCACGTGCCGTCGTGGTGCAGCCACCTCCGCCGCCGCCCGCGCCGCCCGAACCCAGCGCGCTCGATCGGCTGCGCGCCTTCCTCAAGCCCGACATCGACAGCGGCGCTGTCAGCGTGGTCGGGACCGCCGCCACACCGGTCGTGCGGGTCGCCAACCGCAACGGCTTTCCCCCCGGCCGAGCCGTGCCGCCGCCGGCCTTGACCGCCGTGCTGGAGCGGATCGGCACCGCATTGAAGTCCGAGCCGGGCACCGTGCAGGTGATCGACTACACCGACGATCAGCCGGTCCACACGGTGCAGTTCCCTTCCAACTTCCAGCTTTCCACAGCGCGCGCGCGGGCCGCGAGTACGGCGGTCGGCCACACGCTGGGCAATCCGGCACGCCTGAGCGCGGAAGGGCGGGCCGATGCGGATCCCATCGCAGCCAACACAACGGCGGAGGGGCGCGAACAGAATTGGCGGATCGAGATCGTGCTGCATCGCCAGGACTAGGCGGACGTGAACCCCCTTATTGGCGTGCTTCTCTCGCGCTGGACCATCAGCCTTCTCGGCGTGGCTCTGCTTGGCGGCCTGCTATGGGTGTTCGGACCGCTGCTGCCGCAGCTTGAGGACTGGCCGATCCGGCTGGTGCTGGTTCTGGTCATGCTGCTGATTTGGGCGGTCGGCAACCTGCTGCTGGAGTTGCGGCGTCGCGGGCGCGACACGGCATTGACTGCCGGTCTCACCTCCAGCACGGAGGAGGAAGTCGCCGCGCTGGGCGACAAGCTGGCCACCGCCCTGCGATTGCTCAAGCGAACGCGGCGCTCGCGCGGCTACCTGTATGAACAGCCGTGGTACGCGATCATCGGGCCGCCCGGCGCTGGCAAGACGACCGCGCTGCTGAACGCCGGCCTGCACTTCCCGCTGGCCGAGCAGATGGGCAAGGGCGCCCTGTCGGGTGTGGGAGGCACGCGGCTGTGCGAATGGTGGTTCACCGACGAAGCCGTGCTGATCGACACGGCGGGGCGCTACACCACCCAGGATTCGAACGAGGCCGTCGATCGCGCCGGCTGGACCGCGTTCCTCGACCTGCTGCAGCGCACCCGGCCGCGCCAGCCGCTGAACGGCGTTATCGTTGCAATCGCCCTGAGTGACGTGGCGCGGGCGCCGGCCGCCGAGCGCCAGGCGCACGCACGGGCGATCCGCCAGCGGATCAGGGAGATGGAGACGCGGCTCGGTGTGCGTATGCCGGTCTATGCGCTGTTCACCAAAGCCGATCTGATCGCCGGCTTCATCCAGTTCTTCGACGACCTTGACGAGGCGCAGCGGGCCCAGGTCTGGGGCACGACGTTTGCGCTGACTCCCGGCGCCTTGAAAGGGGGTGCCCTGAAAGCCGGTACCGCGAAAGCCGATGCACTGAAAGCCGGGGCGGGCGGGCCGGCGGCCGATTTCGCGGCGGAATTCCGTGCCCTGGTCGAACGGTTGAACCGGCGCCTGTTCGAGCGGCTGCTCGCCGAACCGAACCTGGAGCGGCGTTCGCTGATCGCCACGTTTCCGACCCAGGTTGCAACCCTCGAGCGGCCACTGCTCGAATTCATGCAAGCCGCCTTCGCCGGATCCCCGGAGGACCCGGCATTGCTGTTGCGCGGCGCCTACCTGACCAGCGGGACGCAGGAAGGCACCCCGATCGACCGGCTGCTCGGCAGCATGGCGCGTTCGTTCGGCCTCGACCAGCGCAGCGTGCCAAGCATGCGTCCGGATCAAGGGCGCAGCTACTTCCTCAACAAACTGCTGCGCGAGGTGATTTTCGGCGAGGCCATGCTGGTGTCCCGCAATCCCGCCGCCGAGCGCCGGCGTGCCGCGGTGCGCGCCGTCGGCTTTGCGGGTGCCGCCTTGATAGTGCTGACGGCCGGGGCGCTGCTTTGGCAAGTCCAGAGTGGCGAGCGGCGCCAGATCGACGCCGCGGAAGCCGCCCTGAAAGGCTACGAGCAGGCAGCCAGCCAACTGAAGCTGGATCCGGTTGCCGATGCCGACCTGCAAGGGCTGGTGCCCTGGCTGGATCAGGTGCGGGTGTTGTCGCACAGCTTCGACGCTGCGGCGGCCACGCCACCGCCATGGTGGAAGCTCGGGCTGTCGCAGGAAGCCAAGCTCGCCGCCGCGGCGCATGAGGTCTACCGCCATGCGCTGGAGCGGGCATTGCTGCCGCGGCTGGTGTGGCGGCTGGAAGCGCAACTGCGCGGCAACATGAACCAGCCCGACTTTCTCTACGAGGCGACCCGCGTGTACCTGATGCTCGGGAGTGCCGGGCCGCTCGACCGCGATCTGGTGCACGAGTGGATGCAGTTGGACTGGCAGACCGCGTATCCGGGGGACGAGCTGGCGCCGATGCGACAGGCTCTGTTGCGTCACCTGGACGCGCTGCTGGCGGAGCCTTTGCCGGCGGTGTCGCTGGACGGCGCCCTGGTAGTGCAGGCGCGCGCGGCATTCGCCGGCGTGTCGTTGGCGCAGCGGGCCTATTCCCGGGTCCGTCCGTCCGCCGCTGCCCAGCGCCTGCCGCCGTGGCGGCCGAGCGACGCACTCGGTCCTGCCGGCGTAGACCTGTTCGTCCGGGCCTCGGGCAAGCCGCTGAGCGATGGCGTGCCGGGCTTTCTGACTGTCGAGGGCTTTCACAAGGTGCTGCTGCCCTCGCTCGAGACCGCGGCGAGAGGCGTTGTGTCGGAGACCTGGGTGCTCGGCAAACGTGTCGAGCTCGATCCGAATGGGCCGCAGATGCGGGCGCTGCAACAGCAGATGATCCTGCTTTACGAAAACGACTATGCGCACGCCTGGGACACCATGCTGGCGGATCTGAATTTCGTGCAGATGCGCAGCCTGCCGCGCGCCGCGCAGGACCTGTATATCGTGGAGTTGCCGGAGTTGCCGCTGCGTGCGCTGCTGGTCGCAGTGGCGCGGCAATTGCGTCTTTCGGTGCCGCCGGACGGGGTTGCCGCGGCGCCTGCGACGCCGTTGACGCCGGCAACCGACACCGCCGCCGCGCAACTGCGGGCCGCGCTTGGCAAGCCGCAGCCGCAGGCTGATCCGTCGCCTGCGGCGCCCGGTCATGAGATCGATGAGCGCTACCAGGCGTTGCTGTCGCTGGTCGGCAACGGGCCGGGTGCGCCGATCGATGAGGTGATGAAATCGCTGATCGATATCCAGCAACTGATCGCCAAGCTGGCCGCCGCCCCGGTCGGCAGCGCCGCACCTGCGTTGGCCGCGGGCAGCAATCCCGCGGTCGCGCTGCAGGCGGAGGCGACGCGACTGCCGCAGCCCGTCTCGCGCTGGATTACTTCGATTGCCACGAGTGGCACTGCGTTGCTCGGCGGCAATCCGCGCGGTCAGGTTGCCGCGGTCTTCAATGCGCCCGGCGGACCGGCGGCTGCATGCCCGGCCGCGGTCAAGAGCCGCTACCCGTTCACGCGTGATGCCACGGGCGAAATACCGCTCGACGAGTTTTCGCGGCTGTTCGCGCCCGGCGGGCAAATCGACGGGTTCGTGAATACGCTGCTGCGCCCGTATGTGGACATGTCAGGTCCAGCCTGGCACCCGAAGACCGCCGACAACGTTCCGGCACCGGTCTCCGCGGTCGATCTCGCACAATTCCAGCGCGCCGCGAACATCCGCGACGCGTTCTTCGCCGCGGGTGGCACGCTCCCGTCGATCCGTTTCGATATCACGCCGACCAACCTCGACCGCGCCTCGCAACAGGCGACGCTGGACCTTGACGGGACGACAGTCACCGCGTCGCATGGGCCGCCGCGTCCGACCCAGATCACCTGGCCCGGCCCGGTGCTGACCTCGACCGCGCGGCTCGCGTTCGACCCGCCACCGCCGGGGCAATCGGGTGTGCTGCAGGATACCGGGACGTGGTCGATGTTCCGCCTGTTCGGTCGCGGCAAGCTGCACCCGGGCGCCTCGCCGGATCGCTACACGCTCACGTTCCAGATCGGCGACCGGCAGGTGACCTTCGAAATCCGGGCAAGCGCGGGGGCCAATCCCTTCACGCCAGGCCTGCTGCAGGATTTTCGCTGTCCGGAGGTGGGCGGATCATAGCCGTGCTCGCGTGGGGTTGCGGGCCGGTGCCGGCCTCAACCTGACACCACCCGGGCGCACCATCCCGCGACAATTGGAGAAATGCCGGCTAGCATCCGGTGCGAAACACCAAGGCTGGTAGCACTCATGCCCATCGAAGGACCGTCGCCCATCACCGATCCCATCACTGTCGCGGTGCTGCAGAACCGTCTGAACGCCATCGCCGAGGAAATGGGCGAGGCCATGCTGCGCACCAGCTACTCGCAGATCCTGAACTCGTCGCGCGACTTCTCCGTGGCGCTGATCGACGCGCGCTGCCGGCTGGTTGCGCAGGCCGACCATATCCCAGTGCATGTCGGTGCCATGCCGTGGGCCACCAAGGCACTGGTGGAGGTGTTTCCGACCCCGTCACCCAACGATGTCTACATGCTGAACGATCCGTATCGCGGCGGGTCGCACTTGCCTGACCTGACCGCGTTCGTGCCGGTGTTCGATGGGCCGACCTTGATGTTCTGGTCCGTTGTGCGGGCGCATCATTCCGATATCGGCGGCGCGACGCATGGCGCCTACAACCCCGGCGCGACGGAGATCTGGCACGAGGGCCTGCGCCTGCCGCCGATCCGGCTGACCGAGAACGGCGTGCTGCGCCAGGACCTGCTGCAGATGCTGGCGCTGAACGTCCGCCATCCGCGCGATTTCCTGGGCGATCTCGCGGCGCAGATCGGCGCGGCGCGGCTGGGCGAACAGCGGCTCAACACGGTCATCGCCGAGTTCGGCGGCGCGACGTTGGCGGCATCCGTGGAAGCCATGCTGGATGCCGCGGAACGTCACGCGCGCGATATCGTCGCAAGCTGGCGGGACGGCGTGTATGACGGCACCGCCTGGCTGGATGACGATGGTTTCGGCACCACCAACATCGCGGTCCGCGCCAAGGTCACCAAGCAGGGCAGTGACGTTACCGTTGATCTTTCCGGCTCCGATCCGCAGGTGGTGAGCTTCGTCAACTCCTCGCACGCCAACATGCAGTCGGCGGTGACGATGGCCTTCGCCTTCCTGCTGGACCCCGACATCGCCAAGAACGAGGGCGCGTTCCGTCCGTTGAAGGTGATCGCCAAGGAGGGCACCATCGTGTGGGCGCGTGAGGGCGCGCCGGTCACCATGTGCACCAGTCATTGCTCGAACGAGATCATCGAGTCGATCATCGTTGCGTTGTCGACGGCTTGCCCCGACCGCGCGATGGGCGGCTGGGGACGGCGGCTGCGCATCGCCATCGACGGCCGCGATCCGCGCACCGGCCGGCGCTTCATCTGGCACATGTTCCAGGCGCGGCCAGGTGGCGGCGGGTCGGTCGCCGGCGACGGGTTTTCCACCATTGGCGAATGGCACTCCGCCGGCGGCATCAAGTTCGGCTCGATCGAGGTCGCCGAGACCCGCTTTCCGCTGTTGTTCGAGACGCACGAATACCGCGCGAACTCCGCCGGCGACGGCAAGTATCGCGGCGGCACCGGCGGTGACATGCGGCTGCGCGTCGAAACCGACGGGCCGGCGCGCGCCAACACCGCCGGGGAGGGCGTGGTGCACGGCACCCGCGGCATCCTGGGCGGCAAGGACGGCGCGCCGCACGACTACACGCTGCTGTCGCCCGATGCGCCACCTCGAAAACTGAAAAGCAAGGAGGTCGGCGTCGTGATTCCACCCGGCAGCGTGATCCATGTGCTGTCGGGCGGCGGTGGCGGCTGGGGCGATCCGGCCGATCGCGACCCGGCTTCGCGCGCCAAGGACGCGGCCGAGGGGGTGGTCGCGTGAGCTACACGATCGGCATCGATGTCGGCGGCACCTTCACCGACATCGTCGTTACCAGTCCGGACGGCGCAACGACCATGGCCAAGGCCGCCACGACGCCGGGCGATCAATCCGACGGTGTGCTGGACGGCATCGCCCGCGCCGCCGCCGCGCTGCATTTGTCGCCTGACGCGCTGCTCGGCCAGGCCAGTCGTATCGTGCACGGCACGACGGTCGCGACCAACGCGCTGCTGGAAGGCAAGATCGCGCCGATCGGCCTGCTGACCACCGAGGGTCATCGCGACATCATCGAGATGCGCGAAGGGTTGAAGCCGGAACGTTACAACCTGCGCATGACGCCGCCGGTGCCGTTGGTGCCGCGGCGGCTGCGCCTGGGCGTGCGTGAGCGCATGCGCGCGGATGGCGCGGTGGAGGTGCCGCTGGACCGTGCGTCGCTGGATGCCGCGTTGGATCGGCTGGCGGCGGAGAATGTGCAGGCGGTGGCGATCTGCTTCCTGCATGCCTGGCAGAGTCCGGAACATGAAAAGGCTGCCGCGGCCGCCGCGCGCCAGAGGTTGCAGCACGCCTACATCACCACCTCGGCCGACGTGTTGCCGCAGATCAAGGAGTTCGAGCGCTTTTCCACCACCGTCGCCAACGCCGCGGTGGGACCGGTGATCGAAGCCTATCTGCGCCGTTTGCAGACACGCCTGGCCGAAGCGGGCTTCGCCGGCACGCTGTTTGTTATCCTGTCGCACGGCGGCGTCGCCTCGTTGGACGAGGCGGTGCGGTTGGCGGCCGGCACCGCGTTGTCGGGTCCCGCCGGCGGCGTTGCTGCGGCGGTGGCGCTGGCGCGCGAGGGCGTCGCGCGCGATCTGATCACCTTCGACATGGGGGGCACCTCGACCGATATCGCGCTGGTGCAGGACGGCCAGGCCAACCTGTCGGACGGCCGCGCGGTGGCCAACGCGCGCATTGCCCTGCCGGCGTTGGATATCGTGACGCTGGGCGCCGGCGGTGGTTCGATCGCGCATTTGGATCGCAGCCGGTTGTTGCAGGTGGGACCGCAGAGTGCCGGCGCCGATCCCGGGCCGGCGTGCTACGGCCAAGGCGGCACCGCGGCGACTGTCACGGATGCCAATCTGGTGCTGGGTTATCTTGATCCGGCGAATTTTCTCGGCGGACGGCGGCTGTTGGATGTGGCGGCGGCGACCGGCGCGGTGGCACGGCTCGCCGATGCGCTGAGCATCGAAACGATTACCGCGGCGGCCGGCATTCATCGGCTGATCAACACCCGCATGGCCGACGGCGTCCGCGTCGCGACGGTGCGGCGTGGCGTCGACCCACGTGGCTACGCGCTGCTGGCGTTCGGTGGCGCGGCCGGGCTGCACGTCGCCGCGGTTGCCGCCGAGTTGGGCATTGGCCGCGTCGTCGTGCCGCTGGCTGCCTCGGTGCTGTCCGCCTGGGGTATGCTGAACACCGATCTGCGTGTCGAGCTATCGCGCAGCCAGACGCAACGATCCGGGATCGATATTTGCGCGTTGCAGGCGGCGTTTGCCGCGATGGACCGTGAGGGCCGCGAACGGCTGGGCTGGTTCGACGGCGAGGTCACGGTGCGGCGATCGGCCGACATGCGCTATGGCGAACAGGTGTTCGAGATCGCCGTGCCGCTGGACGCGATGGACTGGAGCTCGCCCACGCTGGGCGCCGAGATCGAAGCGGCATTCCACGCCCGCCATGCGGCGCTATATACCTATTCGTTGCCTGATCAGGACGTTGTGCTGGTGAACGCGCGGGCGTCGGTTGTTGGGCGTCTGCCGCCCGCTTCTGGCGTGTCGGCTGGTGGTGGCACGGCGCCGGTTCCGGCGAAGTCGCATCGACGCGTGCACCTGGGGACCTGGACGGATGTGCCGGTGTTCGACTTCGCGACATTGGGCGCGGGCCAGGCACTCGCGGGGCCGGCGATCGTCGAATTGGATACCACCACGGTGCTGCTGCGGACGGGCGATGCGGCACGCTATGATGTGCGCGGCTGGTTGGACATCACGGTCGGTTGATACCGTAGGGTGGGCCGCCGAGGTATTCTCCGGCGGCGGCGGGATGTGGAAAATGATGCCGGTCCGCTGGCCGGGGTAGTGCAAATATTCTCTTTCGCTTGGCCATGTTGACCAGTTTGGAGAAAGTCCTTCTATTCCCTGCGAAGAACCGTGGTGCCCCGCAGGAGCAATTTTCATGACCACGCCACTCGCGATGGCGCCGTTGCCGGAAGACCAGGTCGCCCTGGTCAAGCGGCTGCTGACCAACGCAACACAAGAGCAGCGGCAATGGCTGAGCGGATATATCGCCGGCTTCCAGGCGGCCAACGACACGCGCGCCGCACCCGCCGCGCCGGCGGCACCGAAACCGAAACTGACAATTCTATACGGTAGCGAATCGGGTAACGCCGAGGCACTCGCCGCCGCCACCCGCAAATCCGCCGCGCGGCTGGGGTTCGCCGCGCGCGTGCTGGACATGGCGGATGCGACGCCGGCGGAAATCGCGCGTGCCGGCACGGTGCTGGTGATCGCCAGCACCTGGGGCGAGGGCGATCCGCCGCAGCGCGCCGAAGCTTTCCACGCCGCGCTGATGGATGACGCCGCACCGCGCCTGGACGGGCTGCGGTACGCCGTGCTGGCGCTGGGCGATCGCGCCTATGCGCGGTTCTGTGAAACCGGCCGGCAGTTCGACGCTCGGCTGGGTGCGCTGGGCGCCACGCGCATCGCGCCGCTGGTGGAATGCGATCTGGACTACAAGCAGCCGGCCGCCGCGTGGACCGAAACGACATTGCGCGTGTTGGCCGAAACCCCGGCGGAACCGGGCGCGGCGGTGATCCATGTCGACTTCAGCCGCGCCGCGCCGGTCGAGGCTGTGGATGACGCGCCGCGCGTGGTTGCCGCGGAAGTCACGGCGCATATCAATTTGAACAGCAGCCAGTCGGATATCGATACCTATCATGTCGAGGTGTCGCTGGCCGGCACCGGCCTGACCTATCAGCCTGGCGACGCTATCGGTTTCACGCCGACCAATGATCCAGCGCTGGTCGAGGAAGTTTTGACCGCCGTGGGTCAGGCGGGGGATGCGGCGCTGCGCGACGCTCTGTCTCATCAGCTCGATATTACAACGCTTACGCGCGGGCAGATTGGCGAGTACGCGGCCCTGACGGGGGACGCGGCGTTGCGGGATCTGTCTGCTGACGAGGCCGGCGCTGGTGCGTTCTCGCGTGATCGCCAGTTGATCGATTTGTTGGCTGTCACGCCGCACGCGTTGAGTGCTGAGCAGCTTACTTCGCTGCTGCGACCGTTGCCGCCGCGGTACTATTCGGTGGCGTCCAGCCAGGCCGCGGTTGGCGAGGAAGCGCATTTGCTGATTGCCAAAGTCGCCTGGGATAGTCATGGCCGGGCGCGCAAGGGCGTCGCATCCACCGACGCCGCGGAACGGCGGGGCGTGGGTGCGACATTGCCAATCAGCGTGAAGCCCAATCCGCATTTCCGCCTGCCGACCGACCCCGATGCGCCGATTATCATGTTCGGCCCGGGCACCGGTGTCGCACCGTTCCGCGCCTTCATGCAGGAGCGCGAAGCCACCGGCGCACGCGGCCGCAACTGGCTGTTCTTCGGCGCGCGTCGCTTCACGCATGATTTCCTGTATCAGCTTGAATGGCAGGATTGGCTGAAGTCGGGTGTGCTGAGTCGCATGGACCTCGCGTTTTCGCGTGACCAGCGCGAGAAGATTTACGTGCAGCACCGCATGTGGGAAGCGCGGCGCGAGCTGTATGCGTGGCTGCGTGATGGGGCCAGTGTCTACGTCTGTGGTGACGTCAAGGCGATGGCGAAGGACGTTCACGCGATGCTGCTGGCGGTGATCGCCGACCAGGCAGGGCAGGGCGGGGATGCTGCTGCCGCGGAGTTGCGCGAGATGCAGCGCGCCGGCCGCTATCGTCGCGACGTCTACTGATGGACCACACCGCCGGTTCGCCTGCCCGAACCGCCATCGTATCGAGGAGCCTGCCGGCATGACGGAACGCTCGCGCAACGAGGTCATCAAGGAGGATAGCCGTTTTCTGCGCGGCACCATCGCCGAGGGGCTGCGCGATCATGTCACCGGCGCGATCGCGGAAGACGATACGCAGCTTACAAAGTTTCACGGCATCTACCTGCAGGACGACCGCGACCTGCGTGGCGAGCGCGCGAAGAAGAAGATGGAGAAAGCATTCTCCTTCATGGCGCGCGTGCGCATCCCGGCGGGCGTGCTGACGGCGGCGCAATGGATCGCGCTGCACGATATCGCGGCCGAGCGCGGCAATAGCACGCTGCGGTTGACCACGCGTCAGACCATCCAGTTCCACGGCCTGATCAAGAGCAACTTGCGACCTGCCATCCAGGCGGTGCACGCGGCCTTGCTGGATACCATCGCGGCCTGCGGTGACGTGAACCGCAATGTCATTGCGTCAGTGATTCCGCAACAATCGGTCGTGCACGCCGACATCACCACGATGGCGCGCTCAATCAGCGAGCATTTGCTGCCGCACTCGCACGCCTGGCACGAGATCTGGATCGATGGCGCACTGGTCGCCGGCGGCAAGCAGGAGGAAGAACCGATCCTCGGGCGGACCTATCTGCCGCGGAAATTCAAGATCGCCATCGCGGTGCCGCCACAGAACGACACCGACGTGTTTGCCCATGACATCGGCCTGATTGCGATTGTCCGGCGCGGCCGGGTAGTGGGTTACAACGTCGCGGTGGGCGGCGGGATGGGCATGACGCACGGCGAGCCCGACACTTTCCCGCGTACCGGCGACGTGATCGGCTTTGTCCGGCCGGAGCAGGTGGTGGAGGTGTGCGAGGCGATCGTCACCATCCAGCGCGATTGGGGTGACCGCGCGGACCGCAAGCATGCGCGACTGAAATACACCATCGAGCGCGAAGGTCTCGATCGTTTCGTGGCTGAGTTGCATAAACGGCTTGGTTACGTGCTGGCGGCGCAGGAGCCGTATGTTTTTGCCCGTACCGGCGATCCGCAGGGCTGGGTCGAAGGCGCCGACGGCAACGCGCATTATTTTCTGTTCATCGAAAACGGTCGGGTCCGCGGCGCGATGCTGGATGGGCTGCGTGCGATCGCCAAAGTGCATGACGGGCGATTTCTGCTGACACCGAACCAGAACCTTGTCATCGCCGACGTCACGCCGGATCGCCGCGCGACGATCCAGGCGCTGTTGGACCAGACGGGAGTGCCGCGGCCAAGCGCGCTGCGTCGCAATGCCATGGCTTGCGTCGCGTTGCCGACCTGTGGCCTGGCGCTGGCGGAGAGCGAACGTTACCTGCCCGATCTCATTACCGAACTGGATGAAGTGATCACCCGGCACGGCCTGGTTGACGCGGAAATAACGATGCGCATGACAGGTTGTCCCAATGGCTGCGCCCGTCCGTACCTGGCGGAGATCGGTCTCGTGGGAACCGGGCCGGGACACTACAATCTTTACTTGGGTGGTGCCTTCGACGGCAGGCGGTTGTCCAAGTTGTATCGGCGCGATATCGATCATGGCCAGATCGTCGCAGCGCTCGGGCCGCTGTTCGCCGACTATGCGCGTGATCGGCTGCCGGATGAGCGGTTTGGCGATTTCGTCATCCGCGCGGGGCATGTGCGGGCGACGACCAGTGGCAGCACATTTCATGCCGATATTGGCCATGTCGATATTGGCGCTTCCGTAACGGCGGCGTGAGGCACGCTTCTTGGGGCTAGGCCTCGCGATCCTATATAGCGCGCTGCGCGTGGGCTGGCGCGGCGGACGAAAGCGATGGCGGTATCGTCCTTCTTCCTGGACCCGCCGGAAGACGGTCCGCTATGATGCCGCGGCATGATCCTCCCCAACCCCGCATACGCCTTGTCCGGCTTCGTGGTCGGCCTGCTGGTCGGTCAAACCGGCGTGGGCGGTGGATCTCTGATGACGCCGATTTTGGTGCTGGTGTTTGGCATGCACCCGGCGACCGCGGTCGGCACCGACTTGCTGTATGCGGCGGCGAGCAAGAGCGTCGGCACGCTGGTTCATGGTGCGAATCACACTGTCGATTGGCGTGTCGTCGGCAGGCTTGCGAGCGGCAGCGTGCCGGCGACTGTGGTCACGCTGCTGGTACTGTCCCAGTTCAACGTCGCGTCGTCGGAAATGAGCACGATCATTTCGTTCGTTCTCGGGATCGGATTGGTGCTGACGTCTTTCGCGCTGATGCTGCGGCGGCAGGTTCTCGCGGCAACCGGACCGGCGATGGACCGGTTGACACCACGCGCGCGGCTATGGCTGACGATCGGTTGCGGCGCATTGCTTGGTGTGCTGGTCAGCATCTCCTCGGTGGGCGCCGGTGCAATCGGCGTCACCGCGCTAATAATGCTGTATCCCGAGCTTAAGCTGGCGCGCGTCGTCGGGTCCGACATCGCGCACGCCGTGCCGTTAACGCTGGTGGCCGGTATCGGTCATTGGTGGCTCGGATCGGTTGATTGGTCGCTGCTGGGGTCGCTGCTGTGTGGTTCGATTCCCGGCATCATGCTGGGTAGCTATCTGACCCGGTTCGTTCCGGAGTGGGTGCTGCGCCCGCTGCTTGCCATAGTGCTGCTTCTGGTGGGCGGCCGGCTGGTGCTTTGACGTGGGTCTGCGCGCGGCCGGCGACATGGTCGAGCCGGCCACGATGCTGGTAACGTCCGCGTCCTGGGCAAGGAGGAACCGTCATGAGCGATGCACTGCCGACCGCCACGCGCGTGTCGGACCCCGGGATCCGTGCGCTGTATCGTTTGGAGAATCGCTGGCAGGCGTGGCTGGATGTCGAGGCCGCGCTGGCGCGGGCGCAGGCGGAGTTGGGGATCATTCCGAACGAAGCCGCCGAGGCGATTTCGCGTGCCGCGCGGCTGGAATTATTGGATCGTGCACGCATCGATGAGGGGTTTGCGCGCACCGGCCACACCATCGTGCCGCTGGTTTGGGAACTGGGCCGCGTCGTAGGCGAGCCGCATGGCGGCTGGGTGCATTGGGGCGCGACCACGCAGAACATTACGCAAACCGGCGATCTTCTGGTGCTGCGCCAGGCGCACGGCATTTTCCTGCGCCTGATCGGCGAGGCGCTGACCGCGATGGCCGATCTGGCCGAGCGTAGCGCGGATATGGTGCTGCCGGGTCGCACGCACGGCCAACACGCGGTGCCGGCCACGTTCGGTTACAAGGTCGCGGTGTGGATCGACGAGATGCTGCGCCATGTCGAGCGGCTGCGACAGGTCGCGCCCCGTCTGTTCGTTTCGATGCTGGGCGGTGGGGCCGGAACGTTCGCCTCGCTGGGAAAGCAAGGACCACCGGTGCAAACAGCGATCGGCCGGCAGCTTGGTCTGGTGTCGATGACGGTGCCGTCCCGCGCGCTGGGTGATCACCTGGCTGAGAACATCTGCATCCTGGGGCTGCTCGCCGCGACTTGCGGCAAGATCGGGCGTGAGATCTACACGCTGATGAAGACCGAATTCGGCGAGGTGGAGGAACCGGTTCCGCCGGGTACGGTTGGCAGTTCGACGATGCCGCAGAAGCGCAATCCGAAGCTGTGCCAGGATATCATCGCGGCCGCGGCCGACGTGCGGGCGATGGTGCCGATGGCGCTGGAGGCCATGCAGACCGAGCATGAAGCCGATCGCACCACCAGCCTGATGATGGACATGGCCGAGTCGCGCGCCTGCATCGCGACGGGTGACATGCTCAGCCGTCTGAGCGAGGTGCTGCGCGGGCTGCGGTTGGATCCGGACCGCATGCGGGTCAATCTTGATTTGGGTGGCGGATTGATCATGGCGGAAGCGGTGATGCTTAAGCTTGGTACCGCGATTGGGCGGCAGCACGCGCATGACGTGGTGTATGACGCGGCTCAGGCGGCGTTCGTGGAGGGGCGTTCGTTTGCGTCCGTGCTGGGGGAGGATGCGCGTGTTGGTGCGCATCTTGATGCGGATGCGATTAAGGCGTTGCTTGATCCGACAGGGTATACGGGGCTTTGCGCGGAGATGGCTCGCGTCGGGGCTTCTCGCGCGCGGGAGAGCGTACGGGAGGGTTTGTCGTAGGGCGGGTGAGGGTGGTGCTGGCGGCACGACCCTCACCCTCGACGCTGCGCGTCTCGACCTCTCCCGCACGCGGGAGAGGTGTACCTGGCTTTAGTTGAAGAATCGGGCGGGACGGAAGTCTGCTAGTTCCGGGCGCTGCTGGCCGCGCACCACCTCGTCGGCCACCGCGGCGCCAAGGAATGGCGACATCGTTACGCCGCTGTGGGTGATCGCGAGGTAGTAGCCGGTAACTCTCGGCATCGGGCCAACGGCGGACAAATGATCACCGGGGATCGGTCGGATGGCGATACGGACCGCTTCTGGTTCGACCTCGCCGATCGAGGGCAGCAATCGGCGGGCGCGCTGGACCAGGTCGCGTGCCTGCGGCATCGATGGGCTGAGCTTGCTGTCGATGCTCAGCGTGTCGTCGGTTGGGTTCCAGTGCAGCATTAGCCGCCCCGCACCATCCGGTCGCGTATCGATCACGGTGGTGCGGACGACGCGGCTGAGGCTGGCGGCGACCGGCGGGGTGAATACCAGGAAGCCTACGGTGGGCGCGAGCGGCAGGTGCAGTCCGGCCTCGCGCACTGCCTCGTTGGTCCAGCGGCCGGCGCAGTTCACCACCATGTCGGCCTCGTGCAGCGTGCCGTCGGTGGTGCGCACGCCGGTGACGCGATCGCCGGTGATGACAAGGTCGGCGACCTTTGCGCCACAGATGACCTTGGCACCGTGACGGCGGCGGGCGGCGGACAGCATCGCATGGGCGTAGACTACCGGATCGAGCCAGCCCTCATCTGGGAAGTAGGCCACCGGTGCGTCGCCGATGATGGCAGGATCAATGTCGGGTTCCAGTTCGTGGACCTGCTTGTGGTCGAGCCATTCGGCGGCGTAGCCCCAGGATTGCAGTTGCGTAACGTTCTCCCGTTGGGATGCGCGGTCGGCTTCCGCTTCCCATTCCAGGCTGCCGCCGCCGTGCCACCAGGGCGTGGCGCCGAACTCGTCACGCAGCGCGGCATGCGCCTTCATGCCGCCGACATTCAGGTCGTGATATGGCTTCGGCGGCTTCCGGTGCGCGTTGGTCCAGGCGAAGCTGATGCCGGAGGTGCCGCCGCCGACGCGGGTGGCTTCCAGCACGGTCACCGCGGAGCCCGCCTGGGCCAGCCGGTAGGCCACCGAGGCACCCATCACGCCGGCCCCGATCACGATCATTTTGGTCATGCGATACTCCCATCTTCAAAGAGGATTATGGCAGGCGACGAGATGCCCGTCACCGGACGGGGTCAACACGGGTTGTGTCGTCTGGCACCGCGGCAGCGCCGCGGGACAGCGGGGGTGGAATCGGCAGCCGGGCGGCATGTTCATCGGGCTGGGTGGTTCGCCTCGCAGAACAACGCGGGCTCGTGTGGCGTCAGGATCCGGCACCGGAACGGCTGACAGCAACGCGTGGGTGTAGTGATGCAACGGGTAGCGGAATAATGTTTCGGCCGGTGCGATCTCGACGATTGCGCCGAGATACATCACCGCCACGCGGTTGGCGATAAAGCGCACCGAAGCGAGATCATGCGAGATGTAGAGATAGGTCAGCCCCAGCGTCGCTCGCAGTTCGACCAGAAGGTTGAGGATCTGTGCCCGCACGGAGACATCGAGCGAGGACACCGGTTCGTCGAGCACCAGGAAGCGCGGCTCCACCGCCAGCGCGCGGGCGACGCCGACGCGCTGGCGCTGGCCGCCGCTGAATTCATGCGGGTAGCGCCAGGCATGCGCCGGTTCGAGACCGACGCGTTCCAGCAGCGCGGCAATGCGGTCGCTCCATTCCGGTTGCGGTGCGTGGCGATGCACGCGGAACGGTTCGCGCAGGGTCTGGCCGATGGTCCAGCGCGGATTAAGTGAGAGATACGGGTCCTGAAACATGTATTGCATGCCGCGCCGTACCCGCAGCGCGGCGGCGCGGTCGTTGGCGCGAAACACCGACAGCACGTCCTTGCCGTCGAACCACACCTGCCCCGAGGTCGCCGGAACCAGATGCAGCATGCTGCGCGCGGTGGTGGTCTTGCCGCAGCCGCTTTCGCCGACCAGCGCCAGGGCCTCGCCGGCGGCGACGCTGAAAGACACGTCGTCCACCGCACTGATCTGGCCCACGGTGCGGCCGCCCAGTATGCCGCGCCGGCGGACCGGGTAGCGTTTCAGCAGATGCTCGACGCGCACCAGCGGTGTCACGCCGACGCGCCCATATCCGCGACACCCATATCTGCGACACCGGGGCTGCCGCGCTTCAGGCAACTGACGATATGCCCAGGCGCCACCTGCATCGGTTCGGGCCGCAGCCGCGCACATTCCGGCGCGGCTTCCGGGCAACGCGGGTGGAAGCGGCAGCCGCTGGGTGGCGCGGCGAGGTTGGGAATGCGGCCGCCGATCGTCCGCAACGCGGGGCGCGCCTCGTGCTCGTAGTCATGATCGACACGCGGCGCGCTGTCCAGCAACGCGCGCGTATACGGATGCAGCGGCGCATGAAAGATGCTGCGTACATCAGCGGTTTCGCAGGTACGCCCGGCGTAGACCACGGTGATGCGGTGCGCCATGCGCGCCACCAGCCCCATGTCGTGCGACACCAGCAGCATCGCCATGTGCAGCCGTTCGCGCAGTTCCTCCAGTAGGTCGAGGATCTGCGCCTGGATGGTGACATCCAGATTGGTGGTGGGTTCGTCGGCGAGAACCAGCGCCGGATTACACAGCAGCGCGCGGGCAATGCAGACGCGCTGTTTCATGCCGCCGGAGAGTTCGTGTGGGAACTGCCGCAGCCGGTGCAATGGATCGGCGATTCCGACCAGGCGCAGCAGCTCCGCGGCACGATCGCGCGCGGTGGCGCGGGAAATGTCCTGATGCCAGCGCAGGATTTCGATAAGCTGGTCGCCGATCGTCAGGATTGGGTTCAGCGAATATGCCGGGTTCTGGAAGATCATCGCGATGCTTTTGCCGCGCAGGCGACGCATCGACGCATCGTCCAGCGCCAGCAGGTCACGTCCCTGGAAATGCAACGAGCCGCCGACGATGCGCGCCGGCGGTGGCACCAGGCGCAGCACCGCGAGGCTCGCCATCGTCTTGCCGCTGCCGGACTCGCCGACCAGGCCGAGCGTCTCGCGCGGACGGATCGCGAAGTCGATCCCGTCCACCGCCGGCGCGACGCCCGACTGCGTGAAGAAATGCACCTTCAGCCCATCGACCGTCAGCAGGTGTGCGTCATTGCTTCAGTCGCGGGTTGAACGCATCGGACAGGCCATCGGCCAGCAGGTTGAAGCCCAGCACGGTCAGGAAGATCGCGCCGCCGGGTGCCAGAACGGCCCAGGGCGAGACCTTCAGCACCTGGTAGTTGAAATACAGCAACTGTCCCCAACTGACCGCTTTGGGATCGCCGAAGCCCAGGAAGCTGATCATCGATTCCGACAGAATGGCGCCGCCGATGCCCAACGCGATGACCACGGCGAGCGAGGGCAGTGCGTTGGGCAGGATGTGGCGGAACAGGATGTCGCGGGGTTGGGCGCCGATGCAGCGCGCTGCCTCGACAAAATCCATGCCCTTCAGGCGCAGGAACTCCGCGCGTGACAAACGTGCGATCGGCGGCCAGCCGAACATCCCGAGCAGCAGGACGATGGTCGTCAGATTGAGGTAGGGGACGCGTTCCAGCCAGGTGCCGACAACGACGATGCCGAACAGGCGCACCACGGCCAGGATCATTACGAAGACCGGGATTACCAGGAAGAACTCGGTCAGCCGCATCAGCAGTTCATCGGCAACGCCGCCGAGATATCCGGCAATGCCGCCTATCAGAATGCCGATCAGCGCTGCCACCAGCATCGCGCCGAGCCCCACGGCAAGTGCGGTCGGCGCGCCGTAGATCACCCGCGTAAGCACATCGTAGCCGTTTCGATCGGTACCGAAAAGATGTGCCCAGCTTGGCGCGCCGCGCGCTGTGAAGCTGAGCATCGCCGACTGGTCGTTCGGTGCGTAGGGCGCGATCCATGGTCCGATCAGTGCCGTTGCGACAACGATTGCAATCAGGATGACGCCCAGCATGCCGGATCGGTTGCGGCGCAGTCGCTGCCAGCCCTGGCGCAATTGGCCGGGTGGGCGAAGTTGCTGTGTTGGCGCCGTCACCTTCTCAATCCAGCCGAATGCGAGGGTCGATCAGCACGTAGGCGAGATCGGTCAGCAGCGTGAAGCCGACCAGCATGACGGTGACCACCAGCGTCTCACCCATGATCACCGGGTAGTCCAGCGCCTGGATGGCCGCGAGATACAATGCGCCGGCGCCCGGCCAGGTGAACACCGATTCCGTCACCGGCGCGGTGGCCAGCATCAGGCCGAACAGGATACCGAGATAGGTCAGCACCGGAATGATCGCGTTGCGTAGCGCATGGTGGAACACCACGCGCCGCTCCGGCAGGCCGGACGCACGTGCCGCCATGATGAAATCCTGTCGCAGCACGTCGACCAGATTGGCACGCAGCAGCAGCGTGAGCGTCGCGGTGTTGAAGATCGTCAGCATCGTCAACGGCAGCACCATGTGCCACAGCCCGTCAATGACGGTACTGCCGAGCAGCGGATTGCGTGTCGAGTACGCACCGTAGCTCGGAAATATGCCCAGCCAATAAGCAAAGATCAGGATCAGCAGCACGCCCAGCAGGAATCCCGGCAATGAGTGGCCAAGCAGCGCCGAGGTCATCACGCCGAAATCCAGTCGGCTGTACTGCCGCATTGCGGCGATCGACGCGAAGCCGATCGACAACAGCAATGCCAGGATGATCGCTGGGATCTGCAATTTCAGCGTCTCCGCGCCCCAAGTCAGCAGCATGCCGCCGACCGGCTGGTTGGTGGTGATGGAGGTGCCGAAATTCAGCCGCGCGACATTGCCCAGCCAGATCAGGTAGCGGTGTCCCTGACTGGCGTCGAGGTGATAGTATGCCTTCACCGCGGCCAGCGCTTCGTCGGTGATGCCGGGATTGTCCGCCATCAGCACGTCGACCGGATTGCCGATGGCGTTCAGCAGAAAGAAGATGATGGCGCTGACGCCGAGTATCAGCACCGCTGAAAACAGCAATCGCCGGACCAGATATCGGAAGATGCCCACCATGAAAGCCTAATGGAACGGCGCCGGCGTTGACAAGAACCGATGTGGCTCGCGCATACTGCGTGTAAGCAACAGGGGGCGGATTATGCGCGGCACGATGACGCACGGCGCTGGCAAGAACAGCGCTGGCATGAACGGTGTTGGGCGGCGTGGGTTTTTGAAGACCGCCGGCGGCACCGCTGCGGTATTGGCGGCGCCGGCGGTGATCCGGTCGGCACGCGCGGCACCGCCGTTCTTCAAGCTCTACATGATGATCCCGAACAACCAGCCTGCCCGCATGATCTGGGGCACGCTCGCGGCACAGCAGATGTCCAAGCTCGGGATTGACGTGATTTCAAGTTACGTGGATTTCCCGACGATCGCCTCGCGCCGCACCAAAGGCTCCGGCAAGACCCACCCGGAGGGCGGCTGGGATTCGTATCTGGAGCGTTACTACTACAGCTCGATCACGCCGCTGCCGAACTCGCTGTTCCGCAGCAGCCTGGTGCCGCCGAATGGTCCGAATTTCTACTACGTCAACGATCCGGTCCTGGACAAGACAATGGACGATTATGCCAGCGCGATTGAGCCGGCGGCGCGCATGGCGTCGATCCACGCGTTCGAGAAGCGCTGGTACGACACCGAACCGATGACCATCCTGTTCTACCCGGAGGACGCCATCGCGGTGAACCCGAAGCTGAGCGGATTCGATGGCACAACATTCAACCCGGTGTTCTTCCCGCAGCCGGAAAAATGGACCATCGCGGGCGCCGGCGACAGCGCGACCGCGGCGTTTGCGTCCTGGCCGCCGCCGTCGTCGCTGATCCCGATGTACACCATCGGCTATCATGAATCGAACATCTTCGGGCCGGTCTACAACCAATTGCTTGAGTATGAATTCGTGGGAGACCAAGAAGCTGGTTCCGGGATTGGCCGAAAGCGTGACCAGCTCGGCGGACGGCAAGCATCATGTGATCAAGCTGCGGCCCGGGGTGACCTGGCACAGCGGCGAGAAATTCACCGCCGCCGATGTCAAGTTCACCTGGGATGTGATCATGAACAAGGCTTATGCGAGCGCGGTGCAGGGCAATGCGATGGCGACCTTCGGGTCCACCGACGCTTACAAGGTGACGGGGCCGCTGGAGATCACCGTTGATCTGCCGAACTACTCGATTTTGTTCCATGAGCTGATTCTCAGCTCGGTCGCGATCATGCCGGAGCACGCCTACAAGGACATCAAGCCGGAGGCGATGCGCGGCCATGTTGCCAGCACCTGGCTTGGCACCTACACGGTGAAGACCTTGGATGGGAACAGCTACACCGCGCATGGCGGCATCGGGACTGGGCCGTGGATTCCCGCCGGCTACGATCCATCGCGCAAGGCGTACAAATTCACGCGCAATGAGAAGTACTGGAAGCCGATGACCGGGAACGTGAAAACGTTCTATGTGGTTAACATCAACGGTACTGACGCCGTGCTTAGCGCGTTGAAGTCGGGCGATATCGACGCGCATGATCCGATGTACGATATCGGGTCGTTGCTGAGCACGATCGATGCGAGTTGGGGCAAGGTTGCCCGATACGATTCATACAAATGGCAGCACATCTGTTATAATCTGCGGCATCCGGTGTTTGGTACGGGCGTCGAGACACCGCTCGGCAAGCAGGACCCCTCGCGCGCGTTCGACGCCGCGGTGTGTATCCGCAAGGCGATCAGCTATGCGATGCCGCGCGAGCAGATCGTGCAGGAGATCGCCGCGGGACTGGGTCATCCTGGGACGGTGGCGATGCCGTGGTCGGCGCCTGAGTACGACCATGACGTGTTGAAGCCGATCCCGCTCGATATGGAGCAGGCGCGGGCGTGGATGACGAAGGCGGGGTATGTTTATTAGGGGGGTGGGTGAGTGGGGTACACGTCTCCCGCTCTTCGCGGCGGAGGTCGGGGAGCGACGCGACACGGGTGATCGTCGCGGTGCTGCACGACCCTCACCCTCGTCGCTTTGCGCCTCGACCTCTCCCGCGAAGAAGGGCGGGAGAGGTGTACATTTGCGACGGCGAGCACGCTTTAGCCGCGGGCCAGGTGCCGCAGCTTGTCCACCGACAGGCCATCCAATCCCAGTTCCGGCAGCAGATCGTTCTCCGCGCGGAAATCCCTGCCGTATAGCGCGGAAAACATTGCGATGCCGGCTTCGTGTAACGGCATCGCGACGCCGGCTATGCGGGCCAGTACCGTGCTGGAGACCAGGCCGAACGGCACGTCCTCGGTGATGTAACGCGTTTCCAGGCTGGCCGGGCCCGGATTCGGGTCGCGCGCCGCGAGGATCGCGCCGGCATCGCCCACCGGGCCGTGCGGCACGCCGAACGACAGGTGAAAGTGATCTCGCACGGTGCGAACCTCCGCGCCGTAGGCGGCAGCGACGGCAAGTCGTTCCGCATCCAGCGCCTCGATCAACCGCCCGACCGATGGCGTCAGGCCGCTCCAGTTTGCCCACGGCTCGGCCTTCTCGATGCGGGTGAAATTGCACAGCGCAATGCCGAGGTGGTTCTGCGGATTGACGTTGCTGAGCGAGACGGCGATCAGGTCGTCACGCGGCACGAAACGGTTGCCGAACAGTTCGGTGCACAGGGCGGTCAGTGCGTCGATGTCGGCCCGCGGCAGCACGGCGATGTCGACTTTCTCGCGAATGTTGGAGACGCGCACGGCGGCGCCCGGCAGGCGGCGGCCGGTGGTGATGGTGGTGCCCCATGCGGCGATTGGCGCGCGCACGCCGCGGGCCGCCAGGCGCCGCGCGAGGTACAACGCGCTGAGCGACATGTGTGAGCTGATGATCACCGGCTGGTCGGATCGCAGATCTACCGCGACTTGGTCCAGCACGGCGCGATGGCCATAGCCTGGCACGGCCAGCATCACCGCGTCCGCATCACGCAGCGCGGCGGCGCAATCGGCGGCAATCACGGGGTGATACTGGCCGGTGAGGTTGCCCTCCGCCTGCAACGCCCGGCCATCGGCGAAGGCGGCGGTACCGCGCCCGGACGGCGACCATAGCACTGGGGTGTGTCCGCGCTCGCTCAGCAGTGCGACCGCACCGCAGCCGATGCCGCCGGCGCCCAGAACGGCGACGCGGCTCATGGGACGGTCACCGCGAGCGCGGTCACCGGGAGCGCGGTCAGCGTGGGCGCGGCGTGGCGGCCGTCTGGGCGGCGGCGGTCAGGGCAGCAGCGGGCGGCGCGGCGGCGGTCTGGGCGCATCATCGACCGAGCCGCGTGCCGGCAGCCACGGCATGTCCGCGCAAGAATGCGTCGGCGTCCAGCGGCGCTCGACCGGCGAGTTGCACGCGCGTCAAGCGCAACGCTCCGCTGCCGCAACCAACGGTCAGCCGGTCATCCAGCACCACGCCAGGCTCGCCATCTCCCTCGGCCACCGCCGCGCGCAACACCTTCAGCATGGTACCCTCCAACAGAGTGAATGTGCCCGGCCATGGATCGAATGCCCGCACACGCCGCTCGATCGCCATCGCGTCCATCGTCCAGTCGATCCGCGCGTCCGCTCGGGTCAGCTTCGGTGCGTAGGTTGCACCCGCGGCGGGCTGCGGCACCGGCGGCGGGTCGTCCGCCAACGCGCTCAGAACCAGTCGCGCGCCGATCTTCGACAGCGCGTCGTGCAGATCCGCGGCGGTCGTTGTCGCGCCGATCGGCACTGCCTCGCGCAGCAACATCGGCCCGGTGTCCAGCCCCTGGTCCATGCGCATGATGGTCACGCCGGTTTCGGTATCGCCCGCGAGGATCGCCGCCTGGATCGGCCCGGCACCACGCCAGCGCGGCAGCAGCGAGGCATGGATGTTCAGGCAACCGTGCCGCGGCGCAGTCAGAAATTCCGGTGGCAGGATCAGCCCATAGGCCACAACCACCGCGGCATCGAGCGCGAGTGCCGCGAAGTCTGCCTGCGCTGCCGCATCACCACGCAACCGCGCCGGCGTTCGTACCTCCAGCCCCAGCCGCTCGGCAGCCAACTGCACCGGACACGGGTGCACCGCCTGCCCACGCCCGGCCGGCCGCGGCGGCTGGCAATACACCGCCGCAACGACATGCCCCGCGTCATGCAGCGCCGTCAGCGCCGGGACGGCGAAATCGGGGCTGCCCATGAAGCCCAGGCGCATGCCACGGCTACCGCTCTTCATCGCGCTTCTGACGCAACTCCTTGGCCAGCCGGCGCAGGATGATGTTGCGCTTCAGTGCCGACAGGTGGTCAACGAACAATACACCATCCAAATGATCGATCTCGTGCTGCAGACACGCCGACAGCAACCCCTCGGCCTCGATCTCGTGGCGCGCGCCGGTCTCGTCCAGGTATCGCACCTTCACCCGCGCGGGGCGGGTGATGTCGGCGTACTGGCCGGGCAACGACAGGCAACCCTCCTCGCGCGTTGCGAATTCGCTGCTGCGCGCGACAATCTCCGGATTGATCAGCGCGATCGGCCGGCGCACCTCGTTCGGCTGAACATCGACCACGATAAACCGCAACTTCTGGCCGACCTGCGGCGCCGCCAGGCCAATGCCAGGCGCCTGGTACATCGTGGCGAACATGCGCGGCAATAACGCACGCACCACTTCGTCGTCCTGCGGCCCGACCCGCCGGCACTTGGCCTTCAGGATCGGGTCGGGGACCAATAGGATGGGCAGCTTTTCGCCAATCGTATCGAGCATCCCGCGCATTTAGCTTCCCGGCCCCATCGGATCAACGTCCACAAACCGGCCACGCGACGGAAGCAAGGCCGGGGGCGTTGCCCCGGACCCCACCAAGGGGCTCTGCCCCCTTGGTCCGCTTCGCGGCCCAAGCCCCTTCAAGGGCGGAGCCCTTGGAACCCGTCCGTTGTTTGGGGCACGGGAGAGAGCCCAGGCCGGCCCAGTGCCCTCTCCCGTGCCCCAAACAAAATGAATGGATCCCAAAGGCTCCGCCTTTGGTGGGGGGTCCAGGGGGGCAAAGCCCCCTGGCGGGGTCCGGGGCAGCGCCCCGGCCTTGCTTCCGTCGCGTGGCGGCCTTGCGGGCCTTGCATCCGGCGCAGGCGCTCCAAAATAGTGCGCTACCGGGATGCCGTAAGGGTTTCGGTAGCGCTTCGCTCGTAGGAGGGAGCTTATGACGCCCAGGGTGTTTACCTCGCCGCTGTTTTTGGGTTTCGACCATCTCGAACAGATGCTCGAGCGTGCGTCGAAGGCTTCGAACGACGGGTACCCGCCCTACAACATCGAGCAGATTGGCCCGAACGGGCTGCGCATTACGCTCGCTGTTGCCGGGTTTACGATGGACGAGCTGCAGCTGACCCAGGAGGACAACCAACTGGTGATCCGCGGCCGCCAGGCGGACGACAGCCAGGGGCGTGTGTTTCTGCATCGCGGCATTGCCGCGCGGCAGTTTCAGCGGGCTTTCGTGATGGCCGAGGGGATCGAGGTGAAAGGGGCCTGGCTCGACAACGGCCTGCTGCATATCGACTTGGCGCGACCGCAACCGGAAACGCGGGTGCGCACGATCGAGATCAGCCGGCCGACGCAGACCAGCATGCCGGCGCGCGTGCGGACGGTTGACACCAGCGCCAAGTGACGAACGGCGACCAAGCGAGTGCCTGGGAATACCGGTGCCGCGACAGCGGGCCGGGGACGGGAAAGGACTTTGACAATGAATACCGACAGACAGAACAACAGCGATGACTCGACCGAGCAGCTTGTGATGCCGGTCAACGTTGACATTCGCCACATCTCCGCGGAGCAGCTTGCCGAACTGGGCATTGCGCGCATCGCGTATGTGAAGCCAGTCGAGGTCAACGGCACCCAGGGTTTTGCCATCCACGCCGCGAACGGCACGCCGATGGCGCTGACGGGTGGGCTGGATGTAGCGATGGCGCTGATCGTGCAGCATGAGATGATGCCCGCGCTGGTGCACTGAGCCGACGCGCGATTGCGGCAGCGGCCCGCGACGTAACGACAGAGCAAGGGTCGCGTCCGAGGCAGGTCCAGGCTGCCTACAACCGCGTGCATTTCTCCTGGCTATCGCCACGCCTCGGCCACGAAGAGTGGACCGAGGCGTTCCTTTGGGCGTTTGCCCGGGTGGCGGCGATCGGCGTTATCCACGGCTCGGCTTCGCTGCGGCAAAAAAAGTCGTGGATACCGGCCTTCGCCGGTATGACGGGGTGTAGCGGCCCGTGCGTTAATGTTTGGGGCCGTTGGAACAACCACTACGTCGCGGGATCGATCCAGCCTAACATTCCATCACCGTTTCTATACACCACGTTCACCCTGCCGCTGTGACGGTCGCGGAACATCAAGACGAGTTGGTCCTGCAGATCGAGGTGCATGAGCGCCTCGTCAAGCGTCAGCCGCAGGATTTCCACCGGATGCTCGGCGATCACCCTGGCGAGGGCGCCGTTCCCACCGCCATTCGTGCCACGGCCGGTGTCGGCGTCGGTTTCCTGGCGCAGCATGTATTGCCGCGCCGCTTCCCCACGCTCGCGATTGGCAAGGTCGCGCGCGTGGTCGTTCACCCGGCGGCGGTAGCGGCGCAGGCGCTTGGCGATGTGTTCCGCGGCGTCGTCGAATGCGCCGTGCGCGTCCGCCGCCTCGCCCTCGGCGCGCAGCGTCAGGCCGCGCCCGGCATGCAGGTTGATGTCGCAGGTGAAGAAGCTGCGTGCCCGGCCGAACGTCACGTGCGCCTCCAGCGCATGATCGAAGTATTTGCCGGCGACACCATCAAGTTGGGCGACGACGCGCGTTTGCAGCGCGTCTGACAGGTCGACCTGCTTGCCGGAAACCGTGATCTGCATGGCTCTTCTCCCGCGTTCGTTGGGCGGGGAGGCCGTGGGGCCGCCTTATGTCAGGCCGGCACGGCCTTCTCGCGCTTGCGCTGCGCGGAGTTGGGAATGCGCAGCGCCTCGCGATATTTGGCCACGGTCCGCCGGGCGATGTCCACGCCTTCCTCGCGCAGCGCCACAACGATCGCGTCATCCGACAGCACGGCGTCCGGCGGCTCATTGATGACCATCGTGCGGATCCGGTGACGCACCGCCTCGGCCGAGTGCGCGTCGCCACCCATGGTCGCCGAGATCGCCGTGGTGAAGAAATACTTCAGCTCGAACGTCCCGCGTGGCGTTGCCATGTATTTGTTCGCCGTCACGCGGCTGACCGTGCTCTCGTGCATCTCCACCAGGGTGGCGATATCGCGCAGGATCAGCGGGCGCAGATAGGCCACGCCGTGGCGGAAGAACGCATCCTGCTGGCGGATGATCTCCACCGCCACCTTCAGGATGGTCTGGCTGCGCTGTTGCAGCGACTTCACCAGCCAGTTGGCGCTGGCCAGCTGTTCGCTCAGGAACGCCTTGTCCTCCTTGCCCGCCCGCGGCACCACGCGCGCGTAGAACCGTTCGTTCACCAGCACGCGGGGCAGGGTTTCCGGGTTCAGTTCGATGAACCAGGTGCCGTCCGGCATCGCCCGCATCAGCAGATCGGGCACCACCGACTGTGCCGGCATGGTGTCGAAGCCGGCGGCGGGCTTCGGATCCAGCGCGCGGATCTCGCTGATCATCTGCGTCAGATCCTCGGCGTCGACGCCACACAGCGCCATCAGCCGCCGCGTCTCGCGCCGCGCCAGCAGTTCCAGGTTGTCCAGCAGCGTCGCCATCGCCGGGTCCAGCCGATTGCGCTCGGCGAGTTGCGCCGCGAGGCACTCGCGCAGGTCGACGGCGAACAGGCCCACGGGATCGAAGCGCAGCATGACCGCGCGCACCGCCTCGACGCGCTCCAGCGGGATTGCCATTGCCGTGGCGATGTCCTCTGGCCGCGCCGTCAGCCGCCCGGCCGGGCACAGCAGCGCGATCAGGTGCGCGCCGATGATCCGGTCCACCGGGTCGTTGAAGCTCAGCCGAAGCTGCTCGCCCAGGTAATCGCGCAGGTTGCGGCGGGTTTCCGCGAAATCGCCGATATCGCGATCGTCATCGCTGAAATCCGCGCTGCCGCCGCTTCTGTCCTTGGCGAAGCTGCTCGGCGCGCCGTCCGCCGCGCCGCCGGCGTCGTATGTCTCGGCGTCGCCCATATCCAGCGGCGAGGCTGCCTCGGTCGGCAGGATTTCCGAGCGCGCCATCTCGGCGGCGTCCGTCGCGTGTCCGTTGACGCCCACCACCTGATCCGGCGCGGCCCGTTCGGCGGGCATCCCCTGGTCACGCTCGTCACGCTCCAGCAGCGGATTGCGCTCCAGCTCCTCCTCGACGAACGCGCCCACCTCGATGTTGGAAAACTGCAGCAGCTTGATCGCCTGGCGAAGCTGCGGCGTCATCACCAGCGTCTGCGACTGGCGCAGGTCGAGGCGCGGACCTATCGCCATTTGCGCAATCCGGGCGCTGGTGGTCCGTGCCGGGAAAACCGGCCGGACCAGGAAAGCAGGGTGTTCATGGCACCATGTTAGAGGCTGAACCTTTCCCCAAGGTACACGCGGCGCACATCCTGGTGCGCCACGACCTCGGCGGGACGACCCTCCATCAGCACCTTGCCGTCATGCATGATGTAGGCACGATCGATGAACCCGAGCGTCTCGCGCACGTTGTGGTCGGTGATCAGCACGCCGATGCCGCGGTGCTTCAGGTGGGAGACCAGCTCACGGATTTCGCTGACCGCGATCGGGTCGATGCCGGCCAGCGGCTCGTCGAGCAGGATGTAGTTTGGCTGGGTGGCGAGCGCGCGGGCGATCTCGACGCGGCGCCGCTCGCCGCCCGACAATGCCAGCGCGCCGGTGCGCCGCAGGTGGCTGATGCCGAACTCCGCCATCAGCTCATCCAGCATCTGATGACGCCGGTCCGGCTCGGGCTCGGCCACCTCAAGGGCGGCCATGATGTTCTGCTCGACCGTCAGGCCACGGAACACGCTGGCCTCCTGCGGCAGGTAGCCAATGCCCAGGCGGGCACGGCGGTACATCGGCAGGGTGGTGATCTCGGTGCCGTCCAGGCTGATCCAGCCGGTGTCGGGATGCACCAGGCCGATGATCATGTAGAACGTCGTGGTCTTGCCGGCGCCGTTCGGCCCCAGCAGCCCGACCGCCTCGCCGCGGTGCACGTTGATCGAGACGTTCCGCACCACCGGGCGGCGCTTGTAGGTCTTGCCGACGCCATGTGCCATCAGCCCGGCCGTGCCGGGCACGACGCGGAACTCGGTGGTGTCGGTCACGGGTGGCCTCCGGTGGGGTTGCTGGCGCTGGGCGGGCTGGCGGGTAGGTCGCCGGGTGGACTGCCGGGTTGGCTGGCGGACGCATTGCCGGATTGGGCGCCGGACTGGTTGGCCGGTTGGCTGCCCGGGTGTTTGCCCGTTTGAGTGCCCGGTTGCGTGCCCGCTTGATTGCCCGCTTGATTGCCCGATTGATTGGCAGTACCGGGCGGCTGGTTTCCCAGGCTCGACAGGTCGCGGTTGCTGGCGTCGTTCGGCACCATCAGCCCGGTCACCCGTTCCGCATCGCTGCGCAGCAGGCGCGCGATACCGGTGTTCATGTTCACCTCCGCCTCCTGCCCATCCAGTTGGTTCTGGCCACGGGTAATGCGCACGTTGCCCGCCAGCCGCGCGATGCCGGTATCCGGGACATAGACGGCGCGTTCGCCGATCGCGGTGTCGGTCGGGGTGCGGACCGAGACGTGGCCGAACGCCTCGACCTTCTCGAGCTTGCCCGACGATTGCAGGTCATCGTTGGAGCCGGCTGGGTGGGATCCGGGCGGCGAGCTGGCCGGAGTGGGCTTCGATGGAGGTTTCGCGGGTCCCGAGGCCGCGCCTTGTGCCCCTGGGGTTGCCGTGGGGGTGGTGTAGGCGACCAGCACGTCCGCGGCGACACGGCGCGCGTCCTTGGTGACGACGACGGCGTTGCCGCGGGCCACCGCCATGTGCTTCTGCGGCCAGTATTCCATCGTGTCGCGCGAGGTCAGCACATCGTTCGGCGTGGTCAGCCGCAGGTTGTGTCCGGTCATCACCATCACCGCCTGGTCGATGTCGTAGACCGCGGCGTCGCCCTGGGCGTGGTCGGTGGCGGTGAAAATATGCACGTTCCCCTCGGCCCGCAGCCGATAGATCTCGGTGCCCCCGTTATCCTCGGCGTCCGCCGCGGCGAGGCCCGATTGCGCCGCCGCCGGGTGCGCCGCCACCGGCTGCCCCGCCCCCGGTTGCCCCGCCGTCAGGTGACCTTGGGCGCCGCTTTGTGTTGATGTGCCCGGTTGGGATGTGCCCGGTTGGGATGTGCCCGGCTGGGATGCATTAGGCTCGGCCTTCTTGCGGTAAAAGGCGATCAGCCGGTCGGCGGTGACGGTTACGTTCTGGCGCACCGCGCGCGCATCGCCGAGGGCGATCACCTCCTGCTGCGCCTGGTGCCATTCGAGACCGTCGCGCGCGGTGATCGTGATCGGGCCGCCCTGCGACAGATCGAGCGGCTGCGCGGACGCGGCGTGGCTGGCGGCGACCAGCGCCGAGACCAGCAGCAGGCCGAACCCACCGGCCAGCCGGGTCATTTTGGCCCGCCCGGCGTCGCGCCGTTCAGCACCATTGTTGCCGGGCCGGCGAACTCGATCGAGGTTCCCTTGTCGGTGGCGGTGAAGCCGCCCTGCGCGTCGAGCGTGCCGAACGGCCCTTCGGCGTGCACCGGGTCGGCACCGGCCGCCGCTCCGCGGGTCAGGTCAAGCGACGCGCTGGCGGTCACCAATGTCGTGCCGTCGTCGCGGTACAGGGTGACGTCGTGCGACAGGTCGAGCAGGTTCTTGTGCTGGATGAACACGCCCTGCTTCCCCTTCACCATCATCCAGGTGCCGTTCTGCAAGGTGATGTCACCCTTCGGCGTGGTCAGGTTGATGCGCTCGGGACCATCCTGCTGGGCGACGGTCGCGGTCAGCGTGTAGGGCCGGCCTTGCGCATCGATGCTGTGGTAGACCGCGCCGGTCACCCGCGCGGCGGCCACGTCGGCCATGACGCGCGCGCCGGCGATCCGCGCGCTGGTTTCGAGCCGCTCGACCTCGGGCCACGCCGCAACGGTGCACAGCAGGGCGAGCGCCACGGCAGGCAGGACCCATTTTGCCAGCATGATCATGTGGCGCCGCCGCTCCAGGTCCCGCACGTGCGCCCGTCGGCGCGTTCTGTCGGATGCGGCGATCAGCGTCCGCCCCGCGCTGACGGCTTCGGCGGAACGGGGCTCGGCGGAACGGGGCTGGGCGGAGCGAGGCTCGGCGGAGCGGGGCGTGGCGGAACGCGGCTCGGCGGAGCGGGGGGCGGCCGGACGGGGCTCGGCGGAGCGGGGCGCAGGCGAGCGGGCCGCCGGAGAATGGGTGGAGACTGGAGGGTTCGCCATGGCTGTGTCCGCTTCGTCCACTTCCTGGCGCTCAGGCGATCCCGGCACGCAGCAGGTCGTGCACGTGCAGGATGCCGACTGGCCGGCCGCCGGTGTCCACCACGAACAGGCTGGTGATAAGGCGTTCGCGGGCGTTCATTGCGTGCAGCGCCTCGGCGGCCAGCGCTTCCGGGCCGATGGTGCGTGGCGACGTGGTCATCACCTCGGCGGCTCGGCGGACCAGCAGGTCCGGCCCCATGGCGCGGCGCAGGTCGCCGTCGGTGATGATGCCGACCAGGCGCCCGCCTGGATCGGTGATCCCGAGGCAGCCGAACCGCTTCTCGGTGATCAGCAGCAGCGCGCGGTCCATCGGCATGTCGGGCGGCGCCAGCGGCACGGCTTCCCCGACATGCATCAGTTCGCGCACCCGGCGCAGCCGCGCGCCCAGCTTGCCGCCGGGGTGGAACTGGCGGAAGTCGCCGGCGGTGAACCCGCGCCGCGTCAGCAACGCCACCGCCAGTGCGTCGCCCAGCGCCATCTGCATGGCGGTAGAGGTGGTGGGCGCCAGGCCCATCGGGCAGGCCTCCGCCGCTGCCGGCAGCAGCAGCGCCACGTCGGCGGCGGTCGCCAGCGCCGAGCCGTCCCGCGCGGTGATCCCGATGAGCTTCAGGCCGAACCGGCGGGTGTGCGCCACCAGGTCGGCCAGTTCCGCGGTCTCGCCCGAATTGGACAGCGCCAGCACCACGTCGCCGGCGACGATCATCCCAAGGTCGCCGTGCGAGGCCTCGGCGGGGTGGACGAACAGCGCCGGGGTGCCGGTGGAGGCCAAGGTCGCCGCAATCTTGCGCGCCACGTGGCCGGACTTGCCCATCCCGCTGACCACGACCCGCCCGGTGGCGCCGTCCAGCAGTTCGACCGCACGGGTGAAGCTGTCGTCCAGGCCGGCAGCCAGGGCGCGCAATCCGGCCGCCTCGGTGCCGAGCACGGCACGCGCAACGTCGAGATCGGCGCGGACTGTCGCGACGAGATCTGCGCGACCTGTCGCGACGAGATCGGCGTGGGCTGTCGCGACGGCGGCTGTCATGGCGTGGTCGTCTCCCTGCTGCGGTGCAGCACCCTGTACGGCGTTCCGGCCGCCGGGGTCAATGACAGCATAGCGGATTTGTGGGCGCTGGACAAAAATCGTGCCAACTGTTTACGGGGGCGGAGCGGCTGATCGGTGCCGATCGCGTTGCCTGGTCGCTCGTCGCGTCCCTGGCCGGAATTCCCGCATCCCACTCTAAAGAGTCTGTCCGGAGGGTTCATCAATCATTGCGAGACTTTCTCGGCGTCGGCGAGCGAGCGATGCGAGATGGACGCCATCGGGTACCGCGGGAGGAACGGGGAGAACCACCGTGTGTGCTTTTGCGCGAAGCGCCATGGTCTTGGCTTCTCGGAACCTGCCCTCGGGCGCTTGACCCGGGGGATCTCTGCGTCTCTGCGATCTCTGCGTTAATGCCGTAGTGCCAACCGCACGACAGGTTCGCTGTGGGCGGCAGGGCGTCGTTTCGACGGGTTGAACTTGTGCCTGTTGCACGCAAGGAAGCGTTAACGCAGAGATCGCAGAGGCGCAGAGCGCGCAGAGAAGGCAAGACCATGGCGCTTCGCGCGGCGATGTTGCCACGCCGGCGTCTAACTTGATATGGCGTGCTGCCGTGTCCACGCGCGGTAGCCTGCGAACCCGCGCCGGGAATTGGCTGGTTCGCAACCCAATGCGCTCAAGCCGACACGCCTGACCAACTCAGGAGACTCAATAACCTTCCGGACGGACACTTAGTGTCTGTCAGCGGTCGGCTGGGCGTGCGGACAACCATCCTGAGGGAATGATGTCGGTATGCCAGTGGACCGATCTCGTTTTGTTAGGTGCGTATATCGATTCGCGATCCTCACCATCATGACGTGGTGTATCCCGCAATGAACCACGCTTCGCTCCGCCCGGGCCCGGCGATCCAGGTCGCAAAAGCACAACACGCCCGTCCGTCCGACGATGGCATCGAGTATCGGATGGTATACTTTCCCCCGGCCTGGCGTTGCGGCCAACACATGAAGTGGGAGTGCAACATGGCGTGTCCTGACATGCCGGCTGCTTGGACCGACTCCGTCGCATACGAAACTTTCATGGGGCGGTGGAGTGCGCTTTTGGCGCCGCGCTTTCTTGCCGTGGCGTCCATCGCCCATGGAAGCCGCGTGCTCGACGTGGGCTGCGGAACCGGCGTGCTGTCAATGGCCCTGGCCGATTCCGGCACCTGGGTGGTCGGGATCGACGCCTCCGAACCTTATCTGGAAGCTGCCCGCCGCCATCGCTTCCATGCGAACATCACCTACGAACTCGGCGATATCTGCCACATGCGCTTCGAGGACGGGTCGTTTGACGCCGTCGTGTCCACCCTGGTTCTCGACCTCCTGCCGGACGCGGAGCCGGCGGTTGCCGAGATGCGGCGAGCGACGCGGCCCGGCGGCGTGGTCGCATGCGCCCTGCACGATTTCTGGGGCGTGCCCTACGCTTCCCTGGTCTGGGACACCGGTGCCGTGCTCGACCCTGGCATGGCCGCGCTGCGCGACTTCATGAAGGGGCGTCCGCTGTCGACGGCAAACGGCCAGGCCGCGTTGTGGCGGAGAGCCGGCCTTACCGAAGTGACCGAGGTTCCTGTCGTCGTCGACTGCAACTACACATCCTTCGCCGACTACTGGGCCACTTTCGCTGGCGGCCAGGGGCGCGTCGCGGGCCGGCTGATGGCACTCCCGCACGATGTGCGCGGCGAGATCGAGCGGCACGTCCGGGCCGGATATTTGGCCGGGATGCCTGACGGGCCGCGGTGCTTCCCCATGCTGTTTCGCGCGGTGCGCGGAATAGTGCCCGGCTGAACCTGCGGACGTTCGAGAGGGCGCGTGGGGCCAGCTCGGTACCGGACCCGACGCGATCCGGGTGAACCTGACGGCGCGACGTTCCTGCCAGCGTTGGCATGCCCGCCTTGGCATGCCCCCTTTAGAGCGCAAGTCACGGCTACCGTTCAGGCCACCTCAAGCGGGAACCGGGACATCGATATCGGCAGCAGAATCATCCCATTCGGTTGCCAGCGCCGTCCTGCGCCGTTCGATCAGGCCGGCCGCCAGTAACGCTTCGACATCGCCATGGACACGTCGATAATCCCGGCCGATCGCCTGGGATAAGGCCCGAATACTCGGAACGTCATGCCCGTGAAGGTGCCGCAGCAACGCGATGCGCGTCGGCGTCAGGACGCGGAAGAACGTCTCCCAGTCCTGGAAGCTGATATCGGTTTCCGGCTCCGCCGGGTTGCCTGCCTCCGTACGCTGCTTGGCTGCGAGAATCCGCCTGGCGTCGTCCGCGAATGAGCCACCGACATGGACGTGCATCCTGCTCATAAGGTCTCGGCCTTCGCCGACCATGACGGGTGAAGGGTCGGAACTTTCGGCCGCTCGTAGAACGCGGATTGCGCTGGCTGGTCCGATCGTGGCGGCGCAGGCGTTTCGAGCGGCGGACGCGCCTGGCGGGGCGTCAACTCAGGCGGCGGCGCGATCCGTGGCGAAGCGTCCCACCGTGGCACGCGCGGCCGCGAGTTCGGGCCCGGTGACGATCAGCCTCGCGCAGCCGAACGCCTCCCACATTCGGGCGGTGAAATCCGGATACAAACGGATCGGGCCGGGACGTTTCGCGTAGTTGGAACCGTCCTTCATGTCGAGGAAGGTCTCCGTCGGCAGGCCCTGCGCCAGCACCACGTCGTGCCGCGAAAGTTCGATGTGGTAGTAGGTGACCTGGTCCACCGGCACCTGCGTGATCGTGCTGGCGTTGATCAGGTGCCTGATCGGGATCAGCACCTCGTTGACATAGACTGCGTGATCCGGTGACAGGAACAGATCGGTGTGCGGCCGCCGAGGCCCGAACGCGCCGGCGGCGACGCGAACCGGCCAGACCTGCCGCGGCTTCGGATGACCGGCGCAGTCCACGTCGCGGTAGCCGATCCAGGCGATCGGCGCCGCGGTACCGTCCAGCGCTGTGTGGACCCGCTCGCCGACAAGCAGTTCCTCGACTGGCACTTCGCCACGCTCCGTCAGGATGCGGGTGCCGGCGCGGAAGCACTTCGGCGCTACAACGAGGTTGAAGCCCGGGTCCCCGGGGACGAACGGGGCGCCGGTATAGATGAACGCGTTCAGCACCTGCATCGTGGGATGGAAGGTGGAATTGCCGAAGACGGCAGCCGGCGCGTCACCGCTGGTGAAGGAAAAGCTGAGTGTGCCGTTTGGCTGGAGATCGGCCGACGCGGATGATGCTTCCCATCGGATGCCAAATCCATCGTTCGACCCGCCATTGGTAATGGTGCCTGTCCAGCCTGCTGGGCTGGTGACATTGGCCGGTTGGGTGTCCAGGAAGTCCTCTCCGGGTACCCACGCGAACCAGAACGTGCCAACGGCCGTGGAGCCGGTATCGTCCAGCGTTATACTGTATTGCCACTCTGCCGGTGCGAGTTGAGTGGCTGTAATGGTTGCCGACGCGGTTTCTGCCATTGCTCGGTCCCTGAAACGTTGGACGCGACCATCTGGCCTGAGCGCAAACCGCCAGGGTGCCCACGGAAGGCTGGAGGCGGCGGTATTCTGCGATACCGTCCGCACCAGACCACCTGCGCCTCCCTGGCCGGTGCCATACCGACCGCGACGTATGAAGGCTGACGCGGCCAGTCGCAGACTTATTCCCTGGGGGGTGGCCGAGGCTTGATCACGTTGCGGCGATCAGCGATCGACCACGAAACATCGCGGTCAACATGCTGGATCACCGCTGAATATGGAGTGATCTCACGCCCCGCCGGCCGGCGGGGCGGCGCGCCGGGGTGGCGGCGCTCAGTGGTGGAAGATGTCCGGGTCCTCGTAGCCCAGCAGGTCCAGCCTGGCCCGCGCGGGCAGGAACGCGAAGCAGGCCTCCGCCAGATCAAGCCGCGCCTCGCGGGTCAGCAGTGCCTCGAGCCGCGCCCACAGCGCATGCAGGTAGAGCACGTCGGAGGCCGCGTACGCCAATTGTTCCGCGGTCAATGTCACCGCGCCCCAGTCCGAGGTCTGCTGCTGCTTCGACAGGTCGACCCCCAGCAGCTCCTTGCACAGGTCTTTCAGCCCGTGCCGGTCGGTGAAGGTGCGCACCAGGCGGGCGGCGATCTTCGTGCACTTCACCGGCGCCACGGTGATGCCCAGGAAGTGCTGCAACACCGCAACGTCGAAGCGCGCGAAATGCATCAGCTTGACGACCGCCGGGTCGGCCAACATGCGCGCCAGGTTGGGGCAGTCGTAGCCGTGCCCGCCGAGTGCGGCCGGCACCAGTTGCACCAGATGGGCCTGGCCATCGCCGCCGGAAAGCTGCACCAGGCAGAGCCGATCGCGATGCGGATTGAGCCCCATCGTCTCGGTATCGACTGCGACGACTGGCCCGAGCGCCAACCCATCCGGCAGATCGTGCCGATGCAGATGAATGGTCCCGCCCGGCATGAACTGCGTGCTGCTCAAAGCTTACCCGCCGCGTCTGGCAACTGAAAACCGATCACTGACAACTGACTGGTCCCGCCCGGCATGAACTGCGTGCTGCTCAAAGCCTATCCACCGCGGTTGAAAACTGAAAACCGATCACTGACAACTGCTTCTGGTGCCCAGGAGAAAACTCGAACTTCCACGACCTTGCGGCCACAGGTACCTGAAACCTGCGCGTCTACCAATTCCGCCACCTGGGCATCCGGCAACCCGCTGGGCGGGCGATCGGGTGGGCGCGCGGTGTAACCTTGGGCTGGGGCCGCGTCAATCGTCCGGGATGTTCGAGATCGACCGCCAGTGTGACTCGGACGGTGTGACTCGGGCGGCCGACGCGGCCATGATCGGGGCGCGACGGGGGAGAGGCGGGATGCAGCCGGGGCTGGAAGGGGTCGTTGCGGCGGAGACGGTGCTGAGCACCGCCGATCCGAAGCGCAACATGCTGTGGATGCGTGGCGTCGCGGTGCCGGACCTGGTGGTGGATTATGGCTATGAGGGCACCATCGCGCTGCTGTGGGAGGGATTTGCCGGTGACGGGCTGACGCGCACGGGCGTGCGCGATGCGCTGGGTGCGGCCAGGGTGGCGGCGTTTGCCGCGCTGCCGTTGTGGCTGGACGGGGCGGCGCGGCGACCGATGGACGCGGCGGTGCGGCGTTGCCTGGCCGAGCTGGCGGATGACAGCACGCCGGCGGCGATCATCGGCGCGTTGAGTGTGGGCGTGCCGGCGCTGATCCGCGCGCGGCGGGGGGATGCGCCGGTGGCGCCGGATGCGTCGTTGGGCACTGCGGCGGATGTGCTGCGCATGACGCACGGGACGGCGCAAGATGCGGTGCGGGTGGCGGCGCTGGATGCGTATTACACCGTAATGATGGACAGCGGGCTGAATGCGTCGAGTTTCACCGCGCGCGTGGTGGCGTCGACGCGGGCGTCGCTGGTGTCCGCGGCGCTTGGGGCGTGGTGTGCGTTTACCGGGGCGCTGCATGGCGGGGCGCCGGGGCCGACGCTCGATCTGCTGGATGAGGCGGCTTGGGTTGAGGACCTTGATGCGTGGCTGGAACGGAAGCTGGTGGCCGGCGAACGGCTGATGGGATTCGGGCATCGGCTGTTCCCTGACGGGAACGATCCGCGGTCGGCCGCGATTCGTGCGGCGCTGCGCCGGCTGGGTCCGGGGGCGAGCCGGCTGGAGTTCGCCAATGAGGTGGAGCGGCGGCTGCAAGTGGTGCTGGCGCGGGTGAAGCCGGGGCGTCGGCTGCCGGCGAACCTGGAGATCGCGGCTGCGTTGCTGCTGGACGCGCTGGAGTTTCCGCGCGACGCGTTCACCGCGGTGTTCGCGGTGGGGCGCGGGCCGGGCTGGCTGGCGCAGGCGATGGAGCAGGCGAAAACCGGGCGGATGTATCGTCCGACGGCGGCCTATGTTGGGTCGCCGGTTGGCGTGTAGCCCGCATTTCTCATACTGTTGCGGGATGATGGCGCCGGTCATTGTCGTGCCAACGGGTTTTCGCGCCGACGCCAATACCGGGTGTATTGGCCCAATGAGTGTAAGCGAGGTGCGAAAACCTGTTGGCGCGGCAAGGACCAAGCCAGCATCCGCGAGAGTATGAGAAATGCGGGCTTGGGGGAGGGCAGGGGATGTATGTCGGCACGCAGATCGCGCCGCGCGATGATCAGGATTATCGGGTGTGGGCGCAGCTTGGGGTCACGCATGTTTGCGTCGATCCGCCGGGCAATCCGCACGACTGGAGTTTGGCTGATTTGGTGCGGGTCCGCGAGCATGTCGAATCGTTTGGGTTGACGCTGGATATGGTGCAGTTGCCGCTGGCCTCACGCCCGATCGAGCAGGCGCAAAGCCCGCATGTGCTGCTGGGTCGTGATCCGGAGCGGCGGCGCGAGTTGGACTCGATCTGCCGGCTGATCGAGCGGATCGGCGCGGCGGGCATTCCGGCAGCGAAATACAATCTGAACCTGATTGGGATTCCGCGCACCGAGAAGGAGGCGGGTCGTGGCGGGTCGCGCAATGCGGCGTTCCGCTGGGAGAAGGCGGACCAGGCGGTGGCGCCGGGCCTGGCCGGGACCGTGAGCGAGGATGAGAACTGGGAGCGGATCGATACGTTCCTGGCGGCGGTGGTGCCGGTGGCGACGGCGGCGAAGGTGCGGTTGGCGTGCCACCCGCACGATCCGTATACGCCGCCGGGGTATCGTGGTGTGACTCGGGTGCTGGGGACGGTGGCGGGGTTGCAGCGTTTCGTGACGATGCATGAAAGCCCGTACCATGGGTTGAATTTCTGCCAGGGTACGGTTGGGGAGATGCTGGATGATCCGGGGCGGGAGATTTTTGATGTGATCCGGTGGTTTGGCGGGCGGGGCAAGCTGTTCAATGTGCATTTCCGTAATATTCGGGGAGGGAAGCTGAGTTTTATGGAGGTGTTTCCGGATGAGGGTGATATGGATATGGCGCGCTCTCTGGCGGTGTACAAGGAGGTTGGGTATCAGTACATGGTGATGCCGGACCATGTGCCGGAAATCGATGGACGCGATCCGTCGGGGACGGCGTTTGCGTATTGCTATGGGTATATTCGCGGGGTGATGCAGGCGCTGGGGTGTTAGTGATGACAATACTCCCCCTCCCCTTGAGGGAGGGGGTTGGGGGGAGGGGTCAGAGCGGCGCCCAGGCTGATAATGACTTGCCGCACCGACCCCTCCCCCCAGCCCCCTCCCTCAAGGGGAGGGGGAGAAGAAATGCCCAACCTAAAGCTTCTTTCTCAACGCCTCGTTCACCAGCGCGGGGTTGCCCTTGCCGGCCATTGCCTTCATTACTTGGCCGACGAAGAAGCCGAACAGCTTGTCCTTGCCGGATTTGTATTCGGCTACCTTGTCGGCGTTGGCGGCCAGGACTTTGTCCACTGCCGTATCGATCGCGCTGGTGTCTGTGACTTGGCGCAGGCCCTTCTCTTTGATGATTACATCCGGACTCTGACCGGTATCGACCATGGCCTCGAACACTTCCTTGGCGATGCGGCCGTTGATCGTGCCATCGGAGATCAGGTCGAGAAGTTGATTATTGGCAGCCGCCGTCACCGGACTCTGTTCGATGGTCTTGCTCACCCGATTGAGCGCGGCGAAGACATCGCCCATCAGCAAATTAGCGGCCATCTTGGGGTCACGACCTTCGGCCATTTTCTCGTAGTACTCAGCCGTAGCCTGGTCAGCGACCAGCACGCCCGCATCATATGCAGGTAACCCGTAGTCCTGGATGAAGCGCGCTTTCTTGGCGTCGGGCAGTTCCGGCAGGTGGGATTTCAGCTCGGCGATCCAGTCCTCGTCCAGCACCAGCGGCAGCAGGTCCGGGTCGGGGAAGTAGCGGTAATCATGCGCGTCCTCCTTGGAACGCATCGATCGCGTCATGCCGCGCGCCACGTCGTAGAGCCGGGTTTCCTGGCTGACGGTGCCGCCGGATTCCCAGACCTCGATCTGGCGCTTGGCCTCGGCCTCGATCGCCAGCATGACGAAGCGGATCGAGTTGACGTTCTTAACCTCGCACCGTGTGCGGAACGGTTCGCCGTGCTTGCGCACCGAGACGTTGACGTCGGCACGCATGGAGCCTTCCTCCATGTTGCCGTCGCAAGTGCCGAGATAGCGCATGATGGTGCGCAGCTTGCGCAGATAGGCGCCGGCTTCCTCCGGGCTGCGCAGGTCGGGCTCGCTGACAATCTCCATCAGCGCGACACCGGAACGGTTCAGGTCGATGTAGGATTTTGTTGGGTGCTGGTCGTGCAGCGACTTGCCGGCGTCCTGCTCCAGGTGCAGGCGGGTGATGCCGATCTGTTTGGTTTCGCCGTTGGCGAGTTCGATCTCGATTGTGCCTTCGCCGACGATTGGGTGCTGGTACTGGCTGATCTGATAGCCGGCGGGCAGGTCGGCGTAGAAGTAGTTCTTGCGATCGAACCGGCTGACGATGTTGATGTGCGCGTTCAGGCCCAGGCCGGTGCGCACGGCCTGGGCGACGCACTCGCGGTTGATCACCGGCAGCATGCCGGGGAACGCGGCGTCGACGAAGCTGACTTGCGTGTTTGGCTCGGCGCCGAAGGTGGTTGACGCGCCGGAGAAGAGTTTTGCAGCGCTGATGACCTGGGCATGGACTTCCAGGCCGATGACGGTTTCCCAGGGGCCGGTGGTGCCTTCGAGGATGTAGGTCATGGTTCAGTCTCCGCGGTCATCGTAGTGCACCTCTCTCGCTCTTTGCGGGCTTGGGCCGCGAAGAGCGGACCAAGGCATGCCCCCGGGCACTTGACCCGGGGGTCGCGGCGCGGAGCGATGCGGGTGAGGGTGGTGCATGCGGCAAGAACCCTCACCCGTCTCGCTCCGCTCGCCGACCTCTCCCGCAAGCGCGGGAGAGGTGTACAGGCGCTCAACCTGCTGCCCTGAGCGCCGGCAGTGCATCGAATTTTGCCGCACGTTCTATTGCTGCGGCAACCGCGAAGATCGTTTCTTCGTCGAACGGCTTGCCGATCACCTGCAGGCCGAGCGGCAGGTCGTTGGCGTCCAACCCGGCCGGCACCGATATGCCGGGCACACCCGCCATGCTGGCCGGGATGGTGAACACGTCGTTCAGATACATCTTGATCGGGTCGTCCATGTTGTCGCCCTGCGCAAACGCGGCCGAGGGCGCGGTCGGGGTCAGCAGCGCATCCACCTTGGTGAACACCTCGGTGAAATCGCGCAGGATCAGCGCCCGCACCTTCTGTGCGCGCAAGTAATAAGCGTCGTAGTAGCCGGCGGACAGCACGTAGGTGCCGATCATGATGCGCCGGCGTACCTCGGCGCCGAACCCGGCGGCACGCGTCTTCTCATAAAGGTCGCGCAGATCGGCGCCGTCCTCGCGCAGGCCGAAGCGCACGCCGTCGTAGCGTGCCAGGTTTGACGAGCACTCGGCCGGGGCAACGATGTAGTAGGTGGTCAGGCCGTATTTGGTGTGCGGCAGCGATACGTCGACGATTTCGGCGCCGGCGTCGCGCAGCCAGGCAACGCCCTGCTGCCACAGGCGCTCGATATCGTCGGGCATGCCGTCGAGCCGGTATTCGCGCGGCACGCCGATGCGCATGCCCTGCACGCCGCGCCGGCAGGCAGCTGCAAAGTCCGGTACCGGAACGTCGGCGCTGGTGGAATCCTTCGGATCGTGGCCGGCCATCGAGCCGAGCAGGATGGCGCAGTCCTCGACCGTGCGGGCGAACGGGCCGGCCTGGTCCAGCGACGACGCGAACGCCACCACGCCCCAGCGCGAGCAACGGCCGTAGGTCGGCTTGACGCCGACGATGCCGCAGAACGACGCCGGCTGGCGGATCGATCCGCCGGTGTCGGTGCCGGTCGCACCCAGTGCCAGCCGCGCGGCGACCGCGGATGCCGATCCGCCGGAGGACCCGCCGGGCACCAGCACGGCACTGCTGTCCTGGCGGCGCTTCCACGGGTTCTCCACCGCGCCCCAGGCCGAGGTCATGTTGGACGAGCCCATGGCGAACTCGTCCATGTTCGCCTTGCCGAGGAAGACCGCGCCGTCACGCAGCAGGTTGGCGGTGACGGTGCTTTCGTAGGGTGGGACGAAGGGGCCGAGGATCTTGCTGCCGGCGGTGGTGCGCACGCCTTCGGTGCAGAACAGGTCCTTGATGGCGAGCGGAATGCCGGTGAGGGGGCGGGTGTCGTTGCGCGCGATAGCGGCGTCGGCGGCGCGCGCCTGATCCATCGCGCGGGCGTGGCTGACGGTGGTGTAGGCGTTCAGGCGCGGGTTGAGGGCCTCGATCGCTTCGAGGTGCGCGCGGGTGAGGGCTTCGGCGGTGAAGTGCCTGGCGCGCAAGCCGTCCCGGGCGGCGGCGAGGGTGAGGTCGGTGAGGGTCATCGGGGTGGTTCTGGGTGCGCTACTCCCCCTCCCCTTGAGGGAGGGGGGTGGGGGGAGGGGTTGAGCGCGCAACGTCGGTGGGGGATTGACCCCTCCCCCCAACCCCCTCCCTCAAGGGGAGGGGGAGAAGTGGTCGCATATGGCACCCGCATCACTCCACCACCTTCGGGGTCGCATACGGCACCCGCATCACTCCACCACCTTCGGAACGGCGTAGAAGTTCCCCGCCCGCTCCGGCGCGTTGGCCAGCACCTTCTCGGGGTAGCCGCCGTCGGTCACCACGTCCTCGCGCATCTTCAGCGCCATCTGCGCGGCGCCGGTCAGCGGCTCGACGCCGTCGACGTTCACCTCGTTGAGCTGCTCGATCCAGCCGAGGATCGAGTTCAGCTCGGTTTGCAGCGTGGCGACCTCGGCATCATCGACGTGAATGCGGGCGAGCGAGGCGATGCGACGGATGGTCGCGGCGTCGAGCGACATGGGGCTCCACCAACCTTGGCTGCGAGAAGGGGGCGGACCATAACGGCGGGGATGGCACTGTTCAACCTGACCGAACTGCGCGGGATGCTGGCGCGGGAGCAGCGGCTGATCGGCCTCGATCCTGGCGCGAAAGTGATCGGGGTGGCGCTGTCGGACGTGTCGCTGACGTTGGCCAGCCCGTATGGCAGCCTGCCGCGGATCCGGCTGCGGGCGATCGCGGACGCCATCGTGACGATCGCGCGGAAGGAGGGGGCGGGCGGGCTGGTGGTGGGGCTGCCGCTGTCGATGGACGGCAGCGTCGGGCCGGCGGCGCAGGCGGCGCGCGACTGGGCGATGGCGCTGTCGGAAATGGCGGGGCTGCCGGCGGCGATGTGGGACGAGCGGCTGTCGAGTGCCGCGGTGAACCGGATGCTGGTGCAGGAGGCCGATCTCAGCCGCAAGCGGCGGGCGCGGGTGGTGGATCGGGCGGCGGCGGCGTGGATGCTGCAGGCGGCGCTGGATGCCAGCCGGTAGGGTGGCGTGGCTGTGCCCTAAGCGGCCGTCTCGAAACGCCGTCGCGAGCTTCGCTGTTCCGATTGGGGTGAACCGAACGTCCCGGCAGTCGCTCACCCCAGATCGGCACCGTCCGCTCGCGTTGTGTGGTGGGCGCGCTTGTGCGGCAACAGCAACGCCATCCGCCGCACCAGCACGTAGAACACCGGCGTGAATACCAGTCCGAACAGCGTAACGCCCAGCATGCCGGTGAACACCGCGGTTCCCAGCGACTGGCGCATCTCCGCGCCGGCGCCGACCGCGACGGCCAGCGGCACGACGCCGAGAATGAACGCCATCGAGGTCATCAGGATCGGCCGCAACCGCGTACGCGCCGCGGCAACCGCCGCTTCGAACCTTGTCATGCCCTCGTTCTCGGCCTGCTTGGCGAATTCCACGATCAGAATGGCGTTCTTGGCGGCCAGTCCGACCAGCACCACCAGCCCGATCTCGACCAGGATGTTGCGGTCCAGCCCGCGCGCGTTCACCCCGAGCATCGCCGCCAGAATGCACATGGGCACGATCAGCACGACGGCGAGCGGCAGCAGCCAGCTCTCGTACAGCGCCGCCAGCAGCAGGAAGACGAAGGCGACCGCGAGGCCGAACGCCAGAGCGCGGTGTTGCCGGCGAGCTTCTCCTGCAGCGCGATCTCGGTCCATTCGAACCCGAAGCCGGGGGGCAGACGCTCGGCGGCGATCTTCTCGATCGCGGCGATCGCCTGGCCGGTGGAAAAGCCGCGCGCCAGGCCAAGCTGCACCTCGGCCGCCGGATAGAGGTTGTAGCGCGGCACGCGGAACGGTCCGGTCGTGTCACGGAATGTCGCCACCGCACCGATCGGCACCATGTCGCCGCCGGCGTTGCGCGTCTTCAGGTTTTCGACGTCGCGCAGGGTCAGCCGGTACGGGTTGTCGGCCTGCGCCATCACCTGATAGGTGCGTCCGGCCAGGTTGAAGTCGTTGATGTAGGACGACCCCATGTAGACCGACAGCGCTTCGAACACGCGCCCGATCGGCACCTGCAACAACTCCGACTTGGTGCGGTCGATATCGGCGTAGATCTGCGGCGTATGCGTGTTGAACAGGGTGAAGGCCTGGGTGAAGCCAGGGGTCTGCGCCGCCGAGCCGGCAACGATCCAGGTAGCCTGCTCCAGCGCGGGCAAGCCCTGCCCGGTGCGGTCCTGGACGTACAGCTTCAGCCCGCCGCCGGTGCCGATGCCGGGAACCGAGGGCGGCTCGAGCACGAAGGCGAAGGCGTCGTCGATCTGGGCTAGCTGCTGGCGCAAATCGGCGAGGATGCGCGGCGCAGTCAGGCCGCGCGACACGCGTTCCTCGAACGGGCTCAACGGCACGAAGATCACGCCGGCGTTGGGCGCGTTGGTGAAGGTCGCGCCGTCAAATCCGGTGAATGCGACGGAGTTCTGCACGCCCGGTCGTTGCAGAATGATCTCGGACGCCCGGCGGATCACTGCGTCGGTGCGCGCGAGCGAGGCGCCCGGCGGAAGCTGGAACGCGGCGATCAGATAGCCGCGGTCGAGCTGCGGGATAAGTCCGGTGGGCGTCGCGGCCAGCCGATTGTAGGCGGCATAGATCAGCGCCGCGTAGACCACCAGCACGATGGCGCCGATCCGCACCAGCCGGCCGACCAGCCGGCCATAGCCCAGCGACACGCGGTCGAACGCCCAGTTGAAACCGGCGAAGAATCCACGCAGCGGCGTGGCCAGGCGATGCATCAGTGTCGGCTTTGGCGCCGCGTCGTGCGGTTTCAACAGCAGCGCCGCCAGCGCCGGCGACAGGGTCAGCGACACCATGGCGGAGATCACCGTCGCGCGCGGCGATGGTGATGGCGAACTGGCGGTAGAACGAGCCCTGCAATCCGCTGATGAAAGCGGTCGGGATGAACACCGCGCACAGCACCAGGGCGATGGCGATCAGCGCGCTGCCGACCTCGTCCATCGTCTCATGCGCGGCGTCCTTCGGCGTCATGCCCTCGCGGATGATAGCGCTCGACGTTCTCGACCACGACGATCGCGTCGTCCACCACGATGCCGATCGCCAGCACCAGGCCGAACAGCGACAGGGTGTTGAAGCCGATTCCGACCATCCCCATGACCAGGAAGCAGCCGATCAGCGACACCGGAATGGCCACCACCGGAATGATCGCGGCGCGCCAGGTTTGCAGGAACAGGATCACGACGCAGACAACGAGGCCGATTGCGATGAACAGGGTGCGCACGACCTCATTGACGGATTGCTGGATGAACTCGGTCGGATTGTAGACGATCGAATAATCGAGGCCGGGCGGGAAATTCCGCTTGGCCTCCGCCATCGCCTGTTTGATCGCGGCCGCGGTAGAGAGCGCGTTGGAGCCTGGGCGCTGATAGATCACGATGGCGGTTGCCACGGCTTTGTTGAGATAGGCGTTGACCGTGTAGTCCTGGGCGCCGAGTTCGACCCGGGCGATGTCGCGGATGCGCACGAACCCGGTGCCCGGATCGGCGCGCACCACGATGTCGCCGAACTGCTCGACATCGCGCAGCCGGCCCAGCGTCTGCACCGATATCTGGAACGCGCCCGGCGAGGTCGCCGGCGGCTGGTTGATCGCGCCCGCGGCGACCTGAAGGTTTGCGGCGCGCAGCGCGTTCACCACGTCGCCAGCGGTCAGCCCGCGCGCCGCTACCTTGGCGGGATCGAGCCATACGCGCATCGAATAATCGCGGGCGCCGAAGACATTGACGTCGCCCACGCCATCGACCCGCGCCAGCGCATCCTTGATGTAGAGCGTTGCATAGTTCGAGATGTATTGCTGGTCGCGCGAGCCATCCCGCGAAATCATGTGCACGACCATCATCAGGTCGGGCGAGGCCTTGCGCACCGTGATGCCGAGCTGCTGCACTTCAGCCGGCAGTCGCGGCGTGGCGACGGAGACCCGATTCTGCACCAGCACTTGCGCGATGTCGATATCGGTGCCGGGCTTGAACACCACGTCGATCGACAGCGTGCCGTCGCCGACCGACTGGCTGGTGATGTACAGCATGTCGTCGACGCCGTTCACCTGCTGCTCGATCGGCGTCGCCACGGTTTCGGCGAGCACCTGGGCGGAGGCGCCGGGATAGTTGGCGCGGATGTTGACCGTGGGCGGCGCGATATCGGGATATTCCGAGATCGGCAGCGCCCGCTGGACCAGCGCGCCGGCGATGGTGATGACGATCGACAGAACCGCGGCGAAGATCGGCCGCTCGATGAAGAAATGCGAGAATCGCATTTGATGCTCCCTGGCGGTGCGGTCCGCGAGCCGGCCGCGTCCGTGGTTCAGTCGGCCTTGGTTCAGTCGGCCTTGGTTCAGTCGGCCTTGGTTCAGTCTGGCCCGGTTCAGGCGGGCCCGGTTCAGTCGGCCCCAAATCAGTCGGCCCCGAATCAGTCGGCGTTGTCGTCGGCCGGATGGATCTCACCTTGTCGCGGCGCGACGGTCACACCGGGACGGACGAACGGATTGGCGAGGCCGGTGATCACTATGCGATCGGTGGGCGCAATCCCGGATGCGACGACGCGCAATCCGCGCGCCATGCCGCCGAGCGTCACCGGCCTGGCAAGCACCTTGTTGTCGGCGCCGACGAGCAGCACGACCTTGTTGGCCTGGTCGGAGACGATCGCGGCGTCGGGGATCAGCAATGCGTCGATTGCCCCGCCGTAGAGGCGCAGCCGGCCGAAGGTGCCCGGCGTGAGAAAGCCGTCCTTGTTGTCGAATATCGCGCGTCCGCGGATCGTCCCGGTGTGTGGATTGATTTCGTTGTCGACGAAATTCATCACTCCGGCGTGGGGCCAGGTGGTTTCGTCGGCGAGGCGCACTCGGACGGGGTTCGGGGTATCGCGCGACGAGCCGCGTTTCCCTTCGGCATCGAGGCGCCTGTAGCGGACGTAGTCGGCCTCCGATCCATCGAAGACGAAATAGATCGGATCCAGGCTGATGATCGTGGTCAGCAGGGTCGAGCCGCTTTGTCCGCCGGCGACAAGGTTGCCGGGATCGACCCGCCGGTCCGACACCCGCCCGGCGACGGGCGCCCGCACCTCGGTCCATTCCAGATTGAGCTGCGCGGTGTGCAATGCCGCCTCGGCGGAGAGAAGCTGGGCCCGCGCGATGTCGAGATTCGCCTTGCGCTGGTCGAGTTCACGCACCGGGGTGGCGGCGGTCTTCACCAACTCCTGGGCGCGCGCGTAGTCGGCGACGTCCAGCACGACCTGCGCCTGGGTGCGAACGACGTCGGCCTGGGCGGAGTCGACGGCGAGCTGGAACGGCCGCTGGTCGATGGTGAACAGCAGATCGTTCTGTTTGACGGTGGCGCCGTCGCGGAAATGCACCTCGGTGATGTAGCCGGAGACGCGTGGGCGGACGTCGACCCTCGCCACCGCCTCAAACCGCCCGGTGAATTCGTCCCATTGGGCCACGTGGCTGGCGAGGGGGGTGGCGACCGTCACCTGTGGCGCCGGTGGCGCGGTTTGCGCGGGGGCGATGACCGGCGGTGCGAGCGCGGCTACGGCCAAGATACAGAGGCTTCCTAGCCGTGTTCTCATGGTGTCCTACCGATCGGTCCTGGGGACGTTTATCGCCGCTTGGTTGGTCTGACACCCGGTCATTTGACCGGTTGGGGTGACGGTCCGGTGGCGGGGTTGCGTCCGCCGGTAGTTCTGCCGCCCGGTATTATCCCACTGATAGAAGATCAGCCGTCAAGCGACCAGCGCGGCGGTGCGGCAGGGCGTGGCGAGCGGCGTGGCTTTTGCAGCAGGGCCACGACGCAGTGCATGCGATCGACCTTGGCCTGCGCACCGCAGCTGACGCCGAGATTATTTTATGGGCACAAACGCGACGATAGAATTCGCGCTACACCGATATGCTCGGCGATTGGCCCCCAGGCCCGTCTTGGCGGACAGACAGCGGGCGGTTGCGCCAACATATCAGACCGAGACCGGCGACCATAACAACGAGCAACGATAGCGAGGAGGGCTCCGGAACTTGCGTGATAGCAAAGTTAGCATCGAAATTGTTGGAACTTGATGCAGCCACGATCGAATAAACGTACGCACCGGTGCCGGTTCCAGAATAATTATCGAAGATGTTTCCGTACCCGCCATCGATCGTAAAAGCGATGCCGCACCCATCGAGGAAGGTATTGCCGCCAGCACAGCTGGGCGTCCCGGAATTCAAAGCAGGATAGATTATATTGTCGAAATAGAATGGTCCCGGGGAGCCGCTGCCACCGGGACCAGGTTGTCCACCGGAGAGGGCGACCGCATGACCATCTATTGTCCCCAAAAAACTGAGAACATCATAGCCGTGGCCGTCGGCAGCACCTGTCGTCAGCGTGCCAGAGCCAGTGTCGCCGCCGCCGGAAAGGGTCCAATCAAATAAGGCCGCTGATGCCGTCCCAGTCGAAACTGATAGGACCAGGATGGCGCCGACGGCGATCCCGGGAATCTTGCCAAAGCAGTGCATGCGGTTCTCCATCGGTCAGCCATATTGGTTCGGATTCCGATGGGTTGCAAGCAGGTTTGCAAGCGGGATTACAGGTAGCGCGTATTGCACAGGATGGAGCGCGCCATGGCCGTTCTGCGGGAGAGCGAGGACATCCCCGATCATCTGCTTGCCCACCTTTCGCCGCTCGGCTGGGAGCACGTCAACCTGACGGGGACTACGTCTGGGGAGTTTCGCATAGCATGTCGGAAAACACCGACGGATTGAGGCCGCTAACTGCGGCGCCGGAAGCCTACCCGAGAGCCGCGTGACGTTCGCACTGTGCGCGCTTATTCGTACCGCCTCAGCGCCCGGAACGGGGTGCCGGTCGCTCGTGGTCCGTGTCGAGGCTATCGATCCAGGCGTCGACCTCTTCCGACGACACGACGCGCCCGGCGGCAGCCGACGCGCGCGCCTCGGCGATCATTTCGGCCTCCCGGGCGATCCGGCGCCGGGTCTCCGCCTGGGTGTCGACGCGGATTGTGGCTGAGTTGGCGCGGGGGGGGGTGGGGCGGTGTCCATGGGGGCAATATAGTGCTGGCTGCGAGCAACCACCAACGCCTGCGGCAGCTCAATCAGGAGTGCCGCCGCGGCCCAGGGTTGGCCCAGCCAAACCTTGGCGTCCTGGTCAGCGTGGTGCGCGCTGTAATTCAGCATCGACGCACTGGCGTTCGAGGAAGGCAAGCATTGGCCCGACCGAGACCTGCGCTTGCGGCTCGAAGCCGTCAACCAGTTGACCTCCAGAGGAGAACACCGTCGTGCGCCGTTGTTGAGCCGGTTGTGGTCGGTGATGTCGGCGTGGCGAGGCCAGATCGACGGCTCATCGGCCATATTGAGCTGGTCGCTCGAACCGGCGGCACACCCCGATAGATTGTCGCAACGACCGACTGGGTCTATGCGGTTCAGCGGGGTATTTCCGACATATGCATATAGCTTGATACCGGCGGCGCGGCCCAAGTGTTCACCTCCTTCCCCCCGAGCCAAACGCCAGAACGCTGTCTCGGACTTTAAAATGCTGGAACCGGTCAGGTTTGGCCTCTTTTTCGAACAGAACCGCCGGCCAACGACACGACGCGTCCAACGCTCAATTCATCGCCGCCGAAACGTCCAACACTCCGCTGAGTGACAAATGCGGGTTAACAGAGCAAGCATCTTTCTAGCCATGAGAGGTATTCCATGTCTCAAGCAACTGAATTGCCTTGATATAGAGCGGCTTTAGGAGCTCCAGTTGTTTTTCTCGCACAGCGAGCGACGCAGGTTCCAAGCCGCCCGCGCCAGCGTATAAACTGCCAAATCTCGGATCAAGGAGGTACAGGGCTTTGAACTCTAATGCAAGTTCCTCGAGAGCAAATAGGGGTTTATGTATGACTCGGAAATTTTCGTAAATATAGCAGAACCAAACGACATACATTCGTGCGCGCCAATCTCGAAGATCCTCTTCGGGCATTGGGGCGTCGTAGTTATTCAGCCCGCACGTCGGACAGGCGCCTTTGGGTCCACGTCATCGGCAGCATAACCCGAAGCTCGCGCCCGGTCGATCTCTGACGAATTGAGGGCCTTCAGGCGCGGGTAGCTAATCGAAACCGCGGGCGCAGCATCGAATTGGATCACCATCTACCTCCTTACCCGTTCGACTTGTAAGCCTGGGAAACTGATCTCCAGGACGGCGAAGAAGTCGGTGACCTCCATGCGCATGGTGGCGATGTTGAACCGCGCGCCGACCGGGTTCTGCATCCAGCCATTGGCGATCAGGATCCACAGGGCCGAGAGGTTGGTGCCGATCGCCATCAGGCAGGTGGCGATCAGGTGCTGCACGCGGGTCATCCGGTTCCAGCCGAAGAAGGACAGGCCGATGAAGCTGGCTTCCAGGAAGAAGGCCATCAGGCCCTCGATCGCCAGGGGGGCGCCGAAGATGTCGCCCACGTAGTGCGCGTAGTAGGCCCAGTTGGTGCCGAACTCGAATTCCATGGTCAGGCCGGTGGCGACGCCCATGGCGAAGTTGATGCCGAACAGCAGGCCCCAGAATTTGGTGATGTCGCGCCAGATGGTGCGGCCGGTGGTGACGTAGATGCTCTCCATGATGGCGAGCAGGATGGCTAGGCCTAGGGCCAGGGGGACGAAGAGGAAGTGGTACATCGCCGTTAGGCCGAATTGCAGGCGGGACAGTTCGACCACGTCCATGTCTATCACCCCATTGCGAATCGCGGACGGTTCGCGAACACGCAACGTTTATTATAGAGACACGGGGAAGAAACGTCCGCACCTCGCGTGGCGACTGCGGTCGCGCCGTCGCCCGTGGCGCTACCGGATCGTTGGTGCGGCGCGCTACAGGCTGATCCGAGGTTGCAATCAGATTGGTGAGACACATGGTGGCAGGCTGATACCGGTGCGAAGGTGCTGCCTTAGTCTGGATCAACGGCGATTGGCTTCGTTGAATGGGGTGACCTGGCGGCCGGCGCGGCCGCGGTGGGACATATTGGTCTCCGCGCCCTCACCCTCGTCGCTTCGCGCCTCGACCTCTCCCGCGAAGAGCGGGAGAGGTGAACATTGGGGATGTCAGTGGCGCTGGACCAGTTCGATCAGGTAGCCGTCCGGGTCCTTGACGAACCGGCGCGGCCGCGGTGGGACATATTGGTCTCCGCGCCCTCGCCCTCGTCGCTTCGCGCCTCGACCTCTCCCGCGAAGAGCGGGAGAGGTGAACATTGGGGATGTCAGTGGCGCTGGACCAGCTCGATCAGGTAGCCGTCCGGGTCCTTGACGAACCGGCGCGGCCGCGGTGGGACATATTGGTCTCCGCGCCCTCACCCTCGTCGCTTCGCGCCTCGACCTCCCGCGAAGAGCGGGAGAGGTGAACGTTGGGGATGTCAGTGGCGCTGGACCAGTTCTATCAGGTAGCCGTCCGGGTCCTTCACGAAGGCGATGATGGTGGTGCCGAACTTTACCGGGCCGGCCGGGCGGGTGATCGTGCCGCCGGCACTCGCGGCAATCTGGCACGCTGCTGCCACGTCCGGTACGCCAACCGCCAGATGGCCGAACGCGCTGCCCATCTCGTATTTTTCCACGCCGTAGTTGTAGGTCAGCTCGATCGCGGTGTTGCTGTCCTCGTCGCCGTAGCCGACGAACGCCAGGGTGTATTTGCCGTCCGGCACGTCGCGCCGGCGCAGCTCCTTCATGCCGAACGCCTTGGTGTAGAAATCGACGCTGCGCTGCAGATCGCCGACGCGAATCATGGTGTGCAGAAAGCTGCTCATGTGTGTTCTCCTCCTTCGGATATGGTCGCCGGATCCAGGCCTAGCAGAAACAGGCCTGCCCTGTCCGCCGCGTCGATCGCCGCCGCGCGATCGGCCAGCAATGTGGCCCCGGCGGCGAAGGCGATCCCGCGCAATCCGGCGGCGGCGGCGGCGCCAACTGATCCCGGGCCGATGGTCGGCAGGTCGGCGCGGCGGTCCTGCGCCGGCTTGACCAGCTTGACCAGCACGCCGCCCGGCCCCGATCGCGCCAACGCGGCACAGCGCGCGAGCATGGCGTCGGTGCCCTCGGCCGCCTCGACCGCCAGGACCAGGCCCTGCTGCACCACGCAGCCCTGACCGACATCCACCGCGCCCAGCGCGCGTGCCACGGCGATCCCGCGATCGATGTCGGCCATCGCCTGGGCGTCCGGCGTCACGGCGCCCAACACGCCGGAGGGGGCGAGCGCCTCGTTGATAACTTCGTGCGCGCCGACGACGCGGAAGCCTTCCTCGCCGAGCACCTTGATGACCGCGGCGAGCAGCCCGTCGTCCCCGGCGAACGCGGCGCGGCCAATTCGCGCCAGGATGCGGGCGCCTTCGGCATCCGGGCGGAGGGCAAGCAGGGATGGCCGCCGCACCGTGCCGATCAGCACGAGGTCGGCGCACCGATTGGCGCGCAACGCCGCCAGGATCCGTCCGGCGGCGCCGATTCGGATCACCTCGTGCGGCCAGGGCGCCAGCACGGGAGGGTCGGCGAAGCCGTCGAGGCCGACCATGAACACCGGGCGGCCCGCAGCGGCGGCGGCGGCGGCGACCCTGCCAGGCAACCGTCCGCCGCCGGCGAGAATGCCCAGCGCCGGCCGCGTCCCCGGATCGGCGCGGTTTCCCCCCGGCGTCACGGCAACCACGCGGCAACCATCGCGGGCGCATGATGGCCGGAAGCTGACATTCGTCGCTTCACGCCAAGGACAAGCGCTGCATGACCAGGGACGCCCCCCTTCCCAATGTCGGCCCCCATGTCGGCCCCCATGTCGGCTCGGCGGCCGACGGGATTATTGAATGCCTTCTGCTGCTGGCAGACGACGCGGCGCGCCTCGGGCTGGCGCGAACCTACCTGGCAATATGCCAAGTGCTGAGGATTTGCGAGGCCGAGGGCGGGGAGCGCGAAACCAATGCGACTCCGGCGCGTCTGCATCGGGCCCAGTAGGCGCGGCGCGGCGCGATTACGCCGAAGCGCCGGCGGGCTTTTTCTCACGGGCCGGCCTGCTTTGACCCGGGCCAGCCGGCTTTTACCAGCGTAAACGCCCCCTTTATCAGCGTAAACGCCCGCTTTTACCAGCGTAAACGCCCGGGCGGGTGCCGTTTCGGCCGTAACGGCGCCAGTAGCAATCTGTGACAACTCCCTCGGCTAGCATCGCGCGCCGAGCGCGGCTATGGTCCGCTCGCCTGACAAACCCCGCCCTGACCGAGGCGGCGCGAGCTCGGGGTCTGGGGATAGATTGGGGGGTTTGGTTTTTGCTTTGCATCCGCGCCGTGCTGCTGGCCCTCGCGTTGGTGCCGCTTGCGTTGCAGGCCAACCCGGCCGCCGCTCAAAGCGCGCCGCCCCTGCCGACCGTCCAGGTGCCGCCGCGTGCGACGCCGGTGCCGCAACTGCCGGCGGCAGCGCCCGGCGCCGGTGGCCCTGCCGCGGCTGCCCCAGTGACCGGTTCCCCAGTGACCGGTTCCCCAGTGACCGGTTCCCCTGGCACCGGTTCCCGTGCCCCTGGCACCCCAGGCGCCGGTGCGCGTGCCGCGGCCCCGGCGGCCGGACCGGTTACGCCGATTGCGGCGCCCGGCACGATCCAGTCGATCCAAATCCAGGGCAACCAGCGAATCGAGGGCGGGACCATCCTGTCCTACATGCTGGTGCGGCCCGGCGACCCGTTCGATCCCGCACGCATCGATCGCAGCCTGAAGACCCTGTATGCGACCGGGCTGTTCCAGGACGTGGACCTGACGCGCCAGGGCGACACGCTGGTGGTGAAGGTGGTGGAGAACCCGCTGGTCAACCGGGTTGCCTTCGAGGGCAACCACCTGGAGAGCGACGACCAACTGAAAGATGTGGTGCAGTTGCGTCCGCGCGCGGTGTTCACGCCGGCCGCCGCCGAGGCCGACCGGCAGCGGATTCTGGCGGCCTACGCCAAGCGCGGGCGGTTCGCGACGGTGGTGACGCCGCAAATCATCCGCCTGAGCGAGAATCGCGTCGATGCGGTGTTCCAGATCGCCGACGGGCCGAGTGCGTTCATCGCCCATATCGGGTTTGTCGGGAACCATGCGTTCAGCGAGGGCCGGCTGGACGATGTGATCAACACGCGCCAACACACCTGGTGGCGGTTCCTGTCGACAGCCGACGAATATGACCCGGCCCGGATCAACTTCGACAAGGAGTTGCTGCGCCGGTTTTACCTGAAGAACGGCTATGCCGACGTCGAGGTTACCGACTCGACGACCGAACTGTCGCCCGATCGGTCGGCGTTGTTCCTGACGTTCAGCCTGAACGAGGGCGAGCGCTACCGGGTCGGGAAAATCACCATCAACTCGCACCTGCGTGGCCTGGATGGCGAGTCGCTGCGCAAGGACCTGCAGCTTGACGAGGGCGACTGGTACGACGGCGACGCGGTGGGGCGCACGGCGGACAAGATCGACGAGGACGTGCGATCGCGCGGCTACTCCTTTGTTGACGTCAAACCCGACGTCACCCGACATACCGACAAGCACATCATCGACCTGGCTTTCAATGTCGACGAGGGACCGCGCGGGTATGTCGAGCGCATCGACATTGTCGGCAACGTGCGAACCAAGGACAAGGTCATCCGCCGTGAGTTCCGTGTGGCCGAAGGCGATGCGTTCAACGCCGAGGCGGTGCGCCGCAGTCGTCAGCGCCTGCAGGATCTGGGCTACTTCAACACCGTGACGGTAGAACCGACTCCGGGATCGGCGCCCGACAAGACGGTCCTGACCACCACGGTGACGGAGAAGTCGACCGGGTCGGTCACGCTTGGTGGCGGCTACGCGACCGACGCCGGGGCGTTGGTCGATGCCGGCATTACCGAGAGCAATTTCATCGGCACCGGGGTCAACGCCGGGATCAATGGCGTGCTGGCCCAGCATGACAGTTCGATCAACATCTCTGTCACCGATCCGTATTTCCTTGACCGCAACCTGGTGGCCGGCGCGAACGTTTTCCTGGTGCAGACGAACTTTCTCGGCACCGAGCCGTACGACGAGAAGCGTGTTGGTTTCGCCCTGACGATGGGTTACAATTACAATGAGAACCTAAGCCAGACCTGGAGCTATTCGCTGGTCGGACGCACGGTCTCCAATGTCCAGCCCGGTGCCAGCATCTTCATCGTTGATGCACAGGGCTACACGTTGCTGTCGCAGGTCAGCCAGCAATTGGCGCTGGACTATCGGGACAGCAAGGTCGATCCGCACAGCGGGGGCGTGTACCGGCTCGGCACCGACTTCGCCGGACTTGGCGGCAATGCCCAGTTCGTTCGCACCCATGCAGACGTGTCGTATTACGTCCCGCTGGAGCGGCTGATGGGCGATCCCGCCTGGGTGTTGGCGTTGTCCGCCGGTGCCGGCTACTTGTTCAACCTAGGCCAGCAGGAGCAGTTGATCGACCGGTTCTACCTTGGCGGCGACAACCTGCGCGGCTTCGAAGAGGGTGGCGCCGGCCCGCACGATACGCAGGGCGATCCACTTGGCGGACGGTTCATCTGGACGGGAACCGCCGAGCTGCGCTTCCCGCTGCCGGTGTCGCCCGATCTGGGGCTGAGCGGGCGCACGTTCGTTGATGTCGGCGGACTGACCCAGGCGAATTTCGAGCACAACTCCTGCCCCGGCGAGGCCGGCGGCTGCCCGCCGATCCTGGCATCATCGACCCCGCGTATCGGCGTTGGCGTCGGCGTCTCGTGGAAGACGCCGTTTGGGCTGATCAACATCGACCTGACGCCCTTCGTCGTGAAGCAGCCGGGCGATCAGACGCAGATATTCCGCTTTGGTTTTGGTACGAGGTTCTAAGTGCGCCATTCCTGCCTTGCCCATCCCTGCCGTGCCCATCCCTGGCTTGCCCATCCTTGGCTTGCCCATCCCTGGCTTGCGACGACGGTCGCCATAGCCGCCATGCTGCTGGTTCCGCTTGCCGCGAGCCGTGCGCAGCAGGCACCGGCGCAGACACCGGACTATTTCATCCCCGGACAGTCCCGGCCGGCGGCCCGCCCGGCGCCGCGACCGAGCGCCGGCGCTCCAACGTCCGCGCCCGCCCCGGCCGCGGGTGTCGAGGGTGGGGCGGGGGCGGAGGCGGATCAATCGGCGATCACGCCGCAGCAACTGCAGTTGGTGCTGCCGCCGCCCGCCGTGGTGCCGCAAATCCCGAAGGGCAACTTCCCGCCGGCCGCGATCATGGGCGTTATTTCGGTGCCAGACGTGATGCGCGGGTCCACCGCGTATCAGGCGGTTGACAAGGAACTGGGCACACGGCGCCAGAAGCTGAACGAGGATGCCCAGAAGGAGCAGACCACGTTGCGCGATCTTGGCCAGACGCTGACCAATGACCGCGGCAAGATGACCGCGGAGCAGATCCGCGCCAAGGAGCGCGAGTTGCAGGACCGGATCGCCGAGTCGCGACGCAAATTCGCCGAGCGCAACCGGATCATCCAGGAAGCCGGCCAGTACGCGCTGGCGCAGATCGAGCGCACGCTGCGCGACGTGGTGCAGCAGGTCGCGGTCTCCCACGGGATGAACCTCGTGCTGCATGCGCCGCAGACCGCGCTCTATTTGCCCGAGTTCGACATCACGGGCCAGGTGGCCACGGAGATGAACACTGTACTGCCCTCGGTGACCATCCCGCCGGATGGGGTTTCGGTCCTGCAGTTGAAGCCGCAAGCCGCGGCGGCCCCGGCTGGCGGAGCGAGCCCGGCGAAGCCCGCGCCGGCGAAGAAGCCCTGAATTCGGTGAAGCCAGTGTGACGGACTGGCCGGAGATTGTCGGCGATCCACGATTTTTTCAGCGCGCTGGTCCGTTCACGCTGGCCGCGGTGGCGGATGCCGCGGAAGCCGAGGCGCAGCCACGGCGGCTGATGCTGGCCGGCGTGGCGCCGCTGCGGACCGCCGCCGCCGATCAGGTGAGCTTCCTCGACAACCGCAAATACGCGCTGGCGCTTGATGCCACACGCGCCGGGGCGGTGATCGTGCACCCCGACATGGCGTCGCGCGTGCCCGCCGGTGGTGTGGCGATCGTCACCGCGGAGCCGTACGCTGCCTGGGCCAAGGTCGCCGCGCTGTTTCACCCGGTGCCGCCGGCTCGCGCCGGCATCCACCCGACGGCGGTGATCGGCGCGGACGCGATCATCGATCCCTCGGCCGAGATCGGTCCGCTGGCGGTGATCGGCGAGCGTGCCGAGATCGGCCCGCGCTGCCGCATCGGCGGGCTGGCGGTGATCGGCCCGGGCGTGGTGCTTGGCCCGGATTGCCGGATCGGGTCGCACGCCAGCCTCAGCCACGCGCTGCTGGGTGCCCGGGTCTATGTCTATCCCGGTGCGCGCATTGGCCAGGAGGGCTTCGGGTTCGCCATCACCGGCGAGGGGTTCCACAGCGTGCCGCAACTCTGCCGGGTCATCCTGGAGGACGACGTCGAGGTCGGCGCCAACTCCACGATCGACCGCGGCTCCTTGCAGGACACGGTGATCGGCGCCGGCTCGCGGCTCGACAACCTGGTGCAGATCGGGCACAACGCGCGCCTGGGTCTGGGCTGTGTGATCGTTTCACAGGCGGGTGTGTCTGGCTCCACGATCCTGGAAGACCACGTGATGGTCGGCCCCCAGGCGGGGCTGACCGGGCATCTGAGGATCGGCCGCACGGCGCGGATCGGCGCGCAGGCCGGGGTGATGGCGGACGTGGCGGCCGGGACGGAAGTGGTCGGCAGCCCGGCGCAGTCCCGTTGGGCGTTCTTTCGCGAGGTGGCAATTTTGCGCCGCCTGGCGAAAGGAGGTGGCAAGGCGGCGGCCGGCGATAAGTCTCGCGCCGACCGGATACGCGCCGACGGGGTAAGCGCCGAAGAGGTACGTGGCGATGGGAATGCTGGCGGCTTGGATGCCGCGAGCAAGAGGACGGACACGGACTGACCGCGATGGACGCATCGGCAATTGCAACGACCTTGGCACCGCCGGCGGGCTCGGTGGTGGAAGTGGTGGACATTGCCCGCATCCTGCAGGCGATTCCGCATCGCTATCCGTTCCTGATGATCGACCGCGTGGTGGACCTGGTGACCAACCAGTCGGCGATCGGCATCAAGAACGTGTCGGTCAACGAGTTGTTCTTCCAGGGCCACTTTCCCAACCACCCGGTGATGCCGGGGGTGCTGATCATCGAGGCGATGGCGCAGACCGCGGCGATCCTGGTGGTTGAGACGCTGGGCCCCGACGCCGCCGGCCGGGTGGTTTATTTCATGTCGGTGGAGGGTGCCAAGTTCCGCCGCCCGGTGGTGCCGGGCGACCAGCTTCGCATCCACTGCACCAAGCAGCGCAACCGCGGCAATGTCTGGAAGTTCGTGGCGGTGGCACGGGTCGACGGCATCTCGGTCGCCGAGGCCACCTATACGGCGATGATCATGGATCGCGCACCATCGATCGGATGAACCACCGCGCGCGCTCCCACGGATCATGCCGGATCGGTTGGGCCGGATCGGTTGGGGGGCGGCCGCAATTCCGCCGGAATTCTATATGAAACAAACAGTTACAGGCCGATCGGCGAAACACGAAGCAACAATGATTGTGTTGGCCACCCCGGGGCCTCCACCTAGGGTGCCGCAGCGCAACAACCAAGGCGAGTGCCACCCCCAATGACCCCAGTGCTTGCCGCAACGGTGCTTGGAACACGAGCGCTTGCCCCGAAGGCGAAGCCGGTCTCGATCCATCCGAGCGCGATCGTGGCGCGCGGGGCGGAGCTTGGGAGCGGCGTCAGCATTGGGCCGTGGTGCAGCGTCGGGGCCAACGCGGTGATCGACGATGGGACGCGCCTGGTTTCGCATGTGGTGGTGGATGGCCACACGGTGATCGGACCCGACGTGGTGCTGTTCCCATTCTGCACCGTCGGGCTGGAGCCGCAGGACCTGAAATACCAGGGCGAGCCGACTCGTTGCGAGATCGGCGCGCGCACGCAGATCCGCGAGCACTGCACGATCCATCGCGGCACGGTGACGGGACGCGGCGTCACCCGCGTCGGCGCGGATTGCCTGATCATGGCGGTGGCGCATGTCGCGCACGACTGCCAGGTGGGCGATCACGTGATCATCGCGAACAACGCGGTGATGGGCGGGCATGTCAGCATCGCCGACCACGCGGTGATCGGCGGCGCGGCGGCGATCCATCAGTTCGTGCGCATCGGGCGGGCGGCGATGATCGGCGGGGTTTCCGGGGTGGAGGCCGACGTGATCCCGTTCGGCAGCGTGATCGGCAACCGCGCGCGGCTGGCCGGGTTGAACGTGATCGGGTTGAAGCGGCGTGGCTTCGACAAGGCGCAGGTTGGCCGGCTGCATACGGCGTTTCGCATGCTGTTCCGCCATGAGGGCGTGTTCAAGCAGCGGCTGGAGGAGACGCGGGCGGCGTATGGCGAGGATGAGCTGATCGCCGAGGTGCTGGCGTTCATCGACGCGCCGAGCCATCGCGGGTTGATCCGGGCGGATTAGCGGGCGCCTGCGGGCGCGCGGGTGGTGTCAGGCAGTGCTTGCCGGAATCGGTACCGGGCCGCATGTCCGTAAGCAGAAAATCACCACGGAGACACGGAGACACGGAGCAGAAAAGCCAAGTGATCGACTTGATGTTCTTCTCCGTGTCTCTGTGCCTCTGTGGTGATTCTTTATTGCTAATAGTTATCGAGGACACGTATTTCCGCGGGCGAATGGTGGATCAGGCAGCGCTGCCCTTGCCGCCGCCGCACTGGATCGGCGGGCACGGCATGTCGCCGAATGAGCAGAATACGCAACAATCGCCAGGAAGCGGGCGCAGCAGCGTGCCGCAACCGCTGCAATCATAAAAGAACTGGCAGGCGTCGGTCGGCATCGTCTCGGCCTTCGATGTGCCGCACCGCGGGCAAGTGATCGTTGAACGTCTGACGATGCTGCTGGTCATGCGACGCTGTATGCCAGATGGAACAGCCTGACGCCAAGCGTGCTGCGATACCGCTTGGTTCGGCGTTGCCCGAAACATAAGCCGCCGCATAGCGACTAGGGTCCGTGGCGTGGTCATGCACGACAGGAGGACACCATGCAGTCACAGCAATACACGAGCGGGGTCGCGATCTCGGCGATCTGGGAAGCGAAGGCGGGCGAGGAGGACGCGGTGGCGGGGATCCTCGCGCGGCTGGGCGAAGCGGCGCGCAATGAACCGAGGGTGAAACTGTTTCTGGTGCATCGTGGTGCGGCGAATCCCGGGCATTTCCTGTTCTATGAGCTGTTCGAGGATGAGGCGGCGTTTGCGGCGCACCAGCAGACAGCGCACTTCAAGTCGTTGGTGCTGGAGCAGGGGTTGCCGAAGCTGACGCGGCGCGAACGGATGCAGTATTCGGTGCTCTGAAGCGACCCGTGCGGCAGCGTTCGGCTTTGCGCCGCAGTTCGGGGCGGGGCGGGGGGCCGCGGCTTCTCGCCCCGCCTTTGTTGCGATTTGGCGACGGCGTTCACGCGTCGTTGCGTGATGACGACGAACCCCCCGCCTGCGCAGGGGACAGATTCCGGCCGGTATTCACGGCTTGCCTTTGTCGAAGCAAAGAACCATTCTTTGTGGCGGTTTGTTTCGCGGTCACGATACGTCTCCGACAGTGCGGAGACATCGATTTGGGGATTGGCGCCAAAATCAAGGACGTGGCGTGACTAGCCGCATTCCGTATCGAATTATGCGGATATCCGGCCAGGAGCCCATGGCAACATCATTCTGGACTGACCGGCGACATGCGCGCGTGGAGGTCACACCATCCCCCTCCACGCTGCTGCCATAACGCAAGGATCGTCTTCTTGTCTAGCCAAGGACCAGGAATGTCCTCCCCGAACGGCCCCGCGGAGTGCCCGGGGAATGCGTGCCTCGTCACCCCACCTCCGAGCAAGCCGATTTCGTGGTCGCTGAACAGGGTGTGGTACCGGTCGCACCCTGAACGAACTTGAATTCCGTGTAGCCCATGGCAACCAGATGGCAGAATGTATCTACCTGGTGCGCCTCAGCCGATATATACTTCGGGTAGATTTTATTCACGTTCAGATCCTTCAGAGCGACGACATCAAATCCCTCTACATCAATCTTGATATATTCTCCGGTACCAAAGAAACGCACGATATCCGACAGACGTCGAACCTCTACGTCGATTGGCTGCCATACCTCTGGATTGAGATCGTTCTTATCGCCTGACAAGATCTGCTCCGGACAAAACGTGCTGAGGACCGAATGTCCTTTGTGGACGTAGAAGGTCATGCGCCCCGGCTGCGACCCTACACCAAGGTTCAGGATGGTGATCCTACCCGCCTTGATACCAACATCGAAACGACGTGCCGCCTGTTCGCACACAATCGGATTGGCATCTATTCCGACGACGTTGTAACCCTTCTTGAGATAGTAGTCACTGTCATCCCCGTTGTTCATTCCTACATCATAGGCAATCGGACCGATCATCAGACTCTCCCGTGCTGAAGTCATTCTCAAGAACCATTCCGGCCCAGACACATCAAGCGGCCACCCGGTGCGAACGGTGAGCGCCTGGGCAAAGCCATGCCGCGAGTTCCGGCACGCCAAGGCACCAGCCCAGTCGTTGCGGCGCGTCGCAAGTTCCGCGTGCGCAAAGATCACACTCCGATTAGTTGGCAACAGCTCCATCGCCTGCCGAAGGACGTCTCCCGCTTCATCGAACCGTTGCAGCATCGTGGCCGCACGCGGGCATGCCGCGGCTGGGTCCGGGAATCGCACCAACACTTCCGCCCAGAGCGCCTGTCCCGTTTGTGACAATGGGTCATCCGGCATCACCTGCAAACCTCTTCGAACTCGAAACCCACATTCCCTGCATTGCCGATGATGATCGACGTTCGACCGGCCGTGTAACTCCCCTTGCCGCGTGTTTGGCCGCCTTCTGGCGCCAGAGACCTCATAAAGTTCTGGGGCAATCTACCAGCAATGCGGCCGCGAGGGAACCGCCGAGGCACGTCATGGTCGCGTTGACTCGCAAGCATCGCCTGGCGTCAAGTCTCATTCCGACATCGTTATGGATTCGCAAGGCAGTCGCACAGCCGAAGGCGCCGCGTATGTCTGCGCGACCTCGGCCGGCGTGATCGTTATTCAGACGGCGGCTTGCAGAACATGCGCAGCGGGTCCACAGCATCGTGCGCGCGGACAATGGTGGCGGCCCAATCCATGGCGCGACGCCACTGGCCGCAGGCGCAGTCGAACCGGCCCGAGCCGTCCATCTCGACGCGGCAGGGGCGCCCGTGATTGTTCACGGTCATCAGATGGCACAGCCGCTTGGCTACGGCCTCGATGCGCAGGGCGTCGGGCGAGATGTCGGTGAAGCTCATGGCTTGTTCCCCCCTTGTGCATTGCAGATCAGGCGAGACTGAACTTGCCCCGTGTGCCCACCGAACGCGCGAGAATGCCCTAACGCCCCATACATAGCCAGCCATCTAAGCCGGTGTCGAGGGACTGAAAGCGTCGTCAGGCAACACCGGCGCATCGCCGACAAGCAGACCCTGATCGAGGAAGTCGCCGCCTGGGAGGACGATCGCAACAAGAACCACGCCAAAGCCGATTGGCAGTTCACCACCGCCAACGCTCGCATCAAACTGAAGAGGCTATACCCAACGTTGTGATCGACTTCAGGCCACTAGCGCGCATTTCTCACACTCTCGCGGGTGCTGGCTTGGTCCTTGCCGCGCCAACAGGTTTTCGCACGTTGCTCATGTACCCATTGGGCGAATACACCCGGTATTGGCGGCGGCGCGAAAACCTGCTGGCGCGACAATGCCCGACACTGCCCTGGGCCATCATCCCGCAACAGTGTGAGAAATGCGGGCTAGCGCGCCGTCGCCATCTCTGCTCATTATCAATCTCCGCATATAGATTGGGGCCGGCGGTGTGTGGAAGCCCCGCCGATCCCGGCTAAATTGACCATTGGAGAGATCTACATGGATCCCGAACAAACTACCCGCGCCGCCGATGTCATGCAAAAGCTGCATGGCGCCGATATCTACGCCGGCTTCGTGCCGACATTCGCGCTGGACCTGCAAGGATGGAACTCGACCTCGCCCGTGTTCGAGGAAATCGTTGCCGAGACGCGGCCTGGCATCATCGTCGATGTCGGCGTCTGGAAGGGCGCATCGACGCTGTTCCTGGCGGACCTGATGCGCAAGCGCGAGATCGACGGCGCCGTGATCGCAGTTGATACGTTCCTCGGCAGCCCTGAACACTGCATGCCCGGCAGGCGGTTCTTCGATTTGATCCCGCGCCAGTTCGGGCGCCCCATGCTGTACGAGCAGTTCCTGTCCAACGTGGTGCGCTCGCGCATGCAGGACAGAGTGGTGCCGCTGGCACAAGCCTCGACGGGCGCTGCGGAGTTGCTTTGGCACGCGGGCATCCGGCCCAACCTGATCCACATTGATGCCGCGCACGACTATGAAGCCGTCCTGGCAGATGCGCGGGCCTACTGGAAAATCCTTGCGCCCGGCGGCAGTCTGATGGGCGACGATTACGGCCCGAGTTGGCCGGGCGTCGTCAAGGCTGCGGACGAGTTTTCCTTGTCGATCGCCGCGCCGCTCCGCGTCGCGGGACCGAAATGGATCGTGCGGAAGGAGTGACCTCGGGCGCCCAGATCGCCTACTGCGTCGAGACCGCGGCGCGCTTACCGGAAGGCAAATAGGAAAACTTCCGGGTATCAGCAGTCTTTAGTTTGATGCTGAGACACTACGGGATGCCGAGGCCTATTGGGAATTGCTGGAACCTGGCGATGCAGCACACACCGTCAAGCACCACTGGGACGGCATCCTGCGTTGGTTCGATAGCAAGATCGCCAACGGTCGGATCGAAGGCATCAACAGCCTCGTTCAGGCCGCCAAGGCAAAGGCGCGCGGCTATCGCTCAACCAGGAACCTCAAGCCCATGGTCTATCCACTCGCCGGAAAGCTTGATCTCAGGCTGCCAGTCTGAACTCGTTGCTACTCACACAAATCAGCGAAGAACCGAAAAAGGCGTGGATATCGGCTTTCGCCGGCATGACGGTGTGTGTATCGCCGACGGTCGATCATTCGGACACCGGGTATTACTACTAATCCCACGATGACCGTGGTCTGCGAATGGTCGCGCGCGCGACCATGCTGCGCATTCTTCGCGACATGGTGCGTCGGATCGGTGTCACAATCGGATACGCCACGCCGGCCCGCACGCTCGGCCGGCGCTCGAACGACAGCCTGTTCTTACGGGTTCCGCGCCTGGATGCGGGCCGGGCCGCGCGGCTTTTCGACCTTGGACTCTCCCCGGGGGGCGCCTCGAGTTGCCGCGGAGCCAAATATGCGTAATGTGATCGTCGTTCGGAGTTTTTCGTAACGGGCCCGATCGTAACCGCCCGCTGACAGGAGGAAACATGGCTGAGATCAAAGGCGCTGACTTGCTGGCGAAAAGCCTCAAGGAACAAGGCGTGCAATTCATGTTCGGCGTGGTGGGGTTCCCGGTGGGTCCGCTCGCCGAGGCAGCGCAGAAGGTTGGCCTCCCCTATATCGGGATGCGCAACGAGCAGACCGCGTCGTACGCCGCCGGTGCCGTCGGCTACCTGACGGGGCGCCCGGGCTCGTGCATCGTCGTGACCGGTCCGGGCGTCATCCACGGTCTGGCTGGCCTGGCGAATGCGCAGCAGAATTGCTGGCCGATGCTGTTGATCGGCGGCGCATCGGAAACCTACCGCAACGGCATGGGCGCCTTCCAGGAAGAGCGCCAGGTTCTGGCCGCGACGCCGCTGTGCAAATGGGCGCACGGCATCGAGCACGTGCACCGCATCCCGTTCTACGTCGAGATGGCGGTCAGGCAATCGATCTACGGCCGGCCGGGCGCCACCTATCTTGACATCGCGGACGACATCATCACCGGCGGCTGTGACGTGGACAAGGCGATGCAGGTCGCGAAATGCCCGGAGCCGCCGCGCATCCAGACGATGCCGCAATACGTCGAGCAGGCGCTGGACGTGCTGCAATCGGCCGAGCGGCCGCTGGTGATCATCGGCAAAGGCATGGCCTTCTCGCGTGCCGAGGACGAGGTGCGCGCGTTCATCGAGCGCACACAAGTGCCGTTCCTGGCCTCGCCCATGGGCAAGGGCGTGATGCCCGACGACCACCCGCTATCGGTCGGCGCGTCACGCAGCCTGGCGTTGCAACAGGCCGATGTGGTGTTCCTGATGGGCGCGCGCTTCAACTGGATCATGCATTTCGGCCTGCCGCCGCGCTACAACAAGGATGTGCGGGTCATTCAGCTCGATATCGAACCGGAAGCGATGCACCAGAACAAGCCGGCCGAGGTCGCGCTGTGCGGTGACGGCAAGGCGATCGTGGGGCAGTTGAACAAGGCGCTGGAAAGCCGTCAGTGGTTCTATCCGAAGGAGACGCCGTGGCGCGCGGCGATCACCAAGAAGTCGGCTGAAAACGCTGCGCTGATCGCGCCGCAGATCGCCGATGAACTCGGCGCCGGGCGGCTACTATCGGCTGTTGCGCGATGTCGCGGCCTGGACGCCGAAGAACGCGATCGTTTGCAGCGAGGGCGCCAGCACGATGGATATCGGCCGCACTCAGTTGCCGAATTTCCTGCCGCGCTCGCGGTTGGACGCCGGCAGCTATGGCACGATGGGCGTCGGCCTGGGTATCGTCATCGCCGCGTGCGTCGTGCATCCTGATCGGCCGGTGGTGCACGTCTCGGGGGACTCGGCGATCGGCTTCTCCGGCATGGAGATGGAGACGCTGTGTCGTTACGGAATGCCGGCGAAGATCGTCGTGTTCAACAACGGCGGCATCGGGCCGGGGATGGAGGAAATTCCGCACAACCCGATGCTGAATATGCGGCCGAACTCGCTGATCTGGGGCGCTCGTTACGACCTGATGATGGAGGCGTTCGGCGGCAAGGGGTTCTATGTCGAGGACCCGAAGGACCTGCGCGGTGCGCTGGATGAGGCGATGAACTTCAGGGGGCCGGCGCTGGTCAACGTCAAGCTCAGTCTGGGCTCGGCGCGGAAGCCGCAGGAGTTCCGTTGGCATAGCTGAGGTTTTGCTGACGCCCCTCGCCGTCGCGGGGTTGAACCGGGACGGTGAGGGGTGCTGTGGTTTCGCGTGGACTACCCTCACCCGCGTCGTAAGTACTCCGCGACCTCTCCCGCAAGCGCGGGAGAGGTGTACTGTCATCGGAGGTGCCCGATGTTCATTGCCATGAATTGTTTCAAGGTCGTCCGCGGCTCGGAGGCGGCGTTCGAGCAGGTTTGGGCCTTGCGTGATACGCATCTGCGGGAGGTGGAGGGATTTGTTGCGTTTCACCTGCTGCGTGGGCCGGAACGCGACGATCATGTGCTGTATGCCTCGCACACGCTGTGGCGCGGCAAAGCGGAGTTCGAGGCCTGGACACGGTCGGAGGCGTTTCGCGCCGCGCATCGGGATGCCGGGCAGAATTGGCCGCTGTATCTCGGGCATCCCGAGTTCGAGGGGTTCGAGGTGATCCAGGCGATCGAGGCTGGTTCCGGCGGGTAGTGCGGCGGACAACGTTGCCTTGTGCGAGGGTCGTTTTTTGTCGATTGCGTCGTCCCGCATTTTTTCTCTTGCCCCGCGTTTTTTCTCTTGCCCCGCGTTTTTTCTCTTGCATTGTGAAATCATCTCCGCCATACGGCCGCTCCCGTCGTTCAGCCCCGTGTCCGGGCTCGTGAGATCCCGGCTGGCGCGAGGCGCTGTGCGCTTTCGTGTTCCGCTGTTCGAAGGGTGTGGTCGTAGCTCAAGGGCAGAGCACCGGGATTGTCCCGGGAATATCGGTTCGAGTCCGGTCGATTGCTCGGAAAGGATAGCTCAGATGGGTAGAGCAGATGTCTGATAAACATCGTGTCGCGGGTTCGAATCCCGCTCCAACGCTCCGGTTCAGCCTGTAACGCTGAATTCCTCTGCAGGGAACCGGGCGCGCGCTTCAGTCGCGGTCCGGTCGCCTGGCCGAAAGGCCTTTCGTTCGAACCTGACACCTTGAGATCGGCTCTGCGCCGCGGCGGATACCGCTCGCGCGCGGTTGACGGTTCATGCTTGCCGCATCGTGCCTCGGCATGGTCGCGGACGGCGTGCGCCTGACCGCGCACGGGCTGAAGCCTCGGCCCGCCGGTCTTGTGGGAAGTTGCGTGCCCGGAACCCGTCTTTCCGCCTTGCAGCCTCGCCGCGCGGCGCCGCCGTGCGGCCAACAATGGGAGATGTGTCGTGACCAGGCAGCGGCTGATGCTGCGCGTGACGGTGAAGGACGGCGAGCGTGCGTTGCTGATGCGCAACGGCGGGTATGAACGCGTGCTCGGCCCGGGCCGGCACCGGCTGCTCGACCTGAAGCGCGAGCTGACGGTCGAGACTTTGCAGGTGGTGCATGCGGAATTCCCGGCGGACCGCTACGCCGTGATGAAGGCGGAACGGCCGGAGCTGGCCGCGGCGCTGTTCGAGGCGGTGGAGACGGTGGCGAACGAGGTCGCCGTCGTCAGCCTGGACGGTCGTCCGGCGCATCTGCTGGGTCCGTGGCAGGTGCGGGTGTTCTGGAAGGTCGCGACCGCGGTGACGGTCGAGCGCATCGACGTGGCCGCGCGGCCGAAGCTGGACGCGCGGCACCTGACGTTGCTCGATCGCGCGCGCGTTCCTTACGTGTCCGAGACGGTGGTGGAGAACCACGAAGCCGGCCTGTTGTTCATCGAGGGCAGGCTGGTGGAACGGCTCGCACCGGGGCGGCACGCCTTCTGGACGGTCAACCGCAAGGTCGAGGTGAAGCGTGTAGACCTGCGGCCGCAGGCGCTGGAGATCACCGCGCAGGAGATGCTGACCAAGGATCGCATCGCGCTGCGGGTGACCTTGACCGCGTTCCGGCGGATCGCCGATCCCGAGCGTGCGGTGAGCACGGTCGCGGATGTCGATGCGTGGCTGTACCGGTTGGTGCAGTTCGCGATCCGTGAGGCGGTGGCCGCGCGGACGCTGGACGAGGTGCTGTCGGCCAAGAGCGCGCTCGACGCGGAGCTGCGTGCCTACGTGCGCGAGCGCCTCGGCGAGACGGGCATCGAGGTGACGGAGCTCGGCGTGAAGGACGTGATCCTGCCTGGGGAAATCCGTGAGCTGGTGAACAAGGTGGTGGAGGCGGAACGGACGGCGAAGGCCAACCTGATCCGCCGGCAGGAGGAGACCGCGGCGACGCGGTCGCTGCTGAACACCGCCAAGTTGATGGAGGAGAACCCGCTTCTCCTGCGGCTCAAGGAGCTGGAGAGCCTCGAGCGGTTGGTGGAGAAGGTCGGTCGGATCGATCTGCACACCGGCGAGGGGCAGGGTCTCGATGCGCTGCTGACGCAGCTTGTGCGGTTCGGCCCGCGCGAGGCGGCGTGACGGTGGACAGGGGCCGCGTCGGCAACGGCGCGGCCTTTTGTCTGTGTTCGGCGCGGTGACCGTTACGAGGCCGGTGCGTACAGCGCGGTCCTTGCCGCCGCGCTCAGCCGAAAGTCGGCGGTGTCGTCGCGACCTGGTCAAGCCGCGCGAACGTTACGCCCTGGTTTTGTAGCGCGCGCAGGCCTTCGACCACGCCTTGACCGCTGGGTCGCGACGGCTGGTTTAGGTGCGCAACGATCACGTCGCCGCCGTTGGCGTTCGCCATGCGCGCGGCGACCCGTGCCGCGGGTAGCGACGCGCCCTGGTCGGCGCTGAGCGAGTAGCCGCCGATGGCGCAACCCATGGCCTCGATTTCCGGGATCACGCTGGGTGTGTAGAAGCCGGTGGCGGCGCGATACCAGCGCGGCGCGGAGCCGGTGGCCGAGCGGATCGCCTGCGCGCCGCGATCGATCTCGCGCCGGATCGTGGGCAGGTCGCCCGCGACGCGGATGCCGAATATCGTGCGGTCGCCCAGTACCGGGGGAATGTGCAACTCGCCGTGGTTTTGGATCGAGAACAAGTCCGCGTGCGCCGACAGCAGCGCGAGCGCGTCTGGATTGCGGCGCATCCATAGCCAGGTGACGAAGATCGTTGCGGGGATCCGCTGCGCGATCAGAACGGTTGCGATCCGCGCGTCGAACGCACCGGGGCAGCAATCGAAGGTCAGCGCGATGACCCGTTTGTCCGCCGGTGTATTGGCCAGGCGGATCCGCGGTTCCACCGGCGCATCGCGATCGGCGGCGTGGCCGGGGGTGATCGACAGGCTTGCGGCGGTGCCCACCGCGGCGCGGCAGAAGCCGCGTCGCGATACGTGTTGCGACACGCGTTGCGATACGTGTTGCGACGCACCTTGCGATACGCGCGGGCACATGCAGTATCCACACATCATCCGGCTCCATCGCGGCATTCGTCGCCGCAGGCCGGCGTGGCATAACATCACGATGACTAATGGTCGATCAGGACGGACCCATGGCGCGCGACCCAACCGGCTTGCCGAGCGGACTGCATATGGCGTTCGATCCGGACCCCTCGGTCGAGACGCGCCGGGCGCTGGGCGCGGCGATCGATGCGTTCAACGCGCGCACCGTGCCGCTGGATACCGAACGCTTTGCGTTGCTGCTGCGTGACGATATGGGGGAACTCGTGGCGGGATTGTGCGGTGCGTTGTTTTGGGGCTGGTTGTTCGTCCAGGCTCTGTGGGTCAGCGACGATCTGCGTGGCCGCGGCATCGGTCGCGCGCTGATGACCGCCGCCGAGGACTGCGCGCGCGGGAAGGATTGCCATTCCGTGTGGTTGGACACGTTTCAGGCGAGCGGTTTTTACGAGAAGCTGGGCTATGAGAGATTCGGCGTGCTGGAGGATTATCCGCCCGGCCAGTCGCGGTATTTCCTGCGGAAGCGGCTGGGGCCAGTGGCGTAGGCACTGGCTGTCATTGCGTTATATACCACTTATCCATGGAAATCCGTCCTTTCGATGAATGATAGAAACAAAGAATCACCACAGAGACACAGAGACACAGAGAAGAATATCCAGCTGACGACTTGCTCTTTCTGCTCTGTGTCTCTGTGTCTCTGTGTCTCTGTGTCTCTGTGCCTCTGTGGTGATTCTCTGCTTCCTATCATACGGCAGAGCATAGATTCCTTCGAGCAAGGGGTATACCAGCGGTCGAAAGTATTGACGTACGCTGCCCACCCCGCGTCATGGCCGGCCTTCGCCGGCCATGACGGGTGGAGCCTGTCCTCGGGCGCTTGACCCGGGGGCCGGCCATGACGGGTGGAGAGAACTCGACTGCTCGGCCACTATCCCCCGGTTGGCAGCAGGCGCGTTGTGTTGACGCAGTCCTGGTCTACGGCTTCGCGTTTCAGATGCACCTTGTGGTAGGTGCCGTCGATCCACGGATGGAACTGGTCGCGATAGTGCGGGCTGCCGGGTATGCCGGAATTGCCGATGTTCTGTACTGCCAGGAACGAGCTGGGATCGGTGAAATCGACGACGATGCGATACTCGGCGCCGGAGCTTGCGCCGTGCGGCGGCAGTTCACCGCCGGTGTTGCGCACGGTGTGCGAACCGCCGTCCACCGGCGCTGGTCCGATATCGAATGCCGTGCTTAGCACCGGTGAGGATAGCGGGTGGCGCCAATGCGCGATGTGCACGCGTTCCCACTGCCAGCCGGCGGGATCGGCGCCCAGTCGCGCGCGCAGCGAGGCCACCGCCTGCTTTGCCACGGTGACAGCCTGCGTTGCCGTGCCGGAGGCGAAATAGTCCGGCGCGTGGTCCTCCAGCAAGCTGGTTGCCAGGCCGGTTTGCTGTAAGGTCAGGTCCAGCAGCCTTGGCGGGAGATGCTCGGCCAGGACGTGACGCGTCCATAGCGCCATGAATGTCTCGAACACTGTTGGCGCGTTACTTGCCAGGTCGTAACGGTGGTTCCAGCCGGACAGGGCGGCGCGCACCTGCGCGACCTCGGGGTCCGTGCTGCCGGCAAGCTGGCGGAGGATGTGCGGGCACAGGCGTTCCGCGCGACAGTTCTTTAGGTCGTTCTGGAAGCGGATGCTTGCCGCGCGGTCGAGGCCGCGTTTGCCGGCGAATTCCTGGTCGATGCGCACGCCGCGATGGCCCTGCGAGTAGGCGCCGTAGATCGGGTGCTGGTAGTCCGGGGCGACAATTCGCTGATTGGCGCTGGCGACATAGCCGCGGGCCGGGTTGTAGCTGCTGGGCAGGCCGTCGAACGGGATGTAGCCCTGCCATTGGTCGGCCGGGTTGTCGGCGTCGCGGAAGCCGGGGGTTACGCGCCCGCGTACCGGCACGCGGCCGGCCATCTGGTAGCCGATGTTGCCGGTGCTATCGGCGTAGACGAAGTTGAATACCGCGATCGACCAGTCGCGCAGGGCGTCGCGGAACCCGCGCCAGTCCTTTGCGCGGGAGATGGCGATGCCGGCGCGCAGGTCGTCGATGTGCTCGGCGCCGACCCAGCGCAACGACAGCGGAGGATCGCCGCCCTCGGTGACCGGGGTGATCAACTCGTTCACCACTGGGCCGCGGGCGGTGGACCGGATGGTGCGCGTGCGCGAGGTCTCGTTGCGGACTGGGATTGTTACAGTGCGCTCGGTAAATTCGTACCACGCGTCGCCGTCGCGGTAGCGCCGTGGGTCGTCGGGATGCACCGTCTCGCGGTACAGGTCGCGGGTGGAGGCGGCGTTGTTAGTTATGGACCAGGCGGTGGTGCCGTTGCAGCCCCACCACATGCCGGGGAAGCCGGGATGGCCGGCGCCCGCGGCGTCATCGTCCGGGCCGTGCAGGGCGTATTCGTACCAACTGGATGGCACCCAGAACGGCTGGTGCGGATCGCCGCACAGGACTGGGTGGCCGGTGCCGGTGACCGAAGCGTTCAGCGCCCAGTTGTTGCTGCCGGTGGTGTCGTCGGTGCCGACACCGCCGGAGCGCGACAGGATGGTGGAGGGGACCACGAGGTTCTCGGGTGCCTCGGGTGTCAGGTAGAGAGTGCGGAGTGCCTCCGTCGGCAACAGGCGGGCGGCCTCGGCCGCGGCCAGGCGGTCGATGCGGCCGTTCAACGACCACCAGATGCCGCGGCCGATCGCCACGACGTCGCGCACGGTGAAGGGCGCCGGGGCGTAGTCCAGCACACGGAATTCCGGCGGGAGGTCGGTGCCCATCTGCTCGATCTGGCGGTTGATGCCGGCGACGAAACGGTCGATGAGCGCGCGGGTTGTGCCGTCCATCGCGGTGGCCTCGCGCTCGGCGATCAGGTCGAGCCCGACGGTCAGGTGGGCCACGTCGCTGGCCACGTAGGCGGAGCCGAGGACTTCCGCCTGGCGGCCGAGCGCGCGCCGGCGGAGCCGGTCGATCTGCCACAGGCGGTCCTGTGCCGTCGCGATACCGAGGCCGAAGAACAGGTCGGCGGTGGTGGTGGCGTAGATGTGCGGCACCCCGGCGCGGTCGCGCTTGATCTCTACCGTGCCGGTCACCGCGGCCTGGATGCGCTGGTCGGTGAGCGTTGCGTGGCGGCGCAGCCAGGCGTCGCGGGCGGCTTCCAGCTCGGCGATGGGGATGCCGGCGTCGCGGGCGATGTCGGTGGGCGCGCGTGGGTCGCGCAAGGCTGCCAACAGGGTGCGGTCATCGAGGGGCATGTTGCGCTCCGATCATGCTAGGGTCTGCTGGGGGTATCGAACACCAAATGCCCGCCGGCGTCACGGGGTGGGGTTGGTTCGCACCCTCTGGTGGTGAAAACCAGACGGATGGTACCCAGGATCGTTCGCTTAAGGTGCGAAGGGTCCGAACTGCCAAGTAATTGCAAGCATTCAGCCCGACGGCGTGGCATATGTCGGTTGAGGTCCCTGGGCCTCATGAAGGGGGTTCCATGCCAGTCGCGACAGACGTGCAGCCGTTTCCTGCCGGGTTCCGCACCGAGGACATTCAGACAAATGGCACGACCCTGCATGTGCGGGTCGGCGGCCAGGGACCGGCGGTCATCCTGTTGCACGGCTATGGCGAGACCGGCGACATGTGGGCACCCCTGGCGGTGGACCTTGCCCGCGACCACACGATTGTCGCCCCCGACCTGCGCGGCATGGGGCTGTCCGCCCGCCCTGCCAGTGGATACGACAAGAAGACGCAGGGCCAGGATGTCGCTGGCGTTCTCGACGCGCTGGGGATTGAACGGGCGGACCTCGTCACGCACGACATCGGCAATATGGTCGGATACGCGTTCGCCGCCCAGTACCTGGACCGGGTAACCCGGTTCGCCTTGATGAACGCACCGCTGCCCGGGATCGGACCGTGGGAGGCAATACTGAAGAGCCCACTGCTGTGGCATTTCCGCTTCGGCGGCCCGGATATGGAGCGGCTGGTCGCCGGACGCGAACGCATCTATCTCGACCGCTTCTGGAACGAGTTTTCCGCGGACCCGAAGTCGTTCGGCGAGGCCGCGCGCGAACACTACGCCAAGCTGTACGCACAACCTGGCGCAATGCACGCCGGCTTCAGCCAGTTCGCCGCCTTCGATCAGGACGCCGTCGACAACCTCGACTTCCTGGCTAAAGGCAAGCTGACCATGCCAGTGCTGGCGGTGGGCGGCGAGAAGTCCTTCGGACCGACCATGGCGGTTGTCATGCGCGCCGCCGCGACGGACGTGGAGGAGGTGGTCATTGCCGGCTCGGGGCATTGGCTCATGGAAGAGCAACCGGCCGCCACGGTTGCTGCCGTGCGCGCCTTTCTCGACAAGCAACATTGAAGCCGAGTCTGGTGGCTTCCGCGGCGGAAGTCGCCGTCAGTGCCACGACGGCGGCATCGGTGTACCTGTCAGGGTTGACGACGGTATGACCGGTTCACCCCAACGGTCAGCATCGAGTGTCATACTGGCAAGATTGTCGCATGCGGCGATCGTTTCGTCGTCGAGCGCTCGAACTCGCCGGGCTTATCTGGCGCCAGGAGTCCCACGGCGAAATCTCCGTCTTGGTGAGCGCGAGGAGGTCCCGCACGACATTCACGCGGATAAACCACAGCCCGGTCGCAGCCGCATTACCGCAATCGGCGGGCGTTGCCTCACCGGCGCGACACATCCGCCATACCTGCCCCGCCGTCAGAAATCGATCGCGCGGCACGTCGGTTGTATCGAACGCGACGTTCAGGTGACCGCGCTGCAATGCGTCGATCTGCGCATCGACAATGCTCCAGCGGTTCTGACGTTGCATCCAGTGCTCGCAGATCCAATGATCTTCATAGCGATTGGGACCGAGGTAGGTTGCGAAACCGCATCTCACACGGGCGGGAACACCGTGGTGCCGCAGCACCCCGCACACCAGCAGGGCGAAGTCACGGCACGACCCGAGCAGGCGCGACGACACCGGACGAGGCACCGCGAGCGGTCGATCGTCCGCCGCCTGGATGTAGCGAAGCTGTTCGGCCACCGATCGGCTCGACAACGCCTGCAAACGCTCATCGGTCGGTACGATCCCGTAGGCACGAGCCCATCCGGCGTGGACAACCAACCCCTGAGCGACGCAGCACAGTCCGGCGATGTCGCGTGGGACCTCATCAAACATGCGCGCGTGTTCCCGTGGGTCCGTCACGTCTCCCTGGTCGGCGTAATACGACAACACTTCGGGGGTTGCCATGCGGTGCTCGGCCTTTGCGTCATGGCAAAATCGCTACGATGTGCTTCGCGCCGTTACGGTCGCCGCGTTAGTTGAACCGCCAAGACGCCAAGATATCACAGCCCACTGAAGCGCGGGTTGTCGGTATCGAAGAATGGATCGACGTCGCTGTCACGCCGCCTTGGCCCGCTGCAGCCCGACCGCACGGAATCCCGCCTCGATCTCCAGCGCCAGCGCGTTGGTCATCGGCTGGCGCGGGTGGCGGCCCTTCAGCAGCAGAATCCCGAACTCCGGCAATGGCGGCAGCCCCTCGTCCGCGCGCATTGGCCGCAGGCCGTCGGGCAGCCACGACAGGGTGGACACCGTCACTGCCAGCCCCGCCAGCACCGGTGCGTGCGTGCCGACCTGGGATCCCGACGAATAGGCCAGCCGATAACGCCGCCCGGCATGGTCCAGCGCGGTCATCGCGGCGCGCGCCCAGTCGCAGTTGTGCGACGCGTTGGTGCCGGCTTGCGCCAGCGCCAGTGGCAGTGGGTCCAGCCGGTGTGGCGCATACCGTGATGACGTCACCCACACCAGCGGTCCACGCCACAACTGCACCGTCGGCCAGTGCCTGGGCTCATGGCCTTCCGAGGTCAGCGTCAGGTCGAGATCGTCCTCCTTCAGGCGTTTGATCAGTTCATTCGACGGCGCGCACAGCACATCCACCTGCACCGCCGGGTGGGTGTCCGAGAAGCGCTTCAGGATCGGTGGCAGGTAGCCGAACGCGTAATCGTCCGGTGTGCCCAGCCGCACCGTGCCGGCGAGTGCCGGGGCGCGGAACAGCGCCATGACCTCGTCGTTCAGCGTCAGGATCTGCCTTGCATGGGTGAGCAGGATGTCCCCGTGCGGTGTCAGCTCGACGTCGCCGCCCTTGCCGCGGTTCAGGACCTTTTGGCCCAAAGTCTCCTCGAGGCGCTTGATCTGCATCGACACGGCGGATTGGGTGCGGCCCACCATCTCGGCGGCCTCGGTGAAGCTGCGGCGTTCGGCGACCAGCACGAAGGCTCGCAAGAGATCGGCATCAAGCGCGTGGGGCATGCTCATGGGCATCAATATTATTGATGGCGGACATAAATACAAGTCGTTTTACTGATTGCTAATTCGACCCCATATTGCTGCCTGTCACACAGGCCAACCACCCGGTTGGCCAAACAGCAAGAAGGAGGGTCCGATGCTGTTACGCTCGCATGCGGCCCATGCCGCACACACTCCCTGGCTCGACCTTGTGCGCTCCACATGGGGCGCGATGACGCGGGTCGCCAACCACACCTGGCGCAATGCTGTCACGCGTAACGAGCTGGCGGAGCTTGACGACCATATGCTCGCCGATATCGGCGTCACGCGCGGTGCAGCGCTGGCCGAGATGGACCGTTTTCCGTGGGACGGTGGGTCGCGCCGGCGCCGGTCGCCGCGCGCCACCGGGCCGTCGATCCGGCAGCGCGTCAGTGCCATGTGGCAACGTCACCGGTCTCGCCAGCGCATCCGCCAACTGGATGCGGACACGTTGAAGGACATCGGCGTCAGCTTCACCGAAGCCGAGGCTGAGGCGAACAAGCCGTTCTGGCGCGCCTGAGCGCTTGCGCCCGGTCGCTTGCGCCCGGGTCGCTTGCGCCAGGGTCGCTTGCGTCCGCGCTAAAACTCTTCCTTCGCGACGGCGGCACGAGGAATGGGCGCGTGACCCCGGAAGGTCGACCCGGAAGGGCCGATCTTGCCGGGAGCCGTCGGGCGGCCTAACGTTCGGCGCATTGGGGAAGGAGTGCCGATGGCCTCGCTCAAGGATGCGCTCGACACAATCCGCCGCGCGGGGGAAGGCGACGGCACCAAGCCGGGCCGGATATCGCCCGACGACCTGAAGATCATGCATCGCGTGACCGCGGACCAGCGTGCCTCGGGCTTTCAGGCGCGCATGCCGAAGCCGGGCCAGCCCGGTCCGGCGTTCACGTTGGCCAACCAGGACGGGGTGGATGTGTCCTCGGCCGCGCTGGTGGCGCGTGGACCGCTGTTGGTCTCGTTCTTCCGAGGCCGATGGTGACCCTACTGCCGACATGAGCTGTCAGCTCTGAACGCAGTACTTCCGGATATTCACGCTCTCGGCGCCGAACTGGTGGTGATCTCGCCGCAACTGCCGGCGATCTCGCTGGAGATGCGCGCGCAGATGAAGCTGGGTTTCGATTTGCTGTTCGACGCCGGCAACAAGGTGGCCGAAGCCTATGGCATCGCGATGCAGTTGCCTGATGACCTGATCAAGATCTACGCCCGCTTTGGCATTGACCTGCCGACGTTCGACGGCGACAGCAGTTGGCGCTTGCCGGTGCCGGCCCGCGTTGTGCTGGCGAGAGGCGGCGCGGTATTGGGGATCGAGGCGGACCCGGACTACACGCGCCGGCCGGAGCCGGAGGAGACGCTGGCCTTGCTGCGATCGCCGGCCTGAGGCGGTTGCGTGGGAAGCACCGGTTGGCGATATCGTCCTTGAACGCGGCAATGGGGTGAGAGAGGCGGTAGGCGCTTCGCTTTTCCGCCCTGCCGGGGATCAGTAAGCTGTGGTGGGCGGCTGTTGATGGGGTGGTGGTGGGGGGCACCCTCACCCTTGGCGCTTTGCGCCTCGACCTCTCCCGCGTAAGGGCGGGAGAGGTTAAGTTAGAATAGTCTTTGTGAGGCTATCCTGGCGCCGTCGCGTAGTGCGGTCAGCTTGGCCCAGACTACGTCGTCAGCCACCCGGCCGCGGCCGGCCGAGGTGTCGAAGCCGCAGTCGGTTCCCGCCAGCACGCGCGTTGGGTCGCCGACCGCGCGCGCGACCGCCTCGATGCGGTCGGCAACGACTTCGGGGTGTTCGACGAAGTTGGTCAGGGGGTCGATCACGCCGGCGACGATGACCTGGCCGGCATCGAGGGGCAGCTCGGCCAGGCAGCGGTGCTCGTGTGCGTGGCGGGGATTGGCGAAGGGCAGCACGAAGCCGCCGACATGCGCCTGCTTGATCGCGGGCAGGATTTCTCGGAGTTCGACGTCGCAGTCGTGTGGTGCCTCGTAGTTGCCCCAGCACACATGCATGCGCACCCGGTCGCGCGGCACGTTCACCAGTGCCGCGTTGATGGTGGCTACGACGTTTTCGGCGAAGGCTACGAAGTCCGCGAGCGGGCGGTCCTGGTAGGAGACGTGGCGCTCCAGCGCGAGGTCCGGCGCGTCGATCTGCAGCAGGAACCCGGCTTGCACGATTGCCTCATACTCGATGCGCAGTGCCTGCCCGAGGGCGGTCAGGTAGGCGGCGTCGGTGTCGTACCAGGCATTCGCCATCGCGGCAGCGATGATGCCGGGAGATGGGGCGGTCATGAATGGCTCTGCGAATCCGCCTCCCGCGGCGTCGAGGGTGGCGCGGAAGTCGGCGCATTCCGCGTCGATCAGCGCTCGATCGAGGTAGCGCACCTCGGCCACCGCCTGCGGCAGGCGGCCGCGATTGCTCACCACGCGCTTGCCGGTGTCGTCCACGCCGGTTGCGGCGGCGTAGCCGGGGTAGCGCGTGATGTCGGCCATGGTGCGCCGGGTCCAGCCGCCGCCGAAGCCGCTCATGCGGCGGAGGACGTATAGGAAGAAGGCCTCGCGCTGCTGCTCGCCGTTGTTGCCGATGTCGATCCCGGCGGCGAGCTGTTTGCGGACTACGTCGGTTAGGGCGGCTTTGCCTAGTGCGTCGAGGGCGGCGGGGTCTACTGGTTGTCCGTGGCTGCGTTGGACGTAGAGTTCGGTGAGCGCCGGTGGGCGCGGCAGGCTGCCGGTGTGTGTGGTCAGGATGCGTGTGTCGCTTTTCAGCATGGCGTTTCCCCCGGTTTGTGGGTCGGGATGAGGCGGGTGCGGTGGGTGTTGGTGGTTCTCGGTTTGGGGTGGTGATGCTTCGCCTGATTGTGCGCCGACCCCTCCCCCGATTGTGCGCCGACCCCTCCCCCCAACCCCCTCCCTCAAGGGGAGGGGGAGTAGTTAAGCTGGAGTCACACGCCCATTGCTTGCTCGAAGATGCCTGCGTAGCCGAATAGGCCGACGGCACCGCCGGTGTGCAGGAAGACTACCGTCTCGGTTTTGCCGATCGTGCCTTTGCGGATGAGGTCGATCATTCCGGCCATTGCCTTGCCGGAATAGACCGGGTCGAGCAGCAGGCCCTCCTGGCGCGATAGCATCAGGACCGCATCGATCATGCCGGGGGTCGGCTGGCCGTAGCCGGGGCCCACGTAGTCGCAGTTCGCCTCGACCGCGGCGCGGGGGATGCCGCCGCGCACGCCGACGAATTCGGCGGTTGCCTCGGCAAGGCGGTGCACGTTGGCTTCCTGGCGGTCTTTCGGCAGGCGCACGCCGATGCCCAGCACGGGCACGCCGGCGTTGCAGCCTTGCAGGCCGACCACCAGGCCCGCCTGCGTCCCCGCGCTGCCGGTCGCCGTGACGATGCGGTCGATCTTCAGGCCCATCTCGTCGGCTTGCTGCATCAGTTCCTGGGCGCAGCCGACATAGCCGAGCGCGCCGACAGTGTTCGAGCCGCCGCCCGGGATCACGTACGGCTTGGCGCCGGCCTCGCGCAGGGCGGCGCCCTTGGCCTCGGCCTCGGCGTTCATGTCGAGGCCGGCGGGGCGATACTCGATCGCGCAGTCGAACAGCCGGTCCAGCAGCACGTTGCCGCTGTTGAGGTAGTCGCGGTCGTTGGTCTCGATCCGGTGCTCGAGCAGCGCAGTGCACTTCATGCCGAAGCGGCGTGCCACCGCGGCGGTCTGGCGCACGTGGTTGGACTGCACGGCGCCCTGGGTCACGAGGTGGTCGGCGCCCTGGGCGCGGGCCTCGCCGACCAGATACTCCAGTTTTCGAATTTTGTTGCCGCCGGTCGCCACGACCGTGCAGTCGTCGCGCTTGATCCAGATCTCCGGCCCGCCCAGCGCGCGGGTCAGGTTGTCCAGCCGCTCGAGCGGCGTCGGGGTGGGAAACATGCGGGCGCGGGGAAACCGGGCGAGGTGCATCGCCGTAACTCCTCTGTCAGGGGCCGCCCGCCGGGGTTGCCAAATGCCGGCAATCCCGGGGGGCGCCTGTAATGTTCCCGATCCTGCTGCGTCCGACAATGCAGCGGGCGTCGGAGACGGGTGAATCGCGGGGGCAGGCGAATTGCGGGACGGATGGGAATGGCTTGTCTTGTCGGGCGTTTGTATGCTGACCAACAGGAAGGGATCACGCGATGCTTATCATGCGACGCCGTGGGTGGGAGATACCCGAACGCGAGGCGACGCCGGAGGCGGTGGTGCTGGGTCGCCGCGACGTGGGCCGCCGTGACTTGGGCCGCCGCGACGTGGTGGCCGGGGCTGTCGCGCTGGCCGTCGCCACGCGCGCGATGATGGGGAGGGCCAGAGCCGACACCACGGCGGTGGTGCGGAATCCGAAATACACCGTCGATCGCCCGCTGACCGACGAGAAGTACTCCACCACCTACAACAACTACTATGAATTCAGTGATGACAAGGACTTGTGGCGCGATGCGCAGGCGTTGCACCAGCGTCCCTGGTCGATCGAGCTGGCCGGCATGCTGGCCAAGCCGCGGACCCTCGACATCGACGACCTGCTGAAACAGGTGCAGCTCGAGGAGCGGGTCTATCGCCATCGCTGCGTCGAGGCCTGGGCGATGACGGTGCCGTGGACCGGCTTTCCGCTCAGCGCGCTGGTGAAGCTGGCGGAACCGCTCGGCTCGGCCAAGTATGTGACGTTCGAGACCATTCAGGACAAATCGATGCCCGGCCTGAGTGCGCCGTTCTATCCGTGGCCGTATACCGAGGGCGTAACGATGGACGAGGCGATGACGGACCTCGCGTTCATGGTGACGGGCATGTATGGCAAGCCGGTGCCGCCGCAGGACGGTGGTCCGCTTCGGCTCGCACTGCCCTGGAAATACGGCTTCAAATCGGCCAAGGCGATCGTGAAGGTCAGCTTCACCGACCAGCGTCCGCACACCTTCTGGGAGGCGATTCAGCCCGCCGAGTATGGCTTCTGGGCCAACGTCAACCCGGCGGTGGCGCACCCGCGTTGGAGCCAGGCGACCGAACGGCTGCTTGGCAGTGATGAACGCGTGCCAACGCGGCTGTATAATGGTTATGGTGAGTTTGTCGGGGGCCTGTACCAGGACCTCAAGGGCGAGAAATTGTTCATGTGATTGCGCGACGTATCCTGGCGATTCTGGCGGCGGCATTTTTGGTCGGCGCGGTGGCCGTGGCGTTGCTCGCGCCGCCGGGCATGCCGCTCGGCCAGGCGCTGCTGGCCATCGATCACCGCGTGCTGGATGTACTGCAATCCGCGGTGGAGCGCGCCATCACACCCTGGTTGTGGACCGAGGTCTTGTTGCCGGTCCTGGTGCGGCCGGCCTGGCTGCTGCCGGCTGGGCTGGGTTTGATCTGCGCCGGTCTCTCGTTCACGCTGCCACAGAACCGGCGCGCCGAACGTCCCAGGCAGCGTCGATTCTGATCCGAGCACTCGCCAGCGTGATGCGTGCGCGGAACAACCCGGTAGCGCGCGTGACGGCATGATACAAGCGTTTGGCCGCTCACGGCACGCCATAGGAGGCTAGGCCGCCGCTGGACATGTCCGAGCCGTCACCGTCATCGACGTCGAATGGCTTGGGCACCGCGTCTGGCAAGCGTGTGCCGCATGGGCGTGGGCCGCATGGTGGCGCGACGTGATCCGGGTCATGCTGGGTGCGCTCGCGGTCGGGCTGGCGATCGTGCTGCTGTTCCTGGTGCTGGCGCGTCGGTTCCGGCGGCTGGCGACCTCGGAGCAATCGCTCGCCCAGAAGAACGCCGATCTCGAGCAGACCCAGCGGCGGCTGCAGATGCAGGCCACCGAACTGCGGCACACCAGCGGCGCGCTGACCCAGAGCGAACGTCTTATCGCCGAGAAGTCCGCCCTGCTGGAGACCACGCTGGAGTTCATGGGTCAGGGCATCATGATGATCGCGGCCAACCGCACCGTTGCGGTTTGCAACCAGCGCACGGTCGAAATGCTCGGCCTGCCCGCGGCGCTGGGCACACCAGGCACGCCGTTCGCCGACATCCTGGCCTATCAGTGGAGCATCGACGAGTTCAAGCACACGCCGGAAGACGTCCAGGAGTTCGTCCGCGCCGGCGGCATTCTGGACCAGCCGCATGTCTACGAACGGCGGCGCCCCGATGGGCGAATGCTGGAAGTGCACAGCGTGCCGATGCCGGATGGCGGCATCGTGCGCACCTACACCGACATCACCGAGCGCAAGCTTGCTGAGGAGCGTGTCGCGCAGGCGAGCGAACAGGCCGAGCAGGCCCGTGCGCTGGCGGAGGAGGCGAGCCGCGCGAAAACCGATTTCCTGGCGCGCATGTCGCACGAGATCCGCACGCCGATGAACGGCATCATCGGCATGACCGCCATCCTGCTTGGGTCCCAGCTTGGCGACGAGCAGCGCGAATGCGCGGTGGCGGTGCGCGAAAGCGCGGACGCACTGCTCGCGGTGATCGATGACATTCTCGATATCTCCAAGCTGGAGGCCGGGCGCCTGGAACTGGAGACGGTTGATTTCGATCTGGTCGATCTGATCGAGGGGGCGGTCGGGCTGTTCACACCGCAGGCGCGCGAGAAGGCGATCGCCCTGTTCACCGTCATCCATCCGGCGGCTCGGGTCGGCTTCCGTGGCGATCCGACGCGGCTGCGTCAGGTGGTGCTCAACCTGGTGGGCAATGCGATCAAGTTCACCGACGCCGGCGGCGTAACGGTCGAGGTGATGTCGCAACAGGCGGGAAAGGGGGGTGAGCCGCTGGAGCGCCTGCGGGTGGAGGTGACCGACACCGGGCCGGGGATCCCGGAGAGCGTCTGGCCGCGGTTGTTCGAGCCGTTCACCCAGGCCGACAGTTCGATCTCGCGGCGGTTCGGCGGGACCGGCCTTGGGCTGGCCATTTGCCGCCAACTGGTGGAACTGATGGGCGGCACGATCGGCATGACCTCCACGCCCGGGCGCGGCACCTGCTTCTTCTTCGAAGTGCCCCTGGCCCACGCCAGCGCGCCGGTGCTGACCAGCCGTTCGCTGGCCGAGAAATTGCGCGATCTGCGCGTGCTGCTGGTCGATGGCACTGACATCAGTCGCAGTGTGCTGCGCGGCGAGTTGGCTGGACTCGGCATGGAAATCACCGCCGCTTGCGACAGCGCGCAGGCGATCGTCGAGCTTGAGCAAGGCTGGCGACGCGGCCATCCGTTCGATCTGGCAATGATCGAGCTTGATGAGCCCGCGCTGGGGGATGATGCGCTGGGAGGTGACGCGCTGGTGCGGCGGATCCGCGACCTGCCGGGGATTGGGGAGCTTCGGCTGGTGGTTGTCAGTTCGGTTGATCGCGACGCGCTGCCGCCGGGGCTGGAACCGCTGATCGACGCGGTGCTGACCAAACCGGTGCGCGAGCAGTCGCTGCTTGACACACTGGGCCGGTTGTTCGGCCTGGGCACGCCTGGTGATCCGGTGCCGGCGGCGCCGGATGTCGGGCAGGGTGTGGCGAACCTGTTGCCGATGCCCAACCTGTCGCCGATGCCCAACCTTTCGCCGATGCATGTCCTGGTGGCGGAGGACAACAAGATCAACCAGCGGCTGATCGTGATGCTGCTGGGCGCCGCGGGGCACCGGGTGGACGTGGTGGGCAACGGTGAGGACGCCGTGGCTGCGGTTGGAAGGGGCGGCTTCGACCTTGTGCTGATGGATATCCAGATGCCGGTACTTGACGGCGTCGGCGCCATCCGGCGTATCCGTGCCATGCCTGAACCGTTGTGCTCCATTCCCATCCTGGCACTGACTGCCGATGCAATCGCGGGCGCGGAGGAGCGCTATCTGGCCGTTGGCGTGGACGCCTATCTTGCCAAGCCTATCACACCAGCGACGCTGCAGGCTGCGCTTGGGAGGATGACCGCGGGGAGGCGCGACATGGTGGTGACGGCCGCGGATACGTTGTCGGTTGATGCGTTGGGGGGGCGGTTGGTGGGGCTTGGTGCGCCGGAGATTGGCACGCAGGAGATGGGCGCGTCGGAGATTGGCGCGTCGACGATCGGGCCGGAGCTTGACCCGGCGGTGGTCGCGGAGTTGCGCCGTATCTTCGACGCTGAACAGTTCGACAGCTTCCTGGCCGACGCGCTGGATGATATTCCGCAACGGGTCGTCCGGCTGACAGAACGATTGGCGGCCGAGGACCTTCCGGTAGCGACACAGGAGGCGCACGACCTTGTGGCGCTGATCGGCAACCTGGGCGGTCGCCGGGCCAGCGCGCTTGCCCGCCTGGTCGAGCAGACCTGCCGCGGCGGCGATCAGGCCACCGCGCTGGCGCGGTGTCACGAGTTTGCCATTGCCACCGCCGCTGCGTTGGCCGAGCTGGCAGCGCAACGCCAGTTCGTGGGGTAGCGGGGTGCGGGCGTGCGCGTGGGGTGGACAGGCATGGGGTTGGTAGCGAGCTGATATGCCCGATGCTTGCAGGAAGCTGTGCCTGGCCGCATGCCCGCTGGCAAGTATCACCACGGAGGCACGGAGTAGAAGAGCCAAGTGATCAGCTTGATATTTTTCTCCTGGGTTCTGTGCCTCTGCGGTGATTATTTATTACAAATAGTTATCAAAAATACTGATTTCCGCGAGCGAACGGTGTACCATGCGCCCGAATGAATGCCCCACTGGCGCTGCCTTGCGCCATGGCCCACCCGCAGGCCCGGCCTGAGCAGCTGCGAAGCCTGCCCCAAGCGCTCCGGTGACCGGATATCGGGGATATTCGCTCCATCGCAAGCAAACCAAGGAAGCAAGGATTCCACCACAGAGGCACGGAGACACGGAGAAGCAGGAATTTTGGGCGCTTCGCGCTGGTGTCCGTTCAGGCACCGCGCGAAATGCATCAATTCCTTCTCCGTGTCTCCGTGCCTCTGTGGTGGAATCCTTGCTTCCTTGGCTTGCTTGCTCGTTGCAACACACGACCCCTGCCGGCCGATATCGTGCTTTAATCGACCACGACGACCTTGGCCTCGCTGCTTGGCCAACTCAATCCGACCCTAGGCCACAACTCCGGAGTCCCCATGCCTATAACCTGCATCCGAAATGCCGCCTGGATCATCGCCTGGGACCCCGCCATCGGGCGACACGCGTATCTGAAAGACGCTGACTTGGTCTTCGAAGCTGACCGGATCACCTTCATCGGCCGCCTCTACCCCGGTGCCTTCGACAGCGAAATCCCCGGCCACAACCTGCTGGTCATGCCCGGCCTGGTGGACATCCATTCCCACCCCAGCACCGAACCGTTCTTCCGCGGCATTCGCGAGGAACACGGCCTGCCGACCATGTTCATGTCCGGCCTGTACGAACGCGGCTTCGCCTTCCGCCCCGACGCGCCCGGCCGCCTGTCCGGCAAGACCACCGCCTATTGCGAGATGCTGTTGACCGGCATCACCAGCGTGGCCGACCTGTCTGGCACGGACCAGGGCTGGATCGATCTGGCGTCCCGCTCCGGCCTGCGGGTTTTCCTTGCCCCCAGCTATGCCTCGGCCCGCTGGCACCTGGAAAACAACTGGCAACTTAAATACGCCTGGGACGAAGCGGCCGGCCGCCGCGGCCTGGATGCCGCGCTCAAGCTGATCGACGCGGCCCAGGCCGACCCCAGCGGCCGCCTGTCGGGCATCGTGTCCCCCGCGCAGATCGACACCTGCACCGCGGATTTGTTGCGCGACAGCCACGACGCCGCTGTTGGCAGAAACCTTCCGTTCACCACCCACTGCTCGCAGAGCGTGAATGAATTTCACGAGATGACCAACCGCCACGGCATCACCCCGGTGCAGTGGGCGCACGACCTTGGCATCCTCAACCGCAACAGCATCCTCGGCCACGCCATCTTCATCGATGAGCACTCCTGGCTGCGCTGGTACACGCGCCGGGACGTTGATATTCTTGTCGCGACCGAAACATCCATCGCGCACTGCCCATCGCCATTCGCGCGCTACGGCCAGACCCTGGAAGACTTTGGGCGATACCGCAGAAAGGGCGTCAACATCGGCATGGGGACCGATGTCGCCCCGCACAACCTGATCGAGGAAATGCGTCTCGCCGCCACCCTGGCCCGCGTTGCCGCCGAGGACATCACGACGACCAGCCTGACCGATATCTTCCACGCCGCCACCGCCGGCGGCGCCCAGGCGCTGGGGCGCACCGACATCGGCCGCCTGGAGCCTGGCGCGAAAGCCGATTTGGTGCTGGTGGACCTGAAGAACCCCTGGATGATGCCGGCCCGCGACCCGCTGCGGTCGCTGGTTTACACCGCCGCGGACCGCGCCATTCAGCAGGTGTTCATCGATGGGCGCCTGGTGGTGGATCGCGGAAGGGTGCTGACGCTGGACCATGCGGCCGCCTTGGAAGCGCTGACCGAGGCCCAGGCGCGCATGATCGCCGCCGTGCCGCAATACGACTGGGGGAAACGTAGCGCCGACCAACTGACGCCGTTGAGCCTGTCGATGGTTAGGGGGCTGAACTAGTTAGTTAACATGCGATAACTAACATAAGTCGGCGGATCAAGCCTTTGAGCCGCCGGGATGGAGGACGATACTATGGAGACCATTCTCGCGGCGCACGCTGATCCTGACCAGCCGGGCGTCACGTTTCGCGCCGTCGAGGCCGCGCTCGCCGAGGCGCCGGGCCACATCCTGTTCACCATCCTGGTGCACCACCCGGCGCTGCGGCAATCGGAACGTTTCTACACCAACAAGCCGGAGGCCTATCCGATCGGCGGACGCAAGCCGGTGAGCGACAGCGCCTGGATGCGGCGTATGATCCATGGCGGTGAGCCGTATATCGGCCGCACCGCCGAGGACATCGCGGCGCATTTCTTCGATCATGCGCTGATCGATTCGCTGGGCTGCCAATCGATCCTGAACATGCCGGCCCGTTGGCGCGGCCAGACGCTGGGCACATTGAACCTGTGCCACCGGGCCGGGCACTATACGGAGAGCGATTTTTCGCGTGTGCGGCTGATTGCTCAGCTTGCGGTTCCGGCGCTGCTTGCCGTGAGCGCGGTCATGCCGGAGGTCGCGGGGCCGGACGGGCGTTAGCCGCGGGGGATGTGCAGGTTTCAGGGGCGGTAGCGGAATAACCGAATCGACTGGGGATCGGTTGTAGTATCCCGTGTCATGATCGTCCCCGGGCATCTTGACCCGGGGATCAGCCCGGTCACCCCGACTTTGCCGCTCGCCACAAAGACAGTCGTGAGTGGCCGGGCCAACCACCGGGTCAAGCCCGGTGGCGATGGCCTATCCGGCCATGACACATAAATTGCCCACGGCCAAAAGTGGCCATGCCGCCTGTCACCGTCGGCAGAGCGACGTCGCGCCGCAGCCGTGGCATTATGAACCGGATGCCCTATCGCATCGCCCGCCGAGGACGAAACAAATGACCCATACACCGGACATCACGCGCCCACCCAGGCACCTGACCGAGGGGCTGGCCGCTATCGGCAGCGCGACCGCCAGCGCCGAACTCAGCCGCCTGGGCATCCGCAACTCGCACATGAGCGGCCCGGTGTCCTTCACACCCGGCAAGTGCGTCGCGGGTCCCGCGCTGACGCTGCAATTCATGCCGATCCGTGAGGATCTCTACGGCGCCGACGAATACGCCGATCCGGAAAAGCAACTGCACCGGCATGTGCTGTATCACACCCAGCCCGGCGACATCGTTGTCGTGGATGCGCGCGCGGACATGCGCAGCGGTGTATTCGGCGAGATGATGCTGACCTACTTCATGGGCCGCGGCGGTGCCGGCGTGGTGATCGATGGTTGCATCCGCGATTTGCCCGAAGCTAAAAAGCTCGACCTTGGCCTGTGGATGCGCGGTGCCACGCCGAACTTCCACACGCAGACTGGTATTTTTCCATTTGCGGTCAACGTGCCCGTGGCCTGCGGCAACCGGCTGGTGATGCCCGGCGACATCATCGTGGCGGACGATGACGGCGCGGTGGTGGTCCCGGCCAAGCTGGCGCCGTCGCTGTTGGCGAAGGCGAGCGTGCATCACGAATGGGAGGAGTTCTCCCGTCTGCGGCTCAGCGAAGGTGGTGACCTGCGCCGCTATTATCCGCTTTCGGATGCGGCGCGACCGGAATACGAGGCCTGGAAAGCGGCGCAAACAAAATAGTCCGGGTCGGTATTGATCCTTGCGACAGGGCCGGTCGCGAACGCTAGCCCACCAGCCCCTGCGCAATGGCGATCACTCGGTGCGCCTCGCTCCACAGCCCGTATGCATCCAGATCCGTCACCTTGGCCCAAACCGCTTCGGTAACATCGGTCGCCGCCACCGGCTCGCCATCCTGCCAGCGACAGGCATAGTCGATGATGGTGTAATGAAACTGCACGCGCCCGTCAGCGTCACGGCGGATACTGTCGACATTCGCCGCGAGGTGCAGCTTCCCGACCGTTAACCCGGTCTCCTCGGCCAGCTCGCGCCGCGCCGCCTGCTCGCAGGTTTCGCCGAGCTCCTGCGCGCCGCCCGGCAGTGTCCAGCTTCCAACGCCGGGCGGCTTGCCGCGGCGCACCAGCAACACGCAGTCATCCTTCAGCACCACGATGCCGATTCCGACGATCGGTCGCGCCGGATATTCCCGATCGCTCACGGCTTCCGCGCGGTTGGCGCGCGGGACGGAGCCGCGGTGGGCGCCGCGGCCGGCGCGGCAGGCGGAGCCGCGGTGGGCGCAGCGGGCGGCGCGGCGGGCGCAGCGTTCGGCGCGGCGGGTGGGGTAGAGGCAGAGGGCGGGGCAGGGTTAGCGGTCGGCGCGGGGGCAGGGGGCGGCGCCTTCAGCGCATCCAGGTCCGGTGTCAGCGCCGCCTGTTTCCACGACCCGAGCTGGAACGTCCATCCGGCCAGCTTGGCATTCAGCTTCGCCGCCTCGTCCTTGGTCTTGTCGTTGGGGGTCTTGTCATTGGCGGCCTTGTCGCTGGGGGTCTTGTCACTGGGGGTCTTGTCACTGGGGGTCTTGTCGCTGGCGGTCTTGTCGCTGGCAGCCTTATCGTTGGCAGCCTTGTCGGTGGGGGCCTTGTCGCTGGCGGCAGCACTGAACCGCGCCCAGATATCCTTCTCGCCCTTCAGCAGCGTCACGTGCACCGCCAGCCCATCCGAGGTGGTGAACACCGAGGTGCCGATCGGATCGCCCACCTTGCTCGCCGCCGCGTCCTTGTCGGGCGTGACATCCTCAAACGTCAGCAGTTCCAATCCACGCTCCAGGTCGTCCAGCTTGTAGTCCTCGAGCGGGGGAGGATTGGCCGGCGCGGTCAGCACCAGCTTGCCGTCCTTGGCCGCGAAATCCAGTTCGGTATCGCCACGATGCACCACGACGCCGGCGATGCGCGCGTGATCGATGTTCATGATGTCGCGATCGAGCCAAAGCTGCGGATCGGCGTCCACCTGCAGGCTGCCCTCGGCCAGCCAGGTCTGCAATTCACCCGGCCGGCGCACGAACACCTGGTCCGGCACATTGCCCGCGGTGCGCACCCGGCGATGCCCGACCAGCAGCTCGGCGATCGGCTTGGCCGAGCTGTCGAACACGCGCAGCAGATCGGCCGAGCTGTCCTTTTGGTCGGTGTCCGCCAGCCCGAGCCGGCCGAACATCGTCGGATCGGTGGTGCGCGGTTCGACCAGCCGCAGTTCGGTCAGTGCGGTCAGCATCCCGCGCAACTTGGTGACCTGCACTGGGTAATTGCCGCGCTGCTGCAGGCCCCAGGGCGATTTGGGTTTGTCGCCCAGCCGCACCAGGGCGATCGTCGTGCCCTGGTGGGTGATCTCGATCCGCGCGGCATCGGCCAGGTGCGCGGTCAGGCCGGGGAACATCAGCGTGCCACCGGCGACGCTGGTCTGCATGGCCGGCTCGCGCGCCGTGCCGAAATACCACCCGCCGCCCAGCGCCGCAGCGCCCAGCACGCACAGCACCACAAGCCCGCGTGTCCTCATGCCCGGGCTCCTGAAGCCCGTGGTTCGGACGCCCGGGTTTCCGGCGCGGCGGCCCTTGCGCGGCGCCGGCGCCGGACGACGCCGAGCCCGATCGCCAGGATCGTCAGCACCGCCGGCACCAGAACGATGTTGAAGAGCCGCAGCTCGGTCTCCAGCCGCGCGATGTCACGGTTCAGCTCGAATTGCACGGCGCGCAGCTTCTGCCGCGTTGCCAGAATATCCTGCCGCGCGGCGTCGATTGCGCTGCGCTGTTCGGGGGTGATCACCGGCTGCGCCGACTGGTCGCCGGCTTGTCCACCGGCGGCCTGGCTGCCGCCCTGGCGCAACGTCTGCAACTGCTTCTGCACGGCATCCAGGTGCTGTTGCAGCGTCTGCTGGGTTTGGCGGAACTGCGCCTCGGCCGCGCTCTGCATCTGATCGACCAGCGTGAACGGGCGCGCCGAGGCGCCGCGCGCACGCAGCCCGATCAGCGCATCGCCGCCCGCGAGCGTATCGATCAGGTTGGCAACGAACGGGCCGTTGTCGCTGAACGGCGTGGCCTGGGATTGGCCGAAGAAGTCCTGCACATGCACCCAGAAGCGATCGTCCAGGATGTCGGAATCGGCCACCACCACGAGGTTCGCCGGAGCCTTCGTCTCGGCGATATAGGCGGGGAAATTATCCGGCCGCTTCGCGTCCTTGGCCAGCGGCGGCGGGCCGGTGAAGGCGGATTTCAGCTCCCCGCGCACCCGCGCCGCGATCACTCTCGGGCCGCCGGCGGGTTTGAAGTTGGCCAGGACCTTCGCGGGATCCGGCATCTTCACCTCATCGACCGGCACCGGCCCGCTGCTTGGACCGGAGATCAGCAGCGGCGTGAAGCTGATCGGCGCGCCCGGCGCCTTGGCGATGAACCCCGGGGACGCGACGGTGACCTGCTGCAGATCGGCGGTCGCCGGGTCGTCGTGGTTGATGCCGTCACGAATGTTGAACCAGGCGACGTAGTCCACCGCCTGCACGCGGTCGCCGGGGCTGGCACGCACGCGCCACGCACCGTCCAGATCGCCCAGCACCTGTTTCGGATCGAACTCGATCCCCCACGCCTTGAACAGCTTGGGCAGATCGGCGCCGGTGTCTTCCGGCGGCATGCCGGTGGGCGAGGGCGCCGCGGCCATCGCCTCATTCCACGGATCGACCATCACCATAAGCCGCCCGCCGCGCATGACGAACTGATCGATGGCGTATTGGGTCGCCTCCGACATGTTCTGCACCTCGGCCACCAGCAACACCTGGATACCGGGGTCGATCACCTGCGCATCGGTCGGCACCGTGCGCACGTCATTGGTTTGACGCAACAGCATGGTCGAGGCATAGGGCTGGCCGCCGCCGCCCGGGCGTCCCTGGTTCATCATCATCTGGCGCGGATCGCCGTCCAGCGGTAGCGACGACATCACGCCGACCACCGGGCGCTTGGGATTGGACAGCTCGTAGAGCAGCTTGCTCAGGTCGTATTCCAGGAACGGCTCGCGTTCGGGCTGGAAGAAGGTGACGGTGCGTTCGTCGTCCAGCAGGTTCGCCCCGACCAGGCCGAAATACACCTGCTCTCCGGACTGATCGATCGGCACGCCTTGCAGCCCGTAGGACAGCGCCTGGTCCTCGGTGTCGCTGAACGGCTCGGGATCGTAATACTCCAGCCGGATCTTGCCGTTCGCCACGGCGGCGTATTGTTGCAGCATCTCGCGCACGCGGTCGGCGTAGGCGCCGTAGGACGGCACCGCGGCGCCGAGCTTGCGCGAGTAGAACAGCTTCAGCGTGACCGGGTCCTTCAGCCCCGCCAGGATCTGCCGCGTGCCGGGCGACAGCGTATATAGATGTTGCTGTGTCAGATCGACGCGCTGGTTGGCCAGGCGCGCGTCGGCGAACATGTTCAGGCCGATCACGATGGCGGCAACCGCGATCACGGCGACGACGGCGGAGAGTGTGCGACGCTGCATCGGTCTAGCCTGCCTTCGTGCGCTCGACGATCACCGTGTTGAGGAACAGCCAGAACCCGATGAAGCTGGCGAAGAACACCAGGTCGCGCGCGCTAACGACGCCGCGGGTAAAATCCTGGAACCGGTCGATCACCGCCAGCCGGCGGGCAATCGCCGCCAGGGTCGGAATGTTCTGGCTGAGGAAGTCGGTCACCACCGAATATGACGCCATGGCGAACAGGAAACACACGGCGAGCGCGAGCACGAAGGCGATCACCTGGTTCTTCGTCGTTGCAGACAGCGCACATCCCACCGACAGGAACGCCCCGGCGATCAGCAACGCGCCGACATAGCCCGAGGCGATCACGCCGTTGTCGGGGTTACCCAGAATATTGACGGTGATCACAAATGGAAACGTCAGCACCAGGGCGATGGCGCAGAACGCCCAGGCGGCAAGGAATTTTCCTACCACCGCCTGGCCCTGGGTGATCGGCAGCGACAGCAGCAGCTCGATCGTGCCGAGCCGGCGTTCCTCGGCCCATAGCCGCATGGTGATCGCGGGGACCAGCAGCAGGAACACCCACGGAATGAAACTGAAGAACGGATTAAGGTCGGCCAGGCCGCGGCCGAAGAAGTTGCCGAGGTTGAACGTCAGCGCGCCCTGCAACACCAGGAAGATGACGATGAACACGCTGGCAACCGGCGTCGCGAAATAGCCGCCCAGCTCGCGGCGCGCGACGATGAACGTGGTTCGCATGCTCAGGCGGCTTCCTTCTGCTGTTCCCGCGCGAACTGATCCATCGTCAACTGGTGGAACACGTCCTCCAGCTTGCCCGACGGATGGCGTGTCTGCAGTTCGGTGGGCGTTTCGTCCGCCACCACGCGCCCCGCGGCGATGATGATCGCGCGGGTGCAGACGGCGTCCACCTCCTCCAGGATATGCGTGGAGATGACGATCGCCTTGTGCCGCCGCATGTCCGAGATCAGCGCCCGGACCTCGCGCTTCTGGTTGGGATCGAGGCCGTCGGTCGGTTCGTCCAGCACCAGCACCGGCGGGTCGTGCAGCAGCGCCTGGGCGAGGCCGACGCGGCGCTTGAAACCCTTGGACAGGGTCTCGATCGGTTGGGCCAGCACCAGGTCGAGATGCGTCAGTCCGACCGCCTTGTCCACGCGTTCGTCCAGCTCGGCCCGACGGTAGCCGCGCACCTTGGCGACGAAGCGCAGGAAGCTCTCGACGGTCATGTCGGGATAGGTCGGTGCGCCCTCGGGCAGGAAGCCCAGCATGCGGCGGGCGGCGATGCCGTCGGTCCCCACATCATGGCCGCAAATCCGCGCCGTGCCGGAGGTCGGCGGCATGAAGCCGGCCAACATGCGCATTGTGGTCGACTTGCCGGCGCCGTTCGGGCCGAGAAACCCCAGCACCTCGCCGCGCGCGACGCTGAACGACACGTCGTCCACCGCGATGAGGTGACCGAAGCGCTTGGTCAGATGCTCGATCTCGATCAACGCGGCGTTGTTCGGGCCGTCGGTCACACTTTGTCTCCCACGCCGGGACCCCCTGGATCATGCGCCGGTATCTGTCGGCTGGCCGGCATAGCGGAACCGGCGGGCATTGCAAGCAGCCGACGGCTGCGCGGGCGGCGCATGACGCAGGGTTAACGTGGCGGTAGGTTGGAGGTGCGCGGCGCGGTTGGGTTGGTGGACCGGGAGCTCGGATGATCGGCACGGCAGTGAGTTGCTCGCCGCGTTAGTTGAACCGCCAAGACGCCACGACGCCAAGAAGCGCGGGGATTCGGTCCTAATGATTTGGTGCCGTGGTGCCTGGGCGGTTCACCGCAATGCGCTCCGGTGGCCGATGCTGAACTACGCCGGTGTCGGGTCTGACCGGGTTTATGCTGTTCGCAGGAACTGTTCGCGGCGTTGGGTGCGCGGGGCGGCGTCTTCTCGAACCCCGCAAAATGAAGGACTCCGGGCACTACGCTGCTCGCCTCAAACGGCTGAAGACCCTCGACTTGCTGATCGAGGCGGGCGCGGATCCGACGATCGTGGATGAAGCGGGCCGTGACACCATCGACATTGCGCGAGCCCGCCGATTGCCGAAGCACCTCGTCGATCGATTAGCGGACGCGAAGCGGCGCATCCAATGCGCGAGGTTCAGCGGTTGATATAGCCGATGCTCGCCGGGATCTGTGCCCTGCCGCGTGTCCGCAAGGGAGGATCACCACGGAGACACGGCGGCAGAGAGCGGAAAAGCCAAGTGATCAACTTGATATTCTTCGCCGTGTCTCCGAGGTGATTATTCATTGCGAATAGTTATCACAAACACGGATTTCACCGGGGCTGGTCAACGCTGGCAAGTTACCCACTAACTTTGCCGGGGCGAAGCCGAGGTTTAGCTCGGAAGGTCGGCTCGGCACGGACCCATTTGCGTTCATTTGCGGTTCAATCTTCTTCGCTTGCCCCCCGGTGTCCGATGATGAGCCGGAGGCTGACTGCGCGAGGGCGGCTGCGCCAGTAAGGCAGGTTTTTAACCGCAAAGAACGCAAATGGGCCGGTGCCCGCGCAGGCACCGAGCGAGGCACGCGATTTCCGTGCGTGGGTTGCCGGAGGGGAGCGCGGCGGGCAGGTCAAGCAATCAAGTGCACACGGAGTTACACCGAGTGCGCACGGAGTTGCACTGAGAAGATTTGATGGCGCTTCGCGCCGGTGACTGGTGCGCCGGCCGCGGCGACCTTGCGGGTAGCGCCATTTGCTGCCGCTGCATGGCTAACGCCAGGAATCATTGCACCGCGCGAAGAATTTCCGCTGACACGACGATAACATTTTGATTGAGATTATTCTTCCGGCCTGTTGCCCACGATCGTGCCCGGCGCGGCAAAGCTGGTTCAGCCGCCGATGAACGCCGATTAACGCCGATAAGGCCAACGCCTCACAGGCCAGCACGGTGTCATCGGCGTTCATCGGCGTTCATCGGCGGCTGAATAATCCTTGCTTCCTTCGCACCAACACATGGCCGAAAACGCGACAGGTTCATCGGTTCGACCACTTGGATCGGCGGCAGGTCGATGGCGGCGCCATAGGTCGAGCCTGTTTTGGTTGCGGCCAATGGGCTGCGCCGTGTGACACCGTGTGCGCGCGGTGAAACGCTGTGTCCGCTGGTTGCTTGCTTGCCGCGGCCCGCTCTGCACCACCGGCACCGGCACTCCGACCCAGTAAATCGGTACCATTCAAATGTTAGTTTGACTTCTCCACAAAGTTAGTATAACTGTCGGAAACGACCAACCGGATTTCAGCCTGGGAGTATCATCATGTCCGAAGATCCCGCCGCCATCACCTTCCGCGTCATCCAGGAGTTGATGCCGGAGTACCACATCCCGCCGGATCTGCTGAACGGTGTGTTTGCTGCCATCCCGCCGCCGCCCGCCGCGGCGACCGCCGCCTGGCGCCACGCGCGGGTGACACGGGTCATCGAGGAGGTTGCCGCGCGGGTGCCGATGGACGCGGCACAGGGGCACCTGGCGGCGCAGATCGCGGTGTTCCAGTTCATGGCGGACGGTCTTGCGGCGCAGATCCACGCACCGGGGTTGGACATGTTGGAGATGTACCGGCTGACCCGCCTGATGGATGCGTTGGCGCAGACGGTGGCTCGGCTGGAGCGCTCGCTGGAGCGGCGGCAATTCCGGGTGATGCCGTTCCGCGACGTGCGGGCGGTGGACGGGTTCGATCTCGACGCGATGGACGCGGTCTGGTGCCGGCGCGAGCCGGCCGACGGTCCGCTCCTTGGCGCGGGCCCGGTGGGAAATTTAGTGGGAAATTCAGTGGGCAAACTGGTGGGAGGTGCAGTGGGAAGCCCAGAGGGAAGCGCAGTGGGCAAGTCGGGGGGAAATCGCGTGGACAACCCGGTGGGCAACCCAGTGGAAAGTCCTGTGGGAAACCCAGTGGACAACCCGGCGGCAAGCCCTCGGCGGCGTGAAACGGCGGTCCCGGGGTCGGCGGTTGGGGAGCAAGACGCCGTGGCTCGCCCGGCGGAGCCTGCCCCCGGGCGCGCCACGACGGAAAGGGTAGAGCCGCGGGCCGAGACGGCAGCGGGCGGGCCGGCGGCGCCGGTCGCAGTGGCGGCTGAGGGTCCGCCCAGCAGGCCCAGCATACCGTCATCCGGACAGGTCGCGCGCGTGGATGGCGTGACCGTGGAACAAGGCGATGGCTGGACGCTGGAGGTTTGGCCTGCCCGGCCGGGTGCGCGGGCGGGAGCCGGCGCAGCCGAACCGGATGGCCAGCCTGGCCGGGAGCCGCGGGGCGATGCTGAGAACGTTGGTGCGGCGGCGGACCACGCGGGCCTGGTGTCTCGCCGGCCCGACGGCACCGCGGCCGCGCCGCGGGATGGCGGCGGTGCCGCCCGCGGTGGGCCGCGCCAGGTCGCGGGTAGCGGGGTGGCGGTGTGGGTGTGACCGTAGACCCGACGAAGCTGTGCCCGATGGCGGCAAATCCCGCCGAGGCTGGCCCAGTGGCGGAGGTGCCGCCGGGCGCGCCGCCGGGCACGTCCGTGGCCGGCCAGGCGGGCGAGGGACGGTTGGCGCTCGCCGGCGAGCCTGCGGGACCGGGCGATCCGGCGGTGTGCTGCGGGGCGCGGACGCGCTGCGGCGCGCCGTGCGGCGCGCCGCCGATGGCGAACGGGCGGTGCCGCATCCATGGCGGCACCAGCACCGGGCCGCGCACCATGGAGGGGATGGCGCGGATGATCGCCTCGAAGACGACGCACGGGCGGGATGGGCCGGCGGGCGCGCCGAAGCGGGCGGCGGAGCTTGCCGTGCGACGCGTGATCGTGCGCGGCCAGCTGTTGAGCGCGGCGTCGGATTTGCGGGCGTATTTGCCGGCGGCGATGGCGGCTCGGCTGGCGTTGCCGGTGCTGGAGTTGGCGGCGTCGCCGCATTGGTCGCATTCGGCGCCGCAGTTGGCGGCCGATTTGGCGGATTTGCTGAATTCCGCAACAACCCTCGGGTCAAGCGCCGAGGGGCATGCCTGCGGAGTGGACGCAGACGGACCGGCGGCTGGGGAGCAGGCGCCGATCGAGGGGATACCGATAACGCCCGCGCGCCGGGTGGCCGAACGGCTGGCGGCGCGGGCCGAGGCTGCCGTCCGGGCGCCGTGGAAGGCGGCGATCGCGTTCGCCCGCGCGGCGAAGCGGGAGGCACGGGGGAACGCGGGGCAGTCGGGCGATGGCGCCGCGCGCGATTTGCGCAACGACCCTCGGGACGAGCGGCCGGGGGCATGCCCTCGGGACGAGGCGGCGGTGGTTGGATCGCCGGGGGACTTGTCCTTGCGCACGTCGTGGCGCGACCCGACGCTGGTGAGCGCCACCCAGCCTGGGGCCGCGGGGTGGGCACATTGGCCCCTGCAGGATTTGCGCAACAACCCTCCGAGCAAGCGCGCGGGGGCATGCGCTCGGGGCGAGGCGGCGGCGGTTGGATCGCCGGGCGACGCGTCCTTGCCCGCGTCGCCGGGTGGCCCGACCGTGGTGGGCGCCACCCGGCCCGAGGCCGCCGCGCGGGTAAAGTGGCCGCTGCGAGATTTGCGCAACAACCCTCGGGGCGAGGCGGCGGCGGCTGGATCGCCGGGGGACTCGTCCTTACCCGCGTCGCCGCGCGGCCCGACGCTGATCAGCGCCGCCCGGCCCGAGGCCGCCGTGCGGGTAAAGTGGCCGCTGCGAGATTTGCGCAACAACCCTCCGGATGAGCGGCCGGGGGTATGCCCCGCGGTGCCCGGGGCATGCCCAGTGCAGCAGCGTGCCGCTGCGCCAGGCCACGATAGTGGGCCTGGGCGGCTGGCGCCGAGCCTGGCTGCGGTGCTGCGGAGCACGACGCCGGCCGGGACGTGGCAACCGAGCGTGCGCGCGGAACTCGATGTGCTGTTCGGGGCGACGGCGCGGGTGGGTCGGACGGTGGCGCCGGGTCGAAGTGCGTCGCCGGTGACGCCGGTGGGTGCGACCGCAGTGTTTGGTAGGGATTGTGTGCAACGACCCTTCGCGCAGGCTGGTGCGGGACGGCGGACGCGGTGATCGTCCGCTCTTCGCGGCCCAAGCCCGCAACCGGGCGAGGTGTATGATAGCGCCGCGGCTGGCGATGGTGCTGGCCGTCTTGTGGGCGGCGGTGCGCCACTCGCAGACCGCCGAACGTCGAAATCGCGACAAAGACCCTATGGGGCGGGGGGCCGGACGCGCGGGACAGGCTCATGGCGCGGCCGGCACCGCCGCGCCAGGCGTGGTGTTCGCGAGGCCAGGGGTGCGCCATAGACATCAGGATAAGGGCGGACCGGGGCAAAGCATTCTGCCCCTCCCCTTGAGGGCGGGGGTTGGGGGGAGGGGTTGGTGCCAGGGTCCCACCGAAGGTCCACGCCGCGCCGAACCCCTCCCCCCACCCCCCCCCTCTGTTTGGACCGGAGTCAAGGGTGACAGGTGTTCGGAGACATGGGTGACACTTCTCCACTTTGGGTCAAAGTCCATTTTTGACCTGGTGTTGATGCTGCGCCTGTGGATTTGTGGGCATCGCTCTTGCGATGTCCACAAATCCACAGGCGGCCGCGGCGAGGGGTCGCAAATCCAGCTGGCCGATGCGATGGACGCAGTAGTGCACGTCGAAGACGCCATCGTCCGAACTGGGCCGCAGCGCCACGGGTTGCTTGCGGAACGCCTTGCCGATGCGAATGGGCCGGTTCCTGAAACTGATCACACCTTCGCTGTCGACCTTGCGAACAATATCGCCAGGCCCGTACTCGATCGGCGGCAAATCCTCGCAGAACGCCCGCGGGCTGGGGCGATAGCGCGCCGCCGGCGGCTTGAGGCCAAGCGCCTCATGCGGCCGCTCATGATTATAGATCGGCCGCCATCGGTCGAAGGCGCGCTGACACGCCGTGAGATCGGCAAAGCTGTTGCGGTCGAGAACCTCCGCCTTCAACGAACGATGGAAACGCTCCTCTTTGCCTTGCGTCTGCGGATGGTAGGCACGCCCGTGGCTGACCCTGATGCCATGGCGCATCAGCCATGCCGTGAAGATGGTGAAGGGTTGGCCGCCGCAGTCACCCCATGGCGCGCCATTGTCCATCAGCATCGCAAACGGCAGTCCGTAGCGGCGAAACAACGTCCTCAGGCGGTCGCGAACTGTCAGGTCCTGCTCGTTGTCGCAGGCCTCGAGGCACAGCGAATACCGCGAGTGATCATCGAGCACCGTGAGCGGATGGCAGCGCCCCAGCGCCAGCGCGAAATGCCCCTTGAAGTCCATCTGCCACAATTCGTTGGGTTCAGCGCGCTCAAATCGAACATGCGGCCCGGGATGCTGCGCCTGGCGATCCAGCTTGCCGTGGCGACGCAGGATCTCGGTGATCGTGCTCAATGCTGGCACTGGCCGCCAGCCATGGCTGGCCAGCGTCCAGGCGATCTTGCGTCCACCCCAGGCGTTATTGCTCGACGCCCGGATACGCAGCACCTCGGCCACCGTCGCATCAGCCGTCCGCGATGGGCTCGCGTGCGGACGACGCGAGCGATCGCCAAGACCTGCGCCGCCCGCCGCTCGATACCGCTCAAGCCATTTGTAGCCGGCCTTCCGGCTGATCCCGAATTCCCGGCACAACTCGCTTCGGTTCGCGCCGCTCGCCAGGGCAAGCTTCACGAACGTCTCCCGTTGCTCCACCACCGACAGCTCCCACAAAGGCATCGAGTGTTCCTCAATCCGGCCAAATCCGGCCGAACCAGTGTCACCCATGTCTCCGAACAGCTGTTACCCATGTCCCCGGTCTGTACACCCTCAAGGGGAGGGGGAGAACCTCTCTCGCCGTGGGCGGGCAGGGAATTGGCGAAATCGCGCAACGACCCTCGGGTCAAGCGCCCGAGGGCATGCCCTGTGGGTTGGGGTGTGGTAGTGGCCGGGGACTTGGAGGGCTGGTGCGGGCGGCTCGACCCTCACCCTCGACGCTTCGCGGCTCGACCTCTCCCGCAAGCGGGAGAGGTGTACGGTTCCCGCTTGCGGGAGAGGTATGCGGTTGGCCTCGGCCGCGTGGGCTGGACGGCGTTCGCGCGGGGCGGCATGGTTCCAGCACAATGCCGCCCGGTGCTTGCCAAGCGCCGTCGGTGTAACATCTATGGCACCAACGCGAATGCCAGGAAGCTTGACCCAATGAACGTGATCATCGGCCAGAACGTTGCCGCGCCCGGCGTCGCCGCGGGACCCGCCGGCATGGCGACCGACAACCCCCCCGGTACGATCCCCGCCGGCACAATCCCGCCGGGCACCATCGTCGACGGCGACCAGAAGACCTTCATGCGCGATGTCATCGAGGCCTCGCGCACAGTGCCGGTGCTGGTCGACTTCTGGGCGACCTGGTGCGGCCCGTGCAAGCAGCTTACGCCGACGCTCGAGAAGGTGGTGCGCGCCGCCGGCGGGCGGGTGAAGCTGGTGAAGATCGATATCGATGCCAACCGCGGGCTGGTCCAGCAACTCGCGCAACTCGGTTTGCCGATGCAGTCGGTGCCGACGGTGGCGGCGTTCTGGCAGGGCCAGATCGCTGACCTGTTCCAGGGCGCGGTGCCCGAGTCGGAGGTGAAGCGTTTCGTCGAGAACCTGCTGAAGGCGGCCGGTGGGCAGATGCCGACGGCTGACCTGCTGGCCGAGGCCAAGGCGGCGATGGAACAGGGCGACGCGCAGGGCGCCGGCGAGATCTTCAGCGAGTTGCTGGCCCAGGAGCCGGAGAATGGCGACGCCTGGGGTGGGCTGATCCGCGCGCTGATGGCGCTCGGGCAGGAGGACCAGGCGAAGGAGGCGCTCGCCCAGGTGCCGGAGAAGCTGGCCGAGCATGCCGAGATCGCCGGTGCCCGCGCCGCGCTGACGCTGGCCGAGGAGGGGCGCGCGGCCAAGGGCCAGCTCGCGACGCTGGAGGCTCGGCTGGCGGCCGATCCGGCCGACCACCAGGCGCGCTACGACCTGGCCACGGCGTTGAACGCGATGGACCAGCGCGAGCAGGCGGCGGATGCGCTGCTGGAGATCTTCCGGCGCAATCGCACCTGGAATGAAGAGGCGGCGCGGCTGCAACTGCTGAAGTTCTTCGAGGCCTGGGGCTTCGATGACCCCGCGACGCAGGCCGCGCGTCGAAAACTGTCCGCCCTGCTGTTCGCCTGATGGCGGCATTCCACCCGCGCGCGGAGGACCTGCCGAGCGAATTTCCGGTCTTCCCGCTTGCGGGCGCGCTGTTGCTGCCGCGCGGAAAACTGCCGCTGAACATTTTTGAGCCGCGCTACAAGGCGTTGACCGAGGACGCGCTCGGCGCCGGGCGCATGTTCGGCATGATCCAGCCTGATCCGACGAAGCCCGAGGGCCCCGGTGGCCCGAGCCTGTTTCGCGTCGGCTGCCTGGGCCGGCTGTCGGCGTTCAGCGAAACCGATGACGGGCGGTATCAGGTTACCCTGACCGGGCTGCTCCGCTTCGTGGTGGCGGCGGAGTTGGTGGGGCGGCGCGGCTATCGCCGGGTGCGCGGCGACATGGCGCCGTTTGTTGCCGACCTCGATCTGTCGCCCAAGCCGATCGAGGTGGCGCGCGACACGATGATGACCGCGTTGCGTGGCTACTTCACGCATCGCGGGGTGGAGGCGAACTGGGATGCGATCAAGCGGCTGAGCGACGACAACCTGGTGATCACGCTGGCCATGGTTTGCCCGTTCGAGCCGGCGGAGAAACAGGCCCTGCTGGAGGCTGGCACCATTGCCGACCAGGCGGAGATGCTGTTGACCCTGCTGCGCATGGGCGCGGTGGGCCCGGATGCGTCGGGTGGGCGGGCGCTGAGTTGAGCGAGCTTGTGGTGCGTTGACCGAAGAGCCAACCCGGCCGGGCGAGACCCAGGCCCCGTCGTCGCCGGTACCGTCGTCGGCTGTATCGTCGTCGGCTGTATCGTCGTCACCCGGGCGGGTGTCATCCGGGCCGCCGTCATCCGAACCGTCGCCAACCGGACCGGTATCACCCGGACCGGTATCACCCGGACCGGCATCACCCGGGCCATCGTCACCCGGATCGCCCTCCCCCGGACCGCCGTCATCCGCGCCGTCGCCGCCAGCGCTGTCACCGATCGATCCGCGGCTGCTGGAGATCCTGGTCTGCCCGCTGACCAAGGGCCCGCTGGAGTATGATCGGGCCGCCGGAGTGCTGATCAGCCGCCAGGCAGGCCTCGCCTACAAGGTGCGCGATGGTATCCCGATCATGCTGATCGATGAAGCCCGCAAGCTCGAGGACTGATGCCGATCGCGGTCGAGATCCGTCTGGAGAAGGCGACCCAGGTGCTGGAGGTGGCGTTCGACGACGGCTCGCGGTTCAGTTTGCCGGCGGAATATCTGCGGGTGGAGAGCCCAAGCGCCGAGGTGCAGGGACATGGGCCGGGGGGCAAGAAGATCGTCCCCGGCCGCCGCCATGTCGGGATCATCGGCATCGAGCCGGTCGGCAATTACGCGGTGCGGTTGCTGTTCGACGATCTGCACGACACCGGCATCTACTCGTGGGACTATCTGCACGAACTCGGGCGCGAGCGTGAGCAGCGTTGGCTGGTGTATCTGGATGCGCTGAAGGCGGGCGGCCTGAGCCGGGAACCGGAGCGGCGGTAGTGTCGCGTCCGGGTTGGTCGGTTTGCGGGAGAGATGGCTCGCGTCGGGTCGATGCGTTATCGGAGAGGCAAGGCGGCGATGTTTGATTGCACACGCCCCGTGTGTCACGTCGTTGACTATGTGTCACGTCGTTACTATGTGTCATGTTGGTACGATCGACGACGCCGACGGCGAAATACGATGCGGCGCCGGTAGGAGTTTGCCCGAGTTGCATCCGTGGCCGGGGCCTTGCCCGACTGGACGGTGGCGTTGCTGGGCGGCACTCGATCAAGTGATTCCCCTTGCGGAAGAAAATGCGCTAACGTCTCGATCGTATTATTGAGGTATCTCCGAATGGCTCCTCCGGCGGCGCGTGCGACAGACCTGGTGCTGCAGTCGGCGCCGCATTGTCATGCCCCGATGCATCCGGCGGCACTGGTCCCCACGCCGGTGCCACACCCGCCGATGCCGCTGGAGATCATCCCGCCCTGCTGCCCGACGGTTCTGATCGGCGGCCAGCCTGCCGCGCGGGCGACTGATCAGACGCAGCCCTGCATGATCCCGGTCTGCATTCCGGGCGGGCCGGGGATGATCGCCAAGGGGTCGGCCACCGTCATGATCGGCAAGCTGCCGGCCGCGCGCATCGGTGATCCAACGACGCACGTGGCGTGCGTCGGACCGATCCCTGGCCCGTCGGGCACCGTCACCGGCCCAGGCTGTCCCACTGTGATTATCGGCGGCTGATCCGCGGTGCGCCGCGGCCACTTCGCCGCCTTCGCGCCGCACTGTCCCCGCTGTGCCCGTGCTGGCGTCGGGCGGCACGTGCTGGCCCTCGCGGAGGTTCGCGCCGAGCAAGCGGATGAGGTGATCACCGGGATCCTGCACTGTTCAAACCCGATGTGTCAGCAGGAATACCCAATCCTCGATGGCATCCCGCTGATCGTGCCCGAGGTGCGCACGCTGCTGACGGAGCGCGGCATCGAACTGCTGATGCGCGATGATCTCGACCCGGTGCTGGAGAGCTTGGTCGGCGACGCGATGGGTCCCGACGGCTGGTTCGATGTGATGCGCCAGACCATGTCGAGCTATGCATGGGACGGGTGGGCCGATCTGGACCCGGACGAAGCCGCGACCGAGGGTGGGCCGGTTCCGGGCGCGGTGCGTCGCTGCCTCGACCGGTTGCTCGAGATGGCTGGGCCGGTCGACCGCGTCGAGCGCGCGCTGGACGTCGGCTGCGGCGCCGGACGCAGCGCGTTCACCCTGGTCGAGCGGCATTCACGGGCGCTGGTGCTTGGGATCGATATGAATCTCGGGCTGTTGCGGTTGGTGCACGGTGCTGCGCACGGCACGGTCAGCTATGCGCGCCGCCGGATCGGGCTGGTCTATGATCGCAGACGCTTCGCGGTATCCCTCGCGGGCGTGGAGCGGTTGGATTTCTGGGCCTGCGATGCGATGGCCCTGCCGTTCGCCGACGCAACCGTGGATCTCGCTGTGGCGCTGAACGTGCTCGACTGCGTGGCGGAGCCGCGTCGTCTGCTGGCTGGCCTCGCCGATAGTCTGCGGCGCGATGGACGGCTGCTGCTGGCGACACCATATGATTGGTCGACCCGTGCGACTCCGGTGGAGACCTGGATCGGCGGGCATTCGCAGCGGGCGGCCCATGGCGGGGCGGCCGAGCCGTTCTTGCGCGCGCTGCTGGCCACGGGTGAACATCCGCAGTCGGTCGCGGGCTTGCGGTTGCTGGACGAGATGTCCGCATGGCCATGGCAGACCCGCCTGCACGAGCGCAGCACGGTCAGCTATCGCAGCCACCTGCTGGCGCTGGCGCGAACTGCCGGGTGAACCCGGCGGTGTCCTGTCAGGACACGAAACCCGTCAGGGCACGAAGCCCATCAGAATACGAACAGGCCGGGCGCGACGAAACTGGCGACCCCGAGCACGATGCCGAGGGTGCCCATCACATAGGAGAACACCAGCAGCGGGCCCGCCGCCGTGATTACCGAGGCGGTGGCAAGCACGATGCCAAGGTCCAGTGCCGCGGCGGCATTGTCGAGTGAATGCGAACGCTCCAACGCAGTCGCGCGCTCCTCCTCGTAGCGGGTGGCGCGCGCGGAGAGCGCGTCCTTGCCGGTCTTCGGGTCCTTCTCGTAATGCTGCTGGTCGTCGGTGAGGCGCTTCAGCACATTTTGGCGTAGCGCGATCCGCTCCGGCGACACCGGCTCGTCGAGGCTGCCGCCGATGCTGGCGAGATCGTGCGCGGTGGCGGCGCGGATCGATTTGGCCTGATACTCGTTCCAGGTGTCCGCGGCGAGCACCGCCTTCTCGGTCAATTCGACCTCCGCATGTTTGGCCTGCTGTTCGCAGACCGCCAGCAGGGCGGCCAACACCGCGATGACCAGGGCGGCGTGCTTGTTGCTGTGCGCGACGTGAGCCGCTTCTTCGGACTCGTGTTTCGTGCTCATGCCTGCCCCTGCGATGTCCCCCGACGTCTGGCGATACTAGCCTGGATCCCGGCCGTGGGATATGCGCAACAACGCGTGACGCTGACAGTCGTTGGACCGCGCTGGCCGGGCCGGTACCGTGCCGGCTTTTGCCAAATGATTTCGTTACGCCGTAGTGTCTTTTGTTAATTTATCTTCTGTTCACCTTTGGGACGGAACATGGAATAGTGCCGCGCGCCTGCTATCGAAGTCTCGGACGCACCGCATTGCTCGATGCTCGACCATCGGGCCCGCTACCGAACCGGAACCAACGCGTCCCAGAAAGCCAGGACGGCTGCTTGGGTCCGGCTGGCTGGGGAACAAAACGCGTCGAGGTCTGGTGCCGCCGTCGATGGTTGCGGGCCTAGCACGACGGAACGTGATGGGGACGTGATGGCGAGCAGGGCCCGACCGCAGGTGGCGTGGCTGCCCGAGGTGATGCGCGGGCGTGCGATGCTGCTGTCGCGAACCGCCCTGGGAACGGTCGCAACGCTCCTGCTGGCCACGCCAGGCCGGGCGCAACCCGCGCCGAACGCACGCCCGGGCGGCGGCGTGGTGACGGCGGGCAGTGCCTCGATCGGCAGCAGCGCGAGCACGACGACGATCACGCAGAGCAGCCAGCGGGCGGCGATCAACTGGCAGAGCTTCAATGTCGGGTCGCGCCAGACGGTGGATTTCGTGCAGCCGTCGTCATCCGCGGTGGCGCTGAACCGGGTGATCAGTCCGAACCCGTCGCAGATCGCCGGGCGGATCGACGCCAACGGGCAGATCATCCTGATCAACCAGTCCGGCGTGATCTTCTACCACGGCGCGCAGGTGAACACGGCGGGGCTGATCGTCTCGGCGGCCGGGATGAGCAACGTCAACTTCATGGCTGGCAAGCTGGTGTTCGACCAGGCGGCACAGCCGAACGCGGCGGTGGTGAACAAGGGGACGCTGACGGTTGGGCAGGCCGGGCTGGCGGCTCTGGTGGCGCCTCAGGTGGTCAATTCGGGGGTGATCACGGCGAAGCTCGGCCAGGTGGTGCTGGCCGGGGCGAAGACGGCGACGCTCGATCTGTATGGCGACGGACTGCTGTCGCTGGATGTCGGCAATGCGGTGACGCAGGCCCCGGCCGGGCCGGGCGGCAAGCCGGTGACGGCGCTGGTGACCAATACGGGGGTGATCCGGGCCGACGGCGGAACGGTCCAGCTCACGGCGCGCGAGGCCGACGGGCTGGTGCAGGACCTGGTGCGGGCGGGCGGGAAGATCAGCGCGGACAGCGTTGGGCCGAAGACTGGAACGGTGGTGCTGGGCGGGCTTGGCGGGTCGATCGTGCTGAGCGGCGTGGTGACGGCGGAAGGTCGGGCGCCGGGGAGTGTCGGCGGACATGTGCAGGCTGACGCGAGCCAGGGGGTGGTGCTGGCCGCGGGATCGCGGATCAACGCGTCCGGCGTGGCGGGCGGTGGCACGGTAGCGATCGGCACCACGCTGGCGCGGGCGAAAGGCGGGCCGGGGACGGCCTCGGCGCTGACGGCGCAGACGGTGCAGGTCGCCCAAGGGGCGAGCATTGCCGCCAATGCCACCGCCAATGGCAACGGCGGGCGGGTCACCGTGCTGTCGAGCCTGTCGACCAGCATGGCGGGCAATATCTCCGCCAAGGGTGGGCCGCAGGGCGGTGATGGCGGGTTCGTCGAGGTCTCGGGCGAGCAGGCTTTCACGCTGACCGGCGCGATCGATGTGTCGGCGCTGCTGGGTAACCTCGGCACGATCCTGCTCGATCCGGCGAACCTGACCATCATCGGCACCGCCGGTGACCAGGACGGCAATCTGAACACGAACCACGGTACCATCCTGTTCGGCGGCACGAGCACCACCAACAACACGGTGTCCAACACCGAGATCGAGGCGCAGACCGGTAACATCGTGCTGCAGGCGGTCACCGACATCACGGTCTCCGCGCCAATCAACCTGACGACACCCGGTCAGGCGCTGACGTTGCAGGCCGGGGACAACCTGCAGGTCAAGAGCGGCGCATCGATTACCACCCAAGGCAACATCACCCTCTCGGCCGCCGACAGCTCGATCACCGGGTTCGCCGCGTCGGGCGGCCTGCAACTGCTCGACACCGTCAGCACGAGCAGTGGCACGGTCAAGCTGTCAGCCGGGACCACGGGGATCTCGCTGAAGGGCAACGTTACCGGAACGGTCGTCGATCTGGACACGACCGGTGGTGGCGTCACGCAGGCCAGCACGAACGTGATCGACGCGGGTACGCTGGTGAGCAGCGTCACCCTGTCTGGCAACGTCTTGCTGCTAGGCACGCAAAACATCATCCACGGCAGCACGGGCCTGACCGCCAGCGGCGGCGACATCGTCCTGGTGGACAACGCGCCCACCCTGGCGCTGACCGGCAGCTACAGTGCCGGCAACCTGTTTTTCGAGGTGAACCGGGCGGACGGCACGCTGGCGATCGGCAGCGGTGTGACGGCGGCAACGCTGGCCGCAACGGCGGGCGCGGACCCGCGCATCGCGCTGGTTGCCGATAACGTCACCGAGGCGTCCGGCAGCACGGTGACGGCGACCGGCGGATTGGTGGAGTTGGCGCCGGCCAGCGCTCGGGCGGTCAACCTCAGCGGCGTTGCGCTGCCCGGCACGCTGACAGTGGACAGCGCGCTGCTGTCCGATATCAGCACCGGGGCCGGCGGCACGCTGGTGGTCGGCGGGTTCACCGACGTGCCGAATGGTGGCACGGTGCCCGTGGCGTCGGCCACTGCGATTTCGGTGGGTGCGGCAACCAGCTTGACCGGCGCCGCCGGGACGCTGGACCTGCTGACCAGCGGACTGGTCAGCCAGACCGGCGCGCTGACCGTCGGCACGCTGATCGGCAATGCGGGCACGGTGGTGCTGGCCACCTCCGGCAATGCCATCAGCGCGCTTGATGGCTTCGCCGCGACCAAGGCCGGGTTCGCGCTGACGGACGTCAGCAACACCGATCTCGTCGTGTCCGGCTCGTTGATCGCTGCGGGAGCGATCGTGCTGAGCACCAGTGGCACCGGCTCGATCACCGCGACCGCCAGCATCGGCGCCGGCACTACCCTGTCGATCAGTTCCGGCAGTGGTGGGATCGAACTGAACATCGGCGCCGTGTTGACCGGCCCGACGATCGATCTGAACGGCGCGGCCGGCGGCATCGCGCTGCTGCACGACGCGTCGCTGGGCGGCACTGGTGCGCTGGTCGATCTGGCGGCGAGCGGCGGGGGCGTGACGGAGGCGGCAACCAGCACGATTACCGCGGGGACGCTGCAGACCAGTGGCAGCATTACCGGCGGGCTGACGCTGGTGGGTACCGGCAACGCGATCGGGACGCTGGGCAGCATCCTGGTGAACACCGGAACGATCGACGTGCTGGACACTGGCAGCTTGTCGGTTGCGGGGGCGGTGACGGCTCCGTTCATCACGTTGAGCGCGGGCACACTGGGGATCAGCGGCACGCTGGGCGGGATTGGCACGCTGTTGCCGACGACGACGTTGGTGGCCCTCGGGGCGAGCGCCGGAGGCATCACCGAGGCGGGTTCGGGGGTGGTGAATGCGGCCACGCTGACCAGTGATGGGACGATCACCGGCGGGATGACGCTGGTGGGCACCGGCAATGCGATCGGCACGCTGGGCAGCATTGTGGTGAACACCGGAACGATTGACGTGCTGGACACCGGCAGTTTGTCGGTTGCGGGGACGGTGACGGGACCGTTCATCACGCTGAGCGCGGGCACTCTGGGGATCGCCCGCACGCTGGGCGGGGGCGGCACGCTGCTGCCGACGACGACGCTGGTAGCACTCGGGGCGAGTTCCGGCGGTATTACCGAGGCCAGTACGGGGGTGGTGAATGCAGCCACGCTGACGAGCGACGGGACGATCACCGGCGGCCTGACGCTGGTCGGCACCGGCAATACGATCGCCACGCTGGGCAGCATCCTGGTGAACACCGGGACGATCGACGTGCTGGACACCGGCAGCCTGTCGGTGGCCGGCGCAGTGACCGCTCCGTTCATCACGCTGAGCGCGGGCACGCTGGGGATCAGCGGCACGCTGGGCGGCATTGGCACGCTGTTGCCGACGACGACGCTGGTGGCACTCGGGGCGAGTTTCGGCGGTATCACCGAGGCAGGTACGGGAGTGGTGAATGCAGCGACGCTGACCAGCGATGGGACGATCAGCGGCGGCCTGACGCTGGTGGGTTCCGGCAACACGATCGGGACACTAGGCAGCATCCTGGTGAATACCGGAACGATCGACGTTCTAGACACCGGCAGCCTGTCGGTTGTGGGCGTGGTAACCGCGCCGTTCATCACGCTGAGCGCGGGCACGCTGGGGATCGCCGGCACCTTGGGTGGGATCGACACGCTGCTGCCGGCGACGACGCTGGTAGCACTCGGGGCGAGTTCCGGCGGTATCACCGAGGCCAGTACAGGGGTGGTGAATGCAACCACGCTGACGAGTGATGGCACGATCACCGGCGGCCTGACGCTGGTGGGTACCGGCAACGCGATCGGTACGCTGGGCAGCGTCGTGGTGAACACCGGCACGATCGATATTCTGGACACCGGTAGCCTGTCAGTCGCAGGCACGGTGACGGGGCCGTTCATTACGCTGAGCGCGGGGACTCTGGGGATCGCCGGCACCTTGGGCGGCGTCGGTACGTTGTTGCCGACGACGACACTGGTGGCACTCGGAGCGAGCGCGGGTGGAATCACCGAGGCGGGTTCGGGGTTGGTGAATGCAGCCACGTTGACCAGCGACGGGACGATCGCCGGCGGCTTGACGCTGGTGGGCACCGGCAACGCGATCGGCACGCTGGGCAGCATCGTGGTGAACACCGGGACGATCGACGTACTGGACACCGGCAGCCTGTCGGTTGCGGGGACGGTGACCGCACCGTTCATCACGCTGAGCGCGGGCACTCTGGGCATCACCGGCACGTTGGGCGGGATTGGCACGCTGCTGCCGACGACGACGCTGGTGGCACTCGGGGCGACCGCCGGCATCACCGAGGCCAGACCGGGGGTGGTGAATGCAGCGACGCTGACCAGCGACGGGACGATCGTCGGCGGCCTGACGCTGATGGGCACCGGCAACGCGATCGGGTCGCTGGGCAGCATCCTGGTGAACACCGGAACGATCGACGTTCTGGACACCGGCAATCTGTCGGTTGCCGGCGTGGTGACTGCGCCGTTCATTACGCTGAGCGCGGGCACGCTGGGGATCAGTGGTACATTGGGCGGCGTCGGTACGTTGTTGCCGACGACGACGCTGGTGGCGCTGGGGGCAAGCGCCGGCGGCATCACCGAGGCGGGATCGGGAGTGGTGAATGCAGCCACGCTGACCAGCGATGGGACGATCACCGGCGGCCTGACGTTGGTGGGCACCGGCAACGCGATCGGCACGCTGGGCAGCATCGTGGTGAATGCCGGGACGATCGACGTGCTGGACACCGGCAGCCTGTCGGTTGCGGGCACGGTGACGGGACCGTTCATCACGCTGAGCGCTGGCACGCTGGGGATCGCCGGCACTTTGGGCGGGATCGGCACGCTGTTGCCGACGACGACGCTGGTGGCACTTGGGGCGAGCGTCGGCGGTATCACTGAGGCTGGCACGGGAGTGGTGAATGCAGCGACGCTGGAGAGCATTGGCACGATCAGCGGCGCGGTGACGCTGGCGGGCACCGCGAACGCGATCGGCGATCTGGCCAACTTTGCGGTCAGCGGCACGACCAACGGCCTGGCAGCGCGCGACGATTCGGCACTGACGGTCACCGGCACGGTCACTGCTCCGGGCAACATCTACCTCGAGAGTTCTGATCCTCTCGGCATCACCATTGCCGCGGGCGGCAGTGTCGGCGTCGGCACGGCCGCGCTGGCGAGCTTCCAGACCGACGCGTTCAGCAACGCCGGCAGCGTGACGGGCGGCACGTTCGAGCTGGCACCCAACTCCGCCGGCAATCTGGTGACGCTGGGCACGACGACGACCGGGCTGTCGCTCGCGGACCTGACCGACATCAATGTCGGGACGGTGCGGATCGGCGCGGTGACGCAGCCCGACGGGACGCTGGTGACCACGGCCGGATCGATCGCGATCGTCGCCCCGGGCTTCACCTTGACCGGCACGACGACGACGCTGGCGCTGGACGCGAGGGCGGTTGGGGCTGGGACCGGCGATGTGGGTCAGACCAGTTCGCTGGTCGATGTCGGCACGCTGACCGGCACGGCGGCGAGCTACACGCTGACCAATGGCGGCAACACGATCGCTGCGTTGGGCAACATGACGGCCACGACCGGCACACTGGACGTGGTGGATGCCGGCAGTCTGTCAGTCGCGGGAACGGTGACGGCGCCGTTCATCACACTGAGCGCGGGTACGCTCGGGATCGCCGGTACCTTGGGCGGCATCGGCGCGCTGTTGCCGACGACGACGCTGGTGGCACTCGGGGCGAGCGCCGGAGGCATCGCCGAGGCCAGTACGGGGGTGGTGAACGCAGCGACGCTGACGAGTGATGGCACGATCACCGGCGGCCTGACGCTGGTGGGCACCGGCAACGCGATCGGCACGCTGGGCAGCATCGTGGTGAACACCGGAACGATCGACGTTCTGGAAAGCGGCAGCCTGTCGGTTGCGGGGACGGTGACGGCGCCGTTCATCACGCTGAGCGCGGGGACACTGGGGATCGCCGGCACGTTGGGCGGGGTCGGCACGCTGCTGCCGACAACGACACTGGTGGCACTCGGGGCGAGCGCCGGAGGCATCACCGAAGCGGGTTCGGGAGTGCTGAATGCGGCCACGCTGACGAGTGATGGCACGATCACCGGCGGCCTGACGCTGGTGGGCACCGGCAACGCGATCGGCACGCTGGGCAGCATCGTGGTGAACACCGGAACGATCGACGTGCTGGACACCGGCAGCCTGTCGGTCGCAGGGACGGTGACTGCACCGTTCATCACGCTGAGCGCGGGCACACTGGGGATCGCCGGCACGCTGGGCGGGATTGGCACGCTGTTGCCGACGACAACGTTGGTGGCACTCGGGGCGAGTTCCGGCGGCATCACCGAGGCGGGTTCGGGAGTGGTGAATGCAGCCACTCTGACGAGTGATGGCACGATCACCGGCGGTCTGACGCTGGTGGGCGTCGGCAACGCGATCGGCACGCTGGGCAGCATCGTGGTGAACACCGGGACGATCGATGTGCTGGACACCGGCAGCCTGTCGGTTGCCGGCACAGTGACGGCGCCGTTCATCACGCTGAGCGCGGGCACGCTGGGGATCGGCGGTACGCTGGGCGGGAGCGGCACGCTGCTGCCGACGACCACGCTGATAGCCCTCGGGGCGAGTTCTGGCGGCATCGCCGAAGTCAGTACGGGAGTGGTGAATGCCGCCACGCTGACCAGTGACGGGACGATCACCGGCGGTCTGACGCTGGTGGGCACCGGCAACGCGATCGCCTCGCTGGGCAGCATCCTGGTGAACACCGGAACGATCGACGTGCTGGGCACTGGCAGTCTGTCGGTTGCGGGTACGGTGACGGCGCCATTCATCACGCTGAGCGCGGGCACGCTGGGGATCGCCGGCACGCTGGGCGGGATCGGGACGCTGTTGCCGACGACGACGCTGGTGGCACTTGGGGCGAGTTCTGGCGGCATCACCGAGGCCAGTACCGGCGTGGTGAATGCAGCCACGTTGACCAGCGATGGAACAATCGCCGGTGGCCTGACGCTGGTGGGCACCGGCAACGCGATCGCCACGCTGGGCAGCGTCCTGGTGAACACTGGAACGATCGATGTTCTGGACACTGGCAGTCTGTCGGTTGCGGGGACGGTGACGGCACCGTTCATCACGCTGAGCGCGGGCACTCTGGGGATCGCCGGCACCTTGGGCGGGATCGGCACGCTACTGCCGACGACGACGCTGGTGGCACTCGGGGCAAGCGCCGGGATCACCGAGGCCAGTACCGGGAGTCGTGAATGCAGCGACGCTGACCAGCAACGGAACGATCACCGGCGGTCTGACGCTGGTGGGTACCGGCAACGCGATCGGCACGCTGGGCAGCATTTTGGTGAACACCGGCACGATCGATATTCTGGACACCGGCAGCCTGTCGGTTGCGGGCACGGTAACGGCGCCGTTCATCACTCTGACCGCGGGCACTCTGGGGATCGCCGGCACGCTGGGCGGGATCGGCACGCTACTGCCGACGACGACGCTGGTGGCACTCGGGGCAAGCGCCGGGATCACCGAGGCCAGTACGGGGGTGGTGAACGCAGCGACGCTGACCAGTGACGGGACGATCACTGGCGGCCTGACGCTGGTGGGTACCGGCAACGCGATCGGTACGCTGGGCAGCGTCGTGGTGAACACCGGCACGATCGATATTCTGGACACCGGTAGCCTGTCGGTTGCGGGGACGGTGACGGCGCCGTTCATCACGCTGAGCGCGGGCACTCTGGGGATCGCCGGCACCTTGGGCGGGATCGGCACGCTGTTGCCGACGACGACGCTGGTTGCGCTGGGGGCGAGTTCCGGCGGCATCACCGAGGCCAGGTACAGGGGTAGTGAATGCAGCCACGCTGACCAGCGATGGCACGATCACCGGCGGCCTGACACTGGTGGGCACCGGCAACGCGATCGGCACGCTGGGCAGCATCGTGGTGAACACCGGGACGATCGACGTGCTGGACACCGGCAGCCTGTCGGTGGCCGGCGCAGTGACTGCTCCGTTCATCACGCTGAGCGCGGGCACGCTGGGGATCACTGGCACGCTGGGCGGCATTGGCACGCTGTTGCCAACGACGACACTGGTGGCACTGGGGGCGAGCGCCGGCATCACCGAGTCCAGTGCGGGACTGGTGAATGCAGAGACGCTGACCAGCGACGGGACGATCACCGGCGGCCTGACGCTGGTGGGCACCGGCAACGCGATCGGCACGCTGAGCAGCATCGTGGTGAATACCGGAACGATCGACGTGCTGGACACCGGCAGTCTGTCGGTTGCGGGGACGGTGACGGCGCCGTTCATCACGCTCAGCGCGGGGACACTGGGGATCACCGGCACGCTGGGAGGCGTCGGCACGCTGTTGCCGACGACGACACTGGTGGCACTCGGGGCGAGCGCCGGCGGCATCACCGAGGCCAGTACGGGGGTGGTGAATGCGGCCACGCTGACCAGCGACGGTGCGATCACCGGCGGCCTGACGCTGGTGGGCACCGGCAACGCGATCGGCACGCTGGGCAGCATCGTGGTGAATACCGGAACGATCGACGTTCTGGACACCGGCAGCCTGTCGGTCGCGGGCGCGGTGACCGCGCCATTCATCACGCTGAGCGCGGGTGCGCTGGGGATCAGCGGCACGTTGGGCGGCATTGGCACGCTGCTGCCGACGACAACTTTGGTGGCACTCGGAGCGACTGCTGGCGTCATCGAGGCCAGCACGGGAGTGGTGAATGCAGCGACGCTGACCAGTGACGGAACGATCACCGGCGGGATGACGCTGGTGGGTACCGGCAACGCGATCGGCACGCTGGGCAGCATTGTGGTGAACACCGGAACGATCGACGTGCTGGACACCGGCAGCCTGTCGGTTGCGGGCGCGGTGACGGCGCCGTTCATCACGCTGAGCGCGGGCACTCTGGGGATCGCCGGTACCTTGGGCGGGATCGGCACGCTACTGCCGACGACGACGCTGGTGGCACTCGGGGCAAGCGCCGGCGGCATCACCGAGGCCAGTACGGGGTGGTGAACGCAGCGACGCTGACCAGCGATGGGACGATCACCGGCGGGATGACGCTGGTGGGCACCGGCAACGCGATCGCCTCGCTGGGCAGCATCGTGGTGAACACTGGAACGATCGATGTTCTGGACACTGGCAGTCTGTCGGTTGCGGGTACGGTGACGGCGCCATTCATCACGCTGAGCGCGGGCACGCTGGGGATCAGTGGCACGTTGGGCGGCGTCGGCACGCTGTTGCCGACGACGACACTGGTGGCACTGGGGGCGAGCGCCGGCATCACCGAAGCGGGTTCGGGAGTGGTGAATACAGCCACGCTGACGAGCGATGGGACGATCACCGGCGGCCTGACGCTGGTGGGCACCGGCAACGCGATCGGCACGCTGGGCAGCATCGTGGTGAACACCGGAACGATCGACGTTCTGGAAAGCGGCAGCCTGTCGGTTGCGGGGACGGTGACGGCGCCGTTCATTACGCTGAGCGCGGGGACACTGGGGATCGCCGGCACGCTGGGTGGGATTGGCACGCTGCTGCCGGCGACGACATTGGTGGCACTCGGGGCGAGCGCTGGCATCACCGAGGCGGGTTCGGGAGTGGTGAATGCAGCGACGCTGACCAGCGAAGGGACGATCACAGGCGGGATGACGCTGGTGGGCGCCGGCAACGCGATTGGGACGCTGGGCAGCATCCTGGTGAACACCGGCACGATCGACGTGCTGGACACCGGCAGCCTGTCAGTCGCAGGCACGGTGACGGGGCCGTTCATTACGCTGAGCGCAGGCACTCTAGGGATCAGCGGCACGCTGGGCGGGATCGGCACGCTGCTGCCGACGACGACGCTGGTGGCGCTCGGGGCAAGCGCCAGCGGCATCACCGAGGCCAGTACGGGGGTGGTGAATGCAGCTACGCTGACCAGTGACGGGACGATCACCGGCGGTCTGACGCTGGTGGGCACCGGCAACGCGATCGGGACGCTGGGCAGCATCGTGGTGAACACCGGAACGATCGACGTGCTGGACACCGGCAGCCTGTCGGTTGCGGGCGCGGTGACGGCGCCGTTCATCACGCTGAGCGCGGGCACTCTGGGGATCGCCGGCACCTTGGGCGGGATCGGCACGCTACTGCCGACGACGACGCTGGTGGCACTCGGGGCAAGCGCCGGGATCACCGAGGCCAGTACGGGGGTGGTGAACGCAGCGACGCTGACGAGTGATGGCACGATCACCGGCGGGATGACGCTGGTCGGCACCGGCAACGCGATCGGCACGTTGGGCAGCATCGTAGTGAACACCGGGACGATCGACGTTCTGGACACTGGTAGCCTGTCGGTCGCAGGGACGGTAACCGCGCCGTTCATTACGCTGAGCGCGGGCACTCTGGGGATCGCCGGCACCTTGGGCGGGATCGGCACGCTACTGCCGACGACGACGCTGGTGGCACTCGAGGCAAGCGCCGGGATCACCGAGGCCAGTACGGGGGTGGTGAACGCAGCCACGCTGACCAGTGACGGGACGATCACCGGCGGCCTGACGCTGGTGGGTACCGGCAACGCGATCGGCACGCTGGGCAGCGTTGTGGTGAACACCGGCACGATCGATATTCTGGACACCGGTAGCCTGTCGGTTGCGGGGACGGTGACCGCGCCGTTCATCACGCTGAGCGCGGGCACTCTGGGGATCGGCGGCACCTTGGGCGGGATCGGCACGCTGTTGCCGACGACGACACTGGTTGCGCTGGGGGCGAGTTCCGGCGGCATCACCGAGGCCAGTGCAGGGGTAGTGAATACAGCCACGCTGACCAGCGATGGCACGATCACCGGCGGCCTGACGCTGGTGGGCACCGGCAACGCGATCGGCACGCTGGGCAGCATCGTGGTGAACACCGGGACGATCGACGTGCTGGACACCGGCAGCCTGTCGGTGGCCGGCGCAGTGACCGCTCCGTTCATCACGCTGAGCGCGGGCACGCTGGGGATCAGCGGCACGCTGGGCGGCATTGGCACGCTGTTGCCTACGACGACGCTGGTGGCGCTGGGGGCGAGCGCCGGCATCACCGAGGCCAGTACGGGGGTGGTGAATACAGCCACGCTGACCAGTGACGGAACGATCACCGGCGGGATGACGCTGGTGGGCACTGGCAACGCGATCGGCATGCTGGGCAGTATCCAGGTGAACACCGGCACACTGGATGTTCTGGACACCGGCAGCCTGTCGGTCGCGGGCGTGGTGACGGCGCCGTTCATCACGGTGAGCGCGGGTACGCTGGGGATCGCCGGCACGTTGGGCGGCGTCGGTACGTTGTTGCCGACGACGACATTGGTGGCGCTCGGGGCAAGCGCCGGCGGCATCACCGAGGCCAGGTACGGGAATCGTGAATGCAGCCACGCTGACCAGCGACGGGACGATCACCGGCGGCCTGACGCTAGTTAGCACCGGCAACACGATCGCCTCGCTGGGCAGCATCCTGGTGAACACCGGAACGATCGACGTGCTGGACACCGGCAGTCTGTCGGTTGCAGGGACGGTGACTGCACCGTTCATCACGCTGAGCGCGGGCACTCTGGGGATCGCCGGCACCTTGGGCGGGATCGGCACGCTGGGGATCAGTGGCGCGCTGGGCGGGATCGGCACGCTGCTGCCGACGACGACGCTGGTGGCGCTCGGGGCAAGCGCCGGAGGCATCACCGAAGCCAGTACGGGAGTGGTGAATGCAGGCACGCTCACCAGCGATGGGGCGATCACTGGCGGCCTGACGCTGGTGGGCACCGGCAACGCGATCGGGACACTGGGCAGCATCCTGGTGAACACCGGAACGATCGACGTGCTGGACACCGGTAGCCTGTCGGTCGCGGGGACGGTGACGGCGCCGTTCATCACGCTGAGCGCGGGCACGCTGGGGATCAGCGGCACGCTGGGCGGGAGCGGTACGCTGGGCGGGAGCGGCACGCTGCTGCCGACGACCACGCTGATAGCACTTGGGGCGAGTTCCGGCGGCATCACCGAGGCCAGTACGGGGGTGGTGAATGCAGCCACGCTGACCAGCGATGGAACGATCGCCGGTGGCCTGACGCTGGTGGGTACCGGCAACGCGATCGGGACGCTGGGCAGCATCCTGGTGAACGCCGGCACGATCGATGTGCTGGACACCGGCAGTCTGTCGGTTGCCGGCACGGTAACCGCGCCGTTCATTACGCTGAGCGCGGGTACGCTCGGGATCACCGGCACGCTGGGCGGGATCGGTGCGCTTCTGCCAACGACAACTTTGGTGGCGCTGGGAGCGAATTCCGGCGGTATCACCGAGACCAGTATGGGCGTGGTGAATGCAGGCACGCTCACCAGCGATGGGGCGATCACCGGCGGCCTGACGCTGGTGGGCACCGGCAACGCGATCGCCACGCTGGGCAGCATCCTGGTGAACACCGGAACGATCGATATTCTGGACACCGGCAGCCTGTCGGTTGCCGGCGCGGTGACCGCGCCGTTCATCACGCTGAGCGCGGGCACTCTGGGGATCGCCGGCATGCTGGGCGGCGTCGGCGCGCTGTTGCCGACGACGACGCTGGTGGCACTCGGGGCGAGCGCCGGCGGCATCACCGAGGCCAGTACGGGGGTCGTGAATACAGCCACGCTGGAGAGCATTGGCACGATCACCGGCGCGGCGACGTTGGCGGGCGTGGCGAATGCGATCGGCACGCTGGAGGCGTTCACCGCCGGCAGCAGCTTGGCGCTGACCGATCGCACCGCGTTGACGCTGGCAGGAACCATCTCGGCGCCGCTGCTCGTCATCAACACCGGGACCAGCGCGCTGACGTTGGCGGGCGGCACGACGATCGACACCGGCGGCACCACCGCGCCGAACCACCTGACGATCGCCCGGAACGATCTGCCGACCGGCGGCGCCGGCGCCTACTTCACCAGCAGTACCTTCGAGCAGACCGGCACGACCCAGGTCAACCTTATCGGCGGCGGCCGCAACAGCGTCCTGTCCATCACCGGCAAGGCGGCCGGCAACGACAGCGTCGCGCTAAACGGAGCCACCACCTGGCTGATCCTGTATCCGGCGCCCGGCAGCAACGTTACCGGCGTTGTGAACGTGAACGCGCTGACGGTGGTGCTGCCGGCCAGCAACGGCAACACCTCGCAGTTCTCGGTCGCGCTGACCGGCTCGGTGGATGGGTTCGCCGGCGCGGAAGCCGCCAGCGCGTCCGGCGCGATACCGCTGCGCGGCGCCACGTTGCGTGTGAACAACTGCCCGATCGGCACGGCCAACTGTGTCCTGCTGTCCGGGGCGCTGGTCCCGGTTGGCAACCCCCTGCAGAACCTGGCGCTCGGCATCCTGATCAATCCGAACGACGAGGGTGACCTGCTGCTGCCACTTGTCTCCGACGAGGATTTCCTGACATGCCTGCTGCGCAAAGATTGCAACTGATAGGGCTGGTCCTGCTGGCCGCCTGCGTCGGCTGCACCACGCCGCCGCCAACCGCCTATGTCAACGCAACCGGCGGGTCGGGCAAGCCGGCGGCGCAGGAAGCGATCGGCAAAAACGCGGTCGGCGAGGCCTGCACGATGCAGGAAACCGGCGAGACCAGCGCGGACCTCTATTGCGGCACCTGGCAGCAACCCAGCGCCCGGCTGCGTGGTGGCGAGGCCGCCAGTCCCGATACGCTGGCCAGCATCGCCGCCAACAGCTCGTGGCGTGCCGCGCTGGATCAGCGCTTTGCCTGCCAGGCGCCGGAAACGACAACGATTCTCGATGCTCGGCCGGCACAATTGCTGCAATGCACCCAGCGCGTGGGCGGTTGGCCGCATGTCGGGGTGGTTGCGCTGATTGGCGGGCGGGCCTGGTATGGCGACGGCGTCCTGCCCGCCGCGACGGTGATGGAGCGCGCGATCGGCGTGCGCGCCGGGCTGATCAAGCCGGACGCGGTGATGGCCAGTTCCGGGGCCGACGCGTTGCTGGCGCAGCGGTTGGCCGCTCAATCGGTCAGCTCGGGCGATATCGGCCAGTTCAACACGCTGATGGCGGCGGGCACGCGCGCCAACCTCAGCGACAATCCGGCGGCGGCGGAAGCGGCGTTCCGTGCCGCGCTGACGCTGCAGCAGAAGGCACTCGGCAAGGACAATCCGAATACCGCCACGGCGGTGATGACCCTCGCGCTGGAGCTTTCCGATGACGGGCGTCTGGCCGAGGCCACGTCGCTGTTCGCGCAGGCGGAACGACTGGCGCCCGGCGCTGCCGATCCGATCGAGCAGGCGCGGCTGCTGCATTACCGCGCGCTCGATGCGATGAACCGCAGCCAATTCGATACGGCGGCGACGCTGCTGCAATCGGCGATCGCGGCGTATAGCGCATTGGTGCCGCCCAGCGCGCTGGTGCGGCGGGCGGCGACGCGTTCAAGCGCGTTCGGCGGCGGTCTCGTGTCCGACCAGGAAATAATTACCGATCCGTCGGCGCAGGGCGCGCTGGTCGGCCTAATTGAGGCGAAGCGCAACCAGGCGCTGGTGTTGCGCCAGCTCGGCAGGCTCGACGAAAGTCAAGCCGCGCTGGCGACGGCGACCGACATCGCCGAGGCCAATCGCCTGTTGCGCCCCATCGTCGAGGCTCGGCTGTACCTCGCCAGTGGGGTGGCCGCGTCGGCCGCGGGCAACTCGTCGATGGCGTTGAACGATCTCGCGCTGTCCGCGCGCGCCTTCGACCGCGCACTGCCTGAATCCAAGCCGCTGGCTGATACGCTGCTGCTGCGCGCCGGCGAACTGGTACGCGCCGGACATCCCGATCAGGTCTTGGTGCTGTGCCGCTCGGCTGTCACCTCGCTCGCCGCGCTGAAGTCGAGTACCAGCGCCGCGGCAATCGCGCCGTGCCTGGATGCCTATGCGGCCGCCGCTTCCGGCGATGCCGCGCAGCGCCAGGTGCTGCTGGCCGAGATGTTTACCGCCGCCCAGCTCGGACAGGGCGGCATCACCAGCCAGCAGATTGCCCAGGCCACCGCGCGATTGCAGGAGAACGCGCGCGACCCGAAGGTCGCAGAGGCGATCCGCCGGCGGGAGGATGCCAGTTCCAAGCTGCAGGCGCTCTATACACTGCGTGATGCGCACGTCACCGCCGCCCAAGGTGCCGGTACTGGTGCCGGGGCCGGCGGAGCGGCGGCGGTCGACACCGCGGCGATCGACAGCCAGATCAAGAAGACCCAGACGGAACTGGCCGACGCCGATACGGCCTTGCAGGCCGCGTCGCCGAAGCTTGGGCAACTCGAGCAGGAGGTCGTGCCGGCCGCCGAGGTCCTGGCCGCGTTGCACCCGCACGAGGCGCTGGTCGAGATCACCGCCGGTCCGACGGACGGCTGGGTGTTCGTGCTGCGCGGCGGTGAGATCGCGATCGGCAAGATGCCAATCGGCGTCAACGAGGTGGACAAGCTGGTCCGCGCGGTGCGTGCCGGCATCGTTCTGACCGATAACCTGCCGACGTTTGACGTCGCTGACGCGCGCAAGCTGTATGATGTGACGCTGGGCACCGTAAGTGCGGCGCTGGAAGGTGTGGACCGGGTGGTGATCGCCCCGCCCGGCCCGTTGCTGGCGCTGCCGTTCGAAGTGCTGCTGACCGGACCGGCCGATCCCGCCCACCTGGCCGACGCGCCTTGGCTGGTCCGCCGCTTCACGCTGGCGCATGTCCCCGCCCCCGCCAACTTCGCCGGACTGCGCAAGATCGCCACTGACTCGCGTGCGACGCAGCAATGGTTCGGGTTTGGCGACTTCGTGCCGGTCAGCCTGAAGCAGGCCGACGGCAGCTTCTCGGGTACGTCCTGCGCCGAGAGTGCCAAGCTCCTCGCCGGCCTGCCGCAACTGCCCTATGCGCGGCGTGAGTTGGATGCGGCGCGCGGGCTGCTTGGCGCCAGCCCGCAGGACGAGCTGCTCGGGCCCGCCTTTACTGTCCCCGCGGTGGAGAAGGCGCCGCTGAAATCGTTCCGCGTGCTGCATTTCGCGGCGCACGCGCTGCTGCCGTCCGAGTTGCATTGCCAGAGTGAGCCGGCGATCGTCACGTCGGACCCGGCGGGGGCGACCGATGCCACGCAGGCGCTGCTGACGGCCTCGGATGTGGCGCAGCTCAACCTTGACGCCGACCTGGTCATTCTGTCGGCGTGCAACTCGGGTGGCGCTGGCGGCAATACGGCCGGCGAGAGCCTGTCCGGCCTGGCGCGCGCGTTCTTTTTCGCCGGGGCACGCGCATTGATGGTGACGCATTGGTCAGTCAACGACCAGGTCGCGGCATATCTCGTGGTCAGTGTGCTGCAGCGCATGCATGCCGACCCGACCGTGGGGGTGGCCGGGGCGTTGCGCGCGACTCAGCTCAGCATGTTGCAGCAGGCCGGCCAGGGACTGCCGGCGCAGATCGCCGCGCCGTTCTTCTGGGCCGGATTCGCGGTCATCGGCGACGGTGGGGGCGGCGGAGCGGCAACTGTGGCGCAGCGCACTTCGCCGAGCGGCCAGACCGGGCTATAAACCCCGCGCGACTAGCGGGGAAGCTGATGGACGCCGCCCAGACCCTGGGAAAATACGAGATTCGGGGCACGCTCGGCAAAGGCGCCATGGGCACCGTGTACGATGGCTGGGACCCGGCGATCGCCCGCCGTGTCGCGATCAAAACCGTCAGCCTGCCGAACGATCCGGACCCCGACACCGCAGAGGAGATCGCCCGGTTTCGTCGCGAGGCGCAGGCGGCCGGGCGCCTGTCGCACCCGAACATCGTTGCGGTCTACGACTACGGCGAGACCGCGGACATGGCTTATATCGTCATGGAATTCGTTGACGGGACCTCGCTGAAGGCGCCGCTCGACAATCACGAGCGGTTCGCGATCGCCGACATTCAACGGGTGATGACCGATCTGCTGGCCGGACTGCAGTTCAGCCACGACCGGGGCGTGGTGCATCGCGATATCAAGCCCGCCAACATCATGATGACGTTGGCGGGCCAGGCGAAGATCGCCGATTTCGGTATCGCGCGCATCGAAATGAGCAGCATGACCCAGGCCGGCACGATGCTCGGCACGCCGTCCTACATGTCCCCCGAGCAATTCAGGGGCGAGGTGGTCGATGCACGCACCGATGTCTACTCGGCCGGGGTGGTGCTGTACCAACTGCTGACCGGTGAGCGCCCATTCGAGGGCGGCTTGACCGCCATCATGCACAAGGTTCTCAACACCGAGCCGCCGGTGCCGTCGGAGCTCGCGCTCACTGCCCCGAGCAGCCTGGATGCGGTGGTGAAGCGGGCGATGGCGAAGCGTCCGGATGATCGTTATCCGTCGGCCGCAGCGTTGGCCGAGGCGATCCACAGCGCGCTGGCCGCGCCGTCACGGCCACCGCCACCGCTGCCGGCCGATGAGGATGCCGAGGCGACGCTCATCGGCGCCACGCTGGTGCGTCCGCCCCCACGGCAAGGAGTGCGCCCGCCGGTGCCGGCGGGCGGGGCAGTTCCGGCCGGGGTCGTTGCGCCCGGGGCGGGTGCGGCTGGGGCAGTTGCGCCCCGGGGAGGTGCGGCTGCGGCACCAGCGCCGACCCGCTCGCGCGCACCGCTGTTGATCGGTGTCGGTGTCGCGGCCGTGCTGGCGCTGGGCGCAGGCGGCTGGTTCCTGCTCGGCCCGGCGCCACACACCCCGGGGCGGCCGGCGGAGGGGCAACTGGCGGAGGGCCAGCAGGTGGCCGGTCAACCCCGGTCGGCCGGCCAACCACAGTCGGCCGGTCAACCACAGGCGGCGGTTCCGACACAGGCCACGATTCCATCACAGGCACCCGCTCAACCACAGACGCCAGCGGCAGTCGGCAACCCCGCCGCGCCAGCGCCGTCCACCGCACAATCGCCGCCGGCGCAGTCGGCATCGCCGAGTGCCGCACCGCCTGCCACCGCGCCAAGTACGCCGCCCCCGGCGGCCGTGGTGGAGCCCGCGCCGGCGCCGCAGGCACCCAAGGCAACCAAGCCACCGGCGGCAATCCAGGAGGCCAGCACGGATCTGCATGCTCTGCGCCAGCAACTCGCACTGGCGCTGGCGCAGGCACCGTGCACGCTGGCCAACGGTCTGTTGCAGGACAGTGGCTCCGTCAGCATCTCCGGCTATGCCGGCGCCGGTGCTGCCGAGGCGTTGCGCCAGCAACTGGCTGGCATTGTCGGGGCCGTACCCCTGGACTGGCAGGTGCAGCGGGTCGATCAGGCTTTCTGCGGCGCGCTAGGCGCATTGCGCCCGATCGCCGTCCAGGCGGGCGCGCCGGTGTCCGGTCTTTCGCTCACGCTCGCCGGCGGGCAGACGACGCTGCACGATGGCGAGCGCATCATGCCGCGTGTCACCATGGCAGACTTCACCGGCGAGGTGCGCGTGGACTATCTCGGACACGACGGCTCGGTGGTGCATCTTTACCCGACCGCCGCCGATCCGGCGCAGCATGTCGGCGCGCGTCCTTCGGTCCGGCTCGCACCGGGGGCGCAACTCTCGATCGGCGAGGGTGGCCCAGGCCGACCGATCTGGGAGGTAGGACCGCCCTACGGCACGGACATGATCATCGTCGTAGCCTCGAGCGCCGCCTTGCTGACACGGGCGCCGGCGCAGAACGCGGATGACAACGCCACGCCCTATCTGCGCGATTTGGCGAGCGGTATCGCCCGGATCCGTCAGGCCGGTGGCCAGGTCGCCGGAACGTTGCTGCTGGTTGATACCGTGCCGAAGTGATGCCAGCGGCCGTAAGTATTGAAGTACGGCCCCGGTCATAGCCGGCCTGGGGTCGCAGCTAACGACAGGTGCCGGCCATGACGAGTGGAGAGTCGGGACTTTCGAACGTTAGTATAATACGAGTGGACAGTGGGACTTCGGCCGCCGGTATCGCGCGTGGCGGCGGTGGCGCGGCGGTCGGCCCGTCCGGCTATTTCCCGCCCGGCTGCAGATGCTGCGCCAAAGCCGCCTTCAGCCAGCTATCGGGCATGCCCTTGAGGAACTCCGTCTGTAGCTGCAAGCGCCGCGCCGGCGTCATGTTCACGTTGGACGGCAGGAAGAAGCGCTGGTCATAGGTGAACATCATGTACGCCTGCATTTCGTTGTACATCAGTTCTTCATTGTCGGTGTCGTAGTCCATCGAGCCGAGGAAATGACGGACGGCGGCGCGTTCGGCCTCGGTCACCACGTTAAGCCAGAATCCGTGGACATAGCTGGCGTATTGCGGATTGCTGAAAAACTCCCCGTGCGAAAGTTCGTGGTGCAGCATTGCGGCGCGCATCGTCTCGGTGATCGTCGGGCCGGTGCGTGGCACGCTGATCAGCGCGCCGGTGGCGCCGGGGTCAAGCCACCCGAGTTGCCGCAGCAGCACGCGCAGCCGTTCTTCTTCTGCATCCGTCCCCACACTCTGGCGGTCGGCGGTGGCGAAGAAGAAGGCAAGCTCGTCGGCCCGATAGTCGTGGCCGTAGTAATAGGTTTCCGCGGTGTCGCCGTGCTCGCGAATGGCGGAGTCTCAGCGCCGCGTCGGTCAGCACCTGGTTGCGCGGCAGCCCGGCCTTCTCGATCAACGATGCGATCCGATTGAGCATCTCGCCCTGCATGCGGAGCGATGGGAAGTCGAGCACGACGATCTTCGGATTGGCGGCGAAACGGTACACCGTGAGGTGTTCCGCGACGTGCCCCAAGATCGTTGCCTCGTCGGCGGTCTCGATACGGAACGGCTCGGCCGGTACCGCGGCGGCCGGGGGCGGCGCGATTGCCTGGGGTGGCGCAGGCAGCGGCGCACCCGGCCGCGTTGACAGCATCCAGGCGGCGATCGCGCCACATAACAACAGTGCCGCGCCCGCGGCGACCACCGCAGGCAGGAGGTGCCTTTGGCGGGGCGGCGCGGGCGGCTTGATGCGGATTGTCGCGTCGTCGCCACGCATCGGCGAACGCGCGTTGCGAGGCAGGGGCCGCTCAGGCGCCGAGGTTGACGACGTTCACCCGGCGGTTCTTCTCGTTGGGTGTGTTGGGTGGCGTCGGCACCAGCAGTCCGTCCTCGCCCATGCCGATCGTCTGGAGCCGATTTAAGCTGACGCCGGTACTTGCTCTGGAGATAGGCGGCGACGGTGTCGGCGCGCTGCTGGGACAGCGTCTTGTTAAGGTCCGCAGGACCCACCGTGTCGGTATGACCCTCGATGCGGAAGCGGTATTGCGCCAAATCGTTGCTGGACAATGCCTTGCCGAGTTGATCAAGCGTCTGCCGAGCCTGCGGCGTAAGGTCGGCGGAGCCCGAGGCAAACTGCACCGACAGACTGACCGAGGGTGCTTCCGCGGCGGCCGGCGCCGCGGACGCGGTACGCGTTGGGTGAGCCGCTTGCGCCACCGGATGCGTTGCCGGTGCCGTTGCCGGAGCCGTCGCAGTTCCCGTCGCAGATGCCTGCGGGGTTTCCTCGCTCGCGTTTGGGTTGGCCATGCGGATCCCGCGCGTGCCGCCCGACAGCAGGTTGCCGCTGGGCTTCAGCGACTGGATGATCTGGTCGGAGGACGGGTTGGTCTGGGCTGAAGCCGGCAGCACGGCCAGCGCCAATGGTGCGACGATCAGTGAAACAATGGCAGCGCGCATGGCGGCTTCCTCTCGTGGGTGTTGGTCGTTCCGTGCAAAACCGTCCTAACGCTCCGGACCGGTATGATCGGTTTCGGCTGAACGGATCGCTTTTTACTATACCACCGCACTTCTCGGAAAGGTGAGACTTGTTTCACGCATCCGGTTCGACTGTTGTCGCACGAGCGGCCTTGGCGTTCAGTGGTCCGATGCGATACGACTCCGTTGTGTATCGGGCCTCCTCGCACAACCGCACGGCACCAGGGCGCACGGCACCAGGGAGAGCGCATCGCTTGGAGCATCGGGTTATCTGGCGCCGTGACGCTGTCAGGACACGCGGCCCCTACCGTCGCATCGCCGCGGCCGTGTCGCGATGATCGCGCCCGGTGTGGCCCGGACCGTCGAGGCCGGGCTGTTCGGCAAGCTGCCGGTGCGCGGTGACTTCGTCCAACTTGGCTTGCCCGGTAGCTTTGTCCGACCCTGGGATGCCTGGCTACAGCATGCGATGGCAGGCAGCCAGGCGCGGATGGGGGACGCCTGGCTGCCGGCGTTTCTCGAATTGCCGGTCTGGTACTTCGTGTTGCCCGGCGGGATGTGCGGCACCGGTGCGGTGCTCGGCCTGCTGATGCCAAGCGTCGATCGGGTGGGACGCTATTATCCGTTAACCCTGGCGGCGGTATTTCCGCCCGGCGCCGGTGTCCCTGGACCCGATATCGCCGGGCCCTGGCTGGAGGCCAGTGAGGCCGCGGGCCGCGCCGCGCTGGATGAAGATGTGACGCCGGATGAGGTGATGCGGCGCCTGCCGCGGCTCGATGCTGCCGCGGCGTCCGAGCTATCCGGGTGCGGCGAATGGTGGACCGCCGGCGGGCCGCGCGTCGCGGCGGCGCGCCTGGCGCTTCCAGCGTTGCCCGACGCAGCCGAGTTCGCGAGTATGCTGGGTGCGGGGCCGGGTGAGGGCGCGCCGGGGCAGGAGAAGGCAGCGGGGCAGGAGAACGCATGAGCGTGGCGCTTCACTCATGGGCCGCCAGCGACAGCGGGCCGACTCGCTCGCATAACGAGGATGCCTTCGTTGACCGCCCGGATCTTGGTGTGTGGGCGGTCGCCGACGGGGCTGGCGGGCATGACGCCGGCGAGGTCGCGTCCGCCATGATCGCCGAGGCGCTGGGTGCGATCCCGCCTGGGCTCAATGCGGTCGATGCGCTGGCCGAGATCCGTAGCCGGATCGGCGCGGTGCATGCGGCGTTGCTGGCGGAGGCGGCGTCGCGCGGACCCGACGTCATCATTGCCTCCACGGCGGTGATCGTGTGCGCGCGTGGCGCCCATTTCGCCTGCCTGTGGGCCGGGGACTCGCGCGCCTACCTGCTGAGTGGCGGGACATTGTCGCAGATCACCCGCGACCACAGTCTGGTGCAGGAACTGGTGGACGCCGGTCAGATTCCCGCGGAAGCGGCTGAGAGCCATCCCCACGCCAACATCGTCACCCGTGCGGTCGGCGCGGGCGAGGCGGAGGAGTTCGCGCTCGACAAGGTGACCGATGAGCTCCGCCCGGGCGAGCGCATCCTGCTGTGCAGCGACGGGCTGAGCAAGTCGGTGCCGCAGGAGATGATCGCCAGCCTGCTTGCCGAGGTCGATGAGGATCCGGCACGGCGGCTGATCGCGGCGGCCGTGGCACGGCAGACCAACGACAACGTCACCGCGGTGGTGATCGAGGCGCGGCAGGCCGACGAGGCCAGCTAGGGCCTGGCGTCGTCGATTTTGCGGTGCCGTCACGGTCGCCGCGTTAGTCGCCGCGTTAGTTGAACCGCCAAGACGCGTCAGTTGAACCGCCAAGCCGCCAAGGCGCCAAGAAGATTTGGGGATCCGGTGGATCGGGTGACGGGTCCCATGATTTGGTGCCTGGGCGGTTCACCGCAATGCGCTCCGGTGGCTGATGCCGAACTACGCCAGTGTCCGGTCTGACCGGGTTTATGGCGATCGCAGGAAGTGTTCGCGGCGTTGGGTGCGCCGGGCGGCGTCTTCTCGAATCCCGCAAAATGAAGGACTCAGGGCATTGGTCCGCCTTCGTCGCGCTCCCGGCAGCGCGGACGATGGCGAATATGGCGTTGGGAATTCGGGAAAATTGGACGGTCATTATCGTTCTGGACTTTTTCAAGCCGTTGCGCGAGCATTGGTTTCGGACCCGCCTGCCGCCGAAGTGATTTTGCACGCCTGGCGGCATCACCGGGATGAAAGGGGAGGCTTCAATGCAAGATAGTGCGACGCGGCGCTCCCCGAGGTGTGCCTGAGATGCCGCCGCTGGATGCAGGGGCGTTGCTGGAGGTGGTGTCCGACAACTCACCCGCCGGCCCCAATCTCGAATTCGACCCCGACTTCGGCGCGCTTGAGCGTGCCGCGCAGGGCAAGCCCGAGCAACAGTACCGGCGGTACCATCATCCCGGCGGAGGAGCCGGACTGGAAAGAGGTCGAGAAGCAGGCCGGCGTGCTGCTGGAACGGACCCGCGATCTGCGGGTGCTGACCGAACTGGCCGTCGCCCGACTGCATCTTTCCGGCCTCCCGGCGTTCGCCGAAGTCATGTCGATGACACAGCAGTTGCTGGAGACGCGGTGGGACGACATTCATCCCCAGCTCGATCCGGAGGAAGACAACGATCCCACGCTGCGTGCCAACGCGTTGCTGAGGCTGGCCCATCCGGGGGACGTGCTGCGCTATGTTCGTACCCTGCCGCTGGCCAATTCCGTCCGGGTCGGGCGGTTTTCTTGGCGCGACGCAGGCATCGCGACCGGCACGATCGAGAGCGATGCCGAGGAGAAGCCCAGCGAGACAACGATCCGCGCCGCCTTCATGGACAGCGATCCGGCGCGGCTCGAGGCGTTGCGCGCGGCGGCTGCTGCGGCGGCGGCCGCGGCGACTGCGATATCGTCGACGTTCGATGCCCATGCCGGGTACGGCACCGGGCCGGACTTCGATGAGTTCGTCAAGCTGCTGACCGATGTCGCGCGCACCATCGTACGATATGCGCCGGCCGAGGACGCCGCGCCGGAGACGAGTGAGACAGCCGAGGCGTCGGCGGACAACCAGGCGGGCGTGGGCGACACCGGTGGGGCTTCCACCGCGCGCCGCGCAACCGGTGCCGTCACCGCGGCCAGCCTGACCGAGGTCAACACGCGCGCCGACGCTATACGGCTGCTGGACCTGTGCATCCGCTACTATCAGCGTTTCGAGCCGGCCAGTCCGCTGTCTCTGCTGATCGAGCGTGCTCGCGGCCTGGCCGACAAGAGCTTCATTGATATCGTGCGCGAACTGGCCCCGGACGGGTTGTCACAGGCGCGTAATGTGGTCGGTGCCCGTGATGAATGAGCGGGCGGCGAATGACCGGGTCAGGCGTGAATTTCGTCACACCCCTACCGGCCGGGGTTGTGTGATAAGCAGCATGAAACCCACCAGTACCTAGCGAGGCAGACCGTGGCCAAAGCGAGCAGTCAGAAGTTCATCGCCCGCAACCGGGCGCCGCGCGTGCAGATCGAGTACGACGTGGAGACCTACGGATCGGAGAAGAAGGTGCAGTTGCCCTTCGTGGTCGGCGTGATGGCCGACCTGTCGGGCAAGCCGGCCGAACCGCTGGCCGCCGGTGGCCGATCGCAAGTTCCTCGAGATCGACGTCGACAATTTCGACGACCGCATGAAGGCGATGAAGCCTCGGGTCGCCTTCATGGTGCCGAACACGCTGACCGGCGAGGGCAACGTCGCGGTCGACATCACCTTCGAGAGCATGGACGACTTCTCGCCTGCCGCCGTGGCGCGCAAGGTCGACGCGCTTGAACAAGCTGCTCGAGGCGCGCACCCAGCTTTCAAACCTGCTGACCTACATGGACGGCAAGAGCGGCGCCGAGGACCTGATCACCAAGGTGCTCAACGATCCGGCGCTTGCTGCAGACGCTCGCTGCCGCGCCGAACCCGGCCGACGGCGGCCAATACCGGGGAGGAGTAAGCCATGTCGCGGGACAGAACTCGGCGCGGCCGCTCCGGCCGCCGGGGTCGATGACGCAGGAGACGAGCGACTTCGCCTGCGCTGCTGACGCGGAGTTCAAGCCGAAGACCGACAACGCGCGCGCGGCGGTCGAGGCCGCGGTGCAGACGCTGGCACAGCAGGCGCTGGCCAACACGCAACTGATCTCCGACGACTCGCTGCGCAGCATCGAGGCAATCATCGCCGCGATCGATGCCAAGCTGACCGAGCAGATCAACCTCATCATGCACACCGAGGACTTCCAGGAACTGGAAGCCGCCTGGCGCGGACTGCACCACCTGGTCAACAACACCGAAACCGACGAGAAGCTGAAGATCCGCGTGCTGAACATCTCGAAGAAGGATCTCGGGCGGACGCTGAAGAAGTTCCGCGGCACGGCGTGGGACCAAAGCCCGATCTTCAAGAAGCTCTACGAAGAGGAATACGGCCAGTTCGGCGGCGAGCCGTATGGCTTGCTGCTCGGCGACTACTACTTCGACCACAGCCCGCAGGACGTGGAGTTGCTGGCGCGACATGGCGCAGGTCGCCGCCGCGGCGCACGCGCCGTTCATCGCCGCGAGCGCGCCGACGCGTGCTTGGTATGGAGAGCTGGGGCGAGCTGGCCAATCCGCGCGACCTGACGAAGATCTTCCAGACGCCGGAATACGCCGCCTGGCGGTCGCTGCGCGAGAGCGAGGATTCCCGCTACATCGGCCTGTGCATGCCGCGCTTCCTGGCCCGCCTGCCGTATGGCGCAAAGACCGAGCCGGTCGAGGAGTTCGACTTCGAGGAAGACACCGAAGGCGCGGACAGCAGCAAGTACCGCTGGGCCAATGCGGCCTATGCGATGGCGCACCAACATCACCCGCTCCTTCAAGCTGTACGGCTGGTGCCAGCCGGATCCGCGGCATCGAGAGCGGCGGCGCGGTCGAGGGTCTGCCGCGCCTTCACCTTCCCGACCGACGACGGCGGCGTGGACATGAATGCCCGACCGAAATCGCGATCAGCGACCGCCGCGAGGCCGAACTGGCGAAGAACGGCTTCATGCCGCTGATCCACAAGAAGAACTCCGACTTCGCGGCGTTCATCGGCGCGCAGTCGCTGCAGAAGCCGCAGGAATACGACGATCCGGACGCGACCGCGAATGCCAATCTGGCGGCGCGGCTGCCGTACCTGTTCGCCAGCTGCCGCTTCGCGCACTACCTGAAGTGCATGGTGCGCGACAAGATCGGCAGCACGATGACCAAGGCGCAGCTCAGAATCGTGGCTGCAATCGTGGCTCAACCGCTATGTCGATGGCTCGCCCAATTCATCGTCGGAAGAATGGAAGGCAACCCATCCGCTGGCCGAAGGCCTGGTCGTGGTCGAAGAGAACGAGGAAAACCCCGGCTACTACAGCGCCAAGTTCTTCCTCAAGCCGCACTATCAGCTCGAAGGCCTGACTGTTTCGCTCCGTCTCGTCTCGCGGATGCCGAAGTAACGCCGCGCGAACGGGGGGGCGACCCGAACGCTACCATCCCACACCTAGCAGGAAAGAACCTACATCATGGCTGTCGACGCATACGTCGTTTTCGTCCCCTACAACGGAAGCGCCCCGGACTCGGAATTCCAGACCGACTGGAGCAACAACAGCGCGGACATCCTCGGGCAAGTCATCAGCCCGAAGTACAAGACCGCGACGGTTTCCGGCGGCAAGTTGACCTACGGGCAGATCTTCGAGATCGAAGACTACAGCTTCGACATCGAGCAGACCCTGAACATTGGAAGCCAGGGCGGCGGTGCCGGCGCGGGCAAGGTCACCTTCAACCCGTTCTCGATCACCCGCACCATCGATGCGGCCTCGCCGATCCTGTTCGACATGGCCTGCTCGGGAACCCCGTTCAAACCGTCTATCTCGCGCTGCGCAAGAGCGTCGGCGTCGGCCAGGCGAGCGCACCGGGCAAGCAGACCGCCGGGTTCGTTTTCCTGCGCTTCGACTTCAAGCTGGTCGCAGTCAAGACAATCTCCTGGAGCCATAGCGACGAAAGCCCGAAGGAGACCGTCACGTTCGAATACGGCGGGCTGCAGATCCACTACTGCACGCAGAATCCGGACGGGTCGCTCCAGGCCGAGAAGGTTGGTGGCTGGAACCGCGTGAAGAACATTCAGGACCACCTCGCGACACCGCTCTGACGCGGTGTCATCGGCGAACGGCAGCGCGTGACCGCGCTCGAGTTGCTGCGGACGGGTGATGCCCGCGCCGCGCTGGAGCAACTGAAGCAGGAGGTGCGCAAGTCGCCACGCGACGTGGCCTTGCGCACCTTCCTCTTTCAGATGTTCTGCGTGTTCGGCGAGTGGGAGCGCGCGGTGACGCAACTCACCACGGCGGCCGAGCTCGACCCACTCGCGCTGCCGATGGCGCAAGCCTACCGCGCTGCCATCCGCTGCGAATTGTTGCGCGGCCGAGTGTTCGCCGGCGCGCGCACGCCGACCGTCTTCGCCGACCCGGAACCATGGATGTCGCTGCTGATCGAGGCCAACCGCGGCTTTGCCGCCGGCAAACTCGCCGAGGCCGCCCGTCTGCGTGACGACGCCTTCGAACAGGCGCCGTCCGTCGGCGGCAGCATCGACGGGCAGGATTTCGAATGGATCGCCGACGCCGATCCGCGGCTGGGCCCGATGCTGGAAGCGGTGGTCGACGGCAAGTACTACTGGGTGCCGTTCCATCGCATACGCACACTCGACATCGAGCCGCCTGCGGACCTGCGGGACCAGGTCTGGATGCCGGCACATTTTCTCTGGACCAACGGTGGCGAAGTCGTTCGGCTTCATCCCGACGCGCTACCCCGGTTCTGAACTCGCTGCCGACGCCACGCTGGCGCTGGCGCGACGCACCGAATGGCAGGAAAACGGTGAATGGTTCCTCGGTCTGGGCCAGCGCATGCTGACCACTGACGCCGCGGACCTCGCGTTGATGGACATACGACGGATCGCGTTCCGCGCGCCGGATGACGCCGCGGGCTGAGCCATGGCCGAGCTCGCCAGCCGGGAGCGACTGCAGCCGTCATTGCTGGATCGGCTGACCGACGACGCGCCGGAGCGCAGGCGCGAATCCCTCGATCAGCAGACGCTCAGCATGCAGCAGCTTCGCCGCGCGGTGCTGCGTGATCTCGCCTGGCTGCTCAACACCACCAACCTTGTGGCGACCGATGAGTCTGGACGGGGCACCGCTGGCAGCGAAGTCGACGATCAATTTCGGCATCCCGAGTTTCGCCGGATTGATCGGCACGGAGCGCAAGCTCGGCAGTCTGGAGACCGGGATCGCCGATGCTATCCGCGCCTTCGAGCCGCGCATCCGGGCGACTCGCTGAAGGTGCGGCTGCGCCCGTTGGAGGATGGCGAGACCTCCACGGCGATCACCTTCGAGATCCAGGGCGAGTTGTGGGCGCAGCCGGTGCCGCAGCAATTGTTTCTGGAAACGATGATCGAGCTCGAGACCCGGATGGCGGTGGTGACCGACGCAAAGGCACGCGGCTGATGGACCCTCGACTGCTCCGCCTTTACGAGGCCGAACTGGCCTTGTCCGCGAGGTGGGCGGCGAGTTCGCACGCCAATATCCCGAAAGTCGCCGCCCGGCTGGGCCTTGGCAGCCTCGAGGTCGCCGATCCCTACGTCGAACGGCTGCTGGAGGGGTTCGCATTCCTGACCGCGCGCGTGCAGCTCAAGATGGAGGCGGAGTTCCCGACCTTCACGCAGTCGCTGCTGCAAATGGTCTATCCGCATTACCTGGCGCCGACCCCGTCGATGGCCGTGGTGCAGTTCCATCCGGAGCAAGCGCTGCGTGGCACGCCGCAGGGCGCGCTCCTGCCGGCCGGCACGGAGTTGCGCAGCCTGCTCGGCACCGAGGACCAGACCAACTGCGAATTCCGCACCGCGCACGAAGTCCAGATGCTGCCGATCGAGATCGCCGACGCGGAATACATCGCTTCGCCGGGAGCGGTCGCGGCACTCGGTCTGCCGGAACAGCGTGGCGTGCGGGCGGCGATCCGGATCCGCCTGCGTACCACCGGAGAGGCGCCGTTCAACAAGCTGCCGCTCGATCGGCTCGTGCTGTTTCTCGCCGGCCCGGAGGGTGCGCGGGTGCGGCTGTACGAGCAGTTGCTGGCGAACCTGGCGTCCGCCTACGTGCGTCCAGCCGAGCGGCCGCTGCCGTGGCAGGAGCGGCTGCCGGACGGTGCGGTCCGCGCGCTGGGTTTTGATCCCGATGAGGCGCTGCTGCCGCGCGTGCCGCAGTCGTTCGACGGTTACCGGCTATTGCAGGAATACTACGCGATGCCGGAGCGGTTCCTGTTCGTCGAGCTTGGCGAACTCGATCGCCCGGTGATCCGCTGCACCGGCAAGGAACTTGAGATCCTGCTGCTGCTGAACCGCAGCGAGCCGGCGCTGGCAAGTGCTTTCGGCCCCGACCAGTTCGCGCTGTTCTGCACGCCGGCGATCAACCTGTTCCCCAAGCGCAGCGACCGCATCAACCTGTCCGGCCGCGAAGCCGAGCTGCATATCGTCCCGGACCGCATGCGCCCGCTGGATTATCGAGGTGTTCAGCGTCAACGCAGTCGAGGGATACGCTTCGGACGGCGGCGCGTCGCAGCCGTTCCTGCCGTTCTACGCAGCCAACGATCTCAGTCGCAACCCGGAGCACCGCGCCTATTACGTGCTGCACCGCGTGCCGCGGCAACTGTCGCCCGTGCCCGCCAGCGGGGGCCGCGTTCGAGCTATATCGGGCACGAGGCCTTCGTCTCCCTGGTGGACGCGCAGCACGCGCCGTTTCCCCCCGGGTTGCGCCAGCTCGGCCTCGATCTGATGTGCACCAATCGGGACCTGCCGCTGTCGATGCCGGTGGGCAAGAACCACACTGACTTTACCATCGCGATCAGCGCGCCGGTGGCCTCCATACGTTGCATCGTGGGTCCCGTCGCACCGCGGCCGTGCCGCAACGACGGCGATTACGCGTGGCGCTTCATCAGTCATCTCGGCCTGAATTACCTGAGCCTGGTGGACAGTGACGAACTGCGCGGCGCCGCGGCGCTGCGCGAGCTGTTGCGGCTGTATGTGCCATCGCCGACCTCGGTGGCCGCGCGCCAGCTCGAGGGCTTGTCGTCGGTGGCCTGCCATCCGATCGTGCGGCGTATCCCTGGCGCCGGCCCGATAGCGGTTGGTCGCGGGCTGCAACTGACGCTGACGATCGATGAGGCGCCGTTCGGTGGCGCCGGCGGTATCCTGCTTGCGGCCGTGTTGGATCGTTTCTTCGCCAAATATGTCTCGATCAATGCGTTCACCGAGACGGTGCTGAAAAATCCGGAGCGGGGTGAGGTGATCCGATGGCCGATGCGTCTCGGTCAGCGGGCAGTTCTGTGACGAAGGTTGGGTCTGTGACGACGGTTGGGCTTGTGACGACGGTTGGGGTTGTGACGACGGTTGGGTCTGTGGCGACGGTTGGGTCTGTGGCGACGGTTGGGCTTGTGATAGGCGCGGGGCCTGTGGCCGGCGTGGGAGCAGCCTGATCATGGACGCGAGCGAACTGGTCACCCAGGACGCGCCGCACCGCGCAGCCACGCTGGCCCACGCGACCGCGCCGGCCGACGAGGCTGCGCTGCCCCGCGAAGCCGCGCCGGCCGATGAGACCGCGCAGCCCGTTGACGTTGCGCTGCCGGTTGACGTTGCGCTGCCGGGGCCGGTGCCGGACTTGTACGCCGATTTCGCCGCCGCGCCGTGGGACTGGAACTTTTATCAGGCACTGCGCCGGCTCGAGGCGGCGCACCCGGATCGGCCGCGCATCGGTCGGTCGGTCCGGCCGGCGCAAGACGCGATTCGGCTGGCGCAGATTCCCACGGTCGGGTTCGCACCCGCCACGCTGGCCGGCTGGGACGCTGAACAGGACGGTAACCCGGCTCGGCTGCTGGTGCACTTCTTAGGCCTGTTCGGCCCGGACGGCCCGCTGCCGCTGCATCTGACCGAATATGCGCGCGACCGGACACGCAACTTCCGCGATTCGAGCTTCCAGCATTTTGCCGACATCTTTCACCATCGCGCGCTGTCGCTGTTCTACCGCGCCTGGGCGAATTCCCGGCCGACCGTCAGCTTCGACCGACCGGACGACGACCGGTTCGCGCTGTATGTCGGCTCGCTGATCGGCCTGGGAATGGACTCGTTGCGCGATCGCGACGCGATGCCCGACCTGACCAAGCTGCATTTCGCCGGCCACCTGGCGTGCCAGACGCGGCATGCCGAGGGATTGTCGTCCATCCTGTCTGAGTTCTTCCACGTGCCGGTTCGGGTCGAATGTTTCGTCGGCGCCTGGCTGGCGCTGCCGGATGCGGACCGGACGCGGCTCGGCCAGTCGCCGCGCACCGCCGCGCTGGGTCAGACCGCGCTGCTGGGCGGACGGGTGTGGAGTCGCCAGCACAAGTTCCGCATCGTGATCGGTCCGCTCGATCTCACCGACTACCGCCGCCTGCTGCCCGGCGGGCTGAGTTTTCATCGGCTTATCCCGATCGTGCGGAATTATGTCGGCGATACGCTGATCTGGGACGTGAACCTGATCCTGCGGCGCGAGCAGGTGCCATCGCTTTGCCTCGGGCGCCAAGGGCAGCTCGGCTGGACCACGTGGCTGACGCCGCGCAATGCCAGCACCGACGCGGCGGACCTGTTTCTCGATGCGAGCGCCGATAGCATGGCGGCCCGGATCGATCACGGAACGCCTTCATTCGCCACGGACCACAGCACGGCCAACCTGGAGCCAGCCGTATGACCGAAATCAGTCGCACCGCGTTGTTCGGCAAGCTGAACCCGCTCGCCTACAAGGCGATCGAGGGCGCGACGGTGTTCTGCAAGTTGCGCGGCAATCCCTATGTCGAACTGGTGCACTGGCTGCACCAGATCCTGCAGGTGCAGGACTCCGACCTGCATCCGCATCATCAGGCATTTCGAGCTCGACCCGTCCAGGCTTGCCGCCGATTTCACCGCCGCGCTCGACCGGCTGCCGCGCGGCGCGACCGTCGATCTCCGACCTGTCGCCGCAAGTCGAGGAAGCGGTCGAACGCGGCTGGGTGTTCGGCACGCTGATGTTCGGCGAATGCGCAGGTGCGCACCGGTCATCTGATGCTGGGCTGCCTGAAGACACCGTCCCTGCGCAACGCGCTGTATGGAATCAGCCGGCCAGTTCGAGCAGGTCAAGGCCGAAGCGCTGGCCGACGATTTCGCCAAGATCGCTGGCGAACTCGCCGGAAGCGGCGCTGAGCGCCGCGACGGATCGGGCTTTGGCGGCCGGCCGGCGCGCCGGGCGAGGCGAGCGGCGGCGATGGCGCCGGCCGCAGATGGGCAAGCAGGAGGCGCTGAGGCAGTTCACCGTCGACCTGACCGAACGGGCGCGCAACGGCGAGATCGATCCGATCGTCGGGCGCGACGAGGAAATCCGCCAGATGGTCGACATCCTGATGCGCCGGCGGCAGAACAATCCGATCCTGACCGGCGAGGCCGGCGTCGGCAAGACGGCGGTGGTCGAAGGCTTCGCGCTGCGCATCGTCGCGGGCGACGTGCCGCCGTGCTTGCGGGACGTGCAGCTGCGCACGCTCGATGTCGGCCTGCTGCAGGCCGGCGCCAGCATGAAGGGCGAGTTCGAGAACCGGCTGCGCCAGGTGATCGAGGAGGTGCAGTCCTCGCCCAAGCCGATCATCCTGTTCATCGACGAGGCGCACACGCTGATCGGCGCCGGCGGCGCGGCCGGCACGGGCGATGCGGCCAACCTGCTGAAGCCGGCGCTGGCGCGCGGCACGCTGCGCACGATCGCCGCCACCACCTGGGCCGAATACAAGAAGTACATTCGAGAAGGACCCGGCGCTGACCCGCCGCTTCCAGGTCGTGCAGGTCGACGAGCCGGACGAGACAAAGGCGATCCTGATGATGCGCGGGATCGCCTCGCCGCTGGAGAAGCACCACCGGGTGCGTGATCCTGGACGAGGCGATCGAGGCCGCGGTGCGGCTGTCGCACCGCTACATTCCGGCGCGGCAGTTGCCCGACAAGTCGGTCAGCCTGCTCGACACCGCCGCGGCGCGCGTCGCGGTCAGCCAGCACGCGGTGCCGCCCGAGGTGGACGACTGCCGCCGGCGCATCCAGGCGCTGGAGACCGAGCTGGAGATCATCGGCCGCGAAACCGCGATCGGCATCGATGCGGAGGCGCGCGAGGCGTCCGCGCAGACGGCGAGCTGGCGGCGGAGCAGGAGCGGCTCGCCGGGCTGGAGGAACGGCTGGGGCGTCGAGAAGACGACTGGTCGACAAGGTGCTGGCGCTGCGCGCCGCGCTGCGCGAGGGCGCTGCTCCGGTCGATGCCGCGCCGACCGACGCCGCGGCGGAGTAGGCCGCACCGGCCGAGGGTTCCGCATCGGCCAGCGAGATGCCGGTCGCCGACCGTGGCGCGATGCTGGCCGAACTGCAGATCGTTGCAGGCCGAACTCGCCGCGCACCAGGGCGAAGTCGCCGCTGATTCTGCCGAGCGTCGACGAGCAGGCGGTGGCCGCGGTGGTCGGCGACTGGACCGGCATCCCGGTCGGCCGGATGGTGAAGAACGAGGTCGCAGACGGTGCTGAACCTGGCCGAGACGCTGCGACCGGCGCGTCATCGGCCAGGACCACGCGCTGGAGATGATCGCGCAGCGCATGCAGACCTCGCGCGCCGGGCTGGACAATCCGACCAAGCCGATCGGCGTGTTCATGCTGTGCGGCCCCTCGGGCGTCGGCAAGACCGAGACCGCGCTGGCGCTGGCCGAGGCGCTCTACGGCGGCGAGCAGAACCTGATCACCATCAACATGAGCGAGTTCCAGGAGGCGCACACCGTCTCCACGCTCAAGGGCGCGCCGCCCGGATATGTCGGCTACGGCGAGGGCGGCGTGCTGACCGAAGCGGTGCGCCGCAAGCCCTATTCAGCGTGGTGCTGCTCGACGAAGTCGAGAAGGCGCACCCGCGACGTGCACGAGATCTTCTTCCAGGTGTTCGACAAGGGCATGATGGAGGACGGCGAGGGCCGGCTGATCGACTTCAAGAACACGCTGATCCTGCTGACCACCAATGCCGGCACCGACCTGATCATGTCGATGTGCAAGGATCCCGGAGCTGATGCCGGAGCCCGAAGGCATCGCCAAGGCGCTGCGCGCGCCGCTGCTGAAAGTGTTCCCGCCGGCGCTGCTCGGGCGGCTGATCGTCATTCCGTACTACCCGCTGAGTCGACGCGATGCTTGGCGCGATATCATCCGGCTGCAGCTCGGGCGGATCGCGAAGCGCATTGGCGAGCGGCACAAGGTGCCGTTCACCTACGACGAGGACGTGGTGAAGCTGATCGCCAGCCGCTGCACCGAGCCGGAGAGCGGCGGCCGGATGATCGACGCGATCCTGACCAACACGATGCTGCCGGCGATTAGCGGCGCGTTCCTGAATCGGCTGCTGGAAGGGAGTCAGGTGGCGGGCGTGCAGGTTGGCGTGGCGGACGGGGATTTGACTTATACTTTCGCCTGATTGGGCTGGACCTGCATGTCGTGTGCCTCTCCCGCCCCTTCGCGGGAGAGGTCGGCGAGCGGAGCGAGACGGGTGAGGGTGGTGCACGCGGCAAGACCCTCACCCGCGTCGCAAGTGCTCCGCGACCTCTCCCGCGAAGAGCGGGAGAGGTGTATGGAGCTACGGTCGGCGTGACGCTGCCCTACACTGGGATTCGCACCGGCATCGATTTGAACCCGTGGATGAAGTTCGAGTAGGTGCGCTTTGCCTCGCCCACTACCTCGATCATTGGGAAACGCTGTAAAATCTCCTCCCACAGGATGCGAAGCTGCAGCTCGGCCAGCCGGTTTCCTACGCAGCGATGGATGCCGAACCCGAACGACAGATGCTGGCGCGGCCGCTTGCGATCGATGATCAGGCGGTTCGGTTCCTCAACCGCATCGGGATCGCGGTTGCCGGAGACATACCACATCACGATTTTTTCCCCCGCGCGGATCGGGTGACCGGCGATTTCCGTGTCCTGCGTCGTGGTGCGCCGCATGTGGATCACCGGCGTGACGTAGCGGATGATCTCCGGTACCAGGCTTTCGGTCAGCGACGGGTCGGCGTGCAGCTTGCGATATTCGTCGGGGAAGCGGTTCAGCGCCAACAGGCCCCCGGTCATCGAGTTGCGCGTCGTGTCGTTGCCGCCGACGATCAGCAGCGCCAGGTTGCCCATGAACTCGCGCAACGGCATTTCCCGGGTTGCCGCGCCGTGCGCCAGCATCGATAGCAGATCGAATTTCGGTGGCTGGCCACGGCGTTCCTCGAACAGGCGGGACATGTACTCCGCCATCTTCTTCAGTTCCTCGAACCGCTCGGCCTCGGAGTGCACCGGCGCGTCGGGTGCGTTCACGTTGGCGATCGCGACGTCCGACCAGTAGGTGAGCTTGTCACGCTCCCGGAACGGGAAGTCGAACAGCGTCGCCAGCATCATCGTCGTCAGCTTGATCGAGACCTCCTGGACCCAGTCGAACTTTTCCCCCCGCGGCAGCGCGTCCAGCACCTGTTGGGTCCGCTCGCGGATCAGCGGTTCCATGTTGTTCAGGTTGGCGGGTGCGACGATCGGGCTGACCACCTTGCGCTGCTCGTCATGCTTCGGCGGGTCCATGCGGATGAAGCTCGGGCGCTGCATGTCGCGCGGCTGGTCCTCGACCTGGATGCCGCCGATCTCGTTGGAGAACACCGCGTGGTTCACCTCGCAGTGCATGATGTCCTGGTAACGCGACACCGACCAGAACGGCCCGTAGATGCTGTCGGCGCAGTAGTGCACCGGCGCCTGTTGGCGCAACCGCTCGAAATACGGTTGCCAGGCCTCGTCCTGATAGAGTTGCGGGTCGCTGACATTGATCTTGTCCAGCGGGATCGACCAGGCATCGACGGCTGGGTCGGTGTTTACCGGTGCGTTCATGGTTGCTCTCCCTTCGCTGGCTCTCTTAGTGCTGGCCTTCCGGCATGCGGACGACCAGTCCGTCCATCGCATCGGTCATCTTGAGTTGGCACGACAGCCGCGAGTTCGGCTGCGCCACCGCGGCGAAACTCAACATGCTGGCTTCCTGCGAACCGGGCGTCGGCGTGCCGAGCAGGTCCAGCCAGGGTGGGTCGAGATAGACGTGGCAGGTCGCGCAGGCACAAGCGCCGCCGCAATCGGCGTCGATGCCCGGGACCTCGTTGTCGACGGCTCCGCGCATGACCAACTCGCCGACCAAGAGGTCGATGGTATGCGCGGCGCCGTTGTATTCGATGTAGGTGACTTTCGGCATCGTTCTCCCTTTGGTCTCGCTCGTGATCCCTAGGCGAGGTGCGACGCCACGATGGTAGCCCATTCTCCGCGGTCGCGCACAGTGGGGGTCACGCACAGTGGGGGGGTCGCTCCACCTCCGCCGGCCGCTCGATTTCCACGAACCAGCCCCAAGGCCCGGCGCCCCGGATGCCGGACGCCGAGACGAGGGTTGTCGGGGAATTTTACAGGTCGGTGAACCGACCTTTGCAAGGTACAGCATAACCATCTGAAATCAAACCCAGTCATCCGATGGCGCTATTCTTGCACGTTCGCTCCAGACGCCAATCCGGTACGAAGGGCGGCAAAATGCGAATTTGGGGAACAGCGGCGCTCGGTGTGCTGACGGTGTTGGGGCTGGGTGCCGGCATAGCGCCGAGGGCCGAGGCCGCGTACATCATGACGCTGGAGCAGGCGGGCAGCAACGTCGTCGCGACAGGTAGCGGTTCTATCGATGTTACTGCGCTCATTCGATATAATTCAAAATCGGCACAAGCGGGTATCCTGAATGGCGTGGGAATCGTTATCGGGTCGCCTGGCACAAGCCAGGAGTATGTTGTGATTTCCGGTCCATATTCCTTCGCTAGTGATCTCGGCGCCTTGCCTGCCAGTGATGGTAGCGGCCCGGACGTCGGTGTTTTTACAAATTTCGCCGTAATAGTGCCCGACGGCTACGTCTCTGGCGCATCGCTGGGAACCAGCACCGCTACCTGGGACAATACGACGCTCGCAGCCTTGGGCGTAACGGACGGCACGTACACCTGGACGTGGGGCACCGGCGCGAACGCCGACAGCCTCACCCTGGACATCGGGCCTGTTCTTCCCGAACCTGCATCGGTTGCGCTGCTCGCCACCGGGCTTGTCGGGCTGGGCTTGAAGCGGCGCCGCCGTCGCAAGGCCACATAGCTGACAACCGACGCTCGGTCCTCTAAAGACAGGTTCACAGATTCCGATAAAAGGGGAAGTCATACGGCGCACCAGGGCAGTAACGGTTGCGGCGGCGTTGGCGGCCGGGATGCTGGTCCCGGCGATGGCGCGGGCGGACGTGGTCACGCGCTGGGACTTCACCGGCACGCTCACCGCCTCGTTCGACGGCAGCAACACGGTGAGCGGGGCCTTCACCCTCGACCAGACCATCGGGGCGGTCACCGCGTTCGACTTCACCATCCCCGGGGGAACGATCACGCCAAGCGGCTGGGGGGCGAGTGCCTACAACTTTAATTCGACCTCGCCCAGCGGAACGTTCATGGAGGTCGACTTCACGACGCCGAACACTTCCGTCCTGGCGCTGTTGTTCGGCGGGCCGATCGCATCGTTCGCCGGCGGCCCGCTCGTTACGGAATCCGTCACCAATACCACCGTCAGCACCCAGGCCACGCTGTACTGCCAACCGGACGACCCGGCCTGCGAATCGAACGTCGGCTTCTCCGCGACCTTCCTGAGCGGGATGGCGACGCCGGCCACCGGAGTCCCCGAGCCCGCCTCGCTCGCGCTGCTCGCCACCGGGCTTGCCGGGCTGGTCTTGGAGCGGCGCCGCCGTCGCAAGGCCGCATAGCGCCCCCCGCACGTTCCACCTGTCTTCGCGAAGCACGGCGCTGTTGTCTCCGATCGCAGGAGAGGGTGCGCTCGATCCGGCAGTAACGAGCCGGCAGTAACGAGAATGACGGACCGCCGGTGCATGCCGTGCGCTGTTGCATTTCTCACGAGGACAAGGAAGGCCGTGCGGTGCGCCTGACCGCTAGTTTGCGTCTGGTGACATGAATGTTGGATTCTGGCCCAGTAGGGGGCCATCACACGATTTGTACGAAATCGGTACGTTGAGCGGGTCCGGTACGATGTTGGGCAACAATCCCTGACACAGTTGGCGCACTGATGTTCAGCAACAATTGCCGCGTGCCGGGAGAAGGGATCGCCTGTGCCATCGGTGGTCGTATAACTCGAACGGCCGCGGTAAAGGATGGGGTCGACCGATACGGGACACTGCGGCGGGCCACCACGGCGGGCAAGATATTCCGCAGACGTAACCGATCGAACTGCGGGCCGCAGCCGAGGGTGCGAGGGAAGTCAGCCATGAGGGAAGTCAGATGTTCGCCCTCGCCTATGTGATCCTGCCGTTCTCGGCCACCCTGCCCGCTGACGCAATCCGTACGTCACTGGCCCCATTTCAGCGAGGGCAGCGGGGCGACCTGCCGGAGAGTTGGCTGTCGTTTGAGGACGAAACGGAGGCGTTTCTGGAGGACTACGAGGCGCAGCTGACAATCACGATACAGAGCGATGGGGGGATACAAATTAAAGGCGGCCCGGCCTGGTACATCAGCACGAAGAAGGTGCTGGATGAAATGCGGCGCCTCGGCCTGCGGAGCTGGAGCGTGCGTTTCGCAGACACGATGGACATCAATGAGTTCTACGATCGGTTCAGCAAGGGGCTCGAGCGCCATCCCAACACCGGTGCCTTCGGGCGCTGGCTGAACCCATTGGGACGCTGGGACTGGTGGGACCTCGGTGGTCGCTTCGATGGCCGCATCATTGGGGACGAGCGGCCAAGAACGGCGCGGAGCGTCGCCAAGGTGTCGTCCGGCGCGAACCCGGGGCGGATGATTTTGACCAATATCGAGAATAGGCTTGCCGCGGCGCTTGGCCAGGAACCGTTCGAAACGCTGGATGTGCAGACCGACCAGAACATTGAATTGGTGGCGACCCTGTTAGGGGACGCGCGGTCTAATCGCGCGAATGCCTGCCCCAGTTCTCTCGGTACCGCCGCCTGGGACGCTCGAAGACCGTCTGCGGTGGCTCGATACGTGGCCGGACCTTAGGCCTCAGGAAGCATTCGCCTGGCTGGGCTTGTCATCCGAAGCGGGCTGGGACGCCATCGTTCGCGCCGTCTATGCGCGCTTCGAGGACCACTGGGCGGCAGGAGTAGCCTACCACCACTAAATCTCGAAACTCGCCCCCATGAGGGAGGGGTAGACCCACGAGGCACGCTCGGTAGTCGATGTTGGATCATCTCCCTGGATCAGGGCGTTCTCAAACCAGTTGCCTTTCAAGCTGATTTTGAAAGAGGGTTTTGCAAGGAAAACTCCCTGTTTCGCCATGATCGTTACACCCTTTCGCATACCCTCGTTTGTGAAACTGGCTGATTTAAAAGGGTCTTTGGCTAGCCCTCCGTAGCTGTACGATTTTGAACAAATCGTGTGGGAACCCCTGGTGCAGCGCTTCCATGAAACCGCTCCTGTCATCGGGTTTTGTCAATCGGTCGGCGAGCCGCCGTCTCGGATACATCGTGATCGGAGTCGTTCTTGGAAGCGCTGTACTAGGTTGCATCGTTTGCGGGGGTTCGGATCTGGTCGAATAAGTCACAGGTATTAACTATCATTTGCTGCTACATTGTGCTATACTGGTCGATCCAATTTGCGCCTGGGGAAGCCGCGCCTGTGCGCAATCCGTAATTCCGTAGTCGCCTGTTGGCAGCATCGCGAAGGAAGAATTTTAGCGCGGATGAAGAAGACGATGCACGCAAAACACGCAGATGGCGACAGCCTGAATGAGCCTTCGGGGGACGCGACCAGCTTCGCGTTCACCGAGCGGAATGCATTTTGGGCCAGCGTACACGACTCGGAATGAAACGCGTAACCCCACGGCCCTGCAACCACGCCGAATCATCGGCGTGTTTTGCGTGCATCGTCTTCTTCATCTGCGCTAAATTCTTTCTTGCTTTGCGGCGCACCGGGTTTGCATCGGGGATCGCGGACCGACGCTATTGCCGCTACCCCGAACCGCTGCCCATAGCGGCTCAATCCAGCCTCCAGTGTTAGATATAATACTGGACTTGTCTTCCTAGTCATGCTACGCGAGCCGGTTGAACTTTCAACCCCAGGAGACCGCGCTCGTGTCCACTGCCGACCCCGACCCCGCTGCCGCACCGGCCAGGCCACCCTACGTCATCCCGCCGCAGGACTTGCGTGACATGGTGCTGGCACTCCCCCGCCCGCCGGCAGACGCGCCCGAAACCGCCTGGCAGGAGGTGGTGCAGGCCGGCCTCGACAGGCTCGACGCGCTCGACCCGCGCGATGCGCTGCAGACGATGCTGGCGGTGACGGTGATTGCCACCCAGGCCGGGGCGGTCGACGCCTGCCGGCTGGCGTTCGACCCGGATGCCTCGGCCGTGCAGGCGCTGCGCCAGCGGGCCAGCGCCGCCGCACTGCTACGCGTGATGGCGGGGGCGCTGCGGTCGCTGAAGCAGCTTCGGTTGCAACCGGCGGCGCCGGCGCGCGACTGGTGCGACGCGGCGGTGGTGCTGGCGGGGGTGATGCAGCAGGCTCCGGCGCGGCCGGCCGAGGCGGCGCGCGGTGGCGAGGCGGCGGTGGAGGAACCGGCGGAGATCATCCGCTGGATCGACGAGATCGACGACGCGGAGATGAACGAGGAGATCGAGCGGTTGCGTCGCGAGGCGGCGGGCGAGCCTCCATTGCCGGTGAAGCCGGGGCCGCGGCGGATCTACAAGTACAAAGAGGGTGATTATGCGCTGACCTGGGTGCCCGATGAGCGGGCGGCACGGAAATACCCGGGGTGGGAGAACATGACCAAGCCGGAGCGGCGGGAGTTCTTTGGGTATACGTACACCGGGCCGGTGGCGCCGCTGGAGATGCTGACGCCGGCGTCGCGTGCTGCGGCGGCCGCTGGCGAGGAGTGAGGGGGGGGTGGATCTCGGCTGCGCCGGGTGGGCTCCTTGGCGACTGCGCGCGGGGGGGCGACGCGCAATTGCCGGCGGTGTGGGAGGGCAGGCAAAGATTTGGAACCGCAAATTTTGCGAAATTGCGCAACGACCCTCCCAGCGGAAGGACGGGCACAGATCTCGGCGGACGTGGTTTTTGCGAAATTGCGCAACAACCCCGGCCTCCGCCGGGGCAGGCTCCTCCCGCCGGGCTCGGCACGGGCGGGGGCACGACGCGGGGAAGGACGGGCACAGGTCACGGCAGACGTGGTTTTGCGAAATTGCGCAACGACCCCGGCCTCCGCCGTGGCAGGCTCTTCTCGCCGGGTTCGATCCGGGCCGGGGCACCACCTGGCGGAAGGACGGGCACCGGTCTCGGCGGACGCGGTTTTTGCGAAATTGCGCAACAACCCTCCCGCCGGGGCAGGCTCCTCTCGCCGGGTTCGACCCGGGCCGGGGCACGACCCGGGGAAAGACGGGCACAGGTCGCGGCGGACGTGGTTTTTGCGAAATTGCGCAACAACCCCCTCCCGCCGGGGCAGGCTCCTCTCGCCGGGTTCGACCCGGGCCGGGGCACGACCCGGGGAAAGACGGGCACAGGTCGCGGCGGACGTGGTTTTTGCGAAATTGCGCAACAACCCTCCCGCCGGGGCAGGCTCCTCTCGCCGGGTTCGACATGGGCGGGGGCACGACCTGGGGGAAAGACGGGCGCAGGTCGCGGCGGACGTGGTTTTTGCGAAATTGCGCAACAACCCTCCCGCCGGGGCAGGCTCCTCCCGCCGGGCTCGGCGCGGACGGGGGCACGACCCCGCGGAAGGACAGGCACAGGTCGCGGCGGACTTGGTTTTTGCGAAATTGCGCAACGACCCTCCCGCCGGGGGCAGGCTCCTCCCGCCGAGCTCGACCCGGGCGGATTTCGCGAAATGCGCAACGACCCTCGGGGCCAGCGCGAGAGTGCGTGCCCTTGGGTCAGGTGCCCCGAGGGTGTGCGCGATGCAACAGCAACAGTCCGGCACTGGCCTGGTGGCGGCAACGAGCGGGTTGGGTCTTTGGGGCCGCGCACCCTCACCCGGGTCGCTACGCGACCCGACCTCTCCCGCAACGCGGGAGAGGTGAATATGACAGCGCGGCGAGGGTGGATTCCGCCGGTTGCACAATCGCATGGCGATCGGGTAGAACTTTCCTGCTCGGTAATGATGTGGCTTGACATCGCCCTCGCCCTGGTGGCGCACGTCGGATCAAGGGAGCATCTCATGTGGAGGAGAAAACCGGCGCCGTGCGGCTGGGCCTTGCATATTTTGATGCTTGGCGTGGGCGTATTGGCCGGCCTGGCGTTGTCGACGTCGCAGGCTTCGGCTGGCTTGCCCTATTGTTCCGCCCCGATACTGTCTGGATTTTCGATTGCAAGCGTGACGATCGTTTCGGCAGCGGACGTGCCGGCCCACGCGCAGCAGCCGGAATATTGTCTCGTCCAGGGCACGGTCGCCACCAACGGCGAGGGCGCCGGACCGGGATCGGCCGAGTTCGTCATCAAGCTGCCAGACCATTGGGCAAATCGCTTCGTTTTCTTCGGATGCGGCGGCAATTGCGGTTCGGTCAAGAGCGTCTCGGCGAACCAAACCGATGTCGCCGCGGCGCTTGGCCTCGGATACGCCGTCGTCAATACCGATACCGGCCACGAGCAGGATCCCGCGACGCCGGATCCCACCTGGAACCTGCTCCGGCCAGGCGTGCCCAACGAGCCGGCGATCATCGACTTCTTCTACCGTGCCGTTCATCAGGTCACCGTGGCAACGAAGGTGCTTGCCGAGACCTATTATCGGGACAGGATCGAGCATGCGTATTTCGACGGATGCTCGACGGGCGGCCGCCAGGCGGTCATGGAGGGCGACCGCTACCCCGAGGATTTCGATGGTCTCATTGCGGGCGATCCGATCATCGATCCGGGCGACGAACTCGGGGCGGTCATCAAGCAGGCAAAGGCGTTCCTGCCGCCTGCGGCCTATATCCCGTTCGCGCTGCTCCCCGCCATCGACGCGGCCGTCAATGTGAGTTGCGACGCGGTGGACGGGCTCATTCAAAATCCGGCGAAATGCGCTTTCAATCCGCGTTCGCTGGTGCCCGGCACTCTGACCGCGGCGCAGGCGGAGGGACTCGAATTCTATCTGAAGGAGTTGTTCGACACCCGCGGCAACCCCGTAGCGCCGGGTATGCCTGTCGGCAATTACGCCACGGCCGGCTTCGAGGGAGAGGCAGAGATATCAACGCCCGCCGTCGACCCTGATGGCGCCGAACCCTGGGGCGGCATCGGCAAGGGACCGTCGGCCTGGATACGGGGCGATTCCAGCATTCGCTACTTCATCGAGCGCGAACCGACCTACGACGTGAACAGTGCCTGGCCACAGCGCGGCAACTCGATCTCGGCGGCCGCTGTCGCTCTTATCAGGCAGCGCACCAGCGCGGACGCCGCCGACGATCCGCGCAAGCTGCGCCGCTTCCTGGGCGAGGGTCGCAAGATGATCCTCTATCACGGATTCAGCGACGACATGGCGTCGCCGTTCCGTTCGATCTGGTTCTACAAGGCGTTGGCCAGACAGGAGCATGGCTACGCCCGGCTGCAGCGGCATGCTCGGCTGTTCATGGTGCCGGGCATGGGTCACTGTAGTGGAGGAAGCGGGCCGAACAGCTTCGCCACGCTGACGGCGCTTGACGATTGGGTGACACAGGGCGTCGCCCCCGACGGCATCGTGGCTTCGAACAGCAGCAGCCATCGCACCATGCCGCTGTGCAAGTTCCCCGAGGAGGCGAGCTATCTCGGCGGCCCTGTCGATGTCGCCAGCAGTTGGACGTGCGAGCCTGGCGACAGGCGACTGCTGGAGATTGGCGCCGATGGTGAACTGTCGGGCGCGGATGACGCCTACACTATTGGCCGCGACGATCTGCGGGCGGACGAGAGGAACGGGAACGACGTGGACAGGCCATAGCCGGCAAGCCCCCCGGGCACCGCCCCTCCCACAAGGGCAGTGGGAGTGGTAAGGCCGAGCGCAATGCGCATCCTGTTCGTCACCTCCAACCGGCTGGGCGACGCCATCCTGGCGACCGGCCTGCTGGACCATCTGATCCGCACCTATCCCGACTGCCGCATCACCGTGGTGTGCGGCCCGGTCGCGGCGGAGTTGTTCGCGCGCATGCCGAACCGCGAGCGCGTTATCGTGCTCGACAAGCGACGCTGGTCACTGCACTGGCCATGGCTCTGGGCCACGGCCGCACGGCGGCGCTGGGGCAAGGTGGTCGACATCCGCGGCTCCGGCCTTGCGTGGATGGTGCGTGCCAATCGGCGCGTGGTCATGCGCCCACGCCCTGGCCACAAACTCAGCCAACTCGCTGCCATGCTTGGCCTCGACCCGCCGCCCTTGCCGGTCGCCTGGTTCACCCCCGAGGACGCGGCCCGCGCCGCCGTGCTACTGCCCGCTGGACAGCACGCCGCGCGGCCGCTGGTGGCACTCGGCCCAACTGCCAACTGGGAGCCCAAAGTCTGGCCGGCAGAGCGGTTCGCCGCGCTGTTCCGGGCCCTGGCGGCCGGACCGCTGCCGGGCGCAGTGCCGTTGGTGATCGCCGGGCCAGGCGCCGCAGAGCGCGCGATGGCCGCCCCGCTGCTCGCCCTGCTGCCGGAGGCGATCGATCTGGTCGGCCGCCTGACGCTGGCGGAGGTCGCCGCATGCCTGGCGCGGGTGTCGCTGTTCGTCGGCAACGATTCCGGCCTGATGCACCTGGCGGCCGCGGCCGGCGCGCCAACGCTGGGGCTGTTCGGCCCCACGCCAGCCGACGAATATGCCCCGGCCGGGCGACACAGCGCCGTGGTGATCGCGATGGGGCGGCAGATGACGGACCTGCCGGTCGAGCGCGCGTTCGCCACCGCCGAGCGGCTGATCGCCCGCGTTATGGCGACCAACCCGGGGACGACCAGCCTGGGGACAATCAGGCCAGCGCGGGCACCTCATCCAGATCGACGCCCCACATCTTCTCTAGCGCATACATCGCCCGCGCCTCCGGCTTGAACAGGTGAACGACGATGTCGCCGGCATCGATCAGCACCCAGTCGGCGCCCTGCCCGCCTTCCACCTGAACCCGCTTCACACCGGCCTCCGCCAACTTTTCGCTCAGGTGCTGCGCCATCGCCGCGATCTGGCGATCCGCCAGGCCGCTGGCGATCACCATCCGATCGCAAAAGCTGGCCTTGCCGGCCAGATCCAGGGTGACGATCGCCTCCGCCTTGTCGTCCTCCAGGCTGGCGACGATCGCACCTTGCAGCCGATCCAGCGCCGAGGGTTCGGTCGCCGGCACGCGGCGCGCGCCGGCGCGCGGGCCAGCGACGGCGGCCTTCTTGCGCGGTGTGCCAGGGGTTTTGTCGGCGGCCGCCAGCTTTGGCTTGGCCAGCTTGCGGGGCGCGGCACGCTTGCGCGTGGGCGGTCTGGGCGGACGGGCTATGGCTCGGCTCCTTGCGAGATTGCGGGATGCGCGCTGGGTAACACGGAGCGGGTCGTGCTGGGCAACGCCGGATGGGTCGTGCTGGGCAACGCCGGACGGGTCATACTGGGCAAGACGGCTCGGATCGCGCTGGCGGAGGCGGCATGCTGCAGCGCCGTGAGGAACACCCAGGCCGGGGGCGGGCATCGGGCGAGAATTGCGGCGGCCCGTGTCGGCCAACGGGCACCTCGCAGCACGGACGCGGCGCGCCCGGCCAGGGCGCGGTGGTTGTAGCTCGGCCGCGGCAGAACCGCGAGTGGCACGCGGCGAAGAATCTCGCGCCAACCCCGCCAGCGCGGCAACTGCTCCAGGATGTCCGCACCGGCAATCCAAACGAAATCGACCCGCGGGAACCGGCGGCGCAGCAGGCGCAGCGTATCGATGGTGAAGCGGGTCCGGAGCCGCTGCTCGATTGCGCTCGCCAGAATGCGCCGACCATCGGCGATGCGACGCGCCGACGCGAGCCGTTGCGACAGCGGCGCCATGCCACGCTGTGGCTTCAGCGGATTGCCGGGCGAAACCACCAGCCAGACCTGGTCGAGCCCGAGCCGCCGCAGTGCCAGCTCGGCCACATGGCGGTGGCCTTCATGCGCCGGATTGAACGACCCGCCCAGCAGACCGACGCGGCTGCGCCTGCGATCGCCGAAGCGTGGGACCGCGTCCTGGGCGGGCGGCGTATTCAGCGGCGTACCTGCCCGGTGCCACGGACGAGATAGCGGTAGGTGGTGAGCTGCTCCAGCCCGACCGGACCGCGCGCATGAATGCGCCCGGTGGCGATACCGATCTCGGCGCCAAAGCCGAATTCTCCGCCGTCGCAGAACTGGGTGGACGCATTCCACAGCCCCACCGCACTGTCGAGCCCGTTGAGGAAATGCTCGGCCGCGGCTGCGTCTTCCGTGACGATCGCATCGGTATGCTCACTGCCGTGCCGGGCGATGTGGCCGAGTGCCGCGTCGACGCCATCGACCACGGCCACCGACAGGATGGCGTCGAGCCATTCGGTATGGAAATCGGCGTCGGTCGCCGCCGGCAGGTCGGGGACGATGTCGCGCGCCGCCGCATCGGCGCGGAAGCCGCAGCCCAGTGCATGCAGGTCGGCGACGATGGCGGGCAGCAGCGCGGGCGCGATCGCGCGATCGATCAGCAACGTTTCGGTGGCGCCACAAACGCTGGTGCGGCGCATCTTGGCGTTGGCGACGATGGCGCGCGCCATGGCGGGATCCGCCGCCGCGTGGACATAGGTGTGGCAGAGCCCTTCGCCATGAGCGAGCACGGGCACCCGCGCCTCGCGCTGCACGCGCTCGACCAGGGATTTCCCGCCGCGCGGAATGATCAGGTCGAGCAGGCCGACGGCGGCGAGCATGGCGGCGACGTAGGCACGGTCGGTGTTGGGCGCGATCTGCACGCAGGCGTCCGGCAGCCCGGTCGCGCGCAACCCGGCGATGAGTGCCGCGTTGATGGCGCGTGCGCTGTGCAGGCTTTCGGATCCGCCGCGCAGGATCACGGCATTGCCGGACTTCAGGCAGAGACCGGCGGCGTCGGCGCCGACATTGGGCCGGCTTTCATAGATCATGCCGATCACCCCGATCGGCGTGGCGATGCGCTGGATGCGCAGCCCGTTCGGTTGCGTCCAATCCGCCAGCACGCGACTGAGCGGATCCGGCAGCGTGGCGATATCGTGCAGGCCGCTGGCCATGGCCTCGATGCGCGCTTGCGTCAGCACCAGCCTATCGCGGAACGCAGCGCCGCCGCTGAAGCTGGCAAGGTCGCTGGCATTGGCGGCCAGGATCGCCGGCGCGGCGGTGCGCAACGCGTCGGCCATGGCGACCAGCGCCGCATCGCGCTGCGCGGCCGGGCTGCGTGCCAGCACATGCGAGGCGCCGCGGGCGGCCGCGGCGGCGCGCTGCAAATGCTGGGTCGGCTCGGTCTCGATATGCATTGCGGGTTCCTCAGATGGTAGTGTGCCGTCGCGGCCCGGCAGTTTCCAGGGGGTATGACGCTTTGCAGGTATGGTCTGCCAGGCGAGGTGACCGCCTTCGTGCCAGATCCCGGAACCACATCGATCGCTGCTGCTGGCCGGAGCGAGTCCGGCGGCGGGCGCCTGCCTCGGCGGGAGGAGCCTGCCCCGGCGGGAGGGTCGTTGCGCGATTTCGCAAAAAACCACGTCCCCCACGACCTGCGCCCGTCGTTCCCCCGGTTGCACTCCCGTCCGGGCCTAACCCGGCAGGAGGGTCGTTGCACAATTTCGCAATAATCACGTCCCCCCGACCTCCGCCCGTCGTTCCGGGGCGGTGACCTCGGCGCGCACCCGGCCGAAGCGATCGGCGGCGGGAGCCTGCCCCGGCGGGAGGGTCGTGCGCGATTTCGCAAACACGTCCCCCACGACCTGCGCCCGTCGTTCCCCCGGCGGTGACCTCGGCGGCGCACCCAGCCGGAGCGAGTTTGGCGGCGGGCGCCTGCCCCGGCGGGAGGGTCGTTGCGCAATTTCGCAAAAACCGAGCCCACCGCGATCTGCGCCCGTCGTTCTCCGAGGCGGTGAGCTGAGCGGTGCACCCGGCCGAAGCGAGTCCGGCGGCGGGAGCCTGCCCCGGCGGGAGGGTCGTTGCGCGATTTCGCAAAAAACCACGTCCCCCACGACCTGCGCCCGTCGTTCCCCCGGGGCGGTGACTTCGGCGGCGCACCCGGCCGAAGCGAGTCCGGCGACAGGAGCCTGCCCCGGCGGGAGGGTCGTTGCGCAATTTCGCAAAAACCGAGCACACCGCGACCTGCGCCCGTCGTTCCCCGGGGCGGTGACCTGAGCGGCGCACCCGGCCGAAGCGAGTCCGGCGGCGGGAGCCTGCCCCGGCGGGAGGGTCGTTGCGCGATTTCGCAAAAAACACGTCCCCCACGACCTGCGCCCGTCGTTCCCCCGGGGCGGTGACCTCGGCGGCGCACCCGGCCGGAGTGAGCCCGGCGACAGGAGCCTGCCCCGGCGGGAGGGTCGTTGCGCAATTCCGCAAAAACCACGTCCGCCGCGACCTGTGCCCGTCCTTCCCCGGGTCGTGCCCCCGCCCGGGTCGAACCCGGCGAGAGGAGCCTGCCCCGGCGGGAGGGTCGTTGCGCGATTTCGCAAAAACCACGTCCGCCGCGACCTGCGCCTGTCCTTCTCCGGGTCGTGCCCCCGCCCGTGTCGAACCCGGCGAGAGGAGCCTGCCCCGGCCGGAGGGTTGTTGCGCGATTTCGCAAAAACCACGTCCGCCGAGACTGTGCCCGTCCTTCCGCTGGGAGGGTCGTTGCGCGATTTCGCAAAAAACACGTCTGCCGTGACCTGTGCTTGTCCTTCCCCGGGTCGTGCCCTCCGCCGGTGCCGGCGCTCCGCGCGAAGCGCCATTCTGCCCTTCCGTGCTCCGATAGCGAGCGGCAGGAATTGGAACAGCAAAAAACGCAAACGGCGGATGCCGTGGCGCCACCGGCCGGCACCAGCCTGCAGCCCGCTCGGATGATCGGCGTTCATCGGCGTTCATCGGCGGCAAGAATCCTTGCCTGCCTCGGCAAACCGCGGAACCGCCGCCAATGGCCCGTCGCCCGGCCCCCATACAACCGCGGAGGACCCAACCCCACCTCGGCGCAAGGCCCTCGCCCCGCCCCTCACTCCTCCCCAGCCGCCGCCGCAGCGCGAGACGCCGGCGTCAGCATCTCCAGCGGCGCCACCGGCCCGGTGTAGGTATACCCAAAGAACTCCCGCCGCTCCGGCTTGGTCATATTCTCCCACCCCGGGTACTTCCGCGCCGCCCGCTCATCGGGCACCCAGGTCCGCGCGTAATCACCCTCTTTGTACCTGTAGATCCGCCGCGGCCCCGGCTTCACCGGCAACGGAGGCTCGCCTGCCGCCTCGCGCCGCAACCGCTCGATCTCCTCGTTCATCTCCGCGTCGTCGATCTCCTCGTTCATCTCCGCGTCGTCGATCTCGTCGATCCAGCGGATGATTTCCCCCGGCTCCTCCACCGCCGCCTTGCCCCCGCGCGCCGCCTCGGCCGGCCGCGCCGGCGCCTCCCGCATCACCCCCGCCAGCACCCCCGCCGCGTCGCCCCAGTCGCGCGCCGGCACCGCCGGCTGCAACCGAAGCTGCTTCAACGACCGCATCGCCCCGGCCATCACGCGCAGCAGCGCCGCAGCGCTGGCCCGCTGGCGCTGCGCCTGCACCGCCGAGGCGTCCGGCGCGAACGCCAGCCGGCAGGCGTCGACCGCGCCCGCCTGGGTGGCGATCACCGTCACCGCCAGCATCGTCTGCAGCGCATCGCGCGGGTCGAGCGCCTCGAGCCTGTCGAGGCCGCCCTGCACCACCTCCTGCCAGGCGGTTTCGGGCGCGTCTGCGGGCGGGCGGGGGAGTGCCAGCACCATGTCACGCAAGTCCTGCGGGGGGATGACGTAGGGTGGCCTGGCCGGCGCGGCGGCGGGGTTGGGGTCGGCAGTGGACACGAGCGCGGTCTCCTGGGGGTTGAAAGTTCAACCGGCTCGCGTAGCATGACTAGGAAAATAAGTCCAGCATTATATCTAACACCAACGCATGGCCTGTTCGGTGCAATGCGTCAGCCGGACCGCCGCCAACACCAATCTCGTGGCACCAATCAAGTGGCCCAGCACCACAGCACGATGATCCGACCGATTGAGCCGCTCCGGGCAGCGGATGGCGGTAGCGGCAATAGCGTCGGTCCGCGATCCCCGATGCAAACCCGGTGCGCCGCAAAGCAAGAAAGAATTTAGCGCAGATGAAGAAGACGATGCACGCAAAACACGCCGATGATTTGGCGTGGTTGCAGGGCCGTGGGGTTACGCGTTTCATTCCGAGTCGTGTACGCTGGCGCAAAATGCATTCCGCTCGGTGAACGCGAAGCTGGTCGCATCCCCCGAAGGCTCATTCAGGCTGTCGCCATCGGCGTGTTTTGCGTGCATCGTCTTCTTTATCTGCGCTAAAATTCTTCCTTCGCGATGCTGCCAACAGGCGACTACGGAATTACGGATTGCGCACAGGCGCGGCTTCCCCAGGCGCAAATTGGATCGACCAGTATAGCACAATGTAGCAGCAAATAATAGTTAATATACTTCTCTATCCGACCAGATCCGAACGCCCGCAAACGATGCAACCTAGTGCCCTGCGTCGTTCATTTTGCGGGGTTCGAGAAGACGCCGCCCGGCGCACCCAACGTCGCGAACAGTTCCTGCGATCAGCATAAACCCGGTCACACCGGACACTGGCGTAGTTCAGCTTCAGCCATCTGAGCGCATTGCGGTGAACCGCCCAGGCACCAAAGCACCAAATCACGCGACCGAGTTGGCTGTGATATACCACTTAACCTATGGAAATCCGTGCTTTCGATGATGATAGAAACAAAGAATCACCATAGAGACACAGAGGCACAGAGAAGAATATCGAGCTAACCACTTGCTCTTTCGACTCTGTGCCTCTGTGCCTCTGTGGTGAGACTTGCTTCCCGTCATACGGCAGAGCACAGATTCCTTCGAACGAGGGGTATACCTTGGCGCCTTGGTGTCTTGGCGGTTCAACTAACGCGGCGACCGTGACGGCGCGAAGCACGCGGACAACACCGTTCCCTGCGCGCACTGCTCCGGACGGCTCGCATGATCACCGCAAAATCGACGACGCAAGGCACCAGTGCCGCGCTCATGCCGCGCGCATGCCCCGTACCCACGGCTGCTCCTGTCCCCCGGCTGATAGTCGCCGGTGGCACATCGAAGGCCGCACACCGGACCCAATGCAGTCGGTCCGGCAGAAAGCTTCGCCGCCCGCGCTGCCAGGACCGTCGCCGCCTCACAACGGCTTCAGCGGCGGCGCCACGCCCGCCGGCAGCGGCACCCGATCGACGTTCAGCACCATCGACACCAGACTGTAGTAGCCAATCGCGCCGACCAGATCCATCACACCACGCTCGCCGAACCGGTTTCTCACGCCGGCGTAGCTGGCATCTGAGACTTGCCCCGTCCCCAGCAACTCGCTGGCGAAGTCGTAAACCGTCGCCTCGTCATCCGACAGATTGGCCGGCCGCTCTCCGACCGCGATCGCGTCCACGATCGCCGCATCCAACCCCGCCGCCAGCGCCAACCGGCGATGCGCGTAGAACTCGTACTGCGCGGTCCATTTGCGCCCGGCCATGCAGATCGCCATCTCGTTCAACGTCGCGGGCAGCACGCTCTTGAAGCGCACATATGCGCCAACCTGCTGCACCAGGTCGCACAGCTCCGGGCTGCGCAGCAGGGCGTTGAACGGCCCGCGCAGGCCGGCACCGCGCGGGCCGGATTGGATCGCCTCGGCCACCGCGCGCTGCTCCGGCGTCATTGTTTCCGGTGTCAGCGTCTTGAACCGTTGCTCGCTCATGTGTCGTGTTCCCTTGTCGGATTACGGCATCGCGGCGGTCATTCCGCCATCGACGATGATTTCGGTCCCGGTGATGTAGCGCGCCTCGTCCGACGCCAGGAACAGCACCGCGTGCGCCACGTCCCACGCATCGCCCATGCGGCCCATCGGCACCACTGCGTTGCGCGCGGCGATCAGCGCCGCCACGTCATTGCCGCCGACGGTCTTGGCCAGCCGCGTCTCGACCAGCGGCGTGTGCATCAGGCCGGGCACCACGGTGTTCACCCGCACGCCCTTCTTCGCATAGGCGCCGGCGGTCGACCGCGAAAGCTGGATCACCCCGGCCTTGCTGGCGGAATATCCGACATGCACGCGCCCGGACGAGAAATCGTTGCGCAACCCGGCAATCGAGGCGATGTTGACGATCGCCCCCTTGCCCTGCGCCACCATGATCGGCAGGGCATATTTGCACCCCAGGAACGCGGTCTTCAGGTTGAAGTCGATCTGCCGGTCCCAGACCTCCTCGGTCATGGACACGGGATCGCCGGGCGCGGACCCGCCGACATTGTTCACCAGGATATCCAGGCGCTTGAAGCGGTCGATGCAGGCCTGCACCATTTCGGCGACGTCGGCTGCCACCATCATGTCGGCGCGATGCGTCGCGCAGGCGCCGCCTTCAGCCTCGATGATGCCGCGTGTCTCGCCGGCTGCGTCCGCATTGAGGTCGACCAGGAACACGCTGGCGCCCTGGCGCGCGAGCAGGGTCGCGGTTGCCTTGCCGTTACCCCAGCCGGGCCCGACCGAGCCGGCCCCCGTCACGATCGCCACCTTGCCTGCCATGCTGAGCACGGGCGTTTCCTAGCTTGTTGCGCGCGGACCTTAGAGCAGGTCCAGCAAGACTGGAACCGCCTTCACCTCTCCCGCCCTTGCGGGAGAGGTCGAGGCGCGAAGCGACGAGGGTGAGGGTGGTGGTGCCGCACGACCCTCACCCGTGTCGCAAGTGCTCCCCGACCTCTCCCGCGAAGAGCGGGAGAGGTGCGAACTGCCGGAGAGGCGCACGGATCCCGCACAACTCAATTCGCCACGCCATCAAACCACCACCGCACCACCAACCCTCAATCCGCAGTCGCATCACCGAACTTCTCCACCAATCGCGGCATCGAACGGCGCCGCGCCGGAGACAGAAAATGCTGCAACCGATCCAAATACAAATAAATCACCGGCGTCGTGTAAAGCGTCAGCACCTGGCTCAACAGCAACCCCCCCACCATCGCGTAGCCCAGCGGCTTGCGCAGCTCCGACCCAGCGCCGCTCTCCAGCATCAGCGGCAACCCGCTCAGCAGCGCCGCCATCGTCGTCATCAGGATCGGGCGGAACCGCAGCAGGCACGCCTGGCGGATCGCCTCCAGCGGCGCCATCCCGTCGCGCCGCTCGGCGTTGATGGCGAAGTCCACCATCATGATGCCGTTCTTCTTGACGATGCCGATCAGCAGGATGATGCCGATCATCGCAATCACCGTCAGTTCGGTCCGCGCCAGCATCAACATCAGCAGCGCGCCGACACCGGCCGAGGGCAGCGTGGACAGGATGGTCAGCGGCAGGATGTAGCTTTCATACAAGACCCCCAAAATGATGTAGACCGCGATGATTGCCGCCGCGACCAGGTAGGGTTCGCTGCTCAGCGACGACTGGAACGCCTGCGCGGTTCCCTGGAAGGATCCCTGCAGCGCCAGCGGCAGGCCAAGCTGGGTGCGGATCTGCTCGATCGCCGTCACCGCCTGGCCGAGCGCGGCGCCTGGCGCCAGGTTGAACGAGATCGTCACCGCCGGAAACTGGCTTTGATGGTTCACCGCGAGCGGTGCAACCGGTACCGTATCGACTTTCACGAGTTCCGATAGCGGAACAGCCTCGCCGCTCGATGATTTGACATACAGCTTGCCCAGCGTGTTCGGGTCGCCCTCCAGCCCCGGCGGCACTTCCAGGATCACAAAATACGAATTGAGCTGGGTGAAATACTGCGTCACCTCGCGCTGACCGAACGCGTCATACAGCGTGTCGTCGATCTGCTGTGGCTGGATGCCGAAGCGCTGTGCCGCATCCCGATCGATCGTCAGCGTCGCCGTCGTCCCGGAGATCTGCTGGTCCGTCGCGACATCGCGCAGGAACGGCAGTGCCTTGACCTTGGCCAGCACCTTGGGCGCCCACAAATTGAGCTGTGCGGGATCGGCATCCTGCAAAGTATACTGGTACATCGTGCGCGCCAGGCGCCCGCCGACGTTGATGTCCTGCGCCGGCTGCATATAGAGCTGCACGCCCTGCACCGCCTTCGCCTTTTCGGCAAGCCGCGCGATCACCTGCATGACACCGTCGTTCGGACGCTGATCCCACGGCTTCAGGTTGATATACATGCGGCCGTCATTGCCCTGCGACCCGGCGGTGCCGGCGCCGACCTGCGAGGCGAAGGACGCGACAGCCGGGTCGTCATGGACGATCTGATTGAGCTGGGTCTGCAACCGCACCATCTGCTGGTACGATGCGTTCTGCGCCCCTTCGGACGTGGCGATGATCAGGCCGACATCCTGTACCGGGAAGAAGCCCTTCGGGATGTTGACGTATAACACCGCCGTCAGCGCCAGCGTGCCGAGGAAGGTCATCAACGTAATGAAACGAAACCGCAACGCTATATCCAGCGTGCGCCGATAGAAGCCGATCATGGCGTCGAACCCCGCCTCGACGATCCGATACACCCGGCCGTGCCCGCGATGGTGATTGCTCAGGAAGCTGGCGCACATCATCGGCGTCAGGGTCAGCGACACGAACGCCGAGACCAGCACCGCGACGGAAACGGTCATGGCGAACTCGCGGAACAACCGTCCGACGATGCCGCCCATCAGCAGCAGCGGGATGAACACGGCAATCAGCGACAGGCTGATCGATACGATGGTGAAGCCGATTTCACCGGCGCCTTTCATCGCCGCATCGAACGGCTTCATGCCGTCTTCCACGTGGCGGTAGATGTTCTCCAGCATGACGATTGCGTCGTCCACCACGAAGCCGACCGAGATCGTCAGCGCCATCAACGACAAATTGTCCAGGCTGAACCCCAGCAGGTACATGGCGCCGAATGTGCCGACCAGCGCGACCGGCACGGTAATGCTGGGAATGATCGTCGCCCACGCATTGCGCAGGAACACGAAGATCACCATCACGACCAGGCTGATCGACAGCAGCAAGGTGAATTCCACGTCATTGACCGAGGCCCGTATCACCTGCGTACGATCGACGATCGTGCTGACATGGATGGCGGGCGGGATGCTGGCCTCCAGCGGCGGCAGCGCCTGCTGCACCCGCCCCACGGTGGAGATGACGTTGGCACCCGGCTGTTTGAAGATCAGCAGCAGCACGCCGCGCTTGCTGTTCTGCCAGGCGGCGAGCTCGCGGTTCTGCGGCCCCCGCACCGCCCGGCCGATGTCACGGATGCGGATCGGTGCGCCGTTGCGGTAGGCCACGATGACGTTGTTGTACGGCTCGGGCGTGGTGAGCTGGTCGTCGTCCATCACGGTGTAGGCGGTGTCGGCGCCGTCGATGCTGCCCTTCGGCTCGTCGACCGTCGCAGTGGTCAGGACGTTGCGGACGTCCTCCATCGTCAGGCCCATATAGGCAAGCTTTGCCGGATCGATCTGCACACGAATCGAGGGTTTCTGCTGGCCGCCCACCAGGACCTGCGACACCCCGGCGGTCTGCGACAGCCGCTGCGCCAGAATGTTCTCGGCGTAATCATCAACCGTCGTCAGTGGCACCTGCGTGGACTGCACCGCCAGGATCATGATCGGCGCATCGGCCGGATTGACCTTGCGGATCGTCGGCTGACTGGGCAACGCCTTTGGCAACTGCCCCTGTGCTGCGTTGATCGCCTCCAGAACATCGCTCTCCGCGGCATCGATGTTGCGGTCGAGATCAAACTGCAACGTGATCGTGCTGGTGCCCAGCACATTGGTGGAGGTCAATTGTGCCAGCCCGGGGATCTGGCTGAACTGGGTCTCCAGCGGCTCCGCAACACTTTCCGCCATGGTCTGCGGGCTGGCGCCGGGGAACTGGGCGGTCACGGTCAGGGTGGGGAAATCCACCTGCGGCAGCGGCGCAACCGGCAACAGCGGGAACGCCGCCAGACCGACCAGCACGATCGCCGCCATGACCAATGAGGTGCCGATGCGGCGCTTGATGAAGGGCGTGGATATGCTCATCGCGCCAGGTCCGCTCGCAATGTGGTGGTGTGTGGCTCAAATGGCCGGTGGGTTCGCAGGGCGCCGCCGCTCATGTCGCGGCCTTGCTCGACCGGCTGGTCACCCTGGTGCCGTCCTGCAGCCGCGACTGCCCGGCGACCACCACCTGCTCCCCGCCGTCGAGACCCTTGGTGACCACCGCCAGCGCCTGATTCTGGTAACCGATGCTGACCGGCCGGCTGGCCACCGTCGAGTTCGGTCCGACGACGAAGACGTAGAGCCCATCTGGCCCGTGCTGGATCGCCGGCACCGGAACGGTCACTGCGTTGTGGTCGACGGTGAGCTGCAGATGGGCGTTCACGAACTGACCCGGCCAGAGATGCCGGTCGGTGTTGGCAAACGTCGCCTTCAGCGTGATGGTGCCGGTGCCGGTGGCGATGCTGTTGTTCGTCGCCACCAGCTCGCCGTTGCCCAGCGCGGTTCGGTCGTCTTGCGAATAGGCAACGACCAGTGGCCTGCCTGCGGCCTGGGCAGCCTGGACCTGGGGCAGTTCGCTCTGCGGCAAGGTGAAGACGACCGAGATCGGTTGGATCTGCGTGATGGTGACGATGCCTTGTCCGGCACCCGCCGAGATCAGGTTGCCGACATCGACCAGCCGCAGCCCAACCACGCCCGCGATGGGCGCGGCGATCCGGCAGAAGCTGAGATTGAGCGCCGCCGTCTGGATATTGGCGGCATCGCCCTGGAGCGTGGCCTGCATCACCCGGACCGCGGCCGCATCATTGTCGACCTGCTGTTGTGTCTGGAAACTGCGCTGCGCGAGGGTGGCATCGCGCCTCAGGTTGACCTCATCGTTGGCGAGCGTTGCCTGATCGGAGGCCGATTTGGCCTGCACTTGCGCCAGCGTGGCGGCATACGGCCGCGGATCGATTTCCGCCAGCAGATCGCCGGGTTTCACGTCCTGCCCTTCAGCGAACGCGATGCGATCGAGCCACCCGGTGACCCGCGCCTGGATCAGCACGGACTGGAATGCCTGCACGGTGCCGATGCCCTCGTCGAACACCGGCACGTCCTGACGGGTGACCGGGGCGACGGTCACCGGAATCGCCGCGCCATCCGGCTGCGGCGCGGTCGGTGATGATGGCGCCGACGAGGTCTGGGCGATCGAGGTTCCGAGGAACCCGATTCCGACGGCGAGGCTGGCGCCGAGAACCCCTGCGGCCAGACGCACGATCATCCGTCTCTGTCGGCTGTCCATGCAACTCTCCAAAATTCTCCCCCCAACCGGTTATCCGCCGATCACGGTTCGGCGATCCCCAAGGGGAGCGGGGGTGGCTGTCCCTGTCACGCTCTGCTGGCACGTTATTGATGGGGCGAGCACGGCGGCTTGCCCTCTAAAATCTAATTTAGTGGTGTTACATTCAGTCCATCGGCGACATTGGTGGTCGCGCTATCCGTGATCAGGGGCAGGACATCGGCTCTCAGAAGCTTCGACAACGTCGCGATCATTCCGCTCCACATACAAAAGAGCATCTGGGCGACCAGCGCCAAACTGACCTATGTTCCAAGCCCAAACTGACCTATGTTCCCCGCATTGACGAGACGCCGCGCATGTTCGATGTGAAGCCGGCGCAATAGGGGTGGAGTGAGATGCAGAACACCGAGGAAATCTGGCGCCTGGTCGACGCCAAGAAGGACGATTTCGAGGCGCTGTCCGACCGCGTCTGGGGCATGCCGGAGATCGCCTATACCGAACGCCGCTCCTGCGCCGAGCACACCGCGATGCTCGAGCAGCAGGGCTTCCGCGTAACCCGCAACGTCGCCGGCATCCCGACCGCCGTGGTGGGCGAGTCCGGCGAAGACGGCCCGGTGATCGCCATCCTCGGCGAATACGACGCGTTGCCGGGCCTGTCCAATGAGGCCGGCGTGGCGGAGCATCGCCCGTTGCCCGGCGCCGGCCACGGCCATGGCTGCGGCCACAACCTGCTAGGCTCGGCGTCCCTGCTCGCGGCGACCGCGGTGAAGGACTATCTCGCCGCGCACGGAATGAAGGGGCGGGTGCGCTACTATGGTTGCCCGGCCGAGGAAGGCGGCGCCGCCAAGGGCTTCATGGTGCGCGACGGAGCATTCGACGACGTGGACATCGCCATCACCTGGCACCCGGCGGCGTTCTGCCGCGTCGATGATGCCCAGTCGCTGGCCAACACGCGGATCGATTTCAGCTTCACCGGCCGCGCCAGCCACGCCGCCGCCGCGCCGCATCTGGGCCGCAGCGCGCTGGACGCGGTGGAACTGATGAATGTCGGCGTCAACTACATGCGCGAGCACATGCCGTCCGACGCGCGCGTGCACTACGCACTGCTGGACGCCGGCGGCATCGCGCCGAACGTGGTGCAGGCGCACGCCAAGGTGCGCTACCTGATCCGCGCACGGGATCTGCCGGAATTGAACCGGCTGATCGTGCGGGTGCGCAAGATCGCCGACGGGGCGGCGCTGATGACCGAAACCTCGGTCAGCGCCAACGTGGTCAGCGCGGTGTCCAACCTACTGGGCAACACGCCGTTGGAAAAGGCGATGTATACCAACATGGAACGTCTCGGCCCGCCGCCGTTCGACGACGCGGATCGCGCCTTCGCGGCGAAGATCCAGGGCACCCTGAGCGAAGAGGATATCGAGACCTCCTGGCGCCGTGTCGGTCTGCCGGTGCGGTCGGCCACCACGCTGTGCGATACGATCGTTCCGTTCGACGCCAAGGGCGCGCCGATGATGGGATCGACCGACGTGGGCGACGTAAGCTGGGCAGTGCCGACCGTGCAGGCGCGCGGCGCGACGTATGCGATCGGCACGCCCGGCCACTCCTGGCAGTTGACCGCACAGGGCATGACCCCGGCGGCGCACAAGGGGATGGTGCATGTCGCGAAGGTGATGGCCGGCACGGCGCTGGACGCGATCCAGGACGAGACGCTGCTGGCCCGCGCCAAGGCGGATCACCAGGCTCGGCTGGCGCGCACCCCGTATGTGTGCCCGATCCCGGACGACGTGCAGCCGCCCATTGGCATGTCCGAGGCGGCTGACTGAAGGGGGCTGAAGCACAATAACAATATTCTCCCCCTCCCCTTGAGGGAGGGGGTTGGGGGGAGGGGTCGTCGCGGTACGCCGTTTCCGAGGGACCCTGGCACCAACCCCTCCCCCCAGCCCCCTCCCTCAAGGGGAGGGGGAGAAATATTGTGCTTCAGCCCTCACTCCGCGGCCTCAGGCGTTCGCACGGCTGATGTAGGCGGCCGCGTCCTCCGGCAGCAGCAGCCGGTCATCGCTCAGTTGCGCAACGACCGCCGCGACCCCCGCCGTATAGACCACCTGCGTGGGATAGCGCTCGGCGAGTGACGGCCGCGCGTCGGGCGTGGCCTCGCGGTCGGCGCGGGTTGCGGCGAACGCGAGAAAAGTACCGTCGCGATCGGCCAATTCACCGGGAGGGTAGGGAGCCTTGTAGAGATTCCACCCGGTGTGCGTGCCGCGCGGCACGGCGATGTCCGGCAGCTTGAGGCCGGCAAGCTCGTTGCCGTCCGGACCAACCTGCGGGACCAGTGCTCGCCAGGTCCGCGCGGGCACACCAGGATTGATCCAGTCCGGTAACAGTGCCACGTCGTTGGCCGCGTGCGGCGCGGCGAAACCGGGGGCGAGGGGAAACGCCACCGCCTCGGCGCGCACCAGCGTTCCGTCATCGATGCGCGGCAGGCGGCTGGGTGGCGGGGCGCGGCCGGTGACCACCCACTCATCCAGCGCCACCAGCAGCGCGCGCACCGCGGCCATCGGGTCGTGCCAGTTGCGCGGCAGGACGCAGGGGCCGGCATCGCGCGGCACACCAGCCCGGCCGGTGTGGTTCGTGCCGGTGAGGAAATAACCTCGCACCGTATCGGGCAGCACCGCGTCGTGGGTGCCCTCGGGGTTGGTGTGCAGCAGCGACGCACCCTTCTGCCAATACTCAGTCGCGGTGTTGGTCTCGATCAGCAACGGATCGCTGTCGTCACCGCGCAGCAGCGACGCCGTCCCGCCGCCGATCGGATCGGTGAACGTTGCGGTTGAGAACGGGAATTCCACCTCCGGGAAATCATGGTCCTCGTGCCAGGTGCGGGTGCGCGCCGGCTGGGCAAACGGCGTGTTGAAGAACAGCCGGCCGATCCCGGCCACATGGGTGAAAACGCCATCGAACACGCGGGCGCCGCGCTCGTCCTTGTTGAACCCCAGCGCGACGTGATCACGCAGGTAGCGCCCTGCCTGCGAGATGCCGAAGGCGAGCGCGTGGGTCGGCCGAAAGCCCAGCAGGAACTCGCCGTCGCGGCGCAGGCGGCTGACCAGGTCGCGCGTCGCGGCAAACCCAAGACCGAGCACCGAAGGCTGCGTCGCGTTGTAGGTGAACTCATAGATGGCCCCGATTTCGGGCTTGGTCCCGACGGGCAGCAGGCCGATCGTTCTGGTGTCCAGGAAGGCAAAGTCAACGTCCCGCCGCGGCGCGGTTTGCGAGGTGCGCACGGTCAGACGGGCGCGCGAGTTGGCGGCCTTGTGCGACAACCGGAACGTCTCCATCACGCCGAGGCGGGTCCCTGACACGAACTCCTCGCGGATGCGCTGCACGATCGGTGCGCCGTCGCCGGTCGCAACCGGCGCATCCGGTGCCAGGTCGGTCGCCACCGGCGCATCCAGCGCCAAGTCGGTGGCCACCGGCGCATCCAGCGCCAACCCGCCATTGGCGCGCGGCGCGCCCGGATCCCAGCCGGACCACAGCAGCGTGAAGCCCAGCTTCAGCGGCAGCGCATTGCCGAGATCGGCCGCCGTCTTCGGCTGGTTCCCCGCGGCGCCGGCGCACAGGTTGGCAAACAGCATCATGCGACCGCGGTTGTTCACTTCGTACAGCAGCCGGCCGTTGCCGTTGGCGGGATTGGCGGGGCGCAGGATGGTGACGTCGGTGCGATACTCCACGCGGCCGTGCGCGTTGCGTGGGGCCTTGTCGAGCAGCGCAATTCCGACGTTGCCGGGATGTGCGGGATCGACCTCGCCGCTTGCTGTTCCGTCGATGCGGACATAGGCGCCGGTAGCGCCAAACTCGGCGCCACCAACGAAATCCTCGCGGGACTTGATCTCGAAGCTGGTGATCATTGTTGGTCCTTCGTCATACGCAGCCGCTTGGTGGCAGTTGAGGTTTGGGTCACTCTCAACTGTCCGCAATACGGTTTAGCCTGCCCGCAGCGAAAGGCAATCGCGCGGAACCACCGGCCGGCGCGGTGGCAGAGTTCAACCGGGCCACCGCCAGGTCGACCGCCAGCAAGGAGGCAACATGTCCAGTTCAATGCCAAATCAACCAAGGGAGATAAGCCCCGACGACCACGCGCTGATTTTCAAACCGCTGCATTTTCGTAATCTGTCCGTCAAAAACCGGCTGTTCCGTTCAAGCATATCCGGCCGCATCGACAATTACGACGGGTCCGGAACACGAGCGCGCATCAACTTCGAGGAACGTTTCGCCCGTGGAGGCGTCGGCGCCATCATCTCTTCGCACGTCCCAATCGATATCCGCGGTCGCGTGCTGCCCAATTACGCGACGATCGACCGTGACGCTCGAATCGGTTTTTGGCGCGAGGTCGGCGAGCGCGTTCATCGTCATGATTGCAAGTACATCCTGCAACTTTCGTATTCCGGCCGCCAGCAGGACATTGCCGGGATTGAAAATCTCAAACGGCACCCGCTCGGCGCTACCGCGGTGCCCGACGCATTCCAGGGATTGCGCTCGACCGCCATGTCGACCCAGGAAGTCCGCGCATTGGTGCGGCAATTCGCGACGGCCGCCCGCCGCGTGCGGCAGGCAGGCCTCGACGGCATCGAACTGCACTCCAGCAACGGTTATCTGTTCACGCAATTCCTTAGCTCGGCGATCAACGACCGGACTGACGAGTATGGCGGACCATTGGCCAACCGCGCCCGTTTCATCCTCGAAGTCATTCGCGAAATACGCCAGGAAGTTGGACACGATTTCTTCCTCATGGCCAAGCTTGGCCCGGTCGATCATCACAATGCAGTCACGTTCTGGCAGCGCCGCGGCAATACGCTCGAGGACGGAATACAATTGGCGAAATGGATCGAAGAAGCCGGCGCGGACGCCATTCACGTTTCCACCGGCAGCATGTTTCCCCACCCGCGAAATCCGGCAGGCCCATTGCCGCTCGACGTCGGCGCGAGAACCTATCAGAGCGTGATCGCAAGCGGCGTCTATACTTTTCGCGATTTCCTGCTGTTCCGCTACCGGCTGCTAAGGCCGGTGCTCAGGTTCCTGTGGTCGCGCACCCAGGATTTTCTGCGCCCGGACGGCTCGGCGGACATAGACAAGGTCGAAGGCCTCAACCTGCCCGATGCCAGGGCGATAAAACGCGCCGTTTCCATCCCGGTCCTTTGCACCGGAGGGTTCCAGCGGGCCCACCGGATCGCCGCCGCGCTGCGGGCCGGAGATTGTGATGCCGTTTCGATGGCGCGGCCCTTGCTGGCCAACCCCGAATTGCCACGCGACCTGGAAAAATGGGACGGCCCCAGCAACCCGCCATGCAGCTATTGCAACCGCTGTCTGCTCAACGTCCTGGAACATCCCCTGGGCTGCTATGACGAGGATCGGTTCCTGAACCGCGGCGGCTACGACGCCATGATCGCCGAGGTCATGAGCATTTTCCAGGATACGACGTAGTCGACCCGACAAGCATCAACTGAACTCAACCACCGCCAGTTTCAAACGCGATCCACAGCGCCGCCCCCACGTCATGCCGGCGAAGGCCGGCATCCACGACTTCCTTTGCTGCAACGAAGACAAGTCGTGGATACCGGCCTTCGCCGGCATGACGATGTGGGCATCGCCGAAGGGTCAATCGTCTCGACACCTGATAACTAACTATACTTCCCACCATCCCGGCTGACCGCGCCGAACGCACGCGCACCGCATCACGCCGCCTTGGCCGCAGCCCCGGCCTCGCCGAACACCCGGGCGAACACGCCGTCCACTTCCTTCAGGTGCAACGCCGGATCCATCGCACGATCCAGCTCGGCCTCGGAGATCCGCCCGGCAACCTCGCGGTCCGCCAGCAGGTTCGCCCGGAAACTCCGTCCCTCCGGCGTGCCCAGCGCCTCCCACGTCGCCATCGCGTTGCGCTGCACGATCCGATACGCGTCCTCCCGGAGAATCCCCGTCCGCGTCAGCGCCGTCAGCACCTCGCCCGAGTGCACCACGCCGCCCAGGCTCTCCAAATTGGCCAGCATCCGCGCCGGATTCACCACCAGCCGCTCCATCATCCCGGCCAGCCGCACCAGCGCAAAGTCCAGCGCCGTGGTCGCGTCCGGCGCGATCACCCGCTCCACCGACGAGTGGCTGATGTCGCGCTCGTGCCACAGCGTCACGTTCTCCAGCGCCGGCACCACCGCGGCGCGCACCACACGGGCCAGCCCGGTCAGGTTCTCGCTGAGCACCGGGTTCCGCTTGTGCGGCATCGTCGACGAGCCCTTCTGCCCGGGATGGAAGAACTCCTCCGCCTCGCGCACCTCGCTGCGTTGCAGGTGACGGACCTCGGTCGCCAACCGCTCCACCCCGCTCGCGATCACGCCGAGGGTGCAGAAATAGGCCGCGTGGCGGTCGCGCGGGATGACCTGGGTAGACACCGGCTCGACGGCCAGCCCCAGCCGTTCGGCGACGTACGCCTCCACCCGCGGATCGAGATGCGCGAAGGTGCCGACCGCGCCCGAGATCGCCGCCACCGCGATTTCCCCCCGCGCGGCCACCAGCCGGGCACGATCACGGGCGAACTCGGCGAAGTGGCCGGCCAGCTTCAGGCCGAAGGTGGTCGGCTCGGCGTGGATACCGTGGCTGCGCCCGATGGTCAGCGTGGTTTTGTGCTCGAACGCCCGTGTCTTCAGCGCCGCCAGCACGCGATCGAGGTCCGCCAGCAGCAGATCGGTCGCCTGGGTGAGCTGCACCGACAGGCAGGTGTCCAGCACGTCGGAACTGGTCATGCCCTGGTGGACGAATCGGCTGTCCGGGCCGATCGCCTCGGCAAGCCAGGTCAGGAACGCAATCACGTCGTGGCGCGTCTCACGCTCGATCGCATCGATTCGCGCCACATCGGCGGCGCCGATCCGGGCCACCTGGGCGCCGCCCTTCTCGCGGATCGCCCGCGCGGCGGTCGCGGGTATGAAACCAAACCGAGCCATGCCCTCGGCCGCCAGCGCCTCGATCTCGAACCAGATGCGGTAGCGATTCTCGGGCGCCCAGATGGCGTCCATCTCGGGTCTGCTGTAGCGGGGGACCATGATGACGCTGCCCACATGCTGCCGGAATCGCGATCAGCTAGCCCCGTCCGGCGGTTGGTGACAAGCCCGTTGGTGACAAGCCCAGGGCTGAAAAGTACCAGGGCTGGCAAATAACGGATCGCACACCCCGCATGGACCTGACCGGACTGACCCACGACCTGTCGGCGCTGGCCCAGGTGCTGGCGATCGACGTGGCACTGGCCGGCGACAACGCCGTGGTCGTCGGCATGGCGGTGGCCGGACTGCCGCCAGCGCCAGCAACGGCCGGCGATCATCCTGGGGATCGGTGGAGCGACCGCGGTCCGCATCGCCTTCGGCGCGATCGCGCTGCGTCTGCTCGCCGTCCTCGGCCTGCTGCTGGCCGGCGGGCTGCTGCTGCTCTGGGTCTGCTGGAAGATGTATCGCGAGTTGCACCACCGCCGATCCGACGGCGCGAACGCCGCACCCCCGCGCCGCAAAACCCTGGCGCAGGCGATGGCTCAGATCCTGCTGGCCGACGTCTCCATGAGCCTGGACAACGTGCTGGCGGTGGCCGGCGCAGCGGGCGGCAGCACATGGGTGCTGGCGGCGGGCCTGGCGATCTCGGTCGTGCTGATGGGCATCGCGGCGGGCGTGCTGGCGCGCATCCTGGAGCGGCAACGCTGGATCGCCTGGGTCGGACTGGCGATCGTCCTGTTTGTGGCGTTGCACATGGTCTGGCAGGGCGCCTGGGCGGTGGTGGGGGCGGTGTAGGGCGGCTATAGCAGGCCCTCCCGCCGAAAACTCAGCCAGCGGTCGTTGCCGATGATGACGTGGTCGTGCAGGACGATCGACAACGCCTCGGCCGCGGTGCGGATTTCCCGTGTCATGTCGATGTCCCCTGCCGAGGGCGTTGGATCGCCACTCGGGTGGTTATGCACTAATATCAAAGCAGTAGAGTGCAGTTCTAGCGCGCGTTTGACGACCTCGCGCGGATAGACCGGGGTGTGGTTCACGGTGCCGCGGCCTTGCGCCTCGTCAGCCAGCAGCCGGTTGCGGGTGTCCAGGAACAGCACGCGGAACTGTTCCACGCGCTCGCGCGCCAGGCTGGCGGTCAGGTAGGCCATCAACCGGTCCCAGTTGGCCAGCACCGGCCGGTTGATCACCTCGGATCGCAGCAACCGTAGGGCGGCGGCCTGCACCAGCTTCAACGCCGCGACCCCGGCCTCGCCCAGGCCGTCGATCGTGGACAGTTCCGTGACCGGAGCGGCGATGGTGCCGGCGAAGCTGCCGAACCGCGTCAGCAGCATGCGGGCCAGCGGCTTGGTGTCGCGCCGTGGCAGCGCCAGGAACAGCGCCATCTCCAGCATCTCATGATCGGCCAGTGCCTCTGGCCCGGCGGCCAGCAGCCGAGCGCGCATGCGTGCCCGGTGGCCGTCGGTGCCGGCCAGGGCCGGGCTGGCGGGGGTTGGGGCGGCGAGGGGTGGGGTGGCGACCGCAGGGCTGGCGAGGGCTGGGCTGATGAGAGTTGGGCTGGCCAGGGCAGGGCTGGCCAGTGCGAGCGCGGACATGGCCGGCCCGTCAAAGGTTGGGCCGGAAAGGGTCGCGTCGAACTGGACCGGATCGGACGGCACGGATCGGCTCAGGACCGCGCCAGGTTGGGCCGGGCCAGTTGTGGCCGCGGAGGCCCGGGCGAGTTCAATCAGCGCCAGCAAGTCAGGCGCCTCGCTCAGTCCAGGTCGAGCGCGCGTGATCCTGGCCATCCATCCCGTCGTCGTTGGTCGCAAGCGCCAGGCTACGCCGGACATCTTGCCGATCGGCTAACGCGACGCCGCCAATCCCCGCGGCTTCACCTCGCGCCGTCGTTCCCCCGATTTTCACCTCGCCCGCTCGCTGGCTTGGGCCGCGCACTCTCCCCAGTCGATCTTCATGTGCGTCATCATCGCATCCAGCTAACTAAATCCGAAAGCGTTGACCGCGACGTCCGATCGGAGTGCCTGGACCTGATTAACGAAGTCGCAACAAAACTGTGCTTCCCCTGGTGCGGCATCCCGGGGCGGAACCGCGCCAATGCCGACGTTGAGCATGTTCTACGGCATCGTGATCCAAATGTTCTGGCAGGAACATCCGCCGCCACACTTCCACGCCTTGTACGCCGAGCACGAGGCTCTGATTGACATCCGGACGCTGGATGTCATCGAGGGCAGCCTGCCCCGCCGGGCGCTTGCCCTTGTGCTTGAGTGGGCGCAGGCACATCGTGCCGAACTGATGGAGGACTGGAACCTATGCCGGCAGAGGCAGTCGCCCAAGACGATCGAGCCGCTTCGGTAGCGCCAACCATACGCCCGACCGCGCCGTGGCGGGTGCAGGAGGTGACGGCGTTGCCAGACGACCGCTTGTTCGTACGGTTCGTCGATGGGCTTACCGGCATCGTCGATCTTTCCGCACTCATTGCGTCACCGAACGCGGGCGTGTTCGCGCGCTTGCGGGACCGGAGCTTGTTCGAGCAGGTCCATGTCGAAATGGGCGCCGTCGTCTGGCCCGGTGAGCTGGATCTCGCTCCCGACGCAATGCACGCCGAGATCAAGGCGAACGGTGAGTGGAGGATTGCGGCATAGTTTTCCGAACACCGTCACGATCGTTGTGATTGCATCATGCCTGAAGGCACCCAGCCCCTGACATGCGCCTTACTGGTGGGCGCCCCTCCCACGTTGTTGCCCCCTCAGAAACTCCCGCACCTGCTCAATCGTCTTCGCCTTAAGCTCCGCCGGCTCCCGCCACGGAAACACCGTCGAGACCGCCCCAGGCGCCAACGCCGCCACATCAACCGACGCAGACAACGGATGCGCCGGCGTATCATCCGGCATCACCAGCATCGGCGTCTGACACCCCCGCACAAACTCCCGAGACACACTATAAACAAAATCCGCCCGCACCCGATACAAAGCGTGCAGATAAGCCTCGATCGTCGCCATCGTCAGATCAGGCCGCCGGCCCAAAAGCTCCGGCGCCCAGACATCCCGCCCCGAGCGATACATCACGTCCGGGTCCTCCGACCAGTGCCCGACCGTCTGGCATAGCACGCCGGCCACCACGCGATCCGGCGCCCGCTCCATCAGCTTCAGCGCAAAGCACCCCCCGATGCAGTAGCCCATGAAAAAGAACTGCCGGATGCCCAAATGATCCATCAACCCAAGCTGATCATCCGCAAACGCCCCCCAAGGGTCATCGACGGCAATCGGCCCCGTCGACTCCCCACCGTTCGCATTGCGTTGGTCCATGGTGATGCAACGAAAGCTGTCCTTGAACACTTCCATCGCATTGAACACCGCGGTCGGCCAATTACTGACCCGCGAATTCAACCCGCCGCCGGGGGTCACCAGCAGCGGGAACCCGCTGCCGGTCTCCTCATAGCGGATGCGAACGTCGCCCTTTTGGTAGAATGGCATGGCGGTCTCTCCTGTTGGCCGTAACTCGCGGCTTGGCTAGGTCACGACACTCACGTCTTGGCTGTCCGCGCTAAACGAAAGACGCGGATGGCCGGCACAAGGCCGGCCATGACGACGGGGGCGGTATCCCCTCACTCCGCAGCCGCCACCTTGTCCTGTGTCTTCGTTGCGAAATCGCTGGCGTCATGCCGCTCATGCAACTGGCTCGACGGCTCGCCGGACAGGCGATTGACCATCCGCCCCCGCTGCACCGCCGGCCGAGCGCCGATCGCGTCCGCCCAGCGCACCACGTTCTTATACTCGTGCACCGACAGGAACTCGGCTGCCCCATACTGCCCGAACTTCACCAACCCGCCATACCACGGCCACGCCGCCATATCGGCGATCGTATACACATCGCCGGCGAGGTACGAATTGTCCGCCAGCCGCTTGTCCAGCACATCAAGCAGCCGCTTCGTCTCCATGGCGAACCGATCGATCGGGTATTCCATCTTCGTCGGCGCATAGGCGTAGAAATGCCCAAACCCGCCGCCTACGTAGGGTGTGCTGCCCATCTGCCAGAACAGCCACGACAGGCACTCGGCGCGCAGACTGACCTCGGTCGGCAGGAACGCGCCGAACTTCTCGGCGAGATGTATCAAGATCGCGCCGGTCTCGAACACGCGGATCGGCTTCGGCCCACTGCGGTCCACCAGCGCGGGGATCTTCGAGTTGGGATTGATCGCGACGAAACCGCTGCCGAACTGATCGCCGTCATTGATCCTGATCAGCCAGGCATCGTACTCCGCGCCGGTGTGCCCAAGCGCCAGCAGCTCCTCCAGCATCACCGTCACCTTCACGCCATTTGGCGTGCCCAGCGAATAAAGCTGCAGCGGATGGCGGCCGACCGGCAGTTCCTTCTCGTGCGTGGCCCCCGCGATCGGCCGGTTGATGTTCGCAAAATGGCCACCGCTCGGTTTGTTCCAGGTCCAAACCTTCGGCGGCGTGTACTCGGCTGCATCGGACATGATCGAAGCTCCAGATATTTGGTGTTGGTGCCCCGTCATTCCCGCAGCATCGCCGCCACCTGGTCAAGGTGCCGGATGCGCGCGTACATTTTCATCGCCTTGTCCAGGCTGTAAGCGTGCGCCGCTGCATCGCCGCCCCAGCAGCACTCGCGCACCACCACACACGCAATGTCCATATTGAACGCCTCGCGCACGCTGGTCTCGACGCCGCGATTGGTCGCGCCCCCGCCAATGATGACGGTGTCGCGCCGCAGCATGTGCAGCAGCTCGGCGACGCCCGTCCCATGGAACGCGCTCGGCCGGCGCTTGAGGAAAACGTAATCCTCGGGCCGCGGCGCAATCTCGTCGGGGAAGCCGGCATCCGCCGTGCCCTCGACGGCGTTGGTCAGCGGCGGCACGCCGGTCTCCACTGAAAGGTCGGTCGGCAGCATGACCACGTCGGCGCCATCGGCGCGGCTGACCGGCGTCGTGTAGATCACCGGCACGCCTGCCGCCCGCGCGGCCGCAATCATCCGCACCCAGGCATCGAGCACCGGTCGCACCGCGACCCGCCGCGCCGGATCCGACGGCGTCAGCGCGCGCCGGCAGACATCATAGGCGATCAATGCCGCGCGGCGCCGATCGATTCGTTCTGGTTCCGGCATCGCAACCTCCTGTGGCAGCGGCGATCCGCTGATGGCACCGGCAGTCAACCACCAAGCCGCCAGGCCGCCAAGGTCCTGCCGGTCAATCCACACCCCACCGGCCCGCCATCAATATCTTGGCGTCTTGGCGACTTGGCGGTTCAACTAACCCAGGCCGCCAAACCCACGCACCACACCCCCAGGCAGCATGTCCAAATGCGACCGCCCCAACCACCATCCTCAATGGACAGCCCAGGCGATCGCTGCCTATAGAACCCGCATGAGCGAACAGCGCATCGTTCCGGTGATCCTGTCCGGCGGGTCCGGCACGCGCCTCTGGCCGGTGTCGCGCGAAAGCTTCCCCAAGCAGCTCTGGCCGCTGCTGTCGGACCGCTCGCTGATCCAGGAAACCGCGCTCCGTGCCCAAGGCTCCGGCTTCGCCCCGCCGATCGTGGTCTGCAACGAAGAACACCGCTTCCTGATCGCCGAGCAGATGCGCGCGGCCGGCATCGCCACCGCCAACCACAACGCCCGCATCGTGCTGGAACCGGTCGGCCGCAACTCCGCCCCGGCCATCGCCGCCGCCGCCTGCCTCGTCGCCGAACACCAGCCCGACGCGGTGCTATGGATGATGGCCGCCGACGCCGCGATCGCCAACGCCGCCGCGCTGCACCAGGCGCTCGCCGTCGCGGTCGCCGCCGCACGCGCCGGCCAGTTCGTGACATTCGGCATGAAGCCCACCGCGCCGGAAACCGGCTACGGCTATATCGAGCGCGGCGAACCCCTGGCCGACGCGCCAGGCGCCTACCGCGTCGCCCGCTTCATCGAAAAGCCGAACGCCGCCGCCGCCGCCGCGATGATCGCCTCCGGGCGGCACCTGTGGAACTCCGGCATGTTCGTCTTCACTGCCCGCACGCTGCTGGACGAACTCGGCACCCACGCGCCGGCGGTGCTCGACGCGGTGCGCCGGGCGGTCACCGGGCGAAGCGTCGATCTCGACTTCGTCCGCCTCGGCGTTGAAGCCTTCGCCGCCAGCCCGTCGATCAGCCTCGACTACGCGGTGGCCGAGCGCACCGCGCGCGCCGCGGTGGTGCCGGCCGACCTTGGCTGGTCCGATGTCGGCTCCTGGGGCGCGCTGTGGGAGCTGGGCGCCAAGGACGCCGCCGGCAACGTGGCGGTCGGCGACGTGCAACTGGAAGGCGCCACGAACTGCTACGTGCGCAGCGACGGCATGCTGACCGGGGTGATCGGGCTGACGGACGCCGTCGTCGTGGTCACCGAGGACGCCGTGCTGGCGATGCACCGCGACGCCGCACAGGACGTGAAGAAGCTGGTGGATCGGCTGAAGGCGGCGGGACGGCACGAGGCGGTGGCGCACAACCGCGCCTACCGCCCCTGGGGCTTCTACGAAAGCCTGATCCAGGGCGATCGCTTCCAGGTCAAGCGCATCGTCGTCTCGCCCGGCCAGAAGCTGTCGCTACAGAAGCATTTCCACCGCGCCGAGCACTGGGTGGTGGTCAGCGGCACCGCGCTGGTCACCCGCGACGACACGACCACTTTGCTGCACGAGAACGAGAGCATCTACGTGCCGCTCGGCGCCGTGCACCGGCTGGAGAACCCCGGCAAGATCCCCCTGACGCTGATCGAGGTGCAGTCCGGCGCCTATCTGGGCGAGGACGACATCGTGCGCATCGAGGACACCTACGGCCGCGCCTGATCGCCTGGGATGCCGCTGAGGGCGCCGCCGGCGACCGGTCCGACGATGCCCGGGGTGACGCCAGGATCGATGTTGACCCCGTCAACAGTGCATCCGTCAACGTTGCATTCGTCAACGATCGACCTGTCAACAATGCACCCGTCAACAGTGCATTCGTCAACAATGCACCTGTCAACGATCAGGGGAATTGCAGTCGGAATTTCCTTGGCAGGCTCACCGAGTCGGCACCGACCGCGTGCCGACCGCACGTAGACAGACCTGGGTTTGGCAGCTGAATGAACCGCCAAGACGCCAAGTCTCTCTCGTGGTCACACCCTGATCCGTTGCCGGAAGCCCGCTCTTCTTGGCGCCTTGGCGACTTGGCGGTTCAAATCTTGGCGCCTTGTTGGGGTGGACGGCCCCGACGGCATCGCATGTGCCAGATTGAGGTCGTTGAAGACCCTCAAACAAAGGAGCCGTCCGTGAGCAAGATTATCCGCATCGGTATGGACACGTCCAAGCATGTTTTTCAGCTGCATGGGGTAGACGAGAACGAGATGCCGGTGCTGCGGCGGAAGCTGCGCCGGCGCCTTGGCGGTTCACCGTCTCGCCGCGCCCCAACCCGCAGACGGCGCGAATCCCAAATGCGATTGCCCTCCGTCAACCATGCACCCGTCAACCATGCACCCGTCACGGATGCCCGGTCACGGAAGCCCCCGCCAACGTCCCTGGAGGCAATGAGGCCGGGCAGATCAGCAGCGCATATGCGGCGGAGCGGATCCGCGTCTCGGCATTCAGGTGCTGCCCATGGAACAGCAGCGCCACCGCGACCATGACGGCGAACAGCCAGCGCAGACGCAGCGCCGGCGGCCTGCCTCCTAGCCAACCAAACCCCAGCGCGCCCAGCACGCCCAGCGCGCCGCCCACCGCCACCTCCGGTATCGTGTGCAGCCCGAGCGCGACGCGCGTCGCCCCGATCAGCAGGGCGCCGAGACCGGCAATGACTGCAACCGACCATCTGCCCCGTCCCAGCGCGACCGCAATGCCGCCGGCGATCACCGCGGCCGCCGCGGTATGCCCGCTCGGACTGCGCAGCAAGGCCATGTCGAACGCCGGCCCGCAGGTCGTCAGCACCACCTTGAGCACCAGCACCGAGGCGAAACTGCAGCCGACCGCGACCAGCCATGCCAGCGCGCCGCGCCGCCAGCCCAGCACGCCGAGCATCAACGCGACCGCAGCGATCAGCGGCAGTACCACGGCTTCGTCGGCGAAGTCGGTCAGGATGAGCATCCGGCCCAGGGCTAGCATGGCCGCGATGTACGGCGGAAAAGGTTTACCACCGGTTCAGACGCGGCGCCCAGCGGACGCCCAAGGCGACACCGAGTGGGACGCCCAAGGCGACACCGAGTGGGACGCCCAGGGGAACACCCACGGACACCAGCGGACACCGGGCAGAATGCCGGTCACCCGCTCGGGATCAGACATCCCACCCGCCATAGCCGCCGCCTGGCCCCGCCTTCGCAAAAGCCGGCCCCGACCCGCCGGGAAGCCCGCGCGGCGAAAGTAGCGGGAGAAATATGCGACAGCAGCGTACCCAAGGAACGTAAAACGAGAAGATTGCCCGCAACACTGTAGAATAAACATGAAATAAACATCAAATCACTCCCAGCGCCCTTGACCCGCAGCCATAACTGCGACTGCTGATGGTCCGTTTCGCCACGGGAGCATGAACACATGGCAATATTGACAGTCGGCGCCGGCGCGGGATTCTGAATACAATACCTTGTCCAGCGCCATCGCCGCGTCCCAGGACGGCGACGTGATCCAGGTGCAGGCGGGCACCTACACCAACGATTTCTCCGTCATCACCACCAGCATCACCATCGAAGGCGTCGGCGGCCTGGTGAACCTCGTCGCGACCGAACCGCTGTCCAACGGGAAGGGCATTCTCGTCATCGGCACGGCCGGCAGTAGCCCGAACGTGACGCTGAACAACCTGGAATTTTCGGGCGCCGCCGTCAGCGACAACAACGGCGCAAACGGCGCGGGTGTGCGCTACCAGTCCGGCAACCTGACGATCAACAACTCCTACTTCCACGACAACCAGGACGGGTTGCTAGGCACGCCCGAGGTGAACGGAACCGGCTCCATCACGATCAACAACACGGAATTCGTCAACAACGGCGTCGGCGACCCCTCCAGCGCCGGCTACGGCCTGACGCACAACCTCTACGTCGGTGACATCCAGCAACTGACCGTCGACAACAGCTATTTCAATGCGCCCATCGTGGGCAACGATATCCAGAGCCGGGCGGCCAACACGACGATCGAGAATTCCCGAAATCGACGACTCGACGGGCACCGGCAGCTACGAGATCAACCTGCCGAACGGCGGCAACGACGTGGTCACGAACAACGTCATCGAGAAGGCACCACCCACCAACAACAACTCGACCATGATCGCGTTCGGAGAAGCTGAAACAGGCGTTGTATACGCCGGTTCGTCGCTGGACGTGACAGGCAACACGGTCATCAACAACTACGGCAGTGGCGCGACCTTTGTTTGGAATGCTGACGCCATCGTGACAGCAACGGTTGGCGACAACACCACCTATGGAATGACCTCCGGTGAGCTCGTCGAAGGACTGGGCACCGGATCGGGCAACACGTTCGCCCCCATTTCCGAGGCACCTGCGCTCGATACGTCCGCTCCCTTCATCTGCTTTTGCGCCGGCACTCTGATCGCGACCCCGCGTGGCGACGTGCCGGTAGATCTCCTCAAAGTCGGCGATCTGGTACTGACCCACACCAACCAGGCGCGCCCAATCGTCTGGATCGGCATCGGGCGTGCGCTGGCCACCCCGGGACGGCGTGGTGCGGCCACACCAGTGATCCTGCGCAAAGGCGCGCTGGCCAACAACGTGCCACAGCGTGATCTGCGGGTGACCAAGGGTCATTCGCTGTACGTCGACAATGTGCTGATTCCGGCGGAATTCCTGGTGAACCATCGTTCGATTCTGTGGGACGATCGCGCGCAGGAAGTGTGCATTTACCACATCGAACTTCAAACCCACGATGTTCTCGTGGCGGAAGGTGCGCCCGCCGAGAGCTACCGCGACGATGGCAATCGCTGGTTGTTCCGTAACGCCAACAATGGCTGGGATGGACCACCACAGGAAGCTTGTGCACCAGTGTTGACCGGCGGCCCGATCGTGGATGCGGCCTGGCGACGCCTGCTGGACCGAGCCGGTCCGGGCATCCCGGTCCCGACAACCGATCAGCCCGACCTGCACCTGCTGGTCGATGGCAGGCGCGTGGATGGTCAGCGGCAACCCGACGGCGTTCATGCATTTCAACTACCCGGGCCGCCGCGCGAGGTGCGGGTCGTTTCGCACTCAGCGGTGCCGGCGGAACTCGGACTGGCGCGCGATCCACGCATTCTTGGTGTTGCGCTGCGGCGCGTTATGCTGTGGCGGGGCGCCGAGCTGCGCCTGATCGAAGCATGGGATACCTCGCTCGGCGAAGGGTTCCATCCGTTCGAGCCGGGGAATGGCTTCCGCTGGACGGACGGGGACGCGAGCCTGCCCGCTTCCTTGTTCGACGGCATCGGCGGCCCCAGTGAACTGCATCTGCTGGTCGGCTGCACGACCCGGTATCCGCTGTTCGACGACCCGCTTCGAGCCGCGGCCGCCTGATCGTTGTCGCAGCGTGGTCAATGGGGATCGGGCTCGCAATGCCTGATCGCGGATGGCACGCGCCGCCCCACGAAACCGCCGGAAAAGACAGCGCCATCGTACAGAAATGGCCATTTCCCGCGAAATCCCGCCGGAACCCGGCCAAATCCGGATTGACGTGGCGCCGCGCCCGAGTAATGCTGCACTGCGAAATTCGTGTCGGGCAGGAGAAGCCAATGCCGTTGGAATCAATCGGAACCACCACAGAGGTCGATGCCGCGCAGTGGCAGACGCGCATCGATCTGGCAGCCGCGCATCGCATGGCCGTGCAGCACGGCTTCCACGAAGGCATCTTCAACCACTTCACCACGCGCGTGCCGGGCCATAATGACCGCTACTACCAGATTCCGTTCGGCCTGCACTGGTCCGAGGTGACCGCGAGCTGCCTCATGGAAGTCGGCTACGATGGGACGCTGCTCGCCGGCGAGGGCTTGATCGAACGTTCCGCCTACTGCATCCACGCGCCGATCCACCGGCTGGTGCCGCACGGCGACACCGTGCTGCACACCCACATGCCCTTCGGCAGTGCCCTGGCGCGGCTCGAGGATCAGAGCATCCTGCCGATCGGCCAGACCGAACTCGGCATCATGATGCACACCGTCTACGACAACACCTACGCCGGCCCCGCCATGGAGCCCGAGGAAGGCGAGCGCCTCGCCGGCCTGATCGGCGACAAGGAAGTGCTGATGATGGCCAACCACGGCGTCGGCATCGTCGCCAGTTCGGTCGCCAAGGCCTACGACCTGCTGTACTACACCGAGCGCGTCGCGCAGGTGCAGCTCTACGCCATGTGGACCGGCCGCAAGCTGAAGACGCTGCCGGAGAACGTCATCCAGGATACCTACGCCTGTTACCGCAAGGGCGAGACCTACGGCGGCCGCAAGCCATACGACTGGCACTTCGACGCCCTGAAGCGGATGCTCGACAAGACCGAGCCCGACTACAAGAACTGAAGCCAACCCCTACACCTCTCCCGCTCTTCGCGGGAGAGGTCGAGGCGCGAAGCGACGAGGGTGAGGGTCGTGCCGCGTGCACCAGGCTTGCCGGTCCCGCTCCGTTCGCCAATCCCCTGCCGCTTCTGGCGAGGTGAACGGACCGTCGCCCTCTGCCCGTCGTAGTCGGATATGCTGATCCACTTTGCGGCGGTACGCGCACGAGGGGATACGGGAGAGATGAGCGGCCCCTGCAGAACTACAACAAAACGAGCTGCTATAGCCGAGCAAGGGCAACGTGCGCGGCGAGAACTGGAATTTTACCGTTCTGAGCCCACTATAGCTTGGCAGACGTCAAGGCGGAGGACACTAGGCACGATGCCCTGTGTTATCGCCGTATGCATGCAGCTGAATACACTCGCAGCACGTGCTCAGCCTAAACCAACTCAACCGAGTCTTCAAGGGAAGGAAAGATACGGGCGCGCAGCGATTTAATTTTCGGCGCTTCGAATCAATGCCGAAAGACAGCAAGGTTCCGGAGGCCCAAGCAGAAGTAGACTGCCTCTTCCAACCAGGCTCAAATCCAGACGAGTTCGAGTTGTACTTCAAAGCATCGGGCGCAATATGCGCACGTGACACCGATTACTATGGGCCATACGTTACATGCACCTACCATATGCAAGGTCTAAGCCTTGTCTCCACGGATTGGCATGTGACTGCATATCTGGAGGGGCCCTCTGACCGTTCGACGATCAAGAACGTGAAAGTGTATCGAGGTCTTACTGGACCTTGAGGGTTAATAGCACGAGCACAACGGGAGATCGAGACGGCGTCGATTACAGTCTACTTCAAGACAATTGTAGAGCTTGATGTTACACTGCCATACTATCACGAATTCATTGTCTATCAACCCGACAAGGGCCCCGCAATTCTTGCGCGGTGGCCCTGCAGCTAACCAACGGGTAACGCTTGATAGCGGCGGTGGCAGCGGAAGTAGCGGGACGACGAGTGCCGAGGGTCCCAACTTCCCCTTTGGAGCGGTATACATATAGTCCGAGGTGTTTACCGCAAGCTCCCCCGATTTCACCAATCCTGACGGCTCAAACTATACAAGCGACCCGTCACAAGTGATCGCCACCGGTAGCGACAGCGTGCTTGGCGCACAGTTTGCCAGCATGGCGAGCTATATGAAATCGACATACAATCCAGGAGACTGGGTGGGTGATAGTCGTTCACACTTTGGCGCGGCGCACCACCGCCCCATCACGGATGCGATTGCGCCACGCGATGACCCTCCCCACCTTATAGCCTGACTGCAACAGGAGTGTCCGATGGCTGATACCTCAAAGGCACGTGTCGTGGGCTTGAATCATGTGGCGCTGGAAGTGGGCAACATCGACGAGGCGCTGGCGTTCTACGGACGCCTCTTCGATTTCAAGCTGCGCGGCAGAAGCGAGACCATGGCCTTCATCGAGCTGGGCGACCAATTCATCGCCCTTCAACAGGGCCGCAAACAGCCGGCGGACGACGGCCGCCATTTTGGCCTCGTCGTCGACGACAAGGAAGCGGTGCGCAGTGCCCTCAAGGCTGCCGGCGTCACGCTGCTCGACGGCCGCTTCCTCGACTTCCGCGACCCATGGGGCAACCGCATCGAGATCGTCGGCTACGACAACATCCAGTTCACCAAGGCACCCAACGTCCTGCGCGGCATGGATCTGGTGCACTTGGCCAAGAACGAGAGCGCCAGGAAGGAACTGGCCGAAAAGGGCATGGCAGTCGAGTAGGGCCGATCGCTGGCGATCTGGCGGGGTGATGACATATCTCGCACTTGTTAGAACACCAGGCGAACCAAGGTGTTAAACAGCAGCGCTCCATCGTGTTGCCCGCGGTACGCACCCCGCCCGGACCATGAAAGGCTCACCAGCATGAACCTTCCCAGCTATTTGGCCGCCGCGCTCATCGCCGCCATGGCGCTGGCTGGCGGCCAGGCCCTCGCGAATACCTGCCGGGCGGATCGGCTGACCTGCCCCACCTCCATGCCCGTTGGCGGATATTGCGAGTGCACGTCCCACGGCACCACGCAGGGCGGCGAAGTCACACCGCCCGCTCCGCATGAGCGTTACAATTCAACCCCTGGCGGGTGCGGCGTGAACCCAGGCGCGCCAGGCTGCCGCTGAGACGCGGTCGCTCCGCCGCGTCGGCTCAATCGTCGCACATCGGCAGGCGGTGCCGATTGGCGCCGGCACAAGCGGGCGCGTTGGCCACACCAATGTCACCGGCCCGCCGGAACCCAACCCTGTTCCGCATCCGCATGGCGCGCGCCCGTCAGAACGTAATCCGCACCCCGCCAAAACCAGCGACCGGCGCGGCGGGACTATACGCACGCGGATTGGTCGCATTCGGTGCCTGCGCAAGAAACACCGACGTGGTCGGCGAGAACGTGCCGTAAGTATAGTATCGCGCATCAGTAACGTTCTCGACCGAGGCGAAAAACTGAATGCGCGGCGTAAGCTGATAGCTGGTGCTCAAGTTCAGCGTAACGAAGCCGGGCAACTGAGGCGTCAGGTTCGCGTCGTCACCGAACAGGTACTGCCCGCTCTGCGCGATCAGGACGCCGCCAACCGTCCACTGATCGGTGACATGGTAGGTCACGCCCACCTTGCCCTGATGCACCGGAACACCTGGCAACTGGTCGCCCGGGTTGATGGTGATGTTACCGTTGGCATCGGCGGCCGGGTTGCTGCCGGCGGCCTCCACGAACCCGCTTTGGAAGGTCGCCTTGGTGTAGCTGTAGGCGAGGTATGCTGACCACCGCGGCGCCTTGTATTGGATGCTGGCGTCCACCCCCTGCCGGCGCGTCTGCCCGACATTGGTGAAGAATGCCCGGTTCAAGGTCACGCTATTGACGAACGACGATGTCGTCGTCGAGGTCGCTGCGGTAGACACCAAGATCGTAGCTCAGACGATCGGCGTCACCGATGCGAACGGTGCCGCGCAAGCCGGCCTCCACCGTATGGGAGACCACCTGCTTGAGGTTCGGGTCACCGACGAAGAAATTGGCCAGGCTGCAGGAATCCGCCGGGCCGGCACAGGAAAGTTCGGCCGGCGTGGGCGCGCGGTTCGCCTCCGCGTAGCCGGCATAGGCGGTCAACCACGGCGTCACCTTATAGGTCACGCCGGCCGCCGGATTGAACCGCTGATACGAATGATTCCCGGTCAGATCGCCGCCGTTCTGATCGTTCAGATCGATCTGAGCCGCGTTGAACCGGCCCGAGGCGGTCAGCGCCAGCCGGTCGGTCACGTTGAACGTGTCGGCAACGAACGCGCCGTAATACGCATCGCTGATGCCCACCCGCACGGGCACGTTGCTGCCAGGCTCATCGATGATCACGCCGGGGCCGATGAACACGCGGGTTTCCGGGGTAATGCCGCCGATATAAGAAGTGCCAGTAAACTCCGATCTGTGCGCCGTCGAAGCTGATGCCGCCAACCAGGTGGTTCTTGAAGCCGAACACGGTTTGCGTGTCGGTCGCCTGGATCGAGGCGCCATAGCCATTGGTGTTCGTGGTCTGGTTGTCCAGCTCCGAATAGGAAAACGGATTCGCACCGAGGAACGCCGGGATCGTGGCCCCGCCGCGCGTGGTGCTGGGGACAGGGGGCGGACCAGGATCGGAGCACAGCAATCCCGACCCGTCGTTGCATGGCACATCGTTCGGGGCATTGCCGTTGGTCACGCGCTGCAGGAAATTGTTGTAGTAGGTGACGGCCTGGAGCGAGATCGTATCGCTGATCGCAACGTTGCCTGACAGGCTCAGCTGCACGAAGGTGTTGTAGATCGCGTTGGGGCCGGTGAACTGCGCGGCGGGGTCGGCGGCGAGCAGTTCCACCGGCGAGGTGCCCGGTCCGTTCAGCCTCGAGTTGGCCAGCAACGTATTGAAATGCAGCTCGCCGGTGTCGCCGCGCCAGCCGATATCGCCGTAGAAATTCTCCAGGTCGGACGATTGCAGATCGCGCCAGCCGTCCTGATGCATTCCGCTCCCGCAACATACATCGCGGTATTGCCGCTCTGCTTGCCGAACTGGAAGCCGCCGCCAAACGTCGTGAATGACCCGCCGTGCAGCTCTGAGCTCGCCGCCATGATAGGTGAAGCCGTTCTTGAGCTGCACATTCAGTGCGCCGCCGAGCGCATTCAGGCCGAACACCGGGTTCGAGCCCTCCAGGTTCATCGCATCGATCGCCATATCGGGCAGCAGGTCGAAATTTACCGTGTCGCCAAACGCCTGGTTGAAGCGGACGCCGTTGACATAGACGGCAAGCCCTTGCGACGTGCCCTGCAACGCCGATGCCAGGAACCCGTGATAGACCAGGGTCGGCTGATTGGGATTGCCTGACGCCGAATTGAGATTGACGCCACCGACCTGCTCATTCAGTGCCCGCACCGGATCAGCAGTGGTGGTGCCGCCCCGCGTAAGGTCGTCGCCCTTCAGCACGTTGGTCTCGGCCGGCACGGTGTCGCGGTCGACGCCCGAGCCCAGCAGCGGCGAGGTGCCGATGACGGTGACCGGTGGTAGTTCGGTGACTGGCGCTTGCGTCTTCGGCGCTTCGGTCTGCGGCGCCTCCGTCTGCGGCGCGCTTGTCTGCGGCCCACCCGTCTGCGGCCCACCCGTCTGCGGCCCACCCGTCTGCGGCCCGCCCGTCTGGGGCAGGGTCTGGGCGGCCGCGGTGCCAGCCAGCAGGATCGCCATCGCTGCAATGCCCAGGCACCGCACGGAAACAATCGACTCGATTGATGGCACGCCGCTTCATTCCCCCGTCACGCCGGTCCCCAGGTCCCCGGCAGGACGTCTTGGCGCGCACCGGCGACGTGTGAAGCAGTTATACCAGACGCCGATAGCATTGTCGTACGCAGCACAACCCGCGTCATCGCGGGTCTACCGGATCGCCCGATGGCACCTCAATTGTCGAGCCGGAACCGAACAGGAACCTCAGCGATCGCCGCAACCGGGCTACCGGCCTGCGTCGCCGGAATGAACTGCCACCGGCGCACCGCCGCCTGGGCGGCAACGTCGAGGCTGGGATAGCCACTGGTCTCTGCGACGTCCACCTCCAGCGGCCTGCCATCCGATGACACGTTGACGCGCAGCATCACGCGTCCGGTTTCGCCGCGGCTCAGGGCAATTTGCGGGTAGGCTGGCGCGCGGTTGGTTGCCATCCCTGCAACGGGTCGCGGTGGAATCAGCGGGGCCGGCGCCACGGGGCGGGCCGCGGCAACGTCCGATGATTGGGACGCTGTGGGCGAAGGCGGCGGCGTAAGGCTGGCGAGTTTGTTGGCAGGCGCGCTGTTGGGGCGCACCGCGGCTTGCCGCTGTGGCAACGGTTTTCGCGCCGAAGGTGAGGCAGCCTTGGGCGCCGAGCGCGTAAGGCGAACCGGCGCCGGAGCAGGCGGTAGCGGAGCAGGCGCCAGCGGGGCAGGGGCGGGCAGCGAAGGGGCGGGCAGGGCAGAGGCGGGCAGCGAAGGGGCGGGCAGCGAAGGGGCGGGCAGGGCCACCGGAACTGGCGCTTGCGTCGCCGACGGTTGCGCAACGGGTGGTGGTGGCAACTCGCTTGCCGCCGCTGCCGCGGGACTCGTTTCAGTTTGCGGCGGGACGACCGTAGGCTCAGCCGGTGGCGCCACGAGCTGGGGCACCACCAGCGGGGGCGCCATGAGCGACGAAGCCACCGGTGCCGGTGGCAGCGAAGCCGGCGACGCCACAGGCGCGGGCTCGAACACCATCGCAACACGTGCCGTATCCGGAATGTCGGGCGGCGCCATCCGGCCTGGCACGGCCAGCGTGAATGCAATCACGCACGCGATATGCGCCAGGACCGACAGCGCGATCGGCACAGCGGACGAGCGCGCCGCGCGATCCTGCAACAACCGCTGCCGGTCGGAAGCTGGCAGCCCGGTACCTCGCAACTCAGCCGGATGCGCCAGCGACCAGCACACCCCGGCGCCGCGCGCGGCATAACTCGCGCGGCCGCCCCGGCGCGCTGCCCACGCAACATTCATGGCAACGCGACAGCAATGGATCGGTGCGGCCGCACGCCGCTTAGCCCGTATTTCTCATACTGTTGCGGGATGATGGCGCAGGGCATTGTCGTGCCAACAGGTTTTCGCACCGCCGGCAATACCGGGCGTATTGGCAAGGTGCGAAAACCTGTTGGCACGACAAGGACCACGCCAGCACCCGCGAGAGTGTGAGAAATGCGGGCTAACCCTTCACCCCGCCGAACGTCAGGCCCGCCACCATGAAGCGGCGCAGCGCGAAGTAGATCGCGATCGGCGGCAGCGAATAGATGATCGCAATCGCCATCATGTAGTTCCACGGCGCCTCGTCGCTGTCGAAGAACTGGTTGATCGCCACCGCCACCGTCATGTTTGAAGTCGATGACAGCAGCAAATATTGATAGATATATTCGTTCCACGCCAGCAGCAGCGCATACACGCCGACCGCGACCAGCGCGGGTGCCATCAGCGGCAGGTAGATGCGAAGATACACCTGCAGCGGCGACGCGCCATCGATCTTCGCCAACTCATCCAACTCCATCGGGATCAGCTTGCCATATTGATGCAAAATCAGAATGGCATACGGCGTGGCAAACGTCACCATCGCCGCGACCACCGCCCACAGGCTGTCCGACATGCCGTATTTGTGCATGATGTGCACGAACGGTATGACCAGAAACGCGGTCGGCAACACATAGGTCAGCAGCGCAAAGTCGGTGACAATCCACCCCTTGCGCAGGCGCATCCGGCCCAGCGAAAAGCTGGCGAGCGAACCGATCAGCACGGTCAGCACCATCGTCGCAACGCCCAGGTAGATGCTGTTGGCGTACTGGTGCCAGAAATGGTCCATCAGCCAGTAGTCTTCCGTCCACACCGAACGGAAACTGTCCAGATTGGGATCCGGCGGCCAGATGCTGCCGGTGAATTCATCGGCGTCGGAGTCAAGCGCCATCAACAGCATGTTGTAGACCGGCAGCAGCGTCCAGATCAGCAATCCAACGCCCAGAGCCACCGCGCCCGCCTTCGTCAACAGCCGACGCCGGCGATGGCGCGGACGGAACCCCGCGTGGCCGGAGGTCAGTGCCAGGCTCATAGTTGCACCCCCGTCACCCGGACGCGCCGCATCAGCAGGATCACCAGCGGGATCAGCACCGGCAGCGCCGACATCATCGCCGCCACGCCAAGGTTCGGGTAGCCGAAATCGAAGGCCTCGTGGAAGCCGTAGGTGGCCAACACATCGGTCAGCCGTCCCGGCGCGCCGCTGGACACGAAATACACCGTCGGAAAATCGCCAAGCGTCCAGACGGTGGAAAGCAAAGTGCAGATCAGATAGACATTCGCCAGCAACGGAAACGTCACATAGATCAAACGTCGATAGCCCGACGCGCCGTCGATCTCGGCTGCCTCGTAGATGTCCAGCGGGATCGCCATCCGCGCGCCCAGGAAAATCAACGTCCAGAACGGCATCCATTTCCAGATATAGGCAACGATATTGGCTCCCATCGCGATCCATTCATGGGTCAGGAACAGCGGTCCGTCCTGTCCAGTGACCGCACGCCACAGGCTGTCGAGCAGGCCCCATTGCGTGACCAGCATGAAATGGATCGAGGTGAACACGACCAGCGCCGGCAAAGCCCAAGGTATCAGGTAGATGGCCAGCAACGACCGCACCCACCAACTCCGGCTCATGAAATAGCCGGACAACAGGAACGCCAGAAACATCTTCACGTTCACGCCGACGGCCACGAACAGCAGGGTGTTGATCGCCGTGGTCACATAGCGCGGATCGCCGAACAGCGTACCGTACAGCGCCGGATCGCTGCCCATCCAAAGCCCGAACACCACGGGATAAATGACGAAAGCGGCAAATACCGCCACGTACGGAATGACGAAGGCGATCGCCCAGGCAGTGTCCGAGCCCTGCACACGGAAACGCCATGGCGGACGCCGCGACTGGCTGACCGCCATGTGCCCGCCAAACCCAAGAGCCTGCTGCGTGCTGCTCATCGTCTCACCCCGCGGCAGCCGCGGCGGTCGTCGCAGCTATCCCTTGACGCCGCCCATGGTCAGCCCTGCCGCCATGTAGCGGCGGAACCCGTAATACAAAATGATCGGCGGCAGCGCGTAGATGATGGCGGTCGCCATCATGTAGTTCCACGGCGATTCATCGCTGTTGAGGAACTGCGCCAGCGCAACCGCCACCGTCATGCTCTGCGGCGTGGACAGCAGCAGGAAGTTGTACAGGTACTCGTTCCACGCCAGCAACAGCGCATAGGTGCCAACCGCCACCAAGGCCGGCGCCATCAGCGGCAGGTAGATCCGAAAGTAGATCTGCAACGGGTTGGCACCATCGATCCGCGCCGACTCGTCAAGCTCCATCGGGATCGACTTGCCGTATTGCGAGAAGATGAAGATCGCATACGGCGTGGCGAACGTCGTCAGGGCCGCGACCACTGACCACAGGTTGTTGGTCAACCCATAGATCTGCATGATCCGGTAGAACGGGATCGCCAGGAACGACGCCGGAATGACGTAGGTCATCAGCGCGGCATTCGTCAGCATCCAGCCGTTGCGCAGCCGCAACCTCCCAACCGTGAAGCTGGCCAGCGAGCCGATCAGCAGCGTCAGGAACATCGTCGTCAGGCCGACGTAGAAACTGTTGCCAAACTGATGCCAGAAATTCGCCAGGTACCAGAATCCCTGGGTCACCACGACGACAAAGCTTTGCAGCGACGGATGCTCGGGCCAGATCGCGCCAGCGAACACGTCATCGTGGCTATCCAGCGCGATGACCCACATGTTGTAGATCGGCGTGATCGACCAGATGGCGATCACCAGGCCGAGCACCATGGTCAGCGCTTCCACCCCGTAGCGTCGCAGCCGATAGTTCGGCCCCGACTTTCGCGCGGGAACCACCCGCACGGCGCCCTCGTCCGTCTTGCGGGCTCCGGTCGGGCCCGTGGCAACAGTTCTGCCGTACGTCGCACTCATAGCTGCGCCTCCGACATCCGAAGTTTCCGCATCAGTATGTAGACAAGCGGAATCAGCACCGGCAGGGCGGTCATGACCTCCGCCACGCCCAGCCTAGGGAGTGCGACGGTATAGGCGTAGCGGATGCCCAATGTGGCCAGCACCTCGGTGGACATCGCCGGCCCACCGCCGGAGACGAAATAGGTCGCGTTGAAGTCGCCAAGGGCAAACACGGTATCAAGCAGGATGCAGACGAAATACAGGTTCGCCAGCAGCGGAAACGTCACATTGGTAAATCGGCGCAGGCCCGTCGCGCCATCCACGTCCGCCGCTTCATACAACTCCTGCGGCACCGCCATCCTGCCGGCCAGCAGGATCACCGTCCAGAACGGCAGGTTCTTCCAGATATACGCACCGATGTTGCAAGCCAGCCCCATCCAGTGCGAATTGAGGTAGACCGGCCCATCGATGCCAGTGAGCAACCACAACACGTTGTTGAGCATGCCCCACTGGCCATTCAGGAACCAGTGGATCGACATATAGGCGGGCAGTGCGGGCGTCGCCCAAGGCAGGATGAAAACCACCAGCAGCGCCTTGATCCACCAGCGCTTTCGCATGAAGAACCCTGACAGCATCAGGGCCAGGAACATCTTCACGTTCACGCCAATGCCGACGTACAGCACCGTGTTGATCACCGCCGTGAAATAGCGTGGATCCGAAAACAACTGAGCGTAGAGCTCCGGCTGGCTGCCCAGCCAGAGCCCGTAACAAATGGGATACAGAACGAATGCGAAGAACACCGCAATATAGGGCAATGCGAACGCCACCGCCCAGACGTAGTCCGCACCGTGCAGCCCACCGAACCAGCGTTGTCGGGCCGTCCGCGTGGAAGCCACGGACCGTCCGACCGTCAGTGCCGGCTGTGTGATGCTCATCTGTTTGCCTCGTCAGGTTACCCGGCGATTCGCGCGAAGATCTGATCAGCCCGCTTGAACGCCTTGTCGATCGCGTCAGCCACCTTCATGCCGTTCTTGATAACGTCGGCATGGGCCTGGCCCCAAAGCTGCTCGGCGCTGACCTGGCCCCAGGCAGGGGTGAACCCCTCATAGACGGGGATGGTTGCGTTGTACACGACTTCCTGAACATAGGGCTGCAGGCACGGTTCGCCGCTGTTGGCCCACCACGGATCATCCTTCACTGCCTGCGGAATTGCCGGGATCCAGCGACCCAGGCCACCCTTCAGATTCTCATTCATCACCTTCGGCTGCATGAAGTACTTCATGAAGTCCTTGGCGACCTCGACGTTCTTCGCCCCCTTCGGGATGTAGCCGCCGCCGGCGTTGATCTGGGTGGCCATCGGCGAGCCATCGTTTTTCTGCTGCGGGGCCATGGTTACCATGTCGTGCAAAAACGCCTGCTTGTCGGTGATCATCGCCAGCTCGGTCGAAAGCGTGCCGTCGAAATCCATCACGAACAGCTTCTCATGGAACCCGTTGTTGTCGTCGGCGTCATTCCAGCTTAGCGCCTCGGGCGGAATGAATCCCGCCTTGTACGCATCTGTCAGGAACTCGCATGACTTGATCGCCGCCTCGCGCACCTTCGGATCGGCGGTGTGCAGCTTGCCGTCCGACGTCACGATATCCTGGCCGCCGTTGGCGATCATGAAATGCGCGAACAGGTTGTTGCCGTCGTTCGGTCCGACGGTGGTGATCTGCAGGCCAAGAGCGTAGGCTTTCCGCATTCCCTTGGCACGCAGGGGCGCCTGCGTCTGCTTGAAGAAATTCCAGAACGCGTCCCAGGTCTTCGGAGCGTCCGACACTTTGAAGCCAGCCTTCTCCACCAGATCACCCCAGATGTGGAACGGAGTGCCGCCCTGCTTGATCGGGCAGAGATAGTAGTCACGCTTCTTCGTCGCCTTGTTGTAGAAGGTCGAGCACAACTTCGCGGTCGGGGAGAGCTGCAACTCATAGGCAGACACGACATCGGTGACATCCACCAGTTTGTCGTCCCAGGCATTCTGCGGCAGGATTGACTGCGGCGCATCCATGAACACAAGATCCGGCACATCGCCGCTGGTCAGCGCCGATATCGTCTTCTGATTCATCGCCATGAACGGCATGATGCTGTAGTCCAGCTTGTTGCCGCTGGCCTTCATGTAGTCTTCGGCGACCTTTTTGAACGCCTCGTCTTCCTGAGGAATGAAGCCCTGGTTCATCCAGACGACGGCCGACTTCGCCGCGGCATTGGCAATGTACGGCCGCCCGAGGGTCCCGGCTGCCGCCAAGCCCAATGATCCGGCCACAACGGACCGTCGGCTCATGATGCTCATGGCCGTTTTCCTTCCCTGTTGGTCGAAAGCTTCAGCCCCGACTGTTTGTGCACTTAATGTGTGTTGTTGGTCTCCATCATACGCTACCGCCGTCTACCCGGCCAGATCAAGTTCTTTTGAATGCCGCCACGCCCGGGTTGCGCCCGCCAGCCCCGGTCAACCGGACCCCGGTCACACCGAACCCCGGTCACACCGGACCCCGGTCACCGCGAACCCACTCACACCGAAGCCGGCGCCACGCCCGGCCGCGCCATCAGCGCCTCGCGCGCCGCCACCTGGAACGCCTGCTCCGCCCCCAGCACCACCGCGGCCGAGCGCACCCGATGCGTCGCCGGGTCCAGCCCGGGCGGCGCCTCACCCTTCTCCGCCAACGCCCGCGCCGCACGGATCAGCCGGTTGCGCGCCATGATGATGCCATTGTCGGTCGAGGTCAGGTGTTCCCGCGTGCGATCGGCGATCGGCCCCATGCTCTCCTGCAAGGAGGCGTCCTGCATGGCGATCCCCATCACCCCGCTGAAGGTCAGCCCCGCCTTCTGTGCCGCGCGGTCCATCAGGTAGTCGTTGTCGCGATTGGCGCGCGGGATGTACGTGCCGGGAACGTATTGGACATGGATGCCCTTGCCGTCGCGCATCGCCTGAAGCTCGGCTTGTGTCAACTCGCGCGTCGGGTGATACGCGAAGCTCCAGGCCCAGCAATTCTCGTCGTCGATCGGGATCCAGAAATGGCCGTGCACCGGATGGCTGCCGCGCGGCGCGATCATGGTGAACGACGGCATGCACCACGGGGTGATCCGCCAGTAATAGGCGCCGTCCTCGGCGTTGCGCCTGGCACCGATGAACAGGCCGGCGGGGTGATCCACCACCTCGAACACCGGCATAGCGTCGCCCATGTTGTACTGGTTGCCGCGCGAGCCTTGCAGCAGCGGATCGTTGCGCAGCGCGTCGCGGTGCAGCCAGGACACATGGCTTGAATCGATGCCGCCCTCCATTGCCTGCAGCCAGTTGGAGTATTGCAGCCGCTTCGAGGTGAAGCTGTGCGTCCGCGGCACCATCGCGAACTCGAATTCCGGCAACGGCGGCTGGTGCTCGGGCGGCCCCATATAGGTCCACAGCACGTCGCCGCGCGCGACCAGCGGATAGGATTTCAACTTGATCCGCTGGCAGAACCCATTCGCCGCCGGCTCCGACGGCACATCCAGGCACTGGCCGGTCACGTCATATTTCCAGCCGTGATAGGGGCAGCGCAGCCCGTGCTCCTCGTTGCGGCCAAACCACAGGGAAACGCCGCGATGGGCACAGAACTCGTCGATCAGCCCGTAGCGTCCGGCGGTATCGCGGAACGCGATCAGCCGTTCCGACAGCAGCTTGATCCGCACCGGCGGGCAGTCGTTCTCCGCCAGTTCCTCCGCCAGCAGGGCAGGGATCCAGTAGCGGCGAAACATCTCGCCCATCGGCGTCGACGCGCCGGTCTGCGTCAGCAGGTCGTTCTGGTCGTTTCGCAGCATCGTTTCACTCCCGATCGATGCAGACGTGCCCGTCGATCACCCGCGCCGGCCACACGCGCAGCGGGACGGTGCAGGGCGGCGCGATGGGTTGGCCGGTGGGGATATGGAAGCGCCCCTGGTGGAATGGGCACTCGATCTCGTCACCGTCAACGTATCCCTCGGACAGCGAACCGGGGCCGTGCGTGCAGGCGTCCTGGGTGACGTAGTGCCGCGCGCCCACCAGGAAGACCGCGTAGGCGGCGCCGTCGCGTTCGACGCGCACGGGTGCTGCCGCCGTCACGGCGGCAGCATCGCACAGCACGACGATATTGCGCAGCACTGGGGTATCGCACAGCACTGGCGGCGAGGCGGTTTCCGGCATGACGGACCCGATCAACGGCACGCTTGACGCTTGGCCCTTAGCGTTGGCGTCGGCCTGGCGCGTGTCAAGGATGGCTGATCAGGGTCGTGTCCTGGTCCCTCTGCACGGGGGCTTTGACCGGTTGATCCTGGCTTGACTCCGGGGCTGGGAATGCATTGCACATCTGGTCGATCGCAAGCCCCTCCATAACCATGTGCCCGCGACATCGCGAAGCAAGAATTTCAGCGCAGATGCAGGAAGACGATGCACGCAAAGCACGCAGATCGTAAGCGGCTGAATGATCCGTCGGGACGCATGATCGGCTGCGCGTTCACCGTGCTCAACACGCTTGGGCGATGACGCGGTCAGACGGGTGAGCGGCGTTGGTCCCGGAAGCCTTCCCGGCCGGCCGATGCGTGCGCGGCAGAGTGACCTGGCATAACAGGTAGCGGCATGGCGCCACGGTATGTCGCCGTGCGCGACTGCGTTAAGCGTGATGCGTCGGTTCATGTGCCGCCGATGCGTGCCCGTGCGGTTATTGCAACATGACAACAAAGTAAGCAATCAAGCTTTAACACAGATTACACGGAGAAGAAGATTAAGCCACGGATTACACGGAAAGGCAGATTTAGGCGCTGCGCGCAAGAAAGACTTGGGCGCTACGCGCAAGATCATCAGCAACACGCGCGAAGCGCCATAGCTTCTTCTCCGTGTAATCTGTGGCTTAATCTGCTTCTCCGTGTAATCTGTGTTAAAGCTTGATTGCTTACTTGCCTGTTTGTATTACCTTGCCGCCAAAAGTATTTCCGTCTGTCAGCATCGATACGAGACCACACCGAAATTGACGGGTCGCGGCAAACCGCCACCACGCTCGGGATGCTGGCCCGGTCACTGTGCTGGCCGCCGAAATTCCTTGCACCAGGGCAGCCGAATCAGGACACGACCTGGTCAGGCCGACCCGTCCCCGCCCATCACACCGAAGTGCCGGCGCATGCGTTCCGCATCCGGTGCGATCCCGGTGAACAGCCGGAACGCCTCGACCGCCTGGAACACCGCCATGCCACCGCCATCCAGCGTCCGGCAGCCGAGCGTCCTTGCGGTTCGCAGCAACTCGGTCTCCAACGGGAAATAGACGATCTCGGCGACCCACAGCGCGGGGCGCAGCAGCGCGGCCGGCAGCGGCAGCCCGGGATACTTCGCCATGCCCATCGGCGTGGCGTTGATCACCCCATCGGCCGCGCCGACCGCGCCGGCCAGGTCAGTGCCCGCCGCGGCACGTCCCGCACCGAAACGCGCGCGCAGCCCATCCGCGACGGTCTCGGCACGGCCGGGGTCGACATCGATGATCGTCAGGTGCCGCACGCCCAAGGTCAGCGCGGCGTGCGCCACCGCCGAACCCGCCCCACCGGCACCAATCTGCACCACGCGGTCCCGCGCAACGTCCGGCAAGCCGCGCCGAAAGCTCTCGGCGAAGCCGAACCAGTCGGTGTTGTGGCCGATCCGCCTGCCGTCGCGCAGCACCACGGTGTTGACCGCACCCAGCGCCCGCGCGTCGGGTGACAACTCGTGCAGCAACGGCAGCACCGCCTGCTTGCAGGGATGCGTGATGTTCAGCCCGGCGAAGCCCATCCGCTCGGCCGCCGTCAGCAGCTCCGGCAAAGCCTCCGCGCCCAGCCCAAGCACTTCCAGGTCGATCAGCTTGTAGAGATACCGCACGCCCTGCGCCGCGCCCTCGGCTTCATGCAGGGCAGGGGACCGAGACGCCTGAATGCCGGCACCGATCAGGCCGATCAGGAAGGCGGGCGCGGTTTGCAGCGGCATGCGGTGGTCCCTCAACACGTCATCGCCGGCCAGCCGGCAACGCAGCTCGGGGAAAGGCTTGACCCGGGCAGCCCTCGTCGCACCATACCGTCAATGCACCATGCGCGCGGCCAACGACAGCCGTTCCGCCGCCGCCGACAGCCGCTTGTCGCGCGTCCACAGCGAAGCGCCCTGCGTTAGACGGGTAGCCGCCAGCAAATGCGCATCCACGTAACCGATGCCGATCCCGAACAGCCCACCTCGATCGATCAGGTGCATCACCTCGTCATCACGGGCGACGATCGCCTGCGGCAACTCACGTAGATCAGCCAATACACTCTCGCGCTGGCGCAGATTGCCCAACGCCAGTTCGCCAATGACGAACGGATGAGACAGCACCTGCCCCTCGTCGAGCAGTCCCGCTAGAATCACGTCTCCACTTCGCAAGTGATCGATCCAAACCGACGTGTCGACGAGGATCACGCCGGCTCCGTTTGCCGCCGGGGCACCGGTGAAATATCGGGTTCGCTGCCCCCCAAACGCGCAAGCCGACGCGCGGTCTCACGTTCGACCAATGCCTTGAGCGCGGCGCGCACCACGGCAGATTTTTCCTGTAAGCCGGTCAAGGCCTGCGCCTTGGCGATCAGATCGTCGTCCAGCGTGATCGTCGTGCGCATGGCAGGTTCCGCCCGTCCTCCGAGGCACCTCAAATAGCACCGAATGATGCGGCAATCAATGCCTCTCGGTCCCGTCGACAGGCTCCGTTTGCCGGATCGTTCGGTACACAGTCTCCGTTCATCCATCGCCGCATCATCCCTCCGGCAACGCTGCAAACGGGTCGAACACCGCCACGCCAAGCGGCTCGAAATGCCGAATGTTGCGCGTCAGGATCGTCAACCCGTGATGCCGTGCCGTCGCCGCAATCACGATGTCGGCGAACCCTGGTGCCTGGCCCAGCCCCCGCGCAGCGTCGGACAGCGCACCGGCGATCCGCGTGACTGTGACATCGAATGCCAGGACGCGATCACCGTACAGGTGCAACACCGTGTCCAGCCACGCCGACAGCGCCGCCGCCTTGCGCGCCGCGCCCTCGCGTCGTGCCTTGGCGATGCCATCGGCGACCTCCGCGACCGTCACCGCCGACAGGAAGAGCGCCGCCGAGTTCCGGTCCATCCAGCCGACCAACGCGGCCGTGGCTGACGCCCTCGACGGCGCGCCGGCCGAAATCACATTGGTGTCGATCAGATACACGCCTCAAAGATCGGCGAGGCGCGCTGGCTCGGCGTTCCGCGCCGGCAGGTCATCCGCCTCTAGCGGCGCTGCCATCAGCAGGCGGCCGAACGACGGCACGCATGACAGCCGCTCCCACTCCGCAAAACTCAGGATGACCGCCTGTTTCGTGCCATGCCGGGTGATGATCGCCGGTTCACCCTGAACCGCGGCATCCACCACCGCCGACAGATGGGCCTTGGCGTCGCGTAGCTGGATCTCCCGCATGGCGGACCTTCCGGCAAATGACCACTGTAGTCATATTGGCGGTTGTGTCACAGAATCGCAAGGCGCCAAATTCACACTGCGCGGCCCAGGCCCGCCGTTGTTGCCGAGCCACAGATCCGCCGGTTGCCTCCCGGCGCGCTCGCCGGTCTGTCCATCTCGCATGCACCCGCCTAAAACCCCACGCGCCAGACCGGAGGAATCCGCCCATGACCACCGTCAACGCCAACATCGCGGCCCCCCGCATGCTGCTGGTCGCCGGCGGCGGCGTGAAACAGATCGCCGAGGTGCTCGCAAAATTCGGCCTGTCCCGCCCCCTGATTGTCAGCGATCCGTTCATGGTGTCCTCCGGCCTGATCCGGCGCTGCCTGGACCCGCTGGAAGCCGCCGGCATCACCGCGGGCGTGTTCAGCGACACCGTCCCCGAACCGGTCGACACCGTCATCGAAGCCGGCGCGCGACAGCTGAAATCCGGCGACTACGATTGCCTGATCGGCTTCGGCGGCGGCTCGCCGATCGACACCGCGAAGGCGATGGCCATCCTGGCGACCGGCGGCGGCCGTATGCGCGACTACAAGGTGCCGGTCTCGGCCGACCGCGCCGACTGGCCGGTGATCGCCATCCCCACCACCGCCGGCACCGGCAGCGAGTGCACCCGCTTCACCGTCATCACCGACACGCAGCACGACGAGAAGATGCTGATCGCCGGCCTCGGCGCCCTGCCGCTGGCCGCCATCGTCGATTACGAACTGACCTACAGCGTGCCCAAGCGCACCACCGCCGACACCGGCGTCGACAGCCTGACCCACGCGCTGGAGGCCTATGTCTCGCGCCGCGCCAACCCGTTCTCCGACGCCTTCGCGGTGTCGGCCATGGCGCTGATCGGCACCCACCTGCGCACTGCCTATCTCGAACCTTCCAACGCCGCCGCGCGGGAAGGCATGATGATCGGTGCGACCCAGGCGGGGCTGGCCTTCACCAACGCCTCGGTGGCGCTGGTGCACGGCATGTCACGCCCGATCGGCGCGCATTTCCACGTGCCGCACGGCCTGTCCAACGCCATGCTGCTGCCCGCGGTCACGCGCTTCTCGATCGAGGCGGCGCCGGCGCGCTACGCCGAAGCCGCCCGGCGCATCGGTTTCGCCGCGCCAACCGACGCCGATGGACCCGCCTGCGCCCGGCTGGTCACCGGGCTGGAAGCCTTGAACAAGGAGCTGTCGGTGCCCAGCCCACCCGAATACGGCATTGACGAGCACACCTGGCACGCCAAGCTCGACCTGATGGCCGACCAGGCGCTGGGCTCCGGCAGCCCGAACAACAACCCGCGGATCCCCGACAAGGCCGAGATCATCGCGCTGTACCACGAGGTCTGGCGCGGCGCGGCCCGCAACGCGTGAGGCCGGTAATTCTCAGCGTGGTGCACAAGCACAAGCAAAAGCTTCTCCCCCTCCCCTTGAGGGAGGGGGTTGGGGGGAGGGGTCGGTGCGCCACAAGCGTCAGTGCGACCCCGGCACCAACCCCTCCCCCCAACCCCCTCCCTCAAGGGGAGGGGGAGAAGCTGAAGCCCGTGCCCCCCACCCAACATGAATAACCTCACCACCCAACCGACCCTGCGGGCCTGCCACGATTGCGGCCTGCTGCAACTCGTCCCCGCACTACCCATCGGCGCCACCGCCGCCTGCACACGCTGCGATGCCACCCTGCGGCACCACCGGCGCGACCCGATGAACCGCACGCTCGCCGTGTGCCTCAGCGCGCTGGTGCTGTTTGCCGTCGCCGCCTCGACGACGTTGCTGCTGGTCTCCAACGCCGGCCAGGTGCATCTCGCCAACCTGTTCTCCGGCCCGATCGGACTGGAGCAGGCCGGCATGTGGGAACTCTCGGCCGTGGTCCTGCTCGCCACGGTCGGCGCGCCGCTCGCCAAGCTCGGTTCCACTATCTACGTGCTGCTGGCGCTGCGCCTGCCACACCCGCCGCGCCACATCCGCCGGGTGTTCGCCTGGGTCACCCGCCTGACACCCTGGTCGATGGTCGAGGTTTATCTGCTCGGCGTCTTTGTCGCCTACGTGAAGCTGGGCTCGCTGGTGCGCATCGAGGTAGGGGGCGCGGTCTACGCCCTCGGCGGACTGCTGTTGGCAATGGTTGCCGCCGACACGTTGCTCGACCGCCAGGCGGTGTGGGAGGAGATGGAGCGCCACGGCGTGCCGCACGCCCCGATCGACCACGCGGCGACCATCGCCGCCGCCCGTGCCATCGGTGCCCCTGCCAGCACCGGTGGGTCCGCCGGCAGTCATAATCCCACCAGCAGTCGCGACCCCACCAGCATCCGGCGCGCCGGCACCCAAACCGGCGCGCGCGCCATCGGCTGCCACACCTGCGGACTGGTCAGTGTCGTGCCAGGCGACGGCATCGCGCACTGCCCGCGCTGCGGCAGCGCGCTGCACGCACGCCGGCGCGACAGCATCGCCGGCACCTGGGCATTGTCGGTCGCCGCGCTGCTGCTTTACGTGCCGGCGAACGTCTACCCGGTGCTGACCTACATCCGGCTCGGCGCCGGCCGGCCCAGCACCATCCTGGGCGGCGTGCAGGAACTGTTGCGCGGCGGCATGTGGCCGTTGGCGCTGCTGGTGTTCTTCGCCTCGATCGCCGTGCCGGTCGTGAAGCTGGTCTGCCTTGGGATCCTGCTGATCACCACCCAGCGGCGCAGCCGATGGCGGCTGCACGACCGCACCGTCATGTATCGCCTGGTCGAAGGCATCGGGCGCTGGTCGATGATCGACGTGTTCATGATCTCCATCCTGGTGGCGCTGGTGCATTACGGCGCGCTGGTGACGATCAATCCCGGCCCAGGCGCCATCGCGTTCGCCGGGGTGGTCATCCTGACAATGTTCGCGGCGGAGACCTTCGATCTCGCGCCTGATGTGGGATGCTGCCTGATGGAGAACGCGCGCGCATGAGTGACTCGCCGATCGGCGATCCGCCGCCACCGCATCCCGTGGCGGCCGTCCATCCGCGCGGGCGGCACATCTCCTGGATCTGGGCGATCCCGGTGGTCACCGCGCTGATCGGCCTGTGGATCGCCTGGGACACGCTGACCCGTCGCGGTCCGCTGATCACCGTGACGTTCGAGACCGCCGAGGGCCTGGTGGCGGGCCAGACCCACGTCCGCCACAAGGATGTCGACATGGGGCTGGTGCAGACCGTGGCCCTTAGCAAAGACCTGCAAAAGGTAAACGTGACCATCCGAATGAACCGTTCGGCGGAACCGCTGCTGACCGAGACGGCGAAGTTCTGGGTGGTCAAACCACGTTTCTTCGCCGGATCGATCTCCGGGCTCGAGACGCTGCTGTCCGGCGCCTATATCGAGCTGCTGCCCGGCACGCCGAACGGTGCCCCGCAGCGCGAGTTCCTCGGGCTGGAGGACCCGCCGGTGCTGCTGTCCGACGTGCCCGGCACCACCTTCCTGCTGCACGCGGCGCGCATCGGCTCGGTCAGCCTTGGCTCGCCGGTGTTCTACCGCGACCTGACGGTCGGCCAGGTACTGGGCTGGGACATCGCCAACATGGCCGACAGCGTCACCATCCACGCCTTCGTCCGCGCCCCCTTCGATCGCTACGTGCATGACGGCTCGCGCTTCTGGAACGCCTCCGGCGCCACGGTGGAGCTCGGCCCGAAGGGCGTGCAGCTCCAGCTTGAATCGTTGCGCGCCCTGATACTGGGCGGCGTCGCGTTCGATACAGGCCCGGAAGCTGCCCAGACACCGGTCAGCGTCGCGAACCACGACTTCCGGTTGTACGCCGACCGCGACGACGCCGAGCATGCGAAGTTCACTGAGCGTATCGAGTTCATCGCCTACTTCACCGGCTCCGCCGCCGGCCTGACGCCGGGTGCGATGGTAACCTTGCGCGGCCTGCAGATCGGCGAGGTCAGCAGCGTGGACCTGTGGTACGACAAGGCGGCGGACCGCGTGGTGGTGGCGGTGCGGTTCGATATCGAACCACAACGGATCAGCCAGTTGCAGCTTCCGGGCGGCAGCGATCTGATCAGCACGCTGCGCGTTCTGGTGCATCGCGGCCTGCGCGCAAGTCTCGGCACCAGCAATCTGCTGACCGGCCAGAAGGAGGTCGCGCTGGGCATCCAGCCGGGCGCTCCGGCGGCCGATCTCAGCACGGACGGCAAGCTGTTCGTGCTGCCGACGACGGATACCGGCGGACTGAGCGATCTGGCGCAATCCGCCAGCGCGATCCTGGCCAAGCTCAACAACCTGCCGCTCGAACAGATCGGCCAGAACCTGAACGAGACACTCAGCGGCGCGAACAAGCTGGTCAACGACCAGCAGTTGCACGCAGCGGTGGTCGCGCTGCAGGAGACGCTGGCCGATTTGCAGAACCTGGTGCGCCATACCGACGCCGGGGTCGAGCCGGTACTGCAGAAGCTGCCGAAGCTGGCGCAGGGGCTGGACGAGGCGGTGCAGCGGCTCAACAAGCTGCTTGGCTCGGTGGACAGCGGCTACGGCGGCAATTCCGGATTCAACCGCGACCTTGATCGCCTGATGCTGCAACTTACCGACACCGCGCGATCGGTCCGTGTGCTGGCCGACCTGCTGTCGCGCCATCCCGAGGCATTGATCCGCGGCCGCACCGACCAGGGACCGGAGTAGCCGCCATGCTGCGTCGCCGCCTGCTGTTGCTGCTCGCCGCCGCACCAGCCGGCTGCACGTCTCCCAACCCGACGCTCTACGTTCTGGCGCCGCAACAGGGTGCCGACACGCCGGGCGCGTCCCAACCGGCCGCGCCGCGCACCGTAGAACTGCGCGAGATCGGCCTGGCGCGCTATCTGGATCGTTCGCAGATCGTTCGCTCGTCGGAGGGATATCGCCTCGACGTGCTGAGCAACGAGTGGTGGGGCGAGCCGCTCGGCAACATGTTGAGCCGCGTGCTGGTGCAGGAGCTGACGCAGCGCCTGCCCGGCAGCACGGTGTTCGCCGAGAGCGGCGCGATCACCATCAGTGCGGCTGCCACGGTGGCGATCAACATCCAGCGGCTGGACGCCGATGCGACCGGCGCGGTCGTGCTGATCGCGCAGGTCGAGGTGACTGGGCGCGCTCCCGCAACGCGTGACATCCACCTGTCCGTGCCGCCAACGACGCCGGGCACCGCGGGACTGGTCGAGGCAATGAGCCGGGCGATCGCACAGCTGGCCGACACGATTGCGGATATGCTGCGTGGATAGCGCGACACCGCACGAGCGTAACAATAACGGCCGCGGATCGCCCCTTCTTCACCTCTCCCGCACTTGCGGGAGAGGTCGAGGCGCGAAGCGACGAGGGTGAGGGTCCTGCCACGAATGCGCAACAACCTCGCCCCCGGAACGCCGGCGTCAACCGCCTTCCACCGCCGTCGTTCGCTGCCCGCGCAGTGGGATGATATTCAGTCATCGGCCAAGCCGAGTTTCCCATCGTTCCCTCCCGCGATCGAACCCGTCTACGCTACCGCCATGCAAACCATCTACCACGCCCTGATCCCGACCCTCTGGCAGCTCTGGCTAGCCGGCTGGATAATTTCCGCGTTCCGCACCAAGCGGACCCTCCGCGCCGAGACCATCGGCTCGCGCCTGTCGCACCTGATCCCTCTCGGCCTCGGTGCCGCGCTGCTGACCTCCCGCCGCTTCGCCGGCCCGTGGCTAGCGATGCTCGTCTACCCCCAGACCGTCTGGAGCTTCTGGTCCGGCGCCGCGCTGGTCGCCCTCGGGCTCGGCTTCGCCGTCTGGGCGCGCGTGCACCTGGCCGGCAACTGGAGCGGCACGGTGACCCTGAAGCAGGACCACAGCCTGACGCGCACCGGCCCATACCAGCTTGCGCGTCACCCGATCTACACCGGCATCCTGCTCGCCATCCTGGGCAGCGCCATCGCCGAGGCCGAGTGGCGCGGCTTCGTCGCGCTCGCACTGATCACGCTGGCGTTCCTGCGCAAGATCGCCATCGAGGAGCGCTTCCTCACCGCCCAGTTCGGCGACGCCTACGCACGGTATCGTGCCGAGGTTCCCGCGCTGGTACCGTGGCCGCGTGGGTAGAGGTTCGCGCGTCAGGTCAGGCCGACCCAGACGCTCGACTGTCCGCATGAAAGCAAGCGACAATCTAACGTGGAGGAGCAGCGAGGAAGCACGGAAGCCGCGGCTGGTCTCTCGGTTTGAACATCTGCGGAGGGTCGGGAGCGGGCGGCAGGATCTCAGCAGCCCATCTTGATCTTGATGGTAGTCACTAAGCGGACGGCCCATTTTGAGGCAGCCGCCACTTTGCCCGGATCAATGCGCGCCAGCAGGTCGAACGAATGTTCGCCTTTCTTGTAGGGTGCCTTGGTCTTGCAGTGCCTGGTCGCCTCGGCCAGCGCTTGAGACACCGACTGCCTTGACACAAACTCGATGGGGTTCTCCGCAGCAGGCAGTGCAGCTGCGTTATAGCCCTGGCCAAAGAATGTCTTGAGGGCATCTCGGTCAGCCAGAAACCAGGTTTCCATGCACTGAACCATAAGGTGGCAGTCCTCATCCGCGGAATCCGATGGTGTCGGCCACTCATCGGCGGACCGTTGCAGGAGATGCGTCCAGGGCAATTCAACAGTAACTGGATCTTCGCTATCGACCAGCAGCATAGCAGCATGCTTTCCCTGGTTCAGTGCAGTACAGAAATCGTCGTAGGCTTGCCTGCGTCCCCCACACGCCACAATGCGTGGCATGTGGCCTCTCAGCCCAGCCTTACGAAGAAACTCCGAAAATCCCTTGCGGCACGCGGTTCGCAGTAGCTTGGCATCACCACCGCCTTCGACATAAAGAAGCATATCTACCATCGCGTTCCGCCGATATCGCCTCGCGTCCACAGTTCACCCAGGCGATAGCGTTCCAACCAGGGTTGAAGATCGGTCGCCGATAGTCGACGAAGATTCGTCGCGCCGTCTTGCTTCTCGCAAACGAGCACGGCATCCGGTGTGTCCGTCATGGCGTCTACAAGGACATCCGAATGCGTGGTGACGATGAGCTGACAACGTTCCGAGGCCTCTCGTAGCAAGCCGGCGAGCGCGGGAAGGATGTCCGGGTGCAACCCCAGCTCTGGCTCTTCGATACACACCAAAGGCGGCGGATTGGGGTGGCAGAGGATTGCCAGCAAGCAAAGGTAGCGCAGTGTGCCATCCGACAGACGTGTCGCCGGGATAGTTATTCTGCCTTCGTAAAAAAAGACCTGAACGGTACCACTCTCAATCTGGACATCATAATCGTCGATGCCATCGTAAAGAGCTTTGAGCGCCTCGAGCAACCGCGCCTTGACTGCTGGGTCACGACGCAGACGATTGAGTACCAGACCAAGGTTGCTGGCATCGGGCTCTAACACGTCGTTGGGAAGATCAGCCTTTTGCGGTAGCCGTGGAACGGTATAGCGGCCGAAGCTCCATTCGCGGTACAAACGGATTTTCGGCAACGTCTCCGCAAGAAAGGTGATCTCGGGATATTGGTCTGGATCGCGACGTTGAGTGAGAATAGAACGCTCGACGTCGATATCCTCGCCTTGCAGTCTGCGTTTGTCTCCCCGCACGTTCAGGACGGGACGGCCGTTTTGGAATTGGTAATAGAAGTAAGGTTGTGCATGACCAGCATCCGGCTTGTCGTTTTCAATGCGCTCGTCCACGATTTCAAAACGCTGAGCCAGTTCGGTGAATGAGATAACGTAGCGAAGACTGGTGGGTCCCTTTGGATTAGCCAGGATCGCGTCGATGCATGCGGTCGGTGTTCCCTTCTCCCCCTTCCATAGCCAGTCGCGGATACCGCCACCTTCACGGATCGGTTTGGCGAGTTGGTCGGGAGCACTCCGGAGCAGATCAATCGCCTCCAGCAGATTGGATTTGCCCGATCCATTCGGGCCTATTACGACGTTGAGCGCGCCCAGCACGAGCGGATCAGGGTTCGTTCCAAAACTCAGAAGGTTCGATAGCTTCAGTTGTTCAACCAACACGATCGGTCCCCCACTGGCCCTGCAGCATCATTGGAACGCTCCCGCCCAACCGGCAAAATCCGGTCGACCTTAGCACATTTGCGGCGCCGGCTGCCGAAGCGCCTGCGCGTTGGTCGTGGCGGCTTGTCCTGGCCGCACAGGTTACCACCCCGGCTCGACGTGACCAGAGACTACGGTAGGGAACTCGCGATCTTCGGCGCACATCTTGGGAGGATCGCGCCGCACAACTTCCCCGGTCAGGAAGGGCCAACCTAAATCAAGCGAGTGGCCGCACTGGGTCGGTAGGCGACATTCCGGGCGCTGTTGCGCAACATCGCCGACGAGGAATGCTTCCTCACCGCCCGGTTTGGCGCCTCCTACACCCGCTACGACGCCGAGGCCCGAGCTTTGGGGGTCCCCGGCCGCGCGGATATCCGGCCTCCCCTCACATCCGATATCTTGTGGCACCTGCCCCACACCCCGCACAATGGGCGGGAGCCGCCAAGTCGCCCCATTCAAACAGCGAGGCCACCTTGGGCACAACTTCCCCGAGCCAACACACCCCCACATCCGACCGCGCACCGCGCCGCCGCAAGGGCCAAACCCGTGCCCGACGCGTTCTCGACCGCGCGCCTCCACTCCAAGGCTGGCTCTCCAACGACGAGGACGAGATCGAGCGCCGGCGCTGGCGCGGCCAGACCGAGATCACGGGCGTCGAGGCACTCGAACCCGCGCACCCCTATTTCGGCACATTCCGTGTCCGCTCCGCGTCCGGCGGCAGCTACGAGGTCGAACTCCGCAGCCTGACCGAGCGGCTGAATTCGTGCGGCTGCGCGGATAACCGCGTCAACGGCCTCGGCACCTGCAAGCATATCGAGGGCGTGCTCGCCGCGCTGCGCCGCCGCGGCAAGCGTGCCTTCACCGCCGCCGCGCGCCAGGGCAACCCCCGGGTCGAGCTGTTCGTCCCGCGCGACGGCGACACGACGCCGCGCCTGCTGTGGCCGGCAACGCAGGCGGAACCTGCGCAAACCTTGCTGGCACCCTTCGTCGCCACGGACGGCACGCTGAGCGACGCCTCGCCCGCCACACTGGAAGCGGCCATCGCGGCCGTTGCGGAAGCCGAACCAGCCACCCAGGCGCACATCCGCATCTCCCGCTCGCTCGCCCCCTGGATCGCCGACGCCAACCGCCGCGCCGCCCGTGCCGAAGCCCGCGACCGTTTCGTTGCCGACGTGGAAGCCGGCCGCGAAACGTTCGACCTGCTGCGCCATCCCCTGCTGCCCTACCAGCGCGAGGGCATGCTGCACCTTGCGTTCGGCGAGCGTGCGCTGCTGGCCGACGACATGGGCCTCGGCAAGACCATCCAGGCGATCGCCGCCGCCGAACTGCTGCGCAAGCTGCGCGGCGTCGCGCGCGTGTTGGTGGTGTGCCCGGCGTCCCTGAAAGGCGAGTGGGAAGAGCAGATCGCGCGGTTCAGCGGTGCCGAAACGAAACTGGTCAACGGCAGCCGCGCCGCGCGGCTGTTCCAGTATGATCACCCGGCCTTCTTCACCGTGGTCAACTACGAGCAGGTCGTCGCCGACGCCGCCGACATCAACCAGCGCGTCAAGCCCGACATCGTCATCCTGGACGAGGCGCAGCGCATCAAGAACTGGCAGACCAAGACCGCGCGCGCGGTGAAGTCGCTTGCCGCGCCCTACGCCTTCGTGCTGACCGGCACACCGTTGGAGAACCGCATCGACGAGGTCTACTCGATCGTTCAATTCCTGGATCCCGGGCTGCTCGGCCCGCTGTTTCGTTTCAATCGCGATTTCTACGAGCTGGACGAGCGCGGCCGCCCGACCAACTACAAGAACCTTCAGGACCTTAAGGACCGCCTCGCGCCCGTCATGCTGCGCCGGCGCAAGCGCGACGTGGAGACGGAACTGCCCGGCCGCACGGTCACCACCTTCATGGTCCCCATGCACGACGAGCAGCGCGCGCGCTATGAGGACTACCATGGGCAAGCGGCCAGGCTGATCGCGGCGGCGCAACGCCGACCCCTGACCAAGCAGGAATTCGAGCGGCTACAAATGCTGCTAGCCTGCATGCGGATGGTCTGCGACACGCCGTACATCCTCGATCCCAACTGCCGGATCAGCCCGAAGCTGGAAGAGCTGGAACGGGTGCTGGCCGAACTGGTGGCCGAGCCCGACCGCAAGATCATCCTGTTCTCGGAATGGGAACGCATGCTGTTCCTGGTGCGCGAACTGGCCGAGGAAATGGGCCTGGAATTCGCCTGGCACACCGGTTCCGTCCCGCAGGAGCGCCGACGGGCGGAGATCGCGCGATTCAAGCGTGACCCGGGCTGCCGGCTGTTCCTGTCCACCGACAGCGGCGCGGTGGGGCTGAACCTGCAGGCGGCCAGCGCCATCATCAACCTGGACTTGCCATGGAACCCGGCGCGGCTGGAGCAGCGCATCGCGCGCGCCTGGCGGAAGAACCAGATGCGCACGGTGGACGTGATCAACCTGGTCACCGAGGATAGCCTCGAGCACTCCATGCTGCACCTGCTGGCGCAGAAGCAGGCGCTGGCCGACGGCGTGCTGGACCGCGACGGCGACCTGAGCGTGGTGAAGATGCCGTCGGGCCGCAGCGCGTTTGTCGAACGCATGGCGATGATGCTGGGCGACGCCGGCGCGCCGGCGATCGTTACGCCGGCGGGTGCGACGCCGGACCTGGAACCGGTGGCGCCAGCCGACCGGCTGCGCGCCGATCTGCAATCCCGCCACGGCGACGCATTGCTGCTGCTGACCTCGCGCAAGGGGAACGATGGGAAGGAGGTGTTCGTTGCGGTGCTGGACGCCGACGCCGCCACCGTGGTGCGCGAGCGGGAGCATCTGGCTCAAGTGACCGGCACGGCTTCCTCGGATGGTGCTTCCCCGGACACAGCTTCTCGGGCGGCAACGTCGCCAGGCACCGCATCCATCGAAGGTCTGGCGGTCGAGGTCATGGACCGCGCCACCCACGAGGCGATCGAGCGGCTGACCGCCTCCGGCCTGCTGCACGCCGGCGGCGAGAACGCGCGCGACCTGGTGCGCTCGCCCAGCCTGCCGCCGCCGGCCGAGGCCGTCACCCGCCAGCGCCTGGCGAAATGCGCCGAATGGCTGGGCGGGGCGGAGCGCAAGCTGCGCATGGCGCTGCTGCTGGCGCAGGGTGGCTTCGCCGAGGAGGCCATGCCGGCGCTGAACGCCTGCCTGGACCTCGCCAACAACGCCCGCGCGGCGATGAACGGCGAGACCGAGGTGGTAGCGGACGCCGGCGACGCAACGCCGCCGCTGACCGATGCGGGTGCCGCCCCACTGGAAAGCCTGACCGCGACCACCACCGCCGTCGAACGCATGCTCGCCGAAGTCCGCCGAGGCCTGACCACCGCCCTCGCCGCCTGATTTTTTTGCCTCTCCCCCTGGGAGAGGCCGGCAGGCGCAGCCCGCCGGGTGAGGGTCGGGCAACCGCGCCGATGTCGCGATGGCGAACCTATCGTTCACTCGCAATGCGGCCCGTCACCACAGGCCAGCCGCATTTGGCGCGCTTGACATGTACGGCATGAAGTCGTACAACCCACACAGAGGTACCCCATGCCGTCCGTCGCCCACAGCAAGACGTCGCGCCTCGATGCGCGCATCACCCCGGAATTGCAGCAGCAATTGCGCCGCGTCGCTGAAGTCCAGGGGCGATCGGTCAGCGATTACGTCACCGCAACGCTGCGCTCTGCGGTCCAGCGCGACATCGCCGAGATGGAGGTCATCCGCCTGTCGCGTGAAGCCTCCGAGCGCTTCGCTGCCATGCTGATCGACCCACCCGACCTTGCCCCCGCGATGCAGCGCGCCTTCGAGCACCATCGGCGGCTGGTGAAACCGGCGTGAGCGATGCGCCGTTCAGCATCATCCCGCTGTCCGGCACCCATGATCGAGCATCCTTCATCTGCGGTGTTGAACCGCTCGACCGGTATCTCCGGCAGCAGGCTTCGCAGGATGTCCGCCGGCGGATTGCCACCTGCTTCGTTGTTGTCGAGGCCGCAACCGGTACGTTAGCCGGTTACTACACGCTTGCGGCGACGAGCGTTCTGTTGCGGGAGCTGCCCGAAGCCATGGCGGCCAAGCTGCCGCGCTCCGCCACCATCCCCGCCGTGCTGCTTGGCCGGCTGGCGGTCGCGGCGTCGTTTCGGGGCCGCAAGCTTGGTGCCGTCGTGCTGGCTGATGCCGTGGCCCGCGTGGCGCGGGCTGACATCGCCAGCTTCGCGGTGGTGGTCGATCCTACGGACGATAGCGCAAGGCGGTTCTATCAGCACCACGGCTTCATCGACCTGCCGCAGCCGGAGCGACGGATGTTCCTGCCGATCGAATCGGCGCTACGGTTCTTCCGCGAGGGCGCACACTGACACGCCAGCTTGGACGACATCGGAGCGGCGATCACCACCTTGTGCTACCCTGCGGACAGGAGGTCCCGCATGCCCGCCAGACCATCACAAGCGTTCGAGACCCATCGCGCGTCCGTTCGCCGCATCGTCGAGGCACATCAGGCACGCAATCCCCGGGTGTTCGGATCGATCGCCCGGGGCGAGGACAAAGAGAGCAGCGATCTCGACCTGCTGGTCGACACCACCGAAAGCACCAGCCTGTTCGATCTCGCGGCGATCGAGTTGGAACTGGAACGGTTGATGGGCATCCCGGTCCACGTCACGACGGCGGGCGCACTGCGCGGCGCGTTGCGCGCGCGGGTTCTGGCGGAAGCCGAACCGGTATGAACGGCAAGGCACCGCGGAGGACGGAGTACCTCGACCACATGCTGGGATGCGATCCATCGGATCAATGCCTCTGTGGCGGCTCTCGGCAACTATCGGCCTGGACAAGCAGCGCGCGATATGTCGATGATGATTGGACGACATAACGAAAGGTAAAAGTCTATGGAAGCGTCCCCGGCCAAGGTCATCCAGTACTTTAACGGGGAAAAGCAAAATCTGATCCCCCTTTTCCAACGTCCCTACTCATGGAAAAGGAGCAATTGGCAAACCCTCTGGGACGACATGATGGTCCAGTATGATCTGGACGAGAAATCCACACATTTCATGGGTGCCATAGTCTCCGTGCCTGCTCGGAGTGTCCCAGTTGGTGTCAGTAAGTACTTGATCATCGACGGGCAACAACGGTTGACCACGGTCTCTCTCTTGCTATGCGCACTCCGCGATACGGTGGACAAGAACACAGCAGATCGGATCCACGAAGTTTACCTAACAAACAGGTACCGCGATCCCGAAGATATGCTAAAATTTGTGCCAACCCAGGCAGACCGTGATCGCTACCGGGCAATTGTCCTAGACCGGCAGGTTCCTCGCGATGGCAGTCTGATGGCCGAGGCGTATGATTTTTTCAAGCGCCAACTGGTCAGTGGAATTGACAACAATGGCGACGAAGGTGTCGATGCTGGACGGGTACTCACGACCATCGAGCATGCCTTGCAGGTAGTGATGATCAACCTCGGCGACGAAGATGACCCATACCTAATTTTTGAGAGCTTGAATTTCAAGGGCGAGCCTCTGACGCAGGCTGATCTGGTCCGGAACTATTTGCTGATGCGGTTTCGCCATTCAGTGTCGGTTGGCGGCGAGCAGGAGCGGATATATTCCCAGGTACCTGGTCTCCAATGGAGAAGCAGTTGGGATATAACCTGACGGAGTTCCTTAGGCACTACGCAATGAAAGATGGTGACAATATCCTGCAGGGGGGGATTTACGCGGCGACTAAGAAGCGTCTCAAGGAGATGGAGGCATCTGAGGTAGTCGAGCGGGAAGTCCAGCGTATGAAGGAGTTCGCGGGAGTTTATGCAAGCATCCTTGCCCCAACGCTTGAACCGGACCCTGCACTCCGGCGTCGGCTAGAGAACATCAAGGCCTTGGACGTTACTACTTGGTACCCACTACTGCTTAGACTTTTGGACGCACGCAAGACTGGGTCACTCGTCTCTAATGAATTGGAATTCTGCCTTGGCCTAATCGAGTCGTTTATGGTTCGTCTCGCTGTTTGCGCGGTACCGACCAATGCACTGAACAAACTGTTTCTCCAATGGACCAGGAATTTTCCTACCAACCAACATACCGTCTGGCTGCGTGCCTCTATGTCATCGGGGGCCGGTGGTCGTCGGTTTCCCTCAGATGTGGAATTTAGCGACGCTTTTAAGAATCAGCCACAATATGGGCGTGGCGCGACACGCTTTATTCTTTGCCGCCTCGAGCAGTCGTTTCAGCATAAAGAACCAGTCGACCTCGCATCGACTACCATCGAACATGTTCTCCCTCAGACTGTCACGGAGACTTGGCTCGCTGAACTTGGCGGCGATGCTAAGGAGACGCATGCGCGTCTGGTGGGAACATTGGGAAATCTGACTCTGACAGGGTACAATGCGGAGCTAGGTAATTTGTCGTTCCCCGAAAAGAAGGAAAAGTTGACGAGCACCCATATCGAGTTAAATCGGTGGATACTCGACCAGCCGAACTGGCGCGAGAGGGAGATCGCTGAACGCGCCGACCTGCTACTGAGCAGGGCGAAGGAGCTATGGGTAGGACCATAGTTTGTTGCCTCATTAGCGCGCCCCAAAAAAGTCGGCGGAGCACGCCAGATGCGCTTGTGCGCGAAGCGTCAATCGTTCTCGATGCTTCCCGCGCCGCTTCATTTTTCTGCCGTGTCAAAACCTTGCTTAACTGCTTGCAGAGGGTCTATCGCCCAGGTCCCATCACGACATGCCCTCGACCACGCTGCTCATTCACCTGCGCGAAGACAAATCAATCCTATAGTACACCAACCCCGGGCCGCTCACCCCTAAACCCCCACCAACCCCCGCGCAAACTCCGCCGCGTCGAACGGCCGCAGATCCCCCGCCTGTTCCCCCACCCCCACCGCATGCACCGGGATCCCAAAACTATCCGCCAGCGCCACCACCACACCCCCGCGCGCCGACCCGTCCAGCTTCGTCACCACCAACCCCGTAACATCCACCATCTCCTTGAACACCCGCACCTGCGCCAGCGCGTTCTGCCCAGTCGTCGCATCCAGCACCAGCAACACCGAGTGCGGTGCATTCACATCCTGCTTGCGCAGCACACGAATGATCTTGCGCAGCTCCTCCATCAGTGCGGATTTGTTGTGCAGCCGCCCCGCCGTATCGATCAGCAGCAGGTCCGCCCCCTGCGCCCGAGCCCGCGTCAGCGCATCGAACGCCAACCCCGCCGCATCCGCCCCCGCCGCGCCCGCAATGACCTCGCAACCGGTGCGCTGCCCCCACACCTGCAACTGCTCTACCGCGGCGGCGCGGAACGTATCGCCGGCGACCATCACCACGCGCTTCCCTTGCTCGCGATACATCTGCGCCAGCTTGCCGATCGTCGTCGTCTTGCCGGTGCCGTTCACGCCCACCACCAGCACGACCTGAGGTTTCAGTGCCGGATCAACAGGCATCTCCAGCGCCACCGGCGCCAGAATGGCGGAAAGCTCCTCGGCCAACGCGGCGCGGATTTCCTCCTCGCTCACCTCCTTGCCGAACCGCGTGCGACGAAACCCCTCGATCACCTGCGCCGCCACCGCCGGCCCCAGGTCAGCCGAGATCAGCAACTCCTCCAACTCCTCCAGCGCCGCGTCGTCCAACCGGCGCTTGCGGATGATTGCCGAGATACCCTCGGTCAGCTTCTGCGTGCTACGCGCCAGCCCCTGCTTGAGGCGCGAGAAGAACGCACCAAGCGCCATCAGGCAGCCTCAGCCAGCAGATGATCCGCCGTCGCACCAATCACCCGCGCCGCTATCACCCGCCTCGGCGCGCACGGCGCACTCAACCGCACAGGGGAAAAATGCTCGGAATGGCCCGCACCGTCCGCCTCGGTCAGCAGCGCGATCCGCGAGCCAACCTGCCCCGCCAAAAACCGCGCCGCCGCCGCCTGCCCAACCGCCCGCAGCCGGCCCGCGCGCTCCCGCCGCACCGCCATCGGCACCGCCGGCATCCGCGCCGCCGGCGTGCCCGGCCGCTCGCTGTATGGGAACACATGCAGGAACGGCAACTCGGCCTCGACCAAAAACGCCAACGTCTCGTCAAACAGCGCGTCCGTCTCGGTCGGGAACCCGGCAATCAAATCGGCCCCGATCGCAATCCCTGGCCGCAGCGTCCGCGCCCGCGCGATCGCCGCCAACGCATCCAGGCGCGAGTGCCGCCGCTTCATTCGCTTCAAAATCAAATCGCTGCCCGCCTGCAACGACAAATGCAGATGCGGCATCAGCCGAGGTTCTTCCTCCACCAGCCGCCACAGATCCGCATCGATCGCCGCCGGATCGATCGAGGACAACCGCAGCCTCCCCAACTCCGGCACCAGCGCCAGCAGCCGCCTTGTCAACTGCCCCAATGAAGGCGCGCCCGGCAAATCCCCGCCATAGCTGGCGATATCCACACCGGTCAGCACGACCTCATGGAACCCGGCCGCCATCAGCGCGCGCACTTGCGAAACGACCGCGCCCACCGGCACGCTGCGCGACGGCCCGCGGCCAAACGGAATAACACAGAATGTGCAACGATGATCGCACCCCTGCTGCACCTGCACGAACGCCCGCGCCCGCCCGGCAAACTCGGTGACCAGATGCGCCGAGGTCTCCCGCGCCGTCATGATATCCGCCACCGCGGACCCCGCATCCGGCGCCCAGCTTTCCGCCAGCAGCTTCTCGACATTCCCCAGCACGCGCGTCACGCCCGGCAACGCGGCCCACGCCTCGGGATGCAACTGCGCGGCGCAGCCGGTGACGACGATACGCGCGTTCGGCCGGGCACGCGCGGCACGGCGGATCGCCTGGCGCGCCTGCCGCTCGGCTTCGGCGGTGACGGCGCAGGTGTTGACGATGATGGTGTCGTCCAGCGTGCCGGTGTCGCCGGGATCGGCGCGGGACGTCAGTTCGCGCATCACCTCGCTCTCATAGGCATTCAGCCGGCAGCCGAAGGTCAGGATGTCAACGCTCATGCCGGATACGCCGCCAGATCGACGCTGCCGATGAAGGCGGTGGCAACCGGCCCCGTCATCAGCACATGCCCATCATCCCGCCATTCGATCTGCAGCTCGCCGCCATCCATCGCGACCGTCGCGCGGCGTCCCACCAGCCCTCGCCGATGCGCGTTCACTAATGCCGCGCAAGCGCCGGAACCGCACGCCAACGTCAATCCCGCCCCACGCTCCCATACGCGCAGCCGCAGCCGCTCGGGCCCCAGAACCTCCGCGAAGCCGATATTGGCCCGCTCCGGGAACAACGGATCACATTCCAGCGCCGGCCCCAGCGTGTCGATCGGCAGCGCCTCGACATCCTTCACAAAGAAAGTCGCGTGCGGATTGCCCATGCTGCACGCGGCCGGATTGGCCACCGGCCCGACCGCCAGGTCCAGATGCAGCGTGTCCATCCGCCGAGCCAGCGGCACGTCGGTCCAGTTCAGCCCCGCCGGCCCCATGTCCACTGTCACGCAACCATCATCCAGCAGATCGGCGGGCAAATTACCGGCGACCGTACAAATCACCAGGTGCCGCCGCCCCGTCTCCGCCGCCAGCCGCTCTACCACGCAGCGTGTGGCGTTGCCGCAGGCGCCGGCCTCCGCCCCGTCAGGGTTGCGGATGCGCATGAACGCGTCGGCGTTCGACCCCTCCGGCGCCGCCTCGATGATGATAAGCTGGTCGCAGCCGATGCCGCGCCGCCGGTCCGCCAGCGCCGCCGCCCGCACCGGCGTGATGCCAAGCGGCGCCGCGCGCTCATCGAGCACGACGAAATCATTGCCGCAGCCATGCATCTTCACGAAACCGGCGATCATGGCGCCTTATATGGGCCGCCGCCGCCCAGCGGAAGGGTGCCGGTTTCAACCCGAGACTCCATCCGTCAATCAGACGAAGATCTCATCCCCGGGTTGCTGCCAAGGGCCAACACCCGCGACGCCACCAGTTGCCTCCCGCGACGAAGACCGGGGATCGCTCCGAAGGCGCGAACAAAGGGGGTGATCAGGCCGCCAGCAATGGTGTGGGGAGCGTGCTGGCTCGGTTCGACCCCGAAGGTAAGTCGCTCGGCCCGCCGGAGGGGCACACGCAACGTGCCGAAAAGCCAGTCGAACACGGCGAGGCCTGCGCCAAGGTTGCAGCCGAAATGGCCGGGATCGCTGGAGTGGTGGATCTGATGGTGGGCCGGGCTGGCCAGAATACGTCCCAGCTTGCCGGTGAATGCGATCCAGATGTGCGAATGTTGCAAGTGGTAGGTGCAATACATGTAGGCCAGGACGATGACGTTGGCGCCATCAAGCTTAAGTTCGTGGCCGGTGGTGCCAAGCAGGAAGCCGGTAATCGCGGTTGTGGGCGCCATGATCAGCACCATGACATTATAGAAAACGAGCGTATCAACGGGATGCACGCGGAACACGGTGAACGGAGACAACGTCTCCGCGGTGTGGTGGACGCGATGGAATTCCCACAGGAACGGAATTTCGTGGCTGAGATAATGGTCCAGCCAATACGCGAATTCGTAGGCCAGGAACATCGCAAAAGTCTCGATCGCAGCGGTGGTCAGCGGCGCAAAACATGGTGCCGGTCGTGGGCCGAGGACGGCGACCAACCCCGCGCCGGTCCAATTCGCAACCGTCGGGAACGACAGCACCGCCGAACCGATTATGACGCCGGTCGCCATCGTGTTGAGCAGGCAGAAGCCGAGGTCGGCGCGCGTGGACGCGCTGAGGATCAGCCAGCGAGGAAAAATGGCGCGGCGCAGGAGTTTGAAGCTGGTGCGTCGGCCGCGGGCTCGGCGGCGAAGCGCGATGGTGGAGGCGGCGATCAGCAGGGCGGCGGCAAGCGACAGCGCCGAGAACACCGAACCGGGCGAAAGCAGCATACGTAACAACGCGGGCAACGTGACGACTACGACCGGCAACGCCATGGTCACCGCCAGGGTGTTGCCGCGGGTCGCGGGGTTGTGGAATGCGCCGGCGACCGCCCGTGGAAGCCTCATCAGCCCGGCGGTTTGCGGGAAAAAAACATGACTTCGCTTGGTTGGTACCAAAGACAGCGCCTAACACACCGGCTGACAGACTGACCGAACCGCCGCGACTTCGTGGTCCAACCATCACTTCGTACCACCGCTACGGAGTTGCAAAGTCACTTCAGCAGAGCTGGTGGTGCGCTTCGCGTACAGCGCCAGCCTCGCCTTCTCCGCGCGCTCCGCGGTGAACTTTTCTCACGACCGATCGAGCACCCAGGGTCGCGCCAGCACCAAGCCAGCCCGAAACTGCTCTACAACAGCGAGCGAGGAAGGGCAGGGGAGGCAACAATGCAGGTCCTGATCGTGGGCGGCGGCATCGGCGGACTGGCGGCGGCCCTGTCGCTGCATCAGGCCGGCATCGGCTGCACGGTGTTCGAGCAGGTGCGCGAACCTCGGGAACTCGGCGTCGGCATCAACACCCTGCCGCACGCAATCAAGGAACTGGCCGCACTCGGCCTGCTGGATGCACTGGATCGCGCCGGCGTCCGCACCCGCGAGCTGATCTACGCCAACCGCTTCGGCCAGGTGGTATGGCGCGAGCTGCGCGGCACCGACGCCGGCCTCGACACGCCGCAATTCTCCATCCACCGCGGCAAGCTGCTCGGCGTGCTGCTGGCGGCGGTGCGCGAACGGCTCGGCCCGGACGCGATCCGCACCGGCTGCCGTCTGGTGGCGGTCACCGAACGCCGCGCCAGCATCGCCGCGACGTTCGAACAGCGCGGCACCAGCACCATTTTCGAGGCGACCGGCGACGCGCTGATCGGCGCCGACGGCATCCATTCCACGCTGCGCGCGCTGTATCACCCGAACGAGGGGCCGCCGATCTGGAACGGCACCATGCTGTGGCGCGGCGCCGTCGATTGGCCAAGCTGGCTCGACGGCCGCACCATGATCATCGCCGGCGGCATGGCGGCAAAATTCGTCTACTACCCGATCCACGCCGACCCGGCGCGGCCCGACAGACGGCTGACGAACTGGGCGGTGATGGCCCGCGTCGCCGACGGCGCCACCATCCCGCCGCGTCGCGAGGACTGGAACCGTCCCGGCGACCTGGCGGACCTGGAACCGCTGGTGCGCGAGCGCTTCCGCCTGGATTTCGTCGATCCGCTGGCGCTGATCCGCGCGTCCGGCGAGTTCTACGAATACCCGTTATGCGACCGCGATCCGTTGCCGCGCTGGTCGTTCGGCCGCGCCACGCTGCTGGGCGACGCGGCCCACCCGATGTATCCGGTCGGCTCCAACGGCGCGAGCCAGGCGGTGCTGGACGCGCGTGCGTTGGCGCGGCATCTGGCGGCGGGACCGGACGTGCCGGCGGCGCTGGCGGCCTACGAGGCGGAGCGCCGCCCGATGACCGCCGAGATCGTGCTGAACAACCGCAAGGGTGGCCCGGAGCGGGTGATCGACGTGCTGGAATCCCGCGCGCCGGACGGCTTCACCGACGTGGAGCAGGTCGCTTCCCACGCCGAGCGCGAGGCGATCGTGCGCGGCTACGCGACGATGGCGGGGTTCGCGAAGGAGCAGATCAATGCGTCGGGGTGATGCAATCACACCGTCAGCGGTGCCGGTTGCACCATATTTGTCGTGCGGCGCTGGACAAGGCGGCCGGACCCGCGCATCTCTGGTTTCGGCAGCCGAGGTGCAGAGGATACGCCGTGGTCAACACGTTGCAGTCCGGGCGACGTCGCGCAACCGCCACGCGGTCAGGCACGACCTCGCGGCCGCAGCAGCAGGCGTTTGAGCTGGCCGCCTCGATCGACGATGCCGCCGCCGAAATGGAGCGCGATGGACCGGTGTCTCCGGACGATCTGCGACGCGCGTTGGTCGATCTCGAACTGGAGTGGGCGAACGAGCCCGACAACCGACCGGCTTCAACCAAGCGACCCGGCCGGCCGACCCGGTGAATGCTTCCGCCCGGCTTCCTGGGCGAATTGCCGGGGAATCTATCACCGCGTGCCAAACGGGACTTGATCGGCATCCTGCGATACAGCGCGCGTGAGTTTGGGGCCGCAACTGCTCGGCGCAGTCGCGATCGGTTGCTCGAGCGCGTCAAGGCTATAGCATCCGGCGTTGCGGTTGGTCATCGGCGGCATGATGTGATGCTGAAAGTGCCGACGCTTTTCCTGGTCGAGCCCCCTTGGGTCATAGCCTACCATCCGGTGACCCGGCGAATATACCGCGTGCTGCATGGGGCGATGGACTTTCCCGCGCTGTTTCCCCCGCCCGATCCGACGGGGCAGCCGCCGGATCGGTGATACGCGGGCCGTGTTGAAAAGGGGGGCAACCGAATGACCCTGCCGCTCGGCAACCCGCCGGACACGCGCTATCCCGATCCACGCATCGAGGCGCTCGAGAGCGCCCCGCCGACACTCGATGACATGTTTGCCATAATGCGGACATTCAGGTCGTTGCGTGACTACGCCGTGGCGTCGGCAAAGAAGTAGCCGTCGCGGTGGACGATCTCGCCGATTTGCAGCGGGAACGGCGCGTGAAACATCGGGCCTCCGGACACGACGGTGTGGAACTCACCGTTCTCGCCACAGGGATCGACCTCGGCCGGCAGGCGGGCAAGGAAGTCACGGTCGAACCGCCGCCCGACGTATGACGCATCCAGGCACGCCTCCTTCACACAGATCGTGTGGATGATCATACCGCTGTCGATCATCGCACGCGCGAGTGCCGCCGTGTCGCGCTTCCAAAGGGGGAAGAGCCCGGCCATACCGACACTCGCCAGCTTGGTCTCACGCGAAAGGCGGAGCGGCTCGAGAAAGAGATCGCCGAACATGATGTGGGTGACGCCCTCGGCTTTGATCAGCAGCGTGACGTCGGTCATGATCGTTTCGTAGTCGGCCATCGAGCACGGCAGCGGCAGGAAGATCTTGCGGCACGGCAGGCGCAGCGCGGCCAGTTGCCGGTCAAGGACGCTCTGGCGAACACCGTGATGGGTGACGCGGTCGTAGGCCTGACTGAGCGAGGTGAGTACGCCGACGACATTGGCGAGGCCCAGCCGGCGCGTCTCCAACAGCGCGAACGCACAGTCCTTGCCGGTGCTCCAGGAGAGGTAGGTTGGGGGATTGACCGCGGACATCAGCTTGCCTCGACCGTAAAAGACCGATCAGAACTCTCTGTCGTCGCGAATGTTGACCTTCGCGGGCCTGGTCGTCGAGAGCGTAAGCTGATCAGCTTCTGACGGCTCATTTTGGGAGAGGAAACGAATGACACTGCCGCTCGGCAACCTGCCCGACACGCGCTATCCCGATCCGCGCATACAGCCACTCGACAAGCGCTTCCGCTACAAACAGGGCAACGCCGCGATCGAGCGCATCGCCACCGGCTTCCGCTGGGCCGAAGGCCCGGTGTGGTTCCGCGATGGCAACTACCTGATCTTCAGCGACATCCCCAACAACCGCATGATGCGCTGGCTGGAGGAAGACGGTCATCTTTCGGTGTTCCGCGCGCCGTCGAACTACACCAACGGCAACACCCGCGACCGCGAAGGCCGCCTGATCAGTTGCGAGCACGACACCCGCCGCGTCACCCGCACCGAACTGGACGGACGCATCACCGTGCTGCTCGACCGTTACGAAGGCAAACCACTGAACGCGCCCAACGACGTGGTGGTCGCCGCCGACGGCGCGGTCTGGTTCACCGATCCCGGCTACGGCATCGACGGCCCCTACGAAGGCCACAAGGCGGCCGCGGAACTGCCCCGCAACGTCTATCGCCTCGATCCGCGCAGCGGTGCGGCGGCGGTGGTGGCGGATGACTTCGTCCGTCCCAACGGCATCGGCTTCTCGCCGGACGGGTCGAAACTCTACGTCGTGGACTCCGGCATCACGCATGGCGGCCCCGCCAACATCCGCGTGTTCGACGTGGACGGCGCGCGCCTGCGCAACGGCCGCGTCTTCGCCGAGGATTTCGCTCCCGGCATGACCGACGGGCTGCGCTGCGACGTTGACGGCAACGTCTGGTGCAGCATGGGCTGCCGGCGATCCGGCCGAGGACGGCGTGCGCTGCTATGCCCCGAACGGCGACCTGATCGGCAAGATCCACCTGCCCGAGGGCTGCGCCAATCTTTGTTTCGGCGGCAGGAAGAAGGACCGCCTGTTCATGTGCGCCAGCACGTCCGTCTACGCGCTGTACGTCAACGCCGAAGGCGCGATGGTGCCCTAGCCTCCGTCGCAGGGGGCTGCCGTAGGGGGTGATGTTATACCAGTGGCCCTAAACATTGACGCACGGGCCGCTACCCCCCGTCATGCCGGCGCAGGCCGGTATCCACGACTTGCCTTTGTCGAAGCAAAGAAAAAGTCGTGGACACCGGCCTGCGCCGGCATGACGGGGGTAGCGCCGAAGAGTCGCTCATTCGGGCCGCTGATATTACAGCAGTGTCGTTTTCACACCCAGCGCTGGCCCGGCCGTACCTGAGGCGCCGATCCAGCGTGCACAGTGTCGCACCATGATCGGCACAGATCACGAGATGAAGAGCATCGCCGGCACGCAAGCCCAGCGCGGTCTGATCGGCGAACCGAGCCGCCGTGCGGAACTGCGGCCCCGATACCGGTAGCATTGTGAAGCTGTCGGCCATCAACCGCTGAAACATCGCGAGCGCATCCGCTCGGTGAGCCGCCTCGATTTGCCCGGTCCGAAGCTTGATCGACAATGCCGATGAAAACTCGGTGACCACCCAGTCGCTGATCGCGAGATTATCCGGCTCCTGCTCATCGAGCCACGCCTGCATGCGGTCGGTATCGGCCTCTCGGGTCAGCGCCGCGACCAGCAATGAGGTGTCGAGATACAGCGTCAATAGCGATCCTCATTCCGCATCCGGCGAACGAAATCGCGGGCGGGCTCCTGCTGTGGCGGCATGGCGTCGGCCATCGCCCGCAGTGCGGCGATGTCGACCCGCTTGCGGGGTGTCTCGATCGCGGTGATCTGCGCGACTGGCTTGCCCCGACGGGTGATCTGCACCGTCTCGCCGCTGCCAGCCCGCTCGACCAACTCACTCAGGCGCGCCTTGGCCGCGGCGAGGCTGATGCTGCCCATGGCTCTCTCCTGACCATCTAGTTAGTCATATATAGCACAGCACCCCGGAATATCCACCAGTCTTCGAAGTCGGCCCCGCATCCTCCGCTTGCCGCTCATACGCACGCCGACTCGTCCCGCGCCGCGCACGCCGCCTGTATCAGCGGCAACAGCGCGCGATACTCCTCCGCGCGTGGCGCGTTCGGCCGCCACGCCAGGCCGATCGTCCGCCACGCGCCCGTCCCGCTCAGCGGCCGCAACTCGATCGCCAGCCCGTTGGTGATCCCGCCTTCCACCGCCAGCCGCGGCAGCAGCGTCACCCCCAGTCCGCTCGCCACCATCTGCACCAGCATGTGCAGGCTGGTCGCCGCGTAGTCCTCGGCCGCCTCGCCATGGCCGAGCCCGTGCTGCCCGCATATCGCCAGCGCCTGGTCGCGCAGGCAGTGCCCGTCCTCCAGCAGCAGCAACTCGCGCGCCAACGCCGCCACCGGCACACGCGCCCGCGCCGTCAGCGGATGGCCGCTCGGCAGCGCCGCAAGGAATTCGTCGCGCCCCAGCGGCACCGTCGAGGCGTCGCCGCACGCACAAGGCAGCGCCAGCAGCATCGCGTCGATCCGCGCCTCCTCCAGCCAATCGACCAGCCGTCCGGTCAGTTCTTCCCGAAGTTGCAGCCGCAACTGCGGGAAACTCTCGCGCAGCACCGGCATCAGCCGCGGCAGCAGGAACGGGCCGATGGTCGGAATGACGCCCAGCCGCAGCGGCCCACCCAGCGGTGCCCGTGCCGCATCCGCCACATCGGCGATCGCATCCAGCGCCGCCATTGCGCGACGCGCATGGCGCACCAGATCGTGTCCCAGGGCGGTGAACACCACGTGCTTGCCGGCATCGCGATCGAGGATCCGCGCGTCAAGCTGCCGTTCCAACTGGATGATCCCGGCCGACAGCGTCGATTGGGTCACCGCGCAGCGATGCGCCGCGCGGCCGACATGCTGGGTTTCGTCCAGCGCCAGCAGGTAGCGCAGTTGCTGCGGCGTGGGCAGGGTCCTCATCGATTTTTCCGATCATGATTGCCGATATTACTCATTGGCACGATCGGCGTGCGCGCGCCATATCGGCGCCGAACCCCAGGCGCGCGGAGACGTAGCATTTCAATCGGCCGCGACAGCTTCTGCGAATTCTTGGCGAAACCGTACGGGACAGCGCGTCCGAAGGGTTGACACCGCAATGCCGGGTGACATCGACAGGATCGGTGCACGCCGCGGCATCACCTCGTTCGAGCATACCGAAAAACGACTGAATACGATCGGAGAGAACATGGACGCCGAAAGCAAGTGCCCGGTGACGGGCGGGGCTCACGGACACACCTCGGTTCTGGCCAGGGTCAATCGCGACTGGTGGCCGAACCAACTAAATCTTCACGTTCTCCACCAGCACTCCGCCCTGTCCAATCCGATGAGCAAGGCGTTCAACTACGCCGAGGAATTCAACAGCCTCGACCTGGGTGCCGTGATCAAGGACCTGCATGCGTTGATGACGGACTCGCAGGATTGGTGGCCGGCCGACTATGGCCACTATGGGCCGTTCTTCATTCGCATGGCCTGGCACAGCGCAGGCACCTACCGCATCGGCGACGGCCGCGGCGGCGCATCCTCCGGCACACAGCGCTTTGCGCCCCTCAATAGCTGGCCGGACAACGTCAGCCTCGACAAGGCGCGCCGGTTGCTCTGGCCGATCAAGCAGAAGTACGGCCGGAAAATCTCGTGGGCCGACCTGATGATTCTCACCGGCAACGTTGCCCTCGAGTCGATGGGGTTCAAGACGTTCGGTTTCGCCGGCGGGCGCGAGGACGTCTGGGAGCCCGAAGAGGACATTTATTGGGGGCCCGAGGGCAAGTGGCTGGCAGACCAGCGCTACAGCGGCGACCGTGACCTTGAGAAGCCTCTCGCCGCCGTCCAGATGGGCCTGATCTACGTCAATCCGGAAGGCCCGAACGGCAAGCCGGATCCGCTCGCCGCGGCGATCGATATTCGCGAGACGTTTCTTCGCATGGCGATGAATGACGAGGAGACAGTTGCGCTAATTGCCGGTGGGCACACGTTCGGCAAGGCCCACGGCGCCGCCGATCCCGGCCAATATGTCGGTCCCGAACCCGAGGGCGCCGGCATCGAGCAGCAAGGCCTCGGCTGGAAAAACAGCTTTGGCACCGGCAAAGGCGTCGACGCTATCGGCAGCGGGTTGGAGGGCGCATGGACCACCAGCCCGGTGAAGTGGGACAACAACTTCCTGGACAACCTGTTCCGTTACGATTGGGAGCTGGTGAAGGGCCCTGGCGGTGCGTACCAGTGGACTCCCAAGGACGCATCCGCGGCGGGCACCGTGCCGGATGCCCACGATCCGTCGAGGCGGCACGCCCCGATGATGCTCACGACGGACCTCGCGCTGCGGATGGACCCGATCTATGCGCCGATTTCGAAGCGGTTCCACGAGCATCCGCAGGAGCTGGCCGACGCGTTCGCCAAGGCGTGGTACAAGCTGACGCACCGCGACATGGGGCCCAGGTCGCGGTATCTCGGCCCGTTGGTTCCCGCCGAGTCGCTGCTCTGGCAGGATCCCGTTCCCGACGTGAAACATGAATTGGTCGGTGCGCAGGACGTTGCCGCTCTGAAAGCAAAGATCCTGGCATCCGGCCTGTCCATCTCCCATCTGGTCTCGACTGCCTGGGCGTCCGCGTCGACGTTCCGCGGTTCCGACAAGCGCGGTGGGGCGAACGGAGCGCGCATTCGCCTGGCACCGCAGAAGGATTGGGAAGTCAACCAGCCGGCTCAACTGGCAAAGGTTCTTCAGAAGCTCGAGCAGATCCAGCAGGAATTCAACAAGTCGCAGGCCGGTGGGAAGCGGGTCTCGCTCGCCGACCTGATCGTTCTGGGTGGCTGCGCGGCCGTCGAGGCAGCGGCGAAGAAGGCCGGACACGATGTGACGGTGCCCTTCACGCCAGGGCGGACGGACGCGTCGCAGCAGCAGACCGATGTGGACTCGTTTGCCGTGCTTGAACCGACCGCGGACGGGTTCCGCAACTATCTCCGAAGCGGACACGTGCAATCGGCTGAGGAGCTGCTGGTGGATCGGGCGCAATTGCTGACTTTGACCGCTCCTGAGACAACGGTTCTCATCGGCGGCATGCGCGCCCTGAATGCCAATGCCGGACAGTCCAAACACGGCGTCTTCACCAGGCACCCCGAGACGCTGACCAATGATTTCTTCGTCAACCTGCTCGACATGAAGACGAAGTGGGAGCCGGCTTCCGAAGGCGTGTTCGAGGGGCGCGACCGCGCAACGAACGAGCTGCAATGGACCGGCACCCGTGTCGACCTTGTCTTCGGTTCGAACTCCCAGCTTCGAGCCACCGCCGAGGTCTATGCATGTAGCGACTCGCAGCAGAAGTTTGTGCATGACTTCGTTGCCGCGTGGAACAAGGTGATGAATCTCGATCGCTTCGACGTAGCCTGATCTCCATGATCGGCGCTTCGGTGCCCCCTTCGTCATGCCGGCGCAGGCCGGCATCCACGACTTGCCTTCGTCCAACAAAAGCAAGTCGTGGATACCGGCCTGAGCCGACATGACGAGGGGGTGTCGCCGAAGCGTCGATCATTCGGACGCCCGGTCTCACTCAGCGAAATGGCAGGCCGCCATGTGCCCGTCGGCCAACTCGCGCAACGCCGGTTCTTCCGCCGCGCACCGCGCCGCCGCCCGAGGGCAGCGCGTGCGGAAGCGGCACCCGCTCGGCAGGTTGGTAGGACTGGGCGGCTCTCCCTCCAGCCAGAAATTCTCCGTCACCCGCGCACCACCCACCACCGGAACCGCGGCCAGCAGCGACTTGGTATACGGATGCGCGGGCGTATCGAACACAAGTTCCGTCGCGCCCGTCTCCACCACTTTGCCAAGATACATCACCACGATACGGTGCGAGATCAACCGCACCACTGCCAGATCGTGGCTGATGAACAGGTAGGTCAGGTCGAATCGCTCACGCAATTCCAGGAATAGCCGCAGCACCGTCGCCTGCACCGAAACATCCAGCCCCGAGGTCGGTTCGTCCAAGATCACCAGGCTCGGCCGCAGCATCAGGATGCGCGCCAGCCCGACGCGGCGCTGCTGCCCGCCGCTGATCTCGTGCGCATAGAGATCGAGATGTGTCTCCGGCAGTCCCACCGCCGCCAGCACCTCGCGCACCCGCGCCCGCCGCTCCGCCGCCGCCAGCTTCGTATGGATCACCAGCGGCTCTTCCAGCGCCCGCCCGATCTTCCAGTGCGGATCGAGCGATGCGCCTGGGTCCTGGTAGCAATATTGCAGCCGGCGGCGCAGCGCGCGGCCCGCGTTCGGCGACAGCGCGCCGATTTCATTCCCCTCGAAACGAATGTCCCCCGCGCTGGCGCGATGGATGCCGACGATGGTCTTGCCCAGCGTGGTCTTGCCGCAGCCGCTCTCCCCGACCACGCCCAGGATCTCCCCGCGCGCCACCGATAGCGACACCCCATCCACCGCGCGAAGCCAGCCGGTCTGCCGTCCCCAGGCATTGCGCAGCGGAAACCGCGTCTCCACTGCATGCAACTCCAGGATCGGCGCGTCGTCGCTCATGCCATTACGTCCGCGACACGCGGGTGATGGCAGCGCACCTGGTGATCCGGTGCGGGTTCGCTCGGTGGCGGATGCGTCGCGCGGCAGGGATCGTCGGCCAGCGGGCAGCGCGGGGCGAAGCGGCAGCCCGGCGGCGGCGCGATCAGGCTGGGTACCTCGCCGGGAATGCCGCGTAGCGCGGTGTCGCGCGACGGCAGGCTGTCCAGCAAAAGCCGTGTATAGGGCACCATCGGCTGGCGAAAGAAATTCCCGATCGGTGCCGTCTCCAGCGCCTGGCCGGCATACATCACGGTGACCCGATCGCAGATTTCCCAGGCGGTCCCCAGGTCGTGCGTGGTGAACAACACGGACACACCGCGTTCATTGGCCAGCGAGCGCAGCAGCTTCAGGATCTGCGCCTGGATCGTTACGTCCAACGCCGTGGTCGGCTCGTCCGCTATCACCAGCTTCGGCTCCGGCAGCAGCGCCATCGCGATCATCACCCGCTGGCGCTGCCCGCCGGACAGCTCGTGCGGATATTTCGTCAGCAACCGTTCCGGGTCCGGCAACTGCACCGCGCGCAACATCGCCAGCGCCCGCGCGCGGTCAGCCCGTTTGCGGCTGCGCGCGTAGATACGCTCGCCGGGATGGCAGTCGGGCGACTTCCAGCGCAGCAGCTCGGTGATCTGATCACCGATGGTGAACAGCGGGTTGAACGAACTGAACGGATCCTGCGGCACGAAGGTGATCGCCCGCCCGCGCACCTGCTGGGCCGCCGCGCGCGGATCGAGTGCCAGCAGGTCCCGCCCATCGAATCGCAGCGCGCTGCCAGACACCAGCGCGTTCGCCGGCAGAGCACCCAGGATCGCGCGCGCGAGCGTGGTCTTTCCGCAGCCGGATTCACCCACCAGCCCCATGATCTCGCCCGCCGGCAGCGCCAGGCTGATCGCATCCAGCACGCGCGCGACGCCGCCCTCGGTGGTGAAGGACACCGACAGGTCTTGCACCGACAGCAGTTCAGTGCCCATCGGCGCGCCTAATCCACACGTCTAGTTCCCATTGCGGCGCAGCCGAGGATCAAGCGCGTCGCGCAGCCCGTCGCCAAGCAGATTGAACCCCATCACGACAAGCAGGATCGCCACACCCGGCGCCGTCGCGTACCACCACGCCTGCGGCAGGAACGCACGGCTTTCCGCAATCATGCGGCCCCATTCCGGCGTCGGCGGCGGCGGACCCAATCCCAAAAACCCCAGCGCCGCGGCCACAAGTATCGCGCCGCCCATGCCGATCGTGGTGCGCACGATCAGCGACGAGGCGATCGAGGGCAGCACATGCAGCACCATTACCCGCGCCGGTGACGCACCCAGCGCCACCGCCGCCTCGATGAACACTTCGTTGCGCAGGCTGCGCGTCTCCGCGTAGACCAGCCGCGCCCAGAACGGCCAGTAGGTCACCGACAGCGCCAGGATCACATTCTGGATCGCCGGTCCCAACGTCTGCGCGATGGCGATCGCCAGCACGATCTGCGGCACCGCCAGGAAAACGTCCGACACCCGCATCAGCAGATCGCTGACCCGGTTCGTGTAGTAGCCCGCGATCAACCCCACCGGCACGCCGATCAGTACCGACATCAAGGTCGCAACCACCGCGATCATGATGGTCAGCCGCGCGCCGAACAGCAGGCGGCTGTAAATGTCCCCGCCCATCCGATCGGTGCCGAGCCAGAACGTCGGACCCGGCGGCAGCAGCCGGTTCGCCACGTGGTAGGTGCTGACATCCCGAGGAAACGTCGCCAGCGGATACGCGAACACCGCGGCGAGCAACAGGACCGAAATGATCACCAGCCCCAGCAGCGCCGAGCGGTCGCGCAGCAGGCGGCGCAGCAGGCTCACGTGTAAATGCGGGCGAATGCCCGCTCCACCAGCGTCATCGCCGGACTTGATCCGGCCATCATCGGCCGCGTGGGTCCAGCGTCGCCTGCGCGACATCGACCAGCAGGTTGACCATGATGAACACCACGCCGACGAAAAGGGTAAAACCCATCACCGCGTTGTAGTCGGAGCGCAGGATGGAGTTCACTGCGAAGCCGCCCAGGCCAGGCCAGTCGAACACCGTCTCCACCACCACCGCGTTGGCGATCAGGGTGCCGAAGATCAGGCCGATCTGCGTCAGCGTGCCGATCAACGCGCTGCGCAGGATGTATTTCCACACTACGCGGCGGCGGGGAATGCCCATCGCCGTCTGGTAAAAGACGAAGTTGCTCGACATCACGTTCAGCACGCCGGCGCGAGTGAAGCGCACGATCGTCGCCATCGCCGGCAGGGCGAGCGTCAGCACCGGCAGCGCAAGATAGCGCAGCGACTGGCCCAGCGTGTCCCAATCACCGCGCAGCACCGCGTCCAACGTGTAGAATCCGGTGATCGGATCAGGCCCCCAGCCATCGATCCGGCCCTGCACCGGTGTCCAGCCGAGCTGCATCGAGAACAATAGCTGCACCAGGATCGCCAGCCAGAACGCCGCCATCGCCAGGCCGGTGACGGTGATCACCCTCACCAAATGATCCAGCAACGAATTTCGCCGCAACGCCGCCACCACGCCCAGCGGCACCCCGGCCGCCACCGCCAGCACGATGGCATACAGTGCCAGCTCGAACGTCGCCGGCAGCCGCGCCCACAGATCGTCCGCAACCGGGCGCTGGGTGAACAGGCTGATGCCCATGTTCCCCGTGGCCACGTCGGCGACATAGTGCACGAACTGCCGCGGCAGCGGCTGGTCCAGGCCGAACTGATGCCGCAGCGCCGCCACCTGGTCCGGTGTCGCGTTTTCCCCAGCCATCACCTGCGCCGGATCGGACGGGATGATGTGGGAGACAGCGAAGACGATCAGCACCAGCCCCAACAATGTCGGCGGCATCCACAGGCAACGCCGCACCGTCATGGCCAATAGCCGCATCGCCCAATTCACCGCCCCTTGCCGAGCGATGATGCCGCGCGGCTTGGCCACAGTATCGACGCCGCTGTGCACCTGCGGCAAGCTGTGATCCGGCGGTTTCCGTCCCGCCCGACACGCCACGAAAGGGAGAGGCGCCGATGTCCGACACCCGCAATGCACTCTGCAATACCGTGGACGGTTCAGTGTTGATGGGACACATGCGCGAGCTGGCCAGGTGGGTGAAGCTGTCGGGCACGCCGGACGAGCTTTCCAGCCTGCGGTATTTCCAGGCACGCATGGACGACTACGGCTACCGCACGGAACTGCTGCTGCACGACGCCTATATCAGCCTGCCCGGCGCGGCGCGCGTCGACGTGGACAATCAGGCGCTCACCAGCATCACGCACTCGTTCTCTCGCACCTCGCCACCGGGCGGAGTTACCGGCCGCCTGGTCTACATCGGCGACGGCGAGGACGCCGATTTCGCCGGCAAGGACCTGCGCGGCGCCATCGTGCTGACCGAGGGCATCGCCAGCCCCGGACAGGCGGCGCGGTCCTCGCACGCCGGCGCGGTCGGGCAGGTCCAGATCAGCCCGCACGAGCACCTGCACGAGATGTGCGTCTCCCCGGTATGGGGCAGCCCGTCGCCGGAGACCCTGGCCAATCTGCCCAGCACCGTCGTTTGCACCGTGTCGCATGACGACGGCGGAATGTTACGCAGCCGGCTGGCCCGCGGCGAGCAGCCGCGCGTCACGCTGCACGCCGAGGTGGATACCGGCTGGCGCAAGACGCCGATCCTGGTAGCCGACCTTGACGGGCCGGGCGAGGACGGTCCGTTCATTCTGTTCTCCGGTCATCACGACACCTGGCATTACGGCGTGATGGACAACGGCGCCGCCAACGCAACGATGCTGGAAACCGCCCGGCTGCTGGCGCGCGAGCAGGCCACCTGGCGGCGCGGGTTGCGGCTGTGCTTCTGGTCGGGCCATTCGCATGGCCGTTATTCCGGCTCCACCTGGTACGCCGACCAGCATTGGCAGGAACTGGAACAACGCTGTGCCGTGCACGTGAATGTGGATTCCACCGGCGGCATCGGCGCCACGGTGCTGAAGAACACCGCATCCGCGCCGGAGCTTGCCGCATTGGCGGCCGACGCGATCGGCACGCAGGCGGGCCAGGACTATGCCGGCAAGCGCATGTCGCGCTCATCCGACCAATCGTTCTGGGGCATCGGCATTCCCGCAATGTTTGGCGCGCTGAGCGAGCAGCCGCCATCACCCGTGAAGATGCGCAATGCACTGGGCTGGTGGTGGCACACGCCGCACGACACGCTGGACAAGATCGATCCGGCGAACCTGGTGCGCGACACCAAGGTCTATGTCCACACGCTGCATCGGCTGCTGACCGACAAGGCCCTGCCGGTGGATTTTGCCGCGCACGCCCGGGCGCTGCTGGCGGAACTGGCGTCGTTGCGCGATGCGCTTGACGGGCGTTTCGACCTTGGCGGCCTGAGCGCGGCCGCCGAGGGCTTGCGCGCCGCGGCAGCAGCCGGCGGCGCGTCGGACCATGCACTGATGCGCGCGTCCCGTGCGCTGGACCCACTATATTACACGACCGGCGATCGTTTCACCCATGATCCGGCTTTGCCGCTGCCGGCGTGGCCCGTGCTGCAACCCCTGCGCGACCTGGCGAACACCGCGCCGGACACCGACGACGCGCGTTTCCTGACCGTCAGCGCAACACGTGGTCGCAACCGTCTGCTGCATGCGCTGCGTGTTGCGACCGCCGCGTTGGCGTGACCGCTTCTGGCGTTCGATCTACGGCAAGCAAGGTTCACCACGAAGACACGAAGAGCACGAAGCAGGAAGTCGATAGCGCTCCGCGCGAAGCGCTTCACGAAGCTTCTTCGTGATCTTCGTGTCTTCGTGGTGAACCTTGCTTGCGGGGCATGCAGCGCCCTTGTCGTCGACAACGTGGTCCGCGGTCACCGATCCCGCAACTTCGGGTCCAACGCATCGCGCAACGCATCCCCAAACAAATTAAACCCGAACACCGTCAGCATGATCGCCAATCCCGGGAACACCGCGATCCACGGCGCGGTCGTCGCGTATTCCTCCGCGCCACCCTGCAGCATCAACCCCCATGCCGGCACCGGCTCCTGCACCCCCAGCCCCAGATAGGACAGCGACGCCTCCGCCAAAATCGCCTGCCCGACAAACGCCGTCAGCATGATCAGGAACGGGGCCATAACGTTCGGCACCATGTGCCGCAAAATGATCCGTGTGTGCCCGAACCCGCAGGCGCGCGCCGCGTCCACATACGGCACCTCACGGATCGGCAGCGCGCTGGCCCGCACCACGCGCGCGCAACGCGGGATCAGCGGAATGGTGATTGCCGCGATCACGTTGTGCACGCCGGTGCCGAAGATCGACACGATCGCCAGCGCCATGATGATCAGCGGGAACGCCATCAGGATGTCCATGAACCGCTGCATGATCAGATCGATCCGGCCGCCGAAATAGGCGCTGGCCACGCCCAGCACCAGCCCGGCAAACCCGCCAACGATCGCCGAGCTGAACCCCACGATCAGCGCGGTGCGCGCGCCGAACACGATGCGGGAAAATATGTCGCGCCCCAACTGGTCGGTACCCAGCAGATGGGTCCAACTCGGCGCCTCGGTCATCGCCGCGAAATCGTTCGAGGTCGGGTTATACGGCGCAATCCATTCCGCACCCAGGCCGTTCACCGCGATGATCAGCACCAGCACCATCCCCAGCGTGCCGACCGGCTGGCGGCGGCAGAACTCCAGCGCGGTGCCAAGCGCCGAGCGCTTGATCTCCGCCACCTCCTCGGCAACGGCTTGTGGCGCGAAATGGAACGGTGCGCTGGTGGACATGGCGCGTTTCCCTTCAGGCGAAGCGAATGCGCGGATCGAGCCACGCATACGTCAGATCGACAACGAGATTGGTGAACACGAAAATCGCAACGACCAGCATCACCAGTGCCTGAGTCAACGTGTAATCCTGGTTCTGCACCGCCAGCACGAACAGCCGGCCGATGCCGTTCAGGTTGAACACCTGCTCGGTGACCACCAGCCCGCCGATCAGAAAAGCGAACTCGATCCCCAACAAGGTCACCACCGGCAGCAGCGCATTCTTCAGCGCGTGCCGGTTGATGATGATGCGGCGCAGCAGGCCCTTGGCGCGCGCGGTGCGGATGTAGTCCTCGCGCATCACCTCCAGCATCGTCGAGCGGGTCATCCGCATCGACACCGCCGCGTAACGGTACCCCACCGTGATCGCCGGCAGCAGCGTCATCGACAGATTGCGGATCGGATCCTTCCACAGCGGCACATACTCGATCGGCGGCATCCAGGGTGACCCGGTGATCGCCTGGGTGACGTTCAGCACAAGAACGATGCTGAGGATGCCCAGCCAGAACGACGGCGTGGCGATGCCGGCGATCGCCGCGGTGCGCACCACAAGGTCGAGCCAGGTGTTCTGCTTCAACGCCGAAATGGTGCCAAGCGGGATCGCCACCACGATGGCCACCACCGCCGCCAGCAGCGCAATCTCGATCGAGATCGGCAGTCGGGTGGCGATCTCCAGCACAACCGGCTTGCCGGACCACATCGAGTTGCCGAGATTAAGCGTGAACAGGCCCCAGATGAAGTCAACAAACTGCACGATCATCGGCCGATCGATGCCAAGCTCGGCGTGGCACATCTGCACCGAGTGCTCGCTGAACGATCCGCCGCCGGAACCCAGCCGCACCACGCAGACGTCGCCGGGGATCAGCCGCATCAGGATGAACACCAGCGCGGCCGCCCCGATCAGCGTCGGGATCGTCATCAACACCCGCTTCGCGATGTAGCTGTACATCAGTGCCCTCCCGTCCTGCGATCCCCGCCGCAACACGCCGTCCGCATGGTCGGCGCGGCGGCCCGCGCTACTGGTCGAGCCAGATATTCGCCAGGTCCTGGTTCACGTAATGGCTGGGACCGATCTTCCAGCCCTTCACATAGGATCGTTCCGGGATCATCCGGAACCACCACAGCATCGGCCACTCATACGCCTTGGTATCGACCACGTAGGTCTCATACTCGCGCATCAGGACGCGTTGCTTGGCGAAATCCGTCTCCTTCAGCATCTTGTTGTAGATATCGATCTCGGTCTGATCCACGTAGCCGCCGTAGTTCTCGGTGAACGCCGCACGCGGCAGATATTTCTGCGTGTCCATCAGCGGGTTGACCACGCCGTTGCAGTTGGCCTCGACCACCACGGCGAAATTGCCGTCGCGCATCGCCTCGAACCACGGGCCGGTCGGCACCACCTTCTGCGTCGCGTGCACGCCGATCTTGCTCCATTCGTCGATGATCCACGTACCGACGAACATGTATGGCTGATCCACGTTGCGGTTGAGCAGCTCGAACGTCAGCCCTTCGGCCCCAGCCTCCTTCAGCAGGCGCCGTGCCTCGGCGCGCGACTTCTCGATATCCGGCCAGAAACCGGCCATCTGCTCCAGTTCCGCCTTGGTCGCCGCCAGCGGCGAGCCGGGAAACACGATGCCGCCGACGGTACGCACATTGGCAATCTTCGACAGCGCCGGCGCACCGTGCCATTGATCGATCGCCAGCAGCAGCGCCTTGCGCACCCGCACGTCATCGAACGGCTTGCGCCGCGAGTTGGGCGTGATCAGGTTGCCGCAATTCCAGTCGCTGGTTTGCACCGTGATCTTGTCGCCAAGCTGTTGCTGAAGCTGGTTGATCGCCGCCGGCGGCAGGCCACGGAACTCCATCGCCGCGCGATCGCCGCGGATCGCATCCACCCGCACCGACTGTTTCGGCGAGAAGATGCCGACGAACCCATCAAGGTACGGCTGCCCCTTGTGGTAGTAGTTGGGATTGCGCGTCCCCTTGATCGACTGGCCAAGGTCGTAGCTGGCGAACCAGAACGGCCCTGACCCCATCACATTCTTTTCGTACCAGTGCGGATCCTTCTCCAGGATCTTCTTCTCGTAGATCATTGCATAAGGATCGGCGAGCGCCGGCAGGAAGGCCAGGCTGGCGTATTTCAGGCGGAACACTACGGTCGTCGCGTCCGGCGCCTCGACCTTGTCCACCATCGTGTACCAGGTCTCGCGCGCGCTGGAGACACCTTCCGGCGGGAAAATGATCGCGTTCCAGGTCGCCGCCACATCAGCCGCGGTCAGTGGCGATCCGTCCTGGAACGTTACGCCCTCATGAATCTTGAACGTGTAGGTCTTCCCGTCGTCCGTCGGCGTCGGCATCTCGGTGCACAGGTCGCAGAAGAAATGCGTGGTGTCGGACGGATTGCTCGGATCAAGCCGGATCAGCACGCTGTAGAACGGCGCGATTGCGTGGACCAGCGCATAGGTCGTTTCTCGATGCGCATCCAGGCTTGGCGGCGCGTCGGCCGGGATCATGTAAGTCAGAGTCCCGCCGTGCTTCGGTGTGTCCTCCCCGGCGCTCGGCCCAGCCGCGCCCGCCGCGAGAACCGCCCCCAGGCAGGCCGCCATCAGACCCTTGGTCACCGTGGTTGCTTGCATCTTTCTTGTTCTCCCTGTCGTGCAGCGCCTCGCTGCCGTCCTTCGCCTATCGTACCTCGCTGCAAGCAACGAAGTGCCCTGGCCGCACCTCACGCGTATCCGGCCGCGCCCGCTTGCACGCATCCACCGCGATCGGACAGCGCGGATGAAACACGCAGCCGGACGGTGGATTGATCGGGCTCGGCACCTCACCCTGCACTGGCCGGAAATCGCGCGTCTGCTCGATGCTTGGGTCCGGTACCGGAACGGCAGCGAGCAACGCCTTCGTATACGGATGCTGCGGGTTGTCGAACAGCTCGTCGCTGTCGGCCAGCTCGACGATGCGCCCCAGATACATCACCGCGACGCGCTGGCAGAGATGCCGCACCACCGACAGATCGTGCGCGATGAACAGGTAGGTCAGGCCGAACTGCTCGCGCAGATCCTCCAGCAGGTTGACCACCTGCGCCTGGATCGACACGTCCAGCGCGGAGACCGGCTCATCGCAGACGATAAACTCCGGCTCCAGCGCCAACGCGCGGGCAATGCCAACGCGCTGGCGCTGTCCGCCAGACATCTCGTGCGGGTAACGGTCTGAAAAACCCGGGTTCAGCCCGCACACCGACAGCAACTCGCGCACCCGCGCCGCGCGCTTGCCGGCATCCGGCTGGATACCGTGCACATACATCGGCTCGGCAATGATCTCGCCCACCTTCATGCGCGGGTTCAGCGACGAATACGGGTCCTGGAAAATCACCTGGATGCGCCGGCGCAGCGCGGTCAACGCCTTGCGGTCCAGCCCGGCGATGTCGACCCCGTCATAGACGATCTCACCCGCGGTCGGTTTCTCCAGCCGCAGGATGCAGCGCCCCGTGGTGGTCTTGCCGCAGCCGCTCTCGCCCACCAGACCCAGCGTTTCGCCGCGCCGCACGGTGAAATCAATGCCGTCCACCGCCTTCACTTCGCCCACCAGGCGGCGGGCGACGATGCCCTCGGTGACCGGGAAATGCATGCGCAGTCCCTTCACCTCCAGCAGCGGGCGCAACGACGTGACCGACGCGGTCATGCCGCCGCACCCGTTTCGCTGGCGATCTCATGGCTGCGGAAACACGCCGCCAGATGCCCGGCCTCGCCGATCGGCGACAGCGCCGGGCGGGCTTCGCCACACGCGTCGGCAGCGAAACGACAGCGCGGCCGAAACGCGCAGCCGCCGTCCAGCCGCGTCAGGTCCGGCGGCTGGCCATCGACCGGATCGAGCCGCATCTGCCGCGGCCGATCCAGCCGCGGCACGGACCGCAGCAGTGCCATCGTGTAGGGGTGCCGCGGGTCGTGATAGATCGCCTGCGCGGTGCCGCTTTCAACGATGCGGCCGGCATACATCACGTTCACCCGGTTGGCGTAGCGCGCCACCACGCCAAGGTTGTGCGTGATGATGATCAACGCGACATTCAGCCGCCGCGTCAGTTGCTTCATCAGCTCGAGGATTTGCGCCTGGATCGTAACGTCCAGCGCCGTCGTCGGCTCATCGGCAATGATCAGCTTCGGCTCGCAGGCCAGTGCAATGGCGATCATGACGCGTTGGCGCATGCCGCCGGAAAGCTGGTGCGGATACTGCTTCAGCCGGCGCGCCGGATCGGCGATGCCGACCAGGTTCAGCATTTCCATCGCCCGCTTGTGCGCGGCGTCACGATCCAGGCCGCGATGCTGCTCCAGCCCCTCGGTGAGCTGCCGCCCGATCGTCAACACCGGGTTCAGCGAGGTCATCGGCTCCTGGAACACCATGCCGATATCGCCGCCGCGAATCTGGCGCATCTCGGTCTCGTCCAGGCTCATCAGGTCGCGCCCGGCGAACACAATCTCACCCTGTGTGATCCGTCCCGGAGGATCCGGTATCAGCCGCAAGATCGACATCGCGCTGACCGACTTGCCGGAGCCGCTTTCGCCGACGATGGCAACCGTCTCGCCGGGATCGACGGTGTACGACATCCCATCGACCGCGCGCACGACTCCCACGCCGGTACGGAACTCGGTGTGCAGATTTCGGATCTCAAGGAGTGGCTGCAATGGCCCCCCGGAACGTTGACTCCCACGGTCAACCTATAGCGATCGCCTTGGGGACTGTCACCAACATGCGTCGTCAGTTGCACGCCGTTATCCCGGGGCGTGCCGAGCCGTAGCGATCGGAATACCGGGGGCGCCAGAAATCGTTGGTAAAGTTGGTGGGCGCGACAGGGATTGAACCTGTGACCCCCTCCGTGTCAGGGAGGTGCTCTCCCGCTGAGCTACACGCCCGACCACCGCGGAAGCGCCGCTTCTAACGCGCCTCCGCCGCCCCCGGCAAGCACGGCTGCGGGGCGCGCGCACTCTTGCCACGTGACAGCCGCGCCCGCGCCCGCTTCAATGGCGGCATGGATATGCAAGTCCCCGCAACCTGCCTGGCTCCGGCGACGCCGCTGCGCCTGTCCCGGCCGGCCCGCCAAACCGCGCCCCTCGTGTTCGCCTCGCCGCATTCCGGGCGCGACTATCCGGCGGACTTCGTCGCCGCGGCGCGGCTGGACTCGATCGGCCTGCGCCGCAGCGAGGATTGTTTTGTCGATGACCTGTTCGCCGCCGCGCCGACGCTTGGCGTGCCGCTGCTCAGCGCGACGTTCCCCCGCGCGTTCTGCGACGCCAATCGCGAGCCGTGGGAGCTTGATCCGGCGATGTTCCAGGACGCGTTACCGGCCTGGGTGAACACAGCGTCCTCGCGCGTCGGTGCCGGGCTGGGCACGATTGCCCGCGTGGTGGCCTCGGGTGAGGCGATCTATCGCGACAAGCTGCACTTCGCCGAAGCCGAGCGGCGGGTGCGCGGGTGCTGGCAGCCATTCCACGACACGCTGGTCGAACTGATCGAGCAGACCCGCGCCGGCTTCGGCGGCTGCCTGCTGATCGACTGCCATTCGATGCCCGCGCATGGCTGCCCCGGACGCAATGGCACGGTGCCGATCGACGTGGTGCTCGGCGACGCGCACGGAACTGCCTGCGCCGCCCGCATCACGCGCCGGATCGAGCAATTGTTTATCGGGCTTGGTTATACCGTGCGGCGGAACGATCCCTACGCCGGCGGCTACATCACCCGCCATTACGGCCGCCCGCGTGAAGGCGTGCACGCGTTGCAGATCGAGGTCGCGCGCCGCCTGTATATGGATGAAACGCGGATCGAGCGCGGCGCGGGCTTTGCCAGCGTCCGGCGCGACCTGACCAGCCTGATTGCCGCCGTCGCCGCCGAGGCCTCAGGCCTGCTCGACGGCTGACCGCCGTGCACGCCGCATCCGGGTGCCCGCCCCGGTCGCCGCCGCAGGGTGGGTGAGCGCTTGCGCCACCCACAGCTTTTCCCCGCGCCGCCAGCGCTGAGTGACAGTGGTGGGTGGCGCAAGAGCTTACCCACCCTACGAGGGATAACGACATCCATGATTGCCGTTGGAACTCTGTCGCCGAATTTAGCGGCGCCCCGGTGATCGTCTTCCCACCTGTCGGCTGCTTCCGAGCCTGGCGCATGCCACGCTCAGCAACAGGAGAACGACGATGAAGACCATGTTCCTCACCCTGGCGGCAGTTCTGGGTCTCACTCTTGGGACTGTCTCGCTGATCCCGGCGGCACACGCCTCTCGGGTGTACCAGCAGGCACCGCAGACCGGCGTCAACAGCTAGGCCTTTGGCGCAGAGTGTGACTTGATCCGTGCCGCCAGGGTTGATCGGAACGGCAGACCCCGAGGCGGCGTTGACCGCCGCCGCCCTCCGTCATGCCGGCGAAGGCCGGTATCCACGACTTTCTTTGGCGCAACGAAAACAAGTCGTGGATACCGGCCGGAGCCTGCCCTCGGGCGCTTGAGCCGGGAGCCGCCATGACGGGGTGTGGACAGCGCCGGAGGGTCAATCATTTCGCTGGCTGGTATTAGCGTCGCTCGGCGGATACACCCGGTCATCCGACGTTATTCAATTCAACGTCGGGTTCGCTAATGTGGTCGCGCCAGTGACCACCGGGTCGATCAGCGGCGGATGGCGGTGGTGCGGACCTCAAGGCAATCGGCATGATGGCGGACGCGACCGAACCCACGCTGCCGGACTTGCTGGCGGAAGGCCTCGGCGTCGTGTTCGTCGGTATCAATCCATCGGTGTTCTCGGTGTCCCGGGGCCATTACTTCGCAAGACCCGGCAATCGGTTCTGGCCCTGTTTCTCACGCTCGATCCTGAGCGCGCCGGTGCGTGAGGCGCTCGGCGTCACGGCATTGCAACCGGAGCACGACGCAGCGCTGCTGGCGCATGGGTTCGGCTTTACCGACGTGGTGAAACGTCCAACCCCGCGGGCCAGTGACGTGCATCCCGGCGAGTTCACCGCCGGCGTGGCGGACCTGGTGACCAAGCTGGAACGCTATCGGCCGCGAATTGCCTGCTTCCATGGCGTCACCGGCTATCGCCACGTTCACCACGCATTTGAAACGGCAACGGTCCGGCATGTGCTGGGTCCGCAGACGTTGCGGATCGGCCGCACAACGCTGTACCTGGTGCCCAGCCCAAGCGCGGCCAATGCCCATTTCACCCCGGCCGATCAGACGCAGTGGTACGACCGGCTCGCGCATGAGGTCGCGACCAGCCCGAGCAAACCGTAACCGTAACACAACGACATAATTCGCGGCGACGCGCCGACGACCTGACCACTGCATTCCCGACCATTACGTTCCGAACCGTTACACGCCCAACAGTCACACGCCCAACAGTCACACGCCCGACTGTCATACGCCCGACTGTCATACGATTGTCACACCGATCGACGCGAACCCGCTTGACCCGCCGCGGCCGCCTCGCAATCGTCACGGACGGTGCAGGGTAGGGGGAGTACGGATGCCGATCGAGATCCTGGAGCTCGATGGAGATCTCACGAAGGTCGTGCTGTCCGGGCGGATCGACATCGCGGGCGCGCACGAGATCGACCTGCCCATGAGCGTGGTCGGCGGGTCGCGGCGCTGGGTGATCGTCGACCTTGCCGCGGTGGACTTCATGGCCTCGCTTGGCCTGCGCTCGCTGGTGCTGGCCGCCAAGGCGGTCGCGCGGCGGCAGGGGCGAATGGTTCTGCTGTCGCCGAACGCCATGGTCGAGGAGGTGATCCGTGTCACCGGGGTGCACGAACTGATCCCGATCTTCCACGAGGAACACTTGGCCGCCGCCGCCGTGAAGCCCGCCTGACGGCGCCGCTAAAGGCCTATTCGAACCCGATCACCACGGCAGAGAAATCGTCCTGCAGCGGGCCGGGCGCGGCGGCACGGGCGGCGCGATAGATCCGCTCCGGTTCCGGCAGGCCTTCCGTCGGACCCTCGGCGACGACCCGCGCGATGTCATCCTGCGTCCACTGGCGCCCGTCAGCGCCCACCAGATCGAAAGCACCATCGCTGAACACGTAGAGCCGGCTGCCGGGCGGCACGACGCCGTGCTCGGCGCGCCACTCCCGCGCCGGCAACATGCCGATCGCCGGATTGCGGCCGCCGAGCGGGAGTGGCGCGGCCTGACCGGGGACGATCAACAGCGCCTGATGGTGTCCCGCGCAGCAAAATCGCAACACGCGGGTGGGCGCGTCGTATGACCAGCACCACAGCGTCAGCATCAGGCCGTTGTTGTCCTCCATCGGGAACATCGTGTTCAGCGCGCCGGCGACCGCAGCGGGGTCGCGCAGGTCGGCACCCGGCAGCGCGCCGCGGCGCAGCGTGCTGCCGACGGCAACCGCGTGCAGCGCGGAGCCGATCCCGTGCCCGGAAACGTCGAGCAGGAACCCGGTAAAGCAGGTGTCGTCGAGAAACTGGTAGCCAAAGATGTCCCCGCCCAGCCGCGCGCAGGGTGCGAAATACCACGCCGCCCGCACCGGACCGATTTCGATCGGATTGGGCAGCAAGGCCCGCGCGTACTCGACCGCGCGGTGGATGTCGTGGCTGAGGTGATCCTCCGCCGCGACCTCCAGCGGGTCGCGGCGTTCATATTTCAACGCCGTGGCGCCGAGCCGCAGGTGCGCCCCATTGCTCAGGCGAGTCGCCTCGGCGATGCGCGCGCCGTTGACGAAGGTCCCGTTGGACGAGCCGAGATCGGTCACCGTCGCCCACTCATCGTCAACGTCGATGCGGCAGTGGCGCCGCGATACGTCAGGCGAGGCCAGCAGCAACTCGGACGGGGGCGCCCGGCCGATTGTCAGGCCCGCGGGGCCGATTCGGTGGCGCCGCACCGCCTCGATCTCGCCGGTGACCAGATAGTGGCCGACGGTGATCGCGGACGGCTCCGGGTTGGCGAATGCGCCTGGCTTCAGGACAAACGTCTGGTCGCTGGAGTCGGTCATGGTTGGGCGCCCGCGGGCGAATCATGCGTAGCCGAACAGGTTCGGATGAAGGAAGCAAGGCCGGGGCGTTGCCCCGGACCCCACCAGAGGGCGCTGCCCTCTGGACTCCCCGCCAAGGGCGGAGCCCTTGGAACCCGCCCGTTGATTGGGGGCACGGCAGGGGGGACCGGGCCGGCCTGGGCTGCGGCCTCTACACCGGCAATCAGCCGGTTAGAGGCCGCAGCCCAGGCCGGCCCGGTCCCCCCTGCCGTGCCCCCAATCAAAATGGATGGAGCCCAGAGGCTCCGCCTCTGGCGGGGGTCGAGGGGGCGGCGCCCCTCGCGGGGCGCGGGCAAAAAAATGGCGGCGCCTTGCGGCACCGCCAAGTTTAGGGAGGAAACGTCCAAGAAAGCAGACAGCGCGGCAAAGCCGCATTGCTGCGGTGCACAACGTAGCTAGTCCGCCCGGGCGGTGCAAGAGGTTTTTTGCAATGCAGCATTGCTCGCGCCAAGTGCCGCACGATAGAGCTGCCGTATCTGCTTTCCGGTCCCCCGCTGGCAAGGTTTCATTCAGCTTTTGCGCCCAGGATGCCGTCATGCGCTTCTTGGGACCGATCACCGTGCTGCTGTCCGGCTTGCTTGGCTCGGCCCTAGTGGGTGCGGCCTGGGCGGAGCCGCTGCTGTCGGCGGCGAGTCCGGGCACGCTGTGCCGTCCCGCGATCGCCGCCGCCGAGCAGGCCAGTGCCATTCCGCCACAGCTTCTGGCAGCGATCGGCCGGGTCGAGAGCGGACGGCGCGATCCGGCCAGCGGCGTCATGGCGCCCTGGCCCTGGACGATCAACGCCGAAGGGCAGGGCAGTTTCTTCGACACCAAGGCGCAGGCCATCGCCGCGGTGCAGGCGCTGCAGGCTCGCGGCGTGCAGTCGATCGATGTCGGCTGCATGCAGGTCAACCTGATGCACCACCCCCACGCGTTCGCCAACCTCGATCAGGCGTTCGACCCGACCGCCAACGCGGCCTACGCCGCGCGCTTCCTGAACGACTTGCACACCCAGACCAACGACTGGCCGCGTGCTTCCGGAATGTACCACTCCGCGACGCCCGAGGTGGCTGCCCCCTATGCAGCCAAGGTGGCGAGTGTCTGGACGGAGGAGCGACATCTCGCGGGAGGCGCACCACCGATGCCAGCAGCGTGGCCTGCGGCACCCGGGGCATTCCCCCAGATAGCCGGCGGCGAATTCCATGGCGGCGTGCCGGCCACCCTGGCGCACGGTGTGGTGCCGGTTGGACGCGATCTCGCTGCCTATCGCGCGATGCCAGTCCTGTTTGCTGCTCATGGCCCGTCGATGATCCGGCACTACTAATGCCCTGCGTGGTCGATTGCCCTGCGTCGTCGATTTCTCGGTGATCGCGTGGGCCATAGTTGAACCGCCAAGACGCCAAGACGCCAAGATGTCCGAGCCAAGCACCGAGCACGATGTGATTGCCCGACAGATCGTCGATTCCGCATTCGCGGTGCACAGCACGCTTGGCCCGGGGCTCCTCGAATTCGGTCTACGAGCAATGCCTTGGTTACGAGCTGGAGACGCACAACCTCGCGGCCCAGCGACAGGTCGCGCTGCCCGTATTGTATCGGAACCTGCGCATTGACGGCGGTTTCCGCATGGACATGGTCGTCGGCGGATTGGTTCTAGTAGAGATCAAGGCGGTCGAGAGAATCCTGCCGATTTATGAAGCACAACTGCTGACGTACTTCTCATCCATCCCCTCATTTCCAGGCTGAGCGTGTCGCGTAACGAAGGAATCCGGCGGGTCTGGAAAACTTTCTGAAAAAATCAAGATGAGCCTGTCCGGATTCGCATTGTGCCGCCTGTCATGTATCGGTTGCCTCAAGCCCGCAATTGGCGAGTCTCCCCGCATGCAACACGATTCGCGGGGCCACCGATGCAGCCGAACCAGACCCTCTGTTTCACGCAAGTGCAGCGTTTCCTTGCCAACCTGCTCGATGGCGACATGCACGCCAAGCGCGTCCTATCCCTCGCCAATGCCACCCTCGGCGTCATCAAAACTGCATCCCTCGCGGTCAACACGATCGGGCAGGGCCTTGCCCTGGCGCGCGGCCTGGTGACCAAGCACGCCATCAAGCAGGTGGACCGGCTGCTGTCCAATGAAGGCATCGACATCGATGCCGCGCTGCGCCACTGGGTGCCTTATGTGGTGGGACCTCGCACCAGCATCAACGTCGCCATGGACTGGACCGACTTCGACGCTGATGGCCAAGCTACCATTATGCTATCGTTGCTGACCCGCCACGGCCGCGCTACCCCGCTACTGTGGCTCACCGTCGACACCGCCACACTCAAGAACCATCGCAACGAGTATGAGTATCAGGTTTTGGTCCGCCTCGCCGACGCCCTGTCAGCGGGCATCAAGGTCTGCATTGTCGCCGACCGCGGTTTCGGCGACCAGAAACTCTATCGGGTTCTCATCGAACAACTGAAGTTCGACTACGTCATCCGCTTCCGTGGCAATATCGCCGTCACCGCCGCGAATGGCGAGGTGCGCACCGCCGCCGCCTGGGTCGGACCCGGCGGACGCGCTCGCGTTTTGCGTGGGGCCTTGGTGACGGCCGAGCGCTATCAGGTCGGCACCGTTCTGTGCGTGCAGGACAAGGCGATGAAACAGGCCTGGTGTCTTGCCACCAGCAGCACCGAGGCTACGGCCAAAGCTTTGATGACCCTCTACGGCAAGCGCTGGGGAATCGAGTGCGGCCTGCGTGACACCAAGGACCTCCGCTTCGGCATGGGCATGGGATCCATCCATGTCAGCACGCCAGATCGACGTGACCGTCTGTGGTTGCTCAACGCGTTCGCCATCGCGCTGCTGACACTGCTGGGCGCGGCCGGGGAAGCGTTAGGCTACGACCGATACCTCAAGTCAAACACCGCCAAACACCGCACCCACTCATTGTTCCGCCAGGGCTGTATGCTCTACGAACTTATCCCCACCATGCCGGAGTTGCGGCTGCTGCCGCTGGTCGAGCGGTTCGCCGCAATGCTCGCCGAACTTCCGGTCTTTGCCGATACTTTCGGGGTGGTTTGAAAATGAGGGGAGTCATGAGGACGTACTTGAGACTTTCAGGCCTCCGGATTGGACTGCTCATCAATTTCAACGTTACTCTGATCAAACACGGCATCAGGCGCCTGATCAACAGTCGATAACTTGGCGCCTTGGCGTCTTGGCGGTTCGACTTCCAGCCTGTTCGATTATCGCTCGCCACACCCCGCAGAGGCAGTCAGAACTCCAGCAGATTGTCACGAAGCTGCTTGTGCGGGTAAGCGCGCCGCACCAGCCCGCGCCGTTGCAACGCCGGAATCAGGCCGTCGGTGATCTCCGCCATCGTCCGCCGGCTAACATTCGACATCGAGAACAGGAACCCGTCGCCGCCGACCTCCTCCATCGCCTCGGCCATCTGGCCGGCGACCTGGTCCGGCGTTCCCACCAGATCCATCGATTGGCCCGAGGTGCTGTAGTCCAGCATCGCCTCGCGCAACGTGCGCTTGCCGGCGCCGACCAGGAACTGCCGCAGGCTCTCCTGGTGCCCGTTGGTCGTCAGTTCACCGACCGGCGCGTCGAGATCGAACCGGGAGAAGTCGATGTTGGTGATCCAGCCGAACCGTGCCAGTGAGATGTCGAGGCTCCTGGCGGCACTCTCGTTCCGTCGCCGGACCAGCTCCCGTGCATCCTCCGCGGTCTCCCCCAGCAACGGCGAGACCAGGTAGAGCACCTTGCACGACGACGGATCGCGGCCGAACAAAGCGAGCTTGGCGCTGATATCGGCGCGGTACGCCTTCATCGCCGGGATCCCCTTCGGGTGTGCCACGATCGTGTCGGCGTATTTCGCGGCGAACCGCTTGCCGCGCTCCGATCCGCCGGCCTGGGCGATTACCGGCTGGCCTTGCGGGCAGGGTCCGGAGTTCAGCGGCCCGCGGCTGCTGTAGTAACGACCCACGTAGTCGATGGTGTGTACCTTGGCCGGATCGATCAGCACGCCGCTCTCGCGATCGGCAACGATCGCCCCGGGTTCCCACGATCCCCAAAGCTGCTGGCAGATGTCGACGAATTCCTCGGCCATGTCGTAGCGCTGGTCGTGCGGCGGCAGGTGCTCCATGCCGAAATTCTTCGCCGACAGATCGGAACTGCCGGTGACCATGTTCCACCCGCCGCGCCCGCCGGAGATCTGATCGAGCGTGCCCACCATGCGCGCCACCAGATAGGGCGCATAGGCGAAGGTGGACAGCGTCGGAACGATACCGAGGCGCGTTGTCGCCGCGGCCATCAGCGTCGCAACCACCGAGGGCTCCTGGCGCGGGATCGATAATCCGTTCTTCAGGTAGAAGTCGCGACTGTTGCCGTAGGTCTCGCCGACATAGATCGAGTCTTCCAGCAGGATGTAGTCGAGGCAGCCGCGTTCGAGGGACCGCGCCAGGTCCACGAACATGTCGGCCGACATCCATTCATCGGCGATGTTGCCGGTCCAGGATGCGCTCCAGGCCTGGATGGACGAGCCTTGCAGGAACCAGGCGAGGTGGAAGGGGTTGGCGCGCATGGTCAGGTTTCCTTCAAGCGATGCCCCCAGGGGGATGCCCCAGGGCGATCCCCAGGGGGGATGCGGATCGATCGACGACGACACACGCGCGGGCTTGGCCGGGGGCGTTGCGATATCGGGCCGGTTCGGGCGTTGAAGCGCCCAGGCCGTCTGCCGATATTTTGAGCACCCGGATCCCAGGACCTGATCGGATCGTCGTTGTCCGACTATAACCGAGGCAGATGCGCCGCGTGAAGTAGAAAATAGGCGGACTGGCTGCTATATCAGGCTGCTGAGCAGGCGTATGGCTATATATTATGCTGTTATGGCAGCGTAATGCTTAAATCCACGTCAGATCGTCATCACGGCCCTGATCCGCCAGCGCGTCGCCGCGCCAACACCGCGGCCGCCGGAGCGTGCGCGAAGCCGGTGCATGTGGTGCCCCGTCACCCCAACTCGTTGATTAAACGTGTGCCAGCCCGTTGATCGGGGGCGAGCGGCACCCCGCGACAGGGCACGCGACCACCGGCGCCGCCGGCCTCGCACTGCAGTCGCGCCACCGTCACACCCCTGGCACTACGCTTGCACCCGACGGACGACGGCCCCCATCACCTCCGTCAGGAAGATCAAGCGATGTCCACTTCTCCCAGGTCGCGGCACATCGCACGCACGCTGGCGTGCGTGGCCACAATCGCGTTGACATTGCTCGCCACCGCATCCTACGCCGCCGACCCGATCCTGATCGGCTTCTCGGCGCCGCTGACCGGCGACGCCGCCGGCAGCGGACAGGAATTGCTCGATGGCGCCAAGCTCGCCGTCGCGGAACTCAATGCGAAGGGCGGCATCCTGGGGCGCCCGGTGAAACTCGTCGAAGGCGACGACCGCTGCGACCCGAAGGACGCGGCGATCGTTGCGCAGAAATTCGTCGCCGCCGGGGTTGTCGCCGCCGCCTCGCACTACTGCTCGGGCGCGGCGCTCGCGGCGATCCCGATCTTTCGCGAGGCCGGCCTGCTGTATGTCGACTGGGGCGCGGTGTCGTCGAAAATCCCCGGCTCCGGCTACGACCGGTTGTTCATCACCATCTACAACGGCGCGCAGCCCGGCGTGTACGCCGCCGACATCGCCGTCACCAAGCTGGGGCTGAAGAAGCTGGCCGTGGTCGACGACCGCACCCCGGCCGATGCCGAGTTCGCCGTGGCGTTCCAGAAACGCGCCAAGGAACTGGGGGCGGAGATCGTGCTCGTCGGGCACGTCACCCAGGGCGACAAGGACTTCAACGCCTTCGTTACCCAGGTGAAAGGTTCCGGTGCACAGATGCTGTTCACCGCGAACTACTACGCCGAGGCGGGCCTGCTGAACCGCCAGATGCGCGACCAGCAGGTGGCGACGCCCACGATCTGCCCGGACACCTGCATGGATCCACAGTTCCTCGCCATCGCCGGCGCCGCGGCGGAAGGCGCCTACAGCGTTACCCAGCCGCAGGCCGACGAATTGCCCGCCGCCAAGGACTTCGTGGCCGCGTATCAGAAGATGTTCGGCAAGCCGCCAGGCTATATCGGGCCGTATTCCTATGACGCGATCAATGTCATCGCGGCGGCCTACGCGGCGGCGGGCAAGGTCGACAACGAAGCGGCGGCGAAATGGTTGCATGGCCTGACCGCCGACACCGCGCTGAAGGGTATCACCGGCCCGCTATCGTGGAAGCCTGACGGCACGCTGCCGAAATTCACCTTCAGCGTTTACCAGGCGAAGGACGGCAAGATGCAATTCATCAGCCGCTGATCCGATCGTGCCAAGATTCAATCGTGGACGAGGCCTGATCATGGTCGGGATGTGACCATGGATCTGGTGCTGCAACAGATCGTCAACGGCCTGACGATGGGCGCGATCTACGCCATCGTCGGGCTGGGCTACACGATGGTCTACGGCATCATCCGCCTGATCAACTTCGCCCACGGCGCCGTGTTCATGGTCGGCGCCTACGTCGGACTCTCCATCCTGGAGGTGCTGGGCGGGGCGCATCCGTCGATCGGGATCGCGCCGGCGCTGCTGCTGGCTCTGGTCATTCCAGCAGTCGTCTGCGGCGGGCTGGGCTTCGCGATGGATTCGTTGGTGTATCGGAAGCTGCGGGCAATGCGCGCGCATCCGCTGATCCCGCTGATCGCCGCGCTGGGTATCTCCTTGATCCTGGAGACCAGTTCGATGCTGATCTGGGGCAAGGAGTTCAAGGTCTACCCTGCGATATTGCCGGTCTGGCACGTCACCATCGGCGGCGCGGTGCTCAACAGCCAGCAGATCATGCTGCTGGTGATCTGCTTCGCGATGATGTTCGGCCTACACCTGTTCGTGCAGAAAACGCGGCTGGGGCGGGCAATGCGCGCCGCCTCGCTCGATCCGAGCGCGGCGCGGCTGGTCGGTGTGAACGTCAACAATATCATCCTGCTGACCTTCGTGCTCGGCTCGGCGCTGGCGGCAGTGGCGGGCGTGCTGTACGGGCTGTATTACGGCTCGGTGAATTTCCGCATGGGCTACGTGCCCGGCCTGAAGGCGTTTACCGCCGCGGTGCTGGGCGGCGTCGGCAACATCCCCGGCGCCATGCTCGGCGGGCTGATCATCGGCCTGCTGGAAACCTTCGCCGCAGCCTACATCTCCGGCGAGTGGAAAGACGCCATCGCCTTCATCATCCTGATCACCGTGATCGTCGTCAGGCCGACCGGCCTGCTGGGCGAGCGCATCGCCGAGCGAGCGTAGATCATGGCAATGGAAGTCGCGGTTCCGAAGCCAGCACGGATCAATCTCGCCGCATCGTGGCAGGCGGTTCCCGGCATCGTGAAATTCGCGCCGATGGCGCTGATCGTTGCGTGCCTGCCGTTCGCGCTCGACAACTTCTACCTGCGCGAGATCTGTACCTATATCGGTCTCTACGTCATGCTCGGCATGGGGATGAACATCGTGGTCGGCTATGCCGGCCTGATGGACCTGGGCTACATCGCCTTCTACGGCATCGCCGCCTACACCATCGCCGCGCTGACCGCCGAATTCGATCTGCTGCCGTTCTGGGCGGCGTTTCCGTCGGCGGTGCTGCTGACCGCGCTGTTCGGCGTGCTGCTCGGCGCGCCGACATTGCGCCTGCGTCCCGACTACCTGGCGATGGTCACCGTGGGGTTCGGCGAGATCGCGCGGCTGTCGTTTCTCAATCTGGACGATATCACCGGCGGGCCGCCCGGCATCACCGGAATTCCCCGGCCTGATCTGGGGTTTCTCAAGATCCACAATGCCGCGCAGCTCTACTGGGTGATCGTGGTGCTGGCGATCCTGATCACCTGGTTCACCCAGCTTCTGGGGTCCTCGCGCATCGGCCGCGGCTGGGCCTACACGCGCGATGATGAAATCGCCGCCGAGGCGATCGGCATCGATACCGTCCGGATGAAGCTGCTGGCGTTCGCGCTGGGTGCCGGGATCGCCGGCATCGCGGGGGCGTTCTTCGCGGTCAAGATGACCATGGTGGCGCCGGAGAGCTTCACCTGGTGGGAGTCGCTCATCGTCCTGATCATCGTCGTGCTGGGCGGCATGGGTAGCATCCCCGGCGTGCTGATCGGCGCGGTCGTGATGGTGTCGATGCCGGAGGTGCTGCGCGATTTCTCGGACTATCGGATGCTGATCCTTGGTGTGATTCTGGTGCTGATGGCGCTGTTCCGCCCGAAAGGACTGTGGCCCGCCGGGCCGCACAAGGTCGCGGCCCTGGCGGCTGTCGGGCAAGCTGTATCACCGGCGCGCAGTGCTTTCCTTTCGCCCCCGGCGCGCAGCGCCTTCCTGATGCCCCCGGCGCGCGGCGCCTTCTTGATGCCCATGGGGACGGCAAGCGACGCCGGGCAGCCGCTGCTGGATGTCAACGCAGTGTCGAAACGTTTCGGCGGCGTCGCGGCGCTGGCCGAGGTCGATCTGAAAGTCTACCCGGGAGAGATCGTCAGCCTGATCGGCCCCAACGGCGCCGGCAAGACCACGCTGCTGAACGTCATCACCGGGGTCAATCCGCCGACCTCCGGCACCGCGCGCTTCGATGGCCGCCCGATCGTCGGCCTGCGGCCAAACCGCATCGCCGCGCTCGGCATCGCGCGCACCTTCCAGCACATCCGGCTGTTTGGCGCGCTGAGCGTGCTGGAAAACGTCGCTGCCGGCCTGCATTGCCGCACCCGCGCCGGCACGCTGACCTCGGTGCTGCGCACGCCTGGCCAACGCGCCGAGGAAGCCGCGATCTGGGCGCGCGCGCTGGAAATCCTGGCCGAGGTCGGTTTGCGCGACCGTGCCAGCCATGTCGCCAGGAGCCTGCCCTACGGCGAGCAGCGCCGCCTGGAGATCGCGCGCGCCCTGGCCACCTCGCCCAAGCTGCTGGTGCTCGACGAACCGGCCGCTGGACTGTCGGGGCTGGAGCGGGCCGAGTTGATGCGGCTGATCAACCGTCTGCGCGCCGACGGCCTGGCGGTGCTGCTGATCGAGCACGACATGGACTTCGTCATGGCGATTTCCGATCGGGTCTACGTGTTGAACTACGGCCGCCGCATCGCCGCCGGCACCCCTGACGAGGTGCAGAACGATCCCGCCGTCATCGAGGCCTATCTCGGCCGCGCCGATGACGAGGACTGAGGGGTGGCTGTCCTCGAGGTCCGCGATATCGATGTCGAATACGACCGGGTGCGCGCCGTCCACGGGCTGTCGCTCGATGTGGAGGCCGGCGAGATCATCGCCCTGATCGGCGGCAACGGCGCCGGCAAGAGCACCACGCTGAACGCGATCTCCGGGCTGATCCGCGCGCGGGCCGGAACGATCCGCTTTCTCGGCCAGGACATCACCCGCGTCGAGCCGCACCGCATCGTCGAGGCCGGCCTGCTGCAGGTGCCCGAGGGACGCCGCGTCTTCTCCACGCTCAGCGTCGAGGAGAATCTGGACATGGGGGCCTTCGCGCGATCGGATCGCGGCGAGATCGAGCGCGACAAGCAGGACATTTTTGCGCGATTTCCTATCTTGTCGGAGCGCCGGCGCCAGCTTGCGGGCACCTGCTCGGGTGGCGAGCAGCAGATGCTGGCGATCGGGCGGGCGCTGATGGCGCGGCCCAGATTGCTGATGCTGGACGAGCCAAGCCTCGGGCTGGCGCCGATGATCGTGCGCAATATTTTCCGTATCATCCGCGAACTGAATCGCGACCGCGGCATGAGTATTCTGCTGGTGGAACAGAATGCGCGGATGGCGCTGAAGCTGGCCAATCGGGCGATTGTGCTGGATCGGGGGAAGACGACGCTGCACGGCAGTAGTGCGTTGCTGATGCAGGACCCGGCGGTGCAGCACGCGTTCCTGGGTCGGGTGTCGGCCGCGGCGTAGCGCGGGGCGCCGTGGCTACTTTCGGGTGTTCTCCCGTCACGTGATCGGGCACTCGACCTATCGAAAGACAGTTTCACCACAGAGACACGGAGGCACGGAGTAGAAAAGCCAAGTGGTTAACTTGATATTGTTGTCTGTGTCTCTGTGTCTCTGGTGCGTCCCCGAAGGGCGCGCTCACCTTGTGGGTGGAAGTCCCACCCGGGCAATGGTCGGTTGGCCCGGTAGCTGGCAGGCGGCTCGGTTGGGTAACTGACCGGGTCGAAGCCCTGCGACAAAGGCGGCTTTTGGCGGCCGCGCGAATCGACGGGCCGTAACGTGTGTAAAGCCTGAGCAGGCCTCGAAAGGGAAGTTGTGGACGCCGACCCGGCCAGAGTACGGGGAAGGCAGCACGGTCTGGGGAAGCAGCCGACAAATGCACCTGGGCCGGTCCACCGGGGTAATGGGCACGGCACGTCGAGACAGGGGATCGCGCAAGCGGGGGAGACCCGTTCTGGACGGGGGTAGCGGCCTCAACGGTGCTGCAAGGTGCCGGTCGGAGCGGGAGTCGGACAGGGTCATAGTACCGCTGAAGCCGGGTAACTCCGGTGGAGGGAAGGACCCTGACTTCTGGTGTGTTTTCGAAGCAGACGAGGTGGGGTGATTGGCAATGAGCCTGACAACACCTGAAGCGATCCGGACTCTGCAGAGGAAACTGTATGGCAAGGCGAAGACTGAGCCGGGCTATCGGTTCTACCTGCTCTACGACAAGGTCTGGCGGGCGGACATTCTGCGCCACGCGTATGACCTGGCACGCACCAACAAAGGTGCACCAGGGGTGGACGGAGCGACGTTCGAGCAGATTGAGGCGACGGGGTTGGAGGGCTGGCTGATCCGGCTTGGTGAAGAGCTACGTGCGAAGACGTATCAGCGCCAACCGGTGCGGCGGGTGATGATCCCAAAGCCCGGTGGCGGCGAACGGCCGCTCGGAATCCCGACCATCAGGGACCGGGTGGTGCAGACCGCCGCGAAGCTGGTGCTGGAGCCGATCTTCGAGGCGGATCTGGAGCCCTCGGCGTACGGCTATCGGCCGGGACGCAGCGCAACCGGAGCGATCCAGCAGGTGCTGGTCCTGTTACGGCAGGGCTACACCGATGTGGTCGACGCCGATCTGAGCAAGTATTTCGACACCATCCCACACCAGGAGCTGATGCAGTCAATCGCCCGCCGTATCGTTGATCCCAACATGCTGCGGCTGATCAAGCAATGGCTCCAGGCGCCAGTGGAAACCACTGACGGGGATGGCAAGCGGCGCATGGAAGGCGGGAAAGCCAACAAACATGGCACACCCCAGGGAGGCGTGATCAGTCCGCTGATCGCCAATCTCTACATGAATCGCTTCCTGAAGCACTGGCGTCAGAGCGGCCGAGGCGAGGCCTGGCAGGCGCATGTCATCAACTACGCGGACGACTTCGTCATCCTCAGCCGGGGCCATGCGGCCGAGGCGCTGGCGTGGACGGATCGTGTGATGGCACGTCTGGGGCTGACCCTGAACCGGACGAAAACCTGTCTGCGCGATGCACGGCAGGAACGGTTCGACTTCCTGGGCTACAGCTTCGGCCCGCACTGCTTCCGGCAGACCGGCCGATGGTTCACGGGTGCCAGTCCGTCGAAGAAGAGCGTGCAGCGTTTGAAGGACAGGGTGAGCACGATCCTGGTGCCGGGCAACATGGGGCCATGGGATGAGGTACGTGACACGCTGAACCGACTGATGCGGGGATGGTGTGGCTACTTCAGTCCCGGCTCCCACTACGCCACGGACCGGGTGATCGAGGCACATCTCTATGACCGCGTGCGTAACTTCCTTGCCCGGCGCCACAAGATGCCGTCGCGAAGCATCGGACCCTTCCGCATGGAGGCGGTCTTCGGCGACCTTGGTGTGCTGAGACCACGCCTGTGTCGCCGATCGGGCGCAACGTCGTGAGCAAGCCGTGAAGCCAGTCGGAAAGCCGGATGCGGGAAATCCGCACGTCCGGTTTGATGAGCGGGGAGGGGAAACGGGTCGTGCAAACGATACCGCGCCTCTCCTCGACTTTACTGTCTCTGTGGTGAAACTTGCTTTGTTACGCGGGCAGCATGCACGCCACCGCGTCCCCAGCGATCAGTGCGCAACGTCCCCCATGATCCGCCGATGCGCCGCAAGCAACTCCGGCACGCGCGCCGGATCGGTGCGGCCCCAGCCACATTCGGTCGCGACACCAAACCGCTTCACCACCTGGCGCGCCGCCGCGACCCGCGCGCGGTCGCCTTCGGCATCGGCGTGATGGATCAGGCCAAGATACAACCCAGTCTCCGCCGGCAGATTCAACCCGGCGAGCGGCGCGAAATACCCGTTGTCCGTCCGGTCCCGAGGCACCGGCAGGTGCAGGAAATCCATCCGCCGCCGTAACCGTGCCAGAATGCCATTCGCGATCTCGACCAGGACCGCAGTGTCCCTCGGCATCACCAGGTGTTCGTCGCGCGGCGAGCCGTAGCAAAGATGGTAGCCGCATTCGACATCGTCCGGGACTGCGTCGCCAAGCCGCGCCAGTTCTGCGGATATGTCTTCCTTGTAGGTGGTCGGCGCGTGCGGGAAATAGTGCTCGAACACCAGCACTTCCTGGCAGACATCCCATTGGATCGACAGGTCGGCGTGCGGAATGGCACCGGCAATCTCGCGCAGGGCAGCGAGCAGGGAACGTTCATACGCGGGCAGATACGCGGCGAGCGATGCCGGACTGACATACATGTAGCCGGACGCCATCGGCGTCGGCAGGCAGACCTGGAAGCGCAGGTTGGCCGGGATGTCGCCGGCGTCGCGCAAGCGGCGGAAGATGGCATAGGACTCGCGCGCCGCGGCCGCGTACCCGGTGTCGAAGGTGACCGTGGTCGGATCGATCCCGGTCTTGAACCGCAGCCAGTCGGTGGTGCGGATCAGCGCACCGTCCCACTGGCGGAGTTCCAGCGGTGGCGTGTCGGGGTCGAGTTCCATCGCCGGGTGATGCAGCAGCATCTCGCGCTGCCACCAGATCCAGCGATGGCGGTTGCCGGTCTCGCCATCCGGGATGCGCGCGAGGAAGGGCCCGAGCTCATGCGCAACGTTACGGAACACGGTCTCGGCGTCCGGCAGCGGCACACTGCCGATCAGATGCACGCCGGTGAGATCGGCCATGGGCGCTTTTCCCCGTTGTTGTGCGACTGGACCTCTTACCGCCATCCGGCAAATCCAGGCAAACCGTGCTCGGCTCGGGGGCCTGCTGCCTGACCGCTATCGACGTTTGGTACTGAATCCGAGGTTCAGCCGTGTCTGATCCGACCTCGCAAGCGCTGATCGCTCACGCTCGCGTTCCGCACGCAGACGGCGGCGCCCTCAGCGTGACAAAAGCGGTGCTGGAGGCAGGGCAGGGGTGTATTGGCCCAATGGGTACGCGACCCCAGTGGGAAGTAACCAACGTGCGAAACCCTGTTGGCGCGGCAAGGACCAAGCCAGCGCCCGCGAGAGTGTCAGAAATCCAGCTAGGCATTGGCAAACATCTTGGCAACTGCAAACGCCACGGCGGTGAGCGTAGCAAGCAACGTAGTCCCGCCGAGGAATATTACCCATGCGGTATTAAACCCTTGTCCGCTCCCGGCGTTGCGAATGTTCTGTGCAATGACCCCGTCGATCTTTTCATTCATCGCCGAGATTGAAATATCGATCTCTGCCTTGCGAGCAAACGTGGCGTGTTGATCTGTGAGTTGGCTGCGAAATTCGTTGACACTTTCAAACCTTTTGTCGGTGGCATTTTCTGCCTTGACGACGGCCTTCTCGAACGATTCCAGTGCTTGTGAAATTTCGGTCTTGCGGGCAAAGGTGTCTTGTTGCGTTGCCAGTTGCAGGCGAAATTCATTAACAGAGTGAAAGCGGTCTTCAATGCCCTTTTCGGCTTTCAGTTGCGATTTCTCCAATGAAGAGAGAATCGCATCCACGTCGCTTTTGCGGGCGAACAAGGCCTGCGTGTCGGACAATTGTGCGCGGAATTCGTTGACGAGCTCGAAGCGTCTATCAAGCGCGGCGAGCGCTCCCCGAATGTTCTCATTCGCGGTGGCAAGTGCGTCCTTTGTGTTTACGTCAATGATGCTGAAGCGCTGCTCATATTGCCGATCTCGTTCACGCATCGTCTCTATCATATATTCTTTAAGAGTTACCGTTTCGGGATCATGAACCATGGTAATTATAGATCCTTCTCACTATGCATGGGTGCTGGCGGATTTCAGCTTGTTGACTCGCTTTCCGACGATAAGTTGCAAACCTGCGCTAACCGGGTGGGGACACTTCGCATGTTCGTCGGCTTCCGCGGTCGGGGCGAACTTCGGTTCCGCTTCCCGCGCCGGCTTCGTTGCGGGGCGCCGCCGCCGGCGGTGGCTGGATCACCGCGGCCACCGACCGGGTGCCGGGGGGACCGCCTACGTCATCACCCCCGTCGCCCTGTGTTGCGTCCACACTGCGCCCTCGGCGGCATCGGCGTCCGCCTCGACCTTCTGGCGTGCCGTCTGGCCGCGCGCCAGTAGCCGAACCGCGGCGTTGGACTGGCGCATCACGCCGACCCCCTGGACGTGGCATTTCAGGGCGGACTCAGGCGTCATCGCGGGATCCCGGGTGCCCGCGCAGGCAGGCCATCGCCTGGGCATCGGCGCCACCGAGTTGGATGGCAAGGTCGGCCTTGCCGGGATCTGCCGGCCGCAGGGACGCGACCTGGGCGATCCCAGCGTTGTCGCGACGGGCAAGGTCGTTGGTGTCCGGCGGAGCCGGCGTGGTGCGGCGCGTCCGCCACAGTTGGTGCTGCACGTCCCTGCGTAGCGGGCAGATGAAATCGAACGCTTCGGGTCCGGTATGGGGTTCCATGGGCATACGGTAATGTTATGTATGCTATCTGTCAAGAGTTATTATAACTACCACGCCCCATCGCAGCCGGCCACCACCTATCCGCAAATCTGCGTTCCGATCTGCGCGCGCGACCCAGAGCGAACGCCGCCGAACGCCGGCGCTGGCGCCACATTGGCTGCATCCGGCACAGGATGCACGCATTCCTAACCTCGGAGACCGGCGCCTATGCCATCTTATCCACGATTACCGGCAGACGGCCGTTCCGTCTAGGTGATTATCGGGTGCATGGGCCGCTACAGGGGAAAGCCAACCCGAAGAACGTTCTGTACCATGGAACAGTATGGAACCACGGATGAACGTGGATAGGGGGGTTTTGATCGGGGGCGGTTCCTTCGACGGCCCTGGCCAAGCTCGGATGCGCCTCGGGTGGGATTGAAACCAGGGATGCTCGAACATCGCGATGTCGGCGAAGACACCGGTCTGGAAGAACCTGGGATGGGACTGGCTGTCGACGGCACGGTCCTGAAAAACATTGCGGCCATCTTGATCGACCACAAACATTATCATGTTGATAGCGCGGTGCACCCAACGATCATGATCCGCTCGCGGTTCGGGTTATGGCTGCGCGGAAGGCCGGATTGTCCAGCATCCGGTCCACCGTACGATTCAACACCGTTTCCGCCAACACCTGAAGGTCATCAATATCGGCGAAAACTCCGGTCTGGAAGAACTTGAAATCGGACTGGCTGTCGACGGCACTGTCCTGAAAAACGGCGCGGCCATCTTGATCGACCACGAACATGGTCATGTCGATGCGCGCAGTACGCCCGAGGATCATATCGGCGTCGAACTTACGCACCACCAATGTGAGGTGGAATGGTGCCGAAGCACCCGGAATCAGCAAGCCGCGCACCCGCAGGCCTTCGGTAAAAGCGTCGACAACCTCGTCCTTCACAGGTTTGGAAGTGTCGAGTGTTTTGAGTGGATTACCGTATCCGCCCATGATGGTGGCCAGGCGGGTCGGCGCTTCCTTCCGCTGATCTGTCGCCGTCACCGCTCCGATAGCGGGAGAAGCGGCGGTCTGGACCGGATCCGGGGGTGCATACCGAAGGCTTGCGACCGTATTGCAGGCGCCAAGCGCGAGCGCAAGAATTAGGCCACATAAATACCGCATCGGAACACTCCATTTGGATCGGCGTCATTTTGATCCGGAATGTTACGCTTGGCTAGTCCGGGCGCTGACCTCCGCCACCCGGATTGCTACCGCCATGTCGTTCCGGGGCGCACCCAGCCGGTTCGCGTCCGCGCCGGCTTACTCCGGCAGATCGACGGGGCGCATGCCGGTCTGGGCGAAAAACCGGATCCCGTCCGCGTCGAACGCGGATTTCAACCGGCTGAACACCACCGCGCGCACCTTGAACTGCAGCCCCGGCCGGGTCCGGACGATGATGCCCACATGGATCCCATCAATCCCCAACGCGGTCACGCCGATCGACACCGGCGCAGTAATGATCCCGCTGGCGAGCGACAGGTCCTGCATCACCTCGTTGCTGACCCGTTCGATCGCCCGTTCCACCCGCTCGAGATCGGCCTCGTAGACGACGGTCACTTCCATCAGTTCATTGACAAAGTCGCGCGAATAATTGGTGATCGCCTTCAGGTCGCCGAACGGCACCGTGTGCAGCGGCCCCTTGTAATGCCGCAGCTTGACCGACCGCAGCGAGAACGTTTCGACCGTGCCGCTGATCCCGCCGCTCTCGATCAACTCGCCCACACGGAACGCGTCGTCGAGGAGAAAAAACACCCCGGACAGCACATCGCGCACCAGCGTCTGGGCGCCGAAGCCGACCGCGATCCCGACCACGCCGGCGCCGGCCAGCAGCGGACCGATCTGCAGCCCCATCGCCGCCAGCGCACTCAAAGAGGCAATGATCAGCACGAAGATGAACAGGAAGTTGCGCAGCACCGGCAGCAGGGTGCGGATGCGCGCGCGCCTGCGCAGTGCGTCACCGTCGAGATCATCAATCGGCACCACCGTGCCGGTCAGCCGCACATCGATCAGCGCACGCATCACCAGCCACAGCAGATCGGCACCGAGCAGGATCACCAGCGCCTCGAACGTGCCCCGCCCGAGCCGGGTCATCGCAGTCTCGCTGGTCGCGACGCGGGCCATATCGATCTGCCAGATGCCGATCAGCGCGGCGGCGGCCGCGACCACCACCAGCGCCTGCATGCATCGATCGGCGATGGCGCTGACCGCGGAGACCTCATCGCCCTGCCGCAGCCACTGCCCGCGGGTGACCCGCGCGGCGGCATTGCGCAACACATACAGCCCGATCGGCACCGCGCCGATCACCAGCAGCGACAAGGCTGTCTTGGTGGCCTGGGTTAGGAACAGCAGCCAGATCAGCAGCAGGCCAAACGACATCAGCACGCGGAAGGCCGCCCGGCGCGGGCTGAGCGGGCCCGGCGTCGCGGTGTCGCGCGGCGTCCAGACGATCGCGATGCCGCACAGCGTCAGCGCGAGCAGCAGGATCTGGCGCAGCAGTTCCAGGCTTTCGGGCGGCAGGCCCAGGCCGCGCAAAACCACGATCGTCTGCCAGCCCAGCGCGCCGATCGCGGTTAACGCCGCCAGCCAGCGATGCCAGAACCACGCGCGCCGGGTGCTGACCGGCACCAGGCGCAGCCGCTCGGCGCCGGGCGCAATGAAGAAGCGCGACACCGTATGGCTGAACCGGATCAGCAGCGTCGCCCAGAGATAGCCCAGGATGAGCGAACCGCTCGAGGCCGGCCAACTGAACAGCATGAAGGTGCCCATGCTGCCCGCCGCGAAGGTGCCGAGCAGCAGGATGGCGAAGGCCAGGCGCTCGACCAGCACTGCCAGCCGGTGCTCCAGCGTTTCTACGTTGTGGTGGTTGAAATGTGCCAGCCATGGGCGTGCGGCGAACAGGAACAATCGCTGGGCGACGATGCCGCCGGCCACGAACGCGATCAGGTAGAATAGCATGTGGAGCGTGTCGGACGCCGGCATGGCGGCGCTCAACCGGTCCCAGCAGGCGCGCAACCCATCCGGCAGCAGCCGAAGCTGGGTCCCGAGATCGATGATCCGCTGGCGGGTGTCACCCAGCACGTGGTCGAGGGTTCGGCCGACGGAACCGGTCGAGGCGGCGGGCGGCGCCGGCGCGGTGGGCGCCGCCATCAGCCTCTCGCGCACGGCCGGGTCGCCCAGCAGGTCCAGCAGCGCCGCGCCCTGCGGCGTGTCGAGCAAGGCCCGCGCCTGCGCTGCGCGTTCCGACACGTCGGTGGAAGCAGCGGGTCCGGACGCAGCCGGGCTGGACGCGGCTTGCACCGCGGGCAGGCTGGAGGCAGTCGGGCCGGATGCGGCTTGCACCGCCGGCACACCGAGCAGGAACGCGGCCAGCAGCAGACACGCCGCACTTGTTGCCCGCGACGCGACCCCGGCCGCACCGAACTCCCCACGCCCCATCAGATGTTACTCGTGTTGGCGTAACGGCTTCCCGCTACGCGATGCGATCCCGGCACCCACCGCCGCCTGCACGACGGCGAAACGCTCCAGTTACCCACGGTATGGGATGCACCGCGCATCGGCGCAACGGCCTTGCGTTCATGCGCCGTTGCCTTTCCCGGGCCGATCGCGCGAACCCAGGCGTCATCGTCCGGATCCGGGGCATGCGGCAACCTCGGACACCTCGAGTAACTTCGGTTGTTCATTCCGGCGCCGGCGCGTAACATCCGCCCATGAGTGACCAGCCAATCACCCTCGATCTCCTCGGCCGCATCGTCCGCGATCTGCAAGGCGACGTGCGCGAACTGCGGACACGCGTCGGGGTGCTTGGGATTGACGTGGTCGGGCTGAAGGTGGCGATGGCAGGCTTCAGCGAGCGATTGTCCGATTTACAAAAAACCGTCCTGGCCGGATTTACCGATGTTGGCGAGTCCAATCGCCGATTGGAGTGGCTGCTGGCGGGCCTGACGCCGAGGCCGTCAAACTGACATCGCGGCTGATTCGCTCGTGCGTGGTCGCCTTTCGCAGGCGGCGGACGCCAGGTGCGCTTTAGCTCGGCTGCGCGGCGCGTTCCGTCTCCAAACGACGCGGCTCGGCGTAGAGGTCCGCGAGCGGAAACGCGACGCCGATTTCCGGCATGAACAGTCTGTCGTCCTCGGTCAGCGTGGATGCCGCCCAAGTCTCATTCCGCCGTTCAAAGACGGTCGCGCCAACGCTGTCTTGCTCGAGGATGACGTAGCGCAGGATTGATTGTGTTGCCTGGTACTCGCGGACCTTCTCGATGCGATCCGTGCGCGACGTGGTTTCGCTCAGCACCTCGAACACCACAACCGGAGTTCTCGATGATCAGCGCGCTGTCGCTCTGCGGCACGCAGCTTACGACGGCGTCCGGGTAGCGTGCCCTTCCGGCGACAAGGATCTTCACATCCGGTCCGAACGGCTCGCAGGGCTGGCCCTCGAGCCCGCGCTCCAAGGCGCGATGCAGCCTGCGCATGATGCGGTTATGCGCGACGGTGCCCCCAGTCATCGCGACCGGCTGGAAGCCGTCGAACTCGAAGCGCGTCGGCTGGCGTTCCTCCCAATCGAGGAAATCCGTCAGCGTCATCGGCTTGCGCAGCGCGACATTCATGGGGCGAACCCTAGCATGGATAGACTCGACTGTCGCGCCGCGCCGTGCATGCCATCACGCCGTCCGGTCGCCCTTCACGCCCAGTGCCGCCTGCGCGGCAGCCAACCGTGCGATCGGCACTCGATACGGACTGCACGACACGTAATCCAACCCCACCTCCTCACAGAACGCGATCGAGGCCGGGTCGCCGCCGTGCTCACCGCAGATGCCTAGCTTCAGGTCCGGCTTGGCGGCACGGCCCTTCTCGGTGGCGATGCGCACCATCGCGCCCACGCCTTCCACGTCGATCGAAACGAACGGGTCCTTCGCCAGGATGCCCAGCTCGACGTAGGACGGCAGGAACTTGCCCGCGTCATCGCGCGACAGGCCAAACACGGTCTGCGTCAAATCGTTGGTGCCGAAGCTGAAGAAATCGGCGATCTCGGCGATCTGGTCCGCCAGCAGCGCGGCGCGCGGCAGCTCGATCATGGTGCCGACGATGTATTCGATCGTCATGCCGGCCTCGGCGAACACCTGTTGTGCAACCTTGTCCACCTGCGCGCGGGTGATCTCCAGCTCCTTCTTCGTGGCGATCAGCGGGATCATCACCTCGGGCACCGGCGCCGCGCCGCTTTCCTTGGCGGCCGCGATGGCGCCCTCGAAGATGGCGCGCGCCTGCATCTCGTAGATCTCCGGATAGGAAATCCCCAGCCGGCATCCGCGGTGCCCCAGCATCGGGTTCGCCTCAGCCAGCTCTGCCGCACGCCGGCGCATCGTTTCGACGTCGGTGCCCAGCACGCCGGCGACCTCGGCAAGGTCCGCGTCGGCGTGCGGCAGGAACTCATGCAGCGGCGGATCGAGCAGTCGGATCGTCACCGGCAGCCCGGCCATGATGCGGAACAGCTTGTGGAAATCGTCGCGTTGGAACGGCAGCAGCCGGGCCAGTGCCACGCGACGGCCGGCCTCGTCGCGCGCCATGATCATCTGGCGCACCGCGCCGATGCGCTCGGGGTCGAAGAACATGTGCTCGGTCCGGCAGAGGCCGATGCCCTCGGCACCGAATTTACGCGCGGTCTCGGCATCCAGCGGAGTTTCCGCGTTGGCGCGAATGCCGAGCCGCCGGCTGGCGTCGGCCCATTCCATCAGCGTGCCGAAATCGCCGGACATGGCGGGCTCGACCATGGCGACCGACCCCAGGAACACCTCGCCGGTGCCGCCATCCAGCGTGATCGTTTCGCCGGCGCGCACCGTGCGCCCGCCGGTCGCCAACGTCTGCGCGTTGTAGTCCACCACAATGCCGCCGGCGCCGGCGACACAGGGCCGGCCCATGCCGCGCGCCACCACTGCGGCATGGCTGGTCATGCCGCCACGCGTGGTCAGGATGCCGCGCGCCGCGTGCATCCCATGGATGTCCTCCGGGCTGGTTTCGATCCGCACCAAGATCACCGCTTCACCCCGCGCGGCGCGGCTTTCCGCCTCGTCGGCGTTGAACACCACCACGCCATTGGCGGCGCCGGGGCTGGCGGGCAGCCCCCGGGCCAGCAGGACGCGCGGCGCGGCGGGATCGAGCGTCGGGTGCAGCAACTGATCGAGCGCCGCGGGGTTGACCCGCAGGACCGCTTCCTTCTGGTCGATCAACCCCTCATGCGCCATCTCGACGGCGATGCGCAGCGACGCGGCGGCGGTGCGCTTGCCGCTGCGGGTCTGCAACATGTAGAGCTTCTTCTGCTGGATGGTGAACTCGATGTCCTGCATGTCGCGGTAGTGCTTTTCCAGCGTCGCGCGGACCGCCAGCAACTCGGCATAGGCCTCCGGCATCGCGTCCTCCAGCGACACCTCATTCGGCTGGGCGCTCGCCTTGGACATCGGCTGCGGGGTGCGGATGCCTGCTACGACGTCCTCGCCCTGCGCGTTCACCAGGTACTCGCCGTAGAACGCATTTTCCCCCGTGGACGGGTTGCGGGTGAAGCAGACGCCGGTGGCGCAGTCGGTGCCCATATTGCCGAACACCATGGCCTGCACGTTGACCGCGGTGCCCCAGTCGGCGGGGATGTCATGCAGCCTGCGGTAGGTGATGGCGCGCGGGTTCATCCACGAACCGAACACCGCGCCGATCGCGCCCCATAGCTGCTCCTCGGGGTCTTGCGGGAACGGCTTGCCGGTCACTTCTTCGACCATCTCGCGATAGCCGGCGACCACACCCTGCCAATCCTCGGCACTGAGCTGGGTGTCTTCGATCGCGCCGGTGTCCAGCTTGGTCTGCTCGATGATTTCCTCAAACCGGTGGTGATCGACGCCGAGCACGACGGAGCCGTACATCTGGATGAAGCGGCGGTAGGAATCCCAGGCGAAGCGGGGGTCATTGGCGGCAGCGGCCAGGCCGGCGACGGTCGCGTCGTTCAGGCCCAGATTGAGCACGGTGTCCATCATCCCCGGCATCGACACCCGCGCACCGGACCGCACCGAGACCAGCAAGGGCTTGGCGGCATCGCCGAAGCCCAGGCCGACCGCCTGTTCCACCACCGCCAACGCGGCGCGCACCTGGTCCTTCAGTTCGGCCGGGTAGGCGTTGTTATTCTTGTAGTAGGCGGTGCAGACCTCGGTGGTGAGCGTGAATCCCGGCGGGACGGGCAGGCCGATCGAGGCCATCTCGGCCAGGTTGGCCCCCTTGCCGCCGAGCAGGTCGCGCATGTCCGCCCGGCCCTCCTTATGGCCGGCGCCGAAGCTGTAAACCCACTTGCTCATTCGGGCCTCCGTTTAGCCTTCCAGACGCGAGAAATCGGCGACGCGATCCATCGTCGCCTGCACCCGATGAAGAAGCTGCAAACGATTGCGGCGCAATTCTGGCTCCGGCGCGTTCACTGTCACCTTATCGAAAAACGCGTCCAGAGGCGCCCGCAAACGCGCGAGTTCCGACATGGCGCCGGCGAAGTCCTCCTGGGCGAGCAGGTGGGACACGGTGTCGATGGCCCCCAGGGCATGATCCAGCTCGATCTCCGCCGTCTCACGCAACAGGCTTGCGTCCGGTGGGGCGTCATGTGGTCCATCCTTGCGCGTCTCGATGCGCAGGATGTTGGCGGCGCGGCGGTAGGCGGTCAGCAGATTGGCCCCATCGCCGGTGCCGAGCAGCGCGGCCACCGCCTCGGTCCGCGCCAGCAGGCGGGTCAAATCGTCGTCAGCACTCTGTTCCCCGTTGGGCGCGCCCTTGGCGGCGAAGACGGCGGCCAGGACATCGTGCCGCGCCCCCTCGGCGCGAAGCTGCACGCGCAGCCGCTCCACCAGAAAGGCGATAACGTCGTCGATCAGGGCGAGATCGTCCCGGTGATTGGCAACTCTCTGAAGCACCTGCGCCAGCGCATCCTGGACAAGCTGCCGCAACCCCAGCCGCAGTCGGTTTTCCCGTATGATCCGAATGATACCCAGCGCGGCGCGGCGCAGCGCGTAGGGATCGCCGGAACCGGTCGGCTTCTCGCCGATGGAAAAAAACCCGACCAACTGGTCAAGTTTGTCGGCCAATGCCACGGCGATCGAGACCGGAGCGGCCGCCACGAGGTCGGTCGGCCCCTTCGGCGCGTAATGGTCGCGGATGGCGTCGGCGACCGCCTGCGGTTCGCCGTCGTGCAGCGCATAGTAGCGGCCTATAACTCCTTGTAGTTCCGGAAATTCTCCGACCATGCCGGTGACCAGGTCCGCCTTGGCAAGCTCGGCCGCGCGTTCGGCCAATGCCTGGTCGGCATGAACCCGCGGGGCGATCACCCAGGCCGACCGTTTCAGCCGGCGCACGCGGTCGCCCTGGCTGCCCAGCTTGGCGTGGAACGTCACCTGGTCGAGCTTCGGCACAAGGCTTTCCAGCCGTGTCTTGCGGTCGAGGTCCCAGAAATGCCGCGCGTCGGCGAACCGGGCACGCAGCACACGCTCGTTGCCGGCGATGCTGACCGCGCCGCCGTCCGCCGGTTCGATATTGGCGACGAAGGCGAAGAACGGGGCCGCGGAGCCGTCGGCATGGCGCAGCGCGAAGTACCGTTGGTTGACCCGCATGGAGACCTGCAAGACCTCGGGCGGCAGGTCCATGAAGGAGGGATCGATCCGCCCGAGCAGCGGCACCGGCCACTCGACCAGCCCTGCCACCTCATCGAGCAGGCCGGGATCGTCCACCACCTGAAGCTGCCGTTCGGCGGCCAGACGACTGACGCCCTCGGCGATCAGCCGCTTACGCTCCCCGGCATCGACCAGGACGTGGCGCGCGCGCAGTTTGCCGGCCCAGTCGGCGCAGCCGGTCACCTTGAAGGCGCCGGGCGCATGGAAGCGATGGCCCTCGGTCAGGTCCGCCGAGGCCAGCCCATGCCCGTCATCGCCCCCGTCGCGTAGATCGAACGGGACGACCGCGCCATCCAGCAGGCAGGTGATCCGCCGCAGCGGGCGCACCCATGTGAACGCACTGAGGCCGCCCCAGCGCATTGATTTCGGCCAGGGGAAGCGGCGCAGCAGCGCGGGCATTTCCCGCGCGATCAGTGTCGCGGCGGGTACCGAGGGCGCCGCTTTGTCCAGCACCCAGTAGTCATCCTCGACCCGAAGCTGCTCCTTGCCGGCATTGTGCTTGCGCAGGAAGCCGGTCAGCGCCTGCTCGGGCGCGGTGGCACGCGGCCCGCGCTCGATGGTTCGGCTTGCCGTCACTTCGGGTGCCACAAGCGCGCAAAGGGCAATGCGGCGCGGGCCGTAAAAGCCGCGGACCTGTTGCGGCGCCAGACTGCTCAGGCTCTCGGTAATCAGGCGCCCCAGATCCTCCGCCGCGCGAGCCTGCATGCGCGCGGGGATTTCCTCGCTGAACAGCTCTAGAAAAAGCTCCGGCATGGTCAGTCCTTCAGCGCCGGCTCGAGGTCCGTCTGCGAGAAGTCGTTACCCTTGAACAGCAGCGTCTCGCGTTCGGTCCTCGCCACGCCATAGACCATGCAATCGCCGAAGTTCAATTGGGCGGGGTGGCGCTTTTTGCCGTAGATGCGCCGTGCCTCGCGCGCCTGAAGGGCATGTTCGGGGGTAAAGGCAATCAGTTCGATCCGCAGAAGTCGCACCACTTCATCAAATCCGCGGGCGGCCAGTTCGTCGCCTGCCATATCGACCGCAAGCGTTGCCTCGAACCAGGTTGCGGCCGGCATGCGGGCGGTTGGCGCGCCGGCGATTGCCTCGGCAAAGCGGCGCCCGTCCGGCTCGTTGAACACCACGGCCAGAAGCGCCGACGCGTCAACGATCACTTCGGCAGTCCGTTATCGTCGTACATCCAACTCGTGTCGGAACTGACCGGCTCATGCATGTGCGCACGGATTTCCTTGGCCATTTCCATCACGCGATCCACGCGGGCCTTGAGGTCCCGTGCCCGCTCCTGGTGTTCGAGTTCCGCCTGGAGGGCCTTGGTCACGACCGAGGTCAGGCTCTCGCCGGTCAATTCGGATAGCCGCGACGCCAGACGATAGGCGTCCTCGCTCTTGATGTTCAATTGCGCGCCCATGGCAGGCCTCGGTAGAAATTCAGGTGGTGTTGGTAGAATAGGTGTCCTCGCACCGGATGTCACGTCAGCTTCCATATCCCCCGGGTTGGTGGAGGCTAAGTGAAGCTGGAAGCAGAGCCGAATTCTCAGCCCGCAGCCAGGAGGGCCGGGTCCATCCGCATAGGCATGAGGATAAGGGCGGACTGGGGCGAAACATTCTCCCCCTCCCCTTGAGGGCTTGGGCCGCGAAGCGGACCAAGGTTGGGGGGAGGGGTCGAAACCCCCGGCGGTGTGTGCTCGACCCCTCCCCCAACCTTGGTCCGCTTCGCGGCCCAAGCCCTCAAGGGGAGGGGGAGAATCCTTCCTTCGCCCGAGAACGCCTTGCCCGGTCTACGCCGCCATGCGCGAACCGCGCGCAATCTCGCGGGTGATCGCCATGATGCGCTCCTGGCGCAGCTTGCGCGCGGTCTCGCGCGCGATCTGCTCGCGCAGCGCGGTCACCACCGCCGAGCGCAAACTCTCCCCGGTCAACTCTACCAACTCGGCGGCCAACGCACAGGCGACCTCGTCGCGGATCAGGAGTTCGGTGTGCATGTCATTTCCCTAGAGTACGATCTTGCGGCTTTCGGCGCCGTTGGGACGGCGATACATCACGTTACGGCCTCGCCCGCAACCCACGCCTCGCAGCAGCCTTTCGCCAAAGTGCGAACCCGGCCGATGTAGCTCGCCCGCTCGGTCACGCTGATCACCCCGCGGGCGTCCAACAGGTTGAACAAATGGCTGGCCTTGATGCACTGATCATAGGCCGGCAACGCCAGACCATGCGCCAGCAGCGCCGCGCACTCGGCCTCGGCATCGGCGAAATGGCGGGTCAGCATGGCAGCATCGGCGCATTCGAAGTTGTAAATGCTGTATTCCCGCTCAGCGCGCAGGAACACTTCGCCGTAACTGATACGTTGCTCGCCCGGGGCGCCGTTGACGTCCAGGTCGTAGACGTTCTCACGGTCCTGCACATACATCGCCAATCGTTCGAGGCCATAGGTCATCTCGAAACTCGGTAATGTGACCGGGATACCGCCGACCTGCTGGAAGTAGGTGAACTGCCCCACCTCCATCCCGTCGCACCAGACCTCCCAGCCCAGTCCCCAGGCACCCAGGGTCGGGGCTTCCCAATCGTCCTCGACGAAGCGGAAATCGTGCAGATGCGGATCGAGGCCCAGTTCGCGATAGCTCGCCAGCAGCAGGTCCTGGGCGTCCGGCGGAGACGGCTTCATGATGACCTGGTACTGGTAGAAGTGCTGCAGCCGATTCGGGTTGTCGCCGTAACGCCCGTCGGTCGGCCGGCGCGACGGCTGCACATAGGCCGCTCGCCAGGGTCGCGCACCGAGCGCGCGCAACGTGGTGGCCGGATGAAACGTGCCGGCGCCCATCTCCACGTCATACGGCTGCAAGATCACGCAGCCCTGGCGCGACCAGAAGCCGTGCAGGCGCAGGACCAGGTCCTGGAAGCTGAGCTTGGTGTCGACGCTGTCCATCGGCCAGGGCATCTTTTGAGCAGAGGTAATCTGCTGAGCAGGGAGCGGCGCGACATAAAGCACCCTGCCCGAATCCGGGCAAGACGGTCCTTGTCGGAATGGCAATTTTTACCTTGGCCGATTTCACTTTGGCCAGCCGGGGCGCGCCCTCACCGTCATGACCCTCCGGCACAGACGAAACGACCGCTTCACACATGTTGTGATATCAAGACCGTTCCGCCTCCCGCCGAGGTCTTGCCGTGACGCGACGCTCCATCAGCCTGTTCGCCCTGCTGTGCAGTCCTCTGCTGATGGCGGCCGCCACCTATGACCCGCCGGTTACGCCCACGTGGCCCAGCCTCAACTCATCAGGCCTCAACTCATCAGGCCTCAACTCATTGGGCGCCAACGCACCGGGCGTCGACATCCAGGAGTTGATCCAGGACGCCAATGGCGGGAACCCGGCTGCACAGTTCAAGCTGGGTGGCCTCGCCCGCAAGGAGGGGAACGCGGAGGCGGCGTTCGGTTGGATGCGCCGTGCCGCGGACCAGCACTTCCACCCGGCCGAGGGCGAGTTGGCGACCATGCTGTATCGCGGCTTCGGCACCGAGCCCGATGCGGTGCGCGGCGCGATCATGGCCCGCCGGGCGGCGGATGGCGGCGACGCGAACGGCCAGATGGTGCTGGGCTGGCTGTTCGCCATCGGCGGCGGCGTCGAGCAAAGCTGGCCGGACGCCATCGACTGGAGCCGCAAGGCAGCAGAACAGGGCAATGCGCGGGCGCAGGCCGATCTCGGCTGGATGCTGCAGGCTCGCACCGACGCGCCGCGAGATCCGGAACAGGCAATCTCCTGGTACCAGAAAGCGGTCGACCAGGACGACGCGGTTGCCGAGACGGAACTCGGGCGGATGTATGCATTCGCCTTCCACCTGCCGCGCGATGCGGATCGCGCCGCGACGCTATTCCGCCGTGCGGCGCAGCAGGGATATGCCCCCGGCGAGCGCGAACTGGGTTTCGCTTACTGGTCCGGCAGCGGAATCGAGCACAGCGACGTGGATGCGGTGGCCTGGTTCATCGCGGCGTCCGGGCAGGGCGATGAGCGCGCCAGCCTGATGCTGGCGAACGCCTATGAGGCCGGACGGGGCGTGACGCCGGATCGCATACAAAACTGGACCTGCCTGCTGCGCGCGGCCGAGCAGGGCGATGCATTGGCCCGCATCGTGGTGGCGCGCGGCTATGCCGGCTCGAGCTGGGCACCGCGCACCGACCGGGTGGAAGCGGCAAAATGGTTCGAGAAAGCGTTGGATGCGTCCGATCCGATGCCGCGTTACCGGGCCGAGGAAACCACTGGTTCGTTTCCCGCGATCCTGGCCCTGGCGCGCTTCGAATTCGGCTCCATGGTGGAGTTCGGCCACGGCACGCGGAAGGATATCGCGCGGGCGTGGCGTCTGTTCGAAGCCGCGGCGGACGGCGGCAACGAGCAGGCGATGAACCGCATCGGCTACATGTATATCAACGGCGTCGGCGTGCCGATCGATAAGGCCAAGGCCGCCGCGATGTTCCGCCGTGCGGCGGCGGCCAATTCCGCCCCCGCGATGTACAATCTCAGCCTGGGCTGCACCGAAGGCTGGGCCGGCGAGCGGGATCCGGCGCAGGCGCTTGACTACCTGCGCCGCGCCGCCGGGCGGGGCTATGCCGGTGCGCAGTACGCGCTGGGACTGCGCTACGAGAACGGCACCGGTGTTGCCGCTGATGCCGGCGAGGCGATGACCTGGTACCGGCTGGCCGCGGCGGGCGGCGACGCCAATGCGTTCGACAACATTGGCAACGCCTATTTCAACGGCAAGCTGGGGCAGAAACAGGACGACGCCGAGGCGGTGCGCTGGTACCGCGCCGCGGCGGCGCGTGGCCATGCCAACGCCACCATGATGCTGGCCACCATGTATGAGCAGGGGCGTGGCGTGCCGGCCGATCAGGCCGAGGCGGTGGCCTGGCTGCGCAAGGCGGCGGCGCTGGGGCATAGCGGCGCGCGGCTGACGCTGGCGCGCGGCGCTGGGGCATAGCGGCGCGCGGCTGACGCTGGCGCGCGCGCTGCGCGACGGCACCAAGGGGCTGACGCGCGATGACGCGGCCGCGTTCGCCCTGTTCAAGCAGGTCGCGGACACCGGCGACACTTTGGCGCAGGCCGACCTTGGATTTATGTATCTGCAAGGGCGTGGCACGCCACGCGACCCCACGGCAGCGGCGGCGCAGTTTCGCGCGGCGGCGGGCGACGGCAATGCCTACGCCCAGGACCAGCTCGCCGCACTGACCGAGCAGGGCCATGGCACCTCAAAGGACGACGCGGCCGCGCTAGCTCTGTACCGCGCGGCGGCGGCGCAGGGCTTTGCCAATGCACAGGCCAATCTCGGTTTTGCTTACCGCTTCGGCCATCTCGGTCTGGCGGCGGACCCGGTGGAGGCAGCCCGGTTGTTCCGATTGGCCGCCGATCAGGGCCACGCGGTCGCGCAGGACGTGCTCGGCGACATGTATAGCAACGCGGTCGGCATGCCGCGTGACCGGGTGGCCGCGATCGCCTGGTACCACAAGGCCGCGACGCAGGGACGAGTTCATGCGCAGGTGGCGCTCGGCAACCTGTTGGGCGAGGCCGGACAGCCGGAGGAAGCGGCGGTGTGGCTGCGCAAGGCGGCCGAGGCCGGCGATCCCTCGGCGCAGTTCAACCTGTCGCAGGCCTATCGGTTCGGGCACGGCGTCAAGACCGACCTGCCGCAGATGATGCTCTGGCTGCGCAAGGCCGCCGAACAGGGAGAGGTGCCGGCGATGAACGGCCTGGGCTACTCGATCATGATCGGCTTCGATGAGACCTACGATTTTGCCGAGGCCTATGCCTGGTTGACCCTGGCGGTGGAACGCGCCCCACCGGGCGACATCCATGATCGGGCAGTGGTCAATCTGGCGAAGGCCAAGGAACTGATGGGCGAGGCGGACCTGCCCAAGGCCAAGGCTCGCCTGGAGCATCTGCGCGAAGTGCTGCCGGCCCAGGCGGGCATCATTCAGGCAGCGGCCTCGCCGTAGGGCGGGGAATATCGTGAGTCAGGGAATATCGTGGCCCTGTGCCCGGTTCCGGCGCCGGGAATTGACTCGGTCGCAAGGCAATGCGTTCAAACCGACACACCGTCGATTGCGCCGAATTCGTGCCCGTCACCGCAACCATGCGGCAGCATTCGACGCGCATTTATCCAGCGTCGAATACTCGCCGCGAATTGCCTGGAGACTACGTTGATGCGCCCAGTGGTCAGGTTCTGCTTGCCGCTGTTCTTGCTGCTCAATTGCAGCTCCGGTTTTGCTCAGTCACCACTGCCCGCATCGCATGAGTGCATGAAGGTGCTGTCGCACGCCGACCGCGGGTGGCTTGTTTTCTTTGATAGCCATAGCGCCGAGCTCACCCCAAGAGCCAGAGGGATACTGAAGGAGCTGGCATCAGTCTTTCTGGAAGACCACGGTCGGATCATGGCGCTGAACGGAAACATCGACGGCGCTGAAACCTCCGCGGAGGACCTTGGATTGGGTCTTCGTCGCGCCAAGGCAGTCGCCGCGGCGCTTAAAGAGGCCGGGCTCAATCCGACCGCGATCTATACGAAAGATCTCGGTTTGACCGCGCCAATCGCTAGCAATCCTCCTGGTATATCTGATCCACAGAATAGGCGCGTTGATCTGATCGCGATGGGAATGTGGAGCGACAGTCATCGAAGGGCAATCCGAGACTGTAAGGCGTGGGTTCGTGCGAGCTGCTTTGCGTCTCCTGCGGCAGAACAGCAGGCTCCCTGCGAACGATCACTGAACATACTCGCGCCGACCGACTGACCAAGGCGCGCTGAGCAGGCTTCATGCCGTAGCCACGCGTGAAGGCGGGCTTGGCCGGGGCTCGCCAGGGCGTGGCGGTACGGCGGTTCCGGAACAGCAGCTCGTCAAGCCGAGAGGCCAGGCAATCCGGATCAGCCTCAGCCAGGCTACGTTCATTGTCTTACAGCATCCGTTCCCGGTACGTTCGACCTCGGCGCTGTATATCTGACAGGCGACGCTATGCCCTATAGCCGGTAACAGCATGGGGCTGGCGATCATGGTGCCGCGGGAGCGGGCGAATCGTGGTAGTGATATGCGTTGTCCGGCGACTGCGTGCGGTTCGAGGCGGCCATTGAAGCCAGGCCCGGATCGCGCCACATCGCCGACTGAGCACGGCCAACACCGCAAGCCCCCAAGGGGTGGAAATCCATGACCAACGAAGAACGCGATATCATCACGAACTTCATCGCCCGCGTCGGTGGCGCCGCGCAGCCCGGCGGCAGCGCGTGGGCCGGGTCGGTCCCGGCCACGGCGCAGCCCGCGCTGCCGCCGGTCGATCGCGAGGCGGACGCCCTGATCGGCGAGATGTTCAACCGCTACCCGGAGGCGCGCTACCGCCTGACGCAGCTCGCTTTCGTGCAGGAACATGCGATGGCTGAGGCGCAGAACCGCATCCAGCAACTGGAAGCGGCGTTGCAGCAGGCACGCCAGGCGGCGCAACAATCTGCCTCCCAGCCGCAGCAGGGCGGCGGCGGCTTCTTCAGCGGGCTGTTCGGTGGCGGGCAGCGCTCCGCCCCGCCGCCGCAGCCCGGCCCGGCCTGGAACCAAGGCGCGCCGCCGCCGCAACAACAATATGCCCCACCGCCGCAGTACGCGCCGCAATACGCCCCAGGCTACCAGCCGGGCATGTTCCAGCGGTCGGGATCCGGCTTCCTCGGCTCCGCGCTGACCACCGCGGCCGGCGTCGCGGGCGGGCTGGTGGTGGGCAACGCGCTGATGAACATGTTCGAGCCGCATGCCGGCTACGGCGGCGGCTTCGGCGGGGGCGGCATGCCGGGAGCAAGCCCCTGGGGCGCACCGACGGGCGTGCCCGGCCAAGGCGCGGTAGACCAGGGCACCTGGGATAGCGGAGGCACAGCCCCACCCGATCAGAGCGCGGTCGACCAGGGCACCTGGGATCAGCCCGATCAATCCGGTGGTGACAGTGGTTCCTGGAACGATCCGGGCAGTGATGCGGGTAGCTCCGATACCGGCGGCGGCTCGAGCGACCCGCTCTGCTGAGGCAAAGGAAGGCCGGGGCTTCGCCCCGGACCCCACCAGGGGCTTTGCCCCCTGGACCCCCACTAAAGGCGGAGCCTTTAGAATCCATCCATTTTGATTGGGGCGCGGGCGGGGGGACCGGTCCGGGCCGGGTGGCTGCCATCACACCGGCCGCTCGCCGGTGCGATGGCAGCCACCCGGCCCGGACCGGTCCCCCCGCCCGCGCCCCAATCAAGTGAAGGGTTCCAAGGGCTCCGCCCTTGGCGGGGTTCCAAGGGGCAGCGCCCCTTGGTGGGGTCCGGGGCGAAGCCCCGGCCTTCCTTCGCCTCAGTGGCCGGATTGACGCAGGCGGGTTCGTCTCTACGCTGGTTGTCTGGCGTGAGCCGTGTGGCGCGGCGGGGAGAGACGGACGATGGAATTCGGCATGTTTCACGAGTTCGCCCGCATGCCCGGGCGGAGCGAGGCGGAGACTTTCGCGGCCTCGTTCGAGGAGGTTGATGCTGCCGAGCGTTGGGGTCTCGACGTGATGTGGCTAGCCGAGTTGCATGTTGATCCGCAGCGCTCGGTTCTGGCGGCGCCGCTGACCATTGCCGCGGCGATCGCCGCGCGCACGACGCGGATGAAGCTTGGCATTGCGGTGCAGGTGTTGCCGCTGTGTCATCCGCTGCGCCTGGCCGAGGAGGTCACCACTGTCGATCACATCAGCCATGGGCGGCTGATCATGGGCGTTGGGCGCAGCGGCTTTGCGCGCACCTATGAGGCGTATGGCATTTCCTATGCCGAAAGCCGCGAGCGGTTCGCCGAGGTGCTGGAGATTTTGCGCCGCGCCTTCACCAACGAGCGGTTTAGTTTCGCCGGTGACTACTACAGGTTCGATAATATCTGTTTGGCGCCGAAGCCGTATCAGCTGCCGTTTCCGGAAATCCGCATCGCCACCACCAGCCCCGACACCTATGCGGTGAACGGTGCGCTGGGGTATCCGATCTTCTGTGCGACGCGGCTCGGCGATCTGTCGGAGCTTGGTCCGCACCTGCGCACCTACCGCGAGGCCTGGGCCGCGGCGGGGCATCCCGGGCAGGGCCAGGTGTTCCTGCGCGTGCCGGTTTATATTGCCGAGACCGCCGAGCGCGCTCGTTCCGAGCCCGAGGCGAGCGTGATGCATTTCTATCGCTATCTCGGTCAGCGGATTGAGCAGTCGGCGACCTCGGCGGGGGCGCGGGCGATCGAGGACCGGTCGGCGCGCGGACTGAAGTTGCAGTCGATCGACTATGATGAGGCGTTGCGCAACAAGATCATTGTCGGCACGCCGGATCAGGTGGAGGAACGGCTGAGCGGCCTGCGCGCCGAGCTGGGGCTGGATGGCATTCTGGCCGAGCTGAACTGCGGCGGGCAGATCCCGCGCGAGCAGATGATGACCTCGTTGCAATTGTTGTGCGAGGACGTCATCCCGCGGTTCAAGGATGTACCCGCGGCGCATTGAGGGCGATCAGCGTGTCGCGATCCGCAGATAATTAGTGCGGCCGTGCCATGCCGGCGTCCCAAGGCGCACGCCGGTAGGGCACACCGCGTTACAGACCGGTGGGGCACACCGCGGGTACGCACCAGCGGCCGCGCCAGCCCCGGTCCGGCCTGCCGCGCTATCCGCTTTATTGCACCAGCGCCACCCCGCCGCCGCTGACGTTGCCCGCCAGGCCCGAGCAGGTGGAAGCCAAGGCCGAGCCACCCGACAGCGCAATGGCGGAGCCGATCAGCTCCAGGCACTGCCCGGTGCCGTTGCCCACGCTGCCGGCACCGCTGAGCGTAATCAGCGCGATCGGGAAATAGAACGCGCCGGACAGTGAATTGCCGCCGGCCCCCTCGGAGAAGCTGGCGCCGCCCGCCGCATTGCTGGCGACCACCAGATCCTGCAACGTTCCGGAGGTGGGAGCGGTGAGCGTCAGGTTGGTGTAGCCTGCGGCGACGCTGAACGTGCCGGAGGTGATGATCGTGACCGCGCTGCCGGTAACCGTGCCGCCGCCGCCGCTGCCGCCGAGCGTGAAATTGCCCGCGACCGTATAGGTCCCGGCGCCGAGCGTGGCGCTGCCGGCCAGGCTGAACGTGCCCTTCAGGTCATGCGCCGGCGCCGCGCTCAGCGTGAATGTGCTGCCCCCGCCGGTGGAGATGTTCCCGACAGCCTGGAACGTGCCGGTCGCCATGTTGCCCAGCGTGGTGGTGCCAGGCGCATTGATGGCGTAGCCGGCGCTGCCGGCGCCGATGGTGAAGCTGTTGGCGGAACTTCCCAGGCCGATGCTGAGCGTCCCGCTATTGCAGTTGCAAATACCGCCAGCGATCGTGTAGCTGCCGGCGCCGAACGTCAGCGAGGTGCCGTTGTTGCAGATACTGTAGAACGACCCGCTGCAACTCACCGTTCCGGTGCCGATATTGTAGGTGCTGTAGGCGCTGGCGCCGAAGGTGGTGGTCGAGCCGCCGCCGGTGATGATGCCGCCGGCGACGTTGTAGGTGCCCGGCCCGAAGGTCGCGCCCGCGCCGCTGACGTTGATCGCGCCGCTGAAATCATAGGTGTTCGTCGCCGACCCCGCGCTGCCGACCGCGAAGTTCAGCGTGATGCCGCCGCCAAGTGAGATGGTGCCGAAATGATAGATCCCACCCGGCGGGCAGGTGACTGTCCATACCGGCTGGGCCCAAGCGCCGCTACAGCCGCCGGTCCCGGCGAGCGGGCCCACTGCCGGGCTGCCGTAGGTGAACAGGATACCATTGCCGGTCGTGACCGTTGGCCCAGACGGTCCGGTCAGCGTCGCCACGTTCGCCAGATGGGTGAACGCAATCTCCTAAACTGGCCGGGCGCACAATTATCAACCAATCCTTATACCCTAAACCAAAAACCCTACATCTCCACCTATCTCCTATCCTATCAAATCCCACTAATTCTCGCCTCTACATTACCTCCCATCATCTCCCACAACCGCTCCACCTCTAATCCTGCGCACCTCCTAACACACAACTCCTATGCGTCCACTTCGTGCCTAGCGCTGCGTCGCGATGACTACTCTATCAAACTAAATGCATCTCTTCTCCGTCTGTGTGAAAAAGGCACAACGCGGTCAACAGGTATCAACGAGACGCATCACATCTAGCGAGGCAGATATCGCCGCTGCGGCAGACGGTATCAGCGCATGGGGCGGTCTCTCCTAACCCTCGGGCCGGCGTGATCGTCACTATGAAGCGCCGAACGATACACAGAGCGCGAGGGGATCGAATCGCCTCGACAGCGCCGCAACTCCGTCATCTCGCTACGAGCACCGCGGGGCCCGCGTGGGACCGGCCGCTCAGCGCCGCTAGCGCCTCTGTCTCTATCACGAGCGGCGCTCGGCGAGCCTTCGCGTGCGGCCTCGGTCTTAGCGCTATCGCGTCTCTACCGCGGCACCTCTGTACGCTCTATCGCCGCATCTCGGTCATCTCGTCTGCGCTACCTCGTGCTAGCGCTCCGCTGCACGTGAGCTCCCGCCGGCAGCCACTGCTCGTCCTCCCTCGGTCCGCGCCCGCGCCGGGCGCCCAGCGCAACCGGCGGCCGTGCGGCCGGGTGACGTGATGGATCATTGTGCAGCCTCCCGAGTTAGCTTGGCAGCCAAGGCGGCGGCACGACTAGGAGCACCGCTTGTGCCGTCGAGCCTTTCGGACGGCCGCGCGTCTTCGGTGCGGCGTCCTGTGCGGCCTTGGCTTCGGCATCGCGGCGCATCGCCTTACCACGGCAGGTCCGCCGGCCGGCCGCCACGACCCGGCGGTGAGGACTCGCCGCGTCCAGCCCACGGTCGCGCTTGGCGGCGTCGCCGCCTCTCGCGCCGCCAGCTGGCCGGACTCCACGCGCTCCCGCCGGGCGTGATCAGTGCGCAGTCGCTGGCTTGGCGTCACGCCAGGGCCTCTCGCCGTTGAGCCGGCCTTCGGTCTACGCGCCGCGCGGCCCGCCCCTGCCATCGCGCCCGCACGCTACACACGTGTTATGGTTTATCGTAATCATACAATCATTCTCCCGGCCTCGGGGGCCGCTGTTGGGGATTTTAAGTTATTCGTCGGGCGGGGTTTATACGTAATCAGCCACAATCAACGGACCGGCCGCGCCAGCCTATCGTTACGCATGTGTGGCGGTGGTTTTTATGATTATATTTTGTAAACGTATTTGCGTTTAGGACAGGCGGGGGGCCTCTTTGTGTATGCAATCTCAAGTTGTAATCATTAAAAAGATTTTCGCGTTTTGCGAGACCGGGCCGGCGCGTGTGGCGTCCGTCTGTCTAGGGGTATCCCCGGGGGTGTTTTTATACTCCCTAGGGGTATGGGATACCCCTAGGGAGTAGGGTATCAGGCGCCGGCCACCGGGCCACCGTCTGTCCGGTGCGCCGTGGACGCGGGCATACACGGACAGACTGAACGGGCTACCGAGGCAGCCCTGCTATCCCGGACGCCTTGGCTACGTCCTGCCGGCGTGCACAAGGCGGTGACCGCTAGCTCGGGCGCCTTGGTTGTCCTGGCGTCCGAGGTGGCCGTGCGAGGTGGTGGGCGTGTGATCCCGCGAGGCATGGGTATGCCGGCCGGATACATCAACGAGGCGCGCCAGGTGCGTCCGTGAACGTCAGGTGCGATCGCTGCCCTGTCCGAAAACGATCGATTGCGGACATATCTCGACAAGCTGTCCAAAATATAGCTTGACGCGTCTTTCGGACACGTCTTAGATAACGGACATCGATTTCGGACAGGAGTTCCCCCGATGCCCCGCACCTTCGCTTACGTTCGCGTCTCCACCGCCGGCCAGACCACAGAAAACCAAGTCCGCGAGATTGAGGCGGCCGGGTTCAAGGTGGACCTTCGCCGCGTGGTGTCCGAAACCGTGTCGGGCAGTTCCGCCATGGATCAGCGGCCGGGCTTCATGAAGCTGGTGGACCGGCTGGAGGCGGGTGACGTGCTTGTCGTCACGAAGCTGGACCGGCTCGGCCGCAACACGGTGGACGTGTGCGGCACCGTCGCCAAGATGGAGGCCATGGGCGTGCGGGTGCATTGCCTTGCCCTTGGCGGGATGGACCTGACCAGCGCCGCCGGCAAGATGACCATGGGCGTCCTGGCGTCGGTGGCGCAGTTTGAGCGGGACCTGTTGATCGAGCGCACCCAAGCCGGGCTGGAGCGGGCGAAGGCCGAGGGTGTCACGCTCGGCCGTCCCGCGACCTTTGACGACGCCCAGTGCAACGCCATCCGTGATGCACTGGTAGAGGGTGCCTCCGTGTCCGCACTGGCTCGGCAGTATAAGACCAGCCGCCAGACCATCATGCGCGCGAGGGACGCCGCCTGATCCAGGCGGTGTCCGGACGGTCCGCAAAGGCCGGCGGACCGTCCGGTTTGGATTGTTAGGCGCCTAATTATCCTCAGGAGGCTCCGTCGAGCGGGGACCCCTGATTTTTTAACCAACGGAGCCGTTAACAAGGTGGCCTCGCAAGCCAGTTCCCTTGCAAAACCTACTATGACGGAATAGCTAAAATCAGTTAGGTGCCTAACCGATTTACGGACCGTCCTCATGCGAGCGTCCTAGCGGCGTGTCTCGGTCTGTAGCTTCCTCACGGCTGCCGCAAGCTGGTTTATGGCCGCCGTGTGCTGGCTTACGGTCGCCTCAAGCTCTTCGATGTGAAGTTCGGCCTTGGCCAGCCGGTCAGTCAGCGCGTTCATGGCATCTTTGGCTTGCTTGGAATAATACCAAGCCATGCTGTCCTGCGGGGTAGTGGCCATATCGGTCTGTCTCCTGTCGTGCTGGGTTTATAGATAACCGTTATCCTAATCATCGGGCGGCCACAGAAGGCGCTGGAGGGCCTTAGGGCTGGCGGGGTATCCCAACTAGCGCCCAAGGCCCTGAACGCCGTGTGCGAGCTTCCTGCGGCCTACAGCATCCCGCTTGCACGCTTCAGGCACTGCACGAAACCCTCGCGCGACTGTCTCATCGCAAACCGCGCTTCCGAGGAAAGCTGGTCAAAGTGGCATCCGACCAACTGAACGTCGGTGCTGTCCGACGCAAGTGACATAAACCCACCAAGCGCCTTCACTTCGGCCTCAACATCCGTGAAAGACATTGTTGCGCGTTGCGTCGGAAACGTGTTAACCCGCTTCGGCATTCCCAAGCCGGCGCGCACCATTCGGGGCATCGCGCGTATCTCGGCGACCTTATCCCGCAACGCGGTCATGGCGGTGTTTATCGCCTCTTCACTCTGGCCATAACCCACGGTGCGGCGGGCGGTTACGAGTAAATCACTCACGGCGGGGTTGTTGGCGCCAATGCCGAGCTTCTCAGTAAGCTCATTCTGCAAGGCGTGGATTTCTTGGCTGTCGCTCTGACGGTTCAGATACATGTGGCTAAGCTTTCAGGTTGCCGGTGGTTATGTGCCGGCGTTACCACGTCATCGGGACGCGGCGACCGTAGGGTTATGATGGTGTTAAACTGAGGGTGACCCTCAGCGCCTGTATCCCGGCGGGAAACGGCCGCCGCCCAGCAGGTCAACGGTGGGTAGGAAGCGTTGTAGATCGTTGGCCAATCGCACATCGGCGGCGGACCACTCAGACCCATCGAGCCGCAAGTTTCGAGGCAGGTCCGCACTGCTGGCGCCGTCCGGTTTGAATTCGCGGACACCACGCTGCGCCAACGCTTCACGCAGGATCGCCTCGTTACGCTCTCTGTCCGCTTCAAAGCCGGCGTTACGCCGACGGTCGGCCCAATCCGAACGGAGACGAGCCTCCAAGGCTTCTAGGCTCTCACCCTGGCCGCCGGGGGCAGGCTGGGCGGCTTGGGCGTCGGCCGGGAGTGTTGGGGCGGGGGGCTGCTGCGTCCCCGTCTGGGCGGCGGCTGCCTCGGTTGCGGCGTCAATGGCACGGGCTTGGGCCATCAGGGCGGCTAGAATGTCAGACATGGCATTCACTCCTGCCAGCCGTGTGACGTTCGGTATCTTGGCCGCGTGGCCGCGATCGCATCGGCTAGGCGCTTTCGCTGCGCGCATTGTTGTGGCCAATTTTCAGGTTCGTTCATCGCGGCGAGGTTGCGGGCGGCCAAGTCGGTGAGTTTCGATAAAAGGATTTGGTGCATTGGCTTACTCTCGATCAGTCGTTACCGGCATCCGGCCGGCGCGGGATTGGCGGGGCGGGATAACCTACGGGCACGGGCTGTGCTCGGCCCGCATGCTCGCGGTCACTTCCTTAGCGGTCATGGTGGCGGGTAACCCATGGGATATGCGGAATGCCGTTAACCTCGCATCGCGGCTTTGGCGCCAGCGTGCCCTTCGGCGATGCCGCTCGCTGGCGGAACGGGCATCTGTTTCAACGGGACTATTTATAGGCGCTACGACGGCGCACAGGTTTAACCGCTCAATGGCGGTCGGGTTTAGGCGTGGCATTTTTAGTTGGCTCCGTTAAATCGGCGGTGGTTTAAGTTAATTTCCAGGGGTGGGGTGGAGCGTTCCGGGCCGTCCCCCAAGGGGGAGACGGGCACCTTGGAACGCCCCTTCACCCTGCGTTCCAGAGATATCTTGGAACGGCCTTGGAACGCGCTTGGAACGCCGTGGAACGCCTTGGAACGCCCCTCTATCGTTACGGTAAATCGCGTTTGGAACGCACCTTGGAACGCCCCCTGCGTTCCAAGACGATTTTACGGAACACCCCGTAAATTTACGGGGTCTATTCCGGCTTAATTAAGCTACCTAGCCCCGCCTCTAGCCGCCGCCAGCGATCCTCTCCGGATGTGGCGCCACGGCTGGCAACCTCAATCCGGCCGTTAGTAATCAGCCGGCTTACGGCTGTGCGGAATGACACGTCGTTTTCGCTGCACCCTTCCGCCCGGCCGATAGTTTTCCATTCCTCACGGCTGATTGTGCGGTCGTTACCTTCGTGCCGTTCGAACACGCGTAGCCAGTCCTGATCACCCGGCCGCAGTGCATCCCGGTTACCTTGCTTCCCTGTATCCGGGTCACCCTCGCTCCCGGCAGCCCTCGCACGCAGGACCATGGAGGTTACCGGCTGGCCCTCTCCGTCGGCGCCGGCATCCACCACCACCATATCGAATAGCAGCTCTTCGCCGTCCGGGCCGTCCTTCTGCCGCTCAATCTTCACCCGGACGATATCCCGAGTGGTGGTCTGGTCACGCACGTTGCGGATTGCGGTATCAAGCGCGCCCTCTAGCGCGATCGAATCACGCATACCTCGCGAACCGTCCTTGCCTTCGTGGTGAACCGTTACGACTAGGCAATGCAGTTGCTCGCGTAGCGTGTCGCAGCCCTTCACCGCCTTGCCCATATCCGTTGCACTGTTTTCGTCCAATGCGGACGCGGACATAGAGCGGGCAAGCGTATCCACCACCACCGCAGCAATCGGGCCTTTAATCTCGGCGCGAAGCTCTTCAATTGCCGCCTTCACCTCGCCCTCGCTACCAAGCGGCAGCGCGCCTTCGATAAAATACAGCGGCGCATCGTCCGTCAGTCCGTATTCAGCAATCGCAACTGCCCGGCGTTGCATTAAGCCATCCGCGCCTTCTCCCGACAAATAGACCACCGCGCCCGGCTTAACCGGACGCCCGAACCATGGTTGCCCGGTAGCAATGGAGCACGCGAGCGATAGGGCCAGAAAGCTCTTGCCGCTCTTAGGCTTGCCGTAAATGACGGCCAGTCCGGTTTGCGGCAGCATGCCCACTACAAGCCATTTAGGCTGCGGCCGGGTGGCCAGTGCCGTATGGTGCAGCAGCTTCCACCGTCCCCACTTGGAAAGCTCGGGGGCCGGCTTGTATGGCGTGCGGTCGCGAAGATTGACCACGCTACTAACGGCAGCAGCCACCGCCTGCTCAATCAGCTTGGCGGGGTTTTTCGCGGCGGCTTCCTTGGCTGCTTGCTTCTTTAGCCTCGCGATCCTCGCGCTCATATTGCTTGCGGCGGCATCGCAAATCTTCATGTGCTCGATAAAGTGCAGCCCCTCGCGATTGCCCTGGCTTTCGTCCGGAATTTTAATCTTGCCGTCCGGATACTGGATCACCCATTCATCAAGCTCCGCAAACCACACCGCCTCGGCGGTCTTCGCACGGTCCGCAAGCTTTGCTCTCCCACCCGCACGAACTCTTCGGCCGTGAAGCCGTCGCTTTCACGCTTGGGATAGAAGCGTTTATTGCGGACGTAGTTAATAAATCCACCCGCCATCCTCGGGATCATGATAGATGGAGTGGATTCGTTCAGATTTAGCAGGCTGCGACATTTGACATACTAGCTCCAATTTATAACTTAAACCTCACCGTGTCATACATGCGAAAAGGGTCGGCGGCGAGTTGCAATCTCGTGTACCGCCGACTGAGTTGTGCCTGTATGTCGCAGTCCACCGTCACGCGATGGTCCGAACCGGACGTGTCCGGATTGGATCATAGCGAGGAAAGGTCGGCTCAACCCTGGAGAGTGGGCGCGGTAGGTTCCCTGTGATGCCGCCGTAACGTCGCCCCCGGCAGCCGGGCACTTAATCAGCGCCGTTGCGCTGCTTCCATGCGGCGACGGCATCAGGTGTGCTGAACCGCGCGCTGCTTAAGGAAGAAACTATCCGGACCCGCGCCGCGCCGGTTAAGGCGCACGAGCGTTGGAATGGATATGCCGCATGCGGCGGCCGTTTCGGACATGGTAAGGATGGTTGGTCTGGTCATGTGTGTTACCTCCGTGGGGTTAATCATGTGGATCATGCGGATGATCACTACGCGGCAAGCAAAAAGCCCTCGGGCGGGTTTGTTCGGTCAGGCCGGGAGCGGCACGACGTTTCCGGACATGTCCGGTTTCGCGCTGCAATCTTCCTCTACTTTATAGTTCGCAGAAATACCGTTTTGGAACAAAAAACTTTTCATCAAGGTCCTGTAATCTATCTAAAGCCCGAACCGCGCGCTTTCGCGCCGTGTCCACCTTGCAAACCCACCGCTGCGCCATCGTCTCCACCGACATGCCGCTGTAGTGCGCCATACGATCGCCTGCCGCTCTTGCACGTCCAGGTGCATCACGCCGCCGTCATCGCCTGCGCCTCCCTTGCGGCGTCCAAGCGAGCTACAGCCGCCGCTTCCTCGACGTTGCCCCCATGGTTCCCGGCGCAGCCGCCAGCTACATCCAGCGGAGCAGCAAGCTGGTCCTCTAAGGTCCACAGCTCCCCATCATCATCGAAAACCCACAGCGCGTGTATGGGAGCGTCAAAGCCACCGCCACGAACGATGCAGCGGTCGCAGCCGGTCTGGTCATACAGCGCGCGGCGAACCGGCGTAGCTATGAAGCTGAAGAACTCCGAGCATCGCTCGCGGTCCCATTCGGGGTAAAGCCGCAGCGCCGTCTCATAAGCAATTTGCTCATAATCTGCCCGCGCCAGCCATGGCGCCAGATGCCACACCAGTTGACGTAGTTTGCCGGAGCGAATGTTCGTCGCCCATGACGCGCGATACGGCGCTGTCGCGCTCCGGATCGACGGATGCACGTGGATCGCTGCATAGCCTATCCGCCAGCAACGCTTTCCATTCACCCGATGCCGCGCGTTCCTCGAGCGAGCAACGGCGAGCCTCATCGCCTGTTGCGATCCACTTACCGCCCTTGATCTTAACCTGCCGGAGCTTTGGTCTCTTGTAACCCTTGGAAGCAGGATACCGTTAACGCGCTTATCCACTAGCGGAACAGCATGAAGAGCGTATCCCGCCGAGCACTCAATAATCTTGTTCCCGCCAAACCCAGCCAGTGCTGCGCCAACCCACCACGCCGTTAACTGCTCAAGCATCTTCGTGGTCCGCACCCGCCGCGTCTCGGCGCGCGTCGCGCGCTTAGCCATAGCGTCCGCGTGTTCCTCAGCTTGCAAACGGTCGCGTTCGTGTAGCGCGTCCGCGTCCTGCCTGCTCCACACACGCCAGAGCGCCAGCATCGGTGCGAGCACTAATAGTTCGGTCACCAAGTCTTTAGTCATAGCTCAAATATCCTATCGTAAATCGAGCAACCCCCGCCAACGCGAAGTTAAAAAGAGCCTACATAAGAGATGAGAACTAAATACTATTTTTCAAAAGGTGTCGGCGCTTATTTATTACGAACAGCATACGTTCAAAGAGATCAACAGCTTAGGATACCTACTATTTAGTAGTCCGTTAAACTAAGCAGTATGGTCCGTTATTGTTTCGGGGATAAAGCGATACCGGATACCGGTCGGTAGAAAATCCCTCAGTCTGGTATAATGTGCTACCCGTCAGTAGATGTATCGCCCAGCCTGATCCGTCCGTTATGCCGCCAGCCTCAGTTCCGCTACTCTAGCGTTGCAACACCAACCAAGAGCAAAGGATAACAGAGATTGAAGAAATGCGCGCTGAGTTGTCGCGCTCCGCGTCCTGCTTCAATGCACGCTGCGTCGCGAATGGAAACCACGAAGAAGAACCCACATTAGCCCGATACCATCCGTGTTACCAGCTTGCAAGCTGTGAACTTCATCCATAGCAAAAACCCACTACATGCGGAAACCCGCGCCAAACTGATTAGCATTGCCACTCAAGCTCTAACGTAACCAGTGCCGCAAGTAACAGCTAGCCAAGTGGTGACATAGTTATGAAGCTGTCGGGATGAGCGGTGCTGCTGATGCTTCTCCGTGTCACGGAACGGTCCTAGCCGCTCCCGATCACCCCGATGCCATTGGCGCAGTAACCAGTCCAGCGAGTCGTAGCTTGCCGAACGAGAAGCGATGCGTGCCACGCAGAACCCGTCACCAAAACTCGTAGAGCAGTCGCAGTGGATTTACGAGTTTTTGTCCGCGTCCAATGTGATCATAGCTCCTACCGAACCTCATTGAAGGATAAACGGCGCGGCGCTCCTAGCGTGGATTGACAACTACTGCAGAGCGAAGCCACTCGAAAATCTTGCTACCGCGTCGTCGGCGCTCGCGCTTGAACTAGCGCAGCGGTAGCTAAAAATTCAAACTGACGCACTACCGCCTTTCTCTAGCGTTGCGACCGAGCATATCCGAAATCGTTATAGTATAAAGCCGCAACGATGTGTGGTAATATTAGCGCGCCTCGCCATCGTCCGGCAAATAAAAAACGGGTTGCCCCGCCTTCCGTCCGTTATAGCGCCGTCCGTTTAGCAAGCTACCAGCTTCGCCATAGCCTTTGCCGCAAGCACCTTCTGCGAAGCTTGTTCCCTGTAAAAACGGTCATTTGTCTGTCCGCATGAGGAACCAAACTTTCAATTCAGCATCGGAAAGCCTGCTTCGGCGGCGGCTATAGTAGCCGTCTTCCGTAGACCATGGCACGATAAGCCGTTAAGGCCAGCGCGGCGGGCGGCTCCGTAATGTGTGTGAGAGGTGATCGGGTGTCCAAGGTTGGCCGCTCGGATTGGCAAGCAAGTAGGGCATTATGTGCAGGGCAGTGTCCAGCCAGCAAGCTAACTCGGGATGCATGGGCAGATAAACCATAGCGCCTGTTTTCTGCGTCTTGTGGACCAGCACGCCACTGCGCCGAGCATCGCGCGCCAGTGCGCAAAGGCCGCCAGTCTCAGACCAGAATAGCGCGCGCGGCAATGACTACCTTAACGGCGTCGGGTATCTCGGGGTGTCCAGCACGGCGCTAACGTCCTCTTCCTGCCATGCGTATAACCGTCCCCAGTTGGTAGCTGTTTCATATCCGTCGCCGGATCGGTCTCTCTCCACCCTAGGTCTATGGCGTGCCTCAGCAGAAAGCGAGCATCTTGATACCTCGTTCGCGGCCGAAGGGGCACGGCCCTTGCCTGAGCGGCCTTGAACTAAGGCATCACGAAGCTGGAACACGAATTGCCGATTGACGGTGGACATGTTCGCGAAGGGCCGGACGGTCTCTATGGTCTCGGCTAGGATACGACAGCGGCGCGTATACATCTCCCGCGTCACCGGACCTAGGCCCCGCCAATCCTCGGATGCTGATAGGACCGGACCAGATTGCCGATGCCGAACGGATCGGTCTCGGCTACTTCCTGCTTCGCCTGATAGCTACTCTCATAATCGCGGTGTGCATTTCCCAGCGGCTCTAAAGCCGACCTGACCCGGCAGCACAAGCTTGCCATCCAGGCCGCGCAACCGACCACATGATAACCCTTCACGCGAGCGCGGCGGTAGTAAGCGGCCGGGGCGCCTTTGGCAGGCTTCAACCATAGGAAGTTTAGCGCTTCGTCATGTCGGCGCTGACCTGAAACGGCATGGCGTATCAGTCCTTTGTTGCGTATCAGTGATGCCCTGATACGCCACTGATACGCGGGGCTATTCGTATCAGTCAAGCCTTTGTTTTATCTGAACGTTGTATGGTATACCGGACAACAGATGGGTGAACGCGGCCGCCACCGCGGTATTGGTGGCCAGCGGATCTGCCGTTGCTACCTTGACGAGGTTCACCGAGGCGGTTCCGGTGGGCGGCTCGATGCCGCCGCAGGGTTGGCTCGGTACCGCGCCGTTGTAGTCGAGCGTCTTGGTCGTGATCGTCGTGCCGCACGGCACTGAAACGGCGGCGTTGGAGGCGACCGAGCAATTGGCGGCGGTGATATTGGTGCCGCCGCTCAGCTTCACCCCGGCGGCTTTGGGCAGCAGCGCGATGATGCAGGCCGCTGCGTTCGGCTTGACCTCGGCGTAGGAGCTTACCGTCACCGGCAGTGTCTTGCCGCTTTGGAAAATCTCCGCGAGATACAGCGGCGAGGCGGTGGTCACCGTCACCCGCACCGCGCTGTTGCCGTCGCCGCTGGGCGACGCGATCAGGCTGGCGGTCGCCGCGCCGGCGGGAAGCCCGTTCAGCGCGGCCAGGCTGCTGACCGCCGAATTCATCGTCGAGAGGGAACCGCTGGCGTTGTAGGCAAGCGCGCCGGCATAGGCTGCGCTGTCCGCCGCGTGCTGGTTGGACACCTTGGAGAGATAGGCCGTGCCAAGATCCACCGAGACGGCTGCCAGGCTGGCGAGCATGGCGATGACCGCACCGCCGAGTACCGCGATGCTGGCTCGCCGCTGGCGCGCCACGCCTGGCCCAAGCAGGCCGGTCACGCCGGTCAGCAGGACGGCAAACCGTCCGGCGCGCGCGCCCTGGTCGTGGCTGGCTCGGTTATTCGGATACGGCATCGACGGCGCGATAACCGGCCAGCGCCGCGACGGTGTCGGTGGAGGCAAGATCCGTGAGCAGCACCTTCTTAACCTCCTTGTATCACCGCATAGTACCGGCGCCGCTGCCCGGTTTCGGCAAGCTCCGGCCGGCCATGACGATGGCGCCTGCTTCCGGCACAGAAGGCGCCGGAAAGATGACCAGTTGGTTAACGTCTGTAGAAAAAACGCGAACTATCCAGTTAAGCGATCACGGCACCGCTAATTCGTACATCACGGGGACGGGTGATGCGCCGGACACATTCTCGGGCCAGCCTCAGTCGTAAACGACAAGTCCGCCCGACCTGGAAATATACGGACAGGACCGTTGCTCAACCTACAGTGGTATGTTAGACGGTGGCACACCGCAAAAAGCGGTCAAGGATCATCCCTTCGATGCATGTCGCTTGGAAGGCCGCTCTGGGAGTGGCCATCGCACTCGGCGTCGCAGGCCAGGCCAGCGCGCAGAACCTGACGCCGCCGGCATCCGGACTGCTTATCCTCGACTTGGCCGGGACGCCGATCAACACGGCCTACACGCTGTACTTTTCAGCGTTCACGGCCACGACCACAGCATCAACGGTGACATTCGTGTTCCGCCACGACCCCGGCTTCTTTGCCTTCGATGATGCCTCGGTGGTCGACACCACCATTCCGGGCGGCAACCTGCTGGTGAACCCCGGCTTCGAGCTTGGCGCACCAACCGTATCCGGCGCCGGTGTCCCCGGCTGGACCTACTTCGAGCAGGCCGGCCTGGTGGATGTCGGTCTGCCGGTGCTCGGTTTTGAAGCCGCATCCGGCACGGATGGCTTGTCCGCCCATGGCGGCGGCTTTTTCTGGGACGACGGCGCGACCGGCGGCTACGACGGGATAGACCAGACCTTCACGACCACGGTCGGCAACACGTACGTCGTCAGCTTCTACCTCGCCGAGATCAACTCCAACGACGTTGCCACGCCCGACAACGACTACCAGCAGACCTGCACCAACGGGAACCCTTCGGGCACTGAGTGCAATGGCATCGATGTGCTGGCGTACGCCGGCAACGGCCTGCCGCCGACCGGCGCCGTGCCGGAACCGGCCTCGCTGGCGCTGCTGGGTGCCGGGATCGGTGGCCTGGGCCTGGTGCGGCGCAAACGGGCCCAAAATACGCCGAGATAGCTGTTTGCCACCCCGGGCTAGCCCGCGGGTCGCATTGCGATCGGCCAAGCGCTAGGCCACGCCCAATAATAACCGAAGCGACTGCGACCCGCAGATTGGTGGGCCGTCGCGCAGGGTGACCGCATTCAATCCGTGATCGCCGACGTACCTTTGCCCGACCAGGCGCGTCCGTGGGGATCGTAGCAGAAGAAGCAAGCAATCAAGTGCACACAGAGTTACACGGAGCTTCCACAGAGTTCCACGAGAGAAGTATTGATGCGCTTCGCGCGAAGGAAGCAAGAACAGTTGCGCGAAGCGCCATTGCTTGCTTCCTCGGTGAAACTCTGTGGAAACTCCGTCTAACTCTGTGTGCACTTGATCACTTGCTTGCCGAGCCGCAACGCGCCCAGGCCTCCCCGCCCGTCGAACACGCGTCCGACAGCGATTGATTAGCCGCCGCCGTTGATCGTCAGCACCGTGCCCGAGGTGTATCCCGACCGCTCGCTCGCCAGGAACGCCACTGCGTAGCCGATCTCGGCGGGGCTGGCGGGGCGGCCGAACGGCATCCCCTTGGTCAGCTCGCGCCAGCGCTCCGGATCGCCCAGCGTGGCCGCCGCGCGTTCCTTCTGCAGCATCACCAGCCGGTCGGTTTCCACCGGTCCGGGATTGATCGCCACCACGCGCAGCCCGTCGGCCGGTGCCTGCTTGCCCAGCGCGCGGGTGAACGCCATCAGCGAGGCATTGCCCGCGGCACCGGCGATGTAGGCGGAGGGAAACTGCTCGCCGGCCGCGCCGATCACGTTGACGATCACGCCGGATTTTCGCGCCTTCATTTGAGGATACACCGCGCGGCACAGCGAGATGAAGCCGAACACCTTCAGGTCCCACGCCTTGCGCCAGGTGCTGTCATCCACCGTCAGCAGGTCGCCCGGCGGGATGGCGCCGGCGTTGTTCACCAGGATGTCGATCTCGCCCGCCTCGGCTGCCACCTTGCGCACCGCCGCATCCGACGACAGGTCGGCCGGGATCACCCGCACGCTGACCTGCCGGCGGGCGCGGATGGCGGCCGCCGCCGCGTCCAGCACCGCCGCGTCGCGCGCCACCAGGATCACGTCGCAGCCTTCATCGGCCAACACCTCGGCCGAGGCGCGGCCGATGCCCTTCGAGCCGCCAGTGATCAGAACGCGCTTGCCGGTCAGTTGCAGATCCATCTCACGCCGCCTTCCTGTTCATTCCCATCCGATAGGCCCGGCACGCCGCGCCGAACGCGCCGAAGATCGGCAGGCTCGCCGCATTGTCGGCATAGTCCCATTCCGGGTGCCATTGCACGCCGCAGGCGAAACCGCGCGCAGTGGTGACGCGCACCGCCTCGATCGTGCCGTCCTCGGCCAGTGCCTCGATCACCAGGCCGGGCGCCGGACGCTCGATCGCCTGGCCGTGCAACGAGTTCACCATGATCGCGTCGGCGCCAACGATGCGCGCCAGCTCGCCGCTCAGCGCGATCTTGTGCTTCGGGCCATAGCGTTGCTCCAGCGTGCCGGGACCGCTGCGATGGTCCAGCCGTCCGTCCAGCTCGTGCACCTGCTGGTGCAGCGTGCCGCCGAGCGCCACGTTCAGCTCCTGGATGCCGCGGCAGATCGCCAGGACAGGCATGCCGCGCGCGATCGCCGCACGGATCAGCGGTAGCGTGGTGGCGTCGCGCAGCGGGTCATGCAGCTCGGGCGTCTTGCTGTCGCCGCCGTCATAGTGGCTGGGATGCACGTTGCTCGGGCTGCCCGGCAGCAGCAGGCCGTCGATGCGGTCCAGCACAGCCAGTTCTGCGTCACCCAGCGGCGGAATGAGGATCGGCACCGCGCCGGCGCCGCCCAGCACCGCCACGGCATATCGCGCCGGCGTGTCGTGGCGCGGGTGGCCGTTCACCTCGATAGCGCAAGCGGGAATGCCGACTACTACGTCCATCACGCGCAGCCCTTCTGTTGTTCGATGCGCAACTAATGACGCGGTCGGAACCGCTGGGCAATCACCGAACCGAGCGAGCCCGCGCACATCAGCAATGCCATGCCGCGTGGCGTGCCGTCGGTCAGCAGCCCGACCAGCAGGCCGCTGGTGGCGCCCAGGCTGAACTGGCTGACACCCAGCAGCGCCGCGGCACTGCCGGCGTGGGCCGCGTGACGCGACAGAGCGCCGACCATGGCGTTGGCGTTGGTGAACCCCATGCAACTGATCGAAACGAACACCGGCGTCATGACCAATGGCAATACGTGAAATCCGCCGAACGCCACGGCGCACAGCACCACGCCGCTGCACAGTGAAACACGCTGAGCCATCACCAGCAGTTGTGACGGGCTGAACCGCCGCAACAGCCGTGCATTGATCTGCGAGCAGGCGATCAACCCCATCGAATTCAGCCCAAACACCAGCGCGAACACCGACGGCGACAGATGAAACCCCTGGATGAACACGGGCGAGGACCCGCCGAGATAGGCGAACATCCCGAAGCTGGCGCAGCCGCCCATCGCGGCGTGGGTGACGAAGCCGCGCTCCGTCAGGATTTGCCGGTAGCGGTCGAGCTGCTCGCTGAGATTGAGGCGGGTGCGGCGCTCGGGCTCCAGCGTCTCCGGCAGGAAGCGCCAGACCAGCACGCAGGCGATCGCGCCGTAGATCGCCAGGATGCCGAAGATCACCCGCCAATGGGCGAACAGCAGCACCAGGCCGCCGAGCGAGGGCGCCAGGATCGGCGCCGCGCCCATCACCAGCATGAGGCGCGACATCAGGATGGCCGCGGCGTGGCCGTCCGCCAGGTCGCGCACCACGGCGCGCGGGATCACCATGCTGGCCGAGGCGGCGAAGGCGGACACCGCGCGGAAGCAGGCGAGCCAGCCGATCGAGGGGGCGAACGCGCAGCCGACACAGGCCAGCGCGAATGCCGCGGTGGCGATGAGCAGGGGCAGCCGGCGGCCGAACCGGTCGGAGACGGTGCCCTGGGTGATCTGCCCGACCGCGAGGCCGGCGAACCACGACGCGAGGGTGAGCTGCGCCGTGCCGGGGGGGCTGTGGAACGATGCCTCCACGGCCGGGAAGGCCGGCAGGTACATGTCGGTGGCGCCTGGTCCGACGGCGATGAGGAAGCCGAGCAGGGCAGGGAGCCAGGACGGGATCGCCCTGATTTGGGTGGACGGCAGGGGTGCGTGGTTCATCGCGGTCGGCGTGGGCTGGTTGGTGCTGCCGCGGTGGGTGGGGAGGTTGGCGGTGGGGCGGTTGGCGGTGGGGAGGTTGGCGGTGGGGAGGTTGGGCCGACAAGCTCCGCGCTGTCTTGGCGGGCGTCGGGTCCGGCATCCGGCTCTCTTGTCTGTGCGACACGAAGGGCCGGGGGTGCCGACCCCCCACCCCAACCCTCCCCCTCAAGGGGGGAGGGAGTGGTCAGCGGGCGGTTGGGTTTTGTGCGGTGCATCATTGCAGAATGCTGCACGCGCGCTGTTTGCTCAATCCCGTTTCGACCCGTCTCTGATCGGCATGTGGGTATCCACGACTTGCTTTGCCGCAACGAAGATAAGTCGTGGATACCGGCCGGAGCCTGCCCTCGGGCGCTGGACCCGGGGGCCGGTATGACGGGCAGTACCCGTTGCTAAGTCGATCCTTTCGCCGCCCGGTATCAGAACGGTGAAACAAAGACCACCCGAGAACCACCGGGCCGCTCATCATTTCGGGAGTCGATAAAAGGTATTTCAGTTTGGCGAATCACTCCCACTGCGGGATCATACCAGATTTTCCACCTTTTATGAATTTGGTAATTGGGGGCTGTAGGCCCATCGGTACCGTGCTCAAGCACGATCGCTTCAACGTTGTGGTTATCGATCTCGAGAGAACTCCCGCCCCAGGCGAGTCCAGGAACTCCAAGAATTTTGGGAATGGATACCTGCTCGTCTGTTGGGTCTGGAATTCTACGTGATCTTTCCGACCGGATAGCAAGTCCCTCAGCGCTTCGGTCGCCGATGCCTGGTCCATCACGGTCTTGGGATCATATAGATTATACAGCAGGGTCCGGGCTTCTCCGCTTGAAGTCGACAAGTGACACAATGCGGGGTGAGCCGGATCGGTTGCCCGGTACGTCCCTGTGATTGTCTGGCCAGCCTCGACGAATGTGACCGTGGTGCCGGCTCTCGGACAGAGCGACCCACTGGAGTCCAACACGTTTCGCGAAACGTCATCAGGCTGGCGCGTCGCATTGAAATAGAACTTGTCGACGCCGGAATACGAGATCCACGGTTGCTGCTGATGATTGGTCACCCGGTCAACCGACACCTGGACCCGATCAAACACATCGCGAATTTCCAGCCGACCCGCGCTGATCGCCGCCGCGAAGGCACTGGCAAAGGGGCTGTCGGCTTCACCGTTGGCACCGTCCCGCGCGATACTGTTGGGTCCCGTGGAGTAGATGATCATCGTCCCACTCCTGGCAGAGGGGGCGCCCATGGGCGCGAGCCCCTTGGCGAGTTGCTGCGTTCCGTGCGACGCCGCGCCATGTGACATCAAAGGCGGGTGATCGCGACATGCGTCGAGCACGAGGATGTTCAGGCGTCCATTGGCATGTTGCATTTGCCGCAGCAAGCTGTCGTCCGCCGCAACAAGGTTTTTGTCATAATCATCGTCGGTTTGCGGGATCGCGGCCCCGGCGGGGACAATGAAATTCCTTGCATGGAGCTGGACCCCATGTCCGGCGTAGTAAAACAGCGCCACGGTGCCAGGTTCAATCGCGTGCGCAAACGTCCTGATGGCTTGTTGAAGATGTGATTTGTCGGGATCGATCAGCGCACCGCCGCCGGATAGCTCAAAGCCCTGTCGGGTCAGCGCACCTGCTATCAGCTTGGCATCATTCTGCGTCGTGGCGAGCTTGCCCCATTCGCCGTCGCCACTGCTGCCGACCACCAGAGCAAGCCGCCTGGGTTGGTCCTGGGCCTCGCGCAGGCGCGCCCGCGTCAGCTCTTCGTTGGTCGCCCGTAGCAGGGCGAGCGTTGCCGCGGGATCCTTGTCATACAGCAGGCGGAGAGCGGGGTTCGCTTCGATCTGTGCGGCCTCGGCCTGGGTGGGCGTTGCGGCCGTTCGCGCTGCTCCACCGTCCCGCGGATTTCTGACCAGTACGCTGATCTTGCTGACGAGGTTCCAAAGATTGTCAGGGTCATCACGCGCGACATCGGCAATCAGCCGGTTCTGTTGCAGCAGGGGCGCGATCGCGATGGCGGGACTATCGGGGACGGATTGAGCAATGGCGCCCGCGCCCAGGCCGCAGGCTATAATGAAGGCAAACACAATCGGGGGAATCCGTGACATGCTCGCTCCGGGACCGCTGGGCTGAGCGAGCTTACATGGCAAACGATCGCGGATGAAAGCTAGGAGCCTGTCCGAGTAATCGATTTTGGTCGACAAACCGGTGGCGCGACAATTCACTTCGGTTCATGAGCAAGCAGTTTCGCCCATGGCTGGTTGACGAACCACGGCTATTGCCGGCTTCGGTGACGGAATTTGTGCCACCGGGGCATGTGGCGCACTTCATCCGCAATCTGGTGCGCGAGGCGTTGGACCTCTCGGCGATCACTGAGACCTACACGGAGGAGCGAGGTTACCCGCCGTATGATCCGGCGATGATGACGGCGCTCCTGCTGTATGGCTACAGCCGTGGGGTTTATTCGTCGCGCAAGCTGGCGAAGGCTTGTGAGGAACGGCTGGATTTCATGGCGGTGACGGCGCTGAACCGACCGGATTTCCGCACCATCTCGGACTTTCGCAAGCGGCATCTGACGGCATTGTCGGCGCTGTTCGTGCAAGTGCTGCGGTTATGCCAGGAGGCTGGTCTGGTTGAATTGGGTCATGTCGCCTTGGACGGGACGAAGTTGAAGGCCAATGCGTCAAAGCATAAGGCAATGTCGTATGGGCGGATGAAGAAGGCGGAACCCGAGTTGGCCCGTGAGGTCGAAAGCTGGCTGCGCTCCGCCGAGTTGGCGGATCGGCAGGAAGACCAAGAGCACGGCCGCGACCGTCGCGGCGACGAGATGCCGGCATGGGTGGCCGACAAGGCGAAGCGACTTGAACAGATCCGCGCCGCCAAAGCGGCCTTGGAAGCCGAAGCCAAGGCCGCGGCGGAAGAGAAAGCCCAGGAACCGCCGCGCTATCGTGGTGGGCGCAAGCCCAAGACACCGCCTGGCACACCAGCGGACAAGGCACAGCGCAATTTCACCGATGCCGAGAGCCGGATCATGAAGGGTCGCGACGGCTTCATTCAAGGTTACAATGCCCAGGCGGCGGTAGACGGCAAGGCCCAAGTGATCGTCGCGCACGGCCTCACCGACAATGCGGCCGACAGCGGGCAACTGGTTCCGATGCTGGATGCCATTGTGGCCAATACTGGACAGAAGCCCGCCCAACTGTCGGCCGATAGCGGGTATTGTTCGGAGGACAATCTGGCGGCCCTGGAGGCGCGTGACGTCGACGGCTTCATCGCCACCGGGCGCCAGAAGCACGGCGAGGCTGCCGCCGACGGCGGCAAGAGCAAGGGAGCGAAGGTCGAGGCGATGCGTGCGCGCTTGCGCGAAGGCGGCTTCAGCAGCCCCTACCGGCTGCGCAAGCAGATCGTCGAGCCCGTCTTCGGCCAAATCAAACAGGCCCGAGGCTTTCGCCAGTTCCTGACACGGGGCCTCAAGAGCGTTACCGGAGAATGGGCGTTGCTCTGCACCGTCCACAATCTGCTGAAACTTGCGGCGACGCTGGCGGCAGACCGGCAAGCCGCCGCCAGCGCAGTGTAAGACCACCGGATCGCGATGTGCTTGGCCTCGCCGACACGGCCCGGCAGCACTCTCCGTCATGCCATGCGCAAGCTCTCGCGCGCGGCGCGCGTCCCGGCAGCGCCTCAGCAAAAGCCAACCACCACAAAATTAGTTACTCGGACAGGCTCCTAGCTCGCATTTCTCATACTGTTGCGGGATGATGGCGCAGGGCATTGTCGTCCCAGCAGGTTTTCGCGCCGCCGCCAATACCGGGTGTATTCGCAAGGTGCGAAAACCTGTTGGCGCGGCAAGGACCAAGCCAGCACCCGCGAGAGTATGAGAAATGCGGGCTTGGCTTGCACGGGAACCGCGCGTCGCCGAACGGTGGTCGGGTGTGGGATAATGGCTGGTACGAGCAATACGGCCCGGGATGCCTCGGCGCTGCTTGATCCGGAGCCTGGCTCACAGGGCGGCAGTGGCGCCGGCCGCAACGATCGCGACCGGATCACGCCGGACGAAATCCGATCGTACCATCGGGTCGGACGTGGGCTTCTCGAAACTGCCGTGCGCGCCGGCCGCAAGCAGGCGGCTGCCGCCGCCGTCGAGGTGTTTCGCAGTGCACTTGAACGAGCTTCGACCGACGCATCGTTGCATAACGCGCTGGGTGCCGCGTTGCTGGAGCGCGCCCGATCGGAGTCCAACACCCAGGCGTTGGCCACCCTGCACAAGGCGATGCAGGCGTTCCAGGCGGCATCGGCCTTGGCAGAGCATCAGGCGGTTCCCCGCGCCGTGGGGCTGCGGTACCAGATCAACGTCGCAATGGTCTCCTGGATGCTCGGCGAGCGGACCGACGATACCGAATGCCTTAACCGGGCGATGCACAGTCTCCGATCGGCATCGACCACGATGTCGAATTCGTCAGCGCACTGGTCACATGTACAGGACAACCTGGGCAATGCGCTGATGGCCCTCGGGCACACCGATCAGGCGATCCGCGCCTATCAGGCAGCGCTTGACGGGCGGCAGGTCGCCATCGAGCGTGGCCGGTCCCTCAACAATCTCGGAACCGCTTACGCTCAGCAGGGTCGTTATGCCGAGGCATGCCGGACCTACCGCGATGCGCTGCTGCTTCAGCCACGCGATCAGGTGCCGCTGGCGTGGGCGCGCACGCAGCACAATCTGGCCAGCGCTCTCCTGCAGGCAGCACTTGCGATCGATCGATCGCACCTTGTCGGCAGGCAGCTCAATCAGGCGATCGAAGCCTTCGAGGCTGCCCGGCAGGTACGCCAGCGCGCGGAGGCGCCACTGGATTGGGGTGTCACGACCGCCAATCTGGCTGGCGCTTACCTCGGTCTCGGGGCGCATCTCTGTGCGCGCGGTGTTCGACCGGCCGATCGAACGGGCGCCAATCATATTCGGCGCGCCATCGAGCTGTACAAGGAATCGCTGCCGGAGTTGCCGCCTGCCGATGTGACCAAGGCGATCCAGAATATCGCGATAGCGGTACGGATGTTACGGAAAGCTTCCGGCAGTGAGCCGGCGGCCGCGGAAATTCATCATCATCAGGCTGCCCTGTTGTCGCTCGCGGAACAGCACGGTCTGCGCGAATTGGCAGATCAGGTCAGGGCAGATGTCCTTCAACACCGTCCGATCGCGGCAAGGTCGCGTGAGACGCGGACTGCAATGGCTTCCGCGCCGCCAGCTGGTTTGCAATGGCCGACGGAATCCTATGCGCAGGCACATAAGGCGCTCGGTGAAAATATCGTGGCGTTCCTGTCGCGGGTCTGGCTGCCGCTGATCAAGGCGGGGGTCGTGGACCTTCGTACACTGCGCGCGAAGGATCCATCGGCAGCCAAGGCGGTCGATAATTTCACGCGTACGACCGATCCGGTCACCGGGAAGCGACGGAGGCTGCCGCCGCAGCTTCACGTCCCGACGAAAAAGGAACTCAACGACAGGATGGCGGCGGGCATCGATGACCCCGGAGATCGCCCGGCGCGCCTTGACTGGGCGCTGCGCGCGCGCGCGCGCCGTAGCGGAGTAAGGAAATAGTCAGATAGTTCTTCCTTGACCGCGAAGCGACGAAATGGCATCCCTGTCTCGCGGGCGGCGGCGAGACACGGCGTGCCGGCTGATGGGGGCTACGATTGGTGTGGGCTACTGATGGGATGCACGCTGCTCTGAATCACCCGTCCCTTGCGGCGCTGCCAGACCAACCGGCGCTCTGGTCGCCCGGCAGCAGCCGAAGTCCTGTCACCACGCGCCGGTGCTTCGTCCTTGACGCGCACCCTTGCGAACTGACCTGGCATGTCTGATCGGCCGGTTCTGCCGCCGCGCAAGACCGCGTTCATCCTCGCTTCCACCGACCATGGAACGATGATCGTCAACAGATTCGACTACAAAATGCAAAACGACGTTACCGGGTTTGGTGTGGGCTTCAAGATATTGAATGAGACAAGTTACGAATCCGGTGAAATATTCATTGGTTCTGTTGTTCTGGAGTTGAGGCGCAAGCATTTTGGCGACGGCGTTGTTGCTGTCGACTGCGGTGCGAACATTGGAACACATACCGTCGACTGGGCCAAGCTGATGACCGGGTGGGGCTCCGTTACCGCGATCGAGGCTCAGGAGCAAATTTATTACGCACTGGCGGGAAACGTGGCAATCAACAACTGCTTCAATGCGAAACTCATCCACGCGGCTGTCGGCGACGCGAACGGTATGATGAAAATTCCCCAGCCCGACTACCTCGTGCCGGCCAGCTTTGGGAGCCTTGAACTGCGCCCCCGGGGAACGCCCGAGAATATCGGACAGAAGATCGACTACGCCGACAGGACGCTCGTGCCGGTGCGAGCGATTACGTTGGATTCCCTGGCACTCAAGCGAGTTGATCTTCTCAAGGTTGATGTAGAGGGGATGGAGTGTGAGGTGCTGGAGGGTGCCAAAAGGACGATACGGCAGTCGTTACCCGTCATCATCATTGAGCATCTGAAGACCGGCCCTGAGAAAATTGCCGACGTCCTGCGACATTACGGATATCGTCTGGCGGAAATGGGTGTCAACATCCTGGCCGTGCATCCGACGGACAAGACATTGGAAGGCTTGGGTGCGCTAATGATAAGTGCATAGGTCGCGGTGGACGCACGCTGCTCGACGGACATCCCCGGGTACCGCCTCCGCAATAAAGAATCACCACAGGGGCACGGAGACACGGAGAAGAATATCAAGTTGATCACTTGGCTGTTCTGCTCCGTGCCTCCGTGAAACTCCGGTGCGTCCCCGAAGGGCGCGATCACCTTGTGGGTGGAAGTCCCACCCGGGCAATGGTCGGTTGGCCCGGTAGCTGGCAGGCGGCTCGGTTGGGTAACTGGCCGGGTCGAAGCCCTGCGACAAAGGCCGCTTTTGGCGGCCGAGCGAATCGACGGGCCGTAACGTGTGTAAAGCCTGAGCAGGCCTCGAAAGGGAAGTTGTGGACGCCGACCCGGCCAGAGAACGGGGAAGGCAGCACGGTCTGGGGAAGCAGCCGACAGATGCACCTGGACCGGTCCACCGGGGTAATGGGCACGGCACGTCGAGACAGGGGATCGCGCAAGCGGGGGAGACCCGTGCTGGACGAGGGTAGCGGCCTCAACGGTGCTGCAAGGTGCCGGTCCGAGCGGGAGTCGGACAGGGTCATAGTACCGCCGAAGCCGGGTAACGCCGGTGGAGGGAAGGCCCCTGACTTCTGGTGTGTTTTCGAAGCGAGACGAGGTGGGGTGATTGGCGATGAGCCTGACAACACCTGAAGCGATCCGGACTTTGCAGAGGAAACTGTATGGCAAGGCGAAGACCGAGCCGGGCTTCCGGTTCTACCTGCTCTACGACAAGGTCTGGCGGGCGGACATTCTGCGCCACGCGTATGACCTGGCACGCGCCAACAAGGGCGCACCAGGTGTGGACGGAGCGACGTTCGAGCAGATCGAGGCGGCGGGGCTGGAGGACTGGCTGACCCGGCTGGGCGAGGAGCTGCGGACGAAGACGTATCGGTGCCAGCCGGTGCGGCGGGTGATGATCCCGAAGCCCGGCGGCGGCGAGCGGCCGCTCGGCATCCCGACGATTCGGGACCGGGTGGTGCAGACCGCCGCGAAGCTGGTGCTGGAGCCGATCTTCGAGGCGGATCTGGACCCCGCGGCGTACGGCTATCGGCCGAGACGCAGCGCGGGCCGGGCGATCCAGGCGGTGCTGATCCTGCTGCGGCAGGGCTACACCGATGTGGTCGATGCCGATCTGAGCAAGTATTTCGATACCATCCCGCACGATGAGCTGATGCAGTCGATCGCCCGCCGCATTGTCGATCCCGACATGCTGCGGCTGATCAAGCAGTGGCTCAAAGCGCCGGTCGAAACGACCGACGGGGATGGGAAGCGGCGCATGGAGGGCGGCAAAGCCAGCAAGCAGGGCACGCCGCAAGGCGGCGTCATCAGTCCGCTGATCGCCAACCTCTACATGAATCGCTTCCTGAAGTACTGGCGTCAGAGCGGCCGGGGCGAAGCCTGGCAGGCGCATGTCATCAACTACGCGGACGACTTCGTCATCCTCAGCCGCGGCCATGCGGCCGAGGCGCTGGCGTGGACGGATCGTGTGATGACACGTCTGGGGCTGACCCTGAACCGGACCAAAACCTGCCTGCGCGATGCACGGCAGGACCGGTTCGACTTCCTGGGCTACAGCTTCGGCCCGCACTGCTTCCGGCAGACCGGCCGATGGTTCATCGGGGCCAGTCCGTCGAAGAAGAGCGTGCAGCGTCTGAAGGACAGGGTGAGCACGATCCTGGTGCCGGGCAACATGGGTGCATGGGACGAGGTGCGCGACACGCTGAACCGACTGATGCGGGGATGGTGTGGCTACTTCAGTCCCGGCTCCCACTACACCACGGACCGGGTGATCGAGGCACATCTCTATGACCGCGTGCGTAACTTCCTTGCCCGGCGCCACAAGATGCCGTCGCGAAGCATCGGGCCCTTCCGCATGGAGGCGGTCTTCGGCGACCTTGGTGTGTTGAGACCACGCCTGTGTCGCCGATCGGGCGCAACGTCGTGAGCAAGCCGTGAAGCCAGTCGGAAAGCCGGATGCGGGAAATCCGCACGTCCGGTTTGATGAGCGGGGAGGGGAAACGGGTCGTGCAAACGATACCGCGCCTCTCCTCGACTCTACTGTCTCTGTGGTGATCCTTGCTTGCGGATATGCGGCAGGGCACAGATTCCGGCGAGCATTGGGTATATTAATCCTGACCCGCGCCAGACGTGCCGTCCGTTCAATCCTCGTCGCCACTATGGCGGATCAGCACGTCGCGCCGCCCGACATGGTTGGCCGGGCCGACCACGCCGTCCTTCTCCATCTGCTCGATCAGCTTGGCGGCGCGGTTGTAGCCGATGTTCAGGTGCCGCTGGATGAAGCTGGTGCTGGCCTTGCCCTCGCGCCCCACCACCGCGATCGCCTGCTCATACAGCCCCCGCTCACCCTCGCTGCCCAATGACGCGGACAACGCCGGGGTCGCCGTGTCGTCGTCATCCGGTTCCGTCACCGCATCGACATAGGCCGGCTCGCCCTGCGAACGCAGGTATTTCACCACTTCCTCCACTTCCTCGTCGGAGACGAAGGGGCCGTGCACGCGCCCGATGCGCCCGCCGCCCTGCTCGCCCAAAATCGTGCGGCTGTCGAACTTGCCGATCACCTGGAAGCTGATACGCGTCGGGAAATTCGCCTTGATGGTGCCGGTGATCACGTCCACCGACGGCCGCTGCGTTGCCATGATCACATGAATACCCGCCGCGCGCGCCATCTGCGCCAGGAGCTGCACCGCCGCCTTCGTGGTGCGCCGTCGGTCGCAAGGTCCACCATCGCGCGGCTGATTGCGGCCAGCAGATAATGACCGATGCTCGGATACACCGCCGGCATGATGCAGATGGCGGCGAGTGCACGGTCGACGCGTGGCGTTCAGCATGCCTATGTAGCTCTCCGCCGCCGGTATCTGGCATTGGTTACGGCGCGCTGGTCCCGGCCTGATAGGTCTTGCGCAAATGCTGCTGCTCGTCGGCTGGCCACGACCGCAACCAGTTTTTGAAGTGATGCAGGAACACCCGATCCCGCGACAACACGATTTGCCGAGTGTCGAGGAGCTGTTTTACATGGCGCACCAGGGCCATCGACCGTGGCATCGCTCGGTGCTGCCGGACGGTACTGTAGATAGTGGTGCCAAACAGTAGGCGCAAATGTGCTGCCGCCAGACGATCCACAAATGCAGGATCGTTTGAAAGCGTGATCAGCGCGTGTTCGAATAATTGTAGCGTGAAGTCTGCGAGCTGTATCGGGTCCGCTGACGTCCATGCCAAAGGCAGATCAAGCCGATCGGATCGCATCGCTTCGACAACTCGAAGCGCAGCGCGCCCGATGACGTCTGCCGTATCCGCTCGCCAGTGCGCCCTGGCAAGCGTAGCAAGACGCCAGATTGCATCGTCGTCTTCAGCAAACCGCTCGCACCATTCTGCCGCTGCCAGCACGGCGGAAGTCGGCAGCGATACCTCCCTCACGACGAACTTGAGGGCGAAGACCGCATCGCGATTGCGCCGGTTTCGCACCAACCAGGCAAGTACCGGGTCACGCACCAGACTAAAGGCGCCTCCCGCCTCCAACCATGCCTTGAAGACGAAGTCGGCTTCGGGGGCGGCGTGATGCGTGGCGAGCCAGGTGCCGATGTGGTCGCGGACCAGATCTGTCTCGCCGCCCGCGTCCAGCCAGGCCTTGTAAACATGCGACGCTTCGGGCTCGGCGTGATGCGTGGCGAGCCAGGTGCCGATGTGGACGCGGGCGAGCTCAGTCTCACCGCCCGCGTCCAGCCAGGCATTGTAGACGAACTGCGCTTCGGGCGCCGCATGATGCGCGGCGAGCCAGGTGCCGATGTGGTCGCGGACCAGCTCAGTCTCGCCGCCCGCGTCCAGCCAGGCCTTGTAGACATGCGATGCTTCGGGCGCGGCGTGATGCGTGGCGAGCCAGGTGCCTATGTGGTTGCGGACCGGCTCCGTCTCGCCGCCCGCATCCAACCAGGCCTCGTAGACATGCGACGCATCGGGCGCGGCGTGATGCGTGGCGAGCCAGGTGCCGATGTGGTCGCGGACCGGCTCGGTCTCGCCACCCGCGTCCAGCCAGGCCTGGTAGACGAACCGCGCTTCGGGCGCCGCATGATGCGCGGCGAGCCAGGTGCCGATGTGGTCGCGGACCAGCTTCGTCTCGCCGCCCGCCCCCAGCCAGGCATTGTAGACAAACTGCGCTTCGGGCGCGGCGTGATGCGCGGCGAGCCAGGTGCCGATGTGGTCGCGGACCAGCTTCGTCTCGCCGCCCGCCCCCAGCCAGCCCTGGTAGACGAAAGAGGCCTTCGGTGCAGCCGCATTTGCCCGCAACCAGACGGACACACCGACTTGGACGTCGGCGGCAGCGTGGCCAGCGTGCAGCCAAGCGACCAACAGGTAGTGGGTCTGTGGCGCAACCGGTTCGCCTGCGATGCGTGCCAGCACGCGGGACCGATAACTCGGCGGATCAAGGGCGAAGGCGCGGCGCAGAACCATATTCGATGGATGCGGGTGCAGAACTGCCGGTTCCAGCGCATCACGCAGCGCCCTGATTGCCATGATCCGAAGTGGACCATCCGGAGCAGCCTTGGCCGCCACATCCGCCAAGTGGGAAACCGAGCCGTCACAATTGCGATCACCCGCGACCATGCTGCGCAGGTCGCTCTCGGTATCCAATAGCGCGATCTTGGCCGGTGCATCGAGCAGCCTGCCGCGCAGCAGTTCAGCATGCGCTCGCAGAACGGCGGCACGATCATGGCCGAGGAGATTGCGAACCACGGCTTCGCCACTGATACTGGAAAATCCCGGATGTGCCGCCAGCCGATCGATCGCCACCAAGGCGCGTCCGAGGTGGTCGGCAGAGCAGGTTGCCCGCAGGAGGGTCGCCAATCGGTCAGTTGCCTGATTGGGAAGACCGAAGATAAAGCGTGCCGCCAATGCATCGGCGAAGACGTCATGTGCCGCCACATATGCCTCGCCCTCCGTTTCGATCCATCGATCTTCGGCAAGGCGTTCGAACAGATGTGCCGGATCGCCGCCTTTATCAGTGATAAGGTCAGCTTCCGTCCGCGTCATCGGAAGACGCAGCGCCAACTCCGCCAGACTGCGCTCCGCAGCGGTACGGGAATTCACCTCCGCGCAGAGAATGGTGATCCGCCGCTCCGCCCAGGTCCGGAAATCGGCGATCCCGAGCAGGTCGCCAAACTGCGCGGAAAAATGTTCGCGCGCCCTCTGGTACAGAAACACCGCAAACGCCGCGAGCACGGGCAGACCATCGCACGCGGCTGCGACGGCAGCTGGATCAGGCACGCCGCCCTGATCCAAGATGCGATGCACGACGAATCGCGCGAACGCATCCTCGGGCGCATCGCCGTGCCGATGTGCGGAAAGATGGACCTCTACTGGATCAAGTTCTGTGAATGCGTCGCGCACTACCTGAATCGCACTTGATCGGCATGTCGCGATCAGACGAGACGCATGCTGTCCTGAGTCAACGGCACGGCGGATGGCATCGATGATACCCGCAATGCTGGCCGTCGCTTCCGCGTAATCCAGCAGGAAGACGACTTTTGCTGCCCGGCTATGCGAGCGTACCAGTGCGTCCACCGCATCGCCGTTGGCCGTTCGCGAGATGCGAACCGGGAGCCAGCCTCGGTTTTCCAATCGCTTGCCGAGTTCCAATGAGAGGCGCGTCTTACCGACGCCGCCTGGCCCGGTCACCAGCAGACATATTGGCCCTTCTGGATCGTCCAGAAGACCGACCCAATGTTCCTCGTCACGGCTTGGTCCGCCACCGACCTCCTGGAGGAATGTCTTCCGCGAGACGAAGGAAAGGGTATTTTCATCAAGGAACGCCTTGAACGTTGTGCGCTCCCGCGGGCGCAGGCCGAGTGGTTCGAGGCCGCGCGGCAGATCGCCAAACCAACGGAACCGCAGGGGGAAATTTCCCCGCAACTGTCCGTGGAAGAAATCCCAGGGATGGACATCGACGCGGATGTTAGTAAGATGCCGCAGCGCTTCGTGGGTTCCGGCCAACGCGCGAAAGTCGGCTTCGATGGTCTTGCGCAGGTCGTCCTGCCGCGCCGGCGTGGCGAAGATCGCAGAGACGCAGAAGCGATAGTCGCGGATCGGCCGCTCAGTGTCGATCCAGGGACGATAAGGCGACGCGCTTCGCGACCCTGCCGGCAGCTCCAGGAGGTTTGGCAAGTTTCGGCGTAGATTGTTGTAGACGCTTCGCCAGCGATCAGCAGGCGTGTCGGTTGCTTCACGCCCGATGAACTTGAACTCTACGACGCACCGCTGTGGACCTCTGTCGTCCAGCAGATCGATGGCGCCGTCGCGGCCGCGCGCCAGCCGAGGAAGCAGGGCACCCTTTTGCCCAATCGAGTTCGAACACTTCGAAGACGAAATCTTCGAAATCATCTCCGTCGTCATTCGTCCGCAGCGCCCTATCGTCGAACCGGCGGTCGTCGGGGAAGGATATCGAGAACTCGCTCATCTTGTCGGCTAGTTCGCCTGGACCTCCCCAAACCGGTATTGAGGTGGAACTATTGCTGCTCTTTAGCTGCGCAAGCAAACGGAAACGTTGAGCGCCTGGCTACGGCCTCAGGCTAAGCTGGGCAACTGACGCGACAGTCGTCCCCGCCTTTCAATCCTCGTCGCCACTATGGCGGATCAGCACGTCGCGCCGCCCGACATGGTTCGCCGGGCCGACCACGCCGTCCTTCTCCATCTGCTCGATCAGCTTGGCGGCGCGGTTGTAGCCGATGTTCAGGTGCCGCTGGATGAAGCTGGTGCTGGCCTTGCCCTCGCGCCCTACCACCGCGATCGCCTGCTCATACAGCCCCCGCTCACCCTCGCTGCCCAACGAGGCGGATAGCGCCGGCGTGTTGGTATCGTCGTCATCCGGTTCCGTCACCGCATCGACATAGGCCGGCTCACCCTGCGAACGCAGGTATTTCACCACTTCCTCCACCTCCTCGTCGGAGACGAAGGGGCCGTGCACGCGCCCGATGCGCCCGCCGCCCTGCATGAACAGCATGTCGCCCTGGCCCAGCAACTGCTCGGCGCCCTGCTCGCCCAGGATCGTGCGGCTGTCGAACTTGCTGATCACCTGGAAGCTGATACGCGTCGGGAAATTCGCCTTGATGGTACCGGTGATCACGTCCACCGACGGCCGCTGCGTCGCCATGATCACGTGGATCCCCGCCGCGCGCGCCATCTGCGCCAGACGCTGCACCGCCGCCTCGATCTCCTTGCCGGCGACCATCATCAGGTCGGCCATCTCGTCCACCACCACGACGATGAACGGCAGTTGCTCCAGCGCCAGCGGCTGCTCCTCGAACGTCGGGCGGCCGGTGTCCGGATCGAACCCGGTCTGCACCCGGCGCGAGATCACCTCGCCCTTGGACCGCGCATCCGCCACCCGATCGTTGTAGCCGCCGATGTTGCGCACGCCCAGCTGGCTCATTGACCGGTAGCGCCGCTCCATTTCGCGCACGGTCCATTTCAGTGCCGTGACGGCCTTGGCAGGCTCGGTCACCACCGGGGCCATCAGGTGTGGGATGCCCTCGTAGACCGACAGCTCCAGCATCTTCGGGTCGATCAGGATCAGTCGGCACTGCTCCGGCGGCATGCGGTAGAGCAGCGACAGGATCATCGCGTTGATGCCGACCGACTTGCCCGACCCGGTGGTGCCGGCGATCATCAGGTGCGGCATGCGCGACAGATCGGTGATCACCGGCCCGCCGCCGATATCCTTGCCCAGCGCCAGCGGCAGCCGGCCTTGATAGCCGCGCCACGCCTCGCTCGCAAAAATCTCCGACAGGTAGACGGTTTCGCGCTTGGCGTTCGGCACCTCGATGCCGATCACGTTGCGGCCGGGGACCGTGGCGATGCGCACCGCCGTCACCGACAGGCTGCGCGCCACGTCGTCGGCCAGGCCGATCACCCGCGCGCTGCGAATCCCCGCCGCCGGCACCAGTTCATACAGCGTCACCACCGGCCCCGGATGGTTGTTGTCGATGGTGCCTTGCACGCCGTAGTCGGCCAGCACACCTACCAGCAGCTTGGCGTTGGCCTCGCGCGCCTCTGCGGTCGGCCCGGTGGCGGAACGTGGCGGCGCTGGCTTCAGCAGGCTGAGTGAGGGGAACCGCCAATGCGGCTCGTCGAGCGGCAGACTGTCCTGCACCGGGCGCGCCTGACGCAAACGGCCGGTCGCGCCGCGCGCCGGCCGCGCCACCGCCGGCGCCGCATGCTCACGCGGCTCCAAGCTGGGATTGGTAAACGGCGTCTCGACCGGATTGGCCTCCGATGTTGAGATGTAGGCGGCGCCAAAGGGATTGACCTGGCCTTCGCGCCAGTCGGGGCGCCGGCGGAACAATGCGCCCAGTCGCGCGCGCAGTCGGCCCAGCCGCGCCAGCAGCCACATCAGGCCGCCCGACGCAGTCCGTCCGCCCGACACCGACACGCGCGCGACGCTGACCACGGTCCGGCCGGCCGTGCGCCACTCGCCCGCGGTCAGGCCAAGCGCCAGCAAAGTCAACGTCATGGCGAGCGTCAGACCGAGCAGCCAGACCAACGCGACGCCGAGCGGTCCCAGCCCGTTCCGCCCTGCCTCCATGGCCACATGGCCGAGTTGTGTCCCGATCGCACCGCCAAGTCCGGCCCCGGTCGGCCACGCCACCCCAAGCGGCAGCGGAATACCCGCCAACGCCGCCGCCAGGACCGGCAGGGCTGCCAGCGTCGCGGCCAGCCGCCCGGACACGCTGCCGAGCCCGCGATATGAGGCAATCCGCCAGGCCCACGCCAGCATGGCGAAGCCGGGCAACGCGCCAGCGAGGCCAAACCCCTGCAACAGCAGGTCGGCCAGCGCCGCGCCAACCGGGCCGCCAAGGTTGGTGGCGTGCCGCATGGTCGCGGTATCGAACGACGGATCGCGTGCATCGTAGCTGAGCAGCGCCAACAACAGCGTCAGGCCCAGCAGCCCGAGCGCCAGCCCGCCCAGCCGTGCCGTGCGGTTGCGCATCAACGCCACCACGGCAGGCGATGCCAAGCGCCCACCGCGCCGGGTGCCCCCATGGATGGTCCCCTGGGTGCCTGCCTGGGCGCCCTCCTGGGCCAACGTATCGGCTGCACGCATTCTGGCGGCCATTGCCATGCCTGATGAACCCTTCTCAGACCGACTCTTCGTATACTACCGCAACTATAGGCGGGAACCCGCTGATAAATGAAGCGCCGATTGCAGGCCCTTGAGCCGCGCCGCCGCAGGGCGTACCGAGGCGGTATGGCCGAACCACTCCAGACCATGGTCTGCATCGTCGGCGCCGGCCCGGTCGGCGGCACACTTGCCTGCCGCCTGGCAATGGCCGGCGTTGCCACGGCAATCGTCGACCAAATGCCGTTGGCGCCGATGGAGCATCCGGCCTTCGACGGGCGCGCCTACGCCATCGCCGCCGGCCCGCGCCGTCTGCTGGAAGCCGCCGGGTTGTGGGACAAGCTGCCGCAGCCGACCTGTCCGATTCGCGACATCAGGGTGACGGACGGGCGCGTTGGGCGCTCGGCCTCGCCGCTGCATCTGCACTTCGCCACACGCGACCTGGGCGAGGCCGCCGGCCCGTTCGGCTGGATGGTGGAAGCGCGCAGCCTGCGGGTGGCGCTGAATGCCCACATGGCCGCGCTTTCGGCGCTGCACGTCTTCGCCCCGGCGCGCGCCGACGTCGAACGCCGACCGGACGGCGTTGTGGTGCGCGTTGCCGGCGGCCCGGACATCGCCTGCCGGCTGGTGATCGCCGCCGAGGGCCGCGGCTCCCCCCTGCGCGAGGCGGCCGGCATTCCGGTCACGCGCCTGCCGTACGGCCAGACCGGCATCGTCTGCGCGGTCGCGCACGAGCGGCCGCATAATAACGTGGCGCTGGAGCATTTCCTGCCGTCCGGACCGTTCGCGCAGTTGCCGATGTGCGCCGCGGCCGAGGCACCGCATGTCTCCGCGCCCGATGTCGCCGCACCCCATGTCTCGGCCCCCCACGTCTCCGCACCCCCTGTGTCCGCACGCCCTGTCTCCGCACCCGCTGTCTCCGCACCCGCTGTCTCCGCACCCCGTGTCTCTGCACCCCATATCTCGGCGCCCCACGTCTTGGCCCCCCACGTCTCCGCAATCGTCTGGACCGAGCGCAACCGGCTGGCGCGGATCATCCTGGGGCTGGACGACGCACGCTTTGCTCGCGAGGTGGGCCGGCGGCTGGGCGATCACCTGGGGGCGGTGCGTCCGATCGGGCGGCGCTGGAGCTATAAGCTGGAGGCAATGATCGCGCATCGCTACACGGACACGCGGCTTGCGCTGGTGGGCGACGCGGCGCACGGCATCCATCCGATCGCCGGCCAAGGACTTAACCTGGGGTTCCGCGATGTCGAGGTGCTGGCCGGACTGGTGATCGAGGCGGTCGCCGCCGGCGCCGACCCAGGTGCGCCCACGCTGCTGGCGCGCTACCAGCGGCAACGCCGCCCGGACAACCTGGCAATGCTGGCAGCCACCGACGCGCTGGACCGGCTGTTCAGCAACGACCACCGGGTGGTGCGCCTGGCGCGCGATCTGGGCATCGCCGCGGTGCACCGCGTGCCACCGCTGAAGCGAATGTTCATGCGCCAGGCCATGGGCGGCTGAGCGAAGGAAGCCGGGGCTCCGCCCCGGACCCCGCCAGGGGCTTTGCCCCCTGGACCCCCACTAAAGGCGGAGCCTTTAGAATCCATCCATTTTGATTGGGGGCACGGCAGGGGGGACTGGGCCGGCCTGGGCTGCCGCCATCACACCGGCCGATTGCCGGTGTGATGGCGGCAGCCCAGGCCGGCCCAGTCCCCCCTGCCGTGCCCCCAATCAACGGGCGGGTTCCAAGGGCTCCGCCCTTGGCGGGGATCCAAGGGGCAGCGCCCCTTGGTGGGGTCCGGGGCAAAGCCCCGGCTTCCTTCGTTCAAGCGGCCTGATCGGCCGCGTCGTATTCCGCCGAGATGTCCTGGCCGGTGTGGTCCGGCATTAGCGCGGCCGAGACCAGGCTCACCACCGCGCAGGCGGCGATGTAGATCGAGATGGCGTAGCCGGTGTGATACGAGGCGAACAGCGCGGTTGCGATGAGTGGCGCCGGTCCGCCGGCGACGATCGAGGCAAGTTGGTAGCCGAGCGATGCGCCGCTGTAGCGCAGGCGCGGCGTGAACGCCTCGGCGATCAGCGCGGCTTGTGGGCCGTACATCATGTCGTGCGGGATTAGCGACAGCACGATCGCGATGAACACCGCCGACGGCAGCGCGGTGTCAAGCATGCCGAAATACAGGAAGCCGAACAGCCCGGTCACCGCCGCGCCGATCAGGTACATCTTTCGCCGGCCGATCAGGTCGGAAATATGACCCGAGAGCGGAATGGTGATGAACGACACGCATGACGCCACCAGCACCGCGGTCAGGATCAAATTGCGCGACATATGCAACGTGCCGGTGCCATAGGCAAACACGAAGGCGGTGAAGATGTAGAACGGCGCTTGCTCGGCCATGCGCACCAGGGCGGACAGGATGATCTCGCGCGGGTGCCGTTTGATCACCTCGAGGATCGGCGCTTTTTCGATCTTCTTCGTATCCAGCAGCTGCTGGAACACCGGCGTTTCGAGGATGCCGAGGCGGATCCAGAGGCCGATGCCGATCAAGACGATGCTCAACAGGAACGGTATGCGCCAGCCCCAGGTTGCGAAATCGGCGCCCGCCCAGGCGCTGAACCCGAGGATCGCCAGGTTGGCCAGGAACAGGCCCGACGGCACGCCGAATTGCGGCCAGGATGCAACCAGTCCGCGGCTGCCGTGGCCGCGCGACCACTCCATCGCGATCAGCACCGAGCCGCCCCACTCGCCGCCGACCCCGATGCCTTGCAGCATGCGCAGCACGGTCAGGATGACGGCGCCCCAGACGCCGATCGAGGCGTAGCTCGGCACGAAGGCAATCAGGAACGTGGCGATGCCCATCACCAGCAGCGTGGAAATCAGCGTCGCCTTGCGCCCGATCCGGTCGCCGTAGTGCCCGAAGATCGCGGCACCGATCGGGCGTCCGACGAAGCCGATGAAGTAGGTGCTGAACGCCGCCAGGGTTCCGGTCAGCGCATCCTGGTTGGGAAAGAACAGCTTCGGGAAGATCAGTCCGGCGGCGGTGCCGTAGATGAAGAAGTCATACCACTCGATGGTGGTGCCGACCGTTGCGGCGATCACCGCCTTGCGCAGTTGCGCGCTGTGGTCGGTGTCCGAAAGTCCGCTGGATACTGCCGCGCTGACCATGGTGTCGCCCTCCCCGAGCCGACCTTTTCCAGGTGGCAGGCCGTTGATAAGCCACCATGTTCCATATCACCTTGCGCGGCAAGACGGGTTGCGGCAGGCGCGGTGGTGCGGGACGGGAAGGCGGCGCTCGGATTGGCACGGATCGATCTTCCGTTCGGATATGCACGGAGATTGGGCGACGCTATTGCGGCCACCGGCGTGGCGTTCCCGGTTGTCGATTACGGCCCGGGAGGCGCATCGTTGCCGCTACAGCGCCCCGTGCATTGCCCTTGGATCAGGGCAATCGCATTTGGAATTTGCGGCGGCGAGTTGCTGGTGGCCGTTGAAGTGAACCGCCAAGGCGCCAAGACGCCAAGATTTGGGTGTGGCTCAGTCGGGCTGCGTCGCACCGCAAGCCATGCACCGCGACCCATGCGCCGTACGCCACGCACCCCGATCGATGACTTGGCATCTTGGCGGTTCACCTGGCAACCCGCGCCACGACCGCGGACAATGCCCGCTGGGCAGGTCGTCGCGGTGTAAGAAGGTGGAGGGCTTCTGAGCCCTCCACCATCATCCCGGAAAACTATTCGGCGGCCAGGTTCGGGGTGAATTCGAGCGGCAATCCCTTGTGACCGGTCAATCTCTCGCCTTCCTCGTACATCTCGAAGGCGCGTTTCTTCAACGCCGGAAGGACCGCGGCGATTTTGTCCAGGTCCAGGTCGGCCGCTATCCCTGGGTAACCGGCGCGCTCGATCATCGGGCCGAGCTTTCGGTTCTCGATCTGCTCGAAGGTCCACTCCAGCGGATCGTCGACGATTGTCAGGTCAAAATTGGTCCGGTGGTTCTTGTTGCGCGGACCGTAATGGTAGTGCGCGCCGTTCCAGAAACAGTCGAACGCCAGAACCTCGGTTTCTTCCACGTAGGCCTTGCCTTTCGAGCCGCCCACGTCGCCAAGGACGTGGACCGCGAGGCCGCCGTCACCGTTCCGCTGCCGCCGCATCTCGAGGCCGAACCGGATGTTGCCGGCTTCGAAGATGTCGGTGCCTCGGTTGTGTTTGACCGTGTTCCGCTTGGACTGGAACGTTTCCCTGGCGCAGGCTTCCACGTCGGGCAGGACGTGTTGCACCGCGGCGAGGTCGGTTGCCTGCGCGATTGCTTTGTATCCGGCCCGGTCGAGCATCTTCGGGAGTTTTTGGCCGAGGATGCGGATGGTCCAGCCGATGGGATTGCCATCGGTGATCGGGTCCATTCGGCAGTGCACGCCCATGCCGCCGCCGACCCGGCCAGGGGTCGTCAGCTCGGGATTTTCCGGGCCGTAGACGTAGCTTCTCTCAAGGTCGAAGCAGTTGAAGCGCAGCAGCGCGGTCTGCTTGCCGTCAACATCGGCGGCCACGTCGATGGAGACACCCTGGTCCGAATGATCCTCGACGTTGGCATCCCACAGTTGGTGCCTGACGATGAAGGTCAGGGGCTCTGCGGTAAAATGGGTGCCTTGCGATTGTGGCATGTTGGGACGCTCCTGCTGGAGGGACTGGCGTGATTTTAGGGAGGAGGCGCATTGGTCGCAAGGGCGGCCGGTGTCGGTGCCTGCCGCTCGTGCGCAGTCGGTGCCTGAGGCGGCCCCGGCGGTGGCGGTCGCGGTGTGATCGGTAGGGAAGACCCTATGAACCGTGAGAGCACCAAGGGGTGCGGTGGGTTGTTCGGCGGCGGGAGGCGGCCCGGGAACGTGCTCCGGCGCTCGGCTCGGGGAGCCCGTGATCGGGTACGGTCTCGACCCGCGTTGCGAGCCTTATGGCGTTGCGGAGCAAGAAAGAATTTAGCGCAGATAAGGGCAGGTGATGGACGCGGAACACGCAAATGGTCCAATGGCGCACGGCCTATGAGCCACACCGCGCCATTTGCGTGTTCCGCGTGCATCATCTTCCTGTATCTGCGCTGAAATCTTTCTTTCTTGGCGCAGCCAACGGATGGCTACGGGGGAGCTAGCTCGGTGCGATGCGCTAAATGCGCGAAGCGCTCACAGCCAGGGAACCGATCCGAGGGCAACCGGTCGGAACCTGTGCGCAACGATGCCGGTGCGCGCGTGGCGCGGCTGTCGGAAAGACCCTATATGCCAAGTGAGACGACCGGCGGCGGCGGGAGCAAGCTCGGCCTCTTCCTTGGGGTATTCGTCTGTCTGGTCTGTCATGGCGCCTGCCTAGCACGGATCGCGGAGGGACGGGAAACGGGAGACTCCTGCCCCTCTGGTCGCTATCCTGGGGTTGCGACACCAGCCAGGGAGCGAATCGTCATGCCTATTGATGTTGCCATGGCCTACGGGTCCCATCACCGGATCGCGCAAAGTGTCACCAATGTGCGCGTAAGCGTTATTGCCGGCCCCGAGGTAGAACTCGTCGCATCAATCGTGCCTGATCCGATAATACGGAACCCATCGCATTTGCAGGCCACCAGCGTGGCCATCCATATGGATCAAGCGGCTGCTGGCGTTCTTTTTGCGCGGCTTCGCGAGACATTCCAGACTAGGGGTTGGCCGCTGCCACCAGAAGGCGAAAGCCCAGTTTAGCCGCGTTCCGACGCACGCTGGGGGCATTCGTTCATGTGCAAGTCTCTTACATTAATAGCGGTGTTATTGGCGATCTTCGTCATCCCCGCGTATGCCCAGCAAAGCCCAATGGTGCAATGCCGCATCGGGTCATTTGTCGAGATGATGCCTGATTTTGCCTGTGACGGATTCACGGAAGGCGCCACCAAACTTCTGCTGAATGGCCGATCGAGTGATGGGGGCGACTACACCGGGATTTATCACTGCGCTGCCACAGCTGCGGATTATGTCGGCGGCCAATCACGTGACTTAGCGCATGTTTGCAACTTGATCTGGCAGGCGATGATCAGAGACAGAGCAACGGCGGGGATTTGCCCGCGCTGCCTGGTGCCTTAACCAGATGGCCCTCCGCAAGAAGCCTAAGGTAGATACAAGCCTTCCCCCGACGCATGCAGCTTTCCGCCCGTACGTGTCGGCGCTAGGACAACTCGCGCTCTCTTGGAACGATCTGCACGAAACTATGTCACCCCGCTCACCGGGCTTGGGTATGTGCGCGCCGGGAAACTGGCAGCAAGAAACGATTTACTCAGAGAGTTCCGATGGTGTCGCGACTTAGCGGCGCTCCTTTCCGCGTATGTCCGTGCGATCGATCTCAGCTTGTCACTCGGAGCGCCATGGCCCGATAGACCGAGACTGCCAAATCGCGGGGCCACCAATTCACCGACACGCCGCCCCCCAGCGCCTGCAAAAGGACATCCTCGACCGCCGCAATTATCTCAGGCGTAACTTCCATCTCGTCCTCCGCCGGCCTGTCACGCGGTATCTGGTTACTCATAAGCGCCATTTTTGGTCAAATGGATAATTAGGTATCTCGTCCTGTTCCATGCAGACAGCTTAGCACGGTTGCGGGAGTGACGGGAATTGGGGGACTCCTGCTCCCTTGCCATCCTAGATTACAGGACGTGCTGCACTGGCAACGGAGGAGGAGGATGAGTGAGCCCGAAACGCACCAGCAAAGATTTGAAAGCATGGGGGCTTCGCGGGTAAGGCACCTACTTTATATCGGCGGTCTATCCGGGACATTGGTTAACGATGCAGTCATATGGCTTGCCGGCAAGGATGATGCGGAACGCTTACGCAGCGAGGCTTCCCAAGATGAGCAGATCACAACGGCGCATAGCGCGAAAACCGCTGCATGGATCGCAGCGATAGCAGCGATCGTCGCAGCGATCGTAGCGATCATCGGCGCCGTCATTGCCTGCCTCTCTTGGGCCTTCCCGCGTCATTAGGCGTTGCTTCCCGAGGAATCCTTCTGATGACAGCAAAGCGGGCTAAATCCCGGCCGCCCCCGACCCCAAAGCAGCCGAAGCGTTGGGACCGCCCTCCGTTCCCTGAGAAGGGCGACGACGATGCGCGAAGCACGTTCGAGTGGGTCGGGCGCGCACTAACCGAGTGGGAAACGCTCGAAGCGTATCTCGGGCTGATTTTTGGCATCTTCGTCGGCGCCGCTAGAGACACCGAGCCTGCGATGCGCGCATACGGCTCCGTTCTCACTTTTCGGGGTCGCGCTGATATGCTCGAAGCCGCTGCACGAGCACATTTCGCGAAGCATCCGCATCCTGGCGTGGTCAACTTTGAATGGCTCATGACGGAGGCGAGGGGGTTCTCAACAAGACGAAACGAAATCGCCCACGGCGTCGTTCAGCCGTATTACCAAGACATTCGACAACATAACGTTGGGACAGCCCTTGGGCCATCACGCCACGCGACCAATAAGCAGAAGCTGATTCCGAGCCTGGACCAAACCGAGATTGTCAGCGCTCCCGCATATGCATACACATCGGCTGAGTTGATGCGCTTCACGCGAGATTTTGGTCTCGTTGTCCATCTGGCTAAGTCGTTTCATCGCAACTTCTCTCTCGCCCTGAAGGAGCTGCGTCAACCATGTCCCTGAAGATCAGGATCGCGTGTCTTGCTGCCGTCTCGGGCGCCTCGTCATAGAAATCCGCCAAGATGCGGTCTCCCGCCGCCGCCATCACTGACGTCACATCAATCTCGTCTGCCGGCCTGTCACGCGGTATCTCGGGTACTCATGATCGTTATTTTTATCAAAGAGGTAATTAGGTAATTTTTCCTTTACCACTTTTCATGTTCGTGGTATGTTCCAGGAATTCCCTATTTCAAGGAGCAGCCCAAATGAACCCGCCACCCACCCAAACCCCGGCCCTGCCGCTCACCCCCGCCACCATCACCGCCACCCAGAGCGCGGCCATCGACGCCCTGCCGCCGCGTCCGGGCGCCTCCGACGCGGAGAAAGCTGGCCAGCGCGAGGGCGCCTTGGCCTTCCTGGCCGCGCTGCGCGCCGGCGACGCGGTGCAGGCGATGCTCGCCGTCCATATCGTCGCCTCGCACTACGCGGCCATGGAGTATTTCCGGCGCGCAGCGCGGGAGGACATGTCGCTCGACATGCACCTGCGCATCGTGGGCAAGGCGGTCGCGCTGTGCCGGATCATCGCGCGGACGATGGACGATCTCGCGCGGCGCCAGGGCATCCCGGCGCTGCGAGCGGCGGTGCGGCCGGCATCGGTGCCTGTCGTTCGTGCGCAACTGGCGCCTGAGGCGGTCCGCACGCCGCCGGCGCCTGAGGCGGCCCGGGCGGAAGCGCCGGCGCAGCCGCCGGTGGCGAAGAATCGGCACGAACGCCGCGCGCGTGAGCAGGCGGTGCGGCACCTTGCCGCGACAGCGCAGCGGGCGGGCCTCGGCGCGGGTGCCGTGGTTAATGCCATGCAGGAGCGGTTGCGTGCCGAGGTTGCGGCGCGGGCGGCGGGCCCGGCCGTGGCGGCCGCGATGTGATTGGTAGGGAACACCCTATGAACCGTGAGAGTGGTGAGGGGGGCGGGGGGTTGTTGGGCGGTGGGGAGACGGGCGGTAAACGCGCTCCGGTGCTTGGGTTGGGGGGCGCTTGATCGCCCACGGTGTGCACCCGCGTTGCGAGCCTTGTAGCGTTGCGGAACAAGAAAGAATTTAACGCGGATAAGTGCAGGTGATGCACGCAAAACACGCCGATGGTGCGGTGGCGCACGGCCTATGAGCCACGCTGGAGCATCGGCGTGTTTTGCGTGAATCATCTTGCTTATCTGCGCTGAAGTCTTTCTTTCTTGTTGCCGCCAACGGATGGTTACCGGGGTGGTGGGGCGGTGCGATGCACCAAATGCGCAAAGCGCTCGCAGCCGGGAACCGGCCCGCGGGCGACCGGTCAGAACCCGTGTGCAACGATGCTGATCCGCTCGGGGCGTGATTGTAGGAAAGACCCCGTGTCAAGTGAGACGACCGGTGGCGGGGGGAGCAAGCTGCGAGTGCGGACCTACCCCTCCCCCCAACCCCCTCCCTCAAGGGGAGGGGGAGAGTCTTTGTCAGCCCGGCCCTGGGCGCGTCCCTGGACCGCCGCGCGCTCACCACTTGTCAACCACTTGGCCGGATACTCCGCCCGCGTGTCCCGTCCCCCCACCAAGGCCCCGGCCGCCGCCCCACCCACCGAAGCCCTGGTCGCCGACCGGTTCCGGGTGGACCTTGCGCATCCGCTGCCGGGTGCCGGCGGCGGCCTGCCCGCCTTCGCGGTCACCGATCTGCGGGACGGCGAGGTCGGCCTGATGGCGGTTCAGGCGCGCCGTCATCTGCCGGTGCGCCCGCACACGCTGTCGAGCCTCGCCGAGGCCACGATCGATGGTCTGTTGACCCCGCTGGCCTACGGTGCCGTCCCCACATCCGGCAGCCCCAAATCCGGCGGCCCCACGTCCGGCGGCGAGGAGGCCGGCTTCCTGATCTGCCGCGCCCCGCCCGGACCGGCACTCTCGGCCGCGCTGCGTCCCTGGCCGGAGTCCGAGTTGCTCGCCTTTGTGCTCCGCCCCGCCGCCCGCGTGCTCGACCAACTCACCCGATACCACCTCACGCATCGCGGCATTCGGGCGGACAATGTGTTTCGCGTCGGTCCCGGCCATCCGATCGTGCTCGGCTGCGCCTGGGCGACCCCGCCGGCGGCGCTGCAGCCGGCTGCGGTCGAGCCGCCCTATGTGTCGATTTGCCCGCCGGCAAGCCGCGGCGACGGCACCATCGCGGATGATGTCTATGCCCTCGGCGTGCTGATGCTCACCCTGGCACTGGGCCGGCCGCCCGTCGCCGGCCTGGACGAAGCGGAGGTCACCCGCCAGAAGCTCGACCAGGGCAGCTATGCCACCTTGGTCGGCGAGCACCGGCTGGGAAGCTTCGTGTCCGACCTGCTGCGCGGCATGCTGGCCGAGGACCCCGAACATCGGCCGCTGCCATCGCTGCTGCTCGATCCCGCTGCGGCACGAACCCGCCGGATCGCTGCCCGCGCGCCGGCCCGCGCCGGGCGTCCGATCAAGGTGGGGGACTTGCAGTGCTGGCATCCACGCACGCTCGCCCACGCGCTGGCGACCCAGCGAGACCACGGCCTGCGCGCGCTCAAGACCGGCGTGGTCGGGCAGTGGGTGCGCCGCGGCCTCGGCGATGGCCCGCTGGCAGTCCGGCTGGAGGAGCGGCTGGACTTCCATGACGCCGCGCCGGACGAGGTGTCGAGCGAGGCGGAGACCCTGTCGTTGATGCGCGCGGTGGGGGTTCTCGACCCGCTGGCGCCGATGTGTTGGGACGGCCTCAATCTGTGGCCCGATGCCATCGGCACCACCCTGGCCGCGCTGCAGGATCCAGCCCTGTCCACCGGTGCGTCTTCCACCGGCCCGTCCTCCGCCGCAGCGTCACTGGGCGCGCAAGCTGGCACGCCCACCGGCGCGGAGCAGGCCGGACGCGTCGCCAGGCTTATCGCGGTGGAGGCGCAGGTGGCCTGGGTGGCCTTGCACCCCGAGCGGCCCGATACATCGCTGGCGCGCCAGGATGCGCGCCATATGCGCGGCGTGATGCTCATGCCCGGGCCGGCGGGCGGCCTCGCCCGGCTGACCTACCAGGTCAATCCGCTGCTGCCCTGCGCGAGCCCCGGGCTCGACGGGCGCTGGGTCGCGAGGTTGACCGACCTTCTGCCGGCGCTGGAGGCCGCCGCGCGGCGCGATCGCGCGCAGACATCGCTGATCAGTGCGCCCGTGGCGGCCTTTATCGCCGCTCGGGGGGATCGGGCGCTGGAGGCCGTGGTTGGGCGGCTTGGCGGCACCCCGGGCGCCGCGGATGCGCTCGCCCAGCTGCGCCTGCTGGCGCAGCTCCAGGCACGCTTCCATCCCAGGCCCTTGCCGGCCCTGGGCGCATGGATTGTCGAGCGCGTGGATGCGTTGGTCGAGGTGTGGCACAGCCGGCCCCGCCGTGCCGCGCTGCGGCCCAGGGTGCGCGACCTTGCCGTTGCCGGCCAACTCGCGGCGCTGCTCAATTTGCTGGATGACCCGCAGGCCCGGCGGAACGATGAGCACGAGGTGCAGCGTGCCGCCGGCGATCTGGGGCGACTCGACGCCATGCTGGCGCAACTCGCCGCGGGCGGACCGGCGCGCGCCGAGCGGGCGCGGCGCCTGGGGCAGGAAGTCGCCGCCGGCATCGGCCTCAGCGCGCTCGCGATGCTGCTGGTGATCGCGGCGTTGGGCTGATCGCGCATGGCAAAGCCCCCCATGATAAGGCCGGCCATGGCAAAGTCCGCCTTGGCAAAGTCCCCTGGGGCAAAGTCCCCTGGGGCAAAATCGCCTTCCGCTGCCGCGCCGCGCGCAACTGCCGATCCCGGCCGATCGAACGCGCTGATGTGGATGCAGGGCCTGGCCTGTGGCGGCCTGGTTGCCGTGCTGCCGCCGACCGCGTTGCTGCTCGGCGTGCTGCTGGGTCCGGCGTTGGTCGCGCTGTACCTTGATCGTCAGACCGGCAAGCCGATCGCGCGCAGCGTGCTGCTGTGCACCCTGGCGGCCAGTGTGAAACCCGTGCGCACGTTGTGGGCCGCGGGCCACGGCGCGGCCGCAAGCATCGCGCTGGCCACCGACGCTGACGTCGTCGGCACCGCCTGGGCCGCCGCGGCGGCGGGCTGGCTGCTCGCCGAGCTGGCGCCCGTCGTGGTGCGCGTGGTTCTGGAGATGCTCAGTCGGTCACACGCCGCCCGGGTGCGCGCCGTCCGTGCCGCCTTGGCCGAGGAATGGGGGCTCGATCCCGCCAATCAGCCGCCAAGCTGAACGACCATCCAGCCGCAAAAACTGAACAAAAAATGGACAGAGTGGAACCTTGACCTTGCTGGGTGCTCGATTGCCCGGCATCGAACGCATAATTTACTTCCCCTGGCTGTCACCGGCGTGTCATGCTGCGGCGCAATATAAGGTGTGGCACGGCGACGGGCTGGGGGACGGCAGACGGAAACGGACACCATCGGGTCAGGCATGCCGGAACCGGCTCGGGTCTTTCCGGCGCCGGGCGCGGATGGTTGTTGGATGGTGGAAGCGCCGCCGGCGACCGGAGCCGAGCCAGTGCTGTTCAGCGGGCCCAATGCGCAAAAGCTGGCGTTGCGATATGCGTATGAGGCGTTTGGGTCGGCGCGATTCTTTCCATTTTAGCGCTGGTGTTGCGGCAGAGCGATCGCTGATGGCAATGGCGCCGATCGACGTTCCATCAGCTCGCACGATCCGGTTTATCGTCGGTCACTCCCGCGAGCGTGTCGGCAATCCGCCCTAGGCGGCGATCCAGCTCTTGCTCTCGCCAGCGTAGACGGCGCCGGGATTGCCGCTGACGGTGGTGCGCCACATCAGACGAGTCTCCTTCGCGGCGTCGAACCAGGTCGCCGTGTGCACCAGGCACCGATTGTCCCAGACCAGCACGTCGCCGCGCGTCCATTCATGCACGTAGACGAACTCGGGTCGTGTCAGGTGCGTCATCAACTCGAACAGCAGCGCCTCGGCCTCGCCATTCGGACCGGGCGGCATGCCGACGAACGGTCCTTCAACCCAATCCATCTGGCCGAACTCGCACAAATACAGCGCACGCCGCCCGGTGACGGGGTGCAGGCGCACAACCGGCTGGCACTGCGGACGTTCATGCGGCTTCAGCGGGCGCGGTATTTCGCTGTCGAGCACCGCGGTGCGCGACCGTCCGGCGCCCGGTTGGACGTGCAGTCCTTGCAGCCCGTCGACCCGCGCCTTGAGCTCGGGCGACAGCGCCGCGTAGGCCGCGGTGCCATCGGCGAACAGGGTCTGCCCCTGACCCTGCGGCACCGGAACGACCGCGAGGAACAGCGAAATGTCCGGCGGCGGGCGGCGGTAGCTCTGGTCGGTGTGCCAGCCGCGGCGGTGCGGAAACTGCACCGGCAGCTTGCCGTCCGCGGTCAGCGGCGGGTCCGGCAGTTTCGGTGGCTGGCGGTTCACCGGCGGCGTGTTCGCCAGCACGAGGATCTCCGGCACCGTCGCATGCACCATGTGCGGCGGCGTCAGCGTCTGGTGATAGTTTTCCACCTCCGTGCCGAACAACCGGCTCAGCCGTGCCAGCAGCGCCGGGTCATCCGCCATCGCCTGCATCCCCGGCAGCAGCAACAGCCCCCCGCTGTCGGCGAGCGCGCGCGGCAACGTTTCGGGTGCGCGCTCGGCTTCCTGGATGAACCGCAGCGCGCCGGCGTCGCCGCGCGGCGATAAACGGCCGCCGAAGCTGGCCCGGGACAGGGGTCTGACAAGGTCGAAGCTGCCGCTCACGGTGCACCTGCTGTGTCGGAAGGATGACGAACCGATCCAGAGCGTAGCTGTGCGGTTGCGCGGGTCAACTCGTCGTCGATGCTCGACGTCGCGGGACAAGGTTGGTGCGCTTCGACAGTGCTGATCGATCGCATCCGGAAACGGCCAAATAATATCGTAATCGTATCAGAAGTCAGCGCTGCCGGCCCTCACGCGAACCGCAGCAACCTGGCGAGTGTGCCGCCCAGCACCGCACGCGCCGATGCGCGCGGCAGATGCAGCGCGCGGACCGCATCGACGGCGTTCTCGGTCCCCATGTCGAACGGATAGTCGCTGCCGAGCACGACGTGATCCGCGCCGACGCGTTCCAGGAGAAACCGCAGCGCAGCGTCATTGTGCACCAGCGAGTCGCAATAGATGTTGCCGAGATAGGCGCTGGGTGGTTTCGGCAAACGCTCGCGCAGGGCGGTGCGAACGCGGTACCCATGGTCGAGCCGGCCAAGCTGGTACGGCAGGAAGCCACCGCCATGCGCAAGCACGACATTGAGGCGGGGGAACCGCTCGAACACGCCCCCCAGAATGAGCCGTGCCGCTGCCGTTGCGGTTTCCATCGGAAAGCCGATCAGGTTCCACAAGTGAAAATCCCTCAGGCGAGAGACGTCTCCGGCATTCTGCGGATGCAGAAACAACGGCACACCGAGCCGTTCCGCCATGGCAAACACCGGCGCCACGCTCGGATCGTCGAGATCGACGCCGTTGACATGGGTGCAAATGCAGGCGCCGCGCAGACCGAGTTGCGTGACGGCGCGCTCAAGCTCGCTGGCCGCGGTTGCCGCATCCTGCAGCGGCAGTGTCGCCAGCGGCAGCAGGCGATCCGGATGGGCGCGCGCCAACTCGGCCATCCCGTCATTCATGGCGTGTGCGATACGGGCACCGAGCGCCGGCGGCGCCCAATACATCAGCAGTTCCGGCGGCGGACTGATCGCGGCAGCATCCAATTTGCGCCGGTCCATGGCAGCAAGGATCAGCCGGGCATCATACACATGCGGACGCAGGAAGGTGTCGGGTTCGACGGCGATGCCGGGCGGCGCGTGGAACACCAGTCGATCTGCGCCGGTAGCGCTATCGATCTCCACCGCCTCCGAGAGGTCGCCGAGCCGCACCGCATCGATGAAACCAAGCGGCGCCACATGGAAATGGACGTCGATCGTTGTCAAGGCCATCTGATCCGGCCACCAGACCCAACGCCCTGTCTCGCCATTCTCAGCGATCCGTCCTTATACCGGGCTCCGAAAGGGTTGACCCATCGGCGCCGCGCCCGCGTCATGCCGGCGAAGGCCGGTATCCACGACTTTTTCTTTGCTTCGACAAAGGCAAGTCGTGGATACCGGCCTTCGCCGGCATGACGATATGGGTGCCGCCGAAGAGTTCGGCCATTCGGGCGTCTGGTATTATATATCACAATCCCGAAACCGACACGCCAGGGACCAACTCATGACCGACGTCAGGAAACTCTACATCTTTCTCTGCGGCTACGAGATCATTCGCAAGTCCGCCTGCACCCGAGGTCTCGGGGACAACTTCATCCTGGCCGTGCCGATCTGCGCCTATCTGCTCGATACCGCGCAGGGCCTTGTCATGTTCGACACCGGCCTCGACAGCGCCCGTCTGGCCGACGACGCGCATGCCCGAGCGCTGTTCAAGAACGACAGGTTCCCGGCGCCGCCGATCGTCCTGCCGGAGCACGAGTTGCTGCCACAGCTTGCCGCGATCGGCGTGGCGCCGGACGACGTCAGCCAGGTGATCCTGAGCCACACGCACGTCGACCACGTCGGCTATCTGCGACACTTCCGTCGCGCACGCGTCGTGATCCAGCGTGTGGAGCACGCGGCCGCCTTCTCCGATGAAGACCGCGGACGCTTCTACTTCTCCGACCTTGCCTCCCCCGACATCGATTGGCACCTGATCGACGGCGACTGCGAGATCATGCCTGGCCTCGACGTGGTTCTGACCGGCGGGCACCGGCCCGGCCATCAGTCACTGGTGGTACGGCTGCCCGAAAGCGGAACGAAAGTGCTGACCGCCGACGTGGCCGACCTGCGGGAGAATTTCGACAAGGAGATCCTGGGCTCGGCCATTGACGACGTGGCGGCGATGGCGAGTATTCGGCGGCTGAACGCCATCGTCGCCTCGACCAAGGCGGAACTTGTACCGTTCCACGATCCGGATTTCGTGCATACCGCGCGACTCGCGCCGCTGTTCTATGCGTAGTGAGCGCTCCACCTCGGTGTCGGCGGGACGGCCGGTGGGATGGAATCGTTCCTTTCGCCGCCTGGTTGTTATTCCGCCACCCATCCCAAAACAAACGATGCACTGCCCGAAACCTCGCCTTGCTTCGCCGCAACTCTGACAAGGCGCCAGGGTCGTCCGGCGCCATCGGAAACGATCATTAGCTGCTCGACCTTGCTGCCGGCGGAGCGCACCGGTGGCTGGTAGGGATCGTCCTGCTCGAACGTTGCGTTGGGCGAGGGCAGCAGCTTGACGTCATGCCCCAACGTGACGTCGCCGCGCGCAACCCGAGCCCCACGTGGAATGATCAGCCCGCCGGGGACCGCCGTGCAGGTCTCGTGCGGTATCGGGTCATAGAGGCAGTAATAGCTCCAAGGGTCGCCGCAGCAGCCGGCCGCCACGCCGACAGCCTTCGGTTGCGGTCCAGCCAGCACGCGCTGAACTTCGGCATCGAGAATGATCACGCCCACCTGTCCAGTGCGGCTCAGGCCGCGTCGCCAGATGATCGTCCAGTCACCCTCGGCGCATGGCTTTTGACCCGCGTAGACCAGGTCATCATCGCCGGGTCCGAACACGTCGGCCGAACGGAACCGCTCCAGCTTGGCGCGGCCGAGAAACATCCGCAATATCGGCGAGCAGCGGTCCGCGCCAGTTTGCATGCGCTCAAAATAACCCAGTGTTTCCACGTGGATCGGATCGTCGAGCAAGTGCGGCGACGGATGCGGGAACGTGCTCAACAGCGCCCAGTTCACCGACTGCGGATAGAGCAAATCCAACAGGTGCATTGTTTGGCCATCCCCGTGCGCACGAGCTGGTCCCAACACGATTGCGAGCGTAACAAAAAGCGCGGCACGCAGCACACGCGCCATTTCGACCAATCGCTCAGGCTGACGGCCGACGTTGCGGTTGCCGGTCTGCCCCAGATCGACGTGCTGACGCGGCACTGCGATCGTAGCGTCGGACGTCAAACGTTTGGCTGCGGTCATGCCGGCGAAGCGTAGCACAGGTGGCGGGAATGTGGGCGGTCAGCGATGTGCGGATGCCCCCGGTCTCCAGGCGCTCTCGCCGCCCTTGCACTAGGTCGTGGTATACAATATCCATAATACATGGAAACGCACCTTCCCTACCCGGACCACGGTCCGGCCGCCGACCCGGCGTTGCAGCCGCGCCTGCGGATCGAGCCGCTGGAGGTCAACATCGGCCTGCGCCGGCAGGCCTGCGACGCCATCAAGCGCGCCATCACCGACATGGACATCTACGGCCATCGCGGCGAAATCCGACTCGATGAGCGCCAGCTCTCGCAGGAACTGGGGGTCAGCCGCACACCGATCCGCGAGGCGCTCTCGGTGCTGGAACAGGAGGGTTTTGTTCGTTCCGTGCCCCGCCGCGGCATCGTCGTGGTGCGCAAATCCAAGCGCGAGGTGATCGAAATGATCACCGTCTGGGCCGCAATCGAAAGCATGGCCGCCCGCCTCGCCGCGGTCCGCGCCACCGAGGCCGACCTTGCCGGCCTGCGCGCCCTGGTCGACGCGTTCCGGGATGATCCGTCGGCGCAACTGACGGAATACTCGCGCGCCAACATGGCGTTCCACACGGCGATCATCCGGCTCGGCGGCATCGCGCTGATGACCAGCCTGACCGAGACGTTGTTCATCCACATGCGCGCCGTGCGCGCGGTGACGATGACGCAGGACAACCGGGCGCAGCGTTCAATAGCTGACCATCGTGCGATCATCGCCGCGCTCGCCGCGCGCGACGCCGACCGGGCCGCGCGCCTGGTGCGCGAGCACACGATGGGCCTCGCCGCCCATGTCGAGAAATACGGCGATTTCCTCGACGCACCGGTACAACCGATGGCAGAAGAACGTCGCCGGCGCACCGCCTGACGCCGGCAAGGGAAAAGGAACGCAACCATGTCCGCAGCACTCGTTCGTGCGCTGAACCTGAGGCCCTCCGGCCGCAGATAGGCGTACGTGCCACAATGCTTCCGCCGATGGTAGAGAGCGTTCTGAGGGGTATTCGCGGGGCACGGCGGCCGATCCTAGAGCGGAGCAGTCCATGGCCGACCCCGCTTCAGCCTTTGCGGCTTCGTCGCTAATCTTGGAAAGTGACCCCTTACGAGTTCGGCTTTCGAGGTTTGGGTTTAGGCATGATAAGCGCGTTGATAAACATCGCTTTGATCTCGGCAAAAGCAATCCTGGCCCTCATAGCCACAATCCTGATCGTTCCCGGACTAGAGATCGCGGCGACGGTCTGGTACATGCGACGCTGGCGCGCCCGTAAGTTACGCCCCCAGATCGCGCTTGAAGCCCTCAATCAACGTTATGCTCTCGGCGACATCGGCCGAACCGAGTATCTACAGAACCGAGATGATATTGTTGATATTCTCGCGGTCCAACGCACAGCAAGCGCCGCCTCAGCCGGCAGCAGCAATGACGCTTCCCGCCGCCGTGGAGCGTCGATGACCCGGACATGAGGCTGCGCAGGACTGGCACATCGTCCGCGCCGTTCTACGGCCACGCGCTCGCCTCTATTTCGAGAAGAAGCCCAGGAGTTCGCGCAATCGGTCGCGCTCGGTGACGTGCAGCATCTGTGCATGTTCCATCTTCCTCAATAGGTCGCGCGCAGTTTGAAGCGTAACTGGTTCCCGCAGGTGTTCAAGGCGCGCCACGATTTCGCGCTGACGAGCGATGTGGTCCTCCCGTTCGCGCACATGGCGCTCGCCCAATTCAAAATGCCGCCTGAGCATGCCGCAGGCTCTCCCGCATCGGCTGTTAACACTGTTGAAGAAATTTAATGATCTTGGAAGTCCTCTGATGCGAACTAAACCTGCGATCCGTCGAAGGAATGCGGCGAACGATGCTAAAGCTTCCTGAGAGACAGTGGGCGTGTCCGAGCGCCGCTTCCCCCGCCCTGGTTGGTCGATGAGACGGACACCTGCTTCATCGGCTGATCGAGCAGCGCCACGCGCACTGCCCGTTCGATATCGCTATCCTTGAAACTTCGGCCCTCGCGCACCTCGGCCACGACGCGTCGCAGAAACGTCCCTCGTGCCTCTGCTGGCAACAGGTCGGCGGCCTCAGCGACGATGCGGAGCTGATTATCAGATACCGAGATCATGGCCCCTCTTCGTATGCGAACTCTGTTAGTGTATTATATCCGCCGCCCCCGCGCTGGTACACTACATCGTCCGGCGTTGCCGTTCAGCTGCCGGGCTGCCGGCACATGAGCTGGGCGAGGTTGATTGCCCGCAACACGGCTCTGAAGCATCGCGGCAAAGGTCGCCGAGCCCCCGTGCTTATGCGCAAGCCTAGTTTCAAGCGGTTATTGCTTTCGGACTTTCTCCGCGCGGCGGGCAATGATTAGGCGAGCATGCCTGTGAGCGCCACTTTCCGCCACCGTGGTCCGTCGAAGAACGTGACAATTGTTTTGTCGTGAAGGACCTGAATGAGCAGCCCTCGCTTACATGTATTTCGAAGAGGAGCAACGTCGCCGACCTCGACGCGAGCTGCTCACGCGCGCGGCGCATTGCTGCAATTTTTGCCAAGCTGCCGAAACTGCTGAGCAAGACCTGAGCGAGGCGCGGGCCCTACGTCTATTCGATCGTCTTATCAGCTCGACCAACAATGCCTCCGGAACCGTCAGACCCATCGCCTTAGCGGTCTTTTGACCATAGCTCGAAATTGGTCGCCTGCTCGATTGGGATATCGGCGACCTTGATGCCGCGGAAGAGTTCGACTATCTGCCGTAAGTAATAACACTTAGCGCTTTTACGCCTGACTCTTCTCAGCGCGAACTATGCTCCGGCACGATCGCTGTGCGAGCGCTAGTCCATGACAATCCGCGTGCTGGTCGCACCATTCAACAGCCGCTTGAGGTGAAAGCTGGCGAGTTGATCATCAGCGTGTCTCCCAACATGCGCTGCAAAGGCAGCCATCGCGCCGGGATCGCCTGCTTCCAGTTTGGCAAACGCCTCAAGATAACTCTTCGTCGCGGGGTCTTCGTATTGTGCATCCCTAAGGGGTTCGAAAGCACGCAGAGCCTCCATCCTACCCCTCAGAACAAGGTCCCCGACCGGTCGGCCTCGGAACTTTTCCACCCTCGCCGCGAGCGTTGCGCTGGCGCATATGCGCGTGCCGAGTTGCTTGTTGGCAGCTTCCAGTCGCGCCGCAACGTTGATGGTGTCGCCATAGGCTGTGTAGTCGAAGAAGCGCCCGCCACCAAAATTGCCGACGATCGCCGGTCCGGCATGAACGCCAATGCGCGTGACACCCAACGCAATGCCCTTTTTATGACAGCGTGCGCGGAACGCCTCGGCGTACTCGTCAAGAGCCAATGCGCAGGCAACCGCGCGAGCGGCATGGTCGGGCTGCTCGCCTGGGGCTCCAAACAGCACGTGCAACGCATCGCCGACGATCTTCGCCACTGTGCCGTCATGGGCGAACACAATATCTGTCATGCCCGTGAGATACTCATTGAGCAGCGTTCCGAGTACGCTGGGCTCCAGCGTCTCCACAAGCGCAGTGAAACTGGCAATGTCGGTAAAAAGGGTCGCAATCTCGCGGCGCTGCCCGCCGAGGTCGATGGCATCCGTGTCGGAGGCAAGCTCCTGGGCAAGGTTCGGCGAGAAGTAGCGCGACAGCGAGGCATAGGCTCGTTCGGCTACTGCCTGACGCTGACGCGCGTCCCGCAATAATTCGATGTGCCGGATGGTCTTGGCAATAGTGGTCTGCAAATCCTGGAAATCGATCGGTTTGGTCACGAAATCAAATGCGCCGCGGTTCATGGCGGTGCGGATATTGCCCATGTCGCCATAGGCCGAGACGATAATGGTCGAGACCTGCTTCTCGTTCTCCTGCAGCTTCTGCAGCAGCGACAGGCCATCCATCCTCGGCATATTGATATCGGTCACGACGAGATCGATCTGGCCATTCGCCTTCAGCGCCGCCAGGGCTTCAACGCCGTCGCGCGCGAACAGGAAGCTGATCGCTCCGTCTCGTATTTTGTGGCGGAACTTCTGCAGGACGAGAGCCTCGACATCCGGCTCATCGTCAACGACCAGGATGTGCGCTGTCATGCGGTACGTTCGACCCGCGTGTCGATCTCGCTGCGAAGCATCACAAAATCAATCGGCTTGGTCAGAAGCGCCTCAGCGCCGCCCTCCAGCGCCTTGCGCTTGGTCTCCGCATCGCCGTAGGCAGTGATCATGATGATCGGGACGTCGGGTCGCGCCGCCCTCGCCTTGGGCAACAGTTCAAGCCCGCTCATCCCCGGCATGTTGATGTCCGACAGGATCAGGATGAGCGAACGGTCGCCTGCATCGGTAATGCGCTGAAGTGCCAGCGGGGGCGGATTGGGCAAACTCCATGGTGAACCGGCCAGCGCGAAGGTCGCGCCGAAATTGCTGTCGGAACAGCACTTCGACATCAGGCTCATCATCGACCACGAGAATGAGCAGGTTCACGCGCGTTCTCCCGACTTGATCAGGGACGCACCCGCGCGCGGCAGAACGATCCGAAATTCGGTGAATTCGCCGGGCTGCGTATCGACCTCTATAGACCCGCCGTGTTGCTTGACGATGATGTCGTGACTGATGGACAGGCCAAGCCCAGTCCCTTCACCGGCAGGCTTTGTCGTGAAGAACGGGTTGAACAGCTTCTCCTTCACCTCGGGCGGAATGCCGGTGCCGTTGTCGCGAATCCTGATTTCGACCCGGTCGCCAAGGTTCTTGGTCGCGGCAGCCAGCGTGGGCTCGTAATCGCCCCCATCAGCTTCCGCTTTGCGCTTCGTCGCGGCATAGAAGCCGTTGGAGATCAGGTTGAGCAGCACCCGCGTGATCTCCTGCGGGAACAGATCGACCTCACCGGCGGCCGGGTCAAAGGACCTCTCCAGGGTGATATTGAAGCCCTGCTTCTCGGCCCTGGCCCCGTGGTAGGCGAGATTGAGGCTCTCCTCGACCAGGGCGTTGATATCGACCGGCCGGTGCTCTCCAGAGCCCTGTCGGGAATGCAGCAGCATGTTCTTGACGATCGCATCGGCGCGCTTGCCGTGCTGCACGACCTTGTCGAGATTGCCACGCAGCGTATCGGTCAGCTCGTTGATCTGCGGTGCGCGCTTTATGGTCGATCGATATACCGCTCAGGACGTCCCGCAACTCATCGATCAGTTCGGTGGAGACCCCCGAAAAATTGTTGACGAAATTGAGCGGGTTCTTGATCTCGTGCGCGATGCCGGCGGTCAGTTGGCCGAGCGAGGCGAGCTTCTCCGTCTGGACAAGGCGGTCCTGAGCAGTGCGCAAGTCCTCCAACGAGGCTTCGACGTTTTGGAACAGGCGCGCGTTCTCGATCGCGACCGCTGATTGCGCCGCAAAAGTCTTGATCAAATCGATGGTGTTCTGGGGGAAGACGCCAGGCGTGCGGCGGCGGACCACCAGCATGCCGACGATCTCCTCCCCACGCATCAGCGGGGCCACCAGCAGCGCGCGGAAACCAGCGCGCAGGATGATCTCGTTCGCGGCCGAGGAACTTCCCTCGCGCAAATCGGCCACCTGGATCGGCTCGCCTTCCAGGAAGGCAGGGGTGATATTCGGCTCGTCGATGCCGATATGCTGCTGCGTCAGCGCGTCGATCAACTCCTGATCCATGCCGTAGGTGGCCCGCAGATGAAATTCGCGCTGCGCATTATCGAAGACATAGATCGCGCCGGCATCGGTGCCGGAGAGCTGCACCGCCTTGGCGACGATGGTGGAGAGCACAGTTTCGAGGTCGAGCGTCGAGTTCACCGCCTGGCTGACCTCGCCCAGCGCCCGCAACTCCTGGACCGAGCGGCCAGTTGGTCTGTGCGCGCACGCAATTCGTCGAGCAGTCGGACATTCTCGATGGCGATCACCGCTTGGTCGGCAAAGGTCGACACCAACTCGATCTGCTTTTCAGTGAACGGCCGCACCGTGCGCCGCATGAGCACAAATAGGCCGATCGTGACGCCTTCGCGCAAGAGCGGAGCACCGAGCAACGTGCGCGCGCCTGCCATTTCCACAGCTGGCGGTCATAGTATATTCGGGATCAGATCGCACATCATGGACATGGACAACGTTACCTTCGAGTAGGGCGCGCCCCGCAACACTGCCACGTCCAGGTTGAAGTTTGGTGGTTTTCACTTGCTCCTGCAGCTCGGACGTCATCCCATAGGCTGCGGCGACTTCAGGGACCGTGCCCACGATGCGGAGCGCGGTCGCCATATCCGCTTCGCACAGGCGGGCGGCCGATTCGACTAGCGTGTTCAGCACGGTTTGTAGGTCGAAGGTCGAACGGCTGATGACCTTGAGCACATCGGCGGTCGCGGTCTGCTGGGCCAAAGATTCAGTGAGTTCTCGCGTGCGCTGCTGCTCCGCCTCAAACAACCGCGCGTTCTCCATCGCGATTACCGCCTGATCGGCGAACGTCGTCACCAGCTCGATCTGCTTCTCAGTAAATGGGTTCACCTCATCGCGGGCTCAGGAAGAACACGCCGATCGTTGCTCCCTCGCGCAGGAGCGGCACGCCAAGGGCGGTCCTGTACCCGAATGCCTGCTGATAGCCGGTCGCGCGATATTCGGGATCGGCCAGCACGTCACGAATATGAATGGCTCTGCCCTCTAAAGCGACCCGCCCGGTCATGCTGCCGCGGTCCGGCTGCAATGGGTGTTCGGCCGCGTACTGCACCGCCTCAGGCGAAAAGCCGTAGTTGGCTACCAGCCGATACACGTCTCCATTCCGTCAGAAGTATGACCCCTTTGTCGGCTACGCAAAGCCGCGCCGCCGACTCCGCCAGAGTATCTAGTACCGTCTGCAGGTCGAAGGTGGAGCGGCTGATGACCTTCAGCACATCGGCGGTGGCGGTCTGCTGCTCCAGCGCTTCACCGAGATCGTCGGTGCGCTGTCGCAGCTCGTTGAGCAGCCGCGCATTCTCTATGGCGATGACGGCTTGGGCGGCGAAGTTCTGACCAGCTCGATCTGCTTTTCGGTAAAGGGACGGACTTCTTGGCGGTACACGGTGAATGCGCCGATCAGTTCGTTGTCCTTCAGCATTGGGACAGCGACCAGCGTCCGTATGCCCCCAAGCTCGACAGCAGCAACGGTAACTGGGTCGCGTTTTTCAATGTAGACTTCGCGCGCTGCCAGATCGGCGACGTGAACCACTGCTTTGGTCGCTAACATGCGACCGAAGAGGGTTCTGCCGACCGGGACGGAGCGGTGAACGCTTGCGCGACATCAGCGAAGGCAGTCGGTGTATTATGCGTCGCAACGAGGTGCAAAGCGTCACCATCCCAGCGGATAAATATTTCCAAACTTGGCGTCGCAGATGCGAACAGCTTTCTCCAGCATTGTTTCAAACACCGGCTGAAGATCGCCAGGCGACGAGCTGATGACCTCGAGCACCTCCGACGTGGCGGTCTGCTGCTCCAGCGATTCGGTCAGTTCGCGCGTGCGCTGCTGCTCTGCCTCGAACAGCCGCACGTTCTCGATCGCGATCACCGCCTGGTCGGCGAAGGTGGTGACCAGCTCGATTTGCTTGTCGGTGAAGGGCCGCACTGAGTTTCGCCCCAAGGCGATGACGCCAATCGGCGATCCTTCTCGCAGGAGCGGGACGCCAAGAAGCGTACGAGATCCGCAACGTCCGCCAACCTTGCGCGCAAATGTGTATTCGGGATCGGCCAGAACGTCGACGACATGAACGATTTTGCGTTCAAGCAAGACGCGCCCGGATACTGTTCCACGGTCGATCGCAGCCGGGTGACTTGCGATGAACTCGGCGTATTCACGCGAGAATCCGTAGCTCGCTTCGTAGTAGAAAGCTTTCGCCCTTCGGTCGACCTATGACGAACCGTGTCCGCCTCGCAAAGGCGCGCCGCCGACTGGACCAGTGTGTCCAGCACCGCCTGCAGATCGAACGTCGAGCGGCTGATGACCTTGAGCACGTCGGCGGTGGCGGTCTGCTGCTGCAGCAGATTCTGCGCAGCTCGTTGAGCAGCCGCGTGTTCTCGATGGCGATGACGGCCTGGGCGGCGAAATTCGTCACCAGCTCGATCTGCTTGTCGGTAAAGGGACGGACTTCTTGGCGGTACACGATGAACGCACCGATCAGTTCGTTCTCCTTCAGCATGGGGACAGCCAGAAACGTCCGTACACCCCCGAGTTCGACGGCTGCAACGACTTCTGGATCGCGTTTTTCAATGTAGGCTCGCTCTGCGGCCAAATCGGCGATGTGAACCACCGTTTTGGTCGCCAACATGCGACCGAGAGGGTTGTCGGATTCGGACGAAGCGGTGAACGCCTGCGAGCCTCGGCGAAGGCAGGCGGCGTATTATGCGTCGCAACGAGGTGCAACGCCTCACCGTCCCAGCGATAGATATTTCCAAACTTGGCATCGCAGATGCGCGACAGCGTTCTCCAGCATGGCCGTCAAACACCGGCTCAAGATCGCCCGGAGAGCTGCTGATGACCTGGAGCACCTCCGAGGTGGCCGTTTGCTGCTCTAGCGCCTCCTTTGTTTCGTTAAACAGTCGCGCGTTCTCGATCGCGATCAGCGCCTGGTCGCGGAAGGATTCGGCCTGCGCGATTTCAGCAGCCCCGAACATATTGGGTCGTTTTCCGACCAGCGTGAGCAGGCCGATGCACTCTCCCCGGCGAAGAAGCGGCAAGTAAAGTGCCGAATTCACGCCGAACCTTTTAGCGATTTTCAGTTCGTGTTCTGGCAGGTCGATCAGCGACCAATCCGGGAGGTGCAGCATTTTTTTGTCGACGATCGCGCGTGAGGGAAAATTGGCGCTGGGATCGATCGGAAAACCGTTGGCCCGTCGTCCTCGAACGGGCCCTCAGGCGAGGCCACGGCCGCGTGCGAGTAGGTGGCGCCGTCGCAAAGCAACACAAGCACCAAGTCGCAGCGGAGTAAACGCGCGGCGGTGAGGACGATGCTGTCGAATACGGGCCGCTCGTCGTTCGGTGATTGACTGATGACGCGCAGAATATCGGCGGTGGCGGTCTGCCTAGCCAGCGCCTCGTCACGCTCGCGTGTCAGCAGCGCGACCTTCTTTGCAGGCGGCAGCGGAGGAACTGCGACGGCGCGACGCCTTTGGCGCATTGCGGCGCTTTAGCGTTACCGCCTTGCGGCGTCGCGCTTTAACCGGTTCGCGCCCTTCTTTGGAATGCCCGCTCATTGCCCCTCCCAAAGGCTAAGGGGGCGAGACTAGCACACCGGAAGTGGCTGGGGTGGGCCGGGAACTAGGGAGAGTGCCAGGGCGCGCTGGCCCCGGGCACCCGTCGCTGTGGTCCAAACGCCAACCGGCGGCAATCATCATGATCGGCCCTCCTCAGCCGCTAACTGCGAAACGCTAGAGCGGAGGTTGATCAGGCGCTCGTGCTCGAGGCACTGAACCATCTGCTGGCCAAATTTGGCAGTGGCCGAGCCTCAAAAACCCTCTACTGGACCAATCGTGACGCTGCCACCGTTCCACGTCCGAGCGCCCTGGTTAATCGAGGAGCACACCTAGTCGAGCGTTTCCAAAGAATTCGTGACACGCATTCCGAAGGCTTCAGCTATTTGTCCGTCGTCAGAGATTTTGAGACAAAAGGCGCCCTAAACCAAGAGAGAAGTCTGGCGCATCATCATTGATGTTCACAGCTTGTCTGTGGTGAAGCAACCGACGGTTTTGGATGGTCTTGCGTTTGATCCTTTCTCTTTCCAGCAGGATGGTTTGACCGCGCCTGAAGTAGACGTCGGCCGGGGTCAGATTGTCGATCCTCTCGTGATAGCGCCGGTGGTTACGACGGGGGTGGGGTACCTTCCACGGCAAAAAGGGGATTATCCCGGCGGGCCCCTCCGCGAGGTTGGTGGCGCCGTGCGCCGACGCAGCACCGATCATCGCGCGCCAGACGGGGTGGATGGTGCAGCGGTGATGACTAGCAGCGACGCCACGGCGTTTCTTTGGCGTCTTCTTATTGATGCCTCAAGTCCCGATTAATCAAAACGGCAAGGAATAGGGCGGGGCCACCATGTGCGTTCCAGGCGTGGTTGGTCCCGCTCTGGATGACCACGTTGCCTGGCCGCAATCGAGTTTCGCCGCTTTCGAGAATCAGAGATGCTTTTCCCTGCAGGAGACAGATGATGTCGATTGAATGCGTCTCATGCACCGTCGCCTGTCGATGTCCGCTATGCTCCCCGTAAGCGACCGACGGTGCGTAGCGGTGCAATATGTCGCGAAGGGCAAGTTCCAGCAACTTTAGCTCCGCCTCACGGCCACAATCATTTCCATTCCATGTTCGATCACGAACACAGAAAGACACCCATCATCGCCGCTGAGTTGGGGTCAGCGCACCTTAAGCCCGCACATGTCGCCGGCCTCGCGCCAAGCCTTCATTAGCGCGAAGAAGGCGTCCGACCCGGGGCCATAAAGGTTGTCGAACAGGCCCTGGCCTTTCCCGGCGCGCCCTTCACCATTGTAATAGCCCGGAGTGCAGGCCTGTCGGAATGCGAGGGTGTCAATTGCGGTAGCGCGAATGGTTTCGAGCCAGCCAGACTCCGCCTCGAGAGTAGGCTCCACCATCTGCGCCTGCTGCTCCGACGCGGCCTTCACGACATGGGTAACGTGGCGCGCCTGTTCGTCCAGCATGTGCGGAAAGTTCGGCGTAAAGGTGTTTTGGGTAACCCCAAGGTAGAAACAGTTCGGGAAGCCATGGCTGTAAAAGCCGTGCAGCGTGCGCAGGCCCGAGGACCAGTAGTCGGTGAGCTTGCGCCCGTCGCGGCCATAGATCTCAAAGCCAGACCGCCGCGTGTAAGCGGTGCCCACCTCGAAGCCAGTGGCGAAGATGATGCAGTCCACCTCGTATTCGATGTTGTCAAACACCAACCCGGTTTCGGTCACCCGGTCGACGCCGCGGCCTAACGTATCCACCAAGGTCACGTTCGGTCGGTTGAACGTGGGCAGGTAGTCGTCATTGAAGGTCGGCCGCTTGCAGAATTGGCGGTACCAGGGCTTCAGTGCCTCTGCGGTCTTGGGGTCCTTGACCGTCGCGTCGACCCGGGCGCGTACCTGGTTCATCTTCTTGAAATCTGAGATCTCAATCATCCGGCCCAGTTCCTCGCGCGCCACTCCAGCTCGGGCCGCGTGGGCCGCGGCGGCGAGGCCGAGGTTACGGAAGATGTCGGTCCAGCCGTCGCTGACGAGGTCCTCGTCTTGCGGCAGGCCTGAGAACATGGCGTTGAAGTTGTCCATCCGCCGCTTCTGCCAGCCGGGCGTCAGTGTTTTTACCCATTCTGGGTCGGTCGGGATGTTGCCACGCACGTCGACCGAAGAGGGCGTCCTCTGGAAAACGTAAAGGTGTTTAGCATGGCGGCCCAGGTGCGGGACGCACTGGATGGCCGTTGCCCCCGTGCCGATGATCGCCACCCGTTTGTCGGCAAGCCTTGTTAGCCCGCCCTCTGTTGTGCCGCCAGTGTAACCGTAGTCCCAGCGGCTGGTGTGGAAGCTATGGCCCTTGAAGGTCTTGATACCCGGGATGCCGGGCAGCTTCGGCCGGTTCAGTGGACCGCTGGAGATGACCACGAAGCGGCAGTGCATGGCGTCGCCGCGGTTGGTGGTGATCAGCCATCGGTTTTCATCCTGCAGCCAGCGGATCTCGCTGATCTCGGTCTGAAAGCAGGCCAGGCGATACAGATCGAACTTCTCGCCAATCCGACGCGCATGCGCACGGATCTCGTCGCCGAAACTGTATTTTTCCTTGGGAATGTAACCTGTCTCTTCCAGCAGCGGCAGGTAGATGTAGCTTTCGATGTCGCACTGTGCACCCGGATATCGATTCCAGTACCAGGTGCCTCCGAAGTCGCCGCCTTTCTCTATGATGCGAATATCCTTGACCCCGGACTCGTGCAGGCGCGCCGCGGCCAAGAGGCCGCCAAAGCCGCCCCCCACGATCACCACGTCGACCGCGTCGGTTAGCGGCTTGCGGGTGAAGCCGGGCTCGACGTGTGGATCGTCGATATAGTGTCGAAAATCGGCGGCGACCTCGACGTACTGGTCGTTGCCATCGGGCCGCAGCCGCTGGTCGCGCTCGTGACGGTACTTCTCGCGCAGGGCTATGGGATCGAAGTCGAGGATCTCGCTCATGTGCCGCTCCTCCTTGGCGGAGGAACTTTAGGTCACCCTACGCAGAACACGCAAGTTTGCCAGTCCCTCCGTCAGCTTGGGTTCGCCAAGTCGCAATCCGCCTCTTTAGCGGAAACACGGCGCGACCTCCTCGCACATGAGCTGCAGCGAGCGCATGACTTTTTCATTGTTGAGGAGACCCCCGCAATTGAGCTCCGCCAGGACGCCATTGAGACCGAGCTTGGCAGTCAAATCCTGGAGGCGCATCACCACCGATGCCGGAGTTCCGACAATCACTTTATTGCGCAGCGCATCTTCATAGCTGATGGTCTGCAGCGCCTGGCCGCGCTCGGCGCGTTGCTCGCCCGCGCGCACGCCGGGTCTCTTCGCCGTGCCTTCGAGTTGCAGTCCGAGCGTCCGGTAGAACTGCATGATTGATGGCTCGGGGTCGTCGCGTGCCGACGCTTCGGTCTCTGCAACATAGATCGGGACTCGCAAATATACCTCGCCTTGCCCGGCATGACCGGCCGACTGATAGGCTTCGCGATAGGCCGCTATGCTGGGACCCAATTCTTCGAACGTACCGAGGCGGACGGCAACGAAGATAGGCAAGCCCATGGCACCGATCGCTCCATAGGTGTCTGCGCTCGTCGCTGCGATGCGCAACGGCGGATATGGCTTCTGCAACGGCCTCGGGACGATTGTGACATTGTGAAATCTGTGAAACTTCCCCTCGAAGGAGAAGCGCTCCTCAGACCAACAACGCTTGAGGATTTCGAGCACTTCCGCGAAGCGCTCGCGGCTCTCGCCGTAGGATATGCCATAGGCCTCGTAGGTGTGGGGAAAGCCACTTCGGCCCACACCGAAAACAAGGCGTCCATGGCTAATGTGATCAAGCGTTGCGACCTCCTCGGCCAAGCGCAATGGATGACACAGTGGCAGCACCTGCACCGCAATGCCGATTTTAATGCGGCGGGTCTGCGAAGCGATGGCGCTAGCGATCAGCAGGGGAGCAGAGGCTACCGATCGCTCCGGGAGAAAGTGCAGTTCCGCGATCCAGATGACGTCGAGACCCCAGCGCTCAGCCGCGTCCACCTGAGCGAAGGATTGCGTGAATGCCTCCGCATCCGTCACCCCTGCGTAGCGCGGAAACTCGTGAAAGACACCGAACTCGAATGACATGCTCCCCCGGGGCGCGGCGCTATCGCGAACACCTGTCCTTCGTGAAAATCATATCCGCTGTTCGCGATGACGCAATCGGCACAGGGCTGGCGTGATGACGATGTCTGCAGATCCGTGGATGCGCTCAACCGTCACGGGACACACCCCCATTGGCGTCCGCATGTTGATGTCGCTTGCCAGCTAATCTCTTGATGAGGGTGACTTCGAGTATACTTTTGGCGAGCGTAGTGGAACACCTCGCCGCCAACAACCTCACTGGCCCCGTCATGACACGCTTTTACGAACCAGACCTTGGTGCCAACCCCGATAGCCCGTTTGCACGAGACGCGTCCGGCAAGCTTATCCGACGGAGCTATTGGCTGGATATGACTGATCGCACACTGGTATTGGTAATGGTCAATGGGATCGGCGCGCATCTGACAAACGACCAGAAGAGAGCGCATTTGATCGATTTGAAGCGCGACCACCTAATCGATCAGGTATGTGTTCAGGAGATTTTGCCGCCGGAAAAATAAGTTTGTGGGCTTTCGCGCTGACCGGGACGATGGCATCCCTCCCGAGGGGACCCATCCCTCCGAGGGGACCCCACTACTCGAAAAGGGGACCTAGCCCCGGGGAGGCCCGCCGGGTCGAACGGGACCCATCTCCTTCGGCTCAAGCTAAGCACGCGCCATCACGTTGCGAACCGAGGTCGCGTGCCACTGCCCGCCGCGCGGCGCACTAATCCCGCACACGTTCAGGGCCTCGGCGATCTGCCGCAGTGACGTTGCCCCACTGCGTTGAATTTGCCGCATGATCGGGATCACATTGGCGCGCGGCGGTCTGCTCGGTTAACAATTAGCTACCGCCTTCTCGCGGGCCTCATTTGCTCCCCTGCCATGACCATGCTGGTGTGACACATCGACTCGGCACACCAAGTCGTGTCGGCCGGCGTGAGGGTCCGTAGTGCAATGTCTTTGCGTCACGCCGGCTGCAGGACCGGGAAGCAACAAGCATCAACGCCGCCGCGATTGCGCACAACCTCATGCACTCACTCGCTCGGAGCGAGCACCGTTCGTGGTGAACTTGGCCTATCGCTGGTTTTGCGGGCTGTCGATCGACGACAAGGTGCCAGTCGACCATGCGGCCCAACGCGCGGCGTGCCGCGTCTTACCACCAGCGCTGTTGCATCGGTTGATAATATTGGCTGGCGCTCGGACGCGTATAGGCAGGTTGGGAGTTCCAATTGCGCTGGAAAAAGAAGCCGAAGCCGTCGTTGCCCCAGTGGTTGCGGCTCGCAACCCGGACATCGACAGTAGGCCGGCGCATCAAGAAGCCGCCCTGGGGCTGGTTGTTGAGCACCGCGACGAACTCGGTGCGATAGTTGGTCTCGCGGCTCAGCGGCTCGTCCGAGACGATGATCGAGGATCGTGGCAATGCAGTCGGCGCGATGCGATCGAGCACATCCTGCGGAATGGTGATGCGGTCGAGCGCGGCCTTGGCGTCGTCTCGGTTATCGATCGTTACCGCGGTCCAGCGCAGGCCCGCGTCGTTACGTGCCATCGCCGTGAACACATGCGTCCCGATCGGCTTGTCGGGATTGCGGATGGTGACCGGAGCCTCAATGGTCGCATCGAACACCTCGCCCCCGTCCGGCCACGGCTGATGTGTGTTGCGCCGCACGTAAAGCTTCTGCGCCGCGCGGCTTATGTAGACCGAGACCGGCTCGAGCGCGAGCTTCGCCTCGCTCGCCGCCTTGGCGGCGGCGGCCTGCTTAGTGTCGGCCGCTTTGGCGGCGTCCCTCGCGGTGGCGGCGGTGTCGAGCTTTGACTTCGCCTCGGCCTTGGCCCTATCGAGCTGCCTCCCCGCTTCCGCGGCCTTGGCGGCCGCCTTCTGCTTCAGCTCCTCGGCCCGCGCCTTCGCTTGGTCCGTCTTTGCGGCGGAGAGCGCCTTGTCGGCGAAGGCGACCTCCGCGTCAGCGCGGGGCTTGAGCAACTCCAGCTTGCGCAGCGACGCTGTGAACAATACTGCCTCGCGTGCCGCTGTTGCGGCGGCTTTCTTCGCCTCGTCGGCCGTTTTGGCGACCTCGGCGGCCTGGCGGGCGAGCGTCTTGGCACGCGCCGGAGCAGCCGCGACGGCCTGCGCGTTCGGTACGAATAGCGCCGGGTGGGAAAACTCGACCGGGCCCGCGTCGTTGGGCGAGATGATCACCCGCATCCCGATCCGCGTCTTGTCGAACAGCTTCTCCGCAAAGTCGTAGGGCATCCGCACGCAGCCGTGCGAGGCGGCATGCCCGGGCAGTGGCCCACCGTGCAATGCGACACCGTTCCAGGTGATGCGCTGCATGTTCGGCATCCAGGCATCGTCATAGAGGCTCGAGTGGTGGTCCTTGTCCTTCTCGATGATGGCGAAAACACCCGCCGGCGTCTCGCGGCCTGTGGTGCCGGTCGACACTGGCGCGCGCAGGATCCAGCCCTCGGCGTCGTAGAAAGTGACCTGCTGGCTGCTGATCGATACGATCGCCATGATCGGCTCGCCTGCCTCGCGCGGCGCCACGGCCTCGGTGGTTGGCGCGGGGCGCGCCTGTTTAGCCTCCAGACGAGGGGCGATCGGACTGGCCTCTATGCCCGGGATGACCGATCTAGCCGCCATGCGAGGGCTGACCGAATTGCCCTCCGTGCGAGGGGCGATCGGACTGGCCTCTATTCCAGGGACGACCGAATTAGCCGCTATGCGAGGGCGAACCGAATCGCTCTCCGTGCGAGGGGTGATCGGACTGGCCTCTATTCCAGGGGTGACCGAATTAGCCTCTACGCGAGAGACGATCGGATTGGGCTCAATCTTTGGCACAACTGTCGAATGGCGAATTTTCCACACCCCGCCCTCGCGTACCTCCACTTCCGTCCAACGGCCGTCCACCTTTAGCGGGCCGTCTTGCCCACGACCGGTAATTTCATATCTGCCAACCGTGATTGCAGCATCCGTTCCGAATGGCGAAACTTGATCAATTACCAGGTCAATATGACGAAAGCCGATCTCGAACTGTGTTTTGAAGATCTTCTCGATCGCTTGCGGGCCAACGCTGGGGGCGCTGTTGCCTGATGTGACTCGCACGGCATCTTTAGTGAACATGTTGGCGATAGCACCAGCATCTTGCTTGTTGTACCGCTCGCTGAATGTCGCCGCTAGCTGCTCTATTTGCCGACGCATATCCAGGTGCGACTGTTGAGCGGATGCCGCCGCGGCGGGAAAGGTCCCTAAAATCACCGCAAAAATCCAACGTGGGTGCATGGCTTCCTCTTTGTCCCGAACTACAGCCAACCTCGGTTCCTACTATGGAATGTGACCACCCGACTCGAGTGAGACATAGCAAGCGTGCCTCGGCAGTAGCCCCGCGTGTACCGCGTTACTGGTAGCCGAATTTGGTCGGCGCATTCTTCGGATCGAGTAGGATCGCTTGATTGCAGTCGCTCAGTGCTTGATCGGTCTCACCCTTATTGATAAGTGCCGCGCAACGGTTAGCGTAGGCCACCGCATTTTTCGGATCGAGTTGGATCGCTTTATTGCAGTCGCTCAGTGCTTGATCGGTCTCACCCTTGTTGATAAGTGCCGCGCAGCGGCCAGTGTAGCTTGTCGGATTTTTCGGATCGAGCTGGATCGCCCGATCCAGGTCGCCGATGGCGCGGTCGTAGTCGCCCCTAGCGGCGTAACCGAGCCCGCGGCTGTTGAAAGCCATCGCATTTTTCGGATCGAGCCCTAACACCTGATCCAAGTCGCCGATGGCGCGGTCATAATCACCTTTGGCAAAGTACCAAGCCGCGCGGTTGTGGAGCGCGATCGCATTTTTCGGATCGAGTAGGATCGCCTGATTGCAGTCGTTCAGTGCTTGATCGGTCTCGCCCTTGTTGATAAGGGCCGCACAACGGTTAGCGTAGGCCATCGCATTTTTCGGATCGAGTTGGATTGCTTGATTGCAATCGTTCAGTGCTTGATCGATCTCGCCATTCTTTATCCGCGCGGCGCAGCGGCCAATGTAGCTTGTCGCATTTTTCGGATCGAACTGGATCGCCCGGTCCAAGTCGTCGATGGCGCGGTCGTAGTCGCCCTTAGCGGCGTACCCGAGCCCGCGGCTGTTGAAAGCCATCGCATTTTTCGGATCGAGCCCTAACACCTGATCCAAGTCGCCGATGGCGCGGTCATAGTCACCTTTGGCAAAGTAGCCAGCCGCGCGGTTCTGGAGCGCAATCCCATTTTTGGGGTCGAGTTGGATTGCCTGATTGCAGTCGCTCAGTGCTTGATCGGTCTCGCCCTTCTTGATACGCGCCGCGCAACGGCCATTGTAGCTTATGGTATTTTTCGGATCGAGCTGGATCGCCTGATCTAAGTCGGCGATGGCGCGGTCATAATTACGTTTGGCGGAGTACTCGGCCGCGCGGTTATGGAAGGCCGTCGCATTTTTCGGATCGAGTTGGATTGCTTGATTGCAGTCACTCAGAGCTTCATCTGTCTCGCCCTTGTTGATATGGGCCGCGCAACGGTTAGCGTAGGCCACCGCATTTTTCGGATCGAGTTGGATTGCTTGATTACAGTCGCTCAGTGCTTCGTCGGTCTTCCCATTGTTGATATAGGCCGCGCAGCGGTTGGCGTACAGGACTGCAACACGATGCGCGTTGTGCCCGCCTGAGCCGATGGCTCGCGTGCATGCAGCGACTGCCACATTATCTAATACGTTTACGCATGTTTCCCCGACATCCTCGGCCACAGCCCGAGTGACGAGAAGCAAAAGCCCCACCAGCATTATCCCGCCCGCAAGCATCGCCCATCGTTTTGTTTTCATAGATCACTTCCGCATACGAAGAATCTAACCCCACACACACTGCCGCGACCGCCTGCCGGGCGGCAACAGGAACGAAGCCGCCCAATGGTCCGACCGGCCGGGCTGCCCGGTGCGATCACTCATGCGGTATTTCCCACATCGAAGCATGCTCCGCGCGCAGCAACGTGCTGCGGACACCTACCTCCCACTGAGTGGGGCTTTGAAGGCGCCGAATACGCGCGACGCCCTTGAATATACGGCGGTCCAACTCGTCACGCCGAACTTGCCAGAAGCGGCCGACTGCGAAGCCGAGGGCGAGCGCGGGCAAGATTTCGAAGACCATCATCACTGCTAAGCTCATTGGACTTTCCCATTTTGAGCCACCCTGGCACCTGAGGGTTACTCAATCCTTTTTGACGGTGGCCATCAATCTGGTCGGCCGCACCAAAGAATCCAAATGGCGGGCTCTTAACCGACCGGTTGGAAATGCCCGACGTGGAAAAATTGACTAATTTTCAAGTACTTACCCGCCGCCCTAAACGATTGAAAACCGAGCGCGAATCAGGTTTTAAAGCCCATCCACCCAGCCTTCAGGGAACCCGCCCTTGACCCTCAAGCTCACGGATTCGCAGCAGTGGCAAGTGATCCGAGCCACAAACCCTTTGGATATGCTGCAGCGCGACGCGTTCCTGGCCGCCCTCCTGCAGCAGTTTGCTGGCAGGACCGAGATTGGTGACGGTGAGCTGTTCAGGACCTTGCCACTCTCCGAACAACTCGCTGAGTTATCAGTGCACGCTAAGCATGCAGAAGATGCTTTGGCTGCCGCGAAGAAGGAAGCGCATGACAAAGTCGTGGCACGCACAGAACAGGCGCGTGCCGCGGCGACGGCAGCAGCGGAAAAAGTAAATCGCGACATCCAATCTGCCAAAGATACCGCCACTAGAAGTTGGAGTGCGGTGCGAGCAAAAATTGCCACTGACATCAATAACTTGAAGGCGGATGTCGCCCACAAGAAGCATGATCTAGACGCGAAACTAGCGGACAAACACGCTGATCAGCTAGAATGGGAGGCAGGTTTCGCATTTGACTATGCCATTTCGTCGGTTGAGCAAGCAGAGTGGGCTGTCCTCGATGCTGTCGCCGCTCGCGTCCAGGCTCAGAAAAAGGCGTCATGACCCTACTCAAGCACGCCCACATTTCGATTAGATGAGGTGACTGAGGCCCCGGGTTGTGGCGGGGCCTCTCTTGTTTTTTCTAAGCGGCATGACCTAGATCAAAGCCCTCCTTACCACGCCACTCTCTAATTCCACTTATGGAGTGGCAGTGAATAAATACCGCTAAACGGCTGTGCACAGAGCCGTTCCCGGTTTGGACTATTTTTTGAAAACGGCCGCACATTTTAGAAGGAACAAAGCTGTCGGTTCCTCCATTATTTCGGTAAGGGGCTGGTGTCGGTTTACCGGCATGTCAAGAGAGCGGAATCGAACAAATAAGGGGCGGTCAGTTTATTCGCCTCATCAAGAGGCAGCGGACCACCGTGACTTGCCGAGAATAGTTGGGCAGCACTTGCAAGCACATTACGAACCGCCACGGAAGTTGCCGCGCCGGCTGTTAGAGCTCCTGCGGCAATTGCGGGATGTTCGGAAGCGTTCCGCACGGAGTTAAACTCGCCCCTCGTCGTCCGACGATGGCAGTACGCGGGCGTCATTCAAACCGCCAAAGTGATCCAAGGTCATCGCACGCAGGGCAGCAACGCCCCTCGCTCAACAAGTTCAAATATCTTCTCCGCGACTAGTCGCGTGGCTGCATCGTCAATCAAACTTTTTGCTTATGAAAACTACGAGTGCGCCCAAGATGCCTAACGCGGCGATTATCCGCAGTCAGCCCGAAGAGCGAAATGAATGCAGTCAGCCCCTTGCGAGACACGATAGCCTTCTCTCAGGCGTGTGCATGAAAATTTGCCGGTTACGCTCGTGCCGAACCCCTGGTGTCGCCGTAGCGCGCGCGATAGTTCTCAATCGTGTCCATCGCGCCGCAGAACTCGACGTTGTTGTAGTCGGGATCGTAGAAATAGCATGCGACATTGCCGCCGGTCTCGCCATCACCCAGCGGCGGGTCGCCGTTGTGGCGGACCGGCCCGTAGTTGGGCACGAAGCCACCTTGCTTCGACTGCGCCGCAAATGCGAACACGTTTTCGAGACGGTTGCCCTCAAGCTCAAACGCGGTGTGAAAGAAACTCATCCCAGAGGGAACGGTGACTTTGCCTTCGGGATCGCGCTCCTCTATCAGCACAAGACATTCCTTATGATCGGCTGCGCTCATATAGCAGCACCGGATCGTCCAACCAGGCTTGAACGGATGCGGCTCCTGCTCACAGGTACGGCTGTGGCGCAAGCCGCCTAGCGTCTCGTACCACTGTCGCGAGCGCTCGATGTCCTGCACATAGATCGACAGTTGTCCTATCTGGGCGATCCGGGACGGCTTGAACACGCCGTAATCCTCGGTCTTGTTGGAGAAACGGCGGCGAGTAATCGTGGGTGGCGCAAGCACAAGCTCGCGAAACCATTTGCGCTTAAGCAATGACGCAAATTTTTGCAAAAGCGGCGGGAGAACATTGGGAGGAACGTAGGAAACTGCGGTCATGGGCGTTGCTCCTCGATGATTTCGATCCAGTGCTGGTCGGGGTCCTGGAGACAATAGCTGCGCTGGCCGGGCGAGGTCTTTGCCGAGGCGATGAGGCGGCCGTCGCGCACCGGAATTTCCATCGCAGCGGCGCTCTTGCGGATCGCGTCGAATGCATCGCGGTCGCGCGCCATCAGTGTGAAGTGAAGCATCGAATTGTTGTCCATCTTCAGCTTGTGATGCTTCACCAGGCAAATGTCGTGGTGATAGAAGCCAAAGCTAAAGAAATGCATTTCCTGATTGGATAAGCGCATCGCCGCGCTTGAAATCGGGATGATTGAGCGCCGAGAACTGCAGGTCGAAAAGCTTCATGTAGAAGTCCTTCGATCTCTTTAGATCGCTGACGTAAATGACGTGGTGCTGCAGCTTCGCCGGGGCGATTTTCGGCTGTCCCACATGCGCATTCATGGCGCTTTCCTTCAGGTTATGCAGCTGATGCGGTGACGGACCGCGCAAACGCCGGCGTGCACGCCGCTTTGGCATCTCGAATGGCATCCCCGCGAGCGCGGGCCGCCATGCAGCAATCATTTCTTGAAGGTGCTTCTTGTGCGAGTTCGTTGAGTCTAGGTTGCGCACGCTCAGCCGGCGAGGTCTTTCGTGAACCCCTTCTTCGCGCGCTCGCAACGTGCGCCGCCCTTCGTACTTTCTGAAAGGCCATCGCCTCGATCTGTCGGACCCGCTCGCGGGAGATGCAACACTCGACGGCAAGTTCGTCGAGGGGAAGCGGCGGATCCACAAGCCGGCGCCCCTCGAAAATGCGACGTTCGCGGTCATTGAGAACCGTGAGCGCCTCGCTAAGCGCCCTTCTGCGGGTTTCCGACTCCTCGGTTTCGGCGAGACTCGTTTCCTGGCTGGCACCTTCCTCCACCAGCGTGTCTTGCCATTCGGCCGAATCGCCCTCTTGGTTCATCGGCACATTGAGGGAAACGTCACGGCTGATGCGCTGGTTCATCTCAACGACGTCCCGTTCGGCGACGCCAAGTTCATTGGCAATGATCGTTACCTGCTCCGGGTCCAAATCGCCTTGCTGAAGCGCGGATATTCGGCGCTTCGCCTTGGACAAATTGAAAAAGAGCTTCTTCTGATTGACGGTGGTTCCTATCTTCACGAGCGACCACGAGCGCATGATGTAATCTAAGTATCGATGCCTTGATCCACCAGACGGCATATGTCGAAAATCGAATACCCCTGTCGGGATCGAAGCGCTTCATGGCTTGGATAAGCCCAACATTGCCCTCCGAAATCAAATCGGAGGTCGGCCGGCCATACCTGCGGTAATCCACAGAAATCTTTGCGACGAGGCGCAAATGACTGGTCAAGAGCTGGAGCGCGGCGTTTTCGTCGCCGCACTCCCGCCACCGCGTGGCCAGCACGTGTTCCTCCTCGGCTTCGAGCATCGGAAAGCGCCGAATTTCCGCAAGATAGATCGATGCTCCTCTGGAAATCACGCTTTGCATCCTAGGCTCCCTTCTGCTGCAACCCCTAAAGCCCTCAGCGAGCCCGGCGATATTGAGTTGGAGTGAGTCCCGTCATTTTTCGGAACATTACTGAAAATGGACTTGTTTGGCTGAACCCAAGCGCCAAAGCGATTTCAGCTATCGAACACGCCGAGCTCGTGAGCAGTGCTTTGGCTCGCTCGATCCGTTTCTGAACGAGATAACGATGGGGCGGCAGTCCAAATGACCGCTTGAATGCACCGGAAAAGCCCTGTGAACTCAAATAGACAAAACGAGCCAGCGCGCGCACGGTTATAGGTTCGGCGAGGTGCTTCTCGATGTAAGCCGCGACGACCAATTGCTGCCAGGCGGCGAGCCCGGTCCTCGTTGAGCCAGCCGGCCTGGGGCGACAGGTTGTGTTCGCGCGTTCATGCAGGTTCGTTTCAGCGCTAAATGGTTCCGTGCACCGCGAGCCTGCCGCCGACCTCGAATATGCGAAGCTGTCGCGGGGGTCATAGCAAAGAAGTCTCATCCGCGTTCGAGTCAGGACGTGCAGAGTGACCGGTTTGGATCGATCGCACCGTCGATCTTGAGTCGGGCATCTGGGATTGTCGGCAAGTGATGATCGCGATCGATCTTGAACGTGGCCCATTCCTTCCATATCACCCTCCAATTGTGGCTTGCCGATACGCGGACTTTTGGAGCCCGCGGACAAAGTTGTGAGGGCTTAGCGTCGCGATTTAGGGCGCCGCTGTCCATTGCATGTCGGTAGTGCCAGCTTCGCTTGAGGATGGCAGCGATAAGCGATGGCTTAGAAACAGCGGCTAACAGACCTGGCGCAAACGTCGCAGCACGCCGTTCGTCCGGGTGGGGCGCGACCAAAGGACCGATGATCCCTTCGGATCGCCAATCCCTCGTTATCAGTTCAAGCGAATCGTACTTTGGTGCAAATGCCGTGGCGTCGCGGCAAACGATTTACCGCGTGTAACCGGAAGTTCTAAGCAGAAGCCGTCGACAAATTTCGCTCCGGAGGCGCGTATGAGAATTCGTTTTGGTATACGGCAGGGGGCCCCCATTGTTCTGTGAAACGATCGGAAGGAGTTATCTGCGAGAACTTGGCACTCGTCTCTCCTGTTGCGGCTATTCTGCCTCTGCGGCCATTGAGAACTCGCGATGCAAGTTCTTTGCACAGCGTGCGACGGGTTCATGACTGGGCTCCCATACCGGACCGACGTGCGGCACGACGGCATCAAATCCGCGACTATTGTGACGGACCATTTGCCTTCGTAACCAACACGTTGTTGGGTGACGACCCTGAAGCCAACTCCAAACCGATCGTCTACTTAGGAACGTTGCGGCCTTTCTGGCGCCACTTTGAGGATATCAGCAATTCGGCTCAGCTCAGGAAGCGACCGGGCCTTCATCTTCCGCATCAGATTGGTGCGATGCACCTTCACCGTAGATTCGGCGATGCCGATATCGTTGGCAATTTGTTTGTTCAGCCGGCCGGCCGTGACCTGAGCCATGACTTCACGTTCGCGGGCACTGAGCGTTTCGAAACGCTCCCTGAGCGCACCCAAAGTCCTGTCGCTCTCCCGACGTGCACGATCGCGAGCGAGGCCGGTCTCGACGGCATCGAGAAGTTCCTGATCACGGAACGGCTTTGTGAGAAACTCTACGGCACCGCCCTTCATCGCCTGCACGGTCATCGGAATGTCGCCGTGCGCGGTGATGAAGATGATCGGAACTTGCTTGTTCGCAGCGGCAAGGTCGCGCTGAAGCTCAAGACCGCTTCGCCCCGGCATTCTAATGTCGAGTACCAGACAACTCGGACCATCCGAAGGCTCGGCACTCAAAAAATCAGAAACAGAAGAAAACTGCTGGGTGTGCAAACCGACCGACCGCAACAGACGCACTACCGAGTTGCGAAACTCGGCATCGTCATCAATGATAAAGACGCTGGGGCTGGCGTCACGCATCCCCGGATCCTGCGTCAAAGGGAGCGCTTTGTTCCCGCTGAACAGGTGTAATTTACTCACAATCCGTCCGCATGAACAGTCCCTGTCGCCTAAGCGGATAGCCTAGGCCCTAAGCCATCGCTTAGGGCCGCCGGCATTGCTTTGTCGCCAACCTCAGCCGACATTAACAGTTGCATACAGGCGCCAGGCAATTGGAAGGGCGCCGGTCTGAGCTAGCAAGTTGAAGCGCAATGGCAAAACATAAATTGATCTCGATCGTCGAGGATGATGAGCCCTTTCGCGAATCCATGAAAAAACTCATGAGGGTGCTGGGATATACGGTCGAAACGTTTCCCTCGGCGGCCGATTTCCTGGCGTCACCTCTCATCAGTGCCACCGCGTGCTTGGTAACTGACGTTCAGATGCCTGGAATGACCGGGCTCGAGCTTCATAGATATTTAGTTGATGTGGGACACCGGATCCCGACGATTCTTGTCACCGCCTATCCGGATGAGATTACTCGGGACCGTGCCTTGAAGGCTGGGGTGGTGTGTTATGTGTCTAAGCCCGTGGATGACGAACATCTCGAGCGCTGCCTTCGTTCGGCTCTCGAATCCGGCAAACCGCTTGAAGGGACCTCATGAATTCTTCCAGGCCTGCCGGCAGAGTGAACTGAAATATTGCGCCCCGAGGCCAATTGGCCTCTGCCCACAACCGGCCGCCATGGGCGGCGATTATGGAGCGACAAATCGACAGTCCCATTCCGATACCACTCGTCTTTGTGGTGTAAAAGGGCGCAAAAATCCGATCTAGATGTTGCGGATCAATTCCTGGCCCTAAATCTTGCACAGCGACTATGGTATTGCTGGCCGGACCCTGGTGGGTGCTAATCGACAACTCTCGCGCGCTCTTCTCAACCGAGCTCATTGCTTCCACGGAGTTCAGGATCAAATTGAACACGACCTGTTGCAGTTGAACGCGATCGCCGCGAACGGAGTTCAACCCCTCCATGAGGCTGGTGCGGACTGAGACCCTGTTCTTCTCGATCGCGTTCCGCGCCATCCCAATCACCTCCTTGATCGCCTCATTGAGATCGAAAGACTCTCTTTGGGGCGGCGCCTTTTTAATGTGATCGCGCATCCGACCCACAATATCCTTCGCTCGGTCCGCATCCCTGACGATACAGGCGAGTGAATCCCGGACTTCCCCCAGATTTGGCGGATTCAGTTCCAAAAAGCGCATGCCCGCACGGGCGTTGTTGCGCGCGGTGGCGATCGGGTGAAGAATTTCGTGAGCTAGTGAGGCGGCCAACTCACCCATTATGCTTAAGCGGTTCACGTGCGCGAGGTCCGACTCCAGCTGGCGAAGTCTCTCATGCTGCGCTTGCGCATGTTTGCGTTCAGTCGCATCAATAAGGGTAGCAATCATCTGAGGTTCTTCATCCGCGGACAGCAAAGGATGGCCGGTGGATTTGAGATGTTTGACTGTCCCGTCAGGAAGAACGATTCTGAACTCGATTGCGTACTTTCTATTTTGGCGCAACGCCTCAAAGGTCTCCTGGGTTGCAATTTCGCGATCGTCTGGGTGTATCCGTTGGAGTACACTTTCGAGGTCGGGAAGACCCTGCAGGGGATTCAACTCCCAGATTCGGTAACTTTCCTCCGACCAGTAAACCGGCCCTGTCGCGTTAAAGACAATCGTGCCGGTGTGGCTAAGCCTCTGTGCGTCGGCCAGATAAGCTTCGCTGCGTCGGAGCGCCTCGTCTGTCCTCTTGCGGTCGGTGATGTGCCGCCCGACGCCGCGGTAGCCGATAAAACGTCCCGTTTTGTCGAAGAAGGGCAGGCCGGAGACGGACACATAGCGCTTGCCGCCGTCGGGCGCAGGTCGCGCGAGCTCGAAGTCTCGGAATGGCAGGTGGGCATCGAGGGTGTCGCGGTGCTTGCGCCAGGCCTCAGCGTCGGGCTCGAGGTAAGGCACTTCCCAGCGAAGTCTTGCCGATTTCAAAGCCCGGTGTTGGGGCGTCCGCTAGGCTTTCGGCAAACTCCTGGCGTATAAAGCGGTGCTGCGCGTCGCTCTCCCAGTACACGTCGAAGGAGAATTGAACGAGGGTGCGAAAGCGTTCCTCGCTCACGCGCAGCTCATCCGCTGCCTGCTTACGCTCGGTGATGTCACGCACCAAGCACAAGAACCGGCGTCCGCTTTGTTCAAATTGGCTGACGCGAACCTCCACAGGGAATGAGGTACCATCCTTGCGGCGGTGGTGGGTTTCGAACGTGGTCGCCTCCCCGGCGACGATGCGCTGCTTGAGGTCCTGGATGGACGTCTCGTCGAGACCGACATCGAAATCGCTTCGATGTTTGCCGATCAGTTCTTTCCTGCTGTAGCCCAGACTCTCGCAGGCCTGGCGATTGACGTCCAGAACGGTCGAATCATCGTCAAGCAGAAAGAAAGCGTCAGTCGCGTGATCCACGAAGGTGCGGAAGCGAGCTTCGCTCGCGCCCAGCTCTTTCTCCGTTTGTCTCAGCTCCGTGATGTCCTGCAGAACGCCAAATTGGCGCAAAGGCCGTCCGGATTCGTCCCACGTGACGTCACCTTGGCTGTGAACAATTCGGACAGTGCCGTCGGGGCGGACCACACGGTATTCAACGTCGTAGCGAGCATCGCTGCGCCGCGCAGCCGCCGCGGCCTCGGCTGCTCTCTGCCGGTCGTCGGGGTGTATCAGCTTCAGCCAGCGCTCTTGCCACGCGGGTAATTCGAGAGGTTGCACCCCAAAAGTGCGGCAGACCTCGTCCGAAAGAACTACCTGACCAGTGGTGAAGTCTCGCTCCCACCAGCCGACATGCGCTATCCGCTGCGCCGCTTCCAACTTCGTTTGACTAGCACGTAATGCTTCCTCCGCCCGCTTGCGGTCTTCTATATCTGTTAAGACCTCATACCACTTCAATATTTCGCCAACCTCGCCGCATAGCGGCGCGGCGCGAGCGAGGAACCAGCGATATTCCCCGTCTGCACGGCGAAAGCGCGTCTCGACCTCGATCGGATCGCCGCTCCTCAACGACTCACGCCACTTGCGCACGTATAGATCGAGATCGTCAGGATGAACGCAAGCCTTCCAGCCCGCGCCCTGTCCATCCTCCTCGGAGAGACCTGAATATTCGGAAAATCGCTTGCCAATGTAGCGGTTAGATCCGTCGGGCAGAACAGTGACGGTCATCGCGGGAATGGTCTCAAGAATTTCACGAAGTTCTCTTTCTCGCTGACCCAGTGATAGTTCTGCCTTCTTGCGTTCGGAGATATCGCGCGCAAGTGACAGGCGGAACTGATGTGCTCCGTGCTGGAACCGGCGAGCGCGAACCTCGACCGGGAACACGGTTCCATCCTGGCGCCGGTGACGCGTCTCGAAGGTGACCGTTTCCCCGGCCGTTATTTGCTCTCCGATCCGCACGATCGATGCCTTGTCCAGGGCGGCGTCGAAGTCGCCCAGATGCATTCCGATCATCTGCTCGCGGCTGTAACCCAAGCTTTCGCACGCCTGCCGGTTGACGTCGAGAAGGGTTTGATGCTCGTCGAACAGGAAGAACCCATCGGTCGCGTGATCGACGAAGCTGCGAAAGCGGGCCTCGCTTGCGCGCAGTTCGTCCTCTGCCCGCTTGCGCTCGGTAATGTCGCGCACCAGGCACAAAAATCGCCTTTTGCCCTGCTCAAATTGGCCAGCGCGGATCTCCACCGGGAAGGAGGTCCCGTCCTTGCGCTGGTGGCGAGTGTCGAAAGTGACCGTTTCCCCGGCAGCAATGCGCTGCCTTAGGTGCTGAATGGATGCCTCGTCCAAAGCGGAATCGAAATCGCGCGGGTGCATGCCAATCAGTTCTTCCCGGCTGTAGCCCAGACTGACGCAGGCTTGCCGATTGGCGTCGAGAACTATCAATTCATCACTTAACAGAAAAAAAGCGTCCGTGGCGTGGTCAACAAAAGCGCGGAAGCGCATCTCGCTTTTGCGCAGCTTGCCTATTAGAGCGGTGACGATCAGCGTCGTCGCCACGAAGGTCGCGAGCCGTACAATATCGTCCGGATCATTAACGCGGAATTCGAACAAAGGCGGCACAAAGAAGTAGTTTAGGCAGGCTACCGCGATAATCGATAAAACGACCGAGACGCTAAAGATTCCCAGCAGCGAAACCAAGGCGATCAAAATTAGATAGACAAAGGCCGTCCTCCCTATGCCAAAGCCAACCCAAAAACAGACGTAGGTGATCGCTGCCACCCCGGCGATCCCCAAAAGGAATTGCGCAGCAGGGATTTGTAGTCTTCGTTTGAGCTTGTCCTCCATGCCAAGCAAACCCCAAAAGATTCGAAGCTGGCGCGCGATGCAAGCAATCGACCACACCGGTCGAACATGCTCTTTCGTTCACGAGCGAAGCCGCCGCATGCCAGTATACGCGCGATGAGACCCAATTTGGCGACCCGCACGCTCGCCAGCCAAATACTAGCAGATTTCAAAAGCATGCGTGCGCCTGAGGGCCAGCGCCGAAACAACTCAGCGCTTAGACCGCATCGGGGTGGACGGCGAAATGCCTGGACATCGATCGGCAATAGGGACATTCCCTTGCGGCCCATACTACGGAACGGTTTCAGCCGGCGCGCGTAGCTTAGCGACATTATTGGCTTCGACCTTGGTTGCTTGCCAACTTACCTGCAAGTCGAGTTGGCGCGCCGCGTCGGCAGCTGCATACGCAAGATTTCCTGTGTAGGTCGGAAACGCGAGCGGAACCCGAGCCAAGTCATCCACCCGCATCCCCGCCGAAATAGCAACTGCCGCAACTTGGGCGATCTCCACTGCTCTTTCGCCAACAACGTGGCAGCCTAATATCTTCGCGGTCTTGCGGTCCACAATGAGCTTGCAAAACCCGGTTTTGCGCCCATCGATAATGGTACGGATGGTCGAGTCGAAATGGACGACCGCGGTCACAACATCGTGTCTCTCACGGGCTGTTGCTTCCGTCAGGCCTGCGCTCGCGTACTCCGGATGCGTAAAACCGGCACTCGTGTTCACTCCTCCTTCGAGCCGTGCCCGCGGCCCGAGAACAGCATTAGTCGCCGCCACGAAGCCCGCCTGTAAGGCAGGCGGAACGAGCATGAGGTGACCGGTCACGTCGCCCGCGGCGAAGATATGGGATGCCGACGTCGCGAGATGCTCATTCACCTTCACGAACCCTCGATTGTCGACTAGAACTCCGGCCGCGGCGAGATTGAGGCCCTGGGTATTCGCCACCCACCCCGCTGCCACAACAGCAAGTGCAGCCTCGGCGCTATACCGTTTGCCTTCCTTGGAGAAGTTCATCCGCGCTCCAGCCGAGGTCTTCTCGAAGGAGTCGACAGCGCCGAAGTTCTCATGCACGACGATGCCTGCCTTGCGGCAGCCCGCCGCGACCGCCGCAGCGACATCTTCATCCTCGGCCGCGAGGATGCGTGGCCCCGTCTCGAACAGTTCGACCCGACAGTCGAACGCGTTGAAAATCGAGGCGACCTGCATCCCGGTTGCACCGCCGCCTATGACCAGGATCGAACGAGGAACCTCGGTCAAAGCGAAGGCGCTGCTATGGGTATTCGTGAACTCAAAGCCCGGGATGGGAAGCCGCCGGCTGACACCGCCAACGCAGATGACGATCTTGTCGGCCTGAAGATCAAGCCCGGCCTCGGTGGTGATGGTGTGCTGGTCGGCGAAGCGCGCGTTGCCGGCATTCTCGTAAACAGTCACTCCGGCGGAATCGATCTGCTCGCGCAAGGAAGAGTGCGCAACCACTTCGCTGACGACCTCCCGCACGCGGCCAAGCAAGCCGGAGTAGTCCAGCGCCGGCTCGCCCACGGCGATGCCATATCGGCTCAATTTCCGAGCTTCGCGAATAAGCCCGGCGGCATGAGCTAGCGTCCGCACCGGGACCGGCCCGTCGTTAGCGGCCATGCCACCGAATGAGGAACTCGTGACCAACACGGTACGCGCACCCAGGTCTGCTGCGCGGAGTGCTGCAACCGCCCCCGCGGGTCCTGCGCCTATCACGAGGACGTCCGACGCTAGCGAAGGCGGGCGTGTCATATTGTGCCCCTTCATGCGGCATTCTCCTCAAACGCCAAAACTTGCTGCGCTTTGCGCAGCGCGTTGGTTAAAAGACGGAGTGAGCGGGGTGTGCTGCGAAGTTTCCAATTGGCCAAAGCCAGCTCCACAGCTCGCTCCGGTCGGTTGCCAACGCCCATGAAGAACGCTGCGGCATGATCGGCATAGGCTTCGGGCCGTCGTGCCAGCAATTGCTCATAGGCTACAGCGGCACGATCGGCTTGGACGGCAGCTTTGCTGTCGCGATACGCGGCCAGGATCTCGGCGTACGTCACTCGATATTCCGGGTCGTCAGAGATCTCGAGTAGGGGCGCGACTAGCTTCATTGCGAAGTCCAGCTTCCCGCGCGCGAGCGCCACTTCGGCGCGATGTCCCCGTCCCGGAACGTGGGCGGGTAGGATCGCCTCGAGTTCGACGAAGATCGCCTCTGCCCGATCCAGTTCGCCGCGGCGCATCGCGCTGACGCCCCATTCAAACAGCACTTGGCTGCACGGCAGCGGCGACACGCCATTGTCGGCATCGAGCGCGGCTGCATAGCTGGTCTCTGCCGCCACCCATTGACCCATTTCCGCGAGCAGCGACGCGAGCGCGCCAAGCGTATGGATTCCCGGGTCACCCTTTGCCAGTTTTTCGCGCAGAACCAGGGCGTCCTCGTATCGTCCGGTCGCTTGCAGCAGCGCCGCCCTTTCGATGTCGATTTCGTGCCGGGGATGACCGGCCGTGAGCGCTCGATCGAGAAGCGCCTCTGCTTCCTGGAAGCGATGAAAGCGCCCAGAGAGCCGTGCGTGGATGTAGAGTGCGCGTGCGGCACCGGACAACGCTATCGCCTCCTTGGCGACTTCCTCGGCCCGATCATGATCGACGATACGGCCGAACAGGTCACCGCGAAGAAACAGGACCTTCGACAACGCTTCAAGGTTTTCGAAAGTCGCACTTTCGGCGCGGCGAAGTTCCAAGCTCTCGATCAAGGCCGACAGATTGGCGACGGCGATTGGGCCGCTTGTATAGCGTCCGGCGTCAATCATGCTGCTTTTTTCAACCCCGTCAGCAGTGCCGGGTAGCCGCGTGTCAACGAACCCCCGTCGATCGCGATCGTGGCACCGTTGATCGATCGGGCGTGGTCGGACGCGAGAAACACGGCCGCGGCAGCAATTTCTTCCGCCGCAACAGGGCGCCTCATCGGGATGATACTAAGGAAGAGCTCGCGCATCGCGGGATCTTCCAGCTCCTTCCGCGTCAAGGGCGTCTCGACCAGCCCTGGCGCGATACCGACTACACGGATACCGCGACCGCCGAGCTCCAGCGCCCCGCAACGCGTGATCATGTCGACGCCGGCCTTCGCCGCACAGTAGGCCACCTGCCCCTCGCCCGGCTGCCGTGCGTTCACCGAGGAGATGTTGATGATGACCCCGGGTCTCCCCTGGTCAAGCATCTGCCGGGCCGCATGCTTCACGCCATAGAACACACCACCCAAGGTCACGGCGTGAACGGCTTTCCATTTCTCGCCGGTGAGCTCGGTCAACGGCGCAACGACACCAAAACCGGCGCAGTTAACCACGATATCCAACGACCCAAATGCCGCGTGAGCCGCGCGCATCGCGCCTTCGACCTGAGGCTCGTCCGACACGTCGGTGAAACGGGCGATCGTGCGATCACCGAGCTCGCGGGCGGCATCATCGAGTGCGGTCGCATTCAGATCGCAGAGCAACACGCTCGCGCCCGCTTCGATAAAGGCCGTCGCGATGGCTTTGCCGATGCCAGATGCAGCGCCGGTCACGACGGTTCCCTTGCCCTTCAAGAAATCCATGTTCAACTCTCCTGTTATAGACATTGGAGCGAGCTTCTCACACACGATCACGATGCTTTCTTCAAACCGGTCAGCAGGGCCGGATAGCCGCGCGTCAATGAACCGCCGTCGATCGCGATCGTGTCACCGTTGATCGATCGGGCATGGTCCGACGCGAGAAACACTGCGGCCGCACCAATTTCTTCCCCTGCAACCGGGCGCTTCATCGGGATGATGTTCAGGAAGAGTTCGCGCGTCTCCGGATCGTCCATCGCCGGCTTCGTCAACGGCGTCTCCACCAGGCCTGGTGCGATGCCGACGACACGTACACCGTGCCCGCCGAGTTCTAGCGCGCCGCAGCGCGTGATCATGTCAACGCCGGCCTTTGCCGCACAGTACGCTACCTGCCCCTCGCCCGGCTGCTGCGCGTTCACTGACGAGATGTTGATGATGACCCCGGGGCGTCCTTGCTCGAGCATCTGCCGGGCGGCGTGCTTCACGCCGTAGAAGACACCGCCCAAAGTCACCGCCTGGACGGCTATCCATTTGTCACCGGGCAGCTCAGTCAGTGGGGCAACGGCGACGAAACCCGCGCAGTTGACCACGATATCCAGCGACCCAAATGCCTCGCGAGCCGCGCGCATCGCGCCTTCGACCTGAGTCTCGTCTGATACGTCAGTGACGCGGCCGATCGCGCGATCACCGAGCTCGCGCGCAGCATTTTCGAGAGCTGTCGCATTCAGATCGCACAGCAAAACGCTCGCACCCTCTTCGACAAATACCGTCGAAATCGCCTTGCCGATGCCGGAAGCTGCGCCAGTCACGACCGCGCCTTTGCCTTTCAACAAGTTCATGTTCAATTCTCCTGTAATGGTGGTCGAGTGAGTTGGCACGCACAGCTAGATTTTTTGATCAAACCTACGCACGCGCAGTTTGTAGGTAGTCGTGTACGACCTGACCGTCGCTGAGCGTCATGTCCCAGAGGTGCTGGCGTCCCTCGATCACGCGCACGACTGGAAGAGCTGCCACCGGGCAGCCAACGTGCGGGACCATGAACAGCTCTGCCGGTCCTCCCCAGGCGCCCTGCAAGCGGACATCGTAGAGGCCGACCTTGACCAGCTGAGCGACTTTTGGGGTGTGATTATCAACGTCGGGAAGGAGCTTGAGCACGAGTTGGGTTGTTTGCAACTCCTGCTCGATCTCGGCCAAGCGATCCGAAAGGTCGACCGCCCGGTACGGCATGGTCGCAAGCGCGACCTGCACGCCGCCATAGGAGAGCGTGCCCGTCAGCACCTCCCGCACGGTCTTCAGTGCGGGCTCGCCATGCCGCTTCGGGAAACCGAGAATTTCCCGGCCGGCGAGCGTCGGCGATTCGCTATCGAGAAATGCTTGGCAGACGTAGATGGCCGGCATGCCTTCGAAGGTGCAAGCCACCGAGTGGCCCACCTCAGTGTAGGGCCCGAATCCGCTGACCTCGGCCATGTGCCGCCATTCTATGGTGACGCCGTTACCGTGGGCAGGTTGGAGAGGTGGTGGGAGGACCGCGCGCACAGCCTCTGCGGTGCTCTCGTAAGTGACGAGCAGCTGGTGCATGTTCTTGTAGCGCCAGGGCCCGCGCGGGTAAGCGGGCCGCAGCGTCGACATCACTGGATACTGCAGAAACCTGTTGGTCTCAGATGTGGCGCCGGTCACGAGGGCGCTTTTGCCTATGTGGAATTGCATGTTCAGCTCCTCAAAAATGCTGGCAGGGAGAGATCCGTTCGCCTGTTGGGCTCACGCACGTAAGGAAACGATAGGCTGGCGGGCTTCGTTGGAGTGTCGACACCGTCGCCGAACCGCGCGCCTCGCCCCCCATTCACCACCAGCGTGAGCAGCTGATCGAGGATGTCGTCATCGAGCCAGCGACCGCCGGCCGTCTGGTGCGGGCGCCTGTCCATCAGCGCGCGCTCGATCTCGAGGAAGGCTCCGGGCACGAATGGATATGCCAAGTCCAAGATCAGATAATCGCCCATCAGCAGATCGCGTAACGGGTGACGATCCTCTGGTCCGAGCGGCCATGCCGTCTTGCCGTCCAACGTATCGAAGAATGCGAGGTTTGCATCGAGACGAGACTCTGTAAAGGGGTCGGTACACGGGGGAGAGCGCAAACACGTCTTCGCGATTGTAAAGATCGCGAAGCTCGATGCCCTTGGCGCGCGGATCGCGATTAGGGTTGGCCATCAAAACGTTCTTGATTTCCGGCCGCCCAAGGCGTTCGAGTTGGATTGGGTTGCCGCGGCGCGTCACCACGTTTTCTGAGATGGCGGCGACCAATGTGGCGTCGTCAAATTGTTGAACGATTGGAGCAAACGGTAGCTCGACGACAATCGATAAGACGTCGCGAAAATGAACTGTATTGACGGCCGTGTCGAAGGACAGTTTGCCCGACATATCCGTTCGGATCGCAGCCTCGACATCCATGAAGAACGGATCGCTGACCAGTCCAGCGAACACGCGCATGCGATCGTCTTCAAACGGTTTTCCGCTGACGAAGCTCGCGTCGCGCCCATCGGACGTGACGATGCGCGCTTTCTGACCTGTGCTTCCTTCCGACACATCACTGAACGTCACATCGATCGTGTATTCTGCCGTTCCGTACGCAACCCCGCCGGTCGATCTCGTCAGCGGCCGCAGCCGAAACCGGTGAGTGAGAACATTGCTGAAACACGACTGCGATGTCGCCATCGGAAACACATTCATGATCAGAACCAGGTTTTCTGGGCGCTCGGGACTCGGAAACGCATAGAAATCAGTGATGTCCACTGACGGATCGCCCATCACCGCTGGTCCGCTGAAATGATCTGACATTGTGCTCGCCTCTTTCCCGCAGCTTTAGAACTTATTTTCGATAATGCCCTTGAGCGCATTCAGGCCGGGCACAAACAGGTATTCGCCAGCCTTCACTTTGACGAAAGTAGGCAGATCGAACAGGAACGGTCGTTTGGCGCCGGGCACTACCATCTGGGAGCCTTCACCGCCGACACCGTTGATCGGGTCCTGCTCGTTAGGATCGAGTCCGATGAACTCGCCGCCTTTCATCCACTCTTTCTGCACGAACTCGAACTGCCGCTCGATGTCGGCTTGAATGAAAAGGTTGATCAGGCCGCGATCGACGCCGTCGTCCTCGATCACTCCATCCGGCAAATGCGGACCATACTCGACGCCACGCCGGATCAACCGATGTCGCCTAACGGCGGTCGCCCGCTTCAGCGGCGTTGCACGCGGGTTGCTGCGACGCAGGTGCGCACCAATGGGGCACCGCAGGCCCTGCTCGTCGCTCTCATACGTGAAGTTGTTGCGGCGCTGGGGGTCCGCAGCGATCGTGCGGTCATCTTTGTCGGGCGACAGATCGACTGGACACCCGCTGCGCCAGCGGCCCATCATCTTGGCCGCCACTAATTCCTGATGGTAATGGTCGTCGGAACCGTACAGCGTCTTCGCGGCGGTTATTAGATATTGCCGGAACGCCGCCACGTCTTGATAGAGTTTGCGGAACACCATGTACGTCCCGTTCAGCCGCAGTTCGAGCGGCTCGGGAATCTGCGTACCTTCGGGCCCGACCTCATCCCCATAGCCCAGCAAGAACTCGCCGGGCTTTAGCGGCCGCCAGGTGCCATCGGCTTGCAGCACGCCGTCGCCAGGATACGAAGGCGCCTCAGCACCTTCGATCGGCGGCTGCGAGATCGGATCGGCAAAGCCAAAATGCTCCCCCTCCGACCCGATCCCATTTTCATGCGCGAGCGCCATCGTGTCTTGAACGAAGCGGATCTCCACGCCACCGGTCGCATCCATCTCGGAGCGGATGATCCGCATCGCTTCTTCGCGACCTTGGTCGGAGTCAGTGCGAATCCAGCCCATCGCGTGAATGTCCGGACCGCCGAGGCCACCTTCCCAATAGTCCGGCGCGTGCGGCCCGACGTCGCCGACCACATGCGCACGGCCTCGCATGCCGACGCGAAACGCCTCGGGAAAGCTGTCGAGCGACCGTTGAGACAGCCCCAACGCCTTCAGGCCTCCGTAAGTAAAGCCGATATTGACGGTGAAACATGTCCCATGCTCTTTCGTCCGGGCGTTGACGCGTTTGAACATGTTGCGCAGCCATGTGCGCGCTTTTTCGCCGGCGTCAAACTTGACAAAGATGTGCCGCCCGTAGCGCATCAGAATGGGCGCGACGACGTTGTCCTGAATGTCGTGCAGATTGTCTTTCAGATCGGCGGATGTCAGGGTCCGCGCCGGCGTCTGAGCGAGCATGGTCGTAACTCCTAGAGGCAAAACACTTGCCACTATGTCGGGGGTGATGATCGGCCCCAGGACGGTGCCCGTGGCCGATCCAGCTGGCGAAAAGTCAGGGGCTACGCTGCCTTCGCCGCCTTGAGGCTGCTCAGGCGTTCGGCGACATCCGTATACTGCCACTCGCGGGCGATCTCCGTGTCGATGGCGGCGCCGCTAAGCCCCGGCTTATAAGGCTCCGCAAGCTCCTTGACGAAGGCGTTTACCTTGTCCTCAAGGTTGGCGCCGCCCGCAGCGATCGCACGCTGGAACTTCAGCGTCTTTTCGTACCAGTCCACCGCCTTATAGATCTGCGGGATGCTGAGATCCGGCAGGACGTCGTAACACGCCAGAGTCTTGATCTGACCGCGTGCGATGAACGCCACGATGTCGCGCGCCGTCGCATTCGGGCCGGTCGGACAACCGACACACTTGCCCCAGATCGCCTCCAGGTTTTCCTTCCCCGTTGAGAATGAAGTCATCGAAGTATTTCTCGAGGGTGCCGTCGAACTGGGAGACGAAGTACAGCGTATAACCGCTGAAATCCTGTGTCCTGCCGACGAACCAGCGCGCTGTCCGGATCAGCCCGAGCTTGGTCATATTCTCCGAGAACGATTCACCAGGAGGGTTTATCCATCCGCCCGGGGCGAGCGCTTTCGTAAACGCCACCAGATCGGCGTCGGGCTTGAGGGCCCACATGCCGGTGAACTCCTTGACCTCGTTCCTGCCGCCGTTGCCCATAGTGAAGCCTGGGTAGCGCAGGCCCCACCCCTCAGCGCTAGTGGCTGGTCCTGTCTGATTTGTGGAAGTGTCATCTCTGCCAGTCATTGGAAAACCTCCGTTTGCACTTTCACTGAGTTTGATACCCGCGCATTCGAAGAGCTTGCGTTTAAACTACGGATTGCTCGGTCAAAATCTATTGGGCCCTGGTTGAGTCGAGATAATCCATCGACGATTTCTTAGTACTTTGGCTTAGTTGAGTTTGTGTTCTGCAATATGCCCGCCCGTCGATGCGCTCAGCACCCGGTCAGCCACAGTAGAAATTGTCTCGTGCTGGGCGGATTGGGCTATACGACTTGATCGAAACTCATCGCGCTCGATCGTACCGACTTATCGAACCTCGACCCGTGACCCAAGAGCCGAAGCGGATGCTCTCTCAAAGGCGGGGACAAAGCGGTTGCATCACTTGTCTGGCCCCGTCGATTGCGCCCATTCTGCAACACAGCGATGGAGCTCGCGCAAATTGTGCCCTAGCTGCTCCAGTGCGAAGCAGAGTGCGAAGAAGCGCTCTGTCACCTCGCTCGGCAGCCGGCGCGTCGCACCTTCCTGGCGGATTGTCTCGATTGCCGCCGCATAGGAGCGGAGCGCCGAGTCCACTCCGTCGAGGCGGGGAGGCATCCGACGAGTACGTAGCGCTGTCCCGCTGGCGCGAAGAAAGTCGCCGATCGCCGTCGCAAGATCGGTGAAGCGGCTCGGCCTGCAAGGTTTCCGGCAAGCGGCGAAGCCGCAGCGCGGCCGATGATCACGAGGTCGTGACGCAATCTCAGCAGCGTAAGCAACAGAGGGCCGATGTCTGGTGCCGACGAAAGCCGTGCCGCGCGCTCGCGCTCCGCCTCGGTGCCGACCGCGTTCAATTCCAGAAACGTCTCACCGATGCCGTCTTGAATGCGGTGGAGCGCGCCGGGCTCGAGACCGACTTTCAGGCCGGTGATCAGCTCGTCTAAGGCATTGGCCAACCGATCAATCATGCGCGCCGCCGCTTCGATGGCCACGCCATAGGCGCTCGCGGGGAAGAGCACGAACGAAATGGTGAGCCCGATAACGGCACCGAGCGCTACTTCAAGCACGCGATCCGCTGCTGCGGCGATGGGGGTCGCTAGAGTAAACGCCGGGGCCACCAACACGATTGCGGCGGTGACCGGCGCGGCCGTCAGGCTTTGCCTCACGGTTGCGATCAGCGTGAGCGGGCCCACTGCGATGGCAAGCCCCACAAGCAGCACGACTTCGCTACCACCGCCAACCAGAATGCCGACAACGGCCCCGAACACCGCTCCGCCTATGGTGCCGCTCAGATAGTCGAGCGATGCTTTCAAGGACCGGCCGACGCTGATCTGCGTCACCATGATCGCGGTGAGTACCGCCCAGAGCGGCATATGCACATTCAACCAACGAGCCGCTTCAAATGATAGCAGCGCAGAAGTCATAACGCGAAGGAGGAGGCCCAGCCGTGCTTTGTGGCGGCCAAGCCACGCGCGCGACTGCATCTGCAACTGCACAGAAAGCGTTGCAGCCCGCTCTCGCAATCCCTCGATGAGTTGTTCGAGACGTGTAGGAAGGACCGGTCCACGAGGTAATGGACGGCCCGCCCAGGCGCGCTGCCGGCGCAGCGCGCCGCCATCCGTCAGCCAACCTCATCATGTCAGATTACTCGGGGCCAGCTCGCTCGACATCAACTCAGGGCGGGCCGTTGCGGTCTCAGAAGTCGCTGCTTGCTCGGGAGCGACGGGCTCCTTGATCCGAAACCACGCCACGTAGAGGGCCGGCAGGAACAGAAGCGTCAGCAGCGTACCAACGATGATGCCGCCCATCATTGCGTAGGCCATCGGACCCCAGAAAATCTCGCGCGCAATCGGAATGAGCGCCAGACTTGCCGCAGCCGCGGTCAGCATGATCGGCCGCATGCGATGCTCTGTCGCCTCGACGACCGCCTCCCATGCCGGCCGACCGGCCTCCTGCAGCTCTTCGATCTGCACGATCAATATCACCGAGTTGCGGACCAGGATGCCGATCAGCGCCAGCACACCCGAGGATTGCCACGAATCCGAGCGGCGCTCCGCTGGGCAGCAAAGCCAAGACCACGCCGATCAATGCAAGGGGCGCGACCGCAAAGACCAGGAACAGCCGCTGGAAGCTTTGCAGCTGAATCATCAGGATCGTGGCCATGATGAAGAGCATCAGCGGAACGATCGCTTCGATCGGTTCCTGGCTCTTTGCGCTTTCCTCGACTGCGCCTCCGAGCGCGACCGAATAACCCAGCCGGCAGCTGCTTCGCGAACTCGGCCACCTGCGGCGCAAGTTGATCGACGATGGTTTTCGGCTGCACGCTGTCAAGAATGCTTGCTTTCAGTGTGATCGTCGGAAGCCGTGACCGCCGCCATATTGTCGGCTGCTCTATTTCATAGCGCACGGTGCTCACGGCACCGAGCGGCACCGACCGGCCGCCCAAGCCCGACAAGTTGCAAGTCCCGCAGCGTATCTATCGATGCGCGCTCAGGCGTCGTGGCGCGTCCCAGCACATTGACCAAGTAGATACTGTCTCGCACCTGGGTGATCGACGTGCCGTCGAGCACGCTGTTCAATGTCGTGCGCAATATCTTCCGAGCTGACGCCGAGCTGGCGCGCCTTGTCCTGCAAAACATCGACCTTGACGACGCGCGCAGGCTCCATCCAGTCGAACATGACGTTGTCGAGGTGCGGATTTGTCCGCACGATGCCGGCGAGTCTCTGCGCGAGTTCCTTGACTTTAGCGATGTCGGGTCCAGCTTAGCCGGTATTGCACGGGACGTCCGACCGGAGGTCCGACCTCAAGCAATTTCACGTAGGTGTCCGTTCCGGGAAACGTCCTCTTCAAATAGGTCTTCGAATTCGCGCCTTGAGCCGGTCGCGCGCGCTGATGCCACCCTTTGTCACCATGACCATCTGGCCAAACCAGGTGTTGGCTGTCTGCAAATCGAACGACAGGACAAACCGCGGAGCGCCGATGCCGACATAGGTCGACCAATGGTCGACGCGATCGTTTCCCTGCAATTGCTCCCGCTCGAAGCGAGCGATCTGCGCGTTGGTTTCCGTGATCGAGGCGTTCTGCGGCAGGTTCCAGTCGATGACAAGTTCGCCGCGGTCCGACGACGGGAAGAACTGCTGCTGCACGAATTCATCCCAAACAGTGACAGCGAGAAGGCCGCGACCGTTAGCGCCAATCGTGATCCAGCGGTGATGCATGCAAACGGCAAGCACGCGAGAGAACATACTGCGCAACCCGTCCTTTTGCATCGTGATGAGCCCTCAGCTTGGCCGGCAGGATCGTGACCCCGAGCAATGGCGTGAACAGCACCGCGACGATCCACGACACGATCAGGGACACCGCAATCACCACGAACAAGGTAAAGGTGAATTCACCGGCGTTGCTGGTGTTGAGGCCGATTGGGATGAACCCTGCGACGGTAACCAGTGTTCCGGTAACATCGGAAACGCGGTCGAGGTGTAGACGTAGGTCGCAGCTTTCTCCAAGCGGATCGCCAAGCTTCCAGCCGCGCCACCATCATTTCGACAGCGATCATTGCGTCGTCGACCAGAAGACCAAGGGCGATGATCAATGCGCCGAGCGAAATGCGCTGCAGCGAAATTCCGTCATACGCCATCACGACGAAGGTGATCGCGAGAACCAGTGGGATCGCGATCGCAACGACCAGACCGGCGCGAAGCCCAAGGCTGAGGAAGCTGATACCGAGAACAATAACGACGGCTTCAAATAGCGCTTCGGTGAACCCTGATACCGCGTGTCTCGACGACCACCGGCTGATCCGCCACCAGATGAACGCCAACTCCGATCGGCAGGTCGGCCACGATCTTCGACATTTCCTCCTTCAAAGCTTCGCCGAATTTGCAGGAGGTTCGCGCCCGTCTTCATCCCGATCGCGAGGGCGATGGCGGGCTGACCGTTGAAGCGAACCAAGGTCTTCGGCGGATCGGCGTAACCGCGGGTGATGGTCGCGACATCCGTCAACGGGAAGAAACGATCGTTGACCCGAAGATTGATCGCCTTCAGGCTTGCCTCCGACGCGAACTGGCCGTTGACCCGCACGCTGATGCGCTCCGGCCCGGCCTGAAACACGCCAGAAGGCGCGACAGCATTCTGCGCCTGCAGCGAGGCTATGATCGAGCTGGTATCGAGACCAAGTGCCGCGATCTTTCGGGTGGAAAATTCCAGATAAATCACTTCATCCTGCGCGCCCAGAATGTCGACTTTGCCGACATTCGGGACGGTCAATATTTTTGCGCGAATGTCCTCGACCTGATCCCGCAGCTGGCGCTGGCTCAAGCCGTCGCTGGTGAAAGCGTAGATGTTGCCGAACACATCGCCGAAGCGATCGTTGAAATGCGGGCCCGATGACCCCTTGCGGGAAATCGCCCTTGATGTCCGCAATCATGTTGCGCACCCGAGCCCAGGTCGGGGCGACGTCGCGGGCTTTTGTGCTGTCCCGCAGATAGACGAACACCGTCGTTTGGCCCGCGACAGTTACGCTCTTGGTGTAATCGAGCGACTCCAGCTCTTCGAGCTTCTTCTCAATCCTGATCGGTGACTTGGCGCGTCATCTCCTCGGCGGATGCGCCCGGCCATTGCGCCTGGATCACCATGGTCTTGATGGTGAAAGTCGGGATCCTCTTCCCGTCCGAGCTGCAGGTATGAGAAAACTCCTGCCGCCATGAAGGCGATCATGAAATACCAGACGAGCGAGCGATGTCGGAGCGCCCAGTCGGAAAGGTTGAATGACTTCATGGCGTCGCGTCCTGTTCGATTCGGACTTTTTGTCCCTGTCTTGAGGCTATGGATTCCGGCAGTCACGATGCGCGCTCCAGCCTCGAGGCCGCCGATCACCCGGACGCCCGCCTTCGTCCACGACCAGATCGACCTTGTGCAGCGAAACCGTGCTGGCGGGGAGATCGACGACCCAAACGAAGTTCTCGCCGTCTTTGGAGAGGATCGCCGGATGTCGGGCACCCGCAGCATTGAACTCTGGTCGTCTGCCGAGCCTCACAGTGACTGTGATTCCAAGCCGGAAGCTCGGAGGCGGATCGCTCAAGGCAATACGGACGCGATACGGTACGAGTCACGGGATCGGCTTGCGGCGCAATCTCGCGAATTTGGCCCTCGACCTGAATGGTGGGGAGGAGCTGCAAGCTGACGGTAAACGGCAAGCCGATCCGCAATGGAACCGGGAAATCCGGCCCGATATCGACGACCGCCTCTCTGACGTCTGGCCGCGCGACAGTGACCACGGTCTGGCCAGGTGACGACCACCTTGTCCCACCTCGGCGCTCACCGCAGTGACGACGCCGGCGAAATCGGCTTTCAGCTGTGCATAACCAAGTTGCTCGATCGCCTTTGTCAGATTCGCTTGCGCGTAAGCGACCGATGCTTCGGCGCCGGCCCGGACCTGCTCTGCATTGTCCACCGTTGTCTGCTGGTTGCATCGGTGAGGATCAGCATTCGCTTTCGCTGCTCCGTTGCGCTTGCCGTCTCGAGTTGAGCCTGGCTTTCGCGAGCTCTGCTTTGGCTGACCGCACAGCAAGCTCCAACGGCAGTCGATCAATGGCAGCGACAGTCTGCCCTTCGGTGACCGTATCTCCGACATTTACGCGGACGTGCGATCAGACGTCCGAGTACCCGGAACGCGAGTTCAGTCTTGAACCGAGGTTCCACCGCACCGACAAAGCAGGTCGCCGAATCGGTGTGGGCTCAACGATGGTAGACAGCACGGGCCGAACGGGCTCCGATACATGGGTGTCCTGCTTGCATCCGGCCAGGAGCAAGGAAGCCGAAAACGCAGCGATGACCGAGTTGGCGCGCTCATGACGAACCGTCCGCGTAAGTCACGGGCTGGCCAGAGCTGAGCAACTTGCCACCATCGACGACGACGCGTTCGCCAGGCTCGAGCCCGTCCTTGATCACCACCGCTTCCGCTTCGTAACGATCGACCGTGACCCGCTTCAGTGACGCTGTCTTGGTTGAGGGGTCGACGATCCAAACCGCGGGCTTTGATCCTGCCGCCATCAGCGCGGTCCAAGGCAATGCGATCTGCGCAACCGGTTTCCATTTGGCAGTCCCCGCAACGGCGCTGCCAAGCGTCATCCCTGCGGGAGGATTTTCGATTGTCACCTTGACGCGGACGGTCGAGCTCTTTGGATCAATCGCAGGCGAAACTTCCCTGACGTGCCCGGTCGCTTTCACATTGGGATCCGAGACCAGCGTCAGCGATACTTGGCCACCATCGAAGTCGGCGAAGAAAATTGCTTCGTATACCTCGAATACAGCGTCGCGCTCACCGTCTTGAGCGAGGGTGAATACCGGCTGAGCCGCCTGCACCACCTGACCGACCTCAAGACTGCGCGCTGTGATCACACCCGCGCACCGGCGCGCAACTCGGTATAGCCAAGGGCATCTTTCGCCGTGCCCAGCTGCGCCTTCGCGGTTTCAAGGGAACCTTCTGCGGTTCGCAATCCTTCCTGCGCCTGATCGAACGCCACTTGGGTCGTGAAACCCTTAGCAATAAGTTGCTCTGCCGATCAAACGTCGCTCTCGCGACACGCAACTGGGACTCCGCCGCGGTCACAGCCGCGGTCGCCGCATCAACATCGGCCTGCTGCTCCGCTGGATCGAGCCGAGCCAGCACTTCGCCGGACCAACGTGAGCCCCAACGTCCACCAACCGCTCGAGCACGCGTCCGCTGACCCGGAACGAGAGGTCGGCGCTGAAACGAGCCTGCACCGCGCCGGTCAGCGTCACCGAACCTTGTCGATCGCCGCGGCTGCACGATCTCGGTGCGTACGTACATCTCAGGCTTGACAACAGCAGCCGAACCATCGTTGCAGGCGCTCAACGGCGCCGCCAAAATCGCAACGGTAGCAACGGCGCACAGGCCTTTTAGAAGGGGTTTGCTGGCCTTTCGACCGGCATGTGGATAACGTACACAATGGTGATCCATGACATTTCCCTGTACACAGAGGTCAAAGCTGGTTTTCTTGATCTCCAATTCGTCTCAACAGTTTTTTTCGAGCCCACTGCACTGACGAGGGTTAGCCCATATTCCGAGGGCTACTCTGATGATTTCCCTGCGCCCCATCCATTGCGCGTGGGTCTAATTCGGATAATCCAACGAGGACAGTTCTAGTGCTTTGGCTTAGTCCTACGAACGAATCACAGCGCTACGCATCGCCCCTGCGCGGCTTCCTCGGCAAAGTTAGAAATCGTTCTGGCATCGGTGCGGCCCGACTTTGCAGCTTTCAGCCCGTCACAGCGAAAGCTACGCTTCCAGCCTCCACCACGGTCATGAACGTCAAAAGCATCTTCGCAGTCGCGTCTTGTGAACCCCTCAGGGGCTCGCAACGTACGGCATTACTTTTTTGTCAGCTCAGTAAGCGAACGAGTCCGTTTGGTTCTGTCTGATTGTTTATTTGTATCGACCAAAATAGCAGGCAAATCGACTCGCGCAGTATGGCGCCGTCAGTGTTCAGTTAATAGAAATTGTGCAACCGATTGACCGGCGACGTCGCTCAGTAAGTGAAGAAAGCACACGGGCCAGTGTTTAATCGGCATCGAACAAGCGGAGAGTCTTCCAATGCTCCCATTGTCGGTTTCGTACGTGTTGCAGGTTCTGCCTGCCTCTCGCGCGCCAGTGCGTTGGGAGGATCTAATCACTCCGTTTTGGCGCAAGCTGCTCTATCCGTACCGGCCCGAGCTTTACTACATGCGTGGTCCCGGACCGATATGGCGTGAAAAGCATCTGCACAAAACGGCGCGTCGATCACCGGACAAGTTAAGCCGCCCGACGGGTCGGCGTTAGTCCGTAGCAACTCGCAGCGGAGAGATCCCATGCTCGACCTCATAGACCCCATCCAAGGAGCCCGCGCCAGGCGACTTCCTGCAACAAGCTCGCCGGTGAACCCGACCGAACGCGAGGTGCCCCACGTCGTGGTGGTCGGCGGCGGCGTGGCCGGCCTAATTCTGGCTACCCGGCTGGGCCATTCGCTGCGCCGTCGCAACTTGGCTCGTATCAGCCTCATCGACCGCAGTTGGGTGCACGTCTGGAAACCGATGCTGCACACCTTCGCCGCCGGCACTTGGAACATCTACGAACAACAGGTGCAGTACGTTGCGCATGCGCGCACGCATCATTTCGAATACGTGCCCGGGCAGGTCGATGCCATTGAGCGCACAAGGCGGAGCATACGGCTCGCGCCAGTGCGAACGGCCGGCGAAGTGGTCGTGGGCGCCCGCGAATTGGACTACGACGTGCTGGTCTTGGCCTTCGGCAGCCGCGCCAACGACTTTGGCACGCCCGGCGTCCTCGAACACTGCCACTTCATCGACAGCCACGACCAGGCAGACGTTTTCAACGGCCGGCTGCGCGCTCAGGTGGTGCGCAGCTTCGCCGAGGGCGGAAACATTGACATTTCCATCGTCGGCGGCGGCGCCACCGGCGTGGAGCTGGCCGCAGAACTGAGCCGCATGGTCGAACTGGCTGCCGGCTACGGCAAGGTCGACATCCGCAGACGACTGCGCCTCACCCTACTAGAAAGCGCGCCACGCATTCTCGGCGCATTCCCGGAAGCGGTTTCTGCTTCGGCCGCATCGCAGCTGCGCATGCTGGGCGTGGACGTGCGCACCGGCGTGAAGGTCATGGGCGCCGACGCACGAGGTTACCTGCTCGAAGGCGGCGAGCATGTGCCAGCCACGCTGAAGGTCTGGGCCGCGGGCATCCGTGCCTCCAGCGGCTTCGATGAGAGCGGGCTCGAGATCAGTCGCGCGGGCCAGATCGTGGTGGAACCCAACTTGATGGCCAAGGGCGACCAGCACATCTTCGCCCTGGGAGACTGCGCCAGCTTTGTGCCCGAGGGGACGAAGCAACCGCTACCGGCAACAGCCCAGGTGGCCAACCAGCAGGCCTTGCATCTGGTGCGCCATTTGCCGGCTTGGCTGCGGAAAAGCAGGCCGGTGCCTCCATATCGCAACCGCGATCTCGGCGCGCTGGTCGCGCTCAGCGAATACAACGCCTTCGGCAGGTTGGGTCGCTTCGGATTTTTCAAGGGCGGCTTCATCAAGGGCCACTTCGCACAGTTGAGCCACGCCGTGCTTTACCGCCGCCACCAGCTTTCGCGGCACGGCTCGTTCCGCGCCGCCCTACTGTGGCTCGCCGAACGGATCAACGCGCTGGTACAGCCTAGCATACGAATCAGCTGACAAGGGAAATGACAGGGCATAGTGATTGGCCCGGGTTGTGTGCTGCAGCTTTCGGATCCACACCCCTCGTGTTCAACATCGGACGTACGCCAACATTAAACTCTGTGGTTTATCACCGGAGCGCTCCTCTCACAAAAAGGCCCACCGATGTTCACTGCTGAGCAATATCGCGCCAAAGCAATCGAATATTCCAAGTTGGCGAGGACAGCGAGCGGTCCTGACGAGTTGCGTGAGTTTGAGAGGCTCGAAGGAAGCTTCGCCGACCTCGCGGACAATGCGAAATTGGTAACCGAGACTCAGGACCGATGATGCGCACGACAGAGCACGCAGCCGAACCGTCGAGGCCGGGCGGGAAATCAACAATGCCTCGGCGAACCAACGAGTGCCAGAAGCGAAAAGCTTTTCTAGCTGGCGTATTCGCTGAGAAACTGCTTCCTACGGTCGAGCGGAGGTTTGCGGTCCGTATGGTCGGTGACGAGTTCACTGATCTCGACAGCGTGGATTTCACAAATGTGAGCTTCGCTATCCTCTTCGGATACGGCCATCGAATAGCGGAACGCCATCTGAATAAGACAGTCTTCATCAATCTTCATGGTTCGCTACTTCCACTGGGCCGAGGTCCGCATCCGCACATCTGGAATTGGATCAACGGAGATCCGCATGGAGTGACGATCCACAAAATGAGCGCTGAAATCGACAAGGGGCCCATCATCGTTCAAAGACAAGTGGAACTGGAGCCATGGGAACACTCGATCAATTCCACGATGTACGCGCTCGTCGAACTCCGCGACTGAACTGTTTCGGGAGAACTGGAATGATATCGCAGAAGGGGCTTTTGCACTTAAGAATACAGACCCGCGATTAGGGAGCAGTCATCGGTTGAACGACACCAAACAGATCCGAGATATTGTGAACCGCTTTGCGAATGTGCCGGTCCCGATCTTTTTGCAGGAAGTGAAGAACTCGAATGGCAGTATCATCGTCGCATTAACCCGGAGGTTGCTCGTGTCGGCACCTTTTTGGGCCTAAATGGGACTGAAGAATTGGTAGTGGCCTGCAGTTCGTCGCTTGCGGCCTGGAATAGCTGAGGGATCTGCCCGGTTCCCTCAAGTCCGAGCGATCAGCCGCCTAGCCGCAGCGTCGCAAACCGCCACGTTTCTGATGCGCTTCGTGCCCCAGGACCGATGGGCCGCCGCTCGATAGATCCTTGAGCTCTTAGCTTACACTCAAGTAAATCGCAGCTATCTCGACCGACGGCCCATGGTGTCCATCGCGCTGTCAGTTGGTCCGCAGAACTTCTAAATCAATCCAATGCATACCGAAGAACTACGTCCAATCCGCCTGAGGGACTATCGCCCGCCAGAATTGGCTCATTGAGAGCGTCGATCGCGACGTCTCGCTCGATCCGACCGCGACCAGGATCCGTGCCAAGCTGAAAATCAAGCCTAACAGCGCGAGCGCACCGGCGCCGCTCGTGCTCGATGGTGACGAACTGAAGCTCGTCTCGCTTGCGCTCGACGGCAAGCCGCTGCCCGCCGAAAGCTTCGTCGCCCGGCCCGATAAGCTCACCATCGCGCAACCGCCGCGCCGGGCGTTCGAGCTCGAGATCGAGACCGCCGTCGATCCCACAGCGAATACCCGGCTCATGGGCCTCTACCGGGCCGGCACGACCTATTGCACTCAATGGGAGGCGGAGGGTTTACGGCGCATTACCTATTTTCTTGACCGGCCGGACGTGATGGCGGTCTACACGACGCGCATCGAAGCGGACAAAAGCGAGACGCCGGTCCTGCTCGCCAACGGCAATCTCATCGCTCGGGGCGACGTGGGCACGCTATTGCGAACCCGTGAGAGGCTGCTCATTGCGGCTGTCGGCGGGATTTGTTTCACCGTCATCGCTTTCCGGCCGGCCTGATCTCCGGCTCGCTGCATGCCGCGCGGCGGCCGGGCTAACACGGCTGCTCATCGTGGCGCGGCCGCCGCAGCAGGCGATCATCGGGAACTGAACAAAGCGGAGTTGGAAAGACGCGGCGGCGGATCGGGTGCTGCTTCAGCCGCAGGCCAAGCCTCTCCCACACATTGACCGCATGCCCAGACTATTTTGATGTTTTTGACTGTCCCCAACCATTGGCCACGGGTTGGTTTTTAATAATCGATCGAGCAGAGAGCTAGTACTCCCGTCTAGCATCGTGAAGCTCCGGAGATGTCGAGTAGCGAAGAAATCAATCGCCCGTGTACGCCGTAGCGTAGCTCATCTGGCCAGGTGATCGCGCCCATTCCCTCCCGCGGCGGATGAGACCGCAAAAATTGCGCCGCATCTGCTCCAGCGCGAAGCAGAGTGCGAAGAAACGCTCTGTCGCGTCCGTTTGCCGGCGCCGTGTGAGACCCTCGTCTCGCACCATGGCGATTGCCACCGCATAAGAGTTGAGCGCCGATTCCACGCGTTCGAGCCGGGGAGGGAGGCGGCGAGCGAAATCGCTGTCGTCTTCATGGTCAGTAGCTCAGGACGTGAGGTTACAGCGCGAGAACTCCCGCGGTGTCTCGACGGCGGCCAAAGGCGTCATCACAAGCTCCGTTAAGCGTGGCCACTGCAGCGGTGAAGGTTGGCCAAAAACCCACAGCGAATTTTGGTGCTTTCCCGCTCCCCATCCATTGGACGAGGGTCGGATTCGCATACTCCAACGAGGAGAGACTAGCGCTTTGGCTTAGTTGCATCAGCAGCGAGAGCTTCGCTTGATCGCGACAACGCACAGCCTATCCACGTGCTCTACTTCCCCGCATCCCACCCCTGAGTCGCCCTACCCAGAAGGCTTAAATTGAGGCTCCTCTCTTAGGCTTTGGCTTAGTGTCGCCAACCACGAGCGGATCCAGCTCAACGAAAATGCCAGGCTGGACCGACTTGGGTAGAATTGCGCCATCGTCGCACCGAACTAATGTGAGCTGGCATCTAACACACAGGGCAGCCGTTCAAAGTGAGTGGCAAGTCGCGGCCCCAAGGAGATTTGCAATGCGTACATTCTGAGATTCGTATGTTTGCAGAGTAGTGTTCGCGCCCCCTGCTTCCCTCCACCCCGTCGTCGGCGCGAGTGCGAGACCGTGGCGCCGCTTCACAGCCTCGCTGTTCGATCCATATCGGCCCGAGCTGCACTACATGCGTGGCCCTGGCCCCAAATGGCGAGAGAAGCATGCGCGAAACGCGAGCTATTAGAGTCCGACCTGTGGACGTCGCGGAAGAGGAGCAAACTAATGATTTCCACCCAATGCAGTCGCGAGATGGCACGCGCCCTCATGGCCACAGAGATGTTCATGGCGTTGGCCAATTGCGGAGGCTCGATCTCTGCTCGCGCGCGAGCCGAGAAGCTGCTTGACGACTATTTTGCTCTCGTTGAACAGGCGATCCCCTGGACAGAGCACAATCCGCTTGATCGGCGCTCCTGATCCGAGCACCGGAACCTTCAATCAGGAATCCGACGACGAGTGGCGATAGCGGCGAGACCGAGCGGGAAAACGATTAGAGGAGATTTCGTGTTATGTCGAAGTTCGGTGCGGGCTTTGTTGTCCTGGGAAAAGTCTTCGTTTGCGCAGCGACGGCTTTTGCACAGGACTTCCGCGGGACACCCGAGCAGAGGGTCGCGTGCACATCGGATGCCTTTAGGCTCTGCGCCATCTACATTCCTGACGGCGCAAAGGTTGAAGCCTGTCTCAGGAGCAGGAAGTCCACCCTTAGTGCTGGGTGCCGATCGGTATTCAGCCAAGGCGTTGGTTCAGCGCCGCAAGCGTCCACATGGCCATGATGGGAGCGTTGGCAAAGACGACCGCAAACTACGTTCATTCCCACGACGGAGGTCACACATGGCACCACGGACATTGATCTACTTCGCGCTAGTGCTAGCGACTGTCTTCCTTTCAATCTCACAACACGGATTGAATGGCGTCGGTGGCTGTCATGCTCACGATGGGCTTGCGTGGCACTGCCACGAATAGTGCACCGCAGAGCGGCGCGGGTCGCCCCCCTTCCGGAGATGATTTCAACATCTTCGTGTCGGTGACCTGCGTCCTGTGCCAACGGGTCAATCAGGTTGGCGGGTCGGCCTCGGTGTGCTCGAGACGATTGAGGCCGCCGACACTCCAGGGACGCTCCCACGAAACGTGCGGGGGACGGTCGCTGAAAAGACGATGTCATGGATCCCCTGCATACGCTGCTCGTCAATGCCAATAACGGACCTCGGAAAAGTGACTGCGTAAACGGGCAACGTCGCGGCGTCCGATTTTATCTGTCCGTACCTGGCTCCGCCCAATCCGCCCTTTCCGGCACAACAACTCGCAGAGATCGCCGCGCTCATCGGCCGGCAGACCGAGGCGCCGCACACTCACTAAGAAACCGAAAGGAGGCGGACCATGAGTCCGAATTCGGCCACCATGCTGGGAATCGAAGACTTGCAGGCGGCAGTCCTTCACCCGCGGCCCACGCCCTACGCCGGTACCCTCATTCTCGTGCGGGTGGATGATCGCCGCCACGGCCGCAGACTAGTGCGGCGGCTCATTCCCCCCCTCCCGTCCGCTGGTGTGGGACCGAAGCGTCAATCCTGGGGGGCTTTGGCGCTCACCTCCGAAGGGCGGAGACCTGGGCGTGCCGGAGGAAAGTCTCGCCACCTTCCCGGTAGAGTTTCGGGAAGAAATGGGTGCGCGGGCCGAAATCCTGGTCGATGCCGACGAGAGCGCACCCCAGCATTTGGAGGCGCCGATAGCGGGAGGTTCCCGTTCACATGGAAACCCCAGACAAAATGGATTCGCCAAGGGAATTCGGGTTGGCCGATCGATGGTGGCATGGCTTGCTGCGGTATCAGCTCTGATCTGGTTGCTCCCGTGCGACGGGCTCGCTGCAGAATTCTCGAACTGAAATTCGACGGCATGGTCGTCGCCCGCCAGTTCATGCAAGTCGCACCTCAGGTCAATGGCGCGGTGAGTCGGATCCTGTTCGTGCCTGGCCAACGTGTCGCGCAGGGGGACGTCTTGTTCGAGTTGGATGCCGACGTCTTCAAGATCGATGTGAGCGCCGCTCAATCTGAGCTCGACGAGGCGCGCGCTCGTCTGAGTCTGGCCGCGGATGAGGCGGCACGCCAAGCGCAGTTGATGGAGCATAATGCGACGCCCGTTGCGCGCGCGAAACAGACCGCGATCGAGGTCGAGATTGCCCGCGCGGCCGTCGCACGCAAGCAGAGCGCGCTTGCCCGGGCGGAGTTGGCGCTCTCACACACGCGCGTCGTAGCGCCAATTTCGGGAACGGTCGGGCGGCCGCACGTTGCTCCCGGAGCCTTCGTCGATGCCAAGGCCGACACGGTCCTGGCCGAGATCGCTCAGCTCGATCCCATTCTGGTCGCCTGCTACGTGTCATATGTCGATCGAGAACGCTTTTTCAAACAAGCCGGGACGTCCTCGGTGCCGGAATTGTTCAGGAGAGTTACAGTCTCACTCGAGCTGCCGTCCGGCCGGACCTATGAGCACTCGGGCGTGCCGGAGTTCGAAAGTGCCGAAATCGATCGAACCACGAACATGCTAACGGTATGGGCGGAGTTTTCGAATCCGGACAATGAACTCGTCCCGGGCTCAAAGTTCGGGTTACGGCCCACGTTAGTGACTAGCTGGGCTCACCGGATAGTCGTTCGCCGCTGAAAGGCCCCGCGCCGGGCCAGAGAAGGCGGCTGGTAGTTTCTAGTGCCATCTCACCGCTGCAACTCAGGCAGCTCGGCGATGTTGGCGGCGATGCGCCGGGCCTCGTCGCGGCTGAGCAACTTGGCGGCCCGCGTCTGACGCCAAATCGGCTTCATGTCCTCACTCGATCACCTCGTCGGCAAGCTGTTGGAGCTGCGTTGGCATATCGAGGCCGAGTGCCGTGGCGGTCTTGATGTTGATCACCAGATTGAACTTCTCCGGCCGCTGTATCGGTAAGTCGCTTGGCTTGGCACCATGCAGGACTTTGCCGACGTATTCCCGGATTTTCGGAATATCTCGGCTACGTTCGGCCCATAAGCTATGAGGCCGCTGGATTTTGGAAATTCGGCGAACAAGGAAATGAGCGGGAGCCGTTTGGCGAGCGCAAGCTCGCCGATTTGCTTCGAAGCGACGAACACGAGGGGGGACGACAACAGGATACCGGCATCAACATGCTTTATCCGGGCGGCCTCTTAATCTTACTTAGTTAGAAAGTCGCGGGCGATTGCCATTGGGAATCGGTTATTGAGGGAATTCGCACTTCAGCGTATGAGGGGCTGAGATGGATCTCCGAACAGCAAATGACAGTCAATCGCGGTTTGTGGGATATGTCGAGGGGCTGGTGAGCGTGATTGGCCATGCGGATCGTGCTGGACCGCTGCGTGACTATTGCGTTGGCCTGATGCTGCCGTGCGAGCGCAAGAGCGTCGAGCCGATGGCGGCGGTGACGGCGCCAGAGCGAACGGCGGCGCAGCACCAATCGCTCTTGCATTTTGTCGGCAATGCGGGTTGGTCGGACGAGAGAGTGTTGGCCAAGGTGCGCGAGATGGTATTGTCTGCGATCGAACGTCACGGGCCGATCGAGGCCTGGATCATCGACGACACGGGGTTCCCGAAGCAGGGGCGGCATTCGGTCGGGGTAGCACGGCAGTATTGCGGGCAACTCGGCAAGCAGGCCAATTGCCAGGTGACGGTGTCGCTGTCGATTGCCAATCACTGCGCCAGCCTGCCAGTGGCCTATCGGCTGTATTTGCCGCAGGACTGGACCAAGGACCGCCAACGCCGGAAGAAGGCCGGTGTGCCGAAGGAGATCGGGTTCAAAACCAAGCCGGAGATCGCGCTTGAGCAGATTCGGTGGGCGTGCGAAGCCGGCCTTGCCGCGCGGGGTCGTGTTGATGGACGCCGCCTATGGCAACGAGACCGATCTGCGCACGGATATGACGGCGTTGGGATTGCCCTACGTCGCCGGCATTCAGCCGAATACATTGATGTGGCGATCCGGAACGGGGCCGCGGCGGCCCAAAAGTGGTCGGGCCGCGGACGACCACCGAAGCTGATACGCCGCGACGGCAAGCATCAGCCTGATCTCGGTCAAAGAGCTCGTTCTCGGTTTGCCGAAGCGAGCCTGGCGCACGATCCGATGGCGGGAAGGTTCGGCCGAGTGGCTGTCCTCGCGCTTCGCTCGTGTGCGCGTTCGGGTCGCGCATCGGATTACCAACTGACCCAGGGCTGCCCGGAAGAATGGCTGCTGATCGAGTGGCCCGAGGGCGAGGCCGAGCCGACCAAATACTGGCTCTCGACGCTTGCGAAAGACATCTCATTCCGCAGGCTCGTCGATCTCGCCAAAATGCGCTGGCGCATCGAGCGCGACTATCAGGAACTTAAGCAGGAGGTCGGGCTCGGCCATTTTGAGGGCGCGGTTGGCGCGGCTTCCATCACCACGCCACGCTGTGCATTGCCGCCTACGGATTCCTGATCTCCGAGCGGGAGACGATTCCCCCTCTAGTGGACCTTGTTCCACCGGGTTGTTCCAGGAGCTTGCCGTTCCCAACAGTTACCGACCCAGGCTCCGCCGCTGCGGCCCGAGCGTCACATCCCGAACTCGATCGCGACCATGCGTCGACGGCTGATCGCGCTCTCGTCAGAACCCTGTCACGATGTCCTTGCTGCAATGCTCCAATCGCAGGACCGTCGCGGCGCAGAAATTCGTGACGCAGTAAGACTAAGGCACCCTCGAAGTCACCCGCGACTTGCACTTCTAGAATTTCAGCTTCGAGCGCGAGCGCCCGTGCCACGGTCTCGTGGCTGCAAATTGCGCCATGTTGAGGCCGGGAATACCAAAGATCGCGATGCGGGAGAGCCGGGGAACGATCTCTTTGAGCAGCCCTATATGTTTCCCACTTAACTCCGGGAGATCAAGGAACATTCCCGTCATATTGCCGCCCGGACGTGCGAGGCTTTTCACATATCCTTTCGCAAGGGGGTCGCTCTCCAAATCCAGCGCAACGATGGGAATGCTGGTCGTTGCGTTCCTGGCCGCGACAACCGTCTCGGGAGTTGGTGCGAAAATGACGTTCACGTTTCGCCGAACCAGATCGCCCGCAAGGTCAGGCAATAGCTCTAGTCTGAAGTTGGCGAAGCGGTATTCGATCGCGAGGTTTTTGCCCTCCACGTAGCCCGTTTCAGCGAGACCCTGTCGGAACGCGGCAAGCAGATGTGGTGTTGCCTCGGCCGTCACAGGGCTGAGAAAGCCGACTACCGGCATCGCCCGCTGTTGCGCGCGCGCTGCGAGCGGCCATGCCGTCGCCCCAGCAATTACCGATAGGAAATCACGCCTTCTCATTGCTGCCTCCAAGCCTCAGGGACAAGGCATTATACTTGCACGAGCCCGGCTCCTCCTCGAAATAGACGTAAGCGAGCGCCTGCCTGTTGGCGTCGCGGACGATGAAGCAGACGTCCATCGCTTCTACGGACTTAAGGTGGCAGTTAGCGCTGAAACTCCACATCAATAAGACCGTAAACCATCAACAGACCGGCAATCAGGTCCGCGATCAGGTCATCCGTCGTCGCCCAATGACCGGTGAGGATGATCACTGCTCCGACAATCGCCAGCAAAGCCCCAAAGACCTTTTTCTCCAGGGGCGATGATCACGGGTTGCCCTGAAGGGCGCTTTATCGGCGGAATAGCTCGCCATTGATCCGCTCCACGACAAATCTCTTCGGGCGCGCCAGCAACATATTGACAATACGACAGATTTACCTAGTCTCGCAAATCCACGTACTTCGGGGGAAATGAGACACCTGCAGGGCGGCGGTATTTTCCAGCAGGTCGCTTCTTCGGCCGTCATTCAAAGAGGATGGCGGCCCATCGACGGGACTTCTAGAACGCAACAGAGGATATGCCCGGCGCGATACGCGCGTGAGTTTGAGCTCTCGGCGACAACTCGTTGCCAGCCAAAACCGCGCCGGCTGCTTCCCTCGAGCTTCCCCAAGCCTAGCGATTGAAGGGGTCTCGGGAAATCTGGAGCGGGCGATGGGATTCGAACCCACGACCCCAACCTTGGCAAGTTGTGCTCCGCCCCTGAGTTACACCCGCGTTGTGCCGGGCGCGCCTTCGAACTGCCGTCCGACAGGCCGCTCACCGGAGAACCCGCGGGCGGTGCCCCGGCGTCCCCGGGGCCGTCGAAATTGCCGCCGACGTTCGCGGTCGGCCGCCCTTGTTCATCGTCGCTTATTCCCCAAAAAATGGTTGGAAAGAGCGCCCTAGCGGGATAAGTACCTGAAATAATTGGCGCTCCCTAGGGACTCGAACCCCTGTTTTCGCCGTGAGAGGGCGAAGCTTAGGCGTTATTTGATTGTGCTGGGCGCACTCGCGCCAGCACATCCTCGACCGTGCGCTTCGCGAGCTTCTGTGCACCGCGGGCGGGCGGTACCACATTCGTGTTGGCGCCGGTGCTGTGGAGCGACGAACGATTAGTTCCCGATCGCGACCGCAGGATCAGCCTTGGTGATCTCGTCGACTTGATTTTTCTTTGACGTTAGCCCTCCGTTAGCCCGGCTTTTCCAGACCGAAGGCCAAATCTGCGCAAGCCATTGATTTAATTGGCGCGCCCGAAGAGATTCGAACTCCTGACCCCCAGATTCGTAGTCTGGCGGCCATTATCGCGGGCCGGATCATCTGCGTGATTCAGTCACCCAGCTGCGCGCTGACAGCACGAAGACGCCGCCCAAAGCCGCTGCCAGCGCCATCGCCACATAGGCGCGATCGCCGAGATCGGAATAGAGCGCGCCGGAGAGGGCCATACTGCCAGCCATGACCGACGCCAGCACGGTGGCAAAGTCTCCTTGGGCCGTAGCGAATTGCCGGGCGGGCGCATGGCGCGTCAGGACCTGCATTGATCCGAGGTGGGTGGCGCCGAACGAAAACGCGTGCAGCAACTGGAGCATCGGCAGTAGCACCAGCGGCGGGTTGAGACTCATGACTCCCCACCGCAGCACGGCCCCAAAGGCGCCGACCCCGAGGAGGCCCAGGGAGCCGATCCGCTGCGGAAATCGCGCCGAAACCGCGAACAGCGCGATCTCGGCGATCACTGCCAAGCCCCAGAGACCGCCGATCGAGGCCGAGTCAAGTCCCTTTGCACGCCAGTCGAGCACCGAGAAGCCGTAGTACACAGCGTGGCTAGCCTGGATCAGGCTCGCGCCGCCCGTGAATACCCAAAAACCCGGCGAGAGCAGGAGCTTGCCAGGTGCCGCCGCTACTTTTTCTGCCGAGCCACCGTCCAGCGCAATCGGCATGAGCGTGAGCGACACCGCCGAAACGATCACGAGCGAACCGAACAGGAGCCAAATGATCTGAATGGGAGCGATGCGGTCGATCACGAACCCGGCGCCGAAATTGGCAATCACGAACGCGACCGAGCCCCATAGCCGTACGGAGCCATAGGCACGGCCACGCAGTGCGAGACCCTTGAGCGCGTACGCGTCGAGCAATGGCATGGTCGGCGCCGTGGCAAGCGAAGCCAGGGCAACGGCGAGCAGGATGGGAACGAATCCATTCGCCTGGCTGAGAACCACGTAGGCCGCTGCCGACCCGAAGGCGCTCGCGATCAGCGCGCCCCTTAAGGCGCTGCGGCGGTCAGCGAGACGCGCGACCGAGGGTACGGAAATCAGCCGTATGAACATTGGGACCGCGAGCACGATCCCGGTGGCGCGGGAGTCGAGCCCCTTAGCCTGCAGCCACGCTGGGAAGAACGGCATGATGATTCCGGAAAACCCGAAGAATGCCGCATAAAACGCCGCGAGCCGCCAGGAGAACCCATCGGAGCCACTGCCGGACCCGAAGCTTTGCGGAGCAACTGGCGCCCGGGCGATCGAGCCAGCGGGGTTCACCGCCCCTGCGCCGCCCTCGAACTCACGCCGGTTTCCGGATGCCATTACCCCGTCTTCGTTTCTGCCAGATATCGAGCACTCATCGTAGGCCATTCCCGAGCACCGACCCTTCCCTGGAGCCATCAGGACGCCGGAGCGCGACCGCACTCGCCAAGAGGTCTATCATCGGCCTGATCAGACGAGAGGGCTTAATTATATAAGCGCGCCTGCTCGCTTACGACCATCAGAAGGGCGCACTGCCCTCAGAGAGGGCGCCCTTTTGGCATGTCAGCAGATTGTGGTCGCTCCCGATTGCGGGCTGAAATATCTGCCACGTGGCATCGTTTCCGGAAAGATGTGCGCATGGTCGAGGGCAGCAGGATTGTGCGGCGAGAACTCACCGCGAGTTGATCGCTTCTTCGGCAAGCAAGGTTAGTCGTGCAAAGTTAGGGCACAGTACACCACCTCGGTCGATCACATACCCCGATGCCTCGCAATGAAAGCCGCCAGCAGCGCCCATTATTGGGACGTCTTTTTCTTGGCGGCCACTGCCGCGAACGCGCGGTGAAATCTCAAAGCGAAGCGACTTGCTATAAAACAGCAATTTCATAGCAAGTTATATTCGGAGCGACGCGATTCCGCTGTAAGAGTTGGTCGTTCGTCACGGCTTCATGTCGGATGCGAACGCTTTCCGCACATCCGATTGCGACAATCCGAATTGACGGGCAATCCGCGACAGTGTCACAGCGGCCTTAAAGCTGCGCGGACCGCATTGATCTGACCGCGCGTCAGCGGAGCCGCACCAACCTCTACCCGCCGCCTGCCCGGCCTCTCGTCGGGCTTAGGAAATGTCTCGCCGCCGCCGTCGCTGTTCGTCGAGGATCGCCGATAGCAATCGATCGAGATAGCGATCGTCAAGATGCTTCACCGCGCTGGCAAGGGGCCCATAGGGTTACGAGGGCCAAGCTGCGTAACCCATGGGATTCTGCGCCTTCAATTGATCCGTCAACAGTTCTGTTTGTTGATTCGTTGATACACCTACTGCGTCGACGCACCGTTCCCGAAACCGTCCATGCTCTGTGTGATCGCCTGATAAACGAGATAACGCATCTCATGACGATAGCGGGCGCTCTTGGCCAGTCCACTGGGATCAAACGCGTTCTGAACCATCAGCGTCGCGGTCAGCTTTTCTCTGGGATCCACCCAAAAATACGTGCCGTGGGCGCCCGACCACGAGAAATCTCCGACAGATCCGGGAAGCGGATTGCGACCCGCTTCCTTGCGCACAAGGAAGCCGAGGCCAAAACCTTCGCCCATTTCAGGTGTCGGAGCTTGGTCCTGCAGCAAAGCGTTGAAACTGGCATTGTACTTGACGCCAGGCGGTAGATGATCCGAAGTCATCAGCGCAACTGTTTTCGGTGACAGCAAACGTACGCCGTTGAGTTGACCGCCGTTGAGCAGCATTTGACAGAAGCGCGTATAGTCCCCGGCAGTAGATACCATACCACCACCACCCGACAGCCATTTCGGTTTGCTAGTAAGGTTGTCGACTATCATCGCCGGCCTTTTGCCGGTACCCGGATCCACCTGGGGCTGGACAATGTATCCGGCCTCAGATTGTCCGACCGAGAACCCCGTCGCGGCAAGCTTGAGTGGATCTGTGATCTTTTCCTGAACGAATTGGTCGAATGGCATTCCCGATACCACTTCCACGATCCGGCCAAGAACGTCGGTCGACATACTATATTCCCATGCACTGCCAGGTTGATGAGCCAGCGGCAGCTTGCCGAGCTTTGTAACCATTTCTGCAAGCGACTGATCAAAACTGAAGACCTTGGCCTCCTCATAGGCTTTTTTGACAGATGGATCTTCGATGAAGAACTGGTAAGCGAGCCCCGAGGTGTGTCGTAGCAGATCCTGCACCGTCATCGGCCGTTGCGCGGGCTCCGTACCCGCCTTCAAATCTTTGAATTCCGCCAGGTACTTCGTGACGGGCGCGGCGATGTCGATTTTGCCGTCCTCCACCAGCATCATGATTGCCACCGAGGTGATCGGTTTGGACATCGAAGCGATACGGAAAATCGCCTCGGGTTTCATTGGAATCTTTTCTTCCCGGTCTTGGTAGCCGATGGCTTTCTCGTATGCGATCTTGCCATTTCGCGTGACAACGATAGCCGCTCCCGGAAGCTCGCCCAAGTCAACCTCTTGTTGGAAGAACGCCGTCAGACGGTTCAAACGTGACGAGGACAGCCCAACTTCCTCGGCACTCGCTTTCGGCAACTCTTGCGCCGACGCCGCGAGAGGAACCGCGGCAGCCAGCACAGTTGCACCAAAGGCCAGGGCTATTGCCTTGAGAACACGGTGGCGCAGTATGGGAATGACTTGCATCAGTACCTCCCTAGCTGTGGCGACCCGCGGATGAACGGAACGTCGCCTCAATTTATTAGGATATCCTGACCGTGATTTAACCTCAAGCAGGTGTCCAGCGCACATCTGGCTTGCGATCCCTAGTAGCTTCTTCGTCGGGCTTAAGGGCGTCTTCCGGGTATTTACCGGGTACTGGCACCGCCTGGGTGCTCGCGCACCTTGTCGCGGGTGACAAGGTCATGGAAGTGAGCGATCGTGACTTGATCAGGGTCTTGATTGCAGCGTGCTTGATCGCCGTTAGTTTGCCGGCTGCTGTTCATTGCAGTCCAAAAATAGACTTGTCCTTGTTTGTTCTCCTATGTTTTTTTTGCTGTAAGATTCTCTTGTTCGGTCATCAGGTAAACCGATGCGCGGGAAACAAGCGAAGATTCTGTCCGACGACAATCTTGAAGACCTTCTGCTGTTCGCCGAGACCAGCCGGCACCCATTGCGTAATAAACTCATTGTCCTGCTGTCGGCCAAGGCAGGGTTAAGAGCGGGAGAGATCGCCCACCTCACCTGGGCCATGGTCACCGATCCGACAGGCGCCATCGGCACAGTTCTGGAATTGCCCGACCGTGCCGCCAAGAAAGGGAGCGGTCGGGTTATCCCATTGCATGAGGATTTACGGACAGCTTTGGCGGCGTGGCGAGCAGCAACCCATTCGGCTGGCCCAGTGATCGTGTCGGAGCGGGGCGGACCAATGACGCCGCAGAGTATTGTGGTCTGGTTTGCCAATGCGTATCGGGTGGTCGGCCTTAACGGGTGTTCTTCGCATTCGGGCCGCCGAACCTTCATCACTCGGGCCGCCCGGCTAGTTCACCGTGCTGGCGGGTCACTGCGCGACGTTCAGCTATTGGCTGGCCATCGGTCCATTCAAACAACCCAGCGATACATCGACGGCGACACCGACGCCCAGCGCAAGCTCGTCTCACTGATCTGACGCCTATCGAGAGCTTCTAACGGCTGGAAAATTACCGGTGACCGGACCATGAAACATGCTGCAGCATTCGCATGAACTCGGAACATCCGCAGCTCAACCCCAACCTGGCCTACGCCGTCAGGATTGTTCATGCCACGTGCTGCCTTGCCGGGTCAGCATCGTATCTCGACGACATTCGCGCCGACCTTGGCGAGTGCGGGGTCATTCGCGCGGTCAGAGACCATGACACGCCGGCCTTGTTTGACTGGCTGATCGAGATCCTGAGCTTTCAGGGGATCTCGGATGCGGTCGCGGCTGGGTACATGGCCCAGCACGGCAGCGTCCGCTGGGCGGACATTGCCGAAGCGTTGTCGCGAAGCCCGTCGTGCCCGAAGCTCGGCGGGTACTGGCGGTTCTACGACTGCCGATACCACAAGGGGTCCGAGACGTGTTCCGAGCCCGGGCACTTCGACGCCTGCCCATTGCCCCGCCACCCGCTGCGCAACGGCCGCCTCAACCAGATGGCGTACAGCCTGTTCCTGTTCATGCGGGACGTCGCCGATGACGATTTCGTGGGCTGGATTGATCGGCAATTGGGGGCGGTGGATCCCCACTCTCCTGATCGGCTCGCCTGCCCTTCGCGAGGCCATCATTGGCCCGCTGCGCAACGTCTATGGGGTGGCCGACAAGGTCTTGGCGATGGCATTGTCGTCGCTGCTGCTGAGCGCCGGCAAGCGACGGCCGCTGTGGCTCGAAGTCGGCGCGACCTTCGTGGCCGTCGACACCCTGGTCCATAATTTCCTGCACCGAACCGGGATCCTGCGGCGGCTGTGCGCCGATCATCCTTACGGAGACCGGTGCTACCGGCCGGGAGGGTGCGCCGGCATTCTCGGTCTGCTCGCCGCGAACATTGATGCTCGCGAGTTCAATCCGGCCTTCCCGGCGACGTTTCCGCGGTTCGTGCAGAGCGCGATCTGGCGGTATTGCGCCGAGAACGGCCTCGCCATTTGCAACGGCAATCGCATCGACGACGACACCCGTTGCGACAACGGGCATTGCCAGCTGTTTCGCCGCTGTGATCGCATAGCTTTGCGCAGTCAGCGAGAGAAAATCACGCAAAATCAATGATTTGAAGCTCTATTGACAACAATCAATGGTTGTAGTAACGTTATTTTGCAGCTCAGCGTCTGACGAGCTGCGCCCGTTGTTACGGCGTCAAGGTCGGCTCGGCCTCTGATCAAGCCGCTGCCCGGCGAAGCCGTAACCCATGAAACCCAGGGACCCCTGACCGGGTCCCTTTTTGATTCCAGGAGACGATCATCATGACTGCGAGACGAAGGATCCCACAGTTGCCACGCGGTGCCCATCGCCGCTGGTTTTGTTCGGCATCGATAGTCGCGGCAAGCCGAAGGCGGCCCGGTTCGGAAAGGAGCACGCCAGCCTGGCCATGAAAGCCGCAACCCAGTTGCAGCTGAACGTGCTGGCGAGCAATGACCCGAAGGTCGCCGAGATTGCCGCTCGGCTGCCGGTTGGCCGGGTTCATGCGACCGGCCGCACGTTCGTGCCGTTCATTCGCCACGACCTCTACGACAAGCTGGTCGCCGCCGCGGCGAACGGAAACACCCATCCGACGAGCCCGCCGAACGGGTCCTCAGGGGCGTCTGGTTCAACCCCAGGCGGCTCGGCGCCCCACCTGCCGCGGAATTGGCGCGAGATCGGCGTCGGCGATCTGGTCGTCGCGAACCAGGACCGGGACGAGGGCTGGTACGAGGCAATCGTCGTCGAGGCAAACGGCGACATGCTCACGTTACGCTGGCGTGACTACCCGCGGGAGCGCCGGATTGTGCGTCATCGGCTTCGGCTTGGGTTGCTTTATCCCGGGCCCCGACCGACGCGCAGAGAATGGGAAATCAACGAAAGCCTCGGGCCAGACAAAGCGCGACAAACCGGTCGCAGTGGACCCCGCCCCCAACCATTCGCTGCCCAAGGACTGGGACGAGATTGACATCAATCATCTCGTGTTGGCCAAAGACGACAGCCAATGGGGGGCGTGGTGGGAAGCCATCCCGGTCGAGAAGGCCGGTGACCTGTTCAAGCTGCGCTGGCGCGAGAAACATGCGGCCAACGTCGGGCTGATCACGCGGCCACGGCTCGACTTGGCGCTGCTCTGTCCCGACGCCGCTTCCTGAAAGCCACTGTGGATCGCTCGGGCCTTCAGCAGGTCCGAGCATTCCCTTGGCCCGCGGACCAGATAAGCGCTGAACAAGCCGCGGCCCGCGGGCCATCCCCAACCCAGACGATTTTCCCCTTTGCCCGGCCGCGACGGTGTCGCGCTGGAAACGAGACGCTGTTTCACGGCCGGGCCTCACCCACTTCAGGAGACTACGATGACAACGAAGACGAAGGCCATTCGTGCGCTCAACGATGAACTGCGCCAGAACTTTACAACCGGTACCGCCGTAATGACGGCTGGCGTTGCCGCCTTGGGCGCCGAAGCAGTCGCGCGCATCGTCAAGACAATTGGCGTCTATGACGATTTCTGCCACGCCAACGACCCATACGAAGAACATGACTTTGGTTCGTTCGAGGTCGATGGCCACACGATATTTTTTAAGATCGATTATTTCGATAAATCGCGCAGCTATCACTCGCCAGACCCGGCTGATCCTTCGGTCACCGAGCGCGTGATTACGATCATGTTGGCGGAGGAGTACTGAGCGCCGACCCGCAATTGATAGCCCAGTGCTAGAGCAAGGAACGCCTCAGATCACATTTGGCTAATGCGCGAGGAGAGAGAAAAGGGTAAACTTGACTTGGCTGAGGGGCTTTCAAATATGGGAGTTCCGAGATGTGTGACTACAGCCTTCACAACGTCAAATCGCGGCCTGCGAAAGTTGGCGACAAGCTAGTCACCCGCCGCTTTTCGTCTGCCACAGGAGGCTTTTGTGCGCCGGAAGATATCCACGTTGCAGTTTGCCTGCTTCCGGGCACGGAGCTGTCGTTCGCTTACGAAGTCAAGCGCTCACGTTTGTGGCCGTGGAGCAGAAATATCATCGCCCACAAGGTTGCTGTTTTCCGCCAAGTCAATCAAGACTGCCCGCATGTCCACCACGACGCCCTAGAATTTCCTGACGGCGAACTCGTGCTACTGACGTATCTGATGGAAGGGCAGGAGGCCACGGTCCTTCAGTTGCCGGCGGATGCGGTTGGGTCCAAGGCTCAGCAACGCGCGGCCTACGTTTAGCGGGCTACAACGCTAGCCGTAAGTGATAAAAATGCCCCGATCTTCCTCTGATCGGGGTAGTGCCCTGTATTCACGCAGCCTGGTGCCGTTCATCTCGCCGGCTGGCCCGCTATCGCGTTTTTGATTAGGCCGACCACAAAGGTGACGATTGCACCTGCGACGCCGCCACCTACCGCTTGTCCGACAATGGCGCCGATATCGACATTGTCAGCAGCCCCGGCAAGCATGGGCAGAAGGGCGGTCAGGATTTGCCCACCGCCAACGCCGCCAAGCGCGCCAGCAATTGTGTTGCCCAGGGTGCCGAGATCGTAGTTCTTGAGCCCAGCACCTGCTGCGTTTCCGCCGACTGCACCGGCTATCAGTTGGATGATGATATTAATGATCGTGGCTGACATAGCTTACCCCCCTTCGCTTGTAAGGCCGTGGCCACGGATGACCAAGCTACATCCGTTCCGTGGACGTGGGGAGGGGCGCATCTCCTGTGGATAATATGGAGGACAAGAAGTCTAAGGCGACGATTATGCGCCTGTAGTTTATCGTGAAATCGTCGAGTGACTAACGTTGTAGCTCCGACCGATTTCGGCCGGCGGTTCTCCCGCCACCCGTCTCGAGATGGCCTCCGCGCGCTGATGGAGTGTGGGCTTGAGCTTCCTCCGAAATCGGACCCCTCTGGCCTTCGCTCTCCTCCGTCCTTCATCGGTCCTGGCTCGGATCAACTCCCTTTCGAATTCGGCAAGGCCACCAAGGACGGTCGACACTAATCGGCCATGTGGGGTTGTTGTATCCGCCCAATGGTCTGCGAGTGAGCGGAAGCCCGCCCCGGCCTTCCCAACTGCGTCCATGACGTTCAGCAAGTCCCTGGTTGACCGCGCAAATTCTGTGAGAAATCGATCAACCATATGCTTCCCAGGCCCACTGCGGTTAGGGCATCAGTCTTGCTGCGACTGCGACAGCGGTCACAAAGACGATGAGGAACTTGAGGGCCAAGGCGTACGAACAATATGGCGGCAACGACGCAGATGCCGAAGACGTAAATGAAAGCCAGCGACGACCACGACGACGCTCGCTGCCAGCATGAGCATTTCGGGGAAATACAGCTTCAACATGGGTACCCTCACAGTACCCGACACCGATGGACAGTCTGAGCGGGAACCACGACGCGATTATGAACCTGGAACCCAGGCGCGCGGCTGCTAAGCGTCAACCGCCTGACCTCTGAGGGCCCCTAGCGTGGCCGGAGTTGCCGCTCAGGACATCCAAGCACCGGCTCAAACGGCACGGCGGGCTGTCGCAAGAACTGCCAGACGTGACGCAGCCGCCAAGGTTCGACACTCTGCTTGCCTCTTAAAGGATTGCGCTCATCGGCCATGCAGCGAACTACGACCTATCAGTTTGAGGCTAGACAGCGCTCCCAGATACCCCCTAAGTTTCCCCTTTGGGGCGCATCCGCACCGATGGGGAGGGGCAGATGTGGAAGCAGGCGGGCGTTGGCGAGCGTGTCCTTGTGGTTCCCGTAGCCTGTGCGGTGGTCTTGCTTACGATCACCGCTGCCACGGCGGACCCGAAGGCGATTGTCGTACTCTCTAGCTTGCATAATTTAGACTATGCCGAAGCGGCGTGCAGTCGCCTGCGTAGCATAGCCGACATAAAAGACATTACCGAGGTCCTGAACAACGCATCCGACTACGACCCGGAGGATGTCAAATTCAACAAGCAAGAGTTCGACGGGATTTCGGAATGCAAATCAGTGAAGGACCCGCGCGAACTCGGGCGGCGTCTCGAAGACAGCATCATGGACCAGTTTGCTGTGAACACGCGCTGTGGGGCGTGGCACCTTACATCGAAGGTTACGACAAATTTGACGGCAAATTTAACGCGGTGGCGATGCAAGCTGAGGAGCGGAATGACTATTGGGGGCTGATGGTCGACTACGCCCCGGGAAGCAAAGTCTATAGCTGGGCGCTGTTCCCGACGGCGCGCAGTGGGCGACCAAATGGTCGGATGATCTCCGGTGAGGGCGCCGCTTCTCAGATCGCAGAGCAAGTCTGCATCGTTGTTACAGGGCGAGGCGCTAGTGTGCGCTGATACAAGCGTTTTTCAGAAGCTCGCATTGCTGATGTGAGCCGAGCCTACGGCAAAGGCTTTTACTCGCCTTTATTGAAACGTCTCGGAAATGAACCACCCCGGTGTCATGCATCCGGGCGCTGTGAGGCGTATGCCCAAGGCTCTAAGGGCGAAGACAAACCATCCAGGGAGGGACGCTACCTGGCGCGGCACCGTTTTCAAACTTACTCACCGCGATCCTCGGTTTGAGCAATTGGCGACCTTGTGAATCCCGGAGGTCTCGCGCAAATGTTTGCCCGTCGGCGGTTGACATTTCGCATCCCAGCCTGAGTCGAGGGTCCACTGCCAACTGGATAGATAGTATTTAACGCCGCAGGTCCGACACCGACACGAAAGCTCGGGGCGCCGATCTGCATCTAGGGAGAATTTCCACTCCCACCGGCAACCGTTGTCGTCCGTTGCACGCTTCTGTTCGTCGATCGGTTGCTGCCAATATTGAGGTTCACGAGGTTCTGATATGGCATGCCGCCGGCGCATTAATGGAGTTCCGATCTGCGGCTGGTGATGCAACGACTCATACCCAAGCCTAGCTTGGGGTCTTTTTTTGCGGCAAGGGGCATTTTCGGGGACAACCAACAATTTCTGACGAGTGTTGCCGTGAGGAAACACTCCTACCCAATTACCCGTTGAAGCTGATCACCCCGCGACTTCCCTCAAAAACAGACGTTTACTCCTTCTTCTCTTTCAACGTCGAGGTCATGCGGGCGTCGGTGCCACGACGATGGCCAGATCGAGGCTGTCTTCGCGCGGCTTGCCAAGCCGGTGACTGCGCCAGGGAGGTGCGTGGGTGAGCCAGTTCAGCGCCGTGTCTGAAGGAGTGCGGAGGGCAATCTCAAGCTCCCCACAGCGTGTCATTTGTTTTGCGCCTCTCCTGGAAGGCCATCTCTCTTAAAGCCACTGTCCGGGGCTTTCTACCGGTGCGGCCTTCGCGGACTGGCTTCCGCCGATCTTTTTGACGAGCGACTAGACTAAGGTAGCGGCGTCACTCCAGGTGCGCGTGATTTCTTGGCTCTTAGAGAGTACATCCGGCTTCAGTGCATTTACTCACAACGCTGTTAAGTATGAGTTGATGGTATTTTAATTTCTCTATGAACCCCCAAGCCGCAAGATAAGGTAGTAGATCACTCGCAATTCGTCTGCGTTGTCCGCCATATTAGCAGCGACTCCCCCCGCGTACCTGCCGTATGCAAATCGGCATGAACTGCGTCGAATTTAAAAGCCAACTCGATCAGGCAATCCGGCGAGTGCGCCACAGGTTATTTTGGTTATGAGTTCATAAGGATCGTCTCCAATGGAAAGCATTTTCAGATCGGGATCGCGGAAAGCCCTGATAATCGGCAATTGTCAGGACGCTGGCAACTGCTGATGCCCGAGGAAAGAGCAGCGAAGCCAAAAGAAACGAGGGCACGAAGGTAGCGCATGATGGGCTCCCGTGCGGGGGTTGCAGGCACAAATAGGGCTACTGATCACTACTCATAGGCGCATCCAAGAACACAATCGTGGAAACGCAATTCGTCCGCGAGCCGTTGATGCGTCTTTCGAAGAAAGTCGTTGCGGCGCTCAGCAGCCAAGATGTGCAGCAAACAATCTGGCTCCCGCGATTTGTGCATCTTGTGTTCACGCGAAGACCCCGGCACCTGACGACCTGCTGGCGCGGATGGCTCGCCGTGGAGCCACTCTGGCAACGATGTCGTCGCGCTTGATCGATCATACCGTCCAAGGTCGCGGGCCATGCGCCGCTCATTTATCGTCGCGCGGTCTGCGAGGTTGGCCGCCCCGAGAAAGCCACGAACGTGTTTAATTTTGGATTCACTGTCGGGGGGTTGGGGAATGGCGCGACTTGTGGTCGTTTCAAATCGCGTTTCCATTCCTGGCGACGGCATCAAGCGGGCTGGCGGGCTCGAAGTCGTATTGCGGCCAGCGCTCCAGCACAAGGGCGGGGTCTGGTTCGGCTGGAGTGGCAAGGTCGCGCCGGCGGACGAGCTGGAAGCGCGCTCGGTCCAGCATAAGAACGTCGAATATGCAGTCACGGATCTGTCCAAGGAGGATTTTGAGGAATATTACAGCGGCTTTGCAAATCGGCTATTGTGGCCAATCTTGCATTACCGGCTGGACCTCGCTGGGTTCGCGCCCAGGGATCTCAGCGGATATTTCAGGGTCAATGATCGTTTCGCGACCAAGCTCGAGAAAATCATCCAGAGCGATGATCTGATCTGGGTCCATGACTACCACATGATCCCCATTGCGGACGCGTTGCGCCGCCGTGGTCACTGCAACCGGATCGGGTTTTTCCTGCACGTTCCGTTTCCCCCGCCGGAGGTTCTGACCTGGCTGCCGAACCATGAGCACCTCATCCCGTTGCTCATGCAATACGACGTTGTGGGTTTCCAGACCGAGGGCGATGCCCAGAATTTCATTCGCTATATGATCTCCCAATGCAACCACACGCGGGACATGCGGGTATTCCAGGCCGCCGGCCGCCAGGTCACCCTGAGCGTGAAAGGTCAGCAGACGCTGATTGGCGATTTTCCTGTTGGTATCGAGCCGCGCGCATTTGCGCGACTGGCGCGCCGCAATGTGCGGTCGCCATTGGTCAAGAACCTGGTGGCGAGCCTCGGTGGCCGCGACCTCGTGATCGGGGTTGATCGCCTAGACTATTCCAAGGGGCTGATCCAGCGGCTCGAGGCTTTCGACATCTTCCTAGCGCACCACTGCGAGTGGCTCGGCAAAGTGACGTACTTGCAGATCACACCGACAAACCGCTCCGAAATTCCCGAATATTCCGAACTGGAAGAGGCGTTGGGGTCTGCGGCCGGCCGCATCAATGGAAAGTACGGCGAGGTGTCATGGACGCCGATCCGCTACCTGAACCGCGCATACAACCGGTCGGTGCTCGCGGGACTTTATCGGACGGCGCGCGTCGGCCTGGTGACACCATTGCGCGACGGAATGAATCTCGTTGCGAAAGAATATGTCGCTGCTCAGGATCCGGACGATCCGGGTGTCCTCATCCTGTCCCGCTTCGCCGGCGCCGCGATCAACCTTCGCCACGCCCTGCTGGTCAATCCCTGTGATGCGGAATCGGTCGCCGGCGCGCTCGCAAGGGCGCTCGCAATGCCGCTTAAGGAAAGACGCGCCCGCCACGAGGCGTTGTTCGCCGCGGTCTGCGAACACGACGTCGATCGATGGCAACGAGAATTCCTAGCCGTCCTACGAGGCGACAACCGTCGAGATTATAATCCTGTATGCAATACGCTGGCAGGACACGCTGCGACTATTCCAACAGCAGCACATATCCAAGCAAAGGATGAAAAGACGCTCAGCAGTGCGGCAGAAATGCCACGGTTCGCGAGTTGAAACCACTGAGATACCCCAATCTCCCGGTAGTTGACGATTTGCATTGTGATTTATTGCGCTGCAATCCGCGCGCTAAACCGCACGTTTTGATATCACCCCAAGACCGCCTTTGAGACATGGCCGCAACTGACCCACCGCCGTCTCGTAGCGGCTTGCGCAGCCTCGACGCTGTCAACTTATTTCTCGCCGGAGCATTGTCGGGCTTCGGACCGTACATCGCCGTATTTCTAGCTGAGCAGAAATGGACCCAACAGAACATTGGCTTTGTGCTGACGGCAGGCGGGCTCGCCGGATTACTGAGTCAGCTACCCAGTGGTGAATTGCTTGACGCCATCCGGTCGAAGCGAGTTGTGGTCGCGTCGGGTGCAATTATGGTTGCGACCAGCGCGCTGATTATAGCACTTTGCCCGAGTTTCCCCCTAGTGTTGGCCGCTCTGGTGCTCCAATCAATCACCGGCGGGTTCCTGGGACTGGCGATTGCCTCCATCAGCCTCGGCCTGGTCGGGCACGCCGCGCTTGGGAAGCGACTCGGACGCAATCAGCGCTTCGCCTCAATGGGAGGCGTTATCGCGGCCGGCTTCATGGGCGTTATCGGCTATTTTCTTTCATATCGTGCGATTTTCTTCGCCGCTGCCGCGCTGGTCCTGCCGCTGCTCGCTGCTCTCGGCCGCATCAAGCTTTCAGGAATTGATTATGGTCGAGTCTCCGGCTCCCTGGGAGGGCTGAGCACGAGAGCACGGCGCTCTAGCCTTTGGAAGAACCGCGACTTGCTTACGTTCGCAGGTTGCGAGTTTTTGTTTCAGCTGGGCAATGCGTCGATGCTGCCACTTGCCGGAGAGGCGCTGGTGTACAGCAAGGAGGCCTTTTCTTCGCTCATCGTCTCAGCGTTGATCATTGTCCCCCAGGTGGTCGTGGCGCTGATGGCATCATCGGCGGGCCGCCGTGCGAATACTTGGGGGCGCCGACCCCTTCTGCTCGTCGGATTCGCGGCCTTACCACTCCGCGCTCTGGTGTTTGCCTGGACTACCAATCCGATGGTTCTCATCGCTGCTCAGATACTCGACGGTGTCAGTGGAACGATGTTGGGCGTGCTCACGGCCTTGATCGTTGCTGACCTCACAACGGGCACTGGGCGGTTCAGCTTAGCGCAGGGCTTCGTCGGGACGATGTCCGGAATCGGCGCATCGCTTAGCACTACACTAACTGGCCTCGTTGCCGGAAGCTTTGGCCGCGCGCCTGGATTTCTGAGCATCGCAACCGTTGCCCTGGCCGCAGTGCTTCTCCTATGGTTCCGGATGCCAGAAACCAATCCGTCGAATAGGAACGACGCAATGTTTGGCTAGCAATTGGCCAGTCGGGCGCTTCCATGGTTCGAATCATTTGCCGACCAAGATCGGATGACTAGACTTGAAGCTCTCGGACTTCAGCATCAACTCGATCGATTGCGCCGTGGCGCCGTGGCGCTATCGTCTTCGATTAGCAATACGCGTATGCCAAGTTCCCTTCCCCGCCGCGCGGCTTAACGTCGGCACGCGGCGGCCTGGAAACGCCCTTTGAACAAGCTGGGACGCAATGATTAACGTGCCGGGTAAATACAGCGTTAAGCTATGACGGCCGGTAGGAAGAGCCCCGAGCAATCTACACACCTCGGGGCTCACTGAGTTGTTGCCTCAACTCGTAGGCTTCTTCTGTCCGGGCGTCGGGGGATGTCGAGGGGGTGCCGTCCGGACGGGGCCTGCTAAGAACCGATATAAGGTGCTGTTTCGGTGACGTGAGAATTTTCCGGCTGGTTCCCGCCGGACCGTTTGCCGCGGGGCATCGTTTCTTTTCAAACGAACTAGGACGATGGACGGGACTCCGGACGGACACACACCCTTTTATAGGGTGTGTGTCCGTCCGTCCGTCCGCTTAGTCCTCCCCCCTGGGGCGCTAACTTTCCTTTCGTCCGTCCGCGTCCGTCCGTCCAACTTCAAATAGGTCCTTCGGGCCGGCGCTTTTTTCCACTGACCAATCCGGCCGCCCGTGCCGTCCAAGGGTGCCATCACTTAAGCGCAGTTTTTGCCATGCGGCGTTAAAAAACAAAATTCGTGACAGGAATCACAGAAGATTGCCGCTGGGCACAGTAGCCTTTGCGAAGTTCATCGGCCAGCTTACTGCCGGATTGCTTTCCTTGCTGGGCATCAAAGGTACCACGGACATGAAGAAGGTATTTTCGAAGGTTGTCCACGTGGTAAGTGTGATCAAGGGCGACCAGTCAGAATTCTGGGCAGCTGCTACACCCCGTGGAGTGGCGGCTGGCCAAGTGCAGCAAGCACTCCCGCCTGGATGGATGGCGATCTCAAGAGGTTGGCGGCTCAATCGCAAAACCGCGGAAGAATTGAAAATGTGCCCTAATACCGTGCGGAGATTAACAAGATGCCCTCGACTCGAGCGAGGGCGAATTGTGGCTGCGCCGTAGTTTCAACCGTTTAGGGAGCAGGAGACATGACTCTGCTGCGACCTGCTTTCGCGATCCTGTTGCCGCTATTCGGTTCGATGGCACATGCGGGCCCGCAATCAGTCCCACGTGCTTATCAGGCTGATTTTTACCTGCCGGGCTGCAAGGATTTTCTTGCTGGGAGATCCAATTTCCTAAGCGGGCGTTGTGTTGGAGCCGTGGAGGTTCTTGATGATTTAGGTTCGGGTACCAAGTTGTTTTGTCCTCCAGAAGCCACCAACAACCTTGATCGGGTGCGCGTTATTGCCGCTTACATTGAAGCTCGACCCGAGAGAATGAAGGACGGATTTGGGCTTATGGCAAATGAAGCGATGGCAAAAGCCTGGCCCTGCAAATGAGGTAGCGCAGGTATTCTTAGCCTATCTCTGGCCTCTAGGGTCAGTGCATCGCGGCAATACTGTAACTGCCCTCGAAAGTGCGATAGCTGACGATGGTTCCTTCAGCCAGCGGCCGGAATGTTCCGGCATAGTCCACATACGTTCCAGCACCGCGGATCCCGGCGTATTTTCCCGTGCCACCTGTCCAGCTGAACGTTCCGCGGACAACCTTCTGATCAGGCGGTGCTCCTCCGACTCCCAATTGAATACGACCTGGTCTCCTGCTGGATCGTTGCCGGCGCAGAATCCCCGCGCTTGTCCTAGGCCGTTGATGAAGTCGGCCAAGCCTGAACAATGCCACGTCATGTGGTCGAGGGGCCCGTTCGTGACGCTCAACCCATTTTCGTCAAAGGCGAGCACCAATCGCTCTTTTCCTGTCGCCGTTGTTTCGACCGTGCCGAAGGCGGCTAACGTTCCGCTTAACGTTCCTTCATTCATCTGCGCCGATACGGGTCCCGCTTGCGCCAACATAAGCGCGATAGCGACACCGAACAGGAACACCCTTTGGGGTCCCAGAACGCTTGTCTTCATATTCGCCCTCCGTGACATGCCCGACTACTGCTATGAAGTAAGTGCAGCAACGGCTCAGCCGCGTATGCCGAGCGTGCCGTACGGCGTCTTTACCTGGTAGGAGCCTTTACTCTGCGAGCCCGTGACAAACCGGAATGAGCCGCGTGTAGCTTCTACCGCGACGCCACCAGCAGATTTGTTGGGGTCATAAACGAATTTGTCGAGCCGTACGCTCGATTTTGGGCCCACACTGAGATTACTGTTGTCGTGAAATCGCAAATCCGCCACGCCAGCATCCCCCGTGTGAATCAGTTCCTTTGAATAGACGGCACTACCACCCGAAAGCGTCCTTGCATTGGCTTCCGCCTGTGGTTTCACCGATGTGGCACTGCCGATGGCTTCTTGGCCGCGCGAGGTAGCTGACTGCAGCAGCGTAAACAACCCCACCAGCAGAAGCGCCGAGGTCGTCTTGCGAAGAGTCATCGTTGTCATCACAACCTCCCGCTTTTAAAAGACCACCATCGTCCAGCAACCCTACGCCTGGTATCACCAATCTTCGGGAGGGGAATGTGACACCCGGCACACGATGGCGCTTTGCAATTTGTGCTGCAGATCACATTCCAAACAACAGCAAGGATCCGCCATCGGCGATGCCACCTGAAAGAAACTTTTGCAGGCCTTATTTAGATGCGGTAACAGGCCTGCTCTTCGGCGAGGTTGATGTGGCTGTCCCCCGATAGATGAAACGGGGTCACGACGTTGGGTCGGCCCAAGCATCTGGAGGCGGAGGACAGCCATGGAGCAGCGGCGGCGCAATTCCTCCGGTGCTGAGGGTGACGCGGGTGGGGTGCTCTGGAGCCAGCCCGCAGAACCGCGCTGTTGCGAAGATCGGGTTGCCGCCGGGCTTGGCCCGCGGAGAAGCTCCTCCTGCTCATGGCCGGGGGCAAGGACGCCCTGTTGCGATCGGCGGAGGGCGCCGAAGACGAGACAGATCAGGCTCTGAATCTCATGCGCCAGCACCGCGTCGCCTTGCGGTAAGCCCGAGGAAACGGGTTTTACCCTGCTGAGCAGCCGCTCGAACGCCGGCACGACGTAGTCGAGCACCCGTTGGATACTGAGCGCTTCCTCGCCACCAGCTTCGATATGGTTCGCGGCGCTCGGCAATGCGGGTGGATTTGAAAGCCAGCCTGCCTGAGTACCGGCGGGAGTGGGGCGAACCCAATCCCTTTCTGTCGCTCAGCCAACCCCAGCGGGTGCTATAATGCGTCACATGAAAGTGTCGAAGAAATCGCCGAAGCTGTAGCCAGGCTGCCGCCGGATCAACTCGCTCGCTTCCGCCGCTGGTTCGCTGCGTTCGAGGCGGGGCCGGCTGACCACGCCGAGCAGTGACCAAGCTTGGCCGTCTCGCCGGCCGCGCGTTTTCATTTACCGTGACGGTTCTAAAACGGAGTTGCGCGTCAGTTGGCTGACGGTTAAGCACAAATAGCGGGAAATGCTCCCGCGGGGAGGCTAAATCATGAATACTGCAACTCAGCCAGACACTTCGTGGGACTACCGCACGACCAAAGAACTTGTTGCCGCACTGCAAGCCCGAAAGATTTCCGCGATCGAGCTGACCGATCACGTCATCGCTCGCATCGAGGCGCTCGATCCTAAGATCAATGCCGTAGTAGTGCGCGACTTCGATCGTGGTCGCGAGGCGGCCAAGGCTACCGATGTGGCACTGTCGCGCGGCGATATTCAATACGAGTTCCACCGCAGCGATCGCACGCTAACGTACGCAGGTTCAATGGTGGAGGCATCGCTTCAACGACAGTTGTAGGTTCAGGTCGCTGCGTGCGACATGGCGCTCCCTCGTTGCGATAAAGGCGACGTGGAACAGTCGAGAGAACCGGGACCACTACAAGCTTCGCATACCCAGAGCCGCGCCTACAGTGTTGCCGACCAGCATCCCGGTACGTGGACTTGATTACCGGCGCTAATGAGCGCACGATGAATTTTAAGGGGGGTGCTGGGTGAGCCAACGATTTGGCCAACAGTGCGCATCATGACCCCAATATCAATAGCCCGAATAGCGCTGCTCGCGTTAACCACAGCATCTGGTGCGGCACTTGTTTCCGGCATTCTGTACAAAACGCGGCCATCAGTTGAAACCAGAGCAGCGACCACGGCAATGGCGGTGGCACCGACAGCGGATGTTGGAGACGGACTATCAGCCGCTCTAGCAACGGCGCTCCCACCTACCGTCTCGACCGGCTCGCCCGACAGCGGCGATGTGATCGTGCCGGCGTTCGAATTTGCGCTCGTTGGGCGAGTGGGTGACGCAGTTATCGCTGGCACGGCTGCGCCCGGTGCTGCTGTGGAGCTATTGCGCAATGCGGAGCCCCTTGATCAAGCGATTGCAGATCAATTCGGACGGTTCGTCATGACCCCTTCCCGGCTTCCTTCTGGGGACTATGAGCTGACCTTGAGGTCTCGACAGGGGAACGGCAAGCAAGCGACATCCCACAGGAGTGTGGCGGTCACAGTCCAGCCTAGCCTCACAGACCAGAACATCGCGCCAATGACGTCTGGTAAAGCAAGCGTCGTTCCGGCGAAACCCCTGGTGTCGTCAAACGTTCATCACCCATCGAGGACTCGTCGCGAAGCTACAGGACCCGCTGCGCAAGACCTAAGCGGCCGGCCTAAACTATTCAATCACGTTATTGGTTCGCACCAATAATGCCGGGGACGCGCCACACCCCATCACATTAGTGGTACTTGAAGTGCAGTGGCAATATACGTCAGCGGTGGACCCATGTGCTCCCGAAGGCTGACCATTTGGACAGCGCACCAGCGACTCTTACAACGCGATTGCGGCCTAAGCTGCGGCTCTACCGTCGAAACATCGGCTACCCATGCCATGGCATTACGCGAGTCACGGATCCGTTTTTCGCTTGTCCGTTGTCCTGCCCAGCCTCGGAGCACAGGACTCACCAGGGACCGCGCCAAGGGCTTTATTGGCGTGGTGGAGATTTCGCCCTCCGAACTCGCGATTCCGGGCACCGTCGTTGGACGACGCCCTTTCAACGCTGGACGACCTTTACGAGATCACGCTCAACCCCGATGGGCCCCCGCGACTTAATGCGACGTTTCTTGCCGAGCCCATGCGGATGTAGGCTATCTCCACGCGCGTCAACAATCCAGAGAACGACGACGTCGCGATCGTCGAACCGATCGCGCTAGCTACTTCGGCGGCATAAAGCACGCCTCTCCCAAAGGATGACGTCCCCCGCTCAGTGCGTTAGGATTAGGATAGGGGTGCTGAGGTGCGAGTGGGGCAATGAGCCAATCCAAAGTCGTGTATTATGCGTTGTTTTTTGAAAGCGCCGCGATCACCGCTCTTGCCGCACATCACCCCATTTTGTTGGTGCTGAGTTTTACCTCGTAACGGTCGAGGACATATCGCTCTGGCAAGCTGAAGCGTTATCGGCAGATCGCCGGCACCGACGCAATCCGGTAGGCCCCACTAAGTGACCAGCTCTTCGAGCAGCGCCCTTGGCCTCTTTCAGGTCAAAGTCTTCGGTAGTTGCTCCAATGATCGCCTCGTTTCAGCGGTGGCGGGAGATCACTTCGGGTGAAGCCGTATCACTTGTGTCACGGGAGGCTCGGCTGCGCGGCCCCATTGGTAACTCATCAGCAAAACTACGATCACACTGGTGAGCGCCGCCGTGCCAAGAACTCGACTTAGCAATGGCATATTCTGCGACATTGCTCACCCTCCAGTCGGTCATCGAATAACGCTCGAAATTCAAACATCCGTTTAATATGGACGCAAGCCGGGAATATGAAATAACCAGCAATTTTCCGGTCCTGCGCTTTTTTGGCCACAGCGCGGGACTGGATCGGCAGCCTGCCACACGACGGGCACATCACATCCAGGGCATCGGTCGCGATGCCCTGGCATTCCCATTGCGCCGCTCACTCGCTCGGCGGTTTAGCAGTTGATGCGAGGAAGTCGGTCTGCGCCTGCGCCAGCATTATCTGTGATCTGGGTCACACAATTCGCCGGGGGAATCCGCTTCAAATATGGCGGCGGACGAGGACGCTGCAGCTAAGTATGCCGAACGCAGCAACTACGGGCTGCTCCACTACCGGCAGCGCGCAGGGGGAAGTATGCTTGCGGATCGGTCATGGTGGCCGGGGTGGCCGTTTTCGGATGTTTTATGATGGCGACAATGGCGTCGGTGTCGGCGCAACAAATCGGCAATTCGCAGGGGCAGCCTTCCAATGCCCCCCCGACCCCGGGGACCGGGAAACCAACGCGCGCCAATCCAGCTCCTCTCGTTATTGCGTGCAGCGGTGCTTTCGCCAGGGATTCGCGCCACCTCAAGCTCACCATGACCTACGATCGGAAGAACGTTGACTTCGGCGAAGTCGATGCCGGGCCGGGCAAGAGCATGGCTTCGATCATCTACCCCAATGACCCGAAGCGTCGGCTCGAAGTCTGGTGGTCGGACGTGGACAAGCGCAAGGACCTTTATCTCATTTCGATCAATGGTTCTTCGACCTGGACGGGTCCGGGCGGATTGCGCCTTGGTCTCAGTCTTGCGGATTTAGAAAAGCTAAATCGTAAACCGTTCAAGCTCAGAGGCTTCGATAAGGACAAAACCGCCACGGTGAGCGACTGGGACCACGGTGCGCTGGCCGCGCTCCCCGGGGGCTGCATGGCCGGTGTCATTTTGAGTGCCGAAGCCAAAGCGGCGGCACAGATTCTCGCCGTCTTGCCTCTTGATCGCGAGTTTTCCTCCGCCGATGAGGCGCTGCGCGCCGTGAGACCGTCGGTTACCGAGATACTCATTGGGTACTAGACCAGCGTTTTCGAAGTTCGAATTCATATCAGGCCGCCTTGTCGAGCTTATAGGCCCAGGTGTGAACGACGGGCTCCTGATTGAAATAGTCCATGGCAGCCATGATCCGATCCTTGAGTTCCTGTTTGGACGCGACGCGGATGTGGCGGAGGACGGAGCGGGCAAGTTTGAGAAGAAGCCCTCGACGAGGTTGAGCCAGGAGCCGTGCTTGGGAGTGAAGGTGAATTCAAAGCGGTGCGCGGGTTGATCGGCGAGCCAGGCTTTGGTCTCTTTGGAGATGTGCGCGGAATGATTGTCGAGGATCAACTTGATCGCTGTGTGGGCCGGATAGGCGGCGTCGAGAAGCTTGAGGAATTCGATGAATTCGCGGCTGCGATGGCGATCCTTGACCAGCGCATGGACCTTGCCGGTGACGAGGTCGATGCCGGCCAGCAAGCTGATCGTGCCGTGACGTTTATATTCATGCTCACGTGCGAAGGTCGCATGCACGCCGGGCTCGGGCGGCAAGTCGGGGGCGGTCGTTGCGATGGCCTGTATGCCGGGCTTCTCGTCGTAGGAAATGATCGCCATCGCGTCGCTCAGCTTCTTCTTCGAGACGGCTGCGGCCTGCTTCAAGATTTTCACTTGGCGATAAACGCACAGCACTTCGGCCATCTTCTCAGCAAAGTCAGGATCGCGCTGTTCCAGGTAGTATCGCACTTTGTCGGTTTCACCTCTTCCTGGTCGAGGATCTTGCACACTGTGCCCTGGGCGAGGTTGGCGAGGCACGCATGTCCCTCCGCGGGTCCATGCTCGCGAGCGTGGCGGGCCAGAAGCCGCGTTGTCCACAGTTCGTGGGGATAGCCAAGTTCCTTCGCCTTCCGGCACGCCAACGACACCAGCCATGCCTTGGCCTGGGAGTGATCGTCGGCTCTCTACCCGGGCGAGCGCGATCATCCAGCGCAGCCAGCGGGCCTTCGGCCACGGCGCGCTCGACGCAGCGCTGGACCATTTGATGATGCAGCCCGAGTGCCCGGCCGACCGCAAAAAACGAGGGGTCTTCTCGATAAGCCAGCAATATCCGCGCCCGCTCCACCCGGCTCGCCGGTTCAGTGCGCGACTGCGCTATCGATCTCAACTTCGCCGTATCAGCTTCTCCAAGCGACAACTCAATCGCCCGCCGCCACGCTGCCATGACTTCTCATCCCGTTCTCTTGTGGGCACGCGCGACATATGTGGGAATCCGAAAACCAAGATGAATCCCCCCTTATGACAACTGACAACTTTCATGGAATCGATCGTCTAGGCAGCGCGCTAATGGACCGCCCTATCACGCGGTGGGTCAAGTGATAGCGGCTCTGAAGGCTCTGGTCGCGGGACCGTATCGGGGGTGCGCACGCGCTCGGTAAAGTCACAATAGGCGAAATCTAACCCCGTAACGGAGGCCCGAAACTTTGATCACTGGTTTTGCTAAGAGCGAAGCACAGTTCGGTGCGATTGAGTGAAGCGCAGACTGTCTCGCCTGTGAGCTTGAGCGTTTCCGCCGGCAGCCATACCGGGCGGGGCTGCGCCGAGCCGTGAAATTGGATAGTCCCAATAACCGAGCCGTCATCGTAGACACGGGCAACAGAGCCGGTCCCGGAAATCTGCACAGTGCGATAAGTGGAGTTTCTGCCTGACAGCGGGCACGCTATGGCCTGCGAATCAGGAGAGACCATGAGCAGACGACCGCGCCGGAATCATACACCGGCTTTTAAGTCGAAGGTGGCACTTGCCGCCGTCAAGGGCGATCGGACATTGGCGCGGCTTGCCGAGCAGTTCGACGTCCACCCTAATCAGATTACCTCGTGGAAGGCGCAGCTTGAGAGCGGAGCTGCCGATGTGTTCGGTCCTGGCGGCGGCTCGGCGGCACAGCCAGCGATCGACGTGAAGTCGCTGCATGCCAAGATCGGTGAATTGACGCTGGAAAACGATTCCTAAGAAACGACGGCA
>CAWGZJ010000004.1:0-48617 GCA_963826975.1 uncultured Alphaproteobacteria bacterium | reverse complement strand
CAGGTAGGGCAGCTTCTCGTAGAACTTCGGGTCGTAGGCGACGATCACGGTCACCGGCGCGGCCATGGTCTTGGCGAGGTTGCCGGACGACAGCGCCGGGGCCAGCCGCTCCTTGGCTTCCTTGCTACGCAGGAACAGAAAGCGGGCCGGCGAGGAGTTGGCCGAGGTCGGCCCCTGCTTCAGCACGTCATAAAGCTCGTGGATCGTCTCGTCGGAGACCGGGTCTTCGTGCCATTTGTTGTGGGTACGCGCTTCACGGAACAGCAGGTCGAGCCCCGCCGCGTCGATCGTCATGCCGATGGTTCCTCGTGCTTCACAGGTGGCGAAGTCACCACCTTAGCAAGTGCACAATCAGAATTCGACCTGTTCCACCGACTGCACCTCGGGCACGTAGTGGCGCAGCATGTTCTCGATGCCGTGCTTCAGCGTGGCGCGCGAGGACGGGCAGCCGGAGCACGAGCCCTGCATGTGCAGCCGCACGATGCCGTCGCGGTAGCCGCGGAACACGATGTCGCCGCCGTCGCCGGCGACCGCCGGGCGCACCCGCGTGTCGATCAGCTCCTTGATCTGGGCGACGATCTCCTGGTCTTCGGGGGCGACATCTTCGTCGGGGGCGTCGCCGTCGGTGCCCTCGATCGTCGAGCGGCCGGCGACGAAGTGCTCCATGATGGTGCCGAGCACCTGCGGCTTCAGTGCCTGCCAGGCGGTGTCGCCGGACTTGGTGACGGTGATGAAGTCGCCGCCGAGGAAGACCCGCGCGACCCCGGGCAGCGCGAACAGCGCGCTGGCCAGAGGACTGCGGGCGGCGGTGTCGGGTGCGGCGAAGTCGGCCGTGCCGGCGCCCATCACGTCGCGACCTGGCAGGAACTTCAGGGTGGCGGGGTTGGGAGTGGCTTCGGTTTCGATGAACATGCGGCCAGCCTTATGTAATCGGAAGGGTGCGAACAAACCGGACCCTGGCGGTCCGGTCAAGGCTGTTACATCGGCGCGGGGGAGCTGGTTGGCAAGTGGTCCGGTCGTCACCGGTGACGACACCTTACCGCAGTCCCCCTACCATAGCCGCGTGCGAGGCGGGTTTTCCCCCCGCTGTGTCGCCGCCCCTCGCTGCGTGGCCGCATCGTCAAGGATCAGCGCGTGAGACCGAACCCGCTATCAGATGTCCAAGCCTTTCTGTCAGTTCCCGGCTGGACCACGGTTGTCTTCTGGCTGGTCCTGGTCGTCAGCGTGATCGTTGCGGCGCGCGCCTGGCGGGCCAGCCCGGTGCAGCGGCTCCATGCGACATATCGGCATCTGGCTGCTTCGCCTCGTGCTCGGTGCGATGTGGTGGGAACAATCGCTGTGGAAGGTGCCGCCCAACTACGACGGCCTGATCTATTGGATGAAGCAGATGGTCGACCATGCCGCGGTGCCGCTCCAGGGCGTACTCGTGCGCGACGCAGTGCTGCCGAACATCGCCGTGTTCGGTCCATTGGTCTACGCCGTTGAGGTGACCATCGGGGTATCGCTCATGCTTGGCGTGCTGAGCAGGCTCGGGGCGATGCTTGGTGCATTGATGGCGGTCAATCTGTGGCTTGGCCTGTATTCCGCGCCGGGCGAGTGGCCGTGGACTTATGGATTCCTGGTTATCCTGCAACTTTTGTTCGCCATCGAACCGCCGGGGCGCAGCCTCGGCATCGATACTCTGGCGCGCGAGCGGCGCGGCGTGCTCGCGCTGCTGACCTGAGAGGCATCATGGGTGCACCATCGCAAATGGGGGCGGGCGCGGCGGCAACGCCGCCAATCCTCGACGCGAAGCATCATGCGTCGCCGCCGGTGTTCCGACCGGAGAATTTGTTGCGCGAGGCGCGGCGGCAAAGACGGTTGCCGGAGCTGCCAGTCCCCGAAATCTGCATCCTGGACCCGGACGGCGATATCGTCCGGGCGTTGCGGGCGGACGGGCGAGGCCGGCCTTTCCCAGGCTGGGCCTGCTACCACACCGAGATGCTGTCGTTCGAGCTGGCCGGCTTGGCGGTTGGCATCGTCGGGTGCGCGGTTGGCGCTCCTTTCGCTGTCCTGGTCGCCGAGCAGATGTTCGCGTCCGGGTGCCGCCTGCTGCTGAGCGTCACATCCGCCGGCCGTATTGCGCAGGATTTGCCCGACGGCGCGTGCTTCGTGCTGATCGACCGGGCGCTGCGTGATGAGGGCACGAGCTATCATTACCTTCCGGCCGGCGACACGTTCGCGCATGCTGATCCGGCCTTGGCAGACCTTGCGGCGCGCGCGATTGCCGCCGCGGGCTTTCCCCCGCTGCGAGGGGCGGTCTGGACGACGGACGCGCCGTTCCGGGAAACGCGGGAGGCCATCGCCTGGGCGGCGGCGCAAGGTGTCCTCGCCGTCGAGATGGAGGCAGCGGCGCTGTATGCGTTCGCGCGTGCGCGTGATGCCGCGGTGCTTTGCTTCGCCCACGTGACGAACCGCATGGCGCAGGTGACGGGTGATTTCGAGAAGGGCGAAGCCGATGGAGCCGACGAGGCATTGCGCGTGCTCGCCGTGGTGGTCGGGGCGCTGCGAGAACGGTAAGGCCGAACGCGCGAAGACAGGAGACCAGCCTCGGAAGAAGTGTGGACGGCGGAACTCAATCGTCGCTTTGCGTCCCGAGCGATGATGGTTGGTGATTGAGGCAGACGACTGGCGGGGTGCGCGAAAGGAGCCAACGATGTTTGCCTACAGGGGTTCGACGGCGTTGATTACCGGCGCCTCCAAGGGATTGGGGGCGGTCTTTGCCAAAGAGCTGGCGGGCCGCGGCATGAACCTTGTTCTGGTCGCCCGCTCGATCGATACGCTGCAAGGGCTCGCCGATTTGCTTGTCGCGCAACATGGCGTGCGATGCGTCGCGCTGCCGGCCGATCTCGCCGCGCCCGACGCCGTAGAGCGGATCGTTGCGGAGCTCGAACGCCTGGATCTGAAGATCGATCTGCTGATCAACAATGCAGGGCTCGGCCTGACCGGCGACTTCCTGTCTCACGATGGCGCCGCCGAGCTTGCCTGCATCCAGGTCAATGTGCTCGCCGTGGTTGGATTGGCGCATGCCTTGGGCGCCAGGATGGTCTCGCGAGGCACCGGCGGCATCATCAATCTGGCATCCAATGCCGCGTTCCAGCCGCTTCCCCATATGGCGACTTACGCCGCGGCGAAGGTGTTCGTTCTCCACTTCAGCGAAGCGCTGGGATTCGAACTCAAGGGGCGCGGCGTTCAGGTGATGGCGGTTTGCCCCGGGCCGACGGCGACGAGTTTCTTCGAGGGTATATCAACCAGGATGAAGAGCGGTGCGTTCGACAGCGCCGAGCAGGTGGTGCGCCGCGCCTTGCGGTCGTTCGATCGGAACAAGTCCGTCGCCTATCCCGGGCGGTTCAGCGTGCGCGTTGGGACTTGGCTGCCTCGTCTGTTGCCCCGCAGCGTCGTGGTCAGCGCGGCCGGGTTGGCGACCGGCAAGATGGGGCTGGGCTAGTGAGTGGGTCGGCGTGCGGATTTGCCTTGGATTTCGGTCAATGCGGCGCCAGTTTCCTGTAAGGAACTGACAGACCGGAAGCCACAAGTGCACACTTGGCCGCTTAAGGAAGCCCGCAACCACCTGCGGGACGTCATTGACCGCGCCCTCGATCAGGGGCCGCAGCGCATTACCCGCCACGGCAAACAGGCGATGGTCGTGGTTTCCGAGGAAGAGTGGAACCGCCGGACCGGTCCCAGGCCGACATTCGGCGACCTGCTGGCCGAAAGCCCGCTCACCAGCGAGGAGCGGCCACCCAGGGGGACCGCTTCCGCCATCCGGCATGACCGATTCGGTCGATTTCGGACGCTCGGTGTACCTGCTCGACACCAATGTGCTGTCCGACCTGAACCCGGACAAACCCGGCCCGAACCGCGAGGTGGTTGACTGGCTGCGCCGCAACGGCGACCGATGCTACCTGAGCGTCGTTACGCTGACCGACCCATCGACTGACCTGACACAGGACCGGCCGGACTGAACGACCCGCGGTCGAAAGACAGCAAGCGACGCCGGCTGCCGGGTTTCCGGGCGGGCTAAAGCCACGATCGCCGGGCCACCAGCCCGGGATCGAAGCCGCCCGAAGCGATCACATGCTGGTCGTCCCAGATCCCCAGGCAAGCCATCTCATCGTTGCATGTCAGGATCAGATACGGATCGAGCACGACCTGTTGCTGGATCAGCTCGCCCAGGATCAGCTCGGACCCTGGCACATCGCGATGCAGCTTGCGCGCCGTGGCCGCGATCGCCCGCGGGACGCCGAGCCGGTCGAGGTCCTCGGCCGGAACGTTCCGGTCCTGCCAATAGGCGCCGGCGCGCACGCGGAACACGCCGAAGACGATTAGCAGTGCAAAGGAACCCAGCCAGATCAGGGTGGGGGTCCAGGTCAGCAGCGAGGTGCTCGCCGTGATCGCATGTGTCAGGCCGCCGCTGGCCGCCATGCAGCCGACCGAACCGACCAGCGCGATGGGCAGCCACGCCTCATGGCGCTGCCAGAAGCTGGGCTGGTGGCGGGCAAGCTGTGCCTGCTTATGCGCGGCAAGCTCTGTCCACCCGATCGGGACGATGCCCCGATCGTCGAGCGCCTGCGCGAGGGTTCTCGGCTCCCGTGGGGCAACAAGGGCGTCGAATGGCATGGCCGATCCCTCCGCGGTCGAACGCTGCGGTCAGTGTAGCATATGAATTTCGCGGCGCCGATGGGGCAGCCGGTCTCGACAACGCGGCCACGCCATGCGGCAATGCCGTCAGCGTCCTGACAGGGGAGAGTGCCAATGGACTTCACCGGCAAGGTGGCTCTGATCACCGGCGGCGGCGGCGGGATCGGCCGCGCCACGGCCGTCAGCTTCGCCACGCGCGGCGCCCGCGTCATGGTGGTGGACCATGACGAAGATGCCGGCGCGGCCACCGTCGGCGTGGTCCGACAGCAGGGCGGCGAGGCACAGTTCACCCGCGCCGATGTCAGCCTCGCGGCTGAAGTAACGCGTTATGTAAAGGCCACGCTGGATGCCTGGGGGCGCATCGATTGCTTCTTCAACAATGCCGGCATCGAGGGGAAGATCTCTGCGGTCCAGGACTATGAAGATGAGATGTTCGACCGGGTGATCGCGGTCAACCTGCGCGGCGTGTTCCTTGGGATGAAGCATGTGCTGCCGGTGATGCTGCGCCAGGGGTCGGGGGCGATCGTCAACACCGCGTCTACCGCGGCACTGTTCGGAACCCCGGGGATGGCCGCCTATACCGCGTCGAAGCATGGCGTGCTGGGCTTGACCAAAGTCGCCGCGGCCGATGTGGCGGACCAGGGTGTGCGGGTCAACGCGGTGTGCCCCGGACCGGTGGAGACGCGGATGATGCGCTCGCTGGAAGCGCAACGGAATCCGGGAGATCCCGAGGCGGTGCATGCGGCGAACCGCGCCAGCGCGCCCACCGGGCGCTACACGCTGCCCGAGGAGATCGCCGGAGCGGTGCTGTATCTTTGCTCGGACCTGGCGGGGAACGTTACCGGGACGCAACTGGTGGTGGATGGCGGCCGCAGCGGCGCCGGTGGGGTGACGGCGCGGCGCGCGGGGCGGCCGGCGCCTTGACGGCCTGCCGACCGAGCCGCGTTTGATGCTCCAGCCATCCCACGGCCAACCTGCCGCACAGCGTAATGAGACGGCGACTGCGCCATCGCCTGGCGCAACGATTACCTTGCATGTGCGGAATGCCGGCGACGTAAATTTCGCGTCCGGCGGATGGGCGGGACGACCGGGCAGCCGACTATGGGTCGAAGGCCTTATGATCGTGCCGCAGCAGGGCCTGGGGGCGGATGACATCGAATATTGCGTGATCCAATCGACCGGCCAGGCGAGCGACTGGGTGTGCGGCGGCAGCTTCTGCGGAACGCGCGGCCTTACAGCACCATTGGCCGGTTTTTGCCTGCGCTTGCGCGGCGCCGCGCTCGGTCGCCTGGAATGCAACTACCGGGCGACGTTCATTGACGGCACCTCGATTGGTCCGTTGCCTGCCGGCACGATCTGCAAGTCCTTGTCCGGCGCGCCACTGGAAGCGCTGCATATCGACTTTCAATCCATCCCCCAACCCGCGCCATCACGCGACGCCGGTGGCGCTGGTGAATTCGCGGCAAGCAACGAACGATTCCTGCGACAGGCGCAGGCTGGGGTTTACGATTTCCTCGATCTCGGCACGCGGGACGCCGGGGGGTTCGCCGTCGGTCGCCAGTTGGGCGGAAGCAAAGGACTCGGTTTTGATACCGATCCCGACTCCGTGAGAAAGAATCAGGAGGCGGGGCGCGACGTCATGTGCGCGGACGTGACCGCGCTGGGCACGATGAATTTGCGGGTCAAATTCGCGGTTTGCCACCATATACTGGAGCACCTGCCCAGCATCCATGAAGTGGGCCACGTCGTTGCGGCGCTGGCACGCAGTTGCAGCGAGTTCCTGTTCATCGCCGGCCCGTGCTTCGATCATGAGGATTATCTGTACCGCTGCGGTCTGAAGGCGTTCCACAGCGCCATGCTGGACCACCTCTGCCGGTTCAGGACGTTCGATCTGATGCGGGTCCTGCACGAGCTGGGCCTGCAACGATATGCGATCGGCGTTTCGCTGCCTATCGAGGATTTGGACAGCGAGTTCATCGTTGCAGCCGATGCGCCGAACGAAGTCTGGCGGTGGGACGCCTTACGCGCCCTGCCACGACCGCGAGTGACTTTCGATCCGGTGCTGTATCGCGATATTGTTTGCGTCGTAGCGCTGAACGACGCGGTCGATCCGGTGGCGAAGCTGCTGCCATACACGTTCGGCCAGCAAAAGCTGGACAAGGTCGTGCATGTCGCGAGCTGGTGAAAGATACGGCGACGAAGTGCCTGGCCTCGATTGGATTGCGCCGCCCTCAGCACCCGGTGCGGATCGTCCGCCCAATCCTCGTCCAGCCGCCCGCCCTACCAAGCTACCTCGAACATCCCCTCCACCTCCACCACCGCGTCGGCCGGCAGTGACGGCACGCCGATCGTGGTCCGCGCGTGGCGGCCGTTGTCGCCGAACACCGCGACGGCCAGGTCCGAGGCGCCGTTCATCACCTGAGCCTGGTCGGTGAACTCCGGCGCGCAGGCAATGAAGCCGCCCAGTCGCACCACGCGGCGCACCCGGTCCAGGTCGCCGTTGCACGCCGCCTTCAGGTGCACTAGCACATTGATGAAGCAAAGCCGCGCCGCTTCCTTGCCGCGCTCGGTCGAGACCGCGTAGCCGAGCTTCCCGGTGATCGCGATCTTGCCGTCGATCGCCGGCACCTGGCCGGAGACGACAACCAGGTTGCCGGTCTGCACGAACGGCACGTAGTTGGCGATCGGCGCCATCGGCCGCGGCAGGGTGATGCCAAGCTCCGCCAGCTTCATCTCGATCTGACCGGCCATCTGGGTCTCCTTCGGGTTGCGCCGCGGCAGGTTAGAGCGGTTCCGCTTTGAGCGCACCCCTTGCCCGCGCCGGACACGTCAATGGCGTCGGCAGGAACGCCGGCGGGAATGGACGACGATTATGGATGGCGCGGGCACGACCGGGGTCACATTGTGCAGGCCGAAACCCCGCGGTCATGCCGCCGCTAGCGCGTGTTCGACCTTGTTGATCAGCGTGACGTCATCGATCGGCTTTATCAGGATGGGGCCGAGCGCCTGACGCTTAAAGCCCGGGATGCTGTAGCCGGTCATGTAGACCACATTCGGGCCGGGCCGCCGCAACCGCGCCATGCGGGACAGTGAAGCCGTACCACCTCGGTGATCTGGCGAAGTGCATCCGCATGGCGTTGGACCAGTCGTGACACTGGGCGCGAAGGGCGGAACAGGCGTGCGTGGCGGTGCCCTAGCGCGAAATCACCCGGAAACCATGCCGGCGGGCGCGCGCGGCGGCCTCGGTTGGGGGCAGGTCCAGCGGCAACAGCGGGTCGGCCGCCTCGGCGGTGCCTGGCCCCGCGGCGTCCGCCGGGTGCGGGGTGGCGTCCGGGATGTCGTGCCGGCCGAGATAGTTGGCCGCGAGATGGCGGAACACGTAATCCAGCAGCGAGGTCGCCTGGGCCACCGCCGGGTCGCCCTCGACCGCGCCGGCGGGGCCGAAGCGGGTGAAAGTGAAAGCCTCGACATACTCGGCCAACGGCACGCCGTGCTGCAGGCCCAGGCTGACGGCGTGCGCGAAACTGTCCATCAGGCCGCGGAACGAAGCGGTTTCCTTGTGCAGGGCGATGACCATCTCGCCCAGCGCGCCGTCGGCGTATTCGCCGGTGCGGATATACAGGCGATGGCCGCCGACGGTGGCGCGCTGGGTGTAGCCGGCGCGGCGGGCCGGCAGGTCGCGGCGGTGGGCGTTGGCGGCGGTGGGCTGGCGCGGTGCCACCGGGCGCGCCGGCATTGCGTGCATGAAGCCGGCGACCGCGTCGTGCATCGCCGCATGGGCCGCGGCATCGGCCAACGGCAGCGGATCGTGTCCGGCCAGCAGGTCGGCCAGCGCGTCCTCGGCCGACAGCCCGCGCGCTGCCAGCCAGGCGCGGGCGGTGCGGCTGAGGCCCGCGATTGCCGACAGGGCCGAGAACGCCGGCGCGATGCCACCGGTTTCCACCCCGAGCAGGGCTTCGGTCGCCCCTGCCTCACCGATTGCCGCCAGCGCCGTGTGGCGTGGTGCGCCTGCGATGGAGGCAGTCTGGCGGGCCAGCCGTGCTGCCTCGGCGAGACCTGGCACCATCGTGGTGCTGGGCGGCGCCGGCCAGTCGCGCGCCGAGGCGGAGGTCGGTGCCGTGGCACTCGCAGGTGCTACGGGCGCCCCAAGCGGGGCGGTTCGAAGTCGAGGACTCCCAGGTGGGGTCGTCCCAACCGGCGGCGTCTCAACCGGAGGCGTCGCGAGGTGGCGCGCCAACATGGCGGAGGCCGCCTCGGCGTGGCCACGCAGAATAGCCGCCAGCGCGCGGGCGATCTCACGCGCCGGCTCCGTGCCGTAATCGACGCCGAGCGCCGCCAGCAATCCCGCCAGATCCGCCATGCCGATCGCCAGCCGGTCGGCGTTCGGCGCGGCGAGGGTCAAGGCGGTGGTCGCGGTGGTGACCGCCGCGGCGAATGCTGTGGCATCGAAGCCGAGCCCGTCATCCAGGAACCCGACCAGGTTGAGCGTGAAGCTGGGTGCCTCCGCCGCGACGCCGCGCCAAATTGCGGGGCCGGGCGCGCCGCGGCGCAGCAGCAGCATCTGATGCAGCCGCTCCGCCAGCCGGGAATCGAGGTCGGCGCGACAGGCTGCCTCGGCCAGCGGGGCGATCCAGCTCTCGGCCGCTTCGGCCAGCACTGCCGCCCCGGCGCCGGGCGCCAATTCCGCCAGCCCGGATGCGGCGACATCGTCCCATGCCGTCGGCAGGGTCACGTGGCGCGGCGGCGCATCCGGGTCGGGCGCGGCCAGGAGCTTGCGCATCCGCACGCCACGCCAGGTCGCGATCATCTTGCGGGAGGTCTTCATGGAGCGGAGGTTAGGCCCGGTCCAAACGGTCAGGGAAGTCTATTTTGTGTTAAACCCGCGTGCAGGCCACTAAATCCTGTGGGTAACCCGTTTCGGCCGAGCGCTGCAAGGGCGCGGTGGACCATCTCGCCACGGCCACGTATATCAGCCGGCATGAATATCGGCACCCGTCTGTTCACCCTGCTGAAGGGCCGCTCCGTCGGCACCGATGCGGCCGGCAATATCTACTACGAAGAGCGCCGTCCGCGCCCGCAGCGGCGCATCCGGCGCTGGGTCGCCTATGCCGGGACACCGGAGGCGAGCGACGTACCGCCGGAATGGCACGCCTGGCTGCACTACACGACGGACGCGCCGCTGGCGGAGACCGCGCGCCGCCCCTGGCAGACATCGTATGTGCCTAACCTGACCGGCACCCCGGCCGGCTATCGTCCGCCCGGGCACGATTACAAGGGCGGGCATCGCGCCGCGGCCACCGGCGATTACGAATCCTGGAAGCCCCCATCCTGATGCCCGCCATCCTGATGCCCGCCCCCCTGATGCCGCCATCTTGACATTGGATCGCTGACGCAACGCCATGGCTCGCCGCAATGCTGCCGAGGTCTTGACCGGAGCCGTGGTGCTGCTGGTCGCCGCCGGGTTCCTGGGCTACGCCGTCGCGCATTCGGGCCGCGGCTCGGTCGCCGGCTATCCGCTCATCGCCAAGTTTGACAGCATCGCCGGGCTGCCGGTCGGCGCCGATGTTCGCATGGCCGGCGTCAAGGTGGGCAGCGTGCTCACCGAGCGGATCGACCCGCAGAGCTACCTCGCGGTGGTAACCCTGTCGGTGCAGAATGGGTTGGCGCTGCCGAAGGACAGCAGCGCGCAGATCGCCAGCGAAAGTCTGCTGGGCGGCAAATACCTGTCGCTGTCGGCCGGGGGTGACCAGACCATGTTGCAGCCGGGGCAGGCCATTACCATCACGCAGTCCTCGGTCAGTCTTGAACAGTTGCTTGGCAAGTTCATCTTCAGCGTGACCGATCTGGTGGGCGCGATGAAGCCGACGCCGGGGTCGGGCCAGGGCGCGACGCCGCAAGGCGCCGCACCCCAGGGCGCCACGCCTCTGGGCGCCACACCCCAGGGCGCCACATCACCGGGCACCACACCACCGGGCGCCGCGTCTGGAGTGCCGTTGGGAGCCCCGAAGGAGGGAGCTGCACCGAAATGATCCCGCCACCCCCCGCGATCTGGCCACAGCCCGACGGCACGCCGGTGGCCTGCCGCGAGAAGCTGCGGATGCTCGCGGAGAACCACGCGGAACTGGCGCAGGCACTGCAAGATGCCTTCGAGGACGCGGTGCTGATGGGTGTCGATGAGCCGGCCATGCGGCGCATCCTGGCCGCCATGGTTGATGGGTTGGACTCGCCGAAGCGCGCCGCCGGCTGATGGCGCTGGCGCCAAGGGTGTGGCTCGCCGTGGCGGCCAGCCTGATCACCACCGGCGCATCGGCGCAGGGGTTCACGGCGACGCCGCTGGCCCCGCCGCCCGGCGTGACGACGCAGCCGTTTGGGCCGCCGGGCGATCAAAGCCAACCGTACAGCACGCCGCCTGGCTCGGTGGCGCCCGGACAGCCTGGCTACGCGCCGGCACATCCCGCGTCGCCGCCCGGTGTTGTGTATCCCGGGGTTACCCAGCCCTATGGCGCGCCGTCGGGTGTCACGTCGCCTGGTAGCGCCCCATCCGGGTTCGCGCCGCCGGGTGGCGTGCCGCCCGCCTATGCCCCGTCCTATCCTGCCCAGACGTATCCCGGCCAGACGTATCCCAGCCAGACTTATCCCGCGCCGTCTTATCCGGCACAGTCTTATCCCACGACGCCTGGTGCCGTGCCGTCTGGCGCCGCGCAGCCGGGTGCCACGCAGCAACCCAACGTCGTGTCTCCTGGCGCCGTGTCGCCCGGCGCCGCACTGCCGGGTACCCCACCGGCGGGTGTCGCATCGCCTAATGCCGCACGTCCAACCGCGGCGCGGCCAGGTGCCGCGCAACAGCCCAACGTCGTGCCTCCTGGCGCCGCGCCGACCGGCGGCACACAGCCCGACACGACGCAGCCTTATGCCGCCCAACCTGATACCGGCCAGGCTGATACCGGCCGGCCTAATAACGCCCAGCTTGGTAACGCCCAGCCTGGTAACGGACAGCCGGGCACCACGCGGGGCGCCGCCGCGCGACCGGCCTCTCCGGCCGACACCACGGCACCACCGGCGTACACCTCCGCGCCGGCGGTGGCGGCGACCTGGCAGCCGCAAAGCACCGCGGTGCTCCAGTTGCTGGACAAGGTCGATGCGCAGTCGGCCACCCTTGACATCAAGGCCGGCCAGTCAGCGCAATACGGCGCGCTGACCATCGCCGTGCGGGCCTGCGATGTCAGCACGCCGAACGAGAAGACGGACGCCACCGCGTTCCTCGACATCACCGACAGCCACCCTGATTTGCCGGGCTTCCACGGCTGGATCCTGAAATCCGACCCCTCGGTCTCGATGTTGCAACACCCGATCTACGACGTGCGGGTGCTGGGTTGCCGGCCGTAGATGGTGCATCCGGTGCCGCGGTCGCCAGTGCTGCCACCGCTCACGCGCATGGCGCTGTTGCTCGACCTTGACGGCACGCTGGTGGATATCGCGCCGACACCCGATGCCGTGGTGGCGTCGCCCGAGTTGATCGCGTCATTGCGCGCGCTGCGCGTCCGGCTGGGCGGCGCGCTGGCGGTGGTCAGCGGGCGCCCGGTCGAGCAGATCGAGGCGCTGTTGGGGGACGCGGTGCAGGCGATCGCCGGCGAGCATGGCGGGGCAATCCGATATGCACCGGGCGAGGCACTGGATCGGTTCGAACTGCCGAGACCGCCCGACGCGTGGTTCGCCGCCGCGGCGCGCATTGCCGCGGCGCATCCGGGCGCGATGCTGGAACCCAAGGCAAACGGCTTCGTCCTGCACTACCGCGCCGCGCCGGAGTTGGGTCCGGTGCTGGGCGAGGCGATGGCGGCCCTGGCCGACGGATCGGACCGCTTCGTCATCGTGCCGGCGCACATGGCGTGGGAGTTGCGCCCGCACGGCGCCGACAAGGGCACCGCGGTAGAGGCGCTGATGCGGCGCGAGCCGTTCGCCGGGCGGGTGCCAGTGTTTGTCGGCGATGATGTGACCGATGAGGATGGCATCGAGGCGGCGCGGCGGCTCGGCGGGGTAGGGTTGCGGGTGGCCGAGGCGTTCGGCAGCGCGGCCGGCGTGCGGGCGTGGTTACGGGCTGGTGCAGACGGCGGCTGGGCGAATGCCGGGTAGGCGCGGTACCAGGTTGATATCTCGGTTCAGGGTCGTCGTTGCCGCGCGTCGGGCGCACGATCCGAGAAGGTCGCCCGCAGGTCAGCGCCCAACGCCGGCGGCATGCGCGGATTTCAGCGCCGGCAGCACATCCCGGGCGATTCGCTCGAGCGTCGGCATCTGACGATCCAGCATCGGATAATACAGGACCACCTCGGAGATCCCGAGCGCGATCACCTGTTGCACCATCCGCGTGAAGGTCTCCTCGGATTCGTAATAGCTGATCATGCCACCGCTTGAGCGGGCGGCCGGATCGAACATCAGGTAGGAGCGTCGCAGGCTGGCCGGATCGCGCCCGATCGCGGCGCAGCGTGCGTCGATGCCGGCGATGCGCTGGCGGGTTTCTTCGAGTTGCGCCTCAAACGTCTTGGCGAAGCTCAGGCTGTTCCAGATATCAGCGTGCCGCGCGGCGTGACCCAGCATCACTTGCCCCATCGCGGCAATGATGATCGGTGGCCGCGGCGACTGCACCGGGCGCGGAGCGAGCGCGGCGGCATCGGTCTGGTAGTAACGGCCCCGGTACGAGACCTTCTCGGAGGTCAGCAGTTGGTCAACCAGATCGACATACTCGCCGAAGCGGGCAACGCGTTCCTTGGCAGTCCAGTTCTCGATGCCCATCATGCGGTAGGAGGGATCGATCGGCAGCCCGATGCCAAGCCCGAGATCGAGCCGGCCGCCGGAGATGTGATCGGCGGTCAGCGCCTGCAACGCGAACAGCGCGGGATTGCGGAGCGGGATTTGCGCGACCAGGGTGGCCAGGCGGATCCGTGTGGTGGCCATGGCAATGGCGGAAAGCTGTGACCACAGCTCGAACCATGGCCCCTGGCCGCCGGCCCAATCGACCAGGTGATCGGCAAGGCCGATGGCGTCGAAGCCAAGGTCCTCGACCTGACGGCAGCGGCGCAGGAAGTCGGGCCATGGGACGTTGGGCAGGACGAGGACGGAAAAGCGGAGCTGGTGCGGCATTGATGTGACACCTGTTTCCGTAACGATCGTTGGTTGTGCACCGATTGCGGCTGGTGAGGTGCGAGGGTTCATTCTACGCGGTGATGATGGTGGTTGAAAGCTGCTCCCGTCGACAAGCGACTGATATGACCGCCGGTGCCGGTTGCAAACCGGAGACTTCTAACGGGTGCCGCCGTCCTTGCGGGGTGCCCGAAAGAATGGCCAAACTCGCTGCGGAGAAGCCGATCAAACAGGAAACGTTGGCAAGGCGGCTGACATCACCCGGGGAGGCGATCAATGCAATTCGGCTATTTCACGCTCAGCGACAACGCCTATCGCGATAACTCGCGCGCACCCAACCAGTTCGTTACCGACATCATCGACGAAGCGGTCTATGCCGAACATGTGGGGCTGCATTCGGCGTGGATCGGCGAACACCATTTCAGCACGTTGGGCGTGCTGTCCTGCCCGGATCTCGCGTTGAGCTATGTCGCGGCGCGCACGCAGCGCATCCGCCTGGCGCCCGCGGTGACGGTGCTGCCGCTGCATCATCCGATCCGCGTCGCGGAGCAGTGGGCCACGCTCGACTTGCTGTCTGGCGGGCGCGTCGATTTTGCCGCCGGACGCGGCTATGACCGGCGCGAATACCTGCCGCTCGGCGTATCGTTCGACAACAACCAGGCGATCTTCGAGGAGGGCATGGAGATCGTGCGTCGGCTGTGGTCCGCCGACGCGCCGATCTCGCACCACGGCAGGCATTATGCGTTCGATGACGTGATGATTACGCCGCGTCCGGCGCAGCGGCCGATCCCGTCTTATGTCGCATCGTTCTCGCAGCCGTCGATCGAGTTGGCCGCGCGGTTGGGCTGCGGTCTGATCGTGGCGCCATTCGCCGCGGCGTTGAGCTTTGGCGGGCTGCGTCAGGTGGCCGATCTGTATCACGCGACTTGCGCCAGGCACGGCACACGACCTGGGCGGCTGATGTGCAGCTATTTCATTCATTTCGCCGACACACCAGCGGAGGAAGCCGCGGCGCGGGCTCGGCAGATCCGTTACTACCGCGAGTGCGTCATTCCCGCTTTCCCCGGCGATCCGGCCACCGCGCCGCCGAGCTATCGCTATTTCATTGGGATGGTGGAGCGACTGCGGACGGTAAAGCCGGAGGACCTGACCGAGAACTCGGTGTTGCTCGGGTCGGCGGCGCGCATGACCGAGGTGCTGCGGCAGTTGGAAGCAGTCGGCATCGACGAGGTGATCCTGTATTTCAACGTCGGACTGAAGCCGCACACGCAGGTCAAGGAGGAGATGGCGCGGTTCATGCAGCAGGTGGCGCCGGCGTTTGGCTAGGGCAGGGCGGTATCAGCCGGTTCTCAATCGCAGGTCATCGTCTGCACCGCGTTGTCCGCCACACCCTGCTTTGCCGAGTACGGTTGCGCGGTCTGTTCGCACTGTTTCACGCCATCAGCTTTGAGGCGGAGGATCCGTTTGGAGCCTCGGGTACTGGCAATCGATGTAGCGCGCCCAGCCTGGCTCGTCGCCCATGACCCAGACATTGTGCCAGACGTTGCCGCGCGCGAATCCCTGGTCGGGCGCCAGGGATGGTGGTGAGCTTTCGTCGATCGGTTCGCCGACGGGTTGCGAGAGGACGGCTGCCTGATTGAGCGGCGCGGGCTTGGGGAGTTTCCATTCCGCTGGCGGGTCGATGGGGCATGCGACGCGGTGTTGCTGTTGTGCGTGTGCTGGCGGCGGCGAGAGTGCGAGCGCGGTGAGTATGGCGGCGGCGATGTGGGGGTGTTGCATTTCGGGTGACGATTTTTTGGGTTGATGGGGCGGCGCGGGGCAAGGAGGCTTAGGGTGGCGGAAGGCGCTACCCCCCGCATCAAGGGGCCGGGGGCAAGGCTTTTCCGCCCTGCGTTTTTCCCCCGTTTGCTCAGGCCAATCGGTAGACGCGACGGGCGGTGCCGCTGAAAAGAGCGGTCTTCTCGTCGGGCGAGGCGGCGGCGGAAATGCGCTTGAAGGCGTTCCACAATGCGGCCCAGCCGATGCCCATCTTGTCGACCGGGAAATTGCTTTCGTACAGGCAGCGGTTCGCCCCGAACGCCTCGATGCAGGTCTCTATGTAGGGACGCCAATGCGCCGCCAGGTCCTCCGAGGCGGGCGGCGCGTCCATCGCCAGGTAGTCGAACGCAGCGAGCCGCATCATCATGCCGCCCAGCTTCATGCTGACGTTTGGGCATTTCGCCAACTCGGTGATCGATGCTTTCCAGGCGGTGAAGACCTCGTCGCGCCTGCCGGCGTAGGGGCCGTAGCCGAGCAGGCCGCCGCAATGGCCCATGATGATGTTGGCGTCCGGGCAGGCGCGCGCGAGGTCGATCGTATCCTGCATCTGGGTGAAGAAGGTCCAGGCGTCGAGCGACAGGCCGAGTTTCGTCAGCCGTGCCAGGCCGGCGCGGAACTCGGGACGCAAGTAGCGGTGCGGCTGTGACGCGCCGTTGCCGATGATCGGGTCGGGATCGTAATTGCCGGAATCGCGCACGCCGCGAAAGCGGCCTCCGCCCGCGCGGATGTGGGCTTCCAGGATCGGTTCCACGCGATCGCCCAAGGTCAGGTCGGCATAGCCGACGATGCCGGCGGCGACGCGGGGGGTGCCGAACATTCCGCTTGCGCTCATCGCGGCGATGCCGTTGACGAACTCGGTCTCGCCGATCGGGCGCAATTCCGCGGGGCCGTCGGCGCGATACATCGAATGGCATTGCAGGAACACGCTGGATACCAGGTTGTGGCCGGTGGCGACGTCGGCGAGATACTCGTCCAACAGGTAGCGATGGTCGGCGCGTATCCACAGATGATGGTGCGTGTCGATGATCGGCAGGCCCGGATCGAGGATCGGCTCCGGCGGGCGCCGGGCCAGCCACGCCTCGTCGGGCGTGAAGATGCGACCGAATTGGTTGGGTTTGTGCCGCTGGGGCATTGATGTCCTCCCGTTGTCGTATCGCAAGTATTCAGTGGTGTGGGCGGTTTTCGATCAACTGCTGTGAGTGCATCCCGCGGCTTAATACCAGCGGCCGAAAGTATTGACGGACGCTGCCCACCCCGTCATGGCCGGCCATCCACGACTTTACTTGCTGCGAGAAGCAAAGTCGTGGATGGCCGGCCTTCGCCGGCCATGACGGGTGGAGAGTTGGGACTTTCGGCCGCCAGTATAACACGTCATGACGGGCCCAAACCATGTGCCATCGGCCCATTCGCCCGCTTGCAAGTGGTCCCGATTACCCCGGAACGGTCGCCAACTTCGCCTCGATCCGGTCCCAGATCGCCTGCTCCAGGTGCACGCCGTCGAAGCGCGCGATCTCCTGGATGCCGGTCGGCGAGGTCACATTGATCTCGGTCAGCCAGTCGCCGATCACATCGATGCCGACGAAGATCATTCCCTGCTCGCGCAAAGTCGGTCCGATGGCGGCACAGATCTCGCGGTCGCGCGCGGACATCTCGCATTTCTCCGGGCGGCCGCCGACATGCATGTTCGATCGCGCCTCGCCGGCCGCGGGCACGCGGTTGACGGCGCCCATCGCCTCGCCGTCGACCAGGATGATGCGCTTGTCGCCCTGGCGCACCGCCGGCTCGTAGCGCTGGAACATCAGCGGCTCGCGCGAACGGGCGAAGTGCATTTCCAGCAGCGCGGCCAGGTTCTCGTCGTCGGGCTTGATGCGGAACACGCCGGCGCCGCCGTTGCCGAACAGTGGCTTGACGATGATGTCCTTGAATTCGGCGCGGAAGGCGCGGATCGCCTCGAGGTCCCACGAGATCATGGTGGGCGGCATCAGGTCGGGGAAATGCGTGACCAGCAGTTTTTCCGGCGCGTTGCGGACCGCGGCGGGGTCGTTCACCACCAGCGTCTTTGGATGGATGTGCTCCAGCAGGTGCGTCGCGGTGATGTAGGCCATGTCGAACGGCGGGTCCTGGCGCATCAGGATCACGTCCATCGTACTCAGGTCGAGCGTTTCGGTCTCGCCGAAGGTGTAGTGCGCGCCTTTGACGCGCTGCACCGTCACCGGACGGGCGCGGGCGAACAGGCGTTCTTCGCGGCTTGTGCCCTGGCGCTTGACGCCCTCGCGCAGGGACATCTGGCGGACATCGTAATGATGCAGGGTGTAGCCGCGCTGCTGCGCCTCCAGCATCAGGGGGAAGGTGGAGTCGGCATCGATGTTGATGCTTTCGATCGGGTCCATCTGGACCGCAACCCGGAGTCGCCGCGCCATGATCCGTCCTTCTTCGATGGGTTCGAGATGTGTCTAGAACAGATCGCGGGGGACGGGAATTCCGGGTGCGCGTGGGCTTGGGGTGGCAGCACCGGTCGAGTGAGGTTTACCTTCCGAAAGAAAGACAGATTCACCACAGAGGCACAGAGGCACAGAGAAAGCAGCAACGGCGCTTCGCGCGAAGCGCTTTTGATTGCCTTGCTTCTCCGTGCCTCCGTGCCTCCGTGCCTCCGTGTCTCCGTGCCTCCGTGGTGGAATCTGCCTTCTTGCGGGCGATCCGAGACCGCCGGCCGTCGGCGTAGCGCTATGCGCCCCCGGACTATGCGCCCATGTCGAACAGCAGCAATTCGGCTGGGCCTTCGGCACGCAGCGTCAGCGCCGCTTCGTCGCTGATCGCGGCGCCATCGCCGACGGTCAGATGCTGGCCGTTCAGATCTACCGCGCCGCGAGCGACTTGCAGCCACTGCACGCGGTGGGGTTTCGGCGCGAAGGCGGCTTCCTGGCCGGCGGCCAGGCGGGCGGCCCAGAGTTCGGCGTCCTGGTGGATCGTCACCGCGCCGTCGCGGCCGTCGCGTGCGCCGACAAGGCGCAGCTTGCCGTCCAGGTCGGTGAAGGCGGTCTGCTCGTAGCCCGGGGCCAGGCCTTGACGCTCGGGCTGGATCCAGATTTGCAGCAGGTGCAACGGGTCGGTCGGCGAGGCGTTGAACTCCGAGTGGCGAATGCCCGTGCCGGCGCTCATGCGTTGCAGTTCGCCGGGGCGGACGACGGCCTCGTTGCCCTCGCTGTCGCGGTGCGCAACCGCGCCGTCCAGCACCCAGGTCAGGATCTCCATGTCGCGGTGCGGGTGCGTTGGGAAGCCAGCGCCCGGCACGATGTGGTCCTCGTTGATGACGCGCAGCGGGCCGAAGCCCATGTGGCGCGGGTCGCGATAGTCGGCGAACGAGAAGCTGAACTTGCTATCCAGCCAACCATTGTTGCCTCCGCCGCGATCGGCGGATTTGCGGATGGTGATCATTGTGGTCCCTTTCTCCACTTTGGATGGTTAATTCAACAGTTAAATCAATCATTAATTCAGGCTGGCATTGATTCAGGCTGGCGACTTTGCCGCCCTCAGCGCGGCGGCGACCTCGGTGACGCGCCGGCCCTGGAAACGGGCGGCGGCCAGATCGTCCTCATTTGGGGTCGCGTTGGGCGGGACCACAGCGGTGGCGCCGTACGGTGTGCCGGCCTTGAACATGGCCCCGTCGGCGTAGCCGGTCGGCACGATGATCAGGCCGAGATGGGCGAAGGTGTTGTAAAGCGACAGCAACGTGCTCTCGTTGCCGCCGTGGCGGCTCGAGGTAGCGCCGAACGCGCCGCCAGCCTTGCCATTGAACTTGCCCTGGAACCAGGCGCCGCCGAGCGTCTCGATGTACGCACGCAACTCGGACGTGGGGGCGCCGAAGCGCGTGGGCGTGCCGAAGATGATGGCGTCGGCCCAGACCGCGTCTTCCTCGGTGGGAGCAGGGTAGGCCGAGTTCATGCGGGCGGCGGCATCGGCCCAGCCCGGGACGCGTGCCATGACGTCCTGGCCGACCAACTCACGGGCGCGGCGCAGACGGACCTCGGCGCCGGCCGCACCGGCGCCCTCGGCGACGGCCTTTGCCAGCGCCTCGGTGGCGCTGTCACGGGAATAGAAGGCGATCAGGACTTTGGTGGCGGTCGGTGTCGGCATGGCGGTGTGCTCCTTGATCCACGCGCTGCGGATGTCAGGAGCACAGGTAGGGCTGGTGTGGCATCGATAGAACTGGCATAATATCGAAGATCATCATCGATATTATGGATATGACTGAAACGGGAACACCCACTCTCGACCAACTGCACGTGCTGACCGCCGTGGTGGAGGCGGGCAGCTTCTCGGCGGCGGCGCGGCGGCTCAACCGGGCGCAGTCGGTGATCAGCTACACCATCGCCAACCTGGAGGCGCAGCTTGGCGTGGCGCTGTTCGCGCGCGACGCACGGCGGCCGGTGCTGACGGAGGCTGGGCGGGCGCTGATCGCGGACGCCCGGCGGGTGGGTCGGCTGGTGGACGAGATGCGCGCGCGGGCGGCGGCGCTGCGCCGCGGGCTGGAGGCGGAACTGGGGCTGGCGGTCGATGTCATGTTTCCGACCGCCCGGCTGGTCGCGGCACTGAACGATTTCGCCCGCGAATTCCCGACCGTCGGGCTGCGGCTGCGGGTCGAGACGCTGGGCGGCGTGGCGCAGCTTGTGCTGGACGGGGCGTGCCAGCTTGGCGTGAGCGGCTGGATGGCGACCACGCCGAACACGCTGGAGCGGCGCGCGATCGGCGAGGTGCGGCTGATCCCGGTGGCGGCGCCGACCCATCCGGCGGCTCGGGCGCAGGAGCCCGGCGCAGGCACTGCGGATCGCGGGCCGACCGACAGCGCGGTGCTGCGCGAGCAGGTGCAGCTTGTATTGACCGATCGCACGGCGCTGACCGAGGGACAGGATTTCGGCGTGCTGGCGCTGCGCACCTGGAGGCTGGGGGACCTGGGGGCCAAGCACGCGCTGCTGCTGGCCGGGTTGGGATGGGGCAATATGCCCGAGGACATGGTGAAGGATGATCTGGCCGCCGGCCGGCTGGTGCGGCTGCAGGTGTGCGAAGCGCCGGAGCATCACTATCCGATCGGATTGATCCATCGTACCGACACGCCGCCTGGGCCAGCCGGGGCATGGCTGGCAGAGCGGTTGGCGCAGTGGTGAAGCCGAGACGCGGCGCGGCAGGATGCAGTAGTATACTCTGACGCCGACAGAACACGCGGCAGGACGCCAGTCCACCTTCCACACTTGTGGGAGACGTCGAGGCGTAAAGTGCCGAGGGTAATATACCACTCGCACGGGGGAATCCGTGTCTTTGATAACTATTTGCAATAAAGAATCACCACAGAGGCACGGAGACACAGAGAAGAATATCAAGTTGATCACTTGGCTTTTCTGCTCCGTGTCTCCGTGTCTCTGTGGTGATCCTTGCTTGCGGAGGTGCGGCAGGGCACAGGTTCCGGCGAGCGTTGGGTATACCAGGCGCCAGAACGACCGACTTTTCGGTGCCACCCCCCCGTCATGCCGGCCCCCGGGTCGGCCCAACGGGCCGCCTGAGGACAGGCTCCGGCCGGTATCCACGACTTGCCTTCGTTGCAGCAAAGAAAGTCGTGGATACCGGCCTGCGCCGGCATGACGAGGGGTAGCGGTCCGTGCGTCAATGTTTAGGGCCACTGGTATTTAGGGCCACTGGTATAAAGGGGTGCCGCCGTACCACCCTCACCGGTGAGCCGCTCCGTTCACCGACCTCCCACCAGCGGTAGGTGTGGACTGCGTCCCGGCCTACTCGAACCTCCCCAACCGCACCGCCGTGTGCCCCCGGCTCGGCCGCAGGCTCGGCATTACCAGCAAACAATCGTTGTGCGGCGTGCGGATCTCCGTCGAGCCATCCAGCGCGATCACGGTGTTGCGCCTGACGATGACATCGCCACCGCGATACTCCTGCGTGAAGCTGAAATTCGCCGTCATGGCCGTAACGACCCGCGTCACCCTGGCGAAGCGCGGCCGGGCGCGCGGCAGCGGCGGCGGCAGCGCATCGCATACCGGCGCCATCTCCAGACGGTGCAGCAGCGCACCGACCACCTCGCGCGCGATGTCCACCGTCGCCGGCTCCCAGTGCTGCCCGGCCTCGATCAGGTTGCCGACATAAGGCGTGTCAGGATCAGCGAAACGCGGATAATCGATGATGCGCTTGCCGCCGGCATGGCCGCGGTCCGCCACCACCATCGCCGGCACTGCGATTATCCAGCGCCAGCCGCTTGCCCTTCTCGGTCTCGCCGCACAGCGTCACCGGCTCCGACGGCCACAGCATCGAGTGCAGGTCGATCAGCACGTCCACCGTGTCCAGCAGCGGCCGGATCTCGCGCGCCCGCTCCAGTTCGATGGAATGCCGCGGGCCGTCGAGAACATCGACGTCCCAGACGCGGTTGATGTCCTCGTCGACAAACCGCGAGGCGGTCGGCTGGCGCGGATCGAATCGCTGGAACGCCTCCAGGTTGACGAACCCGAAGGTCACCTGGCCGCGCGTCGGCACAAACCCGGCGCGCAGCAGCCGATCCAGCACGATACCGCCGGAGATCTCATTGCCGTGCGTCAGCCCCAGCAGCGCGACATGCGGCCCGGGGCGCGACGCCGCGCGCGTGGTGAAGCCGCGCACGCCGGTATTGCCGTCCAGCCAGGGTGCAATGTCCGGCACGGCGAGACGGACCTCGAAGGGCGGCGCCGGCGGATGGATGACGCGCTGACCCATGCATGCCGCCTCAGACGAGCAGCTTCTCGGCCAGCCGGCGGATGAAGGCGTCGCAGGCGTCAAGCTGGTCCTGCGCGACCCACTCATCCGGCTGGTGCGCCTGGGCGATGTGGCCGGGACCGCAGATGATGGTGGGAATGTCGGCCGCCTGGTAGTAGCCGCTCTCGGTGCCGTAGCTCACCTTGCCCGCGCTGTTCGCCCCGGTGAGCTGTTTGACCAGCGAGGTCAACGCATGGTCGGGCGCGATCGCCATGCCCGGCATGACGTTGGTCACCTGGTAGCTGAACCCGGTGGCCGGATCGACCGCGTGCATCGCCGGCTCGATATGCGTCGCGACATGCGCCTTCAATCGTTCCACTTCGCGATTGGCGTCATCGCCCGGAATGTTGCGCCACTCCATGATGAACTCGGCGTGCTCGGGAATGATATTCAGGATGCTGCCGCCCTGGATCGTGCCGACATGGATGGTGGTGTGCGGCGGGTCGAAGCCGTCCTCGAACGGGCCTTCCTGAGCGAAACGACGTGCCTCCGACGCGACATAGTTGATTGCCTGGGCAGCGGCGAAAATGGCGTTGACGCCCTTGTCGGGCTCGCTGGAATGCCCCGGCTTGCCGCGCACCCGGACGTGCAGGTTGAGCTTGCCCTTGTGCGCCAGGATCGGCTTCATGCCGGACGGCTCGCCGACCACGCAGAGCGCCGGCTTCAGTCCGGAGTTGTCCAGATCGCGGACCAGCCGTTGCGCACCTTCGCAGCCGGTCTCCTCGTCGTAGCTGATGAACAGGTGCAGCGGGCGCGCCAGGCCCCGCGCGCGGATGTCCGGCACCGCGGCCAGGCAGGCGGCGACGAAGCCCTTCATGTCGCAGGCGCCGCGCGCATACAGCTTGCCGTTATGGCGGCGCAGGCTGAACGGGTCACTGGACCAGTTCTGACCATCGACCGGCACGGTGTCGACATGCCCGGACAGCGCGATGCCGCCAGCCTGCTGCGGGCCGATTATGGCGTGGATGTTGGCTTTGTCCCCGGTCGCATCGGTGCTCACGCGATAGGGAACGCCGTTGGCGTCGAGAAATTCCCGCACGAACGCGATCAGCGCCAGGTTGGAATTGCGGCTGGTGGTGTCGAATGCGACCAGCCGCTCGAGCATCTCGGCGGTGGCAACGCGGGTCGGGTGCAGGTCTGCTGGCATGGCGGCAGTCTATACGGGCCGCTATTCACAGCAAGCGGCGCCGCCGGACACAGTTTGGCTATGCGCCCGGCGTGGCCGTTCGCTCGCGCTGGCATGCGGGAGACAGGCGCGGCGGACCCATGACAACCTGGCTGATCCGCCGGTCGATCCAGGCGATGCCGGTCGCGCTGGTGATGACCGCGATCGTGATCTTCGGCCTGCGCGTGATCGGCGTCCCGGTCGACAACAGATCGCGGCGCTGCGCGAGATCGCACCTGGCCAACGCAGCGCGGCCCATTGGCCGCAACCAAAACAGGCCTGACGTATTGCGCCGTCATAGACCTGCCGCCGATTGAAGCGGCGGCGCCGAACCGATGAACCTGTCAACTTTTCGGTGATGTGTTGGTGCGGAGGAAGCAAGGAATTTTTAGCCGCCGATGAACGCCGATGAACGCCGATGAACGCCGATGAACGCCGATGAACGCCGATGAACGCCGATGAAGATACACCGTGCTGGATTATCTGACGGGGCCGATCATCGGCAGTGCGCTGACTGTCTCCAATGCTCTTGGAGCTGGATTTCTTGAGAAGGTGGACGAAAACGCACTTGCACATGAGCGTCGCAAGAGCCTGCCCCGGCGAAGGCAGGCCGATCGCATTTGGGCGGATATGGAGGGCTTCAGGGTGACAGGGCCATCACGCAGGCAAGTAAGTAAGCTAGAATAACACGGAGCACACGGAGAAAGATCACGCCACGGAGTGCACGGAGAAGCTAAGATATGGCGCTTCGCGCAAGCTAGCTGAATAGCCTTCCGCGAGGCGCGATCACTTTGCTTCTCCGTGCGCGCCGTGGCGTGATCTTTCTCCGTGTGCTCCGTGTTATTCTGGCTTGCTTGACGTGCGATCGACGCGTGACGCTCGATCAATAGCTCTCCCACGTTGATGCATGATGCCAAATGCGATTGCCCCGCCTGCGAAGGCGGGGGTCAGCCTTGCGGTTGCGTGGCAGCGCGGCGTCACCGTGATGCACGACGGGTTCATCGTCGGCGACTGGGCGGTGGACCTGCTGGGCGGTGGACCCGCTGGTCGAGGAATTGGTGATCGTCGAGCTGAAGGCCATCAAGGCGATAGCTGACATCCATCGCGCCGAATGCATCAACTACCTTCGGGCGGCGGGCTTGCAGGTCTGCCTGCTGCGCAACTTCGGCAACCCGCACCTGGAGATCAAGCGCATCCCCGGCCTCCGCCGGGGCAGGCAGTGCCACTGGGCCTGTGAAGCATTGGTCTTATCGGCGTTCATCGGCGTTCATCGGCGGCAGAATTAGCTTTGCCGCGCCGGGCACGATCGTGGCCAGTAGGCCGGAAGAACAAGCTTATTCAATATGTTATTGTCGTGTCAGCGGAAATGCTTCGCGCGGTGCGGGGATTCCTGGGGTTAGCAGTGCAGTGCATGTCGTGTGAACAACGGCATTTGACCGATCGCCCCTTGCCGCGGCGCGGCGGTGCCGGCACGGTCCCTGGTCGCGCATGCTTGATAGCACTGAAGTTTTCCGTCCACGCCCGCTGCACCGGCTCTGGCGGTGGTTGCCCGCTCAGGCGCGTCGGCGGGCGTTGACGCAAGCCACGGCGTTGATCGCGCCAAGACCTGACCGCACCCCGTCGCCGCCGGCGCACGGCCTGGCGGTTGGCGGCGAGTTGTCTCGCGCCTCCGGCCTTGGCGAAGGCGCCCGGCTGATGCTGCTGGGCGCCAGGCAACTGGGCCTGCCAACCTGGTCGCTGGATGTCGGCCCGCCAGTGCGCGAGCACGCAGCCGACCCGACGGTCCCCCGGAGCGAGCAGCCGCCCGCGGGCGCGCCGCTGGTGCTGCACATCAACGCACCGCTGCTGCCGCTGGCCATGTTGCGGCTCGGCCGTGACGTGCTACGCCATCGTCGCATCATCGGCTACTGGGCGTGGGAATTGCCTATCGTGCCCCCGGAATGGCGTGTCGGACTGAAATTCGTGCACGAGGTCTGGGTGCCATCGACGTTCACCGCTGCCGCGCTGAACGCATTGTTGCCGGGCCGCGTGCGTGTGGTGCCTCACCCGCTGGCGATCACTCCGCCGACCGCGGAGCCCGACCGCCACGGCTTCGGCGTACCGCCGGACGTGGTCACCGTGCTGGTCTCGTTCAATCTGGCATCGTCGTTCGAGCGGAAGAACCCGCTCGCAGCGGTCGCCGCGTTCCGTGCCGCGTTCGGTGATCGAAACGACAGGCTGCTGCTCATCAAGGTCGGCTATCCCGGGCATTTCCCGGCGGACCTTGCGCGGCTGCGTGACGCGATCGGCGGGTCGCGCAACATTCGGCTCGACACCGGAACGCTCCCGCCGCACCGCAGCCGTTCCCTGATCGCCTCCGCCGATATCGTGCTGTCGCTGCATCGGTCCGAGGGCTTCGGTCTGGTGCCGGCCGAGGCGATGCTGCTGGGCAAGCCGGTGATCGCGACCGGATGGTCCGGTAATATGGACTTCATGGACGCAACCTGCGCCGTGCCGATCGGCTATCGCCTGGTCCCGGTGCACGATCCCCGCGGCGTCTATGACATTCCGGGAGCGGTCTGGGCCGAAGCCGACCACGATGAGGCGGTCGAGCAACTACGCCAACTGGCCGACGATCCGGCCTTGCGCGCGGAACTGGGCGCGCGGGCACGCGCGGCGGCAATGGCCCGGCTGACCACCGCCCCGCTCGCGGACGCGCTGCGTGGCATCGGGCTGCCCATGCCGTGACCCGCGTGTTGGTCTGGCAATGGGGGCGGCGCGGCGGTGCACCACGCTTCGCGGCACTGCTGGCCGACGGGTTGCGCGCGGTCCCGGGCACCTGGGTCGCCCTGTCGCTCTCCAGCCGCGCCGAGCTGCTGCGCGGGCCGGCAGCGCCGCACTGCGACCTGCTGGTGGATACCTATGACAGCGTCGTCGGCTACCTGATCCGCCTGCTGCTGGCACCGCTGGCGCTGCCAGGCTTGGTGCGCCGCGTCCGGGCCTTGCGGCCGGACCTGGCCATCTGCGCACAGCCTGGGCCGCTGGATCTGCTGATGGTCGCCGCACTGCAGTGGCTGCGCCTGCCCGTCATCGTCGTGGTGCACGACGCCCAGGCGCATCCGGGCGACGGGATGCCGTTCGAGATGCTGCTGCAGCGCCTGCTCTGCCGCCGTGCCAACGCGGTCGTCGCGCTGACCGCGCACGTCGCCAACCGACTGCGCATCCAGCGCCTGGCCGGTTCAGCCGATCGCCCGCTGCTGGTCGCACGGCATCCGCCGGTGACGTTCGAACCACCACCGCCGCCGCCACTGGCGCATGGCGGCCCATTGCGCCTGCTGTCGTTCGGCCGATTGCTGCCATACAAGGGCTTGGACCTGCTGGCGGAGACGCTATCCCGTCTGACGCGCCATCTGGCCAGCCATCCCGGGCCGCGCTCGGAGGTCGAGATTCGCGTCGTCGGCAGCGGGCCGGAGACGCCGGCGCTGACGGTGCTGCGGGCGCTGCCCGGCGTCGCGGTGGAGAACCGCTGGGTGCCCGAGGACGAGGTCGGCGCATTGCTCGGCTGGGCGGATGCGTTGGTCCTCACCTACACCGAGGCAAGCCAAAGCGGCGTCGCGGCAGCGGCGCTGGCGGCCGGCCGGCGCGTGGTGGCGACGCGCGTCGGCGGACTGATCGAGCAGTTGCAGGACGAACCGCTCGCCACCCTGTGTCCGCCCGATGCGGACGCGCTTGCAGCGGCGCTGCGCGACCTGATCGCCGCTCCGGGCTCGCCGTATAAACCAGTCGATACAGGCGCGGCCTGGCGGGACATGGCCGCGGGGCTGCTGGCGTGGATCAGGGCCACTGCGCGCTAGCTTTGCCGGCTTGGCCCCACATGCTACCGCCTGCACATGAAGCGCCTGCTGCGGCATCCGGCAACCCAGGCGACATTGGCCTGGCTGGCGGGCCTGTATCTGCTGTTCGCCCTGCGCACCACGCGCTGGGTGCTGGACGGGGCCGAGCACATGGCGCCACACGTCGCGAACCGCGCCTTGGTGGCGGCGTTCTGGCATGAGCGGCTGCCGCTGATGCCGATGCTGTGGCTAAAGGCGCGGCGCATGAACCCGGCCCAGCGGATGAATGTCCTGATCAGCCTGCATCGCGACGGGCAGCTCATCGCCTCGGTGATGCGGCGCTTCGGGGTGGCGACGGTGTTCGGCTCCTCGCGGCGCGGCGGCGCGGCCGGGATGCGGGCGGCGCTGCCGCTGTTGGCGCGCGGCGAGCACCTGGTCATCACCCCGGACGGCCCGCGCGGCCCGCGGCGGGTGGCCGCCCCCGGTGTGGCGCAGGTCGCCGCATTGTCCGGCGCGCCGGTGTTGCCTTGCGCGGCGCAGACCTCGCGCCGGCGCGTGTTGCGAAGCTGGGACCGCATGGTAGTGCCGCTGCCGTTCGGGCGCGGCGTGCTGGTCTGCCTGCCGGCCATCAGCGTCCCCCGCGACGGCTGGCAAGACGCTTTGCCGGAGATTGCGGCGGCGCTGACCGAGGCGGCGGATCGGGCGGACCGGCTGTGCGGGGCATGACGCCTTCGGCGTCCCCCTGGGCGGCGGTGTGGGCGGCGGCGACCACCGCGGCGGCACCGTTATTGCGGCTGATGCTGCGGCGACGACTGCGCCGCGGCAAGGAACTCGCAGGCCGGCTGGCCGAGCGGCGCGGCATCGACGTCACGCCGCGACCGCCGGGGCGCCTGCTGTGGCTGCATGCCGCCAGTGTCGGCGAGACGATGTCGATCCTGCCGGTGCTGGCCGCGCTCGCCGCCCGCGCCCCCGAGTTGACGGTGCTGCTGACCACGGGGACGGTGACCTCGGCCACGCTGCTGACGCGCCGGCGTGAGGCCGGGCTGGAGGAACACTTCCTGCATCGTTTCGTTCCGCTGGACGTGCCGGCCTGGGTGGCGCGTTTCCTGGATCATTGGCGCCCCGATGCCGCGGGGTTCGTCGAGAGCGAGCTGTGGCCCAACCTGCTGTTCGCCAGTCGTCGGCGCGGCATTCCCGTCATGCTGATCAACGCACGGATGTCAGAACGCAGCATGGCGGGGTGGCGGCGGGTCCCTGGGCTGGCGCGTGAGGTGCTGGGCTGCTTCGCCGCCGTGCAGGCGCGCTCGCCGGCGGATGCGGCGCGGCTGGAGCAACTTGGCGCCCACACGGTCAGCGCGCCCGGGGACCTGAAATTCGCCGCCCCGCCACTGCTGGCCGAACCCGCGGAACTGGAACGCCTGCGGGCCGTGCTGGCGAACCGCCCGATCTGGTTGGCAGCAAGCACGCATCCGGGCGAGGAGGCACTGGTGTTCGCCGTGCACCGCGCGTTGGCGCCGGCGCATCCCGGCCTGCTGACCATCCTCGTGCCACGCCATCCCGAGCGCGGCGCCGAGATTGCCGCCTCGGCCGGGGACATCCAACTGCATCGGCGCTCGCTGGGTGCGGCGCCACCGGGTCAGGGCGTTTGGCTGGCGGACACGCTGGGCGAACTGGGTCTGTGGTATCGGGTCGCTGACATCGTGTTCGTGGGGCGCAGCCTGCTGGCGCCGGGCGGCGGACAGAACCCGTTGGAGCCGGCGCGGCTGGGCTGCGCCGTGGCGGTCGGACCGCATATCGGCAATTTCCTCGATGCCGCGCAGGTGTTGGAGGCGGCCGGGGCGCTGACCCGCGTCGCCGACGTGCCGGCGCTGACCGCATGGATCGCGGGGATGCTGGCCGATCCGGGGCGGCGCGCGGCGGCCGGTGCTGCGGGGATCGCCGCTGCGGCGCGTTGGGCCGACTTGCCCGATCGTACCGCGCAGGCGCTGATCGCGCTGCTGCCGGCACGGACGCCTTCCCAGCGTTACCTCGGCCGCGTCTGACATGCGCCGGCCGCCCGCGTTTTGGCTGCATGGGGTCCGATCGTTCTGGCCGGTCCTGCTGGCGCCGATCGGCGTGGTCGTCGGTGCGGTGACCGCGCGGCGCATTGCCCGCCCTGGATGGCGCGCGCCGGTGCCGGTGATCTGTTGCGGTAACGTCACCGTCGGAGGCGCGGGGAAGACCACCCTGGCGCTCGATCTGGCCGACCGGTTGCGTGCGCGCGGCGTTGCCGTGCATGTCCTGCTGCGCGGCTATGGCGGCGAGTTGCGCGGGGTGCACCGCGTCGCGCCGGGCGATCCCGTGTCCTTGGTCGGCGACGAGGCGCTGCTGCTGGCCGAGATCGCACCCACCTGGGTCGGTGCGGACCGCGCCGCCAGCGCCCGCGCGGCGGTGGCGACCGGCGCCCAGGCGTTGCTGCTGGACGATGGGCTGCAGAACCCGACGCTGGCCAAGGATTTGTCGCTGCTGGTGGTGGATGGTGGTAGCGGCTTCGGCAACGGCCAAGTGTTGCCGGCGGGGCCGCTGCGCGAGCCTGTCGCCGCCGGCGCGGCGCGCTGCCAGGCGGCGGTGCTGATCGGCGCGGACGAGACCGGCGCGGTCGTGCGGTTGCCAGCAGAATTGCCGCTGTTGCGCGCGCGGCTGGAGCAGGGGCCGGAGATCGCGGGCCTGATCGGCCAACGCGTGTTAGCCTTTGCCGGGATCGCGCGGCCGGAGAAGTTCTTCGACGGCTTGGAGCAGGCCGGCGTCACGATCGTGGCGCGCCGGCCATTCCCGGATCACCACCCTTACACCGCGCCGGAAATTCAAGACATTCTCGAAACAGCAAAGCGACTCGATGCAATTGCGGTGACGACACCAAAGGACGCGGTACGGTTGCCGTTGGTGCTACGCGCACGCGTGCGGGTGGTGGGCGTCAGGCTGGTGTGGGACGACGAGGCGGTTATCGAGACCTTGCTGCCCAACGCGTGACAGCCGCCCGACCTCGTCGCAGCCGCCCCACCTTGTCTTGGCCGGGCTTGATCTGGCCATTCCCCGCAACCGTCGTCCCTACGGTCAGTTGATCGGTTCCCACCATCGCCGCCGCCGCGGGACGCCATGTAACAGGCCACACACAAATCGTCCCAATACCGTTACCACTCAGGCATGTTTCGGTCGAAATCCCGTGCCAGACTATTGGCTGCGTAAGAAGAGAGGAGACTCGACCATGCGTAAAATCCTGCTCGCGGCCGTCGCCATGACGGGCTTGTTCGCTCTCACTTCGCTGCATGCCTCGGCCGCCCCGTTCAGCGGCCTGAACGGCGCCGGTGCGATGCCCGCCCACGGTCTCGTTACGAACGTTTATTGGGATGGACACCATCACTATTGGCACCATCGCCGCTGGTACCATGGTCATTGGCATTACTGGGATTGACGATGTCGGGCGGTAGCGGTCTCGGGCCGCGGCGCGGGAGTGACCTGCCGCGCCGCCGCGCCGCCGCGTCCACAGCGGCGGCGGGGGCCTGATGCGCGCGGGCCGGAACGAGTTATGCGCTGCGTATCGGCCCGGAAATCTGGACGGTCCACGCGTTTCAGAAGAAATCGAAATCGGGGTCGTGGACCTGGTTACCCCTGGATTGCGCCCCAGCCCCGCCTTTCAAACCGCCTCCAAATCGACACTCACCGATAGCTTATGCGTCCCACCCCCCAGCAGCACGCCCCGCACCGGGCTGACATCGCCGTAATCGCGCCCCCATCCCAGCACCACGTGCTCATCCTGCACCACCAGATCGTTGGTCGGATCCAAATCGATCCAACCATGCTCCGGCCCCAGCCACGCCCCGACCCAGGCATGCGACTGATCCGCGCCGCGCCGCGCCACGCGGCCAGGCGGCGGGCGCGTGCGGATGTAGCCGGACACATACCGCGCCGGCAGACCCAGCGCGCGCAGCCCGGCGATCATCACATGGGTGAAATCCTGGCAAACGCCGGCACGCTGCCTCAGCACCTTGGCGACGGGCGTGGCGATCGTCGTAACGCCGGGGCGGAAAGTGAAATCGCGGCGAATACGCGCAGTCAGATCCAGCAGCCCGGCCAACACCGGCCGTCCGGTGGGAAATGACACCGCGGCATAAGCCCCCGCCTCCGGGTCCGCCGGCGCCATCGGACTGGCGAACGCGAATTCAGCGATCCGCCAGCATCCGCCACTACCGGAACGAGCCGTAGCAGCAATGGTATCCCACGCCGGCGTCGCGCCGGCAGCGGGCGGCGCGGGGAACAACACCTCGACGCTGGCGCTCAGCCGCACCTCGAACGCCGCGTGCGGCAGGTCCAGGAACAGCCAGCTAACCCGGTTACCGAAATGATCCGTCCCATCGGTGCGCCGCGCCGCCACAGGCGTGGTGTCGAGTTCGGCGCTCTTGACCACCTGCTGTGGCAGCGCCCGAGGCAACAGGTGCAGCATGTGCGAAGCAAGATCGACCGGCTCGCCATAGGCATAGGCTGTGGTGTGGCGGACACGGTATTTCATGGCGGTGAGGCAGGGATTCGCCCCTTCGCCTTGTGGGAAGGCGTTGGGGGAGAGGTCCCGCAGGCACGATGTTTCGGTGCGATGCTGGCACCAACCCCTCCCCCCGCCCCCCTCCCACAGGGGGAGGGGGAGAAACGTGCCTCGTATCTCACGCGGCCCCCCGCAGCGCCGGCGCCTCGCCGCCCATGCCGACGGTCTGCGCCGCCGGCAGCAACGCAAAGTACCGGCGCGTCAGCCGATCCGACAACGAACCTATCCCCGCCTCGATCTCACGCAGGTCGGCAGTCAGTCGCGACGCCTCGGCCGCCTGATCCGCGGCGTCGGCAACACGGCGGACCAGCACCCCGGTATCGGCCAGCAGCGCCGCGGCATCGGTGGCAAGCCCACCTTCGTCGTGGCCGGCGACATTGGTCAAATGGTGCCAAATCGCCTCCAACTGGAAAGCAAGGCCCCTCGGGTTGCCCTCATCGCCCAGCACCAGGTCCAGCACCGGCGCCGGCTGCAGCACAGTCAAGTAACGACTGCGATAAGTGATAACGGAATCGCACAGCTCCAGCACCAGACGCAGGCCCGATTCAATGCGCGCCGGCGGCTGATCCAGCGCGATGCCGACCTCGGCGGCGATCGCCTGGGCACGCTCGATGCGCCGGCCGAGATCAAGAAACAGCCACCCGCCACCCCGCACCATGTTCTCCGCCGCGACACCGGCAAAGGTCGCGGCAAAGCGAAGTATGCTGACCATCGCATGGGCAAGCTGATCCAGGCTGCGGCGCGCCCGCACAGCATCCGCGTGCGCCTGGCGCAGCGCGATGGTGAACGTGGAGTACATGTCGCCGGTCAGCCGGTCGCGTGCCAACTCGGTCATGCGCGCCACCGTGGCGAACAGCTCGGCGATGGTGCCACCCTCGCGCGCGGTGGCCAGCAGCGCCTCGGACAGCGCGCCAATGCCATACGCCGCGCCCTGCATTTCCGGCGAGACCAGCCGCGCATGCGCCAGGCAGCTCAGCAGGCATTCCAGCTCCACCACCTCGCGCGGCATCGGATTGCCACGGGACAGTCGAACCAGCGTGGCGCGCACCAAACGCGCGGCCGCCTCCAGCCGCTCGGTATAGCGGCCGAGCCAGAACAGGTTGTCGGCCACCCGGCTCGGCAGGTCGCCGGTGGTGCGGCGGATCGGCAGCGACGCCATCGGCATCATTGCCGGTCCGATGATCTCCCTGCGCTCATCGTTCAGCACCCAAACGTCTTTCGACAGCCCGTGCGTCGGCAACGCGCCGGCAAGGTGCTCGCCCTGCTCGATCACCCGCGCCAAGCCGCCCTCCATGACCTGCCAGGCATGGCCGTCATGGACCAGGAACATGCGCAGAACGATCGGCTTGGGGACCATTCCGGTCTCGCCGGCTGACGGCGCGACGGACGGTGCGATGGCGGCCGAGGCAGCGTAGTCCCAACCACTCGTCTCGATCCGCGCCAGCAGGGCAGCGCACTCGGCCTCGCCCAACTCCGCCAGCACCGCCGCCGGCGCAGTCCCGTCGGTGGCGGAACGGATCAGCCATCGCGTCGGGTCCTGCCGCACCAGATCACGCGCGCGCCGATCGCCCAGCCACATGGTCGGCAGGCTGGGCAGCAGCAGCCGCTCGCCCAGCACACGCAGCGACAGCGCCGGCAGCCAGGCGGCGAGCGCCGGCGCCTCCACCAGGCCGGACCCGGGATCGTTGCTGATGCGCAGCGCGCCGTTGCGTGCGGCGTCCATCAGGTCCGGCACACCCAGCAGACTGCCAGAATCCAGCTCCAACGGGTCGATCATGCGCGCGTCGAGCCGGCGCAACAGCACGTCCACCCGTTGCAGCCCCTTCAGCGTCTTCAGGAACACCACGCCGCCACGCACGGTGAGATCGCCGCCCTCCACCAGCGCACAAGACAACTCGCGCGACAGGAACATGTGCTCGAACCAATGCGGGCTGCCGGTGCCCGGCGTCAGCAGCGCGATGGACGGATTGGCGCGGTCCGGCGTCAGCCGCTGCAATGCGTCTTGCCACGTATCGAAAAACGGCCGCAGCGCCCTGATCTGCGTGCCACGAAACGTCTCCGGCATCACCCGGGCCAGCACCCGGCGGTTCTCCCGCGCGATGGCAATGCCCGCCGCGCCCGCGGTGCGATCGGCCAGCACCATCCACTGACCGTTCGGCCCACGGATCAGATCGGCAGCGTAAAACTCCATCCGCTGCGTCCAAGTGGGATCACCAACGCTGGCGCGGCAGGCGCGCAGAAACCCAGGATTTGGATAAATCAGCGCCGGTGGCAGCACCCCATCCGATAGCAACGTCTGCCCGCCATAAAGATCGGCCAGCACGGCCACCAGCAGCGTCGCACGCTGCGCAAGGCCCGCCGCAAGCTCCTGGAACTCAGCGGCCAGCAGCGGCAGCGGAATCGGATCGCACCGCCAGGCCAAACGATCAACGCCCGGCAGAATGGAGGTAACCCCCTCATCCTCGAACGCACGATCGACACGCCGCGCCGCCTCCTGCACGCCGCCGTCGCCCAACGTCGAGAAAGCGCCAAGCAGGCCACGCCAATGCGGGCGCAACCCACCGCGCCCATCCACCATCTCATCCAGGCCAACGGGATACGTCACGCGCGGTCCATGCACAGTCGATCGGACCGGCAGCATCGTGCAATGCCGCGCTGTGGGCTAGGGGCATCTTCCCAGTGCGAGCGCCTGAACCGAAGCAAGGTCAGGGCTCTGCCCTGAAACCCGCCAAGGGGCTTTGCCCCCTGGACCCCCACCAGAGGCGGAGCCTCTGGACTCCATCCATTTTGATTGGGGGCACGGGAGGGGGACTGGGCCGGCCTCGGCTGTGGCCTTCATTCCGGCAATCGGCCGGAGTGAAGGCCACAGCCCAGGCCGGCCCAGTCCCCCTCCCGTGCCCCCAATCAAGTGAAGGGTTCCAAGGGCTCCGCCGTTGGCGGGGATCCAAGGGGCAGAGCCCCTTGGTGGGGTCCGGGGCAAAGCCCCGCCCTTGCTTCGGTTCAGGCGCTCGCGCCGGGAAGGTATCCCAGTCTACGCGGCGGCGCGCATTGGGCGGCCGTGTTGGAAATGGCGTCGGCGCTGCTGCTGCTGGGCGGGTCGCGCGGGCTGGTTCGCACCCGTATCGGCTGGGACGTGACCGACCGGTTGCAGTTTCACGCCGTTGACCCGTTCGATCGCGCGCAGTGCCGCGCGTTCCGACTGATCGCAGAACGAGATGGCGATGCCGCTGGTACCCGCCCGCGCGGTGCGGCCGATGCGGTGCACGTAGCTCTCGGGCTCCACCGGCAGGTCGAAATTGATCACGTGCGAAATGCCGGTGACGTCGATCCCGCGTGAGGCGATGTCGGTCGCCACCAGCACGCGCGCGCGGCCGGAGCGGAAGCGGTCCAGCGATTTCTCGCGCGCGGCCTGGCTTTTGTTGCCGTGCAGCGCTTCGGTCTGCACCTGCGCAGCGGTCAGGTGGTCCGCCACCTTGTTGGCGCCGTGCTTGGTGCGGGTGAAGACGATCACGCGCGCCATTTCCGGATTTTCCAGCAGTCGGGTCAGCAGGGCGCGCTTGCCCGAGGCATCGACGAAATGCACGCGTTGCTCGATTTTTTCCGGCGTGCGGACTTCCGGGGTGACTTCCACGCGCAACGGGTCACGCAGGAAGCTGTTGGCGAGCTGGCTGACCTCGGGCGCCATGGTAGCGGAGAACAGCATCGACTGGCGCTGTGCCGGCAGCGCGGCAATGACGTGGCGGATGTCGCGGATGAAACCAAGATCCAGCATGCGGTCGGCCTCGTCCAGCACGAAGTGCGTTACCTGGTCGAGCCGCAGGTGCTTGGTGCCCATCAGGTCGCGGATGCGGCCCGGGGTGCCGACCACGATGTCCGGCCCGCGGCGCATGCGTTCCTCCTGCGGGCGGCGGCCGACCCCGCCGAGGATGACGCAGGTGGAGACGGGCTGGCCGTTGGCGAAGGACCGGATCGCGGCCTCGATCTGCAGCGCGAGTTCGCGCGTGGGGGCAAGGATCAGGCAGCTTGTGGAGAACGGCCGAGGCCTGCGTTGCGCGGCGGCCAGGTGCTGCAGGATGGGGAGCGCGAAAGCCGCGGTCTTGCCGGTGCCGGTCTGCGCGACGCCGAGCAGGTCATGGCCGGCGAGCAACTTGGGAATGGCGCCGGACTGGATGGGCGTCGGGATGTCGAAGCCCTGTTTGGCCAGGGCACGCAGAATTGGCTCGGCGAGGCCGAGCGAAGCGAACGTCGGGGAGGTCAAAGGAAGGATATCTCCGGCGCAGTGGCGGGCCTTCAGCCCGCGCGGGTATGCGCCTTGTGTCCGCCGACCCCGCGTAACAATGGGGGCGAACCAGTTTCGAATGAGATGTCCCGGGAGGGGCGCGGCCAATGCGGCCGGGCGCCAATTACGCGATCACGAGAAGCTCGGGCCGAGCATATGGGCCAGTTCGGCCGGAATAGCAAGGCGATATTGTGCGTAGCAGCATAACGCCGATCCCGGAGCGCTTGCGTGCTCCAGCGCCTGCGTCTCGATATCGGCCAGCGCCACGTTCGCCCCGGCGCGGGCCAGCGCACGGCAAATCCCCAACCCGACGCCGTTAGCCGCGCCGGTCACGAACGCCGTCTTCCCTTGGAATATGTGTATCGTCAGGTCTTCTGCAGGATGGATGCCGGAAGCTGGCGCCGCGCGCGGGCACCGAGCAGTGCGACCGAGGTCGCGGCGATCGCGGCCGTGACGCACGCGAACAGAAAAATCTGCCGCGGCGGCCAGCCCATCGCCAACAATGCGCCGCCGAGCGCCGGGCCTGCGATGCCGCCCAGCCGCCCGATACCGAGTGCCCATCCGACGCCGGTGGTGCGCATGCGGGCGGGATAGCGCGCGGCAGCCAGGCCGTTCGCCGCCAACTGGCTGCCGATCGTGCAAGCGCCCATCACGAAGATCGCTCCCAACAGCAAGCCATACGGCAAATCCAGCAGCGCGAGCATGGCGATCACCACAACCCCGCCGCCGTAGCTGACGACCAGCACGCGCTCCGGGCCGAACGATGTGCTCAGCGGCCCAAGTAGCAGGATGCTGAGCACCGCGCCGGCCGACATCAGGCTGGCGGCGAACACCGCATCCGCCGGGCTTAGCCCCGACAGATGCAGCACCGACGGCAGCCAATAACTGATCATGTACATGCTCATCAGGTTGGCGAAGAACATGATCCACAGCAGAACCGTGCGGCTGGCGTAGCCGTCGGCGAACAGCGCGCCTACCGGGTTGCCGCGCAGGACATCCACGTGCCGGGGACTTGCGTAATCCGGATCGATCCCCATCGCCGCATAGATCCGCATCACCCGCGGCGATCGCCGTTCATGCGTCAGCAGGAAGCGCACGGATTCCGGCAGCATCAGCAGCAGCACGGGGATCAGGGCCAGCGGCAGCAAACCGCCGATCAGGAAGACGACCTGCCAGCCATAATGCGGCAGCAATAGCGCCACGAGCTGTCCGCCGAGGAACCCGCCCAACGTATTGCCGGTGAACACCCACATGATGGTGATGGTGCGCAACCTCGCCGGCGTATAATCCGCCGCGAGCGCCACGGTCGAAGGCATCAGAGCACCGATGCCAATGCCGGTCATGAAGCGCATCACCGCCAACATGCCGACCGAGGTCGCCGCGGCGCTGAGCAACGAAAACACGCAGAGAAACGCCAGGCTGTGCAAAATGACCGGTTTGCGGCCTATCCGATCGCCAATCGGGCCGGAGGCAAGCGCGCCGACCATGATGCCGACGCTCGACATGACAAACGCGTTGGCGAATGCCGCGGCGGGAACGCCCCAGGCGTGCGACAAGGCGGGCGCGGCCATGCCGATCGAGGTGATGTCGTAGCCATCGAACGCCTGCGCCAGCGCGCACAGGATGGCGACGCGGAGCTGCAGTGGGCCGAAGCGCTGGCTCTCCAGTATCGTCTCTGTGTCGGAATATGACGGCCCGCTCATTGCTGGTTTCCCCGCTGGTTGGTCAAGCATCAAGCGCTCAGGCGACATTTTCCCATGCGACCGGCTTCTACGCGACCGGCTCCGGGGCCGCCGGGACGCGCGTGATCCGGTGCGCCTGCAGCAGCGGCAGCACGTCACGCGCGAACCGGCGGATTTGCTCGATGAACATCTCGTGCGGCATAGCCCCGCGATTGAGGTTGATCTGCACCGAACCGGCTCCGGTGTGTTCGGCAAGCGCGATGATCCGCGCGGCGACGTCTTGCGGCGAACCCCAGGGCAGAAGGTCAGCCAGTCGTTCCACATCCGCCATCGTCATGTTGCGAAAATCCTCGCGCGCATGCTCCGCCGCCCGGAGATTCTCTGGGCGGACATAATCTGTAGATGCTTGCGTGCTGTAGCCGGCCTGGCGTTGCCGACTGGTCTCGGTAAAGTTGCCGTGGCTGAACAACGTGCGATTGAAGTACAACAGGTACGGCGCGCACTCCTTGATTGCTTCCTGTTTGCTGTCCGCCACGTAGGCCGACACCCCCAGCGACAGATGATCCGGCGTGATGCGGTGTCCGTGCCGGGCGAGACACGCGGCATAGTAGCGGATGATATCATCCTGCAGGCCGCCAGGTGCCAGGCCCGGCGTGATGCGTGCATTGCGACGCGCCGCAAACTCGATCGATTCCTTGCTGCCGACCACCGGAATCCAGATCTCCGGATGCGGCTGTTGCACCGGGCGCGGCCACAGCGCCACGTCCTGGTACGACCAGAACTTCCCTTGATAGGAGAACACCTCTTCGGTCCAGGCGCGCGTGATGATCTCGTATGCTTCGTCGAAGCGGGCGCGCGACTCCGCCAGCGCAACGTTGTGTACCTGATATTCACGCGGGATGCCGCGCGCGAACCCGGAGATCAGCCGACCGTTGGACAGGCAGTCCAGCATGGCCAGTTCCTCGGCCAGCCGCAGCGGTTCGTGCAGCGGCAGCAGGTTGCCATAAATCAGCAGCTTGACCCGGCTGGTCCGTTGCGCGGCGGCGGCTGCCATCAGGTTGGGCGAGTTCATCAGCCCATAGGGCGAGCAATGGTGCTCGTTGAAGCCGAGCCCATCGTAGCCCAGTCGATCGATCTCTTCCCACGCGGACAGGTGTTCCGCATAGGTCCGAACCGCGACGTCGGGTTTGAAATGACGCGACGACAATGGGTAGGGCAGCTCGTTGCCGACCTTCAGATGATCGAGGTTTTCGCCATAGGCCAGCAGATCGAACACGAAGACCCGCATTGTTCGTTTCCCCTTGCGCGCCACACAAGCCGGCTGGCTGACGTGCGCACGCAGGGTAATTCGCTCGGTTCTGGGACGCTAGCATACCCACTGGCCACCGCTGTCGGATACTCCGGCGCGCCGTCCGCCGCGACCGGACGCCGCCGCTGTCGCGGCGCTGCACGGGACGTTCGGGACGTCGTGCCGACCGCCACAGGGGGTTTGTCGCGTTGCGGCACGGTCGAGCATGGTTCGAGAATCTCCGAACCATCCCGGCACGCGCGGGGTCCATTCTGCGTCGCTCGACGACAGGAGATGACCCATGGACGGCAGCGCGCAACCACACCCCGATCACGCCCGCATCCATGCGGAATGGCATCGCGCGGCCAGCACGCGCGACGGCGCGGCGCTGCTCGCGCTGTACGCCGAGGACGCGGTGCTGGAGAGTCCGCTCGTGCCAGCGATCCTCGACGACAAGACAGATGGCGTGCTGCGCGGCAAGGTGGAGATCGCCCGCTTTCTCGAGAAGGGCGCGCGCTCACGCCCAATCGGACTGGTGCGGTGGCATCGCTCCACCACGTGGTTCAGCGCCGGGCAAACGCTGGTGTGGGAATACCCGCGCGAGACGCCGGACGGCGACCAGGTGGATATTCTCGAGGTGATGGACATTGCCGACGGCCTGATCCGGCACCATCGGATCTATTGGGGCTGGAAGGGCTGCATGCTGATTGCCCCGACATTGGCACGCCGCGCCGAGGGATCGAGCCCGCCATTGTCCACGCCAGTCCGTTGAACTTGTTTTCAGGCGCCGGGTCTCTTAGGCGCCCGGTTTCTCACGGCATCGTCGCGGACTGAAGTTGCGCGGTTCCCGGCTGATATTTTCCGTTCCGGGATGGGCCGTGTTCGTTCGGTTGTCAGCAGTACCAGCAGTGCCTTGGCCGCGGCGCTGAGATAACCGTTGCGGCGGTGAACGGCGGTGATTGGAATCGTCGTCTGCATCGCCGGAATATCGAGCGCCACCAACACGCCCTGACGGAGTTCGTCGCGCACGCTGCTCTCCGGCACCAAGGCCAAACCGAACCCCGCTTGGGCCAGGCGCTTCTGCGCTGTCAGGCTGTCGATTGCCGTAACATCCGCATCGTCCAGCCCAGCGCGAGCCAATTGCCGCGCCAGCGTTTGTCCGGAGTTTTGCTCGCCAGGCGTTGACGGAAAGCCGATCCACCGCTCATCGGCCAACAGATGCGCATGGCGCACGCGGCGACCAGCCAGGCGATGCCCCGATGTAGCCACCACCAGCAGCTTTTCGTTGCCGGCGTCCAACGAGACCAGCTCCGGCCGATCGACGCGATGATAACACAGGCCCAGCGTCGCTTCGCCGCGTCGCACCAGATCGGTGACCTCGCGGCTCGAAGCCGTGCGAAGCTGCAACCGCACATGGGCCGAGTGCGCCGCGAACTCACGCAGTGCATCGACGACATGCGTGTCGGCGAGCGTGCCAACCAGGGCGAGCGAGATTGCGCCTTCGATGCCGGCTTGCAGACCGCGTACCGCTTCGCGCCCATCCCGGAGCGAAGCCAGCGCCGCTTCGGCATGCGGCAGGAAGCTGCGGCCTGCTTCGGTCAGTCGTGCCCGGCCTCGCAAGCGCTCGAACAACGGTGCGCCAAGCTCGTGCTCGACAATCTCGAGGCGACGGCTGATGGCTGGTTGCGAACGATGCAGCCGCAACGCCGCGCGCGTGAAGCTGCCAAGTTCGGCGATGGCGAGGAATGTTTCGATTCCGTCGATGTCCATCGATCAGGTTTCCTGATACCCACTGATCAAACTATGCATTGGACAATGGATAACGCCAAGCCGAGATTAGTGCTGCCCAAATCGCTCAACACAGGCAGGAGGAGCAAAATGCGCACCCAAGCAGAGAAGGCCGCGGCATTTCGCGCGCTGCATGAGCGGCCCGGCGCGTTCATCATTCCCAATCCGTGGGAAGCCGGCACTGCAAAGCTGTTGGCCGGGCTGGGGTTCGAGGCGCTTGCCACGACCAGCCTTGGCCTCGCCAACATGCTCGGCTGCGCCGATAGCAAAGTGACCCGCGCGGAGGTGATCGCCAATTGCCGGGTGATCGCCGAGGCGACCGATCTTCCGGTCAACGCCGATTTGGAAAACTGTTTCGCGCACGATCCGGAAGCAGCGTCGGAGACGATCCGAACTCGCGGCCGAGGCCGGTATCGTTGGCGGTTCGATCGAGGACTACACCGGCGATGCCGCTGATCCAATCTACGATTTCGATCTTGCCGTCGCTCGTGTGCGTGCCGCGGCGCGGATCGCGCATGCCCTGCCGGTGCCGTTCCTGCTCACGGCGCGAGCGGAGAACCTTATTCACGGGCGCACCGATATGGCTGACACCATTCGCCGCTTGCAGGCTTACCAGGCGGCCGGCGCTGACGTGCTGTATGCGCCGGGACTGCGTAACCTCGACGAGGTGCGTCAGGTCGTGCGTGCAGTGAACCGGCCGGTCAACGTGGTTACGGGCTGGCTCGATCCCGACATTACGTTGGCACAGCTTGGCGAGGCTGGCGCCAAGCGGGTAAGCGTCGGTGGCGCACTGTCCCGCCTTGCTCTGGCGACTTTCGTCAACGCGGCCCGAGCCATGCGGCAGCACGGCTCTTTCGCCTGGATGCGCGACATGATCGGCGTTGCCGAGCTCGGGAAATTATTCAAGACCTGAGCTGAAGTTTGGAGTGCCGAAATGACCGGCGAGATCGCCTGGCTGGCGGCGAGCGTCATCGCCGGAGGGATCGTGACCGGCATTCTCGCCGGGTTGTTCGGCATCGGCGGTGGCGCCGTCATCGTTCCCGTATTGTATGAGGTATTCCGCGTTTTCGGCGTGCCCGATTCCGTGCGTATGCAATTGTGCCTGGGTACTTCGCTGGCAATCATCGTGCCGACGACGCTGCGCTCGTACCGCGCGCACAAGACGCGGGGGCTGGTGCTTCCCGACGTCATGCGACACTGGGCGCTGCCGTCGATGGCGGGCGTTGCGGCCGGCTCGGTTCTCGCGGCGATCGCGCCAGCCGATACCTTTAAGGCGGCGTTTGTCATCATAGCATGTGCTATTGCTGCGAAGTTGCTGGTTGGAGGTCAGCGCTGGGTCGTTGGCACCGAATTGCCAGGCGCGGCGGCGATGCGCAGCTATGGCTTCGTCATTGGCCTGGCCTCCTCGCTGATGGGGATCGCCGGCGGTTCATTGGTGACGATGGTGCTGACCCTTTACGGCAAGCCGATCCATAACGCAGTGGCGACCGCGGCGGGCCTCGGCGTGCCGATCACGGTCGCCGGCACGATTGGTTATGTCCTCGCCGGCCTGCCGCATTTGGCCCTGCTGCCACCACTGTCGTTCGGTTTCGTATCAGTTATCGGCGTTGTCTTGGTTGCGCCGCTCTCGAGTTGGGTTGCGCCGTTCGGTGCCCGCTTGGCCTACAGGCTGCCAAAGCGCAAACTGGAAATCAGCTTCGCCCTGTTCCTGCTGCTTGTCGCCGCACGTTTCTTGGTTAGCCTGCTACCGGCAATCTGATCGAATTTCCAACAGAGCCAAGACGGGCGCGTAATACCAACAGCTCTAAACATTGACGCACGGGCCGCTGACTCCGTCATGCCGGCGCAGGCCGGTACTCACGACTTTACTTTGCTGCAACGAAGGCAAGTCGTGGATACCGGCCTGCGCCGGCATGACGGGGGGTAGCATCGAAGAGTCGATCATTCGGGCGCCTGGTATAACGAGTGAAAATCGGCCCAGCGGCGATAGAGGTAGCCGATTGTCGAGCGCCAGCTTCCGATCCGAAATCGGCGGCCGCGCCGCCGGCACGTTGCTTGCAGCCGAAGTCGCGCCGCCTACCCCCGCCGCAGATCAAGCGTGCGGGGATGCTCCTTGCCCACCGACAGCCGCGGCTCCGCCATCGGTCCCGGCGTGTGTCCGATGGGAAAGAACCGCGCCCGACGCCGCGCCTCGGCCTCATTCGCGTTCACCGGGAAGGTCTCGTAGCTCCGGCCGCCCGGATGCGCGACCTCATGGGTCAATCCGCCTAGTGAACGGCCGCTCCAGCGGTCGTAGATGTCGAACACCAGCGGTGCCTGCGCCGCGATCGTCGGGTGCAGCGCGCTGTATGGCTGCCAGGCCTTGAACCGCACGCCGGCGACGAATTCCCCGGCGCGCTCGGTCGGTGTCAGCGGCACGGCGACGCCGTTGCACGCCAGCATATAGCGCTCGTCGTTCCAGCCGCTGACCCGCGCCTGCACCCGTTCCGTGGAGGAATCGACATAGCGCGCGGTTGCACCGGCCGCCTGCTCCTCACCCAGCACGTGCCAGGGTTCCAGCGCATGGCGGATCTCCAACTCGGTCTCGCGCACCGCGACCGAACCGATCTGCGGAAACCGGAACTCCAGATGTGGCGCAAACCAGGCCGGATCCAGCACGAAGCCCAGCGCGTGCAGGTCCTGCAGCACGTCCCGAAAATCCTGTTCGCAGTAGTGCGGCAGCATGAACTCGTCGTTCAGCCGCGTGCCCCAGCGCACCAGCCGCCGCTCATACGGCGACTGCCAGAACGCGGCGACGGCAGCGCGCATCAGCAGCATCTGTGCCGCCGACATCCGCGCATGCGGCGGCATCTCGAAGCCGCGGAACTCCACCAGGCCGCGCCGCCCGGAACCGCCCTCGGGCGCATACATCTTGTCGATGCAGAACTCGGTGCGGTGCGTGTTGCCGGTCATGTCGGCCAGCAGGTTGCGGAACAGCCGATCGGTGATCCATGGCGGCGTCTGGCGAAGCGGCGAGATCTGCGCGAACGCAATTTCAAGTTCGTTCAGGCTGTCCTGCCGCGCCTCGTCGATGCGCGGGTGCTGGCTGGTCGGGCCAATGAACAGCCCGCTGAACAGATAGGACAGGCTGGGATGGTTGTGCCAGAAGCCCAGCAGGGACTTCAGCAGATCGGGTCGGCGCAGGAACGGGCTGTCCTCGGCATGCGCGCCGCCCATCACCACGTGGTTGCCGCCGCCGGTGCCGACATGGCGCCCGTCGAGCATGAATTTTTCCGTTGCCAGACCGACCTGACGAGCTTCCTCGTAAAGCTGTTCCGTGCGCGAGACATGGTCCGCCCAATTGCTCGCGGGATGCACGTTGACCTCGATCACCCCGGGATCTGGAGTGACCGAGAAATGCAGCAGCCGCGGATCCGACGGCGGCAGGTAGCCTTCCAGGACCACCTTGTGGCCGACCTCCTGCGCCGTCGCCTCGATCGCGGCGGCCAATTCCAGCCAGTCCTCGGCACTGAACAGCGGCGGCAGGAAGACGTGCAGCTTGCCGTCACGGGATTCGACGGACAGCGCCGTGCGCACGGTGCTCGGCCCATCGCTACCAAGCGCGTCGCCGCCAACCCCGCCGCTGCCAGGCCCGGTGCTACCAGGTTCTGGCAATTCCTGCGGCACCGGCGGGAACGCAACGTCGAAGCCGGAGCCACCGATCCGGCCGCGGGGACCACCCATCGGGCGACGCAGCGCAGCGCGGATCGCCTGCGCCGAGGCAAATGGCGGGCGCACCGCGAATGCGTCCGGTTCGACCTCGTATTCTATCGTTTCGGGGTCGACCCACGGCAGGCTTTCCAGCGGCAGGCGCAGGCCGATCGGTGAATCGCCCGGCAGCAGGAACATGGTGTCGCCGCGGAAGTACCATTTGCCGCTTTGCCAGCGGCGTGCGTCGTCCTCGATCACCCGGCGCAACGGCAGCACGCTGCCGACCGGCGATGCCAGCCCATGGCTGAACACCCGAGCCAGCCGTGCACGCTCCTGCCCGTCGCGCAACCTGGCATCTTCGACGACGACGTTGGCCGGCAGCGTCCGCTCGCGCCACAGGTAGTAATAGATGTCCTCAAAGGCCGGAATGATCAGCTCCGGATCGATCTGCAGCCGCTGCGCCAGCAGGGCGGCGAACCGCGCGGCATCGGCAGCCTGCGCCGTGCCGGTGTCATCATCGCGGGCCAGCAGGTCCGGATCGGTCCACACCGGGTCGCCATCCGCCCGCCAATGCGCATGCAGCGCCCAGCGCGGCAGTTGCTCGCCGGGATACTGCTTGCCCATGCCATATTGCAGCGCCGCCCCCGGCGCCCATAACGGCGCCAGCCGCCGCAGCAACCGGCCGGCATAAATCCGCTTGGTGGGACCCATCGCGTCGGTGTTCCACTCCGGCGCGTCAATGTCGGTGGCGGAAACGAATGTCGGTTCGCCGCCGAGCGTCAGCCGCACATCGCCCGCTTCCAGTGCGCGATCGACCCGCGCGCCGGCGGTCAGGATGTCCTGCCATTGCGCCTCGGTATACGGCTTGGTGACCCGCGGGCTTTCGCTGATCCGCCGCACCGACATTTCGAACTCGAAATCGACCTTGCACGGCTCGACCATGCCGGAGATCGCGGCGGCCGACATCGGATCGGGACTGGCGGCCAGTGGGATATGTCCCTCGCCCGCCATCAACCCCGAGGTCGCATCGAAGCCGATCCACCCGGCGCCCGGCAAATACACCTCGGCCCATGCATGCAGGTCGGTGAAGTCGGAGGTCGGCCCGGCCGGCCCCTCCAACGGTTTCACGTCGGCAACAAGCTGGATCAGGTAGCCGGAGACAAAGCGCACCGCGTAACCGAGGTTGCGTAGCAACTGCACCAGCACCCAGGCGGAATCCCGGCACGACCCCTGGCCGTTGCCAAGGGTTTCTTCCGGCGACCAGACGCCGGGCTCCATGCGCACGATATAGGAGATGCGGCTCTGCACCGCGCGGTTCAGCGCCACCAGCATATCCACGGTGCGCTGCTCGCCGCGCGGCACGTCCGCCAGCAACGCCGCCAGCAACGGACCCGGCGTCGCGGCCTTGCGGAAAGGAGCGAGCTCTTGTTCCAGTACCGGATCGTAGCTGAACGGCCAGGCCTCGGCCTCCGGCTCCAGGAAGAAATCGAACGGATTCACCGTGGTCATGTCGGCGACCAGGTCGACTGTCACGTCGAAATGCGTGACCCGCTCCGGGAACACCACGCGGGCCAGGAAATTGCCCTGCGGGTCCTGCTGCCAGTTCAGGAAATGCGGCTTCGGCGCGACGTCCAGTGTGTAGGACACGATCCCGGTGCGCGCGTGCGGTGCCGGTCGCAGGCGAATTGTTTGCGGTCCCAGCACCACTGGGCGCTCGTAACGATAGGCGGTGCGATGGGTCAGCGCGACGTGGATCGACATGAGAGACCTGTAATGGGCGTGGGGCGGCGCAGCATAGTGGGAGGTGGCGCGCTCGCCAGGGGGTCGGTTAGGATTCTCCCCCTCCCCTTGAGGGTGTACAGACCGGGGACATGGGTAACAGCTGTTCGGAGACATGGGTGACACTGGTTCGGCCGGATTTGGCCGGATTGAGGAACACTCGATGCCTTTGTGGGAGCTGTCGGTGGTGGAGCAACGGGAGACGTTCGTGAAGCTTGCCCTGGCGAGCGGCGCGAACCGAAGCGAGTTGTGCCGGGAATTCGGGATCAGCCGGAAGGCCGGCTACAAATGGCTTGAGCGGTATCGAGCGGCGGGCGGCGCAGGTCTTGGCGATCGCTCGCGTCGTCCGCACGCGAGCCCATCGCGGACGGCTGATGCGACGGTGGCCGAGGTGCTGCGTATCCGGGCGTCGAGCAATAACGCCTGGGGTGGACGCAAGATCGCCTGGACGCTGGCCAGCCATGGCTGGCGGCCAGTGCCAGCATTGAGCACGATCACCGAGATCCTGCGTCGCCACGGCAAGCTGGATCGCCAGGCGCAGCATCCCGGGCCGCATGTTCGATTTGAGCGCGCTGAACCCAACGAATTGTGGCAGATGGACTTCAAGGGGCATTTCGCGCTGGCGCTGGGGCGCTGCCATCCGCTCACGGTGCTCGATGATCACTCGCGGTATTCGCTGTGCCTCGAGGCCTGCGACAACGAGCAGGACCTGACAGTTCGCGACCGCCTGAGGACGTTGTTTCGCCGCTACGGACTGCCGTTTGCGATGCTGATGGACAATGGCGCGCCATGGGGTGACTGCGGCGGCCAACCCTTCACCATCTTCACGGCATGGCTGATGCGCCATGGCATCAGGGTCAGCCACGGGCGTGCCTACCATCCGCAGACGCAAGGCAAAGAGGAGCGTTTCCATCGTTCGTTGAAGGCGGAGGTTCTCGACCGCAACAGCTTTGCCGATCTCACGGCGTGTCAGCGCGCCTTCGACCGATGGCGGCCGATCTATAATCATGAGCGGCCGCATGAGGCGCTTGGCCTCAAGCCGCCGGCGGCGCGCTATCGCCCCAGCCCGCGGGCGTTCTGCGAGGATTTGCCGCCGATCGAGTACGGGCCTGGCGATATTGTTCGCAAGGTCGACAGCGAAGGTGTGATCAGTTTCAGGAACCGGCCCATTCGCATCGGCAAGGCGTTCCGCAAGCAACCCGTGGCGCTGCGGCCCAGTTCGGACGATGGCGTCTTCGACGTGCACTACTGCGTCCATCGCATCGGCCAGCTGGATTTGCGACCCCTCGCCGCGGCCGCCTGTGGATTTGTGGACATCGCAAGAGCGATGCCCACAAATCCACAGGCGCAGCATCAACACCAGGTCAAAAATGGACTTTGACCCAAAGTGGAGAAGTGTCACCCATGTCTCCGAACACCTGTCACCCTTGACTCCGGTCCAAACAGAGGGAGGGGGTGGGGGGAGGGGTGGGACACGGCATTGACCTCGTGTGTGTCTTACCCCTCCCCCCAGCCCCCTCCCTCAAGGGGAGGGGGAGAGTCTTAACCAAACTTCCAGCTTCAACTGCCCGCGAAGCGCCGCGGGTCGATCGCTGCCACGATTGCGGCCGCGTCACCCGGATCGCGCCCAAGCACCAGATCCGCCACCAGCCGACCCGCCGCCGGCGAGGTCTGGATGCCGTAGCCGCCCTGCCCGACACACCAGAAGAACCCCTCGGCCGTTGCGTCCCAGCCGAACGCCAGGCTGCGGTCGGGGGTGAAGGTGCGCAGCCCGGCCCAGCTCCGCTCGACGCGACGGACCTCGATGTCCAGCGCCTGCTGCATGCGGTCGATGCCGATCGCGATGTCCAGCTCGTCCGGCTGGATGTCCTGCGGGTCCATCGGGGTTTCGTCAGCCGGGGAGACCATCAGCCGAGTGCGTGCCTCCGGCCGCGCGTACCAGGTGTGGGCGCAGTCGTTGATCATCGGCCAATGTTCGGCCTCGAACGGACTGGGATCGATGATCGCGGCAGTGCGCCGGCAGGGCGTCAGGCCCAGCTTGCGGACCCCGGCGATGGCGGCGACCTCGTCCCCCCAGGCACCCGACGCGTTGATGATGACCGGCGCGTGAAAGACAACCCCGGTCGAGGTGTGCACGTC
>CAWGZJ010000003.1:0-1163373 GCA_963826975.1 uncultured Alphaproteobacteria bacterium | reverse complement strand
GTCGGCGCCTCCACCGGCTCGACGCCGGCGACGATCAAGGAGATGGCCAGGGACGCCGTCACCTTCATCCGCGCCCTGGGCCTGGACCAGGTCGACCTGTTCGGGTTCTCCATGGGCGGCATGATCGCCCAGGTGATCGCGCAGGAGGAGCCGCAGCTGGTGCGGAAGATGATCCTCGCCGGAACCGGCCCCGCGGGCGGCCAGGGCATCGACAAGGTGACCCGCATCTCCTACCTCGACACCGCGCGAGCACTGCTCACCCGCCAGGACCCCAAGCAGTTCCCTTCTTCACCAAGGACTCCGAACGGGCGCCGGGCCGGGAAGGAGTTCCTGGCACGGCTGGAGGAACGTACGAAAGACCGCGACAAGGCCATCTCCGTAGGCTCATTCCGCGCCCAGCTCAAGGCCATCCACCGGTGGGGCCGGCAGAAGCCCGCGGACCTCGCGAGCATCCATCAGCCGGTGCTCGTCATGAACGGTGAGAGCGACAAGATGGTGCCCTCCAAGAACACCGTCGACCTCGACCAGCGGCTCCCGGACAGCCAGCTCGTCCTCTATCCCGACGCCGGGCACGGCGGGGTGTTCCAGTTCCACGAGGACTTCGTCCAGCGGGCTCTGGAGTTTCTCTGACAGCTCCCGCGCCGCCGCACACCCCTCGGGCGATGCGCGCCCACCACAGCGTGGCGGATCCGCTTCGCGCGTATGACAGGAGGAGGCGCTGGCGCACCCGGCGGGCTCCTCCGCCGATGAACCCGAAGCAGATGACCGGAATGTAACTCATGGTGCAGCCGAAATGACGTAATACTGACGGCGCGTCGTCTGCGCGCCGGGGCATGCTGGCGGGCCTCTCACCTCCCCGGACGGCAGGGCAGGATTGTTACGTGATAACTGGCGTTATCGGGCAACAGTGGCTATCATGGCGGCATGCCACCTGCGCGAGCGCCGCCGGCGCCAGCCAGCTTCGTTTCCCGGTTATCAGGCAACTACGGGCACGCAGGCGGAGCAGGCCGCCCTCGACGCCCTGCCGGGCCACCCGCTCGCCCGCCACATCGACGACTTCCTCACCGACCTGGCGAACGCGAACAAGCCGCGCAACACCATCCGCGCCTACCGCGGCGACCTGATCGCGTTCGCCGCCCACTATGACGGCGAGGTCACCGGGCTGACCGCGGCGCCGGTCCGGGCGTTCCTCGGCGAGGTCGCCGGGCAGGCCCCGTCGACCCGCAAGCGCAAGCGCGCCGCGGTCGCGTCGTTCTGCAAGTGGGCGGTCCGGCACGAGCTGCTGGACGCCAGCCCGATGGACCGCATCGACGCCATCGAGGTCCCCGGACGCTGCCCAGGCCAGGCGGCCGCCGCCGACATCGCGACCGTGCTCGCCGCGATCTGCTCCCGGCGGCCGCGCAAGGACGTGCCCCTTGGCGTGCTCCGGGACCGGGTGCTGTTCGAGACCGCCTACACCTGCGGTGCCCGCGCCTCGGAGGCCTGCGGGATGCCCGTCGAGGACCTGGACCTGCGCTCGGACGACGAGCACGCCCGCGTCCACGGGAAGGGCGGCACCGTCCGCACCGTGCTGCTGGACGACCGCAGCTACGTCGCGCTGCTCAAGCTCTACCTCGCCCGGTCCGGGTACACCTCGGGCCCGCTGTTCCGCGCCAGCATCAACGGCCGCGGTGGCCCGCTGTCCTACGACGCGGCGCACAGCCGGTGGAAGAAATACTGCGCGGCCGCCGGCGCCGGGATCGGCATCCACCAGCTCCGCCACGCCCACGCCACCGACCAGTTTCAACAGCCGCGTCTCCATCGAGGTCGTACGCCGCCGCCTCGGCCACGCGTCTACCGAGACCACCCAGGCCTACACCCTGCTCGCCGACAAGGTCGCCGACACCGAAATCCGCGCCCGCCGCAAGCGCGAGGCCTCGCGCGGGTGAACCCGGCATGGCTCGCGGTTCGCTAGGATCTCAGCCAGCCAGCTACGGGAAGCCTTCACAATGCGCGTCCGCCCGTTACCCGTGGTGATGGGGCTGTGCGGGCATTTTAGGTTGAGACATCTGCTTCACCGGTGGTGAGATCGATGGCGGCCTAGTACCGGTACATCGTCAGGAAGACTTCGGTCAGGCAGTTCGGAGGAGGGGAAGCAGGTGAGGGCGTCATGAGCACCAAGGCCACCCCCGAGGCCACCATCGAGACTTTCCCCAGGTGGGCAAGCCAGGTCAATGGTGTGTCCTGCCAGACGCTAGACCATCCCAATGGCCACCAGACCAAGGCCAACGCAGAGACCTGCCAGGCCACCAGGGTGAGGGCACTCATCAAGGCCAGTGATGGTAACACCCAGGACCTCACTGCTGAGATCATCAGCTTCCCCAGGTTTTATGTCCTGACCTCGGCTGGCCAGCCTTGCCAGCATTACATCGCTGGTGACATCCACAAGGTTGGCCACAAGGACCAGGCCAAAGCTGAGAAGTGCATGGGTGTCAAGGCCACCTCCAAGGCCACCAGCCAGCCCGAGGGCATGCCGACTAACCCGCCGGCGGCCGACGGCCCCGGCCGCGAGAGTGACCCGCAGGTGAAACTGGCCGTCGAGCGCTATGCGGAGGATCGCGCCATAGAGTGGCTGAACGGTCAGGGCTGGGTGTGTAAGCGCATCGGGGCGCCCTTCGATCTGCGCTGCACCAAAGGCGGCCGGGAACTGCACGCCGAGGTCAAGGGCACGCGGGGCAAGGGAAAGGTTGTCAAGCTGACCAGGAACGAGGTACTCCGCAACCAGGAGCCCTGCACGTGGGAGACGAAATGTGACGCGCAGACCCTTTTCGTAGTCTCCGGGGTCACGGTCACTGGCCTGACGCCATCGGGCGGCGAAATGGGGTACGCGTGGCCCTGGAAGATAACCGGCACCGTCCTGTGCGACGGTGACCTGGACCCGACGGAGTTCGACTACACGGTGCCAGAACTGACAGCGGCGGCGTTCTGACTGTTCCTGCCACGCTCGCCGACCTTGGCGCTGAAGTCGCCAAGACGCCGTGGCCATGCTCGCCGGACCGCACCCGCGCGGGAAGCTGGCGCTGGTGCCCGCGCGACGTGCGTAATCGCAGGTGCCTTCGGCCTGGTCCCGCGTCTCCGTCGGCAGCCTTGTCAGCGGCAGCCGCGGCGGCACGAGCCCGACGACACTGATGGCGACGATCGTCTCGCTCGACCCAATCCATCTCGATTTCGACATGAGCGAGTCCGATTACCTGGCCTACCAGCAGGCCCATCACGGCGGCGCGCCGCATGACGATGCCGACATCAGCCTGGCCGGCGACGGGCATTTCGACCGCCACGGTACGCTCGACTTCATCGACAACGCGGTGAACCGCAGCAGCGGGACCATCCATGCGCGCGTGACGCTGCCCAATCCGGACCTTGCCGTCACGCCCGGCCAGTTCGCGCGCCTGCGCGTGGCAATTGGCGATCCCGCGCCGGGCTTGCTGGTGCCGGCCGCCGCCGTCGTCCCCGACCAGTCGCGGCAGATCGTGATGACCGTGGCGGCGGATGGTACGGTCGTTCCGAAGCAGGTCGAGACCGGCGATCTCTATCGTGGGCTGCGTGTCATCCGCAGCGGCCTCGCGGCGGGCGACCGGGTCGTCATCGACGGTCTGGTGCGCGTCCGCCCCGGCATCAAGGTCACGCCGGTCGCCGGCGCGATCACCCCGGAACCCCCCGCCGGCGACGCAGGATAGGAAGAGCACGATGCGCTTCACGCACCACTTCATCGACCGCCCCATCCTGGCGACGGTGATCAGCGTTTTTCTCACGCTCATCGGGCTCGGCGCGCTGGCGGTCCTGCCGGTCGCGCAATACCCCGAGATCGTTCCGCCCACGGTGCAGGTCACCACCAGCTACCCCGGCGCGTCCGCCCAGGTGGTCAGTCAGACGGTCGCGACGCCGCTCGAGCAGGAGATCAACGGCGTCGAGGACATGATCTACATGAGCAGCCAGTCCACCGGCGACGGCAAGCTCACCATCACGGTCACCTTCCGCATCGGCACGGACCTTAACGTCGCCCAGATGCTCACGCAGAACCGGGTGCAGGACGCGCTGCCGCGGCTGCCGGACGACGTCCAGCGCCTGGGCGTGCAGGTGCGCAAGGCGACGCCGAACATCCTGCTGGCAGTGCACCTGTTCTCGCCCGATGGGTCGCGCGACAACCTGTATCTCTCGAACTACGCGACGCTGCACGTGAAGGACGCACTGGCGCGCCTGCCGGGTGTCGGCGACGTGCAACTGTTCGGCGCCCGCGACTACGCGATGCGCATCTGGCTCGATCCGGACAAGGTGGCCGCCTACAACCTTGACGCCAGCGAGGTGCTCGCGGCACTGCAAGCACAGAACGTGCAGGTTTCCGCCGGCATCCTGAACCAGCCGCCGATCTCCGGCGACGCGGCGTACCAGCTCAACGTCCAGGCGCTCGGCCGCCTGACCACGCCCGAGCAGTTCGCCGACATCATCCTCAAGACCGACAATCGGGGGCGCCCGACCCGCATCCGCGACGTCGGCCGCGTTGAGATCGGCGCGGCCGATTATGGTTCCACCGCGTTCATGGACCGCGCCGAGGGCCTGCCGCTGCTGATCTTCGCCCAGCCCGGCGCGAACTCGCTGGCGGTGGAGCACGAGGTTCTGGCGACAATGCAGGACCTTAAGAAGGACTTTCCGCCCGGCGTCAGCGACATCGTCATCTACGATCCGACGATCTTCGTGGGGAAGTCGGTGCGCGAGGTGGTGTCCACGATCTTCGTCGCGATCCTGCTCGTCGTCGGCGTGGTCTTCCTGTTCCTGCAAACCTGGCGCGCCTCGCTCATCCCGGTGATCGCCATCCCGGTCTCGCTCGTCGGCTCCTTCACCATCCTGTTGGCGTGCGGAATATCGCTGAACAACCTGTCGCTGTTCGGCCTGGTGCTGGCGGTCGGCATCGTCGTCGATGACGCGATCGTCGTCGTGGAGAACGTCGAGCGCAATATCGCCGCCGGAATGAGCCCGAAGGAGGCCGCGCATCGGACGATGGACGAAGTCGGCGGTGCGTTGGTCTCCATCGCGCTGACCTTGTGCGCGGTGTTCGTTCCGTCGGCCTTCCTCTCCGGCATCTCCGGGCAGTTCTTCCGCCAGTTCGCCGTCACCATCGCGGCCTCGACGGTGATCTCGTTGATCGTCTCGCTGACCCTCAGCCCGGCGCTCTGCGCGCTGCTGCTGAAGGCGCATGACCCGCGGGCGCATGACTCGCACCGGGCCACAAGCGGCAATCTGGCGGGGCGGCTCTTGCGCGCTGCCTTCGCGCGCTTCAATCGCGGGTTCGAGCGGATGTCGGACGCCTACGGTGCGTTGACCGGACGCCTGGTGCGCGCCCTCGCGGTCGTCGCGGTGATCTACGTCGCCCTGATCGGCATCGCCGGTTTCGAATTCGCCCGCGTGCCGACCGGCTTCATTCCCGAGCAGGACCAGGGATACCTCATTACCGTCCTGCAACTTCCGCCCGGCGCCAGCCTGGCGCGGACCGAACAGGTGGTGCAGCGGGCGACCGACATCATCCTGAAAACCCCGGGCGTCGAGCACGTCGCGCCGTTCGCGGGACTGGACGCGACGACGTTCACCGTCGCGTCCAATTCGGGGACGATCTTCTCCGGCCTGCCGTCGCTCTACAATCACAACGTCCCGGGGATCACCGCGGCCTCGGTGCTGGCCGATCTGCGCAAGCGCCTTTCGGTGATCCAGGGCGCCTACGTGCTGACGATCCCGCCGCCGCCGGTGCAGGGGATCGGCAATTCCGGCGGCTTCAAGATGATGCTGGAGGATCGCACGGGGCTGGGCAGCCAGGCCCTGGTGAACGCCGCGAACGCACTTGTGGCCGCCGCCAACAAGGACCCGAGCTTCGCCGGCGTGTTCACGCTGCTCAACACCGGATCGCCGTCGGTCTATGCCGACATCGACCGCCTGAAGGCCGAGAAGGTCGGGCTCACGCCGACCGACGTGTTCAATACGCTGCAGGTCTATCTCGGCTCGCAATACGTCAACGACTTCAATTTCCTGGGCAGAACGTACGAGGTGATCGCCCAGGCGGACAGCCGGTTCCGGCGCGACCGGCAGGACCTGATGGGCCTGAAGGCGCGCAACGCGAGCGGCGAGATGGTGCCGATCGGAACGGTTGCGCAACTGCAAGATACGACGATCCCCTATCGCGTGCCGCGCTACAATCTGTATCCGGCGGCCGAGGTGCAGGGCGTCGCGGCGCCGGGCGTTGCCACCGGCACGGCGCTGCAACGGATGGAGACGCTGGCGGCGCAGGTGCTGCCGTCGGGCATCGGTTACGAATGGACCGAGATCGCCTATCAGCAGGAGCAGAAGGGCACGCCGACGATGCTGGTGTTCGGCGCCGCCGCGCTCTTTGTCTTCCTGGTGCTGGCGGCGAATTACGAGAGCTGGAAGCTGCCGCTCTCGGTGGTGCTGATCGTGCCGATGTGCCTGCTCGCCTCCGTCACGGGGCTGCTGTTCCGCGGCATGTCCATCGACATCCTCGCGCAGATCGGTTTCGTGGTCCTGGTCGGTCTGGCGGCGAAGAATGCCATCCTGATCGTCGAGTTCGCGCACCAGGCGCAGGACGCCGGCAGCGCGCCCGCGGAGGCTGCGATCGGTGCGGCGCGGCGGCGGTTGCGGCCGATCCTGATGACCTCGCTCGCCTTCATCCTCGGCGTGGCGCCGCTGGTGGTCGCCACCGGCGCCGGGGCCGAGATGCGGCAGTCCCTGGGTACCGCCGTCTTCGGCGGCATGCTTGGCGTCACCGGCTTCGGTCTGCTCTTCACACCGGCGTTCTATACACTGGTGCAACGCATCGGCGCCGGCCGCAGCCGGGTGTCAGCCAATCGACGCGAGACGCGAAACCAGGCGAATCCCGCGACGGCCGCTGACACCGGTCTCCCTTAAGGCCTGAGGCGAGATAACCGCATCAAGTAGCGCACGACTTGCGCTCACACCGTCATGCCGGCGCATGCCGGCATCCACGACTTGCCTTCGTGCGGCCAGCAAAGTCGCGGATGCCGGCATGACGGAAGCGACAATCGTGCGCACGGTGAAACGTTTCGGTTATCCCGCATCGAGCCCTTACCCCACATTTCTCACGCTGGTGCAGTATGACACATGCGGGCTAAAGCTCCGGCTCGCCGGCCACCGCCGTACGTCCAAGACCCTCGATCAACGCCGTCACCTCGGCAATCGCCGCCTCAGCCGCCGCGACATCGGTGCCTTTGGCGACGATCGCAACGCCGTTGCCGGCAGGCCGATAGAACGGATAGCTGCCGATATCGAGATCCGGGTGCCGCGCCTGCACCTCGCCCAACCCCTCGGCGATCACCCCCTCCGGCAGCCCGATCACATATACCGCGCGTTGCTCGATGCGTGGGCCGCCCTGCAGCCGCGGCGCCAGCCATTCGAACATCGACTGCATCACCCGCGGCACGCCGGCCATCACATAGACGTTGCCGATCTGAAACCCCGGCGCCACCGACATGGCATTGTCGATCAGCGTCGAACCGCGCGGCATTGTCGCCATCCGCTGCCGCGCCGCGTTGAACTCGCCCGGCTTGTAGCTGCGCTCCATGCGCGACCACGCCTCCGGATGCGGCTCCCACGGCACGCCGAACGCGGCGGCGACGCATTCGCTGGTGATGTCGTCGTGCGTCGGCCCGATGCCGCCGGTGGTGAACACGTAGTCGAACATCGCCCGCGTCTCATTGACCGTCTTGACGATCGTCGCGGGCACGTCGGGGATCACCCGCACCTCGCGCAGCGGAATGCCGACCTCGCCCAGCTTCACCGCCAGGAACCGGATGTTGGCGTCCTGCGTGCGGCCCGACAGAACTTCGTTGCCGATCACCAGCAGGCAGGCAGTCGGGTTTCCCGCGGCCATGAGTGTCTCCTTCCGGCGGGAGACTAGCGCGGGATCGCGCGCCGCGGAATGTCATACCGCCGGCCATGCCGCATGGCCGTCGCTATCAGAGTGCGCGATCCTGCTCCGACAGGATCCGCTCGGAGGTTTCGATCAGGTTGGCGTCCGGGTGCTGCTTGCAATAGGTGCCGAGCATTCCGGCATACCGGTCGTTGCCATCGTACGGGATCACACCGGTTTTGCCGCTGTGATAGCCGCGCAGAAACATGAACATCGCCGCCATGTTGGCACGGCCGGAGGCCAGGAAGTTGCCGCAGGTAACCTTCGAGAAATCAAGACCGGCAGCGCCTGGCGTGCCGGCCAGGACAAGGGCCACGGCGAAGCAGGCGCAGGAATACCAGCGCAATGATTGCCTCGTTGCGCTAGCGTGTCAGCGGTGACCCGTCCTCGTCACTCAGCACCCAGCGCCCAACCGGAAGTCCGGTCTGGGTGTCGATCCCCCATCGCAACATGGGAACCAGACGTCCGGGCGGCAGAACCGGCAGGGCCATAACGCGGGCGATCTGGCGCAGGCGATCCTGGGGCAGAAGTTCGGTCATGGGGTCCATCTCCTGGGTTCGATGGACGGATAAGAGCCAGACCGGTTTGCGGCGTGCTGTGAGACACTTCACACGACGGTCATAATTCTCAGTGGCCTGCGGCTTCAGCCCAATGCCGTTCCCGCCATGTGGCGGCTGCCCGTCGCGCCGTCTGCGCGTGTGATCCGCGCGGCGCCGACGGGCTACGTGACCCGCGCTCCTGGCGATCTACAGGAACTCGCGCAGCAGCGGGATCAGCGGCTTGTCGGCCGGCGGCATCTCGTACTCCGACAACCGCGCCGGACGAACCCAGCTCAACGTCTGACCCTCCCGCGGCCGCGGAATACCCTTCCACCGCCGGCACAAATACAGCGGCATCAGCAGGTGGAACCGCTCGTACGCATGCGAGGCGAATGCGAACGGCGCCAAGCAGGCGGCCGAGACATCGATGCCCAGCTCCTCTTTCAGTTCGCGGATCAGCCCCGCTTCCGGCGTCTCGCCGGGATGCAGCTTGCCGCCGGGGAATTCCCACAGCCCCGCCATCCTCTTGCCCTCCGGCCGGCGCGCCAGCAGCACGCGGCCGTCGATGTCGATCAGCGCGCACGCCGCCACCAGCAGCAGCGGCTTGGCCCCCGGCTCCGCGCCCAGCTCCAGTGTCGGGCCGACCTCGGTATGGCCGAAGATGTCGTCGCGCGTCGCCAGGAATTGCCAGACCGGGTGCTTGCCGCCGCGCGAGCGAAATTCCCCAACCGCTTCGCCGACCTGACGGAAGCCGATACGGCGCAGCACCGCCGCCGAGGCCGGATTGTCAGTCGCCACCTCGGCAACCAGCCGATCGATCTCCAGGTTGGCCATCGCCCAGCGCGCCAGCCGGCCCGCGGCCTCCGACGCCACGCCATGTCCCCAAAACCGCCGCCCCACCCAGTAGCCCATCCGGCCGGTGCGCGCCTTGGCATCCAGCCGCAACCCGACGACCCCAACCAGCAGCTCCTCGGCGCCTTCATGGCCGGTGATCGCCAACTGATAGGCACTGCCGTCGGCCAACTCCCGCGCCGTCGCGGCAATCCAGTCGTCCGCCAGATCGCGCGGGTACGGAAACGGCACCACCGTCAGGTTGCGCGTGACCTCGAAGTCGTTGACCAGGCGATGCAGCGCCTCGGCATCCGCCGCGCTCAACGGCCGCAGCGTGAGCCGGTCGGTGGTCAGCGACGTTAGCCGCGCCACTGGTTCAGGCGCGTCAAGCAGCGAACGGCCCGCGGCGTTACCGCTGCGAGCCCGCTTGCGCCGTGCCGGCCGGGGTAACGTCATGCGCGAATCGTCGGATGCTTCGGGGCTATACCGCGCCACCGTGGCGCAGTCCGCCACGCTCGCGCAAGGCCACCGCGCCCACCCGGACCGCGCTACAACGGCACGCCAGCCAGCGTGCGGCTGGTGCGGATCGTCTGCAAGGTCTGCACGCGGCTGACCGAGGGCGACCCGGTCAGCCGCTGCGTCAACTGGTTCTCATGTGCGGTGTCGCGCGCCACCAGCTTCAGCAGGAAATCGCCGCCGCCACGGATCATGTGGCACTCGCGCACCTCGGGCCAGCCGGCCACAAGCTGCTCGAACGCCGACAGTACCACTTCTTTCTGGCTGTCCAGTCCGACGACAGCGAAGAACATGATCTCCCAGCCCAGTTTCTGCGGCTCTGTGTCCGCGTGATAGCCGCGGATGATCCCGGCCTCCTCCAGCCGCCGGACCCGCCGCAGGCACGGCGGCGCCGAAATCCCCGCGCGGCTCGCCAGCTCGACATTGGTGATCCGCCCGTCAGCCTGCAGCTCGGCCAGGATGCGGCGATCGATCGCGTCCAGGATCGGCGTCTCGTTGGTCGAGGTTTTCATGCGCGGCGCGAAGGCCTGTGAAATGTAGGGGGTGCAAGGCAGCGGCACGCGCAATGATATGCCACACCCACGCCGCGGCAAGCCCGTTCCGCGATGATCGGTTCAGCCGTTTGGAACCTTTGGCGGGTTCGGCACGCCGCTCGCCCCTGCTGCGCCGCTCGTCCCCGCAGCGCCGCCCGCGGCAACGCCAGGAACCGAGACACTCTCGCAACGTCGGACAGCATCCATCGCCCGGGCAAGCCGGCCACCGCCGGTCTCAAGGCTAGCCAACCGGTGCGGGCGGCTTCATGTAGTCGGCGTCAGAGACCTTTTCGAGCCATTCGGTTCCCGCCCCCGCCTCGGTGATCTCGGACATCGCGAGATGCGCGAACAGCCGATCCGGCGCGGCGCCGTGCCAGTGGCGCACGTCGGGCGGGATCACCACGGTATCGCCCGGATGCAGCTCCTGCACCGGCTCGCCCTCGCGCTGCACCCGTCCGGCGCCGGACAGGCAATACAGCGTCTGGCCGACCGGATGAGTGTGCCAGGCGGTGCGCGCGCCAGGGGTGAAAGACACCACGGTGGCACGCATGCGCGACGGCGCGGTGCCCACCACGACCTCGTCCGCGTAGACGGTGCCGGTGAAGTTGGCCGCGGGTTGCTGCTTGGTCGGGCGGGCGGCGGCGCGGATGACTTTCATTGCCTGGCTCCTTCTTGCTGGCCGATCGGCAGGTGCTGGCGGTACCAGCCGAGCGTGTGTTCCATCACCTGGCGGAAGCAGTCGCCGGTGTAGACCTCGTAATGACCGAACCCGCGCAGCACCACCAGGCGCTTGGGCTCGCCGGCCCGGCGGTACAATTCAGCGGACTCATCGGGTGGCACCAGCCGATCGTTGTCGGTGGTGATCAGCATCAACGGACGCGGAGCGATCTTGTCCACCACCCATTCCGGGTGGAACCCCAACGTGTCGTCGATGAACTCCAGCGGGATCTGACTGACCGCGCCCGGGTTGCCGGCGCGCGCGGCGGCGGCAAGCTCGGCCGACTGCCGGTCCGCCAGCAGGATGTCGGTGCGTTCGACGAACTCCGACGCCCCCGTCATGACCCGCTTCACGCGGTCCGCCGCCGCGCGCTCCAGCAGATCGGCGAACTCGTCCGGGCGGCGCACGCTGCGCATCCAGCGGCGGCCCTGCCCCACGCCGACCACCGAGACCACGCAGCGCACACGAGGATCGACCGCGGCGGTCCACACCACCGTGGAGCCGCCGTAGCTGGTGCCGTACAACCCCAGCCGATCGGGTTCGACCGTCGGCTGCGTCGCCAGAAAAGTCAGCGCCGCCTGGCTGTCCATCACCCTGCCATACGGCGACAGGCGCGATTTCGGGCCGTCGCTGTCGCCCCAACCTTTGTAGTCGAACGTCAGCACGACATAGCCGGCGTCGGCCAGCACCTGCGCATTGGCCGGCAGATAGAGTGAGCGGACGCCGGTGTAGCCGTGGCACAGCACGATCCCGGGGCGTCGCTCGGTCGCCCCCAGTCCCACCGGCAGGAACAGGTCGCCACGCAGCATCACGCCTTCGCTGTAGAAGCTGACCGGCCGGCTTGGCATCATGCATCCTCCATCCGGGTTTCCGGGAGTGTCCGGCCGCACGTCGGAGCGGGCAAGAGGTTGCCGCGACACTCTCCCCCGTCATGGCCGATGGGACAGTCGCTCCCCCCGTCATGGCCGGCCTTCGCCACTACTGTCCGGCACATTTTATGCTTGTACTCGCGCACGGCATTGATTTTACTGCGAAGGAGACGTTCGCCAACGTTATCCACCGCAGCGAGAGCCAATGCCATGCGCCACAAAGCTACCGTGTTCGAACAAATCGTCCAGCAGTTTCCCTGGCACCGCTTCGAGCATCATGTCCGCCAGCACGGCACTGACGACGACCAGCGCGGGTTCACCAGCCGCCAACAGTTCCTCGCCATGCTGGCTGGCAGCCTCGGCGGCCATCAGGGGCTGCGTCCGGTGATCGCGGCGCTGGCGCCGAACTCCGGCGCGCTGCGCTTGCTCGGCGGCAAGGCGCCGGCCCGTTCCACTCTCTCCGATGCGGTGCGGGCGAGACCGGCGGAGCTGTTCTTCGATCTGCTGCGGGAACTGATCGGCCAGCTCAGCCGCACCCTGCGACGTGTGATCAAGGCCGCCGTTCGGCTGATCGATGCCACCCAGCTCAACGTCGGTCAGCGCATGCAGCACTGGCTCGGACTGCACAAAGGCACCGTGGCCGCCAAGCTGCACGTGGTCTATGACCCGGCCGCGCAGAAGCCGGTCTATTTCGACATCACCCCTGCCCGCATCAACGACATCACCGCCGCCAAGGACCTGCTGCCGATCGAGCCGGGTGCCACCTATGTGTTCGATCTCGGCTACTACGACTTCGCCTGGTGGGCCGGGCTGGCAGCCGCCGGCTGCACCTTCGTCACCCGGCTGAAGACCAACACGCCGCTGCGCGAGGCGCAGTCGCGCCCGGTCGCTCCAGGCGGGGTCGTGCTGTCCGACCAGGTGGGCCTGCTGCCGGTTCGGCTCTGCTTCAGCCGACGCAATCCGTTCAGTCAAACCGGCCGTGCGGTGACGATCCGCATCGACACCGGCAAGGTGCTGCGGCTGTTCACCAACGACCTGAGCAGCCCGGCCGAGGAGATTGCCGCTCTCTACAAGGAGCGCTGGCAGATCGAGCTGTTCTTTAAGTGGATCAAGCAGAACCTGAAGATCAGCCGGTTCATGGGCAGCAGCGAGAATGCGATCCGCAGCCAGATCGCCGTGGCGTTCATCGCTTATTTGCTGGTCCGCATGCTGCAAGCGGCGCAGCCGCAAACCTATGCCGCGGCATTGGTCTTGCTGATCGTGCGCACCCATCTGTTCGTCCGGCGCGCAATCAGCGAGTTGCTCGATCCGCGGCACCCGCCACCACCAAAGCCTCTCGGACCCGCAAATCAGCTCCAGTTGCCGATATGCAACTGACATGCCGGACAACAGTGGCGAAGGCCGGCCATCCACGACTTTCCTTCGTGCAGCACGCAAAGTCGCGGCCATGACGGATGGAACACTCGGTGGATCAATCTTTTCGACGCCTGCTATGAGACTCTACTCGACGACAGAACTGGAGATGTGACCATGCGCCCGAGGCATCTTCTGGCTTGTGTGCTGGCGTTGCTGCTGCCTCGGCTGGCCGTCGCGGGCTGCGCGCCGATCGCCTGGAACGTGCCGCACGTCATGCTGGCGAACACCACTCCGGAGGGCGCGCCCGATGGCCTGCGTATCACCTTTCTGGGTCACGCGAGCTTCCTGATCGAAACGCCGCAAGGCGTGCGCGCGGTGACCGACTACAACGGGGTGAACGTGCCCCAGGACCCGCCGGACATCGCAACGATGAACCACGCGCATTCGACGCACTACACCGATGCCCCCGACCCGCGCATCAAATACGTGCTGCACGGCTGGCGCGACGACGGCAAACCCGCGCAGATCGACCTGCGATATCGCGACATGCATGTCAGCAACCTGCCGACCAACATCCGCGACTGGCAGGGCGGCACGGAGTATTACGGCAACTCGATCTTTCTGTTCGAGAGCGCCGGCCTGTGCGTCGCGCATCTAAGCCATCTGCATCACCTGCTGACCGATCAGGACCTGGCGGTGCTAGGCCACACCGACGTGGTGATGGCACCGGTCGACGGTGCCTACACAATGAGCCACCAGGACATGGCGAAGGTGCTCGAGGAACTACAGCCGCGCGTCGTGCTACCGATGCATTATTTCACCCGCGAGGTGCTGGACCAATTCCTGGCGCTGGTACGAGATCGATACGTAGTGCGAGAGAATGCCACATCGACCGCGGTTGTTTCGATACAAATCTACCGACGCGACCGGAGATCTGGGTCCTACCAGGCGGCTTCTGACTCCCAAGTGTCCAAATGGTCGACTCTTCGGTGCTACCCCCCGTCATGCCGGCGAATGCCGGTATCCACGACTTCGTTTGCGGCACGCAGGCAAGTCGTGGATACCGGCCCCCCGGCCTTCGCCAAGGGCAGGCTACGCCTGCCCTCGGGCGCTTGACCCCGGGGGCCGACATGACGGGGTGGGCGGTGCCCACCCCGTCAGCTCGCATAATCCGGCTCCTCGCGATCCAATACCCGCCGCCACGCGTCCAAATGCATCCGCGCATCGATCTTCTGCCCCCACGGACCAGTCCATCCCCGCCGCGAGTTATCCGGCAGTTGCCGCAACTTCCGCCCGGTCGCCATCGCGGTCATCTGATACATGCAGGTACGCTCGGCGATGTAGCACTCGTCGAACGCCTCATGCACCGTCGCGCCGACCACGGTCACCCCGTGCGCGCCCATCACCATGATCGTCTTGTCGCCCATCAACTCGGCAATCCGATCGCCTTCCGCGTTATCATCCACCGGCGCGGTCGCGAAAGTGTCGTAGGCCGTGCGATCGTTCAGCAGCAGGTTGTTGTGGTGCGACAGCGCGAAGCTCGGGTCCTCCAGCAGCGCCAGCGCGGTCAGGTATTGCGGATGCACATGCACGATGCAGGCTGCATTCGGCTTCTTCAGATGAATGCGAGCATGGATATGGAACGCCACCTTGCGCAGCTCCCCCTTGCCGCGCAGCACGCGCCCGTCCAGGTCGCACACGATCAGCGAACTCGCCGTCAGCTCCTGAAACAAATACCCTCGCGCATTGATCAGGAACAGTGGCGGATCGCCGGCCGACCGCCGCGGTAGCATCACCGAATTGTGGTTGCCGATCTGCTCGTTCCAGCCCAGCCGCGCCGACACGCGGAACACCGCCGCCATGTCGCAGCGCAGCCGCCACTCCTCGGCTTCGGTATCGGTGGAGGTCAGGCTGTGCAGCACGGCAACCATGCGTCTCTCTCCTGTCTGGGACGCCAAGAATCCTGCGCCGGCCGCCCCCGCTTGCCAAGGGCCGCCAACACGCCGGACCTTGCCAAGATCGGATGGCTGCCGTTCCGTGATCGAATGACCCGGGCATTCCGGGCGATCCGAAGGGGGCCGTCGTGACGCGGGAAGAGACTGTGGAACTCTGGCACCGGTGCGATCAGGCTCGCGCCGCCGAACTCGCCAAAGGGCGATCGGATCAGCAGGCACACGAAGCCGCAAAGCGAGTTCTGGAATACCTGGGCCGAGCATTTGCTGTCACAGCGACAGGATCTCGAGGAATCCCGGCAATTCGCAGTGGATCGCGCGCCAAGATGGGAGACGGAAGGGCGCAACGACGCGTCGTCCGACTGGCTCGACCGTTCCGCCGTCATATTCTGCGACATCACGTTCGGAACCGAGGTCTCGTTCCAGGGATTTATATTCCCAGGGGTAACAAATTTCGGCCATGTCGATACGCGAAAAACCGGCGATCACCTGCCGGCCAATTTCTCCGCTCGCGTCATTTTCGCCGACGCCGTCTTCTGCGAATCCGCATGGTTCGTAGGCACCCGGTTTTCCGGTGGCGCACAGTTCAGCAACACGGAATTTCATGGAGATGCCCTGTTCGGAGGAGCCACCTTCGACTCCGCGTCATGGTTCAGCAACGCGACATTCAGCAAGCAGGCCTGGTTCTCAGGGGCGGTATTCGCAGGATCATTACGATTTCTGAGCACAACGTTCCGGCAAGCGGCATTGTTCAGCGGGTGCGATTTCAAATCCTACACCGCGTTCGACGGTGCCCGGTTTCTGGACGAAGCGGATTTCGGTGCGGTGCAGGCCCCCGGGCGCTTCGATTTCGACCGGGTGGCGTTTGCCTCGCAGGTGCCGTCTTTCGTGCAAGCCAATTTCGCCCAGCCACCGCGGCTGGATAATATCGAGATCCCCTTGCCGCGGTTCTTTGCCCGAACCAATCCGCGCCATATCGCAAGTTACCGCGCGCTGCGGCGCATCGCCAATCAGGCGCAGGATTTCGAAAACGAGTGGCGGGCTTTCAAGGGCGAAATGCGTGCCAGCCGCGGCAACGTGCAGAAACCGTGGGACGCGGGATTCTGGGTCAGCCTGATATACGACGCGCTGTCGGACTACGGATGGTCGACGATGCGGCCATTCCTGATATGGCTGGTCTCCATCGTGGCGTTTGCCGCGGCGTATCTGGCCAGCGCCGGCCGACTGGCATATTTGGCCGACCCTTGCGGCGTGACCGGCGCCTACGCGGCACCACAGTGGTTGAACGCGCTGCTGCTGTCGGCAAAGAACGCCATTCTCTTCGTCGGCCTGGATCGAAACGTCGACGTCCAGCTGGCCTGTCTGTATGGCGCCGCCATACCGGCATGGAGCGCGTTCATCTTCATGGCACAAAATGTGTTCAGCGCTCTGCTGATTTTCCTGTTCCTGTTTGCAGTACGGAATCAGTTCAAGATCAAATGAGGCAGCCCCGGGAAACACCGACCCCGAGAACATCGGCTCCCACGGAGGTGATGTAATACAGCGCCGGGCAGGCTGAAATTCACCCTCTGTAAACAGTTTGTTCCCGGTTTATCCGAAATCAGACCGGCTCTGCATACAGTTCCGAAATCACTCCCATTCCCAAATCCCCCACCAACCCAGCAGGCAACCAATGGTTCTCTTCACCCCGCCAAACCCGCCGGCGCGATCGATAAACCGCCATTCGTAACCCAGGCCCTCTAGCCCGCATTTCTCACACTGTCGCGGGATGATGGCGCAGGGCATTGTCGTGCCAACAGGTTTTCGCGCCGCCGCCAATACCGGGTGTATTGGCAAGGTGCGAAAACCTGTTGGCGCGGCAAGGACCAAGCCAGCACCCGCGAGAGTGTGAGAAATGCGGGCTACGTCGCGCGCGCCTCGCCGCCCGCCAAATCGCGCTGCGCGATCTCGGCCAGCAGAGACCACACCCGGGCCGGTTCGATCGGCACGTCGGGATCGTTCAGCAGGCGGTCAAGCTCGTCGAGTTTCCGCGTGTACTCGGCCTCGGTCATCAGTCGGTCTCCCGTCGCTGGCCCAGCCAGATTGAGCCTGAACGTGGCGGTTTTATGAAGGACTTTGTTGCCAATCGATTACCGAGAACGCGAAAGTGGCGTGTCGCCGAAGATACTTGTCGCGCGGGCGTGACTGGCCGCGGACACTGGGCTAACACCCCTTGGGGCAACACCCCAGGGCTGATACCCCGAGGGCTGATACCTCTTTGCTGCCATCCCCTGGGCCAGTAGCCCCTGGGCCAACCTCCGGCCGTCGCAGGCCGTCCTCACACCATCAACCACCGGGTCCATGCCGAACACTCCGCATCCAACGCTGGCGCTGAGCCGACGGTTGCCGAACCGCTGGGACCTGTTTGCGATGGTCGTCGTGTTCGGCGCGCTGATCGGCGTGGCGCACGTGGCGCGCGGTACCTTTGTGCCGCTGAATGCGCCCAACGCGACGATGGTCAGCCTCGATCCGTCAAACCTGCCGTCCTACGCCGCGCGCACTACGCTGCGCATGTTTGCCGCCCTGCTCGCTTCCCTGCTGTTCACCTTCACCTATGCCACCGCAGCGGCGAAGAGCCGGCGGGCCGGGCTGGTCCTGATCCCGATCCTCGACATCCTGCAGTCGGTGCCGATCCTCGGGTTCCTGACCTTCACTGTCGTGTTCTTCATGAACCTGTTCCCCGGCAAGGTAATGGGCCTGGAACTGGCAGCGATCTTCGCGATCTTCACCAGCCAGGCCTGGAACATGGCGTTCAGCATGTTCCAGTCGCTGAAGAGCGTGCCCGCCGACCTCGAGGAAGCCTCGGCCAGCTTCCACCTGACGGGCTGGCAACGGTTCTGGCGGCTCGAGGTGCCGTTCGCCGTTCCGGGCCTCGTCTGGAACACCATGATGTCGATGTCCGGCGGCTGGTTCTTCGTCACCGCGTCCGAGGCGATCTCGGTCGGCGACAACACCTGGAAGCTGCCGGGCATCGGCTCCTATGTCGCGCTGGCACTGGAACGGAGAGATATCGCGGCGGTGCTGTACGCGATCCTGGCGATGCTGCTGGTCATCCTGGCCTATGACCAGTTGCTGTTCCGCCCGCTGGTGGCTTGGTCGGCGAAGTTCCGCTTCGAGACCACCGCGGGGACGACCGCCGCCGATCCCTGGATGTTGAAGCTGATCCGCCGGACACGGCTGCTGCAATGGCTGGCCGACCGCCAGGGCGCGGTCTTCATGGCGGTCAGTGGCTTCCCGTTGTCGCTCGGCCTGCGACGGCGCTCGGCCGCCGGCCCGCCGTCACGCGTCGTGGATGCCGTGTGGCTGCTGCTCCTGCTGGCGCTGCTGGCATACGCCGCCTGGCTGGTCGTCAGTTTCGTGGCCGCCACGCTGACCTGGCACGACCTTGGCGTCGCGTTCGTGCTGGGGCTGTGTACCCTGGCACGCGTGGTCGTGCTGATGGCGCTGGCCAGCCTGGTCTGGGTGCCGATCGGCGTCTGGGTCGGCCTGCGGCCGGACTGGGCGCGCCGCGTGCAGCCCGCGGCGCAGTTCCTGGCGGCGTTTCCGGCCAACCTGCTGTTCCCGCCGTTCGTGATCGCCATCGTCTACTATCATCTGAACGTCGACATCTGGCTCACCCCGCTGATGGTGCTGGGCACCCAGTGGTACATCCTGTTCAACGTCATCGCCGGTGCCACCGCCTTCCCGGGCGATCTGCGTGAAGCAGCGGAGAATTTCCGCGTCGGCGGCTGGCTGTGGTGGCGTAAGGTGATCCTGCCGGGGATTTTCCCCTATTACGTGACCGGGGCGATCACCGCCTCCGGTGGGTCGTGGAACGCCGCGATCGTCGCCGAGGTGGCGTCCTGGGGCGACACCAAGCTGACGGCACACGGCCTGGGCGCCTATATCGCGCAGGCGACCGACGCCGGCGACATGGCGCGGGTCGTGCTGGGCGTGGCGGTGATGTCCGGCTTCGTGGTGTTGTTCAACCGGGTGCTATGGCGCCCGATGTATGCCTATGCCAATCGACGCCTGACGCTTGTCTGACCCTGCGGCCCGACGCCCAAGGCCCGACCGTGACCGAACCGGACTGCGGCCGCACCAGACCGGGACCGAACCGGCCCATGACCGAACCGGCCCATGACCGAACCGGCCCATGACCGAACCGGCCCACGACCGAACCGGCCCACGACCGAACCGGCCCACGACCGAACCGGCCCACGACCGAACCGGACTGTGACGAAATCCGCGGCCTCACGCGGGCCGAGCGAAAGACCTGGCCAATGGATGCCTCAATGGACGCCCCAATGGACGCACCGACGAACACCGCAACCGATACCAAAGCCGAGGGCGTCAGCCTGCTCACCGTGCAGAGCTGCCGCCAAAGCTACCACAAGGAAGCCAGCGCCGATCTCGTGGTGCTGGACAACGTCCACCTCGAACTGCGTGAGGGCGAGATCGTCGCCCTGCTCGGCCGCTCGGGCTCGGGCAAGTCCACGCTGCTGCGCATCGTCGCCGGACTGCTGACGCCGACCTCGGGCGAGGTGCGGTGGCGCGGCCGCAAGATCGATGGCCCCACCGAGGGCGTGGCGATGGTGTTCCAGAGCTTCGCACTGTTCCCTTGGCTGACCGTGCAGGAGAATGTCGAACTGGGGCTCGAGGCGCGCGGCGTGGCCCGCGCCGAGCGCGAGAAGCGCGCCGAAGAGGCCATCGATCTCATCGGCCTCGGCGGTTTCGAAAGCGCCTACCCCAAGGAGCTGTCGGGCGGCATGCGACAGCGCGTCGGCCTGGCGCGCGCGCTGGTGGTGCATCCGGACCTGCTGCTGATGGATGAGCCGTTCAGCGCGCTTGACGTACTGACCGCGGAGAACCTGCGCACCGACCTGATCGACCTGTGGGTGGAACGGAAACTGCCCTTGAAGGCGATACTGATGGTCACGCACAACATCGAGGAGGCGGTGCTGATGGCGGACCGCATCCTGCTGTTCTCGACCAATCCCGGACGCGTGGCGACCGAACTGCACGTAAAATTCCCGCACCCGCGCAATCGCCACGACCCCGCGTTCGTCCAGGTGGTCGATGACATCTACGGACTGATGACGCGCCGCGCGGTGCCGAGCCAGCGCGCGCCGGCGGTGCCGCAGCCGATCAGCATCGCGACGCCGCTGCACCGGGTCGGCACCAACGTGATGTCCGGCCTGATGGAGACGCTGGCCGGCGCGCCGTACAACGGGCGGGCCGACCTGCCGCGGCTGGCGGAATCGTTGCAGCTTGAGGCGGATGAGCTGCTGCCGCTGTGCGAAACGCTGCAACTCCTGCAGTTCGCCGTCCTGGAAGAAGGCGACATCCAGCTCACGCCGGCCGGCCGCACTTTCGTCAACGCCGACACCGAGGAGCGCAAGCAGCTGTTCGCTGCGGCCCTGCGCGCGCACGTGCCGCTGGTGAACATGGTCCGTCAGGTGCTGGACGAGCGCTGGAACCATCGCGCCTCGGCGGTGCGGTTCCGCGACGAACTGGAAGACCACATGTCACCCGACTACGCCGAGGATACGTTGCGCTCGGCGATCGCCTGGGGCCGCTACGCAGAGCTGTTCAGCTACGACGAAGAAGCCGAGCAGTTCAGCCTGGAGGATATCGGTTAAGCCGGCGGCCGAAAGTATTGACGTAAGTTAGCCACCCCCCGTCATGCCGGCGCAGGCCGGTATCCACGACTTTCTTTCGTTGCAGCAAAGAAAGTCGTGGATACCCGGCCTTCGCCGGCATGACGGGGGTAGCGGCTCGTGCGTCAACGTTCAGGGCCGTTGGTATAACTCGCAACCTAGGGCGGAAAAGCGTAGCGCCGTCCGCCACCTTTGAACGCTACCGCAAAATCCGTCCATGCACCGCGAGCGGCGGAAGGCGCTACACTTTTCCGCCCATCCGAAGACATCCGGCACGTGCCCGGTAGATCGGACTACGCCGAAACATCCTCCGGACGCCGAGATGCGCGCGCTGTCCGATCCCGCCGCGCCTTGGTTTTCGCTGGCGGCTCGTCCGGCTGACTGTCCGTCACAGGCTCTGATGCCCGCGTCTCGACCGGTTCGTCCGTTACGGTCGCAGCGCGCTCGCCGTCATCACCGCCGTCCGGCATCTCCGGCACACGCTCCGGCACCGAATCAAGAGCATCCATGGCAGCCGGCAACCCGGTCGCATCTGCCTCGACCGGCGCGTCAGGCGGCGTTGACGTTTCGACCGCGGTGGCTGAGACCGTGGCGTCTTCGGCTGGCGGCTCGCCAGGTGCGTCAGCCTGCGCCGTCGCCTCGATCGACGCAGCAGGCTCCGGCTTGGCAGCGGCGGTCTTGCCGCCCCGCTTCCGACCGCCGCGCGGTTTGCCCGCGTCCGTCGGGCTGCCCCTCTCGGGCGCGCCCTCAACCCCAACCTCAACCGGCACGACCTCAACCGGCACGACCGCAACCGGCACGCCCTCAACCGGCGTGACATAAACCGGCAGGCGGCCGGTCGCGAGCATGGCCCGGCACGCCTGCCACACACTCGTCGGCTCGAGCTGACGCAGGCAGGCAAGATTTCGCGGGCAATCCTCCAGCCGCGCCAGGTAGCAGGGGCTGCAAACCATGTTCCGGCGCAGCGCCATCGCGCGCTTGCCGATCGGTGCCCATTCGGTCGGATCGATCACGCCCGAGTGGACGCCAATCGTCGGCACGCCGATCGCGGCAGCGATATGCTTGGGTCCGCTGTTGTTGCCAACATAGAGCGCACAGCACGCCAACAGTTGCGTCAGCTCGGCCAGCGAGGTCTTGCCGGTCACCGAGATGACAGCATCGCGCCGCCCGATCTTGCCCAGCACCTCCTCGGCAAGCTCAACCTCATCCGGACCGCCGATCAGCAGCGCATTGACGCCGTCGGCTTCGACCAAAAGATCGGTCAGGGCGGCAAAGTGCTCGGCGGGCCATTGCCGCATCACCGTTCCGACGCCGGGATGAATCGCCACCACCGGTTTGGCGAACAGCGCCCGCGCCGCGTCGTCAAGGAAGTCAGGCAGCGCCGCCGCCGGCCAGGTCGGCGAGCTGAGGCTGTTGCGCTCCTCGGCGGCCGCGGTCCCCACCGCCTCGACCAGGTTGATCAGGTCGTCGGTCACGTGGCCGCGCTTGCGGTGCAGGTTCTTGTCGCCCTCCCACTCCAGCGCGATGTCGAGGAAGGTGAACTGGCCCATGTAGTCGTAGCCGGCAAGAAAGCGGGCCGGCACGTGACGCAGCACCTCGCGCGTATCGGCGTGCTTGCGCAGATCAACCGCAAGATCCAGGTCGTAGGGCAGCAGCCGCGCGCGCAGCTCGGCATAGTCCTCGTCGGTAAGGTCTTTCGTGCCGAGGCCAGAACGAGCGTGGAAGAACTCGAACTCGATAAAGCCGTCAATGCAGGTCTCGGCCTCGGCGAACGAACGCGCGCCGCGCGCCGCAAGCACATGGATCGTCGCGGTGGGGAAATGCTGCTTCAGCCGCCGTATCGCCGGCAGCGCGGTGATGAAATCACCGATGTGGTCGAGCTTCACCACCAGGATCCGCTTGATATCATCGCGACGAAACAGCGGATGACCGGCAAACACGCCCTCAACAGGTTCGTCGTCGGGTCGGTAGTCGTCCGCATGAAGCGACAGCAGCGGACTGAAATAGGGATCGCCGGCGGCGAACAGTGTCTTCCACTGGCGTGCGAAATGGCCTGTGTCAAAGACGTCGTCCAGCCGGTCGCGGCTCGCCAGCTCGTGATGGATCAGCCTTGCATAGGGCGTGTACACCGTGAACAGCCCTGCCTTGTGCGCGCGCAGGCAGAAATCGAGATCGTTGTTGACGATCTCATGCGCTTCATCGAAGCGGCCGATGGCGTCGAATGTGTCGCGCCGGACCAGCAGGCAGGCACCGGTCACCGCGATGACGTTGCGCTGTGTCAGTGCCAGGCCGAAATAGCCGGGCTCGTCCGCCGCGGCGAACCGAAAGGCGTGGCGCGCGACACCCGGCGTCGCGAGGAACATGCCGGCGTGCTGCACCTTGCCGCCGGGTACAGCAACTGCGCGCCGACGATGCCGACCTCCGGCCGCTGCGCGTGCTCCAGCAATGCATCCAGCCAGCCCGGCTCGACGATCTCCATGTCGTCGTTGAGGAACAGCAGGTATTCGCCCTCGGTCGCCGCCGCTGCCCGGTTGTTGAACCGCGACCAGTTGAACGCCTCAGGCATGTTCGACGACTTTGTCGGCGTTGTCGCGCAGCCAGCGCTTCCAGCCGACCTGGCTGGCGGGAATGTTGTCGACACAGACGATCTCGAAGTTGCGATAGGCCGTCTGGTCGCGCAGCGTGCGAATGCAGGTCTCGATATGACCGTGTGCCGCGCAGGTCGGGATGATGATCGAAACCTTGCCGCTGGCGCGCTTGAGGCGACGGAAGCGAAACGTGCCCGGGATCGCGGTTTCCTGCACCTCGGCGCGGATGCCACGGCGGATAGCGGCGCGGCGCAGAGCGGCGCGGGAGGCGCTGGAACTGTCCAGCGCTTCGGTGCCGCGCCGGCAGAGCAGCCTCGGCAGATGACGGATCGACGCCGCGTGTTCGGTGCAGCGCAGGACCAGGTTGTACTCGGCGTCATGCAACAATGTGCGCGGCGTCACCTCGGCGCGCGCCAGCAGCTCGGGCGTGGCGAACCAGGGATGGCCGATATAGTTGGTCGACAGCAACAGATCGGGCGAGAAGTCGGGCTTGCAAAATGGCTCGCGGTCGCGTGAGGTCGGGCCGATCCTGATCTCATCGGCATACAGAAAGTCGGTGCCTGGCGACTGCGCGCCCGCCAGCGCAATCTCGATCAGGGCGTCACAGCCCAGCTCGTCGCCCGGACAGAGCAGCCCGAACAGGCGCGGACCGGCGGTGCTGTCCCCGCCGCTGAACGGCCCGCTACCGAACGGCCCGCTACCGAACGGAAGATCGAGCTCCAGGTCGGCCGCGCTGGCATCGACCACCGTCACGCGATCGGCCAGGTCCGACTGCCGCTCGGCGAGGCAGGCGCGTACCACCGCGGCACTATCAGCGTCCTCGGCCATCACCGTAAGGCGCCAGTCGCGATAGGCCTGGCCATGCAGCGAGGCCAGCGTGCTGCCGAGCAGCGCCGGATCGATCGGTCCGTTCTGCCGCACCACCAGGCGAAAGGCCGGATGATAGTCAAGCCTGGCCAACGCCTCGGTCAGCACGTCGACCTCAACCAAGGGCATTCGGCGGCGGATGGTCCCCGAGTCGTCGCTGCCCTCCGGCTTGCGCACGTCGATGCGGAAGCTGTGAGCCATCTCCGTGCCGCTCACCGCGCGCGCGATGATCCGCACAACATGCTCACCGTTGCGCAGGCTGCGCGGTGGGCAATGGAATGCGTAGCCGCTCCGCAATGAATTCGGCCAATCCGGGAACGCGTTGCCGACATCCTGCCGCGCCAGGCCGTGCTGCGCGTCGCCCAACCGCTGGTCATCGAGCCAGACCTGCATCTCGGTCACACCCGACCGCGACAGGATCCAGCCCTCGATCGTCAGGCGCCCGGTGATCGGCTCGACCATGGCGCCGTTGACCAGGGACGGCCTATCGATCTCGAAACGGAACTCCGACCGCGCCTCCGCGTCAGGCGGTGGCTTGGGCCGGTCGATGACATGGACGGATACGTCCTCCGCGACATCGTCCAGGCCGTTGCGCAGGACAACGCGCAGCCGATGCTCGCCGTCCGCCGGCGCCGGCACATGAGACAGGAAGTGAAAGCCGGCGTAGCGCGCCATCGTGATTGACGGATACGCCTCGCCGACATCCTCGCGCGGCAGCCCAAGCTGGGCTTCGCCCAGGCGCTGGTCGTCCAGCCATACCTCGATGCTGGCGACGCCGATCGCGCAGACCGCCCAGCCGTCCACCGCGACCTCGCCGTCCGGGGAGACCGCGGCAGCGTCGCAAAAGTGATTGATGACGCGCCGCGGATCCTGCGACCGTCGCACCGCCGGCTGCGTCGGCCCCGGCTCCAGTGGTGCCGGCTGCGTGGGCCCCAACTCCGTAGGCGCCAACTCCGTTGGTGTCGGCCCGATCGACATGTATGCCGGCGGCGCCGAGGCCGCGAGGAACCCCGGCGGCGCGGCGAACACGTCAGGCGCCAGGTTGAACTCGGTGACCAGCCGGTAGACCGGGTCCTGGCGTGGCAGCGACGGCGTTGCTGGGGACGCGGGCACCATCGGTGGCGGCTGGTCCTGGCGCGGCAGCCCTGGGCGCGAGAGCTCTGGGCGCGAGAGCTCTGGGCGCGGCGGCTCTTGGGACGCCGGTGATGGCGAAGCGCGGCGCGCAACCAGTTCCAGCGGAACCACCAGTTCGTGCGCGAAGCCGTCGGCGCAGATCGCCAGCGCGCGAAGGGTCGTCACGTGCCGCGCCGTTTCGCTCAGCGTGGTGGCCAGCGTGAAGCCGGCGTACGGTGCATTTGGGTAGGACGGAAAGACGCTCGCCAGGTCCCCGCGGCGCAGTCCAAGCCGGGGCGACCCGACGCGCTCTTCCCCGGCGAAGACCTGGATCGCCACCAGGGCGCTGAGGGATACCGCCCATCCCGTAAGATGCAGATCGCCACTGGGATCAAGCGTCGCGCGTTCGACGAACAGCACCACCGGCGCGATCTCGCCGCCATATTCCGCGCTGGATCGCGTCGGGCCGGACTCGATCTGCACCGCGGTGGGCAGCAGCGGATCGATGATCAACGAATAGGTTTCATGATAGGTTTGATTGTTGACGGTGCGCGCCGCGACCGAGACCGTGCAGGGGCCACCCGCCTCCGACCGCAATCTGGGCAGCGACAGCGTGAATACATGCGGCGTGACAGTGGTGCCGTCCTCCAGGATCAGTCGCGCTGTGGGACTCGGTGGGCCGTGCCTTACCTGACTGACCACCACGCCGTTGTAGAGCAGGGAGACCTGGTCCACCGGCGCAGTCGCCACCACCCAGCCGCGGATCTGGAGATCATAGCGATGGCTGATGAAACTGCCTGAGACATTGGGATCGATCTCGATAAGGATCCGGTCCAACGGCTCCGACGTGGGCGGCGCGTCGCTATCGGGGTCCGGCTGGAACTCGGCCCCGTCGTCCAATCCGATGTCGTCCAATTCGGTGTCGTCCGGCCCGATATCCTCCGGCGCGGCATCAACCGGCCCGGTGTCGTCCAACCCGGTATCGTCGGGCCCGGTATCGTCCGGCGCCATGCCGACCGGCTCCGTGCCGACCGGCTCCGTGGCTGAGCCGTCCGGCGCCAAGACGGGGGCAAGCGGCGGCGCGGCCGATGCCGCGATGCCGAGCGTTTCCCAGTCTCCGGACTTCGCTATCCGCGCCGGCGCCAGCGGATGTGACGCCTGATCGGATCAGGAACCTCGAGCGCTGGCGACACCCCGCCGCGCTGCGCCGCCGATTTCTGCCGGCGAAGCGGCGCTGCGGCGACCGCCTTCGGTTCGCTCGCTAGCCGCTTCGATCCAGGCGGCTTCACGCTTGTCCCCATTCCGGTGTGCCGAATGGCTCGGGCCACCCGATACCATCCATCAACGCCGCCATGTCGCCGATGTCCATCAAGCGCCTTTGCACATCACTCTCACGTCAGATGCCTTCCCGTCCACCCGACAGCGGACCGGCCGCGTCGGCAGTGCCCAAGCCGGTCTTCGCGAGCCAGCCGAACCGAGCCGGTCTACGCAAGCCAGGCTACGCGAGCCAGTCTACGCGAGATTGAACGGCAGGCGGCCTTCCCGATAGCCATCTTCCTCGAAATGGGTCTGCGGGGATTCCACGGTTCCCACGCGCACACTGTCGGCGACATCGGGGTACTGCGCTTGATACCAGGCGCTGTCGACAGCGATGGGGAACGGTAACCGGCCTTCGAAATAGCCGTCGTCAACGAAATGCTGCTTGGCGGAGCCGACCTGCCCGTCCCGGATCGCACGCCCGATATCCTCATATTGCTGACGATACCAAGCCTCATCCACCTCAACCCCGGCAATCATCAGGCGAATCAATTTGATGAAATCGTCATACGACAGGCTGACGCGCAACTCACCCCGCACGGTCGAGATCTCTACCGACCGTCGCAACAGATCAAATGGCGGAATGTATCTCACGGTGCCTCCTGTGCGCCCTGCGGCCGGGATACCCTGCCGCTCGGGATCATGCGAGAGCCTGCCAATAACTGCAATCCGCCGGAAGCGGAACCGCGATCTTGCGCTGCACAATGTTTTGCGGTGCGTGGGCGGGCCCGCGTGGCAATGCCGCATCAGCGGATCCCGAGATCAACCGGCTGCGACACCCCGCTGCCCCCAACGCTAACTCGGCGCAAAGTGCTCACTCGGCGCAAAGTGCTAACTTGCCGGCAAGTGCCAACTTGCCGGTATGCGTGATAAGCAGTGCGTATGGTAAACTGCGTGCGTGATAGCCTGGGAGTTGGGTAACCGATGCGTCGAGTGACCCAGGCGAGCACCGCAGCACGGATGGATCAGCACGGATGAACGACAGCCTGCGGTTACACCCCGCTAATCCCGCCCCGCACGCTTTGCCGCCAGACTCTGAACTGGGGACGATTGTACGCAGCTTTCGCGCGGCGCGCGTCCTCGTGGTGGGAGATCTGATCCTCGATCGCTATGTGATCGGCAGCGTGCAGCGCATGTCGCCCGAAGCGCCAATCCCGGTGCTTCGTCCAACCCGCCTGCAGGCCACGTTGGGCGGTGCCGCGAATGTCGCCTTGAACATCGCCACACTCGGCGGCCAGGCTTGGCTGGCTGGCGTCGTCGGTGACGATCCCGCCGGCGCCGAGATCGCCGGTCTGCTCGCCAGCGCGGATCGCATCCATTCGGCCCTGGTCACGGCGCCGGGACGGCCAACCACCGCCAAGACCCGGTTCCTGGCCGGCACCCACCAGTTGCTGCGGCTCGATGAAGAAACCACCGTACCGATCGAGCCGGACGTCGCCGAGGCGCTGCTCGGACGCATCGATACGTTGCTCGATACCATCGATGTGATCGTCCTGTCCGACTACGCCAAGGGCGTGCTGACCGACGCGGTGCTCGAGCGCCTGCTGGGGCTGGCGGCCGCACACCATCGCATGGTGATCGCCGATCCCAAGCGGGCGGATTTCGCAGCCTATCGCGGCGCAACCGTGCTGACACCGAACGAATCCGAGGTCCGCCTCGGGACGCGCATCGAGGCGAGCGACGACAGCGGCGCCGAACGTGCCGGCCGCGCGGCGCTCGCGACCACCGGCGGCGAAGCGGTGCTGGTCACGCGGTCCGAAAAAGGCCTGACCCTGGTGCGCCGCGATCAAAAGACGGTGCACCTGCCGACCCGGGCTCGCGAGGTCGCCGATGTGTCCGGCGCCGGCGATACGCTGGTGGCCGCGCTCGCGGTGGCGGTGGCCGCCGGGGCGGCGCTGCCCGAGGCGGCGATGCTGGCCAATGTCACCGCCGGCATTTCGGTCGGCAAGCCCGGGACCGCGACCGTCACCGGCGAGGAACTGCTGGGCGTGCTGCATCTCGCGGAGCTGGTGGCAAGCGATCGCAAGGTGGCCGCCAGTTGGAACGAGGCGGCCGCCCGCACCGCGGCTTGGCGAGCCAGCGGGCTGCGCGTCGGCTTCGCCAATGGCTGCTTCGACCTCATCCATCCCGGACACGTGCATCTGCTGAGTGAGGCGCGCGCCGCCTGCGACCGGTTGGTCGTGGCGCTGAACACCGACGCCTCGGTCAAGCGCCTCAAGGGCCCGACCCGCCCGGTGCAGAATGAAACCGCGCGTGCAACGGTGATGGCATCGCTCGCACCGGTCGATCTGGTGGTGCTGTTCGACGAGGAAACCCCGCTGGAACTGGTGCGCGCCCTGCGGCCCGACGTGCTGGTGAAGGGGTCCGATTACCGCATCGAAAACGTGGTGGGCGCCGCCGAGGTGCAAGGGTGGGGCGGCAAGGTGGTGCTGGTCGACCTGCAGCAGGGCCACAGCACAACCGGCACGATCGAACGGATGCGCACCCCCGAAGCGGCGCAGTAACACGTAGCAACGTCCCGCCGAAACCACCCCCAAACCAACAGGAAGCTGCCGACATGTCCAAGATGTTCCCCCGCATCGAACCGGCGCTAGGGGAGTTCATCGAACGCCAGCACATCTTCTTCACCGCTTCGGCGGCAGCCGGCTCTCGCATCAATCTGTCGCCAAAGGGCTCGGACAGCCTACGCGTGATCGGGCCGAACAAGGTCGCCTATCTGGACCAGACCGGCAGCGGTAATGAGGCGGCGGCACATCTGCGAGCCGACGGGCGCCTGACGATCATGTTCTGCGCGTTCGAAGGCGCGCCGATGATCCTGCGTCTCTATGGACGCGGCCGGTCGCTGCCGCGCGGCTGCGACGCGTACGAAGCGCTGCTGGCCTCAGCTTTCGGTGGCGACGAACCGCCCGGCGCGCGCCAGATCGTCGAGCTGGAGGTCGAGCTGGTGCAAACGTCCTGCGGCTATTCCGTGCCGCTGTATGATTACAAGGAAGATCGTCAAATCCTGAAAAACTGGGCGTCGCGCAAAGGCAGGGACGGCATCCGGGAGTACTGGCGGGAAAAAAATGTCGCCAGCATCGACGGCTTGCCGACCGGAATGCGAGAGGTGCTAGGCGAAGGCGTCCCAGCCGCCGAGTAATGCCGGGCGGCCGGGCCATGGGCGTCAGGATTCACTCCCCCTCCCCTTGAGGGAGGGGGCTGGGGGGAGGGGTAGGGCCGGGCTCGCACCGAAGATTTTTGCGCGCGGCCCCCCAACCCGCCCCACAACCATCACCCGCGCCCCACGCCCCCGCGAAGAGCGGACCAAATCTCGGCCGTCAGTGCCCCGCCGAGGGTGCGTCAAAATCCGGTGCCGCAAGCCCCGACGCCTCCAACTGCCCCACCAACGCGGCCTTCAGCCGATCCAACCCCGCCGCGTCCTTCGCCTCCGCCCGGGCCACCAGCACCGCCTGCGTGTTGGACGCCCTCAGCAGCCACCAGCCGTCCGCGGTCAACACGCGCACGCCGTCGGTTTCCGCGACGTTCGCACCTTCGGCGCGCAGCCGGGCAGCGACCTCCTCGATCACCGCGAACTTGCGGCGGTCGTCGCAGTCGAAGCGCAGTTCCGGCGTGTTGATGACATGCGGCAGCGCGTCGCGGATCGCCGAGAGTTTTTCTCCCCCGCGGGAAACGATGCCGATCGTGCGCACCGCGGCGTACAGCGCGTCGTCGAACCCGTACCAGTGGTCGGCAAAGAAGATGTGCCCGGACATCTCGCCGGCCAACGGCGAGCCCGTCTCCGCCATCTTGGCCTTGATCAGGCTGTGGCCGGTCCTCCACATCAGCGGCGTGCCGCCGGCACGGGCGATCTCGTCGAACAGCACCTGACTGGCCTTCACATCGGCGATGATGGTCGCGCCGGGGTGCGTGCGCAGCACGTCGCGCGCCAGCAGCACCATAAGCTGGTCACCGAACAGGATCTGTCCCGCGTCATCGACCAGGCCGATGCGATCGGCATCGCCGTCGAAGGCAATGCCGATATCGGCGCCGCGCGCGCGCACCTCGGCAATAAGCTGTGTCAGGTTGGCCGCCACTGTCGGATCGGGGTGGTGATTTGGGAAGCGCCCGTCGATGTCCGGAAACAGGACCGTGTGCGTGCCGGGCAGCCCGGCGATCAGCCTCGCCAGCACCTCGCCCGCCGCGCCGTTGCCATTGTCCCACACCACCGAGAGCGGGCGCGTCCCGTCATAATCGGCCAGCAACCGCGCAACGTAGTCCGCCGCGACATCGAGCGTTTCAACGCGCCCCGCAGCCCCCGGCGAGCCATGCCCCGCGGCCTCCGGCGAGCCATAGCCCGCGGCCTCCGGCGAGCCATAGCCCGCGGCCTCCGGCACGACATCGCCCGCGGCAGCCATCGCCCCCAGCGCCCGGATCTGCGGGCCGAAGAACGGCTTGCCGCCCAGCGTCATCTTGAAGCCGTTGTAGTCCGGCGGGTTATGGCTGCCGGTCACCATCACCGCGCCGCCGGTCTGTCGCGTCGCGGCGGTGTAGTACAGCATCGGGGTCGGGCCGCGGCCGATCCGCAGCACCGTCATGCCGCTCGCCGTCAGGCCGCCGACAAGCGCCGCCTCCATCTCCGGGCTGGACAGGCGGCCGTCATAGCCGACCGCGACCGTGGTTCCGGCGCTATCTGCGATCCCGGCACGGGCCACCAGGGTCCCGAAGCAACGGCCGATCGCGAAGGCGTCCGCCGGATGCAGAGTGTTGCCAACGACGCCGCGGATGTCGTACTCGCGCAGCACCGTCGGATCAAAGTCATGCGAGAACGCCATCAGGTGTAGTGCCGCAGGAAGCCGCGCACCGCGTCGGCAAGGTCGGGGCGCTTCAGCGCGAATGCGATTTGCGCCTCGAGGAAGCCGATCTTGTCGCCGCAGTCGAAGCGGCGCCCCTCGTAGCGCACGCCGTGGAACGGTTGCGTGCCAATCAACTTCGCCATCGCATCGGTCAATTGCACCTCGTCGCCGGCCCCGCGCTCCATCCGCGCCAGGTGGCCGATCACCTCGGGCATCAGAACGTAGCGGCCGATGATCGACAGGTTGGAGGGCGCCACGTCCGGCGCAGGCTTCTCGACAAGCCCGAGAACCTCGACCAGCCGTCCGTCGTCGTGGCCCACCTTCAGGATGCCGTAGCGATTGGTTTGCTCGCGGGGCACCTCGGTGACCGCGACGACGTTGCCGCCGGTCTCCTGGTAGGCCTGGGCAAGCTGCGCAATGCATGGGGTGTCGGACAGGATCAGGTCATCCGGCAGCAGAATGGCGAATGGCTCGTCGCCGATGAAGGTGCGGGCGCACCAGATCGCGTGGCCGAGCCCCAGCGGGTCCTGCTGGCGCACCGTCACCATGCACCCTGGCTCGAGTTGGATCGCCTTGAGCAGTCCCAGCGCATCCGCCTTGTCACGCTCGCGCAGCGTTGCCTCCAGCTCGAAGGCGATGTCGAAATGCTCGACGATGGCGGTCTTACCGCGGCCGGTCACCAGGCAGAACTGGTCGATCCCGGCGGCGCGCGCTTCCTCGACCGCGTACTGGATCAGCGGCTTGTCGACGACCGGCAGCATCTCCTTGGCCATCGCCTTGGTGGCGGGCAGGAACCGCGTCCCGAGTCCGGCCACGGGCAGTACCGCTTTGCGGAGCTGTTTATGCAATGTTTTCAATCCTCAAGCTACGTTCCGGTCGAAGGATCATGACCGTTCGGCCGAATTGTGGCACTGCCCAGTCTACTCCGCCCAACCTGCTACAACCACCCAAGCTGATACCTAGGTGATAACTCTGGCTAGGCTAGACGTATCCAATTAACCACCCAACAATATGTCTCGCGCCTGGTTGATCCGCGAGGCAAGCCAGTCGGACCCGCCACTGTCCGGGTGCGAGGCCCGCATCAATCGTCGGTGAGCAGCACGCACATCGTCCTCGCTGGCCCCCGGCTTCAGACCGAGCACCTGATACGCCTCCTGCCGCGTCATTGCACTCGATTGGCGCGCCGGACCGCCCTGTCCCGTGCCGCCGCCTTGCGCCCCCGAATCGCCACCTTGAGAACCGCCACCTTGAGAACCGCCACTTTGAGAGCCACCACTTTGCCCCGTCCGCCGGTGCGCCGCCCGCCAGCGATTCCAGATCATCGGACCAAACATGACCAGCGCGCCGATCGCGATGCCGCCGCGGCCCGTCAGGATCAGCAGCAGCGCGAGGCTGATCCCGGCAAGCGCGGCGATCCAGGCGACCAGCGACTTGATCGAGGTGACGGAGGCGCGCTCGAAGGCCCGCAGCCCGCCCCAGAACGCGAACAGTATCAGCCCGCCGAGGACAAGCCACAGCATCAACGGTTCCCCGTGCGGCGCGATGAAGCCGGCGCCGGGGCAAAAACTTCTCCAACTTCTCCCCCTCCCCTTGAGGGAGGGGGTTGGGGGGAGGGGTTGGTGCCAGGATCGCACCGAAGCTTCTTACGCACCGACCCCTCCCCCCAGCCCCCTCCCTCAAGGGGAGGGGGAGAAGCCTGCGCCCCGGCTACACCCCTAACTACCACGGCTCAGTCCGCCACCGGTCCCTGCGCGAGCTCCACGTCGAGCTCCTGGGCCTCCAGCACGGCGAGCGCGCTCAAATTAACGATACCGCGCGCGGTAACGCTCGGCACGACCACATGGATCGGCTTCGACATCCCCAACAGCATCGGCCCAACCGGAAGTCCGTCCGAGGCCGCCTTCAGCAGCGTGAACGAGATGTTCGCGGCATCCAGCGACGGCATCACCAGCAGGTTCGCCGTGCCGCGCAACCGCGCGTCGGCCACCGCGCGATCGCGAATGACCTCGACCAGCGCGGCGTCGCCGTGCATTTCGCCATCGACCTCGAGCGACGGCGCACGCTCGCGGATCATCGCCAGCGCGCGGCGCATCTTGCGCGCCGAATCGCTGTCGCTGGCACCGAAGTTGGAATGCGACAGCAACGCCACTTTCGGCACGATGCCGAAACTGGCGCACCGCCGCGGCGGCCAGCAGGGTCATTTCGGTGATCTGCTCCGCAGTGGGATCGACGACCATATGGGTGTCGCACACGAACAGCGCGCCGGCGGGCAGGATCAGGCAGGACAGCGCGTAGTTGCGCGCGACATTCGCCCGGCGCGGTATGATCGGCAGGACCTCGCGAAGCTGCGCCCACCAGTCGCCGGTCCCGCCGCAGATCGCCGCATCGGCTTCCCCGGCATACAGCAGCATCGCCGCGGCCACCGTGCCGCGGGTCGCCAGCCAATGGGCGGCGTCCTCCGGTGGCACCCCGCGCCGGCCAGCCAGGCGCTGGTAGTCGTGCAGCATGGGCGCGAACGCCGCGCTGTCCTCGGCCGGGTCGAGCACCCGGACGGTGCCTCCGAGATCGAGGCGCAGTCCCATCTCGCGCACCTTGCGCTCGATCACCGCGTGCCGGCCGATCAGGATCGGCACCGCGATGTCACCATCCACCAGGGTCTGCGCGGCACGCAGCACGCGTTCGTCCTCGCCGTCGCCGTAGACGATGCGCCTCGGCGACTTGCGCGCCGCCTCGAACACCGGCCGCATGAGCTGGCCGGAACGGAAGACGAAACGTTCCAGGTCGCGGCGATAGGCGGCGAAATCGGTGATGGCGTGGCGGGCGACGCCGCTGTCCATCGCCGCGCGGGCCACGGCGGGCGCGATCTCCAGGATCAGCCGGGGATCGAACGGCTTGGGAATGATGTAGTCCGGGCCGAACACCGGGGCGGCGCCGCCATAGGCAGCGGCGACCACCTCGGACGCCTCGACGCGGGCCAGCTCCGCGATCGCCTCGACCGCCGCGATCTTCATCGCCTCGTTGATCGTGGTGGCGGAGACATCCAGCGCGCCGCGGAAGATGAACGGAAAGCACAGCACGTTGTTGACCTGGTTCGGATAGTCCGACCGGCCGGTGGCGATGATGGCGTCCGGCCGCAGCGCGCGCGCCTGCTCGGGCATGATCTCGGGGTCCGGATTGGCCAGCGCCAGGATCAGCGGCTTCGGCGCCAGCAGCGGCAGCCATTCCGGCTTCAGCACACGCGGCGCCGACAGGCCGAGGAAGACGTCGGCGCCCGCCAACACATCGGCCAGGGTCTCGGCGTTCGTCTCGCGCGCGTAGCGGGCCATGTTGGGCAGCATGCCCGCCCGGTCGGTGCGGACCACGCCCTTGATGTCGGTCAGCGTCACGTTCTCCGCCCGCAGCCCCATCGCCACCAGCAGATCGACGCAGGCCAGCGCCGCCGCGCCGGCGCCCGAGGTCACCAGCCGCACATCGGACAGCTCCTTGCCCTGCAGCAGCAGGCCGTTCCGCACCGCGGCGGCGACGATGATCGCCGTGCCGTGCTGGTCGTCGTGGAACACCGGAATCTGCATGCGCTCGCGCAGCTCCGCCTCGATGGCGAAGCATTCCGGCGCCTTGATGTCCTCCAGGTTGATGGCGCCGAAGGTCGGCTCCAGCGCGGCCACCACGTCGCAGAACCGCGTCCGGGTCGGCGGCGTCCACCTCGATGTCGAACACGTCGATGCCGGCGAATTTCTTGAACAGGACGGCCTTGCCCTCCATCACCGGCTTGCCGGCCAGCGCGCCGATATTGCCGAGGCCGAGCACCGCGGTGCCGTTGGAGATCACGCCGACCAGGTTGCCGCGCGCGGTGTAGAGGCGGGCGTTGTCGGGATCGGCGACGATCGCCTCGCAGGCGGCGGCCACGCCGGGCGAATAGGCCAGCGCCAGGTCGCGCTGGTTCGCCATGCGCTTGGTGGCCTCGATCGCCAGCTTCCCGGGCCGCGGCAGCCGGTGGTAGTCCAGCGCCGCCCGGCGGAAATCGTCGTCCATTCAGAGCCACTCCCCCCACGGACATCCGGCACCATAACATCTGGCGTCATACAGGCAGGGGGCGCCTGCGCGCCAGACGCGCACGCAGGCTGGGACTGCGACGTGCGCGGCTGGTGGCTCGTTACAGCGGTTCAGGCTGACCGGACCCGCACACACCTCTCCCGCCCCTTCGCGGGAGAGGTCGAGACGCGAAGCGACGAGGGTGAGGGTCGGGCCGCACACTGCCGTAATCGTGCCGGAGGATGTTGCCGATTCCGGCGATCTCGCGCCACGGAACATCCGGCTCGGCTGCCTTGGCGTCGTCCGGCAGCCGGCGGCTCGCCTCAGAGATGATCTCAACGTTGCGTTCGACCAACTGGCGAACACGCCGGTCCGCGGCAAACTGGTCGAAGTCCAATCCGCCGGTGTCCGCCTCGATGTTCGCGATCGCCTCGAGAATGTCTCCGACATAGGCCCGGGGATCGCGACGCGGCGTCATCCGAACACCGTCTCTGCTTCAGTCAGGATCGAGTTGCGAAGCAGCGGCTTGAGCGAGTCCCTTTCCACCACGTCGATCTCGCGTCCAAGGCGGTCGCCGAGCAGGCTCTTGACCCCGACCAGATCGATCAGGTCGAACCGCGCCGCCGGATCGACCCCGATGAGCACGTCCACATCGCTGTCGGATCGCGCCGTACCATGGACGATGGAGCCAAACAGCGCGGCCGAGACAACGCCCCGCCCGCGCAACTCCGGCTCAAGCGCCTTCAGCACGGCGGCAACATGGTCCTTGCTGGGCGCCGGGCGACCGCCGGTCTCGCGGTCCTGCATCAGACGGAGCGCCTCGCGAATGACCTCGCCAGAGTTGTTGTAGGGGCCAGTCGCGACCTTGCGGCGGATATAATCCTCCAGTTCCGGGGTGATCGAGACGTTCATCTGTACGGGTCTCCACCTCTTGGCGCTGGCACATCTTATACAGGTAGAAGGCTGCGCGACGGTAGTTGACGCCGTGACCGCCGCCGCGGAGGCAGCCGCCGCAGGCGAGGGCCTTTCCGGCTACATGGCACCCCTGACGTTGGAAAGCCGGCAGGACAGCCGCATGTGATATGACACACCGGATGCCGCCCCCGACGAGGACGGCGGGGACAGACGGAGAATTCCGTAGAGCAGCTCGATCGCATCACGCGGCAGCCGGACGTGATGGGCGGCAAGGCATGCATTCGCGGCATGAGGGTCACGGTGGGGATGATTGTCGGACAGATCGGCGCGGGTCATAGCGTCGATGAAATCCTGACCGACTATCCCTACCTCGAGCGTGAGGACGTCATGCTGGCGCTACGCTATGCCGCCTGACTTGCAGAAGAGCGCAAGGTCGTGCTGGCCCGCCCCCGGGTCAAGCGCCCGAGGGCCGGCATGACGGGCTAGCATCGAAGAGTTGATCATTCGGGCCGTTGATATACCATTCGCTCGGGGAAATCCGTGTCTTTGATAACTATTTGCAATAAAGAATCACCACAGAGACACAGAGACACGGAGAAGAATATCAAGTTGATCACTTGGCTTTTCTGCTCTGTGCCTCCGTGTCTCTGTGGTGATCCTTGCTTGCGGACATGCGGCAGGGCACAGATTCCCTCGACCAAGGAGTATATCAAACCAAGCGCAACTGGTCAGAACGTCTACGCGGCGGCACGAGCGACGCGGTTCCACCTCGGAATCTCAACGAACGAACAATCCCGGCAAATCGCCAACCGGTTTATAGTATTGGCTGATCGCGGCAAGAACGCCCGGCGGCAAGCGGTTTTCTTTCGGGTCCAGCTCGATCGCACCGAAGCTGCCTTGTTCGATCCGCGCCAGCAGCGCGCGCTCGTCGCGCCTGCCGGCGCCGACCGACTGCGCGTAGTTGAAGGCGTCGACCTCGAATGGCTTGCCGGCCCAATAGCAAAGCAGCAGGTCCTCGCACAGCGCGGGTCCCGACTGCGCGGCAATGATGGCGGCGCTGCGCTGCGCGGTTGCCACCAGCCGGTCGTGCCCGGCGATCCAGTCACTCCGATAGGCGATCATTGCGACGGCGGTCAGCGCGACCGACCAGGCGACGACAGCGGCGATCGCCAGCGCGATCCAGCTATCCGGCGCGCCTGACCTTGCACCGCCGACCCGGTAGCCGATTGCCAGGCTGGCGGCGATGACCAGCTCGAACAGCGCATTGTAGACCACGCCGTCGCCGGCGGTGCCGAGGCAGGCGGTGGCCAAGGCCAGCGCGGCGAACAGGCCCAGGAACATGCCGGTGGGATCTCGCGCTGGCCGGAACAACAGACCGAGCGCGACCAGCGCGGGCAGCACCACCGGTGGCAGCCACTGGGTCAGCTTGATGACCGCGTTGTGCGCGGACCACGCGCGCGGCGTCGCCAGGCCGGCCGGGAAATCCGCGCCGAACGCCGCCAGGCACAGCAGGAAGCCGATCGCCAGCCCGGCCGCCACGGTAACCAGCCAGGTCACCAGCAGGTCCCGCCGATAGAGCGCGAGCCACACGGTGATCGCGGCGGGAAGTGCTATGACGTTATGCTTGACGAACAAGCTGACGACGACGATGCAAGCGGCCAGCACCACCGAAAAGCGCGATGGCCCCCCAAGCCGGACCCTGGGACCAAGTCGGACCAGCGGACCAGGTCGGGCCAGCGGACCAGGTCCCGACAGCGGACCAGCGGGGACCAGCAGGCCCGCACGGACCAGCAGATAGAACCCGGTCAGCATGCCGAACTGCGCCGTCAGTTGCGGGTCGTACATGCCAAGGTAGTCGTTGTAATCGGTCGCCATCAGCGCACAGAACAGCACCGCGCCGAGTGTAGCCGCCGCGCCGGTCCTGCCCCACGCACGCAGCACGCCACGAATCAGCACGGCACAGCCCGCAAAGCTCAGCCAGGCAACGATCCGGCCGACGATCCACACATCGAGGCCCAGCCAACTCAGTGCACCGACAAGCAGGAAAGACAGCGGCGGATAATTATTGAACACCATCGCGCCAGCCGACGGGTAGATCGACTGGCCCAGCGCGGCGCGGTGCGCCCAGAATGCGTTCCAGCCCTCGTTGTAGTTAAGCGGGTAGCGCAACGATGAGCGACACAGCAGCGCCGCCAGCACGATTGCGGTCGACACCGACAGCACGGCAAGCACCAGCCCGGCCGCCCAGGAGCCGCGCACACCAACCGGTGCCGCGGCGTCGGGTGTCCGGGTCGAAATCTCCAGGGGGTCCAGTCGCGGTGGGCCGACAAGAGACAACGCGGAGCACGGCTCATGAGCCTGCAAGGAGCTCATGACGCCTGGCGCACCAGGATCGTGTAATGACCATATGTCGCGACCATCAGGAACCCCGCCGGCGCTAACCTCATGCCGGCCACGCGGGCCTCAGCATCGTCAAGCAGCACCACCAGCGAACGGTGCCGCCACTCAGGCACCTCCTCGGCGTCGGAGAAGAACCGATCGAGTTCGGCCTGTCGCAAGTCCGCCCACGGCGTGTTGAAGGCATGCGACCGCCATGCGCGCAGCCCGGGATAGATCGTCGCGAGATAACCCAGCAGCGGGTCCGCGGACAGCACGAGACGCCCGGCCATGTCGGGGGCAGCCAAACGCTCGAGCACCGCGCGCTGGTCGTCACGCAGCAGCAAGGCGTTGGTTTCCGCGTGTTCGGCCAGGTCGCGATAATGCCGGGCAAACCAGGTAGCGTTGTCGAGCACCATCACCGCCAGCATCAGGCCCGCCGCCGCGACGCTTATCGCGCCGGCGCGTAAGTTGGCCATCCGGCCGCCGCGCAGCCTGGCCAACACACGCCCGCGCAATCCGACGGCCCACCTGAACCCGTCAGCGACCAACGGCAGGGCAATGAGCGCCAGCGGCGTCCACACATAGCCGCGGGTGAAATGCAACGGCTGCCGCGCCGGCATGAACACTTCGTGGTTGGCGAGCGCGAAGGCCACGACAAACCACACCAGGCCCAGGCGCACCGGCTGCTGGCGCAACGCGGCAGGCCACGCCGGCCGCCGCAACAGCCGAAGCGCGGCGAGCACCATCACCGGCCCATAGTCCACGACGATGGCACGCATCGGCAGCACGAACGCCTGGCGCAAACCGGGATCGGTCCATTGCTGCTCGATCACGCGGTGCTCGGGCGACAGGACGCGAAGAGCGATCAGCCAATAGCCGAGATGGGCGACAAGCAGCGCCACGGTCGCCCAGAAGAACCATCGCGGCGGCGCCTCCGGCTGGCGCAGCACCTGCTCGCACAGCGTGAAGGCACCCACCACACAAATGAGCTCCACCCCGGTGATCGGATGGTTCGCCGCCAACACCCCCATAACGGCGAACGCGGCGCGATAGTGCCGGCGCAGCAGCAGCGCGACGCACCCCAGGAACAGCACATGGTTCGCCGCCTCGATCGCGTAATAGACATTGCGGCCGAGATCGAGGAACCAATAACCGTCGCCGAAATCCAGCGCGGTAGCGGCCTGCCAGGCGTTCGCGCCAAGTTTCGCGCCCAGCCAATACAGCGGCACGCCGAGCAGCACGCTGATCCCGCCGCCCCACAGCAACGCCACACGCGCCAGCCAGCCGGCGGCGTCGCGCGGCCGGCCGTCGAAGCAGGCCGCCAGCGCGAGTGCCACGCGAAACATCGCGATGCCTGCGATCACACCCAGCCCGACATAGATCGTGCCCGGCGCCCAGCCGGTGACCCACCAGACCGCACCCAGCAGCACGGCGATCGGCTGGAAGTAAATGCGCGGGGTCGCATCGAACGGACTGAACGGCACGCCGTAGGTCAGCGACGGACCATGGGCGAACACCGCGCGGGCGTTCGCCATGTATGATGCCTGATCGTACTGCAGGAAGCCGGTGGCGCTGTATCCGGCCGGCGCGCACAGGTAATGCAGCAGGTAAACCAGCGCCATCGGCAGGATGGCCGCCAACGCGACCAGCCAGTCCACCCGGTGCGCGCCGCACCATACCCACGACAGTCTCGTCGGCATGCGCGCCACGGCGCGGCGCTCGCGGTGCGGCGCCGCACCGCCGGCCGCCCGAGCAAAGCGCCCGGGCGCGAGGTCCACCAGCCGGGGGGCGACCGTTCCCGCCAGGCCGGGTGTGACGGTCGCCCGTGTCGGCATGCCGCTCATCAGGGATCCGCGGCGGAACGGCGGATGCGGAACAAGGCGGCCACGTCGCTTGCCGCGATCAACGACAGACGATCGGGCAGGTAGCGCGAAAGATCGCCGGCGCCACCCGCGTTCAGCATCAGCACGTAGTCGAAGTTGCGCTGCCAGTCCCGCAGATAGGGTGTCGGCGTAACAGGATGCACCTGATAACCGACCACCAGTGACTGCCAGTCGGGCGGCATGCCCTGCCCGACCGACAGTTCATCGTACGGCGGGCGTACGACCAGCGGCTGCTCGCCCGGCGTCGCGAACAGATACGGCCAGAACGCCCGATGCTCGATGGTCAGCAACGCGGGCAAATGCAGGTCGAGCCGGAAGAAACCGGGAATCCGCCGCCCGCGCGGCACACTGTCCCAATAGTCCGGCACGTCCACGGGATCGACCGAGACGACCAGCACCCGGCTGCCCGGCTGGACCGTGCTGACCACCCGCCGGAAGTCCGCCAGATCGTGATTGTGGTCGAACCAAACCACGCCAAGACTCGTGGTCCGCACCACGAGAGCGAAGGCCAGGACCGCGGTAACCGCGTATCGCGTCGACGGCAGAAACCCCAGCGGGCGCATCCCGGCGAACAGCAGCAGGCCGAGCATGATCGGAATGCGGGCATCGACGAAGCCGGTGTGTTTCACCGCGAATGGGCAGATCAAATACAGGCCGAACAACCCGAGCCATGCCAAGCCAATCCCGGGCGCGACCAGCAGCCGGCGCGCGCGCAAACTGAGATAGACGCCGACCAGGAAGACGCCGCCGCTCAACGCATCGTCCCAGCCATCATAGGCCAGGAATGGTTCGGTCAGGCAATAGAGCTTGTGCCACAGCGGTCGATACACCACCGCGCTGTCGAGCTGGGTCACCGGCGACGCAAGAACCAGCAGGATGGGCGGGGCGAATGCGACCGCGGCGATCAGCCCGTGCAGGACCGTGGCGGACCAAATGGCGTCCCCCGATCGCCACCGTCGCCACAGCGCCGCCACCTCGTCGGAGCCGATCAGCACCGCAAGGAACACGAGGCCGAACAAATGGGTGAAGAAAATTGCCGTCGTCGCCGCGGCACCACACAGCGCAACCGCGACGGGATGGCGATCGCGCCATCGCAGCCAGCCAGCCGCAATCAGCAACGCCATGCCGAGGCTGATCAGGAAGTTCATGAAGCCGAAGATGAACACTGTGTTGTAGGCCATCAGGCCGGCAGCCAATGGCCAATAGGAGCGGGTGCGGAATGCCGCCCGATGGTAGGCGATCACCCCGAGCAGCGGCACCAGCAGGGCAGCCGCAAGCATGATCCGCCCGGCTACATAGATCGGCAGCAGCCGCACCAACTCCGGCAGCACGAGGTCGATCGCCAGATTGGGGATGATCGCCCAGTGCTGCGCGTACATCCGCGACAGGATCGGATCGTGCTGGCCGAACGCGAGCACGTACATGCGCGCGAGATGATTCGGATAGTCCAGCACCGGCGGCACATCCACCAGGAACAACGGCGCCAGCAGAACCACGCAAACGACGCCAAAAATTGTCCACCAGGCGGCAGGTGTGGCGAGCAGCGCGGTGATGCGTTCACTTGCCAGGGCAAGGCGCCGCGCGGCGGTGGAGGACGGCGACGGCAGCTCCGGCCGCGGCCACGCGACGCGCGGCGCATTGCCACCGTCCGACCATCTGATCGGTTCACTTCCACCATCCGCCATGACCGGCCCCGCGCTCGGTGTCGATTGCGTCGATGTCGAGGCTAATGGCCGGACTGTTGCATGCGCGTTTCTCTGCCGCGGGCGAAAGAGGCGACAATATGTGGCCCTGCAAACGGCGCTATATTCTGGTCAGTTTCGCCGGATGTGGAACAGCGCGGCGACGTCGGTTTGCACCACCAGTTGCAACTTGTCCGGCAGGAATTGCGTCAGGTCGCCGGCGCCGCCGGCGTTCAGCAGCAACACGTAGTCGAAATCGTGCCGCCAATCCTCGAGATATGGCGCGAACGTGCCAGACTTCGTTGACTCTTCCAACTGATGGAAACTAGGTGGTTCGCCAATCGGGATGGCAATGCGGTCGTACGGCGGTTGGACGACCAACGGCTGCTGGCCTTGCCGGGTGAACAGCAGCGGCCAGAAGGCCCGCCGCTCGATCAGGAGTAGCGCGGCGAGATGGAAATCCGTGCGCTTGAACGCCGGGATCAGGCGACCGCTCGGTACCGTCCTCCAATAGCCAGGATTGTCGTTTTGTGTGACGGATGCCACCAGCACGCGGCTCCCTGGGGATACCGGGGCAATCGCCTGCCGCATCTCACGCACGTCGTCATTGTGTTGTTGCCAGGTCGCAGTGATACCGGCCATCCGAACAACGAAGACCGCGATCATGACTGCGGCCGCCGTGGTCGCCACGTATCGTGGCAGGCGGGCCGGCATGAAGCCGGCGAACAGCAGAAACGCCGCCATCAAGACGAAGCGAGAATTGATGAACGCGCCGCCCTTCGCGGTAAATGGTGCGGCCAGATACATGAGCATCAGCGCCGCGAACGCGACAGTTGAGCCGCAAGCCAGCCGGTGTGTCCGGTAGCGAAAGCAGAGATATACGAAGCCCAGAAACAGCGCGCCCTCCATGCGGCCGATCGTGCCTGCATAATCAATGAACGGCACGAGCAGGCCGCCCATTTTGGACATCAGCGGCGCCCACCGCGTCTCGGTGGTCGTGCGGCTGAACGGCGCGACGAAGTAAAGCACCGCGGGGGGCAGAAATATCATGACCCCCATCAGGCCACGCCTCAGCACGTGCTGCCTGACGCGATCGCCACTGGATAAACGCCGATGCAACTCGGCGCCTTCGTTGGCGCCGATCAAGACAGCCAGAAACACCAGACCGCAGATATGCATGAAAAACACTCCGATCGTGCACAATCCGGTCACCACTACGGTGAGCACCCGCCAGCGCTCGCGGCCGTAGATCCGGCCCGCCGCGATCAGCAGCGCCATCCCGAGGCTAATCTGAAAATTCACGAAGCCCAGAATAAACAGCGCATTGTAGGCGATCAGGCTGCCCGCAAGCGGCCAATAGGACCGCACGCCGAATGCTATCCGACTGTAGGTCACAACACCGATGAACGGCAGCAGCAGTGTGACGCCGAGCGCGATTTTGCCGACCACATGGATCGGCAGAACCCTTAGCATTTCCGGCAGAACCAGATCGATCGCGAGGTTCGGAATGATCGTCCAATGCTGCGCGTAGATGCGCGACAGGACCGCATCGTGCTGACCGAATGCCAGCACAAACATACGCGCCAGATGGTTCGGGTAGTCGAGCAGCGGCGGCACATCGACCACGAACAGCGGCGCCAGAAGGATCACGCAGGTCGCGGCACAGACCGACCACCACGCGGCGCGCGTGGCGAGCAGGGCGCCGATGCGCTCGAGCGGCGGTGCCGCCCGCCAGCCGGCCTCGATCGTTCCGCTGCTGGGGCTCACTGGCCGGCCTTGCTTCCGTTGTCGGTTGCGTTCCTGCAGGGTTTAATGGGCCGGTGGTTGCGGGCGCATTTCTCCGACGCGGGCCTCGCGCGACAGAGGCGCCATCGCCTGCATGATCCGGTCAATCCCGGCGGATACGATACAGAGCCGCGACATCGCGGGCGTCGACCAGACCCAGCACACCCGGCAGGAAGTGATCGAGATCCCCGGCGCCGCCCGCGTTCAGCAGCAGCACGTAATCATAGTTGTGCGGCCAGTCCTTCAAATAGGGCGCGGGCGTAACGGGATCGACCTGATGCCCGACCACCAGCGATCGCCAATCGGGTGGCAGCCCCTCGGGCACCGAGATCCGATCGAAAGGCGCGCGCACGGTCAGCGGCTGCTTTGCGGCCATCGTGAACAGATACGGAAAGAATGCCCGGTGCTCGATGGTTAGCAACGCAGGCAGGTGGAAATAGAGCGGGTAAAGGCCCGGAAGACGCCGCCCGCGCGGCACGCCGGCCCAGTACTCCGACGCCTCTTGGGGCGTAACCGAAACGACCAGCACCCGGCTGCCCGGCGCCACCGTGGCGGTCACCTGGCGAAAGTCGGCAAGGTCGCGGTTGTGATCGAGCCAGACCTCGGCGAGGCTTACGGTACGTCCGAGGAAGACGAGCGCCAGTACCGCGGCAACGGCGATGCGTACACGCGGCGAAAGCGCCACCGGCCGCAGCCCGGCGAACAGCAGCAACCCAAGCATGATCGGGAAGCGCGCATCGATGAACCCGGTCGGCTTGATCGCAAATGGGCAGATCAGAAAGGCAACGAACAACACCGCGAGCGCCAATCCCGTCCCAGGCGCGACGCGCAGCCGATGGTGACGGAAAGCCAGGTAGACACCGGCCAGGAAGACGCCTCCGGTCAGGGTGTCCACGTGTCCGTCATAGGCGAGAAACGGCTCGGCCAGTTCATGCAGCTTGTACGCCAGCTTGTCATACTCCACGGCTCCCTGGAGATCATGGAGCGGCGCCAGCAGACCCAGCACGACCGGCGGCGCGAAGGCGATCGCACCCATCACCATGCGGCGCAGCAGATGGGGCCACCCCACCCCAGTTGTCCACCGAAGCCGCCAGAACCTGATCAACTCCTCGCTGCCGAGCAGCACCGCCAGGAACAGCAGGCCGAACAGATGCATGAAGAAGATCGCGACGGTCGCCAGCGCGCCGAGCACCGTGACCCATACTGGGCGTGACTCGCGCCACCGCAACCACGCTGCCGCCGCGAGCAGCGCCATGCCGAGGCTGAGCAGGAAGTTCATGAAGCCGAGCAGGAACAGCGCGTTGTAGGCGGTCAGGCCAGCGGCCAACGGCCAGTAGGAGCGGACACGGAAGGCCGCGCGGTGGTAGGCGATTACCCCAACCAGCGGCATCAGCAGCGTGGCCGCAAGCACCAGGCGCCCCGCCAGGTAAATCGGCAGGAGCTTCAGCATCTCCGGCAACACGAGGTCGATCGCCAGATTGGGGATGATCGCCCAGTGCTGTTCGTACATTCGCGACAGGATCGGATCGTGCGCGCCGAACGCGAGCACGTACATGCGCGCGAGATGGTTCGGATAGTCGAGCAGCGGCGGCACATCGACCAGCAATAGCGGCACCAGCAGGGTCGCGCAGACGAAGCCAAACGCCGCCCACCACGCCGCCCGGCTGGCGGCCGGCGCGGTGATGCGTTCGCTCGCTAGCGCCGGCCACCACGCGGCGACGGAGGACGGCGACGATCGCTCTGGCAGCGGCCAGGCGAAGCGGGGCGCTTTGCCACCGCCCGGCCATCGGATCGGGTCACTTCCACCATGCGCCATGACCGGCCCCGCGCTCGGTGTCGCTTGCGTCGGCGTCGGGTCTAATGCTCGGACGGTTGCAACCGCGTTTCTCCGGCGCAGGGACAAAGGCGAAGGAGTGAGTGATGGCGCTTCACGCAAGATCCTTGCTTGGCTTGATGCGAAGCGCCGCCAATTCCTTGTTCACGTCCTTCGTGGGTCTTGCACCAGCCGGCACAAGGATTGGACCGATACGCCCGCGCCAGCGTGATCCGGTCAGTTGGGCCGGATACGATACAGCGCCGCGATGTCGGTGGCAGCCAGCAGCGCAAGGTGGTCTGGCAGGAAGCGTTGCAGGTCACCGGCGCCACCGGCGTTCAGCAGCAGCACATAGTCATAGTTGCATTGCCAATTCCGCAGATAAGGCTCGGGCTGTATTGAGTGGACGCTGTAGCCGACCACGAGCGACTGCCAATCGGGCGGCTGGCACTCGATGCCACCGAGCTGATCATACGGCGGTCGCAGGACGAGTGGCTGTTTGGTTGGCACGGTGAACAGGCATGGAAAAAACGCTTTGTGCTCGATCAGCAGCAGCGCGGGCAGATGGATGTCGAGCCGGAAGGAGCCTGGCCCGCCCCGACCCCGGGGCACCCCGGCCCAGTAGTCGGGCGCGTCCTGCGGATCGACCGAAACCACCAGAACGCGACTGCCGGGAGCGACCGCCGTGATGACCTGGCGCAAGTCGGCAAGGTCGCGGTTGTGATCGAGCCACACCTCCGCGACGCTTGCCATGCGTCCGATGAAGACCAGCGCCAGCACCGTGGCGATGGTGATGCGCGCACGAGGAGTCAGCATCGCTGGTCGCAGGCCGGCGAACAGCAGCAGCCCGATCATGATAGGAAAGCGTGCATCGATGAATGCGGTGCCTTTCGCAACGAACGGACAGGCCAGGTAGGCAACCAGCAGCACAAACAGCGCCAGCGCGGCGCCATGCGCGAACCGCAGCTGGCGATAGCGGCAGGCGAGATAGAGACCGGCCAGGAATATGGTCCCAGTCGCCTCGTCCACGAAGCCGTCATAGGCCAGGAACGGCTCCGTCAGGCCGTACAGCTTTTGCCATAGCGGCCGATACATCACAACGCTATCGACATGATTCAGCGGCGCCATAAGGCACAGCACGGCGGGTGGTGTGAAGGCAATCACGCCCATCAGCACGCGCCGCGGCTGGTGGGACCAGCGCGCCCCGGTCGTCCGCCGCAGCCGCCAGTGAGTGACCAGCTCCTCGCTGCCGAGCAGCACGGCAAGGAAGACCAGGCCGAACAGGTGCATGAAAAAGATCGCAACGGTCGCCAACACACCGCACAGCGTCACCCATACCGGATGCGTCTCGCGCCAGCGCAGCCATGCCGACGCTGCCAGCAACGCCATGCCAAGCGCGAGCAGGAAGTTCATGAAGCCGGCAATGAATAGCCCGTTGTAGGCGGCCAGCGCCACGGCCAGCGGCCAGTAGGAGCGGACACCGAATGCGACGCGGTGATAGACGATCACGCCAGCCAGCGGCAGCAGCAAAGTGACGCCCAGCACCACGCGCCCCGCCACGTATATCGGCAGGAGCCTGAGCATTTCCGGCATCACCAGATCGATCGCGAGGTTGGGGATGATCGCCCAGTGCTGCTCGTACATGCTCGACAGGATCGGGTCGTGCACACCGGAGGCTAGTACGTACATCCGCGCCAGATGGTTCGGGTAATCGAGCAGCGGCGGCACATCGACCAGGAACAGCGGCGCCAGTAGAAGCGCGCACGTCGCAGCACAGATCGACCACCAGGCAGCGTGTGTGTCCAGCAGCGCGGTGATGCGCTCGATCGGCGGTGCCGTCCGCCAACCAGCCTCGATGGTCCCGCTGCTGGAAGTCACTGGCCGGCCCCGCTCTCGGTGTCAGTTGGGTTCGTGCGGGGTCTAGCCCCCGGCAGGTTGCGTGCGCGTTTCCCCCCAGTCCGTTCCGCGAGTCTGTTCCCCCAGTCCGTTCCACCGGCCCGACGGAAAACGCCCAGCGGCGCACTTCGGACCCCCAGCCCTCCGACATCACACAATTTGTGACTTGCATTATGAAAGTGAGTTCGTTATCACTTGCATCATGCTACCCACAGGGCCCCACCAATGCGCCGCACCAGCTTAGAAACCCGGCAATGTCCAGTCGCCCGTAGCCTGCAGCGCGTCGGTGAGTGGTGGAGCATCCTCATCCTGCGCGATGCCAATCTCGGCTCGACCCGGTTCGAGCAGTTCCAGAAAAGCCTTCGTATCGCCCCGAACATCCTGACCCGGCGGCTCAACGGCCTGGTCGAGGCCGGGATGCTCCAGCGGCATCGCTACAGCGACCGGCCGCCACGTTACGAATACCGGCTGACCGAGCGCGGCCGCGATTTTCGGCCGGTGCTCTGGTCGCTGCTCGCCTGGGGCAACCGGCATTTCGCACCCGAGGGACCCAGCGTCGTACTGGTGGACGCGGTGACCGGCGCGCTCGCGGACCCGGTGCTGGTGGACCGCGCCAGCGGCCGCGAGATGACCCCCCCGGCCTTCCGCTCGGCCGCCGGCCCCGCCGCCGACGAATACACCCTCCGGCGGCACGGCGTGGTCGCCCGCGCCGTCGCCGGCGCCCCAGCTGGCGCCCCTGGGGATACGCACCTCGCGACCGCACCCAGTCGCGCAACCACACCCAGTCGCGCCACATCACAAACGGGGGCCACCCATGTCTAGCACCGTCCTCGCCAGGGAAACCGACGCGGCACCCACCATCACCAAGCGCCCGGCATGGCGCGGCGCGCGCCGGCTCGGATCGCGGCGCCTTGCCCTGGCCGGCGTGGCGCTCGCCATTCTCGCTGGCGCCGCCTGGTACGGCCACGAGTGGTGGACCAACGGGCGCTTCATCGAGAGCACCGATGACGCGTATGTCGGCGGCAACGTCACCTCCATCGCGCCGCACGTCGCCGGTTTCGTGGCCGAGGTCCTGGTCACCGACAACCAGCACGTCAAAGCCGGCCAGGTGCTGATCCGGCTCGACCAGCGCGACTTCCAGGCCGCCCTCGACCATGCGGCGGCGGTGGTCGATGCGCGGCTGGCGGCGCTCGACGCGTTGCGCGCGCAATACATCCTGCAGCAGTCCACCATCCGCCAGCAGGAAGCCGACCTGGCAGCGAAGTCCGCGCAGTGGGAATTCGCCGCCCAGGACGCCGATCGTTACCGCATCCTGGCGCAGACCCCAGCGGGTTCCCGGCAGGATCAGCAGAGGACCACCGCGCTGGAGCACCAGGGCCGGTCCGCCGTGACTGCCGCGGCCGCCTCGCTCGAGGCCGCGCGCCAGCAGGTCAAGGTGCTGGCAGCGCAGGTGACCGAGGCCGAAGCCGACGTCGCGCAGTCGCGGTCCGACTTGCAGACCGCACAGCTGAACCTTGGCTACACCGAGGTCCGTTCGCCGATCGACGGCTACGTGGGCAACCGCGCGGCGCAGGTCGGTGCCTACGTCGCCGCGGGCGCCTACCTGATCTCGATCATCCCCTCCGACGGGCTGTGGGTGGATGCCAACTTCAAGGAAGACCAGCTTACCCACATGGTGGACGGCGACGCCGCCACCGTCGCCGCCGACGTGCTGCCCGGCCACGCCTTCCATGGCCATGTCGCCAGCCTGGCGCCCGGCACCGGCGCGGTCTTCAGCGTCATTCCGGCAGAGAACGCAACCGGCAACTTCACCAAGATCGTGCAGCGCGTGCCGGTCCGCGTGATGCTCGATCCCGGCGATGCCGCGCTGCGCATGTTGCGGCCTGGATTGTCGACAGTGGCCAGTGTCGATACGCGCGCGGAGCGGAGGCAGGCGCCGTGATCACCACCGAGCCGCGGCATCCCTCGATCCTGCCCTTCGTGGTGATGTGCGTCGGCATGTTCATTGCGCTGCTGGACATCCAGATCGTCGCCTCCTCGCTGCAGGATATCGGCGGCGGGCTGTCGGCGGCGCAGGATCAGATCAGTTGGGTGCAGACCGCCTACCTGATCGCCGAGATCGTCATGATCCCGCTGTCCGGCTGGCTGACACGGGTGTTCTCGACGCGCTGGCTGTTCACCTTCTCGGCAGCCGGCTTCACCGCCACCAGTATGCTGTGCGGCCTGGCGTGGAACATCGAGAGCATGATCGTCTTCCGCGCGTTGCAGGGGCTGCTCGGCGCGTCGATGATCCCCACCGTCTTTACGTCATCGTTCCATTATTTCCAGGGCACGCGGCGGGTCTATTCGGCGGCCGTGGTCGGAACGATCGCCTCGATCGCACCGACGCTTGGGCCGGTGATCGGCGGTTGGATCACCGATACGCTCAACTGGCACTGGCTGTTTTACGTCAACCTGGTACCCGGTCTGGTGATCACCGCGCTGGTGCCACTGCTGGTGAAGATCGACAAGCCGGACCTGTCGCTGATCCGCGACGCGGACTACCCCGGGATCGTGCTGATGGCGGTCGGGCTGGGCACGCTTGAATACGTGCTGGAGGAAGGCACCCGCTGGAACTGGTTCAGCGACCGCGACATCACCGCCTGCGCCTGGGTCGCTGGCATTGCGCTGATCCTGTTTGTCGCCCGCAGCCTGACCTACCGCAATCCGGTCGTCGATCTGCGTGCGCTGGGCAATCGCAACTTCGCGCTCGGCTGTCTGCTGTCGTTCATCACCGGCGTGGGCATCTTCACCACCATCTACCTGACGCCGCTCTTCCTAGGCTATGTCCGCGGCTTCAGCGCGTGGCAGACCGGCACTGCGATTTTTTCCACCGGCATTGCATCGCTGCTCGGCACCCCCGTCTATATCGTCCTGGCGCGCAAGTTCGACATGCGCTGGCTGATGATGTTCGGACTGGCGTGCTTCGGGCTGTCGATGTGGAGCTTCAGCTTCATCACGCACGATTGGGGTGCGGCCGAACTTCTGGTGCCGCAGGTTCTGCGCGGCTTCCCGCAGGTGTTCGTCGTCGCGCCAAGCGTCAACCTCGGGCTTGGCAGCCTGCCGCCGGAGCGGCTGAAATATGCCAGCGGCCTGTTCAACATGATGCGCAATCTGGGCGGTGCGGTTGGCATCGCGGTCAGTGCCGCGATCATCAACGACAGCACCAATCTGCATTTCCAGTATATCGCCGGTCACTTGACGCCAGCCAACGGCGCGATGCAGCGGTTTGTGCAAAGCACCGCGGAACGCTATGGCGCACTGCCCGGCGGCGCGGTGGTGGGGCACCAGGCCGCGCTCCAACAGCTTTGGAACCTGGCATATCGCGAGGCCTCGACCCTGGCGTTCGCCGACGCATTCCGCGCCATCATGCTGGCGTTCGTCGTGGCAACGCTGCTGGTGCCGCTGATGCGCAAGGTGGTAGCACCGGCGACGCCTGCCCCGGCCGCGCACTGAGCGCTGTCCGTGATGAAACGCACCCCCGTCATACCGGCGAAGGCCGGTATCCACGACTTGCCTTCGTCGCAGCAAAGACACTTGTGGATGCCGGCCGGAGCCTGTCCTGGGGCGGCCTTACCAACGCACAACACGGTTGCCTAGCGCGAGTGATACCTCAGTACCGCCGGTCGACCGGCAGGAGATTGCGACATCTGTTTCTATACAGAAATAACAAGACTTCGCGCCATCACCGCGAACTCCTCCCCCGCTTGTGAATTGGCGCGGCGACACGCAAGCTTACGATACCGTCGCGCCCCAATAGTCCGGCCTCGGGAGGAAACAATGCACCAGCAAACAAACCCGCCGCGCGGGCTGCGCGAGACATCGCGTCGTGGCTTTGTCCGTGCCGCCGCTGGGGCGGCCAGTGCCGCCATTATCGCACCGGCGGCGTTCGCGCAGCAGGCCAGCCCCAATCTTGGCACGCCGCCCAGCGTCATCACCAACCCGCCGCGGCAATGGGGGCATCGTGCGCCGCCGGAGATCTACCCCGATCCCGACATCATCGTCATCGATCCGTCATTCAAGTCGCTGTTGCTCGGCATCACCGCGATCCATCGCGTTGCCACCGGCTTCCGTTGGGCCGAGGGCCCGGCCTGGTCGAGCGAAGGCCAGTACCTCGTGTTCAGCGACGTACAGGGCAACACGCAATATCGCTTCCTCTGGGACGACTGGCGCGTCACCCCCTATCGCAAGCCGTCCAACAACAGCAACGGCAACTCGTTCGACTACCAGGGCCGCCAGCTCTCCACCGAGGATTTCTTCCGTCGCGTGATCCGATGGGAGCACGACGGCACGATGACGGTGATTGCCGATTCGTTCGACGGCAAGCCGCTCAATTCGCCCAACGATCTCGTGCCGCACCCGGACGGCAGCATCTGGTTCACCGATCCACCGTATGGCGGCACCTTGTCCGAGGGCCACCCGGACGAGGCCGGCGGCCCCACCAATCCGCAAGGGCTGCTGAAGCCGCGGATCGGCGCCGAGAACGCCGGCGCGATCGGCGGGGCCAAGCGGCAACTGCCGACGCAGACGTATCGCTGGGACCCCAGCGGCAAGTTGGACGTGGTACTCACCGAGGATCAGGTTCCGGACCCGAACGGGATCTGCTTTTCACCCGACCACAAGACTTTGTACGTGATCAGCACCGGCAAGGGACCGGGCGATACCGGGACTGGCGGCAAGGGCGTGGTGCATGCGTTCGACGTGCAGGACAACAAGCCGACCGGCCAGCGTTTGTTTACCGACATGATGGTGGACGGCGTGCATTGCGGGCCGGACGGCATGCGCGCCGATGTGTTCGGCAATATGTGGATCAGCTCGAACACAGTGCTTGGCTATGCCGGCGTGCTGGTGTTCAACGCGCAAGGCAAGCTGATCGGCCGCATCCGCCTGCCCGAGGTGTGTGCGAACCTCGCGTTCGGCGGGCCAAAGCGCAACATGCTGTTCATGTGCGCCAGCCAGTCGCTGTACATGCTGCAGGTGCAGACGCAAGGCGCCGCCCCCGGCTGACCTTGCCCGCTTACACGGACGACGCGCACGGGCCACGCAAAGGTGGCCCAGAACGCGTGGATCGGGGAAGACTCTCCCCCTCCCCTTGAGGGAGGGGGTTGGGGGGAGGGGTTCCGCGCGCAAAATCTTCGGTGCGAGCCCGGCCCTCCCCCTCCCTCAAGGGGAGGGGGAGAGTCTTCCCCGATCCAGGCATCAACCCGGAAGACGCAACCCGGCCAACGAGCGCGCATGACCGCCCGCTGACACTCTTTCGTTATAAATTCGGTGATATGAACCGGACCGGACGTTGGCGAGGAGCGGACGGGTTTGTTCAGGGTTCCTCGCATCGTGATGGCACCCCACGACCTTGTCGGCATGGACCGGGCACCACGCGGGCGCGCCCCCGACGATGGCTGTACGGCGAACAGCCTCGCTGCCCGCCCCACCTGCCAGCAGACCATTGGCCCTGCCAACGGCCTGCTGCAATCCATTCGGCCGGATGCACAGAGCGTATCGAGTGGACGCGATGTGGCTATCGCCGCATGGCGTCGCCCGATAGCTCTCGCGCTGTTCGCCCTGTGGTTTGGCGTCGTTTGCGTCGCCGCCTGGAATCACGCCATCTGGCGCGACGAGATGCGGGCGCTGCCGCTGGCCCTGCAGGGCGACAATGTCCTTGCCATGCTTAAGGGCATCCATGGCGAGGGGCATCCGGCGGTCTGGTATCTTCTCCTGCGTGGCGCCCATGCGCTAGTCAACCAGCCGCAGGTTCTGCCGATCGTCTCCCTCACCGTGGCGTCCGTGGCGATGCTGCTGCTTGTGTCGCGATCGCCCTTCGATCTACCGATGATCGCGCTGCTGCTGGCCAGTCCGTTCGCAGTTTCCGAGTTTTCGGTAATGGCGCGCAACTACGGGATCAGCATGCTGATCCTGTTCCTGCTTGCGGTCAGCTACGAGCGACATCGAAATCGCGGCGTCCTGCTCGGTATGCTGCTTTTGCTGCTGGCCAACTGCAACGCGCATTCCGTGATCCTCGTCCTGGCATTTCTGCTCTTCTGGCTGGTGGATACGGTCGTCGATGGCGGTGTGCGGCGGTCACCGGCGCTACGGACATTCCTGCTAAATGCAGTCGTGGCGGCGCTCGGTATCGCAATCTGCCTTTTCACGATACTCCCCACCTTCAATGACGCGGCGATGCTGGACCGGCCCGACGGCATCACATTCGACCTGCTGCTCAGATCACTCCTTTTGCCAGCGGACGCCTTCACCTCCCTGGTCCCGCACCTGCATGACCCGACGGCGGACCAACCGTCATTGCTGGGAATCTCTTACGTCGACATCATGAGTTTCCCGATGTCGCTGATCGTGTTCGGGAGCACTCTGGGCCTGATCCGGCGGCCAGGCGCGTTGCTCGGCGCCGTTGCCGCGCTGATCGGCTTTTCGCTGTTCTTCAATGTCATCTATCACGGCGCGTATCGCCACCAGGCGCTATGGCTGGTCTTTCTGGTCGCCATGTACTGGATCGCCGGCGCGAGAAGCACCCCGCGAGAGCCAGGCGCGACGGCGCGTCCGACATCGCCGCTTGCAGGCGTCTCGGCGATCGGCTCGATACTGTTCCTGCTGCTGGTGGCGCTGCAGGCGCCGGCAGGGATCTTCACGGCCGCCGAGGAATTGGGCCGCGGTCCGCCCCTCAGTCGCAGCCGCGACCTGGCGGCCCTCATCATGCAGCGGCCGGATCTGCGAGACGCCGTAATCATCGCGGACCCCGACTATCTGGTGGAACCGCTACCCTACTACCTCGCCAACCGTACCTACCTCATGCGCGAGCAACGATTTGGCAACGTCGTGATCTTCACGCGAAAGGCTCGGTTGCGGCTGTCACTCGACGATATCCTGACAGATGCAAGCAATATTCGCCACGACACGGGCAAACCCGTCATTGTGCTTTTGCAACAGCGACTGAACGCTTCCGAGCCAGCCAGGGTTTATCGCGAAGGCTACGATTGGGAGCTGATCACGACCCCCAATCAGGTGCGCGCCTTCCAGGCATCGACGCGGCTCATCGCGCGCTTCGCGCCGGCCCGGGACGACGAGAGCTTCGATGTCTACGTCTTGGACAATTCCGATGCGGGCGAATGCCGCGGATGCGATGTCGCGGCGTCGGCACGTTCGCGACCTGGGTGAAATGAGGAATGCATGGAAATTGACCTGATCAAGCCAACATTCCGGATCCGAGGCAACACGCCCAGAAAGGGCGGAACCTTGGCGGACTACCTGGCGATGGCCCGTCTCGACCACAGCACCAAACACGTCTTCATCGTGCCGGGGTTCGTGCTCGCCTGCCTGTTGCGCGGGATACACGGCGATACCCTGGGCCTTCACGTTATCCTCGGCCTGGTGACGGCGGTCTGCATCGCGTCCGCCAATTACGTGATCAATGAGTGGCTCGACCGGGATTTCGATCGGTATCACCCGACGAAATCTTCCCGAACAGCCGTGCAGCGCGAACTGCGCGGATATATCGTGCTGGTCGAATGGCTGGCATTCCTTGCGCTCGGCCTGAGCTGCGCGAGCGGCTTCCATGACGATGTTCCTGGTCGCCTGCGTTTTCGCGTTGCAAGGTGTGGTCTACAACGTCCCCCCGTTGCGGGCCAAGGATAAGCCATATCTCGACGTCATATCGGAGTCCATCAACAACCCCCTGCGCCTGATGATCGGCTGGGCGATGGTGGATCCGACAACCTTGCCGCCCTCGTCGATCATCCTGTGCTACTGGTTCGGCGGCGCCTTCCTGATGGCCGCAAAGAGGCTTTCTGAATATCGCGAGATCGCAGCATCCCACGGCCGCGACTTGCTGGCGCGATACCGCGCCAGCTTCGCCGCATATTCCGAGATCGCACTGAATGGATCCTGCCTTGTCTATGGGCAGCTCTCCAGCTTTTTCCTGGCGATATTCCTGATCAGGTATCGTGTGGAATATCTCCTGCTCATGCCGGTGATCACTGTCCTGTTCTCACATTATCTGGCGCTGTCGATGCAGCCCGGATCTTCGGCGCAGAACCCCGAGAAGCTCTACCGCGAACGCGGCCTGTGTCTGCTGGTCGGCCTTCTTGTCGTGCTCTTCGCAATCACCACCGTCATGAACATTCCGGCGCTCGCGGCCCTCACGGAGCAGCGGTACATCAAGGTGTGATGATGCAGCCGCCGATTCTCCGCCCATCCGACTGGGACCGTATTGACCTTGTAGCATTCGATGTCGATGGCACCCTGTACGACCAGCGCCCACTGCGCGCGCGCATGCTACGCGAAATCCTGGCCCATGCCGCGGTGGTTTGGGATCTCGGCTTCATCTCGGTGCTCAGAACATATCGCCGCATCCGAGAGAGATTGGCCGACGCGCAGGAAGCCGACTTCGAGGCCACCCTGGTCGCCGAAACGGCCAGCGCGGCAGGCTGCTCGCCGGACGCCGTGCGCGCGATCGTCAGCGAATGGATCGAGCGGAGACCGCTCCGGCATCTCGCCGGTTGCAGATATCCGGGTCTGCTCGAGCTGTTTGCCGGCTTGCGACGTTCCGGCAAGGTCATCGGCATTCTGTCGGATTATCCAGCCCACACGAAGCTCGCCGCGCTCGGGCTTTCAGCCGACCATATCGTCAGCGCCGTTGACCCCGGCATCGGGTTTCTCAAACCGCACCCGCGTGGCCTCGAATGCCTGATCGCCACGGCCGGCGCGAAGGCGGATGCCACGGTGCTGATCGGCGACCGAACGGAACGTGATGGCATGGTCGCACGGCGGATAGGCGTGCGGGCCTTGATCAGGTCATCCAGGGTGCTCGAGGGCTGGCAGACCTTCGCCCGCTACGACGCTCCTCTGTTTCTCCCGCTGCTGGCAGGCTGATCCAAATGCGCGACCTTATCGCGAAGCTGGTCCGCTACGTCTTCACCGGCGGTCTGGCAGCGATCGTCGATGCGGGCGGTTTTGCGTTGTTGGTGATGGCCAAATTCGCCGTGGCGCCTGCCGCCGCCACCAGCTTCTGCGTGGCGGCTGTCGTCAATTATCGGCTGACGAGCCGGATGGTGTTCAGGCACAGCGCGACCGGCCGTGGCTTTGCGCTCTTTCTGCTCGCCGCGCTCATCGGCCTGCTAGTCAATGTCAGCGTTACTTTGTCGGCAATCGCGGTTCTGGGGTTACCGCCACTGGCCGCCAAGATCGCAGGGATCGGCACGGCTTTCCTGCTCAACTTTGCCCTGAACGTGGGCATTGTCTTCCGCACGAGAAAAGCGATCTGATTTGGTGCGGTCGAGAAGACTCGAACTTCCACGGGGTTTCCCCCACAAGCACCTCAAGCTTGCGCGTCTACCATTCCGCCACGACCGCATATCATGGGGCGCGCGGCACTTCTCGCACCGGCGGGCGGCGCGGTATAGCGGATGAATGACGGGGCTTCAATGAGTGCCGATCCGAACTCGCGACCCGACCGGCGATCCACCCGAACACCAACCGGAGTGGCGCGTCGCCCAAGGTCCCATCGCGTACCCGGATGCGCTCGTCGCGATGCAGGCGCGGGCGGCGGCGATCCGGGACGGCACCGCCCCCGAGCAGGTGTGGCTGGTGGAACATCCGCCGCTCTACACCGCCGGGACCTCGGCGCGCCCGGCGGAACTGATCGATCCGACCCGCTTCCCCAGCTACGCCGCCGGACGCGGCGGACAGTGGACCTATCACGGCCCGGGCCAGCGCGTGGCCTATGTGATGCTCGACCTGACCCGTCCGCACGGCACGGTGCCGGCGCGCGACATACGATGTTTCGTCCACGGCCTGGAGGAGTGGCTGATCCGCGCGCTCAATCAGTTCAACGTGCGCGGCGAGCGGCGGCCCGGCCGTGTCGGCATCTGGGTGGCCGACCGCGCAACTGGAACCGAGGCCAAGATCGGCGCCATCGGCGTGCGCGTCAGCCGCTGGGTGAGTTGGCACGGCGTGTCGCTGAATGTCGACCCGGACCTCTCGCATTTCAGCGGCATCGTGCCGTGCGGCGTCAGCGAGCACGGGGTCACCAGCCTGGCGGCGCTCGGCATCCCGGCAACCATGGCGCAGGCAGACGCGGCGTTGCACGCGGCCTGGGCCGAGGTGTTCGGAACCACGGCCGAACTTGCCGTGCCCGCCTGTGCCATGCCGACGGACGCATGAACGGACCATAGCCGACCGCCTACGGCGTCGGCAGGCTTTGGAAACCAGGTTCGCCCGGCGCCTCGCTGAAATCTTCCTCGATGCTGGTCACCACGGCCAGCCGAGGTCCCCGTCGGCATTGCCGGACCAGTTCCTCGACCGCGGCGGTCTCGCCGGCGATCAGCGCCTCGACGGTGCCATTCGAAAGGTTGCGCACCCAGCCGGAAAGCCCGGCCGCCTCGGCACGGGTGACCAGCCAGTCGCGATAACCCACTCCCTGGACCTGCCCGGCGATGATGAGACGTTTTGCTGCCATGCGTCGACTATGCCCGAGTAAGCGCGATCATACGCGCCGCGATTGCGATGTCATTGGCGATTGCCTGGCGCCGAGCAGCAGCCTGCGCATCCTCCCCCCACTGCTCGGCTTGGAACAGCTCATCCAACGCACCCAGCGCATGCGCGGTTGCCGGATCAAGCCGCTGGTCCGCCAGCGCCAGCCCGAGAACCAGGCTGCCCAGGGCCGGCACCGCGACGCCAAGCGCCGCCAGCGCCCACAGATCCAGCCCACCCACCGCCGCGCGCAACGCCGCGACGCTGGCGCGATGCTGGCGGACCGCCACGATGCCGGTGGTGACGCGCAGCTTCGCCCCGTGCCGCTGCTCCGCCCAATCCAGCCAGGGCTGCCAGGCGTCCGCCTGGCGCCGCACCAGTTCCGCCGGAGCCTCCGCGCGGTAGCACAGCAGGTCGGTCTCGCCGTAGCGCGCGATGGCGTCCACGGTCGGCCACGGATCGGCGGCGATCCGGTCCTGCGCGGTGCCGGCCAGGCGGGTCAATGGGGTGTCCGCGAAGGACATCTCGCCGCCCTTGCCACCCCCGGCCAACTGCCATTCCGCGGCGACGGCCTGCGCCAGCGTGGCATGCTCGACGTGCAGGAGCTTCCCCCCCGGCAGGTGCATTGGCTTGCCATCCAGCAATACAGCGTAGCCACCATCGACTGCCTCCGCCGTCGCCTGATCCCAGAAGCGCTTCACCATCGCCGCATGGTCCGCCGCATCATTGGAACAGCTTCTTGAGCGCATTGGCCGGATTGTTGGCGGGCTTCGCCGGCGGCTGGCCGGCCGGCGGCGCGCTGCTGTCCGACTGCCCACTCGCGGCGGGCGGCTGGCTGAAGCGCGCCAGCGCGAGCGATTCGGCGCATTGGTCGCCGGACAGTTTCTTGTCGACCGCGGACCCGATGATCAGCGCCAGCCCGCCGGTGCTCGCACCAAGCGCCAGCTTGGCGGCGGTGCCGGCATTGCCGGTCACCGTGCCAACCACGTCCGGGTGGATGGATGGATCAGCGAACGTGCCTTCGACGATGACCGGAGCGGTGATGTTCGTTCCGGCGATACCGGCGGCCGGGCGAAGATGCAGATCGAGCGTCTCGGCGCCGAAATTCAGTGTGCCGACGCCCGTCATACCTAGCGTGCTGGTATCCAGCCGCAACGCCCGCAGCGTGCCGACGCCGTTGCTGGCGTCAAGGCGCATGGCGAAGCAAGTCAGCGCGCTCATCCCTGCCTTGGCGGCAAGCTGGGTCAGCTCGGTCTTATGCAGCAGGCCCGACATCATATTGCCCAGAAGCTTGCTGTCGATCTCGCCTTTCACGACGGCCGCGCCCACCGCGCCATCCAGCGATGCGGCGATCGCCTGCGGCGTGTCGCCGGCGCCGCGCAGGTCGGCCCGCAGTTCAAGCGTTCCGCTGGCGTAGCCGGGCTTGTCGAGCGCCTTCAGCAGCGCCTGCAGCGCCAGGCCGGGCGCGCGCAGCGTCAGCGTGACCGGCGGCATGGCTGGCTTGGCGTCGACCGTCGCCTTCATGTCCATCTGGCCGCCCGGAACATCCAGCGTGAGCGGGTCGAGCGTGAGCCGCCCATCCTTGGTCACGGCGTGCAGCTTGATCGACTTGTAGTCCTGCTGGCCGCTCCGCAGGTCGTCGACAGCAAGCTGGATATCGCTGTCGGCCAGGCGAAGCACGCTGAAGGGCAGCCTGGTGTCGGGAATCAGGCGGCCGGATCGTTCCCCCTGCGTCTCGGGCGCCACGGGTTTCCCGGGTGCTGCGGGTACCGCGGCCGACATGGTTCGCGTCAGGGTATCGAGATCGATCCGCTTGGCCGACAGGTTCGCCTTGACCAGCGGCCGGACGCCACGTTGAACGGACAGCGAGCCGGCCAGATCGGCGTTCGGCAGCGTCAGTTTCAGGTCGCTGACAGCGATGCCGTTGCCGCCATCCATGTCCGCCAGCCTCAGTTGCACGGCAACCGTCTTCAACGGTGGCAGGGCGGTGCCGGCCAGCGCGGACAGGGCGGCGAGATCAGGGACATCGGCGGTCAAGGCGATTGCCAGGCCGCGACCGGCGGCGGGTTCCGCCACCGTTCCGTCGACACCGAGCTTGGCGCCGGCGGCGGTGACGGCGAGCTTGACCGGCCAGGGCACTGCGCCCCCTGCCAGCAGCCCCGCCAGCGGGCCGGTATCGGCGGTCAGGCTGACCGGCGCCCCGTTATACGCAGCGTCCAGCGTCAGGTGCAGCGGCGCGTCCGGCGCGGGTTCCTGGGCGGTGAGTTCCTTCAGCGCCAGCGCAATCGTCAGGCCGGCGGCGTCGCGCATGGCGAGCGTGCCGCCTTCGATCTTCACGCTCGAAAGTGCGATGCTCGGTGGTCGCGTGGTGCTGCCGTTGCCGGTTGGAGATGACGCGGAAGCTGACACGGGCGGAGGAGGCGAGGCGCCGGATGAGCCCGCCGGACCGCCCGCTGGGCCGCCCACCGCGGCGCCCGCTGGGCCTGCTGCCCCGCCCACCGGGGCAAAATCCCAGTTGGACTGCCCCTTCGCATTTGTCTCCAACAAGATGTCCGGCTTGCGCACCACCAGTTGGACGACCCGGATCTCCTTGGACAGCAGCGGGATGAGCGCAAGCTGCAGCTCCAGCTTCTGCAGGGTCGCCATCTGCGGGCGGGAGAACCCGGGCGGGTTGCTGAAGCTGACGTCGCTGACCTCCAGCGTCGGCTGCAGGGAGATCGACAGACCGATGCGTCCGCCGATGGTCAGCTCGCGGCCGGTGGCGGCCTGCACCGCGGCGATGATCTGCGGCTTGCGGCTGTTTGGATCGAAGGTGGCAACGAAGACGGCGATGCCGGCGACCGCCAGCACGACGATGCCGGCAACGGCGAGCATGATGGTGCGAACCAGGCGGCCTCGGCGGCGGATGGGCGGGCGGGCCATCGGCGAAACTCCTGTTTGCTTCCCTCCTCGGGCTAGCTCCTGCCGCTGGTGCGGCTTGGCGCCTGGGCGGGTGGCGCGTGGAACCCGAGCGTACGGAAGGTCGCACGCATATGCGGTGGCGGCTCGGCCTCGACCAGGAGCGTGCCACCCGCGGGATGCGGCAGGCGCAGCGCGCGGGCGTGCAAGTGAAGCTTGCCGGACAGGCCGGAGACCAGCGCGCTGAAGGCGTCGTTCTGGTCCGGCTCAGCGTACTTCACGTCGCCCAGGATCGGCGCGCCGAGAGCAACGCAGTGCACACGAAGTTGATGCGTGCGCCCGGTCAACGGCTGCAGTTCCAGCCAGGCAAGTTTTTGCCCGGCGTTGTCCAGCGTGCGGTAGTCGGTGAGCGCATGCACAGCCTCCTTGTCGCCGCGCTCGGCTGGGACAGTGCGTTCGCCGCGCGGGCCGCCCGTGCGCCGCAGCGGCAGGTCGATGCGCCCCTCGGGCGGCACCGGCCGGCCGGCGACCACCGCCCAGTAGGTCTTCTCCACCGAGCGGCCGCGGAAGGCGGCGGCAAGCTTGCCGGCGATGCCCGGCGTGCGCGCCAGCACCAGCACACCCGAGGTATCGCGATCCAGCCGATGCACCAGCCGCGGCCGCCCGGCATCGAAGCGCAGCGCGTCGAGCAGCGCGTCAAGATGGTGGGTGATGCCCGGCCCACCCTGCACCGGCAGCCCGGGCGGCTTGTTCAGCACCATAAGCTCGTCGTCGCGATACAACACCGCGCGCTGCAATTCCTTGGCGATGTTCGGATCGATGTCGATCGCTGGCTTCGCCGTGGCGGGTGCGGTCGGCATCGGCGGCACCCGCACCGCCTGGCCGGCCGCCAGCCGCGTAGCGGCCTCCGCCCGGTGACCATCCACCCGCACCTGCCCGGTGCGACACAGCTTCTGAATGGCGCCCTGGGTCACGCCGGGAAAGTGTCGACGGAACCAACGGTCCAGGCGGATTTCCGCTTCGTCTTCGGACACCGTGCGGGTGGCGACAGTCATGGCGCGGGAAGATGGGGAAGAGCTCTCCCCCTCCCCTTGAGGGAGGGGGTTGGGGGGAGGGGTGCCGCGGTACCAGGCATCGGTGCGACCCTGGCACCGACCCCTCCCGCCGGCCCCCTCCCACAGCGGGAGGGAGAGAAGAACGATTCACCCATTCCGCTCCTCCCGCAGCTTGGACCAGTACGCCAGCCGCTTGCCGATCTCCCGCTCGAACCCGCGATCGCGCGGCTGATAGAACTCCGCCCGCGCCATCCCATCCGGAAAATAGTTCTGCCCGGAGAACGCTTCCTCCGCCTCGTGATCATAGGCGTAGCCGGCACCATACCCCAGTTCCTGCATCAGCTTGGTCGGTGCGTTCAGAATGTGCGCCGGCGGCATCAGCGATCCGGTGTCCTTCGCCGCCCGCCGCGCCGCTCCGAACGCCGTGTAGACCGCGTTCGATTTCGGCGCCGTCGCCAGGTAGATCACCACCTGGGCGATCGCCAATTCGCCTTCCGGGGACCCGAGGCGCTCATATGTCTCCCACCCCGCCAAAGCCTGGGGCAGCGCCTGCGGATCGGCCATGCCGATGTCCTCCGCGGCGAAACGCACCAGGCGGCGGGCGATGTAACGCGGGTCCTCGCCGCCCGTCAGCATGCGCGCGAACCAATACAGCGCCGCGTCCGCATCCGAGCCGCGCATCGATTTGTGCAGCGCGGAGATCAGGTTGTAGTGCTCCTCGCGGTCCTTGTCGTACAGCGCGGCGCGCTTGGCGAGCAAAGCGGCCAGCGCGGTCGCGTCCATCACCGGCGTGTCCGCGGGCAGTGCGACGAGCTGCTCGGCCATGTTCAGCAAATACCGCCCATCGCCATCGGCCATCGCGCGCAGCGCGGTCCGCGCCTCGGCGTCGAGCGGCAGGACGCGATCCATCTCGGTCTCGGCGCGGGTCAGCAGCAGTTCCAGCGCGTCGTCGTCCAACCGGCGCAGCACCAGCACCTGGCAGCGCGACAGCAGCGCGCCGTTCAGCGCGAAGGATGGGTTCTCGGTGGTGGCGCCGATAAGCGTGATGGTGCCGGTCTCGACCACAGGCAAAAAACCGTCCTGCTGGGCGCGGTTGAAACGATGGATCTCGTCGACGAACAGCAGCGTGCCTTCTCCGGTGCGGCGCCGGCGGGTGGCCTCATCGAACGCCCGCTTAAGGTCCGCCACGCCGGAGAACACCGCGGAGAGCTGCACGAACGCCAGCCCGGAGCGCGCGGCGAGCAGCCGGGCGATGGTGGTCTTGCCAACACCCGGCGGCCCCCAGAGGATCAACGAGGCCAGCGAGCCGCGCGCCAGCATTCGGGTCACGGTGCCGTCGGCGCCCAGCAGGTGGTCTTGGCCGACGACCTCCTCGAGCGTGCGGGGACGCAGCCGGTCGGCCAGCGGGCGCGGGCCAGCGGGCGCCTCCGGCGCAGGCGCAGGGCCGAAGAGGTCGTCCGGAGTGGGGGACGGGTTGGGGGGCATGGCAGGATGATAGGCCGTAAAGGGTCGCATCATAACACCACGACTTCGCGTCATGTCCTGATGTCGAGGGACAGTTGCGTCATTGGCGGCAGTTCGGTCACGCTGGCAAAAGCTGCTTCATCCTGCCGAGTCGGAGAGCAATGCCATGCTCAACACCATCAATCTGGACGAACCTGTCGATATCGACGTTCTGGCGACGTTTCTAATCGCGAACGCCGAGACCGGATGTGTGACCTTGTCGCAACTGGACGGCTATCTTGCCGGGGTCGTGGTCAGCCCGACCCTTCTGCTGCCCAGCGCCTGGCTGAATGGGCTCTGGGGCGAGGACGGACCGCCATTCGCGGACTCGGCGCAGGCAAACGACGTCCTCGGTGCGATTATGCGCCGCTACAACGAGATCATCCACCAGTTGAACGAGGGGCCGGCCGCCTACCGTCCGATCCTCGGCACCGGCGAGACACGGGCGAAGGATACGCTCGGCTGGGGAATCGGCTTCATTCGCGCGTTGAGTTTCGATCCCGACGCCTGGGTGGGAGTGATGAAGGATCGCAACGGGATGGCATGCCTGGCGCCGATCCTGGCCCTCGCGGCGGAGATGCCCATGTCGATCGACGTAAGCGAATTCAGACTACCCAAAGCCGAGCTGCAAAAGCTGATCGAGGGTGCGGACCAATTGTTGCCAATGTGCGTGTGCGGCCTACGGATCCTCTGTCGGGAGCCCGCGGAACGGCGCGCGACGCGACGGCCGAAGCCAAGCAGAAGAGCGCGCCGCGTCCAGACCTGATCTCGCGGCATCCCGGACCGATGCGCGGCCGGATCGGCCGGCACCCCGGTTTGGTCGGATCCTCCGGTTCGGTGGGACTCCGACAGCCTGTCTGGAGTGGCAGCTTGTTGCCGTGGGACAACGTTCAGGAATGCACCTGGAACCGCTCGAACCGGTGCAATTCCTCCTCGATCCTGGTCTTGTGCGCTGTCGCCGTCCCGTGGCCGACCCAGGTCCATTGCTGCACCAGCAACGCACGCTTCTCGCGGTCGGCCTTCAGGTCGATCGCCGCAACGATTTCGTCGCCGACGAGCACCGGCAGCGCGAAATAGCCGAACACGCGCTTTGGCTTCGGCACATAGGCCTCGAAGCGATGATCGTAGCCGAACAGAAGCTGCAACCGCTTGCGCTGAATGATCAGCGGATCGAACGGCGACAGGATGTGGGTCATCTCCCGCGCAGGCGACGGCACGGCGTCGAGCGTCTCCGGCTGCGCCCAATGCTCCGTCCTCCCCGCGGCCTCGACCGCGACCGGCACCAGCTGCCCGCGACGCACGCGCGCCTCTATCACCCGGCGCACCGCGGCCTTGCGCCTGGCGTCCAGGTGGCAGATGGAGTCAAGGCTCACCAGCCCCTGCGACCGCAGCGCCCGGTCGAGCAGATAGTCCAGGGTCTGCCGCTCCGTCGCGGGCTTCGGCGGCTTGTCCCAGCCAAAATGCCGGTCCATCAGCTCGTAGGTCTTGAGCATGCCGGAACGTTCGCTGACCGTCAGGGCACCCCGGTAGAAAGCCAGTTGCAGCGCCCGTTTCGATGGCTTCCGGCTGGCCCACGCATGGTCCTTCTCCACCAGGACCTCATCCTCGATGTCACGGATCGTCAGCGCTCCGTCCTGGCGCACCAGACGCAGCACCCGGCGCAAATCCTCTTGCTTGACCGAACTGAACCAGCTCTTCGGCGTTTGCCGATGGCGCATCATCTCCGCGCGGAAGAAATGCAGATCCCTGGTCGGCACGTAGGACAGCGCGTGCGTCCAGTATTCGAACACCGTCTTGTCGACGGTCTGAGCCTGACGCAGATGCGCGCGCCGATAGCCCGGAATGCGCGTCCACAGAATGTGGTGATGGCAGCGTTCGATCACGTTGATCGTGTCGATCTGCACATAACCAAGATGCTCCACCGCGCGGCGGGTCGCCTCGGCGCCGCCCCCGAACGGCGCGCTTGTGTCAAGCTGCTGGGCGCGGAGCCAGATACGCCTGGCACCAACCTTGGAGAGCGCAATAGGTTGACCGATGGACTTGGACATGGCCCGTATTGCGGAGCGGACGGATTGGCCGTGTCAAGCACCTCGGCGTCTGCCGCGCGCATCGCCCGATGTTCTGAAGAACAGCCCTCTGTTCTGAAGGGCAGCTCTTTGTTCTGGAGGAAAGACCGCCATGCCCGACGTCAGTGCCGCGGATCACCGCGCGCTGCCGATGATCGATTTTGCCGGCGTCAGCGACGCCTCGCTCGCGCGCCAGATCGACGCGGCATTCACCGCGATCGGGTTCTGCTATTTCCGCGGGATCGGTATCGATCCGGCTCTCGTGGCTGGTGTGTTCGCCGCCTCGCGCCGCTTCCATGCGCTGCCGCGGGCCGCCAAGGACGCGATCGCGGTGAATCGCTTCCACCGCGGCTACATGGCGCCGAAGACTTCGCTCATTGAAACCTCGTCGGTGGCGCGGGTCACCCGGCCAAACGACAGCGAATCATTCATGCTGATGCACGAGGTTTCGACCGCCGATCCGCGCCATGGAAGGCCGCTCGACGGCCCGAATCAGTGGCCCGATCTGCCGGGATTCGCGGCGGCCGTGACCGCGTATGAAGCGGCGATGCACGGCTTCTGCCTGCGCCTGCTGCCCGCACTGGCGCTCGCGCTCGGCCTGCCCCCGGATTGGTTCGCACCGTACTTCGCTCAGCCGACGACGTTCCTGCGGCTGCTGCACTATCCGCCACAGGCAGCAGATGCGCCGGACGACGCGTTCGGCTCCGCGCCGCACACGGATTATGGGTTCATCACCCTGCTCGCGCAGGACGATCGCGGCGGCTTGCAGGTGCGGCGGCGTGACGGCACCTGGCTGGACGCGCCGCCCATAGCGGACACCTGGGTGGTGAACGTCGCCGACATGCTGGCGCGCTGGACCAATGGGCGCTGGCAATCCACGCCACACCGGGTCAGGAATATTTCGGGTGCAGACCGCTATTCCTGTCCGTATTTCTTCGACATGTCGATGGACCGCAGCATCGCGGTGCTGCCGACCTGCCAGGGGCCGGCCAATCCGCCGCGGTACCAGCCGGTGCGCTATGGCGATTATCTAATGGAACGGCTGGACCGGAACTATGCCTATCGCCAGCCCTCGGCGTAGCGACGCGCGCGGGCGCGGCGGCAGCGAGCTACGCCGCTTCAGCTTCCTCCGCGACCTCCTGCTTCGGGCCGCTGTCCGTGCCCTTCGCCGCCAGATCGCGGTCCATCAGCTCGATCACCGCCATGTCGGCCGCGTCGCCGTAGCGCACGCCCGCCTTCAGCACCCGGCAATAGCCGCCGGCGCGAGACTTGTAACGTTGCGCCAGCACGTCGAACAGCTTGGTGACGATGACGTCGTCGCGCAGTTGCGCATAGGCCTGGCGGCGGGCATGCAAGCCGCCGCGCTTGCCCAGCGTGATCAGCTTCTCCGTTACCGGCCGCAATTCCTTCGCCTTCGGCAAGGTCGTGGTGATCTGCTCGTGCCTGATCAACGCCACGGCCATGTTGCGGAACATCGCCTCGCGGTGCGTCGACGTGACGTTCAGCTTGCGCCCGGCTACCCCGTGTCGCATCGTTTAGTCCTCTATCAAAACGGCTCTTCGAGCCGCGGCCTCTATCAAAACGGCCCGTCGAGCCGCCGCCTCCATCACGCCGGCCGACCGAGCCCCGCGGCCTCCATCAGAACGGCTCTTCGAGCCGCTTGGCCATATCCTCGATGTTCTCCGGCGGCCAGCCGGACACCGTCATGCCGAGCGAGAGACCCATGGAGGCAAGCACCTCCTTGATCTCGTTCAGCGACTTGCGCCCGAAATTCGGCGTGCGCAGCATCTCCTGCTCGGACTTCTGCACCAGATCGCCGATATACACGATATTATCGTTCTTCAGGCAGTTCGCCGAGCGGACCGACAGCTCCAGCTCGTCCACCTTGCGCAACAGGTTGCGGTTGAACGGCAGGTTGTCTTCCGGCTCCTCGGCGCGGATCTGCTGCGGCTCGTCGAAGTTGATGAAGAGCTGCAACTGGTCTTGCAGGATCCGCGCCGCCAGGGCCACGGAATCCTCCGGCGTCACCGCGCCGTTCGTCTCCACCGTCAACAGCAGCTTGTCATAGTCGGTCACCTGGCCAACGCGCGTCGGCTCGACCTTGTACGACACGCGGCGCACCGGGGAGTAGATACTATCGACCGGGATCAGGCCGATCGGCGCGTCTTCCGGCCGGTTGGCCGCTGCGGCGACGTAGCCCTTGCCCAGGTTGACGGTGAACTCCATGCCCAGCTTCACGCCGTCGTCCAGCGTGCACAGCACCAGTTCGGGGTTCATGATGTCGATGTCGTGGCCGGCCTGGATCTGCCCGGCGCGCACTTCGCCGGGGCCGGTCGCGGTCAGCACCATCCGCTTCGGGCCCTCGCCGTGCATGCGCAGCGCTAGCTGTTTGATGTTCAGCACGATGTCCGTCACGTCCTCGCGCACGCCGGGGATCGAGCTGAATTCATGCAGCACGCCATCGATCTGCACCGCGGTGACCGCGGCGCCTTGCAGCGACGACAGCAGCATGCGGCGGATGGCGTTGCCCAGCGTCATGCCGAAGCCGCGCTCCAGCGGTTCGGCCACGACGGTGGCGACTTTTGACGGGTCGGCGCCGGGCTCGACCTCGAGCTTCTCCGGCTTGATCAGTGACTGCCAGTTGCGCTGGATAACCAAAGTCTGTCTCATGCACCCAATTCCTGTTGCGCCGGTGCATTTGCCCAGCCACGGGCGGCACACCGGTCGGAAAGTGAAATCCCCCCGCCCGTGATCGGACGATTTGTGATCACTCGGTCCCCGGCCCGACGGCCTGCGATCGGCCGGCCGCTGGTCAACGGCCTGCGGTCAGCCGACCCGTGACAATAGGGCGGCAATCAAACCCGCCGGCGTTTGCGCGGGCGGCAGCCGTTGTGCGGGATCGGCGTCATGTCGCGGATGGCGGTGATCGAGAAGCCGACCGCCTGCAACGCCCGCAATGCGCTCTCGCGGCCCGAGCCCGGTCCGCTGACCTCGATCTCGAGCGTTTCCATCCCGTGTTCGCGCGCCTTCTTTCCGGCGTCCTCCGCGGCCACCTGGGCGGCATACGGGGTGGACTTGCGGCTGCCCTTGAAACCCTGGCTGCCGGACGATGACCAGGCAATGGCGTTGCCCTGTGCGTCGGTGATGGTGATCACCGTGTTGTTGAACGTCGCCGCGACGTGGGCGACGCCGGACGTGATGTTCTTGCGCTCCTTTCTGCGGGGGCGCGAAGCGGCGGCGGGCTTCGCCATGTTCTATTGTGTCCTGTTCCGTGTCTCAGATCGCGATGTGGCGTCGGGCGAATGGGCGTTCAGTGCGCATGAGTCACGGATAATCCCTAGGGATAATCCCTCGGCGCCAGGACGCGGCGCGCCCTACTTGGTAACCTTTTTCTTGCCGGCAATCGCCACTGCCTTGCCCTTGCGGGTGCGTGCATTGGTGTGGGTGCGCTGGCCGCGAACCGGCAGCCCCTTGCGATGGCGCAGCCCGCGATAGCAGCCCAGATCCATCAGGCGCTTGATGTTCATCGCCACTTCACGCCGCAGGTCGCCCTCGACCTGATAGTCCCGGTCGACCAGTTCGCGGATGCGCAGCACTTCGTCGTCCGAGAGCTGGTTCACCCGGCGCTCATCCGGGATGGACAGCCGGGAGCAAATCTGCGGCGGCCTTGGTCGGGCCGATGCCGTAGATATAGCGCAGCCCGATGGTCACGCGTTTGTTGGTCGGAATGTTTACGCCGGCGATGCGGGCCAAGCTGGCTAACTCCTGTCGGCCCAGGCCAGACGGCGCCGGGCGGTCGGTACCCCGAAGGGCGGTGATATGCGCGAGCGACGGCGGCCCCATAGGGGGGCTCGTCGGAGGCGCGGACTATACTGTCGGCAGACAGGGAGTCAACGCACGCTGATCAATTCTTCGTGATAAACATGCGGTCAGTGGAATCCGACTGCCCCCTGGCACACCCAAAGATAAGCATCCTGCGGGCACCCCCAAAAGACATCGCAGGCATCATGCCTCCGACGGGACACCAAGCGCCGCGTCGATCTGACTTGCCACCTCCTCAATCGCCGCCATGCCGTCGACCGTACGCAGCAGTCCCTGCGCGGCGTAGTGCGGCAGAATCGGCGCGGTCTGGCGGTGATAGGCGTCCAGCCGCGCCTTGACCGTCTCGCGGTTATCGTCGGGGCGGCGGGTGAAGGTGCGGCTGCCGCACTTGTCGCAGACGCCCGGCACCCGGGTCGGCTGGAACGTGTCGTGATACCCCGCGCCGCAATTCGCGCAAGTGAAACGCCCGGCGATCCGTTCGACCAGCGCTGCATCGTCCACCTTCAGCTCGATCACCGCGTCCAGCTTCAGGCCTCGCTGACCCAGCAGTATGTCCAGCGCCCTGGCCTGCGGCACGGTGCGTGGGAACCCATCCAGGATGAACCCTCTGGCGCAGTCCGAGTGCTCCATCCGCCCGCCCAGCATGCGGATGATGATGTCGTCGGACACCAGGTGACCGGCCTCCATCACCGCCTTGGCCTCGCGTCCGATCGAGCTGCCGGCGGCGACCTCGGCGCGCAGCATGTCGCCGGTCGAAATTTGCGCGATACCGAAACGGTCCTCGCAAACGCTTCGCCTGCGTGCCCTTCCCCGCGCCGGGAGGGCCCAGAAGGATGAGATTCATCGCCGTCCCTTTCACCCGTGCCTTGCGGATCAGGCCTTCGTACTGGTGCGCCAGCAGATGTGACTGGATTTGCGTCACCGTGTCCATGGTAACCGAAACGACGATCAGGATCGAGGTGCCGCCGAAATAGAACGGCAGCCCATAGTCGCTGATCAGGATCTCCGGCAGCAGGCACACTGCAACCAGGTAAAGCCCGCCCACCGTGGTCAGCCGCGTCAGCACATAATCGAAATAGTCGGCCGTCGCGCTGCCGGGGCGGATACCCGGGATGAACCCGCCGTATTTCTTCAGGTTGTCCGCCGTCTCCTGCGGGTTGAACACCACCGCGGTGTAGAAATACGAGAAGAAGATGATCATCGCCGCATACAGCGCCATGTACAGCGGCTGGCCGTGCGCAAGCTGCGTGGCAGATGAACTGCAGCCAGCCCGGCCCCTGACCTTGCGAGAACCCGGCGATCGGTCGCCGGGATCAGCAGGATCGAGCTGGCGAAGATCGGCGGGATCACGCCCGAGGTATTCAGCTTCAGCGGCATGTGCGTCGAATCGCCGCCGAACATCCGGTTGCCGACCTGGCGCTTCGGGTATTGCACCGGAATGCGCCGCTGCGCTCGCTCCATGAAGACGATGAAGGCCACCACAGCGACCGCGAGCACCATGAAGCCCAGGATGAAGAACACCGACAGCGCGCCGGTGCGCCCGAGTTCCAGCAGGCTGGCAAGCGCGTTGGGCAGGTTGGCGACGATGCCCGCCATGATGATCAGCGCTGGTGCCGTTGCCGACGCCGCGCGCGGTGATCTGCTCGCCCAGCCACATCAGGAACATCGTGCCGCCGACCAGCGTGACCACGCAGGAGAAGCGGAAAAACATGCCCGGGGTCGATCACCGCGGCGCCGAAGTTGCCGTGCATGCTCTCCAGCCCGATGGCGATGCCGTAGGACTGGAACATCGCGATGAACACCGTCAGGTAGCGGGTGTACTGGTTGAGCTTCTTGCGCCCGCTCTCGCCTTCCTTCTTCAGCGTCTCGAGCGACGGGATGGCGGCGGTCATCAACTGGATGATGATGCTGGCACTGATGTACGGCATGATGTTCAGCGCGAACACCGTCATGCGCCGCAGCGCGCCGCCGGTGAACATGTCGAACATGCCCAGGATGCCGCCGCCATGCTGGTTCAGCATCTCGGTCATCACCGAGGCATCGACGCCCGGCACCGGGATGTAGGTGCCCAGCCGGTAGATGATCAGCGCGCCAAGCGTGAACCAGATGCGCTGCTTGAGCTCGGTCGCCTTCGACAGCACGCCGAGATTGAGGTTGGCCGCAAGTTGTTCGGCGGCGGATGCCATGTGCGGGTCCTCGCGTGGTTCAGCCTAGTTTGCCGCTCCCGGGCGCCAAGGTGAAGGGTGCAGAACGTTAAGACTGCTTAAACTCCCCTCCCCTTGAGGGAGGGGGTTGGGGGGAAGGGGTTCGCGCCACGCAAAGGCTTCCCAACAGTGCACCTCAGTGACCCCTCCCCCAACCCCTCCCTCAAGGGGCGGGAGAGCAATCAAGCGACCGCAGCCTCAGCCACAGCAACAGTCGTCGTCACCGACCCCCCAGCCTGCTCCACCGCGGCCCTCGCCGCGGCCGACGCACCCGACACCGTAATGGTAATCGCCCGCCCTATCTCGCCCTCCGCCAACAGCCGCACACCCGCGACCTTGCGCCCACTCACCAGCCCCGCGGCCCGCAGCGTCGCCTCGGTGATCGGCTGTGCGGCATCCAGCTTGCCCGCCTCGATCGCCTTCGCCAGCGCCCCGAGATTGATCGGCGCATACACCTTGCGGAACGGGTTCCAGAACCCGCGCTTCGGCAGCCGCCGGTAGATCGGCAACTGACCGCCCTCGAAGCCGTTCAGCGCCACGCCAGCCCGCGCCTTCTGCCCCTTCACGCCCTTGCCCGAGGTCTTGCCCTTGCCCGACCCGATGCCGCGGCCAAGCCGCTTCGACTTCAGCCGCGATCCCGGCCGGTCGCGCAGTTCATTGAGGTTCATCTCAGCCCAACTCCTCCACCTTGATCAGGTGGGCAACCTTGCGGATCATTCCGCGTGCCGAGGGTGTGTCCTCCAGCTCGCGCGTGCTGCGCTGCTTCTTGAGGCCAAGCCCGGTCAGCGTTTCCTTCTGGCCCGGCTTGCGCCCGAGCGCCGAGCGCATCTGCGTCACGCGAATCTTAGGCATTGGGCGCGGCCTCCGGTGACGCCGGCAGATCTTGCCCGGCAGCCGTCGGTCCAACCGCGCCGAACACCGCCGCCGGTGGCCGGCCAAACAGCTCCGCCACCTTCTTGCCGCGACGATTGGCCACCGAGCGCGGCGACGCCACGCGCTGCAGCGCCGCGAACGTCGCCTTCACCATGTTGTGCGGGTTGCGGCTGCCGAGCGACTTGGCCACCACGTCGCCGATCCCCAGCGTCTCGAACACCGCGCGCAACGGGCCGCCGGCAATGATCCCGGTGCCGGCCGGGGCGGTGCGCAATATCACGTTGCCGGCGCCGTAACGGCCTTCCACGTCATGGTGCAGCGTGCGGCCTTCCTTCATTGGCACGCGGATCATGGCGCGCTTGGCCCGCTCGGTCGCCTTGCGGATCGCCTCCGGCACCTCGCGCGCCTTGCCGGCGCCGTAGCCGACGCGGCCCTTCTGGTCGCCGACCACCACCAGCGCCGCGAACGCAAACCGCCGCCCGCCCTTCACCACCTTGGCCACGCGGTTGATCGTGACCAGCTTGTCGATGATGTCGTCGCCGCCGTCGCGGTCGCGTTCCCGCTCGCGGCTCCGACCCTCGCGTGCTTCGCGTGCCACTCTGTTGTCTCCCTAGAACGCCAACCCGCCTTCGCGAGCGGCTTCGGCCAGCGCCTTGACGCGGCCGTGATAAAGATACGATCCCCGATCGAACACCACCTCGGTGACGCCGGCAGCCAGCGCGCGCTCGGCCACCAGCTTGCCGACCGCCGCGGCGGCGGCCTTGTCGGCACCGGTCTTCAGCTCGCCGGCCTTCACCGCCTCGCGCAGTCCCTTGTCGAGCGACGACGCGGCGGCCAGCGTACGACCCTGGCCGTCATCGATCACCTGGGCATAGATGTGCTTGCCGGAACGGAACACCGACAGGCGTGGCCGCCCGCCGGCCTTCTGGCGCAACTGGAAGCGCAGGCGCTCACGCCGCCGCTCCCGCAGATCCTGTCTCGCGCTCATGCTACTTCTTCTTGCCTTCCTTGCGGCGGATCTGCTCGTCACCGTAGCGCACGCCCTTGCCCTTGTAGGGCTCGGGCGGGCGGAACGCGCGGATCTCCGCCGCGACCTGCCCAACCAGCCGCTTGTCGACGCCTTCCACCTTGATCGCGGTCGGCCGCTCACAGGTGATCTTGATGCCCTTCGGCACCGGATAGTGGATCGGGTGCGAGAAGCCGAGGCTGATCTCCAGCCGGTCGCCCTGCACCGCGGCACGATAGCCGGTGCCGGTAATCTCCATCGACCTCGTGTAGCCGGTGGACACGCCCTTCACCATCGACGCGACCAGCGCCCGCGTGGTGCCCCACATCATCCGCGCCTGCTGCTCCGCGCTGCGCGGCGCCACGGTGACATGGTTGCCTTCGACCTTGGCCTCGATGTGATCGGTCAGCGGCAGCGACAACTCGCCGAGCTTGCCCTTGGCGGTCAGGATGCCGCCGGCGATCGCCACCTGGACGCCCGCCGGAATCTCCACCGGATATTTTCCTACGCGCGACATCAGACTTTCTCCATCAGAACACGCGCCATCAGAACACTCGACACAGGACTTCGCCGCCAACATTGGCGGCGCGCGCCTCGGCATCGCTCATCACGCCGCGCGGCGTGGACAGGATCGAGACCCCGAGGCCGGCATAGACCCGCGGCAGCTCCTTGATCCGGGAATAGACCCGCCGGCCTGGCTTGGAGACGCGCGTGATCTCCTTGATGACCGGTTCGCCGGCGTCATATTTCAACTCGATCCGCAACTGCGCCACGCCGGGGCGAAGCTGCTCGGCGGCAAAGCCGCGGATGAAGCCCTCGCGCTTCAGCACGTCCAGCACGTTGGCACGCAACTGCGAGGCCGGCGCCACGCAGGAACTGTGGCGCGCGCGCTGTGCATTGCGAATCCGGGTGAGCATGTCGCCCAGGGGGTCGGACATAGACATCGCGTGCCCCCTTACCAGCTTGCCTTGGCCATGCCGGGGATCTGTCCCGACGAGGCCAGTTCGCGCAGCGCTATGCGGCACAGCTTGAACTTGCGGTAGTTGCCGCGTGAACGCCCGGTCAGCGCGCAGCGCAGCCGCACCCGCACCGCGGCACCGTTGCGCGGCAGTTGCGCCAGCTTCAACGTGGCGTTGAAGCGGTCTTCCACCGGCAGCGTACGGTCCATCACCACCGCCTTCAGTGCGGCGCGCTTCGATTTGTCGCGCTTCGCCTTGCGCTCACGCATCGCATTGCGGTTGACCTGGGAAAGCTTGGCCATCCTATCTTCTTCCTCCGGAACCCTCAGGGACTTCCCAGCGGTTTTCCAAAATCGTCAGTTGGCGAACGGCAGGTCGAACGCCTTCAGCAGCGCCTTCGCTTCCGCGTCGGTCTTCGCGGTGGTGACGAACTGGATGTCCATCCCTCGTACCGAGTCGACCCTGTCGTAGTTGATCTCCGGGAACACGATCTGCTCCTTCAGCCCCATCGCGAAGTTGCCGCGCCCGTCGAAGCCCTTGCCGGTGATGCCGCGGAAATCCCGCACCCGAGGCAGCGCGATGGTGAACAGCCGATCCATGAACTCATACATGCGCGCCTTGCGCAGAGTGACCTTGCAGCCGATCGGCAGGCCCTTGCGGATCTTGAACCCGGCGATGGCCTTCTTCGCGATCGTCTTCACCGACTTCTGGCCGGCGATCGCGGTCAGTTCCGCCACCGCCGCATCCAGCTTCTTCTGGTCGGCGGTCGCGTCGCCGACACCCATGTTGATGACGATCTTCTCTAGCCGCGGCACCTGCATCGGGTTGGTGTAGCCGAACTCGCTGGTCAGCTTGGCCCGCACCTCGTCGCGGTACCGCCGCAGCATGCGCGGCGTCTCGGCCGGCGAGGCCTGTGCGATGACGCCAGTGTCGGCCGACGCCTTCTCGCGCACCAACTTCTGCGGCGGACCGCCGCGCGGCGCGCCACCGCCGGACTTTGCAGCGGGCTTCCCCGTCGGCTTCCCGGAAGACTTGCCGGGCGATTTGCCAGGAGACTTGCCCCCGGATTTCTTCTTCGTGTCGCTCATCGCGGTTGCCTCAGCTCTCGATCACGTCGCCAGTCGCCTTGGCGACACGCACCTTGGTCTTGCGGCCATCGTCCAGCACGCGGAACCCGACCTTGGTCGGCTTCTCGCTCTTCGGATCGATCAGCATCAGGTTCGACAAATGGATCGCCGCCTCTTCCTCGACGATACCGCCAGGCTGCGCCATGCCCTTCGGCTTGGTGTGCTTGGTGGCGATTTTCACCCCTTGCACCAGGGCACGATCGACGCGCGGGAAAACCCGCAACACCTCGCCGCGGCGGCCCTTGTCGGCGCCCGCGATCACCACCACCGTGTCGCCCTTGCGAATGCGCGCGGCCATTACGACACCTCAGGCATGTGGACCATCACAGCACCTCCGGTGCCAGCGAGATGATCTTCATGAACTTCTTGGCGCGCAGTTCACGCACCACCGGGCCGAAGATGCGCGTGCCGATCGGCTCCATCTGCTTGGTGATCAGCACCGCCGCGTTGCGGTCGAAACGGATCGCCGAGCCGTCGGGCCGGCGCACCGGATAGGAGGTGCGCACGATCACCGCCTGGTGCACGTCGCCCTTCTTCACCTTGCCGCGCGGGATCGCCTCCTTGATGGAGACCACGATCACGTCGCCGACCGAGGCGGTCCTGCGCCTCGAGCCGCCCAGCACCTTGATGCACTGCACGCGGCGCGCACCGGAATTGTCGGCGACTTCAAGATTGGACTCGACCGAGATCATGCCGCGGCTCCCTCACCTAAGGCGGCCGCACCTGAGGCGCCCGCACTTAAGGCGCCTGTATCCGAAGCGCTGGCACCGGAAGCGCTGGCAGCCGACATCCCGGCCGGCCGGTGGCCCGCCATCGGCGCGCCGTTGCGCTCGATCACCAGCCACGCCTTGCGCTTGCTGATCGGGCGGCATTCCTCGATGCGGACCGCATCGCCGATCTTGCACAGATTGGCTTCGTCATGCGCCGCGTACTTCTTCGAGCGGCGGATGAACTTCTTGTACAACGGGTGCATGATACGACGATCGACAAGCACCGTGACGGTCTTGTCCATCTTGTCGCTGGTCACGCGACCCGTGAGCACGCGCTTCGGCATGTCGCGCCTGTCTCCTTACTTCGCCACGACGGCGCCGCGTTGCGGCTCCGTCACAATTGTTTTCGCGCGCTTCGCCACGACGGACGGGCGTTGCTTCTCCGTCAGGATCGTTTTCGCCCGCGCGATCTCGCGCCGCACCTCGCGCATGCGCCCGGTGCCTTCCTGCTGGCCGGTGGCGCGCTGGAACCGCAGGTTGAACTGTTCCTTGCGCAGATCGAGCAGCAATGTGCCAATCTCATCCGGTGTCTTGGCGCGGACGTCGCTCGCCTTGTGCTGTGCAGCTTTGGCCATCAGGCGTCTCCCATGCGGGCGACGAACTTGGTGCGGATCGGCAGCTTCGCCGCGCCCAGGGTCAGCGCCTCACGCGCCAGGCCGGTGGGCACGCCATCGATCTCGAACATGATGCGGCCCGGCGCGACGCGGCATACCCAGAACTCCGGCGAGCCTTTGCCGGAACCCATGCGCACCTCGGCCGGCTTGGTGGAGACCGGCACGTCCGGGAAAATCCGGATCCAGACGCGCCCGGTGCGCTTCATCGCGCGCGTGATGGCACGCCGCGCCGCCTCGATCTGGCGCGCGGTGATCCGTTCCGGTTCCAGCGCCTTCAGCCCGTAGGTGCCGAAGTTCAGCGTGAACCCACCCTTGGCGTTGCCATGGATGCGGCCCTTGTGCGCCTTGCGATAGGTGGTGCGCTTGGGTTGCAGCATTGTCTTCTACCGATCCATCTAGCGTTGCGGCGCCTGCTCGGCCGCGCGGCGGTCCTGCGCCATCGGGTCCTGCGCAAGGATCTCGCCCTTGAACACCCAGACCTTCACGCCGCAGGTGCCGTAGGTCGTCTTCGCCGTCGCCTGGCCGTAATCGATGTCCGCGCGCAGCGTGTGCAGCGGCACGCGCCCTTCGCGATACCACTCCACCCGGGCGATCTCCGCGCCACCCAGCCGGCCGCCGCAGTTGATGCGGATGCCCTGCGCGCCAAGCCGCATCGCCGACTGCACCGCGCGCTTCATCGCCCGGCGAAACGCCACCCGCCGCTCAAGCTGCTGGGCGATGTTCTCGGCGACCAGTTGCGCATCGATCTCCGGCTTGCGGATCTCGACGATGTTCAGCGACACGTCGGCCTTCGCCATCCGGCTAAGGTCCTTCTTCAGAACCTCGATGTCCTGGCCCTTCTTGCCGATCACCACGCCGGGACGCGCCGCGTAGATCGTCACCCGCGGCTTCTTCGCCGGCCGCTCGATCACCACGCGCGACACGCCGGCGCCGTGCAGCTTCTTGCGCAGATGGCTGCGCAGCTTCAGGTCCTCATGCAACATGGCCGCATAGTCCGCGCCGGCGTACCAGCGACTGTCCCAGGTGCGGTTGATGCCTAGCCGCAGCCCGATCGGATTGACCTTGTGACCCATCCTATGCGGCCTCCTTCCCGGCGGCGTCTTGCGCACGCTCGGCAACGACGATCTTCAAATGACTGAACCACTTCTCGATCCGCGAGGCGCGGCCGCGGCCGCGGGCATGGAACCGCCGCATCACCATCGAGCGCCCTACCTCGGCGCGCGTCACCACCAGCCGGTCGACGTCGAGCTGATGGTTGTTCTCGGCATTGGCGATCGCACTCTCCAGCGCCTTCTTCACTTCCTTGGCAATGCGCCGCTTGGAGAAAGTAAGCGTCGCGACCGCCGCGCTGGCGGGCTGGTTGCGGATCAGCCCGGCGACCAGGTTCAGCTTGCGCGGCGAGACCCGCATGTTGCTGACGATCGCCTGTGCTTCGGTGTCCGCGAGCCCGCGGGGATGGTTGGGTTTGCTCATGGTTCAGCCCCGCCTGGCTTTCTTGTCGGCGGCATGGCCGGTGAACGTCCGGGTGGGCGAGAACTCGCCGAACTTGTGGCCGACCATGTTCTCGTTCACCTGCACCGGCAGGAACTTGCGCCCGTTGTAGACACCGAAAGTCAGCCCGACGAACTGCGGCAGGATGGTCGAGCGGCGCGACCAGATCTTGATGATCTCGTTGCGGCCCGACCCGCGCGAGGCCTCGGCCTTGTTCAGCAGATACCCGTCGACGAACGGGCCTTTCCAGACGGAGCGTGCCATCTTCGTTGCCCCCGATTACTTGCCGGTTTTCCGGCGGCGGATGATCAGCCCGTCGGTCCGCTTGTTGCCGCGCGTCTTGTAGCCCTTGGTCGGCTGGCCCCACGGCGAGACCGGATGCCGTCCGCCGGAGCTGCGTCCCTCGCCGCCGCCCAGCGGGTGATCGACCGGGTTCATCACCACGCCGCGGTTGTGCGGCATCCTGCCAAGCCAGCGCGAACGCCCGGCCTTGCCGATCTTCTGGTTCATGTTGTCCGGGTTGGACACCGCACCGATCGAGGCCACGCATTCGGCGCGCACCAGACGCAATTCGCCGGACATCAGCTTGACCTGCGCCCAGCCGGCGTCCTTGCCGACAAGTTGCGCATAGGTGCCCGCGGCGCGCGCGATTTTTCCCCCGGCACCGGGCTTCATTTCGATGTTGTGCACGATGGTGCCGACCGGGATGGCAGCCAGAGGCTTCGCATTGCCCGGCTTGATGTCGGCCCGCTCGCCGGCTTCCACCGTATCGCCGGCACGCAGCCGCTGCGGTGCCAGGATGTACGACAGCTCGCCGTCCTGGTACTTGATCAACGCAATGAACGCACTGCGATTCGGATCGTATTCCAGCCGCTGCACCACCGCCGGCACGCCGAACTTGCGGCGCTTGAAGTCGATCTCGCGGTACGACTGCTTGTGTCCGCCGCCACGAAACCGGCTGGTGATATGGCCGTGGTTGTTGCGCCCGCCGGTATGGTTCTTGCCCTCGGTCAAGCCCTTGACCGGCTTGCCCTTCCACAGGTCGGAGCGGTCGATCAGCACGGTGCCGCGCAGGCTGGCGGTAACCGGATTGAAATTCCTCATCGGCATCGCTGAACTTCCCCGCCGCTCACGTCAGCGCGTTGGTGAAGTCGATCGACTGGCCCGCTTCGAGCTGGACGAACGCCTTCTTCACATCGGACCGCACGCCAGGCCGGCCCTTGAACTTCTTGGTCTTGCCCTTCTGCACCAGCGTGTTCACGCCCAGGACCTTGACGCCGAACAGCCCCTCGACCGCCGCCTTGATCTCCGGTTTCGAGGCGCCGATCGCCACGCGGAACACCACCTGGTTCACTTCCGACAGCCCGGTCGCCTTCTCGGTGATCAGCGGGGCGCGGATGATCTGGTACATCGCCTCGCGCGAGAGCTGCTTGCGGCGTTTCTGCGTTTCGCTCATGCCTGGATCCCTTCGCCCTGGATCCCGTCGCCGTGGGTCGCCTCGGCCTGGGTCGCCTCGACCTGGGTTCCATCGATCTGGGTCCCATCGCCATGGGTCGCCCCGGTCTCGGTCGCCTCAGCCGGGGTTCCATCGACCTGAGCCACTTTGGCCGGAGCACCCGTGGACAGCCGCTGCTTCAGCCCCTCGAGGCCGGCCGAAGTGATCGCCAACACGTCATGGTTGAGGATGTCGTAGACGTTGGCGCCAATGGTCGGCAGCACATCCAGGCCAGGGATGTTGCGGCTGGCACGCAGGAAGCCGGCGTCCACCGTGTGATCCACCACGAGCGCCGAACGCCAGCCCAGCGCCTTCAGCTTCTTCGCCAGCTCGCCGGTCTTCGTCGCGCCGGCGGCAGCATCCAGCACGACCAACTTGCCCTCCGCCTGCTTCTGCGACAGCGCGGAAATCAGCCCGAGCCGGCGCACTTTCTTCGGCAGGCTGTAGGCGTGCGAATGCGGCACCGGGCCATGCACGATGCCACCGCCGCGGAACTGCGGCGAGCGCAAGCTACCCTGGCGTGCGTTGCCGGTGCCCTTCTGGCGATACGGCTTCTTGGTGGTGCCCCGCACGTCGTTCAGCCCTTTGGTGCTGTGCGTGCCGGCTCGGCGCTTGGCGAGTTGCCAGTGCACCACGCGCGCCATGATGTCGACGCGCGGCTTGGCGGCGAACAGCTCGTCCGGCAGCTCGGCAGTGCCCAAATCACCAGGGCCCGGGCCACTGGAGGCCGGTCCACTGGAGCCTGGGCCGCCAGAGCCCGGTGAACCGAAGGCCGGTGCATCGGAGCCTGGGGCCGCATTGCCGACCGCGTTGCGGCCAGGCGGACTATCGAGCGTGGTGATCGCGATCTGCATCGTCTTGCCCCGGTCAGCCGGCCAACGCGGCCGGGTAGGGCGCATCGGCCGGACGCGCGCGCTTGATCGCATCGCGCACCAGCACATAGCCGCCCTTGGCACCCGGCACGGCGCCCCGGATCATCAAAAGCCCCTTCTCCGCATCGACCGCCGCCACCTCCAAATTCAACGTGGTCACGCGCTCCACCCCGAGATGGCCGGCCATTTTCTTGTTCTTGAAGGTCTTGCCCGGGTCTTGCCGATTGCCTGTCGAGCCGAGGCTGCGGTGGCTGATCGACACGCCATGGCTGGCCTCCAGGCCGGAGAAATTCCAGCGCTTCATGCCGCCGGCGAAACCCTTGCCGATCGTGGTGCCGCAGACATCGACCTTCTGGCCGACAACGAAATGCGCCGCCGACAGAGTGGCACCCGGCTCCAGCAGCGCATCGGGCGCCACGCGGAACTCGACGAGCTTTGCCTTCGGCTCGACCTTCGCCTTGGCGTAATGCCCCTTGTTCGGCTTCGACACGTTCTTCACCTTGGCCTTGCCCCAGCCAAGCTGAACCGCGTCGTACCCTTCCTTCTCCGTGGTGCGTGCGGCAACCACCTGCAGCTGGTCGACGTGCAGCACCGTGACCGGCACATGGGTGCCGTCGTCGCGGAAGATCCGTGTCATGCCAAGCTTCTTGGTCAGCAATCCGGTGCGCATCTGCATCATTCTCGCCCCTGGTCCCGCCCTGGACGCCCTAGATCTTGATCTCGACGTCGACGCCGGCCGCAAGGTCGAGCTTCATCAGCGCGTCCACGGTTTGCGGCGTCGGCTCCACGATGTCGAGCAGCCGGCGATGCGTGCGCATCTCGAACTGCTCGCGACTTTTCTTGTCGACGTGCGGCGAGCGGTTCACCGTGAACCGCTCGATATGCGTGGGCAGCGGGATCGGTCCGCGGACCCTGGCACCCGTGCGCTTGGCGGTGTTCACGATCTCCTTCGTGCTGTTGTCCAGCACGCGGTGATCGTACGCCTTGAGCCGGATGCGGATGTTCTGGTTGTCCATCGTTCAGATTTCCGCCGTATCCCAAACAAGCTTCACGAAACGCACGCACGCACGCACTCTTGGCAAAACCCCCGCTTGGCAAATCGGGGCTCTACAAAACGAAGACCGGCGCCCCGCCGTTTGACGGGGCGCCGGTCAGGAATTCGGCGCTAGGCCGTGATCGACGCGACGACGCCGGCGCCGACCGTGCGACCACCCTCGCGGATGGCGAAGCGGAGCTGCGCATCCATGGCGATCGGCGCGATCAGCTCGACGTCCATCGTCACGTTGTCGCCCGGCATCACCATCTCCGTGCCTTCCGGCAACTGCACGACGCCGGTCACGTCGGTAGTACGGAAGTAGAACTGCGGCCGGTAGTTGGTGAAGAACGGCGTGTGGCGGCCGCCTTCCTCCTTCGTGAGGATGTACGCCTCGGCCTTGAACTTGGTGTGTGGCGTGATCGAACCGGGTTTGGCCAGCACCTGGCCGCGCTCGATGTCCTCCCGCTTGGTGCCGCGCAGCAGCGCACCGATGTTGTCGCCCGCCTCGCCCTGGTCGAGCAGCTTGCGGAACATCTCGACGCCGGTCACCACGGTCTTCTGGGTCGCGCGAATGCCGACGATCTCGACCTCCTCGCCCACCTTGATGATGCCGCGCTCGACGCGGCCGGTGGCCACGGTGCCGCGGCCGGAGATCGAGAACACGTCCTCGACCGGCATCAGGAACGGACGGTCGGTCGCGCGCACGGGTTGGGGAATGTAGTCGTCCACCGCCGTCATCAGCGCGAGGACAGACTGCTCGCCCAATTCCGGGTTGCGGTCTTCCAGCGCACACAGCGCCGAACCCCGGATGATGGGGATGTCGTCGCCCGGGAATTCGTAGAAGGACAGCAGCTCGCGCAGCTCCATCTCCACGAGCTCGATCAACTCGGGATCGTCCACCAGGTCGATCTTGTTCAAGTACACCACCAGCGCCGGAACGCCGACCTGGCGGGCGAGCAGAATGTGCTCGCGGGTCTGCGGCATCGGCCCGTCGGCGGCGGAGACCACCAGGATCGCGCCGTCCATCTGCGCCGCGCCGGTGATCATGTTCTTCACGTAGTCGGCATGACCGGGGCAATCGACATGCGCGTAATGCCGCGCCGTCGTCTCATATTCCACGTGCGCGGTGGAGATCGTGATGCCGCGCGCCTTCTCCTCCGGCGCCTTGTCGATCTGGTCGTACGCCGTGTAGGTCGCGCCACCGGTCTTCGCCAGGATCTTCGTGATCGCCGCCGTCAGCGACGTCTTGCCATGGTCCACATGGCCGATCGTGCCGATGTTGCAGTGCGGCTTGGTGCGCTGGAATTTAGCCTTGCCCATCGTCTTGTCTCCAAACTAAGTCCGGGGTCCCCGGACCTGGTCCCGTTTCGGGGTCTACCAGCGGTAATGGCTGAAGGCCTTGTTCGCCTCCGCCATCCGGTGGGTGTCTTCACGCTTCTTCACCGCCGAGCCGCGATTGTTCACCGCGTCCAGCAGTTCATTTGAAAGCCGGTCTTCCATCGTGTGCTCGCCGCGCTTGCGCGCCGCGTCAATGAGCCAGCGGATCGCCAGCGCCTGACGCCGCTCGATCCGCACCTCGACCGGCACCTGGTAGGTGGCGCCGCCGACGCGGCGTGACCGTACCTCAACCGCCGGCTTCACGTTGTCCAGCGCCTCGTGGAACATTCGCACCGGATCGGCCTGTGCACCGCCGCGGCGCTTCATCGTATCCAGCGCGCTGTAGACGATGGTCTCGGCAGTCGATTTCTTGCCGTCATACATCAGCGCGTTCATGAAACGACTGATCACCACGTCGCCGAACTTGGCGTCCGGCAGAATCTCGCGCTTCGTCGCGCGACGGCGGCGGCTCATGACCGGTTCCCCATGATGGGCTTGCTTCCCATGATGCTTGTCACTTCGGCCGCTTGGCGCCGTACAGCGAACGGCGCTGGCGGCGCTTGGCAATGCCCTGGGTGTCGAGCACGCCGCGCAATATGTGGTACCGCACGCCAGGCAGGTCCTTCACGCGCCCGCCACGGATCAGCACCACCGAGTGCTCCTGCAGGTTGTGCCCCTCGCCGGGGATATAGCTCACCACCTCGTGGCCGTTGGTCAGCCGAACCTTGGCCACCTTGCGCAGCGCGGAGTTCGGCTTCTTCGGCGTGGTGGTATACACGCGCGTGCAGACGCCGCGCTTCTGCGGGCAACCGGCAAGCGCCGGTACCGTGTTGCGGCTGGAACGTGGCTCCCGCCCCTTGGCGATGAGCTGATTGATGGTCGGCATGGACCTGGTGCTCTTTCGTGACCGACTTGCGTATTCGATTGGCGTCCCGACCGGCTGTCCTTGACCGGGCCGTCCCTTCAACAGGCATTGCCCCCGGGCCTGGGCGATCCCAGCCCGCGGGGGGAAGTGGCTTGCGGCCTAGGCCCGCCGGCTGGTTGCCGAGGGCGGCGCCGCATGCGCCGGTACCTGCAAAACGACGGCCGGACCCTGGGGTCGGCTGAGGGCGCGGAACCTAGTGGCCGGCCCCGGCCAAGTCAATACATCCCCTGGCCCATCGGCAATTCTCATTTTGGCCGGGCCGAGCGGCGCTCTTTGTCGTCACGGCCTGGCTGTCGGGGAACCGTCCCGACCACCCATCGCGACACCCTCCATGCGATGAATGGCTGGTCGAACCTATAACGATCGGGGAACGTTGTCGGTCGTGCCGAGAGTTAAAAAAAAGGCCGGTGGCAAAGCGCGCCACCGGCCCTCCATACTCTTCAAACCCGAAGCCGGAGGCTGCTACTCCGCCGCCTTCGCCGTCTCCGGGCCGGTCAGGCTGCCCGGGGTGCTCAGCCCAAGCGTGCGCTGGTCGCGCCCGGCGGCGATGGCACGCAGCCGGTTCATCACCGCCCCGGTGCCCGCCGGGATCAGTCGCCCGACGATGACATTCTCCTTCAGCCCCATCAGGCTGTCGGTCTTGCCCGCCGTGGCTGCCTCGGTCAGCACCCGCGTGGTCTCCTGGAACGACGCCGCCGAGATGAAGCTGCTGGTCTGCAGGCTGGCCTTGGTGATGCCCTGCAGCACCGGCATCGAGTGCGCCGGGCGATCGGCCTTGGCCAGCTTGCCGTTCACCGCGTCGAACTCCGTGCGATCGACCTGCTCCCCGGCCAGGAAGGTGGTGTCGCCCGGATCCAGGATCTCCACCTTCTGCAGCATCTGCCGAACGATCACCTCGATGTGCTTGTCGTTGATCTTTACGCCCTGTAGCCGATAGACGTCCTGGATCTCGTTCACCAGGTAGTCCGACAGCGCCTCGACGCCCAGCACCTTCAGGATGTCGTGCGGCACGCGCGGGCCATCCACCAACGGATCGCCACGCAGCACGAAGTCGCCCTCCTGCACCGAGACGTGCTTGCCCTTCGGAATCAGGTACTCGGTGTCTTCGCCGGTCTCGTCGTTCTTCACGATGATGCGGCGCTTCGCCTTGTAGTCCTTGCCGAACTCCACGCGCCCGTCGATCTCGGCGATGACCGCGTGATCCTTCGGCCGCCGCGCCTCGAACAGCTCGGCCACGCGCGGCAGACCGCCGGTGATATCGCGGGTCTTGCTGCCCTCACGCGGGATGCGTGCCAGCACATCGCCCGCGGCAACCATGACACCGTTGTCGACCGACAGGATCGAGTCCGGCGACAGGAAGTAACGGGCATCGGAGCCGCTCGGCAGCCGCAGCACCTCGCCGTTTTCGTCCTTGAGCTGCAGACGCGGCCGCAGGTCGGCGCTCTTGGCCCCCTGCTTGTAGTCGACCACCACCTTCGAGGTCAGACCAGTAACCTCGTCCACCCGCTCGACGAGGGTAATACCCTCGATCAGGTCGATGTACTCCAGGCGGCCGGCCCGCTCGGTGATGATCGGCAGCGTGTAGGGATCCCACTCCGCCAGCTTCTGCGTGCGCGCCACCATCTGGCCCTCGTCGACCAGCAGCCTGGCACCGTACGGCACCGGAAGCGCGCGCGCTCGCGCCCCTTGTCGTCGGTCAGCACGATCTCGCAGTTCCGGCTCATGACCACCGGCGTGCCCTGGCTGTTCATCACCACGTTACGGTTCTTCACCGCGACCGAACCTTCGTGGCTGGCCTCGACACTCGACTGCTCGGCACCACGCTGGGCCGCGCCGCCGATGTGGAAGGTGCGCATCGTCAGCTGCGTCCCCGGCTCGCCGATCGACTGGGCGGCGATCACGCCCACCGCCTCGCCGATGTTCACCGGCGTGCCCCGCGCCAGGTCGCGACCGTAGCAATGGCCGCAGACGCCGATGCGGCTATCGCAGGTCAGCACCGAGCGGATCTTCATCACCTCGACGCCGGCCTTCTCGATGCGCTCCGCCTCGGACTCCTCGATCAGCGTGTTGGCTGCGACCAACACCTCGCTGGACGACGGATCGAGCACATCCTCGGCCGATGTCCGCCCAAGGATCCGCTCGCTCAGGCTCGCCACCACCTCGCCGCCATCCATCACCGCGCGCACCGTCAGGCCGCGGTCGGTGCCGCAGTCCTCCTCGACGATGATGCAGTCCTGCGCCACGTCGACCAGACGGCGCGTCAGGTAGCCGGAGTTCGCCGTCTTCAACGCCGTGTCCGCCAACCCCTTGCGGGCGCCATGGGTGGAGTTGAAGTACTCCAGGACCGACAGGCCCTCCTTGAAGTTGGCGATGATCGGCTGCTCGATGATCTCGCCCGAGGGCTTGGCCATCAGCCCGCGCATCCCGGCCAACTGGCGCATCTGCGCCGGCGACCCGCGGGCACCGGAGTTCGACATCATCCAAACCGAGTTGGTCTGCACGCCGATCTCCTGCTTGGAGATCTCCTTCATCATCGCGCCGGCAACCTCGTCGGTGCAGCGCGACCAGGCGTCGACCACCTTGTTGTAGCGCTCGCCGGCGGTGATCAGGCCTTCCTGGTACTGCTGCTCGAACTCCTTCACCTCGCCCTGGGTCTTGCGGATCATTTCTTCCTTTTCGACCGGGATGATCAGGTCATCCTTGCCGAACGAGATGCCGGCCTTGAACGCCTGGCCGAAGCCAAGGCCCATCAGCCGGTCGGCGAAGATCACGCACTCCTTCTGGCCGCAGTGGCGATACACCGCGTCGATCACGTCGGAGATATTCTTCTTGGTAAGCTGCTTGTTGAGCAGCTCGAACGGCACGTTCGGATGCTTCGGCAGGATCTGCCCGATCATCATCCGCCCGGCCGTGGTCACCACAAGCTGACGCACCGGATTGCCACCGAGATCGATCGTCTCCCAGCGGCACTTGATCTTGTCGTGCAGCTTGATCGCGCCGGCGGCCAACGCATGCTCGATCTCGCCGATCAGGCCGAACGCCGGCGCGTCCGCGTCCACCACCTCGCGGAACTCCGGCGTCTCCAGCGACAGATAATACAGCCCCAGAACGATGTCCTGGCTCGGCACGATGATCGGCTTGCCGTTGGCCGGGCTGAGGATGTTGTTGGTCGACATCATCAGCACGCGCGCTTCCAACTGGGCTTCCAGGCTCAACGGCACATGCACCGCCATCTGGTCGCCGTCGAAGTCGGCGTTGAACGCGGTGCAGACCAGCGGATGGAGCTGGATCGCCTTGCCCTCGATCAGCACCGGCTCGAACGCCTGGATGCCCAGGCGGTGCAAGGTCGGCGCGCGGTTCAGCATCACCGGATGCTCGCGGATGACCTCTTCCAGGATGTCCCACACCTCGGGGCGTTCTTTCTCCACCATCCGCTTGGCGGCCTTGATGGTGGTGGCGTGGCCGTACTTCTCCAGCTTGGCGTAGATGAACGGCTTGAACAGCTCCAGCGCCATCTTCTTCGGCAGCCCGCACTGCTGCAGTTTCAGTTCCGGGCCGACAACAATGACCGAGCGGCCGGAATAGTCGACGCGCTTGCCCAGCAGGTTCTGCCGGAAGCGGCCCTGCTTGCCCTTCAGCATGTCGGACAGCGACTTCAGCGGCCGCTTGTTGGCGCCCGTGATGGCGCGGCCGCGGCGGCCATTGTCGAACAGCGCGTCCACGCTTTCCTGCAGCATGCGCTTTTCGTTGCGCACGATGATATCGGGTGCGCGCAACTCGATCAGCCGCTTCAGCCGGTTGTTGCGGTTGATGACGCGGCGATACAGGTCGTTCAGGTCGGACGTGGCGAAGCGGCCGCCATCCAGCGGCACCAGCGGGCGCAACTCGGGCGGGATCACCGGTACCACGTCAAGGATCATCCACCCGGGCCTGGCACCTGATTCGGCAAACGCCTCGATCAGCTTCAGGCGTTTGACCAGCTTCTTGCGCTTGGCCTCCGACGTGGTGTCCTTCAGGTCGCCGCGCAGCCGGACCTTTTCCTCGTCAAGGTTGATCTTGCCGAGCACCTTCTTGATCGCCTCGGCGCCAATGCCGGCCTCGAACTGATCCTCGCCGAACTCATCCTGCTTGGCGGCAAGCTGATCCTCGGTCAGCAACTGGTGCATCTTGAGATCGGTGGTGCCGGGCTCCAGCACCACGTAGCTCTCGAAATACAGGATCTTCTCAAGCTCCTTTAGCGTCAGGTCGACCATCAGGCCGATCCGGCTGGGCAATGACTTGAGGAACCAGATATGCGCCACCGGCGAGGCGAGCTCGATGTGGCCCATCCGCTCGCGCCGCACCTTGGCCAGCGTGACCTCGACGCCGCACTTCTCGCAGATGATGCCGCGGAACTTCATGCGCTTGTACTTGCCGCACAGGCACTCGTAGTCCTTGATCGGGCCAAAGATACGCGCGCAGAACAACCCGTCCCGCTCCGGCTTGAAGGTGCGGTAGTTGATGGTCTCGGGCTTCTTGATCTCGCCGTATGACCATGACCGGATTTGTTCCGGGCTGGCGATGTTGATGCGAATCTGGTCGAAGGTCGCGACCTGGCCGGTCTGGCCAAGGATCTTCATCAGCTCATTCATGCGTTCGATACCCTTTAAATCAGCTTGTGTAGCATTCCCCCGTCATGGCCGGCACAGGCCGGCCATCCACGACTTTGCTTGGTCCACTAAGGCAAGTCGTGGATGGCCGGCCTGCGCCGGCCATGACGGTGTGGGGGCGCGCGAGAATCACGCCGCCCGGTTATCCAGATCGACGTTCAGCCCCAACGACTTCAGTTCCTTCACCAAAACATTGAAGCTCTCCGGCACGCCGGCCTCGAACGTATCCTGCTCGCGCACGATCGCCTCGTAGACCTTCGTCCGGCCGGACACGTCGTCCGACTTCACCGTCAGCATCTCCTGCAACGTGTAGGCCGAGCCGTAGGCTTCCAGCGCCCAGACCTCCATCTCGCCGAAGCGCTGCCCGCCGAACTGCGCCTTGCCTCCCAGCGGCTGCTGCGTCACCAGCGAGTACGGCCCGATGGACCGCGCGTGGATCTTGTCATCCACCAGATGGTGCAGCTTCAGCATGTAGATGTAACCAACCGTCACTTTGCGCTCGAACGGCTCGCCGGACCGGCCGTCCACCAGCACCACCTGGCCCGACGTATCCAGCCCGGCGCGCACCAGCATGGCCTCTATGTCGGACATCCGCGCGCCGTCGAACACCGGGGTGGCGATCGGCACGCCCTTCTTCAGGTTGTCGGCCATCTCCATGAGCTGCTCGGTGTCGAGATTGGCGATCTCGCGAGCGAATATCTCGTCACCGTAGACATCGCGCAGCTTGTCCAGCAACTCCTGCCGCGCCGCACCGGTGCGGCGATACTCCTCGACCAGTTCGCCGATCTGCGCGCCGAGCGTGGCGCACGCCCAGCCCAGATGGGTCTCCAGGATCTGCCCGACATTCATCCGGCTCGGCACGCCGAGCGGGTTGAGCACCAGGTCGACCGGCGTGCCGTCGGCGAGGAACGGCATGTCCTCGACGGGTGTCACGCGCGACACCACGCCCTTGTTGCCATGCCGGCCCGCCATTTTGTCACCGGGCTGCAGCTTGCGCTTCACCGCGATGAACACCTTGACCATCTTCATCACGCCGGGCGGCAGCTCATCGCCGCGCTGCAATTTTTCAACCTTGCTGTCGAACCGCTCCTGCAACCGATGCACGGCTGCATCGAACTCGCGCTTCAGCGTCTCGATCTCGGCCATCACCGCATCGTCCTGCACGCTGATATGGCGCCACGCACCGCGCGGATGCTCGGCCAGCACCGCCTCGTCGATCACCGTGCCGGCCTTGATGCCCTTGAACCCGCCGGACGCCTTGCGGGCCAGCAGCTTCTCACGCAGCCGGTTGAGGAAGCTCCGCTCCTGGATCGCCTTCTCGTCGTCGCGGTCCTTCGCCAGCCGCTCGATCTCCGAGCGCTCGATCGCCATGGCGCGCTCGTCCTTGTCGACGCCGCGGCGAGAAAACACCCGCACATCCACCACCGTGCCGGTAACACCCGGCGGCAGCTTCAGTGAGGTGTCGCGCACGTCCGACGCCTTCTCGCCGAAGATCGCGCGCAGCAGCTTTTCTTCCGGCGTCATCGGGCTTTCGCCCTTCGGCGTGACCTTGCCGACCAGGATGTCGCCCGGGTTCACTTCGGCGCCGATATAGACGATCCCGGCCTCATCCAGGTTCTTCAGCGCTTCCTCACCCACGTTCGGGATGTCGCGGGTGATTTCCTCCTGGCCCAGCTTGGTGTCGCGCGCCATCACCTCGAATTCCTCGATGTGGATGGAGGTGAACACGTCGTCGCGCGCGATGCGCTCGCTGATGAGGATAGAATCCTCGAAATTGTAGCCGTTCCACGGCATGAACGCGCACAGCACGTTGCGCCCCAACGCCAGCTCGCCGAGCTCCGTCGACGGCCCGTCGGCGATGATCTCGCCGTCCTGCACCCGGTCGCCCACCTTCACCAGCGGGCGCTGGTTGATGCAGGTCGACTGGTTCGAGCGCATGAACTTGCGCAGCCGGTAGATATCGACGCCCTTGGTGGTGCTGTCCTCGTTCGTCGCGCGCACCACGATGCGCGCGCCGTCGATCTGATCGACCACGCCGGGGCGCCGGGCGACGATGGTGGCGCCAGAGTCACGCGCTACCGCCTCTTCCATGCCGGTGCCCACCAAGGGCGCGTCGGCCTGGATCAGCGGCACCGCCTGGCGCTGCATGTTCGACCCCATCAGCGCGCGGTTGGCGTCGTCGTTCTCCAGGAACGGGATAAGCGCCGCCGCCACCGAAACAAGCTGCTTCGGCGAGACGTCGATCGCGGTCACGTCGGTCGGCTTGACCAGGCGGAAATCGCCCTGCCGGCGCACCGAGACCAGGTCCTGCGTAAACTTGCCGTCCGCATCCATCGGCGCGTCAGCCTGGGCGACGACAAGCTTTTCTTCCTCCATCGCGGAAAGGTAGCGCGGCTCCTTCTGCACCACGCCGTCCTTCACCAACATGTACGGCGTCTCGATGAAGCCGTACTTGTTGACTTTGGCGTAAGTGGCCAGCGAGTTGATCAAGCCGATGTTCGGGCCTTCCGGCGTCTCGATCGGGCAGATCCGGCCGTAATGCGTCGGGTGCACATCGCGCACCTCGAAGCCGGCCCGCTCACGTGTCAGCCCACCCGGGCCAAGCGCGGACAGGCGGCGCTTGTGCGTCACCTCGCGAAGCGGGTTGGTCTGGTCCATGAACTGGCTGAGCTGGCTGGAGCCGAAGAACTCCCGCACCGCCGCCGCCGCCGGCTTGGCGTTGATCAGGTCGTGCGGCATCACGGTGTCGATGTCGACCGAGCCCATGCGCTCGCGAATTGCCCGCTCCATGCGCAGCAGGCCGATGCGGTACTGGTTCTCCATCAACTCGCCGACGGAGCGGACGCGCCGATTGCCGAGGTTGTCGATGTCGTCGATCTGCCCACGTCCGTCCTTCAGGTCGCACAGCGTCTTGATCGTCAGCAGCAGGTCTTCCTTGCGCAGGATCCGCACCGTGTCGGACACTTGGTCGCTGGTGATGCCCAGGCGCATGTTCATCTTCACCCGGCCGACCGCGGACAGATCATAGCGATCGCCGTCGAAGAACAGGCCGCGGAACAGCGCTTCAGCCGTTTCCGGCGTCGGCGGCTCGCCCGGCCGCATCACGCGATAGATGTCGATCAGCGCGCTGTCGCGGTCGGTGTTCTTGTCCACCGCCAGCGTGTTGCGTATCCACGGGCCGTTCTGCTGGTCAATCGCCAGAGTCGGCAGCCGGACGAACCCGGCATCCTCGATCGCGGTGAGCTTCGGCTCGGTCAGTTCCTCACCGGCCTCGGCGAAGATCTCGCCGGTCTCGACGTTGACGATGTCCTCGGCGGCGCAGCGGCCGAGCAGGTCGGCACGGCCGACCAGCACTTCCTTGGTCTTCTCGGCGATCTTGCGGGCCTGCCGAGCGGTCAGCTTGGCCTCGGCGTCAGCCACCACCTCACCGGTCTCGGCGTCGATCAGCGGCTCCAGCAGCTTCACGCCGCGGAACGCGTCCGGGTTGAACGGGCGGGCCCAGCCCTTCGCGGTACGGTCGAACACCACCTGACCGTAGAACCGCGCGAGGATTTCCTCGGCGTCCATGCCGCGAATCTCGTGCAGCTCCATCGGCTCGCTCTTGGCCTACGCGGGCGGCGCGCAGCGCCTCGGTCGCGACGCCGTCAAGCGCATACAGCAGCGTGGTGACCGGCAGCTTCCGCTTGCGGTCGATGCGAACGTAGACAAGGTCCTTGCTGTCGAACTCGAAATCCAGCCACGAGCCGCGATACGGGATCACCCGCGCGGCGAACAGGTATTTGCCGGACGAGTGGGTCTTGCCCTTGTCGTGGTCGAAGAACACGCCGGGCGAGCGATGCATCTGGCTGACGATGACCCGCTCGGTGCCGTTGATGATGAACGTGCCGTTGTCCGTCATCAGGGGCATGTCGCCCATGTAGACGGGCTGCTCCTTGATGTCCCGGATCGAGCGGGCGCCGGTGTCCTCGTCCACATCCCAGACGATCAGGCGCAGAATGACCTTCAGCGGCGCGGCAAAGGTCATGCCGCGCTGGATGCACTCCTCGACGTCGTATTTCGGCTCCTCGAGCTCGTAGGAAACGAACTCGAGCCGCCCGCGGCCGGCGAAGTCGTCGATCGGGAAGACCGACTTGAACACCTCCTGCAGCCCGGCATGCAGCCGGCTGTCGGGGGCGACATTCATCTGCAGGAACCCCTCGTAGCTGGAGCGCTGCACGTCGATGAGGTTCGGCATCGGCGTCACCTCGGGGATGCGCCCGAAGCTGCGGCGAATGCGCTTGCGCGCGGTAAACGATTGGGAAATCGCGTTCATCGACTGTCCTGACACCCTGCCGTCGTGTTGGTCGTTTGTAAGCAAGTCTGGTCTATGCAAAGCTCGTGTACGCTAGGCCCGTCCATGTTAGGGCTCGTGCAAGCACGCCCCTGGTGCGAGCCCCTCGCATGCAAGCCCCCCCGGGCATGCAAGTCTGGGGCCTCACCGAAACCCCGGCCGCCCGGCCCGCTTCATGCGTCAAACGCATGTCAGCAAACACGCTCCGACCACCGAAAACGGGTACGCGGGCGAGAATCGGCTGATTCTCGCCCGCTCCAGTCCGTGCCGGACATGCGCTCCGGCGGGAGCGCGCACCCAGGATGTGTTCGAGCCGTGCCGTTACCTGACCTTGCCGTCACTTCACCTCGACCGCGGCGCCCGCGTCCTCAAGCATCTTGCGGATCTTGGCGGCCTCGTCCTTGTTGACGCCTTCCTTCACCGCCTTCGGCGCGCCCTCGACCAGATCCTTGGCCTCTTTCAGGCCAAGTCCAGTGATGGTCCGCACCTCCTTGATGACGTTGATCTTCTTGTCGCCGGCCTTGGTCAGCATGACGGTAAATTCGGTCTGCTCCTCGACCGGGGCAGCCGCGGCCGCGGCGGCCGGCGCAGCGGCAGCCGCCACCGGCGCGGCGGCCGAAACGCCCCACTTCTCCTCTAGCAGCTTTGAGAGCTCCGCAGCCTCGATGACGGTGAGGCTGGACAGCTCGTCCACCAGCTTCTGTAGATCAGCCATGTTCGTGTGTCCTCTAATCTAGACTTCGGTTGGTTCCTTGCAAGCCGGAATTACCGGCCGGCGGTTCAGGCATGTGTGCAGGGGATCGCTCAGGCCGCCTCCGGCAGCGCTTCCGGCGCCTCATCGCGCTTGGCGTAAGCCCCGAAGACCCGCGCAAGCTGGCCAGCCGGGGCCTGCAGCACGCCGGCGAGCCTGGTGGCCGGGGTGTTCAGCATCCCCAGCAATCCGGCGCGCAGCGTCTCCAGGCTCGGCAGTTCGGCCAGCGCCTTGATCCCAGATACGTCGAGCATCTGGGTTCCAAGCGCACCGCCGATCAGCACCAGCTTCTCGTTGGTCTTGGCGAACTCGACAGCCGCCTTCGCCACCGCCACCGGGTCCTTCGACCACGCGAGCGCGGTCGGTCCCTTCAGCATCGGCTTGAGGCCGTCGAACCGGGTCCCTTCCAAGGCGAGGTGGGCCAGACGGTTCTTCGCGATCTTGAAGGTCGCGCCCGCGTCTCGCATGCGACGGCGCAGAACGGTCGCCTCGGCCACGGTCAACCCCTGGTTCTGGGTGACCACGACCATTGAGACATCCGCCAGCGCGGCAGCGAGTCCGGCAACGAACTCCCGCTTTTCCGTACGGTCCAAGTCTCGTCTCCGTTGATGGCGGCACGACGCATTGCAGCGCCGCGATGCCATTGGCCTGACGCGTGTGGACCGCGCCGGGCCGGGTTGCCCATGGACCGCACCAGGCGACCCCCGGAATAACGCCCGGAGGCAGGACCGGTACGGTCCGGTTCGCCTGTCCTTTGGGACCAAGCAGGGTCCCCAGCCGGAACCGCCAATTGCCTAGACCCCGGATGATTCCGGGCGGACCCTCGGGACAGGCCCGTGGGCAAGGCCGCTGGCTTCCCCGTCTACCGCGCGCGGGCCTTGCGACCCTTTGAGATGCCCGGGATGATCCGGAACGGTCACGTGCGGTCTCGGACAGGTTCGGAAGCAGTCCCCGGATCAAGTCCGGGGACAAACCCCCTGCCCGCCTGCCCCAGCCTTCGCTGATGCAGGCGTATCTCGTGTCTTCAGGCTCCCAGCTCTTCAGGCTCCCAGCGTGCTGATGTCCACCCGGATGCCCGGGCCCATCGTCGAGCTGAGGGACGCCTTCTTCAGGTAGGTGCCCTTGGCGCCGGCCGGCTTCGCCTTCTGGATCGCGTCAGCCAATGCCTTGGCATTCTCGATCAGCTTGGCCTCGTCGAAGCTCACTTTGCCGATGCCGGCGTGGATGATGCCGGCCTTCTCGGCGCGGAACTCCACCTGGCCGGCCTTGGCGGCACTGACGGCGCCCTTTACGTCCATCGTCACGGTGCCGAGGCGGGGGTTCGGCATCAGCCCGCGTGGGCCGAGAATCTTACCCAGCCGGCCGACCACACCCATCATGTCGGGGGTCGCGATGCACCGGTCGAAATTGATCTCGCCCGCCTGGATCTTCTCCGCCAGGTCCTCGGCGCCCACCACGTCGGCGCCCGCCGCCTGCGCCTCCTCAGCCTTGGGGCCGCGGGCGAATACGCCGATCCGCACCGTCCTGCCAGTGCCGTTGGGCAGGCTGGTCAGGCCGCGCACCATCTGGTCGGCATGGCGCGGGTCGATGCCCAGGTTCATCGACATCTCGACCGTCTCGTCGAATTTCGCCTTGGAGGTCTGCTTCACCAGCTTGACCGCATCCTCCAGCGAATAGGATTTGGTCGCGTCGATCGCCGCCTTGGCCCCGGCCAGCCGCTTGTTCTTGGCCATCGCGTCAGCCCTCCACCACGGCGAGGCCCATGGCGCGGGCGGAACCCGCCAGCATGCGCACCGCGCCTTCGACGTCGTTGGCGTTCATGTCCTTCATCTTGACCGCCGCGATCTCGCGCAACTGGGTCGTCGTCACCTGGCCGATCGGCGCGCCCTTGCCCGGCGCGGTGGTACCCTTCTCGATCCCCGCCGCCTTCTTGAGGAAATAGGTGTTGGGCGGCGTCTTGGTGATGAAGCTGAAGCTGCGGTCGCCAAACGCGGTGATCACCACGGGAACCGGCATGCCGGGTTCCATGTTCTGGGTGACCGCGTTGAATTCCTTGCAGAACGCCATGATGTTCAGGCCGCGTTGACCCAGCGCCGGCCCGACTGGCGGCGACGGGTTGGCCTTGCCGGCCGGTATTTGCAACTTGATGTAGCCGACGATCTTCTTCGCCATGATCCCTGGTCCTGTTCGTACGCCGAGGGACCGCGGTGCAAACGACGCAAGCCGCCAGAAGTCCGGCGTTGGGCGTCTCCCGCGTTCCGTATGGAGGCGGGGCGTTTACGCGATGCGGGCGGGCGAGTCCAGGGGGTTCTCGCGGCACGCTCGCGACGGCCGCCAGCGTCACGACGAAGCCGCGGGTGCTGACCGACATGGCGAATGTGCCGGCGGACCTGGAAGCGCGTCAGGGCTCGGCGACGGTCTAGACCATCCGGGCGGGCCTTACCCTAGACCGTCCGGGTGAAGCGCTCGCAACCCTCCCGCAACCATGCGACGTTACATTTCTTTACCCGGCTGTCCTCCGGGCTGCGCGATTAGGTGGGTGTCTGGGGTTACTCCACTCAGACGCCCACCCGCATCGCCCGGCCGATGGTTGATGTCGCCAGTCGGTACTTCGGCCCACCGACACTCCGGCCCGGTCATTCGTCCCACACCTGGTTGCCGCATCAGAGCATGCCGGCGATACCGGCGTAGAGGCCGACCCCGGAGATGGCAAAGAAGGCGACGACTACCACTACGGCATAGACGCCCCGCAGCCGCAACGGCTCCGGCAGGGCAGTGTGGGCGAGGCGGTACAGAAAGCCGAGAACCAGCGGCAGCAGCAGCGCATTCAGCACACCGGCGGTGATCGAGAGGCTGACCGGGTTGATCCCTGACGTGACCACCGCGCCGCCAGCCGCCAGCATCAGCGCCACCAAGCCGTAGAACCATGGCGCCTGCCTCGGATGGTGCTCCAGCGAGTGCTTCACCCCCAGCACTTCTCCAGCGGTCCAGGCAAGCGTCAGGCAGACCACAATGGTTGCGACCAGCGCGCCGCCGGACAGCCCAAGGATGAAGACGGCCCGGCCGATGCCGGCGCCGAGCGTCGCGGTGAACGCGGTTTCTATCTGCGGCACCGTGTTCAGCTTCGCGCCGGTGCCAAGCGTCGCGCCAGCCGCGACAAGCAATGCCGACGTGATCGTCTGGCAGAGCACCACGGCCGCCAGCGTTTCCATCCGTGCCCCTCTGATATGCTCGGGGCCCAGCCCTTTATCGACGCTGGCCGACTGCTGATACAGCAGCACCCAGGGGATGACGCTGGTGCCGAGGTTGGCCGCGAGCAGATAGAGATACCCGGGGTCACTCAAGGGCAATTCCCCGGCCTGCTGCAGGATCGGCGCGAACCCCGGCTCCGCGCGCCAGGCCATGACCAGGAAGGCGAGCTCGAACAGGCCAAAAAACAAGGCGACGCGCTCGACCGAGCGGTAGGAGCCGGTGACCACCATCAGGATCAGGCCGCCAACGATGCCAACCATGGCGACCGGCACGGGCAGGCCGAATGCCTGGGCGGCGCCCGCCAGACCGCTCATCTCGCTAACCAAGGCTCCGAAGCAGCTCATGCCGAGGGCGATCAGCAACAGGGCGGCCTGCACGCGGCCGAAGTGCCGCAAGACCAGCTCGGCGGCGCCCTGTCGCGCGCCAAGCCCAAGGCGCAGCGCCAGCTCCTGGGCCATGAACATGAACGGGATCAGCAGCAGATTCGGCAGCAGCAGGCGGTAGCCCCATCGCGCGCCGCTCTGCGCGACCGTGATGACGCTGCCCGCGTCGGTGTCCGCGAGCATGGCGACCAGGCCGGGTCCGGCGGCGAACGCCAGATGGCGCCACCGGAAGCGCCGCACGACCGCCGCGCCGGGTCCGCCGGCCGGGGTGGCCGTGCCGTCCCGATCGCCCGGGACGGGCGTGCTGTCGCAATCGCCCGGGACGGGCGTCCTGTCGTAATCATCAGCCATCGAGGTCCCGGCTCCTTCGACGCGTGGGTGCCGTCGAGATAGCGCGTAAGCCCGGTGCCGCGCAGCAACGGTGTGTGCGAGACCACATATCCCGGCCGTTCCGCGTTGGCGGACGGCGGCTAAGGCGGTCCCGGTCGTCCCGACCATTGGTGTCGCTGGGATTATGCCAGGTTGTTACCGTGCCAGACCGGTCCGTACGCGACCAGGCGCCTGGATCGCCAGTGATATGTCTGTTCGTCGCTGGCGTCTCGGTCCCATGTCGATGACGCACTTGCCGTCCGTCCTGAAACAATGCCAACCGGCGAAAAGATTGACCCACCGACGCTGCGTCCGGGTCATGCTGCCCCGGGGTCGGCATGCCGACTTGGGTGTCGCCAAAGAGTTCGGTCGTTCAGATGCTTTGGTATAACTGCGTCGAGTGTTGCAGACGCGGGCCAACAGGTCATGCCGGCCCCGCGGGCGGCATGACGGGGCAACGAAGCCAGGTCCTTGAGTCAGGTTACGGACGGCTGCACCGATGGCGCAGCCAATTCCTCGCCGAAGTTTCGGCTGACTACCGGACGACTATACCCCACATGACAGCCACACCTCCGCATGAGGCAGCATGCGGAGGTGTGGTAGTCCGCCCAACTCAGACTGGGCAGGCGCTGTAGAAAGCTGTGATCAGGCGCGGCGGCGGAGGCGGCGGACGGCACCGAGGCCAATCAGAGCAACCCCCAGCAGTGACAAGGACACTGGCTCCGGGATGGGCGCGAGTGACGCATTGGCCTGGAAGCCCACATCCGAACCGGCGCCCAGCGTCACATCAAAGATCGACGTGAGGGAATACGGGCCGGCAAGCGCCGTGATGGTCGCGAACTTATCGTCATGGAAGGAACCGGCCGTGATGCCCGGTGTGCCAGGACCGGCAACGTCGGTTGCGCCCGCGCAGCTCGTGAGGTTGGCGTCGGTTGTGCTCACGCAACTCGTGAACGACGCCAGATTGGCTGAGCTACCGGTCGTTACCGAGCCGCCGATATGGCTGTTCAGCAGCAGGGACGGCGGCGCAGTCGGCGACGTGAAACCAACGTCGCTGAACGCGAACACGATCGACGCTGTCGAACCCGAAGTGTTGACGATGTCCAGGCTGTCCGAGAGCAACTTGGCGATGCTTGTCGTGCCGGGCGAGTTGGACTGGACGGACAGAACACTGACGCTGAACGCGCCGAGCGTGTCGCTCGTTATGGCCTGTGTGCTGCCAGAGGGGCCACTCAGCAGAGGATTGAACGTGGCGCCGCCATTGAGGCTATACTCGACGATTATATTGGCCCGCGCCTGTGGCGCGCCGATGGCCAGCGCCGTGGCGACGGCTGCGAACAGACTTGTACGAAGCAGAGACCTGCGCATTGGCTACTCCTGAAGCTGAAACCGGTCCGAAAGGCGAGACCTGCTAGTCCGCCGCGTCATTGATTTTGTGGTAGATCTCCGAATCGATAGCTCCGCAATGACGGAGATGAGTCGTGACCGCGAAACATGTTGCCGTAAAGAAGTATGTCGTGAAGCTCAGCGATGAGGAGCGCGAACGGCTCAACACGTTGATCCACAAGGGCAAACACCGTGCAGGCCAGTTGGTAAAGGCACGCATTCTGTTGAAGGCGGACGCGTCCGAGGCCGGCGAAGGATGGAGCGACAGCCAGATCGCCGCGGCTTTGGATATCAGCATCGGCACGGTGGCCCGGACCCGCCAGCAACTAGTGGAGGAAGGCTTCGAGGCCGTCCTGACCCGCAAGCATTCGCCAGCGTCGGCCAGAAAGCGCATCTTCGACGGAGCAGCCGAGGCCAAGCTGGTCGCGGTTGCCTGCTCCAAACCGCCAACCGGGCGCGCACGATGGACGTTGAAGCTGTTGGAAGAGGCGGTGGTGGAACTGAACATCGTTGAGCGTGCCAGCGACAACACGATCGGGCGGACGCTAAAAAAAATACGCTCAAGCCCCACCTCAAAAAGCAATGGGTCATCCCGCCGGACGCCAACGCTGCGTTCGTAGCCAGCATGGAAGATGTGCTGGAGGTTTATCATAGGCCGCGCGATCCAGCCTGCCCCGTGGTGTGCGTGGACGAGACATCGAAGCAACTCATTGCCGAAACGCGCGTGCCGATCGCGGCGAAGCCAGGACACCCTGCACGGCATGACTATGAGTACCAGCGCAATGGCACGGCCAACCTGTTCATGATCTTCGCGCCACTGGAAGGTTGGCGGCACGTCAAAGTGACGGATCGTCACGCCGCCGCGGATTACGCCCAGGTCCTCAAGGAATTATCCAACACGCACTTTCCCGAGGCCAACAAAATCGTGCTCGTGCAGGACAACCTGAACACCCACAGGCCGGCTTCACTCTACGAAGCCTTCCCTGCCGCTGAGGCACGACGGCTCGTCGAACGGTTCGAGTGGCACTATACACCCAAACACGGCAGCTGGCTGGATATGGCTGAATCCGAACTCAGCGTGTTGTCATCTCAGTGTCTCGATCGGCGTATCCCGGACAAGCAGACTTTGATCGAGGAAGTCGACGCCTGGGAAGCCAACCGCAACAAGCACCACACCAAAGCCGATTGGCAGTTCTCCACTGTCGACGCCCGCGTTAAGCTGAAGAGGTTATACCCGACAATATGAACAACTCAGGGTATAGGCTGACCACGCACTCGGGTCGGCTACGTCAACGCAGCTCGCGTGCCAACGTTAGAAATCGACATATTATCAATTGGTTGCAGGGTTTTTTCGCGATTTGTCGAGGCGCGCTGTAAACCCGTCGGGTTGCGGTTTTTCGGCCTGATCACTGCCAGTACATCCGGCAAAATCCGTAAGACACTGAAATATAACGGCGGATTAACGCCTTCGGCGAGGTCAACCCGCGGAAGCGAGCGGCAAGGTGGCAAACCGCAACGACAGCATTATCCAGCCCAAGCACCCAACGCCTCTGACCCCATTATACTTAAGATATTGAAAAACATGAAAGATCATACCATCGCAGGCGTGATCGCGCACGCCCACACGCCCCGAACGCTCGCGTCAACTGCAAAATCCCGCACGTGAGAGATGCCGTTGTTGTGATAATTTAATGCGCAGTATATCGTGAATATCCCGCTAATGTGAGTGACTGGGTGCGTCCCGTCGCCCAGCAAGGCCCTGCCGAGACAGCCCCGTCGGCGAAAGTAGGTGTCCATGAAATCGCTTCCAATCAACATCGGCTTCGGTGACCTGCTTCGGCGCATCGTCGTGTTCGAGAAAGTGTATCCGCTCGTACAGAGTCTCGGCCGCGCTGGGAATGACCGTGCGCAACTTCTGCGCCAAGCTGCGCAATGGCACTCGTTTCGACCCCGATGACGTCTCGATCCTGCTCCGAGTGATCGACGACGAACGGCTGCGCGGGTGGTTGTTCGCCGGCAGCGGCCTGTTGTTGGTCAGGCACCCCGCCATGACGTCCGATGGCAGCGACATGACGTTGCCGCGACGCACCGCGGCCTGCGCCATGGAGGCGATGTCGGCGATTTGCGATCTCGCCCAGGCGGTCGAGTTGTCCATGCTGGGACGCCAGCAAGTCGCCACGATCGAGGAGCATCTCGATCGCGCGCAAAGTGGACTGATGTCGATCAAGCTGCATCTGGCACGGCATCCCGCTGACCAAGGAGCCGCGGATAACGGCGGTCCCCGTGAAGACTTTTCCCACCTCGTCCGGCGGGTGCTGATGACCGACCGGGGGGTCCGGACGCGGGAACTCGCCCTTGCTCTCAATCTGAGCTATTCCGCGTTGCAGGCGCGAATGGCGGCGCGCACCGGGTTCGCGCCGGCGGAACTCAGGCAGTTGTTCCGGATGTTCCCCGACCCCCGGCTTGCGGACTACCTGCTGACCGGCACGCCATACACCGCAATACTCCGCCCGGCGGTCCTCGATCTGCGCATGGACTACAGCCCCATACGGACAGGTCTCGTTTCGATGCGCGAGGTGGTTACGTTTCTGCAGGAATTGCTCTCGACCGAGAGCAGGCCGGATGCCGCGTTGTGCGCGGCTCTCGACCGGCACCTGGATGAAGCGGTCCGGCAGATGGCGGCACTGCGCTGGACCCTCACGCATATCGGCCGCCCGGATGCCTCCCAGGCGGCCGCCATACCATTTCGTGCTCAAGACCCTGTAAGCGCTCAAGGCCTTATAGGCATGCGTCCCGGGCCAGCGTAACGCCGATGGCGCCCCGCTCCGATCAGACCGGCGCCGACCGGACATCGGTGTCACGACGCTCACCCCCGCCAACCCCCCTCGCCTGCTGACAATCGGTCGTCCGCCGGCAATCGACCGCCTGCCAACAATCGGTCGCCTGCCAACAATCGACGGCAAAACCGCCGTACTGGCTTGACGGCAGGCCTCGGCGCCGGCGCAATCGCGCCTCGATCCAGGAGCGCACCCCTGCCCTACGCGCACACCATCGGCGGCACCCGCCACGTCTTCGCCGATCTGCGAACGCTGCTGGCACGAGCCAGCCCGTTCCGCTCGGGCGACGCGCTGGCCGGGCTGGCCGCCGCATCGGCCGCCGAGCGGGTGGCGGCGCAGATGGCGCTGGCCGACCTGCCGCTGCGGACTTTCCTGAGCCAGCCCGTCGTCCCCTACGAGGCCGACGAGGTCACTCGGCTGATCATCGACACCCACGATCCCGTCGCCTTCGCACCGATCGCCGCGCTGACGGTGGGGGCTTTTCGGGAATTCCTGCTGCGCGCGACGCCGCGGGACCTCGCCGCGATCCGCTCCGGCGTGACGCCGGAGATGGTGGCGGCCGTCAGCAAGATCATGCGCCAGCAGGACCTGATCGCAGTCGCCGCGAAGTGCCGCGTGGTCACGCGCTTCCGCAACACGATCGGCCTGCCTGGGCGGCTGTCGGTGCGGCTCCAGCCGAACCATCCGACCGACGATCCGCGCGGGGTTGCCGCGTCGGTGCTGGACGGGTTGCTGCTGGGCGCGGGCGACGCCGTGATCGGGGTCAATCCGGCGACCGACAACGTGGACGCAACCTGCGCCCTGCTGGCGATGCTGGACGCCATCCGCGACCGCTACGACATCCCCACCCAGACCTGCGTGCTGGCGCATGTCACCACCAGCCTGCGCGCGATCGAGCGCGGCGCGCCGGTCGACCTGATGTTCCAGTCGATCGGCGGCACCGAGGCAGTCAATCGCAGCTTCGGCGTCTCGCTGGCGCTGCTGGCCGAGGCACGCCACGCGGCGCTGTCGCTGAAGCGCGGCATGTTGGGTCCCCTGGGGGGTGATCCCCTGGGCAACCCCCTGGGCAACCCCCTGGACGCCCCCCTGGGCAACAACGTGATGTATTTCGAGACCGGACAGGGCAGCGCGTTGTCGGCGAACGCGCATCATGGCGTCGACCAGCAAACCGTCGAGGCGCGGGCCTATGCGGTCGCGCGCGCGTTCGATCCGCTGCTGGTCAATACCGTCGTCGGCTTCATTGGGCCGGAATACCTGTACGACGGCAAGCAGATCACCCGCGCCGGGCTCGAGGACCACTTCTGCGGCAAGCTGCTCGGCCTGCCGATGGGCGTGGACGTCTGCTACACCAACCACGCCGAGGCCGATCAGGACGACATGGACGCGCTGCTGACGCTGCTCGGTGTCGCGGGCGCAACGTTTATCATGGGCGTGCCGGGCGCCGACGACGTGATGCTGTCGTATCAAAGCACGTCATTCCACGACGCGTTGTATCTGCGTGGCGCGCTCGACCTGCGCCCGGCGCCGGAATTCGAGCAGTGGCTCATGCGGATGGGCGCCGCCGATGCGGTGACGCAGGACCGCATTCCGGCTGCCCTGTCGCCGGCAATGATCGGCCTGGCGTGAGGCCGTCGCGCCCCGCTTAGCTGGGCGCTCATTGCGGCGCTTAGCGCGGCGGCGGGGGTGCCGGCGCCTGCACGACCGGCGCCTGCACGACCGGCGCCTGCACCATCGGCGCCTGCACAAATGGCGCTTGGACGGTCGGCGGCATGGCCGGCGCGGGATTGGCCGGCGCGCGCATCTGCACCGGGCCTTGGTAGTTCTCGTTGAGCTGACTGCTGTTCAGCCCTTCCACCTGCGAATCGCCGGTATCGTTGCCCATGTCGTTGCTGTGATCGACATTGGTGTAAGGCGCCCCGGCATGCGCCGCGAAGACCGGGCCCGGAGCCAGAGCCAACGCCGGCGCCGCGGCGACGGCAACAGCCTGCAGGAGCTTCATCTGGTTGATCGCACTTGCCCTCCGATACGTGTGTTATGTAACGGTGATCTGGCAACTCATCGGATGGGTAACGTGCTGGGCGCGCCGAGGTTGCAAGGACGCAGGCATGGCTGATCGGACGCAGCATCCGCTGGCTCTGTGGGCCGATCTCCGCCGTTTCACGCCCGCGCGAGTGGCGCTGGGCCGCGCCGGCAACGGGATGCCAACCGGCGCGCATCTCGCCTTCCAGGCCGCCCACGCCGCGGCGCGCGATGCGGTGCACGCCACGCTGGACCTCGCGGCGCTGCGTGGCGCACTGACCGCGATCGGGATCGACAGCGTCTCGGTGCACAGCCAGGCCGCGGATCGGCACACCTACCTGTTGCGCCCGGACCTGGGCCGGCGGCTGCGCGAGGCGGATCGGCCGTTGCTGACACCTCAGCCGGGCGCCTTCGCCTTCGTGGTGTGCGACGGGCTCTCGGCCACCGCGGTGGCACGCCACGCCACCGCGGTGCTGGCGCTCGCGATACCAGCGCTGCGGGCCGCGGGACACACGGTCGCGCCGGTGGTGCTGGCCGAGCAGGGGCGCGTCGCACTTGGCGATGATATCGGCGAGGCGCTGGGCGCCGCGGCGGTCGCGGTGCTGATCGGCGAGCGCCCGGGCCTCAGCGCCGCGGACAGCCTGGGCATCTACCTGACCTGGCAGCCGCGGCACGGGCGGACCGACGCCGAGCGCAACTGCATCTCCAACGTCCGCCCGCGGGGTTTTCCCCCGGCGGCCGCGGTCGACAAGCTGCTGTGGCTGATCGGCGCGATGCGGCGGCTGCGGATGACCGGCGTCGGGTTGAAGGATGAGCAGACCGCCGCCCTGCAGCATAACGGGCCGCGGCAGGACGCCGTGCCGCATGACGCTCTGCCGGATGCCGCCCCGCCGCACGACGCCTTGCCAGATGCCGCCCTGGCTGATGCCGCCCGGCCACACGATGCCCCGGCGGATACCACGCTGCCGCACGACGCGCCGCCGGATGCCGCAGTGCAGGATTGACGTTCTGCCCGCGCCGGCGGCTATGCTGCATGCGACAGCACAAACAGCAGAAGCACAAACGGCAGAAGCACAAACGACTGTGGGAGACCGATCATGCAAACCGCGCCAATGCGGGCGTTCCTGGGCTTCGTGGCAGCCGCGATCTCGGTGTTGACGTTCCATCAGGGCATGTGGGCGCTGCTCTATGGCTGGGCGCAGTACTTTGGTACGGGTGGGATGGACCGCCATCCCTATCCGTTCAACCCGATCCCGCCGCTCGGCATACCGCTGATCGTCGACCTGTGCTTCTGGGGTGGCCTGTATGGCTTGGTGTTCGGCCTACTGCGGCCACGCTTCACCCTGCCACTGTGGCTCTGCGGGCTGATCATGGGGATCATCGCCGCGTTGGTCGGCATGTTCATCGTCGCGGCGATCAAGGGGAGCCCGATCGCCGGCGGCTGGATGGTCTGGCCGATCCTGCGCTCGTTCCTCATCAACGGCGCCTGGGGCGTCGGCGTCGGCCTGATCCTGCCGCTGCTGATGCCGCGCGGCTCGCTGCGCAGCGGGCACGGGCTTCAGACATCCAGGCGATAGACCGCGCCGTCGCGCACGATCCGTCCCGCCGTCGGCGCGGCGAAGTGCGTGCCGATCACCAGCGTCGGCGTGTGCGCCAGGCTGGCCAACATGCGCTCGCGGGTTTGGCGCGCGATGGCCGGATCCGAATCCGCGGTCGAGGCCCACTCGGGGCGCGCGATCTGACACGGATGGTGCATGAAGTCGCCGGTGATCAGCGCCTCCTGCCCGTCGGAGCAAATCCGCACACTGACATGGCCCGGCGTGTGGCCGAGGGTGGGGACCAGGCTGACCGTGTCGTCGATGCGGTGGTCGGTTTCCACGAGGTCGACCAGACCCGCGTCGAACACCGGCTGGATTGAGTCCGCGAACACGGCGCGCTGGTCCTCGTGGCCGCCCGATCCGGAATGGCAATCGCGCCAATGGGCATATTCGATGCGGCCCATCAGGTAGCGCGCATTGGGGAAGGTCGGGTGCCAGCGCCCGTCCACCAGCATGGTGTTCCAGCCGACATGGTCGACGTGCAAGTGCGTGCACAGCACGGTGTCGATCGTCTCGCGCGCATATCCGGCGGCGGCAAGGTCAGCCAGGAACGGACCATGCAGGTCGTTCCATGTCGGGATGCGCCGGCCCTGCTTGTCGTTGCCGAGGCAGGTATCGACCACGATCCGGCGCGTCGGCGTTTCGACCACCAGGGCGTGGATGCTCATGCGCAGGCGGCCGTCCTCGTCGGCGAAGTGCGGCCGCAGCCAGGCGATCGGCAGCACGGCGTCGCGCGTGGCGTCGGGCAGGATGAAGCGGCTGCCGCCGGTGGTTTCCAGTTCGACGATGCGGGTGATCGTGACGTCGCCGATGTGCCAGGTCAGCATGGGAGAACTCCGCTTCCGGTTGCGTCCGGTATCATGCGCGTGGCTGGCGGTCGCGCCAGAACTTGGGCGGACTGGCTCGTCCCCGGGCCAAACGCGCGCCCCCGTCAAACGGCACCGTCAAACGCCCCCGTCAAACACCCCCAGGTCAAACGCCCCCCGGCAAACGCCTCCCGGCAAACTCCCGGTGGCAGGCGCTGCAAGCGATCTCCGCTCGCAACCGTCACGCAGCACCGGCGCGAGGCCCGCGTGAGGTGCAAGCCGCACATGGGAACCAGGCGGCGCCGGTCGCCCGAACAGCGCCTCGAGGGTCGCTCGCAGGTCCGGCGCCGGCGCCAGGATCGGCGGCGTGTTCACCGGCGCATGGCCCTTGGTCCTGATCACACACTTCAGCCTCGGCGCCGCGCCCGGAATGCTACCGGCTCGTGGTTCCCCGGCAGACTCCTGGCCGGCAGACAGGTGCATGGGCTCGTAACGCGCGGCGCCTGCAACCCATCGCTCCAGCCAAGCGGGCTTGGGCCGCGAAGCGCCGACCATGGCATGCCCTTGGACACCCGACCCGGGGGCATGCTCTCGGATACCTGACCCGGGAGTATGCCCTCCAACACTTGACCCGGGGGTCGTTGCGCGCAGCACGACGGGTGACGATGGGGCCGCGGGCACTGCACCTGCCGCCTCGCCATCTGCCCCGCCGGCCCGTACCCCCACCGTATCAACCCGAGGCACAGGCGCGCGCCCGCGAAGCCCACCGGTGCCAGGCTCCAGGCCGACGGCCTGGTCCACGGGATCGCAACCCGAAATGCGCGTTTCAACTCCCGCCGGTCTTGCCCGCCCAGTCCGTGCTGCCGCCCGCTCACCCGGCGCTGCTGCCCGCCCACCCCGTACTGCTGTCCGCGCTGCGGCGTGCGCGGCCCGCTCCGCACGCTTCGCCGCCCGCGCAAAGGCGATAGCCTGCCGCCATGGCGCCAGGTCCGCCGTCTCCGCCAGCACCTCCAGCCGCTCCGCCTCCCGCCCAGGCGACATCGGACGCGGCTTCCCGCCGGGCCGACCAAACCCACGGCCCGCGGTCCGGCCGTTGTTCCGGGCCACCGGGTCAACCCGCGGAACCGACTTCACTGGGTCAGGATGCCCGGTCGCGGACACCGCGACGACAGGCTGCATTGGGGCGGAGCCCACCGGCAGCAGACTGTTGCAAGGGGTAGCATCGGCGTTTCGCGAAGCCGCCACCTGGGATGGGCGCTTCGGCGGCTGCAACTCCGCCGGCCCCGACGCCAACCGCACCGCCCGCTCCGCCAGCAGGCAGCCGAGGTCGGCTGAGGCCAAGTCCATCGGCGGCAGACTGTTGCATGGAGTAGCTTCTGCGTTTTTCGAAACCACCACCTCGGATGGACGATCCAGCGGCGGCAACGCCACCGGCCGCGCCAGCAGCCGCCCGGTGTCGGGCTCTGTCGAATCAAGGTCAATCGGCGGCAGACTGTTGCATGGGATAGCTTCGGCGTTTCTCGAAACTGCCACCTCGGACGAACGATCCAGCGGCGACAAGTCCACCGGCCCCACCGCCAACCGCGCCACCATCTCCACCAGCAGCCGCCCGATGTCCGACTCTGTCGGGTCCAGGTCCGCCGGCGGCAGACTGTTGCATGGGGTAGCGTCCGGGTCTCTCGAAACCGCCGCTTGAGACGGATGCTCCGGCGGTTCCACCCCCACCGGCCCCGCTGCCAGCCGCGCCACCATCTCCGTCAGCAGCCGCCCGATGTCCGCCTCTGTCGGGTCCAGGTCCGCCGGCGGCAGACTGTTGCATGGGGTAGCGTCGGGGTTTCGCGACACCGGCACCTGGCACGGACGGTCCGGGGTCTGCAACTCCGCCGGCCCCGCCGCCAACCGCGCCGCCATCTCCGCCGGCAAGTGCGCCCGCAGCAGCATCGCCGCGCAGAACAGCCGACCTCTGGCCGCCACCGTGCTCACATATCGCCCCATCCTCCGCTTCCAGGCGCCGGACCGCCCATGCGTTGTCTGCGCGGCCGTCATCCGCGCCATCCCCTCCGGTGTCCGCGGGCCGGTGCTACGCCCGCCATGCATCCTGCACCGCCCGTTCGCCATCGCCGGCGCGCAGCACGGGCAACCGGTGGTGCGTGCCCGCGCCCCACAGCGCGGCGCCAGCTTAAGGTCGGGATTGCCCCTCGGGTTACCCCGGCGCCAGCCCCTGGGCCCATCACGGGGTGCGCCGGGTCGCGGCGCGACCGGGTCGATCCGGTGAGCGGGCCCCAGAGCGGCAGCCGGTTGCATGGGGCCTTCCCCGACGCAGTCCGGGCTCCCCTCGCCGCATGAAATCACGCGACCTCTCCTGTCGCCGCCACCTTCCTGCACCTCGGCCGCTTCGCGGGCTTGGCCCGCCAGGCGCGGACCAAGGCATGCCCCGGGACGCTTGATCCGGGGGTCGCTCCGGTTGCCGCAACGAGTAAGGCCGCCGTCGCCGCCATCTCACCTTGCGGCATGTCGCGCCAGAACGCCTCCATCGCCGCCAGATCGAAACCCTCCCCCGCCCACTCGCCGCCCGGCGGGACCGCGCTTCTCTGCTCCCGCCGCAGCGTGCGCTCCAGCCCCGCGCCCGCCCGCATCATCGCGACCGCGCACCGGTCCAGCCGCCGCGCCTGCGCCAGCGAATTGCCAGGCGCGCCTGCCCGGCTCACCAGGCTCGCCGCCAGATGCCGCAGCACGACGATCTGCCCGACAAACATCGCCTCCACGGCATCGGCCGGACGGAACGCGGCGATCTCCTTGCCGACCCACGTCCGGTGCGTCCGATGCCAGCCCAGCGGGGCGTCGGCGATCAGCGGCGGCAGGGCGGCCAGCACGCAGTCCAGCAGATCGTCGCCGGGGCGATAGGTCGAGCTCGCCACCTCGGCGGCAGGTTGGGTGATTTCGGTGGAGGGAAGGGACATGATGAAAACTCCAGATGAAAAAAATGAGCTGATAGCCAAAGTAAGATACACTAACTTACAGACCGGCGCCAGCTAACATTTCAGGACCGCGGTCCACGCCCTGCCGCCGGCGACCGCGCGGCCGGTACGCAGTTACAAGCAATCAAGCGCACACAGAGTTACACCGAGTGCACACAGAGTTTCACAGAGAAGTATCAGAAGAATTGATTGCGCTTCGCGCGAAGCCAACCAGTATGTCCGCGCGAAGCGCCATTGCTGACTTCTCTGTGAAACTCTGTGTGCACTCGGTGTAACTCTGTGTCCGCTTGATTACTTGCTTCTTTGATTATCTGACCTAAGCCCGAGGATGCGCCTTCCGCCAAACCTCCATCAACCGCGCCTGATCCACCGACGTATACCGCTGGGTAGTCGACAGGCTAGCATGCCCCAGCAAATCCTGGATCGAGCGCAAATCGGCCCCGCCCGCCAGCAGATGCGTCGCGAACGAATGCCGCAGCGAATGCGGCGTGGCATGCTCGGGCAATCCATTCAGCCGACGAAAATCGCGCAGCACCTTCTGCGCCACCGCCGCATCCAGCCGCTTGCCGCGCGCCCCCAGGAACAGCGGGCCACCCGGCGCACGATCGGGATGCAGCCGCAGCCACTCCCCGATCGCCTGCCGCACCGCCGGCAGCACCGGCACGATGCGCTCCTTGCCGCCCTTGCCGACCACCCGCAGCACCGTGTCCGCGCCCTCGGCCGGCGCGTCGCGCACGTTCAACGCCAGCGCCTCGGCGATGCGCAGGCCGCAGCCATACAGCAGGGTGAACAGTGCGGTGTCACGGGCCTGCAGCGCCGCGGTGTCGGCCATCTCGGCGATATCGTCGGTCACCGCGCGGGCCTGTTCGGGCGCCAGCGCCCTGGGCAGCGGCTTCCTCGCCCGCGGCGCGGTGATCAGCTTCAGAGCCGGGTTGTCCACGCCGTGCCGTCGCGCCAGGAACCGGTAGAAGCTGCGCACCGCCGACAGGTGCCGCGCTCGCGTGGCGTTCCCGGCCCCCTCGTTCGCCTCATGCGCCAGCCAAGCGCGCAGGTCCGCCAGACGCAGGGTGCGCAATTGCTCCAGGTCCGGCTCGGCCCCAAGATGCCCGGTCAGGAACCCCAGGAAGCCGGCCAGATCGCCGCCATAAGCCTCGACCGTCAGCACCGCGGCTCGGCGCTCACTAGCCAGCCACTCAAGGAAAGCCTGCCGCGCCGCCTCACCGGTCAAGACGTAACTCCCCCCAGCAACCGAACGCCCCCAGCGGTTGAACACCCTCAGCGGTTGAACGCCGCTAGCGAATGAACGTCCGCTTGGGCTCGCCGCCCGCGGGGGCCAAACGCCGGTGCCGGCTCAACGCCCAAGCGCGGCCGCCACGGCGCGACCCAGGAAGCCCAGCGCGTTGCTCCCCTGCGCCGGATCCAGCGCGCGCGCGTCCCGACTGGCCAACGCCAGCAGCATCGGCGTTCCCGCCCCCGGCACCCGCACCAGCGCATCATGCAGTGCCAGTCGCGCGGCCTCGGCATGCAGTATCAGCGCGTCGGACCCCGCGGCGCGAAACACCACGTCGCGGCCATCCAGCAGGCGTCGAACGGTCCCCGGCGGCAGCTTGTGCCAGACCGCGTGCTGAGCCTCGGCGCACAGCGCGGCAGCGTCGATCCCCAGCAGGCCGGGCAGCTCGCCACTGACGCATTCCGCCGGATCGGCCGCACGCATCAGCGCCAGCACGCCCTCCTGCACCCGCCCGGCCATCCCGGCCGCCGCCCGCCCGGCGTCGATCAACTCCGAGGCATGCGCGCGCTCGGCCTGCAGCATCGCCGCCATGTGATCCGACAGCACCTCGCCGTGCACCCGGCGCGGCGGGGCGAGCAGCCTGTATAGTTCCGGATGCTCGGCCAACCAGGCGGGATTCGCCCGCAGGAAAGCCGCGACCAGATCGCTTCCGGCCGCATCGGCCAGAGGCCTGGCCGCGGTCATGCCAGCCCCAGCGGCATGGCCGCGGTCATGCGACGGCCAACGGTCGGGCCGCGCTCATCCGATCCCCGGCGGCCAGGCGGCGGTCATGCGAGCTCCAGCGGCCGGGCCGCCGTCATGCGATCTGCTGCCCGGTCTTCGCCCAGTCGGCGAGGAACGCGGCCAGGCCCTTGTCGGTCAGCGGATGGTTGAACAACGAGCGCAACACGGCAGGCGGCAGCGTGGCGACATGCGCGCCCAGCTTGGCCGCGGTGATCACATGGATGGGATGCCGCACCGAGGCCACCAGAACCTCCGTCTTGAACGCGTAGTTGCGGTAGATCTGCACAATGTCAGCGATCAGCGCCATGCCGTCCTGCCCGACATCGTCCAGCCGCCCGACGAACGGGCTGATAAAGCTGGCGCCCGCCTTGGCCGCCAGCAGCGCCTGCGCAGCCGAGAAGCACAGCGTCACGTTCACCATCGCGCCGTCATCGGTGAGATGATGGCAGGCGCGCAGCCCATCCGGCGTCAGCGGCACCTTCACCGTCACGTTCTTCGCGATGCGGCGCAGCACCCGGGCCTCCGCCAGCATGCCCTCATAGTCGACGGCGGCGACCTCGGCGCTGACCGGCCCGGGAACCAGGGCGCAGATCTCGGCGATCACGTCCAGGATGCGGCGCCCGGACTTGGCGATCAGCGACGGGTTGGTGGTGACGCCATCCAGCAGACCGGAGGCGGCAAGCGACTTGATCTCCGCCGTATCGGCGGTGTCGACGAAGAACTTCATGGACCAGATCCTGTTTGCCGCCTCGCCTGGACATCAGGCGCATTTGCGAGCGGACCATAGAACATGGGCACTGTCGACAGAAAGCACAGCGTCGAGGGCAATCCTTTGGTCGACCGAGGCTCCGGGCGCATGGCCGACGACAGCCCCGGGCTGTGGCCCGACCCGCCGTCGGCCCCCCGATCGCCCCGCCGGCGTGTCTCGGTGCTGCTGCCATACCCCTTCCCGGAGCCGTTCGACTACCACGTCCCGCCCGACCTTGTGGTGCAACCCGGCGACGTGGTGCTGGTGCCGCTGAACCGGCGCGAGGAAATCGGCGTCGTCTGGGACCCGCCCGTCGGCAGCCCAACCGAACCAACCCCCGGAACAACTTCCAGCCGATCAGGCCCTGGGGGCACTGGCATCGGGGTGCCGGAGCACAAGCTGAAACCGCTGATCGCCGTGCTCGACACGCCGCCGATGCGCGCGGAGTTGCGCCGCTTCGTCGACTGGATCGCGAGCTACACCCTGTCGCCGCCAGGCGAAGTGATGGCAATGGCGCTGCGCGTCGTCAGCCCCGACACCGGGCGCGCACCCGCCGGCTGGCGCCCCGCCGATCCACCGCCCCAGGCGCGGCTGACCACGGCTCGGCAACGCGTGCTGGACACCCTGGCGAACGGCCTGCCGCATTCGGCCGCGGAGTTGGCGCAGGCGGCCGGCGTGAGCGCTGGCGTGGTCCGGGCGATGGCGCAAGCCGGGCTGCTGGTGCCCGCGGCCCTGCCATCGAGCCCACCGTTCGAGCCACCCGATCCCGAGCATCCCGGGCCGGCCCTGTCCGCGGCACAGTCCGACGCCGCCACAGCACTGCGCGCCGCAGTCGCCGCGCACGAATTCTCGGTGACGCTGCTCGACGGCGTGACCGGCTCCGGCAAGACCGAGGTGTATTTCGAGGCAGTCGCGCAATGCCTGCGCGCCGGCCGCCAGGCGCTGGTGCTGCTGCCGGAGATCGCTTTGTCCTCACAATGGCTCGAACGATTTCGAACGCCGCTTCGGCGTCGCCCCGGCGGTATGGCACTCCGATCTCAGCTCGCGCACCCGCCGCATCACCTGGCGGACGGTGGCCGCGGGCGGGGCGCCGGTGGTGGTCGGCGCGCGCTCGGCGCTGTTCCTGCCGTTCCCCGATCTCGGCCTGGTCGTGGTTGACGAGGAACACGAGACCGCCTTCAAACAGGGAGACGGCGTGGTCTATCACGCCCGCGACATGGCGGTGGTCCGTGCGCGCCTCTGTTCCGCGCCCGCGGTGCTGGTCTCCGCCACGCCGAGCCTCGAGACGGTCGCCAACGTCGATTCCGGCCGCTACGGGCGGATCACCCTCGCCAACCGGCACGGCGGCGCCACGCTACCGGGCGTCGCCGCGATCGACCTGCGCGAGACACCGCCGGAACGCGGGAAATTCCTCGCGCCGCCGCTGCTCGCCGCTATCGACGCCACCCTGGCCCGTGGCGAGCAGGCGATGCTGTTCCTCAACCGCCGCGGCTACGCCCCGCTGACGCTGTGCCGCCGTTGCGGCCACCGGATGGCCTGCCCCAACTGCACCGCCTGGCTGGTCGAGCACCGCGTGCGGGCGCTGCTGCAATGCCATCACTGCGGCCACGCCATCCCGATCCCGCCCGAGTGCCCGGCATGCGGCGCCGCGCACAGCCTGACGCCGGTCGGACCCGGCGTGGAACGCATCACCGAGGAAGCCGCCGCGCGGTTTCCCGACGCGCGCCGGCTGGTGATGGCGAGCGACACGATGCCCGGCCCGCAAGCCGCCGCCGCCGCCGCCCACGCCATCGCCGCCCGCGAGGTCGATCTCATCATCGGCACCCAGATCGTCGCCAAAGGCTGGCACTTTCCGCACCTGACGCTGGTGGGCGTGGTCGACGCCGACCTCGGTCTGGCCGGTGGCGACCTGCGCGCGGCGGAACGCACGGTGCAGTTGCTGCACCAGGTCGCCGGACGCGCCGGACGCGCCGAAGCGCCCGGCGAGGTCCTGCTGCAAACTTTTTCGCCCGACCACCCGGTGATGCAGGCGCTGATCGCCGGCGACCTGGACGCCTTCATGACGCGCGAGGCCGCGCAACGCCGGCCCGGCCACTGGCCGCCCTACGGCCGGCTCGCGGCGTTGATCGTCAGCGCGGATCACGCGGCGGTGGCGGACGGGCTGGCACGCGAACTCGGCCACGCGGCGCCGTTTGGCGATGGGATAACGGTGCTTGGCCCGGCGCCGGCGCCGCTGAGCATCCTGCGCGGCCGGCACCGCCGCCGGCTGCTGCTGAAGACCCGGCGCGAGATCGCGGTGCAGCCGATTTTGCGCGAGTGGCTGGCGCGGGTGAAAGTGCCGAGGGGGGCGCGGGTGGATGTGGATGTTGATCCGGTGTCGTTTCTTTGATCGGGGAGCGGTCGTCTGCGCTATGGTCATCGAAGTGGCGACGAGCGATCCGAACGCGCGGTGCTTGGGCAGACCACAGGCTTGGTGTAGGCTGCCGTGATGAATCGAGACTCCGTGATCGCCACACTACGCGCGCACGAGCCGGACCTGCGGGCGGCCGGGGTCGCGCGGTTGTCACTGTTCGGCTCCACTGCACGGAACGAAGCCCGCCCGGACTCCGACATCGACCTGCTGGCGGCGTTCGACGACGCGCGGGCCTTGTCGCTTCTGGATGTACTCCGGATCGAGAACCAACTGGTTGATCTGCTCGGCCACGCGGTCGATCTGATCGAGGAAGGGACGCTCAAACCGCGCCTGCGTCAGAACGTCGATCGCGAGGCGGTGCGTGCCTTCTAGCGATCCGGTTCAGCGTTTCGAGGATATCCTCGAGAATATCGGCCGCATCGAGCATTTCACGCAAGGTCTGGACGCGAAGTCGTTTGCGGCCGACGAAACAGTGGTGTTCGCCGTCAAATATGCGCTGATGATTGTCAGCGAGGCCGCCGCCAAGCTCGGCGACACCGCCGCCGAGCTTTGCCCCGATATCCCGTGGCGGGAAATCCGAGGTCTCGGTAACCGGTTGCGGCATGAGTACGGCACGGTTGATCTGGCCCGGATTTGGCTGCTGATCGAACGCGACCTGCCACCCTTGAAGGGTGCATGTCAGCAGGCGTTGCGCCTGTTGGCTGACGGCAAGACTGTTGGTTGAGCGGGAGGGTGGTCCGCGCCGTCCACATCAACTACGCATGGTACCGTTTCAGAGTGACCGGACGATCTTTCGGAACTCCTTTCTGCGCTCACGAAGCCGCTCGGTAACCAATGCGTCAACATTCGCCGCATCCTTACGTGTCAATAGCAGAATAACATCTGCGGGAGCCAACACGAAATGCCACAGCGGCACACGCCACGAGTCTCTCTGGCGGGGCAAATATACCATCAAATCCGAAATCGCGTATTCATTGTCATAGTCCAGTAGCACGTACCCCAAAAGTTGGTATGCTGCATCTCGCAACTTCGATGCGTCGGTCTTAGCCGTGCATTTGAAGTCGATGATGGTGTTATCAACAATGATGTCGGCGTCTCCAGCAATGTCTCTACTCCCCAGAAATGTAGGATTGAGAATGGCATTGGCTTTGAATAACGCCTTGGCATCGGACGCAAAAGCCGTTGAAAGCTGGCTGATGTCATTGATCATCTCTGGCTGGACGCCAGCAACCAAGTCTTCTACTTTGCCTCGCTTCAAAAGCGAGTCAAACTCTGGAAACACTGCGTTGATACGGAAGACCTGTTCAAACCATGCCAAGGTCACGCAGTTGGTATTGAGAGCGGCTTCGTCCTCAGTGCCGAGTTGCCGGCCGACCGGAGCAAGCCGACCGACAAACTCGTTATGATGGTCGAGAAACCTTCGACCCACCTTTCCAGCCTTCCCGCCCAGCATTCTGACGCCAAGTGCGGCGACGGTCTCATGTGCGTCGTAGGAGCAGAAATGGTATCGGAAACGATAATCCACTGCGGTCCCGATAGTGCTCTGATTGCTTTTCGGTGCGAACGTAGGCAAGCGGCATGACGGAAGTTTGGAAAAACCCAAGAAGGACGAAAGCTCTTTTGCGAGGGGCGATCCTCTCTTCGATTGCTCCAACATTGGGAACGCTTCTTCCAGGTACGCTCGTACTGGGCTGGCAGGCGATCTCAAGTGCAACGTAAGCGACATTTGGACCATCCAAGGCTTGCGTCGTTGTGAAGCGTACGATTCAACCGATACGAGCCACCCTGATACGGAAGTCGCGCATCTCCGGCTCACGGGATGGATTCATAATCTGCATTCCCACGATGAAATCGCCAGTCTCTTGCCCAGCTGCATGTAGCATTCGGTTGAAAGCGGTTTTCAGTAAGCCCGATAATGTCCGCGGCACGTCAAAACACGCGCAACGCTTCCGCCTCGATTTGCGGCCGAAGCATTGGATGCAGGCTGGCTCGCGTCATCACATCGGTTTCCGCCCCGAGGATATCGCTTACCTGCTCTTGAACATCAACCAGCTCAATCAGACTGAAGCGCGGGTTATCGGTATCGAAGAACAGATCGACATCGCTGTCCGGACGGGCTTCCCCGCGGGAGACGGAGCCGAACAAATAGAACCGCGCGACGCCGGCCCGATGAAGATCGGCTTCGTGGGCGCGGAGGGTTTCGATCACGTGGTCTCGATCCATTACCGTCTCCGGAAACGCGATACGCCCGTCCTATGTCCGAACTGGCACTTCAAGAGAGAGCAGCCGGCAATTGAAGGTGCTCGCGGAAGCGGCGGAAGTGCCCATAGTCTCAAATTACCCCACCTTCCCGCAAACCCGCAATCTCCCCCGCACTCAACCCCAGCCACCCGCCATACACCTCATCATTATGCTGGCCGATCGACGGACTGGCGATCGTCGCCACCTTATCAGCCCCATGCAGCCGCAGCGGAGTCGTCGGAAGCACGACCTCACCCAACTCCGGATGAACAAACCGCTCCAGCATCCCGCGCCCATGCATGTGCGGATCGTTTATCACCTCGGGCGCCGTCCGCACCGGCGCGCACGGAATGCGATGACGCCGAGTCGCGGCAAACACCTCCGCTTTCGGCAACCGGCTGGTCCACGCCGTCACCACCGCCTCGGTCTCCGCCATATTCACCGCCCGCGCCTTCATCGAAACAAACCGAGGATCGTCCTTCAAATCCTCCCGCCCCATCGCCACCAGCAGCTTCTGCCAATGCCCCTCGGTCACCACATGGATCGCCACATGCCCATCGGCGGTCGCGAACACATTGTACGGCGCCGTGGTCAACCCCGCCTGCCGGTTCCCGGTCCGTGGCGGCACCTTCCCCGTCCGCAAATGATATTCGAAACTCGATGCCAGAGTGGAATACACCGCCTCCTGCATCGCCACCTCCACCAGCTGCCCGCGCCCCGTCCGCTCGCGCTGGAACAGCGCCGTCATCACGGCACCGTAAAGATGAATCCCGCCCATATAATCCACCACGGTAGGCCCAGCCTTCATCGGCGGCCCATCCGGATCGCCGGTCACGCTCATGATCCCCGACGCCGCCTGGATCGTCAGGTCCATCGCCAGCGTGTCGCGATCCGGCCCGCTGATGCCAAATCCCGTCCCCGTCGCATACACCAGCCTGGGATTGACCGCGCCCAGCACCGCATACCCCACGCCAAGATCGTCCAGCGTGCCCGGGGAAAAATTCTCCAGCAGCACATCCGCCCGCCGCGCCATCTCGATCAGCAACTCCCGCCCTCGTTCCGATTTCAGATTGAGCGTGATCGCCCGCTTGTTGGAATTCAGCATCGCGAACCCCAGCCGAGTGCCCGTGCCGGCATGATTGCGCCGCAGCGGCTCACCAGTTGGCGGCTCGATCTTGATCACGTCGGCGCCCGCGCGCGCCATCAGCACAGTCGCATACGGCCCCTGATAGATCTGACCGAAGTCAAGAACGATGATCCCGGCAAGCGGCGTGTTCGGTGCAGGTGTCCCAGGGGCAGTGGTGATGGCGGTCATGGTGTCTCGGTCATCTCGATTGTGCGGCCCGATTTGACCCGTCGCGATCAGATCGAGCAAGAGACCGCAGATCTCACCTCGCCCCAACGCGAACACTCACGACCCCGCCAACAGCAATGCCACCGCGCCCCCGCCCAACACGAACAGCGGACTAATCTCGGTGACCGACAGCACCACGGTTGCAACGCCAGTAACCGCATAGGCCCGCCAGTCATGCTCGGTGCCGCGCAGCAGCGCGATGGCGCTGGCGAAGGTCAGGCCGATCGCCATCGGCGCCAGCGCCCGTTCGACATGCTGACGCCACGGCGCCCCAGCCGTGCGGTGCCACACCAGGGACGCGCCGTAAGCCAGCGCGCAGGAAGGTCCGAACATGGCCAGGCCCGCGACCACCGCTCCCGGCACGCCGGCGACCTTCTGGCCGATCAGCATCACGATCAGCGAACCCGGCCCAGGTGCCGCACGCGAAATCGCGAAGAACGCCAGGAACTCCGGCGCCGTCAGCCAGTGATACGTATCGACCGCCGCCCGTTGCATATCCGGAAGCACCGCCGTCCCGCCGCCGAACGCCAGCAGCGAAAGACCGCCGAACAGCACCGCAAGCTGGATCAGCGACGCTATCACCGGCGCGGACCTTGCCACACACTCAGCGCCAGGCTGACCGGAAAGATCAGCACCATCACCTCGACCAGCGGAATGCGCAGCACGCCGATGCCGATGGTGGTCGCCAGCGTCACCAGCGTCGCCGCCACGCCGCGCAGGTTCCGCCGCGCCAGGCTTGCATCCCGGTCGCCATATTGAGCCCGATCGCCACCGCGCCCATGCCCGCAAGCGCGGTGCCCAGCCACCCCCAGCCGGGCACCCCCTGCGCGCGCAGATACAGCGTGCCGACGCCCAGGATCAGCACGATCGGCACCAGCATCAGCCCGCCCAGCGCCGCCAGCACGCCCAGCACGCCGCGCAACTGCGCGCCGATGAACACCGCCAGATTGACGTTGGTGGCACCCGGCACGATCTGACTGAGCGCGTAGCCGGTCAGGAACTGCCTGTCGTCCAGCCAGCCGCGCCGCTCCACCACCTCGCGCCGGATCCATGCGGCCAGGCCGCCGCCGAAGCTCATCAGGCCGATCGACAGGAAGCCCGCGAACAGGGCCGGCAAGCTGGCACGCGCCGCGGGCTTTACTGTCACCGGAACGGTCTCGCAAGTCGCCATCCCGCCATTCAAGCCGGTTCCGCCCCAACCCGATAGCGCATCTCTCCCTCCCCCTTGAGGAGCAGGGCCGGGGTAGGGGGTTTTCTTCCCCCTCTCCCCTTGAGGGAGAGGGCCGGGGTGAGGGGACGCAACCGCACACCCGCTTGTTGCACCGCCGCGAGGATTCTGCCTCTCTAGCCGCGCAGCCCGCAAGGAGACGCAGATGGCCGAACCGTCAACAGACCCGGACCTGATCAACGCGATCATCGGCGCGGCGCCAGGCTCACCGCTGGCGGACCTTCGCGCGCAACGGCCGGACATCCTGCGCCACACCCAGGGCAGCCACGACGTGCTGTTGTCGCCCGACGATCCCGGCGGCTTGTCGCTGGCGGAACGTGCCCTGGTGGCGCGCCGCGTGGCCGAGCTATCCGGCCATGCCCCGCTGGCCAACCACTATCAGGCGCTGCTGAACACCCGGGGCGCGCCACCGCCCAACCCCCGAACCACCACAATCTTAACACATACGGAACGTCTAGCCACCGCACCCGGCACCGCAACGAAAGCCCACCTGGCAACGCTGACTGCCGCGGGCCTGGGCGCGCGCGATATCGTTGCGTTAACCCAGCTTGTCGCCTTCGTCGCCTACCAGGTGCGCGTGGCCGTCGGCCTCGCCCTGCTCGCGCAGGAGAAAGCGGCATGACCCGCGGCAAATTCACCTTGGAAGCCGTCGAGTGGGACCCCTGGCTGGCGCCGGTGGAGGCGGCAACCGCAACCCCCAAACAGCGCGCGGCGCTGGATGCCAGCCCGCAGGCCAACTCGCCCTATTTCCGCACGCTGGCCCATGACGTCGATTCGCTGGCGCAGCGGTCGCCATTGTTCCATTCCGTGATGTATGTGTCGCGCGGCCTGAAGCGCGCCGAACGCGAACTGGCAACCGTCGTCGTGTCGATCATCAACGGCTGCGTCTATTGCTCGTCGGTGCACGCCCGCCGCTTCGTCGAGTTGACCAAACAGCCGCAGGTGATCCAAGCGCTCTACGACCAGGGCCTGGACACGCCCTTGCCGCCGCGCCTGCGTGCCATCGTCGACTACGCCGCCAAGCTGACCCGCGAACCAGCGGCCATGACGGTCGCCGACCTGCAGCCGCTACGCAATGTCGGCATGGACGATCTGGAAATCCTCGATCTGACCAACGCCGCCGCCATGTTCGCCAATGCCAACCGCCTGATGCAGACGCTGGGCGAGCCGATCGCGCCGGATACGCAATCATAACCGCGCCGTCCTATCCGACGAAAGCACGCCGACAATGCACCTGCCCGCACCACACATGCCCACACCGCATATGCCCGGCCTGCACAATCCAACTCGGCACCAGCAGCAGATCATGCAACGAACCGGCGCGCTCGCCGCACGGTTCAGCGAGCGCGCGCAGGTCAACGATGTCGCATCGGTGTTCCCGCACGAGAACTACCGCGACCTGCACGAGGCCGGATATCTCCGCCTGTCACTGCCCACCGAATACGGCGGTCAGGGCGCCAACGTGTTCGACATGGTGTTGGCGCAGGAAATTCTCGGTCGCGGCGACGCCTCCACCGCGCTGGTGGTCGGCATGATGCTCAGCCTGCTCGGCCGCGTGATCGATGCGCGCGCATGGCCCGAATCGGTGCTGGCGGACATCTGCGGCACGCTGGCGCGCGAAGGCGGAACGATCAACAATTGCGTAACGGAAGCCGAGCTCGGTAGCATCTCGCGCGGCGGCCTGCCCGCCATGACCGGCGAACGCGTCGATGGCGGCTGGCGCGTCACGGGTCGGAAAATCTTCGTCACCGGCGCGCCGGTGCTGCGCTTCCTGGCCACCGCGGTGGTGCTGCCACCAAGCGAAGCAGCGCCGCAGGGCGAACTGGTCAGCGCGATCGTCGAAGGCGGCTCCCCCGGCCTGTCGATCGACGACACCTGGAGCGGCGCCCTCGGCCTGCGCGGCTGCGGCAACCAGGCAGTGAACTACGACCAGGTATTCGTTCCGGATGCGCGCATCGTTGAGCGCGTCGCGGTCGGCGGCCCGCGCAAGGCCCCTGGCACCAACGCCTGGAACCTGCCGCTGGCCGCGGTCTATCTGGGCATCGGCCAGGCCGCCCTCGATGCCGCGGCGCACTACGCCAACAATCGCGTGCCGCCCGCGCTGGGCAAGCCGATCGCCACCGCGCCGCACGTCCAGCAATGGCTGGGTCAGATGGACGTGGCCCTGCGCGCCGCCCGCGCGGTCCTGCACGACGCCGCGCGCACCTGGGTATCCGGCGACGTGCCGGCCGATTTCGGCGCCTCGATCGCCGCGGCGAAGTACCTGTGCACCAACGCCGCCTGCACCGTAACCGAAACGGCACTGCGCGTCGCCGGCGGATTCAGCATGACGCGTGATCTGCCCCTGGAACGATATTTCCGAGACGCCCGCGGCGGCTTGTTCCAGCCGCCGCAGGACGATCTGGCGCTGGGCATGATCGGCCGCGCCGCCCTGGCGGCGGCCAGGCAGCATGCTTCGGAATAGCCAGCGCAAGGATCGGCTGGCTAACGAGGGGCTTCCGGACAAATCTCCCCCTCCCCTTGAGGGAGGGGGTTGGGGGGAGGGGTCCCTTGGGATTGGGCTGGGGGAGGGGTCCCACGGCAAGGTGCCTTGGTTCGACCTCGGGAGACGACCCCGCCACCGCCCGCAAGACAAGGGGAACCAGACAGTACGGAGACACGCATGATGGACGGAATGGCGACGGCACCAACAATCGAGGCCCGCGTGGCAGCGCTGGACTGGCCGCGGATCGAGGCAAATCTCGATAAGTCCGGGCACGCGGTGTCCGGCCCGCTTCTGTCGCCCGCGGAATGCGCATCGATCGCAGAGACATACTCCACCGACGCCGGCTTCCGCTCGCGCGTCGTGATGGCGCGGCACGGCTATGGCCAGGGCGAGTATCGCTATTTCGCCTATCCGTTGCCAGACCCCATCGAAGCCTTGCGGCGCGCGTTCTATCCGCGCCTGGTCGGCACCGCGAACCGGTGGCGCGCACTGCTCGGCGAGGCCGGGCCCTTGCCTGAATCCCTCGACGCATATCTTGCCGACTGCTATGCGGCCGGGCAGACGCGGCCAACGCCGCTGCTGCTGAAATACGGCCCGGGCGACTACAACCGCCTGCATCAGGATCTCTACGGCGAGCGCGTATTCCCGCTGCAACTAACGATCCTGCTCAGCGACCCCACCCGAGACTTCAGCGGCGGCGAATTCGTTCTGGTAGAACAAAAACCACGCGCCCAATCCCGCGCCGAGGTCGTTCCCCTGTGCCAAGGCCAGGCGATCATCTTCGCCGTCCACCATCGCCCGGCGCAGGGCTCACGCGGACACTACCGCGCAGCGCTACGCCACGGGGTGAGTACGTTGCGTGATGGGAAGCGATTTACGCTGGGGGTGATTTTTCACGACGCCGCGTAACCCCCCTTTTTTCTCCCCCCTCCCCTTGAGGGAGGGGGCTGGGGGGAGGGGTTGGTGCCAGCATCACACCCAAACCTCGTGCGCACCAACCCCCCAAGCAAAGCAACCCCCACCCCCACCCTACAACGCCCCCTCGGCCCGCAGCCTCTCCACCTCAGCCTCGGTCATCCCCAGCCAACCCACCAGCACCGAGCCGGTATGCTCCCCCAACTCCGGTGCCCGCTTCAGCAACGGCGGCTTCCCATCCACCCGCACCGGCCAGGTCGGCATCTTGTACGACCCCAGCTTCGGATGCTCGACCGTCTGCATGATGCCCCGATCGACGAACGTCTGGTCGTTCTGCAACTCCATCGTGTCCAGCACCGCACCCGATGGCACGCCGACACCGCCCACCAGCTTCATCGCCTCATATTTCGTGTGCCGCAGTGTCCAGTCGCTGATGATCGCGTCGACCGTGGCTTCATTCTGCATCCGGTCCGCCGGCGTCGCATATCGCGGGTCGTTGATCAGCTCCTCGTGACCCATCAGCGTCATCAGCCGCGACCAGTGCTCGGGATTCGCCCGGCTGGTCATGATGTAGACCCAGTCATTCGATCCGCCGGGCTTGCACGGATACAGCCCGGACGGCGCATTGGTGATGCCCGGCACCTTGGCACCCGCGCGTCCCACCGCCTTGCCGGTGCGCCGCTGCGTGGAGAAGTTGGTGCGCATGTAATGCAGCATCGCATCCTGCATCGCCACCTGCAGCCGCCTGCCCTGTCCGGTCTCACGCCGCTGGTACAGCGCGCCCAGGATGGTGATCGCCATCAACATGCCGGTGCCCGTATCACCAACCGAGATGCCCGGCTTCACCGGCATACGCCCGGCCTCGCCGGTCACGCTCATGGTGCCGCCGCAGGCCTGCGCGATCATGTCGAAGGCGAGGTTGGCCTCGAACGGGCTGCCCTCGCCGAAGCCCTTGACCTGGCAATAGATGATGCCCGGGTTCAGCGCCTTAACGTCGTCGTAGCCAAGGCCCAGCCGTTCGATCGTGCCGGGGGCGAAATTCTCGACGCACACATCCGCCTTGCGCAGCAGGTCCTTCACCAGCGCCAGCCCGCGCGGCGACTTGAGGTTGACTGTCATCGACTTCTTGTTGGCGTTGAAGATGTAGAAATACCACGGGTCCTCGTCCCCTGCCCCCGGCCGCCGCCGCCGCCCAGGATCGCCGAGCTTCGGATTCTCGATCTTCACCACATCCGCGCCAAGCCACGCCAGCGCCTCGGTGCAGGAAGGTCCTGCTTCGAACTGGGTGAAATCGACGATGCGGATGCCGGAAAGAAACTCCACCGGTGCGGTATTGCTGTTCATTGTTGGACGGCCCTCCTGCCCAGGACGTTCGGTCGTTGCCGGCAGGATGACACAAGGACCGCCGCGTTCCAATGGCGGGTGGTTGGTTGGTTGGTTTCTCCCCCTCCCCTTGAGGGCTTGGGCCGCGAAGCGGACCAAGGCTGGGGGGAGGGGTTGGTGCCAGGGTCGCACCGAAGCCACGTACCGCCCCAACCCCTCCCCCCAGCCTTGGTCCGCTTCGCGGCCCAAGCCCTCAAGGGGAGGGGGAGAATCTTGCACCCCACCACACTCAAACCGAAAAATATTTCGCCTTCGGATTCAGCACCACAATCGCACTCGTCGATTGTTCCGGGTCCAACTGAAACTCCTCGCTCAGCGTCACCCCAATCCGCCCCGCGTCCAGCAGCGCCAGCAGCGGCACCTGATCCTCCAGCTTCGGACAAGCCGGATACCCAAACGAATACCGGCTCCCCCGATAACCCTGCCCAAGCATCTTCTCCATCTCGCGCTCGTCCTCGCCGGCAAAACCCAGCTCGGCGCGGATACGCTTGTGCACATACTCGGCCATCGCCTCGGCCATCTCCACCGACAGCCCATGCAAATACAAATAGTCCTGGTAACGATTGTCCTCGAACCACGCCCGTGCAACATCGGAAGCGCGTCCGCCCATAGTCACGATCTGCAACCCGATCACGTCGCGCTCACCCTCATCAATATCGCGCACAAAATCGGCAATACACTCCCCGTCTTCCTTCGGCTGCCGAGGCAACGAAAAGCGCGCAACCTCCGTGCGCCCGTCACCGTCAAATAGAACCAGGTCGTTGCCCTGTCCGGCCGCCTTCCAATACCCATAAACCGCCTGCGGCTTCAGGATGTCCTCGGCCTCGCAGATCCCCAGCATCCGCCGCATCACGGGCCGCAGCTCCTGCCGAGCCCAACCCAGAAAATCCTCCAGCGAGCGCCCCTGCTTCCGGAATCCCCACTGGAATTGGTACAAACTGCGCTCGTTCACAAACGGCACCAGCGCCTTGGGCGGCGCCTCCACCACCCGTGCACCCCAGAACGGCGGCGTCACCACCGGCACGTCCTGCGTGATCCGCCGCCGCCGCGCCTGCACGACGGCGACATCCACCGGACGGAACGCCCGCGCATCGGCCTGGCCCAGCGTGCGCGAGGTATTGCGCGTCTTGCCGATCCGCCGAGCCTGGATCGCGGCCAGATAGTCGTCGAACCCGTTGCCGGTGACCTTGTCCATCAGGTGCAGCCCGTCGAACGCATCGCGCGCATACGCCACACGCCCGCTGGTATAGGCGCCGACGCAGGCATCCTCCACGTAGCCCCGGGTCAACGCCGCGCCGCCCAGCAGCACCGGGATGTCCAGGTTCTGCCGCGACATCTCCTCAAGGTTTTCCCGCATTACGACTGTGGACTTCACGAGCAGGCCAGACATGCCGATGGCGTGCGCGTGATTCTCCCGCACCGCGGTCAGCATGTCGGCAAGCGGCACCTTGATACCCAGGTTGACCACGCGATAACCGTTGTTGGTCAGGATGATGTCGACCAGGTTCTTGCCGATGTCGTGCACGTCGCCCTTCACGGTCGCCAGCACGATGGTGCCCTTCTCCTGGCCCTCGACCCGTTCCATATGCGGCTCAAGATGCGCGACCGCGGCCTTCATCGTCTCGGCGCTTTGCAGCACGAACGGCAACTGCATCTTGCCGGCGCCGAACAACTCGCCCACCACCTTCATGCCGTCCAGCAGCACGTTGTTGATGATGTCCAGCGGCGGCATCTTCACCATCGCCTCATCCAACTCCGCCGCAAGCCCCTTGCGGTCGCCGTCGATGATGCGGTCCTTCAGCCGCCCCTCAACCGTCTCGGCGCGCTTCTTCACCGTCACGTCAGCCAACTTGCGATCGGCGAAAATCTCCAGCAGGCGATGCAACGGATCGTAGCCCGCGCGGCGGCGGTCGAAGATCAGGTCCTCGGCGACCTCGACTTCCTCCGGCGCCAGCAGATGCAGCGGACGGATCTTCGACACGTGCACGATCGCCCCGGTCATCCCGGCACGCGACGCATGATCCAGGAACACGCTGTTCAGCACAGCACGCGCGGCGGGGTTAAGCCCGAAACTCACATTCGACAGACCCAGAATGATCTGGATGTCGGGGAACTCGGCGCGGATCGCGGCGATGCCCTCCAGCGTCCATTCCGCCAGCTTGCGATCATCCTCGTTGCCGGTGGCGATGGTGAACGTCAGCGGATCGATCAGCAGATCGGACTGCGCCAACCCGTGCCGACCACAAGCAAAATCGACCAGCCGGCGCGCGATCCGCAGCTTGTCCACCGCGGTCTTCGCCATGCCGACCTCGTCGATAGTTAGCGCGATCACCGCGGCGCCGAACTGTTTTGCGAGTTTCAGTCGGTCGGTCGCGTGACCCTCGCCGTCCTCGAAATTGATCGAGTTGATGATCGGCTTGCCACCGTGCAGCTTCAGCGCCGCCGCCAGCACCGGGGTTTCCGTGCTGTCGATCACCAACGGCGCGTTGACGCTACCGGTGAAGCGGCGGATCACCTCGCTCATTTCGCCCATCTCGTCGCGCCCGACGAAGGCGGTACAGACGTCCAGCGCGTGCGACCCTTCGCCCAACTGCTCGCGGCCCTGGGCGACGCAGCCGTCCCAGTCGTGTTTCTCCTGCAGCTCGCGCCACTTTTTCGATCCGTTGGCGTTGCAACGCTCGCCGATGGCGAAGATGGCGTTCTCCTGGCGCAACGGAACTGCCTGGTACAGGCTGGCAACCGATGGCACCCAGACGGCCGTCCGCGGCACCGGCGCCGGGCGGTGCTCACCACGCCGTTTCAACATCGCATCCAGCGCGGCGATGTGCTCGATGGACGTGCCGCAGCAGCCGCCGATCAAATTCACGCCGTCTTCGGCAACGAAACGTTCCAGCCAGCTCGCCAGCTCCGCAGCACCCAGCGGATAATGCGTCTGGCCATCGACCAACTCCGGCAGGCCGGCATTCGGCTGCACCGACAGCAGGCCCGGCCAGTTGGTGCCGAGCCAGCGGACATGCTCGGCCATCTCCTGCGGACCGGTGGCGCAGTTCAGCCCCATCAGCGGCACATCCAGCGCGTGCACAACAGTGGCGGCGGCGGCGATGTCGGGTCCCACCAGCAATGTGCCGGTGGTTTCAACCGTAACCTGCACGAAGATCGGCGTGTCGGTGCCGGCCGCGGCGCGAGCAATCTTCGCCCCGTTCACCGCCGCCTTGATCTGCAGCGTGTCCTGGCAGGTCTCGATCAGGATGCCATCGACGCCGCCGGCGATCAGCCCGCGGCATTGCTCGGCCAGCGCCGCCTCCAGCGCGTCGTAAGCGATATTGCCCAGGCTCGGCAGCTTGGTGCCCGGCCCCAGGCTGCCCAGCACCCAGCGATGCCGGCCGTCGGCGAAACTTTCAGCCGCCTCGCGCGCCAGTTCACCGGCGACGCGGTTGATCTCGAACGCGCGGTCGGCCAGGTCGAACTCGCCCAGCGTGACCGGAGAACCCCCAAAGCTGTTGGTCTCCACCATGTCGGCGCCGGCCTCGAAGTAGCCGCGGTGGATCTCGCGCACCAGGTCGGGGCGCGACAGGCACAGCACATCGGTGCAGTTCTCGCGGCCCCAGTAATCCTGCTCGATGTCGAGCGTCAGGGCCTGCACGCGGCTGCCCATGCCGCCATCGCACAGCAGCACGCGGTCGCGCAGCACGTCGAGCAAATGGGGGCGGGCGTTCGTCATGCCGAGACCTTCTGATCCGCGTCGGAATTCGTTTCGGCATGGACGATCGCGGACCAGAGCTTGACGGTAAGCGGACCAGGACCTTGCGAGGCCGGAACTTGATTGGCCGAAATCTGCGTCGCCGAAATCTGCGTCGCCGGGATCTGTGTCGCCGGACTCTGTATCGCCGGAATCTGAATCGAGTGTCCGGCGGACATGCCGGCATCCAGCAGCAGATGGTGCATCTGCGCCTCGGTGAATCCGGGCCAGCGATGCGCCATGCCCGCGGTCACGTCCTGCCGGTCGTGCGCCGCAAGGTCGATGACGATCGCCGTGCCGCCCGGGCGCAACACGCGCGCCGTTTCCGCCAGCGCACCGGCGGGGTCCTCCGCGTGATGCAGCACCATCTGCAACACCGCCACGTCGAACGACGCATCCGCCAGCGGCAGCCGATACATATCGCCCAGCCGCACCGCGCATTGCACACAACCGGCCCGCGACAGGCGCGCGCGAGCCAGCGCCAGCATCGATTTGGAAGCATCGATCCCCAGCCCGCGCGAGACACGCGACGCCAACAACTCCAGCACACGCCCGGTCCCGGTGCCGATATCCAGCACGCGCCCGGCATCATCCGGCACCAACCCCAGCAGCGCGGCCTCGACCTCCGCCGCGGGCAGGTCGAGCGCCCGCATCTCGTCCCAATCAGCACCCTGCCGGCGGAAGCTTTCCGAGGCAACGCGGGCGCGTTCCGCCAGCACGCGGGCGGACTGGCGGCGGTCGGCCTCCAGAACCGGGTCATTCTGCGGCAGGCGCACCAGCAGGTCGTGCACCAGTGCCAGATTGTCCCCGCCGGCCAGGGCGAACCAGACGTTGGCGCCTTCCGGCACACGCTCCAGCAGGCCAGCGTCGCACAGCAGCTTCAGATGGCGCGACAGACGGGGCTGCGACTGGCCAAGGATTTCGGTAAACTCCATGACGCAGAACTCGCCGCGCGCGGCCAGCGCGAGCAGGCGCAGCCTGGTCGGTTCGGCGGCGGCACGCAGGGCCAACAGCAGATTATCCATCCCTTGCCAATGACATAAAGATATCCTTATGTCTAGTAGATGATGGGGCGATTATATACTTGACTGATAGGACGGCAAGCGATATATTCGGGGCCAAGGAGAGAGACCATGACCCCTACCGAAATGTCCGATCCGGTCTACCACGACGAAGACGCGGCCCGGCGGCACCTTGAGGCTATCCGGTGGCCGGGCGGCCAGCCGGCGTGCCCACTGTGCGGGGACGTGGATCAGGCGCGCGCCCTCCAAGGCGACTCGATGGGGCCGGGCTGGTTCTACTGCGGCGCGTGCAAGAGCAAGTTCACCGTCCGGACCGGGACCGTGTGGGAGCGGTCTCATATCCCCTTGCACAAGTGGTTGCTCGCCTCGCGGATGATGGCATCGTCCAAGAAAGGCTGCTCGGCCCATCAAATCCACCGGACGCTGAACATCACCTACAAGTCAGCCTGGTTCCTCTGTCACCGGATCAGGGAGTTGATGAAGGATACCGATCCATCTCCGCTTGGCGGCGTCGGTAAGGTCATTGAGGCGGATGAGACGTTCTTCGGCAAGCCGGGCGTCATCATCCACCCCGACAAAGGCCCGCGGCGGGGCGGCACGCGGGGAATGCAGAAGGTTCTGTCCCTGGTTGAGCGGGGCGGCAAGGCGCGGTCCTTGGTTGCCGACCATCTGACGGCCAAGGACGTACAGCGGTTCATGGCGGCAAATACATCAACCGCCAGCGAATTGAACACCGATGAAAGCAACCTCTACACCGACCTGGGCAAGCGGTACGTTGACCACCGGACGGTGAACCACAGCAAGGGCGAGTACGGGCGCGGCACCGTCACCAGCAACACGGTCGAAGGTTTCTTCTCGATCTTCAAACGGGGCATGGTTGGTGTTTACCAGCATTGTGGCGAACAGCATTTGCACCGGTATGTGACGGAATTTGACTTCCGGTACAGCAACCGGATCAAGCTAGGCGTTAACGACGCCGAGCGGACGACGCGGGTCCTGCGGGGCGCGGAAGGCAAGCGGCTGACCTATCGCCGCACTGGTGTCAGGCCCGCGGCCTGATCCGAAGCTGACGCGGGCGCAAATCAGATTTTTGCGGAAGCTGTGGTGGCATCTCAAACTGGCGCTATGATGCACCAATAAGTTGTGTCAATTAGGCTCTTGATACAACCTATGCGGAGTCTCTAGAATGAGACGACGAATTGTTGGGCGCGGGACCTCGGGAGAACCAGATGCGCGACCGCGACGTGCGGGCGGCGGTGCGGCAAAAACTTGCCGCACAATACGCAGGCGACGCAGCGAACACGCGCATCGTCGAGGAGATGGGGGTGTGGTCGGGCACCGTCCGTATCGACATTGCCGTTATCAACGGTGAGCTTTGGGGATATGAGCTTAAGAGCGAGAGAGACACGCTCGAACGCCTCCCAACGCAGGCCAACATTTACAGCAAGGTTTTTGACCGGGTTACGCTCGTTGTGGGCACGCGCCACGTAGGCGCCGCCGAGGACGCGGTGCCCCCCTGGTGGGGCCTTATCGTCGCAAAAGGAGATGGTGCATCGGTTCGCCTGCGCTCAGTAAGAGATGCTGAGCGCAATCCCGCCCCCGACCCCCGGCTTGTCGCTGAACTGCTTTGGAGGGATGAGGCAATCGCCGCGCTTGATGTGTTCGGTCTCGCGAAGGGATGGCGTGACAAGAAGGCAAAGCTTCTCCACCAACGGCTCGCCGCCGGACTTTCATTCCAACAGCTTTCGGAGCAAGTGCGACTCGCACTAAAGCGACGAGAAGGGTGGCTAGGGCAGCATGTATCGCACCAACTCGATATGTCTGTTGACACTGTAGCGAACCCAGATAGGCAAGTTCGCGGGACTGGCTTCATCTGACGCGATATCGTCGATGGTAGCGTCGGCCCAGCATCGGGCGAGTTTGCCTCTTGTCGGGTACGCTACGATAGCTTTGGCATGCTTCTGAAGTTGAGCGTCCATTTCCTCTGCCTCGGGGCCTCGCGTCCGAACGCCCCGGCAGATTAGAAATGATTTAGACAGCGTGTATCGCACGTTAATTGGGAAGCCGTATCTAATGCCCTCGGGGGGAGGTATAACAGGAACCGTTGTGTAGTCTCCGTAGTCCACATGATAGTGAAGCCCCATCGATGATACGCGTTGCCAAAGCTCCCACTCGCGTCGCGGAATTTCTTGGGGTCCCGCTTTATAGCCGGCGAAGTTCTCCGGCATTGAAGTGCCCATCAGCGTTACCGACCGCCATTGAGCACCCTCGTGCAACAGCTTGAGAACGGGATCAAGACCAGCGCCAAGCGCATGTACGGCTGATACATTGGCAGCGAAGTCTGCAATGAGATCAACCTTACCTAGTGGCGCTGGCCAGTTGGGCGCCCACGCCCCAGCAGTAGCAAACTTGTGCAAATCGACCCGCAGCGCTATTCCGCGCCCATCTAAAAGATTCAGCGAGTGAACGGCGCTTTGATATTCTGGCCGCGCACCAAGATATGTCGCGGGTATCATCTTTAGTTTCAATAATCTGGCAGCCTCATCTAGTTCGGTCAGCGGGTGCTTTCCGCTTGAATTCGGTGGAACTTGGGATGCGTCTAGGTAAAAGGGCTTGACCCCCCATACGGTTCTTATCTCCATCGCAAGAGCATCTGCGGGCGGCATCGGTAAGTGCCGCTTTGTCGCTTCTTTCCCGACGTACTTATCCGCGCCGACGACGAACAACGGAAGTACGTCTCGACTCCCGTCAGACGATAGATTCTGCAATCCGATTCTCACCCTCTTTCCATCTCAAAACAGGAATGTATCGGTACTTCATGACCCCACCTATTCGCGCGGCTTCGGTTTGGGTTTACGTTTTGGATGCGCCGGGGCGGCTAGTTTCGCCGGCGGCTTGCGCGGCTTCGGCGGGGTGATCGCCATGCGCCGCAACGCGCGATCCATGCGTTCCGCGATCTCGGCGTCTGATAGTTCGTTCTGTTCGCGTTCTTCAGACATTTGGCGATAACCCTATGGATTTACGTATTGAATCCTCTTAGCCGCGTCAGTAGGAGTGGACGCGGCTCCGATTCTATGCATATAGAGGGGCAGGACGGAGGGATTCGAACCCCCAACCTCCGGCGATCGCAACGCCGGCGCTCTATCCGATTGAGCTACGTCCCGATGGGCAGGGCTATGCAACGCCGTCGCTGGAAACCTCCGGTGACGGCGTTGCCGTCTTAAGGTTGAACTTCTCAATCGCCAGCGCAGAAACGCTGTAGCTGTCGCCATGGCGATCGATGAACCCAAGCTGCGCCCCCACGCCCCTCCGCAGCCAATCGCGGATACTCTTGATTTCCATGCTGTAGCCGAGCGTGCGCGCGGCCTCATACCAAGAGTTTGGGGAAAACGGCTCTTGGCCAACCTCCTTGACCATCCGCCCCATGACCGCTCGCCACTGGTTGCTGATAGTGCCCTTCTCCTTCCCGCGCTTCGGCCGAGGCGGCTGATTTAGGTCGTGAGAAGCCGTCGCGGTTGCGGCGGCGGAGTGTGTGCCGCCATTGAGTTTCGATGCTGGCCGCAACGTAGCGGCGTGGCGCAGAGCTTCGAGTTTGATGCGCTCGACGGATACAGCACGCTCCATCTCGGCGAGCGCCGTTTCCATCTTGGCGACAGCCGCGGCCCTGGTAGAAATCTCCAAATCGAGGGGGTCCGGGGGAAAAGACTTGGGGTTCATGCCCCAACCATAGGGATCGGATGACTTGTGTGCAACATCAAACGACGCCCAACCACGCAACGCCAGAGAAATCCCCGTTTTGTGGCGGGGTTTAATACGCGCCGATCTAAATCTCACCAAATGCGACGATAACTTCATTTCTCATCACGAAATCGTGAGGACTGCGCTTGTCAGTCAAGTATATAATCGCCAGATGATGGATACGAACGATGCGCGAATCAGCGTGCGGCTCGGAACGGCGAACGATGCCGGGCCGGACGACGCACTACTGATCGAAGGGGACGTCCCGGCGGATCACCCCGCCGTGGCGTGGTTCAACCTGCCGGCCGGGTCAACGCAGCGTTTTGGGCATAATTTGGGTTGCACCTGCTGCGCGCCGCGCGGCCCGGTGGCGCAGGCGTTAGGCCGGCTCTTCCTTGCGCGGGCGCGGGCCGAGGTGCCTTGGTTCCGCTCCGTCGTCGCCGTCACGCGCAGCGCAGCCGGAGCCGGCGCGGTACAGGCGGCGCTGACAGCAGACGTGGTGACCGCTGCGCGGTTCCGCACCGACCCTTGAGCAGGGAAGCACCGCCCCCAATCTCGTACGGCTCAATGTAACGCACATTGAATGAATCCCGAAGTGGCGTATAGTTCTCAGGAACTGCCGAGTGGGGGCACCGGCATGGCGCGCCGCCGACAAATTTTCAACCGCACACGAAGTTGGCTCCTCGACCTGGTCATCCCGCTATGTGGCGCAGTCGGGCTTGCGATGCTCGCGCCAATCGCCATCGCCCGGGCGGACGTCATTACCGATGTCAACAACCAGCTGCTGAACATCATCCAGAACACCTCGGCCCCGCTGATCGACGGTCCGCCCGAGGTCGCGCGGGAGATCGCGCTGGTCGACGGCGCGATGTACGACGCGGTAAACGCCGCCACCGGCAGCACGCTCGCGCCGATCGCCTACACCGGCGGCGCGGTGTCCGGCGCCTCGGCCAATGCGGCAGCGTTACAGGCCGCCATCACCGTGATGGACAACCTGTATGTGAACCCCGGCACCTCGCTCTACCAACAATACCAGGGCGTAAAGGGAGCCAGCTATTTCCCGTCAAGCGTCCTCAGCGCGCATCCGATGTACGCCACCGCTTCGATCGGCCCAAGCGTCGCCCAGATGACCGCAGTCACGGCGGACGTCGCCAGCCTGGCAACCGAGCTCACCAGCTTCGGCCGCGGCTCGGCGATCGCCAACGGCATCGCACTGGGCACCGCAACGGGCACCGCGATGCTCAATGCGACGGCCGACGACGGCACCGGCGGTCCCAAAGGTGCCATCCTGGATACGATCACGAATCCCTACACCCCGGCGAGCAACGCGCCAGGGGTCTATCAGCCACCGGCCACGCGGCCGGCGATGACGCCGACCTGGGGAAGTGTCACTCCGATGGGCATGACCAGTCCGGCCCTGGCCGCGCTTCAGGCAACGATCCCCGCCCCCTACACGGCAACCGCCGCAGGCCTCACCTCGTCAGCCTACAATCTCCAGGTGTTGCAGACGGAGTGCGAAGGCTCCCGCACCGCGCTGCCCGCCAACGTGGCGGCCACCTGCGGTGCGGCAGGTTTTAAGCCCGAATCCGCCGCCGAAGCCCAGGCTGCGCTGTTCTGGAACGATCCGGGCGGCACGCTGCAGCCGCCGGGTCACTGGGTGCAGATCGCCGACACGGTCGCGACCGAGCAGGGGCTCAGTCTGCTGCGGACCGCGCAAGCGACAGCCTTGGTCGGCCTTGCCCTGGACGACGCCGGCATTGGCGCCTGGGGGATCAAATACGACTACAATTCATGGCGGCCGGTCACCGCCATTCAGGACTGCAACAACTGGAGTCCCAACTTCACCACCTGCGATCCCACCTGGTCGTCGCTGATCGTGACGCCGCCGCATCCCGACTACGTCGCCGGCCACCCCGCCTTCAGCGGCGCCGCCGCAACCGCTCTCGCTGATGCAATCGGTACCGACAACGTGACGTTCACCTCCACCTCGGTCGCCTACTGCAATGGCGGCACCGCCACCCTGGACAGCGTCGGCAACATCATCGGCTGCGCGCTCAACGGCAAATTCTATTCGATTGCCGGAGCCGGTTGCGCCGGTGGCGGCACCCCCACCCACGATAGCGACGGCAACATCATCGGCTGCATGCTGGACGGCGTTCCGGAGTCAGTGACCGGGGGCAATTGCAACAATGCCGGAACCGTTGCCGTACTAAATGCCGATTTCACTGCCGATCCCGCCTACAACGCCAGCCCACTGATCTGTCCGATCGCCGAGACCTTCACCAGCATCTCGCAGGCGTCGGGCGGATTTCTGGGCGCGGAGTTCAGCCGGGTGGTCGGTGGCATCCACACGCCCCTTGCCGTGCAGGAGGCGCTGGCGCTCGGCGATGCGATCGGCACCGCGGTGGCGGCCGACAATCTCGCAGCGGTACCGGAGCCACCGATGGCACCCGTGCTGAGCACCGGCCTGCTGGCATTGGGCATACTGCGTCATCGGCGGCGATCGAACACGCAAGTCGGCGTCACCGCCTGATCGGGGCCAATTGCTGCCGAACCGATCGCTACCGAACCTCAACGAAGCGTGCCAGACTGACCATCCAGCCCGGGTCACGCCACGTGGAGGGGCATGAGCGCCAGCACGCCAGCACCAGCACCGACACAGCCCGGCCCGCCGGGCGCGCCGGCCGTGGGCCAAGGACTTGCCAACGGCCAGCGCCCCGGTGTCCGTCTGCCACGCTGGCGACCCAGGCCAGACATGCGGTCGCTGCTGTTCCTCGCGTTCTTCATCGTAATCGCCCCGCCGCTGCTGGCCGTGGCGCTATGGGACGAGCACGCTTCATTCAAGAACGAGGTCGCCTCGGTCCGCGAACGGCACCTGCTGGTCGCGCGCAATCTCACCAACGCGGCGTCGCGCTACGCGACCGACGTGAAGTCGGCGTTCTCCGTCGCGTTTGACGGTGGCGCGATCAATTCCAACGTGGATGGGATCGCGGAACTGCTGCGCTCGGTTGGCATCCTGCACCTGTGTGTCCTAACGCCGAATGGTCATGTGGTGGCCACCCTGCCAGGCCTGTCGGACCGCCGCCCGGTGATCGACCCGGCGCAGGTCGCGTCCTGGTGGGCGCTCGCCACCTCGTCGGGCCCGCAGCCCAAGCTGACCAATCTGGAGCACGACACGGCAGGCGATCCGGTGTTCTACCTGGTCAAGCAACTTCCCGGCGGCCAGCTCGGTGTCGGCATGATCAGCACCGACTATCTGGTGTCGCTGCAGCGCCAGATCGCGTTCGGCGACCGCGGCCACGCCGTTATCATCGACGCCGAGGGACGGGTGATCGCGCATCCGATCCGGGACTGGGTGCTGGCCTCGAAAGACCTCTCCGGGATCAACGCAGTGCAGGCGATGATGCGCGGCGAAACCGGCGTGGCCCGATTCTTCTCGCCGGCGTTCGATGCCGACATGATCGCGGGATACACCGCCGTGCCCGGGGTCGGCTGGGGCGTCATGGTGGTGCAGCCGATCTCGGAACTGCGCCGACGCGCCGGCCAGGTCAGCGGCATTGCGTTGACCATCGCGGCGGCGTCCTTCGTCGCCGCCGCGCTGCTGAGCTGGCTGCTTGCCGGCTATCTCGCCCGCCCGGTACGCCAGGTCGCACGCACCGCCGAGGCCGTGCTCGCCGGCAACCAGCAGGTATCCGTGCCGGCGTTCGGTGGCCTCGTGCCGCTGGAAATCAGCCGGCTCGGGCAGGCGTTCAACTCCATGCTCGCGGACCTGCGGCGGCAGAACACCGAGACCCTTTCCGCGCTGCGCCAGGCCGAGCTCTCCAATGCGGCCAAGACGCAGTTCCTCGCCAACATGAGCCACGAGATCCGCACGCCGCTGAACGCGGTGATTGGATCCGTCGAAGTGCTGCGCCTGACCCAATTGACGCCCAGCCAGTTGAACTATCTCGACCTTGCGCAGCAGTCGAGCCAATCATTGCTGCGCCTGGTTGATGACATTCTCGACCTGTCCAGGATCGACGCCGACAAGCTGACCCTGGAGCGCGCGCCGTTCCACTTGCCATCGCTGGTGCAGGATGTCCGCGTGATGTTCACCGAACCGGCGCACGCCACGGGCCTGACCCTGACCTCGGAGGTGCCCGATCAGCTCAATGTCGCGCTGCTCGGCGATGCGCACCGCCTGCGGCAGGTGCTGTCGAACCTGGTCGGCAATGCCATCAAGTTCACGCCGTCCGGCGCGATCTCGATCAGCGTCGCCTGCGAGCAGGACACCGCAAAGTCGATGCGATTGGCCTTCGAGGTCGCCGACACCGGCATCGGCATCGAAGCGGCCACCCAGTTGGTGATCTTCGATGCGTTCACCCAGGCTGATGCATCGACCACGCGCCGCTATGGCGGCACCGGCCTCGGGTTGTCGATCGCGCGCCGGCTGTGTCACGCGATGGGCGGCGAGATCAGCGTGCAGAGCAAGCCCGGCGCCGGCTCCACCTTCCGGTTCACCGTCGTGCTGGACAAGCCCGCCGAGACAGCGCCACCGCACCCGGCGCCACCGGCATCGGGCGCGCCCGCTGAGCCGGTTCCCGCCGAGCCCATCCCCCCTGGGCCCGTCCTCGATAGCTTTGTTCCCGCCAGGCGCATCCCCGCTGGCCTCGTCCCCGCCAAGCCCGTCCCCGCCAAGCCCATCCCGGCGAAGCCCAGCCCCCCTGGGCTCGTCTCCGCTGAGCGCGTTCCCACTGAGCTCGTCTCCGCTAAGCCGGTCCCCGCTGAGCCCGTTCCCACTGGGCCCATTCCCGCTGGGCCAGGCATCTCCGGGTCAATCTCCCCTCGGACCGCTCCCGGATCGGACAACTCCGCACTGCCACCGGCCGCGGCGGATGCGGATGCGGATGCGGATGCGGATGCGGATTACGTGGCGCCCGACGTCACCGCATTCCAGCAGGCCGTGCGAGGCGCAGGACGGGAAACAATCCACGTCCTGCTGGTCGACGACAACATCCCCAACCTGGCAGTCGCCCAGGCCATTCTCGAGACACTCGGCTGCACGGTCACCAAGGCGCGCAACGGCCTGGAGGCGATCGTCGCCTACCGCAACGGCACGTTCGATCTGGTGTTGATGGACTGCCACATGCCGGAGATGGACGGCGCGGAAGCGGCCAGGGCAATTCGCCAGATCGAGGCATTCCAGGGCCGCCGCACGCCGATCATCGCATTGACCGCCGACGCGATGGAGGAAAACCGACGGCGCAGCCTGGCGGCGGGAATGGACGACCAGGTCGTCAAGCCGCTGACCATCGCGGCGCTGACCGCAAATATCGGCGCCTGGCTAGCCGCGGCCTGATCGCCGGGTGACACTCCGCCATCGAGAGCAAGCGGGCATCGAGAGCAAGCGGACATCGAGGGCAAGGGGGCCAGCATGGCACGCGTTCGCAGCATTCCATCCACCGAACTGCCGGCCGACCTCGCCGACATCTACGAGCGCTTCGCCGCCGGCTACGGCCCGTTCCGCAATCAGGTCGCGGTGTTCGCCCACGTGCCCGCAGCGCTACGCCACCTGATGGCGATGCTGATGGAGCTGCGCGCAGCGAACACGTTGCCCAAACGTTACCTGGAACTGGCGATCGTCACCGTCTCCAAGCTGAACGAATGCGACTACTGTGTCGCGCACCACAAGCCGTTCCTGGCGACCGAGGGCATCTCGCCCGCCGGCGCGGACCGCGTTCTGGACCACGCCGACCATCCGGAGTTCGACGCGGTCGATCGGCTGGTGGTGGAATACACCATCGCCGCCTGGAACGATCCGCACCGGCTGCGCGACCGGCTGTTCGATCGGCTACGAGAACATTTCTCCGAGGCGCAGATCGTCGAGCTGACCCTGCGCATCACGCTGTGCGGCTTCTTCAACAAATTCAACGACGCGCTACGGATCGAGGAAGAGGACGAAGCGGCGGCGCAGCTTGCCGCAATCGCCTGAGGGTTGGCGAAGTCCGGGCGTCTCATACGAGGCGCCCGCATCATCGACTTTTCAGTGATACCCACGTCATGCCGGGGATCCCCACGTCATGCGGGGGATACTCACGTCATGCGGGGATCCCCACGTCATGCCGGGCGCAGGCCCGGCATCCACGACTTCGCTTGCTGCACGAAGGCAAGTCGTCGATGCCGACCCCCCGGCCTTCGCCAAGGGCAGGCTCCGCCTGTCCTCGGGCGCTTGACCCGGGGCCGACATGACGAGGACGCAGCCCCAAATGGGTCAGTACCATTCGCATGTGGAAATCCGCATCTTTGGTAACCATTTGCAATAAAAATCACCACGGAGACAGGGAGAAGAACATCAAGTTGATCACTTGGCTTTTCTGCTCGGTGCCTCCGTGTCTCCGTGGTGATCCTTGCTTGCGGACTTGCGGCAGGGCGCAGATTCCGGCGAACATCGCGTATACGAGATCATCGCAAAAGCGGTCGAAAATCAAACGAAAGCCCTGGAAACACTCCTGCGGCCCGGTGCCGAGCGGACCAGCCCCCGAACCCAATGCGGCACGGAACGTCCAGCCGCAACACCACCATGAGCCGCGACCGTCAATCTACCATGAACGCCGGCCCATCTTCCCGGACGGCCCCCTCAACGGTTCAATCGGCCCCATCCCGCTTCGCCGGGGCAAGCGAGGACGTCGCCCCAGACCCACTTGGATTGGCTGCGGGATCATGCGCCTGCTTCCCTCGACGACGCAGCGCACATTCCGCGTGCTCGCCGGTACCGGGCGAGTTTTCGAATACACAACGTTCGGTCGGCGGTGTGCCACAGACCCGCTCCAACTCCCGGAACCCGACGCAGCGACCGTTGGGACCGCGATACCCCGGGCCGCCCGCACAACCGCAGCCGTGACAACTCTTGTTCGGCGGACAAAACCCCGGGTCATCGGGCGGCAGGTCGGCCGCCATCGTCAACATCGCGAGCACCGGCAACAACAGCCACACACGCAACGGCCTGGATAAGCAACCAACCCTGAACACGCCGCACCAACCCGTGTTTGTGAGTGTCTCGCGATTCTTCCCCGCGCACTCTGCGGTCGTAGATCGAGCCCCTACGCCCGCTCGCGCAAAGTGTCCCGACCGACCGCCACCGCGCGCAAGCGCACAGGCACGCGTCATACTACGCGCCCCAAAAGTTAACTCTTCCAAAAGTTAACTCTTCTTTGATCGAAAAGCGCGAATTGTCAGTGGGATGGTCCGACCCGCATGAGGCAACGCTCGGCGCTCGGTATAATCACCGCATGCCCCCCCCATTGTCGCGTTCAGGCGCGGCGCATCAGACCCCCCAACCTTGGCCGCGGCTAGCTTGCCTTTTCGGGCTTGCCCTTGAACGACTGCGTCGGAACGTTGCGGAACAGCGACATATGCGTGTGCTGCGCCAGCCACGGTGCGTCGACCGTTTCGCGCACGAAAACCACCGTCGCACGCCCCGGCCGTGCATAGGCGGTGCCGTCCTTCAGGTAGCCGGTAGAATCGAAAATCCCCATCCCCACCGCCTGCTTGCGGTCCGGCGAGACGAGCACGCGGAGGTCCGGGCGCCAGGTGAAGCCGTCAATGTTCTCCCACACGCTGCGCCACTGCGCCTTCTCCGCCGCCGGCTGGCCGGTCATGAAATCGGTGAAAGTGCCGAACGCGATCATGTCCGGTGCGAAGATCGGCCGTGCGCCGACATAGTCGACCTCGCGGACATGCGCCGCCAGCGTCTCGAACCAGCGCCTGACGCCGGCGCTGTCCTCCGGGTGCGGATCGGCCATGGACCTGCCCTCCTCAGGCAACGCCGTAGGTCTTGAACCAGGTCAGCATGCGCTGCCACGCGGTTGTCGCGTCGGTCGCGCGGTAGCTGGGCCGGTAGTCGGCGTTGAACCCGTGCGGAGCGTCCGGGTAGACAACGATCTCGACGATCTTGCCCGCCGCCTTCGCCTTGGCCTCCGCCGCGTGCACGTCATCGAGCTTGATGCTGGCGTCCTGCCCGCCATACTGGCCCAGCAACGGGCATTTCAGTTGATCGGCGACTTCCAGCGGGCTGTGCGGCTGGATGTCGGTGTCCGGCGTGTTGACCGGCCCATACCACGCCGCCGCCGCCTTCAAACCCGGATTGTGCGCGGCATACAGCCAGGTCTGCCGCCCGCCGCGGCAGAACCCGGTCACCGCGAGCTTCGTGGCGCTGCCCTGGTTCTTCGCCGCCCACGCCGCAGTCGAGTCCATGTCGCTCATCATCTGCCCGTCGGGCGTCTTGGAAATCACGTCCTTGAAGATCGTCGGGGTGTCGGTCATCTTCGAAAGATCGCCGATCCGCGCGTAATACTCGGTCGCCACGGCGAGATAGCCGTCCTTCGCAAGCCGGCGGCAGAGGTCCTTGATGTGCTCGTGCACGCCGAAGATCTCCTCGGTCACCAGCACGGTCGGAAACCCGCTGCCCTTGGCCGGCCGCGCGTAATATGCCGGCAGATCGCCGCTCGTGGTCGGGATCTTGGTCTCCCCCGCATCCAACCCGTTGGTGTCAGTGTGGATCGTCTGGGCGTCCACCCGCGTTGTCGCCAGCGTGAAACCGCTGATCAGGCCGGTCATCATCAGGCTGCGCCGGGCCAGCGGATACTCGCGCAGGCCGGTGATCTCGGTCATGTCGTTCATGTCGTCCCCCCTCATGGTGTCGGCTGACCGACGCTGCACCAGGCCGGAAATTCCACGGCCGCCGTCGCCGGCGGAGCATTGGCGAGAAACCGCAATTGCGCAATGCCAGGCGCGCCGCGTTGGCGGTGAACGCAGGAAGGTCAGGACGCTGCCCTGAAACCCGCCAAGGGGCTTTGCCCCCCTGGCCCCCCCACCAGAGGCGGAGCCTCTGGACTCCATCCATTTTGATTGGGGTGAGGGAGGGGAGGATTGGGCCGGCCTGGGCTGGCGCCTTCACACCGACAATCGGCCGGTGTGAAGGCGCCAGCCCAGGCCGGCCCAATCCTCCCCTCCCTCACCCCAATCAACGGGCGGGTTCCAAGGGCTCCGCCCTTGGCGGGGATCCAAGGGGCAGCGCCCCTTGGTGGGGTCCGGGGCAAAGCCCCGGCCTGCCTTGGTTCACCGCCAAGGCAGCACCGTCGCATCCGTCCGGTCACCGCCGGTCACCCGATACAGCCGATACAACTCCACCGTCTGCTCATCCCGCTGCCGCGCCACCACGCCGAGCGGCTCCAGCGCCGCCCAAGGTCCGGCACCGCTCAGTGTCTCCCGCCGCTCGGTGCGCACCAGAATCCCGACCCGGCCATCCAACTCAGCAGCCGGCAGGTCGAACAGGCGCCAGCGCGGATCGATCCCAACCACCTGGACATCGCCTGGCAACCGATAGGCCAGTTCGCTCGCCACCCCGTACTGGTCCGCGGCAACGAAGCTGGCGCCGTCCCGCTGCCGCGCCGCCTCTACCTGCGCCGCCAACCCCGGCCATCCGGCAAGCTGCAATGCAGTCGGATCGAACCGGATCGGCACCGGCAGCAACGCCAGCGAGGCCTGCAGATACACCATCAATGCAATTCCCAGCCCCAGCGCCACCGCCGGGCGGTACAATCGCCGCCAGGTTGGTGCTCGCAGCCCGGCCGCCGCGATCACCGCTTCCGGGTAGATGATTGCCGGCCAGTTGCCTTGCACCCGGTCGGCGAACGCGTGCTCCACGAATACCGCCACGGCCGGCAGGCTGAGCGCCACGAGTAGCGTCCAGGCCGGCTCGCGCGTTCGCCAGGCAAGCCGGCACGCCAGCCACAGTCCGGCGACGCACAGCACAAACACCAGCGGCGTCGCCAGGCCGAGCTGCGAGCCGACCAACTCGCCCAGGAATTGCGCCGCCCGCGCCGGCCGCCATTCGTCGATCCGGGCGCCTTGCTTGGCAAAGCTCACCCAGTTGTGCGCCGCGTTCCACCACAGCACCGGCGACACCACCACAAGCCCGGCAACAAGACCCAGCCACGGCCAGCGCCGCGCCAGCCACCCCCGCCCGGCAACCAGCAGCCAAAGCGCGATCCCCAGCACCAGGAACGCAGCAGTATATTTGCTGTCGAGCGCCAGCCCGGCGAACACCCCCACCGCCAGCCACCACGCCCCGCCACCACAAGCGGCTTCTACCGGGACGCCACCTGCGACTCCACCCTGGCCACCAACTCGCACGCCGCTCCGGCCGCCATCGCGGCACACCCGCGTCAGCGCCCACAGCGTGCAGACCCAGAAGAACAGCAGCGGCGTGTCCGGCGTCATCGTCACCGCGCCGGCGCCCAGCAGCAGCGTTGCGTTCAGCAGCGCCGCGGCGGCCAGCCCGACGTTGCGCCCGGGCAGCAGCCGTTCGCCGGCCTGCCACAGCAGCCACGACCCTAGCGCCGAGGACAGCGGCGCCAGCAGCCGAATGCCCAGCGCCCCGTCACCGCCAAGCCCCAAGCCGGCCGGACCCCAGGCCGCCAACGCCGCGCCGGCACGGATCCACAGCGCAACCATCGGCGGATGGTCCAGGTATCCGGCCGCCAGCGCGCGCGACCACACCCAGTAATAGGCCTCGTCCGGCGACAGCGGGACCGCCGCCGCCGCCACCAGCCGCACCAGGGTCAGCGCGGCCAGCGCGGCGAACGCTAATTTGGGTGAGACCAACCGAGGTAAGACCAATCTGGATGAGACCAATCAGGGCGGGGTCAGACTGACCGGGGCCAACCTAGGCCGGGCCAGACTGGGAGGCGCCGGATTAAGTCGCCCCAAACTGGGCCGCGCCAACCGCCCGGCCAACCCGGGCTCGCCCGGCGCCGGCACAGCCAGCCTGGCGCCGGCCGGCGTCAACGCGCGCGCCACACCAGCGTCGCCGAGACCGCGTAGTTCCACACCACCCCGATCACCGCGCCGATTCCGCCCGCCACGGTCCAATTGGTGTGGGTCTCATACAGCACCCGCGCAATCCCGACATTCGCCACCGCGCCAATGCCGCAAACCACCATGAACAGCAGCAGCCCGCGCCACAACCGCGGCCCGCGCAGCCGCTGGTCGCGGTAGGTGATCTGGTTGTTGAGCGCGAAGTTGAACACCATCGCCACCACCGTCGCGCCGATCTGCGCCGTCGCGAACCCCAGCCCCAGCGTCTCGCGCCCGCCGATCAGCACCAGCAGGTGCACGCCGATGCCCAGCAGGCCCACCGCCGCAAACGAAACGAAACGCAGCGGCACCAGGCCATCCAGCGTCTTGTCCACCAGCAGCCCGGCAAACTGCGTCAGCACCAGCACGTCCAGCTTGCTCTCACCCGCCAGCCGCTTGCGGAACTCTGCCGGCACCTCGATCACCCGCGGCGCCATCTCACTGGTTAGCACCAGGTCCAGCAGGATCTTGAACCCCTGCGCGGTCAGGCCGGGCGCAAGCTGCTCGAACAGCGCCCGAGGCAGCATGAAGAACCCGCTCATCGGATCGCTGAGTTTCACCGGCAGGAACCGATGCGCCAGCGTCGCGCCGGCGTCCGACAGCACATGCCGCCAGCGCGAGGCCAGCCCCGCCGCATCGCCGCCCGACACGTACCGGCTGGCCACCGCCAGGTCGTACTTCCCGCTGCGCAGCGCCGCCAGCATCACCGGCAGCCGTGTCTCGTCGTGCTGCAGGTCGCCATCCATCACCGCGATGAACATCGCCGAGGACGCCAGCGCGCCCTCGATCACCGCCGAAGACAGCCCGCGCCGCCCGATCCGCCGAATGCAGCGCACCCGAGGATCGAGCCGAGCCAACCGGCGCGCCTCCGCCGCGGTGCCGTCCGGGCTGTTGTCGTCAACGAACACCACCTCCCAGGCGATGCCGGCCAGCGCGACGTGCAGCTGCTCGACCAGCGGCGCCACGTTCGGCCGTTCGTTATAACAGGGAACCACGACGGTCAGATCCGCCACACCATCGATCCGCGGCGCGGGTGGCGCGTCTGTGGTGTCGATCGCCATGCCGTCCTGCCTGATGTCGCGCCCGTGCCCCAGCCCCGAGCTCAGCGCGGTCATAGCCGCCCCCCGCGCCGCGTCAAGCGCGCCGCTGCCACTTCGCGGTGGCCCTGCCCGAGCCGCTTGATCCGGCGAGCCCGGCCCGCCGCTGACCGGTTCGGGTCGCTCGATCTTCGGCAGGGAAGATCCACCGGGGGCCACGCGCAACGCGCGCAGCAAACCGGATGGCAGGGTCCGGATGTGCGGAGCGCGGCAAGCAAGCAATCAAGCGCACACAGAGTTGCACCGAGTGCGCACAGAGATTCACTGAGAAGATTGAATGGCGCTTAGCGCTAGTGAGTGACGCGCCGGCCGAAGTGACCTTGCGCGCAGCGCCATTTGCTTTCTCTCAGCGAAACTCTGTGTGCACTCGGTGCAACTCTGTGCCCGATTGATTGCTTGCTTTGCTGCAGCCCACTCGGGCGCGACAGCCGTCAGCCAGCCGGCTATTCCCCGCGGCCCGCGAACAGGATCAGGTTGCCATCCGGATCACGCACAATGAACGTCCGGGCACCCCATGGTTCCGTCTTGAGCACTTGGTGGAACGGCACGCCGGCGGCCTGATACTCCAGAAACAGCGGCTTTGCGTCATCCAGGGTTATCGACGCCGAAAGCAGATCTTCCTTGTCCCGCAGCCGCGGTTCGATGGCCGGCCCGGACACGCAGCGAAAATTCAGTCGTGCGCCGTCACGAAACACCTGTCCGTAGAACGGTGGCTCGCCATAGGTGAAGGCGACCGAGAACCCCAGCTTGCCGACGTAGAACTCGCAGGAGGCCGCGATATCTGCAACGAAGAGTTGCGGCTCGGCAGCCAGCAGGACCGGCTTGGACAGGATCTGAGCTTCCGTATCAGTCATGGTTTCAACTCCTTTGCGGAGCGCCTCCCAGCTTTCGAACCCAGACTTCCTTGCGACCAGTTCCTGCGCGTCGGACAGCTTGAAGCTGTGCGCGAGCACGTCCAGGTCGCTCAGATCGCGATAGCGCGGCAGCACCGCCCTGATGCGCGCCGCAACCGGATAGTACCGGTCACGATGCCAGCGTCGGTACAGCTTTGCTTGCTTTTTCAGGTTCTCGAGGTTGGGCATCGGGCGCACGTTACGGTTGACGATACGTAGGCGGGCATGGCCCGTCCGGCCCAAAGGCCGTTGCGCCCTACAGCACGAACCCGCCAACTAAGTTCAAGCCGCGCCGCTGTCAAATCACCACTCGGTTACGACAAGACAATCGCATTTGGAACTTGCCGTGGCTGTGCGCCGCCGATGGCAACGCCAGTGAACCGCCAGGACGCCAAGGTTTCATCCGCCCCGCACACAGCCACGTCGCACCGCCTATATGTCTTGGCGACTTGGCGTCTTGGCGGTTCAACTGACCGCTCGCGCCACGACCGTCGCAAATGCACGCTCCAGGTCAGCCGCCGGGGGGCGGTGCGGACCGGTACAGGTTGCAAACTGAGACGCTACAAGCCGCCGCGCCCGCGGTCCCTGCCAGCAAGGTCGACCACCTTGCTGTCCCCCCCGAGCGAACCGGCGAAACGCGAGGCCCCCAGCATCTCGGCCACCTTGCGTGCCAACTGCTGCCGCTGGAACGGTTTGCCGATCAGCTGAACCCCGTCGTCCAGCCGGCCATGGTGCACGATCGCGTTCTCGGTGTAGCCGGACATGAACAGCGTCCGCAGCCCAGGGCGCACCTCGGTCAGCCGACGTGACACCTCATCGCCCTTCACGCCGCCGGTCAGCACGACGTCGGCCAGCAGCAGATCGACCTTGGCATCGTTCTCGCCAAACACGCGCAGCGCCTCCGCCCCATCCGCCGCCGCCAGCACCCGATAGCCAAGGTCGCGCAGCATCTCCACCGCCACCTCGCGCACCGCGGTGTCGTCCTCCACCACCAGCACCGTGGCCGCACCATGCGGCAGCTCCACCGGCGCCTCGTCACGCGAGGACCCGGCCGACAGGAACCCGATCGCGCGCGGCAGGTAAAGCCGCACCGTGGTGCCCTCACCAGGCTCCGAGTAGATCTTCACATGGCCGCTGGACTGCTTGGCGAAACCGAACACCATGGCAAGCCCGAGGCCGGTCCCCATGCCAGCCCCCTTCGTGGTGAAGAACGGCTCGAAGGCCCGCGCCACCACCTCGGGCGGCATGCCGTTGCCGGTATCCGAGACGGCCAGCATCACGTAGTCGCCTTGGGTCACCTCGGTGTGCCGGCGGGCGTAATCGTAATCCAGTACTTTGTTGGCGACCTCGATCGTCAGCCGGCCGCCGTCCGGCATGGCGTCGCGGGCGTTCAGGGCCAGGTTCAACAGCGCGCTCTCCACCTGGGCCGGGTCGGCCATCGCCGGCCACAGCCCGGCCGCGTCCACCACCTGAACCTCGATGTGCTCGCCCAGCGTCCGGCGCAGCAGGTTCGCCATGTCGGGCAGCGTGTCGGACAGGATGATCGGCATCGGCGTCAGCGGCTGCTTGCGGGCGAACGCCAGCAACTGGTGGTTCAGCGCCGCACCGCGCCTGGCCGCCCAGATGGCCCGGTCGACATATGTCAGGGCGGGCGCCTCCGGCTCCGATTTGTTCTGGGCGAACTCCAGGTTGAGCAGGACGACGGTCAGCAGGTTGTTGAAATCATGCGCGATGCCGCCGGTAAGCTGGCCCATCGCCTGCAGCCGTTGCGAATCCCGCGCGGTGGCCTCGGCGCGGACGCGCTCGGTCGTGTCGGTCACCGTCAGCACGAAACCGCCTTCCGGCAGGGCAGTACGGCGCAGCTCGAAGCTGCGGCCGTCGGCGGCGCGCGTCCGCTCATACACCACCGGTTCGCCCGGCGCGCGCCCGCCGCGCCCATGGCGGATCTGGCCCTCGGTTTCCAGGAAGGCAACGCCGCCGGTCGCAAGCTGCTCGACAAGCGCTTCATAGGTGGTGCCGGGCCGCATCATCGCGCCCGGCAAACCGAGCAGGGCGGCGAACCGCTCGTTCCAGCGCACCAGGCGGCTATCGGCGCCAAACGCGGCAATGCCCTGGCTGACGCTGTCGAACGCCGTGCGCATTTGCGTCATCAGTGCATGTTGCTCGGCCTCAGCGTCCAGTAGCTGCACGCGCGTGCGTGCCAAAAGATGACCGGCCACGGCGAACAGCACGACCGCGAGGGCCGAACCGCCCACCGCGAGCCAGCGCGTGAGGCTTTCCGTGCGGTCGAGATCTTGCCGCCGCGCCTCGAGCAGATGCTCTTCCGCATCGCGCATACCACGCAGCAACCCCTCGACCTGCTCCATGAGGTGGAGCCCGAGGTCCGTCCGCACGACAGCCAGCGCGGCGTCAGGCCCGGCGTCGCGCCGCAGCGCCACGGTTTGCGCCAGTTCGTCCAGCTTGCGCTGAAGCAGCGGTGCCATGTCACGCAGACGAGCCTGCTGACCGGGATTGTCGGCGGTCTGCCGGCGGAGTTCATCCTGCAGCACGGCGATGCGCCCCAGCGCGTCGCGGTACGGGGCAAGGTAGTCCGGCTGACCGGTGAGCAGATAGCCGCGCTGGCCGGTTTCGGCATCGCGCAGCGCGAAGCCCAGCTCATCGGCGGTGGTGATGACCTGGTCGGTATGGCGAACCCAGAGTCGCGCCTGGCGGGTGCTGGTGAATTGGAACCACGTCAGCAGCCCGATGGCGCCTACCAGCAGCACGGTGGCGACCACCGCCAGAATACCCGCGTTCCTTCGCAGCGTGGTCGACAAGCCTTTCCTCCGTGGCACGGCGCGGCGCGGTGTCGCGCCGCTTGTGACCCTCGCACACAAGGGCACGCCGTTGCGACAGGATGATGGTGCTGTCCCCGCAAGGTTTGCACAACTCATACTTGCGGCGTTGCTTCCCGAAAGCGGGATGGACGCGAAAATGCCAGCTTGCGGACCGCGCCGGCGCGTGCGGCGATCCAGTCCGAGTCGCGAGCCGCGCGACCACGTCGGCGAGTGCGCCGCGGGGCCACGTCGGCGAGGCGCCGCGCGGAATATTCAGCGTCGCCAGCAGCAGCGCGGTATCGCTTTCCGGGTTGGTTTGCAACGATCGGGCCGGTTCGATCCGACTTTCTTGAGCGCGGTTTACCGTCAATTCACGATCAAAGCGTATGCGACTGCGCTCGAGCTCACCTATCGCAGGCGTCGGACTGCCTGGCAGCCATGGGCGGACGGACGTTTCGCGAAGAATGCGTACGAAGGGCGATCAATGCTGACAATTCCGTACCTTGAGGTGCCGATTACGCACGTGTGCAATTTGCGTTGCGATGGCTGCTGCTATTATTCGAATTACAACATCAAGACGATGGTGTCAGCCGACGAAATTCGTGAAACGGTTTCGGCATGGTCGAAGCGGGTCAAGCCGAGGATGGTCAAAATCCTTGGCGGTGAGCCGCTGGTCAATCGGCAACTCCCCGAAATCTTTCTGACCCTTCGGCAATTGCTGCCGGACAGCCATATCCAGATCATCACCAATGGGCTGCAATTGGACAAATGCCCGATTTTGCCCCACCTGCTCACCGCACCGAATACCAGTCTCTCGGTGTCGATTCATTCCAATGACGATGCCTACCTTGCCAAGCTTCAGGAGAGCATGAACGTCATTAATGGATGGGTGGCCAAATTTGGTATCAGGGCTATCTCGAGCGACAATCGTGTGGGTTGGAAACGGCATCATATGGGCCTCGGCCAATTCATGAAGCCCTACGCGGACGGAGATTTCAAGGAGAGCTGGCGGAAATGTCCCGCGAAGGAGTGCGTCGTCCTGTTCGAACGCCGTCTATGGAAGTGCCCGCAGACTGCCAGCCTGCATCTTGCCGCGGAGAAATTCTCCCTGCAGTCAATTGAGGAATGGGGCCCGTATTTGGCCTATAACGGAATTGGCGTGACCTGTTCCGACGCCGAGTTGGAATTCCATTTGAAACGCGGCCCGGAACCGGTGTGTGGCATGTGCCCGGCCAACGGCGAGAGCTACGAAAAGGATATCTACCATGCCGACTTCGACATCCCCGACGTTTTGCGCGTCGAGCGCGGCGGAACGGTCGTTCGCATGACCTGAGCTGACCTTCCGCGCATGGGGAATACCGCGTGCCCCCCGTCATGCCGCCGCTGCCTACCCCCGTCATGCCGCCGCTGCCTACCCCCGTCATGCCGCCGCTGCCTACCCCCGTCATGCCGCCGCTGCCTACCCCGGTCATGCCGGCGAAGGCCGGTATCCACAACTCGCCTTCGTGCCGCAAGCGAAGCCGTGGTTGCCGCCCCTCCGGCCTTCGCCAGGAGCAGGCTCCGCCTGCCCTCGGGCGGTTGACCCGGGGGCCGTCATGACGATTGGGTATCGTCGAAGAGCCGATCATTCAGACACCTGATACACACGTCCCGGAACTCCTGAATTTCAGTCCACGGGCCGCTCGCCGCAGCCGGATCATTCCGCGAAGCGTACTCGGTAATACCACGAACCCGGTACCACCACGCGAACCAACCCACGCTCCCTCGATCAAGGTCGCACGGCGACGCGGCCGCCGCGACACCACGCCCTCAGGCAGCCATCGGCACCGGCCCAACGTAGCGCGATTGCGGACGGATCAGACGTGCCTCGGCGGACTGCTCCAACGCGTGGGCAATCCAGCCGGCAACGCGCGCCACGGCGAACACGCCGGTGAAGGCGTCGCGCGGAATGTCCAGCGCCTCCAGCAACAGCGCCGTGTAGAATTCCAGGTTGGTTTGCAGTGATCGCGCCGGCTTGCGCTTTGCCAGCACCGCCAGCGCGGCACGCTCGATGTGCTCGGCGTAGCGGACCCGCCCCTGGTCGCGGCCGAGCGATTCCACCGCCCGCTTGACCACGTCCGACCGCGGGTCGGTGACGCGATAAACCCGGTGCCCGAAGCCCATCAGCCGGTCACCGCGCAGCACGGCGGCATCCAGCCAGGCCTCGGCGTTCTCCGGCGTGCCGATCGCATCCAGCATGTCGATCACCGGCCCCGGCGCGCCGCCGTGCAACGGACCTTTCAGCGCGCAGAGCGCCGCGGTCACCGAGGACGCCAACCCAGCGGCGGTGGAGGCAACGACGCGGGCGGTGAAGGTCGAGGCGTTCAGGCCGTGATCGGTCGCGGTCAACAAATAGATTTCCAGTGCCGCGACTTCCCGCGATGTCGCCGGGACACCGCGGAGCATGCGGAGCAGATCGGTGGTGTGGCCCAGCGTCGCGTCGGGCCGCACCGGTTCGGCACCGGCGCGAGCACGCAGCACGGCGGCGAGGCCGACCGCCATCGTCGCCGTCAGTCGCAGCGGCAGGTCCGGCGCGTCATCGGGAACCGCGGCCAGTAGCAAACGCAACGCCTCGATCGGGGCCAGGCGCGCGGCCTGGGGCAGCAGCGGCGCGATGTCGTCGAACACCGCGGCGCGCATCGCCGCCAAGTCGCGCCGCATCGCCGCCAAGTCGCGCCGCAGCGACGGCTCCGAGAGATTGCCCGACGGCTCCAGGAGATTGCCATCCGCAAAACCGCACCACAGCTCGGCGATCAGCCATTCGACGCTGCGTCGCCCGGCGATGTCCTGCAGGCGGTGGCCGCGCAGAACCAGGCGGCCAGCCTCGCCGTCCACCTCGCTGAGCACGGTTTCGGCGGCGACCACGCCTTCCAATCCGCTGTTGAACGCCATGTGCGAGTCCTCATCCCTGATTGCCCCGGTTGAGGTGGCCGGGGTCGGCGCCCCCCGGGTCAGCCGGCCGGGTCCGATCGACCCCAGGCAGCCGACCGAAGCCAGTTGACCGGCGGGACACCAACGCGGAGAGTGCGGTTCGTCAATCTTGATCAAGTCAATCAATATGAACACCATCGAAGCCGACCGCGCCGACTGGGTAAACACCGAGGCCGCGCTGGCCCGCCTCGGCGTCGCCCGCCAGACGCTCTACGCCTACGTCAGCCGGGGTCTCGTCCGAGTGCGCGCCGACGAAGCCGACCCGCGCCGCAGCCTGTACGACCCGCGCAGCATCGATGCGCTGCTCGAGCGCCGCCACCGCGGCCGCGCACGCCAGGCGGTGGCCGCCTCGACAATCGATTTCGGCGAGCCGGTGCTGGCCTCGCGCATCACCCGCATCGCCAACGGTGCGCTGCTGTATCGTGGCCAGGACGCAATCGAGCTGTCGCACACCGCGACGCTGGAAGCAGCCGCGGCACTGCTATGGGAGGCGCCGGAGTTTCCGCCGCTGCGCACATCGGTCTTCGTGCCCGGTGAACCACGATCGCCGATCGCGCGCTGCATGCGCCGGGTCGCCAGCCTGACCGGCTCGGCCATCTGGGCGCGCAGTCCCACCGCCCTGCACGCCGACGCGGCGGCGCTGCTGCGGCGCATCGCCGAGGCCGCTTGCAACGCGCGAGCCGACGGCCCGGTGCACCTGTCGATGGCACACGCCTGGGGGGTTGATGCGGCCGGCGCGGACCTGATCCGCCGCGCGCTGGTGCTGTGCGCGGACCACGAGTTGAACGCCTCGGCCTTCGCGGTGCGCGTGGTCGCCTCGACCGGGGCGGCCCTGCCGGCATGTCTGTTGGCCGGACTGGCCGCACTCAGCGGACCGCTGCACGGCGGCGTGACCGAGCGTGTGGGCGCCTTCCTCGCCGAGCCGGGGATGGAGGCGGACCCACGGGCTGTCATTGTCGCTCGACTGGATCGCGGCGAGCATGTCCCGGGTTTCGGCCATCGGCTGTATCCGGACGGCGATCCTCGCGCGACGGCACTGCTCGCGCCACTTGCCCCTGGGCCGTGGTGGCAAGAGATGTTCGGCGCGGTGGCGGAGCTGACCGGGCAGCGGCCGAACATCGATCTGGCGCTGGTGGCGCTAGAGCGGGTGCTGTTGCTGCCCGAGGGGGCGGCGCTGGCGATTTTCGCGGCCGGACGCACCGCCGGGTGGATCGCCCATGCGCTCGAGCAGCGCCAGGACGGGCGGCTGATCCGCCCGCGGGCGAGCTACCCCACGCCAGCTACGCCTGCTTGACCTCGGCGGCCGGCGCGCCGGTGATGCGTTGCAGTTCGGATGGGGTGGTCTGGAACACGTTGCTCGGCGTTCCCGCCGCCGCCCAGATCGCGTCCAGCGCCAGCAGGTCCTGATCCAACAGCAGCAGCGGCTGGGTGATATGCCCGATCGGCGCGACGCCGCCGATCGCGAAGCCGGTGACGGCGCGCACCCAGTCGGCGTCGGCGCGCGCCAGCTTCACCCCAAGTGCCGCGGACGCCTTCGCCGGGTCCACCCGGTTGGCGCCGGAGGCTATGATCACCACCGCGCGGCCCGCCTGGTCCCCAACCGGGCGGAACACGATCGACTTGGCGATCTGCGCCACCGTGCAGCCCACCGCGGCCGCGGCGTCCGCGGCGGTGCGGGTGCCGGCGGGGAATTCGGTGATCGTGTCCGGGTGGCCAGCGGCCAAAAGCGCCGCACGCACCCGCGCAACAGACCCCGCCAGCTCCGACATCGCCTATATCTCCCGTCATGGACACCTTGGCGCTGTATATCCACTGGCCGTTCTGTCTGGCCAAGTGCCCGTATTGCGACTTCAACTCGCATGTACGCGAACGCATCCCGCAGGCGCGATTCGCCGCGGCGCTGCGCCGGGAGCTGGCGTGGGAGGCGGCGCGGCTTGGCCGTCGCCGCCTGGGGTCGATCTTCTTCGGCGGCGGCACGCCAAGCCTGATGGCGCCGGAGACGGTGGCCGCGCTGATCGAGGATGCGCGGCGGCTGTTCGACCTGGCGCCCGGCATCGAGATCACGCTGGAGGCCAACCCGACCAGCGTTGAGGCCGGGAAGCTCGCCGCGTTCCGTGCCGCCGGAGTGAACCGGGTGTCACTGGGGGTGCAGAGCCTCGACCCGCTGGCGCTGGACATGCTGGGACGACGGCACTCGGTGAGTCAGGCCGTGGCGGCGCTGGAGATGGCGCGGCGAATTTTTCCGCGCGTGTCGTTCGATCTGATCTACGCACGGCCGGGGCAGGACGTGGCGGCGTGGCGGGCCGAGCTGCGGCAGGCGCTGGCGCTCGCGGCGGACCATTTGTCGCTGTACCAGTTGACGATCGAGCCGGGGACCGCGTTCGCCACGTTGCACGCGCGGGGCGAGATCGTGCTGCCGGACGGTGATGACGCGGCGGCGCTGTATGTGGCAACCGCCGAGGAAGCCGCGCGGTTCGGACTTTCCCCCTACGAGGTCTCCAACTACGCCACGCCAGGCGCGGAGAGCCGGCACAATCTGGCATACTGGCGCTATGCGGACTACGCAGGGATAGGGCCGGGCGCGCATGGGCGGATCACCCTGGATGGTGCGCTGTTCGCCACGCGGCGGCATCGCGCGCCCGAGGTGTGGGCGGAGCGTGTGGAGCGCGACGAGCACGGAACGACTGATGAGACCGCGTTGCCGCCGGTGGAGCGGGCGCGGGAGATGCTGTTGATGGGGTTGCGGCTGGCTGAGGGGATCGACGAAGCGCGTTTCGCGGCGCGGACCGGCGCCGCGCTGGATGACGCGGTACACCTTGAAACGTTGCAGCATGCGATCGAGGAAGGGTATGTTACGCGTGCGGATGGGCGTCTGATCGCGTTGCCGGAGGGGCGCTTGCGGCTGGACGCTCTGCTCGCCGCTTTGGTCAGGTGACATCGTGGCTGCCTGCGCGCGAACCGCATGAAGCTGGGGCAAGGCGGCAGAAAGCGACAAAAGATGAAGGATTTTTCCAAAATCGCGGAAGGCGGTGGCAATGTCTTTGCCGATCTCGGCCTGCCCAATCCTGAGGAACACCTCATGCCATCTCGGCCTTTGATCCGTGCGTCGAGATAAAGCCGTTCGATGCTGCCCGCATTGTATCGGCGGTTGGCACAAGTCACGATGCGTCTGTACGGAACCGCAACCTGGCAGAAAGTCTTGCACCGTTGAATACGAATAGGTGGGTCATCGGATCCCGAACCATCTTGGCGCTGTCACTATGTGCATATTCGGCACAAGCGGATGTCGTCTGGCCTGCGATCATCCTCGAGCAGCACCTGTTCAGCGTCATACCGATCGCCTTGGGCTTGCTCTTGGAACTTCCCGTTCTGCTTTTCGGGTTCGGCCTGCCGTCAATAAGGGCTTTTATCGTTGACGTCTGTATGAATGTCGTGTCGGCCCTATTGGGTGTAATTCTGATTCCGGTTGCTGGCCTGGTCTGGGAAATCTTTCCCGGCTTGATTATGTATTCGGCGTTTCACATGGGCACATTTAATCCCATTACGTGGGGCGCGACCTACATAATTGCAGTGTTCACGACAACTGGTGTTGAAGCGACCGTGGTGAGGGCGGTATTCAGACTATCGGTGAATCGAAAGCGCTTCTGTTTTCTCCTCGGCGGAAACGCTGCCAGCGTCGGTATCGTATTTGTTGGTCTCTTTATCGCGCCGCGGGGATTTTGACGTAACGCGGGCGCCGCGTCGCCCGATACACTTCACCCGAACGCCCCGACCTCATGCGTGATCGCGGTAGCAATCTCCCGCACCAGCCCAAACAGCCGCCGCATCGGGGCAAAAATCTCCTCGTGCTCGCGCGCATACGCCGCGCCCTCACGCGGCGGCGCCGGTTCGCCAAAATCACACTCCGCTCCCGCATCAGGCGCCGCCGGGAAAATCTCCGCCAGCACCTGCAACGCCGGTTCGATATCCAACCGCAATATCGCCGCCTCCAGCACCCCGCGCGTCACCCCATGCCGCGGCGAGAAATCCGAAATACCCGTCGACAACAACCAAATCTGATGCACCAACGCCAACCTAAGCGCATGCAGCAACTGCTCGCGCGCCGCCATGCGGGGCGCATCCGGCCAGGCCACACGCAGCGCCAGATGATCCGCCTGGATGCGGCGGAACATCGACAGCGCAGCCGCCCAGATATCCAGCCGCTCCAGCGCGCGCGCCACCGCCACATGACCCTCGCGCCGCGCCGCCGTCTGCGCGTGCGCCGCACGATCCAGCCAAATGCCGGGATCGAGCGTCGCGATCACCGCGCGCAGCACGTCGATATCCGAATGCGCCAGTCCGTGCGCAGCAAAATCCATCGCGCGATGGAATCGCCGACTGGTCTCGCGCAGCTCGCGGAACGTTTCCGGATGGCGGGCCGCCGCGGCGCCCAGGCCTTGCAGCGTGTTCGCGCACCAGCCCAACTGTTGCAGGATGGCGTTGTTCGGGATTGCCCGCAGCTCGCGCGGATGACGGATGCGCGCCGCACTTGCCATGCCGTCGGCCTGCCGCGCGGCCGGGCGTGACCCGGTGCGGTCCAGCAGCGCCGGTCCGAACGCGCCGAGCAGCGCGCCGTAACCGGCATCTTCCACCAACCCCTCCATCCCCGCCTGAACGGTCGCGAAGAAGTCGGCGGCAAAGTCCGGATCGGCGTAGACCGGGTCCTCGATCGGTCCGGCAGCGGGATGATAGGTCTGCTCGGCGATGCGCGTGACAGTCGCCAGCGCCAGCTCCGGCGTGCCGAACAACAGGTACCCGTCACCGCCCTGGAACGCGCTTTCCTCGCGCACCGCCACGCCGGCGCGCTTCAGCGCCTGGCGCGATGCGGTCGGCGATAGGTATTTCAACCGATCCGCCAGCGATCCGGGATGCCCGCCGCGGCCAATGCTTTCGCCGTGCGTGTCAAACAGGATTACCTCGACGCCGCTGACGTCATGTTTCGCCAGCGTCTCGGCGATCTTCAGGCGCAGCCGCTCGATCAGGTAGCTGGCGGCAAGCTGCCCGACATAGCGCCCGGAATCCGAATAACCAAACTGCAGCGCCAGCCGCCCGGTCTCCTGCAAATAGGCGCGGTAATGCGGGCTGCGCAGCGCCTCGTCCAGCACATGCGCGCCGTGCTCCAGCGCCTCCGCCGTCTCGAACAAAGGGCTGATCTCGATGTGATGCGCGATACCGAACAGCCGCGCCAGCCACAGCGCAGCCAGCAGCGTGTAACCGCTTTCGGTCTCCGCGATCAGGAAACGAACCGGAACCGAACCATCGACGTGCTTGACGATCTGCGCCACCGTCATCATCAGCTTCGCCGCGGACGCCTGCTCGGCCAGCAGCGCGCCGAAATCCACCGGCACCGGCTGCACCGCGTCCAGCGCGGTATTGATCGCAACGAACAGCGCGCGGCGATGGGCCGGGTCCTCCGGCGGGTCCGCGATCCCCAGCCGTTGGCGCACCACGTTGTGGATCTGCGCCGCGTTCAGCCGCGTGTGCGTGTGCGCCAGCGCCATCCCGTGCGACACCAGCCCGGCCCGCGCAACGCACAGCGCCAGGCGCGTGTGATCGTCCGCCACCTCGATCGCGGCCCGGAATAATTCCAGTAGCGGGTCTGGCGTCACCAGCGCCTCCAACCGCCGGCGCACGATCACCTGGGCGAACGCAGCGACACGCGGCGGATCGGGCGCATCAGGAGCCAGCGCGAGCTGCGCCTCAACCGCCTCCCGCGCCACCGACACGCGCGCCACCAGCGGCGTCATCGCCGGCAGCACCGCAAGCTGCGCCTGCAACCGCAGCAGTTGTAGCCGTTTCATCTCGAGCCGCAATCGCAGCGTGTCCCACCAGCCAATGTCGGTGCGGCCGTCAGTGTCGTAGCCGACCCAGCTCGACAGCACGACCGGGCGCGGGGCCAACTCGGTCCAACGATCCGGCCAGGCAGTGCGTGCCACCGACAGCATCGCCGCATTCAGCCGGTCCAGCGCGTCGCGGCCGTTCTCGATCGCTGCCACGGACTGCGCAAACTCATCGGCAAGCGTGACCGGAGGCGGGCGGTGGGACGCGAACGAAGGCGCGGCCCGGCCGCACGCGGCGTTGGCCAGCGCATGACCCACGGCAACCGGCAGCGAAAAAGTGGGATGGGCGGTAAACACCGCCGCGAAGCGGGTGCGCTCCACCAGCGCGCGGTATTCAGCCCAACGCACCGGACTGTCATTCGGGTCGGGACGCAGCAGATGCTGTGCCAGGCGGTCCAATGTCGCGTCGTTCGCCGCGGTGTCGACGCCGCCCACGTACGCCGCCAGCCGGCGCGCCCGATCGGCAAACGCAGCATCGCGCAGATGGCGGATCAGGCTGTCGACATCCGCCTCCGACAACTCGCCGGTGTCGATCCGCCGCGAGATGGCCAGCGCAACCAGCAGCATCGGGTTGCCGAACGGATCCTCGTCCGCCCGCGCGCCGAACCTGGCCGTGAGGCCCAGCAACTGCCGGGCCAGCGCGGCGCCACGATCGGGTTGGGCATCGGCCATCGCGTGATCGTGCAACCAGTGCTGCGTCGCAGCAAGGCGGGACGTCGGCCCAGGTCGAAGAAAGTCAAAGCGGAACCCTGACCCAACCTTCCTTCAGCCCACCTTCGCCACGCGATATTCCCGCCGCACGATCTCCATCAACTCAGCCACCGAGGTCGCGGCGGTATCCTTCTCATAGCTGATGCGCCCGCGCTGCATCAGGATGATGCGGTCGGCGATTTCCAGTGTCTGCGCATAGTTGTGCATGATCATCGCAATCGACAGCTTGGCCTTGGCCTTCAGCCGCAGGATCAGGTCGATGATCAGGCCGGCCTCGCGCGCGCCCATCGCGGCCAGCGGTTCATCCAGCAGCAGAATATTCGCATTCGTATTGATCGCCCGTGCCACCGCGATCGCCTGGCGCTGCCCGCCGGACAGCCGCTCCACCGGCAGATCGACCGACGGGACGTGAACGCCGATCTCCTCCAGCAATTCCTGCGCCCGCCGACGCATGGCGCGATGGTTCAACAGCTTGATCGGGCCCGGGTAGGTGATCTCGCGGTTCAGGAAAAGATTGAGATAAACACTCAGCGAATTGGCCAGCGCCAGGTCCTGGTAGACGCACTCGATGCCCAGCGCGCGCGCGTGATCGACCGAGCGCAACGCAGTCTCGTGCCCGGCGATCACCAGCCGCCCCGCCGTCGGCCGCTCGTACCCGGTGAAGATCTTGATCAGGGTCGATTTGCCCGCGCCATTGTCGCCGAGGATGCCCAGGATCTCGCCCCGCCGCAGTTCCACCGTTACGCCATCGAGCGCCGTAACGGCACCGAAACGCTTGACGATGTCCTCGGCCCGCAGCGCCGGAGCTCCCAGCACCGGGGCGTCCATCGCCGAGGCGTGCGGCGCCGGAACACCATCCGTCATCCCACGCCCCCGCTGCGCGCCAGGCGCACGATGTGAATATTGAAAATCATCGCCAGCAGGATCGCGGCACCCAGGATGATGTTGAAGGTGAAGGCGTTCACCCCGATCAGCGTAAATCCGTCGCTCAGCACCCCCAGCACGCCGGCGCCGATCAGTCCGCCGATGATCGTTCCGGACCCGCCGGCCAGCGAGGTGCCGCCGATCACCCCCGACGCGACCGCCAGGAACATGATCTGATTGCCGCCGGCCTGCGGATCGATCGACGAGATGCGAAACGCCTCCAGGATCCCCGTAAGCCCCGCCAGTGCGCCGGCGAGAACGAAATTGCCGATCTTCAGGCGGCTGACGGCGATGCCCGCCTCCGCCGCACCGGTCGGGTTGGCACCGGCGGCCGTGGTGTGCAGTCCCCAACGGGTGTGGCGCAACACCACATGCAACACCGCGACGATGCCGAGCGCCCACAGGATCTCACTGTAGCCCCATGCGCCCATGACTTGTGCCAGCATGGCTCCGCCTGGCGGTGCGACCGGCGTGCCGTCGGAGATCGTCAGGGTGAAACCGTTGATCAGGAACAACGTGCCCGAGCGTGGTGACGAACGAAGGCACCGACAGTTTCACGGTAATCAGGCCATTCAGCAAACCCACCGCGGCGCCCGAGGCGACACCCACAATCAGCGCGAGCGGTGCGGGCACGCCCGCCTCCGCCGCGAAGTGCATGACGAACGGCGCCAGGGCGAAGACCATGCCGGCGGAGAGATCGATCTCCCCCATGATCATCAGCATGATCTCGCCGCACGCGATGATCGCCGCCGGTGCGATGTACTGCGTCAGGTTCTGCAGGCTGGCGCCGCTCAGCAGGAAGTCGCGGTTGGCGGACTCGAAATAAGCGATCAGCAGAACCGCCACGACCAGGATGCTCGTCTCCTGCCACCGCAGGAATCGCTCCCGCAGTCCGATGCGTCGTCGGATCGGCATCGGATCAGCCGCTGATCGGACCCGAGCGCTTGACGATCCCCGGCGTAGCGGACGACCCCTCGTAGCGTGTCTTGCTGGTCAGGTAAGGGCCGACGCTGCCTTTGGTAACGAACTTCAGCCCGGTGTTGATATCGGCCGGCCCGGTCAGGCCGCCCGAGGCCAGGAACATGAACATCTCCATCGCCGTGTAGAAGCCCTGCAGATAGGCTTGCTGGTCGATCGTGAAGTCCAGGAAGCCGGCCTCGATCAGCTCCAGCGTCTTCGGCAGCAGGTCATAGCCGCCGGCGTGCACGCCCTTGGCCGGCAGGTTGAACTGCTGCATCACCTCGCCCACCCCCTGGGTGCTGCCGGCATCGACGGCGAACATACCCTTAAGGTCCTGGTGGCCGAGATAGAAGGAACGGATGCGAGACAATTCCTCGTTCACCGTCGCCCCCGTTGCGATCGATTGCACATCGATCTGCTTGCCGGACTTCTTGATCGCGGCGATGGCGCCGTCCAGCCGCGGCTGGATGTTGAGCTGGCCTGGCGTCGCGATGAATATGACGACCAGGCCAGCATCCACCACGGCGGCGATCCGTTCGCCCATGCTGTAGCCGGATTGGTACAGATCCTGGCCGATGTAAGCCAGCCGCTTGTTGCCGCTGCCGGGCGGCGCGTCGGCATTGTAGGAGAACACCGGGATGCCCGCCGCCAGCGCCTTGGCCGTGGGGTCGTTGAAAGCGCGCGGGTCGACGATCGGCACCGCGATCGCGTCCGCCTTCGCGGCGATCGCGGCGTTCATCGCGTTGACCATTTCGCCGACATCGGCGTTGGCCGACCCGGTCCATTGGTAGGTGCAGCCGAGCATGTCGCAAGCATCGCGAAGGCCGTACTGCGTCGGACCGAAGAACGGATTGGTCGTCACGTGATTGACGAACACCAGGCGCCACGCCGGGTGCGAGGGGAACGGCTCGGCAGGCGCTGCATGGGCCGTGCCGGTGCCGCCGAGCAGTGCCACCGCACTGGCCGCACTCAAACCGCCCAGGCCGGCGCCGCGCAGCATCGCGCGACGATCGAGGTTAGTCAGCGTCTCACTACCTAGGATGTTGGTCATTCCGGCGCCCTCCCGAATGGTGCAACTCTTTGGCGGTCGAGATAGCATGGCAACCGGGCGTTGCGGCGGCCGGGGCATGTCGTTAGCGAAGTGTTGATAGTCCCGGCTCGCAATAGCACGCCGGCGAAGCGGCACGGCCAAACCCAGTCCGGCAGCCCGCCTGCCCCGCGACGGTTCAGTAGCAATACGCCAGGCCGCGAGGTCAACTGTCCGGCTGGCATGCATGACCGGAAAGCCAGCTTGCGGCGGCGTGAACGCTTCGGCACGTTGTTCGGCAATGGGTCAACAAAGGGGGATCTCCATGAGCATCACAAGGGCTCTCGGCCGTGCTGTGCTGGGGGCTCTCGGCCGGGCCGTTCTGCCGGGCATGTGCTGCGTGCTGTTGCTTGGGCTTGGGCTTGGGCTTGGGCTTGGGCTTGGCAGCGGCGCGGCGGCGCAGGACAAGACCGTGCAACTGAAACTGTCGAGTTGGGTGCCCCCGGCGCATCCGCTGAACCCGGCACTGATCGCCTGGGCGGCCGACATCGAAAAAGAGTCCGGCGGCACCATCAAATCCACGCTGTTTCCGTCCGAGCAACTGGGCAAGGCGATGGATCATTACGACATGGCGCGAGACGGCATCGCCGACCTTGCCTACGTCAATCCCGGCTACCAGCCCGGCCGCTTCCCGATCATCGCCGCCGGCGAGTTGCCGTTCCTGATCGCCAACGCCAAAGGCGGTTCCGCCGCGGTGGACGCCTGGTACCGGCCATACGCGGCCCAGGAAATGAAGGACGTGCACTTCTGCTTCGCTTTCGTGCTCGATCCCGGCACCTGGCATTCCCGCACCAAGAAGATCGTACTGCCGCAGGATGTTCGCGGCATGAAGATCCGCCCGGCCAACGCAACGTTGGGCGCGTTCGTCACCTTGCTGGGCGGCACCAACGTGCAGGCCTCGGCACCGGAAGCGCGCGAGGTGCTGGAACGCGGCGTGGCAGACGCCATCACGTTCCCCTGGCAGTCCACCATCCTGTTCGGCATCGACAAGGTAGTGAAATACGACATGGACATGCCGTTCTGGACCGGCACTTTCGTCTGGGTGATGAACAACGCGAAGTACGCCGCGATGTCGCCGGCGCAGCGAACGGTGATCGACCATCATTGCACCACCGAGTGGGCGGAAAAGGTCGCCAGCCCGTGGGCCGATTGGGAACATGCCGGCCGCGCCAGGATCATGGCGGAGCCGGGGCACGAGGTGTACCCGCTGACCCCGGAACAACTGGCCGCCTGGCACAAGGCCGCCGAGCCGTTGACGGCGAAATGGGCGTCGCAAGTGAAGGATGCCGATGCCGTGTTTGCCGCGTTGGAAGCCGAGCTGAAGCAGCGGGGCGCGCTGGCTCAGTGAGGCAACTCCACAAAACCTCTCCCGCGATGCGGGCTTGGGCCGCGAAGATCGGACCAAGGCTTGCCCCCGGGCGATTGACCCGAGGGTGAGGGTCTTGCGGCGGCAAGTTGCTCGGCCGTGCGGGGTGTCTCCGCAAGACCCTCACCCGGCACTACGCGCCGACCTCCCGCACAGCGGGCGAGGTAAAGAAAGACGGAGCGTTCTCCCGCACAGCGGGCGCGGTAAAGCAGGACGGAGCGTTCCATGAGCGATCTTGAAGCAGAATTCGCCCGCAAGGCCGCGCTCGATCGCGCCCGGCGCAACTGGATGGACCGCTTCATCGACGGCATCGAACTGCTGGCGGCGGCCTTCATTGCCATCGTCGCACTCGACATCTTCGTTTCTGTTCTGCTGCGTTATTTCTTCAGCGTGTCGATCCCCGACAGCTACGATTTCGGCAAGCTGCTGCTTGGCATCCTGATTTTCTGGGGCATTGCCGCCACCAGCTACCGCGGCACCCACATCACGGTGGACCTGGTGTGGGCCGCCGCCGGCCCGCGCGGCAAGCGTGCGATCGACGTGTTCGCCACGCTGGTCCTGCTGTTCGTCGTGTCGGTGCAGACCGCGATGCTGTTCGACAAGGTGCGGCTGACCCGGGCCGACAACGTACTGACCTTCGACCTGCGCCTGCCCACCTGGCCGTTTGCCCTGGTGGCCTGGCTCGGTGACGTCTCCGCCGTGCTGCTGATCGCGGTCCGCACCTGGCGGCTGATATTCCGCCCGGACAGCCTGCAATCCGACGCCATCAAGGCGGTCGAGTAGCATGGAGTTTTCCCCCGAAGCCGTCGCCATCATCGGATTTGTCGTACTGTTCCTGCTGATGCTGCTGCGCGTGCCGGTCGGCATGGCGATGGGCCTGGTCGGGGTCAGCGGCTTTGGCTGCCTGGTCGGCGGCGGGCCGGCGCTGAAGATGCTCGGCCAGACCTCGATGCGGATCGTTACGGATTATACGTTCGGCGTGATCCCGATGTTCCTGCTGATGGGCGCGTTCGTCTCGCGCTCCGGCATGAGTCGTGAATTGTTCCGGGCGGCGAACACGTTCGTCGGCCATCGGCGCGGCGGCCTGGGCATTGCCACCATCGCCGCCTGCGCGGGATTTGCCGCGATCAGCGGATCTTCGGTGGCTACCGCGGCAACGTTTTCCGCCGTGGCGTATCCCGAGATGCGACGGTTCGCCTATCCGCAATCCTTCGCCACCGGCGTGATTGCCGCCGGCGGCACGCTGGGCGCGATGTTTCCGCCGTCGATCGTTCTGGCCGTGTATGGGCTGATCACCCAGCAGGACATCGGCAAGCTGTTCATGGCGGGCGTGCTGCCCGGGTTGCTGGCGGTGTCGATGTACATGGCGACCATCGCGGTGATCGGCGCGGTCCGGCCCGGCTTCCTGCCCACCGCGCCGCGCGCCTCCTGGGCTCAGCGGCAGCGTGGCGCGCGCGAAATCTGGGCGCCGCTGGCGTTGTTCGTGTTCGTCATCGGCGGACTGTACGGCGGATTGTTCACCCCGACCGAGGCCGGCGGGGTCGGCGCCGGCGGCGCGTTCCTGCTCAGCGTCGCCCGGCGGCGCCTGTCGCGTGCCGACACGCTCGCGGCACTGTTGCAGGCCACGCGCACCGCGGCGGCGGTTTTTACCGTGCTGATCGGCGCCATCCTGTTCGGTTATTTCCTCGCGGTGACGCAGACGCCGCAAAGGGTGACCGAGTTCATTACGGGCCTCGGCCTGGGCCGCTACGGCGTGCTGGCGGTGCTGATGGCGATGTACCTGGTACTGGGCTGCCTGATGGATGCCATGGCGATGATCATCCTTACGGTGCCGATCATTTTCCCTGTGGTCACCGCCCTGGGATTCGATCCGGTGTGGTTCGGCGTGATCATTGTCATGACGGTGGAACTGGGGCTGATCCACCCGCCGGTCGGGATGAACGTGTTCGTTATCAAAACGGTGGTGAAGGACGTCAGCTTTGCGACGATCTTCCTGGGCGTGCTGCCGTTCGTGGCAACCGACATTATCCGTCTGGTGGTGCTGATCGTATTCCCGGCAATCGCGACCTGGTTGCCGGGACGGATGTAGCGGACCTGCGGCGGGTAGGTTGCGTGTCGCGGCCCCACCACGCGGTCACCACAGGCATCCAGCCGCGCATCCGGCTACACGCTTGCATTGCGGAAGACCGGGTTCACATCTCGAGCGCATTCGCGACTTGACGGGACGGATCGGGGCCACCACCGTCTACGTTGAGAGCAGGCGGATCACCGTGAGCGAGGCTGGAACCCAATGAACCAGAATGAAAGCCACGTGCTTCGGATCATCAGCGCCCTTGCAGCCGGCGTGGTGCTGGCCGGATGCGCCAACTCTCCGGCGCGCGTCGAGAGCAGCGAAGATCTGCTGTCCCGGGCCGGCTTCCAGTCTGTCATGCATGGCACCCCCGCTTATGCCGCGACCGTGCCGAAGCTGGTACCGTACCGGTTCGCCCATGGCACGGTGAATGGCGTGACGACCTACTACTTTCTGGACACTATGAACTGTGCTTGCCTCTATAGCGGCACCGCGCAGAACTGGGCTGCCTACAAGGTGGATTTGGCCGCGAAAATGCACATGGACGCCGAAAAATACCTCGCACAGGATGATATCCCAACAGGCAATGGAAACTGATGGCACCCGCGGCCGGCAAACCAGCCAACACCTGACCCGGGATCTCGGTCGATCCTACCGATGGCGACGAGTGTGACCTTCGATGCCGTTGTCCCCGTCACTTCCGACACTCATCGCCAGAATGCGGCTTAGCTCGGTCAGGTTTCGCCCCGACTGGATCGACCATTGATTGAAAGCGTGCTGCACCGCAACGAGATCACGCTTGCCGCCTGGTGCCCGATCCAGCACCCCTTCTCGTATCAACGCCGCGACCACATCATGCGTGATGACGAACGCCGGCTTCCCGATCGATCTCAGGAAACGCATTGCCGTTTCGCCACCCAGGTAGCTGCCCCGCTTTTTCAACAGGTCGAGCAGGCCGACATAATCGGCGTCTGGCCATTCCGCGAAGAACCGGGCCGCACTGCCATGCGTGGACGCCAGGTCCAGCACAAATTGCGCATTGACCTGGACCGACCTGATTTTGGCCCCGTTGCGAACAATGCCGGGATTCTTCATCAGCGCGTCGAAGCGTTCCTCTGTCATGAAGGCGCAGGCGGCAGGATCAAACTTCTCGAAAGCGGCCTCGAACGCGTCCCATTTGGCGTCGACCACCTTGGAAGAGAAGCCGGCATAAAACACGCGCCGCGTCATCGCGCCCAGGATGCAGTCGTCCGGTATGGCTGCGATAACCGCAGGTTCAACCGACGGGGTCTCGGCAAGAATTTTGTCGAGCGCGGCGGACCCACCCTTGCGGGCCGCCGCTAGCGCAACAATCAGGTCGAAATCCCGCACTCGCGCATCCTGTCAGATCACGTAATCACACCACGACGGACTATTCATTGGCAACGCCGGGGTAGTCCTGAATAAGCCGCCTCACCCTGCCCGCGGCGGGTCCCACCGGGCCGCGGCGGCATCGTCGGTTTCGCGTGCGTCCACCCAGGTCGCAGTGCCGTTGACAAAAGCCTCCTGCTTCCAGAACGGCGCCTTCGTCTTCAGCCAGTCGATCAGGAACGCGGTCGCGTCCAGCGCCGCCTGACGATGCGCCGACGCGGCCAGAACCAGCACGATGTTCTCCCCCGGCACCATGCGCCCGACGCGGTGGATCACGGTGCAGCCCAGCAGCGGCCAGCGGCGCGCGGCCTCGTCAACGATGCCGGCGATCGCGCGCTCGGTCATCGCCGGATAGTGCTCCAGGGTCAGCGCCTCCAACCGCAGCCCGGTTGGATTGGCGCGCACCGTGCCGACGAAGCAGCCGATGCCGCCTATGTCGGTGCGCCCGGCGGTCAGCGCGGTGAACTCGGCGCCAACGTCGAAATCCGCGGACTGCACCCTGACCTGCACCCGACAATCCGCCATCGCCTCAGCCCCCCGTCACCGGCGGGAAGAACGCCACCTCATCGCCGGGACGGATCGGCGTGGCCGGGTCGGCGAAGTCCTGGTTCACCGCGCAACGTACCGCGCGGCGGTTCTGGAATGCCGCCGCGTGGCGCGGGCTGCCCGCGCACAGCCAGTCGATCAGCGCACCGACCGTGGCGATCTCCGGCGGTGGGGTGATCCGCTCCTCGCCGACACCGGTGCGCTCGCGCAGCCAGGCGAACCACAGAACCGTCAGCGGGGCGCGTTCCTCGTCCGCCATGCCGCCCGGCTCGCTAGGGCTTGGGGGTGGGCACGGTTTCCACCGTGCCGTTCGGATGGATGATCGTGCTGGTGCCGTTGCCGTTCGGCACCACGATCGACTGCCCGGGACTGCCGGGGGTACTCAGGGTCTGGTAGTTGGTGGTACCCCCGGTCGAGGCAGCCGGCCCTCTGTTGGTCTGGTAGACCTGTCCGGACGGCGACGGAGCAGGGGCGGCGGTTTGCCCGGTCGCGGCGGGCGGCATGGTCGGCAACGGCGCAAGGCCCGGTTGATTGGATGGCGGCGGGGTGCTGCTGCCCACCGGCGGCAACGCCGGCAACGGCTGCTCAGTCTGTCCGTTCTGGTTTTCCAGGTCCTGCAGGGTCGGCGGCGGCTTGATCGGCCCTGGCCAGATATCGCCCGGTTCCGTCGTCAGCGGCTCCACGGTGGCCGTATCGCCCGTCACCCGACGTATGTTCTCGCTGTCGCCCGGCGGAAAGTGCGGGTTGGAGCCGGTGGTGAACGGCAGATCGGACCATGTGCTGTAGTCGCCGCAGCCAGCGAGAGTCAGCAGCAGGCCGAGAAAGACGATACGCCGCATACCGCAGGGCTCCCACCGGGACAGTTTGCCGGAACTGGTTGACGGCCGGCCGGTCCCGGCCAGCCGGCGCGAGCGGACTGTGCCCTCGCGGCGTCGTTCACTCAAGGACTTGATCGCGAGGACGCCGCCGGCGGGGGATTTGATGGCAAGAGACTTGATTGTGAAGGACTTGATGCCGACGGACCCAGTGGCGAGACGGCCTGAATTCGCAGAAACGTCACGATCCAGTGGGCAATCGCCCCCGGGTCGTTCAATGGCAGGATCGTGCGCGGGCAGTCCACTTGGTCCGCGTCGGTGGCCACAGCGGCGACATCCGGCCAGTCGGGCCAGATCGGTGGCTTGCCGAGCGCGGGGCGGTAGACCTCGAGCTTGGGAAACTCGTGCGTCTTGAACCCCTCCACCAGGACCAGGTCCACCGGCGCCATGCGGGCGAGCAAGGTGGGCAGGGCCGGTTCGGGTCCGTCCACCTCGTGCAACAGCGCCCAGCGTTTGGCCGTTGCGACCAGCACCTCATGCGCGCCGGCCTCGCGATGACGGTGGGTGTCCTTGCCCGGCCGGTCCATATCGAAGCCGTGATGCGCGTGCTTGACGGTCGACAGGGTCAAGCCGCGGGCGCGCAGGCGCGGCATCACCTGCGTGAGCAGCGTCGTCTTGCCGCTGCCGGACCAGCCGACAATGCCAAGGATCTGCAAGGCGCGCTTACCGGCCCGGTGGGACGGCGTCGGCGCGCGCCGTGCCGGTCAGACCGCTGTGGCGCAGCCCGGCGGTCAGGTAGTCCCAGCCGGTCACCAGCGTGAGGCCGGCGGCGACCCATAGCATCACCTCGCCGATCAAAGTGACCGGCAGGAACGACAGATGCAGGATCGCGGCGCCGGAATCGCCGGCCAGCAGCGTGCCCAGCGCGCCCATCTGGAAGCCGGTCTTCCACTTGGCCAGCCGCGTAACCGGCAGGCCGATGCGGATGCCGGCCAGGTATTCGCGCAGCCCGCTGACCAGGATTTCCCGCAGCATGATTACGATGGCGGGATACAGGCCCCAGTGGCTGAGCCGCGCATGGCCGACCAGCAGCATCAAGGCGGCGCCAACCAGCAGCTTGTCGGCGATCGGATCGAGCATGCGGCCGAGTTCGGATTGCTGGCGGCGGGTGCGAGCCAAGTGGCCGTCGAGCCAGTCGGTGATGGCGGCGGTGCTGAACAGGATGCAGGCGGCCAGATCGGTAGCCGGATGCCCGAGCACAACCAGGACGACCAGCAGCGGGATTGCCGCGATGCGTGACAGCGTCAGGACGTTCGGAAGGTCGGTCAGCATACCGACGGCAACCTAGGCGGCGGGGCGGGTGAACGCCAGAGGTTCGCGCCGGAGGTGCGTGCTCGAAGTTCATGCCAATTGTTGGGGACCATACCCTGGGACGCATCGGGCAACCGGTGGGTCCGCTGCCCCGACGATCCCCGCGCGGCCCGCGGCTCTTCCTTGTTGCCACTCGCGCCCTGGTCGGATCCCGCAGGCAGGCGCCGGCCCGGGCTTTTGTCGCAGCAGCGTCGGTTTCCGGTTCACCTGAGGCCCATGCCCGCGCTAGATTTTGGGACGGGCCGACACCGACCCTTTTTGAGCGAGCATTTGCAGGAACGGAGAGCGAATGGACGGCGCCGCCTTGATCCAGGATCAACTGGCCTCCGCGGCACTGTCAGGGGCGGCACCACCAGGAATGGAGCCGGCCTCGGCGAGCGCCCCGGCCTCGGCCGCCGCACCCCCCGAGACCGACAAGAAGGGTCCCTACCCGCCCCCATCCGGCTCGCCCACCCGATCCGGGCCGCAGGGCATCCGCTTCGACTTCAACCAGGGGGCGCGCGTCGTGCTGCCCAGCCGGACGGCGGGAAAATGGCGTGTCCGCCTGCGCGATCTCGACACCGGCAACATCCTGTTCCAGTCCGAGAACCAGGGCGCCTTCGTCAGCTCCGCCAAGCGCTACTACGTCCGCTTCAGCGTCGAGGTATGGGACCTGGACGCGGCCGGCGAGGCGACCTCGGTGCTGTCGCACGAGTACGACGCGCTGGGCCGCGACATCTTGATCCAGTTCCCGATCGGCACGCTCGGCGACATCCTGGCGTGGTTTCCCTATGCCCCGCGGTTCGCCGCCGAGCATGGCTGCCGGATGACCTGCGCCATGTCCAGCCTGCTCATTCCGCTGCTGCGCGATGCCTATCCGCAGATCAACTTCGTCACGCATGAAGAGCTGATCGAGCAGAAGCTGGCCGAGACGTTCTACGCCACCTACTGCCTCGGGTTGTTCTTCGACGACAAGGAATGCATCCACCAGCCGACCGACTTCCGCCATGTCGGTTTGCATCGTACGGCGGGCTACATCCTGGGGGTCGATCCGGCCGAGGAAGCGCCGCGGCTGGTGCTGCCGGAAGAGAGTCGGCCGATCCCCGAGCCGTATGTCTGCATCGCCGTGCAGAGTTCGACGCAGAGCAAGAACTGGACGAACCCGGATGGCTGGCGCACGGTGATTCGGTTCCTGAGGGACAACGGCTACCGCGTGATCTGCATCGACAAGAGCCCGGTGCACGGAACGGGCCTGGTGTGGAACCACATCCCGAACGGCGCGGAGGACGAGACCGGCGAACGGCCGCTGGTGGAACGCGCGCGCTGGCTGCGCCATGCGTCGGCGTTTGTCGGATTGAGCAGCGGGCTGTCATGGCTGGCCTGGGCGGCGGGCTGCCCGGTGGTGATGATCAGCGGCTTCACTCATCCAACCAACGAGTTCTCCACGCCATACCGGGTGATCAACTGGCACGCCTGCAACTCCTGCTGGAACGACGTGCGGCATCGTTTCGACCACAAGGACTACCTCTGGTGTCCGCGCCATGCCGGCACGCCGCGGCAGTTCGAGTGCACGCGGCTGATCACGCCGGCGCAGGTGATCTCGACGTTGCAACGGATACCGGGGTTGGTTGGACGGGCCGTGAGCGGCGCGCCCGCGCCGGTGGCGGCCACCGTCAAGGCAAAGAAAGCCAAGGCGTAAGCGGCGCCAGCGTCCCCCACGGCAGCGCGGTCAACAACATCACGCTGCGCGACGGCGGCGGATCATTCCATCTTCAGTACTTCGCCCGCCAGATAGAGCGTGCCGCAGATCAGCACCCGGCCAGCTGCGTGCTCGCGCCCGATCGCGGCCAGCGCGTCGGCAACGTGCGGCCCGGGCCGCGCCACGCCGCCCGAAGCCGCGACAATCGCCTCGACCGGCAGCGCCGAATGCTGCCCGGGTTCTGCCACCGCCCAGAGCGTCGTGGCGCGCGGCAGCAGCGGGCGCAGGAAGCCCGCGGCATCCTTGCTGTCCTTCATCCCGACGATCAGATGCACCGGGCGGTCGGCCCAGGTGGCGAGATGTGCGCCGAGCACCTCGCCCGCGCCGGGATTGTGCCCGCCATCCAGCCACAATTCCCAGTCTGGCGGCAGGGTCCGCGCGAGCCTGCCGCGCAGGCGCTGCAGCCTGGCTGGCCATTCGGCGGCGGCGATCCCGGCGGTGATCGCCGCATCGTTCACGGCAAGCCCACAGGCGCGCAGCGCGGCGATGGCGATGCCGGCGTTGTCGTATTGATGCGACCCAGGCAGGGACGGCGCAGGCAGTGCCAGCGCCCCCGTTCCATCCGTGTAGCGAAAGCCGGTCATTTCGGGGGCGACGGTCCAGTCACGGTCGCGCAGCCGCACCGGGGCACCGATGCGCGCGGCCGCCTCCAGCAGCACGGCGACAACCGTGTCCGGCTGCGCACCGATCGCTACCGGAACGTCACGTTTCATGATGCCGGCTTTTTCCCCGGCAATCAGCTCCAGCGTGTCGCCCAGCAGCTCGCGATGATCCAGCGAGATCGAGGTGATCGCGCACGCCGCCGGCCGCGCGATGACGTTGGTCGCGTCGCCGCGTCCGCCGAGCCCGACCTCCAGCACGCACAGCTCGGCCGGGGCCTGCGCGAACAGGTGGAAGGCGACGGCGGTGATGACCTCGAAGACGGTGATCGGGGCTGCGGCATTGACCCGCTCGACGTGTTCCAGGGCGTCCGCAAGCGCCGCGTCGGAAACCAACTCACTGGCGATGCGGATGCGCTCATTGAAGCGCACCAGGTGCGGTGAGGTATAAACGTGCACACGCAGCCCCGCAGCTTCGGCCATGGCGCGCAGGAAGGCGCAGGTGCTGCCCTTGCCGTTGGTCCCGGCAACATGGATCACCGGCGGCAGCTTGCGTTCGGGATGGCCAAGCTTGTCGAGCAACGTTTCCAGCCGTTCCAGACTGAGATCGATCAGGCGCGGATGCAGCCCGTGCAGCCGCGCGACGATGCCCTCGATGCGGGCGGAGGTCATGACCGCGGTAGCGGGGGAGAGAAGGGCATGGGCGTCCACCGGGCTGGGGGAGAGAGTTTTTCTCCCCCTCCCCTTGAGGGAGGGGGTTGGGGGGAGGGGTCGAGCTTGCACCGCTCGCGGTCTCGACCCCTCCCTCAACAGGAGCGGGAAGATTGCACATACTCACGCCGCCGCGGGTTGGATTTCCTTCACCCGAGTCAGGCTGATCAACCGCGCCAGCATCGCTTTCAGCTCGGTGCGGTTTACCAACATATCGACGATGCCGTGCTCGTGCAGGTACTCGGCGCGCTGAAATCCCTCGGGCAACGTCTCGCGCACCGTCTGCTCGATGACGCGAGCACCGGCGAAACCGATCAGCGCGCCAGGCTCGGCGATCTGGATGTCGCCCAGCATCGGGAAGCTCGCCGACACACCGCCCGTCGTGGGGTCGGTCAGCACGACGATGTAGGGCAGGCCCGCATCCTTCACCAGGCGCGTGGCGATCACCGTGCGCGGCATCTGCATCAGGCTGATCGCGCCCTCCTGCATGCGCGCGCCGCCGGACGCGGTGAAGACGATCAGCGGCGCCTCCTGCAGCACCGCGAGCCGCGCCGCGGCGACGATGCCATCACCCACCGCGGCGCCCATCGAGCCGCCGATGAACTCGAACTCCATCGCCGCGACAACCGCGCGATGGCCGTCGATACTGCCGTGCGCGACGACGATTGCGTCGTCGAGGTGGGTCCTGTCGCGCGCCTCCTTCAGCCGGTCGGAGTAGCGCTTGGTGTCACGGAATCGTAACGGGTCGACGACCGCCTTCGGCAGCTCGATGCGGGAGAAGCCGGGATCCAGCGTCCATTCCAGCCGCTCGGTGGCGCGGGCGCGCATATGGTGGTTGCAGTGCGTGCAGACTTTCAGGTTGGCCATCAGCTCGCGATGGAAGATCATCTGTTCGCAGGCGGGACATTTGTCCCACAGATTGTCCGGCACCTCGCGGCGCGCGAACAGCGTGCGGATCTTCGGGCGGACAAATTCAGTGAGCCAGTTCATGCGGGCATTCTCATGCCGGGACCTGGGTGCCGCGCACCCCCTCGGCCAGCGCGCGCACCTGGTCCAGCACCTTGCGCACCGCGTCGGGGTTTGCCTTGCCGGTGGCGTCCAGGTTGGCCGCCAGCGTATCGATCAGTGCGGAAGCCACCACCGCCGCATCGGCGATCCGCGACGCCGCCGCCGCCTGCTGCGGCGACCGGACGCCGAAGCCGATGGCGATCGGCAGGTCCGTCACTTTGCGGATGCGCGGGATCGCCTGTTCCAAATGCTCGGTGCTAGCGGCGCGCGTGCCGGTGATGCCGGTGATCGAGACGTAGTAGACAAAGCCCGAGCTGCCATCGAGCACACGCGGCAGGCGGGCGTCGTCGGTGGTGGGCGCGACCAGGCGGATCACGTCGATGCCGCGCGCGGTGGCGTGCGGCAGCAGCATGTCAGATTCCTCGGTGGGGAGGTCGACGATAATCAGGCCGTCGACGCCGGCGCCGGCTGCGTCGGCGCAGAAACGTTCGATGCCATAGGACAGCATGGGGTTGAGGTAGCCCATCAGGATGACGGGGGTTGCGTCGTCCTCGCGGCGGAAGTCGCGGACCATGGCCAGGACGCGGGGTAGTTTTACGCCGGCTTTCAGTGCGCGCTTGCCGGCGGCCTGGATGATCGGGCCGTCCGCCATTGGATCGGTGAACGGCATGCCGATCTCGATCAGGTCGGCGCCGGCGGCGGGCATGCCGCGCAGCAGGGCCATCGAGGTGGCGCCGTCCGGGTCCCAGGCTTCCAGGAACGGGATCAGCGCGCCACGGTGTTGGTGTTTGAGGGCGGCGAAACGGGTGGCGATGCGGGTCATTGGTGGGGCCACCGGGCTGAAGCGCATAATTCTCCCCCTCCCCTTGAGGGTGTACAGACCGGGGACATGGGTAACAGCTGTTCGGAGACATGGGTGACACTGGTTCGGCCGGATTTGGCCGGATTGAGGAACACTCGATGCCTTTGTGGGAGCTGTCGGTGGTGGAGCAACGGGAGACGTTCGTGAAGCTTGCCCTGGCGAGCGGCGCGAACCGAAGCGAGTTGTGCCGGGAATTCGGGATCAGCCGGAAGGCCGGCTACAAATGGCTTGAGCGGTATCGAGCGGCGGGCGGCGCAGGTCTTGGCGATCGCTCGCGTCGTCCGCACGCGAGCCCATCGCGGACGGCTGATGCGACGGTGGCCGAGGTGCTGCGTATCCGGGCGTCGAGCAATAACGCCTGGGGTGGACGCAAGATCGCCTGGACGCTGGCCAGCCATGGCTGGCGGCCAGTGCCAGCATTGAGCACGATCACCGAGATCCTGCGTCGCCACGGCAAGCTGGATCGCCAGGCGCAGCATCCCGGGCCGCATGTTCGATTTGAGCGCGCTGAACCCAACGAATTGTGGCAGATGGACTTCAAGGGGCATTTCGCGCTGGCGCTGGGGCGCTGCCATCCGCTCACGGTGCTCGATGATCACTCGCGGTATTCGCTGTGCCTCGAGGCCTGCGACAACGAGCAGGACCTGACAGTTCGCGACCGCCTGAGGACGTTGTTTCGCCGCTACGGACTGCCGTTTGCGATGCTGATGGACAATGGCGCGCCATGGGGTGACTGCGGCGGCCAACCCTTCACCATCTTCACGGCATGGCTGATGCGCCATGGCATCAGGGTCAGCCACGGGCGTGCCTACCATCCGCAGACGCAAGGCAAAGAGGAGCGTTTCCATCGTTCGTTGAAGGCGGAGGTTCTCGACCGCAACAGCTTTGCCGATCTCACGGCGTGTCAGCGCGCCTTCGACCGATGGCGGCCGATCTATAATCATGAGCGGCCGCATGAGGCGCTTGGCCTCAAGCCGCCGGCGGCGCGCTATCGCCCCAGCCCGCGGGCGTTCTGCGAGGATTTGCCGCCGATCGAGTACGGGCCTGGCGATATTGTTCGCAAGGTCGACAGCGAAGGTGTGATCAGTTTCAGGAACCGGCCCATTCGCATCGGCAAGGCGTTCCGCAAGCAACCCGTGGCGCTGCGGCCCAGTTCGGACGATGGCGTCTTCGACGTGCACTACTGCGTCCATCGCATCGGCCAGCTGGATTTGCGACCCCTCGCCGCGGCCGCCTGTGGATTTGTGGACATCGCAAGAGCGATGCCCACAAATCCACAGGCGCAGCATCAACACCAGGTCAAAAATGGACTTTGACCCAAAGTGGAGAAGTGTCACCCATGTCTCCGAACACCTGTCACCCTTGACTCCGGTCCAAACAGAGGGAGGGGGCTGGGGGGAGGGGTTCGGGCGCGCGGAACTTCGGTGCTGGACTGGCACCGACCCCTCCCCCCAACCCCCTCCCTCAAGGGGAGGGGGAGAGCCTGTACTCCTGCATCACATCGGCATCCCGAGATGTTCCGCCACCGTGAAGATGTCCTTGTCGCCGCGGCCACACAGGTTCATCAGGATGATCTGGTCCTTGCCCATCGTCGGCACCAGCTTCGTCACGTGCGCCAGCGCGTGCGCCGGTTCCAGTGCCGGAATGATGCCCTCAGTGCGGGTGCAGAGCTGGAACGCCGCCAGCGCCTCCTTGTCCGTCGCCGAAACGTACTCCACGCGGCCGATGTCGTGCAGCCAGGAATGCTCCGGGCCAATCCCGGGATAGTCCAGGCCGGCGCTGATCGAGTGCGCCTCGATGATCTGGCCGTCGTCGTCCTGCAACAGATATGTGCGGTTGCCGTGCAGCACGCCGGGGCGGCCGCCGGTCAGGCTGGCGGCGTGCTGGCCGGTGTCGACGCCGTGCCCGCCGGCCTCAACGCCGATCAGCCGCACCGACGGGTCGTCCAGGAAGGGATGGAACAAGCCCATGGCGTTCGATCCGCCACCGATACAGGCGACCGCGGCGTCGGGCAGTCGGCCCTCGGCTTCGTGCAGTTGCGCTTTTGCCTCGTCGCCGATCACCGACTGGAAGTCGCGCACCATCGCCGGATACGGGTGCGGGCCGGCGACGGTGCCGATCAGGTAGTAGGTGTCGGTGACGTTGGCGACCCAGTCGCGCAGCGCCTCGTTCATGGCGTCCTTCAGCGTTCCGGCTCCTGACGTGACGGGCTTCACCTCGGCGCCCAGCAGCTTCATGCGGAACACGTTGGGCTTCTGCCGCTCGACGTCGGTGGTGCCCATGTAGACGGTGCACGGCAGGCCGAACAACGCGCACATCGTTGCGGTGGCAACGCCGTGCTGGCCGGCGCCCGTTTCGGCGATGATGCGGGTCTTGCCCATCCGGCGGGCCAGCAGGATCTGGCCCATGCAGTTGTTGGCCTTGTGGCTGCCGGTGTGGTTCAGCTCGTCGCGCTTGAAGTAGACTTTTGCCCCGCCGAGTTCGGCGGTCAGCCGCTGGGCGAACCACAACGGGCTGGGGCGGCCGACATAGTGCGTCAAGTGGTGCTGCAGGTCGGCATGGAAGGCCGGGTCAGCCTTGGCTTCGTTGTAGGCGCGCTCGACCTCCAGGATCAGGGGCATCAGCGTCTCGGCGACGAAGCGACCGCCATACTCGCCGAACCGGCCGCGCGCGTCCGGGCCGCCGCGCAGGGTGTTGGCACGTGGATGGGCCGGTGGGGCGGCCCCTGGGACGCCACCGGGGACCGGTGTGAGCGGCTGGTTCAAGGTCTCGACGCTTTCAACGACTGGATTCCCCTCTCCCGCGCGTCATAGCGCACGCCCGGCCTCTGGTCACCTGCCCGGCCTGTAGTCGCCTGTCGGTGAGGTCCAGGCGGAATTGCTGCGGTCGCGAGGCGACGGGGTGGCGCCAAGTGGCTACCGGTGGGTAGGATTACCAGGACTTATCCCGCCACACCTCCGAACCACCAGACCCTCGATCCACCCAACCGCCGAACCACAGGAGCCGACGCCTTGACCTTCGCCGCAGAGTCGACGCACCCGAAACACGCCACCTGGAAGCAGCGCGCGGCCCTGGCGCTGGCCGGCACGGGGGTGCGCGCCTCTAGCCCGGTGCATGCCAACCTGCTGGCCCCCGCGCTAGTAGCCGACGCCGTGCGGCGCGACGAGGGGCGGCTGTCCGCCGACGGCGCGCTGGTCGTCAACACCGGCGTGCACACCGGCCGGTCCGTGCAGGACAAGTTCGTGGTGGACGAGCCGTCCGTCACCGCGGATGTCTGGTGGGGCAAGATTAACCAGAAGCTGGCGGGGGAAAAATTCGCGGTGCTGGCGGGGCGTGTGCGAGCCTACCTGCAGGGGCAAGTGCTGTTCACCCAGGACCTGTATGCCGGGGCGGACCCGGCGCACCGGGTGCGGGTGCGCCTGGTCACCACCGCGGCATGGTGCGCGCTGTTCGCTCGATCGATGTTCATCCGACCGCCGGACGCGGACCTGGACGGGTTCCAGCCGGACTACGTCATCCTGCACGCGCCGCACTTCCAGGCCGATCCGGCAACCGACGGCGTGCGCAGCGGCACCGCGGTCGCGCTGAGCTTCGAGCAGAAACTGATCGTCATCGCCGGCAGCGAGTATGCAGGGGAGATCAAGAAGTCGATCTTCACCGTGATGAACTGGCTGTTGCCGGCGCACGGTGTGCTGCCGATGCATTGCAGCGCCAATATCGGACCGCAGGACGATGTCGCGCTGTTCTTTGGCCTGTCGGGGACCGGCAAGACCACCCTGTCGTCCGACCCGCACCGGCGGCTGATCGGCGACGATGAGCACGGCTGGGGCGACGGCGGCGTGTTCAACTTCGAGGGCGGCTGCTACGCCAAGGTGATCAATCTGTCCCAGCAGGCCGAGCCGGAGATCTGGGCGGCGGCACATCGGTTCGGCACGGTGCTGGAGAATGTGGTCGCCGATGAGGCCGGCCGGCTGGACCTTGCGGATGCCTCGCTGACCGAGAATACCCGCGCCTGCTACCCGGTTGAGTACGTTCCGAACGTGGAACTGTCGGGCGTCGGGGGCCAGCCAAAAAACGTGGTCATGCTGACCGCCGATGCGTTCGGCGTGCTGCCGCCCATCGCCCGGCTGACGCCGGCACAGGCGATGTACCATTTCCTGTCCGGCTATACGGCGCGGGTGGCGGGGACCGAGAAGGGCATGGGTTCGTCACCCGAGGCGACGTTCAGCACCTGCTTCGGCGCACCGTTCATTCCTCGCCGGCCCGAGGTCTATGGGCGGATGCTGGAAGCCCTGATCGCGCGGCACGGCGCCGAGTGCTGGCTGGTGAATACCGGGTGGAGCGGTGGGCAGTACGGCGTCGGGCAGCGGATGAGCATTCGTCATACTCGCGCGTTGGTGCGGGCGGCGTTGGATGGCAGTCTGGTAAAGGCTCGCTTCCGCAAGGATCGATTCTTTGGCTTGTCGATCCCCGAGGCGGTGTCGGGCGTGCCGGCCGAGGTGCTCGATCCGCGGCAGTCATGGGCGGACAAGGCGGCGTATGACCGGACGGCGGCGGAGCTGGTCGCACGGTTCGAAAAGAATTTCGCGGGGTTCGAGGGTGGCGTCGGCGACGAGGTGAAGGCCGCGGCGATCCGCGCCGCGGCTTAGGGCCTGAGGCGGAATAACCGACCGACGCGAGGGGAAGGCGCTGAGGGCAATCGCGTGACCTGATCCGCGGCGCCCGGTGCCCCAGAAATATATCAACCTGTGTCGGGGACGCCTTGTCGCCAGCGTCCTTTGATCGCGGCGACTGATCGCCGCCGCGCGGCCAGTGGGCGGCGTGACCGAACTGGCCCAACACATCGAGAGGATCGCTGCGATGTCGAAAATTTCCCCCTGCCTCTGGTGCAACGGCACGGCCGAGGAGGCCGCCCAATTCTACGTCTCGCTGCTGCCGGACTCGCGCATCGAGCACGTCACCCGCAACGTGATGGACAGCCCGTCGGGCAAGGCCGGCTCGGTCCTGCTGGTCTCATTCACCCTCGCCGGGCAAAACTTCCTGGCGCTTAACGGCGGCACAACACACGAGCACACGCACGCCATCTCGTTCCACATCGAATGCGCCGACCAGAACGAGGTCGATCGGCTGTGGGCGGCGCTGTGCGATGGCGGTTCGCCGGTGCAGTGCGGCTGGCTGAAGGATCGCTACGGCGTGTCCTGGCAGATCGTGCCGCGCATCCTTCCCACGTTGCTGAATGATCCCGACACCACCAAGGCGCAGCGCGTGATGCAGGCGATGATGGGGATGATCAAGCTCGACATCGCGGGATTGCAGGCCGCGTATGACGGCGCGCCTATCGGTTGAAGTGGGGCGCGGTGCCGCCTGGCCGGGTGCCGGCAAACGTGTCATGGCCGGCCCCCGGGTCGGTCCGGAGGCCCACCCGAGGACAGGCTCCGGCCGGCCATCCACGAACTCATATGAGGTGTCCCCCGTCAAGTGGAAATTCGCTCATCTCGTGGTTTTCCCTTCCGTGGTCAGTTGCTGCCCACGGGTGCTTAAAGGGCACCCCGGCGCCTGGCTTGGGTGGTGATGCCGGGGTCAAGTCCCGCCGCCCGCTTGCGGGTGCGCGCAGCGCAGGACTTGAGGCCGGCATCACCACCCAAGCACAATCGTTCGTGTCGTTCGGCGGCGATCGGTCCTGCTCGCAGCTTCACTCCGCCCTATCGTCCAGATGCAAGTCCCAGCCCTGTCGGTCATGCGGCGTCGCGCCACATCAACTCATATCCGGTCGCCACTCAGAGTGGCTGCACCATAAACCCCCATGCTTGGGGCAGCGGGCTGGGCGATCGGGACCATTCTTTCATTACGGCGTTTTTCAGCCCGTCGTGGATGCGGTCCCGTGCCCTGGACTTCGGCGAGCTGATCAGGCCCGACCGAACCTCGGTGTGTCTGTCATCGCATGGCGCGGTGTTCCTTCATCGTTTCGTCCCGCGTTCCGCTCACGCGGCCTTCAGCACGGCACCTTGCGGCACCACGCCGTGCTTGACGTAGCGCCACAGCGCGACGAGCAGCTTGCGCGCCAGCGCAACGATGGCGATGCGCTTCACGCGCGCGCCTTGGCCCTTGATCCGCTTGTGGAACCACTGCGTCAGCGTCGAGTTGGGCTGATGGCGCTGCCACGACCAGGCGAGCTCAATGAGGATCGTCCGCAACCGCCGGTTCCCGGCTTTGGAGATGCCCTGTTCGCGCTCCGCGCCGCCACTGGACCACGGTGTCGGCGCGATGCCGGCGAACGACCCCAACTGGCGTCGATTGTCGAAGTCTCTGTTCAGACACTCCAACGACAGCACTGTGGTAAACTCCGGCCCGATCCCGCGCAGCCGCAACAGCAACGGCGCGGCCGCCATTTCGGGCGGCGCGGCTGTCGCGGCCTCCGGCGCCGTGTCTGGCGCCGCAGCTACCCGCGCGGCACGCAGCAGCGCGTCACGTTCCGCCTCCGCCGCCTTGATCTGTTCGCACAGCAACTCAAGCCGCAGCAGGATCCGCTCGATCGTCGTATGAAGGTGCGGCGGCAGCGCGCGTCCATCGCCGGTACGCAACGTCTGCAGCACTTGCCGCGCGTCCTTCTGCAACGGCTTGAACCCGGCAATCCCCTGGTTGGCAAGCAACCCGCCGATCCGGTTGCTCAGCCGCGTCCGCTCGCCTACCAGCTCGCCGCGTTCACGCGACAGGCGGCGAATATCCTCCTGCGCCACACTCGGCGGCACCACCATCGAACACACGCCAACTTCACCGTCCAGCCACGACGCCAGGCTGCGCAGCAGCTTCTCGCCATCGATCCGGTCGGTTTTCGCGTTCCGCTTGCGCTGTGGGCCAAGGATCGAGGCCGCGTCCACCACGTGGCTCTCGACCCCCTGCGCCTCCAGCCAGCGATGCAGGCAGAACCCATCCAGCCCGGCCTCGTAGATACTCACGATCCGCACCGGCCGGCCGGTGCGCCGCTCCGCTTGCTGGCGCTGCGCCGTCAGCAGGCTCAACACCTTCTCCGTGTCGCGCGCTGCAACCGTGAAGCGCGACAGCTTCGCGCTGCCCGGCGCGCGGACGGTCAGCACCCACTTGCTCTGGCTCAGTTCAAACGACACCAGAAGTCTGGCAATCTCCGCCGTGGTGGCGGTCGGGTGGTCTTGCGGTCGGGTCTCGATACGCATCGCTTGCTCCCTCGTGCTGTGGGACGCATACCGAACCCGATCCAGCGCCCGGTCGCCACTACCACCGGCATGGGTTCTTCCTTTGCTGTCGCCGGCGAGGAAATCATGGGTCGTCCCCCGCGCGAACCATGAAGTGATGCAACGCCCATGGATCAGCCCTTTTGCTGCCTGGATTGAAATGCCAGCGGCAATGGCCTCCCACACAGCGTTGCGTCAGCCAATCATTCACCGCCCGACAGGGGGACCGGATTTTGCGGCTGGCCGGATTTTAAGGCTGGAACGTATTGTCCCGCGCAGCTCAACCCGATCCACTTCGATCGGGTCGCTGAAATGGTTCGCCGGCGCTCGGCTGGCGTTAGAACGCGCCCCCCGAAGCAAGGGCCGCGTTCATCTTGGCTCAATGGTTGCGCACTAGGGTGTCGGCATGCGGCTGAAACTCTACCGTGCACCCAGGATGGCGGAGGCGATGGCGCGTGTCCGCGCCGAGCTAGGTGACGACGCGCTGATCCTGTCGTCGCGCCAGGTAGGCGATGGGGTGGAAGTCACCGCCGCGCTGGAGCCGGAGGACGAATTTCCGTCGCCCCTGCCGCCGATGTCGGACCCGTCATCGCGTGCCGCGTTGACCTTTCATGGCGTTCCGGCGCCGCTGCACGCCGCGCTCGGTCGCGGGGACCTGGCTGCCGCGCTGGGGTCCGCGTTCGAATTTGCCCCGCTGCCGCTCACCGCCGCCGACCCGCCACTGCTGCTGGTCGGCCCGCCAGGGGCTGGGAAGACACTGACCGTGGCGAAGCTGGCGGCGCGCCTCGTGATGTGCGGGTCCGTGCCGGTGGTGATTACCGCCGACGGACGCAAGGCCGGCGCCAACGAGCAGCTCGCCGCCTTCACCGGTCTGCTGAAGCTCGACCTTGTGGTCGCTGACCATCCGGTCGGGTTGGCGCGTGCCCTGTCCCGGCGCCCGGGGAATGCGGCGGTTCTGATCGATGCCCCAGGGCTCGATCCGTACGACCCCGCCCAGGGCGCCGAGTTGCGCGCCCTGATTGCTGTCTCCAACGCGACCGTCGTGCTGGTGCTACAGGCCGGCCTCGATTGCGCCGAGGCCGCCGATCTGGCACGGGCGCACGCTGAGCTCGGTGCCACGCTGATGATCGCCACCAAACTCGATCTTGCGCGCCGGCTCGGCTCGGTGCTGAGCGCCGCGAGTGCAGGCCGCCTGGCGCTGACCGAGGCGGGCGTCGGGCCGGGCGTCGCCGACGGGCTGACCAGGTTCACCCGCGCCGAGCTGGCCACCCGCCTGCTCGCCCCTATTCCGGACCACCGCGCATGACCCAATCGAAATCCAACATCACTCCCGGCCGCATCCTCGGCATCGCCTCCGGCAAGGGCGGGGTTGGCAAGACCTGGTTTGCCATCACGCTGGCACATGCGCTGGCGCGTGCTGGCCAACGCGTGCTGCTGCTCGATGCCGATCTCGGACTGGCCAATGTCGACATTCAGCTAGGGCTGATGCCGGCGCGCGATGTCGGTGCCGTCATCGCCGGCCGCGCCACGCTGCGCGAGGTGGTGCTGCGGCACGCCGAGGCCGGCTTCGATATCCTGCCCGGCCGTTCCGGGTCCGGGGCAATGTCCGGCCTGGAACCCGCGGCACTCGAGCGTATGCTGGCCGCGCTGCGCGATGCGGCAGCCGGCTACGATGTGGTGCTGCTCGACCTTGGCGCGGGGCTGGATCGCGCGGTGCGCCACCTGTCCGCTTTCGCCGACACGCTGCTGGTGGTGGTGACCGAGGAGCCGACCAGCCTGACCGACGCCTACGCGGTGCTGAAGCTGCATCATGCCGATCGGCCTGGCGGCGACGCCGGCGTGGTGGTGAACCAGGCGGCAAGCCGCGCCACCGGCGAACGAACCCATGCCACACTGGCGCGGGCCTGCCTGACCTTCCTGGGGCGGGCGCCGCCGCTGCTTGGCGTGGTCCGGCGCGACGAACGGGTCCGCGACGCGATCCGCCACCAGACGCCGCTGCTGTCACGCCACCCGAATTGCACCGCCGCGGCCGATGTGGAAGCGATTGCACGGGGCTTGCGGGATGTCTGACACCCGCGACGTCCGGCGCGGCAACAACCTTGTCGGCTGCGGCGCGCGCTGATACGCAACAGGCATGCGTTGGCTGGCTATCTTGTTCGTGTTGCTCGCTGGCCCCGCCGTCGCGGCTGGGTCATCGGACGCGGAGCCCTGCGATATCCCGCCGCAGTTCGTCTCGGCGCAGAAACCACTTGGGCCGTTGAAGGCCATAATCGTCGCCGGTGGGCCCGTCGAGATCCTGGCTGTCGGCTCTGGGGCGACCACAGGTGCCAACGGTTTGCTGCCCGACAGCGCTTTTCCTTATCGCACGCTCGACGCGCTACGTGCCGCATTGCCGCGGATGACCTTCGATCTCACGGTGCGAGGCGGGCGCGGCATGTCGGCTGAAGAGATGCTCCCGCTGATCGCGACACAGATGCAGCAGACGCCGACCCAATTGGTGCTATGGCAGACCGGCACGGTGGAGGCGATCCGCGGGATGCGCCCGGATCGCATGCGCCGTGCGCTGCGCGCTGGGTTGGACGTTATCCACGCAGCGGGCGGCAGCCTGGTCCTGCTCGATCCGCAGTTCACCCGCGCGCTGCGCGCCAATACCGATGTCGAGCCGTACGAGACCGAGCTGCAGCAGATCGCCATGCTGCCGGACGCGGCGCTGTTTCATCGGTATGAGTTAACGCGCTCCTGGGTGTTGCAGGAGCGGATCGACCCGGAGCGCGCGGCAAACAACACGCGCGAGGCCGAGCTTGCGCGATTGAATGTTTGTCTCGGTCAGGCGCTCGCACGGTATTTGCTCAACGGCGCTGGCGTCGCTGCACCTTGATACGCGGGCGTCGCCGCGCCTGGATGTGCGGCTATCCTGTGGCGCCGAGTTTACGCGGTGGCTATTCGTTACCAGATCAATCGGCATCGCGCCCTTATCGGCTATCGGACCAGGGTCACACGCCGCGTCATGCGGTGCGGAGATGACCCATGGAGTGGCGACTGAACGTCATGACGATCGCCGCCAGGAGCATTCTCATGGCGCTGATCGTCGTTGCCGGGGCCAACATCGTGCGCAACGTCACGACCGCGCTGATGGCCGTGGCGGGCATTTGCGCGACCGGCATCGGGCATCTGTTGTAGGCTGGGACGACCCGCGCGGCACGGTCCATAACGCTGGCAAAACGTCGCCGCGCCGAAGCGCGCCTGCTCAGAACAGGCCCTCAATCAACCCGTCCCCGGTCAGGAAGATCGACTCCGCTGCCGGCACGCGCGGCAATCCCGGCATCGTCATGATCTCGCCGCAGATCGCCACCACGAAACCGGCGCCCGCCGACAGCCGCACCTCGCGCACCGGCAGGATGTGACCCTCCGGCGCGCCCATCACGGTCGGATCGGAGGTGAAGCTGAACTGCGTCTTGGCGATACACACCGGCACGTCGCCGAAGCCATCCTTCTCGAACCCGGCCAGCCGGCGTGCCACCGCATCCGGCAGCGCGATATCCTTGGCGTGATAGATCTGCGTCGCGATGGTGCGGATCTTGTCGGCGAGCTTCATGTCGGACGGATACAGCGGCTTGTAGGCGGCCTCGCCCGACTTGATGCGTTTCAGTACCGCACGGGCCAGTTCCGCGGCGCCAGGCGCGCCGTCGCCCCAATGGGTGCAACGGATCACCTCCACACCCTTCGCCGCCATTGCATCGCGCACCACGGCGAATTCGGCGTCGGTGTCCGAAACGAAATGGTTCAGCGCCACCACCACCGGCATGCCGAACTTGCCCAGGTTCTCGGCGTGGCGCGCCAGGTTCACCACGCCGCGGCCGACCGCGGCGGCGTCCTCCTTGCCCAGCGCCGAGCGCGCCACGCCGCCATGCATCTTCAACGCCCGGATGGTCGCCACCACCACCGCGCAGGACGGCTTCAGCCCGGCGGCGCGGCACTTGATGTCGAGGAATTTTTCCCCCCAGGTCGGCGCCGAAGCCGGCCTCGGTCACCACCACGTCGGCCAGCTTCAGGCCGAGCCGCGTCGCCATCACCGAGTTGCAGCCATGCGCGATGTTGGCGAACGGCCCGCCATGCACCAGCGCCGGCGATCCGGCGATGGTCTGCACCAGGTTAGGCGCCAGCGCGTCGCGCAGCAGCACCGCCATCGCGCCGTCGGCCTTCAGGTCCTTCGCCGTCACCGCGCGGCCGTCGCGCGTCTGCGCAACGATCATCTTGCCGAGCCGCGCCTGCATGTCGGCCAGATCGTTTGACAGGCAGAACACCGCCATCACCTCGGACGCCACGGTGATGTCGAAGCCGTCTTCGCGCGGGAAGCCGTTGGCCACGCCGCCCAGGCTGCCGACGATCGAACGCAGCGCACGATCGTTCATGTCCAGCGACCGCCGCCAGGAAATGCGGCGTGCGTCGATGCCGTGCGGATTACCCCAGTAGATGCTGTTGTCGATCATCGCGGCCAGCAGGTTGTTGGCCGAGGTGATGGCGTGGAAATCCCCGGTGAAATGCAGGTTGATCTCTTCCATTGGCACGACCTGCGCCAGCCCGCCGCCCGCCGCGCCGCCTTTCATGCCGAAGCTCGGCCCGAGGCTCGGTTCGCGCAGACAAATCGCCGCGCTGGTACCGATATGATTGAGCGCATCGCCGAGGCCGACGGTGGTGGTCGTCTTGCCCTCGCCCGCCGGGGTCGGGCTGATGCCGGTCACCAGCACCAGTGCGCCGTCCTTGCGGTCCTGCACCGAACGCACGAAGTCGAGGCCGATCTTCGCCTTGAACCGCCCATAGGATTCCAGCGCGTCCACCGGAACGCCGAGTTTCGCACCGATCTCCACGATCGGGCGCAGCGTGGCGGCACGCGCGATTTCCAGATCCGTTGCCATCTAGGCAGCCTCCCTTTGCTGTATGCCGAGCTCGCGCAACGCCTCGCCCATCGCCGCGACGGCATACGCCATGTCGGTGGGCGTGATGGCGCCGATGCAGCCGACCCTGAAGCTCGGGCTCGGCGTGTTGTAGAAATTGCTGATCAGCACACCGCGCCTCTTCAACGCGTCGACGAAGGCTTGCAGATTCCAGGCGGGGTCGGCTGGGGCGTGGATGTTCATCACCACCGGTCCCTGCGCCTCGCGCGACAGGCAGGGGGTCAGGCCGAGGCCGATCGCCCCGTCGTAGATCACCCGCATGTTGGCGGTGTAGCGCGCCAGGCGGGCGGGTTGGCCGCCCTCGGCGTCGAACAGGTCTAGCGCTGTGTTGAGTGCGTTCAGCACCTGCGCCGGCGGGGTGAAGCGGAAGCTGCCGCCGCCGGTGCGCAGGCTGTGGGCATAGATGTCGGCCAGGTCGAACGACCAGCTTCCGGCCCCGCTCGCACCAGCTTCCGCGCAGGCCAATAACCGGTCGATGCGGGCGACCGCAAAACCGAGGCCGGGCACGCATTCCAGACATTTGTTGGAGGTGAAGACGACGGTGTCGACCTCCGGCTGGGTGGAGATGTCGAACGGCAGCGCGCCGAAGGCCGAGACCGCGTCGACGATCAACCGTCGCCCGGCCGCACGAACCACAGCGCCAACTGCCGGCACGTCATGGATCACGCCGCTGCCGGTCTCGCTGTAGACCAGGCCGACATGGCGGATGAATGGATCGGTGGCCAGCGCCGCGGCGATCGCCTGTGGGTCGACGGGCGCGGACTGCGGGATCGGCAGTTGGATCACCTGGCGGCCGGCCTCGGTTGCCAAACGGATCATCCGGTCGGCATAGGCGCCGGTGGTGGGGATCAGGATCTTGCCGCCTTGGGGCACAAAGGTGCGGACCGCGGCCTCTGTCACGAAGTGCCCGCAGCCTTGCAGCGCCAGCGTCACGTGCTCGTCGGGCCGCCCGCCGGCGATGCGCAGCAGGCGGGTGCGGACGCCGAGATACAGCGGTCGGAAGTCATTGTCCCAGGGGGCGAAGTCTTGCGCGAGGGCGGCCCGCACTTCGGGCCGGGTGGTCACCGGACCGGGAATCAGCAGCAGCATGACGGCATCCGGTTAGTTCCCCCCAGCCAGTGCATGCTGGCTTGATTGGCGTGTGGCACGCAACGGCGGGGAAATCCACCCCACCCGCCGCAGGGTGATGGATTGCCGGTACGCCGGGATGCTAGGCTGGCCACATGACCTTGCCCTTCTCCCTGCCGGACTGGCTGCCGTGGTGGGTGCCGCTGCTGCTGCTGGTGCCCGCGCTGCTGTATGCGCTGGCCTTCCTGTTCATGCCGTTCAGCGTGATCGGCGTGAAGGGACGACTCGATGTGATCGAGGCTCGGCTTGACGAAATTCAAGGCGAGATCCGCAGCCTGTCGCTGCGGTTGCGCGAGCCTGGGGCAACCGACTACCGCGGCGCCGACTTCGAGGAGGTCTATGCCCCCCGGCAGGACGACGCCTCGCGCCGGGCGTCCCAGCCGACGACGCGTCCGCCGATCCCGCCAGCGGCGCACGAGCTGGAGGAGCAGGCACCACGGGCGCCGACACAGGGCTGGGCCGGACGCGCGCCACGGCGCGAGGTGCCGCGGCCGTCGGGATCGGGTCGATCCGAGGGCTCCGGCAGGGCCGAACCGCGGCTGGATTGGCCTCGGTAGCCGGCCGGATACGATAACGCGGCACCCTCGGCGGCGCCGGCCGAGGCCCGCATCAGGTCGTTCATCCGATCTTCGTTCTTACATGCAGCGCGGCATGGACATCGACCGCCGGACTTGCAGACTTGCACTGGCGCGTCGCCGGATGGCCCTTCTCGCGGAGATTCCATTGCCTGCCCTGACCAACACACCGTTGTCCCGCCGTTCTCTGCTGCTTGGCGCCGCGCCGGCCATCGGACTGGTGACGCTGCCGGCGCAGGCAAAGGCTGCCTCGCTGGATTTCCTGGCGATCGGCGACTGGGGGCGCAATGGCCACTGGCGGCAGCGCGAGGTGGCGCGGCTGATGGGGCGCGGCGCCGCCGCGATCGGCAGCCGCTTCGTTATCTCGGTCGGCGACAATTTCTACGAGGACGGCGTGACAAGCATTGCCGATCCGCAATGGCAGAGCTCGTTCGAGCAGATCTACACCGATCCGGCCCTGCTGACGAAATGGCACGTCATCCTGGGCAACCACGACTACCAGGGTGACGTGGCAGCGCAGCTTGCCTACTCCGCCACCAGCCCGCGTTGGTCGCTGCCCGCGCCCTATTACACACGCACCGAAACGCTGGCCGACGGCACCACCGTCGCGTTGTTCTTTCTCGATACCAGCCGCTACATCCTGGAATACCTCCACCGGCCCAAGGTGCGCGTGCAGGGCCAGGACAAGCATGCGCAGATCGACTGGCTGGAGCGTGAGTTGGCGCGTTCGCAGGCGGCCTGGAAGATCGTCGTCGGCCACCACCAGTTGTTCACCGTGACCGGCCAGGACCACGACTATCCGGAGATGATCGGGCCGTTCAAACCATTACTGGATCGCTACGGTGTGCGCGCCTACATCAACGGCCACGAGCACAATCTGGAGCACATCGCGGTGGATGGCGTGCACTACATCACCTGCGGCGCCGGCTCGGCGACCAGTCCGGTGGTGACGCCGCCGCCCGGCCAGTTCGCCAGTGATCATCACGGTTTCATGACGGTGCGGCTGGAGGCGGAGGCGCTGGGCTTCAGCTTCATCGACGACACCGGCGCGACGCTGTACCAGGCCAATATTCCGCGCCGGGTGTAGCAGGCGGCGCGCTGTCGTGCGCCTTCAAGTCCGCCGCGGCGCCAGTTGACGAACGGACCGTGGAGACACGATATGAGACTGTGCCAGGATGTGCATGCCCGCACTCCATGGGAAGCCGTATGCCCACAAGCACCACCCTGACCGTCAGGCTGAAGCCGGCGGTGAAACAGCAGCTTGGCCGTCTCGCCGATGCCACGCGCCGCACCAAGTCCTTCCTGGCCGCCGAAGCGATAGCTGCCTATGTGACGCGCGAAGCAGATATCCTCGCGGGCATTGAGCGCGGCCTCGACGACATGCGGGCCGGCCGTCTGGTGCCGCATGACGAAGCCATGGCGCGCCTGGACGCCACCGTCCCTACGGCCGAGCAACCGGTTGAGTGAAGCGCCCGGTCCTTTGGTCTGCTGATGCGCTTCGCGAACTCGACGCGGCAATCGCCTATATCGCAGCACACGACCCGGCCGCGTGATTGCCGGGTTGCGCGGCGCAGGTGATAGCCTGGGCCGGTCGGCCACAGGCCATCCTGGGCGTGTCCCAGGCACTTACGGGAAAACAGTCGTTGGGCGGCCGTATATCATTGCTTACGCGATCGACATGTCGCCCCAGAACCAGGATGTGCGCGTCGTAATCCTGCACATCGTTCACAGCGCGCGAGACTGGCCGGCAGGGAAGTGGCCGAAATGAAGTCGGCTTATTTGCCAACTGACACCGCTTTGTCCGCCTCCAAAGCAAACGCCGCCGCCATCAGCGCCCGCGTGTACGCCTGCTGCGGCGCGGCGAACACCGCATCGGCATCGCCCGCTTCCACCACCTTGCCATGCCGCAGCACCACCACCCGATGCGCCAGCGCGCGCACCACCTTCAAATCATGGCTGATGAACAGATAGGCCAGCCCGTGGCGAAGCTGTAGCTCCCGCAACAAATCCACGATCTGCGCCTGCACCGACATGTCCAGCGCGCTAGTCGGCTCATCCAGCACCACCAGGCGCGGCTTCAGCACCAGCGCCCGCGCGATCGCGATCCGTTGCCGCTGCCCGCCGGAGAATTCGTGCGGGTAGCGCACCGCCGCGTCGGCCGACAGCCCGACCTCCTCCAACGCTGTCCCGACGCGCGACGCGCGTTCGGCCCGCGTCAGACCCGGCTCATGCACCGCCAGCCCCTCGGCGATGATGTCGCTGACCGGCAACCGGGGCGACAGGCTGCCGAACGGGTCCTGGAATACGATCTGCATCCGCGCGCGCAACCGCCGCAGTGAGCGGCGATCCAGCGCCATCAAGTCCTTGCCGGCGAACCCGATCGCACCCGTCGCGTGCTCCAGCCGCAGCGCCGCGAAGGCCAGGGTGGTCTTGCCGGAGCCGGACTCGCCCACCAGCCCCAGCGTCTCACCGGTCCGCACCGACAGGCTGACACCATCGACCGCTCGCACTGCACCCACCGCCCGGCGCAGCACGCCGCGGCGGATGGCGAAATGCACGCGCATATCGTCCACGGTCAGCAACGGCTTGGCATCGTTCCGCATCGGCACCGGCCCGCCCTTCGGCACAGCGGCCAGCAGCATGCGCGTGTACGGATGGGCCGGCGCGGCGAACACCGCGGCGACACTCCCGGCCTCGACGATGCAGCCATTCTGCATCACGCAGACCCGGTCGGCGTAGCGGCGAACGATCGCCAGATCATGCGTGATCAGCAGCAGCGCGAGCTGGTCTTCGGTCTTCAGCCGCGCCAGCAGCTCCAGGATCTGCGCCTGGATGGTGACGTCCAGCGCAGTGGTCGGTTCGTCGGCAATCAGCAACGCCGGCTCGTTGGCCAGCGCCATGGCGATCATCACCCGCTGCCGCTGGCCACCGGACAACTGGTGCGGAAACGCGTCGAGCCGATGCTCCGCGTCGGCGAAGCCGGCATGCCCCAGCACCTCGATCACCCGCGCGCGCAACGCGGCACCGCGCAGCCCGCGGTGCAGCCGCACCGCCTCGGCCACCTGGCGGCCGATGCGGTGCAGCGGATTGAGGCTGGTGGTCGGCTCCTGAAACACGATCCCGGCCAGTACACCGCGGGCATGCCGCAGGGTCGCGCGGTCGGCGCCGATCATCGCGCGGCCGTTCAGCGTGATGCGCCCGGTCGGATTGCTGCCGCCCGACGGCAGCAGTTGCAGCAACGACAGCGCGGTGAGCGACTTGCCCGACCCGCTCTCGCCCACCAGCGCCAGCGTCTCGCCGCGATCGAGGGTGAACGATACGTCATCCACCACGCGTTTGGCGCCAAAGGCGACCGACAGGTTCTCGACCGTGACCAGGCTCATCGCGACGATGGTATAGGGGTCATGTGAACGAAGGAAAGGCCGCGGGCTGGATCGCCCTGGCATCGTGCGGCCCTGGCACGTCAGACCCAACCGGGAATTGCAGTCGGGCGCAAGGCGAAGGACGATCAGGAAACGACAAGGCGGAGAGTGGCGATGACTGGAAGCATGGGGACCCTGCGCGTGCCGATGGTATCGCTGGATCGGGCCCGCGAACTCGGTGATGCGATGGGGATGCCCGCACGGCGTACCCAGAGCGAGGCGTTTCGCGTTGTGGCCAACAATCCCGGTGTGGCCAGGGTGGCGTTCAGCCAATTGATGCAGCTTTTGGAGAACAACAAGTTCGATACGCGGCTGCGCGAGCTGATGATCATGCGGATCGGTTGGGTCACCGGCTCAGCGTACGAGTGGACGCAGCACTGGCGGGTGGCGACCGCCGAGGGTATCCCGCCCGATGACCTCCTGGCGGTGCGCGACTGGCGCAACTCCGAGCGATTGACGTCGGCGGACAAGGCGATCCTAACCGCCACCGATGAGTGTCTGGCCGGCAAATCCATCTCGGATGCCGCCTGGGCCGAGGTGACGAAGCATGTCACCGATCCGGCGCAGCAGGTGGAATTTATCATCGCGATGGGCAACTGGATGGCGTTCTCGATGCTGTTCCGCAACCTGCGCATTCCGCTGGCGGAGGGCGTCATGGTCTGGCCGCCCGACAGTCTGGCATCACCGGCGGCGGAAGCATAGGTATCGCCGATCCGGGCATTGCCGGTTCAGCACGGCCCGGGGAAATCCCCGATGAAAACGCACTATCACGATCAAGCGCGAAGGAAACATCGATGCCCGAGGGATCAAGCATCAAGCTGTTGGATCATGAACTGGCGGACGACGAACTCGCGTGGATGACGGCCGTCTACGAGGATTTTGGGAAACTCCGCGCGGCGTTCTCCGGACGGGAAAATGAATTCAACCCGAAAGACGCGCTGCGGGCGGTCCTCGGCCAGGAAGAGCACAGGCTCACACCCCAGGCGGACCTGTCGGGACCCGGCCCCTGGCGGCTCGGCCAAAATCGCCATGGCCGCGGGGTTGCCGCGGTCTTCTTGCCTAAAATCGAGCTGCATCGACACGCCAACAGCCGAACCGACCAGTTTCCTATGTATGTGGTTGGCGAGGCGGACGCATTTTCCATCAACGAAGATGGACAGCCGGTCCTGACCCCGGTGACCGGCGGTGACCATTTCCACAATGCGCCGAACGCGCCGCATGCGTTCCTGCCGAGAGTGGGAAAGCCGATCCCCGAGAACTGGGAAATCGCCTTCATTGCGATCACGCCTCGCAACTTGCGGGACGACACGCAGGCGGTCTCCGATGAAGTCACGGCGGCCTATAAGCGCGTCGTTGGGGTGGACGCGCCATTCGGCGTCTAACGGCCTTAGCGGCGGGGCGGAAACTGAGGCGCACGACTGCCAGCGGGGAGCGATAAGAGGAATGGATAACCAGACGTTTGATTATATCGTGGTGGGCGCGGGATCGGCCGGGTCGGTCCTCGCCAATCGGCTGAGCGCCAATCCCAAGTACCGTGTGCTGGTGCTCGAAGCCGGGCGGGAAAGCCATCCCTGGTCGCGGATCCCGGTCGGGTTCGCCAAGCTGATTGAAAACCCAGCCGCCAACTGGCTGTATTCATCGGAGCCCGACGCCGGCACCGGCCACCGCCGCATTCCCGTCCCCCGCGGCAAGCTGCTGGGCGGCTCGTCCTCGATCAACGGCATGGTCTTCGTGCGAGGCCAATCCCAGGACTACGACACCTGGGCGCAGCTCGGCAACCGCGGCTGGAGTTACCGTGAGGTGCTGCCGATTTTTCGCGACATGGAAAGCTATCAGGGCGACGCGGACGACGAATATCGCGGCCGCAACGGGCCGCTGAAGGTCACCGAAAGCAACGAGACCGGAGCGATCTACGACGCGCTGATCAAGGCCGCCGCCGAGGTCGGTATTGCCTATACCAAGGACTACAACGGCGCGAACCAGGACGGCATCGGCATGACCCAAGCAACGATCCGCAACGGCCGCCGGATGAGCACCGCCTTTTGCTATCTCGACCCCGCGCGCGGTCGGCCAAACCTGACGATCAAGGCCGATGCGCTGACCGAGTGCCTGCTGATCGAAGGCAAGCGGTGCGTCGGCGTGCGATACACTGTCAACGGCCAGCAACACGAAGCCCGCGCGGGTCGGGAAGTCGTCGTCAGCGGTGGCTCAATCAATTCACCACAGCTTCTCGAACTGTCTGGGATAGGCCAGCCGGACCTGCTGAAAAACCTCGGCATCGAGGTTTGTCACGAGCTCAAGGGCGTCGGCGAGAACCTGCGCGACCATTACTCGCCGCGCATGAAATGGACGGTGCCGGCATCGCTCGGCGTGACCTACAACGACAAGGGGCGTGGTCTTGGCCTGGTCTGGCAAGCACTGAAATATGCGCTCACCCACAAAGGGCTGCTCGGCCTGCCGGCGGCGCCGATCCGCGCCTATATTCGTACCCGCGCCGGGCTGGATGCGCCGGACGCCGCGATCTCCTGGGTGCCATTCCTGGCCGACACGAATTTCAAGCTCGCGAAAAATTCCGGCGTCACCGCGATCACGAACATCCTGCGCTCGGAAAGTACCGGCAGCATTCATGTGACCTCGAAGGCGCCGAACAAACCGCCGGCGATCCGTTTCAACTTCTTGACCGCCCAGTTGGACCGGGATGTCACGTTGGAAGCTATGCGCATTACTCGGCGCATCATGACCGCACCCGCCATGCAGGGGATCGCCACCGACGAAATCGCACCCGGCGTGAATATCCAGGCGGACGACGAGCTGCTTGATTGGGTCAGGAAGAACGCTGAAACGACCTACCATCCGGTCGGCACCTGCAAGATGGGATCGGACCCGATGGCAGTGGTGGACGACCAGCTTCGGGTGCATGGGATGCAGGGGTTGCGCGTCGCCGATGCCTCGATCATGCCGACGCTTACCTCGGGCAACACCAATGCGCCGTCGATCATGATCGGCGAGAAGGCATCGCGGATGATGCTGGCGGCGGCGTGATGGAGAGTGGCGCGGCACCGATTGCTGGCATAGCACAATAGTGCTACAGGTTGGCACATTGGAGGGCGATCCATGACAACAACCACGACCATCCGCATTGACGACGATCTGAAAGCGCGGATCGCCGCCGCGGCCGGGCGCGCCGGTAAGACCGCTCACGCATTCATCCTGGACGCTATCGCCCAGACGGTTGAGCAGGTTGAAGTGGACGAAGCGTTCCATCGCGTCGCCGACGAACGCTGGGCAAAAGTGCTGGCGACCGGGAAGACCGTGCCATGGGACGATGCCAAAGCCTGGCTTGAGGCTCGATCGCGCGGCGAGCGCCCGCGCAAACCGGCGGCCCGCAAGCCCAAGCGCTGACCAATTGCATGGCCCGCGTCGAACTCGCGCCGGAGGTGTTCGGCGATTTTGATCGTTTTTTCGACCACATGGCTCGGTTCGACGTCGAGGATTCGCCCACAAGGATTGGCGAGATCGTGCAAGCGATACAAATCCTGACGCACAGTCCGCTCATCGGCCGACCGGTCAAGGGTGGGAAGCGTGAATTGGTGATTGGGCGGCAGTCGCGTGGCTGCGTCGCGCTTTATCGCTTCGTGGCCAGTATCGATACAGTCTTTGTCCTGGCGCTGCAAAGCCAGCGTGGGGCGGGATATAAGCGCGATCACTGATCGCCATTATCCATGTAGAAACCCCGTCGCTTCCCTTCCCCCCCACCCCATAGCATCCTCCCAGCCCGGAGGCCGCCGCATGAAGATCATCGCCGTCGAGACCAGCCTGACCCGCATCCCGTTCGACATGGGCGCCAAGCCCGTCTCGTTCGGCGGCGTCGGCTGGCAGGCACTGAACACACTCTGGGTTCGCATCGTCACCGACCAGGGTCTGGAAGGCTGGGGTGAGGGCTTCGGCCACGCCTGCGTTGCCGCCACCAAGACAGTGTGCGACACGCAACTCGCCCCAGCCGTCCTAGGCCAGGACGCGCGCGACATCGCCGGCCTGCGCGCCCGCCTGTCCAAGACATTCCACCTGTTCGGCCGCAACGGCCCGCATCTCTACGCGCTGTCGGCGCTCGATATCGCGCTGTGGGACATTGCGGGCAAAGCGGAAGGGCTGCCGTTGTGGCAGCTGTGGGGCGGCGCGCCGCGCACCCACCTGACTGCGTACGCCAGCCTGCTGCGCTACGGCGCGCCCGATCTGGTCGGCGCGGCCGCGGCGCGTGCCACCGCGCGCGGCTACCAAGACATCAAGCTGCACGAAATCGAAACCCCAATGATCCGCGCCGCGCGCGAGGCGATTGGCCCGGACACGCGGTTGATGGTCGACGTCAACTGCCCCTGGACGGTGACCGAGGCGATCGACCGCGCCCGTGCCTTCCGCATGTTCGACCTGACCTGGCTGGAGGAACCGGTCTGGCCACCGGAGGATCATTCCGGCCTCGCCCGCGTCCGTGCCGAGGGCATCCGCATCGCCGCCGGCGAAAACACCGGCGGCCTGCACGACTTCCAGCACGCCTTTACTGCCGGCGCCCAGGACATCGCGCAGCCCAGCGTAATAAAAATCGGCGGCCCGTCCGCGGTGTTCGAGATCGCCGCGCTTGCCAAGGCACACGGCATCCGGCTGGTGCCGCACAACGCGTATTTCGGCGCCGGGCATCTGGCGTCGCTGCACCTCAACACGACGCTGGCGCCGGACGAACCGCTGGAGCGGCTGTTCATCGACATGGAGGCGAACCCGTACCACGATCTGGTACTGGTGGAAGACGGCAAGGCGGCGGTCCCGTCCGGCCCCGGCCTGGGCCGCGATCCAGACCCCGAGGTGCTGCGCCGCTACCACATTGCCGACCCGACCATCCACCGCCTGTAGCGGCCACCACCCCCAGAGGAACCCCCAGGGGAACCCCCAGAGGAACCTGACGTGAAGATCACCCACCTCCGTACCCAGGTCGTGCATCTGCCGATCGATCCGCCGATCCTGACGGCGATCCTCGGCAACATCGTCTCGGCCGACTGCGTGTTGACCTACCTGGAAACCGACGAGGGCCTGATCGGCGAGGGCCTGGTGTGCACCATCAACAACCGTCGGCTCGGCGTCATCCACGAGATGATCCGCAACCTTGAGGATCTGGCGATCGGGCTCGACCCAAACCTCGGCGGCGGGCTGAATGCGCGCGCCTGGAAGGAGCTGAACTTTCTGGGTTACGAAGGCGTTTCGATCATCGGACTGGCCGCGATCGACAACGCGCTGTGGGACTTGCGCGGCAAGGCGGCCGGCTTGAACGTTGCGCACCTGATCGGTGCCTGCCGTGCCGCGGTGCCGTGCTACGCCTCGGGCGGGTTGTGGTTGTCCGGCTCGATCGACGATCTGCAGAAGCAGGCGACACGCTTCGTGCGGCGAGGCTTCCGCGCGATGAAGACAAGGGTCGGCCCGCGCGAGCCGGACAGGATGGTCGCCCGCGTGCGCGCGATACGCGAGGCGGTCGGTCCGGACATCGCCCTGATGGTCGACGCGAACCAGCAAATGAGCGTGAAGCAGGCAATCCGCATCGGGCGGATGATGGAAGAGCTGAACCTGACCTGGTTTGAGGAGCCGGTGATATGCCACGACCACGCCGGCGAGGCGCAGATCGCCGCGGCGCTGGACACGCCCATTGCCTCCGGCGAGACGGTGTATACGCATCGCGGCGTGCTGGCGATGTTGCAGGCGCGCGCCGCGGACGTGGTGATGCCCGATCTGCAGCGCATGGGCGGACCGACGGAGTTCCTCAAGGCCGGCCATCTGTGCGAGGCCTTCAACGTGCCGTGCGCCTCGCATCTGTTTCCGGAGATGAGCCTGGCACTGCTCGCGGCGCTGCCGGGCGGATATTACCTGGAACACATGCCATGGTTCGAAAAGATCTACCGCGAAGAGATCGTGCTGGATGCCAATGGCGACGCGGTGGTGCCCGACCGGCCAGGTTGGGGATTCAGTTTCGATCCGGATGCGGTCCGACGCTTCGCGGCCTAGCCCGCGCGATCGGGCCTGCGGCGCTGGCGCTTGCCAGCGTCACGGCGGTGGCACAGCCGGTTGCCGGGTCATTGCCGCCACCGGTCAGCCCGACCTGCATCACCTCGCCATTCGGTCCGCGCGTGCTGGCCAATCGGCCGTGGGCGGGCACGTTCCACTATGGAATTGACCTGCGCGCTCCACTTGGTGCCGCGGTGCGCGCCGTGGCCCCCGGCCAGGTGATCGGCATCGACCGGCGCGGGGCCGGTGGGCTGGAAGTGCGGGTGCGGCATGCTGGCTTCACCGCGCTCTATTCGCATCTTGGCTTGATCGCGCCCGCCCTGGAGCGCGGCAAGCGCACGCTTGCCGTCGGTGAGAGGATTGCCGTGGTCGGCCACTCGGGCCTTACTTATGGTCCGCATCTGTATTTTGAAATGATCATCGACGGCCATCGCGTCGACCCGACACCCTATCTGACAGTGCAGCCTTGCCGATGATGCTATCCCACCGATACCGGCCGCGGCCGGATCAGATCCCGCTTCGCCGCCGCTCGCCGATCAATCGATCCCGCCGTCCAGGTCGGCGCCGCCGATGTCCAGCGCATGTGCGTTCAGCCGCGGTAGCGCCTTGCGCAGCGCGGCCCATTCGGTCCGGCTGAGACCGTGCGACAGGCTTGCCTCCAACTCGCGCGCCAGCGGCACGACATCCTGATGCACCGCAATACCCTTGCGCGTCAGGCTGAGCAGCCGACCGCGGCCATCACGCGGATCTTGCGCCTGCTTGACCAGCCCGCGCGCCACCAGGCTTGCCGCGGCGCGGCTGACCTTCACCTTGTCCATCCCGGTGGCATCTCCGACCGCGCTGGGCGACAGGGTTCCAAAGCGGCCGACCACCGCGATCACGCGCCATTCCGGAATGCTGAGGCCAAACGCCTCGGCATAGCGCCGTGCGAACAGGCGGGAAATGCGATTGGCGGCCACCGACAGTTGATACGGCAAAAAGTCCTCAAGCCGGAAGCCATTGGCGGCCGCATCCGCCGCGTGGCGCTTCCTTGACAATAGTTTCATTGTAAACTTTCTCCTCCCTGGCAGCCTGTATAGCTCGGATATTCCTTCAAGGGAACGGCCCAGCCTCGGCGCGACAAGCCGCGATGCCTCCACTACCCCAATCAGGACGCCATAATCGATCTGCCGTACCTGTCCGGTTTTGCCAACGAACTCCGCGTCCGTGCAATTCCTCCGCGCAACGCGCACAGCGTGCTGGACGGCGGCATGGCACAGCAGCGATAGTCGTCCCATGCTGGTCGAGATCGCCAACCTGCGCGTGCGCTTCCCCACCGCGCACGGAATGTCTGACGCCGTGCGTGGCGTCTCGCTGACCGTCGGGCAGGAGAAGCTCGGCATCGTCGGCGAGTCCGGATCGGGCAAGTCCCTCACCGCCCGCTCGATCCTGCGCCTGCTGCCGCACGAGGCAGAGGTCACCGCGGACCGCATGTCGTTCGACGGCATCGACATCCTGACCGCCAATGAGGCAGCGCTCCGTGCCATCCGCGGCAAGCGCGCCGGCCTGATCCTGCAGGACCCGAAATTCTCGCTGAACCCAGTGATGACCGCCGGCGCACAGATCGCCGAGGCGTGGCGCGCGCATCGCGGCGGCACGCGCAAGCTCGCGCACCAGGCGGCGATCGATCTGCTGGGGCAGGTGCAGATCCGCGACCCGGCGCGTGTCGCCGACATCTATCCGCACGAATTGTCCGGCGGCATGGGCCAGCGTGTGATGATCGCCATGATGCTCGCCCCGGACCCCGAATTGCTGATCGCCGATGAACCCACCTCGGCGCTCGATGCCACGGTGCAGGCGGAAATCCTGCGGCTGATCGAGGACCTGGTGTCGCGCCGCGGTATGGGGCTGATCCTGATCAGCCACGACCTGCCGTTGGTCTCGCATTTCTGCGACCGCGTGGTGGTGATGTACGCCGGTCGGATCGTCGAGGAGCTGCGCGCATCGGAGCTGGCGCGCGCGAAGCATCCGTACACCCGCGGGCTGCTGTCTTGCCTGCCGGCGCTCAGCCACAAGCAGGACCGCCTGGCGGTGCTGCAACGCGATCCGGCGTGGCTCGCCGCATGATCTCGGTCGATGCGCTATCGGTACAGTTCGGCACCGTCGAGGCGGTGAAGTCCGTGTCCTTCCATCTGGCGCGGGGTGCGGCGTTCGGACTGGTCGGCGAGTTGGGCTCCGGCAAGTCCACGGTGTTGCGCGCGCTGGCCGGGCTGAATCCGAACTGGACCGGGCGGATGATGCTGGACCGCGCGTTGCTCGACGCGCGCCGCGACAAGCGGTTCTTCCGCCGCGTGCAGATGGTGTTCCAGGATCCGTACGGCTCGCTGCACCCACGCCAGACCGTCGATCGCGCCTTGAGCGAACCGCTGCTGGTGCACGGCATCGGCGACATCGACGTGCGCATCGCTCGCGGCCTCGCCGAGGTCGCGCTGCCCTCCGCCATGCGTTACCGCTACCCGCACCAGCTTTCCGGCGGGCAGCGCCAGCGCGTCGCGATCGCCCGTGCGCTGATGGCCGAGCCCGAGGTGCTGCTGCTGGATGAACCTACCAGCGCGCTGGATGTCTCGGTGCAGGCCGAGGTGCTGAACCTGCTGGCCGACCTTAGGACCGCGCGAGGGCTGACCTACATAATGGTGAGCCATAACCTCGCGGTGGTGGCGCATCTGTGCGAGCGGGTGGGCGTGATGCAGGGTGGCGAACTGGTGGAAACACTCAGCACCAACGATCTGCGCGCCGGCCGCGTCAGGCATCCGCACACCGCGGCGCTACGCGAGTTATCGGTTGAACTGGAAGAGACCGAGGGGATGACGCAATGAGCGATAGCTGGCAGGGCATCCATGATTGGGGCGCGTTGACGCGGGCCGAGATCGCCGCGGCCCGTGACGCCGGCACGCTGCCGGTACTGACCGTGGGGGCGGTCGAGCAGCATTCCGATCACTTGCCGGTCGATACCGATACGCTGTCGGCGCACCGTGTTGCGCTGCTGGCGGCCGAGCGCTGTACCACGCCGCATGTGCTGGTGTTGCCGCCGCCGTCGTTCGGTTTTTCCCCGCACCATCGTGCCTGGGCGGGAACGATCACGCTGTCGCTGGAAACCTTCGTCGGGATTGTTACTGACGTCGCGGAAAGCCTGCACCGCACCGGATTCAAGCGGCTGTTGATCGTCAACGGGCACGGCGGCAACCAGGGGCCGCTGGTTGCCACCTGCACCGCGCTGGCCAGCCGCGGGCTGGAGGTAGGCTATGTCAACTATTTCGCCCCCGGGCAGAAACAGTGGCTGGAGGTGCTACCCGGCGCGCTGCGCGGCGTCGGCCATGCCTGCTGCTACGAGACGGCGTTGCAATTGTCGCTGCGCCAGGCGCCGCTGGCTCAGAAGATCGCCGGGCGGATCGGATCGTTGCCGCCGCGGCTGACGCCATCCTATGCGGCGGGGAATGCGCCCGACGTGCTGCGACCGGCCGGCGCCTACTGGGCTTCGATCTTCGCAGCCGGCGATGTCGGCTATGTCGGCGATCCGGCCGCGGCGACGAAGCCGGCGGGGGACGCGCTGGTGGACCACACCGTTGCGGCACTCGCGCAATTCTATGCGGACTTTGCCGGTGCACAGTTGCGGGTGGGGGTATAATACCAGGTGCCCGAATGGCCGAACTCTTCGGCGACACCACCCACCAGCGTCAACGCGCCTTGCCGTAACATCAAAGGAATTATCCGATGCGCACGACGGTCGTGGTTGCGGTGGCAGGCGTTCTGATCCTTGCCGCGGGCGGGGGCTACTACGGACTTGAGGTGTATCCCCAGCAGCGATTTCGCGCCGGCCTCGATCAGACCTTGGCGACATTGCCACCCGGCACGGCGGCAACCTTCAAAGACGCGCAGTATTCGGTGCTGTCTCACCAGGTCGTGGTGACCGGACTGACGGTCCGCGCCGAGACACCGGGGCCATCGCCGCAACGGATCGATGTCACAATAGAATCCATCGAGACCACCAATCCCAATCTGGATTTCGCCGGTTCCTGGAATAAGGCCCTGGCGAACAAATCCAGCTTGACCGCGGATACGCCGCTTCCGATCGCGGATTCCATCGTTGCCAAAGGGGTGACCGTCCGCTCCACCGCGATCAACGTGACCGAGGATTCCATTCGGATCGATCATTTGCGCATCTATCCCTGGGCGCTGCTCAACGACGGCATGCCGTCCTGGAAGGAATTGCAGGCAGCGCTGACGACAATGCCGCAGCCGCCAACGTTGGCCGACCTGCAGCCGCTGCTGCGGGCCGAGGTCGCCGCGATGCTGGGCGTCGCCTACGACGGCTATGATGCCGGGGCCTTGAAAATCTCCGCAACACTCCCCGGCCTCGAGCTCGCCTATGAGATCAATAAGATGACCGGCCGTGGCATCGACCGCGGGGTCATGAAAGGGGGAACCGCCGAGGGCATCGCCATCAAGGGAACCAAGATCGGCACGGTCTCCGTCGATCGCGTCGCGATGGGTGAAACCGACATTCGCGAACCCATGACCCGGATCGTCAACGGTGAAGCGCTGTCTGCCGCGTTGCTCAACGGGATCAAGATCGGGCGAATCGAGTATGTTGGAATGACGGTACAACCGCCCGACAAACCGTCGGTTCATGTTGGCGCCTTCTCGATAGGACCCGTGGCCTTCGCCCAGGGGCTGCCGGTTTCAGGGGCGCTCGCGTTCCAGGATATCGGCATCTCGCGGTCGCAATTGCCGGACCCCAAGGCGCAGGACGGCTTTACCAAACTTGGTCTCGAAACGATAACGCTGAGCCTGGCGCTGTCCTACGACTGGGATGTTGCTCAGCAGCGGGCGACAATTCACGACACGATGCTGAAGGTTAACGAGCTTGGCACGATCACCGTCTCGGCCGACCTGACCAACGTCGTCGCGAGCGTCGCGGCGCTGACCCAGGCACGGCTGGCACATGCCAGGCTGCGGTTCGACGACGCGTCCCTTGTCGAACGGCTGCTGCGCGCAGGCGCCGCGCAAACCGGCGCCGATCCCGCCGCCTACCGGCAGCAGATCGCGGGCTTGGTACAGCACCCGGGCGCGACGGCCGGCCAGGACAGCCCGTTGCTTGCAGCGGCGCAGCAAGCGGCCGGCGATTTCATCACCTCGCCCCATTCGCTGACGATCGAACTGTCTCCGCCGGTGCCAGTCACCTTCATGGCATTGCGGCGTGCGGTGGCGGCTCCCGCAGATTTTGCCGCAATGGTTGGCCTGGCCGTCTCGGCCAACCAGCCGTAAGGGCCGGCGGCGGATTAACGGATCGACTGGGGATCGGTCGTGGCATCCCGTGTCATGACCGGGCTTGGCCCCATCGGCATCATGATCCAACCACGACGGAGTGCCCGATGCCCACCACCCACATGGTCCCGATGCGCGACGGCATCCGCCTCGCCACCGACGTCTACCTGCCTGACGGCGCCGGCCCGTTCCCGGTCATCATGGAACGCACTCCCTACGGCCGCCACGTGGCCAGCCGCAGCGAGATCACCGCTTCCAACCGCACCCCAGCCTCACGCGCCGAAATCGCCGGCGGCTTCACCGCGCACGGCTACGCGGTTGTCTACCAGGATACCCGCGGCCGCTACGGCTCACAGGGCCGCTTCGTGAAATACCTGTCGGACGGCAAAGACGGGTTCGACACCTGCGCATGGCTGCGCGATCAGCCCTGGTGCGACGGGCGCATCTGCACCATGGGCCTGTCATACGCTGCGCACACCCAAGCGGCGCTAGCATGCCTCGATCCGCCAGGCCTGGTGGCACAGATCCTGGACTGCGGCGGCTTCGCCAATTCATGGAAGGCCGGCGTCCGTCAGTCCGGCGCATTCGAGCTGAAGCAGGCCACCTGGGCTTATCGCAATGCGCTGACCTCGCCGGAGGCCGAGGCCGACCCGGTGATGCAGGCGGCGCTGGAGTCCGAGGATATCGCGGAGTGGTTCACCCGCATGCCGTGGCGGCCAGGACACTCGCCATTGCGCCATCACCCCGATTACGAAGCCTATCTGTTCGAGCAATGGACGCACGGCGCATTCGATCCATTCTGGCAGCAACTCGGCACCTGGACCGAAGGCTGGCACGAACGTTACTCAAGCGCCGCCTGCGTGCACATGTCGTCCTGGTGGGACCCGTATCCGCTGACGGCGACGTCCAACTACACCGGGTTGAAGCGCGCCGGCCGCGGACCACAGCGGCTGATCCTGGGGCCGTGGAAGCACGGCGACCGCTCCAATTCCTGTTTCGGCGACGTCGAATTCGGGCCTGACGCATCGATCGATGCCTGGGCCGGCGATTGGAGCACCTATCGGCTGCGCTTCTTCGATCATGTGGTGAAGGGCGCGGCGTTGAATGAGCCGGCGGTGCGGGTGTTCGTCATGGGCGGCGGCAGCGGCAGGCGCAACGCGGCGGGCAAACTGGAGCACGGCGGACGCTGGATCAGCGCTACCGACTGGCCGCTGCCGGAAGCCGACCCGGTCGCGTTCCACCTGCACAACGACGGCCGGCTGGATCGTGCCGTACCAGCCGCCGACGCCGCGCCGGTGTCATACGACTTCGATCCCGCGCGGCCGGTGCCGACGATCGGCGGGGCGATGAGCAGCCTGGAGCCGGTCGCCTCCGCCGGAAGCTGGGACCAGAAGGAGGCGCCGGGCTTCTTCGGTTGCATGCCGCCCTTCTTGCCGCTCGCGTCACGTTCCGACGTGCTGGTCTTCCAGACGCGGGCGTTGCCCGCGCCGGTGCAGGTAGTGGGACCGATCGAGGCGGAGCTTTGGGTGGCGACCGACGCGCCAGACACCGACTTCACCGCCAAGCTGATCGATGTGCATCCGCCCACCACCGACTATCCGCACGGCTACGCAATGATCTTGACCGACGGGATCATCCGGCTGCGCTACGCGGAAGACCCGGCGCACCCACGCCTGCGCCGGCCGGGCGAGGTCACGCACATCCGCATCACGCTGTTCCCGACTGCCAATCTGTTCCTGCCGGGCCATCGCATCCGATTGGACGTTTCGTCATCGAATTTTCCGAAGTTCGACGTGAATCCGAATACTGGAGAGCCGGAGGGTCTTGCGCGGCGGCGGCGCATCGCGGCGAACACGGTGTTCATGGATGCCGTTCGGCCGAGCCGTGTGGTGCTGCCATTGCTGCCGGTATGATCCCCGTCGTATACCTCGCCCGCTCTTCGCGGGCTTGGGCCGCGAAGAGCGGGCGAGGTATACGCGGTTCCATCCACCCTGATCCCACTCTAACTCCGTCGTGATGATCGACCTCTCCCCCGCCCCCGCATCGCTGCCGCCCGGCCACCGCGTCTACGCCATCGGCGATATCCACGGCTGCGACACGCAACTCGGCAACCTGCACACAATCATTGCCAAGGATTTGGCCGCCCGCCCGATCGCGGCACCGCTGCTGCTGCATATCGGCGACTACGTCGATCGCGGACCCGATGCCGCGTTGGTCATCGCGCGCCTGTTGCGCGGTTCGCCGATCCCCGGTGTCCCGATGGTCAACCTGATGGGCAATCACGAGCACACAATGCTCGAGGCACTGTCCGGCGAGCGCGCCGCCGCGACCGACTGGCTCTTCGCCGGCGGCCGGTCGTCACTCGAGAGTTACGGTGTCGATCCGGACTCGCCGCGCGAGAGCTGGCCGGATGCTCTGCCCACCGCGCATCTCGACTTCCTGCGCGGCCTGTCACTGATGCATCGCGACGGCGGCTACGCCTTCGTGCACGCCGGCATCCGCCCTGGCGTCGCATTGGAGAACCAGGCACGCGACGACCTGCTGCGGATGCGCCAACCGTTCCTGTATTCGGACGCCGAGTTCGGCGCGGTGGTGGTGCACGGCCACACGCCGGTGAAGGCGCCCGTCGTGCGGCACAATCGCATCGCCATCGACACCGGCGCGGTGTTCGGCGGCAAGCTGACCTGCGTCGTGCTGGAAACCGAAACGATCGGATTTCTCACCGCCGATCCCGTGGGTCAGCCTGTGTCGATCGCGCATCGATAGCCAGGTTGCGGCGGAGCCATCGCAGCACGTTCACCCCTAACCCGCATTTCGCTCAGCGGCGCCTGGCCAGCGCGAGGCCGAGACCGGCGCACATCAACAGCCCCCCGGACAGCCGGTTGCGCAGACGTCCGCGCGAGGCCAGCAGGAAGCGGGTGCGTCCGGCCAACACCGCCCAGCCGCCGTCCAGCGCTACCGCCAAGACCAGGAACACGCCAGACAGCAGCGCGATCTGCGGCAGTACCGGGCGGTCGAGACTGACGAACTGCGGCAAGAACGCGCCATAGAACAGCAGCGTCTTGGGGTTGGTCAGCGAGACCAGGAAGCCGCGCAATGCAATACCCCGCGCCGAGCGTGGCTGCGCCGGGATGCGGGTCAAGTCGATCGGCGGCGCGCGCCACTGGCGGACGCCGAGCCACAGCAGGTAACCCACGCCGAGCCAGCGCAGCCATTCAAACCACGCGGCAAGCGCGCCAAGCGCCGCACTCATGCCAAGCGCGGTCAAGCCGAGCTGCACAACCATGGCCGCGGCGGTGCCGGTGACCGTCAGCAGCCCGTAGCGCGTGCCCCAGGCGACCGCGTTGGCAACGATCAGCGCCACGTTGGGGCCGGGGGTCAGCATCAGGATGGTGGTGGCGAGGATAAACGTCAGGAGCAGGCTGGGCTCGGGCATGGCGGGTGCTTTCGGTTCGGGGTGGAACCGTGGGCTGGAAACGCAACGCCCCGCCGCACGGTCTCGTGGGGCGGGGCGTTGCGGTTCGGGATCGGGGTGCGTCTAGCGGAAGGACGCTGCCCCGTCGAGTGAACGCGCAGCGTCGCCGCCGCCGGATTGGCGGCGTTGTTGGCAGGGCGATACGATGCGCGCGTGGATCATGGGGCGGATGTTACGGTGCGGACGTTAGCCTCGTCAATCGACCCAGCGGAGTGCCAGGCAGCAAATACCAGCGCTCGCGCGCAACCGCGTCGTCGTGTGCGGCCGGTGGAACAATGAGCACCGCATAAGCGCCGGTTCAGTCGCGCTCGGTTACCTGACCGCGCCGACCTTTCGTCCCCGGTGTGCGGGTGTGGCGCCGGCGCATATCACGCAACATGGACGCCCGCAGCGCCCGGTTCATCGCCGTCTGGTAGCCGCCGGCGGGGGCCCGTTTGCGGAAATAATCGACGACGTCGGCATCAATACGAAGTGTCAGCCGCTGCTTGATCGGGCGGTAGAATTTGCCCCGCACGCCGGCGGACCAATCTCGGACCTCGGGAATGTCGTCGGTGTTGATCTGATCGTCCGGCAAGGCGGCGACGGCCTGCAACTGCGCTCGCAGTTCCGGCGACAAGGTCTGCCGGACCTCGGCCAGCGCCTCAGAATGTGCCTTCTTCGTAAGCTTTCCGCTCATGGGGCGTTGCCTTTCTCACACCGATGATCCGACCCACCATCCGATCGTCGGCCTGCTTGGTCGGCTCCGTATGGACCACGAATAAGACCGCGATCCCGCCGGCACTGCCGACGGTCTGCCATCGCGCCTCGTGCGGGTGGGGATCGGGCCGGGAGGTCGCGAGCGGGTCCGCCAGTACAGGCATCTCAGCGGCCAGACTCAAGCCCTGATGGTTGAGGCGGTTCAGTCTGTCTTTGTCGGGATCCCACTCCCATTCGACCACGGTAGGCCCTTATGTGATCCTGATCATATTGTAGCGACAGATAGGTCACTACGCCAGATGGACGTGCTACGGCGCCGAGGATATTTCAGGTCTACGGTGTTATTCTGCTGCCCGCACCACAAAACTCCCCTGGCAGGCGCGCAGCCGATCCCGCACCGTCGCTGTCACCTGCATGGCCCTGACCCGCGGGCGGCCCAACGCGCTATGGTGCGTCGGTCATGTCGGAGCACCGCCATCATGAACCTCAACCAGGTAACCTTGCCGGCACGCGACGTTGCCGAAACGGTTCGCTTCTTCTGCGCCATGGGATTCACCCAGATCGTTGACTCGCCGCACTACGCACGCTTCGAGTGTCCGATCGGCCAGTCCACATTTTCGGTGCATCACGCGCCGGTGATCTCGGCCGACCACGGCGTCGTCATCTATTTCGAGGTCGAGCAACTTGACGAGAAAGTTCGCGAGCTGGAGGCACAAGGCTTCCAGTTCTTTCGTCCCCCCACCGACGAGCGATGGCTGTGGCGTGAGGCTCGGTTGAAGGATCCGTCCGGCAATGAGATCTGCCTGTTCCACGCAGGCGAAAACCGCCGACACCCACCCTGGCGCATCGGCGCGGCATAGTCGGCTTCCGCGGAACGCTGCGAACGCCAAGGCGCCCACACCTACATCCCTGCTGGCGTGGGACCCGCGCTTGGCTTAGCGTCGGCCTGAACGCTTGCATGGGGAAGTATGAAGATGCCGGCGCGGACAGGACAGCAGTACCTCGACGGACTTCGCGCCCAGCCGCGCGAGGTCTGGCTGAACGGCGAGCGCGTGCGGGACGTTACCTCGCAGCCCGGCCTGGCCGGCGGCGCGAGTACGGTCGCCGCTTTGTACGACATGCAGCACAGCCCGAAGCTGCGCGACGCGATGACCTTCGTCTCGCCGTCGTCGGACGAGCGCGTCGGCCTGTCGTTCATCATTCCGCGTACGCTGGACGATCTGGTCCGCCGCCGCGACATGATGCTGCACTGGGCGCGCGCCACCTGCGGCATGATGGGGCGCTCGCCCGACTTCATGAACGTGACCTACGCCGCCTGGGCGGGCGCCGCCGATTATTTCGCGCGCGGCCGGCCCGAGTTCGGCGCCAACATACGGCGCTATCACGAATACATCCGCGAGAACGACCTGACGCTGACGCATTCGCTGATCAACCTGCAGCGCAGCCGCACCGTCTCCGGCACGTTCAACCTGACCGAGGGCACCGCGCTCCAGGTCATCCGCGAAACCGGCGCCGGCATCGTGGTGCGCGGCGCGCGCGTGCTGGCAACGCTGGGGCCGATCTCGGACGAGATCGGGGTGTATTCGCCGCGGCATGGCCAGCACGTCGACGGCCAAAGCCCGTTCGCGCTGAGCTTCGCCATTCCCTGCGGCACGCCCGGCCTGAAGTTCCAATGCCGCGAGAGCTTCGATCTCGGCCGCTCGCATTTCGACCATCCGTTGGGCTCGCGGTTCGAGGAGATGGACTGCATCGTCTTCTTCGACGACGTGTTGGTACCGTGGGAGCGGGTGTTCCTGCTGGGCGACGTCGACCTGCTGAACAACACCGCACAGGAGACGCATTCCTCGGTGCACAGCGCGCACCAGGGCGCGACCAAGAACATCGCCAAGTGCGAGGTCGTGCTCGGCACCGCGCTGCTGATGACCGAGGCGCTGGGCAACGCGCATCTGCCGCATGTCGAGGAACGGCTGGCCGAGCTGATGACCCACACGGTGGCGATGCGCGCCTGCGTGCGCGCCGCGGAGGCCGATGCGAAACTGGATCAATGGGGCGTGATGTGCCCCGACATGGTGCCGATCGAGACCACGCGCAACCTGTTCATGACCGCCTATCCGCGCATGGTGGAGATCCTGCAACTGCTGGGGTCATCGAGTTTCATGCTGACGCCGACCGAGAAGGACCTGCGCGGACCGCTGGCGCCGTGGATCGAACAATATCTCGCTACAGAGACGACTAAGGCGCCAGAGCGCATCCGATTGTTCCACCTTGCGTGGGATATCGCCTGCTCGTCGTTCGGCAGCCGCCAGGTGCTGTATGAGCGTTTCTTCGCCTCCGACCCGCTGACGCGCGCGCGGGTGCTGCACGCGATTTTCCCGAAGCAGGAGGTGACCGACCGCGTGCGTGACTTCCTGAACTCCGACAAGGATCTGTAACGACGACGAAGGGAGAACGAGCCATGGGCTACCGACCGACGCATCTCGGCCATGTCAACCTCTACGTGCGGAACGCGGAGCTTTCGCATAAGTGGTACGAGGACGTGCTGGGGTTGCACACCTACCATTTCCGTCCGGGCTTCGCGGCATTCATGTCGGCGGACCTCGATCACTCGCACGAGGTGGCGCTGATGCAGGTCGGGGACGGTGCGCCACTGCAACAGAAGGGTCAGGTGGGGCTGAACCACATGGCCTGGATGATGGCGAGCCTGGACGACCTGAAGGCGGCCTATTGGCGGCTGAAGGAGAAGAGCGTGAAGATCGACCGCATCGCCGATCATGGGCTGTCGCTGGGGATTTATTTCCGTGATCCTGACGGCAATGGGATCGAGGTGTCGTATGAGTTGCCGCGCGAGCAATGGCCTCGGCAGGAGGAGGTTTTTGCCGCTGACGTGGTGGGGTTGGGGCGGTTTCCCGGGCCGTGGGACGAGGAGATGAAGGTGCAGGATTTGGCGGAGCGGCAGCCGGCGGCGGCCTCGGTCGCATAGCGTCGTCCGACTGTCGACACACGTCGTGGTCAGAACAAAACTCTCCCCCTCCCCTTGAGGGCGCGGGGGGAGGGGTCGGCGTGCATGAACCTTCAGTGCGACCCTGGCACCGACCCCTCCCCCAACCCCCTCCCTCAAGGGCTACGGCTGTCACACATCTGCGGAACGACTTGCCAACGTGGCTGAGTTCAAAATCGATGCCCGGCACGACGTGGCATAGGGTATGATTCGCATGATCGGGGCAGGCCTTGGTGGGTTTGGGGACAAGCGGCTGGCGTGTGTGGGCGGGGCGCTGCTGGACGCGATGCAGCGCCAGCGGACGCTGTGCGTGCATCGGTTGGCGAAGGACCGCAACCAGGCGATCCAGTTTGGCCGGTTTCTGGCCAACCCGGCGGTGACGACCCAGGAGATGCTGACGACAGCCGGGCGGCGGACCGGCCAGCGCGCGGCCGGGCGGCACGTGCTGGCGATCCAGGACACCACCGAGCTGCATTTCCCCACCCACGGGGCCAGCAAGCGCGGTTTCGGCAAGGCTGGGAACGGCGAGGATCTCGGCCTGTTCCTGCATCCGGTCCTGGCCGTGGACGCCGACACCGCCGGTATCATCGGCCTGGTCGATTGTGCGGTGCTGAATCGCACTGACGGCAAGGTGGTGGACCGCAAGCAGCGGGGAGCGGAAGAGAAAGAGTCGCGCCGCTGGCTGTATGGCGCGGAGGTGACCGGCGAACGACTGGAGAGCGCGGCGCTGATCACGGTCGTGGCGGACCGAGAGAGCGATATCTACAATCTGTTCGCCCGGCGGCCGGCGTCGGTGCATCTGCTGTGCCGTTCGGCGCAGGATCGTGTCCTGATGGGCGGCGGGCTGCTGTCGGAACTCTGTGCCGGATAGATGGAGCAGGACCGCACCACGATCAGCGTCCCACCGCGCGGCCAACGAGCGGAACGGCAGGCCACCGTGGCGCTGCGGTTCGGCGCGGTGACGCTGCAACGCCCGAAGATGCTGGCTGCCCAGGGGGCGGCCAAGGGGTTGCCGGAGAGCGTGGCGCCGTGGGTGGTAGATGTGCAGGAGATCAATCCGCCCGAGGGTCAGGAACCCGTGCATTGGCGGTTGCTGACCACGCATGCCGTCACCTCGGTGGCCACGGCACGCCAGGTCGTCACTTGGTATCGGATGCGTTGGATCATCGAGCAGGTGTTCCGCTCGCTGAAGGCGCATGGCCTGCGCATCGAGGACTTCGCAGATGGTGGAAGCCCGCAGCTTCACCAAACTCGCTGTAGTGGCGCTGATCGCCGCGGTGCGCGCGATGCAGCTTGTATTGGCCCGCGACGGCAGCACCGGACAGAAGATCACCGACGCCGCCGATCCGACCGACATGCCGGCCCTGCGCAACCTGAACGCCACCCTGGAAGGCCGCACCCAGGCGCTGAAGAACCCGTTCGACAGCCGTTCGCTGGCCTGGTTCGTCTAGATCGTCGCCAGGCTCGGCGGCTGGTCCGGCTACACGTCCAACGGCTACAAACCGCCCGGACCCAAAACAATGCATCATGGCCTGCTCCGTCTGGACCAGATTTTGGCAGGATGGCGCATGGCTATTCATTCCGTAGATGTGCGACTCCCGTAGCCCTCAAGGGGAGGGGGAGAAGTTTCCCCCGGCCACGACGCTAAACGAGGCTACGCCGGAACCGGCCGGGCGCGCTGGTTGTACATGATCTTCGCCCGCCGCTCCTGCTCCTCCGGCGGCAACTTCGATGCGTCCTCGGACAGGTTGGCACCCACCGCCATGCCACGCTGCACCGCGGGCCGCGCACCAAGCTCCTCAGACCAGCGCTTGAAGTATTTGAACTCCTCGATGTCCTGCCCCTGCGCCTTCCAGTTCACCGTCCACGGATACGCGATCATGTCGGCGATGGTATATTCGTTGCCGGCAAGGTACGGCCGGTCATACAGCCGGTTGTTCAGCACGCCGTACAGCCGGTTCGCCTCATCGGTAAAGCGGCGGATGGCGTAGGACTGATCACCCTGCTTGTCGCCCAGCCGGCGGAAATGCCCGCACTCGCCGAGCTTCGGCCCCTGGTTCGCCATCTGCCAGATCAGCCACTGATTGACTTCGTTTTTGCCGCGGATGTCCTGCGGATAAAACTTTCCCAACTTCTCGGCGATATACAGCATGATCGCGCCTGACTCGAACACCGAGATCGGCTCGCCGCCGCCGGCCGGATCGCGATCCACCAGCACCGGCATGCGGTGGTTCGGGTTCATCTTCAGGAATTCCGGCGTGAACTGATCGCCGCGCCCGATATTGCAGGGCACGATGTTGTAGGGCGCGCCCAACTCTTCCAGCAGGATCGTCACCTTCTTGCCATTCGGTGTGGGCCAGTAGTGCAGATCGAACATTGCATTCCCCTTCCGAGATGAATTGCGTCCAGGCAAACAGTCTGGCCGGTTTCGACGCATCCGACCATGAAGCTTGGGTGGACAGAAGGTTGGGTGGGCGTTCGCGCGACTGCAAGATCCACCGCGGAGAAAGTCGGGCGCGGTGGCACGCAGTTGACAACACCGTAATGAATCTCGGCGTGCTCCGCGGTGGATCTTTCTTACTGGCCCGACGCCGGCAAGGCCGGTGCCGTCTTAGCCTTCCGGCCGCCCGGCCCGATGATACGGATGCCCGCCAGCGATCGCACGCGCGCGATAAAGTTGCTCTGCCAGCATCGCACGCGCCAGGAAGTGCGGCCAGGTCAGCGCACCGAATGAAAGCGTCGCGTCCGCCCGGGCTAGCACCGACGCGTCCAAACCTTCCGCCCCGCCGATCAGAAAACACACCGGCCGCCCGAGCCCGAGCCAGCGTTCCAGCAACACCGCGAGGCGCGCGCTGTCGGGCGCGTCGCCGCCCTGGTCCAAGGCAACCGCGAACGCCGCGCTGGGCAACGCGCCAAGCAGCGCCGCACCCTCCCGACGCTTGACCCCGGTGGGGGCGCCACGGGCTTCGGGGATTTCGGTCAGGCCCAGCTTCGGCCGCATGCGGTCGGCGTAGCGGGTGAACAGCGCGGCCTCGGGCGCGTCCTTCAGGCGTCCGATGGCGATCACGCGCAGCATGCGGTGCTCTTGCCGATCGGCAATTGCGCGGCTGCGAGCAGCATACCCCTCCCCCCAACCCCCTCCCTCAAGGGGAGGGGGAGTAGTTCGTCAACTCCATCATTGAACAACCCGAGCCAATCCGTCATCCTGCCGGAGTCCCAGCCACCCGGCGCGGGAGAGCACGAGGGGTCCCACCCCTCGTCGCCGAAGGCGCAACCGGCCCCCGGAAACGCTCAGGCACCAGGGACCGCGTCGGGCAGGGATCTCTGGAAAGCCGGCGGGCGCAAGCTCGTCGCACCGACGGAGTAAGGGGCCTTCGCCCCGAATCTCTCAGGTCACCGTGACAGAGGGGGGTCGCATTCGCCGGCATGTCGCCGGCGGGCGACCTGTGTCACGGAGCCAAGCTTTGGTCGAAAACGCACTGCCGGACGATCCCGCCCCGTCAATCTTGCTGACCACGCCGCTCGATGCCTGGCATCGCGAACATGGCGCCCGCATGGTGCCGTTCGCCGGCTACGCCATGCCGGTGCAGTATGATTTTACCAGCACGCTGACGTACGACCTGACGGGCGCGCTGGCGCAGCGCTGCCGCGGCGGCGTGCTGGCCGAGCACCTGCATTGCCGCGCCCAGGCGGTGCTGTTCGATGTCTCCCACATGGGCCAGGCGACGCTGACCGGCCCGACCGCCGCCGCAGTGCTGGAAACGCTGGTCCCCGGCGACATCGCCGGCCTGAAACCAAGCCGCCAGCGCTACACGCTGCTGACCAATGAGGCTGGCGGCATCCTGGACGACCTGATGGTCGCCACGCTGGAACCAGGAAAATTCTTCCTGGTGGTGAACGCCAGCCGCAAGGCGGACGACTTCGCTCATATCGCAGCGGCGTTGCCCGCCGGCGCCAGTCTGGCACCGCATCCGGAGCGCGCCCTGCTGGCGTTGCAGGGGCCGCTGGCGGCCGCAGTGCTGGCTCGGCTCTGCCCAGCCGCCGCGGCTTTGCCCTTCATGGGCGTGGCGTCAGCCCTGGTGCGCGGCATCCCCTGCCTGCTGTCCCGCTCCGGCTATACCGGGGAAGACGGGTTCGAGATCTCCGTCTCGGCCGAACGCGCCGTAGACCTTGCCACGCTACTCGTCGACCAGCCCGAAATCGTCCCCGCCGGCCTCGGCGCGCGCGACTTGCTGCGGCTGGAAGCCGGGCTTTGTCTGTATGGCAACGACATCGACGAACTGACCACGCCGGTCGAGGCCGGACTGACCTGGGTAATCGGCAAGCGCCGCAAGCTAAGTTGGGACTTCCCGGGCGGCGCGGCGATCCGCGACCAACTCGACAACGGGGCGCCGCGGCTGCGCGTCGGCATCCGCCCGGACGGCCGCGCCCCGGCCCGCGCCGGCACCACCATCGCCGCCGAAGACGGCACCGAGGCGGGCTTCATCACCTCCGGCGGATTCGGTCCCAGCCTGAACGCCCCGATCGCCATGGGTTATGTGCGCCGCGACCTGGCCGCCGATGGCACGAAGCTGTCGCTGCTGGTGCGCGGCAAGGCGCTGCCGGCTACCGTCGCACCGTTGCCCTTTGTCCCCCACCGATACGCACGCTGAAGGATCAGCCCCAATGGCCGACACCGACACCCGCTACACCAGGGACCATGAATGGATCCGCCTCGATGGCGACATCGCCACCGTCGGCATCACCGATCACGCGCAGGAGGCGCTCGGCGATGTGGTGTTCGTCGAACTGCCGGAGGTGGACCGCATGGTGGAGGCCAGCGAGGCCTGCGCCGTCGTCGAAAGTGTGAAGGCGGCGTCCGACATCTACGCCCCGCTCGCCGGTCGGGTGGTGGAGACCAACCAGACGATCGTCGACGAACCGGCGCTCGTGAACAGCGACGCCATGGGCGAGGGCTGGTTCTTCCGCCTGGAAATCGACGACGCCGAGGCATTCAACGCGCTGCTGGACGAAGCCGCCTACACCGAATTCCTGGAGACGCTGTGAGCATGGACGCCGGTCTTTCCCCCTTGGCTGAGCTTGCCGTGCTGGAAGCCGCCGACAGTTTCGTCTCGCGCCACATCGCACCGTCCGACAACGAAATAACCGCCATGCTGCGCCAGGTCGGCGCGGGGAGCCTGGCGGATCTGGCGGCAAAAACGGTGCCCGGAACCATCCGCACCAACGCGGCCATGGATCTGCCGCCCCCGATCGATGAGGCGGGCGTGTTGGCGGAGTTGCGCGAACTGGCGGGGCGGAACGTGCTGAACAAGTCGTTGCTCGGCATGGGCTACCACGGCACCGTCACGCCGCCGGTGATGCTGCGCAACGTGCTGGAGAACCCCGGCTGGTATACCGCCTACACGCCGTATCAGGCGGAGATCGCGCAGGGCCGGCTCGAGGCATTGCTGAACTTCCAGACCGTGATCTGCGAACTGACCGGGATGGAAATCGCTAACGCGTCGCTGCTGGATGAGGCAACAGCGGCGGCCGAGGCGATGGCCATGGCACACGCCGCAGGTCGGACGAAGTCCGACACGCTTGCCGTGGCGGCGGACGTGCATCCGCAGACCCGCGCGGTGCTGGCGACGCGTGCCAAGCCGCTCGGGTTTCTCCTCCTGGACGTGGCGCCCGGCGATGTCGATGCGATCCGCGCGGCGAAACCGTTCGCGCTGCTTATGCAATATCCCGGCAGCACGGGCGCGATCCGCGACCTGTCCGCCGAGATCGCGGCGGCGCAGGCGGTGGGCGCGCTGGCGATCGTTGCCGCCGATCCGCTGTCGCTTGCGGTGCTGACGCCGCCGGGCGAGATGGGCGCCGACATCGTGGTCGGCTCGGCGCAGCGCTTCGGCGTGCCGATGGGTTTCGGCGGCCCGCATGCCGGGTTTTTCGCCACGCGCGACGCATTCAAGCGCCACATGCCGGGGCGGCTGGTGGGCGTATCGGTGGATGCCTCGGGCGCGCCGGCGATGCGGCTGGCGCTGCAGACACGCGAGCAGCACATCAGGCGGGAGAAGGCGACCTCCAACATCTGCACCGCGCAGGTGCTGCTGGCGGTGATCGCCGGATTTTATGCGGTATGGCACGGACCGGAGGGGCTGCGGCGCATCGCGCGTCGGGTGAATTTGCAGGCGCAGCTGCTGGCGGAGGCGGCGCGCCACGGCGGTCACCGGCTGCGGCACGCGGCGTTCTTCGATACGATCGCGGTTGAGACGGCGGATGCGGACAAGCTGATCGCCGCGGCATCGGTGGCGGGTTTCAACGTGCGGCGGATCGACCCGACCGGCGTGGCCATCGCACTGGATGAGACCGTGACGCGCGCGGATCTGACGTGCCTCGCCGCGCTGCTGGGCGGTGAACCGGGCGCCGCGGCGCCGAGCATTCCGGCGGCCCTGACGCGTGCCACATCGTTCCTGGAACAATCCGTCTTCCACCAGCATCATGCCGAACACGAGATGCTGCGCTATCTCAAGCGGCTGGAAGACAAGGACGTCGCGCTGAACCGCAGCATGATCCCGCTGGGGTCGTGCACGATGAAGCTGAACGCCTCGGCCGAGATGATCCCGATCAGCCTGCCCGGCTTCGCCGACATGCATCCGTTCGCGCCGGCGGAGCAGACCGTGGGCTACACCGACGCTGATCACCCGGCTGGCCGACTGGCTGAAGGCGGCGACCGGGTTTGCCGCGTTGTCGTTGCAGCCGAACGCCGGCTCGCAAGGCGAATATGCCGGACTGCTGGCGATTCGCGCGTATCACGAATCCCGCGGCGAAGCGCATCGAGATGTCTGCCTGATCCCATCCTCGCGCGCACGGCACGAATCCGGCCAGCGCGGCCATGGCCGGGCTGACGTGGTGGTGGTCGGCTGCGATCGCGACGGCAATGTCGATCTGGCGGACCTGAAGGCGAAAGCGGCGAAGCATGCCGATCGGCTGGCGGCGCTGATGATCACCTATCCCGTCCACGCACGGCGTGTTCGAGGCGGCGATCCGCGACATCTGCGCCCTGGTGCACGCGCATGGCGGGCAGGTCTACATGGACGGCGCCAACATGAACGCGCAGGTCGGGCTGACCAGCCCGGCGGCGATCGGCGCGGATGTGTGCCACCTCAATCTGCACAAGACGTTCTGCATTCCGCATGGCGGCGGCGGGCCGGGGGTCGGGCCGATCGGCGTGGCGGCGCATCTGGCGCCGCATTTGCCGAACCATCCGTTGCGCGCGGACGCGGGGCCGGCCAGCGGCATCGGCCCGGTCTCCGCCGCGCCGTTCGGCAGCGCGCTGATCCTGCCGATCTCCTACGCCTATATCCGCATGATGGGCGCCGCGGGCCTGACGCGGGCGACCGAAGTCGCGATCCTGAACGCCAACTACATCGCCGCGCGGCTGCGTGGGCATTATCCGGTGCTGTACAGCGGCCCGGGCGGCATGGTGGCGCACGAATGCATCATCGACTGCCGCGGCTTCCAGGCCGAGGCCGGGGTGATGGTCGAAGACATCGCCAAGCGGCTGCAGGATTTCGGCTACCACGCGCCGACCATGTCATGGCCGGTGGCCGGCACGCTGATGATCGAGCCGACCGAAAGCGAATCGAAAGCCGAGCTGGACCGGTTCTGCGAGGCAATGATCGCCATCCGCGCCGAGATCGCCGCGATCGCGGCGGGCAAGCTGGATCGCGCCGACAATCCGCTGAAGCACGCGCCGCACACCGCGCGCGAGGTGATGGCCGATGTATGGACGCACGCCTATACGCGCACTCAGGCGGCATTCCCGCTGCCCTGGGTGGCGGCGGGCGGAAAATACTGGCCGCCGGTGAAGCGGGTGGACAACGTCTACGGCGACCGCAACCTGGCCTGCACCTGCGCGCCGCTGGAGGCGTATGCCGAGGCGGCGGAGTGACGCCACGCCTCGAAAATTCCATGAGTGGACGGCGGCATGGAGGATTCGATGGCTAAGAAGAGCATCGAAGCGGCGGAGGCAAAGCCTGCACGAAAGACCGTGGGCCGAAAAAAAGCGCCGAAAAAGTAGGATAAACGAAGCCTCGCAGTGGACGCTGCGCCGCTCCGTCGTAGAACTCAGAGGCCCTTTCCAGCCTCCGCTTTCGAGGACGCTCTCGAGTTCGTTCGTCAACTGTTTCAAGTTGGCAGTGGACAACCAGTCAGGCGTCTGACTCTTTTCGATCATCTCGGCAAGGCGCCAGAGAGTGGCCCCAGTCGGATGCTGATTACAAATTCGAATAGGTACGGTCTTACGAGAGGCAGCTCTGCCTCCGAGCATCTTGAGCTGACCGAAGATGGTTTGAAAGCCGCGGACGATGCACTTCCCAAGAGAGAGCAACGGCGGGCTTGGGCCAGGTTGGCCATTCTCGATATCGATCCATTTCGACTACTCTATGAGCGATTTACCAACACCCGGCTCCCCGCTCGTGCCGTACTCACTGATGCATTAATGGAAAGTGGCGTCGCGGCGGATGCGGCCGAGGAGGGAGTGGACATATTCATCGTCAATCTTCGCTTTGTCGGTCTTCTCCAAACGCTGTCGGGGGCTGAACGTATCGTCACGCTTGACCATCTTTTGGATGCACTTCCCACATCGACTATTGTCTCTGTCGCGCCTTCTGCCATAGGCAATGAGCAACGCAACTTAGTGACACAGGAGCACGCGGAGTTTGAAACGACTTGTTTCTATGTTACCCCGATAGATGAAGAAGCATCGGAGGAGCGGCGTCACTCCGATCTGTTCCTTGGGAATATCGTGGAACCAGCGCTTCAGCCTTTCAGTCTAAAGGTCATACGAGCAGATGCTATTGACAAGCCTGTAATGATCACTCGGCAGGTTATCGAGTACCTGCTGAGGTCACGCTTGGTCATAGCTGACCTTTCGTTCCATAATCCTAATGTATTTTACGAATTGGCGATCCGTCATGCTGCACGCTTGCCGGTGGTACAGATCATCCGCGCGGGTGATCGTTTGCCGTTCGACGTTCACCAAATGCGTACAATCGTGATCGACAATCGGGACATATATTCCCTTGTTCCCAAAATCGAGACCTATCGCTCCGAGCTCGGCAACCAAGTTCGACGAGCGATGGCGGCCGAGGCAGAAATCGATACTCCAATTTCTATTTATTTTCCAGCATTCCGCGTCACTGTGTAGTCGAGGCCTTGGGCGATAGAGCGCAAGCTGGCGCTCGGCATAGCTGGCCGCCTCAAGCTGAACACTGGCGTGCGGCGTATGGGGACCAAGCGCTGATTGATCCGAGCGATTACCCACAGTCCCGCGGCGCCTGCCGTGCCTGAAGTCAAGGCAGATGTTAGGTTCGCCAGGCTCGATTTTGTGCTAGCCTGCCGCGCATGAACGTCGCCCTCCGCAAGCCGATGACGCTGCCGCAGTTCCTCGCGTGGGAGGAGCGGCAGGAGCCGCGCTACGAATTCGACGGCTTCCAGCCGGTCGCTATGCCGGACGTGACGATCGCGCATGATATGATCGGCAACACCTTGCGCGCACTGCTCTCCGGTCGCCTGCGCGGCAAACCGTGCCACGTTCGCGGCCCGACCCTGAAGATCGAGGCTATGGGTCGCATCCGCTACCCCGATGCGTTCGTCTGCCGCACATCGGTTCCGCCCACCGAGACAGTCATTAAGGACCCGGTCGTGGTCTTCGAGGTGCTCAGCTCCAGCACCTCCCGCACTGATCGGATCGAGAGGCTGCGCGAATACCAGGCGACCGGGTCGATCCAGCGCTACGTCATCCTGGAACAGGACAGCATCGCCGCAACAGTGTTCGCCGGGCATGGCGCGGATTGGATCGTACACGCACTGATCGCCGAAGACATCCTGCGAATGCCAGAGATCGAGGTCGAGCTCCCACTCACCGACATTCACGCCGATGTCCAGTTGGCACCACAATCCGGCGACGACGCGGTAAGCGGTGCATCAGGCAGCCTCTAACCGAAAGGCCGATGGTAATGACCAAGGTCCGCATGGCGGAACTCACCGGCGGGGAGGCACGTGGCATCTATCCACGCAACCCCGTGATCCTGCTGCCGATGGGCAGCCACGAGGACCAGGGGCCGCACGCGCCAATGGGCGACTACCTGTCCGCCGACGCCATCGCCGACCTGATCGCCCGACGCGCCGTGGAACGCGGCGTAGAGACGCTGATCGCGCCCGCCCTGCCGTTCGGCGGCGCCGACTATTTCGGCTCGATGCCCGGCGGCATCTCGCTGACCCAGCCCACCCTGCGCGCAGTGCTGTCCGACATGCTGGGCTGCCTGATCCGCCACGACCTGACACGGCTGATCGTGATCAACGGACACGGCGGCAACGTGCAGGCGATCCACGACGCCACCCAGCCGTTCTGGGTGCAGCGCCAGATCCTGATCCCCAGCTTCTACCTGTGGCGCGTCGGCTACGGGCTGCTGCCCGGCATCGTCGGCGACGAGAAGGCCAAGCTGGTTTCCGGCCATGGCGCCGACCCGCTGACCAGCGTCGCGATGCACCTGTCTCCGCACCTGATGCGCCCCGACCTGACGCCCGACCCGGAACCGTTGCAGCAAGTCATGGGCATGTCCGCCACCGCGTTCGGTGTGGCGCGGTTCGAGGGCGCGGAGATCGCCGTCCCGGTCGAGTATCACGAGATCGCGCCGCAGGGCGTGCGGGCCGGGGATCCGCGGCTGTGCTCGCCGGAGACCGGGGCCAGGCTGGTCGAACAGCTCACTGAGCTCGGCGCCCGCTTCGTCGCGCACTACGCGCGGCACAATCCAGCCACACGCTGATAGCCTTGGCTTCGAGCAAGTGCCGATATGTCATATACCCCTTGCTCGAAGGAATTTGTGTTCTGCCGTATGACAGGAAGCAAGACTTAACACAGAGACACAGAGGCACAGAGTTCGAAAGAGCAAGTCGTTAGTTCGATATTCTTCTCTGTGCCTCTGTGGTGAGTTTTTGTTTCTATCATTCATCGAAAGCACGGATTTCCATGGGTAAGTGGTATATGAGTTTTGGTTTGGCGCGCGGCCGCACGCTGATTTCCCTGGGCAACCCCGCGCGCGATACCACAAAAATATATCGAAACTCACTCATCGATAACGCGGCGCAATCCAGGGCGCGACCCGCAACGCAATCAGCATCGCCGCGTCAATAGCCGCGCGCGGTGTCGAACACGTTGGGCATCGGCAGCCCGTCCCGCAACGCACGCAAATTCTCGAAGAACAGGTCCAGGCTCAACGCGTTGTAGCTGGCGGGTTCGTCCACCGAGCTGTGCGGCGAGATGATCACGTTCGGCGTGGTCCACAGCCGATGCCCATCCGGCAGCGGCTCCGGTGTGAACACGTCGAGCACCGCGCCGGACAGGTGCCCGCTGTCCAGCAGGTCGCACAGCGCGTCCTGGTCGACCAGCCCGCCCCGGCCGATATTCACCACCCCGGCGCCGTGCGGCAGCAACCCCAGCCGCCGGCGGTCCAGCAGCCCCTGCGTCGCCGGGGTCAGCGGGCAGGCCAGCGCGAGGTAGTTGGTTGTCGGCAGCACCCGGTCGAACTCGGCGGCGGTCACCACCTCATCGCAGTCCGGATGCGGCGCGACCACCGTGCGCACGCCGGTGACGTGCAGGCCGAACTTGCGCCCCCAGCTTGCGATCGGCGCCCCCATGCCGCCCAGCCCGATCACGGTCAGGCGCTTGCCGCCCACCGTGGTGCCCCATAGCTTCCGCCAGGTTCCCGCGCGCTGATTGGTCACCAGCGTCGGCACCTGGTTGGCCAGCATCAGCACCGACATGATGCCGAACTCGCCGGCCTTCCGTGAATGCGTGCCGCTGTTGTTGAGCAGCGCGACATTGCTCGGCAGCCAGTCGTACGGCGCAAGCTTCTCAAGTCCGGCGCTGGTCACGTAGATCAGTCGCAATCGCGGCGCGCGACAGGGGAACAGCCGCAGCATGACGCCGAGTTCCGTGACCAGGGCCTCGGCGTCCTCCATGCTGGCGGTGAAGTCGTCGTCGGTGTCGCCGAGCGTGACCTCGTGGCCACGGGCGATGTCACCGGCGCGGGCGGCGGCGGCGTCCCACTGTTCGTGCGAGAACAGGAACAGCGGGTCGTCGTTGGGATTCTGGATATGGATGCGCATGATGCAGCGCAGCATGCAACATTGTGGAGACGTTTGGTAGTGCCAGAATTGCTGCCCGCATTGCCGCCGGCCCTGTTTCGCGATGACCGGTTCGTCGTGTTGGACAAGCCGGCGGGCCTGCCGGTACATGCCGGGCCGCGCGGCGGGATCAGCGTGGAGGATTGGTTTCCCCTGCTGTCGCACCGCAAGAACGGGCCATGGCTGGCGCATCGGCTGGACACCGACACCGCGGGATGTCTGGTCGTGGCGCTGCGCCGAGCGGCGCTGCTGGCGGCGCAGACGGCCTTCGCCGACGGACGTGTGAAGAAGACCTACTGGGCGGTCGTGCGCGGCGCCCCGGCGCAGGCCACCGGGACGATCGAGACGGCGCTGCGACGGGTCAGCTCGGCGCGCGGCTGGCGAATGGAGGCGGACGCACGCGGACAAGCGGCGGTGACCGACTGGCGGCTCCGTGGCCGCGATGCGGAAATCGCCTGGCTAGAGCTGTTTCCCCGGTACTGGGCGGACGCACCAGGTGCGGGTGCATTGCGCCCTGCTCGGGTGCCCGGTGCTGGGCGATCCGATCTATGGCGGCGCCCCGATCCATGACCACTGTGAGCGGCTACATCTGCTGGCGCGGACGATCGAGTTGCCGCTGAACCCGCCGGTCGCCGCGACGGCTGAACCACCGGAGCATATGCGAGCAGCGCTGGCTCGTTGCGGCTGGAACCGGAACCGGTACGCCATGACCGATCCGGCGCATCATATGTCATGCCATTGATGCGGCGCTGGCGCGAAAAACGGCCCAGCTAACCCGATCGTGGTCCGCTTGCTGTTGGGCGCCAGGAGAGATTGGCGCGACCAATTTCTAGGCCGTGGTGTGCACCGCCATGTCTTGGGTCCTGATGAAATCGTGGCAACCAATGCGACCATCCAGTGCGTCTTTCCCTGACGCGTGAGCCACGAAGCGGATCAGGCGGGTAGCGGGGACAGGCGGAGCCACAACGTTACCTCCTGGCCATGTTGCCTCTTGGCCTGCCCCGAGTGGCGCGCTAGTGCTGCGGCATGGCTCGCACCGTCAGCCTGGCACGCAAGACCCTGGAGACCGACATTACCCTGATCCTGTCGCTCGACGGGTCGGGCAAGGCGGATATCGCCACTGGGATCGGCTTTCTCGACCACATGCTCACCGCCCTGACCCGCCACGCGCTGCTGGATCTGACCCTGCGGGCCAGCGGCGACCTGCATATCGACTTCCACCACACCACGGAGGATGTCGGTATCGTCCTCGGCCAGGCGGTTGCGCAGACGCTGACCGACAAGCGCGGCATCACGCGCTTCGGCCACGCGCTGGTGCCTATGGACGAGGCGTTGGCCGAGGTGGCGATCGACATCTCCGGCCGGCCGTTCCTGGCCTGGGACGTCAGCTTCGCGCAACCCAAGATTGGCCAGATGGACACGGAGTTGTTCGAGGAGTTTTTCCGCGCCTTCGCATTCAACGCCCTCATCACCCTGCACGTTGCCCTCCGCGCCGGGCAGAACGCGCACCACGTGGCGGAGGCCTGCTTCAAGGCAACCGCACGGGCGCTGCGCACCGCCGTGTCGCACGACCCGCGCATCGGCGATGCGGTGCCGTCTACCAAGGGCGCGCTATGAAGGTCTGGACCGTGCACCTGCGCGACGACGCCCCGCCGGCCCTGGTGCGCGAGGGGTTCAGCCTCGGCGCCGCGCTGTTCGGTCCGGTCTGGCTCGTACTGCATCGCGCCTGGATACCGGCAGCCGCAGCGCTCGCCGCGTGGCTGGCAGTCGGCGGCCTGACATCCGGCGGCACGCCTGTGGTGCTCGGCGTTGGGCTGGTGCTGCTGCTCGGCCTCTCCGGTCACGATCTGCGCCGCTGGTCGCTGGACCGCCGCGGCTTCACGCTGGCCGAGGTCGTTACGGCGCACAACGCCGAGACCGCTTACGCCCGCCTGCTGGACCGCCGCCGCGACCTCGGCGAGCGGCTGCTGCGCGCGAGTGCGGTATGACGCCCCCACACAGGTGCGCAACATGATGAAGATCGCGGTGGTCGACTACGGCAGCGGCAACCTCGCCTCCGCCTCTCGCGCACTCGCGCTGGCGGCCGAGCGGGCCGGCATCGCCGCGACGGTCGCCGTCACTGCGGATCCCGAGTTCGTGGCGCGGGCCGAGCGGATCGTGCTGCCTGGCCAGGGCGCTTTCGCCGACTGCGCCACCGGCCTCACCGCGGTGCGCGGGATGCACGAGGCAATCGAGACCGCGACGCAGGCCGGCACCCCGTTCCTGGGCATCTGCGTCGGCATGCAACTGATGGCCGAACGCGGGCTGGAGCACACGGTGACGCCGGGCTTCGGCTGGCTGAAGGGCGACATCACGCTGATGGACGCGCCTAGGCTGCGCCTGCCGCAAATGGGCTGGAACGCCCTGGAGTTCTCGCCGGGCGCGCACCCCCTGCTGGACGGGCTGGAACCGGGTGACCACACCTATTTCGTGCACAGCTACGCGCTGGCCGGTGGCGCATCGCACCAGGTCATCGCGACCACCGAGTATGGCGGTCCGGTGGTGGCGATGGTGGTGTCCGGCAACCGCGCCGGCACCCAGTTCCATGTCGAAAAGAGCCAGGAGATCGGTCTGCGCATTCTGGCCAACTTCCTGCGCTGGACGCCCTGACCCGATGTCCGACCTGCCAACCCCGGCGGCCTCCGCCCCCATCCAAACCGCAGCCGAACTGTCGGTGCAGCGGGCCGAGGCGTTCACCAACGAGGACCTGCACGCGCTGTGCGAGGCGACGCACGCCGCGATCATCGAAGGCGGCGGCTTCGGCTGGGTACGCCCGCCCGAGCGCCGCGCGCTCGAGGCGTATTTCCGCGGCCTGCTGCTGGTGCCGGAGCGGCAGGTGTTCACCGCCCGCTTGAACGGCACGATCGTCGGCTCCGCGCAGCTCGTCCGACCGCCGCGCAACAACGAGGCCCAGGCGTTCGGTGCGCAGTTGATGCACTCGTTCATCGCACCTTATGCGCGCGGGCACGGCTTGGCGCGCATGTTGACGCTGCGGGTCGAGGAAGCCGCGAGGGCAATGAAGTTCCAGGTCCTGAACCTGGACTTGCGCGAGACCCAACAGGCGGCGATCCGGCTGTACGAGTTGCTGGGCTACCAGCGCTGGGGCGAGCACCCATTGTACGCGCGGGTGCGCGGCAAGACCGTCCGCGGCCTGTTCTACTACAAGCTGCTACAGCCCAACGGCACCTGAACACGAATTGCATCGAGATTAACTGGTAATTGCCCACCCCAAGAAATTCTCCTCGACACGGTCACGGCCGAGTTGGCTCTCGGAGAGGCGTGAACCATGCAGGCCTCCTCGCCCTGTCCCGTGATAGGCTGATCGCCTTGATCCTAGCGCAGCATCCGCAGATTGAGGCGCAGGCGGAGCAGATCAGCGTCCTGACCGCGTGCATCGGCGGACTGGAAGCCAAGCTCGCGACCCCGCCGAGCAACTCGAGCCTGCCGCCTTCGAAGGGGCTGAAAGCGAACCTGCCTTATTCCGCCGAGAAGCCGCCCCGGCGCGGTCGCCCCGGGGTGGCCCGCGCGCTGACCGAGCACCCGGACAAGACCAACGAGGCCACGCTCACCGCCTGTCCGCATTGCAACCACGCCCTCGGCCCGGCCGATCAATCTGAAATCCATGCCTACGACCACATCGACGTGCCGCCAATTCACCCGTTCGTCACGCGGATCCATCGCCATAGCGGTGTCTGCCCCTGTTGCCCAGGGGGATCGCTCGAAAATATTAGGCTGCGCCTTGCAGGATGGCAGGGAGATGATCCGGGTTCCATCCTGCCAGTTTGCGGCGAACTTTGAGGCTTTTGCCTGGCTTGGCTGAGCGCACAAGGTTCATCGCCATGTGCCGGACAGTGGCCATGTTGTGCAGGCCGTGGCCGGGGTGTAAGCGTGAGAGATCCTCGCGGAAGCTGACATCGAACACCCAGTGCAGGCGATTTTCGATATGCCAGAGGCACCGCACGGCGTTGGCGAACAGCAACGCCAGGAGGACCGCGGAGGAGATATAGTAGCGGCGTTCGCACGAGGCCTCGCCGTTGCGTTCGACGCGGTTCTCGACCATGGCGATGGTCTTGATGCCGGGGAAGCGACTGTCGCCAGCGAGCCAGTCAACCTTGTGGCTGACGGCATGGCGGCGGACCTCGATGCGGTCGTGGTCGCCATCAGTGGTCTGGAAGGTTTCGAGTTCATCGGCCGGGGCATCGTCGAAATAGCGTTTGATGTCGTCGTGCAGGGCGGGTTGGTTGTCCTTCACCGCGAGCAGGTAGTCCGCGCCTCGGTCGAGGATGGTAGCAGCGATCTTGGTCTGGCAGCCCATGGCGTCGATGGTGACCAGCGCACCCTTCAGTTCGAGGCGCTCGAGCAGCAGCGGAATGGCGGTGATTTCGTTGGACTTGATGTCGGTGGCCTCCTGAGCGAGGACGAGGAGCTGGCGTGACGCCTAGGAGGAGACCATGTGCGGTGGTTGTCGTCCTTTCGACCTGGCATGGGTGCCGCGGGAGGTCTTGCCGTCAACCGCGACGATGTCGGGGTCGCCGTCGCGCAGGCCGTTGGCCCAGGTGACGAAGCACTCGGAGAACAGCGCGGGGTTCAGGGCGTTCATCAGCTCGTTCAGCGCATCGTGGCTGGGGATGCCGTCCTTGTACGGCAGGAACGGGCACAGGAAGTCGATGTGGAGCTCGCCCCAAGTGTTGCACCTCGACGAAGTCGTCGGCTCCGACGATGGTGGCGCACAAGACCAGCGGGAGGATCTCTGGGAGTGGACATACTACTTTGACGAGCTGTCTTGGGTCCTTCAGCGCCGCAAAGTGGTGGAGCAGGGACGTGGTTTCGGGCGGGTGATCCATGGCAGCCTCCGAATTGGAACGGGCCACCACGGAATCATGGGTTGTTCCGCAGGAGAATCCCCCCACCTGGACCAACCTCCAAACCTCTCATGTCAGTGCCTCTTTCAAGCGATTGCCCTGCCCGGTTGCCGCAAGCACGTTGCGTCCCGGCCCCATAGGCGTTAAATTGATTTCCTTGCTTGTAGGAACAAAGCCTGAGTTTATGGCGAGATGACGGCGATTTGCTTGCCCCAGGCCTGGACCTGGGAGGATGTGTTGAGACGGCTTGAGGCGCGATTGGACCTGGAATCCAGCAGCCGCACGACCGGTGCGCACCAGCGCAGACAGGTGGTGACCAACGGGGGCCAACTGCTGCGTCTTGTGCTGGCCTATGTACTGAGTGGCTTGTCGTTCCGTAGCACGGCCGCCTGGGCGGAGGCCGATGAGCATGCCTCGTTCTCTGACGTGGCCTTGCTGAATTGCATGCGCCGCTGCGGCCCATGGCTGCGCTATTTGATGAGCACCTTGATGAGGTCGACCTCTCCGCAACCGTCGCCGGACAATGAGCGGCGGATTGTCGCGGTCGATGCAACGATGATCTGCGTGCCGGGCGACAAGCAGAATTACTACCTGCTGCACACTGCTTACGACGTCACGGCACAGTGGTTCCACAGCACCGACCTCACGGATCGCCACACCGCCGAACGGCTGGATGTAGGCAAGATCGAGCGCGATGAAATTCGCCTCAGTGACCGCGCCTATGCATGCTGGCGCGATCTGTGGACGATCATCGAGGCAAGCGCGGACTATGTTGTGCGGCTAAGCGCCACGGCCTTGGAGCTGTACGCTGTGTCGGGCGAGCCGATCAGACGAGCCGTTTGGTGCAAGCTGGCGGAAACCGCGGGCGTTCAGGATGTGATGCTGGCCATTCACGCCACCAAGGGTGCGGCGCAGATGCTCGCCCGCCTGATCGTGCTGCCCCTTTCCGAGGAAAAGGCGGCGGCCCGGCGGCTGATGTGCAAGAGCGCCTGCGAGTGGGGTTATACTCCAAGTCAGGACGCACTGGTGACCGCGGGCTGCCTGATACTGATCACCTCGCTGCCGCGTGAAGCTTGGCCGGTGGAGCGCGTGCACACACTTTATCGCCGAAGATGGCAGGTTGAACTGGCCGTCAAACGGCTGAAGTCGCTGATCGGGCTTGAGGATTTGCGGGTACATGACAGCGAACTGGTCGGTGTCTGGATCCATACCATTCTGCTGGTGGCCCTGCTGATCGACAATGAACGGCCCACGCTGCACCGCGAGCGGCCGGTCTCTCCCCGCTGGGCACCTCGCGTTGGCAGTCAGTTCCGCGCTGGCGATTCCTCGCTTTGCTACGCCTCGCTCTGACCGCAGCCGTGCTCGATGCTGCTCGGTTGGGACCAATACTTTGCAGTCAAGCACTCGAACGCTTGATCGAACCACCGAGGCGACGATGTTCAATGGCTCTGTTAAGTTAGCGCCTATGGGGCTTGACCCCGGCCCGGGAAGGGCTTGAGCCCGGTTCACCGTTTGGGCCGGGGTTATGCGCACTGATCCTGCATCTTCATATCGCCCAGGCAATCAGTTTCGAGCGTCTGGCCCGTCTGATGGGCGAAGTGTTCGGCCTGACGATCAGCGAGGGCGCGATCACCAACGTCCTGGCCCGCGCGCAAACGCCACTGCTGGCCGCCGCCACCCCGATGGCCGCCGCAGTGCGCGCCAGCGCCGTGGTGGGTTCGTATGAGACCTCGACGCGGGTTTGCGGCAAGACGTGGTGGCTGTGGGTGCTGCTGAGTTCGACGGCGATCTGCCAAGTTATCGCCGACACCCGAGCCGCCTCAGTGGTGACCACGTTCCTGCAAGGTGCATAGCCGGAAGTTTGGGTGGCCGACCGCTATGGCGGCCAACTCGGGCATGGTGCGGTGCGGCAGATGTGCCGGGCGCACCTGTCGCGCGACGCAATATATGCCATCGAGGACGGTGACACGGTGTTCGCACCCGGCTTTCGGCATTTGCTGCTGCGCGCGGTGACGATCGGCAAGCGGCACGACGTGCTAAAGGACACGACGCTGGCGCAATACCATGCTGATCTGGACCGCCGGCTCGGCCGGCTCGTGTCGGGGCACGCGCCGACGCACAAACCGGCCCGACGCCTGTTCCGCCCCATGCGGCGCGAGCGCAACGATCTGTCCCGCTTCGTCACCCGCCGCGACCTGCCATACACCAGTAACGCCTGCGAGCGCGCCCTGCGCCCCTCAGTGATCTTCCGCAAAGTGACCAACTGCTTCCGCGCCGAGTGGGGTACCCAAGTCTACGCTGCCGCGGCAAGCGTGATGGACACAGGACGATTGCATGGGCTTACCGCGCTCCAGGCTCTCCGCGCCGCGCTCGCCGGCGTGCCTATTATGCAATCAGGGCGATCGCCGCGTTGGGGGTGAGCAACTACGTTAGTCTGACCGTAACCACTTGGGTGGCTATACACGGGCCGCAAGCTAGCAGGTTTCACTTCAAAGCAACACAGAATCTGTAATTGCTCACCCTACCCTGTCGAGGTCCTCCGGTTCGTGTTGGTCACGAAAACACCCGTGGAGGCACTCGACAGGGTAGGGCGAGCAATTACCGGATTAGTGCGCGGTCAATTGCGCCGGGCAGCACACTGGCGTGCGCTGACGAGCGTAAGGACACCTGGCGCGCTGCAATTGATCGCTGCGCATCATGAGGGCTGCACGGCGTTTGTTGGCAACAACCGTCGGCTACTGGCCGGTTCCGGTCTGCGTGTCGTTTAGCTCGCACACTACGCCGTGTGGGGCCTGATGGTCGCGCCGGGATGGGCCAGCGACCGAAGTAGTTCGGCGCGCCGACCCTGCACCAACCTTGGTCCACTCCGCGGTCCGAGCCAACAAAAGGAGGGGCAGAATGTCGTTACGCCGTCGCCGTCTCCCGCACTCCCAGTTCCGTCGTCATCCGCTCGCGCATGATGAATTTCTGCATCTTGCCGGTGACCGTCATCGGGAATTCGTCGACGAAACGAATAAGCCGCGGTACCTTGTAATGAGCAATCCGCTCTCGACAGAACTCGCGGACCTCGTCCGCCGTCAGCGTCTCTCCCGCGCGCAGCTTGATCCAGGCGCACAACTCCTCACCGAAGCGGGCGTCGGGCACACCGAACACCTGCACGTCCTGGATCTTCGGGTGGCGGTACAGAAACTCCTCGATCTCGCGCGGATAGACGTTCTCGCCGCCTCGGATCACCATATCCTTGATGCGTCCGACGATGTTGACGTAGCCCTCGGCATCCATCGTCGCCAGGTCGCCGGTGTGCATCCAGCGAGCCGCGTCGATCGTTTGAGCGCTGCGTTCCGGATCGTCCCAATACCCGCGCATCACCGAGTAGCCCCGCGTGCACAACTCACCCGACGTACCCCGCGGAACAATGCGGCCGTCACTATCAACAATCTTCACCTCCAGGTGCGGGTGCACCCGCCCGACAGTGCTGGTGCGCCGCGCCTCCGGATCGTCGGTTGTGGTCTGCGTGCTGACCGGGCTCGTTTCCGTCATGCCATAGGCGATCGTGATCTCCGACAGATGCATCTGTGCTATGCATCGGCGCATGACCTCGATCGGGCAAGGCGCGCCGGCCATGATGCCGGTTCGTAACGATGACAGGTCGAACTTGGCGAATTCGGGATGTTCCAACTGCGCGATGAACATCGTCGGCACGCCGTGCAACCCGGTGCAACGCTCCTCGGTCACCGTCTGCAATGTCGCCAGCGGGTCAAAACCCTCGCCCGGATAGACCATCGCCGTGCCGTGCGTGGTGCAGGCCAGGTTGCCCAGCACCATGCCGAAACAATGATACAGCGGCACCGGGATGCACAGCCTGTCCTGCGGCGTCAGCTTCATCGCCTCACCGATGAAGTAGCCGTTATTGAGGATGTTGTGGTGCGTCAGCGTCGCCCCCTTCGGCGCGCCGGTCGTGCCGGAGGTGAACTGGATGTTGATCGGCTCGTCGAATTGCAGCTTCGGCGCCAACGCGGTCAGGTGCGCGTTGTGCGAATTTGTGCCCATGCCGTAGATGCTGTCGAACGCTATGAACCCCGGCGCGGTGATGGGGCCGATCTGGATCGCCATCTCCAGCATCGGCAGCTTCGCGGCACTCAGCCGCCCCGCCCGCGCCGAGGCAAGTTCCGGCGCTAGCGTGCTCAACAGGCCGACATAATCGGAAGTCTTGAACTCCGTCGCGCTGATCAGCGCGCGACAGCCGACTTTGTTCAGCGCATACTCCAGTTCTGTCAGGCGATACGCCGGATTGATGTTCACCAGGATCAATCCCGCCTTGGCCGTGGCGAACTGGGTCACCACCCATTCGGCGTTGTTCGGCGACCAGATGCCGACGCGCTCGCCCGGAAGCAGCCCCAGCGCGACCAAACCGGCGGCGAAGGCATCGACCTTCTCGCCCAGCTCACGGTAGCTCCAGCGAATGCCCTGCTGGCGGACGATCAGACCCGGATGGTCACCCCAGGAGGCCACCGTGCGATCGAAGCTCGCACCGATGGTCTCGCCGATCAGCGGAATGTCGCTTGTGCCGTGTGCGTAGCTTTCAGTGGACGTGGGCATGGAGGTGCTCCCCGACGGGCGTTCGTTATCGCATTGTGCGGCTGCCGGACGGCCGGTTCAACTTCTCTGCCACCCATTGTGGACTTGGGCAGTGACGCGAAGGAAGCCCGCAAAGCCTAGGATAAGAGGCGGGTGCCCTCAAAGCACCAACTGGGTCTGGGTCACCAGCGCTGCGAGCTTGCCCTCGCGCGTGGTGATCCGCGTCTGCCAGACCTGGGTGCGGCGGCCGCGATCCACCGGTGTCGCGATGCCGAACACCGTCGTCCCGACCGCGGCCGGGCGGATGAAGTTCGTCTTGCTCTCGATCATCGTCATGCCGGCGCCTGAGGCTGTAATTCAATCAGCCTTTCGTTGTTGGACCGGCGCGGATGCGTTGTTTGGCACGCGTATCGTGGGGCGTGACCGCCCGCACTTGTCTATCGTGGGGTCAGTTGTGGCGCCGGTCGCGCGTCATGTTGCTCCTATGTTCCGCAGATGGCATGGCCGTGGCTCACACTGCCGCCGCGAGGCGCAGCCGGTGCGCATTCAGCAGGTTGTGCGCATTCAGCAGGTTGTGCGCCAGCGCATGCAGCAAGCAGACGCAGCGTACCGTGGCCAGCCCATTCACCAACATCCGCCCGAAGCCGCGGTTCTTCATCTTGGCGTGTGCATGCTCGGTCAGCTTGCGGCGCCGATACACCAGCTTGGCCGCCTCGCTCGCCATCCGCGTCCGCCAGTCCTGCGCCGGGGCCGGCTCGTTCTGGTGTTTCCACACCCGCTTGCGCAACGTTTCGGCGGTGACGTCCTGCCGCTCCATCGGCGGCGGGCTATAGACCGCCAGCTCCGGGTTGCTCTGCGACAGCCCGACGATGTCGTCCTGCGTCATCGCCGAGCCATCAGCCAGCAGGCGCTGGGGGGTCACGCCGCAGCGATCGAGCACCTGCTGCACCAGGCCCTCGGCCAGGCCACTGTCGTTGCGCCGGTCGGTGGGGTCGATCGTCACGATGAAGCCGTTCGAGGTCGCGACCTGTACGTTCCACGCAAGGCGCGTCGCGCCGTCCGCCATCCCCCGGGTCAAGCGCCCGAGCGCAGGCTTCATCGAGCGGGCCTCGGGATCGGAGATCGAGACCGACGGCGCCCGCTTCTCCGCCTCTTCCTTGGCGTGCCGTTTGGCCCGCTCGGCTTTCTCCCGCTCCAGTTCGGCAAGCGTCTCCTGCGCCCGCCGCAGCCGCGCCGCCCGTTCCGCCGCCGCCCGCAGCGCCCGTTTCTGGCGCTTGCACTCGGCCGCCGCACCGTCCGCTTCGACCTCTTGCTTCAGTTTCGCCACATGCTCCGCGACCGCCTGCTCCAGCTTCACCAGCCGCTCGCGCTGCGCCATCGAGCCGCGGCCGGCATGGGCCTGCGTCTTGGTGCCGTCGATCGCCACTTCCTCCAGCGTGATCAGCCCTTCTGCCAGCAGGCTGGTCAGACTCTGTGTCAGCAGCCGGTCCAGCAGCGGCCCGCTGTCGCGGCGGAACGCCGACAGCATGTCGTGATTGACCGGCACCCCGCCGCACAGCCAGCGATACGCCGTATGGTGCTCGCACAGCCGCGCGATCGCGCGGGCCGAGCCGACGCCGGCTGTCCAGGTCAACCACTGCCCAGCCGGGCTGGCAGCGCTCCGGGCGGAGCAGTCGAAGCCCGTGGGTCATCGCGAATCGTCCCTGTCCATCGCGGTAGGGAATCCTACTTCGACGGCGGGGGGAATCGTGAAAATGCCAATCGAGGCGCTATTGGGGTTGGATTACAGCCTCCTGCGCCGGCAGGTTCGCGAGTGTACCCAGCGCACCCTGCGTGTCGGCAAACGCCATCGCCGCCCCGCCACGCAGCACGGCGGGATTAGTGTACAACTCCGGGCGCACCTCCATCTCGGCGACGACCCGATCCGCCGTCGTCTCCGTCACCTGGGTGCCGAGAAGCTCCGCGAGTGGCAGTCTGTACATGAATTTGCCCATCCCGGGCCGCAGAGTGGCCCATCAGCCAATGATGCCGCAAGATGAATGGCGGTCGCGCCCAGGGCAATCGCTTGAAACACCGCGTTGACACAACGGGTTGAGGGTCGGCGCCGCGGGGGGATTGACGGCGGGAACGAAACGTGATTCTTGGATGGCCAGTTCCGATTCGGAGGCCGCCATGAACCACTCGCCCGAGACGACGTCCCTGCTGCATCACTTTGCAGCGCTGAAGGATCCAAGGCAGCGCGTCAAAGTGGTCCACCCACTTCCCGGAGATCCTGCTGCTGGTCCTGTGCGCCACCATCGTTGGCGCCGATGACTTCGTCGAAGTGCAACACTGGGGCGAGATCCACATCGACTTCCTGCGCCGGTTCCTGCCGTACAAGGACGGCATCCCCAGCCACGATGCGCTGAACGACCTGATGAACGCCCTGAACCCCGCGCTGTTCTCCGAGTGCTTCGTCACCTGGGTCAACCGCCTGCGCGACGACGACCCAGATATCGTCGCGGTCGACGGCAAGACTTCCCGTCGCACCCACGCCAAGTCCAAGGAACGCCAGCCGCTGCATCTGGTCTCCGCCTGGGCGTCACGCCAGCGCCTCGTCCTCGCTCAGGAGGCCACCGACATCAAATCCAACGAAATCACCGCCATTCCGCTGCTGCTCGAGCGCCTCGAACTGAAGGGCGCGCTGGTCACCATCGATGCCATGGGCTGCCAGACCAAAATTGCCGCCACCATCCTCGATCGCGGCGCCGATTACCTGCTCGCCGTCAAGGACAACCAGCCCGCCCTGCACGACGACATCAAACGCTATTTCGATGACGCCCCGGCCGATGAACTCGAAACCTTCCAGACCACTGATGGCGACCACGGCCGCATCGAGGTCCGCCGCCATGCCGTCAGCCACAAGGTTGACTGGCTCGCCGGCGACAGTCGCTTCCCCGGCATCAAGACCATCGCCATGGTCGAGAACCGCGTCGAACGCAACGGCGAAACCTCATGCGAACGCCGCCACTACATCTCTTCCGCGATCCTGCTGGCGGTGCTCTTCGCCAACGCCGTGCGCTGCCACTGGCATATCGAGAACCGCCTCCACTGGGTGCTCGATGTCAGCTTCCGCGAGGATCTGTCGCGCCTGCGCACCGGACATGGCCCACACAACATGGCAACCGTCCGCCATATGGCGATGAACCTGCTGCGATCGGCAAAGCCAGGTAAGAGCCTCAAGGTCCGCCGTAAAGTGGCCGGATGGAACCCCAATTATCTCCACGCAATCCTTCAAGGCCTGGCTTGATACTTTCAAGCGATTCCCCTGGGGTCACGCCCCTGATCGCCTATTCACCGACCATGGTCCGCGCCGGGAGTGTGTGGTTCGGCATACTTGGTTTGGGGTGGTGACAGATGCGGCGGCTTCTGGCTCGGGTCGCTTCCCGTCCTGGTCGGTAGGAAGGGAAAGCGTCGATGAGCGTCGTGACGGTGGAACAGAAGGGACTGATTTCGATCGTCCGAATCAACCGGCCGGAGAAAGTCAATGCCATCTCCAGTGGCGTTGTGGTGGCGCTCCAGCAAGCACTCCAAGCATTCGACGCGTCTGATCAGCGCGTGGCGATCATGAGCGCAGTGGGCGATCGCGCATTCACCTAGGGCGCCGACGTGACCGATCTGCCCGAGTTGTGGCGCGCGATCCCGGACGTCGGCTTTCACACCGACAAGCCGGTCATCGCTGCGACCTCGGGCTGGTGCGTCGGCGGCGGTGTGGTGATGGTGATGATGATGATGGTGATGATGTGTGGTCTGATGGTGTCGACGACCGAAGACACCGTCGTCTACTACCCGGAGCCGAAGCTGGGTGTGACCGCCGAGACGATCAGTTCGCTGGTCTCCCGCATGCCGCACAAGCTGGTGATCGAGATCATGCTGCTGGCGTCGAAGGTGTCGGCACGCCGGGCCTAGGAGGTCGGCTTCGTCAACCGCATGGTCGCAAGCGGCCAGCACGAGGCCGAGGCGCTGGCGATGACGATGACGATGGCGGAGGAGTTGTTGGACTCCACGCCGCTGGTGATCGGCGCGCTGAAGCGGTTGGTCAGCGAGGTATAATACCAGGTATATTAAACATTGACCCATGCCCAGGAGCGTTGGGCGATGGAATTGATACGCTCCCGATCGCCGATGAGGAAGTGCCACGCATCCTTGCAGGCGGCGACGATGGCCTCATAGCTGTCCCAGACGAGCGTACTGAGCTTGTTGCCGCGGAGATAGTCCCAGATGTTCTCCATCGGGTTGAGTTCCGGTGAGTAGGGCGGCAGCGGCAGGAGCGTGATGTTGTCCGGCGCGCGCAAGCGCTTTCCCTGCTGGTGCCATCCGGCACCATCGCAGACCAGGACAGCATGTGCGCCTGGCGAGACCTGTGTGCTGATCTCCTTCAGGTGCTCATTCATCGCCTCGGCACTGGCGACCGGCATGATGATCGCTGCGCCAACACCACGTGCGTGGCAAATCGCACCGAACAGGTAGACCGAGTCATGGCGATTATCGCGCACCATAGGGGGACGCGAGCCGACCGGCGCCCAGATATACTCCAACGATCCCTTCTGCCCGACCCTGGCTTCGTCCTGGAACCACACCTCGATCGGTTTTCCTGCGGCCGAGGCCGGTAACACCTCGGCTACCAGGCGGGGGAAGTTTTTTTAAAAGTCTCCTGCACCGCTGCGTCTTTCTTCGGATGATAGGGCCGCGGTTGCAGCCGGGTCATGCGAAGCCGACGCAGCAGCTTGCCGACCGTAGCCTTGGTCAGCGAGATCGACCAGCGCGCCGCGATCTCCACCTGTAGATCGACGCAACGCCAGCGTACCACTTTGTTGCGCTCAATGTCCGGCCCTTCCAGCACCATGGTCCGAAGCTCCTCCATCTGAGCCCCGTTCAGCGCCGAAGGGCGACCCGGGCTACACCGCGAACTCAATCCGCCCACGCCATCGGCGTTGTAGCGATGCACCCAGTCACGCAGCGTCTGCCGATCCATCCCGCTGAGCCGGGCGGCCTCCTCGCGTGAGTGGCCCTCCAGGATCAGCGCTAATGCCAGCAGATGCCGTACCACCGCGCCGTCCTGCGTCCTGGTCGCCAGCTCCCTCAACGCGGCCGCTGTTAGGTCCAAACGCGTGACCTCGATTGGCCTGCCCATACGATGTGCCCTCCGCGAATCCCCTCAACACGCGCAGAGAATTGTACCCTGGCCGATTCGGGAATCGCCCACAGGAGAGTCGATCATTCGGATACCTGGTATAAAACCGAGCCTGTCCAGCAGCCGGCCGACCATCTTGTGACTCACTTCAAATCCGTGTTCGGCTAGGCGCTGCGCGATGTGGCGCTGGCTCTTGCTCACCCACAGCAGCGCCGCGTGCGGGTCGCCGAAACCACCTGCTCCTGCAGCGCATCCGGCAGGCCGGGCTGTTTCTCCGTTGCGGGCCTGCGTCCCGCTCCAGGGCGGCGAACACGATCCACCCAAACACTGCGCCCAGTGCCAAGTTCGGCCAGACCACGGCCAATCGTGCTGCGCGCCAGACCAGTTGCCACCGACGTTACGGCAATTCCGCCACGACCTGCTACCTTGGCCTCGCTGGCCGCCACCAGCCGGCGAACCCGCTCGTCAACAAACTGCGCCACTGCCGAAAACCGCGTCCCGATTGCCGCCACATCGATCATCCGAACACGATAAGCCAACGACAGACCATGCCGCAGCTCTCTTGCCGGAATCATTCATTGCGAAATTCCGGTCGGTGCGATCCCTTTCTACCGGATTCGCTTATTCTGTCCCAGGCCCTAAGGCCGGACCCGGGGGGGCCGTGCCGCGCTGCCCGGTGTCAGACGTGTTCGGACAGTCCTACCATTGGAGCCTGATGCAGGTGGAATACGCCACCGATCTGGTGTTCCGCTCCACCGCCACCCTCGGCCCACTCTGTGAGCAACTGTGCCGCCAGTCGGTGCTGAACGTGAAGGCGGAGCAGGTCGCCACGTTCTTCGGCCGGCAGGTCACGCCGCTGCTGGCACAGGAGATCGGCTCGCAGTTGTCCACCCGGATCGAGGACACCTGCATCAAGCGCCGCTTCGGCAAGTGCTCGATCAAGATGTACGACAAGCACGGCATCGTGCTGCGTATCGAGACCACCACCAATGATGTGTCGTTCTTCAAGCACCACCGCAGGGTGGAACATCGCCAGGGGCCGGCCACCCGGCAACTCGCACCGGTCAAGAAGTCGATCTACAGCCTGATCGACCTGCGTGAGATCCTGCTGGGCTGCAACCGGCACTATATCGCCCGCCTGTCCGCCCTGGACGACTTCTCGGCCGGGGTCCGCGCGCTGGGCCGCCTGACCACGCCGCCTGAGGTGGACGGCAAGATCGTGCAGGGAATCAACTTCTTCGCCCCTGTGGACAAGGCCCTGCTGCGCGCCTTGCAGAACCCGAGGGTCAACATTGCCGGCATTCGCCTGGGCGAGTTGTTGCCGGACCTCGGCATGCTCTCGCTAACCCGACTGTCGCGCCAGCTGCGCCGGCTGCTGGACCTCGGGGTCATCAAACGTGCCACAGGAACCTACCGCTATTACCTCACCAAAGCCGGACGCGCCGCGACCGCAGCGGCGGAATGGATCACCGGGGGGGTTGCCATTCCAGCTACGATTTGATGGGATTTAGCAGACGGTACGATCCCACGCATGCTACGGGAAAAGTGCGCTGGTAAGAGACTAAGTGGCTGTCCTGCATCATGCAGTCAGTCAGTACCTCCCTGATTGCTGCGGTGCGGCATTGCAGTGGGGGCGACCCACCGCCGCTGGTGCCGCATTTTGCGAGGTATGCTCGATCTCGACGCCATTAGTGCGATCCGTTAACGGCTGACACAAACCGCAGCAGAGAGTGCCTTTCTGCACCATGCCATCATCCCCCCTTTGGCGCAGGGACGCGCCGCGTCGCTGCTGGGTTTTGAATGTGCAGACGCAAAATCATAACGACCGTATCATGTAAATAAATATTTTAATACTGACCTACAGCGTGTTTGCTCTAATTCACATAAAAAAGCAGGATCGCGAGGATACCAGCGCGTCGCCAGCCATCGATCTTCATCATGGTGACGGGACCAATCAGGTCAGACCGGTCCATCAGGATCCGCATCCCACCATCAGGATCGGGTCTCGCTAAACAGGGGCAGGGATAAAGAAGACCCCACTTCCAAGCGCCCTAGCGCTTGGGCTTTCGACCGGTGCCGCGCTTGCCGCTGTGTCGTCAGGTCGGGATGATTCGACCGCAGGCCGGCCGGCCTCCGGCGTGCGGAGCGCGCAGCAGTCCGACGGCTTTGGCAGGGTTTGGACCGCGTGGCCGTTGCGCCGCTCTGTCCTTGTCGAGCCGGACCGATCAGGTTGAGCATGGTCCAAATGGCGTGATCTCGCTGCACACGATCTCCCTGCATAGGTCTTCGAACGGTCGCGACCGTTGAATTGTGACTCGACCTGTGATGCGGAAAGGGGGCTAGCCAGCCTCCTGATGGGTCCTGGGTGATGCTCTGCGTGCTGGCCCTTGCGCCGGCTTGTTTCGCGGTGCATTGGGTGCGCGCCCATTCGGTCAGGACCGACTTTCATGGCGTGGAGGCCCGGGGTTTCTTGCGTGAAGGATGATGCGGATGCGCCTTGCGTTACTGAGGGAACGGCGCGGATCGGAAACGCGCGTCGCGGCGACACCTGACACGGTGAAGCGGCTGATCGGTCTTGGCCTGAAGGTAGCGATCGAAACTGGTGCTGGCGCCGCCGCCGCCATTCCGGACGCCGAATTCGCCGCCGCGGGTGCTGAGCTGACACCCGATCCGGTCGCCGCGCTGGCCGGTGCGGGCATCGTCTTCGCCGTGCAGGCGCCGCTGCCCGAGCAGCTTGCGCTGATCCCGCGTGGCGCATTGCTGGTCTGCACCGCTGGCGCTTTCGCCGACCCCACCCTAGTGCCGGCACTGGCCGACGCCGGCATCGACTGCGCGGCGATGGAGTTGCTGCCGCGCATTACCCGCGCGCAATCGATGGATGTGCTGTCCAGCCAGGCCAACCTGGCCGGCTACCGAGCGGTGATCGAGTCTGCCGGCGCCTTCCAACGCGGCTTCCCGATGATGATGACCGCCGCTGGCACGGTGCCTCCGGCGCGCGTTTTCGTCATCGGCGCCGGCGTCGCCGGGTTGCAGGCGATCGCCACCGCGCGCCGGCTGGGCGCCATCGTCTCCGCCACCGACGTCCGCCCGGCGGCAAAGGAGGAGATCAAGTCGCTCGGGGCGGTTTTCGTCGGCGTCGAGGACGCCGAGACCGCCGGCCAGACCGACGCCTACGCGCGGGAAATGAGCGAGGCGTTCCGCCAGAAGCAGGCGGAGCTGATGGCCACGACTGTGGCGAAGAACGACATCATCATATGCACCGCGCTGGTGATGGGGCGGAAGGCGCCGGTAATCGTGACGCAGCCGATGGTGGATTCGATGCGGCCGGGCAGCGTGATCATCGACCTTGCCTCCGACGCCGGCGGCAACTGCGCGGCCACCGTGCCGGGCCAGCAGATCGCCACGGCGAACGGGGTGACGGTGCTGGGCTGGCACAACTGGCCGGCACGCATCCCGGTCGCCGCCTCGGCCCTCTATTCGCGCAATCTGTTCACTTTTCTCAGCACATTCTGGGACAAAGAAGCAAAGGCGCCGAAGCTGCCGGAGGCCGACGACATCGTGAAGGGTGTCATGCTGACCCGCGGCGGCGCCGTGGTGCACCCGAACTTCCTGCCTGCCCAGGCCGCCTGACGGAGAGCGCACGATGGATCCCAGTCAACTTGCCGAGGAAGCTGCTCGGCTTGCCGAAAGCGCGCAGACGCTGGCCGCGCATATGAAGGCGCTGACCGCCGGTGCGGCCGCGGTCGGCCCGGCGGTCGAGCCGTTCGTCTTCCTGTTCTCGGTGTTCCTGATGGCCTGCTTCGTCGGCTACTACGTGGTGTGGAACGTCACGCCGGCGCTGCATTCGCCGCTAATGGCGGTGACCAACGCTATCTCCTCGGTGATCGTGGTCGGCGCGATGCTGGCGACCGGGCTGGGGACCAGCGCCTGGGCGATGGGGTTCGGCTTCATCGCCGTGACGCTCGCCAGCGTGAACATCTTCGGTGGCTTCCTGGTGACGCAGCGCATGCTGTCGATGTTCAAGAAGAAGCAGTAGGGCGGGGGACATGTCCGCGAATCTGACCTCGCTCGCGTATCTGGTCGCCGGAGTACTGTTCATCCTGGCGCTGCGTGGGCTGTCGAGCCCCGTCACCTCGCGCCAGGGCAACCGCTTCGGCATGATCGGCATGGGCATCGCCGTGGTGGCGACGCTGTTGCATTCCGACATGGCGGTCGTTGGCTACGGGCTGATCGTGCTGGGCATCGCCATCGGTGGCGCGATCGGCGCGTTCGTCGCGCTGCGCATCAAGATGACCGCGTTGCCGCAGTTGGTCGCGGCGTTCCATTCGCTGGTCGGCATGGCGGCGGTTTTCGTTGCCGCGGCGGCGCTGAACGCGCCTGAGGCATTCGGTATCGGCAGGGTGGGCCATGTCCACACGCAAAGCCTGGCGGAGATGTCGCTGGGGCTGGCGATCGGTGCCCTGACGTTCTCCGGATCGGTGATCGCGTTTGCCAAGCTGCAGGAACTCATGAGCGGCGCGCCGATCAGTTTCCCTCAGCAGCACAAGCTGAACCTGGGGCTGGCCATCCTGCTGCTGGTGTTGATCGTGGGGTTCGTCGCGACCGGGCATCAGGTGGTGTTCTGGGCGACCGCGCTGCTGGCGTTTGCGATCGGGTTTTTGATCATCATCCCAATCGGCGGGGCGGACATGCCGGTCGTGGTTTCGATGCTGAACAGCTACTCGGGCTGGGCGGCAGCGGGCATCGGCTTCACCATCCAGAACTTGGCGCTGATCATCACCGGATCGCTGGTCGGCGCGTCGGGTGCGATCCTGTCCTACATCATGTGCAAGGGCATGAACCGCAGCATCTTCAACGTGCTGCTGGGCGGGTTCGGCACCGATGCGGGCGGGGCGGCGGCCGGCGGGCCAGTGGGCGACCGCACGGTCAAGAGCGGCAATGCCGAGGACGCCGCGTTCATCATGAAGAACGCCTCCAAGGTTATTATCGTGCCGGGTTACGGCATGGCGGTGGCGCAGGCGCAGCACGCGTTGCGCGAGATGGCGGACACGCTGAAGAAGGAGGGTGTGGTGGTGAAATACGCCATCCATCCGGTGGCCGGGCGAATGCCGGGGCACATGAACGTGCTGCTGGCCGAAGCCAACGTGCCGTACGACGAGGTGTTCGAGTTGGAGGAGATCAACAATGAGTTCTCTACCGCCGATGTTGCGTATGTTATCGGTGCGAATGACGTGACCAACCCGGCGGCGAAGACCGATCCGAAATCGGCGATTTTTGGGATGCCGATTTTGGAGGTGGAGAAGGCGGCGACAGTGTTGTTCGTGAAGCGGTCGATGGCTTCGGGGTATGCAGGGGTGGATAATGAGCTGTTCTTCCGGCCGAACACGATGATGCTGTTTGGCGACGCCAAGAAGATGACGGAAGAGATCGTTCAGGCGTTGGGGCATTGAGGGGCGGCACTCGACGCTTTCATGATGCCTCTCTCTTGGATCGGGTGGTACGCCGGACCCGTACTCTGAGCTCGACAGCCTGTTTAGGAGACAGCGCGATTTGCCAAGGCATGCCCTTGGCGACTTGCTGACCGGTCAGCCACCCTCTTCGGAGCCAATCGAAGACGACCTGCGGCGTGATGCCGATGGCGGCGGCAGCACCCTGTACCGAGTAGCTTCCATCGGGCCATCGTGGTGGGTTCGCTGCCGTGCCGTTGATCTTGATAGTCAGGATCCGCCAGCGCTTCCGCAAAAGGTGAATCATACCGCCCGAGAATGGCGGCTATCTCGCCATCCATCTTCTGCAGCCCATTTAGCTCGGCGATACGTTGCCTGAGCCGGTCCTGATCGGCATACTGTGCGTAGCTCTGCACGCACCGTTGCAGCCAGTGCTCACTGACCGCACCGGTTTGCCAAATGATCTTGACCCGGACCCGGACGTAGCCACGCCGCCGCTTCTGATCCAGCGTAACCTCCTTGATCACCAGCCGCATGATCTGCTTGCGGTCGGCTGATCGCGTGGTTGCAGCGTGCCAAAGGCGTGGCAGGTCCTCACCGAGCGCCAGTATCTCCTGGCGATCGCTGTCGACGATCGAGACCGCCTGCTCGCGACGCCAGGTGTGGTAATCTTGTTCGATCTGGTCCGCGCGCCGCAGCCGCTCTTCCCAGACCCGCTCCAGCGAGCGGGCCACCAGGCGGTTCTCAGGTTCGACGGCGTCATACTGACGACGCGCGCGTTCAGCATCATACCGAGCCCGCTCGCGCTTGAGCGACCATTGCCGCTCCATCGCCCGGATCTCCTCCTCGACCTCGCCCAAGGCAGCCACAGCGAAGGCGATCCGATCCGGCGTCAGCGCCATCAGGATCAGCCGCTCGACTTCGGCGTCGACCGTGAGAGCCCGTACCTCCTGGCATCGCGGCCGCCCTTCCGAATTACTGTCAGCAACACAGACGTAGACAGGGTAGTTGCCGCTCGGTCCCGAATATCGCAGGCACATGCGACGGGCACGCCTCCCGCGGCCGACGCCCCCGGCAGCAATGCATGCCTTTGCGCGGTGCACCGGGCCGGTCCGCATCGTAGCGACCGACGTGGTCCGCCGACTGCCTTCGGTTCGCCATGAACTCGTCCCAGTCGAGATAAGCCGGATGGGCATCCTTGAGACAGATCGACCAATCCTCGGGCGCCACGGCCACCGTTCCGAACCGCTCACTGCGAGGTTGCCGCCGCAACGGGTCCGGGCGCCGCCGGCAATAGGCGTAGGCACCAGCATAGGCTGGGTTCTTCAGGATGTGGATCACGCGCGCACTATCCGCTGCTCGCCAAACAACATCATGCGGCGCCGGACCGTGACGCGGCCGCACTGGGAGCAGCAGGTTGCCGTATCGCAGATAACGCATGGCAGCCTTGGCGCTGCGCAATTCGCGGAACTTCGCAAACACCAGGCGCAGTCGCTCCTGCACCTCCTCGTCCGGGTTGAAGGTGACACTGCCGTCGCGATTGTGGATCAGCCCCGCCAGAAGCGGCAGCCGCAGTTCGCCGCGTGCAACGTTCTGACGTTCCCCTTGATGAAGTCGGATCTTGATCTGATGTAGTTCCGCTTCACTCATGATCCCCGACAGGCCCAGGAGCAGCCGGTCGTGGTATGCCGCGGGATCGTACAGCCGTTCGCCGTCAGCAATCAGCACACCAAACAGCGAGCACAACTCCAGAAGCTGATGCCAATCCCGGTTGTTGCGCCCGAGACGTGACGCATCGAGGCTCATCACCAAGCCGGCTTTGCCCAGGCCCACTTCCGCGATCAGCATCTGGAAGCGGTGCCGATCTCTGCTGGACGTTCCGGACTTGCCACGATCGTCGTCGATGACATGAACCCGCTCGCGCGGCCAACCAAACAAGGCCGCTCGCTCGACCAGCCGATACTGCAACTCGGTGCTCTCTTGGTGATGGCGAACCTGCCCCGGTGATGACTGCCGAACATAGACGTAGGCGAACTTGGCGCGGTGTGCGGTCGTAATGCGCTCATCAGTCGACGGTGTCCTGCTCAGCATGATGGCCCTCCTCTGATCGGACGGACCGTGGCAGCAGACGTTGCACGAGCTGACCTATGTGCTGCGCCAATTGACGTTGTGTCTCGCCTGCAAGCTGCGGCCACAGGCGTGGCGCCCGTCCCGGCAACTCCACCCGGCTCCGTTGGGGTCCGATCGAGGTCTCGTCCGCCGTCGTCTTCGAGAGCCGCATTCCTGGAGGCGAGCGCAGCACGCACGTGAGATTCGCCAAAGGCAGGACGACTCGATGTTCCTGCCTGGTCATCGGATGCTGATGCAGGGACCGTGGCCAAACGGGAGATTGCGCGCTCGCGACCATCCGGCAGCCGGATGATGATCAGCGACGGTCCTCGCCCAGCGTGTCGATCACTGACCGGATAGCACTTGCCATACAAGGGATGATGCGGATCAACGACCCTGACCCCAGCGACTCGCCGGTCAAGCGTTGTGGCATCTCCAAGTGTTCGGCGAAGTGACGACTACACCCCCTCCCCTTGACGGGTTTGGGGCGCGAAGCGGACCAAGCCCGTCAAGGGGAGGGGGAGAAGTGATTTAATGGCAAGGGATCTCACAGGTCGCCGCGCGGTCGTAACCGGCGGAACAGGCGGCATCGGCGGGGCGATCGCCAGCGCGCTGACGACCGCCGGCGCGAGCCTCGCCATCGCGGACATGCGCAAACCAAAATCGATGCCGGAAGGGATCGGCTTCGTATCGCTCGACGTGCGCCAGGCGGGCGGCGTCCCCACGACGTTCGGCGCCGCGGAGGCCGCGCTGGGTGGCCCCATCGATATCCTGGTGAACGCCGCCGGCATCTACCACTGCGACCCGATTCTGGAGATGGCCGAGGAAGCCTGGGACCGCGTGCTCTACGTCAACCTCAAGGGAATGTTCCTGGTCTCGCAGAAATGCTGCCGCCGCCTGGTAACTCATCGGTTGGCAGGCGCCATCGTCAACATCACCTCGGGTGCGGCGGAGCTGGCACGCGTGCGCGCCGCGCATTACTGCACGTCGAAGGCCGGCGCGGAGATGCTGACCCGCGCGTTCGCGCTGGAATTCTCCGAGCACAACATCTGGGTGAATGCCGTCTCGCCGGGCTACGTCGAGGTGAACAGCGAGATGAACCCGCTCAGCATCGCCTATGTCGAAACGATCACCAAAACCATCCCGCGCGGCCGCGCCGGGACGCCGGATGATATCGCGCGCGTCGTCGTGTTCCTTTGCTCGCAAGAAACCGAGCGAGTGACTGGTGCCTCATGGCGCGCCGACGCCGGCTCGCGGGCCGGGACCCCAGGCCTGCCGCTGAGCCGGCCGACGCAGGCGGTGCCTTGATTCACCCGAGCAAAGCGGTCGCCAGTTGCCACGCGAGCGGTTCCGCCTGCAACTCCGCCACATTGGTGAACCCCAGCAGCAACCCCTGATCAGCCCTTGGCCGCACGCAAAGCTGCGACAGTGGCGTCGGCGTCAACCAAGCCCGCACTGCGCGCGCCGCCGGTTCCGTATCCGGAACGTCACCGGCGAACCGCGCCAACAGATGCATCCCGCCACCTTGTAATGTAATCGTGATCGCCTCACCGAACGCGTCGCCCAGCGCGCCCGCCAACGCCGCCCGACGCCTGGCATACAGCGCCCGCATGCGACGCAGATGCCACGCGAAATGGCCCTCCCGCATGAATGTGGCCAACACACGCTGCGACAACTCGGGCTCCCCATCCTGCAGCAGGTGACTGGCAGAGGCGAACCGATCCACCAACCCAGACGGCAGCGCCAGATACCCAAGCCGCACCCCCGGAAACAACACCTTGCTGAAACTGCCCGCTTAGATCACCCGGTCCGAGCGATCGAGGCTCTTCAGCGCCGGCAGTGGCGGCTCCGCATAGCGAAACTCGCCATCGTAATCATCCTCGACGATCCAGGCATCGCGCTCGCCCGCCCACGCTAACCGATCTTTGCTGATTCGGCGCTGCGTTTAGCGATTTTCACCTATTTCTATGTGGCAAATGATTGACCCCGTTGGTGTTCGATGCGGAAGAGCTGTTAACAGCGGCCGTAGTGCCGACCTAGGGTATTTCCACGGTGGGCGGTTCGCGGATAAGTCGGCGCCACCATGTTTTTGCGTTACAAGATTCGCAGGAAGGACGACAAGGAACATCGCTAGGGGAGCGTTGTCGAGACCAAGCGTGTGCTCGGTGGGCGCGTCGTTCAGAAGCACGTTCTGTATCTCGGCGAGACCAACGGCTCGCGAGAACTAGCCTGGCGCAAGTCGATCAAGGTGTTGGAGGACGGGGACAATCGGCCGAAGACACTGGCGCGGTTCCCGAAGGATCGCTGCGAAGGGGTTTTGCCGGATGCCTCGATCGTCCGATTGAAGCTGTCCGATCTTCGACTGCGCCGACCGGGGCAATGGGGGGCCTGCTGGCTGGTGCTGCATCTGTGGCAGGAACTGCGGCTCGATCGGTTCTGGGCCGAGCGTCTGCCGCCCAGCCGCAAGAGCTTGTCCCTGCGAAGGCGGGGGGACCCGTTGGGATCAGGAGCTGTTCGTGCTGGTCGCCTATCGGTGCTGGCGTCGGGCAGCGAATGGCGGTTGCATCGGCACCGGTTCGAACGCACAGCTTTGGCCGATTTGTTGGGCGCCGATTTCGGCTTGGCTGAGATGCACAAGCTCTATCGCGGCCACGACTGCTTGCTGGAGCACAAAGCGGCGCTGTTCGACCACCTGGTGGACCGCTGGCGGCATCTATTCAACGCCAGCTTCGACGTTTTGCTCCACGATTTGACCAGCATGTACTTCCAGGCCGAGCCACCGTTTCCGGAAGACGACAAACACCGCTTCGGCTATTCGCGCGATCATCGGTCGGATTGTGTTCAGGCCGTCATCGCTTTGGTGATGACGCCGGAGGGCCTGCCACTGGCCTATGAGGTTCTGTCCGGTAATGCCAGCGGCCGAAAGTATTGACGCACGCTGCCGACCCCCGTCATGGCCGGCGAAGGCCACTGTTGTCCGGCATGTCAGTTGCATATCGGCAACTGGGGCTGATTTGCGGGTCCGAGAGGCTTTGTTGGTGGCGGGTGCCGCGGATCGAGCAACTCGCTGATTGCGCGCCGGACGAACAGATGGGTGCGCACGATCAGCAAGACCAATGCCGCAGCATAGGTTTGCGGCTGCGCCGCTTGCAGCATGCGGACCAGCAAATAAGCGATGAACGCCACGGCGATCTGGCTGCGGATCGCATTCTCACTGCTGCCCATGAACCGGCTGATCTTCAGGTTCTGCTTGATCCACTTAAAGAACAGCTCGATCTGCCAGCGCTCCTTGTAGAGAGCGGCAATCTCCTCGGCCGGGCTGCTCAGGTCGTTGGTGAACAGCCGCAGCACCTTGCCGGTGTCGATGCGGATCGTCACCGCACGGCCGGTTTGACTGAACGGATTGCGTCGGCTGAAGCAGAGCCGAACCGGCAGCAGGCCCACCTGGTCGGACAGCACGACCCCGCCTGGAGCGACCGGGCGCGACTGCGCCTCGCGCAGCGGCGTGTTGGTCTTCAGCCGGGTGACGAAGCTGCAGCCGGCGGCTGCCAGCCCGGCCCACCAGGCGAAGTCGTAGTAGCCGAGATCGAACACATAGGTGGCACCCGGCTCGATCGGCAGCAGGTCCTTGGCGGCGGTGATGTCGTTGATGCGGGCCGGGGTGATGTCGAAATAGACCGGCTTCTGCGCGGCCGGGTCATAGACCACGTGCAGCTTGGCGGCCACGGTGCCTTTGTGCAGTCCGAGCCAGTGCTGCATGCGCTGACCGACGTTGAGCTGGGTGGCATCGATCAGCCGAACGGCGGCCTTGATCACACGTCGCAGGGTGCGGCTGAGCTGGCCGATCAGTTCCCGCAGCAGATCGAAGAACAGCTCCGCCGGTCTCGCCCGCACCGCATCGGAGAGAGTGGAACGGGCCGGCGCCTTGCCGCCGAGCAAGCGCAGCGCGCCGGAGTTCGGCGCCAGCGCCGCGATCACCGGACGCAGCCCCTGATGGCCGCCGAGGCTGCCAGCCAGCATGGCGAGGAACTGTTGGCGGCTGGTGAACCCGCGCTGGTCGTCGTCAGTGCCGTGCTGGCGGACATGATGCTCGAAGCGGTGCCAGGGAAACTGCTGGACGATTTGTTCGAACACGGTAGCTTTGTGGCGCATGGCATTGGCTCTCGCTGCGGTGGATAACGTTGGCGAACGTCTCCTTCGCAGTAAAATCAATGCCGTGCGCGAGTACAAGCATAAAATGTGCCGGACAGTAGTGGCGAAGGCCGGCCATGACGGGGAGAGTCGGGACTTTCGGCCGCTGGTACAACATGTCAGACAAGACAACGCTGCGCGATTTCCTGGCCAAGATCGAGCGTCAATGCGGCAGGGCCCGACGCGTCTGGCTGATGGACCGCGGCATTCCCACCGAAGAAGTGCTGGCCGAGATGCACCAAGTCGACCCGCCGGTGCAATATACTTGGTGGGTACGCCCAAGGGGCGCCTGAACCGCCTGGAGAAGGACTTGCTGGGCAAGCTCTGGCAGGAAGCAAGGCCCGGGGTGCAGGTCAAGCTGTTGCCCCGGGACGGCGTGCTGTATGTCGTCGCGGAAAGTGCCGACCGCGTCGCCCAGAGCCTGCCCCGGCCTCCGCCCTAGGGGATTCTCACATCTCTGAAAACATTGATAAATCAATGGGTTGCCGCGACCACTTGGTCCCAGTGTCGAGCATGTGCTCCGCGCCAGCCGGATTGAGAAAATGAAGCTTCGAACTGCCGTCTTCTGAACTTCCGCCAGCCACTTGTTCCATACGCGACATTACATATGCGCATGCTCTAGGGCCTCCGCCGGGGCAGGCTATCGATCGCCAGCACATGCCGCCCGGCGCACGCGGCCCCGGTCCGATCCGACCAGCGTTCGACGATCTTCGGTGCGGTCACCTTCGTGTTGGCAAAGAACCGCCCAGCTCGCTCTTCGCCTGCACGGTTGCCGCCCAACCGGCGCAAACACGCCGTCTTGCGCGCAACCATCTATTCGAGGATCGCGCCCCCCTTTATCGAGGCGCAGATCGCCGAATGTCCCCAGCGACATTTCCATCGCGGCCCCTGTCGGTCGGTTGCCGCAGGTCGGGAATCGTACTCGCGTCGCGTCGGGCAAACGAAAAATGCAGCGGTGGTCCAGACGTTCCGTATGCCACATAATACCAGGTATATTAAACATTGACCCATGCCCAGGAGCGTTGGGCGATGGAATCGATACGCTCCCGATCGCCGATGAGGAAGTGCCACGCATCCTTGCAGGCGGCGACGATGGCCTCATAGCTGTCCCAGACGAGCGTACTGAGCTTGTTGCCGCGGAGATAGTCCCAGATGTTCTCCATCGGGTTGAGTTCCGGTGAGTAGGGCGGCAGCGGCAGGAGCGTGATGTTGTCCGGCGCGCGCAAGCGCTTTCCCTGCTGGTGCCATCCGGCACCATCGCAGACCAGGACAGCATGTGCGCCTGGCGAGACCTGTGTGCTGATCTCCTTCAGGTGCTCATTCATCGCCTCGGCACTGGCGACCGGCATGATGATCGCTGCGCCAACACCACGTGCGTGGCAAATCGCACCGAACAGGTAGACCAAGTCATGGCGATTATCGCGCACCATAGGGGGACGCGAGCCGACCGGCGCCCAGATATACTCCAACGATCCCTTCTGCCCGACCCTGGCTTCGTCCTGGAACCACACCTCGATCGGTTTTCCTGCGGCCGAGGCCGGTAACACCTCGGCTACCAGGCGGGGGAAGTTTTTTTAAAAGTCTCCTGCACCGCTGCGTCTTTCTTCGGATGATAGGGCCGCGGTTGCAGCCGGGTCATGCGAAGCCGACGCAGCAGCTTGCCGACCGTAGCCTTGGTCAGCGAGATCGACCAGCGCGCCGCGATCTCCACCTGTAGATCGACGCAACGCCAGCGTACCACTTTGTTGCGCTCAATGTCCGGCCCTTCCAGCACCATGGTCCGAAGCTCCTCCATCTGAGCCCCGTTCAGCGCCGAAGGGCGACCCGGGCTACACCGCGAACTCAATCCGCCCACGCCATCGGCGTTGTAGCGATGCACCCAGTCACGCAGCGTCTGCCGATCCATCCCGCTGAGCCGGGCGGCCTCCTCGCGTGAGTGGCCCTCCAGGATCAGCGCTAATGCCAGCAGATGCCGTACCACCGCGCCGTCCTGCGTCCTGGTCGCCAGCTCCCTCAACGCGGCCGCTGTTAGGTCCAAACGCGTGACCTCGATTGGCCTGCCCATACGATGTGCCCTCCGCGAATCCCCTCAACACGCGCAGAGAATCGTACCCTGGCCGATTCGGGAATCGCCCACAGGAGAGTCGATCATTCGGATACCTGGTATTACATGTGTGCATACCCAAGGGCGAAGGCCGGGGAACGCGGGATGCACAAGCGACAGCTGAAATGGCTGTGGGACCGGCTCAAGGAACTGCACCGGATGTCGGTGGGCCTGACGCGCGACGAATTGCTCATCAAGCTGGGACAGGAGAAGGAAAGGGTGCTGACCGCATGGCGCCTGGTCGACATCGAGCTCGACAACGAAAGCGCCATGTTCATCTACGCCCTCGATCGCAGGAAGCTGCGGCAGGCGCGGCGGCGTGAAGGGCGCATCTGTTGCGCAGCAGCCTCACCGAAGGTGATCCCGTCACGCTGTGGAATTACTATCTATTGCTCGTCAAAGTTGAAGAGGCGTTCAAAACACTGAAGAGTGACCTGGCGATCAGGCCAATCTATCATCAAGAGCAATGGCGCATCGAGGCCCACATCATCGCCTTCCTCGCCTATTGCCTGTACATCACCATCGACCCGCGGCTGAACGGCTTGGCACCCGGTCTCACGCCACGCAGCCTATTCGAAAAGTTCGCCGCCACTCAGATGATCGACGTCCACATCCCCACCACCGACGGCCACGAATTGCAGCTGACCCGCTACACCCAAGCTGCACCGGAGCTGATGCTACTCCTCGATCAGCTCAAGCTCGATTTGCCGCGGCAGCCGCCGCCGGGGATAACCGCTGCGCAGGCTGCTACCGCAAATCCCGTGTAGTGCCGACCGTCACAGGGGTGGGATTTGCATTTTCAACGCTGTAACCCCATCAAACTCATCCAATCGGCGAAGATCGGCTAGGGCCTGTCCTCAATTAGCCGGCTCCGGACGGCTGATCGCAGTCCGCACCTTGCGTCTGCGGGGGTGATGGGCTGGTGAGTCCCGATTGCCACACTCAGCGGTCAATCGGCACCGGGTGATACATGGCCGGTTCCGGCGCGGCGGTTTCTTCGATTCATAGGCGGTCAGCTTGTGGGAACTGACCGATGCGGCGTTTCGAACTGCGTGACGATCAGTGGGAACGGATCAAGGGCCTATTGCCGGGACGCGAAGGCTCGGTTGGGGTGACCGCAGCGGACAATCGGTTGTTCGTAGAGGCGGTGCTGTATCGTTATCGTACCGGGATGCCGTGGCGCGACCTGCCAGAGCGGTTCGGCAACGGGACAAAGGTCCACCTGCGGTTCAGCCGCTGGGCTAAAAGCGGTGTCTGGGAGCGGGTGTTTCAGCACCTCGCCTCAGATGCCGACAACGAATACGCGATGATCGACAGCACCATCGTGCGCGCCCACCAGCATAGCGCCGGCGCCAAAAAAAGCCGGCGAGGAGCAGGCAATCGGCCGCTCACGCGGCGGACTGAGCACCAAGATCCACGCCCTGGTCGACGCACTGGGCAACCCGATCGGCTTCTTTCTGACCGGGGGCGAGGCACACGACCTGGTGGGGGCGGACCACCTGCTGCCAACGATGGCGGCCGATACGCTGATCGCCGACAAGGCGTTCGACGCCGGTGAGCGCGTCCTTGAGCCGCTGGCGGCTGCTGGTAAGACCGCGGTGATCCCGCCGCGAACCAACCGGCCCTCGCCGCGCGACTACGATCGACAGCTTTATGGCGCGCGCCATCTGATCGAAAACTTCTTCGCCAAGATCAAGCAGTTTCGTGCGATCGCCACCCGCTACGAGAAGACCGCGCGCAACTTCCTTGCCGCCGTCCAGCTCGTCGCCAGCGTCGTTTGGCTTAATTGATGACAGGCCCTAGTCCCGAGTCATAAATCCATCACAGTAGCGATTCGAAATCGTCGGATCGGGCGATTCGCAGGCTCCTGCCTAGCTGTTCTGCGTTTCAGTGAGGTGCGAAATGGCCGGACGGTGACTTGAGAAGATGGCATCAACGGAGACTGAGGCGATGGAGCTTGGTTCGCTGGCGGCGAGGCCGAAGACTGCGCAGGGGCTTGCGTTGCGGGCGCGGATAAGCCTGAGCTGTGTCGACGAGATCGAAAACCAGGAGGTTGCCCACCGGCTGGGCGTTCATCCCGTGACAACAGGGAAGCGGCGGCGTCGCTTTCTGTCATAGCGTGTCGAAGGCCTGCGCGACGAGCCCCGTCCCGGTGCCCCCCGCACGGTTGATGATACGCGGGGCAAGGCTGTGGTGACACGCACGCTGAAAAGCCAGCCGGAGGGCGCCACCCATTGGAGTTCGCGCGCGGGACGACGCGTGATAGCGGGTTTTCGGTCACCACGGCGCAGCGTATTTGGCGCGCCCTTCGGTTGAAACCGCATCGCCAGGAAGCCCTCAAACTTTCTACCGATCCGGATTTTGTCGCCAAGGTGCGCGATGTAGGCGGGCTTTACGTCGCCTCGCCGGAGCAGGCCGTCGTGCTGTGCATCGACGAAAAGTCGCAAATCCAGGCACTCGACCGCAGCCAAATGGCCTTTCCAATGCGCCCTGGCCAGCCAGAGCGGAGCAGTCATGACTACACGCGGCACGGCACCACATCTCTGTTCGCTGCGCTCGATACCGGCAAGGGAATGTGATTGGTCAGTGCTATCCGCGTCATCGAGCTGCCGAGTTCCGGAAATTCCTGGATGAGATTGAAGCAAGGGTTCCGGGTGATCTCAACGTGCATCTGGTCTGGGACAACTACGCGACACACAAGACCGCACTGGTGCGGGATTGGCTGGCAAAGCGTCCGCGCCGGCATGTGCACCTCACGCCCACAAGCAGTTCGTGGCTGAACCAGGTGGAGCGCTTCTTTGCGATGATCACCGAAAAGCAAATCAGACGGGGCGTTCACCGCAGCGTCGAGGAATTGGAAACCGCCATCAATGCATTTTTGGAACAGCACAACGCCGCGCCAAAGCCATTCCAGTGGCTCAAGTCCGCCGACCAGGTTCTTGCCGCAGTCGAATGCTTCCGCGTCTACAACACGCCTCCCTAATGATCTAACGGATTTCGGGTTCGGGACACTAGATCACCTTCTCCGCCTCCAACGATCCTACCGCGTCGCGGCTCATTCCCAGCCAGTCGCGCAGCACGTCCTCGTTGTTGCCGCCCAACAGCGGCGCCGGGCGGATCGGCGGCGGGCTACCGTTGAGGCGTACCGGCCAGGTCGGTACCTTGCACGGTCTCGCGTTCGGATGCCGGATCGTCTGCATGATACCGCGCTGTTCGAACGTGGCGTCAGTAGGCAATTCGCCAGTGTCCAATACCGCGCCAGCGGGAACACCGACCGCACCGATGATCTGCATCGCCTCCTGCTTGGTATGATGGCGCGTCCAGTCGCTGACGATGGCGTTGATCTCCGGCTCGTGCGCGATGTGTACCTCGCGCGACGCGTAACGTTCGTCGTTGATCGGGTCTTCGCGGCCGATCACCTTCAGCAGGCGCGGCCAGTGCTCCGGGTTGCTACGGCTGGTATAGACGAACACGAAGTCGTTCGGCCCACCCGGCTAGTACGGGAAGATGCCGCAGGGCGGGTTGACGCCCCCAGGCTGGGCGATCCGGCGCGCGGCGCCGGCTTGCCGCTCCGGGCGTGAGCCGCGAAGGCGCCGCGGATGTAATGCAGCAGGGCGTCCTGCATCGCCACTTGCAGGTGCTCGCCTGGGCCGGTGCGGGTGCGGGTGCGGGTGCGGGTGCGGCGGAACAGCGCGCTGACCACCGAGATCGCCAGTAACATTCCGGTGCGGGTGTCGCCGAGCGAAGGTCCGGGCTTCATCGGCGGGCCATCCTTCGGGCCGGTGATGCTCATGGTACCGCCGCAGGCCTGGGCCATCATCTCGAAGGCCGGATTGTTCCCATACGGGCTGCCGGCGCCGAACCCCTTCACCTGGGCGTAGACGATAGCGGGGTTGATGCGCGCACCACGTCGGCACCGAGACCCAGCCGCTCGATCGCGCCGGGGCATAGTTCTCCACGGACACGTCGGCCTTCGTCACCATGTCCTTCAGCGGCGCGAGGCCGCGCTTGTCCTTCAGGTTCACGGTAATCGAGCGCCTGTTGGCATTGTATTGCAGGAAGTACTCAGGCGTCGGCGCCAGAAGCGCCACCGGACTGGCGACCCGGGTCGCCCTTCGGATTTTCTACCTTCACCACGTCGGCACCCAGGAAGGCCAAAGCCTCGGTGCAGGACGATCCGGATTCGGACTGAGTCAGATCCAGAATACGGATGCCCTCAAAGCAGTTGCACGCACCGTCAGTTTCCATGGTTGACATTCCCTTTTGACTTGCCGCGATATTAGGGCCTGTCATCAATTAAGCTAAACGACGCTGGCGACGAGCTGGACGGCGGCAAGGAAGTTGCGCGCGGTCTTCTCGTAGCGGGTGGCGATCGCACGAAACTGCTTGATCTTGGCGAAGAAGTTTTCGATCAGATGGCGCGCCATAAAGCTGTCGATCGTAGTCGCGCGGCGAGGGCCGGTTGGTTCGCGGCGGGATCACCGCGGTCTTACCAGCAGCCGCCAGCGGCTCAAGGACGCGCTCACCGGCGTCGAACGCCTTGTCGGCGATCAGCGTATCGGCCGCCATCGTTGGCAGCAGGTGGTCCGCCCCCACCAGGTCGTGTGCCTCGCCCCCGGTCAGAAAGAAGCCGATCGGGTTGCCCAGTGCGTCGACCAGGGCGTGGATCTTGGTGCTCAGTCCGCCGCGTGAGCGGCCGATTGCCTGCTCCTCGCCGGCTTTTTTTGGCGCCGGCGCTATGCTGGTGGGCGCGCACGATGGTGCTGTCGATCATCGCGTATTCGTTGTCGGCATCTGAGGCGAGGTGCTGAAACACCCGCTCCCAGACACCGCTTTTAGCCCAGCGGCTGAACCGCAGGTGGACCTTTGTCCCGTTGCCGAACCGCTCTGGCAGGTCGCGCCACGGCATCCCGGTACGATAACGATACAGCACCGCCTCTACGAACAACCGATTGTCCGCTGCGGTCACCCCAACCGAGCCTTCGCGTCCCGGCAATAGGCCCTTGATCCGTTCCCACTGATCGTCACGCAGTTCGAAACGCCGCATCGGTCAGTTCCCACAAGCTGACCGCCTATAAATCGAAGAAACCGCCGCGCCGGAACCGGCCATGTATCACCCGGTGCCGATTGACCGCTGAGTGTGGCAATCGGGACTCACCAGCCCATCACCCCCGCAGACGCAAGGTGCGGACTGCGATCAGCCGTCCGGAGCCGGCTAATTGAGGACAGGCCCTAGTCTTAATGGGTATCCCCTTCATTGCCCCTGAGCCATGCGGTACGCCTAACGGGTGGAATCGGCTCGACATCTGGTCGCTGGCTTTGATTACCCCCGCACCTTCCAGGCGATGGATGAGCGGTTCCGCGACGACGCGGCGTGCCGGGACTACATCCGTCGTCTGCGATGGCCCCGGGGTTTCGCCTGCCCCCACTGCGGGGTTGCTAGGGAACCATGGGTGATGGCAGGAGGATGGCTGCGATGTCGGGCTTGCCGTAAAATGACATCACTGACGGCCGGGACGATCTTCGAGGGTACCCGCAAGCCGTTGCGGATATGGTTCCTGGCGATGTGGTTCGTTACCAGCTAGAAGAACGGAGTCAGCGCGCTCGGCCTGCAGAGGGAGTTGGGGCTCGGCAGCTACGAGACCGCGTGGACTTGGCTGCACAAGCTGCGCCGCGCGATAGTTCGGCCGGGTCGGGACCTGCTGTCCGGTACTGTTGAGGTTGACGAAACCTATGTTGGCGGCCCGGAAGCGGGCACGCGAGGCCGAGAAACCGAGCGCAAGGCCATCATCGCCATAGCAGCCGAGAAGAATGGCCGGGGGCTCGGCCGCATCCGCCTTCAGCATATCGGGGATGTCTCGACACACAGCCTGCTTGCCTTCGTCCAGGGCGCCGTGGAGCTTGGGGCTATCGTTCATACCGACGGATGGAGCGGTTATGCGGGACTGGCGGCGGCTGGCTATCAACATCAGGCCACTGTTATCAGTGGCAGCCCCGACCCGGCTCACGAAGTCATGCCGCGCGTCCACCTCGTCGCCTCTCTGCTCAAGAGATGACTGATTGGCACCCACCAGGGCGGCCTCCAACATCGGCGTCTCGATTACTACCTCGACGAATGTAAGCGTCAGCGGGTGACCGCCTACCGACGTGGTCACGCGTGTGGGATGGTGCTTCGCGTGTAGTGACAACGGCTAGTGTCCACGACCGCTTAGCGGACACTTAGGCTTAGCGGACACTAGGGCTGCTGGCAGCGAGGCGCCATCCAGTGAGTGCATCACTTGAGTCTGCGGGACCCGCATTAAAGTTGATCAACGGCAGGCGGTCCCGCAGGTCATGGTCGGCCGAGGAGAAGCGGCGGATTGTCCTTGAGGCGGCAGTGCCCGGCGCGTCGGTGTCCGAGATTGCTCGGCGTCACGGCGTGAACGCCAACCTGGTTTTCAACTGGCGCAAGATGGCTCTGGCCGCGTCATCGGCGATAACGGGGGGGAGCAGCTCCGCGGCGCCACCGCCGGATGATTCATCTCGGGCTGTTGCTGGCGAAGCCTGCGAGTTCATCCCACTTGGGGTCCTCGGTCAGGCGGAGCCTGTTGAACCTGCGCTGATTACCGACCCTTCTTCGGGTGTGGTTGGTGGTGCGTCATCGCCCCGCTCGGCGTTGCCGCGTCCTGGCATGGATGAACGGCCTGGCGTGATCGAGATTGACCTGGCTGACGGGACGCGACTGCGCGTGGATGCCTTCGTTAACGAGCGGGCCCTGCGACGTGTTGTGGCGGCGTTGAAGGCGGCGTCATGATCCAGGTGGCACCTGGCACCAAAGTGTATCTGGCTTGCCGTCCGGTCAGCATGCGCTATGGCTTCGATGGGCTGGCAGCCAAGGTAACACAAGTATTGGATGCTGATCCATTCGGGGGACATTTGTTTATTTTCCGCAGCAAACGCGCCGATTATTTTAAGATACTGTATTATGACGGCACCGGTTTATGCCTGTTTGCAAAACGGCTGGAGAATCACAAGTTCGTCTGGCCGCCGATTGTGGATGGCGCCATAGTGCTGACGCCGGCGCAATTGGCGCTTCTTGTCGAGGCGATGGATTGGCGGCGAACAGTCGCTGCGGAGTTACCGCGAAGACCTGTTGCAGTATAACAAATTCGTGATTCTATAATATTGAGTATAGACAGAGTCGCTGTCTTTATTAGAATCGCGACATGTCTTTGGCGAACTCTCCTCTGCCGCCCGACCCGGAGGCCCTGCGCATCTTCGCAGCCGACCTGCAGGCCGAACTCGCGCGCAAGGAGATCGAGCTTGCCGCCAACGCGGCCGAGATCCATGCCAAGACGCTGCACATCGAAAAACTCAAGATGCAGCTCGCCGTGCTGCGGCGCGCTCGGTTCGGCCGTTCCTCGGAGAAGCTCGATCGCGCGATCGAGCAACTCGAACTGCTGATCGGCGCGCTCGAAGAGGACGCCGCCGCAGAAGACGCCCGCGCCAACACATCCGATCCGACCGCAGATCCCACAAGGCCGACCCAGCCACGCGAACGCCGCCAACCGGTGCGTCGGCCGTTCCCGGAGCATCTGCCGCGCGAGACTGTAACCCATGAGCCGGCATGCACCTGCCCGGGCTGCGGCGGCACAACCTTCAGCCGGATCGGCGAGGACGAGCGCGAGGTGCTCGAATACGTGCCGTCCAGCTTCAAGGTCATCAAGCATATCCGCCCCAAGCTGAGTTGCCGGTCCTGCGAGACCATCGTGCAGGCGCCGATGCCGTCGCTGCCAATCGAACGTGGTCTGCCCGGCCCCGGCCTGATGGCGCACGTCCTGGTCTCGAAGTTCGCCGACCACACCCCGCTGCACCGCCAAGCCGTCATCTATGCGCGCGAAGGCGTCGAGCTCGACCGCGCGACCCTCGCGGACTGGATGGGCCAGGCCGAGTTCCTGCTGGCGCCTCTGGCCGAAGCGATTGCTCGCCATGTCCGCGCCGGCGACGTGCTGCATGCCGACGACACCACCGTCCCGGTGCTCGCCCCCGGCCTGGGCAAGACCAAGACCGGGCGGCTCTGGGTCGTCGTGCGTGACGAGCGGCCCTGGGGTTCCATGGTGCCGCCAGCGGCGGTCTACCAATACTCGCCCGATCGCAAGGGCATCCATGCGCAAGCGCTGCTCGGCACTTGCCACGGGTTCCTCCATGCCGACGGGTACCGCGGATTCGAGCGGCTTTTTCTGCCAACCACGCCCGATGGCGAACCGTGGCTGGTGGAGGTTGCATGCTGGAGCCATGCGCGCCGCCAGCTCTACGATGTGCACCACGAAACAGCCTCGCCGATCGCCCTGGCGGCGCTGCAGCGTATCGCCCCCTTGTTTGCCATCGAGGACGCCATCAGCGGACAATTGCCCGATCGGCGTGCCGCGGCGCGGGCCGAACACGCCGAGCCTCTGCTCGAGCAGCTGAAGGCGTTCCTTGAAACCTCGCTCAACCTGATAAGTGGAAAAAGCGGTCTCGCGACGGCAATCCGGTACTCCTTGTCGCGTTGGAAGGCGCTGACCCGCTATGTCACCGACGGCAGGCTCGAGATGACGAATAATGCCGCCGAGCGCGCTATGAAATCCCCCGTGCTGGGCCGCAAAAATTACCTTTTCGCCGGCTCCGATGCCGGCGGACAGCGCGCCGCCTGCTTCTACACCATACTCGAAACGGCACGCATGAACGACATCAATCCGCAGGCTTACCTCTCCGACGTGCTCGGCCGTATCGCCGACCATCCCATCCATAAGATCGACGACCTGCTTCCCTGGCGATGGCGAAAGTAGCCGATCACCACCGTGACCGCGGAATAACTTATTCCGCGGTCATCCGCTGACGCTTACCGACGAATTTACCTTCCGCTTCAATCGCCGCCGATCAAAGGCCCGAGGCCTGCTCTTTCACCGCCTTGTCCAGCAAGCCGTCGCCGTCGGACCCGCGCCCTACCACGCCATCGTCAAGCCACCGGATTCCAATGGCTCTCGGACGCCGGGGCAGTGAAGGGGATACCCATTTTAGTCTTTTACCCCCCAGACTTTTGCCATTTTGTGGATCAAAAAATCCTATTAAACCATAGTCGGAATGATAATCGCCTCGGTCACGGGTTCCCCTGCGGCAATGGCGGCGCGCCCGGTCTTTGTCAGGTAATACCGGTATGTGCCAACGGCCCGCTTGATCACTCCCAGATCCAATAGCCGGCGTAGCTGGCGCGACAGGCCAGACGGGGAGAACATCCCAATCACCGCAAGCAACTCGCCGCGGCGGATACCCGCGATGTTCACCTTGGGGTCTTGCAGTGTATGCAGCAGGGCCTTGTCTCCCGGCGCAAAGAAGTTGACCCCCTTCACCGTCTTGCCATCCACCTCACGCGGTTTGGTCAGCCGGTCCAGCGTGCGGACCCCGCCAGAGAAGTCGTCCAGCGCAGACAGATGCGTGAGGTAGCGATGATTGCAGCCAAGCGTGATCTCGCGCAGATCTACCAAGCTGTAGATGGTCTTCTTGACTGCGGCCAGCTCCATGGTTGGCGGCGCGTTCCGATGTTCCACCTGACGGTGGTGCTTGAAGCAGGAGACGTCGTTGGCGGTGGTCTCGATCCGCAATATGATGCCCGCCTTGTCATACATCTTGATAGCGTGCCGAAGCGGTGCTTCACGCAGGTGCCCCAGGGCCGAGTGGCGTAGAACGATCCAACCTCCTGCTCCAACTGTGGCGTGATCCGGCGGCCGAGGAAGGTGGCGATCTGCTCGGCCTTTACGGTGAGCACCGTTTGGCGGATTAGTTGTTCATACACCGGCTTCAGAAAGTCGCTGGTACGGAATGCCAGGTCGGTGGCGTATTCCACCTCCATCAGGCTCCAGTGATAGCGTTGGCCGAACACGCCGGCGACCGGACAACACAGATCAGCGTTGCCATCCAGGGTACGGTGCAGTTGTTGCGCGACCGGGCTGTCGGCCAGTTACTGGGCTCGGCCCCAGTCATCAATTCGGACAAAGGCGTTGTCCATCGTGTTGTAGCCGATGCCCGCGGCGGTGAGTTGGCGTCCCAGCCAGCTATCGCCGTTGCAGCAGAATTGCAGGCGGAAGGGCGCCCAGGTTGGGACCCTCAGATGCACCAGCCCGAAGACCGGGTCGATGAAATAAAAATAGTAATGCAGGCACTTGCTCTCGCGCCGCTTCACCGAGACCAGCCCTGTCGCCTTGTTGCGCCAGGGCTGGTAGCGCTGCAGGGCTCCATGGCTGAGAGGACGTGCACCAAACCGGGATGCTCGCCGCGCTGCCGCAACACACGGGCAACCACGTCTTCCTTGCGGATACGGCTCCGCCCGATGTGCTCGATCTCGATACCGGCCTCGGCCGCCAGCGCCTCAGCACACTTACGCATCTGCTCGCGTAACCTTTTGGCAAACTCCGGGTAGTCGAAGATCGGGATGGCGTGGGTGTGGAGATACTGGGTCATCCCCGCTGGATAGCAGGCCTGCGGCAGAGTGCCCGTGATCACCACCCGGTCGTAGCAGGACAACATGCAGGCGATGTGTCCCTTGTAACGCTCGATCAGTGACTGGCTCATGGTGCCACCGCCAGACCGCACCCTCAGGGCTGAGGTTTTAGCACGCTTCTTGGTTCCGGCTCTGCCGGGTCAGGTTCTTTTCCGGAAGCTGGCGAACCCGCTTTCGCAGAACGGGAGGAACCGATGCCATCGCTGATGCACCCGGCGGCGATCGCCAAGTTCAACACCGACGGGTTCCGCATCGTTCGCGGCATATGACACCATGCAGGTCGATCTGCTGTGCCGCGCGATGGAGGCAGACCCCGAGGTCGCCGGCCACTTGTTGGATCGCCTTGACGCGCACGGTGCGGCGACGCGCATCGCGCTGTGGAACCGCACGGGCGACCGCGTCTACGGCATGGCGGCGCGCTGCGCGAGGATGGTCGATACGATGGAGGCGCTGCTCGCCCGCCCGGTCTGCCATTTCCAGTCCAAGCTGACCGCGAAGGCGTCGTTCGTCGGGGGCGCTTGGGAGTGGCATCAGGGTTACGGCTATTGGTACCACAACGGCTGCCTGTTCCCACATCTGGCAAGCTGCCAGATCGCACTGGACCACTCCCAGCGGGAGAATGGCTGTTTGCAGATGGTGCAAGGCTCACACCTCCTGGGCCGCATTGATCATGTGCCGGTGCCCGGTGAGGGTCAGAATGTCGCTGTATGAGACCGCCGGCGTCGCGGGGTTGGAGCGGCTGAACTACGAAGGCAGCGAGCCGGCATTGAGCGAGACGCAACTCGATGCGCTGAAGACCGAATTGGACGCCAGTCTCTATATGAGATCGAAGGAGGTGTGCGACTTCGTGCAGCGGACGTTCGAGGTGGACTACACGCCGAACGCCATGACCAAGCTGCTGAAGCGGTTGGATTTCGTCTACAAGAAGCCGAAATGTGTGCCGGCGAAGGCCGACGCCGCGGTGCAGGAGCAGTTTGCCAAGGAGACGCTTCTGCCCTTGATGGCGCAGGCGAGTGCCGACAATCCGCTGTATTTCGTCGACGGCATGCACCCGTCCTACACGGCCCATCCGGGGTTCGGCTGGATCAGGCGCGGGGTCACGCGCGAGCTGAAAAGCAACCACGGCCGGGTCAACGTCAACATCAACGGCGCGCTGAGCTGGCCGGATCGCGAGGTGGTGCATCTCGAGGCCGAGAAGATCACCAGCGAGGCCATGATCGCGCTGTTCGAGACATTGGCGGCGCGCCATCCAGCCGCGGCGGCCGTCAACGTCGTGCTCGACAATGCGAGCTACAACCGTTCGGCCGCGGTCAAGGAATATCTCGCCAGCGAGGGTTGCCGTATCCAGCTGGTCTTTCTGCCGCCCTATCCGCCCAATCTCAACCTGATCGAGCGGCTGTGGTGGTTTCTCAAAAAGACCACGCTGTGGAATGAGTACTACCCGACCTTCGCTGGCTTTAAGGCGGCGATCGACGGGTTCTTCCGCAACCTCGGCAATTGCCGCGAGCAGCTCACGTCGCTGATCACCGATCACTTCCGTTTCATCGGAGCACCGAAGTCCCAACCTCCGTAGGCATAGGGGTATACCAGCGGGTGGACAACGATACTGTCGCGCGCGGGCACGACCGGTACTATGTGTCGCTGGGGAAGTTGGCGGACAGCGCGGTGAAGGCTGCCGGATGGTGCTTTACCGGTCGTGACGAGCCCTTCACCAACCGACCGTTCGTGCCGCAAGTGGCATGATGCGGCGGCGGTGAGCGCGTGTCATTGCAGGCACGTGTGATCGATAGGTCAGGCAATGACGTAACCGACCCAAGCGGCGGCGTGGGTGCGCGAGGCGACGAAGGAACCTGCATTGGTCGCGGGGAAGACCAGGTCGTAGCTGGGCAGGGCGTCAAGTTTGTGCAACACGCAGGACCGCTCGGCGACGGGCGCGACCGCGACGCGGCCCGGACCGAACACGCGCGCATACAGATCGACCCGGCAGAGCCTCGCGAGGACGAAGTGGGACCTTTGCGCTGGCAAGCCGCAGCAGGGCATCGTCGTGGATCTGATCGACCACGGAGCCGGCCTCGCCGCAGGCCGCCTTGACCAAGATGGCAAGTACGCCTTCCGCTCCAGGGGCGTCGCAAATGACATTTCCCCGCAAATTTGGCTTGCGGCGCGGCCTGGAGCTGGATTCCAACCCTGGGGTTCTAACCCAGGTGCGGCCCCATGGAAGAGTTCGTTGCGTGTTCTTCGGAAGTCGCCGATCCACGCAGGGATAACATCCGGCACGATCTGTTCGAGGTTATGATCGTCGCGCTATGCGCCATGCTGTGCGGAGACGAATACTGCTCGGACATGGCGGAATTTTGTCGGGCCAAAGAGCCTTTTCTCGGTGAATTTCTACGCCTGAGGCACGGTATCCCCAGCCACGACACCTTCAGCCGCGTGTTCCGCCGTGTTGACCCAATCCATTCCGGTCCTGCTTAATGCGCTTCGTGCAGCGCTTTGCCGACGGTCTGGAGGGTGTGATAGCGATCGATGGCAAGAGCATGCGGGTTTCGCTCGATCGGGCCACAGGCAAATCGCCGCTGCACATGGTGCATCCTTGAGCCGTCGATCAACGGCTGTTGCTCGGCCAGCTTGCGACTGATGAAAAGTCCAACGAAATCACAGCGGTGTCCAAACTTTTAGCGATGCTGTCGCTGCAAGGTTGCATCGTAGCGGCGGACGCAATGAGCTGCCAGCGGACGATCTGCGCCCAGATCGTCGAACAGCGGGGGCGATTATGTGATCGCCCTGAAAGGCAATCAGGGCACGCTGCGCGATGATGTCCAGCTGTTTCTGGAGGACCCGGATCGGCCCGTCGAACCCAGCCATACCACGGTTGACAACCATCATGGCCGTGTCGAAACCCGGACTGGCGAGGTGTCTACCGACAAAGGCTGGCGTCAGAAGCGGCATGACTGGCCCGGCCTCACCGCGATCGGCAAGATGGTCCACACGCGCGAAACCCAGACTAAAACCACGAGAGAGATTACGTATTACTTGTTGAGCACACCGCTTCCGCCCGTCCGGTTCACCGAAGTGGCTCGTGCGCACTGGGGTATCGAGAACGGGCTGCACTGGGTCCTCGACGTGGCGATGAACGAGGACCGCACGCGTCATTGCAAGGACAACGGTCCGGCGAATATCGCCCTGTTACGGCGCCTGACACTCAATCTGGCCAAGTTGGAGGGGTCCAAGGGATCCATGAAAGGCAAACTCAAGCGTGCCGGATTGAATGACGCCTTCCTCACCAGTCTTCTAGCACAATTCGGCAAAAGTAATATGCGATAGCCCTGGGCGCCGTGGAACTCTCGCCTGTTCAACACTGCTCCGACTGTGGCAGGATACCGGGCAATAGGCTGATCAGCGAACTGGGAGCGGGTGATGCTCAATCTGACGAAAATGCGGTCTTTGCTCGATGCGCGCCAGCCCAAACACGCCCTGCCACAAGATTTCTACACCGATCCCGACGTGTTCGCATTCGATCTGGCCGCGATCTACGCCAGGAGCTGGATCCTGGCCGGGTTCGAGGTGGAGCTGCCAGAACCCGGCAGCTATCTTTCACTGCCGATCGGGCGGTCGTCGGTTCTCATCGTGCGCGACCGCCAGGGGGCTTTGCGCGGCTTCCACAATTCCTGCCGCCATCGCGGCGCGCAGCTTTGCGAGGCCGGCCGCGGGCAGCGGTCCTGGATTATCTGCCCGTACCACCAATGGTCGTATGATCTCGACGGACGGCTCGCCAATGCCCCGCGCATGCCGGAAACGTTCGACCGCGCGCAGCACGGGCTGCGACCGGTCCATGTGGAGACGGTCGCAGGCTCCGTCTATGTGTGCCTCGCGGATGACCCGCCGGCGTTCGATGTGTTCCGTGCACAGGTGGCGCCGCTGCTGGCGCCGAATAATCTCAGCGACGCCAAGCTGGCTTTCGAAAGCACGCTGGTGGAGCGCGCCAACTGGAAACTGGTGATGGAGAACGCGCGTGAGTGCTACCACTGCGCGGTGCGCCATCCCGAATTGGCGGTGACGTTTCCGGTGAAGGGCCGTCGCGCGGTGCACTTCGCCGACATCGAGAAGTTCGGTCGCTTCCAGGTGCGCATGACCGATGCCGGCCTGCCGGTCGGGCCGGTCGATGGCGATTGGTGGCAGGCGATGCGCTTTCCGTTGAATGACGGCGCGAGCACGATCTCGATGGATGGCAAGCCTGCCTGTGCCAAGCTGATGTGCGACACCGCGCAAGGCGATATCGGCTCGATGCGCTGGGCGCTGGAGCCGCACAGTTTCGCCCACGCCACCGCCGACACGGTGTTCATGTTCAGTGCCATGCCGACCGGTCCCGAAGAGACCGTCGTCACGTCGAAGTGGCTGGTTCACAAGGACGCGGTCGAGGGCGTCGACTACGATGTCGAGAGCCTCACCGCGCTGTGGACGAAGACCAATCTGCAGGACCGGGACCTGTGCGAGAACAATCAGCGCGGCGTCAATTCGCTGGGCTATGTGCCGGGGCCGTATAGCCAGGAGGCGGAGCTTCTGGTGATGCGCTTCGTCGACTGGTATTGCAACGAAGCCCGCGCGTATGTGGATCGCGAAGCTGACGACGATCGGCTCGGGCAGATGCGCCCGCGGCTCGCTTCTGTGGCGGTGGGTGGGTCCGGCGCGTCGTAACGGCCCAGGTTTGGATCGCGGTTCCATGCCGGCGTTTCACGATCCCAAATCCATCGCCGGCAGGCCATTGCCGGTTGAGGCCAATACGCAGCTGCTTGTTGTGGGCGCCGGTCCGGCGGGCGCGGCTGCCGCCCTGGAAGCCGCGCGGCTCGGTGTCAGCGTCGTGCTGGTCGATGAAGACCCGGTGCCGGCCGCTGCGATGGGCGATGACATCCCGTTGCATTACGGTCAACGTTTCGGCGCCGCCGCGCGCAACCGCGCCGCGATGCTGGAAGCCTTCGTGGCGAACGATCCGGCTATCACCGCGCTGTTCGATGCGGGCGTCGAAGTGCGGCTCGGCACATCCGTCTGGGGCCTGTATGCAAACGGCCCCAGCGTTGGCTGGCTGCCGGGACCGGTCGCGGGCCTGCGGGACGGCGAGCGCAGTTTCATGCTGGGCTGCCAGCACGTGATCGTCGCTGCAGGGCGGCGCGACATGGGGCTTGCCTTCCCGGGCTGGGAGTTGCCCGGCGTACTTGGCATCACCGCGGCGCAGCGGCTGCTGGAACGATTCGACATGCTGGGCGTGCAACGCGCGGTGGTGCTCGGCACCTCCGCCGAGGCGCTGGCGGCAGTACGATCGTTGCGGACGGCAAGGATCGACATCGCCGCGGTGATCGAGACCGCTGAGGTGCCGATCGGCGATGCCGCCTTGCTGCGGCAGTTGGGGGATATCCCGCTGTTGTGCGGTCATTCCGTCCGGCGGGCGGAAGGTGGCAGCGATGGCGTTCAGGCAATCGTCGTCGCGCCGATTGGGCCTGGCGGCGTTGCAGTTTCCGGCAAGGAACTGCGCGTCGAATGCGACGCCATCCTGCTTGGCGTGGGCGCGGTTCCTGTCATCGAGCTGCTGGATGCGCTGGGATGCCGGATTGGTTACGCACCCGAGCGCGGCGGACATGTGCCGCTGCTGGACGGCGCGCAACGCACGTCGGTGCCGGCGATATATGCTGTCGGTGACTGCGCGGGAATCTGGCCCGCCAAGACGCTGAACCCTGAGATGGCCCGCGCGGAAGGCCGGCGCGCTGCCGCGGACGTTGCCGCGACACTTGGGCTTTCGGCTGCCCAACAGGCCGCGCCGCCGCAGCCTGAGGCACCGTCGTATGATCTCGATGCCTACCGGCTGGCATGGGTGCGTGCCAACGTAATCGATGCGGCGGGCGAACCTTACGTTTGCCAATGTGAAGAGGTCACGGCCCGCGAGATTCTTGAAGTCCGCCCGCCACGCTATTTGGGCTGGCCCGGGGACAAACGGAACACGCGCGCGCTGCGCCAGTTGTTGGGCGACGGCGCGCCGAACCCGGACCAGGTGAAGCGCCTGACGCGCGCTGGCATGGGCGTGTGCCAGGGCCGTCGCTGCCGCGAGCAGGTTGCCGCGCTGCTGGCCCTTGGCGCCGGCATTGAGTTGCGCGATATCGCTTTGGCCTCGCACCGCGCGCCGGTTCGCCCGGTCCCGCTTTCGGTTGCCGCCGAAACGAATGAACCGGCGGAGATGACCGGGCACTGGGACACCTGGTTCGGCATGCCGCCGCAATACGTCCCGCACTGGGACGCGCCGCGCTTCTACACCGTCGCCGGGCGCGCCACCGATGATGACCAGGCCGACGGCAAATGACCAGGCCGACGGCAAATGAAATGAGCGAAACGCGCGGCGCATCGGTGGTCATTGTCGGGGGTGGCGCGACCGGTCTGTCCGCGGGCTGGTGGCTGGCGCGCGAAGGCGTCGATGTTCTGGTGATCGACAAAGGCATCGTCGCGTGGGAGGCATCGGGCCGCAATGGCGGTGGATGCACGCATCCGATCAGCCCGCTGTTCCAGGAGGAACAGCGCCTGTGGCCGATGATGGACGAGCTGCTCGGCTATCCGACGGAGTTTTGCGCCCAGCGCATTCGCATCGCGATGGACGAGGCACAGATGCGGCGCTACGGCCAGGCGCGGCAGCATGCGATGCGCCAGGGCTTCGTGTCCGAGCGGCTGGATGCGCAGCAGGTGCGGGACCTGGTGCCGCTGGCCGGCGACAACATCGCCGGCGGCTATCTGCATCGTTTCGGCGGCCACGCGAATCCGCAGCGCACGGTGCAGGCTTACGCCTGGGCCATGCAGGATCATGGTGGCCGCCTGCTGCAGCATACCGCGGTGGATGGCTTCACCACCGCCGGCGGCAAGGTCACCGCTGTCCATACCGATCGCGGCACGATCGGCTGCGACGTGCTGGTGATCGCCGCTGGTCCGCAGATCAACCATCTGGCGGCCTCGCTCGGCGTGCGGGTGCCGATGGTCGCGGCGCGGGCGGAAATGATCGTTACGGAACCGCTGCCGCTGATGCCGATCGGCGGCGTGGACGGCAACGGGCTGTATGGCAGGCAAACGCTGCGCGGCAATCTGGCCTATGGCGGCGGTCCGCACGAATGGCTGGAAATCATCGACAACACGGTGCCGCATCGATCGAGCACGCCGCTGATGCGCAATATCGCCGCGCGCGTCGCGGAGCTGTTCCCGCGCGCGGCCCATGCGCGTGTGATCCGCAGTTGGGCGGGGATCGTCGAGAACACGCCGGATGGCCGCCCGGTGATCGAGCGCATGACGGCGCCCGAGAATCTCGTGATCGCCACCCTGTCCAGCATCGGTTTCGGCCTGTCACCCGCCACCGGCCATGCGGTGCGTGACCTGGTGATTGACGGCGCCTGCGGCTTTGCCGACCTGAGCAGTCTTCGCCTGTCGCGCTTCGATCGGCTGGAGCCAGACTGGATCGATCTGCAAGGCTGGCGTCCGTTGGCAGGGCACGCAGCGTCGTAGACGACGTTGGCACCCGCTGCGGATTTCTCGCAGTTTGCGCAGGGAAACAGGGACAGGATTTCGCTGGTGGAGCCAAGGGGAGTCGAACCCCTGACCTCCTGAATGCCATTCAGGCGCTCTCCCAACTGAGCTATGGCCCCGGCCATGCGGAGGGCGGCTTATAGCCCCCGCGATCTGAATGGATCAAGGGGTAGGGGCAGAAGCGGGCCAACGGCGAGGATGCTGCCCAGCACCACCCTCACCCACGTCGCAAAGGCTCCGCACTTTGATCCGCTTCGCGGCCGGAGCCCGCAAGCCGGCGGAAGCGCCCGCAGAAGCGTGCGTGCTTCCGGTCACGGCCAACGCGCTCGCCGCAAAGCTAATGGCCAATAGGCAGCAGTCGTCAGGCCGCCAGCTTCAGCGCCGGCGAGACGCTGAACCGCGCCTCGGTCTTCGAGCGGAGCTCCTCCAGCGTCACCTCAGGTGCAACATCCACCAGGAGCAGGCCGTCCGCGCCGACCTCGAACACGCCCAGGTCGGTGATCACCAGGTGCACCACCCCCGCACCGGTCAACGGCAGTGTGCAGCGCGCCAGCAGCTTCGACTTGCCGCCAGCCATGTGCTCCATCAGCACCACCACACGGCGCACCCCCGCCACCAGGTCCATCGCACCGCCCATTCCCTTCACCATCTTGCCGGGGATCATCCAGTTCGCCAGGTCGCCGTTCTCCGCGACCTGCAACGCACCGAGGATAGAAATGTCAATGTGCCCGCCGCGTACCATCGCGAAACTCGCGGCACTGTCGAAGAAGCTGGTCGTCGGCAGCTCCGTCACCGTCTGCTTGCCGGCGTTGATCAGGTCGGGATCCTCCTCGCCCTCGATCGGGAACGGGCCCATGCCGAGCATGCCATTCTCGGAATGCAACTGGATCGACATGCCGTCGGGGATGTGATTAGCCACCAGCGTCGGAATGCCGATGCCGAGATTAACGTAGAAGCCGTCGTGCAGCTCGTGCGCGGCACGCGCGGCCATTTGATCACGCGTCCAGGGCATGCTGGCTCTCCTTATTGCCGTTTGCGCACGGTGCGCTGTTCGATCCGCTTGTCGATCGTTGCCAGCCGCACCAGGCGCTGCACGAAAATGCCGGGCGTCACGATATGATCCGGATCGATCTCGCCTGGCGCCACGATCTGTTCCACCTCGACCACCGTTATCTCGGCCGCGGTCGCCATCATCGGATTGAAGTTCCGCGCGGTCTTCCGATAGATCAGGTTGCCCTCGGGATCCGCCTTCCAGGCATGGATTACCGCCAGGTCAGCACGCAGCCCCAACTCCATCACGTAGGTGCGGCCGTCAAATACCTTGGTTTCCTTGCCCTCGGCGATCTGTGTTCCCGCCCCGGTCGCGGTAAAGAACGCCGGAATGCCGGCCCCGCCCGCGCGGATCCGTTCAGCCAGCGTGCCTTGCGGGTTGAACTCGATCTCCAACTCGCCCGCCAGATACTGCTGCGCGAACGTCGCGTTCTCGCCCACATAGGAACTGATCATCTTGCGGATCTGCCGCGTGTTCAGCAGCACCCCCAACCCGACATCATCGATGCCCGCGTTGTTCGAAATGACCGTCAGATCCTTCACCCCGCTAGTACCGAATCGCCTCGATCAGCACGCTTGGAATGCCGCACAGCCCGAACCCACCGGACATGATGGTCATGCCATCGTGCAGCACTCCCGAAAGCGCCGCCGTCGCGTCCGGATAGATCTTGCTCACCGCCATCGCGCGCTCCTGCTTGCCGCCGGCGCAAGCTGCCATCGTGTCCGGGGCGACGCAACAACGCCATCTCCCAGGGCGGGCTGAAATGCGCAGACAGAAGGACCAGGGCGCTTGCCCCCGGCCTTCGCCCATAGGCGCTAAAAATTTCCCCTTGCGTCCGGGAATCCTCTCAGATTCAAACATCGGATGACACCCGATTTGCTGCTGAACGACGACTGGACCCGCACCATCGAGCGGCTCGGCGGAGCCGAGGCGCTGGCGAGCAGTGCCCGCGACACCCAGGCGTTCGCCTGGGGGCGCAAGGTCCGCACGCCGATAGTTCTGCTGCGGTTGGTGCTCGCCTACTGCCTGGGCGAATGGGGGCTGCGCTCGACCACGGCCTGGGCCACCGCCATCGGTTTGGTCGATATCTCCAACGTCGCTCTGCTCTATCGGCTGCGGCGGTGCGGCGATTGGCTGGCCCTGCTGGTCGGCCATCTGCTCGCCATGAAGGCGCCGACGCAGAGCCACGGGCGTCTGATCCGCATCCTCGATGCCACCTCGGTGCCGAAGGCGGACCGCGCAGCGAAGCGCGGCAACGGGCTGTGGCGGATCCATAGCGCGTTCGATCTTCCCAGCGAGCGGTTCGGCCAGTTCGTGCTGACCGATGAGCATGAGAGCGAGCAGTTGGATCGAATTCCAGTGGTGCGGGGTGAGATCCGCCTTGCCGACCGCGTGCATCTGCAGCCGGACCGCATTGCCAGCGTATTGCGGGATGGCGGCGATATCGTCGTGCGGGCCGGTTGGAAGCAAGCGTCCGGTCTTCGGCGTGTAGCGGCGCGGCCGACGCCCCGCGATCCTGCTGATCTCTGGAGCTTCTTTCTGGACTCCAGAGGGAGGCAGTTTTGGCGGAAGTAGACATCCTGGGGCCATCGGATCGGCGGCGTATCTGGAGTGCACAAGAGAAGGCGGCGCTCTTGGCGGAGATCGATGCCGAAGGCGGTAAGGTGCGGCTGGTGGCGCGGCGACACCAGATATCGGAGAGCCTGCTCTACAATTGGCGGTCGGCGCGCAAGGCCGCGGCGTTGGCGTTAGGTGCACCGGAGAACGTCGAGTTCCTGCCGGTCGGCGTCATCGACGGCGCCAGACGGCGCAGCCCGCCGATGCTGTCCCGGCCATGTAGCGAGCCTGCGCCGCAGCAGCCTCTGCCCGCTGACGGCAAAGCCGGGTCGATTGAGATTACGCTGCCGAATGGTACCCGGATCAACGTTGATGCTTCCGTCAACGAGAAAGCGTTGTCGCGAGTGCTGCGTGCCACGAAGAGGCTGGCGTGATCAGCCTGGCGCCCGGGACAAAAGTCTTTCTTGCTTGTCGCCCCGTCGATTTGCGCAACGGGTTTGACGGCCTTGCCGTGAAGGCCCAGCAGGTTATCGGTGCCGATCCGCTCAGTGGGCACCTCTTCATCTTCCGTGGCAAACGCGGCGACTATTTCAAAGGCCTCTATTGGGATGGTAGCGGAATGTGGCTGATTGCCAAACGACTTGAGAAGGGGCGCTTCGTCTGGCCGCCGATTGTAGATGGCTCGATGACGCTCACACCGGCGCAATTCTCGGTGCTGATCGAGGCGATGGATTGGCGACGAACAATAGCACCGCCGCTGCCCGTCCAACCAATGCTCGTCTGACACATCACCGATTCCTGATTGATTCTGGTTCGGCGCGGGTGACCTTGATAGATCCGGGCATGTCGCTCGCCACGGCCGAATTGCCCACCGATCCCGTCGCCCTGCGCGCCTTCGCACTTGCGTGCCAAGGTGAGCTGAAGGCCGCGCAGACCGCGGTGCAGCTCAAGGCGCTGGAGATTGAAAAACTACGCTTTCAGATCGCCAAGCTGCGCCGCATGCAGTTTGGCCGGTCCTCGGAGCGGATCACCCGACAGATCGAGCAACTGGAGTTGCAGCTGGAGGAGCTGGAGACCAGCGAGGCCGAGGATATCGCCCGCACCGAGGCCAGCGAACCCGAGGCGCCGATCCCGGTGCGCGTAAAGCCAAGGCGCAAACCGCTCCCCGATCACCTGCCGCGGCAGAAGGTGCTGCATCAGCCCGCCGGTGAGGCCGCCTGCATCTGCCCAGCCTGTGGCGGCGGAATGGGCAAGCTGGGCGAGGACGTGACCGAGGTGCTGGACTACGTGCCGGGGCACTTCCAGGTGATCCGCCACGTGCGGCCGAAATACGCTTGCCACGCTTGCGATGCGATCACCCAGGCGCCCGCCCCGGCCATGCCGACGCCGCGCGGCCGCGCCACGCCCGCGATGCTGGCGCATCTCCTGGTGTCGAAATATTGCGATCACTTGCCGCTATACCGGCAGTGCGAGATTTATGCTCGCCAAGGCCTGGAACTGGATCGTTCCACCCTATGCGACTGGGTCGGCCAGGCAGCCTGGCTGCTGGACCCAATTGTGGCCGCCATCCGCACGCACGTGTTTGCTGCCGAGAAGATCCATGGCGACGACACGACGGTCCCGGTGCTGGAGCCAGGCTTGGGCCGGACCAAGACCGGGCGGCTCTGGGCGTACGTGCGCGATGATCGGCGCTTTTGCGGCAAGGCCCCGCCAGCTGCTGCCTATTTCTACAGTCCGGATCGCACAGCCGCACACCCGGCCGCGCACATGGCTACCTTCACCGGCCTACTCCAGGCAGACGGGTATTCTGGGTTCCAAAAGCTATATGGCCCTGCGCGTACGAAGCCCGGCCCGATCACGGAAGTCGCATGCTGGGCACACACACGTCGCGGATTCTTTGACGAGTGGCAGCACCGCAAATCCCCAACAGCCAAGCAGGCTCTGGATCGGATAGCGGCGATCTATGCCGTCGAAGCACGCGCCGCCTTTGCCCCGGCCGCCGAACGTGTGGATTTGCGCCGCGAGACGGCACCGCTGCTTGGCGCCTTCTTTGGCTGGGCTGAGGCCACGACTGCGAAGCTGTCGGCAAAGTCAAACCTGGCCGAGGCGGTCCGCTACGCAATCAATCGACGGGAGGCTCTGTCGAGGTTCATCACGGACGGGCGGCTTGAGGTGGACAACAACATTGCCGAGAACGCGATGCGCTGCGTTGCCCTTGGGCGGAAGAATTACCTGTTCGCTGGCTCCGACACCGGTGGCGACAGAGCCGCCGCCATGTACACGATCGTGCAGACGGCAAAGCTCAACGGCGTGAACCCGGAAGCCTATCTGCGCGACACGCTCGCGAAGATCGCCGAGGGGCATCCGATCAACCGCATCGATGAGCTGATGCCGTGGCATTCATGCTGAAGTCCGGGATCTCCGAGCGATACCCTCGATGCCGACGGGTTCGCAGATGATGTCAGTTGCCGATTGACCAGCGACCTCGTTCAACGTGTTGGTGTTTGCCGAGCCGGCTCTCGATGAGGACGAAGTGCCGGACGGTCCAGCCGATCGGATCGATAGGCCGTTCCGCGACATCGCTGAAGTCATACGACAAAGTCACATGCGGCTCGGGGACCGAGTGCACGTAGCGCCGTAAACCCGCCTTGATCAATGTAACTTTCAGGGTTTGCTGGAATGCCCTCAGTGCCGCCAATCCATCGGATCCACGCAGAAGGAATGGCCCTCTCGTGCCGCCGACACGATCGAAAACGACCTCGATGGGATCCGTTCTGAGCGTTGTCACGGCCACACTTGCGGTCGGAAGGAGGCTCGGCGGCGTCTGATCCGCGAACACTCCCAGACGAAGCAGCGTGACGTGCAAATGATCCGGATCAATCGGCCTGCCCAGCATGGTTTTGTCGTCGTGCAGTTGCGTCATCAAGCGCGTCACACAGTCGGTAGCATCGGCATCCGGCCGGATCGCGAAGAACAGGCCAATTTTTGCCTCGAGATCGAACTCCCTTCCGAAAAAGAGCTGTTCCGGCATGTGAACCGTCATCGATTTGCTCCTCGCCTGCGACACTAATCGCCTGATGCCACCTCCCGATCTGGCTTCGTCTGTACTCGGGTTGGGGTTTGCGCCACAATGCGACACCATCGCAGACCTCACCTGCGTCACCGACGCAGAGAGCGGTGCAGCTTCGGCTTCCAGCCTCGCTCCAGCCGCCGTGCAACGATCTCTGTCCAGCGCATCCAACCTCCTTCTGGAGCGCCCAGGAAGGAGGCTCGGAAACCTGCGAGCATCAGCGAGCAGGCCAGACTATGCCACACGGTGCAGACCGGACGCTTACGGTTGGAAGAATGTCCGCTGGCAACGCCAGAACGGCGAGGCATTCGACCTGCTGGATGCCTTGCGCAACGCCGTGGATGGGCGGATCGATCAACCCGTATGGATCGCTCGCAAGCATGGTCCCGCACTGGAGCTGCGCCTGATCGCCATCCGCAAGTCCGACGCCGCCGCCGCGGAGAGCCGGCGCAAGGCCCGACGTCAGGCTCAAAAGGACGGCTACCAGATCTCACAGCAGACGCTTGCCGCAGCCGACTGGTTCATTCTGGTGACCTCGCTGACGGCGGCAGAATTCTCCGCCGCCGACGTGCTTGGCCTGTATCGTCTGCGATGGCGAGTGGAACTTGGCTTCAAACGACTGAAGAGCGTGATCGGGCTGCATGGTCCGCCCGGCACCGACGAGCGCTCTGCCAGACCCTATATCCTGGCCCATTTGCTGATGCTGTTGTTGCTCGAGCCGTCGGTCGACGCGCTGGAGGACTCTCCCCACTGGGCCTACGCCGCCTGACCCGCCCCGGGCTGTGGCGTCTGCTGCGCCAGCTGGTCCAGTCCCTGCTCCAGGCCATCATCCCACAGCCCGGCTTCGACAGTCTGCTCGCCGCCAGGCCGCTGCTCCGACGACATTTGCACGAACCGCCCAGGAAAAAGCGCGAGTACCAGAAGATGCAACGGATATTTTAGCGCCTATGGGCCTCCGCAGGTGCAGGCCTGAAACCCGCGACGGGGCGCTGCTCTGACCTCCGCCAGATGCGAAGCCCCGTCCGTCCTCTCCGCAGACTTCATCCCATCCCTCAGCGGCCGCCGAAGATGGCGCTGCCGACGCGGACCCAGGTGGCACCGCAGGCGATGGCGATTTCGAAGTCGGCGGACATGCCCATGGAGACGACTTGCAGGCCGTGACGGGCTGCGCGGTCGGCAAGCCAGGCGAAGTGGGGGCGCGGGTCTTGGTCGTGCGGTGGGACGCACATCAGGCCGGCAAGGGCGCCGCCGAAGCGGGATTTGCAGTCGGTGATGAAGCTGTCGGTGTCGGCGCGGGCGATGCCGGATTTCTGCGGCTCGTCGCCGACGTTGACCTCGATGAGCATGGTTGGGCAGCGGCCCTCTTTGGCGATAGCAGCGGCGATGGCGTCAGCCAGCCTAGGGCGATCGAGGGTTTCGATCACCTCCGCCAGGCGCACCGCGTCGCGCGCCTTGTTGGTTTGCAGGCCGCCAATGATGTGGAGCCTCAGGTCCGGGTGGTCGGCGCGCAGGTCCGGAAATTTTGTGGCAGCTTCCTGCACGCGGTTTTCGCCGAACACGCGTTGGCCAGCGGCGAGCGCGGCGCGAACAGCCTCGGCGGGCTTGGTCTTGGAGACAGCGACAAGGGTAATGTCGGTCGCGCGTCGTCCGGCGGCAGCGGCGGCGGTGGCAATGCGATCGCGCACGCGGGCCAGGTTCTCGACGACCGCGGCAGTGGCTGGCGGTATGGCTAGGTCATCCATGGCGGTTCCTCCCTGGCGTCGGTCGGGCGGGGTGCGCCGGAGTGTGGCGCAACCCGCGTCGCGGCGGCGATGCCGCAGTACGATCGGCTGGCTGACACGTTATGGCGCAGCGGGGTGGGGACCACAATTCTCATGCGGCGACCAGGGCGCGGCTCATTGCGCCCACGCCGTCCAGTGCCAGTCCTGAACCTCGGGCATGTCCTGACCGTGCTCGCTGACATAGAGCTTGTGGCGTTCCATCGTGGCCCAGTAACGCGCTGTCGCAGTCTCCATCTGATCGCGCAGCCTGGGAATCCGACTGATGGCGTCCAAAGCCAGTTGATAGCGATCGAGATTGTTCAGGACCACCATGTCGAAAGGCGTCGTCGTGGTGCCCTCCTCCTTGTAGCCACGCACATGGATATTGTCGTGGTTGCGCCGTCGGTAGGTCAGCTTGTGGATGATCGCCGGATAGCCATGGAAGGCGAAGATCACCGGCTTGTCGGTGGTGAACAGTTCGTCGAAATCCCGATCTTCCAGTCCATGCGGATGCTCGGATTGCGGCTGCAATGCCATCAGATCCACCACGTTGACGACGCGAACGCGGATGTCGGGGACATATGCGCGCAGAAGGGTTACGGCCGCCAGCGTCTCCAAGGTCGGCACATCGCCGGCGCACGCCATCACGACGTCAGGATCGCCGGCATCGTTGCTGGCCCACGGCCAAATGCCCGCGCCGGCGGTGCAGTGGCGAACAGCGGACTCGATGTCGAGCCACTGCCACTCGGGCTGCTTGCCGGCGACGATCAGGTTGATGTAGTTGCGGCTGCGCAAGCAGTGATCCGCAACCGACAGCAGGCAGTTTGCGTCCGGCGGCAGATAAATGCGCACGACGTCAGACTTCTTGTTCGCAAGATGATCGATGAAGCCAGGATCCTGATGGGAAAACCCATTATGATCCTGTCGCCAGACATGCGAGGTCAGCAGATAGTTCAGGGATGCGATCGGCTTGCGCCATGGGATGTTCCGGGTGACCTTGAGCCATTTCGCATGCTGATTGACCATCGAGTTGATGATGTGGATGAAGGCCTCGTAGCAGTTGAACAGACCATGGCGCCCAGTGAGCAGATATCCTTCCAGCCACCCTTCGCATAAATGCTCGCTCAGCACCTCCATGACGCGGCCGTTGACACTGAGATCGATGTCGACTTCTTGCACCTCGGCCATCCACTCCTTGCCGGACACTTCGTAGACCGCCTCCAACCGGTTCGACGCGGTCTCGTCCGGGCCGAACAGGCGGAAATTCTGCTTATCGAGATTGAGTTTCATCACGTCGCGAAGCAACTTCCCCAGATTGCGCGTCGCTTCAGCCCGGATCGTTCCGGGGGCAATGACATCGATCGCGTGCTCGCGGAAGTGGGGCATCGACAGCGGGACCAGCAACTCGCCACCGTTGGCGTGCGGATTGCTGCCCATGCGGCGATGCCCCGTCGGAGCAAGCGCGGCGAACTCTTCGCGTAATTTGCCGCCTTCGTCGAACAATTCCTGCGGCCGATAGCTCTTTATCCACTCTTCGAGCTGCTTGAGATGATCCGGGTTCTTGAAATCCGCGATTGGGACCTGATGCGCGCGCCAGGTTCCCTCGACCGGCTGACCGTCGACGAATTTCGGTCCGGTCCAGCCCTTGGGTGTGCGAAAGACGATCATGGGCCAGCACGGACGCTCCTGGTCCTCGGCCTCGCCGCGTAAGCGGGCGACGCGCTGGATCCGGCGAATCCGTGCCAGGATCGTATCAAGTGTGCCGGCGAGCGATTGATGCACGATCGCCGGATCGTCGCCCTCGACGAAATGCGGATCGTAGCCGTAACCGCGCAGCAACTCCTTCAGCTCCTGACGGGGGATGCGCGCCAGTAGCGTCGGATTGGCGATCTTGAAGCCATTGAGATGAAGGATCGGCAACACCACGCCATCGCGCACCGGGTTCAGGAATTTGTTGGAGTGCCAACTGGCGGCAAGCGCACCGGTTTCCGCCTCACCATCGCCGATCACGCAGGCAACGATCAGGTCCGGGTTGTCGAACGCGGCACCGTAGGCATGGACCAATGAATAGCCCAGCTCGCCGCCTTCGTGGATCGAGCCGGGCGTTTCGGGCGCGACGTGACTGGGAATGCCGTACGGCCAGGAGAACTGGCGAAACAGCCGATGCAGTCCGTTCCGACTGCGTTCGATCGCCGGATAGCGTTCGGTGTACGAGCCTTCCAGATAGGTCTGCGCCACCAGGCCAGGGCCGCCATGGCCGGGTCCGGCGACGTAGATCATGTTCAGGTCGTTCTGGGTGATCAGCCGGTTGAGGTGAACATAGAGAAAATTCAAACCCGGGGTCGTGCCCCAATGCCCCAGCAGACGGGGCTTGACGTGCTCGGGCTGGAGCGGCGATTCGAGCAGCGGATTGTCCTGCAGATAAATCTGCCCGACCGACAGGTAATTCGCGGCCCGCCAATAAGCGTGCATTTTCTGCAGAAGATCGGCGGACAGGGGATCGGGCATTCTGGTCTCCGACATTGACTGCTGCACCTTTCGCCATGTTGGTTGCCACGTTGGCCGGGCCAAGTCGGACGGGCTTCGCCATATACATTTAGGCGGCCACCACGGTCTTGTCGCGCCGTCTGGCAGGCTTCATCGCCTCGGCCGACCTGCCAGCCCACCGCCAGGTGCCGGCAGCATGGGCACCTTGCGGGACGAACGCGCCGCCGCTATATGGCGCGGCTCGGCCGGAGTGTAGCTCAGCCTGGTAGAGCACTGTGTTCGGGACGCAGGGGCCGGAGGTTCGAATCCTCTCACTCCGACCAATTGGATGAAAACTGACCGGCCAGCGGCAACCTCACAGCTGCGGCGGCACCACGAACCGGCTCCGATCCATGCGTTCCTCCCGGGGTGCTCTTCGGTAGGGCGTCTTTGTAACCCCGCTGCTACTCGCCCGCTGCTACTCGGCCGCCTTCGCAACTCCCGCGATGCGGGTCCGCGTGCGCATCGTAACGAACTCCTCGGCCGCGGTGGGATGAATACCGATGGTTCGGTCGAAATCGGCCTTGGTCGCGCCCATCACGATGGCGATGGCAAGCCCCTGCATGATTTCCGGCGCGTCCTCGCCCAGCATGTGGGCGCCGAGCACCTTCTGCGTCGCCTGGTCCACGACCAGCTTCATCACGCTCTTGCGCCCACGGCCCGACAGCGTATGGCGCATCGGGGTGAATTTGCTGACATAGACATCGACCGGGCCGTGCGCCGCTGCCTGTTCCTCGGTCAGCCCGACGGTGGCGAGCGGCGGGGTCGTAAACACCGCGGTCGGCACGTTCTGCAAGGAGATCGAGCGCGGGTGCTTGCCAAACAGCGAGTCAGCTAACGCGTGGCCCTCGGCCGTGGCGACCGGGGTCAGGTTCAGCCGATCGGTGACGTCGCCAATGGCGTAAATGTGCTTCTGGCTGGCACGTAGATGCGCGTCCACCGTTACGGCACCGGCCGCGTTGGTCACCACCCCCGCCTTGTCGAGACCCAGCCCGACCGTGGCCGGTGCCCGGCCCAGCGCGCTGAACACCAGCTCCGTGGTCAGTCCGGTCCCGTTGCTGAGCGTCAGGATTCTTCACCTCACCGTCCAACTCCAGCGTGCGCGGCGTGCAGCCGGGATGCAGCCTGATGCCCTGCGCGGTCAGCGCCTCGGCCGCCGCTTCGCGCATGTCCTGGTCGAAACCGCGCAGCGGCAGCGGCTGGCGGTAGACCAGGTCCACCTGGGCGCCGAGTGCCGCGAAGATGCCGGCGAATTCCACCGCGATGTAGCCCGACCCCAGCACGGCGATGCGCCGTGGCATCGTCGGCAGGTAGAACGCATCGTCGGAGATGATGGCGTGCTCGCTGCCGGGAAACGGCACGCGGGTCGGATGGCCGCCGGTGGCGATGACGATGCGCTCCGCGGTGACGCGCTGCCCACCCACATCCAGCGTGTGTGGATCCAGGAACACCGCGCGAGCGTCGAAGATCGTTGCCTTGGCGTTGTCCAGCAAGCGCCGATAGATGGCGTTCAGCCGGCCGATCTCCTTGTCTTTCGCGGCGATCAGCTTGGCCCAATCGTGCGGGCCCTTCTTGATCGTCCAGCCAAAGCCGGCGGCGTCGTCCGCCCAGCCGCCATACTCGCCGGCCTGCACCAGCAACTTCTTCGGCACGCAGCCGACATTGACGCAGGTGCCGCCCCAGAATCGTTCCTCGGCCACGGCGACGCGCGCACCATGGCCGGCGGCGATGCGCCCGCAACGTACGCCCGCCGAGCCGCCACCAATCACGAACAGATCGAAATCCATGCGTCGCGTCCTGTGTCTTGCCCCAATGTATCAACCCACTGAGCGCCGGTTCCCGCTGGGTGCCGATTCACCCTGCAGCTTAGCGCGATCCCGCACGATGGGAATGGATCGCCCGCCAGACCCGCTCCGGCGTCACCGGCATCTCGATATGCGTCACACCGAATTCAACCAGCGCGTCAACCACGGCATTCACCACGACGCCCAGCGCCGGGGTCGTGCCGCCCTCCCCGGCCGGGCGGATGCCGAGCGGATGTGTCGGCGACGGCACCTCGCTCATTTCGGTAACGTAGGACGGCAGCAGGTCGGCGCGCGGCATCGCGTAATCCATGAACGACCCTGTCAGCAACTGGCCGTCGGCCGGATCGTAGACGCACTGTTCCCACAGTGCCTGGCCGACGCCCTGCGCGATGCCGCCGTGCACCTGGCCGTGCACGATCATCGGGTTCACCGCCCGGCCCACGTCGTCCACTGCGACGTAGTTGACGATCTGCACCACACCGGTGTCCGGATCGACTTCCACCTCGCAGACGTGGCTGCCGTAAGGGAAGCTGGCGTCCGATATCGTTTCGTCACTGATCGCGCCGAGCGGGCCGCGCAATTCGTCCGGCAGATCGTTGCGCGCGAACGCAGCGGCGGCGACCTCGAACAGGGTGATGCTTCGGTCGGTGCCGATCACATTGAACGCGCCGTCGGCGAAAGCGAGGTCCGCGGCGTCGGCCGCCAGCACATGGGCAGCGATGCGGGTCGCCTTGACAATGATCTCACGCGAGGCGTTGTGCATGACGATGCTGCCCAACCGCAGCGCACGGCCGGAATGCGCGCCACCGCCCCATTTCACCCGGTCGGTATCGCCGGTCACCATGCGCACGCTGTCGTTCGGCACGCCCAGCCATTCGGTGACAAGCTGGGCGAAGCTGGTCTCGTGGCCCTGGCCCTGCGATCCGGTGCCGATGATCAGTTCGACCGTCCCTTCGGGCTTGATGGTCATCTCGGCGCGCTCACGCGGCACGCCGGTCGCCGTATCCACATAATTGGCGACGCCGATGCCGCGATGCTTGCCGCGCGTTCTGGCTTCGGCGCGGCGGGTTGCGAAACCGTTCCAATCCCCAACGTCAGAGCGCGCTCCATCACCGTGTGGTAGGCGCCGCTGTCATAGGTCATGCCAAACGGATTGCGGTACGGCATCGCGCTTTCCGGCACCAGGTTGCGCCGCCGCAGCGCGACGCGATCGAGGCCCGATTTGTGCGCGGCAAGATCGATCAGCCGTTCCATCACGAACATGACCTCGGGCCGGCCGGCGCTGCGATACGGGCGTGTCGGCGCGGTATTGGTCAGCGCGGCGCGGGCGCGAAAATGCACCGTCGGCACATGGTAGATGCTCGACATGATCGCCACGCCCTTCTGCAGCGGGCTGAAGCCCACCGGATAGGCGCCGATATTCACCAGGTTGGAGCCGCGCATCGCCAGGAAGGTGCCATCGGCGGCGAGCGCCAGTTCCGCGGTCACCGCCAGATCGCGCGCCTGGTAGTCGGACAGGAACGCCTCGCTGCGGTCGCAGGTCCATTTCACCGGACGGCCGACACGGCGCGCGGCCCACACCACCAGGCCAAATTCCGGATTGAACGCGCCGCGCGTGCCGAAATTGCCGCCGACATCGTGCATCACCATACGCACCTCGGTCTCGGACACGCCCAGGACCACGGCGAGGTCGTTACGCGGCCGCACCGCGCCGCCGGCGCCAGCGTGCAGCGTATATTTGCCGGTGTCGCGCTCGTAGACGCCAATCGCAGCGCGCGGTTCCATCGGCACGCCGGCGACACGATGCACCCAGGTGTCGAGCCGCACGACGTGCGCGGCGCCGGCAAAGGCGGCATCGGCGGCGCCGGCATCGCCAAGCTGCGCGTCGAAGCAGACATTCGAGGCCGCACCGGCACGGGCGAGCGGCGCACCAGGGGCGACGGCGGTCAGCGCGTGCGTCACCGCCGGCAGTGGATGGTAGTCCACGACGACAAGCTCGGCGGCGTCCTTCGCCGCGGTGACACTTGTGGCGACGATGACAGCGACGATCTCGCCCACTTGGCGCGCGGCATCGGTTGCCATGCAGAAATGCGGCGGGATATAGGCCGTCGAGCCGTCCGAGTTGGGCAGGAATATCTCCGCCGGGTGGTTGGACCAGACCGCATGCGGAATGGGCCGCAATCCGTCTTCCAGCATGTCCTGCCCGGTCAGCACTGCAAGCACGCCTCGTGCCGCACGCGCGGCGCCGGCCTCGATCGCGCGGATCAACGCATGCGCGTGAGGCGAGCGCAGCATGACGGCGTGGGCCTGGCCGGGCAGGTTCAGGTCGTCGCTGTAGCGCCCGCCGCCGGTCAGCAGGCGCAGATCCTCACGGCGGCGAACCGGCGCGCCGATGCCGGTCTTTGCGGCGGTTGCGATCATTGTCCCTCCAGCACGGCGGTTGCCTGGCAAAGCAATTGCTCCAGCTTCCCGGTGAAGCGGTCGCGGCCGATCCAGAAGGTGCAGACTGGGCAGTATTCGCCCTCGTAGTCCACGCCTTCCTCGTGCGGGCAGCCGATGATGCGATCGACCATCGCGACTGACTTGACACCGTTCGCTTCGAAATGTGCCAGCGCCTCGGCCAGGATGACCGGATCTGTGCGTGCGTCACCGGTCTCGACGAACCATCGCCGCATTTCCATGTCGGTGTCCTGGGACAGTTGGATTCCGACGGCGACTTTGGTCGCGCGTTTGTCGTCCGGTCCGTAGTAGGCGACAGACCCCAGCGGATAGCCGCGCATGCCGCGGCGCGCTTTCTTGGTCAGTCGCTTGATCGATCGATCCACCACCGGCGATCCCTTCTGGAAAGCGGTAACGATCAATAGATCGCTGCCCCGCCGAGGCGGCACCAGGATTTCAAGCCGGAGTTCGGTCAAATTCGATGTCAGGGTGAACCCGAGCACGCATGCTTTGGCACTACACCGCGCCGCGCCCGCTCTTTCCTATCCTGAGCCGCTACCGGGCTCCAATTGCGCCAACGCGCGACGCGTGTCCGCCTCCAGTGCCGGCAATTCGTCGTGGACGGCATGCCATATTACTGAAAGGGTGAGCCGGTCATAGCCATGACGCAGGCGGTTACCCATACCGCGGATGTCGCCCCATGGTTGGCCGGGCATCAGTAGCGGAGCCTGGTCGCCAAGCCGGAATGCGGCCTCGCAAATCCGCTCCAGGCACCTTTCGACTGCGTCGCGCGTACGACCGTCGCGCTGAAATTCATTGCGGCTCATGCCGGCAACATAAGATGCGATACGCTCGATATTTTCCAACATGTCGGCGAGACATACGACCGGATCATGGCTAGAAGGCACCGCGACGATCCTGGTCCACGTTGGCACGCAAACGCGGTTGCTCGATCGGCTCAGGCAGCAGGTCGACGTGGCGGCCGAGAATCTCCCCCAGACGCCGCTCCAGGCCAACGAGGCGGAACAGCCCGATGCGCGCGTCCGGGTCCAACTCCGCCACAAGATCGACGTCGCTATCCGGACCGGCTTCGCCGCGCGCGAGCGAGCCGAACAGGCCGACATGACGGATGCCGGCCTGCTGCAACTCTGCCGCGTGCGCGCGCAGCACCGCGATGACAGCATCGGGGGTCAATGGGGTGGACGTGCTCATAGCCGCCGAGTGTAACACAAGCGACCGCATATGGATGCGCGGTTCATGTCCCGATCCCGCCTACCGCCAGGTACTTGATCTCCAGATAATCCTCGATCCCATATTTCGACCCCTCGCGCCCCAACCCGGACGACTTCACGCCCCCGAACGGCGCCACCTCGGTCGAGATGATACCCTCGTTAATGCCGATGATGCCGTATTCCAGCGCCTCGGCGACCCGGAAAACCCGCCCCACGTCACGCGTGTAGAAATACGATGCCAGACCGAACTCAGTGTCGTTGGCCAACTGGATCGCCTCCGCCTCGGTCTTGAAGCGGAACAACGGCGCCACCGGCCCGAACGTCTCCTCGCGGAACATCAGCGCTTCCTTCGGCACCTCCGCCAGCAGCGTCGGCTCGAAGAAATTGCCGCCCAGCCTGTGCCGATGTCCGCCGGTCACCACCTTCGCGCCACGCGACAGCGCGTCGGCGATGTGCTCCTCGACCTTCTTCACCGCGTCGGCGTTGATCAGCGGCCCCTGGCTCACGCCCGGCTCCATGCCGTTGCCGACCTTCATCGCCTCCACCGCCGTCTTCAGCTTGGCGGCGAACGCCTCATACACACCGTCCTGCACCAGGATGCGGTTGGCGCAGACGCAGGTCTGCCCGGTGTTGCGGTACTTGCTCGCCATCGCGCCCACCACCGCCGCATCCAGGTCGGCATCGTCGAACACGATGAACGGCGCGTTGCCGCCCAGCTCCATGCTGGTCTTCTTGATCGTCGGCGCGCACTGCGCCAGCAGCTTCGCCCCCACCTCGGTCGACCCGGTAAAGCTCAGCTTCCGCACCAGCGGGTTCGAGGTCAGTTCCCCGCCTGTCTCGCCCGACGGCCCGGTGATCACGTTGCACACGCCCGGCGGCATCCCCGCCCGCTCCGCCAGCACCGCCAGCGCCAGCGCCGAGAACGGCGTTTGGCTGGCCGGCCGGATCACCCCGGTGCACCCCGCGGCCCAGCCCGGGCCGGCCTTGCGGGTGATCATCGCGGACGGAAAATTCCACGGCGTGATCGCGGCGAACACGCCGATCGGCTCCTTCGTCACGATGATGCGGCGGCCCTTGGCGTTCTGCGGGATGGTGTTGCCGTAGATGCGCTTGCCCTCCTCGGCGAACCACTCGATGAAGCTGGCTGCGTAGGCGATCTCGCCCTTGCTTTCGGAGAGGGGTTTGCCCTGCTCGGCGGTCATGATCACCGCCAGGTCCTCGGCATTCTCCAGCATCACGTCGTTCAGCTTGCGCAGGATTGCCGCGCGCTCCTTGGCAAGCATGGCGCGCCAGGCCGGCTGCGCACGGTGCGCCGCCTCGATCGCACTGCGGGTCTCGGCGGCGCCCAGCGCCGGCACCTCCCCGATCGCCTCGCCGGTGGCGGGGTTCTTCACCACGATGGTGCGGCCGCTGTCGGCTTGCACCCATTTCCCGCCGATGCAGTTGGCTTGGCGAAAGAGCGTGGGATCCTTCAGCGGCAACGGCGACGTTGGGTTCAGCATGGCGATCCTCCTGTCTGCCTGGGTTGATCGGAAGATAGTGCCTTCCACCCGTGATGTCAGGGGTGGGCACGTGATTGCCCGCCCCCGCAATATGCCTACCCTGTTGACCCGGACAGCCCGGGCATGCCACCAAACCGATCAGCTTGCCGCCGGCGTGCTCGGTGGCGGGTCAAACGCCCTGATAGGGGGCAGGTTGCCGGCGAAACGTTCGACTTGGACGCAAGTCAGTTGGCCGGTGCATCCCTGGCTCAGACGCGACGTGCCGGCGTCCCGCGTCAACACGTTGGGATTGCCATGCACACACAGCGGATTGTCCAACTCCGGGCTGTCCGGGTCATACCAGGCGCCCGTCGCCAGTTGGACAACACCGGGGCGCAAATCCTCGGACACGACAGCCCCGGCGAGGCACGCGCCGCGATCATTATAGACGCGCACGATGTCGCCATCATTGATCCCGCGCGCCAACGCGTCCGCCGGATGAATTTGCATCGGCTCGCGGCCGCGGATCTTGGAGGCAACGCTCAACGCGCCAAAATCCAACTGGCTGTGCAGGCGCGTTGCCGGCTGGTTGGCGATCAACTGCAACGGCCATTGTTTCGCCGCCGCCGAGCCATGCCCGTCGCTCGGCGGCAGCCAGGTCGGATGGCCGGGGCAGTCGTCGTAGCCGAAGCTCGCGATGGTGCTTGAATAGATCTCGATCTTGCCGCTCGGCGTCGCCAGCTTTCCCCGTTCCGGCTCGGTACGGAACGCCGTCAGCTTGTCGATATCGCCCTGCGCAAGCGGCAGCTCCAGTTCGCCGCGCTGCCAGAAGTCCTCGAAGTCAGGCGCCACGTGTCCCTTGTCGCGCAGTGCCGCGGCGGTCTGCTGATAGAGGACGCGCAGCCATTCGGCAGAGGATCGACCCTCGGTGAACTTCTCTCCCGTGCCGAGACGTTGCGCAAGCGCCGCGAAGATATCGTAATCGTCGCGCGCGGCGGCATAGGGCTGCACCAGGCGATGCATCGCGACCATCAACGGGTCGTTTCCCGCGGCGCCGAGATCATCGCGCTCCATGGTCATCGTGCAGGGCAGCACAATATCGGCGTGCCGCGCGGTCGCGGTCCAGGCGAAGTCGTGCACGACCACCGTTTCCGGCCGCGCGAACGCGGCCCGCAGGCGGCCGATATCCTGGTGATGATGGAACGGGTTGCCACCGGCCCAGTAGACCAGCTTGATGTCGGGATAGCTCAGGTGCCGGCCGTTGTACTCGCACTGTCCTCCCGGCCGCAGCAGCATGTCCGCGATGCGCGCCACGGGGATGAAGGTGCTGACGCGATTGCGCCCTTGCGGAAACGTCGGGATTGGCACTCCGACCTCGGGCTTGCCGATGTTGGCGAGCGCACCCAGGCTGTAGGCATAGCCGCCACCGGGAAGACCGATTTGCCCGAGCATCGCGGCCAGCACGACGCCCATCCATACCGGTTGCTCGCCGTGCTCGGCGCGTTGCAGCGAATGGCTGACGGTAATCAGCGCCCGCTTGCCGGCCAGCGAGCGCGCCAGCGTAACGATCGTGTCCGGCGCGATCCCGGTGATGTCCGCTGCCCATGCCGCATCTTTCGGCTGGCCGTCGCCGTGGCCGAGCAGATACGTTTCGAAGGTGGCGTAGCCCTCGCAGTAGCGATCCAGAAATGCCGTGTCGTGCAGCCCCTCGACAACCAGCGTGTGCGCCAGGGCCAGCATCAGCGCCGTGTCGGTACCCGGAATGATCGAGCACCAGGTGGCATCGGCCTCAGCCGGCATGTCGGTGCGCAACGGGCTGATCGAAACGAACCTGGTGCCGCGCGTGCGCGACGCGGCCATTGCACCACGGACGATGTGCCGGCTGGTGCCGCCGCTGCTGAGCACGGAGTTTTTCGCCGCCATGCCACCGAAGCACAGCACGATGTCCGTGTGCTTTGCGACGTCCGTCCATAGCACCGCGCGCCTTCCGGCATCCTCGTAGCTGCCCAGCACGTGCGGCAGGATCACCGCCGACGCACCGGCGCTGTAGCTGTTCACCGAGCGGACATAGCCGCCGAGCGTGTTCAGGAAGCGATGCACCTGGCTCTGCGCGTGATGGAACCTGCCGGCGCTCGCCCAGCCATAGGAACCGCCGAACACCGCGTCGGCGCCGTGCGTGGCGTAGACACGGCGCAGTTCCGCCGCGAGCAGGTCCAGCACCTGTGGCCAATCCATTGCCACGAAATCGTCCCGGCCGCGGCCGGAACCGGGACCGCGATCCAGCCAACCGCGACGGACCATCGGCTGCGCGATGCGGGCCGGATGGCGCAATGCCGCCGGAATGTTCTGTAGCAGGGACGATGGATCAGGATCGTCGGCGTGCGGCACAACTACCAGTTGCTCCGCGTCCTCGTAGGCGGAGAACGCGCCCCAATGCGAGCTGTGCGGGCGTGCCAGCTCGGTGCTGTCGATTGTCATAGTGCATCCTGTTCGTTTGACGGAGTGTGCACCGGTTGACCATGAACCGCCAAGCCCTGTGGCCACGCCTGTATCCGCAGGCCGGCGCCGGTTTCAAACTGAGACACTACCCACGCTGCCGCGGATCAAGCACCAGACTGAGCCTATCGCCGACCAGGTTCACCGCCATCACCGTCAGGAACAGCGCGAGCCCCGGAAATATCATCGTCCACGGTGCGTAACGGACATATTCGCGCCCGGCATTCAACATCGCGCCCCACTCCGGCGTCGGCGGCTGCGCCCCGAGCCCCAGGAACGATAGCGTCGCCGTGAACAGCACCGCGCCGCCAAGATCGAGCGTGGTGATCACGATCAGGATCGGGGCGAGATTGGGCAACAAATGGCGCAGCACGATGCGCGCGCGCCCGGACCCAACCGCGCGCGCCGCCTCGACGAAGTCGCGAGCCACCAGCGACAGCGTCGCAGCCCGCGTGATGCGGGCGAAGCGTGGAATGCCGGAAATGCCGACGGCGAGAGCCGCGTTCCAGAGACCGACACCGAGCACCGCCACGATCAGGATGGCGAGGATGATCGGCGGGAAACACAGCATTGCATCAATCAGCCGTGTCCCGATCGCGTCGATCCGGCCGCCGCCATAGGCGATGGTGATGCCAAGCAAGGCACCGGCGACCAGGCTGATCGCGACGGTCGAGATGCCCATGGCAAGCGAGAAGCGCGCGCCATACATGACGCGGCTCAGGAGGTCGCGCCCGAACAGATCGCATCCGAACCAATGGTCGGCGGATATCGGGGCGAGCCGCCGGCACTGGCTGGTGGCGTTCCAGTCATACGGGGCAAGCAACGGCGCCAGCACCGCCAACGCCAGGATAACGACCAGCACGACCGTGCCGGCCACCGCACCAGGAGCGCCAAGCAGTCGCGATATGACACGGCGTCCGCGCGGCTGCACCCGGCTCATGCCCGCACCCGCGGATCGATGATGCCATAGGAGATGTCGATCAGAAGATTGATCAGCACATAGGCCGCCGTGGTCAGCACGACGACGCCTTGAACAACCGGAAAATCCTTCTCCAATACCGCCAACACCAACAGGCGACCGATGCCGGGGCGTGCGAACACCGTTTCGGTAACGACCGCACCGCCGATCAGCAACGCGAACTGGATGCCCAGCAGCGTCAGTGGCGGAATAACCGCGTTGCGCAGTGCGTGCTTGGCGACGACACGCAGCGCCGTGAGGCCCTTGGCATGTGCCGTGCGGATATAATCTTGTGTCATTACCTCGATAATGCTGTTCCGCACCAGGCGCGCCAGTCCACCTGCGATGAACAGGCCGAGTGAGATACTCGGCAGGATCAGCGCGTCGAACCCGGTACCAAGAACCGGAACCCAGCCTAGCTGGGTGGCGAAAACCTGGATCAGAAGCATCCCGATCCAGAAGCTCGGCAGCGACAACCCGCCGAGCGCGAGCGTCATGCAGATGGTGTCGATCCAGCCATTGGGCAAGACGCCGGCGACGATGCCGAGTGTGCCACCCAGCAACAGGCCGACAACGAAACCGCCGATGGCGAGCTGCAGCGTGTAGGGAAACTCGTCCGCGATAAGCCGAGCCACCGGCTGGCGGCTTTGGAAGCTCGCACCAAGATCGCCACGCACGGCGTTGGCCAGGAAGCTGACATATTGCACGACCAGCGGCCGGTCGAGCCCGAGCTTGGCGCGCGCCGCGTCCATCGCCGCATCGCTGATCGGCGTGCCCTGCAGCATCAACAGCACCGGATCACCCGGCACGAGCCGCATGGCACCGAAGACAACGGTCCAGGTGATCAGCAGCGTCACAATCGCGCCGAACAGCCGTGCGAAGATGCGAGGCATGTTCATCGGGACGCCGACCAGTTGTCGATCACGGCCTTCAGCATCGGCCGCAAGCCGAGGTCAGCTTGTGCATCGCGGATCCATCCGGCCTGCTCGGGATGTAGCTGCCCGAAAGAATAGCGATGCCGGATAGCCGCACAAGCATGCCCACACGAGCACGAAGGAGGTAGTTGCACGCTGCCGTTGCGGACCGCACAGTCCGTGGTGGCTCAAACCCGCATGGAGGCGGCTATGACTGGACGCAGACAAGCTGGCCTGACGCGCCGTGCGGCCGTTGGCGGCGTGCTTGCCGCGCCGCTGATCGCGCGACGGGCCGCCCGTGCCGCGACCGCCGCGCAATCGGCGGATGCGCTGACGGTGACCTGGGGCGAGGACGACGCGACCCCGCGCACCTACGATCCCCGGGTCACCAGTTCGCGCCACGAGTATCAGGTGATCGCACAGATCTTCGACACGCTGATCGCCAGCGACGGATCGAACAAGCTGTTTCCCGGCCTGGCCACGGCATGGGATGTCGCGCCGGACGGCAAGAGCGTGACACTCAAGCTGCGCAGCGACGTCGGCTTCCATGACGGCACGCCATTCGATGCGGAAGCGGTGAAATTCACCTTCGATACAATCGCCGATCCGAAGACCGCGAGCGAAGGCGCAGTAACCCAGCTCGGTCCTTATGCCGGCACAGAGGTGATCGACCCCCACACCGTCCGCGTGACCTATTCGCAACCCTTCGGCGCCGCGCTGGCGAGCTACGCCGAGGGCACGCTCGCGCCGGTCTCTCCCACCGCGGTAAAGCGCCTCGGCAACCAGGGTTTTTCCCGCGCGCCGGTCGGCGCCGGACCATTCCGTTTCGTTTCCTGGGAGGAAGGCCGGCAGGTGGTGCTGGAACGATTCGACAAATACAATTGGGCGCCAGGCTACAACGCGAACCAGGGCCCCTCCCGCGTGCAGCGTGTGGTCAGCCGGTTCATCGCCGATGCCTCGACGCGCGTGGCCGCGCTGGAGGCAGGTGAGATCGACATTTCCGACGCCACGCCGGTGCTGGATATGAAACGGTACACCGGCGAGCACGCCTACGGAACCATGATCGGCAACGCGGCCGGCATTCCATTTGGTCTCGAACTGAACGGCAGCCGCGGGATCTTCACGGACGTTCGCGTGCGCCGCGCTCTGGCGATGGCGGTGGACCGCAAGGCGCTCAGCGACAACCTGTTCTTCGGCCTGATCGATCCGGCGTATGGGCCGTTGTCGAAGGGCACGCCTGGCTACTGGGCCGGAACCGAGGATGTCTACAAGCCGGACCCCAAGGCCGCGATGGCGCTGCTCGATCAGGCCGGCTGGGTGCCCGGGCCGGACGGCGTACGTGTCAAGGCTGGCCAGCGGCTGAGCGGTTTCTACGGCGCTCCGCCACCGTTGGAGCCCGATACCGCGGTTGAAATCCAGGCAGTTGCCAAGCGGGTGGGCTTCGATCTCAAGGTCGAGACGATCACGTTCGCGCGCAACCAGTCCCTGGTGTTCGACAATGCATTCGACATGCTGCCGGTGCGGTGGATCCAGGCCGATCCGATGTGCCTGGAGAATCTGTTCGCCAGCAGCAACATACCGAGCGCCGGTCGTTACAAATATAACTGGATGCAGCTCAACGATCCCAAGCTGGATGCATTGTTCGCGCAGGGCCGCGCGGTGACCGACCCGGCCAAGCGCGACGCGGTCTATGCGGACGCGCAGAAACTCATCATGGACACGGCCCTCTGGTTCCCGGTGCACAACCAGGTCCAGACGATCGCCTATCGCGCGGAGAAAAAAGGTTACCACTTCGCCCGAGCGGACTGGGTGGCGCTGTTCTACGACGTAACGAAGGTATGACGATCGCTTTTCCGCTCTACGATCACGCCTCAGGGGATCAAGGGAACCACGATGCATGCGTTGACCGGGTATGTAGACCGCTGGAGCGTGCGCCAGGGCGGCGCCATCCGTTTCATGGTTTCGAGTGCCGGTGGCCGGGACTTCACCCTGCGCTTCGTGCGCCATATCTGTGCCGATCCCAATCCCGTCGGGCCAGGCTATGCCGAACTCCCAATGCCGAACGCCCTCGATGGTGTGCATCCGGGCAAGGAACAACCTGCCTATCTCGGCAGCTTCGGCCATGTTGCCTCGCTGCCGGTTGATCTGCGGGCCGGCGTGACCCTGTCTGCAACGATCTGGCCGACCACGCCGGGCAATGGCCGACAGGGCCTGGTCGCTCTGCACCTCAACGGCTTCACATTCGCACTCGGCATCGGCCCGGACGGGGGCACCATGGCGGAAGTCACTGGCGCCAATGGTGCAAGCGTGCGCGCTGAAGTGCCGCGCCGGTTGCTGGAACGCCGATGGTACGACGTAACGGCCACGCTCGACAGCGACGGGTCCGTAACAGTCGCGCAGACACCGCACGCCCCGCTCGGCGATGCCGCCGAGGCCCGCGCGCAAGCGCCACTCCCACCTGCCGGCGCGCCCGAGATTTTCCTCGCGGCACTGCCACCGGAGGGCGACGCCCCGGCCGCCGGTCACTTCAACGGCAAGCTGCAACGCCCGAGCATCCATCGCCCGGCGCCTTCGAACACGACGCTGGCAGAATGGGATTTCTCCATCGGCATCGCCACCCAAATCGCCACCGACACCGGCCCGCACGCCGCGCATGCCCACCTTATCAATCTGCCCACGCGCGCCATGACGGGATCGAACTGGACCGGCGCGGTGCACGACTGGAAGACCGCCCCCGATCAATACGGCGCCATCCATTTCCACGACGACGACCAGGGGCCGCTTGGCTGGACCGAAAGCATCTGCCTGACCGTCCCACAGGACTGGCCAAGCGGGTTCTATGCCGCGCACATCAAGAACGATGCCGGGCAGGACTACATCCCCTTCATCTGTACGACCGCGGCAGCCAAAAGCGGATGTGGTGCTGCTGGTGCCCACATTCACCTACCAGGTCTATGGCTGCTTCGTTCGTCCGGGCCGTGGCGCCGAGATCGCGGACCGCGCCGCCGCGTGGGGTGCGCTGCTCGAAACGCCCGACATGAACCCAGAGTTCGGGCTGTCCTGCTACAACCATCACAGTGACGGCTCGGGCGTGTCGCTGGTCACGCAATACCGCCCGATGCTGGACACCAGGCCTCGGCAGATGGCGCTGATGGACCCGGCCGAGGGTGGATCGGGTACCTCGCGCTGGGTGTCGGACAACTACATCGACCAGTTTCTCTCCACTATCGGAATGGCACACGAGGTCATTACCGATCACGACCTGCACGAAGAAGGGGTCGCGGCACTCGCGCCCTATCGCGTCGTCATCGCCGCGCAGCATCCGGAATACCACTCCGAACGCATGATGCAGGCATTCGAGGATTTCCTCGGCCAAGGCGGCCGCCTGATGTATCTCGGCGGCAACGGCTTCTACTGGCGCGCCGAACCGTCGGAGAGCCAGCCCGATACGCTCGAAGTCCGCCGGGCCGAGGGCGGCATCCGCATATGGGAAACGATGCCCGGCGAGAGCTATCATGCGTTCGGTGGCGGCTATGGCGGACTGTGGCGGCGCATTGGCCGCTCGAGCCACAAGCTCGTTGGCATCAGCTTTTCCACCCAGGGCCGTCACCTGGGCTTCCCATATCGTTTCGTTGGCGGTATCAGCGATCCGCGCGTGGCCTTCATGACCGCGGGCCTCGACACGCGCGCCGGCACGATATTCGGTGACGCGGGCTACATGGGCGGCGGCGCGGCTGGCCACGAGCTGGACAGCGTCAATCCAAAATATGGCACGCCGCCACATGCGCTCGTGGTGGCAAAGGCCGTCGTCATTCATCCGGATTACGGGTGGGTGAACGAGGACATGCTGGTGCACCGCCATCCGCTGCCGCAGGAGGACTGGTCCTGTGCCGATATGACCTTCCTTGAAACCGCTGCTGGCGGTGCGGTGTTTTCGGTCGGCTCGATGACCTATGCGGGCAGCCTCATGGTCGACGGCGGTACCAGCCCGCTCGGGCAGCTCACAGCCAATGTCGTCCGCCGCTTCGCCGATCCCGCGCCGTTCGAGTTGCCGGCAGTATTGACGCGGTGATGCGCCTGCGCTGACGCGACGATCTCGTGCTGCACGCCAACCGGTGCTACGAGATGGCCTACAAGATAGTGGCGCCGCCACGCCCGTGATCCTGGAGATGACACCATGAATGACGTCGCCACCAACCCGTTGCTCGGCCAGACCGTGACCGCGCTCGACACGCCCGCACTGATCGTCGATCTCGATGTCGTCGAGGCCAACATCGCGCGCATCGCCAAGCTGTGCCGCGACAACGGCGTCAACTGGCGCCCGCACGTAAAAGGCAACAAAACCGTCGAGATCGTGCGCAAGGAGCTGGCGGCCGGTGCCATCGGCATCACCTGCGCCAAGGTCGGCGAAGCCGAGGTCATGGCCGCGGCCGGCGTGCGCAGCATCCTGATCGCCAACGAGATCGTCGGCGCGCCGAAGATCGCGCGCCTGGTGGCGCTGCAAGCGGTTGCCGAGGTCATGGTCGGTATCAACTCCGTAGCGAACTGTGCCCCGATCGCCGCGGCGGCCGACCGCGCCGGGGTGACCGTGCCAGTGGTGATCGAGGTGAATGTCGGCATGAACCGCGCCGGCGTCGCCCCGGGCGCGCCGGTGGTGGCACTGGCCGATGCCGTTGCCGGCATGAAAGGCGTGCGGCTTGTGGGCTTGATGACCTGGGAGAGTCAGGCCACCGCCATCGCCGATCCCGTCGAAAAGGCGCGCGTGGTGCGCGAGGCGGTCGCCCAGTTCACCGCCAGCGCCGATGCCTGCCGCCAGGCCGGGCATCGGATCGACATCGTAAGTTGCGGCGGCAGCGGTACCCTGCCGCATTGCGCAATGCAGCCGGGGATCACCGAAATCGAGGCAGGCGGCGCGATCTTCAGCGACATGTTGTATCGCGAGCGGTTCCATCTGGATTTTCCACCCGCCCTGCACCTGCTGGCCAGCGTCACCAGCCGGCCCACGCCAACACGCATCATCCTCGATGCCGGCAAGAAGGCCATGAGCAGCGACGGCGCGGTGCCAGCGCCGCTCGGCCTGACAGGCGGGAGCCGCGTTCAGCTTTCGGCGGAACACACGACCGTGCACCTGGACGCGCCGAGCGACACGCCGGCGGTCGGCGACAAGCTGCTGTTCGTGGTCGGCTATGGCGACACCACCGTGCACCTGCACGAGGAGATCGTTGCGGTGCGCGACGGTCGGATCGAGGCGATCTGGCCGGTCGCAGCGCGCGGCCGCATCAAGTAACGGACCGGCCCCGCGTAGCGCAACGGTCGCCCATTTCGCCGGCCCCTGCGCCGCCGGCCCCCGCTTCGCCGGCCCCCCCAACATCGACGTGAGAGGACCGTCATGATTTCGCGCCGGAATGTGCTTGCAGGCGCTGCCACCGTCGCGCTCGCCGCACCGAACCTCGTCGCGGCCGAGAGCACCCGCGTGATGCGTTTCATTCCGCAATCCGAGCTGAACTCGATCGATCCCGCCTGGATCCCCGCCGCCAACGTCCGCACCCATGGCTACCTCGTCTTCGACACGCTGTACGGCATCGACGGCCAGTACAAACCACAGCCGCAAATGATCGACGGCGCAACCATCGAGAATGAAGGCAGGCTCTGGCAACTCCGTCTGCGCCCTGGCCTGGCCTTCCACGACGGCTCGCCCGTCCTCGCCCGCGATTGCGTCGCCAGCATCAATCGGTTCTGTGCCCGCGACAGCATGGGCCAGGCGCTGATCGCGGCAACTGACGAACTCTCTGCGCCCGACGACCGCACCATCCAATTCCGCCTCAAGCGCCCGTTTCCGCTGCTGCCGGACGCGCTCGCGAGCACCTCGTCCTTCATGTGCGCGATCATGCCCGAGCGGCTGGCCCACACCGATCCGTTCAAGCAGGTCACCGAAATGATCGGCAGTGGCCCGTATCGCTACAAGGCCGATGAGCGCGTTTCCGGCGCCCGCGTGGTCTACGAGCGAAACCAGGCGTATCGCCCGCGCGCCGACGGCAAGCTGGAATGGACCGCGGGGCCGAAGATCGCGCACTTCGATCGTATCGAATGGAGCGTGATCCCCGATGCCGCGACGGCAGCGGCCGCGCTGCAGAACGCCGAGGCGGATCGTTGGGAATACGTCAACATCGATCTCGTGCCGCTGCTGCGCCAGGCGCACGACCTTAAGGTCGCGGTGCTCGACGAGACCGGCCTGACCTGCAACATCCGGATGAACCAGGCGATCCCGCCGTTCGACAAGCCGGCGATCCGCCAAGCCGTGCTGCGCGCGGTGAACCAGGAAGACTACATGGTCGCCATCGCCGGCGCCGATCCGACACTGTGGCGCACCGATTTCGGCTTCTTCACCATCGGCTCCCCAATGGCCAACACCGCGGGGCTGGATGTGCTGCATGGCAAGCACGACCCCGCCGAGATCAGACAGGCGCTCGCGGATGCCGGCTATCGTGGTGAGAAGGTCGGCATCCTGGTTGCCTCCGACGTGCCGACGGCGAAGGCGGCATCGGACGTCTGCGCCGACATGCTGCGCCGGATCGGCATGAACGTCGATTACCTCGCGATGGATTGGGGCATGGTCGCGCAGCGGCGGATGAAGAAGGATCCCGAGGAAGCTGGCGGGTGGAACATCTGGATCATGCCGGGACCCGGACTGACGCAGTTCAATCCGGTGGTCTCCGGGTTGTTGCGGACCGGGCCGCAAGCGTATTTTGGCTGGCCCACCGGCCCGCGCCTCGAACAACTTCGTAGTGCCTGGCTGGAAGCGCCGGACCTCGCCGCGCAGAAGATGCTGTGCGAAGTGATCCAGCGCCAGGCGTTTATCGACCTGCCGATGATCCCGCTCGGCCAATATTTCCAACCGACCGCCTACCGCACGAGCCTGACCGGCGTGCTGAGCGGCTTCGCAACGTTCTGGAACGTCCGCCGCGCGTGACCTTGCGGCTTGGGCCGCAGCCCGCGCTGGTTGCCGGACCGTCACCACGGCGCCCCGGTGAGTGATCCCGGCAGCATTTGCCGATGTTGTCGCGCGGCTCCTTCCGCTGTTGCACACTGTCACACCAGTCTTGCGAACGATCGACGTGATGCACGACCGGGGCGCAACGACACCGCCGGTGAAGCCCGAACAAAAGGACGCCCGATGGATGCAAAGTTGCTGGCCTGGGCGCGGGCGGTATCGCGCCGGCGGAACTGCCCGCCTTGCCTCCCGCCGCTGTGGCTGTTCACCGACGCACGTCGGCTGGCCGATCCGCGTCCGGTGGTAGCGCGCCTGCCGAAGGGCCTGGCCGGCGTGGTGCTGCGGCATGATGCGGACCCGGAACGTGCCGCGCTGGGCCGTGACCTCGCACGCATGTGCCGGGCGCGACGGCTGAAGCTGGTGGTGGCGGGCGACCCCAGGCTCGCTGCCGCATTGGGCGCCGGGATGCATCTGCGTGGCGGCAGGTGGCCGGCCGGGGCGCCGATTGCGCCGCGGCGGCAGGGGACGCTGCTGACCAGTTCGGCGCACAGCGGGGCGGACCTGCGCCGCGCCGCGCGGGCCGGGGCGGTCCTGGCCTTTCTGTCCCCGGCCTTCGCCACCAAAAGCCATCCCGACGCTGCGGCGCTGGGCCCGCTGCGCTGGGCGCGGCTGGCACGTGGCGCTGCGTCCCCGAAAGCGACGCAACCCCAGACGGCGCTACACGTGGCGACGCCGCACGTGGCGACGCCACGCAACTCGGCGCTGCGCGTGCCGGCGCCGGCCAAATCGCCGCCGGCCAAATCGGTGCTGCCCAAGTCGGCATTGCACGTAGCGGCGCTGGGCGGCATCAGCGGCGCGTCGGTTCGGCGGCTGCCGCGCAACCTGTGCCGCCAAGCCGGTGCAATCGAGGCGTTGTCGGACCAACCGTAACAGCCGGCGCGCGGTTGGATAACGTCCGCTGCACCGTTGGATAAGGCCCCCCACACCGCTGAGTAAAACGCCAGCACCCGCCGGCGGATCAGCATCGTGGTGTCTCGGCCACAGCGTCGTGCCGCACGTCCCCAGCACGCTCCACACCCCGCGCGTCCGGCCGCGCCGCCTCCGCCGTCAGCGCCGCGCGAACCCGCTCCACCACACCCTGCCAATCACCCGCGCCCGGCTGGCGAAACTGCCGGAGCGTCGGATACCAGGGGCTGTCATCACGCCCGAGCAGCCAGCGCCAGCAGGTGTCGAACCGGTTCAGCAACCAGACCGGCTTGCCAAGCGCGCCGGCCAGATGCACCACCGCCGTATCGACGCCGATCACCAGGTCCAGTGCCTCGATCAGTGCCGCCGTCTCCGCAAAGTCGGACAACTCCGCCGTCCAGTCATGCGCCACCCCGGCCATTGGCGAGCCAACCAATTGCCCAGCCGCGTCGCCGACCTGCAGCGACACCAGCGACACCGCCGGAACGCCCGCCAGCGGCGTCAGGCCCGCCAGCGGCATGGAACGGCGCCGATCCATGCGGACATCCTCCGGGTTGCCGGCCCAGACCAGTCCGACGCGCAGCCCCGGCAGCGCCTGCGTGCGCCGCAGCCAGCGCGCCACGGCCACCGGATCGGCGCGCAGATAGGGGATGTCGGCCGGAATATTCTCCACCGTGTCAGTCCGCAGCACGCGCGGCAGGCTCAGCATCGGACAGCGCAGATCAATCGGCGGCAGAGGATCGCCGATGGCCACCACCTGGATACCACGCCCGAGCGACCCCATCAGCCGAACCAGCGGGCGCTGCACCGCCAGCACGATCCGCGCATCCCGCGGAAGCAAAGCCACGTAGCGGCAGAACTGGATGTTGGACCCGATGCCCTGCTCGGCGTGAACCAGCAGCGTCCGGCCGTTCAGCGGTTCGCCCTCCCAGCGCGGCTGGGTGAATCCCATCGCCAACGCGGGACGCCCCCGCCAGCGCCACTCCGACTCGGCCCAGCCCTCTGCCAGCCGGCCCGCCAGCAGCAGCACGATGGCCAGGTTCTCGTGCGGCAACGCATCATCCGGGGCCTGCCGGATCGCGGCGCGATACATCGCCTCGGCCGCATCCAGCCTTCCCAGTTCCCGCAGCACGCCGGCCAGGTTGTTGCGCGCCTGGGTGTCGCCCGGCTGGTGCCGCACCACGGCATCGAGGTGCGCGACCGACTCGTCCAGCCGATTGGCTTCACGCAGCGCCAGCGCCAGGCTGTTGTCCAGGTCCGGCAGTCTCGGGTTCTGCCGATGGGCGGCCTGGTAAGCGGCAATCGCCTGCTCCGGCTGTCCCAGATCGCTGAGCGCATGGCCCATCGCGAACGACGCCTCGGCACAATTGCGGCGTAGCAGCAGCGCCCGCTCGCAAGCCGCCAGCGCATCGCCCGGTCGGCCAAGCGCGAGCAATGCATGCGCCCGATGCACATGGTACATCGCCACTGATTGCGCAACCGGTTGGACAACCGATTTGGCCCCGGGCCCGGCCGCCGGCGAGTGCAGCGCGATCGCGCGGTCGACCCACTGCAGCGCCGCATCGGGCCGCCCCGTCTGCAACGCGAGCACCCCCAACATGTGCAGACTGTCGGCGTGATCGGGCGCCGCGGTCAGCAGTTGATGGTAGACCTGTTCGGCCTCACCCAGGCGACCTGCCGCGTGCAGTTGCTGGCCTTGCCGAAAGAACGCCTCGATCTGGTGTTTACGCTTGCTCATGGGGTGCCGATCGGCTGGACGCGCCCAGCCACGCGCGTCGGGTCATCCCTGGCGTGCTCCAGTTCGGCGCGAACCCGCTCGACCACGCAACCCCAATCGCCCGGCTGAACCTGTCGGAACAGCCGCACCGACGGATACCAGGGACTGTCGTCGCGACCTTGCAGCCAGCGCCAATCGGTGTCGTAGCGGTTGAGCACCCAGGCCGGCTTGCCCAGGCCGGCGGTCAGGTGAACCACCGCCGTGTCCACACTGATGACCAGGTCGAGCGCCGTGATCAGCGCCGCGGTATCGTCGAAGTCGTCCAGCTCGCCGGTCCAGTCACAAAGGGTCAGGCCGGCGGGCGGCTCGCGCGCCTGCCGCGCCGGCTCGTCCTTTTGCAGCGACACGAACGTGACATCGCGGACCGTGGCAAACGGTGCCATTTGCGCCAACGCCATCGATCGGCGCCTGTCCAGCAGGTAGCGATGACTGCCCGCCCAGACCAGTCCCACCTTCAGGCCCGGCAGCCCCGACAGCCGCTCGCGCCAGGCCGCGACCCGCGCGCTGTCGGCGAGCAGATAGGGGATGTTGGCCGGCACCGTCTCGAGCGTCGTCCCGCACGCCAGCGGCAGGCTCATCATCGGGCAATGCAGGTCGAACGCCGGCAGGTCCGCGCCGTATGCGACCACGTCGGACACGCCGCCGATCCGCGCGAACAGAGGCCGCAGCTGCGGCGGAACCAGCAGGACCACGCGTGCCCCGCGCGCGGCCACCAGTGGCGCATAGCGCACGCTCTGCAGCATGTCGCCGAAACCCTGTTCGGCCCATACCAGGACGGTCTTGCCGGCAAGGTCGCGATCCCCCAGCCACAGCGGCTGCGGGAAACTCCGGCGGCCCGGCGCACCTTGAACGGTCTTCCACCGCCACTCGTACAGCGGCCAGCCGGCAGCGTAATCGCCTGCTTCCAGTCGGCACCGGCCGGCGTTCAGGTGCGCCTCCGCGAAGTCCGGCTTGATCGCGACCGCTTGCGCAAAGCGCTCCAGCGCCGCATCGAACCGCCCGGTCGTCTGCAAGGTCGTGCCGGCATTGCTCATCGCGTGATGGTGCTTCGGGTCGATCGACAGCGCCTTGGCATACCAGGCAAGAGCCTCGTCGTAGCGGCCCAGCGCGTGCGCCGTGTTGCCCAGGCTGTTGAACAGGTCCGCCGAGTTCAGGGCAGGCCGCCCTGAGACGATCGTACTCGGCAAATGCGTCCGCCGCACGATCGAGCTCGAGCAGCATCTCGGCTCGGTTGATCAGGGCGTCAGTATAGCTTGACTTGATCAATATTGATCGCTCGAACGCCGCCAGCGCTTCGGCCGGCCGGTGCAGCTTGCGCAGCACATCCCCCAGGTTGTTGAACGCCTCGGGATACTCCGCGCGCAATGCGACCGCGCGCTGATACGCCGCCAGCGCGCCAGGCAGATCCCCCATCGCCTTCAGGCAATTGCCGATATTGTAGTGGCAGGCATCGGCCAGATGCCCCATCGCCAAGGCCCGCTCGAACGCCGCGATCGCGTCGGCGGGCTCGCCGCTTTCGGCCAGGATCACCCCCCTCTCGAATATCACCGGGGCAAAATCCCGGTGCACCGCAAGCACCGCGTCGCAGATGGCCAGGGCCTGCGCGGCCTGACCCTTCCGACGCAGGCACGCGGCCTTGCGGTCGAGAATATTCGGCTCGCCCGGGGCAATGCGCAGCGCCGCGTCGAAAGCCTCGATCGCCGCGTCCAGCCGGTCGTGCTTCTCCAGCATGATGCCCTTGTTCAGCATCGCTTCGACCGCACGCGGATCGATCGCCGACGCCTTGTCGAAGCTGGCGGACGCGCTCGCAAGGTCGCCCAGCTCGGCATGGATCGTGCCCAGCCCGATATGAGCGTCAACCAGATCCGGCTGCAGCCGGACCGCCCGCTCCAGGCTGGCGATCGCCTCCTTCCGCCGCCCCAGGTCCTGCAAGACGTACCCACGGTGACAATGCACGAACGCCACGTTGGGCTTGACGTGGATCGCCTTGTCCAGCAGCAGCAGCGCGTCGTGGTGCTGCCCCTGGGCCTGCTTGAGCAACGCCCAGCGATGCAGCGCCTCATGGTTCCTGCGGTTGATGCGGACCACACGCCCGTACAACTCGTCGGCCGGCCGCCACCGGCCCGCGTTATGGTGCTCGATCGCCGAGGCCAGCAGCTGGCGTTCAGCCGCCGCCGGGTCCAATGCTCTGGATGCGTTCACGTTGCCGGGCCGCCGCGTTGCAATACCCGCCAAGCACAGCCGACCCAGCACGGTCAAGCAGCAGCCTCACAAACGCACAAATCGCAAATCGCGCCACCACCCCCATCAACGCAGCAACCATTAAAGACGTTACGCTTTATCCACCCTCCTGCGTCCCGACCTCCGCCCCACCGGGCCACAAAACGTGCCAAGCATCACCGCGCACGCCGTCCCACACCAGCCTCCGCGAAGGGTCGTTGCACACAATCCCCACCGAACACCGCGGTGACACCACTGGTGTCACCGGCGGCGCACTCCGACCCGGTGGCGCCGTCCGCTCCATCCGCGCTGTTGCCCCGAACAGCGCCTCGAGTTCCGCGCGCTCGCTCGGTTGCCACGTCCCGGCCGGCGTCGTGCCCCGCAGCGCCTCAGCCAAGCTCGGCGCCAGCCGCCGCGCGGCACCAGGCCCACCATCGTGTCCTGGCGCAGCGGCAGGCTGTTGCCCTGGACATGCCCCGGGCACCCGAGGGCATGCCCTCGGGCGCTTGACCCGGGGGTCGTTGCGCAAATCGCGCAGGGGCAAATTTGCTCGCACGGCGGCCTCGGGCCGGGTGGCGCTGGCCAGGGTCGGGCCGCACGGCGACGCGGGCAAGGACGCGTCGCCCGGCAATCCAACCGCCGCCGCCCCGAGGGCACGCCCCAGGGCGCTCGTCCCGAGGGTTGTTGCGCAAATCGTGCAAGGGCCACATCGCCCGCACGGCGGCCTCGGGCGGTGGCGCTGACCAGGATCGGGCCGTGCGGCGACGCGCGTAGGAACGAGTCTCCCGGCGATCCAACCGCCGCCACCTCGTCCCGAGTGCATGCCCCCGGCCGCTGCTCATCCAGAGGGTTGTTGCGCAAATCGTGCAGGGGCCAATTTGCCCGCACGGCGGCCCCAGGCTGGGTGGCGCTGACCAGGGTCGGGCGGCGCGGCACCGCACGCAAAGACGAGTCCCCCGGCGATCCAACCACCACCGCCTCGGCCCGAGGGCCTGCCCCTCGGCACTCGACCCGGGGGTTGTTGCGGAATTCAGCAAATCCGCCAAATCGGCCGCCAACTGCGGCGCCGAATGCGACCAATGCGGCGACGCCGCCAACTCCAGCACCGGCAACGCCAGCCGAGCCGCCATCGCCGCCGGCAAATACGCCCGCAAATCCGACGCCGCGCTCAACAGCTGGCCGCGCACGATCACGCGTCGCACGGCAAGCTTCGCCGCCCGCTTCGGCGCGCCCGCCGGCCCATCCCGCCCGTGCGTCGTCTTCGAGGCGATCATCCGCGCCATCCCCTCCATGGTGCGCGGCCCGGTGCTGGTGCCGCCATGGATGCGGCACCGCCCGTTCGCCATCGGCACCGCGCCGCACGGCGCACCGCCACGCGTCCGCGCCCCGCAGCACGCGGCCGGATCGCCCGGTCCCGCAGGCTCGCCAAGCTCCGTGGAATCGCCAGACTCCCCAGGCTCGCCAGGCCCCGCAGGTTCGTCGGCGCGCGCCAACCGTCCCTCGCCCGCCTGGCCGGCCACGGACGTGCCCGGCGGCACCTCCGCCACTGGGCCAGCCTCGGCGGGATTTGCCGCCATCGGACACAGCTCCGCCGGGTCTACGGTCACACCCATACCGCCACCCCGCTACCCGCGACCTGGCGCGGCCCACCGCGGGCGGCATCGCCGCCATCCGGCCGCGCAGCCGCGGTGCCGTCGGGCCGGCGAGACACCAGGCCCACCCGGTCCGCCGCCGCACCATCGTTCTCCGCATCGCCCGGCGGCTCCCGGCCAGGCTGGCCATCCGGTTCGGCTGCGCCGGCTCCCGCCCGCGCACCCGGCCGGGCAGGCCAAACCTCCAGCGTCCAGCCATCGCCTTGTTCCACGGTCACGCCATCCACGCGCGCGACCTGTCCGGATGACGGTATGCTGGGCCTGCTTGGCGGACCCTCAGCCGCCACTGTGCCCGGCGCCGCCGGCCCGCCCGCTGCCGTCGCGGCCCGCGGTTCGACCCTTTCCGTCGTGGTGCGCCCGGGGGCAGGCTCCGCCGGGCGAGCCACGGCGTCCTGCTCCCCAACCGACGACCCTGGGACCGCCGTTTCACGCCGCCGAGGGCTTGCCGCCGGGTTGTCCACCGGGTTTCCCACAGGACTTTCCACTGGGTTGCCCACCGGGTTGCCCACGCGATTTCCCCCCGACTTGCCCACTGCGCCTCCCTCTGGGCTTCCCACTGCGCTTCCCACCAGTTTGCCCACTGAATTTCCCCCTAAATTTCCCACCGGGCCCGCACCAAGGAGCGGACCGTCGGCCGGCTCGCGCCGGCACCAGACCGCGTCCATCGCGTCGAGATCGAACCCGTCCACCGCCCGCACGTCGCGGAACGGCATCACCCGGAATTGCCGCCGCTCCAGCGAGCGCTCCAGCCGAGCCACCGTCTGCGCCAACGCATCCATCAGGCGGGTCAGCCGGTACATCTCCAACATGTCCAACCCCGGTGCGTGGATCTGCGCCGCAAGACCGTCCGCCATGAACTGGAACACCGCGATCTGCGCCGCCAGGTGCCCCTGTGCCGCGTCCATCGGCACCCGCGCGGCAACCTCCTCGATGACCCGTGTCACCCGCGCGTGGCGCCAGGCGGCGGTCGCCGCGGCGGGCGGCGGCGGGATGGCAGCAAACACACCGTTCAGCAGATCCGGCGGGATGTGGTACTCCGGCATCAACTCCTGGATGACGCGGAAGGTGATGGCGGCGGGATCTTCGGACATGATGATACTCCCAGGCTGAAATCCGGTTGGTCGTTTCCGACAGTTATACTAACTTTGTGGAGAAGTCAAACTAACATTTGAATGGTACCGATTTACTGGGTCGGAGTGCCGGTGCCGATGCCGATGCCGGCGCCGGGGCCGATGCCGATGCCGATGCCGGTGCCGGTGCCGGTGCCGGTGCCGGTGCCGATAATGCGGAGCGCGTCGTGGCAAGCAAGCAGCCATCGGACACAGCGTTTCACCGAGCGCACACAAAGCTTCACGCAGCGGCAGCAAACCGCGCCGCGCGCAAGGTCGCCTCGGCTGGCGCACCAGTCACCAGCGCGAAGCGCCACTAAATCTTCTCAGTGCAACTCCGTGCGCACTCAGCGAAACTCTGTGTGCGCTTGATTGCTTACCTGCCTGCCGCGCACTGCGGTTTTATCCAACGGGAAGCTGTGCCCGGCCGGCAGCCGCTCCCCCCGCCCGCCGCGCCAAAAGAAGCTGCCGGAGCCCGCCCTCACCCAGCGCAGCCGAGACCTCTCCGAACGCAATATACGGAAGCAGGATCAGCAACATGATCAGGATCGTCGCGCCGGTCTGCCACAGTGTGCTGCCCGTCATCTCCGCCACGACCGCGTCGAGTGTCCGACCATGCACGATGCCGGTAATGACTTCCTCAAGCTCCGACAGAACGAACAGCAGCAGCAGAAACAGCAGCGATTTGTACCCAATCACATGGATCACCCGACGGTCCTGGTAGCGGTCGCCAAGCCGCGCGGCACGGCCGAGCAGCATGAATTTTCCCAGGATCAATGCCTTCACCGCCGCCAGCCCATAGGGTGCGTAGTCGATGCCCGCAGCGTGCAGAATTGCCATCTTGTACAACAGCATCGCGCCGAAGCAGACGTATAGATACACGGAAATCAGCGCGTACTGAACCAATTCATGACGCAGCCTTTGGCCCAAGGTTGCATCCGATCGGGGCTCGCCATCCATTGTCATGTCACGTCCTCGATGTTGTGCGCTGTGACTTTCGTATGACACCGCTTAACCATGGAACCGATTGGGCAATCGTGACGCGAAGCTGAGGCACCCTGGCAACTTGCCATTCACGCAGCACGCATCTAAACCACAATTCGCGATTCAAGTCTTGCTCACCCCACTCCGGGCCGGCGTTACCGCGAAAACAGGTGCGGCGCCTTCCGCTATCGGGAGCTGATCCGCAACCCAAAATTGGTTCGGCGAAACAGACGCTCATGGTGCTCTTTCCGTCAAGCAAGACGTTCCGCTCGCGATCGATCCGGCAAAGCTCAGGCTGGCTCATCGCCGTCCTGTTGAGCTGTCTTGCCATCGCCGGCTGCACCACCCCGATCGGCGTCGAACGTGTCGATCCGCAAGTCGTCTACCGCGAACAGACACGCAACGTCCTGGCCGGCGGAGATCTCAGCCAATCGACCCGCATCGTGCTGACCCGGTGGGACCTGAACGATCGGTTCGCAACCGATCCGCAAGCCGCTCTCGCCGCGCTCCAGGCAAAAGTCACCGACGGTACCGCCGGCAGCGATGAGATCTTCGCACTGGCCGAGCTTTCGTTTCAGCATGCGCGACAGACCGGACAGCACACCTATTATCTCGCTGCCGCGGTCTACGCCTTCGCCTTCCTGTTTCCGGACGGGATCGACGCCGCGCCCAGCCCGTACGACCCGCGCCTGCGCACCGCCTCGGATCTCTACAATCGCGCGCTGACCGCGGCGTTTGCATCGGCGAACGGAACACAGGTCCAGCTCCAGGGGGGCGAATTCGCCCTGCCATTCGGCAACCTGCGTGTCGCGTTCGACCCGGCAAGCCTGGTCTGGGCAGGCCGCAAGCTGGTCGATTTTGTCCCGATCGACGAGTTCAAGGTGTACGGCTTGCGCAACACCTATCGTCAGGCCGGCATCGGCGCGCCGCTCGCCGCCGGCGGTGTCCTGCCCGACCCCGAGCGTGGATTTCAGGTCGCTCCCAGAATGAGAATCCCGGTCACCGCCATACTGCGCATCGCCGACGTCCGCCGGCAGCTCGCAGCCGGGACCGTGGACGCCGTTCTGGAGGTCCACACCCCGTCGGACGCCGAGTCCGTGCGCCTCGGCGGACAGGATGTTCCGCTCGAGATCGAGCGTACCGCCGCGCTCGCCTATGGCCTGGGCGACCCGGAGATCTGGGGCCGCGAGCTGCGCGGCTTCCTGATCGGCGATCTGCTCGACAAGGAACCCACAAGGCTGGTCGCTCTCGGACCATATCGGCCGGGCCGATTCCCCGTCGTGTTCATCCATGGCACGGCATCCAGCGCCGCTCGTTGGGCCAACACAGTCAACGAACTGCTGAGTGATCCGCGGATCAGGCAACATTTCCAGTTCTGGGCCTTCAGCTACGACACCGGCAATCCCATTCCGTACTCGGCACTGCTGCTGCGTGAGGCACTGCAGGACGCCGTCGCCAAGGTCGATCCCGCCGGAAAAGACCCGGCGCTGCGCCAAATGGTCGTCATCGGCTACAGCCAGGGCGGCCTGCTGGCCAAAATGCTCGCGGTCGATAGCGGCACCAGGTTCTGGGATGCATTCAGCCGAAAGCCACTCGACGAACTGAACATGCCGCCCGAGACCCGCGACCTTGCGCGCCGCGCCATGTTCTTTGAACACAGCCCCTTCGTGAGCCGGGTCATCTTCCTCGCAACGCCGCAACGCGGCAGTTATGTCGCGGGCTTTTCGGTTGTGCAACTGATCAGCAGACTTGTCAGGCTGCCGCTGACGGTGGTGCGGGCAATGGGCGATGTTCTCAGCAACAACGCTGATGCACTCAGGTTCGATCCCAACAGGACACGGATCGGCAACAGTGTGTATGGCATGACGCCGGGAAGCCCGTTCATCACCGCCGTGGCGCCATTACCCATTGCGCCCGGAATTGCCGTCCATTCAATCATCGCGGTGCAAGGCGACGGCCCGGTGGAAAGCGGTGACGACGGCGTCGTCGCTTACTCAAGCGCGCATCTCCAGGGCGCCGACTTCGAGTTGGTCGTGCGCTCGGGCCACTCCATCCAGTCCAATCCGCAAATGATCATCGAGGTTCGCCGCATTCTCCTCCTCCACTTGAAGGAGTCCTGTGGCGCGGGCGTAGGATGTAGCGACGGCCCCGCGGCGGCGTCGATCGGGCGCGGAACAACTGATGCTGACTCCTTGTTCACCCACCTTGCAGCAATGCCGACGGAATGATCTCACCGCGCCCACGTCATGGCCGGCGCAGGCCACTGTTGTCCGGCATGTCAGTTGCATATCGGCAACTGGAGCTGATTTGCGGGTCCGAGAGGCTTTGGTGGTGGCGGGTGCCGCGGATCGAGCAACTCGCTGATTGCGCGCCGGACGAACAGATGGGTGCGCACGATCAGCAAGACCAATGCCGCAGCATAGGTTTGCGGCTGCGCCGCTTGCAGCATGCGGACCAGCAAATAAGCGATGAACGCCACGGCGATCTGGCTGCGGATCGCATTCTCACTGCTGCCCATGAACCGGCTGATCTTCAGGTTCTGCTTGATCCACTTAAAGAACAGCTCGATCTGCCAGCGCTCCTTGTAGAGAGCGGCAATCTCCTCGGCCGGGCTGCTCAGGTCGTTGGTGAACAGCCGCAGCACCTTGCCGGTGTCGATGCGGATCGTCACCGCACGGCCGGTTTGACTGAACGGATTGCGTCGGCTGAAGCAGAGCCGAACCGGCAGCAGGCCCACCTGGTCGGACAGCACGACCCCGCCTGGAGCGACCGGGCGCGACTGCGCCTCGCGCAGCGGCGTGTTGGTCTTCAGCCGGGTGACGAAGCTGCAGCCGGCGGCTGCCAGCCCCGCCCACCAGGCGAAGTCGTAGTAGCCGAGATCGAACACATAGGTGGCACCCGGCTCGATCGGCAGCAGGTCCTTGGCGGCGGTGATGTCGTTGATGCGGGCCGGGGTGATGTCGAAATAGACCGGCTTCTGCGCGGCCGGGTCATAGACCACGTGCAGCTTGGCGGCCACGGTGCCTTTGTGCAGTCCGAGCCAGTGCTGCATGCGCTGACCGACGTTGAGCTGGGTGGCATCGATCAGCCGAACGGCGGCCTTGATCACACGTCGCAGGGTGCGGCTGAGCTGGCCGATCAGTTCCCGCAGCAGATCGAAGAACAGCTCCGCCGGTCTCGCCCGCACCGCATCGGAGAGAGTGGAACGGGCCGGCGCCTTGCCGCCGAGCAAGCGCAGCGCGCCGGAGTTCGGCGCCAGCGCCGCGATCACCGGACGCAGCCCCTGATGGCCGCCGAGGCTGCCAGCCAGCATGGCGAGGAACTGTTGGCGGCTGGTGAACCCGCGCTGGTCGTCGTCAGTGCCGTGCTGGCGGACATGATGCTCGAAGCGGTGCCAGGGAAACTGCTGGACGATTTGTTCGAACACGGTAGCTTTGTGGCGCATGGCATTGGCTCTCGCTGCGGTGGATAACGTTGGCGAACGTCTCCTTCGCAGTAGAATCAATGCCGTGCGCGAGTACAAGCATAAAATGTGCCGGACAGTAGTGGCCTGCGCAGGCCATCCATGACTTGCCTTCGTGCAGCAAGCGAAGTCGTGGATGGCTGGCCCCCCGGCCTTCGCCAAGGGCAGGCTCCGCCTGTCCTCGGGCGTTTGACCCGGGGGCCGGCATGACGGACACGCACCGCGAAAGAGTTGAGCATTCGGACACCTGGTATAACCCGTCGGCGCCGACTTCGGTGCATCTATGGGAACCGCTACATGGCAGCGCGCATCCGCTCCCTCATGCTTCTCGCGATGGCGTTGACCGCGGCGCTGCGATCTTCGCCAAGCGCCGCACAGGACACGATGAACGTCAGCCAGTCGGCGCTGATCCGAGGTTTGCTGCCGACCGTGGTTAGCATCACCTCAACCGTGGCAGCCAACACTTCAGGTGGTGCGGGGCCAGTGGCCGATGCGACCACGTCCAAGCCCCAGACATTGAACGGGTCGGGCTTTGTCATCGACCGCGGCGGGTTGATCGCAACCAACGACCACGTCATTGCCGGCGCCTACCAAATCAAAGTCAGGTTTTCCGACGGCCGGACCGCGTCAGCCAGATTGGTCGGCACCGCTCCAATCGTCGACGTCGCGGTGATCAGGGTACAAACGCAGCACGCGCTGACGGCAGTACGCTGGGGCGACAGCAACAAGCTGGAGATCGGTGACCCGGTGATCGCAATCGGCAACCCGCTCGGCATCGGCATGTCGGTCAGCAGCGGTATTGTCAGCGCGCTCAATCGGAACATCAATAGTTCACCGTTCGACGACTTCATCCAGACTGACGCTTCAATCAACCACGGCAATTCAGGTGGCCCGCTGTTCAACCTGAACGGCGAGGTGATCGGCATGAACACCGCCCTCATATCGCCAACTCGCGGCTCGGCCGGAACTCGGCTTCGCCCAAACGGCGGAGGATGTGAAACTCGTCATCGAACGGTTGATCCGTCACGGTTGGTCCAGGCCCGGATGGGCGGGGTGCACGGTGGAAGACCTGACACCCGAACTCGCCCAGGCGCTGGGCATGCAGTCGTCGAATGGAGCGATTATTGCCACCCTGTCGCAGGACGGTCCGGCTGCTGTCGCCGGCTTGCACGTCGGCGACGTGGTGCTGCGCTTCGGCGCCCGCACGCCGAAGGATGTTCGCGAACTGCAACGATTTATCGCCGCGGCGACCGTCGACCAGACCGTGTCCGTTACCGTGCTGCGTGATGGCCAGGAACGTATCTTTCCGGTCACGATCAAGCAGTGGCCGCGAGGCATGCAGGAGATCAAAGTACACTCCACTCAGGCAGCGGCGCCGGCCGTAAGCATTCCCGCCGACCTTGGGCTGCGCCTGACTGCCATCACCGATGAGCTCCGAGCCAGGTACGGGCTCGACGCTGCAAAGGTTGGTGTGGTGATCAACGGAATTTCAGCCGGCACCGACGCAGCCGCGCGCGGGTTGTCACCCGGTGACCTGATCATGTACGTGCAGGCTGAACAGGTGCAAACGCCACAGCAGGTGCAGGCAGCGATCGATGCCGCACGAGCGCGGCACCGGCCATATGTTGCAGCCCTTGTGCTGAAAACGGCCCAAAACACTTCCGATCCGGTCTCGTCCGATCCGGTCTGGATAGCTCTCCGTGTTACTCCGCCCTAGCAACCCCCCGTCATGCCGGCGAAGGCCGGCATCCACGACTTTGGCGATGCCAGTAAGCAAAGTTATGAATGCCCAGCCCCCCGGGCCTTCGCCAATGGCGGGCTCCGCCTGTCCTCGGGCGCTTGATCCGGGGCCGGCACGACCTGGGAGAATTGTTCCTTTCGCTACTTGGTATTAGGCAGCGGCCGGGATTCCCCGCACAACGCCGACCAAACGGAAACGATCGGCAAGATTGTGCAACAACCCGAAAATATGCTCGGCTACCCGATGGCGCGCCCGTCCCGACCGATCAGGGGCAAGCACGACCAACCAAAGGAGCAGGCCAATGTCGACAATCCACGCACTCGGCCCGCGACCGTCGGGGCATTGTCCGTGTCGAGCCTGCGACCCGGCCGGGCGCGGCGGCATCTCCCGGCGCGGCTTCCTGACCGCATCGGCGGCATCCGCCCTCGCAATGGACGCCGCCGCAACATTCGCGCCCCGTTCGGCGCGAGCTCAGACCCCTGTTGCGCCGGCCGCGGCGCTCGCACGGCTGATGGATGGCAACGCCCGTTTCGTCGCCGGCCGCCTCACCTCGTTCGATGAGGACCTCGCCGTACTCAAACAGAAGACGGCCGAGAAGCAGGAGCCGTTCGCCGCGGTGCTGTCCTGTGCCGATTCGCGCGTGCCGGTTGAACTGATCTTTGACCAGAGCATCGGCCACGTCTTCGTCACCCGCGTCGCCGGCAACATCTGCACGCCGGAGATCATCGCAAGCCTGGAATACGGTACCGCCGTGCTGGGGACCGCGGTGATCGTTGTGCTGGGCCACTCGGGATGCGGCGCGGTAAAGGCAACGATCGCGGCCAAGTCGGTGCCAGGCCAGATCAGTGCCCTCTATGCGCCGATCCGACCTGCGGTAGAGCGCGCCGGATCCAACCTCGATGCGGTGATCAAGGCAAACGCACAGATCCAGGCCGACCTGCTGCGCACCGCATCGCCGGTGATCTCCGAGCTTGTCACAGGGGGCAAACTAAAAGTCGCCGCCGGCTTCTATGAACTGGCAAGCGGGCAGGTGTCGTTGATCGGCTAGAAATTGCCGGGCCTCGGTGGCCCGACACGCGGCATGGTGAGGTATGACCCGGCATCCGGTGGCGCAACGTAGCTCCGTCTGCTAAACGTGCCCGCAATACCGGGGAGATTTCAACATGCTGGTCCGCGCCGCCGTTCTCGCAGCCGCTGTCGCATTGGCCGCGCCTGCCTTGGCCCAGCCCAAGACCACATTGGTCGTCGGCATGGCGGCACAGGATATCGGCTCGCTCGATCCGCACTTCGCCGTCTCCACCATCGACCGAGTGCCGGTCGCCTGGATGTTCAACGGCCTGGTGCGCTTCCCGCCCGGCAGCATCGACCCCGCCAAGATCGAGCCGGACCTGGCACAATCCTGGGAAAGCTCACCCGACGGGCTGACCTGGACGTTCCACCTACGCCACGGTGTGCAATTCCAAGGTGGCTTCGGCGAGCTTACCGCAGACGACGTGGCGTTCAGCCTGAAGAAGGCCGGCGACGCCAAGACCTCGGCGTTCTCGTCGGAACTCAACCCGATCAAGTCGATCGAGGTGGTGGACCCCTACACTGTCCGCCTGGTGCTCGCCCAGAACATCCCCAGCCTGCTCGGCATCGTCACCGACTACGCCGAGGGCTATATCGTTTCCAAGAAGGCGGTCGAACAGCGCGGCGACAGCTTCAAACGCAATCCGATCGGCACCGGACCGTTCGCCTTCGCCTCCGACACGCCCAGCCAGTCGCTGGAGCTGGTCGCCAACGACGCTTATTTCCGTGGCGCGCCGAAACTGCGGAAGATCAGCTACCGGTTTATTCCGTCCGACGCCTCACGCGACCTGGCGTTCCAGAACAATGAGATCGACGTCGATTTCGGCCGCGCAGACCAGACCTGGGCGAACCGCATGAAGGCGATCCCACACAGCATCGTCGACGTGTTCGAACCAGGCGAGGAAGGCGAGCTGCACCTCAACATTACCGCCAAGCCGCTGGACGATATTCGCGTGCGCCAGGCCATCGCCTACGCGATCGACCGGGACGAAATGCAACGCTGGCGCGGCAAGGACGTCAGCCGCGAGGCACTCAGCGTGGTACCGCGCGGCTACCTGGGCTTCACCGCTGACAACAGCCTGCTGCCGCAGAACCTGGCGAAAGCCAAGGAACTGCTGAAGGAAGCTGGCTACCCCAACGGCGTAACGATCAAGTCGGTGCAATCGCAACTGCCCGACATGTTCAACGCGGCCCAGGTGTTTCAGGCACAGCTCAAGAAGGCCGGCATAACGCTTGATATGCAGGTGGTCGAGCACGCCACCTATCACCAGATGATCCGCCAGGACCTCAGTCCGCTCACGTATTATTCGGCAGCGCGCTTTCCTGTGGCCGATATCTACCTGACACAGTTCTTCTACGGCCCCAGCACAGTCAAGACGCCGACCGCGGTGACCAATTTCAGCCATTGCAATGTCGCCGACAAGGAGATCGACGCCGCGCGGGTGGAAACCGATCGCGCCAAACAGCTTGCGCTATGGGCCGAGGCCCAGAAAAAGATCGTCGCCGATGTCTGCGCCGTGCCGATGTTCGAGACCCTGCAGGTCTACGCCAGGCACGACAATCTTGACTACGGCTACAAGCTGACCGGCTCGCTCTCGCTCGGTCCAAAAGTCACCGAGGCCACGCACTTCCAGTGATGTCGGCCCACCCACGTCATGCCGGCCCATGCCGGCTTCCACGACTTCCCACCCCGTCATGGCCGGCGCAGGCCGGCCATCCACGAACTCATATGAGGTGTCCCCCGTCAAGTGGAAATTCGCTCATCTCGTGGTTTTCCCTTCCGTGGTCAGTTGCTGCCCACGGGTGCTTAAAGGGCACCCCGGCGCCTGGCTTGGGTGGTGATGCCGGGGTCAAGTCCCGCCGCCCGCTTGCGGGTGCGCGCAGCGCAGGACTTGAGGCCGGCATCACCACCCAAGCACAATCGTTCGTGTCGTTCGGCGGCGATCGGTCCTGCTCGCAGCTTCACTCCGCCCTATCGTCCAGATGCAAGTCCCAGCCCTGTCGGTCATGCGGCGTCGCGCCACATCAACTCATATCCGGTCGCCACTCAGAGTGGCTGCACCATAAACCCCCATGCTTGGGGCAGCGGGCTGGGCGATCGGGACCATTCTTTCATTACGGCGTTTTTCAGCCCGTCGTGGATGCGGTCCCGTGCCCTGGACTTCGGCGAGCTGATCAGGCCCGACCGAACCTCGGTGTGTCTGTCATCGCATGGCGCGGTGTTCCTTCATCGTTTCGTCCCGCGTTCCGCTCACGCGGCCTTCAGCACGGCACCTTGCGGCACCACGCCGTGCTTGACGTAGCGCCACAGCGCGACGAGCAGCTTGCGCGCCAGCGCAACGATGGCGATGCGCTTCACGCGCGCGCCTTGGCCCTTGATCCGCTTGTGGAACCACTGCGTCAGCGTCGAGTCGGGCTGATGGCGCTGCCACGACCAGGCGAGCTCAATGAGGATCGTCCGCAACCGCCGGTTCCCGGCTTTGGAGATGCCCTGTTCGCGCTCCGCGCCGCCACTGGACCACGGTGTCGGCGCGATGCCGGCGAACGACCCCAACTGGCGTCGATTGTCGAAGTCTCTGTTCAGACACTCCAACGACAGCACTGTGGTAAACTCCGGCCCGATCCCGCGCAGCCGCAACAGCAACGGCGCGGCCGCCATTTCGGGCGGCGCGGCTGTCGCGGCCTCCGGCGCCGTGTCTGGCGCCGCAGCTACCCGCGCGGCACGCAGCAGCGCGTCACGTTCCGCCTCCGCCGCCTTGATCTGTTCGCACAGCAACTCAAGCCGCAGCAGGATCCGCTCGATCGTCGTATGAAGGTGCGGCGGCAGCGCGCGTCCATCGCCGGTACGCAACGTCTGCAGCACTTGCCGCGCGTCCTTCTGCAACGGCTTGAACCCGGCAATCCCCTGGTTGGCAAGCAACCCGCCGATCCGGTTGCTCAGCCGCGTCCGCTCGCCTACCAGCTCGCCGCGTTCACGCGACAGGCGGCGAATATCCTCCTGCGCCACACTCGGCGGCACCACCATCGAACACACGCCAACTTCACCGTCCAGCCACGACGCCAGGCTGCGCAGCAGCTTCTCGCCATCGATCCGGTCGGTTTTCGCGTTCCGCTTGCGCTGTGGGCCAAGGATCGAGGCCGCGTCCACCACGTGGCTCTCGACCCCCTGCGCCTCCAGCCAGCGATGCAGCCAGAACCCATCCAGCCCGGCCTCGTAGATACTCACGATCCGCACCGGCCGGCCGGTGCGCCGCTCCGCTTGCTGGCGCTGCGCCGTCAGCAGGCTCAACACCTTCTCCGTGTCGCGCGCTGCAACCGTGAAGCGCGACAGCTTCGCGCTGCCCGGCGCGCGGACGGTCAGCACCCACTTGCTCTGGCTCAGTTCAAACGACACCAGAAGTCTGGCAATCTCCGCCGTGGTGGCGGTCGGGTGGTCTTGCGGTCGGGTCTCGATACGCATCGCTTGCTCCCTCGTGCTGTGGGACGCATACCGAACCCGATCCAGCGCCCGGTCGCCACTACCACCGGCATGGGTTCTTCCTTTGCTGGGATCGAAGGAAAATCGTGTGTGGCCCACCGGAACTTGTCCTCGGGCCGGCCGTCGGCCGGACCCGCCGCCGCAACCAATGACACACTAGACCGAACGTGATCTTCTACGTCATCCGTCGCCTGCTGGCGGCGATCCCTACCCTGCTGGCGGTACTCACCCTGGTGTTCCTGATCGTCCGCGTGGTGCCGGGCGATCCGGCCATCGCCATCCTCGGCGACCAGGCAACACCCGCCGCCGTCGCCGCGCTGGACCACAAGCTCGGCCTCGACAAACCGATATGGCAACAATACGCAACCTTCCTGGGCCAGTCTCTGTCCGGCGATTTCGGCCACTCCATGATCACCGGCCGCCCAATCGTCACCGAGGTCGGCGCGGTGCTGCCCTTCACTGCCGACCTGACGCTCGCCGCGCTGCTGCTCGGCTGCATCATCGGCATCCCCCTCGGCGTCTGGGCAGCACTGCACCGCAACCGTCCGATCGACTACGCCGCGCGGCTATTGTCGTTGCTTGGACTGTCGTTCCCGGTATTCGTCTCCGGCATCTACATGCTGCTGCTGTTCGCGCTGCACTGGCACCTCTTCCCCGTGATCGGCAGCGGCCGGGCAGATGATCCGCTCGACCAACTCTACCGGCTGGTACTGCCGGCGGTCACACTGGGCATCGTCATGTCGGCCTACATCACGCGCGTCACCCGCAGCGCCATGCTGGCGGTACTTGGTGAGGACTACATCCGCACCGCCCGCGCCAAGGGCGCGCCGTGGCGCCGCGTCGTCTGGCACCACGCGCTGCGCAACGCGGCCATGCCGGTGGTGACCGTCGTTGGCCTGTATATCGGCATCCTGATCGGCAACTCCGTGCTGACCGAGATCGTATTCAACCGCCCCGGCCTGGGCAGCATCATCGTTGCTGCACTGAACAACCGCGATTACACCATGCTGCAGGGATTGATGGTGATCTACTGCTTCCTGATCGTGGTCGTGAACCTGATCACCGATCTGACCTACGGGCTGATCGATCCGCGAGTGAAACACGCGTGAGGCGGCTGGCACACTTCGTCCGCGGCTACCCGGCGACCTCGATCGGGATTGTGCTGTGCGTGATCGTGGTGGCCGGTGCGATATTCGCGCCGTGGCTGGCCCCGTACGATCCGAACGACCAGACCATCGTCGATCGCTTGCAGTCGCCGAGCGCCGACTATCTGCTCGGCACCGATTCCTACGGCCGCGATGTGCTGTCGCGCATCCTGTTCGGCGCGAGGATTTCGCTGCTTGTCGCGGTGGCCTCGATCACCTCGGCGCTGGTGATCGGCGGCGCTATCGGGCTTGTCAGCGGCTACATCGGCGGCCGGGTCGATCTGTTCATCATGCAGGTGATGGATGTGCTGCTGTCATTCCCCAGCCTGATCCTCGGCCTGATCGTCGTAGCACTGCTGGGGCCGGAACTGATCAACATGGTGTTCGCCATCGCGCTGACCGCCATCGCGCCATTCGCCCGCATCGCCCGCGCGCCGGTACTCAGCCTGAAGGAACAGACTTTCGTCGAAGCCGGACGGGCACTGGGGTTTTCCCATGCGCGCATCCTGTTCGTGCATATCCTGCCCAACATCATGAGCGAGGTGCTGGTGATGGGCAGCCTGTGGATGGCGACCGCGGTGCGCACCGAGGCGTCGCTGTCGTTCATCGGCCTGGGAGTGAAACCACCAACCGCCACCTGGGGCAGCATGATGCGCGAAGGCTTCGAGAATATCCTCGACGCGCCCTGGCTCGCGTTCTGGCCGGGCATCGCGATTCTGATCCTGGTGCTGGGGCTGAACATGGTTGGCGATGGGTTGCGCGACGCGACCGATCCGCGGCTGCGGGGGGAAACGTGACAAAGGGTTGGCGAAGAAATAACCGGACCGTCTCGTTGCACAAACGGTCTCCCGTTCCGTCATGCCGGCGAAGGCCGGTATCCACGACTTTTTCTTTGCTTCGACAAAGCCAAGTCGTGGATACCGGCCTTCGCCGGCATGACGCTGCGCGCGCGGGCACACCATGACCCCGTCACTACACGTTGCAGGCCTGATCAAGCACTTCACGGTGCGCAGGGGATTCCCGCGCCCGGTCACCACCACGGTCCGCGCGGTCGACGGCATCGATTTCCAGGTCCGGCCCGGCGAAGCCTTCGGCCTGGTCGGCGAGTCCGGCTGTGGCAAGTCCACCGCCGCGCGCGCCATGCTGCGCCTGATCGAACCCGATGCCGGCAGCATTCGTTTCGGCGACACCGATGTTCTGGCCGCACGCGGCGGCGCCCTGACCGCATTACGCCGGCGCATGCAGATCATCTTCCAGGACCCGTACTCGTCGCTCAACCCACGCCGACGGATCGGCGAAACGCTGACCGAACCGCTGGCCGTGCACGGCATCGCACGCGGCCGAGCCGCGCGCGACCAATCCGTCGCACTGCTCGCCGAAGTAGGAATGCCGGCCAGCACATTGGACCGCTACCCACACGAATTCTCTGGCGGCCAGCGTCAGCGCATCGGCATCGCCCGCGCACTGACGCTGCGACCCGAGCTGATCGTCGCCGACGAACCCGTCTCCGCGCTGGACGTTTCGGTGCAAGCACAGGTGCTTCTGCTGCTGAAGGACTTGCAGGCGAAACGCGGGCTGGCCTTCGTTTTCGTCAGTCACGATCTGGGTGTCATCCGCTGGTTCTGCGCCCGCGTCGCGGTAATGTATCTGGGGCGTATCGTTGAACAGGGACCGGTCGCCCGCGTCTTCACCGCACCGCGCCACCCCTACACACGGATGCTGCGCGATGCCTCGCCGATCCCCGATCCGGCGCTGCGCGGGGTGCTGCCGCGGGTGATCGGCGAGATCCCATCGGCCGCCGCGCCGCCGCCCGGTTGCCATTTCCACCCCCGCTGCCCCCGCGCCAGCGATCTGTGCCGCACCACCTTCCCCCCCTGGCGCGAACCGGACGATCATGGCTTCGCCTGCCACCATCCGCTGGAGGACGCATGACGCCCACCATCAACGCCGACCGCCTGTGGCAGTCGATCATGGATATCGCACAGATCGGCCCGACACCGGACGGCGGGTCGAACCGCATGGCGCTGACGCCGCAGGATGCCGCGGCGCGCGCGATGTTCCTCGATTGGTGCAACGCATTGGGCCTGGCGTACACCCAGGACGCGATCGGCAACATGTTCCTGCGCCGAGACGGTACCGATCCCGCCGCACACGCGGTCGCCTTCGGCAGCCATCTCGATACCGTGCCGACCGGCGGGCGCTTCGACGGCGTGTTCGGCGTGCTGGCCGGCCTGGAGGTGATGCGCACGCTGCACGACGCCGGCATCCGCACCCGCGCGCCGCTGGAGTTGGTGAACTGGACCAACGAGGAAGGCAGTCGGTTCCGTCCCGCAATGATGGGCAGCCGCGTGCATGCCGGCGACATGCGCCTGGAAGCCGCGCTCGCCATCACCGACGACCACGGCGTCAGCGTCGCGCAGGCGCTACGCGACAGCAATCAAGCGGGTGGCCTGACCCCCGCCCCGCGCAGCTGGGCCTGCTGGCTGGAAGCGCATATCGAGCAAGGTCCGGTGATGGAGGCAACCACCACCGATATCGGCATTGTCACCGGAACGATGCACGCGCGCTACTTCCAGTTGACGGTGGTCGGCGAGCCAAGCCATGTCGGCCCGACGGCGATGGACCGCCGCCGCGACAGCCTGGCCGCCGCCGCCGAAACGATCCTGGCAATCGAACACATCGCCCTCCAGGCCGAACCTGATGGCCGGGCCTCCGCGACCTGGATCGAGAATTTCCCCAACGCGCGCGGCAACGTAGCGAACATCACCAGGCTGCACTGCGACGTGCGCCACGAGTCCGCGGCGCGCGCGATCGAAATGGAAGCCGCATTGCGCGCCGCGCTGGACGCGATTGCCGGGCGCCGCAAGGTGCGCATCGACATAGATCCCTACACGACATTCGGCCCGGTGCTGTTCGACCAGACGCTGTGCAATGTGTTGCGTCGCAAGGCGCAGGACCGGCAGTTGTCGGTGCGCGACATGACGGCGGCGGCGGGCCACGACTCGGTGCTGGTTGCGCCGCTATGCCCCAGCGCGATGCTGTTCGTACCCAGCATCGACGGCATCACGCACAACCCGAAGGAATACTCGACACCGGAGCAACTCGCGCATGGCGCACAAGTCCTGCTGGATGCGATTGTCGAATTGGCGGGGTAGCCCCAACGTCATGGCCGCGAAGCATGCCCCAACGTCACGGCCGCGAAGCATGCCCCAACGTCATGGCCGCGAACCATGCCCAACGTCATGGCCGGCGAAGGCCGGCCATCCACGACTTCCTTGCCTGCGTTAGCAGCAGCAAAGGTGCTAGCCCGTGCGCGCTGATCCCATAGATTAACGCCCCCAACACCCCCCAGCCCCCACCTCACCGCCCAACCGCATAACCCTGCATCCCCCGCGGATTAGCCCCGGCAAACATCTGCCCATCCGGCTCAAGCCGAGCCCCCGACAGCCGTCCCTCCGACCAATCGTCCCCCTTGCTCACCAGATGCCCGCGCGCCGCGAGATCGCGCTCCACCGCATCGTCGAACCGGCCCTCCAGCACCACCTTCCCCGGCCGTGCCGCACGCGGCCAAAAACTGCTCGGCCAATGCTCGGTATGAAAACTCGGCGCATCGATCGCCTGCTGTATCGTCATCCCATGATGCACCATGCGAAGGAAATAGATCAGCGCCCACTGATCCTGCTGCTCGCCGCCCGGCGTGCCGAACGCCATCCACGGTTTTCCCCCGCGCAGCGCAAAGCTCGGCGACAGCGTTGTACGCGGGCGCTTGCCCGGCGCCAGGCTGTTCGGCAATCCGTCTCGCAGCCAGAACATCTGCCCGCGCGTGCCCATGCAGAAGCCCAGCTCCGGAATGACCGGCGAAGATTGCAGCCACCCACCCGAGGGCGTAGCGCTCACCATATTGCCGTGCCGATCGATCACATCGATGTGGCAAGTATCGGCGCCGATCACGCCAAGCCGCGCCACGGTCGGCTCGCCAGCCCCGGCGGCTGGCACCAGCGCGGCACGGCGCGCGGCGTCGTGGTCCACCCAGGGCGTCTTGCCGTCCACCACCCCGGGTCGCAACTCCCGTGACGCCGTGGAACCGATCAGCGCGCGGCGCTCCGCGTTGTACTGCGCCGACAGCAGCGTTTCCAGCGGTACCGGAACAAAACCTGGATCGCCATAGAATGCCTCGCGATCCGCGTACGCAAGTTTGGCGCACTCCACCACCAGATGCACGAAGTCCGCGCCGCACGGATCCATCTCGCCAAGGTCGAACCCACGCAGCAGCGCGAGCTGCTGCAGGAACACCGGTCCCTGGCTCCACGGGCCACACTTCAACACGGTATGCTCCGCGTAGTCGTAAGCGATCGGATCCTCGACGGTCGCCGACCACTTCGAAAAATCGTTTGCCACCAGCAGGCCGCGATGACGCCGCCCGGTGACATCCAGAACGTCCACCGAACGAAAGAACCGATCCACCGCTTCGGCAACGAACCCGCGGTACCACGCACCGCGCGCCGCATCGATGCGCGCCTCGCGCGTACCGCCCACCGCCTCGCGGCAGATCCGTTCGTAGGTGGCGCCAAGTGCTGGGCGGGCAAACAGGCTGCCAGGCCCTGGCACCTTGCCACCCGGCACGAACACCGCCGCCGAGGAGGTCCATTCCTGCTCGAACAGCCGCCGCACGCCTTCGATCGTTGCGCTGATGCGCGGCACGATGTGGATGCCGCGATTGGCGTAGCCGATCGCGTATTCCAGCACGTCGGCAAGCTCCCAGGTGCCCCAGTTGCGCAGCAGCAGGCACCATGCGTCGAACGCGCCGGGCACCACCGCCGGCAGCACGCCCGTCGCCGGGATCAAATCGATGTCGAGATCGCGGAATTTTTCCACCGTCGCCGCCTGTGGCGCCACCCCCTGGCCGCATATCACCAACTGGGTGCCCGTGCGCGCGTCGTGCAGGATGATCGGCGCATCGCCGCCCGGGCCGTTCAGATGCGGCTCGGCGACCTGCAAGGTGAACGCCGTGGCCGCCGCGGCATCGAAGGCATTGCCGCCGCGCTCCAGCACCGACATGCCGACACTGCTGGCGATCCAGTGCGTGCTGGCGACCACGCCGAAGGTGCCGGCGATCTCCGGACGAGTCGTGAACATGTCGGCGTCTCCCGATTGCGTGACGCACAAGCTAGCCCCAAGGTCAGCCCCGGCAAAGTGACCTATCGTCATGGCCCGCGGCGGCGGGCCATCCACGACTTCGTGCTGACAGCCTCGTGGTGGATGGCCGGGACAACCGCGCCTATGCCGAGCAACCGATACGGAGACGTTCATGCTGGTTCTGGTCGTTGGTCCAAGCGGTGCCGGCAAGGACACGCTGCTGGATGCAGCCCGTCAGGCGCTAGCCGATGATCCGCGCTTCCGCTTCGTCCGCCGCGTCATCACCCGCCCCGCTCAGGCCGTCGGCGAGGCCCACGAACCCGTCACCGACGCTGAATTCGCAACACGTGAATTCGCCCTGTCCTGGCAGGCCCACGGGCTGCGCTACGGCATCCCCGCCGACATTGCCGCGGATCTGCAAGCCGGGCGCGTCGTGGTAGCCAACACCTCACGCGGCATCATTACGCAGGCAGCCCAACGCTTCCCGGTGCGCGTGATCGAGATCACCGCACCACCGCAAATCCTGGCTGCACGCCTCTCGGCGCGCGGGCGTGAAAGCGTCGCGGACGTCGCCGCGCGACTCGCACGTAACGTTGCTATCCCGGATGGAATTCCCGCAGAGACCGTGCTGAACGATACGACGACACAGATCGGCACAGCGCGATTCCTGGCCGCCCTCAACCGCGCAGCGGAAGCCGCTCGGCGATAACAAAGGGCGCCTCAGGCGCCGCCTGCACGAACAAACAGATATCAGCCACGCGACGCGGCACGCTAAGTGCGCGAACGAAATAAGCCTCGGCTTCCGGCTGGAAGTGCGCCCTCTCCTCCACAGTCAGCCGTCGCGTCAGCGTCATGTGGAAGAACCACGTGCCGAACACGTAAGGATAGCCCCACCGCGTCAGCATCGCGTCCTGCTCCACCGACAGCTTCGCCCGGCGGCGACGCGCCAACTCCGCATCGGACGGCGGCGCGCGAAACGGATCGAGATGTTCCACACACGCATCGGCCAACGCCTGCAGCGGTGCACAGGGGGCAGTCTCGCGCAAGGCCAGAAACCCGTGCACGTCATGCACCGCCAGACGCGGCAGGTCGAACGCAGCGGTGCGGTCGGCCAGCGCGCGCGCCGCCTCCACCACGTCGAACCATTGGCGGCCCTCCGCCATGCGCATCGGCGGTTTCAGCGTCGCATGGAAACCATACAGTCGCGGCTCCGCGGTAACCTCGACGATATCGGGCAGGTCAGGCTGCGGCGCGGGCGCGTCGCTCTCCGGATCACGGCCGAGCCACGTCGCCCCCGCCACAAACAGCGGATCATCCGGTCGCGGCGCATAATAGGCTGCGACGCGCGCCGGCACGGCCATCAGGCCACCCTTTCGCCGGCACGCCATACCTGGCGCACCACCGGCAACGCCTCATGCAGACGCACACGCACCAGATCGGCGCGCAGGCCGGCAGCGATGCGGCCGCGATCGTGCAGCCCCGCCAGCCGCGCCGGCCGGTCGGTGATCAGCGCCAAGGCGTCCGGCAGGGTCATGCCGGAGCGCGCGCACTGGAACGCGGCGTCGATCAGGCTGGACGGCACGTAGTCCGACGCGAACGCATCCACCGCCGCTTCCGCCAGCAGGTCCGCCACCGAAACATTACCGGAATGCGATCCGCCGCGCACGATGTTCGGCGCTCCGGCGATCACCTGCATGCCGGCAGCCTTCGCCGCCGTCGCCGCCGCCATCGTCACCGGAAACTCGCTGATTGGAATACCATCGGCGGCATTCTCGGCAATCTCTTCCACGGTGCGGTCGTCATGGCTGGCCAGCGCCACGTTGCGCCCCGCCACGCGTCCCGCCGCGACACGATCCAGCAGCGCGCGCCGATTGGGACCGCGCAGCCGTTCACGCTGGGCTTGCAGCTCGCCGATGCGCTGCTCGATGTAGGCATCGTTCAACCCGCCGCGACGGCGCAACGCGCGGTAGAAATCGAGATCGGCGTATTGGCCCACGCCAGGGCTGTGATCCATCAGGCTGACCATGCGCACGCGCGGATGGTCCGCAACCGGATCGAACAGCTCCAGCATGTCGTGCGCCGGAACTTCGCAGCGCAGGTGCAGGAAGTGCTCGGCCTTCAGCAAATCGGCATCCGCCAGCGCGTCCAGATCGGCAACACCGTCCCTGAAGGTGCGTATCCGTTCCTTGTCGAACCCCAGATCACCCAGGCACAACGCATCGAACACGGTGGTCACACCGGCGGCGGCGCACTGCGCGTCATGCGCCGCCATCGCCGATCGCGACGGCCAGCGCGCCATGGCGCGCGGCTGCACCTGGCGCTCAAGGTTGTCGGTGTGCAGGTCGACGGCACCCGGGATCAGGTAGTCGCCGTCCATATCGATCGCCGACGGAACATCCGACCGGCCGTCCTGGACGTCAACGATACGATCGCCCTTCAAAACAACACTGCCAGGCACGACCTTGTCCGAAAGCACCAGCCAGGCATTGGTCAGAATCGTTTCGTCACTCATGCGGCTTCCTGCAACGGCATCACGGGGAACAGCCGGTCCGCGACCGCGTCGCGTACCTCGATATCGTGGAAGATGCCGACGATCGCGCGGCCGTCGCGTTTCGCTTCCTGGATCATGCCAATCACCACCTGGCGATTCTCGGCATCCAAAGAGGCAGTCGGTTCATCCAGCAGCAGCACCGGATGGCCGCCGATGAAGCCGCGCGCCAGATTGACACGCTGCTGCTCGCCGCCGGAGAACGTGGCGGGCGGCAGCGCGTGCAGGCGTCGCGGAATATTCAGCCGCAGCAACAACGCGCGCGCCCGATCGCGTGCGTGATCCGGTGCATCGCCGCGCGCGACCAGCACTTCGGCCACCACATCCAACGCGGCGACACGCGGCACCACACGCAGGAACTGGCTGACGTAGCCTAGGGTTTCCCTGCGTATCGCCATGATGGTGCGCGGATCGGCGGTCGCAAGATCGGCCAATTCGTCTCGATGACGCACCAGGATGCGCCCGCTCTCCGCGCGGTAATTGCCATACAGGCTGCGCATCAGCGTGGACTTGCCGGCACCCGACGGACCCGACAGCGCAATGCATTCGCCCGCGTGCAGCTCCAGCCCGACACCGGCGAGCACCGGGATGCGCACGCCGCCTTGCAGATGCAGCGTGAAGCTTTTCGTCAGCGCCTCGGCGCGCAGCATCACCGCGGCAACCTTTTGTTCAGTTCTATCCGCTTCACTCATCGGGTGATGCCCTCATCCAACATACGCCGGTATGCGAAACGCCGCCTGATGAGTCCGAAAGGACGAAACCCGCTGCCGCCCAAGCGCGGCAACGCGGTCGCGGCTTGCCCGGACGACCGGGCATTTTGTCCGGCCGATAGGGCAAGACCGCCATCGGAGAAGTACAATGCACCTACGCATTGGCTTACTGATCCGGTGGGGAAAGCGGCGGATCCGGCTTACGCTGGAATTCCGCCTCTAACCCATCGGAGCCCGGGGGCGGTGACACCCGTCCTCGGGACTCCGAATTATCACGATCGCCCCGCCGAGTGCAACAACCCCCGCTCACGCCTGCAACACCGAGCTGACCAGTAGCTGCGTATAGGGGTGCTGCGGATCATCCAGCACCTGGTCCGTCAGCCCGGTCTCCACCACGCGCCCACGCTGCATCACCGCGATGCGTTGCGCCAGCAGCCGCGCCACCGCGATGTCGTGCGTCACCAGCACCGCGGCGATGCCCAACCGTGCCACCAGCGTGCGGATCAGATCGAGCAACCGTGCCTGCACCGAAACATCCAGGCCGCCGGTCGGTTCGTCCATGAACACCAGGCGCGGATGCGTCACCAGCGTGCGCGCGATCTGCAATCGTTGCAGCATGCCGCCGGAGAAGGTGCGTGGCAGATCGTCGATCCGATCGGCATCGATCTCCACCTGGCGCAGCCATTCCAGCGCCGCGTCACGAATGTTGCCATAGTGCCGCGCACCTTGCGCCATCAGGCGTTCGCCGACATTGCCACCGGCCGAGACGTTCATGCGCAGATTCTGCCGCGGATCCTGATGCACGAAGCCCCAGTCGGACCGATGCAACGCGCGCAGCGCCGGCGCCGGCATCGCATGCACGTCGGCCAGCCGCCCGACCGGATCGCGATACCACACCACGCCGCGATCGGGCTTCAGCCGGCCCGACAGCACGTTCAGCAGCGTGGTCTTTCCCGACCCCGATTCGCCGACCACGGCCAGCATCTCGCCGGGCCACAGATCGACATCGACCTCCACCAGCGCCGGAATGGCCCCGAACGACAACGACAAGCCGCGCCCGGCCAGTAGCGTGTCCTCGATCATTCCGCTGCCTCCTTGATACCCTCGCCGCCGACATGCCCGGCGGCGCGACGTTCGGCGCAGTGATCGGTATCGGAACAAACGAACAGCCGTCCGCCGCGATCGTCCACCACCACCTCATCGAGGTAGGAATCCGTCGCGCCGCACAGCCCGCAAGCGTGCGGCGCCCGCCCGGCACGAAACGGATGATCGTCGAAATCCAGTGAACGCACCTCGGTGTAGGGCGGGATCGCGTAGATGCGCTTTTCCCGTCCCGGCGCCAAACAATTGCAACGCAGGCATCATGTGCATCTTCGGATTGTCGAAGGCGGGGATCGGGCTCGGCGCCATCAGGTAGCGCCGGTTCACCATCACCGGATAGTCGTAGCTGATCGCCACCTGGCCGAAGCGCGCGATGTCTTCATACAGCTTCACGTGCATCAGCCCGTAATCGGCCAGCGCGTGCATGCGCCGGGTTTCCGCGCGGCTGGGTTCCAACCGGGACAGCGGCTCCGGCTGCGGCACCTGGTAGACGATGATCTGGTCCTCACGCAGCGCCTGTTCCGGGATGCGATGCCGCGTCTGAATGATGCTGGCCTCCGCGGTCCGTGTTGTGGTGCGCACACCGGCGGTGCGGGCGAAGAACTGCCGGATCGATACGGCGTTGGTGGTGTCGTCGGCGCCCTGGTCGATTACTTTCAGCGTATCGTTCCGGCCCAGCACGCTGGCCGTCACCTGGATGCCGCCGGTGCCCCAGCCATAGGGCAGCGGCATCTCGCGTGATCCGAACGGCACCTGATGGCCCGGCACGGCCACCGCCTTCAGCAGCGCCCGGCGGATCATCCGCTTGGTCTGCTCGTCCAGATAGGCGAAGTTGTAGCCTTCCATGGTGCGCCCTACAATCGATATTGCAACGTCATGGCCGGCGAAATCGCAACGTCATGCCGGCGCAGGCCGGCATCCACGACTTGCCTTCGTGCAGCCAGCAAAGTCGTGGATACCGGCCCGCGCCGGCATGACGGTTGCGCCGTCATTCCGCCGCCTCCGCCAGTTGCGCGGCTTCCGCGCGCATCCGGCGCACGCTTTCCAGCTCACTCTGGAAATCGACGTAATGCGGCAACTTCAGGTGCTCGACGAAACCAGTCGCCTCGATATTGTCCGAGTGGTACAGCACGAACTCGATATTTTGCGCCGGCGCGGTCAGGTCCTCGCCCAACTCCTCGGCGCGCATCGCGCGATCCACCAGCGCCATCGCCATCGCCTTCCGCTCGCACTGCCCGAACACCAGGCCATAGCCCCGGGTGAACTGCGGCGGCACCGTCTTCGAACCCTTGAACTGATTGACCATCTGGCATTCGGTCACAGTGATCTCGCCAATATCGATAGCGAAACCAAGCTCCGGCGGCACCAGCTCGACCGTTACGTCGCCCATCCGGATCTCGCCGGCGAACGGATGCGACCCGCCATAGCCGCGCTGCGTCGAGTAGCCCATGCCGAGCAGGAACCCCTCATCGCCGCGCGCCAGAGCCTGCAGCCGCACGTCCCGCGCTGCAGGAAAACTCAGCGGCTCGCGCGTCAGGTCGCCCGGCTCACTGTCCGCCGCACCATCCGCTTCGATCAAACCCTCATGGCCCAGAATATCAGCCACCCGAGGCATCGCACCTTCATCCGCCGCACCGCACGGCGCAGGTGCGACCTCGGCGCCGCCAGCCAATGCAAAATCCAGCAGCCGGTGCGTATAATCATACGTCGGCCCGAGCACCTGGCCCCCAGGCAGATCCTTGAACACCGCGGAAATGCGGCGCTGCAACTGCATCTTCGCCGTGTCCACCGGCGATGAATGGCCAAACCGAGGCATCGTCGTGCGATACGCACGCAACAGGAACGCCGCCTCGATCAGGTCGCCCTGCGCCTGCTTCACCGCCAGCGCACCGAGTTCGCGGTCGTACAGCGAACCCTCGCCCATCGCCCGATCGACCGAGCGCCCCAACTGCTCGCTGATCTGCGCCAGCGTGACCTCGGGCACCGCGGGATCGCCGCGCCGCGCTTCCGCCAGCCACGCATGCGCGTTGGCGATCGCCTGCTCGCCGCCCTTGACCGCGACATATGCCATGTCAATCAGCCTCCACCATCACGCTGCGCGGCAACGCGGCGAGTGTCGTCCCAGCGCACAGCACAACATCCACGCCCAGCGGGAAGCCGGCGCGATTGCGTTGCCATACCGCCACGAAATCATCGGGCAGACCACGCACCGACAGCGTGGCGGACTCGCGCAACCCCGGCCCGCGCAGCCGATAACGTGTGCCAAACTCCAAGCTGGAAACTTGCAGAATCAGCGTCGCCGCGGTTTCCGGCTGCTCATGCGTGCCCAAAGACAGGCTCGCAACATCGGGCAACGCAAACGCCAGCGCAAAGGCGGCCTGCACCGGCGCATCGGTGAACCCAGCACCGCAATGAAACGCGATCCAGTCGCGCGCCGCCACCGCCGCGGCGTCCAACCACAACGGCGTGTCGTGATCCACCAGCGTCAACAGCACCGCCGCCGTAGCGGGACATAGTGGTGCGGGCGGCGTCAGCCCGTGCCCCACCTGCATCAGCGTGCCCGGCCGCGCCATCGCATCCAGCACGGCACGAAACGAAGCCTGCGCCTGCCCGACCGGATCGGCAAAGCCGGGCAGCGTCACATCGACATGCGCCCCGCCGGTCATGAGGTCCGCATGTTCCGCATGGCGAAGAACTGCACCTTGGTCGCCGCCGCCTTCCGCGCCACCTCGGCCCGCTTCGCCGCCTGCTCGTCTGCCAGCTTCGCGATCACGCCGGCGCGCAACGCATCGCCGCGTGCCGGGTCCTGCAACAGCGCATCGAACACCGCCGCCAGTTCCGCCTGGCGAGCATCACGCCCGGCCACATAGGCGTGACCGACCTGGCCCGCCGCGGTCCGCACCGTGCAGCGGGTCACCGTCATCTCGCCCAGGTTGAATTTTCCCCCGCCGCCACCCGCCCGGCCGCGCACCATCACCAGACCGCTTTCCGGCCCGCGCAGCCGCTGATACGCAGGGGCGCCGCCATTGGCGGACAGGCAGTTCTCCAACTCGGCCGCCGCCGCGCGCGCCAGCACCGACATCCAATGACGGCGCGCATCGCTCGGTCCCTGCGGCGTATCGGCGGGCACGGCATCAAGCATGGCTGGGCCTGAATCTGTTGCGGATGTCTAGACAGCTAGACCCCAGCCGGAGTATCGTCAAGCCGAAGTTGCACGGATGACCGCGCAGATGGATGACATTGCGATGAAGTCGCCCAGAACAGTGCCCACCAGTGGCGCGCCCACCGCAGGAGTAGCCAAACCTGTCCAAACAACCACCAAACTTGTCGCCGCCCCGCGACGCGCCACCCGATTGGGCGCCGCCCCGTTTGGCGCCACCCCGCTAGGCGCCGGCCTGTCACCGACGCAGCCTGTGCTGCGCCATGACGGCGTCGCCCTCTGGCGCCAGATCGCCAGCCAGCTACAGCAGGCAATCGGCGCCGGCACCCACGCGCCCGGCGCCCGCCTGCCCACCGAAGCGCAACTGTCGCAGCATTTCCGCGTCAACCGCCACACCGTGCGCCGCGCGCTGGAGGAACTGTCGCGCGCCGGCCTGGTGCGCGTCGAACAGGGCCGCGGATCATTCGTCGCCGAGGACGTGATCGAGTATGCGGTCGAGGCCCGCACACGGTTCTCCGAATGGATCCGCAAGCATAACAAGGAACCCTCCGGCCGCGTGCTGCAACTCAAGGAGACCGCCGCCACCGCGCAGGTCGCCGTCGGCCTGGGCATCCGTCCGGGGTCGCGCGTGGTGCTGCTGGAACGCCTCGGGCTCGCCGACGACCGCCCGGTCTCGCTGGCCAGCCACTACTTTCCATCCGTACGCTTCCGCGGCCTGCTGGACGCACTGCGCGGTTCCAGTAGCATCACCGAAGCGCTGCGCTCGGTCGGCGTGTCCGATTACCTGCGCCAGACCAGCCGCGTCAGCGCGCGCCTGCCCAGCGCCGAGGAAGCCGAGATGCTGCGCACGCCGCGCAACCGCCCCGTGCTGGTCTGCGAGAACATCAACGTGGACCGCGCCGGCGCGGTAATCGAATTCGCCATCGGCTTGTATCCCACCCCCCGCGTGCAGATCGTCTTCGAACCTTGAGGGCCAACGAAAACATGTATCAACTTCGTATCACCGGCGGCCAGGTGCTGCTGCCTTCCGATGGCGTGCAGCCGATCGACCTGACCGTTGCCGGCGGGCGGATCGACCGGATCGGCGCGGCCGCTCCAGCCGGCGGCATGTGCCTCGACGCCACTGGCCTGCTGGTGCTGCCGGGCATCGTCGACATCCACGGCGACGCGTTCGAACGCCAGGTGCAGCCGCGCCCCGGCGTTGATTTCCCCGCCGACATCGCCTTGGCGGACACCGAGTCGCAGTTGCTCGCCAACGGCATCACCACCGCGTTCCACGGCATCACCCTGTCGTGGGAACCCGGACTGCGCAGCCTGACACAATGGCGCAAACTACTCGATGCGCTGGGTGCGCGGACCTGGACCTGCGACATGCGGGTGCATCTGCGGTGGGAGGCCTACAACCTCGACGCGCTGGACGTTGCGCTGGCGGATATCGCCGCCGGGCGGGTGCACCTGGTGGCGTTCAACGACCACACGCCCTCGATCATCAAGAAGATTGCGGATCCGGTCGCCAACGCGAAGTACAGCGACCGCGCGGGGATGACGCTGGCGGATTTTCATGCGTTGGCGGACCGGATCGCCGCGCGCGCCAGCGAAGTCCCGGCCGCGCTGGAACGCATCGGCGCGGCGGCGCGCGCCGCCGGCGTGGCGCTCGCCAGTCACGACGACGCAACGATCGCCACCCGGACCGAGTTCCGCGCGCGCGGCGCCCGCATCTGCGAGTTCCCGATGGCCGAGGCGGTCGGCGAATACGCGCGGCAGGAAGGCGACTGGGTGGTGATGGGGTGCCCGAACGTGGTGCGCGGCGGGTCGCATCTGGGCTGGGCCTCGGCGGCGCGGTTGGCCGAAGCTGGCATCTGCTCCGTCCTGTCGTCGGACTATTTTTACCCAGCGATGCTGCGCGCGGCGCTGATCCTGGCGGGGCGCGGGGTGTTGGATCTGCCGCGCGCCTGGGCGCTGATCTCCGCCAATCCGGCGGCGGCCGCCGGGCTGACGGACCGGGGCAACATCGCCCAGGGTGCGCGCGCCGATATCGTGCTGGTCGATCCGTTGCGGCAACGGGCGGTGGCGACGATCGCCGGCGGCCGCATCGCGCATCTGACCGCGGAGGCAGCGGGCCGGTTGCACCAGTGACGCACCGACCGCCTGCGGTATTATCCCCCGCGCCGCAGGCGGTATTATTCCGAGTGCCGAAGGCGGTATTGTCCCCAGCGCCGCAGGCGCCGCCTTCCGCGCTTTTCTTGTTGTGACGAAGTTCACATCATCGTAGCGTTGCCGCGCGTAAAACTCCCGATCGTGACAACGGTTGATGCTTGCGCGACGCATGGCAATCGACCCTCCCCGATCCCAGGATCGTTGGCGATGCTGAACGCTCCCGCGACCGCGCTGCCAAGCCCACCCGTGGCCGCCTTCACGCTGCGGGACGTGCCGAGGTGGCACCGTTTCCCGATGATGCGCGACATGATGGCGGGCGGCCGCCCGCCGTTCATGCGCGCGGTCCTGACCGCCACACGACAGGACCCCGAGGCACCGTTCGACGCCGGCATCGAAGTGCACACGACCGGCGAACTGGCCTGCACCGACCTTTATACCGAAGCCGTGACCTATACGCGGACGGAACGCGCCGTCGCCTGCTCACCGGTCGACGTCTATGGCCTCCATTTGCAGGTCGAGGGCGTGTCGCACTCTACGCAAGGTGGCCAAACGCGGACGCACGAGCCGGGATCGCTGATGCTGATGGATTCCAATGTGCCGTTCCACGTCTTCAAGCCCGGCTGGGCGCGACACCGCGTGATCCGCATCCCGCGCCGGCAACTCGATGCCCTGATCGCCCCAGGCTGGCAGCGCCAAGGCATCCATTGTGCGCAGCCCGGGCTGGGCAGCCTGCTGACGCAGTATACGCGGGCGCTCACCGAGGAGATGGGCCGGCTCAGCGCGGCTCAGGCCGGCGCGGCGCTGGACAGCCTGTGCCGGCTGCTCGCGCTGTACGCCGATGCACCGGCCAAACACGCCGACCCGGCGGATCGCGCGATCAACGCCGCCAGGCTGGTCCAGGTCCGGCTCCATATCGAGCAGCACCTTGCCGATCCGGAGTTGACCCCGGCGTCGGTCGCGGCGGCGCACCGCATGTCGCAACGCAGCCTGCACCTGCTGTTCGAGCCAACCGGCGTGAGCTTCGCCAGGCACGTGCTGCGGCGACGGTTGCAGGAATGCCGTGCGATGGTGGCCAGCCCGGCGCACGCGCATCGTTCCGTCACCGACATCGCCTTCGCCTGGGGTTTCAACAACCTGACGACTTTTTATCGAGCCTTTCGGCGCCAGTTCGGCATGGCGCCAGGTGAACTGCGCCGAGCGGCCGCCATCCCCCAGGCAACACCGCCCGAAGGTGGAACCACGCACGCCTAAAGACGGACCCGATGCCCGGTGTCGCCTGCGCGCGACGATCGTCAGGAACTCGCCATTATGCGGCGGTGAATGAAACGGCGGTCGCCGTCGGGCAGCGCTTCGCCGGCACGGGGTAAAGCCAGGGGCATTGCGACGCGCTGCGGCGGCTCGTGTGCCGGCCGGTTCGGTCGTGCCGAGATCAGTGCTGTGATCGAGTCGCTGGCTGAAGCGGCGCCAGCGCCAGCCTGACGCGCCGACCCCTGCCGCCCCAAACCGGGGCGGCAGGGCAGCCCGGACAATGAACGTGGTGCGTTCCAGCCTTTGTGAAGCATCCCGGCGCTCGGTGCGGCGTTATCCTGCGGTCGCCTGGATCTGGATGGCCAGGCACCGCGGGTGGGTGCGCTGGGCTGCCCTTCCCTCAGGGCGCTCACCCGCTTCCGTCGCCGGTGGTGGGGCAAGTTCAAAACGAAAGTACCGGGGTCCATGCGGCTTCACATCACGACCGACGTGCCGCAGCGGCACCGCCTCGGTGCTTGGGAGGCGCACGCATGACCAACATCGGCCCTTTTCCCAGGATGACCCTGAGATTCGACCGGCTGTGCTCAGGGCACTATCGCGCGACCACCGGCGAGACGCCGCATCGCTGGTTCTACGATATCACCCGGGTGACCCGTCACGTCTGGCGGGTTGCCCGGCTCCGGCTGCGGCGTGGCCGGAGCGTCATCGTCGTCGACACCCGAGACGTTGCGACCCTGAAAGCCGCGATGCAGTGGTGCGAGGACACGGCTCGGAATGACTGGGCGTTCCCGATCGCTCGCCGCCTCCTGTCGGCCGGCGTGCAGCACATCCGCAACGGTTTGCCGGCGGTCCAAGCTGTTCTGGCCGCTGCCAGCGTCTTGGTCGCCGCCTGACGATCCCTGCCGACACGTCGGGGCCGCTCCGTGAGGGGCGGGCCTTTTCGTTGCGACGCCCGGGCGCAAACGCGCTCCAGCTATGCGGTTTGTTGCCCCGAATGTTGCCCCCGGCCCGGGGAAAGGAACAAGGAGCAGGCCGGAATACCGCCTGACTCCTTGTTTTAGTTGGCTCCCGGAGTAGGACTCGAACCTACGACCCAGCGGTTAACAGCCGCTTGCTCTACCAACTGAGCTATCCGGGATCAGCGGGGCGTCCATATAGCGAAGCCGGCACCGGGACGCAAACGGTGCCAAACCACAGCCGCGCCTTGGTGTGAAATCCAAACCCTCAGCGCGCCCGCACCCCACCCAAAAACCGTTCGACCTCGTCGCTCAAACCCTGGGCCTGCCCGGCAAGCTCGCCCGCCGATCGAAGTACCAGCGTCGCAGCCTGCTTTGTTTCATCCGCGGCTCGGGTGACGCCCACGATGTTGTCCGACACGCACTGCGTGCCCAGCGCTGCCTGCTGCACGTTGCGGGCGATCTCGCGCGTGGTGACGTCCTGCTCCTCGACGGCCGCGGCGACGGCGGTGGCGATGTCGCTGATGCGCCCGATCGTCTGGCTGATCGTCTCGTTGGCGCTGACCGCATCGCGCGTGGCGTCCTGGATTTCACGGATCCGCGCGGCGATATCCTCGGTCGCACGGGCGGTCTGGGTCGCCAGCGACTTCACCTCCCCGGCGACCACGGCGAAGCCCTTGCCAGCCGAACCGGCACGCGCCGCCTCGATCGTTGCGTTCAGCGCCAGCAGATTGGTCTGACCGGCGATCGTGGTAATCAGCCGCACCACATCGCCGATCTTCTGCGCGGTGCCGGCCAGCCCGCGCATCGCGGCATTGGTGCGCGCCGTCTGTGCCACCGCCTGGCTGGCGACTTCCGCCGCCCCGGTCAATTGCCGGCCGATCTCCGAGATCGAGGACGCCAACTCCTCCGTAGCCACCGCCACGGTTTGCACATTGGTCGTGGCCTGCGCCGAGGCCGCTGACGCCGGATCGGATTGCCGGCTGGTTTCCTCCGCCGTGTGCACCATGCGCCGCGCCGTCGCCTGCATCTCGCCGGCGGCGCCGCTGACAGCCGTCACCATGCCCTTGACGTTTGTTTCAAAACCGTCGGCCAGCGCCAGCAGTTCCGCGCGCTGCCGAACGGCCATGAGTTGACGGTCCACGGCGGCGGCCAGCTCGGCCTGCCGGGCGGTGCGCCCGTTGTCACGGAACACCGCCAGTGCCGCTGCCATCTCGGTGATCTCGTCGCGGCCGCTCCGCGGAATGGCGGCGTCAAGGTCGCCGGCGGCGATCGCGGCCATGGCACGGCGCAATGCGGTCAACCGGCGCACCACCGCGCCGCCAACATAGAACACGGCGATCGCCAGCGCTATGACCAGGCTGGCCGCGGCAATGCCGATCAGCAGCACGCGGCCGCGCGCGATCGCCTGCCCGGTGTCGGTGGCGGCCTGCCGGGCGGAACGTTCATTGTGCTCCACCAGTGCCGCCACCTGCGGCGCGAGTGCATCGGCCAACTGCCGGTTCGCCGCCAGAATCGTTTCGCCGGCAACGGTCGCCTCCAGCTCCTGGCGGCGCAGATCGAACATGTTGCTTGCGTCGCTGCCATGGCGCAGCAGGTCGGCGACCAGCCCACCCAGCCCGCTGGCGTCCTGGGTCCGCCAGGCGCCCCACTGGCAGCCGCTGCGCCGGTAGCCGCTCCGCTGGCAGCCGCCCCGCTGCCAGACGCTGCATTGGCGGATGTACCCTTCAGCGCGTCCAGCGCCTTGCCGATCCGCCCGGCCGCGGCGGTGAAGCGGTCGCGGACCGGCGGCAGCAGGTCCCGCTCGGGAATGTTGGCAGCCTCGCCCAGCAGCCCGAGCGCCAGATTGCAGTCGGCACGCAGCTCGAGCATCGCCTGGAAAGCGCCAAGCTGTTTGTCGGCGATGTCGGAGATCCGCTGCTGGATCACCTTGGCGTCCGGGGCGTCGGTAGCCCCTTGCAGCAGGATGACAAGGTTGAAGCTCGCATCGTCAATCAGCGGCGCCAGCTTCTTGTCCAGCGCGTCATCGATGGCACGGATTGCCCGCACCTGGGCGATGCGCTGATCGCGCAGCGCCAGCCGCCGCCCGACCGCGGCCCCAAGCTGATCCAGATTGCCATGCAGTTCGGCCGCGGTTTGGCGCAACACCGCCGTGGCCGCCTGGCCGCCCGGGGTCGCGGCGAGTGCGTCGATGACCTGGCCGAGCGAGCGCTGGTCGGCCGCCAGCATCGTCATCGCCGAGTCGCGCTGGCGCACGTCGACGGCGGCGAGCACCGCGGGCGCCGCGGACACGACCTCCGCGCTGCTCTTCGCCAGGCGCAGCGACAGGCTCATTGCTGGCAGGTTGTCCTCGGTGATCCCCCGCAGTGTCACCCCGACATCGTTGTATGACACCAGGGCGACGGCGCACGCCAGAACAGTCAGGCCGGCGACGGCGCCAAAGGCCAGGAACAGCCGCCGCCCGATCCCGAAACCGTGACGGCGCGGCAGGCGGGTCTCACGCACCACCGGCAGGTTGGTCTCACGCACCACCGGCAAGTTGGTCTCGCGTGCCGCCGGCACGCCGGTGTCGCGCGCCACCGGCGCGTCAGCATCACGCACCGCCGGCGCGCCGTGGCAAAGTCGCATAACCCGGTCTGATCAACCTCCCGCCTTGGCCAGCCGCGCCACCGGCTTCACGCTGCCATCGGGCTGGATCACTGTCAGGAAGACATCACCCGATCCTCGGTTGTTGCTCGGGCCATAGACCAGATGCATCCCGCCCAGATCGAAAGTGCCAACCTTGGCAATCGTGTCGAGCAGCGCCTGGCGGGTGATCTCGCCCGGCACCTGCTTGAGCGCCGCCACGACAAGGCGGCCGACGATGTAGCCCTCGAGCGAGACGAAGTTCGGCTTGGCGTCCGGCTTGGCCGCAAGCAGCGCGGCCTGGTAGCTACCGACCACCCCGACCGTGGCATCGCCGGGGAACGGCACCACCTCGGTCACCACCACGCCGGCGCCGGCCGGGCCAACTTCCTTGGCCAGCGCATCGGTGCCGACGAACGAGATGTTGACGAAAGTGGCGTCGAGCTTGACCTGATGGGCGAGCTTGATGAATTCCGCCGAGGGCAGGTAGGCGCCGATCATGATCACCGCCTCCGGATCGCCCTTCTTGATCGACAGCAGGGCGCCCTTCACCGCGGTGGTGTTGCGCTCATAGGTGCCCTCGGACACCAACTGCATCTGCCGCTTGTCCAGTGCGCGCTTCACTCCGGCTAGGCCGGCCTGCCCATAGGCGTCGTCCTGGTAGAAGATCGCGATGCGCTTGGCGCCCAGGTCTTTGGTCAAGTGCTCGACCATCGTCTCGGTCTCCTGGAAGTAGGAGGCGCGGACGTTGACCACGTTGGGCTTGTAGGGATCACGCAGGAACTCGGCACCGGTGAACGCGCCGATAAACGGCACGCCCGCCTCCGCCGCGATCGGCTGCACCGCGGCCGAGGTCGGCGTTCCGACCGAGCCGACCAGTGCGAAGACCCTGTCCTGCTCTATCAATTGCTTCGCCGCGGCGATCGATTTGTTGGGCTCGTAGCCGTCGTCGCGGGAAATCAGCTCCAGCGTGTGCCACTTGACGCCGCCGGCCTTGTTGGCCTCGGCGAAGGCGGCGAGCAGGCCGTCGCGCATGCCCTGGCCGAGCGCCCCGGCCGGCCCGTCCAACGCAGCGGCCTGGCCGAACACGATCTTGTCCGCGGTGACGCCGTTTTCCGCAGCGGCGGGCAAGGCAAGCGCCAGCGTCGCGACGCCCAGGCCGAACACGGCCCCGATCAGGTGTTTGGTTGCCATGCTGCTGCTCCACGCGCTGTTGACGCCGCGATGCGCCGCGGGGCGGTGGCGCGGTGCGGTCCGGTGTGGCGATTATCCGCGTCAGGTGTTGCGAAAGGCTTAAAAGGGGGCGGTGACCCGCAACGCGGGATTGGTGTAGGATTTCGCCGGCGCGAGAGTGGCGGAACGGCAGACGCAGTCGATCTCAAAAAAGGATGTCTACCATATCGTCGCGTAGCGCGGAGAAGTGAAAGCCGTTTGATTTACGTGGGTTAGTCGGGTAAGTTCAGAGGCGCTTCACGGCACCAGATCGCGCCGGGTGTAGCATAACTGCGGAGCGCGAGGCGGGCTCCGGCGGCGATGGGCGGGCGTGGCGGAACTGGTAGACGCGCTGGACTCAAAATCCAGTTCTGGTGACAGAGTGTCGGTTCGATTCCGACCGCCCGCACCATACTTCCAAATGATCGACTCCTCGGCGCTGCCCCCTGTCATGCCGACCCCCGGGTCAATGTGTAGGACCGCCGGTATTATCTGCGACAAAACCCACATTCGGTGCGACTGATCCGCGCTACTCCGTCACTTCGTGCGCGAGTTCGGCAACGATGAAGTGGTGGGCGGACAGGCCGAAGTCGAACTTGAACCCGCCGAAACGCGCCAGGTCGTTGGTGTTGATGAACCACAGCAAGCCGCTGTTGCGATTGGCTTGCCGGCTCAGGATCGAGGCGATCGCCGTACTGTGGTCCTTGCAGAACTTCTGGATACTCGTTGGCGCGGTCGGATCCTTCGAGGTGAAGGAACCGCGCGGCGGCAACGGCAGCGACGCAAGTTGATCGGCAATCGCCCGATTCGCCGCGACCATTCCGCTCACGCCCGGATCCGTCACCATCGCGTCCTCGATCAGGCGAACATAGCCGATGGCGGCCGCGCAGCCCGGATCGATCGTGTCGTATTCAACACCCGGCGTGTGCTTCTTGCGGACGTTGACCTCGATCGCGGTGATGTTTGCCGCCGGAATGCCCGCCGCGACGAGCAACTGGGATTTCGGTGTTACCGTCACCCCGCCGGGCCCTGCCAACTCATCGGCATCGAACAGTGTGACGTGCTCGATGAGACCGACGTCGCCGATCTTATGTTGCAAGACCGTGTTGAGCAGGCTGAACGCACCGCGGCTGTGGGCGCTCATGCGGATTCCAGTGATCGGTCCGGTGATCTGGACAGCGGTGAGGCACTGCCTGATCTCCGCGTCGCTGATCGTGTCGTGCGAGGGCACGCCGATCAGAACGAAGCCGGAGGCGGCTTCGGCGCCGCGCATTCCGTGTGTGAGCACGTCGTTGCCGATCTCGCCCTGTACCGCGCCGGCAGAGAAGAAGATGTGGACCTTGAGGTTCGGCGTGGCCTCGTCACCGCGGGTGCTGAGGATGACGTCGTCAGGCACGAAAACCGGGAAGCGGCCGACATTATAAGTCTGCAACGACTTTTGATTTTCGTCGGCGCGGATCGGCAGCAGGTCCTGCTCGACCGCCGCTGGCGCCGGTTGGCGCTGCAAGGCCTGGCTGGTTGCCGCGGCCTGATGCCCAGGCACGGCGCCCCCGGGCGCGGCGACGCCAGACGCGGCGACCCCGGGCTCGGGCTGGCGCGGCGCGGCGTGGCCCTGCTGCACCACATGGACCAGTTCGTGCGCGAGCAATCGCGAGGCGGCCTGGGAGTGCGGCGCATAGGCGCCTGGCGCGAACACCACGTGGTCGCCCAACGTGTAGGCGCGCGCATTGATGGCGGCGGCGGACTCGGCTGCCTGGGCGTCGGCATGGATGCGCACGCGGCTGAAATCGTAGCCGAACCGCACCTCCATGAACGCGCGGCTCGCCGGATCGAGCGTCGTGCCCTGCGTGCGCAACGTTTGCTCCACCGCCTCCGGGGCCACTGCGGCGGGATAGGTTTGCGATTCGAATTTCGGCAACACCAGCGGCGCCGAGCTTCCCACCGGCGGCGGCGTCGTCAGCGCGTCGCGCAGCCGGTCGTCCTTGCCCATGATGAGGTTGTGCGCACCATGGTGGACCGGGGCGGTGCGGTAGTTGTCGTACAGCTGCGTGTAGAGCGGCGAGCTCACGCCACCGAGCATCCCGCCATTCGTCTTGAACCAGCCATCGATGGACGCCTGCAGCTTCTCATGTCGGGCCTGGTAGCTGCTGTTGGTATAGTAGGCACGGAACCGCATGCTGGTGTGGAGATAGTCGGCCTGCTGCTGCGTCATCACGCCGGTCGCAATGCCGCCCGCCATCAGCGCGGCAAGGTCCGCGTCGAGATGGTTCAGCACCCAGGTCGTAATGATTCCCAACTCACCGGGTCCGTTGATCGCATCGAACAATGCCACCTCGGCGAGGGCGGACGGCAGGCGGGGCGCGCCGGGTTCGGCGATCATTTCGGAAATCCGCCCGCCGGCGCCGCTATGGCCGGTCAGGATCACGCGGCCGACCTTCGGCGCCTCGATCACCGGCAGGCCCCACGCGCCGGCAGCGGTCAGCGCGGTGAACACCGTGGCAATGTACGCGTCGGCGTTGAGCTTGCCGAACCCGGAGCCTGCCGTCCCCTGCGGCAGCACGCCGATGATCGGTCGCTTGCTCGCGGCGATCTGTTGCTCGATCCGGTCGGAATCGATGTCGCGTGCCGTGCCGGGTGCGAGCGTGGCGTCGTCCTTGCCCTGGGTCGTGCGCTGGCGGTAGCCGACATTGTGGCCGTGCAGGTGAAGCAGCACGTCGATCGGCTGGGTCGTGTCGAGCGGTGACGGGATCAGGTACGATCACCCGGTTATCGGCGGCTTCCTTGGTGGCCGATTGCGGGTCCGGCTCGGTGTTACCCCCGGTGATGCCCTCGAGCGGGATACGCCGCACGCCGGCGACCATCGTCTCCGCCTGGTTCCAGCCGCCCGCGGGCGCGGTCGTCTCGGCCGATTTCGCCCCACTGATCGATGCGTCCGACCATTGGCGCCGGACGACCGGTGCGGCCGGCGTCCGCATGACTGTTATCGCCGGCCGAACGACCGGTCCCCGCCGCATCGCCACCGGTGCGGCGTCGGCGAGGGTCGGGCTCTTGCGCACCGCCGTCTCGTCGTCTTCGCACGCCGCGCATTTGCGCTGTGCAACCCCAGCGGCCGGAATTCGCATTACCTCGTCGGCGACGCGATCCGCCTCGCGCTCAAGCGGATCATCGACCCGACCGATCGCAAGTTTCGGCTGTATGACGCCGAGCGCCGGAGTTCGCGCTGTCGAGAGGGACGCGTGAGGCCGGTTTGCCCGGTCGGTTGGAAACAATGCAACCTTGCTGAAATCCCATGCGATGCCGGGCATCGCGCTTCGGACGGTTGGACTTGCCGGATCGGTTTCCTGGCCGTTGTTGCTGTGCGGGAGGTTGCGTGGATGGGCCGCGGCTCGCTGCGCCGGTAGCCGAGGTGTTGGTTGGTTTCCGCTGCTGCGCTGGTGCACGCCCGTCTGCTCGGCCGGATCATGGCCGGGCCGATGGCCTACCGGTGTCGCGCGCTGGGGCGCTAGGTTGCTGCTGGGCCAATCGGCGGTCTTCGGCTCAGGTTTGGCAACCTTCGGAGCCAACATGGATGCACCCTCGCTGGTCGGCATCGGTTGTAGAGAACAGCAATTTTCGGCGGCGTGTAAGCCCGATCTTAGTGCCTCACAAAAGGCTGCTGCCGGCTGGTTATCCGATTTCGGTGACGGCCATGAACAACCTGCCAATTACTTCGCGTAACATCCGCGTTGCCCGCGATCGTATATCACGCTTGCTTCACGGACTTGTCATGATACGCGGAACGATCCTCACTGGAAAGCGATCCGCGGTGACCGCGGCCCTGTGCGGCGCGCTCGCGGACCGGTGTCTCGCCCGAACCGCGCGGCGGTGGTCGGCGCGGTGCCACTGCTACTGATGGTGTGCTGGCCTCAAATGGCAGCGTCTCAAACTGCATGAGTACGTCGCTGAAATGATCCGTCGCCACTGGTATGGTATTGCCGCGCACCGCACGCCGAGAAGCAAAGTGTTGCTTCGCTTCGTTGAGGGCGTCAACAGCAAAGTCTCGGTCTTCAAGCGACGCGCGCATGGAGTGAGGGACGGGGTACAACTCTGCTTAAAGGTTGTCTCCCGGGGGCTTCCGCTGCTGGCTCCGGCGAAATCATCGACACAATTCCCGGACGCTGCATAATTTTTGGGATGTCAGAACGAACGGCCGACCGCTCGTGGTACTCTATAGAATCATCCACCTCGCGCGGCAGCACGCGCCGGCCAGCCATCTCGGGTAAAACCAACCATCTCGGGAACAACATTGGGGCGGACCAGTGATCGGCAGCCCTTCTGGAGCAGGCACAGTCATCAGGGACTTGTTATATTCCGATCCGATGGCGAAGTGGTTGCGGCGCAGCCATTCACTTGTCCGTGAAGGACCAATTCGGCACTAACCCCAATCAATGACCGTTGCTACGTTGTCACACCACAATAATGAACGGCAAATGACAAAGCCGTTGCGGGTATGAGGAGCGATCAGGGATGTTGCTCACAGCGCCTGGCGTCTATATCGAGGAACTCTCCAGTGGCGTGCACACCATTGTTGGTGTGGCAACATCCATCACCGCGTTCGTCGGTTATACCGGCAGCGGACTGGATGCGACCCCCGTCATCCTCAACAGCTTTGCTGATTTCGAGCGCGGCTTTGGCGGCCTCGTGGCGGACAGCGAGCTATCCTATGCGGTGCAGCAGTTCTTCGCCAACGGTGGATCGCAGGCGATCGTCGTGCGGGTCCCAAAGAACGGCGCGAAACCCGCCAGCCTGACCATTGCAGATGTCGGCGGCACCAGCCATTCGCTGGTGCTGCAGGCGATAAGCACCGGAAGCTGGGCCGGTCAGGTCACTGTCGCCATCGACTATGACGGGCTGCCGAGCAGTGGGCAGCCCGGCTACGACCAGTACGCCTTCAATCTCACTGTCAGCAACCTGGCCAGCGGCGCCAGCGAGAGTTTCCCGGTGGTTACGATGGACCCCGGCAAGGCCAACTTCGTTCAGTCGGTGGTGAACGATCCCGACAATGGCTCGCAAATGATCCAGGTGGAAACCGTGGAGGTGCTGCCGGCGACGCCGGTGCTCGGGGCGACCGGCACGCCGCCGCAGCCGGCACGCACCGGGGTCATCGCGAAGGTGACTGCCGCGACCGTCGTGACGGCGTTCGGCGCCGCCAACGCAGTCGCCGGCTTCAACATCGCCATCGACGGCGATGGCGGTACGGACGTTCCGGTCCTCGCTGCCACCGACCCACGCCCCACCACGTTCACCCAGATACTGCGACTGGTGCAGATCCGCACCGCGCGGGCGCTGCAGGCGAAACATCCGGGCGCTGCCGTCAGCATCACGCAGACCCGGTCCAACCTCGGCGCAGCGACGCTAGATTCTATCCTGGTCTCGCTGTCCATTCCGGGCAAGCCGGATGCGGGTGCGGTCTTCGCCAAGGCGTCGGCCGCGATGTCTCCCGCGCCCACGGTCGACGCGGCGAGCGTGCTGGGACTCGAAAGCCCGCTCAGCGCGAATGTTGCCGCCTACTGGTTCGGCGGACAAAGTGCCAAGAAGGATTTCCAGCTCAGCGTCACCCAAGGCAGCGACGGCACCAGCTTGCCCACCAGTGTGCAGCTTGTCGGCGACGAGGCGGCGTTCACCGGTATCTATGCGCTCGACAAGGTGGACCTGTTCAACATCCTGTGCATTCCCGACGCCACCCGCGCCAGCGTCAGCAATCCCTCGGTGCTCGATTCCACGGTCGGCTCGCCCAACGATGTCTGGGCGCCGGCGATGGATTATTGCAAGAAACGCCGTGCCTTCCTGCTGATCGACCCACCGCCGAGCGTCAACGACATTCCCTCGGCACTGGCCTGGAAGACCAGCGGATTGACGGTCACCGACCCGAATGGCGCGGCGTATTTCCCGCGCCTGCGCATACCCGATCCGCTGAACCAGAACGCGCTGCGCACCTTCGCGCCGTGCGGCGTGATGGCCGGCGTCTATTCCACAACCGACTCGAACCGCAACGTCTGGAAGGCGCCGGCGGGTACCGAGGCGACGCTGTCGGGCGTGCAGAAGCTGGTCTACACGATGACCGACGCCGAGAACGGCGAGCTGAACCCGCTTGGCCTGAACTGCCTGCGCAGCTTTCCGATCTATGGCTTCGTCAGTTGGGGCGCGCGCACGCTGGCCGGCGCCGACGCGATGGCATCGGAATGGAAATACGTTCCGGTGCGCCGCTTCGCGCTGTTCCTGGAAGAAAGCCTGTATCGCGGCCTGCAATGGGTCGTGTTCGAGCCGAACGCCGATCCGCTATGGGCGGCGATCCGGCTCAACGTGAACGCCTTCATGCAGACGCTGTACCGGCAGGGCGCCTTCCAGGGCACCACGCCGGCGGCAGCCTATTTCGTTCGTTGCGACAGCACCACCACCACGCAGGCCGACATCGATGCCGGCGTGGTCAACATCATTGTCGGGTTTGCGCCGCTGAAGCCGGCCGAATTCGTCGTCCTGCAGATCCAGCAGATCGCCGGCCAGCTCGCAAGCTGACCGCCCGGTCGGGAGGATTCCAATGGCGCAGTTCACTGTGAATGCGACGCGCTTTGACCCCTACAAGAATTTCAAGTTCCGCCTGAAGTGGGACGGTCAGTACGTCGCCGGTATCTCCAAGATGACGGGCGGGCTGAAACGCACCACCGAGGTCGTGAAGCACCGCGAGGGGGGTGACCCGTCCACCAGCCGCAAGTCACCCGGCCGCAACGAGTTCGATGCCATCACGCTGGAGCGCGGCGTGACGCACGACACCGCGTTCGAGGCATGGGCGCGCAAGGTATGGAACTTCGGCGCCGCGCTCGGCGCGGAAGTCTCGCTCAAGGACTTCCGCAAGGACATCATCCTGGAACTCTACAACGAGGCCGGGCAGCTCGCGATCGCCTACAAGATCTATCGGTGCTGGGTGTCCGAGTACCTGGCCATGCCCGACCTGGACGCCAACGCCAACGCAGTCGCCATCCAGCACATCAAGCTGGAGAACGAAGGCTGGGAGCGCGACACCGACGTGCCCGAGCCGGCCGAGCCGAGCTTCACCTGATCAGGGCACGTGGCCATGGCGGACGGCGCAGAGCTGCTGCGGACATGGGAGCACGGGCAGGGCCTGCCGCCGGCCGCGCGGCTGCTGCATCTGGCGGGTGAGAATGCGGCGGACCTGCCGGTCGGCGCCGCGGTCGCCGCCCTGCTGGCACGGCATCGCGCCTGGTTCGGCCCCACCTTGCGTGGCGTCGCGGACTGCCCACAGTGCAACACGCGGCTGGAAATCACCTGCGACGTCGACGAGTTGCTGCGAACGCCGGTGCCGGGGCCAGGCGTGCACAGCGTCGCTGCCGGCGGGCACCGCGTGCAATTCCGGCTGCCGACCGTTGCCGACCTGATCGCCGTGGAACCGGCGCAGGACGAGGACACGGCTGCGCTGAGCCTGCTCAATCGTTGCCTGGTCGATCGTTGCCCGGTCGATGCCAAAGCCGACGCGGCGTTGCTGGCACCCGTCTCCCAACGAATGGCCGAGATCGATCCGCTGGGCGACGCCGAACTTGTGCTGCAATGTCAATCGTGCGGCGCGCAATTCGCCCGCGGGCTCGATGCGGGCGAATTCCTCTGGCGCGAGATCGAAGCCCGCGCCTTGCGCCTGCTCGGCCACGTGCATGCGCTGGCCCGCGCCTATGGCTGGCGCGAGGCTGACATTCTGGCGATGTCACCGGCGCGGCGGCAGGTCTATCTCGACCTGGCCGGCGCATGAGTGCGTATCTGCACCGTCTCGTCGCGCGCAGCCGCGGTACGCTTGAGACGGTGCAACCACGCGTGCCCGCACGGTTCGAGGCCTGGTCGGAGCCGATGGCACCGATCGGGGACGGCGTCGCGCAAGCCTCGCCGGACGGCGACGCCGAACACCAGGCGTCATCGCGGGTGCGGCGGGAAGCTGTGGACGATGCGGCGCCGATCACCGCGGGCAGGCACCATCGCCGGGCGACGCCGCGGGGCGAGCAGGCGTTGCCGGACGAGGCAGACCGGGACCGCGCGGCAGCACCGGCCGCTCGGGCCGCCGGGCCGGATACGTGGGCCGATCCGTGGGAAAATCCATCGCGGCAACCGCCGCCATCCCGCGTCCCCTCATGGCAGCGGTCCCTGCCGCCGGCCACACCCGACGCCGCCCTGCCGATCGCCGCTTCGCCGCAAATGCCGCCGGCGGCCCGGATGCCTGCGCACGCCGGCCCGGCTCCGCAGCGCCGCGGCATCGCATCGGCGATGTTCGCACCCGCCGCGTCGGCCGCAGCGACCGACAACGTGGTGCACGTCACTATCGGCCGCGTCGACGTCCGCGCCGTCGCACCCCCCGCCGCGCCGCCACAGCGCCCTCGCGCCGCCCCACGCGGCCCCGGTCTGGAAGAGTGGCTGGCGGGCAGGTCGCGTTCATGAGCACCGATCTCGCCATCGCCGGCGTCACCGCCGTGCTGCGGGCAATGCTGCATGGCGGCCTGGTCGATCACGTCCAGCTCGGCGCGCAGGGGCCGGTTTCCATCACCGCCGAGGCGCCGGACCGGATCAAGACCGACGGCGCCGATCTGCCGGATCAGATCAACCTGTTCATGTACCACGTCACGCCGAACGCGGCCTGGCGCAACTGGGACATGCCGTCGCGCGACGCTGCCGGCAACCGCATCAGCAACCCGCCGCTGGCGCTGGACCTCTATTACCTCGTCACCGCCTACAGCCAGAAGCAGCTCTACGCCGACGTACTGCTCGGCTACGCCATGCAATACCTGCACGAGATCGCGGTGCTCACCAGCCAGGGCATCCAGAATGCGTTGAGCACGCCGCCGCCGGAGATCCCGATCCTGACGGCGGCCGACGTGCTCGACCAGGTCGAGCAAATCAAGATCGTGCCGCACGCGATGGGCACCGAGGAGATGTCGCGCCTGTGGATGGCGTTCCAGACCAGCTACCGCCCATCGGCGGTCTACCAGGTGTCCGTGGTGCTGTTGCAGAACCGGCGCCCGTCCGCCTCGCCGCTGCCGGTGCTGACGATCGGGCCATGGAATCCGACCTGGAAACAGCCGGGCGGCATCATCTCCAACCCCAACCTGAACGCACCGACGCCGACCCTGGTCGCCGCCACGCCGCCCAACAGCCAGCCCGCGGTCCGCATGGGCGATGCGCTGACGGTGACCGGCTTCCGTCTCACGGATACCGGCCCGGCCACGCTGCGCTTCACTCACACGCTGACCGGTGCGATCAACGACCTGCCGGGTACCGCGGCGGGAAGCGCGCTGACGGCCACGCTGCCGACCGCCTCGGATGCCTGGCGCGCCGGGTTCTACAGCGTCAAGGCGCTGATCGGCACGGCGCCCAACGTGCTGACCACCAACGCGCTGCCGGTCGTGCTGGCGCCGACGATCGGCACGATGGCCAAGTCGGGCGGGGGTACCGCCACGGTGCTGACCGTCGGCTGCAACCCGAAGGTGTGGCGGGCGCAGCGCGTGTCCTGCATCATTGCGCAACTGGAGCTGTTTCCGGACGCCTGGACGACCGACCCGACCGCCACGCTGACCTTCAGCTTCGACGAAACGGTATTTTCCGGCGAGACCCCATGGATCCGGCTGCGGGTGGATGACGTCGACAGCATCCTGATCAATTACGGCGCCACACCGCCCGGGTTCCTCGCTTCGCAGAAGGCGCCGCTGTGAACGCGCCGCTGTCCGCGGTCAGTCTGCTGCACGCGAACCAGCGGGCGCTGGCGACGCACCTCGCGGCGTTGCGCCGGCGGCTTGAAGGCGCGGACGTGCCGACGCCGGATCCTCGCGAGGCCCCGGACCCACGTCAGACGATCGCCACGCTCGGCCGCATCGCACGCTTGTTCGGGCTGTCGCGGTTCGAGGCGGAGACGCTGCTGCTGGCCGCGGCCGCCGATCTGGACAGTGCCATCTCCGCCTTGTGTGCGGCTGCTCATGGTGATGCGGGCCGTGGGGGTGCGGGCGACGGGTGGGCGGGGCGCCCCTGGCCGAGCTTCGGGCTCGCCTTGGCATTATTGCCGGAGCCGCACTGGTCGGCACTGACACCGGATGCGCCGCTGCGACGGTGGCAGTTGGTGGAACTCGACAGCGCTACCGGGATCGCGACGGGCCGCCTGCGCGCCTCCGAGGCGATCCTGCACCATCTGGCCGGCATCTGCGGGCCAGACGAGCGGTTGTCCGGCTGGGTGCGCCAGGTGCCACCGCGCGGCAGGCTGCCGGCCAGTCATGCCGAGGCCGCCGCGCGTGCCGCCACGCTGTGGTCCGCCCCCTCCGAAGCCGGCGCCTCCGAAGCCGGCACCACCGGGGCCGGCGAGATCCCGCCGGTACTGGAGCTGACCGGGCCGGACCCCGGGATGCTGCGCGAGGCCGCGGCCCATATCGCGGAACAGGCGGGGTTGGGATTGCACGCCGTGGCACATGCCGACCTGCCGGTGCGGCTGGAGGCCGTGCTGCCCGTGCTGCGGTTGATCCAGCGCGACGCGATGCTGGCCGGCGCCGCACTGCTGATCGAGGGCGCCGTCCCCTGCCCTGCCCTCGCCGCGATGCTCGATCTGGTCCAGTGTCGGCTGATCCTGACCGCTGCCAAACCCGGCGCCGGTTGGGGCGAACGCCGCCCCGTCGGCTTCGCCCTGGCCCTGCCGGAGGGCGCGGAAGCCCGGCGCCTGTGGCTGCACGCACTGCCGCCCGGGGTGGATGAGGCGACCCTGGACCGCGCGGTGAGCCAGTTCCGCCTGCCGCCCGCCGCGATTTGCGCCACCGCGCACGCCGTCGCCACGGCGCCGCTGCACACGCGTCCGGAGGTGTTGTGGACGCGCTGCCGGGCGGAGGCGGGCATGCCAGCCGTCGGGCTGGCCGAACGCATCGAGCCGTGTGCGCAATGGGATGACCTTGTGCTGCCGACGGCATCCGCGCGGCTGCTGCGAACGGTGGCCGCGGAGCACGGTCAGCGCAGCACGGTGCTGGAACGGTGGGGTTTCGCCGCACGCGGCAAACGCGGCCTAGGCACCGCGACCCTGTTTGCCGGCCCGAGCGGTACCGGCAAGACCATGGCCGCCGAGGTGATCGCCGGCGCGCTGGCGCTCGATCTCTACCGCATCGACCTCTCGCAGGTGGTCAGCAAATGGATCGGCGAGACGGAGAAGAACCTGGCACAGCTATTCGATGCCGCGGAGGCCGGCGCCGCGGTGCTGCTGTTCGACGAGGCCGACGCGCTGTTCGGCAAGCGCAGCGAGGTGAAGGACAGCCACGACCGCTACGCCAACATCGAGGTCAGCTTCCTGTTGCAGCGCCTGGAGAGCTACCGCGGCCTCGCGATACTCGCCACCAACAGCGAACAGGCGCTGGACACCGCGTTCCTGCGGCGGCTGCGCTTCATCGTGCAGTTCCCGCTGCCCGACACCACGCAGCGGGCGGCGATCTGGCGGCGGATTTTTCCACCGCAGACCCCGACCGAGGCACTGCGCCCGGAGAAGCTCGCGCGGCTCGCGGTGTCCGGTGGCACCATCCGCAACATTGCCCTGACGGCCGCGTATCTCGCCGCCGACGCCGGCGATGCGGTCGGCATGGGCCACATCAAGCAGGCGGCTGAGATCGAGTGCGCCAAGCTGCGTCGCCCGCTCAGTTCCAACGAGACGGGGGACTGGGTATGCGCGTGATCGTGGACATCGAAGAGCTCGTGCTGCACGGCTTTGCCGCTGCTGACCGGCACGCGATCGCGGACGCGGTGCAGCGTGAATTACAGGCTATGCTCGCCACCTCGTCGCCTTCGGCACTGCTGCGCGGTGGCGGCGTGCTGGAACACCTCGCTGCCCCGACGGCGCGACTGCACCGCGCGGCAGGCGCAAACGGCCGCGCCGTCGCCGAGGCGCTGCACGGGGTACTGGCCGGAGACCGCGGATCTGCCGGAGGTCGCGGACCCGCCGGAGGTCGAGGGCTTGCTGGGGATCGCGGACCCGCCGGAGATCGGGGACCTGCCGGAGACCGTGGATCCGTCGAAGACCGCGGACCTGCGGGAGACCGGCGATGAGCGGCTTCTCCGGCAGTCCGCGGGTCCTCAAGGGCGGCCTGGTGCTGCTCGATCCCGATACCGGCGCGCTGCTGCGCCTGATCGCGCTACAGTACAACCCGGACACGCTGACCCGCTCGTTGCAGATCCAGAGTGTCGCCGGTGACGGCCAGAACCGCTCCGAGCCACTGCGGCTGAAGGGGCCGCCGGTCGAGACGATCAAGCTGGATGCCGAGCTGGATGCCACTGACCAGCTCGAATTCCCCGACCAGAACGCTGATGCCGTTGCGGTCGGCCTGCTGCCGCAGCTCGCGGCGCTGGAGACGATCATCTACCCGTCCAGCCAGACCATCCTGTCCAACCACTCGCTGGCGCAGCAGGGCACGCTGGAGATCGCGCCGATGGAATTGGCACTGACACTGTTCGTCTGGAGCACCTCGCGCATCGTGCCGGTACGGCTGACGGAATTCAGCATCACCGAGGAAGCCTTCGACACCAACCTGAATCCGATCCGCGCCAAGGTCTCGATTGGCATGCGCGTGCTGACGATCGACGACTTCGCCTGGACCGACCGGGGCACCGCGCTATACATGGTCTATCAGCAGCAGAAGGAGGCCCTGGCGCGGCGCGCGCCAACGGTCGGACTGGCCGCGCTGGGCCTCGCCGGCGTGCCGGGCGGTGGCGCATGAGCGGCCAGTTGCAGGGCGCGACGATGAATGCGCAGCTTCAGTCGCTGCTGCAGCCGCTGGGCCTGGCCAATGCCGCCTATCCGCCGACCAGCCGCTACAACGGCGTGGCGACCGCGACCATTACGCTGACGGACGGTCGCACCGTTTCCTACCTGCGCCGGCGCGTGGTTCCGCAGCCCTCGCTGTTCGGCACGCTGCAAAGCGTCACCATACAGGACGGCGATCGCATCGACCGGCTGGCGGCGCAATATCTCGGCGACCCGCTCGCGTTCTGGCGGCTGTGTGACGCGAACGGTGCGTTGCAGCCCGAGGAGCTGACGGCGAACCCTGGCTCGACCATCTCCATCCCGCTCCCCGCGGGCGTCGGGACCGCCCCCGGTGGTTAACGGCATCCATATGACGCTGATGATCGGCCCCGCCGTGCCGGTGCCGGTGCCGGAATCGGTGCTCGACGCGCTGGTCAGCGTGCAGGTGGTGGAACAGTCCGGCAGCACCCAGAGCGGCTTCGAGCTGGTCTTCACGCTCAGCAACGACTCGTTGCTGCAAACGATCTTCCTGCTCGCCGGCGGGGCCAGCATCCCATTGGTGCGCGTCGTCATCGTGGTCACCATCGGCGGCAACGCCAACATCATCATGGACGGCGTGATGACCGACCAGCAGCTCACGCCCGGCACCGCGGACGGCCACAGCACACTGACGATCCGCGGCAAGGATCTCAGCGAGATCATGAGCTACATCGACTTCTCGGGAATTCCGTACCCGGCGATGCCGCGGGAGGCGCGGGTGGCGCTGGTGGTCGCCAAGTACGCGGTGCTTGGGCTGGTGCCGTTCGTGGTGCCGTCGATCTTGCTGGACGTGCCGCTGCCGATCGACAGCATCCCGCGCCACCAGGGCAAGGACCTCGCCTATGTCCGCCAGCTCGCCGACGAGGTTGGCTATACATTTTACGTGCAGCCAGGGTCGACACCGGGAATGAGCATCGCCTACTGGGGCCCGGAGATCCGGGTCGGCGTGCCGCAGCCGGCGCTGAACATCAACATGGACGCGGAGACCAATATCGAGTCGCTGGATTTCCGTTTCGACAAGAGCACAAAAATCCTGCCGGTCGTGATCGTGCAGGAGCCGATTACCAAGCTGCCGATCCCGATCCCGATCCCCGACATCACCCCGCTCAGCCCGCCGCTCGGTGCCATCACGCCGATGCCGCCGCATGTCGAGTTCCTGTCCTGGCCGGCGAAATACTCGCCGCTGCAGGGCATCGTGATCGGCCTGACCAAGGCGGCCCAATCGTCGGACTGCGTGTTCGGCAACGGCCGGCTGGACGTATTGCGCTACGGCCGCCTGCTGCAATCGCGCCAGCTTGTCGGGGTGCGCGGCGCCGGGCCGGCGTTCGACGGACTGCATTACGTCAAGCAGGTCACCCACAACATCAAGCGCGGCGAGTACAAGCAAAGTTTCAGCCTGGCCCGCAACGGACTGCTCTCCACCCTGCCGCAGGTGCCCGCATGAGCGACCCAACAACATGAGCGACACGGCAACCGCCTCCGGCACGCTGCCCCGGCTCGGCTCCGGCCGCTTCTACGGCAAGTTCCGCGGCACCGTGATCAACAACATCGATCCGGAACAACGCGGCCGCATCATGGCGATGGTGCCGGATGTCTCCAGCGTCATTCCGACGAGTTGGGCGCTGCCGTGCCTGCCCTGGGGCGGCATCCAGACCGGCGTGTTCTGCGTGCCCGCGATCGGCGCCGGCGTGTGGATGGAGTTCGAGCAGGGCGACCCGGATTATCCGATCTGGACCGGCTGCTTCTTCGGCAGCGCCGCCGAGGTGCCGGCCGCGGCGCTGCTGTATCCGCCGCCGGTGCCGGCGATCACTTTGCAAACGCCGCTGCAAAACAGCCTGACGGTGTCCGACCTGCCCGGACCGACCGGCGGGATCATGATCAAGAGCATGACGGGAGCCACCATCACCATCAACGAGACGGGCATCATCATCCAGAACGGCCAGGGCGCATCGATCGTGATGGCGGGACCAAGCGTCGTCATCAACGAGGGCGCACTGACCGTGGTGTAGGGCGCGCGACGATGCCGGGACCCCTGCTGCACCAGGGCGCGATCGTGACGTGCGCGCATGCCGGACAGGCGCAGCCGCTGGTGCCCAATCCGCGTGTGCTGGTCAACGGCATGCCGACCGCAACGATCGCGGGTCCGTGGGCCATCGTCGGCTGCCCGCTGGTGCCGCCGGCGCCCGGTCCATGCCTCACCGCGCAGTTCGTCACCTCGGCGCTTCGCCTCACCAGCACCGGCCAGCCGCTGCTGCTGATGGACAGTCAGGCGCTGTGCGCCCCCGGGGGCACCCCGCTGCTGCCGGTGATGGTGCAGACGCGCGTGATCGGGATGTAGCGCGATGCCGGGCAACATCGCCTTCCCGTACCAGTTCGACGCGCGCGGCCGCACCGCGCCGACCGACGACGAGACGCATCTGCGCGACCTGATCGGCCAGGTGCTGATGACCGCGCCGGGCGAGCGGGTGAACCGCCCGGATTTCGGCAGCGGCGTGCTGCAACTCGCGTTCGCGCCGGCCTCCGACACGCTGGCCGCGACGGTGCAGTACCTGATCCAGGGCGCGTTGCAGAAATTCCTGTCGCATCGCCTGATTGTGCAGACCGTTACGGTCACGCCGGGCGACGACGGCACGCTGACCATCACTGTCGCGTATTTCGACCGGCTTACGCAGACCGCCCGCAGTGCGAACTTTACCGCGGTGACCGCGCCATGACCGCGTTTTCCTGCTGCGACCAGAACCGCCGGCGCCTGGTGCTGGCCAGCGCGACGCTCAACGGCATTGATTGGATCGACGTCGTCGACCTGGAAGCCGCCACGCCGGCGCTGCGGCAGCGCCAACTCCGCGTCAGCTTCGTCCGCACGCCGGCGCAGGCGGGCATCACGCCGGCCAACGTCGTCATCACCGGCGGCGAGCGCATCACCGGCATCCAGTGCGATACGGTCAGCTATGACGGCGCCATTCTGGTGGTGCACCTGACCGCCTATGGCGACTACTCGCCGTACACGCTCAGCCTGGTCGGGCCCGACGGGTCGCCGCTGCCCGGCCTCGATCCGGTGCTGTATCAGATCAGTTTCAGTTTCAAGGTGGAATGTCCGGCGGATATCGACTGTGCCGCCGTCGCCACCTGCCCGGTGCCGAGCCTGCCGCCACCGCAGATCGACTATTTGGCGAAGGACTACCCAACGCTTCGCGCGCTGATGCTCGACCGCATGGCGCTGACCGCGCCCGGCTGGACTGAGCGCAATCCCGCCGATGCCGGGATCGCGCTGGTCGAGGTGCTGGCGTACGCCGCCGATCATCTTAGCTACCAGCAGGATGCGATCGCGACCGAGGCGTATTTGCACACCGCGCGCCGCCGCGTTTCGCTGCGCCGCCATGCGAAGCTGGTAGACTACGCCATTAGCGACGGCTGCAATGCCCGCGTTTGGGTGGCGCTGACCGTTGCCGGCGCGGCCGACGGGCACACGCTGCCCGGCCCGCACGCGCCGCTGCCGGGCACGCTGCTGATGACCCACGTGCAGGATGCCACGTTGGTCACCGCCGCTGAGCGCAACGCGGCGCTGTCGGCGCTGCCGACCTGCTTCGAGACGATGCAGGACCTCGTGCTGTTCTCGTCGCTGAACCAGTTGCACTTCTACACCTGGGGCGACGGCCGCTGCTGCCTGCCGGCCGGCAGCACCACGGCAACGCTGGTCGCGCCAACCGGGACGCTGCCGGACCTGCGTGGGCGCGTGCTGATTTTTCAGGAGATGATGGGGCCGGATACCGGCGTGCCGGCGGACGCCGATGCCACGCACCGGCAGGCGATCCGGGTCGTCACGATGAATCCGGTGCCCGGCGCTCCGGCCCGCACCGATCCGCTGACCGGCACCGCCATCGTGGACATCACCTGGGCGGTGCAGGACGCACTGACGTTTCCGGTGTGCGTGTCCTCGATCACCGATGCGGCGCACGGCAGCCGGACGCTGACCAACGTGAGCCTCGCGTGGGGCAACGTCGCACTCGCCGATCACGGGCTGACGCAGCCGGTCGAGGATCTGGGTACAATGCCGGCGCCAACGCTGTACGCGGTGGCGACCGCCGGCGGCGACCGCTGCAATCCAGCGGCGCCACAGGCCGTCCCCGCGCGCTTCACGCCGTCGCTCGCGAACGCGCCGCTGACCCAGGTGGGCCAGGTGGAGCAGATCGTTACTTTCGAGGGCGAACAGGAAGCGACGCTGATCCCGTTCGATCCGACCGCGCCCGCCGCCGCCGCGATGCAGTGGGATTCCGGCGACTGCCTGCCAGCGATCCACCTGACCGGCACGACGCCGTCCGGCTCGACCGTCTGGACGGCACGCCAGGACCTGTTGGAGAGCCACGAGACGGATACCGATTTTGTCGTGGAGATCGACAGCGACCTGATCGCCCGGCTGCGTTTCGGTGATGACGAATATGCGCTGCGCCCGCCGGCGGGCACCGACTTCACCGCGATCTACCGCGTCGGCAACGGTGTCGCGGGCAACGTCGGGGCCGGCAGCATCGTCCACGTCGCGGCGCCGGTCAGCGGCGCGCTGCCACCGGGCATCCTGACCGTCACCAATCCGCTGCCGGCGGAAGGAGGCGTGGACCCGGAAAGTGAGGACAGCGTGCGCATGGCTGCGCCGCAGGCGTTCCGCGTGCAGGAGCGCGCGGTGACGGCGGTCGACTGGCAGGACGTCTCCTTGCGTAACCCGGCGGTGGCGCAGGCGACGGCGGATTTCCGCTGGACCGGCAGTTGGTTGACCGTGTTCGACACCGTCGCTCGTCCGGGCGGCGTCGCGGTGGATGTGAATTTCGAGTCCACCATCGCGAGCTACCTGGAACGCTACCGCGTCATCGGTCACGACCTTCAGGTGAACGGCCCGGTGCTGGTGCCGTTGCGTATCGACCTTGCGGTGTGCGTGCGGCCGCCGTGGTTCCGCGCCGATGTGACCCGTGCGCTGCGCAGCATCTTCGGGACCGGCACGCTGGCGGACGGCACGCCGGCCTTTTTCAACCCGGCGCAGGCCAGTTTTGGCGAAACGCTTTACCTCAGCCGGATCTATGCCGCGGCGCAGGCGGTGGCGGGCGTCGACTCCGTGCAGGTGACGCGGTTCGAGCGGCTGTATCAGCCGGCGGGCGACGGCCTGGCGAACTGGGAGCTGGTATTCGGGCCGCAGGAAATGCCGCGTTGCGACAACGACCCGAACTATCCCGAACACGGCGTGCTGAACCTGACGGTGGTGGGGGGGCAATGACCGGACCGTGGCATCTCCTGCTCTGCCGGGCGTGGGTGCGGCGATGAGCAGTTCGCTCACCACGTGCTGCGGCGGCTGCGCCGGCGTGGCGCCGGCGACGCCGGTGGTGGTGGACAACCCGCCCGGCCAGCCGGCAATCGTCGCGCGCGTGGGTACCTACGGCAGCTTCCTCTCGAGCATGGTGGCGGGCCTGTCGGACACCGACCGCCCTGCCCTCGCCGCGTTCACCACACGCAGCCCGGACGATTTCACCATTTCCCTGCTCGATGCGTTCGCCTGCGTCGCCGACGTGCTGACATTCTATCAGGAGCGCTACGCACAGGAGAATTACCTGCGCACCGCCACCGAACAGCGCAGCGTGCTCGAGCTCGCGCGGTTGATCGGTTACGAACTGGCACCGGGTGTCGCCGCGCACACGCCGCTGGCGTTCACGATGGACACCACCGCCGGCTCGCCGACCTCGCTGGACCTGCCGGTCGGCACCCAGGCGCAGAGCATCCCGGGACCCGGCCAGACCGCGCAGACCTTCGAGACCGTCGAGGACATTACCGCACGTCCGGAATGGAGTGCGATGCAGCCGCGCCAGACGCGACTGGTGGTGCCACACACCGGCAGCACCGACATCTGGCTCGTCGGCGGCGGCCTCAACGTCAAGCCGGGTGACACGGTAGCGGTGATCGGCGCCGACAAGCAGGCCAACCCCACCACCAGCGAGCAGTGGGACTTCCGCCGCATCGTCAAGGTCACCGCCGACGTCAAGGCGGGCGGCAAGGATCCCGTCACCGGCGCGCCCACCGGCGTGACGCACCTGGTGCTCGACCGCGCACTTGGCCCCGACTCGCCGTACACCGAGGACGCGCCGCCGCTGGTGGTGCTGTTTCGCCGGCAGGGCTCGCTGTTCGGCTACAATGCGCCGCTGTGGGGTGCGCTGCCGTCGCAGCAGACCCAGACCACGGCGCCGGTTGGGATCTACGCCGGCGACCAGTACAGTTGGGCTGAACAATACCTGCCGTCGACCGCGGACTCGATCGACCTGGACACCGTCTATTCCCAGGCGGTGCCGGGCGGCTGGGTGGTGCTGACCGAGGCCGGCAGCAGTGCGTCGTCGCACACCGCCGAGCTGTTCCACATCGACGGTGCCGCCGAGACCAATCTGGCGGAATTCGCCCTGACGGGCCGCGCCACGCGCCTGTTCATCTCGGGCATGAACATCGACTGGTTCTCCCCGCGCCGGGCCAGCGTGTTCCTGCAAAGCGAGGCGCAGTCCCTGGCGGAACGCCCGATCAACGGGCCGCTGGAACGCACCCGGCTGACCCTCGCCAGCTATGTCGGCGGGCTGCAAAGCGGCCGCACGCTGGTCGTCGCGGGCCAGCTTGCTCGCCTCGCGGCCGCGGTGCCGGGGCTGGTGCTGACCGCGCAGGATAGCAGCACGCGCACGCCAAAACTCGGCGATCAGTTCTTCCTGCTGGGCCACGCCGCCGGCGTCTATACGTTGCAGGCGATCGACGGTTGGACCGGCACGATCGCTACCGCCGCCGCGTCCTTCACCCAGGTGCCGGCGCTGACAGCCGACCCGGTGCTGGCCGAGACAGTGACGATCGGCAGCGTGGATCAGAGCGACCTGCTGCACACCGCGATCGTCCCGGTCAAGCCGCTGGTGAATTTCTACGACCGCAGCACCGTGACCATCTACGGCAACGTCGCCCAGGCGACGGTGGGGCAGACGGTGCAGGAGGTGATGGGCAGCGGTAACGCCGCAACGTCATTCCAGTCGTTCCAACTGCGCCAGCCGCCGGTGACCTGGACGCTGGCCGCCACGCCCACCGGCGTGCAGTCCTCGCTTCAGGTGTTCGCCAACGACGTGCCGTGGACCGAGGCGGACACGCTGTACGGCCAGGGCACCCATGCGCAGGTGTTCGCCGAACGGCGCGACGAGCTTGGCAACACCAATGTGCTGTTCGGCGACGGCGCGCTGTATGGCGCGCGCCCGCCCTCCGGCACGATGAACCTGCGGGCGCAATACCGCCGAGGGCTGGGCGCCGCCGGCAATGTCGATGCCGGGCAGATCAGTCTGCTGTTGAGCAGGCCGCTCGGGTTGAAGGCAGTGATCAATCCGCTGCCGGCAATCGACGGTGCCGATCCCGAGCCGTTGAAGGGCGCCCGTGCCAGCGCCCCGCGCAGTGTCGCCACGCTGGACCGCGCGGTGTCGCTGTTGGACTACCAGAGCTACGCGCAGAGTTTTGCCGGCATCGCCAAGGCGCTCGCCACCTGGTCCTGGGATGGCACGCGGCGGCGCCTGGTGCTGACGCTTGCCGGCCAGGCGGGCGCGGCGGTGCCGCCGGACGGCGATGTGGCCGGCAAGCTCGCCGCGTCGCTCGCCAACTTCGGCGAGGTCGCGGTGCCGCTGCTGCTGCAATCGTACAGCCCGGTGACCTTTCGGATCGGTCTGCTGGTGCGGCCCGCCGTGTCGGGCAATGACGCCGCCGCGCAACAGGCGGCGGTGGCCGCGCTGCGCGCCGCCTACACCTTCGATGCCCGCGGTTTCGGTCAGGCGGTCGCGCTGTCGGAGGTGGTGGAGATTGCCCAGGGCGCCGCCGGCGTCGCCGCGGTGCAGGTGACGATGCTCTATCGCAGTGACCAGCCACCGGGGCTCAGTCCGCGGCTGGGTGCCGCCGGTGGCACTACCGGGGCACAGAGCGCGGTGCCGGCCGAGGTGCTGACGCTCGATCCGGGGAAGCTGGCCGTGCTGGGAGCGATGGCATGAGCTTCGACGCCACCACGCTGTATGGCCTGCTGCCCGCCTGGATCAGGCTGCGCGACACCGCCCAGGGCGGCCCGCTGCAGGACCTTGTGTCCGTGCTGGCCGACCAAATGGCGGTCCTGGAGGAGGACCTGGCGCAGAGCTACGACAACCTGTTCATCGAGACGTGCGCTCCCTGGGTGGTGCCCTATATCGGCGACCTGCTGCAAACCACGCCGCTGATCGACAGCTCGCGGATTGCCGACACCGGGACGGTCGCCTCCCTGTGCACCGATTTGCAGGGGCCGAGCTTCCAGCCGCAAATCGCGCTGCGCGCCCGCGCCGACGTGGCGAAGACGATCTATTATCGCCGCCGCAAGACCACGCTGCCGATGCTGGAACAGCTCGCGGCCGACGTGACCGGGTGGGCGGCGCATGTGCGGGAGTTCTTCCAGACGCTGGCGTGGTCGCAGGCGGTGCGCAATCACATCCGGCCTACCAGCTTCTACGCGCCCGACCTGCGCAGCGTGCCGGACATCGACCGCATCGACGGCCCGTTCGACGCCACACCGCGTATTGTCGACGTGCGCCCGCCCGGCCAGACACATGGCTGGCACAACATCCCGAATGTCGGCATCTACCTCTGGCGGCTGCAAAGCACCGCGTTGGACCAGACCGCGGCGCGCCCGCTGATCGCCGCCGGCAGCTACTGCTTCAGCGCCAGTCCGCTCGGCCAGGACGCGCCGCTGTTCGCGCGCTATCAGCAGAGCATCGACGCCACCATCCCCAGCGCCGAGCCGTTGCTGCCCGGCCGCATCCGTCCGGCGGCGTTCTACGACGACCTTGTGCAATATCACGCTGCCGGTGCCACCGCGGGCTTCACCCAGTTCTATGGCCAGTTCGGCACCGCACCGGCCGGAACGCTGCCCACCGACACGTCCGCGAGCCTGTTCCTTGTGGTGGATGGCACGCCGATCCCGCCGGAGCAGATCCAGTGCATGAACCTGGCGACCTGGCGCCAGCCGCCCAGCAACACGGTCGGCGTGGACGTCGCAATGGGGCGGATCGCGCTCGGACCCGGCTTCGCCGCGGCCAGTTCGGTCGGGGTTTCGGCATTCCGCGGCTTTCCGGCCGATCTCGGCGGCGGCGGGTACGACCGGCAGGCATTCCTGCTGCCGCCACACAGCGAGAGCTTCATCGTCACCATCGCGCAGAAACCCGGTGCCGCGCAGTTCACCACCATCGCCGCGGCCATCGCCGCCACAGCGGGGAAGGGCCAGGCGCTGATCTCGATCCTCGATAGCGCCAGTTATGCCGAGACCCTGTCGGTCACGCTTGGTGCCGGCGAGAGCCTGGCGATCGAGGCCGCCGACCTGACCCGCCCGCATCTGCATCTCGCCGCCCCGCTCACCGTCAGCGGCCCGGCCGACGCCATGCTGACCCTGTCCGGGCTGCTGATCGAGGGCGCGGTGACCGTGAGCGGCGCACTGGGCCGGCTGCGCGTGCTGCACAGCACGCTGGTGCCGGGGCTGGCGATCGGGGCGGGGGGCAAGCCCGCATCACAGTCGCCGTCCGTCGTGGCGCACGGCGCGCAGCCGCTGGATCTGGAGTTCATTTTCAGCATCACCGGGCCGCTCGACGTTGCGGACGTGGAGGGCAGCCGGATCTGGCTGCTCGATTCGATTCTCGACGGCGCCGGCGGCCCCGCGATCGGCGCGCCAGGTACCCCACCGGTGAACGGCCCGGCGCTGTGGATCGAGCGCAGCACGGTGTTCGGGCCGCTCTTCCTGCGCCAGATCGACAGTGCCACCGAGGCCCTGTTCACCGGCGTGGTGACGACGGTGCGCCGGCAGAGCGGCTGCGTGCGCTTCAGCTTCGTGCCCGACGGTTCCACCACGCCGCGCCGCTACCGCTGCCAGCCGGACCTGGAGATCGCCAACGAGATCGCGTTGCAGCCGCAGGCAGGTGCCAACCTGACCGCCGCGCAACTCCAGGCGATCCACGACCAGGTGGTGTCGTGGCTGCTGCCGGCCTTCACCGAGACGCGCTACGGCCAGCCGGCCTACGCCCAGCTTGCCCGTCGATGCCCACCGCAGATTGGCCAGGGCGCCGAGGACGGGTCGGAGATGGGCGCCTACTGCCACCTGAAACAGCCGCAGCGACTGAGCAATCTGCGGCAGCGCCTGCAGGAATACCTGCCCTTCGGCCGCGCGGCCGCAATTGTTCTGGTGACGTAAACGGGGAGAGACGGACATGGCCGGCGACTATAGTCGCATCCCGGATGGGCTCCTCCGGCACTTCTCGTCCGTGCTCATGCAGCAGGGGCGGGTGCACCTCGATTCCGACTGGAACGAGATGGCGCGGCTGGCCGCGCATCGCTGGACCACCCAAGCGGACGACACGTTCGGTCCCGCCGCGGTGCCACGGCTGACCACGCCGAACGGCTTTGCGATCACCGCTGCCACCACCACCCCGGCCGATCTGCTGATCGGCGCGGGGCGCTGTTACGTGGACGGGCTGCAAGCGGAGCTATTTCCCCAGGAGACTTTTGGCGGCAAGGCGATCAGCTATCTGAACCAGCCCTTCCTGCCTGGCCCTCCGCCGGCGATCACCGCCAACGGCCTGGTTTTTCTGGATGTGTGGGAGCGCGAGGTCACCGCGGTCGAAGTGGCACCCGCCTTGCTCGACCCTGCCCTGGGCGGGGTGGACACCACCACCCGGCTGCAGACGGTCTGGCAGGTCAAATTGCTCACCGCCGATCCGACCTCGACCAACCCGGTCTCGTGCAGCACCGACCTGAACGCGGTGTTCCCGGCCTCGGCCGGGATCATCAGCACCCTGGCCAACGCGCCGGTGGCGCCGACCGATCCGTGCATCCTGCCCGACCAGGGCGGCTATCGCGGCATCGAGAACCGGCTGTATCGCGTGCAGATCCACACCGGCGGCAATACCACCGCCGCGCGCTGGAAATGGTCGCGGGAGAACGCCTCGGTGGTCAGCCGGGTGCTGACGATCACCACCTCGGGCGCGACCAGCACGCTGACGCTGGACAGCACCGGGCGAGATTCGGTGCTGCGGGTTTCCGCCAACGATTGGGTGGAGATCACCGACGACGTGCTGGAACTGACCGGACAGCCGGGGGTGATGGTGCGGATCGTTGGCCAGCCGAACGATGCCACCGGCACCGTGGTACTGGATCGCGCGCTGCCGGGCAGCTTCAACCCGGCGGACGCGACGCGCCACACGCGGCTGATCCGATGGGACCAGCAGCAGGGCGTGGACACCAACGGGCTGCTGCCGATCTCCGCTGGGCAGGTCGAGCTGGAGGACGGGGTGTTCGTCACTCTCACGCTCGATCCGTCCGCACCGTCCGGGACGTTCCATGTCGGCGACTGGTGGGCGGTCGCCGCGCGCACCGCCGATGCCTCGGTGGAGGTGCTGAACAATGCGCCACCGTTCGGGATCCGGCATCACTATTGCCCGTTGGCGACCTTCACGGTGTCCGGCGGCGCAGTCACCGTCACCGGCGACTGCCGCACGCTGTGGCCGCCGGCCACGACGGCCGGGACGGATTGCTGCTGCACCGTTTGCGTCACCGCCGATGCCCACAACGCCGGCACCGCGACGATCGCCATGGCGCTGGAGACGGTGCGGAGGCTGGGCGGTGGGCGGGTCTGCCTGGGTCCCGGCCTGTTCATCCTGCCGACGACGTTGGTGGCCAATGGGCTGAAGGACGTCATCATCGCCGGCCAGGGGGCGGCGACCGCGCTGATCTGCACGGCGGGCGGCCCCGCGGTGAGCGCCGAGTCGAACCTGGGGCTGCGCATCGAGGACCTTGCCGTTTTCGCGATCGCGCCGGCGGCCACATTCGCGCCCGCCGCCGCGCCGATCGGCATCCTGTTGCGCAACAGCATGGACGTGGCGGTGCAACGCTGCGGCATCGCGGCACTGGCACCGGGGCAACCCAGCTCGACCGGAACCACGAACATCGGAGTATCCACGAACGTCGGGGCAGCCACGACTGGGGCGCTGGTTCCCGCCGGCATGGCCATCGGCCTTGACGGCTTCCTGATCGAGGGCGTGATTGGGCAGAACGAGCTGTTTGCCGCGATCGGGCTGGGCAAGGCCGGGCTGGTCGGCGCGGCGCAAACGGACGGCGCCGGTATCGTCGCGTACCGGCGACTGATGCTGCTGGCCGGGTTGCGCGCCAGCGGCAATTGGATTCTGTGCTCCGTCTCCGGCGTATCGCTCGGTGACGTCACGCCGTCGCAGACCGGCTACAGCGCCTATATGCTGCAGACGGCGATCACCGGCAATTTCGTGCTCGGAGGGGTGCTCAGCGGCATTTTCCTGCAGGGCTACACTGCCCCCGGCGCCGCGGTGCAGGTAGCAGCCAACCACATCGAGGTCGCTGGCCCCGGCATCATCGCCGGGCTGGACGGCTGTACGATCGTCGACAACCATGTCACGCAACTCGACGGTGCCGCCGCGCTGAGCACCGCCAGCCACACAGCCAACCCGACCGCCACACCCGGCATCATCGCCGTCCCGATCGCCGGGACCCTGGCGATCGGCGAGATCCGTATCCTCCGCAACCGGGTGTTCGGCATCTTCGGCCCGGGCATCTCGCTCGATGCGCCGATACTTGCCGCCGCGGTGATCGACAATGCGATCGCCGCGACCGCGGGCGCCGGCATCGTCACCGGTGCCGCTGGAGCGATCGCCACCGCAATCGTGCGCGGTAACGAAGTGTTCGTGGTCAACGCACCGGCCTCCCCCGACGCCGGAGTGGTGGCGGGAATCGACATTGCCAACGCCGCGAACGCTGTGGTGCAGGACAACGTGCTGGGCTCCATTGCCTCCACCGGCACCATGGCCGCCGCGGCGGGCATCCAGCTCCGCCAGGTCAGCCGCGCGACGGTGGCCGGCAACGATATCAGCGATGTCGGCCAGTCCGGCGCCGGCGCCCTTGTTGGCTACGGCATCAACGCGGCCTCGGTGCAGGTCGAGGTGACGTTGCGCGGCAACACGGTGCGGCAGAGCGCAACCGCGCAGACCCAAGCCGGCGAGTTCTCCGCCGTCCGCATCCGTCCCGCTGTCGGCGCTACTGGGCAGGGAGCGACGACCTGCGAGGTGTCGGTGAGCGACAACGCGCTGGAGGGCAGCAGCGTGCTCTCATTGGTCGATGTGCAGGGTGCCGATGCCTGCGTGATGACCGCCAACCGCTGCCGGGTGAACGGCACGACCAGCGCGACGGGGTTGAAGGGTTCGGCTCCGGCGGTGTCGCTGCAGGCGCAGACGGCGATCGTTGGCGAGAACCGTATCCAGGGCGCCTCCACAACCTTCGACCTGTCGATCACGGTGCCGTTCGACGCCGAAAAGCAGTTGGGCCTGACGTTGCTGGGCAACATCGTGACGGCCGGGATCGAGGTGAACAACGCGTTGTTGCCGACCAGCTCGCCGTGGGCGCCGCTGAACATCGTTCTTTGATTGGGTGGTAATCATGCAGTTCGTGCAGTTGCAGGGCGACAGCTCGGTGCCGGCGCTGGTGCAGCGCGTCTATGGACTGGCGCCGGGCGCGGCCGGTGCGGCGGTGGCCCAGAAAGCGCTGCTGGCCGCCAATCCGCATCTTTCGAATATCTCGCAGCTGCCGACCGGCACGCCGGTGGTGCTGCCGCAGGTGACCGGGATCACGCCGACGGCTGCGGTGCAGGCCGACCCTCGCCGCACCACGCTGCTGACCACGCTGTCCGGCCTGGCCGCCGCGGTGCCACTACCGGCGGCAAGTGGCAGCAAGCCGGACCCCACCCAGCAGGCGGCGGTCACGGCCCTGCAAACGGATGTCGCCGCCTTCGCCAAGCAGTTCGGAACCTGAGCGATGACGCGGGTTGCGGCGAGGCAATACGCAGCACGCAGCCGCGCCGCAGTGGCCGACCACGAGCCTGAGGCAGCGAGCCCGCGCTGGGTACGACCGGCCCGTGCGCCCGCCCCGGCGGTGCCTGGCGCAATGACGGGCCGCGTCGGCGGTCGCTGGTCGATCGGTGGGGTCGCGCTGGGTCCGCCGTCGGCCCGCCAACCACTGCTGGGCGCCCCCACGGACGCCGCGGAACATGAGGCGGACCGGATGGCCGCCGGTGCGCTGGGCGGGCGGACGTTGGGCGGGCAGGCGCTGGGCGTGGGGGCGCTGGACGTGCAGGCGCTGGGTGGGCGGGCGTTGGGCGTGCAGGCGCTGGGCGTGCCTGGGGGCGAACAGCGCACGGTGGGGTCCGGTCAGGCGCCTGGCCGCATCGGGCCGACCGCCGGCGACGGAATCGAGGCGGTGGCGCGAGAGCCCGGACGGCCGCTGCCCGCCGACATCGGCGGGCGGTTCGGGCAACGGTTTGGCTTCGATTTTGGTTCGGTGCGCATCCACGACGGCGCGCAGGCGGATCGCACGGCCCGCGCCATCGGTGCGGACGCGTACAGCCTGGGGCCGCACCTGGCGTTCGCGCGGGGCAGCTACGAGCCGGGCTCGGTCCGCGGCCAGGCGCTGCTGGCGCACGAGCTGGCCCATGTGGTCCAGCACGCCCGCACCGGCGGACCGCCGGTGATCCGCCGCTCGCTCGCCGGCACGCTGATCGGCGGCGGCATCGGGGCGGCGGTCGGCGGCGTCGCGCTGGGGCTGCTCGGCTCGCTGCTCGGGCCCGCCGGGGCGGTGGCCGGCGCCATCCTCGGCGGACTGGGCGGCGCGGCGTTGGGTGGGTGGCTCGGCGACAAAGCCTCGACGGACAGCCGTGGTCTGACCCAGCCAGAGAAGGACGCCGCGACGACCATCTTCCACACCAGCGTCGACCTGGGTGCGGTGGAGATCCGCCGCGGCAGCCTGTTATCCGGCGGCAACACGGCGCGGACCTCCGGCAACCTCATCAACCTGCCGGATGCATATTTCGTCGGCAAGACGATGCAACTGACGCCGGCCGGGTCGCTGGTCCTGATCCACGAGCTGGTGCATGTTTGGCAGTACCAGCACGGCGGGTTCAGCTACATCGAATTGAGCCTGGTGCCACAGGCGGTCGCGGGTTCCCGCGGCATATCGCGCAACGCCGCCTACAACTGGCGCAACTCCGAGGAGAGCGGCATCCCGTGGGAGCGGTGGAACGCCGAGGAGCAGGCGGAATGCATCTCGGATTACAACGAGGCGGTGCAGCGGATGAACGCGGACCAATACGACAGCGACCCGACGCACGACAGGCTGAAGGATTTTGAGACGATTACCCGTGCCGAACCGTATCTGTTGAAGTTGCAGGCGGGAGTTGGCGCGCCGGGGAGCAAGGCGGCGCCGGCGGGGCGTTAGGTCGACCGGCAATGGCGCGGTCGTCATACGTCCGGAGTTGTATGCCGGTCAGATCAGGTTGCGGTGGGCGCGTAACCGTCCTGATTTGCTGCTGACCGGATGAGTTTTGATCTTGGGTCCGAGGGTTCGAGTGCACCGACGACCGACCCCCCTATGTCGCGATCGTTCCGCCCCCCGGCCCGTCGGTGGGGCCGCCGCAGCGAAGAGCACGTAGCGGCCGCGGCCGCCCGGCGAGACCGCGCACCGAGGGCTTTGCAGGCGGCGCCTCCTTTTACCGACCTGACGGCCATCCTCGTCTGTCAAGCTTCTGGCGTGTTTCTGCGTGACTGGCGGGGCACGAGCCATCGACGCCGCCAGGACCGAGCCACCCCAGGTTCAGGACGGCCATGACACAAAGGGGCACTCGTTTCGCAACCTGGTATTAGCCTTCGCATCGCCCCGAGATGGGACACAGGCACTGTCGCGCGGCGACCTGCTATTCCCTCGCGGGGGCCACCCGCCCTACGGCGCCACCGCGATCAGGAACAGCCGGCGGAACGGCAGCAGCGTCGTGCCGTCCGTGCGGCGGGGGTAGTGCGGGCGCAAGGCCTCGGCGTAGGCGCTGCGGAACGCCACCTGCTGGGCCGGTTCCAGCGGTTCCAGGAATGGCCGCAGGCTCGATCCGGCAGCCCATTCGACCACCGCGTCCTCGCCGCTAAGCGGATGCAGGTAGACGGTCTCCCAGATGTCCAGCCCCGCCGCGTGCGGACGCAGCAGGTCCCAGTACGCCGCGGCGTCCAGGATCGGCGGCGCGGAGACATGGCTGGCAAGGCGTTCGGCCCAGGGGCCGTGTGCCGCCACCTCGTATTGCAGCCGGCGCAACGGCGCGTCGTGCATCGCCGGCATCTGCACCGCCAGCACGCCGCCGGCGGCCAGCAGCGACATCAGGCGGGGGAACAGCGTGGCATGCCCGCCCACCCATTGCAGCGCCGCGTTGGAGTAGATCAGGTCGGGCGCAATGGCGGGATGCCCCGGAGGACTTCCGCCGGTACTTCCCTCGGGACTTCCCTCGGGGCTCCAGTGGGGAGTCCCATGGGGCACCCACGTCGCGAAATCGCCCTGCTCGAAGCGGCACGCGGGCGCCGCGGCCCTCGCCTTCTCCAGCATCGAAGCCGAGCCATCCACACCGGTGACCTCGGCGGATGGGAAGCGCTGCTGCAGGATGGCGGTGACGTTGCCGGCGCCGCAGCCCAGATCGACGATTTGACGCGGCACGGTCAGCGGTACCTGGGCCATCAGATCCAGTGCCGGCCGCAGGCGCTGGTCGGAAAAGCGCAGATACTGACCGGGATCCCACACGGCGGTCGGGCGTCGCGCGCCAGCGGTGCCGGTTTGCACCGCGTCCCCGTTCGCCCCGCCAGAGGTCGCCCCATCGGAGGTCATCACGTCAGTGCCGCTCGGCATCGAGCCGATCGAAGTACCACTTCACCAGCGCAAACGCGTAGACAACCGCGGCAACGAACACCAGAAGGCCGAGGCCGTAGAGCGTGCCCTCACTCGCATCCGCCGCCACGAACAGTCCGACGAGCCCGACCAGGCACACAATCAGGAGCGTCAGCCATTGCTTGAGCGACATCATCATTGCCTCCGCGCCGGGATTTTAGAGCACGCTCGTCGTGAATGGCACCGTCGTCCCAACCGTACACCATTTCTGCTCGCGGCAGCCAAGGCCACGCCCAATAATGACCGAAGCGACTGCGACCCACAGATTGGTGTGCCGTCGCGCAGGATGACCGCATTCAGTCCGTGATCGCCGACGTACCTTTGCCCGACCACGTGCGTCGTCAAGGATCGAAGAAGAAGCAAGCAATCAAGTGCACATAGAGTTACACGAAGTTTCCACAGAGTTCCACGAGAGAAGTTATTGATGCGCTTCGCGCGAAGGAAGCAAGAACCGTTGCGCGAAGCGCCATTGCTTGCTTCCTCGGTGAAACTCTGTGGAAACTCCTTCTAACTCTGTGTGCACTTGATTACTTGCTTGCCGAGCCGCAACGCGCCCAGGCCCACCCGCCTGATCCCATGCGAACACCATCGAAGCGGCAATTGCTGATCAGCGCCCAAGCCCGCGAAAAGCGCAACGCGCGCGCAGCGGGACGCTACACCGAGTCTGCCGCCTGTGGCTCCCGGTCGACGCGTTCGGTCAGCTTCAGGGTCAGGCGGAACGTCGTGCCACCCGGGCCGGTGGCGATCAATCCGATATCGCCCCCATGCGCCAGCATCAGGTCGCGCGCGATCGCCAGGCCAAGGCCCGAGCCGCCGGCCCGATGCGTGCTGGTGAACGGCCGGAACAGGTTGGCGCGCACCATCTCCGGCAGGCCCGGTCCGTCGTCGGCCAGCTCGATCGCCAGCATGTCGCCATCCTCCCGGACGCGCGCGCGCACCCGGCGGGCGCCAGCCTCGGCGGCGTTGCGCAGCAGGTTGGCCAGCACGCGGAACAGATGATTGCGATCGGCCTCGACCTCCTGGTCAACCGGGATGCGATTGTCCAACTCGAGCAAGGCCACCGTGCCGCGAACGCTGTCGGCCGCTTCGGTCACCAATGCGCGCAGCCGAATCGACGCCAGCATCGGCGGCGGCGGTCCGTCCCGCGCGAAGTCCAGCGTGCGATGCACGAGGTCGATCGCCCGCTCCACCGCCCGGACCAGCGACTCGCCGGTGCGGCGAACCGAGGGATCGGCGTGCTTGCCCAGCCGGTCTGCCTGCAGCAGCACCGGCGTCAGCACGCCTCGCACATCGTGGCTGACCTTGGCCACCACGGTACCCAGCGCCGCCAGCCGGCTGTTGCGCCACAGCGCCGCACGCAACTCCCGCTGCATTGCCGCCAGCTCGCGCCCGGCCGTCGAGATCTCGTCGTTGCGCAGCACCGTCACCGCGCCCGGGTCCAGCGGCACGCCATGCTCGGGATCGGCGCGGAAGGCGATGATCGAGGAGGTCAGACGGCGCATCGGGCGGACCAGCAGGTGCAGCAGCGCCAGGTACAGGACCATGCCGACGATGCTGGCGACCATCAGCGTCATCCAGGCATCCGGCCCGTCCAGCTCGCGCAGCGCCTGGGACAGCGGCAACCGGTGCATGACGAATTCGATCTCGGTGCCGGGTTTGAACGGTGTGTCGGCGATGATCTGGACCAGCACGTCGTCGGTCGCCGTGACCGCCATGATGCCGCGGATCATCGATTGGAAAGTGGTCTCCTGGCGCAGGTCGAAGGTCTTGACCGGCTGCACGGTGGGATCTCCCGCCAGCACCATCGTGGTCCCGCGCTGGTCGCGTAGGCGGATGGCATCGATCCCGGACGCGCGCAGCAGTTCGTCCCGCTGCGCCAGCGCCGGCGCGTCGGCCGGCGCTGCGGCGGACAGTGCGGCGATGTAGGCCTCCAGCGTCTTCTCCCGCAGGATCATGCGACGGTCGCGGGCGACGTTGGGGATCAGCACCAGCACCTCGGCCACGACGACCAGGACCATGGTGAGCAGCAGCAGCCGGATGGACAGGCTGCGGCGCGGGCCAACGCGCCGATCGCGATCGAGTTGGTCCCGATCCAGCTGGTCCCGATCCAGTTGGTCCCGATCCAGTTGGTCCCGATCCAGTTGGTCGAGAGCAGGACGCGCAGGCGGGCGCGGGCCAGGGATGTCTATTGGCATGGCTGGCGACATGGCTGGCGGCATGGCTGGACCGGATCCTTGCAGGCAATGCGATACGCCGCCGCCGTGTGGCAGCGCATTCGGTGATAGCGGCGAGGTGCCGGGCGGCATGTGAGCAAGATCACTTCGGACGGGATCACTGAAGCACCATCCTGTCGGCGCACGGCGGGGCGGCGCACGGCGGGGCGGCGCGCGGCGGGGCGGCGCGCGGCGGGGCGGCCTGCGGCGAGGCGGCCCGCGGATACGGCCGACCGGCAGCGGACCGCGGCACGCCCTGGATCGCGGCGGCGGCGCGGCCGGCGGTGAACAGCAGCGACAGAAATTCCTCTTCGCCATTGAATTTGGACGAGATCGGCAAGTCGAGCAGCGCCGCGTCGGCATCATAGGTGGTCAGCGCGATACCGGCCGGCAGCGCCGCCAATTCGGCGGCCAGCACGTTGTGGCAGGCGATCTCGTTCAGCCGATTGGTGATCTCCAGCGGCGTGCGCGGCACGCCCGGGCGCTGGGCGGGCTGGGCACGAACCAGCAGCAGATCGCGCGGCGCCGCCTGGGCCAGCAACATCGCGAGCAGGGGTTTCAGCGGCGGATTGCCGGAATAGCCGCCGTCCCAGTAGGCGCGGCCGCCGATCTCCACCGCGGGAAACACGAACGGCAGGCAGCATGAGGCCAGCAACACATCCACCGTGATCTCGGTGTTCTCGAACAGCGCTGCCTCGCCGGTTTCGACATCGGTCGCCGAGACGATCAGCCGCGGCGCGGCCGGATCGGCGAGCAGCGCCGGATCGATCAGATCAGTCAGCAGCGCGCGCAGCGGCTGGTGGCCGAACGGATTGAGCTGCGCCGGGCTGAACATCCGCATGGTCGCCTCCAGCCCGCGCCAGATGAGCGAGTTGGACATATCCCAGCCCCACAGCCAGCGTTCGAGCGGGGCGCTTTGCAGCGGGCTCATCGCGTGGGCCTGGGCGAAGCGGCGCCACAGCTCGCGCATCGCCGCGCGGGCGCCGCTACGGCCGCCCCGAACAAGGCCTTGGGCCAGCGCGACGCCGATCAGGGCGCCCGACGAAACGCCGCAGATCGCATCGATCTGAAGCCCCTCTTCGAGCAGCCGATCCAGCACACCCCAGGTGAAGGCGCCATGCGCGCCTCCGCCCTGCAACGCCAGTGCGGCCCCCCGCCCCAGATCGCGCCCCGGTCCCTTATGGGTGGCGCACGACTTCGTCATCTCGGTAAAGTGAGCGATTGGCTGGCTCAGGGCAACCAAAATAGCAACCTGACAAACATTTTCGTGCGAATAGCGAATAAGCGTGACGTGAATAGCCCGGTCAGGGCGCGTTTTCCCGCCTCGGCACGGGTCGGATAGGGCGCGATCAGCCCCACCAGCGCGCCCGGTGGCACGCGCCTTGCCACCGCCAGCGTCCATTGGCCGATCATCTCCCCGGCGTGCGACGCCAGGATGCCCGCACCCAGCACCCGCCTGCCCGCGATCACCAGCTTGACCAGCCCGATCGGGTCACCCTCGGTGACCGCCCGGTCGTTCTCGGCCAGCGGCGCGCGCAGCAGGGTGACGCGATGACCGGCCTGCAGTGCCTCCTGTTCGGTCAGACCGACCTGGGCGAGCTCGGGCGTGGTGTAGATCACCCGCGGCAGCGCGCCATAGTCGAGCCGCGCCGGCAGGCGGAACAGCGCGCGGCGGATAACAATCGAGGCATGGTAGCTGCCGACATGGGTGAAGGCGCGCGGCCCGATGCCGGCGGGATCGGCGATGTCGCCGATGGCGAAGACGCGGCGGTTGGTCACGCTGCGCAGGCCGCGATCGGTGGCGATGCCGGCTGGACCAGCGCGCACGTTGCCGGCGTCCAGCGCCAGGCGCTCCAGGTTCGGCCGGCGGCCGACGGCAATCAGCAGGTGGCTGCCGGCCAGGCGCCGGCCATCGCCCAGGACAAGGATGGGGCCAGGTTCGACGGCGGTGACCGACGCCCCCTCGATCAATGTCACGCCCTGCGCGATCACGGCGCGGCGCAATCCGTCCGCCAACTCCGGATCCTCGCGCGCGGCGATGCGGTCGGCTTCGACCAGGGTGACCTGGCAGCCCAGCCCGGCATGCGCCGTGGCCATCTCCAGCCCCACCGGCCCGCCGCCCAGAACCAGCAGGTGCGCCGGTGGGTCCGCCAGCGTGAATAGTGTTTCGTTGGTCAGGTGGGGGGTCGCGTCCAGGCCGGGGATCGGCGGGACGGCGGCGCGGCTGCCGGCGGCGATGATGATGCGCCGCGCCGTCAGCCGGCGGCCGTCGATACCCAGCGTGCCGGGGTCGAGGAAGCGGGCCTCACCGCGCAGCACCTCGGCGCCCAGCGCGCGGAAGCGGGCCTCGGAGTCCATCGGCGCGATCGCGGCGATGGTGCCGGCGACATGCGCGCGCACCGCGTCCCAGTCGATCACCGGCTCGGGCAAGCGGACGCCGAACCGGCTGGCCGCGCGAGCGGACTGCGCCGCGTGCGCCGCCGCCAGCAGCGCCTTGGAGGGCACGCAGCCGGTGTTCAGGCAGTCGCCGCCCATGCGCTCGCGCTCGATCAGTGCCACCTTGAGGCCGAGCTGTGCGGCCACCGCCGTGACCGAAAGCCCCGCCGCGCCGGCACCGATCACCGCCAGGTCGAACTCAGGCATTACGCCCCTTGGCATTACGCCCCTTGGCGTTGCGCCCCTCGGCATTACGTCCGTCGGGGTCATGCCCTTCGGCATGACACCCCTCGGCAGTCCGCCCCTTGGCTTTGCGCCCCTCGGCATGGCGCCCCCCGGCTTGGCGCCCGTTGGCGTTGCGCGGCCTGACGGCGCGCCAGGCCACCGGCACCAGCGTCAGCGTCGCCAAAGCCAGCAGCGGCAGCAGAATGCGGGGAGAGAATATCATCGCGAAATCCGGTGTGCCGCCAGCCGCCAGCACATCCGCAAGACCCGCGCCAACCCAGGCATAAACGAACGTACCCGGAATGATGCCCAGCACCGTCGCCAGGGTGAACGGCAGCAACCGCATGCCGCACGCCGCGGCGACCAGGTTCAGCAGCCAGAACGGAAACACCGGCACCAGCCGCAGGGCCAGCAGGTAGAGAAAACCGTCCCGCTCGATCCCCGGACGGATCCGCGCCATGAACGGGGCGGCGCGCGCGGCGACCAGGTCGGCGAAGGCGTAGCGCGCGGCCAGGAACAGGATGACCGCGCCGGTGCTGGCGCCAATGATCGCCAGCACACCGCCCAACGCCGGGCCGAACAGCAGACCGCCCGCGATGGTCACCAGCGCCCCCTCGGGCAGCGAGCACGCGACCGTTATCGCATAGATGGCGACATAGGCCGCGCCGGCCTCGATCGGGTGCGCCGCAACCACGGCGAGCAACTCGGCCTGGTGGCGCGACAGGCTCGCCCAGGAGAGGTCGCGCCGCAGGCCGAATACCCACAGCGCAACCAGGCCCGCGATCAGCAGCGCGAGCGGCAGCAAGTGCTTGAGGCGCGCGAGGGTCATGCCAATCGAAGGAAGCCGCCGTTCGCGTGTGGCCGATCGGGCGCCGCCTGTCCAGCCGCCGAGCATGACAATTGCCGGACCAGGTGCGACTTACCCCCGTCATGCCGGCTCCCGGGTCAAGCGTCCGAGGGCAGGCTCCTGCCGGCATCCACAACTCTTTGCCGCAACTAAAGGCAAGGCGTGGATACCGGCATGGCGGGGGTGCAGCACCGAAGCGTCGATCATTCGGGCGGCTGGCTGCCAGTGCTGCGCGGCAGCCACGAAGAAGAAGGTTTTTAACGCAAATAACGCAAATGGGCCGGCGGCCAAACGTACACCGAGCGAATCCGGCGATATCCGGGCGCGCTCCGCCGAAGGCATTCATAAAACCAAGAGGAAGCCACGGTTTAACTCGGAAAGCCCGACCGGAACCGATCTATCTGCGCCATTTGCGTTAAAAACCTTCTTCTTCCCTTCGTTACGCAATTGCTCACCTACCCCACGCGCGATGCCCGACGGACGCGTCATGCACCGGAAGGACCCCGTCGGAGGGTCGCAAACCCACCCACGGCCGCAAGACTTGCCAGAGCTTCACGGTGCAGAGGGGATAGCCGAGCAGTTACGCATATTCGCGTGGGCGGTGCGGCGGTGCGGCCGGTGCCGGCCTCAAACCAGGACACCACCCCCGGTTCAAGGTTGGCGGACGATGACGTAGTGGATCGTCACGTGGAACGGGATCTGCGCCTCCGGCATATCCTGCGGCAGCGGCGGCAGGTGCGCGTCACGGAAGATCGACAGCCCGCCCAGGTCGAGCCACTGCGACCCCGAATGCCCAACCAGCTCCAGCGCCTCCACCCGCCCGTCATGGTCGACCCGCATGTGCAGCATCACGTCCCCCTCCTCGCCGTTCACCCCGGCTTGCGGAGGGTAGTAGGCATGGCGCCGCCACCAGGCGCTGACCAGGTTGAGCCAGTCGGTGCTGACGGGGACGCCCTCCATCTGCACCGATGAGGATGGCGAGAGGGAACCGCCCTCGACCTGGCCAAAGGACAGGTCGAGCGTGCCCGGCTGGCCAGGACGCGATATCCGCGCGGGTGCGCTCTGCAGCGATGCGCTGCGCGAGCCGGCCCCCGGGGCTAAGGCGCTACGCGGCGCCGTCGCGCCAGGCAGCCCGAAGGAGAAAGCCAGCGGCGTCGGGAAAGCCGGCTCGCGCCCAGGCTGTGACGGTGTCGTGCGCTCCGGCCGCGCGCGCGGTGCACGCGGCGTCTCGGATGGCGACGGCACCACGGGAACCGGCGGCGGGCGAGGTATCGCCATCGCCAGCGGAGCCACCGGCGGCGCCGGCTCAGCCGGCGCCACCCCAATATCGGGAGACGCCGGAGCCCGAGGAGACGTCGGTGGCGCAGGCGAAGCCTGCGATAGTGGCGGTGCAGGAGGAGCCGGCGCCAGACGCGCCTCCGCCTGGCTCCGCGGCGGGGGTGGCGGCGGCGGCAGGATCGCGACGGTTGGCGGCAGCGACGGAACCGCCGGCACGGCAGTGGCCGGCGCCGGAGAACCGGGCCGCGGCGGATGGTTCAACTCCGGATTGGGCCCAGAATTGCGCTCCGGCGAATGACCCTCGAACACCATGGCGAAATCCGCCGGCGGTGCCTCGTCGGTCTGGCGCGGTTGGCGCTCGATGGTCACCAGCAGCAGGATCAGAAGACCGAGATGCAGCGCCAGCGAGGCAGTCAGCAGCGGGCCGAGCGGGCGCGGCCGCCGGGCCGGCACAGCCATCGGCGACCGGCCCGGCGATCCGGCGGGCAACCGAACCAACCTCTGCACCTGACCCATTCCCGCGCCAACCCCCCGCGACGATCCCACCACGGCCTTCTACATCGAACGCCCCGCGCCGGCATCCAGAGGGCCATCGCCCGAGCGAAGCAAGGCCGGGGCTTTGCCCCGGACCCCATCAAGGGGCGCTGCCCCTTGGCGGGTTTCAGGGCAGCGCCCTGATCTTGCTTCGCTCGGGCGATGGCCCCGTGATTGACGGCGTGAGGGGGCGCCCGTATAAGCCGCCGCCTGCGACGGGGACCGTGACGAGGGTGGCCTCGCGTTCGCGTGGCTTTTCCATTTCGTCGGAGTGCAGAATCCGTGAAGCGCACCTACCAGCCGTCCAAGCTTGTCCGCAAGCGCCGGCACGGTTTCCGCGCCCGCATGGCCACGGTCGGCGGTCGCAAGGTTCTGGCCAATCGCCGCGCCAAGGGCCGCAAGCGTCTGTCGGCCTGACCTAGGGGGGTTTGCGTGGCCGCCCCGGGTCGTCTCAAGCGCCGCGCCGAGTTTTTGCTGCTCGCTGCCAAGGGGCGCAAGGCGCCTATGCCAGGGCTTGTGTTGCAAGCGTTGAAGCGTGGCGATGATGGGCCGGCACGGCTCGGTTTCACCGTGACCAAGCGGGTCGGCAACGCGGTGGTGCGCAATCGCACGCGCCGGCGCTTGAAGGAGGCGGCGCGGTTGAACCTGGCGGAGCAGCCGTTGGTGGGTGTGGACCTGGTGCTGATCGGGCGAGAGGCGACGCGTGGGCGCACGTTTGGTGCCTTGCGCCAGGATCTGCGGCGCGCGCTGGCCAAGGTTGGCGTGACATGAGTGTGGGCGCCCGGGTGGCGGTTGGGGCTGTGCGTGCCTATCAATGGACGCTGCGGCCGGTGATCGGTGCCAATTGCCGGTTTTTCCCAAGCTGTTCGGACTACGCGATCGAGGCATTCAGGACGCATGGCGCGGTACGCGGCGGCGGTCTCGCGGCGTGGCGCATCGCGCGGTGCAACCCATGGTGTGACGGCGGCTACGATCCGGTGCCCCCAGCTCGCGTGACGGAGCGGTGATGGACCAGAAGCGGCTTTTCCTCGCGATCGCCATCTCGGTCGCCATCCTGCTCGGCTTTCAGTTGCTGATGCCGCACCCGGCGGTACCGCCGCACCAGCCGGCGACGACTGAGCAGACCGCAGGCGGCCAGACGCCGTCCGGGCAATCACAGACCGCGACGGGGAAGCCCGCGTCCGGCGCGCCGGGGGCTCTGGCCCAGGCGAACGGGGTGCCGAAGACCGTGCCGCGGGTCAAGATCGATGCGCCGCGGGTGGTGGGTTCGATCAGCCTGCTGGGCGCGCGGATCGACGATTTGGAGCTGAAGGACTACCGCGAGACGCTGGCGCCGAACTCGCCGCTGGTGCGCCTGCTGGAGCCGCGCTCCGATCCGGAGCCGTATTATGTGCAGTACGGCTGGACTGCCCCGGCTGCGCAGCCGCCGGGGCAGTCAGTGGGGCTGCCGGCGGGCCAGACGTTGAAGCTGCCGGACAATGACACGGTGTGGACTGCCTCGGCGCCGTCGCTGGACGTTGGCAAGCCGGTGACGCTGTCGTGGAACAACGGCGCCGGGCTGACGTTCGAGATCGCGCTGTCGATCGATGACAACTACATGTTCAGCGTCGAGCAACGCGTGAAGAACGCCACCGGCGCGCCGGTTACGCTGTTCCCCTGGGCGCGGGTGCGGCGCGACTACACGCCGAAAGTGTCCGGCTACTACGTGCTGTTCGAGGGGTTGCTCGGCGTGGTCAACGGCACCTTGCAGGAGACCACATACGCCAAGACAAAGAGCGAGGGCGAAAAGCGCGACGGCCTGGCGTATGACGCGACGGCCGCCGGCGGCTGGGCCGGGATGACCGACAAATACTGGCTGACCGCGCTGGTGCCCGACCAGTCGGTGGCCTCGACGGTGAATTTCCGCCACAGCTCCGAGGACGGCGACCATTACCAGGTGGACTACGTCACCAAGGATCCGGTCAGCGTCGCGCCGGGTGCGAGCGCGGTGTTGCCGTCACACCTGTTCGCGGGCGCCAAAGTTGTTTCGCTACTGCGTTCTTATGAGACGAATTTGCGCATCCCGATGTTCGATTATGCAATCGACTGGGGATATTTCTGGTTCCTGACGCAGCCGATTTTCCTTGCCCTCGACTGGCTGAACAGCGTGCTGGGGAATTTCGGCCTGGCGATCATGGTGTTCACCGTCTGCGTCAAGGCGCTGTTCTTCCCGCTGGCCAACTACTCCTATCGCTCGATGAGCAAGATGAAGCTGCTCGGGCCGAAGATGACGGCGCTGCGCGAGCGCTTCAAGGACGAGCCGCAGCGCATGCAGCAGGAGATGATGTCGCTATACAAGCAAGAGAAGGTGAACCCGGCCTCGGGCTGCCTGCCGATGGTGGTGCAGATCCCGGTGTTCTTCTCGCTGTACAAAGACATTTTCGTGACCATTGAGATGCGGCATGCCCCGTTCTTCGGCTGGATCCACGATCTGTCGGCGGTGGACTCGACCAACGTGTTCAACCTGTTCGGACTGATCCCGTTCGATCCGACGATCATCGCGCCGTTCCTGCACCTGGGCGCCTGGCCGCTGATCATGGGGTGCACGATGTTCCTGCAGCAGAGGCTCAACCCGCCGCCGCCCGATCCGGTGCAGGCGCGGCTGTTTCAGTTCATGCCGATCATCTTCACCTTCATGCTGGCGAATTTTCCGGCTGGGCTGGTGATCTACTGGAGCTGGAACAATCTGTTGTCGATCGCGCAGCAATGGCTGATCATGAAGCGCACGCATCTGGCGCGGCCCGGCCTGGCGCGCACCTGATGGCACGCACCCTTCTCCCCCTCCCCTTGAGGGAGGGGGGCGGGGGGAGGGGTAGGCGCCAGGGTCGCACCGAGGTCTCGTGCGCTCCAACCCCTCCCCCTATCCTTGGTCCGCTTCGCGCCCCAAGCCCGCAAGGGGAGGGGGAGAAGCCTTCGGGGGCCGACGACAAAGCCGCGCTGGAAGCCGCTAGCCTGGAAGCGGGACGTCTGCTATTTGCCGGCTTCTGCAACTTCATCTACGCGGCGCAGCGGATCGATCAGCTACCCGGCCCGCGAGGACCAGAGGTAGCATTCGCCGGGCGATCCAATGTCGGCAAGTCGTCATTGATGAATGCGCTGACCGGGCAGCGGGCGCTGGCGCGCGTATCCAACACGCCGGGCCGCACGCGGCAGCTCAATTTCTTCGACCTGGGCGGACGGCTGACCCTGGTGGATATGCCGGGCTACGGCTACGCAAAGGCCGGCAAGGACATCAAGGCCGACTGGCAGGGCCTGATGTTCGACTATCTGCGCGGCCGGCCGACGCTGCGGCGCGTGCTGCTGCTGCTGGACGCGCGGATCGAGCTGAAGGAAGCGGATCGCGCGGTGATGGAGCTGCTCGATCGCGCGGCCGTAACGTTCCAATTGGTGCTGACCAAGGCCGACGCGGTGAAGCCGGGCGCACTGGCGCGTAAGGTCGCCGAGGTGAGAGCGATGGCGCGCAAGCATCCCGCGGCGCATCCCGAGGTGATGGTGACAAGCGCCGAGACGGGCGAGGGGATCGAGGCATTGCGCGGGGCACTGGCCGGGTTGGCGGAGTGAGGCTGGTTGGGGGGCGGGCCACTCGCCGGTGTGTGTGATGGGTGGTTCTGTCTGAATGACGCGTACCGACCCATGTCAGCCATCGGACGGCCAATCGGCCGATGCCCGCAGCTGACGTTCAGCGCCCATCACGGTCGGCCCGCCATGGAAGTTCAGCCTTCCCAAAGCGGGCATGCGCTGCATACGCAGTGGCACGCCAGCCAATGCAATCGATGAGTTAGTAGATTGCGTCATGTCGGATCAGCGCTGGCGGTCGGCATCGCGCCTCAACACGCTCTACGCCTTGTCAACGCCGTCCTCGGCCTGATACCTAGCCTTAACGCGATCGATTTCGGCATCTCCCTCATCCAGTTGTGCGATGACAGCGTCGGGCGAGGCGCCGCAGAACGCAGCTATACTCTCAGTCGTCATTGGCGTTCGTCGGCTGCCAACGTCACTCACCGCTGTGTCCGTGCTTAGCTGGAACCAGAACCGCTCGGTTAGACGGTGGTGGGCCACGACGGCGAACTGATGGGGGTCGCGCATTTGGGCGATCAGGTCGTCGGCGGTCGGTGCGCCGCCCGCCCAGATACGCTTCACCGGCACGCGATTCCTAGCCACAGTGTTCTCCGGCAGGCGATGATCGCGGGAGACGCCAAAGCTACCCTCACTAAAAAATCGGGTGAGCGCCGACCAGTCGTAGACGTAGACGCCACCGAACTGGACGGAGAGCGAATAGGTCTCGTTCTCGAGGATGCATGGCACTATCTCGTCATACGAGAAGCCGGCGCCGAACTCGTCGGTAAGGATGTCGGGCCAGCGTTCCAGAGCCTCTACCAAGCGCCGCACCTGGTGGACGCTCAACTCGATCTCCTGCAAGAAGTGATGCGCCTGCATCGGGTCGTTGCCCGACAAGCCATGGTTCTTGCACTCGAACAGGAACAGGCGTCCGCCCCAGCACACGAGCGCGTCGAACTTGTACTCGGCCCCATCACGCCAGACATGGACCCGCCGAGCGTCGAGGTTCTGTTCCTTCAGGAAGGCGAGCACGCGATCCTCGAACGCACGTCCCTTGCGCTTGAGCTGGATGTTCATCGATGCGAGGAGCGACGGCACGATCCGGGCGAGGCGCGGGCTGGCGGTCGCCGGACCGATCAACAGCCACTCGCCTGCGGTGCGCACAATCGGCGCGTCGAACAAGTCGCGCGACGCGCGGCCGAAGCTGGCCGCGTCAAGGAACGTCGCGGCCTCCATCTCGGTGAAGGACAGCCGGGTCAGAAGATCGATCAGCTCGGCGCGCGTAGTGCGCACGATGCCCACGTGGCCGGCTGCGAGGCGTTCGGCTGCCCAGGTGGAGAGCGCAATGTAGCCGCGCACCCACTGCACGAGTTTGAGACCGCCGTGGCGGTCGGTGTCGGAGACGATGTTGTACCCCACGACCTCGCTCAGCGACAGGCAGTTGGTGACCTCCTGGGGCGAAATCCATCCGTCTGACGGGAGCCGAAGGCTGTCGCGGATCCCGCCTGCCCTGTTGGTGACGTTCGTCGTAACCATCAGATCCCAGGTCGCGATTCCGTCGCGGTCCAACGCGCGTTCGTTCGCGATCCAGTCGGGCAGGTTCATCTTCCCAGGGCGCGTGAACACGGTCGTAATCTCGTCGGGCAGGCCCTTCGGCCGCACGTCACCGGTTAGCTCGTCGATGTCCTCGTTGAGGTAGCGGGCGGTCTGATGGAAGCGCTCCCAGCGCAGCCATGACATCGCAAGATACTCGCTCGCGCCAGTCATGAAAATCTCGCGATCGCCAACTGGCGGTAGGGAGGGCAACTCGATTCGGCCGCCCTTTCCGAGCCATCCGTAGGCATAGGCCTCCATCATCAGCGTGCCACCGAGCGACTCGACGAGCGCGGTGACCTGGATGTCTGCCGATAGCGTCCCGCCGCGCCCGTCGTCCACCATCACGCCGCCGGGGATTATCACGACCCCCCTGCGCATCGCCTCACTCAAGTCTTCGCGGAGTTGCGCGAGGTTGGCTTCGACGCGGGCGATCGCGGCCGCCGCGCGCACGGCGGGAGGCTCTTTTGAAATCTCGGCGCGTCCGAGGGTCTCGAGGATGATGTGATGCCCTCGCTCGGCAATGCGGACGGTGCGGATAGCGCGCTCCAGTTGGGCGATCCCAACGTCGGGTGCGATGCGGCGCACCGCCGCCACCAGCGCGTCGAGGAACGCGTCGCGGAGCGCTTGCCCGGCGACATCGGGCCGCTGGTAAATCAATGAGCCAGCGCAGCGGACCAGGCCGGCGAGCTCTTCGACGCGATCGACATCGACGCCGACAGCCTCAAGCCGGCAGATTAGTGGAACCACGTTCCGCGCCTTGGCTAGGTCGGCGAACAGGCCATCACTGATCCGTTCACGGTCGGTCTCCACTGCGACCAGCGCTAAGTCATCGACATTCTCGTCCAAGGGGGTACCCTCCATACGATGGCGCGGTGGCCGGGCGCATGGCCAGGTCGTGAACGTCACCTCTCCGAAAGCCGACGCATGTGGCCGGCGGAATGCATATGTAAGTGCGCCCTCGTGGCGCTTTAAGACCTCGTTGAGTTGCTCGGCGTCGCGATTCATGGCAAGCTGACGCGCATGGCGCGGGCCATGAGGTGGCAAAGCTGAATCCCGCCCTCACGACGTCCGCTTCGCTGGAAATCCTCTCGACAGCGGACAGTCTGAATCGGCCATAACGAGCCGTGAGACGAACATCCGCATCTCACCCCATCGATCGCGAAGCGGACAGTCGCAAATCCACCCTTGCCGGACACTCAGGCTGACCCATCACCAGCGCGCACCCGATCCGCTACCGCATCACCCGCGCAACACCGGCACCGGCACCGGTCCGCCGGCCGCAATCCGATAAAGCTCCGCAATAACCTCGCTCCCATACACCCGCTCCAGCCGCCGCAGCGTAAAATGCGCCTGCGCCACGCGCTCGAAATGATCCATGAACATGACATTCAGCGTGGCGCCACCCAGCGCGCCCAGCACCGGAATGGCGCCGGCCGCCGCGCGCTCGGACAGCACCAGACCGAAGCGCGACACCACCTCGGTCACCAGCCGAGTCACCACCGGCGCCGAGGCATCCAGGGCGGTCCGCTCCACCAGGCTGGCCATCACCTCACTGGTCAACCTCGTCAACGTGGCGCGCGCCGCATAGTAACTAACAGCGGCGCCCGCGTCCGACTTGCGATCGCCCAGCGCGAACACCTGCAGACAGGCCAGCCGAGGCTCCAGCGCGCGCAGATCCTCGCCGTTATGGCGGGCGATATCGGCGATGGCGCGCAGCATCAGCGTCATGGTGAACGGCAGCTCGACCGGCAGCGCCAGCGCGCCGAACATGCCGCCGATGCCGCCGGAAAGCCCGGTCAGCGCCTTCGGCCGCCAGGACGACGGGGCAAACGCCTCGGCGTCCTGCGATTCGATCGCCACCGTCAGGCAGCGCAGGATCGCGCTGCGTAGCACGCCGTGCAGTGCGCCGTTTAGCCCCGGCACGGCGCCCAGGATGCTGTCCAGCGGCTTGCCGGCGATGTTAGCCAGGCGGATCGCGAAGCCCGGTGATTCCAACAGCGCGACCGCGCGCTCCAGCTCCTTCTGCTGGGCCGGCGGAAGGATCATCGCCCGCGCAGTAACGGCCGGATGCCGTTCAGGCTGGCCAGGATCGCCGACCCGTTGCTCAGCACCGCGGTAAAGGTCGGCGTGACCAGCCCACCCGGCAACGCAAAGCCGAGCGCCAGCGTATTCAGCGCTGCAACGATCGCGTAGTTCTGCTTGATCAGGCGGACCGCCCCGCGCGACAGTTCAATCGCCTGCACCAGCTTCCACAGCGAATCCTCCATCAGCACCACATGCGCCGATTCGTGCGTCACCTCGGCGCCGTGGCGCATCGCGATGCCGACATCGGAATAGGTCAGCGCGACAGAGTTGTTGATGCCGTCACCAACCATGGCGACCACCTTGCCCTCGCGCCGCATCGACGAAATGATGTCCGCCTTGTCGGCCGGCATCATGTCGGCGAATTGCTGCGTCAGGCCGATCCGCGCGCCGACCGCGCGTGCCACCGTCGCGTTGTCGCCGGTCAGCATCACGGTGTTGCGAATGCCCATCCGGTACAGCGTTCGCATCACCGCCTGGCTCTCTGGGCGGATCTTGTCGGCGTACGGGATCAGCGCCGCCAGCCTGCCGTCGATCGCCATGTAGAGACAGGAATAGCCACGCTCATCCAGCGCGGCGCGATCCAGCGCGGCCGGCTGCACGCGGATGTCGCTCGCGCGCAGGAAGCGCTCGCTGCCCAGGTGCACGTAGTAGCCATTGACCTGACCCTGCACGCCCAGCCCGACCTTGTAGTCGGGCGCGTCGCACAGCGGCACGCCGATGCCGCGGGTGCGGGCGTGCGCGCGCAGCGCCTCGGCCACCGGGTGCTGCAGGCGGCTTTCCGCGCCGACCGCCAGGCCCAGCAGATGATCGGCGGAAATCTGGTTGTGGTACGGAATGACGTCGATCACTTCGGGCACGCCGTGGGTCAGCGTGCCGGTCTTGTCGAACACGATGGTGTCCACCTCGGCCAGCCGCTCCATGTGGCTGCCGCTTTTGATGATGATACCAGAACGAGCCGCATGTGTCATCGACGCCAGCACGCTGGTCGGCGCGGCGACGCGGATGCCGGTGCCGTAGTCGATGATCACCAGCGACAGGAAACGATTGATGTCGGCGGTCAGTGCCGCGCTGCCGACCGCCAGCCCCAGCGTCGGCAGCACCAGCCGGTCGGCGAACCGTTCCGCGTGATTCTGCATCCGCGTGTCGCCGATCGGCGCGTTGTCGACAAGCTGGGCGATCTGCCCGGCCGCGGTGCCGGTACCCACGCGCACCGCACGGACGGTGATCTGGCCCTCGCGCAGCACGGTGGCGGCGAACACCGTTTCGCCGGGGCCGCGGGCGACCGGCAGGCCCTCGCCGGTGATGGTCTTCTGGTCGACCATCGCGGTGCCGTCGACGACCTCGCCGTCCACCGCGATGATCTCGCCGGGATACACCACCACCAGGTCGCCCACGACCAACTCGGCAGCGGGCACCGAGATCACCGTGCCGTCGTGCAGCAGCCACGCCGAGCGGTTCTGAAAGTCCATCAGCTCGGCGATCGCCCGCTTCGATCCGGCCGCGGTCAGGTCGCGGATCCAGTCACCCAGGCGGATCAGCCAGGTGATGACGCCGCCGGTGACGTGCAGCCCTTGCACGATCGAGGCGCCGATCGCCAGCGTATCGAGGAAGTCGACATTCAGTCGCCGTTCCCGCCGCCAGATGCCCCAGGCGCGCCTGGCGATCGGCACCGCGTTCCACAGCATCAGCGGGATGTTGACCGCGAGCGCCAGCGGATTGCCAGTGAACGCCAGCGCAAGCGAGACCGTCGGCAGCGCCAGCACGGAAGGACCAAGCTTCGGCGGCGGCTTGGCCGGCGTGGCGGCCGGCTCCAACGGCTGTATCGTGTCCGGGGCCTGCACCGTCGCCGGAACGATTGTAACTTGGCGGCCCCCCCCGACTGCTGGTGAAGGCGGATCCGGCTCATCCGCATCCACCAGCGTCACCAGGTCGCGCGGCGACACCCACACCAGGTAGGCCAGCATCCGCTCAATCAGCGCGCGCCGCGTCTCATCGTAAGTAACGACCAGCGTGGCGCAGGCATGGTTGACCCGCGCCCCGCTGATACCGTCCTGCGCGGCGAGCCAGGCGACAACCTTCCCGGTCGCCGGGGTATTCGAGCCCAGCGCCGGGACATGCAGCCGGATGCGTCCCGGAATCCAATGGCGAACAGAGAATTGCATGACGAAGGTTCAGCCGCCGCGGGCTGTGCGCCCGGGCCGGCTATGCCTGGTCCTGGTCCGCATCGTGGGCGTGCAGTTCGACGAAATGATTGAGCGAGAAGATCACCAACGTCACCCACATCGGCGTTGCCGCGGCGGCGCCGATTTCCAGGAAGGTGAACGCCGCCAGGCCGACCGGCGCCAGTATCTTCAGGTCGATGTTGTTGTTGGTCGAACGCTTGATCTGCCGGTCCAGCCCTTTGACATATTCGACAATGGATCTGGCGAAGTGCGAGTGCTCGGCCAAGAACTCGGCTTCCTCCTCGATCGCGTTGATCTCCTCGGCGAGCTTGTTGGCCGGCCCGTGGTGCCCCGGGGCCGCGGGGGCGGCCGCGGCGGAAAGCGGCGCCATGTGCGCCGTCGGTGTGGCGCCCGCCTCGTCGAGGCTGGCGAACAGGCTTGGGATGTCCTCGTGGTGCTCCGGATCGTAGTAGATGATGACGCTGCCGGTGCTTTGCTTGACGTCGATCGCCTCGATGCCCGGGTGGCCTTCGAACCGCGCCCTGATCTGATGCAGCAACTCGGGGTTGGACTTGGCTGAGGGAACCTTGATACGGACGCGCCCGCGGGTCGCGTGGGCGATCTCGGCCCGCGGCTTTCCGGTTCGCGTGGCCCGAGCAGGCGGCCCATCGGCCACAGCCGCCAGATCGGACGCGGTTCCCCCAGTGGACGTTTCGACCTCAGGCGTGGTTTCGGCGGCGGCGCCCTGGGTGGCCCTGGCGCGGTGCGGCCGCCTCGCGGCTTCCGGCGGAGGCTGCGCGGATGAACTCAAGCGGGTGGCGTGCCCGGCGTCTCTGGCGCGGCGGCGGGTGGCGCGGTGTCCTCGGCATGCACTTCGGCCATGATGTCCTGGACGTGTTCTTGCGCCTCGGCGGCGGCTTCCCGCGCCTTGCGTCCAACCTTGTAGGCACCGCGGACGACCGAGCGGAACAGCGGCTGCAACGTTGCGCCGATCTTGGGCGCGTATTTGGGCGCCAGCATCGCGGCGGCGCCGATGATCATGCCGGGGATCAGGGCGGTTTCGATCAAGGCAGCGCCAACGAAGATGACGCCGACCGTGGCCGCTGTGGTGGTCAGGTCGTCGCAGGCCCAGCCGGAGCCGTTCTGCTTGGCCGACGGCTCGCTGCCCTCGGTCGCCGTGCTTTGGGTCTCATCGGTCATGGGTTTGCCCGCGGGCTCCTTAAAGGTCGGAATCGGTGCTTCCAGCAGCAGGGCCAGCCTATCACACGGTTTTGGAATCGAGTAGCCAATTGATGTGATTAAGATTCGATGACTTTTCAGTGTGCTGCCAACCCAACACGTTGCGCCGCGCGACGGCCGCCTGTCAAGGCGCTTGGTACCCCCGGATGTCGCTCATTTCGTTCCAATCCGCATGGCGGGAAAACATCACAATCACTGTCACGACACATTTCCGCGCCACTCCATGCGGTGACGCCGACGGTACCCGCTTCCTGCGCGAGCGCCCCAGAAGTCATTGAGACATGACATCACCGGGTCTAACCTCCCCGCCGGGACAGGCAGCAGAGAAATGCGGTGAGAGCTTGCATCGTGGCACGGCCGACCCCGGGCACGATCCCGGCCACCGCCCCGCTGCGAATTGCCGCCGGCACCGGCAGCCCTCGCTGGGTGCCGGCGCCGGCGGACCACAGCTCACAGGCATCGGCCAAGGCGTTGGAGGCAACATGAACCGTTACCGCGACGACCCGGAAGCGATCAGCGCACTGGTGCGCGACGATGCGGTGCACCGCGACGTGTATATCGATCCCGACATATTCCGCCTGGAGATGGAACGGCTGTGGGCACGCAGTTGGATCTATGTCGGCCACACCAGCCAGGTGCCCGATCCAGGTGACTACATCACCTGCGATCTTGCCACGGAGCCGGTGCTGCTGATCCGCCAGGTCGATCACGGCGTCCGGGTCCTGCGCAACCGCTGCGCACACAAGGGCGCAAGGGTTGTCGCGGACCGCTCAGGCAACGCCGGGCGCTTCCTGCGCTGCCCGTACCACAACTGGAGCTATCGGACCGATGGCTCGATCGCCGCCATTCCGTTGCGCCAAGGCTACGACGGCACAAATCTGGACCATTGCGAGGCCGCCCGTGGATTACGCCCCGTCGCTACCGAGGTCTATCGCGGCTTCGTCTTCGCCCGCCTGAGCGAAGACGGGCCGGACCTGAAGGCGTATTTCGGCCAGTCGCTGTCGTCCATCGACTACATGGTCGACCGCTCGCCCGAAGGCGAGATGGAGGTCGCCGGCGGCGTGCTGCGCTACATGCACGACAGCAACTGGAAGCTGTTCGTCGAGAACCTGAACGATACGATGCACCCGATGGCGGCGCACGAATCCTCGGCCGGCACCGCGAAGGAACTATGGGCCGACCAGCCGGCCGACGCGCCAAAGCCCATGGCGATCGAGCAGCTCGTGCCGTTCGCCGGCAGCTACGAGTTCTTCGACAAGATGGGCGTGCGCGTGTTCGACAACGGGCACTCCTATTCCGGGGTGCATTTCTCGATCCATTCCGCCTACGCAGCGGTGCCGGAGTACGAGGCGGCGATGACGCGCGCCCACGGTGAAGCGCGGGCCAAGGACATCCTGGGAACCGTGCGCCACAACACGGTGTATTACCCAAGCCTGACCATCAAGGGCGCGATCCAGACCATCCGCGTGGTGCGGCCGATCGCTGTCGACAAGACGTTGATCGAAAGCTGGAGCTTCCGCCTGAAGGGCGCGCCGGATATCTTCTTCAAGCGCAACGTCACCTATACCCGCCTGATCAACTCACCAATGTCGGTCGTGGGACACGACGATCAGCAATGCTATCGCCTGTTGCAGGAGGGGCTGATCGCCGGCGACAACGAGTGGGTGAACCTGCAGCGGGACTACCACGCGCAGGAGCGCGACTCGCACGACCAGACGGCGAACGGCACCAGCGAGATTTCCATGCGCAACCAGTTCCGCGCCTGGACCAGGCTGATGGGCGCGGCATGACCGAGACCGAGATCACGCGGTTCATCACCCGCGAAGCGCGGCTGCTGGACGAAAAACGCTGGGACGAGTGGTACGATCTGTTCACGCGGGACGGGCATTACTGGGTGCCGCTGACACGCGATCAGCCCGACGCCGAGCTGCACACCTCCCTGGCCTACGAGGACAAGCTGCTGCTGCGACTACGCATCGAACGCCTGCGCCGCCGCCCGCCATCCCAGCGCCCGGAAAGCTGGAGCCAGCACATGCTGCAGGCGCCCGAGATCGAAACGATCGCTGGCGAGACCTGGCTGACCCGCACCGCGTTCCACTACGCCGAGGCGCGTGGCGACGCGATACAGACGTATACTGGCGTAGCGCTGCACCATCTGGTGCACGAAGGTGGCGCGCTTCGCATCCGCCTGAAGCGGATAAACCTGCTGAACTGCGACGCGGCCCTGCCATCGATCCAGTTGTTTCTATAGATGCCCCACCTCAGTCTCGGTGGAGTTGTTAAATCAACGCAGACGGGAGAATCTCTCCCCCTCCCCTTGAGGGAGGGGGTTGGGGGGAGGGGTTCGTGCCAGTTTGACCCCGAAGCTTCACGCTCGTTTGACCCCCCGAGCTTCGTGCCTCAACGGAAGGAGTCATACTCCCCCGCAGCTCAGCAAGGCTCCGTAACCCAGCGACACGCGAATGACTGATCGCAAAAACCCATGCCCGACGATCCATCCCATATAATGATCAACCGCACCGACCCCGCCACCGTCGCCGGCGCATTCACCGAAACCGCCGCGCGCCACCCCACGAGCCCATTCCTCCACGTGGAGCAACAGACCGCACGCGCCTACGACATCCCCCCCGGCGCAATAACATACAGCGACGCTGCCTCGCAGATCGCGCACCTCCGCGCCGCCTACGCAGCCGCCGGCTACGGACCCGGCCACCGCGTCGGCTTGATGCTCGACAACCGCCCGGCCTTCTTCTTCCACTGGCTTGCGCTCAACGCGCTCGGCGCTGCGGTCGTCCCGCTGAACGCCGATCTGCGCCCCGCCGAGCTGGACTATCTCGTGCACCACAGCGAGATCGTGCTCGGTATCGCCACCGAGCCCCACCTGCACGCTCTGCGCGCCGCAGCCCCCGACCTCGCAACGATCGCCGCCGACGCATCGCCCCCGCCAGTGCCCAAGCCCGCGCGCACTTATACACCCGACCGAACGACGGAATGCGCGCTGCTTTACACCTCGGGCACCACCGGCCGGCCGAAGGGGTGCGTGCTGTCCAACGACTATTACCTGCGCGCCGGGCATTGGTACGCAACGATCGGCGGTCTCTGCACGCTGCACCAAGGCGACCGGCTGATCACGCCGCTGCCGCTCACCCACATGAACGCGATGGCGTACTCCACGATGGCAATGATCGCGACCGGCGGCTGCATCGTGCAGCTCGATCGTTTCCATCCGCGCACCTGGTGGAGCGCGGTGCGCGAAAGCCAGGCAACCATCGTCCACTACCTCGGCGTGATGCCATCGATGCTGCTCGGCGCTGCGCCCGACCCAAAAGACCGCGACCACGCGGTGCGTTTCGGCTTCGGCGCCGGCGTGGACCGCCGCCACCACGCCGCCTTCGAGCAACGCTTCGGCTTCCCATTGCTCGAAGCCTGGGCAATGACGGAAACCGGCGCGGGCGCGGTGGTGATCGCCAACCGCGAACCACGGCACGTGGGCACCAGCTGCTTCGGCCGCCCCGAGCCGGCGGTGGAAGTCCGCATCATGCCGCAGGACGGCGAACTGCTGGTGCGTGCCGCCGGGCCCGACCCGCGTGCCGGATTCTTCAGTGAATACCTGAAGGATCCGGAAGCGACCGAAGCCGTCTGGGAAGGCGGCTGGTTCCACACCGGCGACATCGTGCGCGCCGATGCGGCCGGCTATCTCACCTTCGTCGACCGCAAGAAGAACGTGATCCGCCGCAGCGGCGAGAACATCAGCGCGGTGGAGGTGGAAAGCGTGTTGCGCCGCCATCCCGCCGTCGCCGAGGTCGCGGTCGCCGCGGTCGCGGATGACATCCGCGGCGAGGAAGTTCTCGCCTGTATCGTTGCGACCACGTCGCTCACCGATCCCGCCGAAGCCGCGACCGACATCGTTCACGCCGCGCTGCGGGACCTCTCTTACTTCAAAGTGCCCGGCTGGATCGCCTTCGTCGACTCACTACCGCTCACTGCCAGCCAAAAAGTCGCGCGCGGCGAACTGAAAACGATGGCGCTACGTCTGGTGGAAGGCCCCGACTGCATCGACATGCGCGGATTGAAGCGCCGGTGATCCCGCGTTCCTACGATGGCGTCGCGCTCTGCTGCCCGGTGACGGAGCCTTATGTCCGGCGCTCCGACCATGGTGCCGCGTGGTTCCTGGCGCGCGCACTGCGCCGCCTGCTCGACGCCGGCGGCGTCGCCAAATCCGACATCGACGGACTTTGCGTTTCCAGCTTCATGCTGCATCCCGACACCGCGGTCGCCTTCACCCAATATGTCGGGCTGTCGCCGCGCGTGCTTGAATGGCTGCCGATGGGCGGCGCCTGCGGCGTGATCGCACTGCGGCGGGCGGCGCGCGCGGTGCAGGCAGGCGATGCCGAAATCGTCGCGTGCATCGCCGGGGACACTGCCAACGAAACGAGTTTTCGCGATCTGCTGGCGAACTTCAGCAGCTTCGCGCGCGACGCCGTGTATCCCTACGGCGCCGGCGGCCCGAATGCGAGCTTCGCGCTGATCGCCGATGCCTACATGCGCGCAACCGGTGCCACGCGAGAAGATTTCGGCAAGCTGGCCGTGGCGCAGCGAGCCAACGCGCGGCGCAATCCTCTGGCGCTGCTGCGCAATGAACTGACGATGGCGCAATACCTCGCCGCGCGCCCGATCGCCGAACCGTTGCATCTGTTCGACTGTGTCATGCCCTGTGCGGGCGCCGACGGATTTCTGGTAATGCCCGAGGCACGTGCGCGCGCGCTTGGCCTGCCCTTCGTGCGTGTGCTCGGCGCAATCGAACGCCACAACGCATTCCCCGGTGATCCCGTGCAATTGCGCGGCGGCTGGGACACGGACCGAGATGCGCTCTGGACGCAGGCCGGCATCGGTCCACGGGACGTGCAGGTGGTCGAGACCTATGACGACTACCCGGTAATCTCGATGTTGCAGTTCGAGGGGCTCGGGTTCTGCGCGCCCGGTGACGCCCCAAACTTCGTACGCCGGAACGATTTCACCATGGACGGCAGCGTGCCGCACAATACCGGCGGCGGGCAGTTGTCGATGGGACAGGCGGGCGCGGCCGGCGGCTATCTGGGGTTGGTGGAGGCGATGCGGCAGGTGCTCAACCAGGCCGAAGGCCGGCAAGTGTTGGACGCGCGCCATGCGCTGGTCAGCGGGTTTGGCATGATCAATTACGATCGCGGCCTGTGCTCCGCCGCCGCCGTGCTGGGGCGCGCATGATCCGGCTGCAACGCTGTGCCGACTGCGCCACCGCGCAATATCCGCCGCGCGAGGTCTGTGGCGCGTGCCTGTCCGATCGGCTGACATCGGACAGCGCAGACGCACTGCCCGCCCGGGTGCTGGCCCGCACACGGTTGCACCACAGCAACGAGCGGCACTTCCGCGCCTGCCTGCCGCTCACGGTCGGGCTGGTGAAATTCGACGCCGGCCCGGTTGCGGTGTGCTTCCTCTCAGCCACAGCGGTCCCCGGCGATCAGGTGCAGGTCCGAACCAACGCAGACGACAAGCTGGAGGCCGCATGAGGCGACGCGCGAACCGGTCACCACGGTAGTACACAATGCCGGAATGATCCGCCCCGCGCTGCTGGAGCAGGTGTGCGTAACAGGCGCACGCCCCCTGTGTGATGGCCGATGCAGGCCGGCCACCCACGTCTGTACTTTGTGCCACGCTGCAAAGCCGTGGGTGGCCGACCCGGGGGCCTGCCATGACACAGGGACGCGTTCAGCAGTGTCGATTCGTTAGAGTCCCAACGCTAATCGCGCAGCCGCGCCTCGCGCAGCAACGGCAACACCGTCTCGATGAAATACGGCAATTCATCCTTGTAGTTGACAAACGCCAGCGCCACACCCGCGAACCCGACCTCACTGATCGCGGCAAGCTGCTCCGCGATGCGCACGGGCGTGCCGATTAGCGGATAGGTACCCGCGCCGCCAACGAACCGCTTGCGGTGCAGCCGATACGCCTCGGGATCGTGCGAGCCCGAGAACTTCTGCTTGTTGCCCATGTAGTGGTCGGCGCCCGCAGCGTCTTCCATTTCTACCGCGTAATGCTCGTAATACGCCTCCGCGGCATCCTGCGACGGTCGGCAGACCACGTGGCAGGTAGTATACACACCCACCTCCCGCCCCGCGGCGCGGGCCCGCTGACGCATATCGTCAATCTGAGCACGGCCCGCGTCGATCTCAATGAAGGTGGTGAACAGACAATCCGCCGCCCGCGCCGCAAAATCGCGCCCAGGCTGGGAAAAACCAGCGTTCAACGTGATCGGCCGCGGCGTCTGCACCGGACGCGGTTTGCCGGAGACGCCGCGCAGATCGTAGTGCTGGCCCTTGAAGTCGAATGGTGCGGACTCAGTATAGATGCGGCTCAGGATCTCGAACCACTCGATCCCCTGGCCATAGCGGTCCTCGATCATCTCCAGACCGAAGCAGCCGAATTCCTCGGGGTTCCAGCCACAGACGATGTTCAATCCGGCGCGCCCCTGGCTCGCATGATCGATCGTCGCCAGTGCCTTGGCGGCGAACACCGGATGGACCATCGGCACATGCACGGTGGCGAACAGCGCGATGCGCTCGGTCAGGCCGGCCAGCGCGGCGGCCTCGGTCAGCGTCTCGAACGACCATTCGCGGGAATTCGTCACGCCGCCGAATCCCTTCCATCGGGCGATCGGCAGGAAGAATTCCAGCCCCGCGCGATCGGCCATCTGGGCGACCGCCACAACGTCGGGCCATTCCGCCTGCCAGCGCTCCGGCACGCGGGTCAGCGTCAGCCCACCATCGGCGTTGGCAGAAAAGACGCCAAGCTTCAGCCGGTTGGGACCATGCATCGGGTGGGGCATCGGGTGGGGACGTGCACTCATCGGCGATGCTCCGGACTTGCTCTTGGCCTTGCTCGGGACAAATTAGTTGAGATATAAGATATTGACCAGAGGACGATGCCCCGGGGACGATGCCACAGGACAATGCCAGACGGCGATGTCACGGATACGCATCGTCTGCGCGGACGGCGCGCTCGGGACAATGCACTGCTTGGTGGGCCTCCAACGGGGAGAGTGGGATGCAAGCGCGTCTGTTCGCGACGGTTATCGCCTTGGGACTGCTTGGCGCATCGGCAATGGCTCAAGCGCAGATCAAGATCGGCGCCATCCTGTCGATCAGCGGCGCGACCGCCTCGATGGGCGTGGGCTACAAAGGTGCGTTCGACTTCTTCCCCGCCGAGATCGCCGGGCAGAAGGTTGAATACATCATCCGCGACGATGCGACGGACGCCAGCACCGCGTTCACCATCGCACAGAAGATGATCTCGGAAGATCACGTGGATGCCTTCATCGGCCCGTCGCTGACGGCCTCGGACGCGGCGGTGGCACCGCTCGCCAACCAGGCGCACGTCCCTATGCTCGCCATGGCACCTTACGAGTACGATCCGACCAAGCAGCCGTACACATTCAACGACGCGCAGCCACTGTCACTGATGGTGGCCGCCGTGTTCAAGCACATGCAGCAGCACGGCGTGAAGGATGTCGGCTATATCGGTTTCTCCGATGGCTGGGGGGACCAGGTGCTGGCCGCGACCAAGCTGTCCGCGCAAACCGACGGTATAAAGATCCTCGCCGACGAACGCTACGCACGGACCGATACCTCGGCCGAGGCACAGGCGTTGAAGCTGATCAGTGTGCATCCGCAGGCAATCATGATGGGCAACTCGGCGGCGGCGGCGGCGCTGCCGGTCGTCGCGCTGCGCCATCGCGGCTTCAAGGGCGGCATCTATGGCAACCATGGCGTGGTCACGCCCGCGTTCATCAAACTGGGCGGCGCGGCGGTCGATGGCGTGATCGCGGTTACCTCGCCGGTGGTGGTTTACGACCAGTTGCCGGACGGCAACGTGGTCAAGCCGGTGGCCGCGCCGTTCATGACCGACTACACGAAGAAGTTCGGGCCACAGAGCGTCAACGCGTTTGCCGGCTACAGCTACGATGCGTTCCTGCTGCTGCAGAACGCGATCCCCACCGCCCTGAAAGCCGGCAAGCCGGGCACGGAACAATTCCGCGTGGCGTTGCGGGACGCGCTGGAAAAGACCCACGAGGTGGTGGGCGTCAGCGGCGTCTACACCATGTCGCCGACGAACCATAACGGGCAGGACGAGCGCGCTGCCGTGCTGGTGGAAGTCAAGGACGGCGCCTGGAGGGCCATCCAATAGACGCCCGGTCGACGATAGCCGAACCGGCAACGATCGAAACAGCAACAACCGAACCGATTGATGGCACGCGAATGCATCCCCCCGTCATCGCCGGCGATCCGCAACTCACGTCATGCCGGCGACCGCGTCATGCCGGCCTTCGCCGGCATGACGTGGTCGCCGGCATGAAGCGCCCATAAGCCCATCACATGGATCTGTTCGTCTTCCTGGCACTGCTGCAAGACGGCATCACCACCGGCGCGATCTACCTGCTGCTGGCGATCGGGCTGCTGATCGTGTTCTCCGTCACGCGGGTGATTTTCGTTCCGCAAGGCGACCTGCTGGCGTTCGGCGCGCTGACGGCCGCCGCACTGCAATCCGGTCAGGTGCCCGGCACGGTCTGGCTGCTCGACGGCGTCTCGGCGGTGGCGCTCGTTACGTCGCTGTTCGGCGGCTGGCGGGCAGCGGCGCGGGGCATGCTGGCCTGGGGCGTCTATCCGCTGCTCGTTACGCTGACCGCGCTGTCGCTCGCGCCACGCCAAATACCCGCGATCTCGATCCTGCTGGCGCTCGCAATCGTTACGCCCATGGGCCCGTTGATCTGGCGCTTTGCGTTCCGCCCGGTGGCCGACGCCCCGGTGCTCGCCCTGCTGATCATGGCAATGGCGCTGCATTTCGTGCTGATCGGCCTTGGCTTCGTGTTCTTCGGGCCGGAGGAAGCCAGCGCGCCGGCGCTGACCGACGCCAGCTTCGACATTGGCGTGCTGAACGTGTCCGGCCAGTCGCTGGCGGTGCTGCTGTGCTGCGCCGCGCTGGTGCTGGGGCTGCGCTGGTTCTTCGGCGCGACCATGCACGGCAAGGTGCTGCGCGCCGCGGCCTCCGACCGGCTGGGCGCACGGCTGGTGGGCATCGATGCCGCGGCAACCGGTGCGCTGGCGTTCGGACTGGCGTCGTTCATCGCCGCGCTGGCCGGCGTGCTGATCGGCGCGGTGACGCCGCTATCCTATGATTCCGGCTTCGACATCGGTCTCAAGGGCTTCGTCGCGGCGATCATGGGCGGATTGATATCGTACCCCATGGCCGCCGCCGGCGCGCTGCTGGTGGGCGTGCTGGAATTGCTCGGCAGCTTCTGGGCCAGCGCCTATCGCGAGGTGATCGTGTTCACCCTGCTGATCCCCGTCCTGGTCTGGCTCTCGTTGCGCACCGGGTCGGCCGAGGACCGCGCGTGACGGCTGCGCCTGCCCGCAACGCCCACCGCGCGCGCACGCAAACCGGCAGAAGCTGGCTCGGCATCAGCGCAACGATCGGGGCGGTCGCGCTCGTGCCGGCGATACTGCCCGCGTTCTACGTCACGCTGTTCGGCTATGTCGGTTTGGCAACGCTGGTCGCGCTCGGCCTGGTGCTGCTGACCGGGGTCAGCGGGCAGACCTCGTTCGGGCAAGCAAGCTTCGTCGGCCTTGCCGCCTACGCCACCACGCTGCTCACCAAACTGGCGGGCGCGGCGCCCATCGTGGGTCTTGTCGTCGGCCTTGGTCTTACCGGCACGACGGCATGGCTACTCGGGCTGATCACCGCGCGGCTGTCCGGCCACTTCCTGGCGCTTGTTTCGGTGGCATGGGGCATCAGCTTCTTCTCGCTGTTCGGCACGCTGCCGCTGCTGCACGGCTTCAACGGTATCGGCGACATCCCGCCGCTGCGCCTCGGTCCGTTGTCCGCCGAAAGCCTGCGGGTCAACCTCGGCGTGATCTGGGCAGTCGTTGCGATCACGTTAGCGATGTCCGCCAATCTGCTCGACAGCCGCACCGGACGGGCGATCCGCACCTTGAACGGCGCACGCCTGATGGGCGAAAGCGTCGGCATCGACACCGCAAGCCTGAGCCGCACGGTCTTCGTCGTCGCCGCGCTGTACGCCGGTGTCGCGGGATTCCTCTTCGCGCATTTCCAACGCTTCATCAGTCCGACCCCGTTCGGCCTGGGTGTCAGCATCGACTACCTGTTCATGGTCATCATCGGCGGCGCCGAATCACTGTGGGGCGCACCGCTGGGTGCCGCGCTGGTGGTGGTGTTGCGCGACCAGTTCAACGACTGGATCCCCCGCATCACCGGACGCGCCGGCGACTTCGAACTGCTGGTGTTCGCCATCGTCGTGATCCTGCTGCTGCAACGTGCGCCACAAGGACTGCTGCCGTTGGCCGCACGCATGATACGGCGCCCACCAGGCAACGTGCCTTCCATCGATGTGCCTGCTGAACCCTCACCTGCCCCGGCGCCGGCCGCGACGGCCGTTCCCGGATCGGAATTTCTCTCACTGCAGGCGATCTCACGGCAGTTCGGCGGCTTGGCGGCGAATCAGGACGTCAGTTTCGCCGTGCATGCAGGCGAGATCGTCGGGCTGATCGGCCCGAACGGTGCGGGTAAGACGACGCTGTTCAACGTGGTCAGTGGCGTGATCCCGCCCACCTCCGGACGCGTGCGGCTTTTCGGCGCGGAGGCCACGCATCTGCCGCCCAGGCGCGTCGCCGCGCTGGGCCTGGCGCGCACATTCCAGCACGTCAAACTACTACCCAACCGAAGCGTGGTCGAGAACATCGCGCTTGGTGCGCACCTGTCGGGCCGCGCCGGCGTGCTGCGCGCGATGTTGCGCCTGGACCGCGCGGAAGAGACACGGCTGCTGGCCGAGGCGCGCGCGCAAGCCCAACGGGTGGGCCTGGACGGGGCGCTGGACATGCCGGCCGGCGATCTGCCGCTGGGTCAGCAGCGCGTGGTGGAGATCGCCCGCGCGCTATGCCTGCGCCCGCGCCTGCTGCTGCTGGACGAGCCGTGCGCCGGGTTGCGCCTGGTGGAGAAGCAGCGCCTGGCGGCCTTGCTCGGCCAGTTGCGCGCCGAGGGCATGGGAGTGCTGCTGGTCGAGCACGACATGGATTTCGTCATGCAGCTCGCCGACCGCGTCGTGGTGATGGATTTCGGCCAGAAGATTGCCGAGGGCTCGCCCGAGCAAACGCAGTCCGATCCGGCGGTGCTGGAAGCCTATCTCGGCGGCCTGGCATGACCGTTCCGTTGCTGGAACTCGACAATCTGCGTGCCGGCTACGGCCATGTGGAGGTGTTGCACGGGGTCAGCCTGTCGGTGCCGGAAGGCAGCATGGTCGCCATCGTCGGACCGAACGGCGCGGGCAAGACCACGCTGATGGGTGCGGTGATGGGCCTGCTGCCGCGCCGCGGCGGCGCGGTGCGTTATCTGGGCGCACCCGCCGGCGCGACCGAGGCGCTGGTGATGGCGGGCGCAGTGCTGGTGCCCGAGCGGCGTGCGCTATTCGCCGACATGAGCGTCGAGGACAACCTGCTGCTCGGCTTCTATCCGCGCCGGCGCGCCGGCGAGCGTGACGCGCGTCCGGCGATGGGCGAAGTGTTCGCGATCTTCCCGCACCTGGAATCGCGGCGTCGCCAGCTTGCCGGCACTCTCTCGGGCGGCGAGCGGCAGATGCTGGCGCTCGGGCGGGCGCTGATGGGTGGGCCTCGGCTGCTGCTGCTGGACGAACCAAGCCTTGGGCTGGCGCCGCTGATCGTGCGCGAGATCTTCCGGGTGCTGGTCGACCTGCGCCGGCGCGGCCTGTCGATTCTGCTGGTGGAGCAGAACGTCCGCGCCGCGCTGCAGGTCTCCGACTACGGCTACGTGCTGGAAATGGGCGAGGTCGCCGCCGAAGGGCCAAGCGAGGCGCTGGCACGCGATCCGCGCATTCTGGAGACCTATCTGGGCCAAAGGCGTCGCCATGCCTGCGAATGACGCCGGGCTCAGACCAGACCGCGAGGCAGCCGTGGGTGACGGAGCACGCCTGCCGCTGAGGGTCTGGCTGCGCCTGCTGACCTGCGTCAGCATGATAGAGGGCATGGTCCGTGTGCGGCTGCATGCGCAGTTCGCCACCACGCTGCCGCGGTTCGACGTGCTGGCTGCGCTGGATGCCGCGGGAACCGACTTGACGATGGGTGAGCTGTCGGTACGCCTGATGGTGACCAGCGGCAACGTCACCGGGCTGATCAACGCGATGGAGAAGGATGGGCTGGTGGTCCGCCGCCGCCATCCGGGCGACCGGCGCAGCACGCTGATCTGCATGACGGAGGCCGGCCGCGCGCTGTTTGCCCGCATGGCCCCGGCGCATGCGCGCTGGATCGAGCGGGCGATGGCGGGGCTGGATCGCAAGGAGGTGGGGTTGCTGTGGCAGGTGCTGGGCGACCTTAAGGCCTCGGTGCGCAGGTCCGCGCGGGATGCGTCCACGGGGGGTCTGGGGCCGCCATCCGCGGCCGTGGTTTCCCGGTCCGCATCGTTCGAACCCGGGGAAGACGTCGTGGAGTAACCCACGCGCAGGCCAGGGGCACTGAATTTTCGCTGGCAATGTGGCCGCCGACACCCTATCTGTCCGGCACGGCGCTTTTCGGCCTGGGCTTTGGTGCCTTCTTTTGCGACACTGTCGCATCCGGTGCTCCCAAAAATGAAAAGTATTCCGGCCTACAAGGTGTGGGCCGCCGGGTTGCATGGTGAGTTACGATGTCGCAAGGCACGGTAAAATGGTTCAACGCCCAAAAGGGCTTCGGCTTCATCCAGCCGGATGACGGCTCAAAGGACGTGTTCGTCCACATTTCGGCGGTGGAGCGCGCCGGTCTCGGTTCGCTGAACGAGGGCCAGAAGTTGAGTTTCGACCTGGAGCGCGGCCAGCAGGGCAAGACCTCAGCCACGAATCTGAAGGCTGTCTGAGTTTCGCTGCCGATGCTGCCGACGGCAGCATCGGCCGAGACCGAGGACATAATGAGCTCCCACAAGTTCGCGGTCGGCCAGATGGTCGATTTCCTGCCAGGTCCGGGCGATGCCAACGTTCCGCGCGGGAAATACCGCATCCAGCGGCTTCAGCCCAGCGAGACCAGGGACCCGCAGTATCGCGTCAAGCACGCGGCGGACGGGCACGAGCGCATCGTGTCGGAGAGCAATCTCGCTGCCCGGGATGGCATCCTGGGCTAGCGTCGGCTAATTGGCGCCGGTGGGGGCCAGGGGTGGCCCCGGGTCGGCATGTCATCCTGCCGGCACATCATCCTGAGGCACACAGGAGCGGACGATGGTGTTCAAGCCGAACTACAATCAGCAGCGTGCCGAGCGGAATCGCCTCAAGCAGGCGAAGAAGGATGCCAAGCTGCGCGAGCGCGAGGACGCGGTCGCCCGGCGCAAGGCCGAGGAAGACGCCGCGCCGTCGGCGCCACCCGAATTTGATGCGCCGCAGAAGGCATGACGCTGTGCGTCATGTCATGCGGGCCTGCACGAGACAGGACTCCATGCCATGAAACGTCGCTCCTTGAGCAGCTTCGTCCTGTTCGATGTTATCTATGTCGACGGCAGCCGCAGTTCCAACCGAAAGGTTCTGAGTTCCGCGCTCGAGGGCTTCGAGGGCGAGGCCGTTGCCGCCACGGCGGTGATCGAGGCGCAAGATCGCGAGATCGCGTCGGCGTCCGGACGGCCACGCAGCGACATCAAGTCGATCCAGCGCAAGCGGACCTGACGCGGCGTTCCCGCGCGGTATTCGGGGCGGCACCCGCCGTCGCCCCCACGTCATGGCCGGGGAAGGCCGGCCATCGACGACTTGCCTTCGCGCAGCAAGCGCCCCGGGCGAGCCATGACGGGGAAGCGTACATCGATACTTTCGGCCGCCGGCATCACGCATCGGGATAATCGGAAACTTGCCGCTGGCACTCTACGCCAGAGAGTGCTAACACCCCGCCATCGAAGACGTGCCGTGCCGTAAGGCGGCGTCGCACCCCGGTCGCCAATTGCCAGACGGGGCCAATATCCAGGAGCAAAATCCAATGAAGTTTCGTCCCCTGCATGATCGGGTGGTGATCCGTCGTCTCGACGCCGAACAGAAATCCGCGGGCGGCATCATCATCCCCGATACTGCGCAGGAAAAGCCGATGGAGGGCGAGATCGTCGCCGCCGGCCCGGGTGCCCGCAACGAAGCCGGCCAGATCGTTCCGCTCGAGGTAAAGGCCGGCGACCGCATCCTGTTCGGCAAGTGGTCAGGCACCGAGGTCAAGATCGACGGCGAGGAACTGTTGATCATGAAAGAGTCGGACATCATGGGCATCGTCGAGGGCACCCCTGCCACGGCAGCCAAGAAGAAAGCCGCCTGATCTCATCCAATTCCTTGAATCCAGAAAGGATTTAGCAAATGAGTGCGAAAGACGTTCGGTTCGGCGGCGATGCCCGTCAACGCATGATGCGCGGCGTCGACACCCTCGCCGAGGCAGTTCGAATTACGCTCGGCCCCAAAGGGCGCAACGTGATTCTCGACAAGAGCTACGGCGCGCCGCGGATCACCAAGGACGGCGTCACCGTCGCCAAGGAGATCGAGCTGTCGGACAAGTTCGAGAACATGGGCGCGCAGATGGTGCGTGAGGTCGCCAGCAAGACCAACGACATCGCCGGCGACGGCACCACCACGGCGATCGTGCTGGCCCAGGCCATTGTGCGCGAGGGATCGCGGGCGGTGTCCGCCGGCATGAATCCGATGGACCTGAAGCGGGGCGTCGACAAGGCGGTGATCGCTCTCGTCGAAGAGTTGAAGAAGCGCAGCAAGAAGATCACCACTCAGGCTGAAACGGCGCAGGTCGGCACTATCTCGGCCAACGGTGAGGTCGAGATCGGCCGCATGATCGCCGAGGCGATGCAGAAGGTCGGCAAGGAAGGCGTGATCACGGTCGAGGAGGCCAAGGGCATTCAGACCGAACTCGACGTGGTCGAGGGCATGCAGTTCGACCGCGGCTACATGTCACCCTACTTCATCACCAACGCCGAGAAGATGACTGTGGAGCTGGAACAGCCCTACATCCTGATCCACGAGAAGAAGCTGTCCGGCCTGCAGTCGATGCTGCCGTTGCTCGAGGCGGTGGCCCAGTCGACCCGTCCGCTGCTGATCGTCGCCGAGGATGTCGAGGGCGAGGCCCTTGCCACCCTGGTGGTGAACAAGCTGCGCGGCGGGCTGAAAGTTGCCGCGGTGAAGGCCCCCGGCTTCGGCGATCGCCGCAAGTCGATGCTCGAGGACATCGCCGCGCTGACCGGTGGACAGGTGATCAGCGAGGATCTCGGCATCAAGCTGGAGAACGTCACGCTGGAGATGCTCGGCAAGGCGAAGAAGGTGCTGATCGAGAAGGAAAACACCACGATCGTCGACGGCGCCGGCAAGAAGGCCGACATCCAGGCGCGCTGCACCCAGATCCGGGCGCAGATCGAAGAGACCACCTCGGACTACGACAAGGAGAAGCTGCAGGAGCGGCTGGCGAAGCTCGCCGGCGGCGTGGCGATCATTCGCGTCGGCGGCTCGACCGAGGTCGAGGTGAAGGAGCGCAAGGATCGCGTCGATGACGGGCTGCACGCGACCCGTGCCGCGGTCGAGGAAGGCATCGTGCCGGGCGGCGGCGTGGCGCTCGCGCGGGCCTCGCTGATCCTGGCGAAGCTGAAGGTGGACAACGACGATCAGCGTGTCGGCGTCGAGATCGTGCGCAAGGCGGTGCAGACCCCGTTGCGCCAGATCGCCGAGAATGCCGGCGAGGACGGCGCGGTGATCTCTGGCAAGACGCTGGACAAGGACGACTATAACTACGGCTTTGACGCGCAGACCGGCGAATTCAAGGACCTGGTGAAGGCCGGCATCATCGACCCCACCAAGGTCGTGCGGTCGGCGCTGCAGCACGCCGCCTCGATCGGCGCGCTGATGATCACCACCGAGGCGATGGTTGCCGAGCGTCCGGCGAAGGGCGGCGGCAACGGTGGACCGCCCGGCGGCGGCGGAATGGGTGGCATGGGCGGAATGGGCGATATGGACTTCTAGTCCTCCGAGCTTGCCCGATACTACGTGCACCTCTCCCGCTCTTCGCGGGAGAGGTCGCGGAGCACTTGCGACGCGGGTGAGGGTTGCGCAGCGATTCGGATTACGATGAACGCACTCCAATCCCTCTTAACTGCCTGACGCGATGCACAACGCTTGCCACGGGGTCCGCAAGGACCCTGAGGCGAGCGTCACTTTTTCGCGTCGTCCAACACGGTGGCTCGTTTCCCGGGCCTCCCCGCACAAACGCCACGCCATCATCGGCCTGACGCGTGCGGCCGATATAGTCTGGACATTGTACGACACCGCCTTGCGCGTCCGCGGACGCGTGACCATGTGCCATCGGCGGGCTGCATTCGGGTTCCATCGGACCTGTTGCGGACGTCCCAGTAACGGGCGCCTCGTCGTGCCGGTGCAGCCCAGGGCATCGTCACCGTCAGGGACGCATGGCGGTATAGTAATGACGAAAAATGCTGAAAAGCGTTCGTGCGCGGTCGGGTGAACATTCGAACGGATGATCACTCAAACGACTGGCGCATAAACAACCGGGAGAACGGCGTTGGCCAAAGGTCGCAGCAGCAGAAATCGCGAAGCCAAGAAGCCCAAGGCAGACAAGAAGCCAACCCTGGCCGGTCCGACGTTTCTCCGCCCGCAGCCACAGGGCAAAGCACCACCTTCCAAGGACAGCGCGAAGCCGCAATAACCAACTTCTGTGTCATGGCCGTCCCGGGGCAACTTGACCCGGGGACGGACATGACACGGAATGCCACGACCGATCCCCAGTCGATTCGGTTATTCCGCCTCAGGCCTTAGCCTGAACGTCGCCGGCCAAGACCGCGCGGACGATCGGACGCGTCTGGCAACAGGAGACGGTGATGACCGATCAGAACTCCCCCCGACCCACAGTTCGACGCGATGACCGCCCGGCTGCTGCGGCGCGAGGCACTACGTCGCGCCGCTGAGGAGTTGAACACAACCTCGGGGCCCGGTCTTGAAGGTGTCCTGGCGCGGATTTCCGCCGAGGTCACCGCCGACGCAATCGACCGGGTTTCCACAGCGCGGGAGACGACGCGCGGCGCGGGTCCCGGTGCTGACCCGCGAACGAACTCATTGCCGAGCGCCCACGGCAGCGACAGATCATAATTCTTCCCTCGGACGCCGGACGCCGCGGCCTTCACGATATTCTACCCTCACACGCCGGGCGCGACGGCCTCCACGATCTCGTCGGTCCAGACCCTGAAGCCCAAGAGCGTGTTCGGGCCAAAGGTGTTGCTGATCGGCACGTCGACCGCGTCGCGCCCCCGCGCGATCAGGATCCGCCCCATCCGCGGCGTGTTGTTGCGCGGATCGAAGATGTGCCAGGCATCGCCGAGATACGCTTCGAACCAGCCGGCGAAGTCTGCCGGTCCGTAGGGCGGCGGGACACCGATGTCGCTCAGGTAGCCGGTGCAATAGCGCGCCGGAATGTTCATGCATCGGCACAGCGCCACCGCGAGATGCGCGAAGTCGCGACAGACGCCGCGCCGCTCATTGAAGGCTTCCCACGCGGTCCGCGTGGGTCGGGCATCCGCGTAGTCGAACGCGATGTGCGCGTGAACGAAGTCGCAGATGGCCTGCACGCGCGCCCAGCCCAGCGGCGTGTGACCGAATAGCCGCCACGCGGTTTCCGACAAATGATCGGTCTCGCAGTAGCGGCTGCCGAGCAAGAAAACCAGAACATCCTCCGGCAGGTCCTGCACCTGCTCCTGCGCCGCCCAGGTCGTCACCGGATCGGCCTGGCCGCTGTCGCGGACCACGGCGGTGCTGGCGATGCGTATCCGGCCCGTTGGCGCAACGATCCGACTGCACCAGTTGCCGAATCCGTCGTGATAGGTGCGCAGCGGGACCATCGGGTCCGTCGTCAGGCGATCCGGAACGACGATGTCGGCGGCGCGCGAATGATGGACATTGAGCATCAGCAGCATGGGCGTGGGCTGCGGGCAGTCGTAGATCAATTCGTAGCCGACTTGGATCTGCATGGTGTGCCTTGTTATGCAGGCGTGTTGATGTGGCTCGGCTCCTCGGCGACGCTCACCGCGACCTGCATGCATAGGCATGACCTGCGGATCCCACATAAGTGCCCACAGCGGCAGGACCTGCTTCGGCGACCATGCGACCGCGACGCGGATGAGATTTCGATTGCCGATGATGCTGTTGGTCGGGTCGAAATCGACCCAGCCGGCCCCCGGCAGATAGGCGTGATAGCGAGGCGTGTGCGGATCAGGCGAAGATCATGGCTCCCGCGCGGGCGGAACATCATCCGATGCTCACCCAGCTCCACCGGCTCCGCATAGCGATACGTCGTGCGACGACGTACAGAAAGCAAGCGCATGGCAAGCTCCTGAACGCCAAAAACATCCGATGACACCGATAGCCATAGGCTGGATCGCTGTCGAGCTATTCGACAACGGTTAAGCTTTTGCGACTAGGCTCACGAGCTTCTCGGTCGAGCGAGTCGCGTTCCAGACGCGCCGATCACTATGCCTGCGTGGCGGGCAGTTCGGGGCGCGGCAGGATGTCGCATTCGGGACGTCCGCCAACTCCGCGCTCCGCTCTATATCACCGGTCTGGAACATCACAGGCACAGGAGACCCCGGCCATGGCTCGCGAAACGATCTATCTCGTCCAGGCGTTCAAAGCCGGCAAAGGTGTTCGTTTGAACGCCGAGACGGCGATCCGCTGCAAGACGCCCGACGGGGCGCGCAAGGCCGCCGAGAGCCTGGCACTGACGAGCGCCGGGGTCGTCGCGTTCTCCACCTCGGGGGATGCGGAACTGGGTGATTACGACGACGAGCCCACCATCATTTTCAAGGCAGGGCGCCTGCCGGCATCATTCGAGGACGCGTGAAGCGGCGCGCGCCGCGTACAGTGCCGGTCCCCTCCCGGGGTTAGTCCCACGGGGGTTAGTCCCGCCGGGGTTGGCCCCGCAGGGGTAGTCCCGCGAGGCCAGTCCCATCGGGGCCAGTCCCATCGGGGGCAGTCACTTCGCGCCAATCCCATGGCGGCCCGCTTCCCCGCGATTTCCTCGGGCTCAACCTTGTTCACCGACGCGCGCAGGCCCATACTCGCGAGACGCGAAGATCAGTGCCGTGATTGACGGCGACGCGGGCGGCTGCCGGTCTCTTCGAGGCGCACGACTCGACATAACCTGTCTTATGGCCCGCCGCCGGTGGCCCCGTGGGGAGCGGCTGCGCAGCGCCCGGTTCGGCGCGGAGTTTTCGTTGATGATGCCTGAATGGGATCACTGGCTGCTGCTGGAATTTCCGCTGTTCATCGTGACCGCGGTATGCACGCATCTTGTCACATCGTTCAGCCAGACCATCCTGCATCGCTGGCTTGGCCACCGGCGGCTGGGCGCGTCCTTCCATCGCAATCACATCAACTTTCACCATGCCTATTACGCAAAGGGCCACCTCGCCACCTCCGCCTATCGCGGACAGGAGGGTAACAACACACCATTTTTCCTCATTCCGACAGTCCTGGTTGGCGGCGGATTGTTCTTCGCCCTGCCATTCCAGCTATTTCTCGTCATGGTGCTTGCTGCCGCCGCGTCGTTCTACGCACATGTGTTCTTCGACAAGGAATATCATGTCGAGGGGTCGCGCCTCGAACGCTTCGCGTGGTTCCGGCGCAAACAGCAATTACACTTCGTCCATCATCTGCATGCGAACAGCAACTTTGCTGTGATCGACTTCTTCTGGGACCGCGTTCTCGGAACCTATCGGAAGCCGGACGGCGAGGTCCACTGACGCCAACCGCCGGGCAATCACCTCCCGGGCAATCACCACAATGACGCAAGGGAAAGCACCAAGCCAGCATCCGCGAGAGTATGTGAAATACGGGTTAACCTCCTCGCAGGTTTTGGGCCGTTGTCCGGGCCTTGCTTCGTCGAGGTGATTGCCCTGCGCGCGATCGCCTTGTATTCAGGGCCTGCCAAGCTTACGTTGGGGCATGAGTTTCTTAACAATTTCAGGGTAATTTGGTGTCTATGTCCGATGTATCGGCTTTACAGCGGTCGGACTTGAACGAATTTCTGTTCGCGGATGTCGGGACAGAACCGAGCGGGATGATGCTCAGCGTTGTTTCGCTTTTTGCCCGACAGGGTAACGATCCGTGGCGCGAAGCCGGCCGATTGGCGGATCTGCCCAAAGCAGCAGCGGCCGACAGCCTGGCGCACGACATTGCCGAGATGCCGCAGGGACGTTGGAACCTGACCGACTCGGCGGTGATCGCCGCACGCCTGATCGGCCTGTTGCCGGCGCGCCCGGCCAGGATCGAACGGCGGTTGCCGATGCGCCCAGTCGACTGGGTGCCGTCAACCAGGAATGCAATCGTACTGGCGTGTGCCGCACTGGGGATCGTCTACGCCGTCTCGGCGATAATGCGTCCGCCGCCCGCAAGATACGATGGCGGCGATGTTGGCTCATTCACGGCATCCTCGCCGGGCGACGCGTCCTCGACCGGCTTGCCCCCAACTGGCGTACCGAGTCTCCGGTAGGCGCGCACCGCCCGCCTGCGCACCGCCCCGCCTGAACACCGCTTGGCACCGTTTTGTGCCATCTTCGCCGTGACGTCCCGCAAGAAGGAAAACACCGATGGATCTACCGCCCGGCAATGACCAGGATGAACCCGCGCGCGAGGCTGACAAGCAAGCCAGCGTGATGAACGACCAGTTGCGCAAGGAGGTCGCTGTTTGGAACGCCTCGCGCAGCGAGACTTCGGCAAAGCAGGAAGCCGACTTCGGTGTGCCGGTACCGCCGCGGCCCGCGTCACGCCCTGCCACCAAGCAAGCGAAACGAGCCAAACCCGCTGAAACGTCTACGATGAAGCCGGCGGGCACGCCGAAAAAACCGTTCAGCATGTCGTTCGACGGCGTGACCGATGCGGAGCACATCAAGTATATAATCGCCCGCGGTGCGAGATGAGCTGGATCACTTTCGAAACGGCGGGTGGTGGCCTCGTCGTCGTCCAACTGCACCATATCGTGTCGATCTACGATGAGCAGGGGTGTGTCAAGTTGGCCACCGCGGCCGGCGGAGAACACATCCTGCAGGATATGTCGGTGCAGCGAGCAGCCGCACGTGTCTCCGAGGCGGATGAGGCGGACGTAGGGGCGACAGCCGGATAAGAATAGGCCGCCGCCACAATCGAAGCGCCACGATCGAAGCGGGCCGATCGCGGCATCCTGTCTCGCAAAGTACCTTCGCGTTCATCCGCCGGTCACCAACAAGCTGCCAACATGGCTTACCGGTGTCGCTCGACACGAATTGTCGCCCAGGCTGGGATTATTACACGCAAGCAGGAGGTGATCATGCAATTGGATTCGGACCAGGTCGGCCAGATCTCCTACGATTATGACGAATTCTGCGCGGATTATGGACACCCCTCAGGCAACGTGTTCACGTTCGAGGTGACGCATGGCGCGGTCACCTATGTCTATGCCGATGTTGTTGGGTTTGTCCGTGGCGACGAAGTCATCTTTTGTCTCGATGCGTCAGATCTGGTGCTGACGCGGAAGGCCCATTGATACCAGCGGCGGCGATCGGCTACCGCAACAAACCACGTTGGACCGATCGAGCGAACGCAATGTCGCCCGGCACGCGGCGGTATAACCCGCGCGGCGGCGTAACCCACGCGGCGGTTCGAACTCAATTCAGCGGCTTGGCCCGGTGCGGGGTAACAGGGGCAAAACCGCGGGCACGGGTGCATTTTTGCTTGCATCGACGCGGGCGGCTCGGATTCAAGCTATGTGTGAGCCCGCCGGAAAACCTTGATGCCCTGTCGTCCGCCAGTTGCGGGAACTGGTGGTCATGCCTGCTTGGCAAGGTCACCGCACTTGAGCAGGTGGTTGTCGAGCAGCGGACGGAGATTGCCCGGCTGAAGGGCCTGAAAGGGCCGCCCGGACATCAAACCCAGCGGCATGGATAAGGCCACCGAACCGGCGAAGCCCGGCAGGCAAAAGAACCGTCCGCGGCGCGGCAAAGTCCGCCCCCGCGTCAGCATTGAGGATCGGGTGATGAAAGCCGCCGCCCCGGCGGGATCACGCTTCAAGGGCTACGAGACCTATATGGTGCAGGAACTTGTGCTGTCAGTGCACGCGATCCGCTACCGGCGCGAACGCTGGGTTGACGCCGGACGGCCAGATCATCGTCGCACCGCTGCCCGAGGGGACCCGCGGACACTTCGGCCCCGACCTGCGCCGCTTCGTGTTGATGCAGTATCATCAGGGCCAAACCACCCTGCCGCGTCTGACGGCGCTGTTGCACTCGGTCGGCGTGTCGATCTCCAAGCGAGAGGTCCAGCGGCTGCTGACTGACAAGCAGCACGGCTTCCTCGACGAAGCCCGCGATGTGCTGCGCGCCGGGTTGGCAGACATCGCCCTGGGTATCGGTTGATGACACCGGCGCACGGCATAAAGCCAGGAACGGCTTTTGCACGCAGATCGGCAATGACCGGTTCACCTGGTTCGGCACGCGACGCATCCAAGAGCCGGCTGAACTTTCTTGATCTGCTGCGCGCCGGGCATACCGACTTCGTGTTGAACGAGGGGGCGTTCGACTTACTATGCGCAGCCGCGGACTGCCGGCCGCCTTGATCGCCCGCCTGGCGGAAGCGGGCGAGACGCGCTTCGTTGATCAGGCGGCATGGCAGGCGCATCTGGGCCGGCTTGCGATTGCCTCACCGCCGCAAATCGGCGTGGCGGTCATCCAGGACCCCGTGCAGATCGCCACCGAGGGCGGCTCAGTGGGGCAGCATCCACGCGCATGGCTTCCTGCAGCGATGCCGTGGTGCTGAGCGACGATGCCGGGCAGTTCGCCGTCGGCAGGCACGCCCTGTGCTGGGTCCATGCGGAACGGCTGGTGCACAAGCTGGACGCCTTCACAGATCCGCATCGTGCCGCTCAGCAACACATGCGCAAGCTGATCTGGAACTTCTATGCCGATCTCAAGGCTCTACCGGGCCAACCCCGGCAACAACCGCCGTCTCGCGCTGCGGGCCGCGGTTCGATCGCATCTTCCGCCGCCGCACCGGCTTCGTCACGCTGGATCGATTGCTGGCTCGGCTGCATGCCAACAAGGCCGAGTTGCTGATGGTGCTGCAGCGGCCGGACATCCCGCTGCATACCAATGGCTCCGAGAACGACATCCGCTGCCAGGTCACCCGCCGCAAGGTCAGCGCCGGAACACGCAGCGACGACGGACGCGATTGCCGCGATGCCTTCCTCGGCCTCGCCAAGACCTGCGCAAAGCATGGCGTGGCGTTCTGGGATTATCTCGGCAGCCGGCTCGAGGTTCCCGGCCAGCTGCTCATCCCACCGCTGCCGGAACTGGTCCGCTGCCGCGGCCAGCCCGCCTGACACCACCGGCCGCCCGGGGTTTTGCCGGTATTACGGTGCGGGGACAAATAGTTGCTCGCCCGGCCCCGTCTATTCCAGGCAGCTATTCCAGCCAGTGTCCGCCGGACGCCCCGTGCTGGCAGACGCCCGTCGATGGCGCAGGAAACGGACCGCTCGGCGGTCCGCCGTTATGTTCTCGCCTATTCCCGGCTGATCGAGGCGGCCTCAGGCCCTTTGGCGCCTTGCACGACGCCGATTCGGACCGATTGCCCTTCCTGCAAGGGGGGCAGACCAGCACGCTCGAGCGCTGTCGCGTGGACGAACACGTCCTTGCCGCCGGACTGCGGGGTGATGAATCCGAACCCTTTGTCCGGATTGTACCATTTCACCGTGCCGATCATCTCGGCCGCCGTGCTAAGGTCGACTTCATGACGCCTGGGCGGCGATGGCGAACGAGCACGGGCCCCCGGCGGCGGGCGTGACCCCGGCTGCTCGGCTGTGCTTTCATCGACGGCGACCACCTGGTCGATCTGCCGCCCCTTTTGCCCATTGCCCACTCGGACCTTGAGCGTCGCACCTGGGCTCACGGTCTGGTGACCGGCGGCCTGCAGGGCGTTGACGTGCAGAAATACGTCGCCCGTTCCATCCGCCAGAGCGGCAAACCCGTAGCCCTTCTCGGCGTTGAACCACTTGACCGTCGCCTGCACCTCGGGGGCAGACGAATTGATCGCGACGGACGGAAATGGCACAGGCGTTGGAGCGTTGCCGTAGAAGTTATCATCATCAAACCCGCGCCGGCGCGGCGCCTGCCACTTCCGGTCGCTTTTGGACGATCTCAAGATACCGCTACCCTCTGTTGTTGCATCGAAGTCGGTTGTGAAGATCGACCCGACAGGGCGGCAATGCTAGCACTCCGAAGCCTGAACGATCAAATATAAATCGGCTGACCTTGGCCGCGATACCCACGCCGGAGCGTGCAAGGCGCGCAAAGTTGTGTCATAGTCAGGAATGACTGACGCGATCTATCGGATCGTTCATCGCCAGGATGACAGCTTCGCTGTCGAAATCGCCCGGCCTGGCGCGCTCGCCCAGACGGCAGCGGGATTCGCAACCGAGGCCGAGGCAAGTAGCTGGATCGCTCAGGACAAGCGTCTTTGGGATGCCGCGGATCCGTCTCCGCCGCCAACGGGTCGTAGGTGGCGCTGAAGTCGGTGGGCAAATAGACTGATCGGCAACATCGCCAGCACCGGCCGCCGGGCCTATTTTCGTTGGGCCTATTTTCGTCGGGCCGGCGCACCTGCCGGTGCAATAGTGCCGTGGCATCCCCACATGACCACACACGTGTTGCGCCGATGGAAGGAGATCCGTCCTTCCACAGTGAAAAGAGCATCCCATGCAAATTCCGGTTTGGACCAAGCCCGCACTCTGGGGGGTGGCCGTTGGCGCGATCGGCATAGCAATCCTCGGCTTCTCGCAATTCGGCTGGCGAACCGCAGGCTCGGCCGAGCAGTTCGCGCAGGAGCGTGCGGATACGGCAGTGGTGGCAGCCCTCGTGCCGTTCTGCGTGACGAAAGCCCAGCAGGACCCCGACAAGGCGGTGCTTGCCAAGCTGCGGGCCGAAACTCGTCCTACACGCGTGACGACATGGTGACAAAGGCGGGCTGGGCAACGCTTGGCGCCGATATGGCGCCGGGCAGTGCCTTGGCGAACGCCTGCTCGGAAAAACTCCACAGCATGAAGTCCAGTTGAGGCACCAAGGGAGCCGGGTCGCCCCGCGGTCGGGCCCGCGGCCAGCAAGGTGATCCACCCGGCGAACAAGTGACCGAGCAACTCGGTCGGGACAACGACGGATCAGGTTCCGGGGCGGATCAGGTTCTGGGTAATCGGCGATATTTTTCCGCGATTGGAATGGGTAATGGGTAGACCGGAACTGGGCAGCAAATGCGTGTGCGTCAGCTGCGCCGAGCGCTTTTACGATCTTAAGAGGGTGCCCGCGACGTGCCCGAAATGTGGTGCGCAGCAACCGCCGGAAAAGCCGCGTGTGTTCCGCCCGAGCCGCAGCACCGTCGAGTTCCGACGCCAGCCTCGCCAACCCGCGCCGGTGACCACCGAGGAAGACGTCGAGCCCGCGATCATCTCCGATACCGAGGACGAGGAAGACGTGCCCGAGGTCGACGAAGAGATCGATGATGACATCGAGATCATTCCCGATCACGGTGAAGCGCCGGCTTGAACTGGGAAGCGCCGGTTTGAACTGGCTGGGAGACGCAATTGAACAGGCAAAGATTGAGCCGCCCGTCGCTCAAGATCACACGACACGCGGATCGAGACCGCGCGGACGCTTTCGTTTTCGAGGTGTGGAACCCGTTTACCGGGCTGTATCAGCAGGTTGACTCGATCGACATCGGATTGCGACGGATCAACGAACTCACCCGGCTGATCTGCCAGATGTGGCTGCAGCGGCATCCAAAGCAGGACACCCTGATCGACGTGCCCGATCCGGCCCGGGTCGACGGCGTCCAATGGGCCGAATTTCGGGTCAACGCGACGACATACCGCAGCTACGACACACGCGGCTTCGACCGGCTGGGCTGGATGCGCGCGGCGGGATTGAACCAGGCCGCGAAAGCGACATGCGGCAAAGTAGGCTACGCGTTGCCAGCTTTCGCCGCGCCCTGACGACGCGCGTCGCTCAACGCGTGAGGCCGACCGGAACCGCCGCACCTCTCCTGCTCTACGCGGCCCAAGCCCGCGAAGAGCAGGAGAGGTACTCCGTTCCCCTCTCGCACAGACGGGCAGGGGCCCGGCGTGCGGTCCCCCAGCGCGGTCGCGCAACGACCTACGCCCATCCCTCCGGCGGAACGAAACCCTGCCAGGCTTTCTCCAACATCCTTGCCACCTGGATCGTCATGCGGTCGCCGTACAGCGGGCCAACGATCTGCACCCCGATCGGCAGACCGGCTTTCGACACGCCGGTCGGCGCCACGCTGGCCGGCAGGTGAAAGCCGCAGGTCAGGCCCGGCCAGAACAGCATGTCGTTGTACGGCATCTCCTGCCCGTTCACCGTCATCCGGCGCTCCCAGGTTTCGCCGCTCTGCATATGCGGCAGCGCCGGCGTGGCGATCACCGGGCACAGCAGCACGTCCCAGTCCTGAAAGAACACACCCCAGGCTCGGCGTAGCTGAAAGCGCCGCTCGTTCAGCCGCAGCCAGTCGCGATGCGTCATGTCGACGGTTCGCACCATGATCGCATCCGCGCTCATGTCCTCGGCCGGCCGGCGCGCGGCGCCCTCGCGCTCACGAGCCAGCATCTCCTCGCTCGCACGTCCGCTGAGGGCCGCGCTCAGCGTACGCAAATAGATATGGAACGCCTCGACCGGATCGAATTCGGGCCGCGCGGACAGGCTGACCTTGGCGCCGGCGCGGCGCAGAAACCGAGCCAGCTCCTCGATCTTTTCCACGCTCTCGGCGTCGGTCGGCTGGCTCGGTTCGCTTGCCCACACCGCCACGCGCAGACCCTCGATTGTGCGCACGCGTGGCGCTGGCAGCTTCACCGCCAGCGCGGTCTCCACCGGATCGGGTTGGCCGATCAGCTCCAGCACCACTGCCAGGTCGTCCGCCGAGCGCGCCAGCGGGCCGATCACCGAGATGTCGGTCATCGCCGCGGCGTTGAACAGCGAGTGGCCGCGCATCGGGCAAAGTCCCCACGTCGGCTTGTGGCCGAACAGCCCGCAGTAATGCGCCGGAACGCGCACCGATCCGCCGATGTCGCTGCCGATCTCCAGTCCGCTGATCCCGGCTGCCACGGCCGCGGCGGCGCCGCCCGAGGACCCACCCGGCGTGTGGCCGAGATCCCATGGATTGTTCGTTGAGCCATACACCGGGTTGAAGCTCTGCCAGTCCGCCAGGCTGACCGGAACATTGGTTTTGCCGAACACCACCGCGCCCGCCGCCTTGAGCCGCTGCACCGCCAGCGCATCGGCCTCGGTGGGATGGTTGCGGCGCTCGGCGTAGCCCCAGGTGGTCGGCAGGCCGGCGACGTTGAAGCTCTCTTTCACCGTCATCGGTACGCCGTGCAGCAGACTGGGCGCGGCTTTGTTGCGCTGCCGGTCCATCGCCCGCGCGGCCTTGCGTGCCCGCTCGAAATCGCGCACCACAATCGCGTTCAGCTTCGGGTCAAGCCGTTCCACCCGCGCGATGAAATGGTCGAGCAGCTCGACGCACCCGACCGCGCCGCGACGCACCATCGCGGCCAACTTGGTCGCTGGAAGGAATCCCGGTTCCATTACGCCCCCATCTTGATCATGCTTCCCGCCTGGGTAGCGGGCCTGATGATCGGCACCGCCGTTCCCCGCCAAGCCGCCCCGATTACCCCACCCGCATCACGACCACACCCGCGTCACGACCCAACCCGCGTCACGACCCAACCCGCGTCACGACATCGACGAATTGAAGGCCCCACCGTCCAGCAGCAGGTTCTGCCCGACGACGAAGCCGGACGAGGCGGCGCACAGGAAGGCACAGGCGTCGCCGAACTCCGCCGGATCGCCGACCCGCCCAGCGGGCGACGCCTTGGCGCGCTCGGCCAATACCTCGTCCACCGGACGGCCCTGCTGCTGCGCGGTGTGCGCCGCGCCGCTGCGCAGCCGGTCGGTCAGGAATGGGCCTGGCAGCAGGTTGTTGATCGTAACGTTGTGCTGCGCCACCTGGCGCGCCAGGCCGGCAACGAACCCGGTCAGGCCGGCGCGCGCGCCGTTGCTCATCCCCAGGTTGGGAATCGGCGACTTCACCGAGGCCGAGGTGATGTTGACGATACGGCCGAACTTCCGCGCGGCCATGCCGTCCACCACCGCCTTGATCAGGAAGATCGGCGTCAGCATGTTGCCGTCAATCGCCTTGATCCACTCGTCACGGCCCCATTCGCGGAAATCGCCGTGCGGCGGCCCGCCGTTGTTGTTCACCAGGATGTCGGGCTCCGGGCAGGCGGCCAGCACCGCGGCGCGCCCGGCTTCGGTGGAGATGTCGCCGGCGACCGTGGTCACCTTCACCCCAGTCTGCTGGCGGATCATTGCCGCGGCAGCCTCGAGATCCGACGCCGTGCGTGCGGTGATCACCAGCTCCACACCCTCGCGCGCCAACGCCAGCGCGCAGGCGCGTCCAAGCCCCTTGCTCGACGCGCAAACGATGGCTTTCTTGCCCTTGATGCCGAAATCCATGACCGTGTCTCCCCCAAAGTACCCGGCAGCCCAAACTACAGGTCAAGCACACACTACACGCTAATGCGATTCAGGATGGTGCGCGAGGCGTCGGGGACCGGCACCGGACGCTGCGTCGCGCGCTCGACGAAGACATGCACGAAATGCCCCTCGGCCGCGGCCTCGGTCTCATCGTTGCGGAAGATACCAATCTCATAGCGAACCGAGCTGCCGCCGATGCGTGCCACGCGCAGCCCAACCGTGATCACATCGGGAAACGCAACGGATCGGTGATAGCGGCACTGCACCTCCACCACCACGCAGTGCACCGGGCCGGCGTACAGGTCCACCACGTTCTCGGTCATCTCGTAATAGGTCACCGCGGTGTCGAAGAACGAGAAGTAGTTCACGTTGTTGACGTGCTGGAAGACATCATTGTCCATCCAACGCGTCGTGATCTGGTGGAACCAGCGATAGTCGGCGCGGCGGCCGGGCGGCGTGCGGGTCATGCGTCTCGTGTCGTGATGGCGTGCGGCGGAGCACTACAGCCGGTTTGCGCGGCCTCGTCCATGCCGCGGCGCGGCAACGGGGCGTCCCGGCAGCATGTCGCGACGGAAGATCGATACGCTGCTTGACCGATTCTCCGCTTCGGTGCCAAATACCGGGATGGACCTGCAGCTCTCCCTGCACTCGTCTGGCAACATCACGCCGCGTGAACTCGCCGGCCTCACCGCCGAACTGCGGGACGTGCTGTCCCGCGAGCGCAGCGTTGCCGCGGTCGCGCCGGTCCACGAAGCGGCGCCGGATGGGGCCAAGGGCATCGCCGAGACGCTCGGCGCGCTCCTCGTTTCCTTGGCTCCGGGCGCGCTAAGGGGTGCGCTCGACATCGTCAAGGCGGTGCTGTCGCGCGCGCCGGGCCCGCCGGTCCAGGTCGAGATCGCGGCCGGTTCAGTAAAGCTATCGTTCGACCCACGCCGGATCACGGCGGCCGAGATGGCGGACCTTGTCACCAAGGTCGGTGCCGTCGCCGCGTCGCGTTGACCGCCGATGGCGCGGCACGCCCTGCTGATCGGGGTCAGCCGCTTTGACGACACCCGGCTTGCCGCGCTGAACGCGCCGGCCAACGACGTGCAGGCGCTGGGCGCGATCCTGCGCGATCCCGCGCGCGGCGGCTTCGACAGCGTCCAAATCAGCGTGGACGAGGAGTGCCAGAGCGTCCGCGACCGCGTCGGCGTATTGTTCGGGGCGCGTGATCCCGAGGACCTTGTGCTGCTCTACTACTCCGGCCACGGCATCCTGCGCCGCGGCAACCGGCTGTTCCTCGCCACGCCCGCTTCCGACCTTGATGACCCGCGGCCGCGCAGCCTGCCCGCCAGCGAAATTCGCGAACAGATGGACGACTGCCGGGCCCAGCAGCAGGTACTGCTGCTCGACTGCTGCCACAGTGGCGCCTTCGCCGAGGGGACCAAGGGCGGCGCGGTCTCGGCCGTCACCGATGATACGTTCGTTGGCGGCGCCGAAGGCCGTTACGTGCTCACCGCCTCGGACAGCCAGCAATTCGCGTGGGATGGCGCGTCCATGGCGGAGGGCAAATCGGCGGACCGGCACCTGTCGCGTTTCACGTCCTGGCTGGTCGACGGGCTTGGCACCGGCGCCGCCGCGCCGGACGAGCCGGACATCACCATGGGTCGGCTGTTCCGCTACGTGGTGCAGCGCGCGCGGAGCGAGGGAGCGCCATCCACGCCGCAGAGCTTCGTGGACCGCGCCACGGGCGAGTTGGTGATCGGCCGCAATCCGTCGGCCGCCGGCGAAGCGGAGATCGCCAGCCTGGTGGCCGAATTTGCCGCCGCGGACTGGCCGGCAAGGCTGCGGACGGTCGAGGCGCTTGCGCGCCTGGCGCGCCGCCCACGCACGAGCGAGGGTGCTATCGATGCCCTGGCCGAACAGCTTGCCAGCGAGCGTGACTTCAAGGTCCGAGCTGCCATCCTGAAGGCGCTGCAGCGACCTGCGGAGGTAGAGGACGATCCCAGCTTCGGCCCAACGCGAGCCCAGGCGGCCTGGCGGGAGACGGCCACCCCGACCGGCGCGCCGGGTCCGGCCCCGGCTGCAACCCACCCGGTCCGAGCCGCCATTCTGAACGCCCTGCAGCCGCCCGCCGAACTGGAGAACGATCCCAACGGCGGCCAATCGCGAACGCAGGCGGGCAAACCGCAGGCGGCCGCACCAGCCGGCGCACGAAATCCGGACGCCAGCGAAGTTCGCCCGATCATGACCGGCATACCGCAGGATTCCGCCCCTGCGCGCGAGCCGCGATCCGCTGCACCGGCGGCGGGCCCCAATCCGCCGCTCGGTGCGGCGACCACGGAGCGGCCCACCACGTCGCCCATCACGCCGCCGGGTTCCACCGCCGCGTTCAAGCCGGGGGAGATCGTGCAACTCACGGCAGCCGGCATCCCCGCGGAACGCTGGTCCAGCCTGCCATCCGCGGTGATCGACCTGATCCGCGCTCAAGCCGTGGCCGTGCGCAACGGCCGGATCCTGGTGTGGACGGCCTGGATCTGCGTGGTGCTCGATCTCGGCGTGATCAATCTGGTCGGAAACAAAGACCCGGCAGGGGACCCGGGGGGCTGGCTTGTCCTGTGCCAGATGATTGGCGGCTTTATGGCGCTGGTCCCCGGTCCGTGGCGGGCGAAACGCCCGCCACCGAAGCTGCCGGACGAGTTCGCTGCCCTTGCGGGTCGCATCGCGGTGGTGCGGTTCCGCTTCGGAGCGTTGAACACCTGCGAGCGCGGGCGGTTGCGGCATGGCGGCTGGGTGCTGTTGCTTGCCGGTCTTCTCACGCTGTTCGTGATCGGCGTGATCGTGGGAGGCCGCACCGGCTGACCATTGATGCGGGGTGCCAGCCGGGCCGCATCGACAGGAGGCGACCGACCGGCTACACGCCCCGCGCCACCGCGCGGGAGCCGGCACGCTTGTCTATCGCTCTGTCGAGCCGACGCCGACTGATCGCGTTCGCGCTCATCCTGCTGCCCGCCGTCGCGCACGCCCACGCGATCCTTGAGGACAGCCAGCCGCCGATCGGCGGCTCCGTGCCGGCCGGCAAGGTGACGCTGCGGCTGCGCTACAACAGCCGGATCGACCGCGGCCGCTCGCGCCTGACCCTGACGCGGCCCGACCACAGCCAGGTGGTGCTGTCGATCGACCCGGATGGGCCGCCGGATATCATGACCACGCAGGCGGAGCTTCCGCCCGGCGCGTATTCCGTGCGCTGGCAGGTGCTGGCGATCGACGGCCATATCACCCGCGGTGATGTGCCGTTCACGGTGACGGCGCCCTGATCGGTGGCGCTCCTTATCGATCTCTTCGGCTATCTGTCGATCGTCCTGCATGGGCTGACGGTGACCGCGCAGTCGATGACGCTCGGCGCGGTGTTGTTCCTGGCGTTGCTGGCACGACCGTTGGCTCCGGCGCTCGGCGCGCCCGCAGGTCCGATTCTGCAAGGCACGGTGCGCATCGCTGCCTGGAGCGCGCTGGCGCTGGTGGCGTGCGAGGCGGCCACGGTCGCAATGCAGACCGCGGTGCTGGTCGGAACCGTGGACCTGCCGGTGGGCGATGTGCTGCAAGCCAACTTCGCCGTCTCCGGCTTGGTGAAGACGGCAGCCGCCGCGCTGATCCTGCTGGTGCTGCTGTTGCGCGGGCAGCGGTCGCCGCTGGCCGTGTTGCTTGCGCTGGTGGTCGTTGAACTGGCCGCCGCGACGCTGACCACGCACGCCGCCGCGCGGCTGGACAACCGCGCGCCGCTGCTGGCGGTCGAGTTCCTGCATCAGTTCGGCGCAGCGATCTGGATCGGTGGGATTCCCTGCTTTCTGCTGGCGCTCGCGCGGGCCGGCGACGGCGCGGCCTGGCGGCTGATCGGCGCGCGATTCTCGCGCATGTCGATGGCCGGCGTCGGCTGCATCGTGCTCAGCGGCATCACCATGTGCGTCGCCTATATCGGCGACTGGCAAGGATTCTACGGCACCGCCTACGGCGTGATGGTCTGCGCCAAGATCGCCATGCTGCTGATGCTGCTGGGGCTGGGCGGGATGAACTTCCTGCTGGTGGAGCGGCTGCGTGCGCGGCCGGACACCAGGATCACCCGGCTGCGCCGCTTCGCCGAGGTGGAAATCGGCATCGGCATCACGATCTTCTTCGCCGCCGCCTCGTTGACCTCGGTGCCGCCGGCGGTGGACCTGCAGCAAGACCGGGTGAGCTGGCAGCAAATCGTCGAACGCAACATCCCCGAATGGCCGCGGTTCAATAGTCCCGATCACGACGTGCTGGCGCTGCCGGCGTTGCAGGCGAAGCTGGACGCCGAGGCGGCGCATCACAGCGCGCCGCCGCAGGTTGCGTTCGTGCCCGGCTCCGGCGATCTGCCGCCGCGCAACGCGGCGGACATTGCCTGGTCGGAATACAATCATCACTGGTCCGGATTGTTCGTCGTCGCGATCGGCATACTGGCGATTCTCAACCAGGCCGGGTTGCGATGGGCGCGGCACTGGCCGCTGCTGTTCCTCGGGCTGGCGGCGTTCCTGTTTGTACGTTCTGATCCGGAAACATGGCCGCTTGGCGATATTGGCTTCTTCGAGAGCTTCCGCGATGTCGAGGTGTTGCAGCACCGCGCCTTCGTTCTGCTGCTGGTGGTGTTCGCGCTGTTCGAATGGCGGGTGCGCGCCGGCGGTTGGCAAAACCGCAGGGCGGCGCTGGTGTTCCCGCTGCTCACCGCGCTTGGCGCCGCGCTGTTGCTGACGCACAGCCACGCCATTGCCAACCTGAAGGACCAGTTGCTGATCGAAGTGACCCACACGCCGCTCGCGCTGGCGGGTGTCACCGCGGGCTGGTCGCGCTGGCTGGAACTGCGGTTGGATCGACCGGGCAATCGGATCGCCGGGTGGGTTTGGCCGTTCTGCCTGTTGCTCTCCGGCCTGATCCTGCTGGATTACCGCGAAGCTTGATCCCCAGCGCGATTGGCTAATGCCCGATGCGCTAATTGCCCGATGCCCTAATTAAACGGCAACGGTAGCCGGTTCGACGTGAACGGATGGATGACCGGCTCGACCGTCTGGACATAGTCCCAGAGTGCCGCATTGTCCCGCGAGGTGACTTTGGTGCAGGTGATGAAGCGGGCGGCGCCGTCGAGCCGCGTGCCGTCCTCGCCGATACCGGCCGACACGGCGCGCGGAAAATCCTGCCCGGCGATGCGGGCCGCGGGGTCCGGCATAACGTCGGCACCGAGCGGGTTCCCGATCGGCGTCGCGGCCACGACACCGCGGGCGAACGGCTTGGCGCCCGGCGCGGTCCGGCAGGCAAGATCATCGCCGAGCCTGGCGAGATGCAGCCCGCGCGACACCTGATCGTACGAGGCATCACCGCCCGCGGTGGACGCGACTGTGGACAACGCAAGCAGCAACGCGACTGTGGTAGGCGCGCGTCTCATGCCGGCCGCACGACATGCACGGCTCTTCGGCGGGCCGTGGGGCGGCTCGCACAACACCGGCGCGGTCGGCGTGTTTCGTGCCTCGGAACCGCAGTGGTCCCACACCGCGCGACCGCGTCGGCCGTCGCGACCCGGTTCCAGATCAGATACGGCCAGCTCAGATACAGCCAGGGGAGGACGCATGGCACGGTGCTCCCGAGCAACCACCCAAGGAGACTATACTCTACGCAACGAATATCTACCAAAGGTAGATTCGGAAACTACTTATGCGACCTAGAGTGGTCATTACGGCGTGACCCACCCCATCCACGGGCAGCGGTCAGCCAGCGGTTTCCGCCAGCCACCATGTCAGCAGCGACGCACCTGCCAGGAAGTCGTCGATGGTCATCGCCTCGCGCGGGTTGTGGCTGCCGTTCGCGTTGCGCACGAAGATCATGCCCATCGGCACGCCGACCGCGGCGAAGGCGGCGGCATCATGCGAAGCGGGGCTGCCAAGCTCCAACGTCGGCAGGCCGAGCGCGGCGGCCCCCCGCGTCAGCGCCGCGCGAATCGCCGGATCGACCGGGCCGACCGCGGCGCGCGCCTTGGGGCCGCGGTGGAAACGCACGCCGCGGCGCTGGTCGATGCCCGCGATAATCGCGTCGACGCGCGCGTCCAACTCGGCCAGCACAGCCTCGTCATAGGCGCGGACGTCGAGGCTGAAATGGAACGTGCCCGGCACGATGGTCAGGCCGTGCTGGGCGGGATCGGTGTGGAAGCGGCCGATGGTGCAGGCCATCGGGACGCCCTTTGCATCATGCTCCTGCCACAGCCGGTCGAGCGCCATGGCGAACTCCGCACCGGCCATGGCGGCGTCGCGGCGGAAGCGGCGGGGCAGGCCGACATGGTCGTTGCTGCCCTCGATGCGCGCGTCCGGGTAGCGGAAATTGCCGGGAATGCCGGTGCAGATCGCAACCGGCTTGCCGGCTTCGACCAGGCTGGGCGCCTGCTCGATATGCAACTCCAGGTAGGCCCGGAGGCTTGCGGGGTCGAGGTGCCGGGCACCCGCGCGCAGCACATCGGGCTTGCCGCCGCAGTCCGCGATGTGTTCGGCGAGCGTGCGGCCGGTGTCGATGCGCCGGACCTCCAGCGCGCCGTCGGGCAGGGTGCCGAGCGCGCCGCGGCTGCCGATATAGGACACCTGAAACCAGATGCTTTCCTCGGCGCGGATGCCCATGACCGTCAGGTCGCACTCCAGCGTGATGCCGAGGCGGCGCAGCGCAGCGACCGCGACCAGCCCCGCCAGCACGCCGGCGGCGCCGTCGAAATTGCCGCCATGCGGCACGCTGTCCAGGTGCGAGCCGACGATGATGGATGGCGCCGTCCGGTCGCGCCCCGGCAACGTCATGTACAGGTTGGCGGCGGCGTCGCCGGAGATCTCCAGGCCCAGGGAGGTCGCTGCCTTGGCTACCGTGGCGTGGGCGCGCTGTTCGCCGGCGCCGTACGGGTCGCGGCTGACGCCGGGATCGTCGAGCCCGTCACGGCGCAGCGCGTCGAACAGGGCGGCGGCACGGTCGCGTTCGTCGGCGACGGCTTCGGCGATGCGGGCGGCGTCCATGGTTATCTCGTTACGGCCGGGTTTGTGTGGCGGATTCGTTGTCGAGGGCGTTGTGCGAAGCGCGACGATTCAGTTGATGTTGGCTGGGCAATCGGGTTGTTAGCGTGTCGGTAAGCGACACTCTACATCGTGGTGCAAGTGCTCGACCAGGGATTGCCGGGAGCAGTGGGTCGGTTTTGTTTCCGTTTCTCTACCGCTATGGTATGGTTTAACCCTGCAATCCCCGCCAGCACGGCGCCGCGACGGATGCCCCGGCGCACCGGCCCCCTAACTTGCCTCGCCGACGAAAACCGGCAATCAAAGCCCGCATCGCCCTTGACCCAACGATGCCATGAAGCTGCAAACCCAAACTCGCCGCACCCCGGTTAGCCGGCGCGAAGACATGACGCGCAGACACCACCCGGACGGATCCGCATGACCGACCAACGCCGCCAGATGAAACTTGGCCTTAACATCGTCGCCAACGGCGCGCATGCCGCGGGCTGGCGCCTGCCGGAAGCTCGCGCCGACGCGGCGATGGATTTTCCCCTCTGGCGCGACATCGCCCAGCAGGCCGAGCGCGCGGCGATCCATTTCATGTTCTGGGCCGACGGCGCCGCCGTGCGCCACAACGCCAAGGATGACGAACAACTCAGCTACCTCGGCCGTATCGACGTGTGGGAGCCATTCACCATCATGGCCGCGCTGTCGGCGGTCACTCGGCATCTCGGCTTCATCGCCAGCGCGTCCACCACCTACAACGACCCGTACACGGTCGCCCGCAAGTTCGCCTCGCTCGATCACATCAGCGGCGGCCGTGTCGGCTGGAACGTCGTCACGTCCTGGAGTGAGCAGGAGGCATTGAATTACGGCCGCGAGCGCCACATGGAGCACGCGCTGCGCTATCGGCGGGCTGAAGAATTCGTCGATGTGGTCATGGGACTTTGGGATAGCTGGGAAGACGACGCGTTTATTCGCGACAAGGCCACCGGCCAGTATTTCGACCCGGCCAAGCTGCACAATCTGCGTCACCGCGGCGAGACCTTCGCCGTGCACGGCCCGCTGAACGTCGCGCGGCCGATCCAGGGTTACCCGGTCATCGCGCAGGCCGGATCGTCCGGCCCTGGGCAGAACCTCGGCGGCCGGATCGCCGACATCATCTATACCGCGCAGAAGGACAAGGAAGCCGCGAAAGCCTTCTACCGCAGCGTCAAGCAGCACGCTGTCGCAAGCGGGCGCGACCCGGACGCGCAGTATGTCATGCCCGGCATTCTGCCGGTCCTCGGCTCGACAGAGGCCGAGGCGCAGCACCTGATGGACCGCCTGCAGGACCTGATCCATCCGCAATTGGGCCTGTCCATCCTGGCCAGCTCCTTCGGCGATCTGTCCGGCTACGACCTGGATGGTCCGGTGCCGGACGCGCTGGCCGACCACAACGGCGTCAAAAGTGGCCACGAGCAACTGATGCACATGGTGCGCGAAAAGCGCATGACGATCCGCGAACTGTACAGGATGCTCGCCGGCGCCTCGGGGCATCTGGTGATGGTGGGTACGCCGGAAACCGTCGCCGACCGGATCGAGGATTGGTTCACCGACCGCGCCTGCGACGGCTTCAACCTGATCCCGCCCTACATGCCCGGCGGATCCGACGCGACACTGACGGAGTTGGTGCCGGAGCTGCAACGACGCGGCCTGGCGCAGCGCGAATACAGCGGCACCACTCTGCGCGAGACGATGGGCCTGCCCCGCCCCGCGCACGGCGGCCACCGCCGGCGCCCGCCGCTGCGGGGCGCCGCGGAGTGAGCTTGCCCCTGACTTTGTGTTCCAATCCGTTCAATCCTACCACCGCCCAGGAACTGTCGATGCGGATCGCTTGCAGAAGACGTGCGCCCAACCGGACCTTCCCCGGGCTGATCCTGATCATGGGAATCGCGCTGGCCGCCATTGCCGGCAACAGCGCCCCCGCGGCGGCGGCATCACCCGATACCGCCGCGCCGTCGCTCGATGAAACCGCGCAGCCGGTACTGATGAAACTGTTGCCGCCACGCGTTACGGCATCGAAGACGCTGACCGTCGCCGTCGCCCTTGGATCGCCACCAGATGACTTCCGCAACGACAAGGGCGAGATCGTCGGGTGGGAGATCGATATCCTGCGCGCCGCCAGCCAGATTCTGGGCCTGGCGCTCGATGTCCGGCCGACGACGTTCGATTCACTGATCCCCGGCTTGCAGGCAAAACGTTTCGATGCCGCGGTCGGCCAGATGGGGGTCACGGACGTGCGCGAGAAGGTCGTGGACATGATCGGCACACTCACCTCCAACGAACTGCTCGCGGCGCTTAAGGATTCCAGCATCACATTCAAGGGTCTCGACGATCTTTGCGGACTGACGGTGGCAACCACGCGCGGGTCCCGCGAGTTCGAATTTGCCCGCCAACACCAGGCGCAGTGTCAGGCCTTGGGCAAGCAGCCGATCAACATGCTGGCTTTCAATGACGGTGCCGGGGCCGCCGACAGCCTGATCAGCAAACGGTCCGATCTGTTCTGGCTCGGATCGACAGCGGTGAACTATTTCGTCAACCAATCGAACGGCCGGACCAAAATTGTCGGCAGCTACACTGACACCAGCTACATCGGCATCGCGCTGCCCAAGGGGTCTGACATGTCCGCGGCGTTGCAGGCCGCGGTGCAGCATCTGATCGACGATGGCACCTACCGGAAGATCGTCCAGAAGTGGGGCCTCGAGGGCGGCGCCATCAAGCAAGCCCCGCTGAACCCCACCGGAACGCCGTCCTGAGACTGGACTTGGGACTGACGCATGCCCAGGACAATCGATCGGGCTTCAGCACAGAAAATCGTGCCGGTGCGCCATCCGGGAACCTGGGTGGCAACGGTCGTGGTGCTGCTGATCGTTTGCCTGGTGGCCTACAGCGTCGCGACGAATCCCGCGTTCGAGTGGCCGGTCGTGGCGGAATACATGCTGAACGCCGAGGTGCTGACCGGTCTGCAACGCACGCTTGAGCTGACCCTGGCGGCGATGGCGATGGGCCTGGTGCTGGGCACGGTGCTGGCATTGTTGCGCCTATCGAACAACCGGCTGCTGTCGACGCTGAGCTGGGCCTATATCTGGTTCTTCCGCAGCGTTCCCGTTCTGGTGCAGCTTATCTTCTGGTACAATTTCGGCGCGCTGTACTCGATGATTTCGCTGCACGTGCCATTCGGCCCGACGCTGTTCGCGGTCAGCACGAATACGCTGATCACGCCGCTGTTCGCCGCCCTCGCGGGCCTGGGGCTGAGCCAATCAGCCTATACCGCCGAGGTCATACGCGCCGGCATCGTGTCGGTGCCGACCGGACAGACCCGGGCCGCGTTGGCGCTTGGGATGCGGCGCCTGATGATCTATCGCCGTATCATTCTGCCGCAGGCCATGCGCGTGATCATCCCGCCGGTGGGCAATGAGGTGATCTCGATGGTCAAGAACACCTCCCTGGTCAGCGTCATCGCGTTGGCCGAGCTGTTGTATACCACGCAGCTCATTTACGCCCGCACCTACCAGACGATCCCGCTGCTGATTGTTGCGTCGTTATGGTACCTGATCATTGTTTCCGTCCTGTCCGTCGGACAGTATTTCCTTGAGCGAAAATTCAGGCATCGATGAACGGCGTCGCGCAACACGCTGATCCCATGCTGCGGATCAGGGGACTTTCAAAGAGCTACGGACACCGGCAGGTCCTGTGCGAGATCGACCTCGATGTGCCCGCCGGCAGCGTCATGTGCATCATTGGCCCGTCCGGGTCGGGCAAGAGCACGTTGCTGTCGTGCATCAACCACCTGGAACCGGTCGACAGCGGCAAGCTGTGGGTCGCCGGTGAACTGGTCGGCTACCGCGAGCACAAGGACAAGCTGCACGAACTGCCGGAGCGCGAGGTTGCGCGGATGCGGCAAAATGTCGGCATGGTTTTCCAGCAGTTCAACCTGTTTCCCCATATGACCGCTCTGCAGAACATCATTGAAGCCCCTATCAGGGTAAAGCGCATGCCGTCCGGCCAGGCACGCGAGCGCGCCGCCGCGCTGCTGGATCGTGTCGGGCTCGCCAGCAAGCAGACCAGGTATCCCGCGCAGCTTTCGGGCGGGGAGCAACAGAGGGTCGCGATCGCTCGAGCTCTGGCCATGGATCCGAAACTTATGCTGTTCGACGAGCCGACCTCGGCGCTGGACCCGGAGCTGGTGGGCGAAGTGTTGGCAGTGATGCAGGACCTGGCCAAAACCGGCATGACCATGGTCGTGGTGACGCACGAACTGGGCTTCGCGCGGGAGGTTGGCGATCAACTGACGTTCATGGATGGCGGGCGCATCGTCGAGCAAGGCGATCCCCGCGTCGTCCTTGCGGCGCCAAAGGAAAAGCGCACGCAGGATTTCCTGTCGCGTGTCTTATAGGTGGCAGGCTACCTGGACCGGCAGCATTGCGGTAAGCACGTGCGGGCCGAAACAAGGGATCGATCATGGCGACGACCATCAAGCTGACCCTGCCGTCCGTGCCGCGGCGGAAGATGCCTTCCGAGACGACCTCCGATCGGTCCGTCAAGGCACGCGCGTAACCCCATGCCGACACTGAAACCGCAAGCGCTGCACGCGCTGATCAGCCTGGTCGCGCGCCGCATGGGCAGCGACACGACCGAGACGCAGGAGGTCGCCGACCATCTGGTGCGCGCCAACCTGACCGGGCACGACAGCCATGGCGTGGGCATGTTGCCGGCGTATGTGCGGCTGCTGCAAGAAGGCCTGCTGGTGCCGAATCAGACCCCGGAGACGGTCCTCGACGCCGGCGCGCTGCTGGTGATCGATGCAAACCGCGGCTACGGCCAACGGGCGACCGCCGACGCGGTGCGGCGCGCCATCGGTCGGGCGAAAGAACTGGGCGCCTGCGTGCTGGCGCTGCGCAATGCCTCGCATATCGGGCGCATCGGCACTTATGCCGAGTTGGCAGCGCGGCACGGCATGGCGTTCATTGCCTTCGTCAACGTGGCCGACCACCACGACGTGCAGGCGCCCTATGGCTGCGCCGAACCTCGGCTGGGCACCAATCCGTTCTGCGCCTCGGTCCCGGGGCAGGATGGCACCCCTGCCCTACTGCTGGATATGGCGACCACCACGATCGCCGCCGGCAAGGCGCGCATCGCTTACAACAAGGGGATCGACGTGCCCGAAGGCGCGCTGATCGACCCCGACGGGCACCCGACCAATGACCCAACCGGACTGATCCGCGACCGCACCGGCGCGCTGCTGTCGTTCGGCAAGCACAAGGGCTCCGGCCTCGCGGTGATGTGCGAGATCATGGCCGGCGCGTTGGCCGGCGGGCAGCGCGCGGAGCAGGACCGCAAGGGCGGCATCCTGAACTCGATGCTGGCGGTGGTGATCGATCCGGCGAAGCTGAGCGATCCCGCCGCGGTGGCGCGGGCTGCGGCCAGCACGGCGGCGCATATTCGCTCGTCGCGCGTTGCGCCGGGGTTCGAGCAGGTGCTGCTACCGGGCGAGCCGGAGCGGCGCTCGGCGGAGCGGCGCACGCGGGAGGGGATCCCGGTGGACGATGGCACATGGCGCGACGTGTTGGCGGCGGCGGCGAAGCTGGGGATCACCCAGGGCGAGATCGACCAGGCGGTGGCATCGAACGCCTAGAACCGCATTGGACCAGAGTTTCCCCGGGCTAGACCTTTCCCCAGGCCAGAACTCCCCAGGCTAGAACTTCACCGAAACGGAAGCCGAGCCGAACTGATGCAGGCCGCCGTGCTGGCCCTGGAATTCCTGCGTCTGCGCCGCATAGGTGAAGGTAAACCGCATGCCGTCGGCGAGAATCGCTAGGCCGACCTGCGCCTCGCCCACGTCCCAAACCGGGTTGACATGCGGGCCGCCGCGGAACGGGCTATTCTGCAACAGTAGGTCATAGGCCACCGCTTGGCCGTCGATGCCGGCGAAGACATACCAGGCGGTCGGCCCGGATTGCACATAAGCGTCTTCGCCACTCAAACCGGGACGCACGCGCGGCGCGCCAAAATCCGCGTTCAGCCCCTGCCCAAGACGGAAGGTGACGCCCGCCTGGACGTAGTCGCGCACATCACCGACCGCGGCCGTCAGCGACGGCAGCGCATCGATCTCCAGGGAACCCGGCTGCGCAATCGGCAGCCGCCAGGTCCGGCCGCTGAGCACCTCGACCGCGGGTGTGTTGGGGATCTGAGAGCTCCAGCCCTTGACCGTCGCTTGGCCGATCAGGGCGTGGACGCTGTTCTGCAGTTCCTCGGCACCCGCACCGGGTCCGGCCAGCCCGAGACTGAGCATCAGCACACTGCGTGAGGTATCGGTGTCGCTGATCAGGGAGAAATTGCCCAGCAGCAGCCCGGCATAGGGCCGGTCCCGCGGATCAGGGTTGGCGAGCTGCGTATTCGCCGGGGTGTAGATCTGTTGTGAGACGGAAAACGCGATGCGCTGCTGCCCGTCCCCCCAGAGCGTGTTGCCGAGCGTCGCCAGGAATCCCGGAACCTGGCTGGTGGGCGAGGTCCATCCCAGGCGCAGCCCGTTGACGTAGTAACGGTCCGTCAGGGGGGCGGCGGAGATCGAGGCATTCTCATCCTCCAGGGTCCAGATGCTGGATGGGTCAGCCGGCGGAGCGGCACAAGCCAACCCGGTTCCGAGCAGCAGAGCCAAGCCGCTCAGGCCGACGATGCGTATATTCATGGTGGACGTGGTACCCTCGGGAGACCCTGCTTCCGCCGCGCTGTGAGACAAGTTTGTAACAAGGATAACATGCTATGGGCGGCGATTCGGCGTCAACGCTTGTGGATGCACCGAGCCGCGATTAGCTTCCGCGGCCGCCAGGCGCGGTCGCCTGATGCCGCCGGGGATGGGTGGCCGAGCGGTTTAAGGCAGCGGTCTTGAAAACCGCCAACCTGCAAGGGTTCGTGGGTTCGAATCCCACCCCATCCGCCAGAACCCGACCGGAATTAGCGGCCTAGAGCGCAAAACCCCCAGCAATTCAGCCACTCTCCCGCAACCCCATTGTGCTTGCATGTGCGCCCGTGTGCGCGTATATCCCACAAACGTTTGTGGGATGGATTGCATATCGGGAGTTAGGCGGATGACGCGGACGATCGGTAAACTGACACCGGCCAAGGTGAAGAATGAGAACAAGCCCGGCCTGTATGGCGACGGGGGCGGCCTTTGGCTCAACGTCGGCCCGACCGGCGGCAAGAGCTGGCTATTCCGCTACATGCTCGATGGGAAGGCGCACGCGATGGGCCTCGGCCCGCTGCACACCATCGGCCTGGCCGATGCGCGGGAACGTGCCGCGGCAGCCCGCAAGCTGCGCCTCGACGGGGTCGATCCTCTGGGAAAGCGCGAGGCCGAGCGGCAAGCCCGGCGGCTGGCGGCGGCCAGCGCAATCACATTCAAGGTCTGCGCCGGCAAGTACATCACCGCGCACCGCGCCGGCTGGCGAAACGCCAAGCACGCCGCCCAGTGGGAAAGCACCCTTACCACGTACGTGTATCCGGTGATCGGCACGCTTCCGGTGGCGACGATCGACACCGGCCACGTCACCCGCATCCTCGAACCGATCTGGGCGACCAAGACAGAGACCGCGGGGCGCGTGCGGGGGCGGATCGAAAGCGTCCTGGACTATGCCAAGTTGCACGGTTGGCGGACCGGCGAGAACCCCGCGCGGTGGAAAGGGCACCTCGACCAAGCGTTACCGGCGCGCGCCAAGGTGTCCCGGGTCGAGCATCACGCCGCGCTGCCCTGGGGCGAGATCGGCACCTTTATGGTCGAACTCGACAAGCAGGACGGCGTGGCCGGTCTGGTGCTGCGGTTCGCGATCCTGACCGCGGCCCGGACGGGCGAGGCGATCGGCGCACGCTGGTCGGAAATCGACATGCAGGCCGCAGTCTGGGCGGTGCCAGAAGGGCGCATGAAAGCCGGCATAGAGCATCGCGTCCCCTTGTCGGATGCCGCCCTGGCCGTGCTACGCGAAGCCGCCAAGCTGCGCCGGGACGGATCCGACGCGCCAGTGTTCCCTGCGGTCCGGTCTGGTAAGCCGCTTTCCAACATGGCCCTGCTGATGCTGCTGCGCCGGATGGAGCGTGGCGATCTGACCGTGCACGGGTTCCGTTCTACGTTCCGCGATTGGGCGGCCGAGACCGGCCAGCCGAACGATCTGGCCGAGGCTGCGCTGGCGCACGCGCTGGGGAAGGTCCAGGCGGCCTATCAGCGTGGCGACCTGCTGGAACGGCGGCGCAAGCTGATGGCTGCCTGGGCGGCGTTCTGTGCCCGTGTGGCGCCGGCTGGCGGCAATGTCGTCGAGATGCGGGCCAGCGCCAATGCTTGACGATACGCAGCCGGCGCAGCGGCCGGTGTTTACCCCCATCCTGCTGCGGGACATTGTTGGTGGATTTCTGACCGATAGGTTCACACCCCCCGGCTTGGCAGACCTCGAACCGCTGGCCCGCGCGCTCAACAGGATCCGCGGCGCGTATACCTTTGCTGACACCACGGCGAACGCGAGCAAGCCGGCTGCCGATAAGGTCCGGGCGGCGATCGAAACCCTCACACTGTTCTTTGAGGAACGGAAGCAGTTCTGCGCGTCGGCCAGAGGCATTGCAGCCCAGGTGATTAGGGATGAGGAACATCTTTATAATCAGTTCAACAATTTTGCCGAGGCCCTGCGCGCACATGATTTCCAACTCGATATCGATGCGGGCCTGCTGATGCCGACGCTTGATGGCTGGCGCCCGATTGCGGAGTCTATCGCGAGCGCGTTCATCGCGGCTATGGAGCGGAACAATCGAGGGAAAAAACTCGGCCGATCGAACGACGGTCCAGTCGCGGAATTTACATCAAGAGTGATTCCGCTGATCACCGGCGAGGCGCCGAGCGTCGGAAACGTCGCGCGGCAATTGAAGATCAATGCGGCGGGTAGCCGAAGGGGGACAATCTAATTTTTGATTGTCCCGGGACAAAACACGTTAGCGAATGTCCCCGGTTCACAACATCGCTGCCGATTTGCATTCATTGTGCCCGCATACATGCGGAGGCACCCTTGCACACTCCCTCACCGAAATTCGCTACGATCGATGATCTTGGCACGATCACCGGCATGTCGCGCCGCGTCATCTATGACAAGCTCGGCACTGGCGAGCTGAAAGGCGTCAAGGTCGGCGGCAGGACGTTGGTCGACGTTGAGGCCGCGCTGTCCTGGATGCGGTCACTGCCGGCGCCGACCATTCGACCGCCCAGGGTGCGCGAGCAGGCCGCCGCCTGACATGGATACCGCCGCATGGGCGGCCCAGTCCTGGCCGCGCTCAAACCCGAATTTCCGCCGGACATGGTTGCCCCCGCCCCTGAAACGAAAGCGCCGCTCCCCGGCAGGAGCGGCACCTTTCGAGATCGTAGGCAATGGTATCGCCTCATCTAATACCGCATCGGCCCTTGCCGCTGCAAGGGCCGTGCGCGTCGCGGCCGCGCGGGCCGGCCAACTCCAGCATCAAGCCCGCATCCTGCGTGGCATAGGCCAGCTCGACGCCGCGCTGCGGTTGGCGGCACTCGCCGAGGCGATCCGGGTCGAGGTGTTGGCGTGACCGCCTCTTGCGAATTCCAGCTCGGCGACCGCGCGCTTTTTGAATCCGAGCAGGGGGCCGTTGTTATCGTCACGATCGCCGCCGTCACGCAATGGCTGGAGGGTTTCCAACCTCCCGTCGAGTACATCGTGTTCGATGAATGTGCGACCTTGCTCCATGGCATACGGCCGGACCGGCTTCAGCCGCTGAGGGCGCAGACAGGACGAGGCCGGCAATGACGGCACTCCCCGCCACGCAACGCGCCAAGCTGGCGAAGGTGCTCGCCTTGCTCGGCAGCGACCATGCAGGCGAGCGTGACGCCGCTGCGCTGGCGGCGCATCGATTGGTGACGCAGGCCGGCCTGACGTGGCAGCACGTCATCAAACCGCCAGCGATCGAGCGCGCGTTGCCTGAGTTGGGCACATGGCGCCAGACCGTCGCGGAGTGTCTGGCGCAACCCGGATCATTGCGGCCATGGGAAGTCGGATTCCTTCGCGACCTCCCGGGCTTTCGGCGATTATCGGTCAAGCAAAGGTACTGCCTGAAAGAGATCGCCGACCGCGTGCTGGGGCGTACGCCATGAGCAACGCCGCCGGCCTGCCGTTGACGGTCTCGCGGTTCGCCACGGCTTTTCCAATTGGCCCCGCGTTCGGCACGATGGAGCGTACGACCTGGGGGGCATTAGCTGCTCTATTTCGGTCGCGCCGGCTGGGCGGCAAGGATGGCGCCAACTTTGTTCCGGCGACGTTCAGGCTCGAACCGGACGGAAGGGTCCGGCGGCTGAAAGACAACCTTTGCACCCGGACCGCGGTTGCGTTGGACTGCGAAACAAGCAAATCGACCGGCGAAATTCCCCGCTCATTCGCAGAGGCAGTGGCGCGGATCGAGGCGACCGGCTGGGCGGCCGCGGTCTATACGTCGCACAACCACACGGCAGAGGCGCCACGATACCGGATCGTGTTGCCGCTGTCGGCCGAGATCGCGGTCAACCTCCCTGCGGTAGAGGTGATCGCTGATCGGCTAAACATGCTGGGCGTTCTGGATACCAGCAAGGCCGGCGCATCGTCCTTGTTCTATCTACCGAGCGCAGAGCCGGGGCACCTGACGCACCACGAGACGGTGGTGATCGACGGCGACCCGATCGATGCCGCATGGATGCGCGAACACGCCGGCGCCATCCTGGCAGCGCGGGAAGCCGAGCAGGCACGCCTTCGCGCGGAAGCCCTAGAGGCGGCCACCAGGCGCCGCGAGGAACGGATCAAACAAGGCTTCGACCCCGACGCCTCGATTATCGAATCCGTCCGCAAACGCCTCGACCTCGCGGGCGAACTGATCGGCCACGGCTACAAGCCGGCGGGTGATGGGCGATACCTGTATCCGGGGTCGCAGACCGGGATCCCTGGCGTCTACATCCTGACCGGCCGCGACGTAGTTGATCGGGTCTATAGCCATCACGCTGCGGATCCGCTCGCGGCCGGCAACCTGCCGTCGTGGTGCCGCGCGAAGGCGATCGACGTAGTGGACGTAGTGACGATCCTGGATTTTGCCGGCGATCAGACGGCCGCGCTGCGGTCCCTGGCAGAGCGGTTCGAGATCGAGACCTCGCAGCCGGCGAACGATGCGCAACCCCGAAAGCCCGACCCGCGCCGTAGTGAGATCGCCCGCGAGGCTTTTCGATTGCTGCGCCGCGGCATTCCCAGCGATGCGGTGCTAACTACGTTGCACCGGCTCAATGAGCAACGCAGCGATCCCCTTCCGCGCCATGCCATCGGCGCAACGGCATTGTGGGCCGCGCGGCGCATGAAAGAGCAGGCCGATGCGCGATGATTCTGGCACCTCCGCCGAACTAGACGCGTTGCGCGATGCTACGCCCCTCGTCCTTTCCGCTGCCGCGCCGCTGCCCAGCGCCCGAGAGATGATCCGGCGCAGTTACATGCACCCGGATGCGCAGACGATCCATCACCAGCAAGGAACGTTCTACCTCTGGACCGGCACGCACTATATAGAGGCCGCGCCCGAGGAAATTCGGGCACATGTCTATGCTTTTCTCGACGGCGCTCGGCGGTTGAATGACGACGACAAGCTGGTGCCGTTCAATCCGAATAAAGCCAAGGTGGCCAACGTGCTGGAGGCCCTGGCCGCATGCGCCCAACTCGACGGATCGGTGCGCCCCCCAGCGTGGCTTGACGACAAGCGACGCCCCGACGCGGCCGAAATCCTGGCATGCGCCAACGGCTTGCTGCATCTCCCGACACGTACGCTGCTGCCGCACGGGCCGGCCTTCTTCGGCCTCAATGCGGTCGATTATGCCTATAGCGCAACGGCGGAAAAGCCTGCGGCATGGCTGCAATTCCTCGCTTCCATCTGGGCAGACGATCAGCAGTCAATCGACACTCTGCAAGAACTGTTTGGCTTGCTGCTGACCGCAGACACGTCGCATCAAAAGGCGTTTTTGATCGTCGGACCGAAGCGCAGCGGCAAGGGAACAATCGCCCGCGTGCTAACCGCCCTACTCGGCCGCGAGAATGTGGCCGGCCCGACACTTAGCAGCTTGTCACAGAATTTCGGTCTGGCCCCCCTGATCGGCAAGCCGCTGGCCATCATTTCGGACGCGAGGCTGAGCGGCAAAACCGACGCGCATATGATCGCCGAGCGCATCCTCGCGGTAACAGGCGAAGATGGGCTGACGATCGATCGCAAATTCCGCGATGGCTGGACCGGCAGGCTGCCGACCCGGTTTGTCATCATGACCAACGAATTGCCGAAATTTACTGATGTCAGCGGTGCTTTGGCTTCGCGCTTTGTCGTGTTGCGCCTGACGAAATCCTTTTTTGGCGCGGAAGACCAGGCCCTGACCGGAAAGCTGCTAATCGAACTGCCCGCGACCCTGCGGTGGGCAATGGATGGCCGGGATCGGCTCGCGAGCCGTGGGCACTTCGTGCAACCGGAGACCGCGCGAGAAGCCGTGATGGAGCTGGAAGACCTCGCCAGTCCGATCAGCGCCTTTCTCCGCGACCGCTGCATTGTCCGGGCAGGAAATTCGGTCGAGTGCGCCAGCCTTTACAACGCGTGGGCGGCGTGGTGCCAGCAACAGCATCGAGATCATCCCGGCACTCTACAAACCTTCGGCCGCGACCTCCGCGCCGCAGTGCCAGACCTGACCACCTCAAGCCACCGCATCGTAGGGGATACCCGCGCCCGATCCTACGAAGGTATCGGCCTATTCAATCCACCCAAGCCCGCATCCCCCAACAACACGCAATCCGAGCCACCGGACGGGCATCCCGCGAACGATGATCCCCCCTGGACTGGCACCGATTGGAGCGTCTCGGCATGGCACTAACCCAAGGGTGGAACGCACTGGAACGCGCTCCGGTGCATTGTAACTCTAACTATTACTTATCTCCTTCCCCCAAATGTTGCCTGCAATGGTCTGGAACGCGTTCCATCGCGTTCCATCGCGTTCCAGACGTGCCGGCCGACCCGTATCAACATGGCCACCCCTGCCTGCGCCGATACTTCCCACCACCGCCAACCGATTCCCTTTGGTTCGACGGAGGCACTATCCGCCCAACGATCGAGAAACCTCGGCCGTCCATGCGACGTTGGCGCACACCCGCGCACAGTCCTGCAATTCATCCCACAAATCTCTTGCTAAATACGGGGATTGAGGGGCAGGAATGCCGCCGCTACTGACGGTGAAATGATCATGCTACAAACCACCGCGCTACAGACGGACCATCGCGCCAGTGTGCGCCAGATACCCGCCCGTCCCGGCCGGAATCGGCTGGCGAAGCTCGATGGTCGCACCCGTGAGGCTCGTTTCATTGCCACGCTGCGCGCCGATCTTGTCCGGCATGTCGGCGGATCGCCCTCGATCACCGAGGCCGAGCTGATCGACATGGCGGTGGATATCGCATTCGAGATCGAGGCGATGAAGCGGCGCCGGGCTGAGCGGGACGCCACACTGAGCCTGCACGATCACAGGACATTTTTGGCATATCAAAACACCTTCCGGCGCACCTTGGCACAACTTGGCATGAAGGCCGCCGAACGCCCCGCCCTATCCCTCGCGGAACGCCTGCTTGCCCAACCTGGCGCCCACACAGCGCCCGCCAGCGTTGCCCCCGCTACCCCACGCGTCACGGCCCCTGCCACGCCGCCCAGCGGCGCCCAGCAGGCCGCAGCATGACCAATGCGATGCACGCCGTCGCCACGGCCCGACACGGCGCACACGGCGCACACCAGATCGCCTCGGCTTCGGCTCCGGGGCGTTGGCGGGGTCCGGTCCCGCCTCACCAATTCCGGAAAGCCCGCGCGGCGGTTACTCCTGCCGCCGGTGGCGGGCACCCCTCTCTCCCCCCTATCCCCAATCATCACTGAAGGACCACACCATGCCCCCCCGCCTTGGATTTGACCGCCGCCGCGCCCGCGATGAAGGGCCTGACGCCGCCATCGAATTGAAGAACCTCTTGGAGCCACACCTCTCAGGCTCCGAATACGAGCACGCCTGCGAACTGATCGACGCCCTGGCCGAGAACATGGGCGGCGACGAACCGCATGGCACCCGCGATACCCCGCGCCCCGGTGGCGCAATGGACAGCTATCGGTTCGCGATGGACTCGGCCGGCCCCGGCCGCATCGTTGCCGATCTCAACAACGCCATCGCGCAGGTCGAGCCGGTTGTCGGCCGGGCTGCAATCCTGGCCTGCGACAGCGCCGCCAGCGTGTTCCGCACGGCGCTTGCCCAGCTTGGCGTCGACGCGCGCGACCTTCCCGCATCGGCGCTGCCGACAATGTGGAACGTCACGCGGCGCGGTCACGGCGCGCAGTCCGGCGGTGCAGGCGGCCATTCCCTGTCGCTGCGGCCATATACCCCCGCCAGTGTAAGCGCCGACTTCGCCCGGAATTTTCCGGACGCGGCGCGAATTCGTAGCCTCGGGTAAGCCGCTATGGCGGTCCTCTCGCTCCGTCGATCCCCCACCACCCAACCGCCGGCGCAGTCGCCTGAACGCGTCGCGCTGGCGGAACGGATCGCCAACCGCGACGCAGCCCGGGCGCGTCTGGCTGCCCTGCGCGGCGTCACAGACCGCGGGTGGCGCGATGTCCTCGCGGCACGGGATGCCCGCGATCAGGCTGCCAACGCTGTCGAGCGCGCCGGCCCCGCCGATGCGCGGGCTGTCACCGACGCGTTGATCGCAGGCACAGAACGGCCCGCGCCAACCCTTCAGGCGGCCCGCGCGGCACTCGTTGCGGCGGAGGATGCGCTCGCCGCTGCCACCGTTGCGCGCGACACGGTGAATGCAGACATCGCCGAACTCGACAAAAGCGAACCGTTGCGCGCTTCGCTCGCACGGGACGCCGCCGCCGCGGTGTTCCAAGCCGAGGCGTTGCCAGCGGTGCACGCCGTGATGGAAGAACTGGATGCGCTGTACAAGCAAGTCGCCGACAAGGGACTGGCGCTGGTCGCGCTGGTCAATCACGACATCATCAGCGACGTAGGCCCGGGCGCGATCCCCGGACTGCTTGAGCTGACGTCCCGGATCAACAACCTGTCGGTGCAGTGGCCGTGGTGTCATACGCCCGCCGCGTCGCCCACTGCCGCCGCATGGATGGCCGTCGTCACTGCGCTGGAAGCCGACGCCGCCGCTCCGGCCGTGCCCGCGTAGGCCAGCCACCGCGTGTCCGATCCCGTCCAATTGCACCCACTTCGGTTTTTCGAGCGCCTGGTCTGGCTGGACGGCCGCCCGTTGCTGGACACGATCGAACCGTATCGCCGTGACATCTTCACTAAGGTTCTGTTCACGTTCGACCCGGACGGCAACCCGCGCTACACGCTTTCGTTGTGCGGGCGTGCCAAGAAGAATTGGAAGTCGGCCGACCTCTGCCTTGCCGCGCTGTATCGGTTCCTCGCGTGGAATTCTGCGCACGGCAACGACGCCTATGTGCTGGCGAACGATGAGGGGCAGGCCGGTGATGATCTGGTGATCGTCAAGAAGCTGATCGCGTGCAACCCCGACCTCGCGAGCACGGTAAAGGTCCGCGAGAAGGAGATCGAGCGCAAAGACGGCAAAGGTGTGCTGCAAATTCTCCCGGCACGCGATGCGGTTGGCGCGCACGGCAAAACGTTCCTGTTTGCCGGCTTTGATGAGATCCATGGTTACCGCAGCCACGATCTGTTCGAAGCGTTGGCGCCCGACCCGACGCGGCATGATGTCCTGATCTGGATCACCAGTTACGCCGGCATCCGCCACGCGCCGGGCGTGCCGTTGTATGATCTGATGCAGGCCGGCCGGCGCGGTGACGATCGGCGGATGTTCTTTTCGTGGTATGGCGCCGACTTCACCACCGACGATGCGCGCGGCGAGCTGACGCAAGAGGAACGCGCCAACCCCTCGATGCAGAGTTGGGGCAACGATGGCTATCTCGATCAGCAGCGCAAGCGGCTGCCGACGCACAAATACCGCAGGCTGCATCTCAATCTTCCCGGCGCACCGGATGGCGCAGCACTGAGCGGCGAGCACGTCGTGTCCGCCAGCATGACGGCCCGCAAGCGGCTGCCGCGCGAGCCTGGCATCCGGTATTACGGCTTCGTCGACATGTCGGGCGGCAGCAGCGACGATGCGGTGCTGGGCATCGCCCACTATGACGCGACCCGCAACGTGCGCGTGCTCGACCTGCTGATGGCGCAGACCGGCGCGCCACCGTTCAATCCACGGCACGCCGTCGCCAAGTTTGCCGGACTGCTGAAGGAATACGGGCTGTCCGTCGTGAACGGCGACGCCTACGCGGGCGAAACATTCCGGGCCGACTTCCTGGAGCACGGCATCTCCTATGCTCCGATCGGCATTCCCAAATCCGATCTGTACGAGTCGGTCGAGCCGCTGCTGAACGCGGGCGAGGTGGAACTGCTGGACGTTCCGGCCCTGCAAGAGCAACTGCTGACGCTAGTATGGCGGGGGACCAAGATCGACCATCTGCCGGGCGATCACGACGACTACGCGAACGCTGCCGCGGGTGCGGTGGTGCTGGTGAAGGGCGCGAGGGCGCCGATGGTTATATCAGCGGCAGCACTGGCCCGTTTCGGCGCCGTGCCGTCGTCTGGGCTGGCCGCAAGGCCCTTCTGACCATGCAGGAACGGAACGAACCATGCCCATCCCGAACACACCCAAGCCACGATTTCCAGCCGTCCCAGTCGCTCCCGGCGTTCCCCCAGTCCTACGCCAAGCCGGCGCCATCCAATCCACAGTCGTCCAACTCGTCGCCGACGTCGGCCAGATCGCCGCGCTCTTCGGCGCCCCGCAATGGGGCATTTTCACCACGGCGGGCGCACCAGTTATCGCGGCCGACACCGTCCTCGACGTGGAATACCGCCAGGAAAACCGGATCAGCGCCGCACCACAGGAGCAAGGTGCATTCCTATCCTACAACAAAGTCGCGGACCCCTTCACCGCGCGCGTGACCTTCGCCCAGGGCGACACCGCCGATAGCCGGACGGCTTTCCTCAACGAAATCCTGGCCGCCCAGGCATCGCTCGATCTCTACACGCTGGTAACACCGGAGATCACCTATCCGAGCGTCAACGTCACGCACCACGACTACCGCCGGACCTCCGTAAGTGGCGTGACGCTGCTGGCGGTGGACGTGTGGGTCGAACAGGTCCGCGTGACCGGCACCAGCCAATTCAGCAACACCCAGCAACCTGCGGGTGCCGATCAGGTCAATGGTGGGACGGTGCAACCCCAGGCGCCGACAGCGGCTCAGACATCGGCGCTGCCGCCTGGGGATGATAGCGGGCCAGGTTCGGGCGGCGCGGGTGCAGGAAACACCACCATCGGCCAGCCGTCCCAGGCTTATTTCGACTCAAACGGGAATCAGCTTGGCGTGGCGCCGTCAACCACAGCGGCCGAAGGCCCCGTCGTAGGCCAATACGCCAACGGCCAACCCGTGATCGGCGGCGCGTGGCAGCAGGGATTCTTCGACAGCAATCTGAACTGGGTGCATCCATGAGCACAACGACCACCGCCGCAACCCAACCCGCCAATCGTAGTTACACCGAGCGCAAGATTACCACCACGATTACTCTTGGAACCGGAACGATCGGTCAGACTGGGAAAAACACTGTCAGGCTGTCCGGCTTGCGCTGCGCCGCGACCATCGCAAAAGCCGGCTACCCAAGCCTCGACCGCGGCGAGATCCGAATTTACGGTGTAGAACCATCGGTGATGAACGCCGTCAGCACGCTCGGGGCGTATGCGTACACGATGGCGCGCGTGGCCAACAACGTACTGATCGAGGCCGGTGATGCAGTCAACGGCATGTCAGTCGTTTATTTCGGCTCCATCGTCAACGCATGGACCAATTACGACGGCGCGCCTGATACGTTCCTGCAAATCGAGGGCACCACCGCGCAGCTTGGCGCCATGCAACCCGCGCCACCGACCAGCTTTGCCGGTTCCGCCGACGTTGCAACGATCATGGCTGGCTTGGCCACAAGGCTCGGCTACAGGTTCGAGAACAGCGGCGTCCAGGTGAAGCTCGCCAACCCGTACCTCGCCGGCACTGCGCTTGAACAGGCCCACAGTGTCGCACGCGCCGCCAACATCGAGCTTTATATCGATAGCGGCTCGGCTGTGCCAACACTCGCGATCTGGCCCAAGACCGGCACGCGGGGCGGGCAAGTGCCATTGATCTCGGCTGCAACCGGCTTGGTCGGCTATCCACAATTCTCGTCTACCGGGATGAATTTTCGCTGCATATTCAACCCGAATATTCGGATCGGCGGGACTATACGCATGCAGAGCACCGTGGGCGCTGCGGCAACCAAGGCGCAGGCAACGAACACGCAGCCGGCCACACCGGAACCGGGCGGTCCCAATGGCATCTGGACCGTGAATGGCCTGTCCTACGACCTATCCGCGCAAATCCCGGGCGGCCCCTTCTTTTGCGACGTCCATACCGCTCGCGTGAACATTCCGGGTGGGGCGTGAGCGCAAGAGGGGAAACCGCCTTCGCCGAGGCCCACCAATGGCGCCCGGAACCGGCACCGGAAGCGGCGGAACCTGACGTCGACCCGGTGACCGTGGCGCTGCGCCTGCTGCGCACGATCGCCGAGGACGCGCTGCTGCGCCCGTCGCATCGTGTCGCCGCGCGCCGATGGCTGCGGCAGTTGCAGGCGGCCGCGGAATGATGGTCCCGGTCGAATTCCTGGGTCGCGCGCGGGCGTTCCGGTCAATGCTCGTTGCCGATCACGCCGCGGCAATCGCGATGCTCGACCGCCTCGTGCTGCCGTTGCGCGGCCGGTTCCGACTTCGCCAGCAAATGAGCGGAAGGACGCGGCGCCATTGTCGGAAGCGGCAGCGCACCCATGAGTGATGCGCCGACACCCCCCGACCGGCTTCGCATGCCAAGTTGGGCCGACACCGCGGGGGCGCCCCTGCCGGCCGAGCGCTGTTCGACGTGCTGGGGCCGGTGGTGGTGGTGCGAGCGCGATGCGCCCCGCCGGGGCTGGCGTTGCTGGTGTTGCATCCCCGCGCCGGTGGGGTTGACGGTAGCGGAAATCGAGACATGAGCGACCGCCTGGTGCCACGGCAGGCCCCGATCGGCGGCATCGCTGGCCGCCTCTCTGGCCGGCTCTTTGAGTTGACGGATCAGGTCCGCCGGCTCGACCCGCCCGGCCGCCGCGATCCCGAGCAGTTCTGCCGGGACAAGAACGAGTTTGCGGCGCGGCTGACCGACCTCGCGCGAGACGCTGAGCGCCGGCTGGCGGATTGAACCACACACGGAATAGGAGCGGCTGGCGGCATGTTTAAGCTGAACCCAGAGGCATTTCCTTTAGTGCTTCAGTTCTCAACTGATCGGCGAATTCTAGTGCGGCTTGGGTCGGGATTTGAAATACAAATGGAACACCCAAAAGTGTCGTCACCGTCATCACCAGACTGCCCGATAGCAGATCCCTGTCCACGTGAAATCTTGCTAAGATGCTCCGCTGATATCGGGACAACTGATCCTTTGGCAGCCAATTCCATGCGGAGGACAAAAAGGGCCTGCCCCAACCCGGCGGCTATTTGAGAAGCGGCCCCATAATCGGCGACGCAAAAGATTGGGTTGTCGTCTCTCACCTCCAAAACGAAGCGTATGTCGTTGGTGTCTCCATGGGAGGCCGCCTGAGGCATTCCGGTAAGACGGATAGGGTCTGGCATCGAATTCGCTCCCTGGTTGGTATCGCAACCCCAGGATAGCGAACGGCGGGACGGGCGCGAGTCCGTCCCGCCACAGTGCGCCCGCTGGGGGGCACGCTGGCGCCAGGGCGGTTTTCCCGCACGGATAGACCGGCCAGGACGTGACCCGGCTGTACGGCATTCCTACGCGGCGCGCGGTCCTTCCCCGCTGCGGCGTTGAAGGGACGTTGCCCGTGTGCAAGCGTCTCGGGGACAGGCGGGGGACGTTCACACGATGCTGGTCTATATGTTTTTGTCCAGAACGGACTCCAAGGTGGTTGGCCTGACAGGCAGCAGGACTGGCGACGACCTTCCAGCCTATCTCGCTCCTTGGCTACTTCATGGATCGACGTTTATCCCGGAGGGCGACCCGCGACCCGACGCTGTCACAATTCGAGCGGCGATCATTCAGGGGCGCCAATGTCTTGTGCCAGCGAGATTTTTCCCGTGACCAAGCACCCCAACTACGTAGAGTCCGCCGGCGCCTCGGCGTGTGGGCCTACCACTTCTCCATCCGAAGCCACGTGAATCCCGTGGGCAGCGGCGGAAGTTGCTCGCCTTGCCGCATTGCCACGACTTGCTCGATGGGCGAGCCGAGGACGTTGTGAGCTTGGTAGTAACCCGCGAGCGGTGCGGTTTCTCCGGGGCGGAGGTGCTGTGGATCTGGCGCGCGAGTGGTCGTCACATTCAACCGTCGCGCGTTTCAGGATGACGCAGGGTCCACAACCGCTCATGCGCGGCGACCAACGGTTGCGTATTGAGTCGCCGCTCGGGGCGCCCTTCCGGTGGCGCCCGTCGCAGCATGTGCTCCAGGATGACGATCAGTTGCTGCGCCACTTCAAGGTCGCCCTGGTCGCAAGCGAAGTGGAATGCGATCATGATGTGGTCGGATAGTCGCCGGTGTCTGCGCGGCCTGCCCGTACGCGCCGAGGTGTTGGGATTGGCGCCAGCGTCGCTCATTCGGCGGCCTTCGCCGCTCAGGCCTTTTTCCTGCCCGCGGCCTTGGGCGCTGGTGCGGCCTCTGCCCGCAGGCCGGCCTCGATCAGCCGGCGGATCGCGTCCGACCGACTGACCCCATCCCGTTGCGCGACGATATCCAGTCCCCGGGTCATCTCAGCCGACAGGCGCACGGCAACTGGCGCGTCGCTGCCCGTCGCAGGGCGACCGCGTCTTTTCTGTAATACGGATATTGACCGCGGCATGATCCGTGTATAACGTAAATTCGGCCGGGCGGGAAGCTGCGAACTTCCCGCACCGGCCTAACCCCGAGCACGGAGTGCCACGATGCCCAAGGCTACCCACACCACTACCACACCCACGCCCGCCCGGCGCGGCCTACTGGGGGGCGCTGCGGCGCTGGTAGCGGCATATGCTGCAACCCTCCCCCTTTCCGCGCTGGCGGCCAGCACTGGCACCGGCGCCAGCCCTGACGCCGAGCTGATCCACCTGTGCGACCGGCTGGCAGCGAACCGGGCCGAGTGGTTCGCCCTCATGAACTCGCGGCACACGATCGAGGATGAGAAGCGCACCGAACCGGACAACGATCGGCTCCTCGCCGAGCGGCGCGCTCTACTCGACCAGATCGAGGCAGCGCCCGACCTCTCCACTATGGCCGGTGCAGCGGCGCTGGCGCGGGCGGCACTGGCCGACACTCCGGTGGGCGTGAACGGCTATTGGGAGGCGCGCGAGGATAACGAATGGCTGGCGCTCACCGCGGCGCAATACGTGGCGCGGGAGGGCGTAGCATGAACCGCACTCCCGCCGCCCAGCGGCCGGCCGCGTCCGTCGACGCCGAACTGCTTACCCTCTGCGCCGAGTTTCAGCAGGTCGACGCGCGGCTGATGGAGCTGAACGCCGAGATCAAGGCCGACACGACCGATGCAGCTTCCTGGGAAGGTCTGGGCGCCGGTATCGTGCATGGCCGCTGGTGGCAGATCGTCGACAAGGTGATCGACACCCCCGCTTTCACTGTGCCCGGCTGGGCCGCGAAGGGAAGCGTCTTCCCACCCGTGCTGCGCGAGGTGGCTAGCCTGGACAGCACGACGGCCGACCACCGGCTCGCACTGTCCCTCGTGCGCGATCTGACCGGGCAGGAAGGCCCCCGGCCCGACGCCGAGCTGATCGCCGCGTGCGCGGCCTTCGATGCGGCACATGCGGAGACGAAGGCGCCGCGGGGCGAAACAGACGCCGATGACGAAGTTCTGGCGCGGGCGATCGAGCGTTGGTACGTCGCGCTGTACGCCGCCGTGGCGATCCCAGCCCGCACTGCGGCCGGCCAGCAGGCCAAGGTGCGAGTGGTCTACACCGCACTGTGGGACGCGCTAAAGGACGAGCCGATCTGCGGGCACAAGGAAGAATTCGCCGCGCTCCGGGTGCTGGCGGAGTTGATCGGCGCCGATGACCTGGTGCTGCCTGCGGAGGATCCGGAACCTGCGGCGGCGCCAACCGAGGCACCCGCCGAAGAATATGACCTCGATAGCTTACTGGCGGCGGCGGAGGACGCGGACAGCAGGTTCTACGACATGGAGAGTGTGTTCCTCGACATGCGCGCCGACATTGAGATCATCAAACACGTCGCCAGAACCGAGGCAGAGGTATCGGTCGACGCATGGGTGCGCATTCACGATCATCTCGACCTTGCGTGCGACACGCTGGAGAGCAGTTGGGGCGTGGCCAAAGAGCGTCGGCACGCGCTGAGCGACGCGCTTAAGGCCGAGCGGGCCGAACGCAAAGCGCTGGAGCGTGCCCGGATCGAGGATGCCCAGCCGGGCAGCCCGGCCGACATCGAGGACGCCGAGGCCCTGTGGACCTTCATGCAGAATATCAGCCGGATGGTCCTAAAGCGGCACGACGACGCGGCTGCGGCCGCCTGACCTGCCAACCCCTGCCGCCTCACACCGGGGCGGCAGGGACGTGCCCTAGTCCACGTTGCCCGGCGGTTTCTTGCTCGCGCGAGATGCGGAATGGGGATCACGACTCACCCTGTACAACTTCACGCGGTCGCACTTTGCGCAGACAAATGTGGTGACATCGGATTCAAGGGGCGAAGTGTCTCGCTCGATCTTTTTGAGCCGCAGCTCGCCATTGCACAAGTCGCAGCGTAACGAGGGTGGCGGGTCGACGAGAGTACGCATGGGACCTCTCTTGTCGGCCCCGGCGAACAGCCGACACTGCTCAAACTGTCGGACCAGCCTTCCGTGCGTGGGCGCCCAGTCACATTGAGGTGTGCACCTTCCCGGTGCCGCGTTGGCGGCTGGCCGAGAGTGACGGTCCCGGCCGACACGACGGGGCCGCTCCGCGAGGGGCGGCCTTTTTCGTTGGACGGGGCGCGAATTACCGCTTGCGCCTGGCACCCCCGCGCTGCGCTTGGCCTGAATTCGAAACAACTGGGACGTTCGCGGGCGATAGCCGCGCTTTTACGAACCAGCCAATAACGCCCAACGATGGCACGCCAATCAGACCGCCGGCGACCCCTTCATGGTTGTTCATCGCCAAATAGACGGCACCGCCAACACATGCCAAAAGACCAACCGATCCAGAAAGCCAACCCAGGTAAGGGTAGATCATCTCCAAATTCTGCATGCGATGGCGGTGCATTTGCTCCGCCTTCGCCATGCCCAAGATATCCCCCGCGCTCCCGGGAACGATCGCGTCATACGCCTGCAAATGCCGAGGATGCGGCATTGGGCCGCTGAATGATTCCGTGACCTCGACGACACGGGCAACTACGCGGGGAGCCTCCGCGGGGTTTCGAAGAAGCGGCTTCAGTAGTGCGGAAACTCTTGCCTCGACCTCCTGGCCGGAAGGTGGATCGAAGACGGTAGGTAAGGATGGTTGGGCAGGGGCGCCCGGGTCTGGAGATGGGCTTGGCGCGTCGCTCCAGCCTTGGCTATCTGCCATGCTTGCGCAGGACGCCGCTCAAATCCCTTCCGACCGCCCGCCAGTCCGATTCTATGCCTGCCGATGGCGCCCTCGGCCTCGACGAGCCGCCAGCCAGAAACAGGCTCGCGGAGCTGAGCCCAAACAGAAGCCCGGATGTGAAGGACTTGGCATTCCGCGCGCCTCGACTTGCAGTCACGGCGTTGGCCGCTACGGCAATTGCGCGGGGCGTCATTCTGGTGCGCATGGGATCCTATATACGCTCTGCCAGAGACGGAACAACCGTCGAGGCGTCGGCGTAAGAGCATAATGCCTGATTCGTGGGGCACGTCACGTGAATTCTACCAAGACGCCCAACGGGGCCGTCCCATGTCGCACTCATCTTGCACGGACTCGCCGAGTTGTCAGGCATGATGTGCGCCGCTGTGCGCTGGCATGACACCACAAATCGCGCAACAGTTTGTGGTATGTGGCGACGCCCTTCCGCAACCTGTTGATATAACGCCTCAAAAGCACCCCATAGGCGGACACCCCATCCGCCACCTCGATACAAAGCTGGGCACCGCCCCAGCCGAGGCTACGCCGCGGCGGTCATTCTTCCCTCAACGGTTTTGTGGAAATTGGGGTCTGAAAATTGAGGGCTGTCCCCTATCCTTGATCCATGTGATCCATGAGTGCCATCGACCTACGACTCGCCGAACAGTTCGTCGAAAGTATCGCCGAACAATGCCTCGAACACATCGATCTCGGCACCCGTGACCGGCACCCGATCGGCCAGTCGTTAATGACACGCCACGCATCAAGGCCGCGCTTTACCGGCCGCCCGACGCGCGGCCAGGGCTCGGCCACGATGTACAGATCATCGGGAAGAACGCCGAAGCCGGCTCTCTCGCGACGATCTTTCCGACAATGGCGCGCGGCTGAGACATCCCGACAGGATCGCGCACACTGCCGATCGGCAGAACATCCCAATTCTACCCGGCCGCGCGACGCGCGAAAAACCGACCTTCTCCTTGAAGGCAGAGGGCCGTCAGGCCCTGGCCCGAGACCGGCCGCTTGGGCGCATGCCCAGGCGGTAGGCCGGACGGAGGCCGCGAGCACCGGCCTCATTAGGTGACGGGCGTCCGATTGCTGCTGTCTCGGTCAGATTGTCGCAGCGACAGCGGTTGGAGTGTCGAATTTATTGAGATTTCTCAGAAAAGCGACAGCAGGGCCATTTTTCGCGATGCCCAAAAACACCAACAAAACCAACCACATACGCCTGCCCGATGGCGGCGATTTTATCTTGCTGTCCCTAAATGGTGATCCGCTGCCACTATCGACCTGCCCGTAATGGCGCGATAGGTGATGCGGATGATTTCATCGACGATCGGTGGCGGCGGCTCGCGACGTTGCAGATGTGACCGGATGGCCGCCAAAGGCGCCTCGGCCAAGGCGAATTGCGAAAGTCTCAGGCTGGTCTCGTCGATACGGCCCCAGACTAGCTCCGCGAACCGCTCCAGGCAGGCCTCGAAGCGCCGCGCTTGATCGGCGACACCTTTGGCGAGCGGCGCCGGCCAATCACCGCTGACGAAGTCGTGGCGGCTGTAGAGGAGGAGCAGGCGAGCGTCATCCAGATGCACGCGTGCCCAGGCGGGCATGTGTAGGGCCGCCGCCAACCCGTCGCCCGCCTCGATGGCGGCCACGAAGCCCTCCTGATAAGCCAAGATGGTTGCCAGCCAAAGCTCGCCCATTAGTAGGTCGCGCGATGCGAAGCGATAATAGAACGAGCCCTTGGGTGCCTTCAGCCGTTCGGTTACTGAACCGACGGTCACACCGCCAGGACCGTGCTCGGCCGCCAGCGCACGCGCGGCGACGAGAAAGTCAGCGTGGTCGAAATGCGCATGTCCCATTGTTATAGACTAATATGTCTAGACTCTTTGGTCTACATCCAATATGCAGCGGACACGGTCATTCACAGACGCAGGCAGGCGATGGCGACGAGCCGGCCCCCGTCATCCGGTGTCGCCGAGGATGAAAGTCACATGGTCACTTCTATCGACGTCTTTTTCGAGTTTTCATCACCCTACAGCTACGTGGCCGCCCAGGAGTTGCCCGCGCTGGCGGCACGCCATGGCCGGCCGCTGCGATGGCGGCCGATCGAGTTGGCGAAGGTGTGGGGCTCGCTCGGCGTCTTCGAGGCCTACTCGGCCGTGCGGCGGGTAAAGGTGGACTACATCTGGCGCGACGCCACCCGCGTAGCGGCCGACCGAGGGCTGCGCTTGATTCCGTCTCAGTCCCGGCCGGATACGGCTGTGGCGCGTCTTGTGGTGCATCAGTTGAACCGATACGCGCCCACGGCAGCCGAACCTTTCCTGTTGGAGGTTTGGCGCAAACTATTCACCGAAGGCGCCGACATAGGGTCGGTCGAAACGCTCACGCGCTGCCTCGACGCGAGGCTGTACCCTGAAATTCAGGCAGCCCAAGAGAATTCTCAAGCCGCCGAGGATCTAGAGCTCGCCAATCGGGACGCGGTCGCCGGGGGGTGTTTCGGAGTTCCCTGGATAATCGCTGACGGCGAGGCCTATTTCGGTCAGGACCGTCTCTATCTCCTCGATCGGTGTCTCACACAACCCACCGGTTGACGCCGTTCCTGGAGCACAGTTGCACGAGGTCGGTATGCCGGAACACCCCTCCATGCACCGCGCCCGACGCGCCTTGGTGATCGGAGCCGGCATCGGCGGCCTCGGCGCCGCCGTTGCTCTCTCTCGTATCGGTATGGAGGTCGCCGTCTTCGAAAGGGCGCCGGAGATCGCAGAGGTCGGCGCTGGGTTGTCGCTTTGGTCCAACGCCATGACGGCGCTGCGTCGCCTCGGGCTTGAGGAGGCCGTCTTGGCCAAGGGCGGGCTCATCGAACGGGTGCAAACGGTATCGGCGACCGGCCGATCGCTCGCCCCGCTCGATCTCGGACAACTTAGCCAGCGGGCCGGCACTGTTTCGCTGTGCATGCATCGCGCCGAGCTGCAAGGTATCCTTCTGGAGGCCGCGCTGGCTCACGGTTCCGTTACGGTCGGACGGGAATGCGTCGCGATCGAGCAGGATATTTCGGGGGTCGCTGCGCATTTTGCCGACGGTACTGACCGAGCGCGGGGATCTGCTTATCGGTGCCGACGGGATTTATTCCGCGACGCGCCGGCTTCACTTCGGCAACACACCGCCGCGCGCCGCCGGATATCTCTGCTGGCGCGGTATTGCCGCCGACGCTGAAGGTCTGCTGCCGCCGGGTGAGGTGCTGTTCGCGACCCAACACGGCGCCCAGGCCGGCTGCTTTCCTTGTGGCGCTGGGCGCGTCTATTGGTTTGTGACCTGCAACGCGCCACCCGGCACCGCGTCGGCACGCGCTAGCAAAGCCGAGGCACTGGCGGTCTCAACGCATTGGCACATCCCCATTCGGGCGCTGATCGAAGCGACGGCCGAGGACGCGATCCTGTGTAACGACATCGTCGATCGTTCGGCACAGCGTCAGTGGGGACGAGGACGGGTGACGCTGCTCGGCGACGCCATCCACGCGACCACGCCCAACCTCGGCCAGGGCGCCTGTCAGGCGCTCGAAGGCGCTGTCATTCTGGCTGATTCGCTCAGCCGGCACGAGCGGACCGAAGCCGGACTGCGCGACTACGAAGACCGCCGCCGCGCACGCACCAGCCTCGTCATCGCCGCCTCGTGGCGCTACGGGCGGATCTGGCAAATGACCAACCCTCTGGCGACCTGGCTGCGCGACGCGGTCTCGGCGACAGCTTGGGCGCAGCGCGAAGGCGAGCGGCTATTCGAACGACTGCTGCTGGTCGATCTGCCCGAGCTTGGCCGGTGACCGATCGCCAGCCCCCTTTCATCAGCCCCAATAGCCGAAATAAATCAAGACCAACCCGCTAACGGCATTGGCTACCGCACAGAGAATTGGAAGAATTGGGATCAGGCCAGGGTTCTCGGAACTGCCAGTGGACCAATAAATCATAGGGCCACAGCGTAGATATAGTGCCCCTCTTCATCGAGCATGGCCCGCCAAACCCGCCGCCCCGAGGATCAACGAACGATTGATGGCATCGAAGCGTCGACCGGTGACGCATCACTACCTGACCCACGGACTTGCATTGCCTTGCGGACAAATCCATCATCGTCTTCAGGCCGACGAGGCGGCCACCCGTCCGCGGAAAGGGCGCAGCCCACCCTTGATTGCCGTCCACGGTCATTCGACCTTTCCTGCCCGTCAGCGGACATCGGGCGCATAAAGGAAAGGATGTGTCATGTCCGGCACGCCCCGCGAACTGCCCGCCCGCCCCTCCAAGGAACATCTCCGCAAGCAGGCGAAGCGCCTGGCCAACGATCAGTCGATCGCGCTGGCCGTGGCGCAGCGCCGGCTGGCAAGCGAATACGGTTTGCGCAGTTGGGCAGATCTCATGCGCCGCGTCGATGAGGTTCTGGGCAACGGCATCGCGCCTGTGCATTCGCCCCTCGCCACGGCCGCGCGCGCGGGCGATCTCGCGACAGTCCGCGGTCTTCTGGCGGAAGGTGATGCGGTCGATGGTGCACCGAACGACCATGGAACCCCTCTCTGGCAGGCCTGCGCGAGCGATGTATCCACGGCAGATCGGATGGAAATCGTCGAAGCGCTGCTGTCCGCCGGGGCCGACACGCGGCGCGACGACGCGGGTGAGACCGCCCTGCACGCGGCGGCGGCACGCGGACCGTTGCAACTGGTGGAGCGTCTGATCCGCGCCGGCGCGATCGAATGGCAGCGTGATCGCAAGGGGCGGACGCCGCTCGACGTTGCCAGGCGGGGCCGGGCCGTCGATAAAGCCGCCATCGTCGAATTGCTCGACCGCCCGGTGATCCGCGATCCATCGCTCCGTGCAGCCGTGGCGGCGATCCATCGTGGCGACACAGTCGAACTCGCGCGCCTGCTCGACGCCGAACCGCGCCTTCTGCGCGAGCGCATCCAGGAGCCGGATTGCTACCGCGACGCCGGTCGGCCCCAGTATTTCCTTGACCCCAGGCTTTTCTGGTTCATCGCCAACAATCCGACCTTGATCAAAACGATGCCAGCCAATGTGGGCGACGTGGCCCAGACGATGATCTCGCGTGGCGTTGAGCGGGCCGATCTGGATTATGCGCTTGAGCTGGTGATGACAAGTTCGTCGGCGCGCGACCAGGGCCTGCAGGCGGGACTGATCGGTCTTCTGCTGAAAGCCGGCGCAACGCCCACGTCGCAAGCGATCGCGATGGCCCTGGGTCACCGGGAGCTGACGGCGATCCAGGCACTGCTCGGCGCCGGTCATCCGATGACCCTGCCCATCGCGGCGGCCATGGGTCTCACCCAACGTGTCGGTGATCTCCTGCCAACGGCGTCACCGCAGGAAATTCAGACCGCATTGGGAATGGCAGTCATCAATCGACGCAACGATGCCGCGCGGGTGGCGCTCGATGCGGGCGCCGACCCCAATGGCTTCCTCCCGGTTCACACCCACAGCCTGCCGCTTCACCAGGCTGTGCTCGACGAAAACCTGGAACTCATCGATCTTCTGCTTTCCCGCGGAGCCCGTGTGGACATCCCTGACAGGCTGTGGGGCAGCACCGCCCTTGGTTGGGCGATGTATCTGCGTAAAGCCAGGGCCAAGGCGCATCTGGAGAAGTGGGACGCGAACGTCGCCCTCGGGAACCGCTGACAGCGGCTCATCGAAGCGCCGCAACCCGGATAGAGTAGACCCGGATAGCGTAGACATAATGCTCATCATCGTCGGCCATGGCTCGCCATTCGACGTGGATAAGTCGTTGAGCAATCAACCTTATCGATCATTCAACCCAGGTCGGAGCGAGGTTGTCGGGTCCCGCCAGCGCGTGTAGCGTCCGGAGAAAGCGGAAGGGAAACGTCGTGAGCCCTTCGTGGAAGATGGCTCCGTTTGGTTCAATTGACGCCTCCGCTGCCGCCCGGGCAGCGCTTCCGGCGGCCGCGCCCGGTGCGCGACGACCGGACAGTAGTGTCGCAGAAGCCGACCCAAAGGCCGAACGCGTGAAATCTCCGGCAAGCCCCTGATGCAACGCGACCTCGGTGCTGCCGTTACTTACCTCCCCGTCGCCAGCCCCTCCGTGGGCAACCCCCCTATCGCCGGCCCATTCACGCGATGGCTCGACCGCGCCTTCGTCTGGCTTGCCGTCTCGCCGACGGCGCTCACCATGCTGCTGGTGTTCGGCCTACCGCTCGGCTTCTCACTGTATCTCAGCACCGAGGGCTGGAGTCCCGATGAGACGCTGTTCGGCGGCCAGTTCGCCGGCCTCGCCAACTACGCGGCGCTGCTCACCGATCCCAACTTCATCGACAGCCTGACGCTGACGCTCGGCTACACCGCCATCACCGTCACCGCGGAGTTGCTGCTCGGGCTTGGCGTCGCGCTGCTGCTCAACCTGAACCTGAAACTGATCGGCTTCTTTCGCACCGCGCTGATCGTGCCGATGATGATGACGCCGATCGTTGCGGCACTGTGCTGGAAGCTGCTGCTGGACCCCGATCACGGCATCGTCGACTACTTGATCGGGCAGCCGATCATCTGGCTGGGCCAGCCGTGGACGGCACTGATCTCAGTCGGTTTCGCCAGCGTCTGGCAGAACGCGCCGTTCGTCTGCATCCTGGCGCTCGCCGGATTGCGTTCGCTGCCGCACGAACCGTTGGAGGCCGCCGCGATCGACGGCGCCAACGCGCTGCAGCGCTTCTGGCATGTGACGCTGCCGCTGCTGCGGCCCTATCTGCTGGTGGCCCTGCTGCTGCGCGCGATCTTCGAATTCCGCGCCTTCGACAACGTCTATGTGATGACCGGCGGCGGCCCGGCAAACGCCACGTTGCTGCTGTCGGTCTACACCTATCAGGCATCCTTCATCCAGTTCGACCTGAGCCTTGGTTCGGCGGCGTCATGGGTGATGCTGCTGATCGCGCTGGTTGCCTGCCTGGGCTTCGTCGCGCTGATCGGCCAGCGGGAGACACGCGCGTGATCCGCCGCGCGCCGGCCTGGCGCATGGGTCGCCGTCGCGGCAAATTGATCTTCAACCTCTTCGCCTACGCGGCACTGATCGCGCTGCTGGTGCTGTTCCTGTTCCCGCTGCTGTGGATCGTCGGACTGTCGTTCAAGACGCGGATGCAGGTCTTCGCCTCGCCGCCGCTGTTCATCTGGATGCCGACCTTGCACAACTATGCCGCCGTGCTCGGCACCGGGGCGTTCCAGCACGCCTTCGTCAACAGCCTGGTGATCTCGGCCGAGGCGGTGCTGCTGTCGATCTGCGTCGGTGTGCCGGCCGCCTATGCCTTCGCGCGGTTCCGCTTCACCGCACGCGGCCCACTGTTCATGTCGTTGCTGGTGATGCGCATGCTGCCGCCGATCGCGGTGCTGGTGCCGATGTATGTGCTGTTCAGCAAGCTCGGGCTCACCGAGACGCGGATCAGCGTCGTGCTGGCCTACACCACCTTCAGCCTGCCGCTGGTGGTGTGGATCATGCGCGGTTTCTTCGAGGAGCTGCCGCGTGAACTAGAGGAAAGCGCCTGGGTGGACGGTGCCAGCCGCTTCGCCGCGTTCCGCTACGTGGTGCTGCCGCTGGTGCGGCCCGGGCTGGTGGCCGCGACCATCCTGTGTCTGCTGCTGGCATGGAACGATTTCATCTTCGCCGCCGTGCTGACCAACGACGCCACCCGCACACTGCCGGTGCTGATGGCGAGCTATTCGGGCGATGTCGGCGTCGACTGGGGCGCCATGACCGCGTCCTGCGTGCTGGTCGTGCTGCCGGTGATCCTTTTCTCGTTCGCCGCCCAGCGTCACCTCGTTGCGGGTCTGTCATCGGGCGCGGTCAAAGGCTGAAACAACAAGGGGAGGATCGAACGATGCGCACCATACCTCATGGCCTGTTCCGGCGTCAGTTGTTGCAGGCCTCGCTGGCTGCCGGTGCCGGCACGGCGATCGCGCGCCCGGCACGTGCCCAGGGCAAACCGGAGAAGCTTGTCTATGTCGGCGACAACGGCCCCTGGCACGCCTGCCTGGTGAACGAGGTGGCGCCGGCGTTCGAGAAATCCACCGGCATCAAGATCGATTTTACACTCCTGCCGATCGATGCGCTGGTGGCACGGTTGAAAGCCGAGCTCAGCGCGGGCGAAGGCGGCATCGACATCGTGCAATGGGATGCCAGCATGGCCGGCTGGGTGTCGCGCCATATGCAGGACCACGCCAAGCTGCTGGGCGACGCCGCAAGCAAGCATCCGGATTTCGAGTGGGCCGACTTCCTGCCGGCGGTGCAGGGCATGGCGACCTATGACGGCAAGCTGTCCGGCATTCCCTATCGCGTCACGACAGGCATTCTGTTCTATCAGAAGCAGTTGCTGGAACAGGCCGGAGTCAAGCCGCCGACCAATTTCGCCGAGCTGCTGGCGGCGGCGCAGGCCACCACCAAACAGGGCGCGCCCACTCGTTACGGTATGGGTTTCATGGCTCGGCAGGGGCCGGCGATGCTCGGCAGTTTCACCCCGTTCCTGCGCTCATCCGGCGGGCATTATTACGATCCGAAGACCGGCGAGATCTTCATCAACCAGCCCGCCGCGGTCGGCGCGCTGGAATTCTACGGCGACCTGATGACGAAGTATCATGTCACCAACCCGGCCTCGCTGACCTGGGAATTCGACGGCATCATCGCCGGCGGCCAGGCCGACCAGTTTGCCATGTCCGTGACTCTGGCGCCCTATGGCGAGGCGATGAACGATCCCAAGGTTTCCAAGACCGGCGGGGCCTGGGCATGGTCGAAAATGCCGGGGAAGGATAATATCAGCCAGAGCGGCACCTACCTGGCGGGCTGGATGCTGGGCGTGCCGGAGAAGACCAAGAACACCGAATGGGCGTTCGAATTCGTGCAGATGGCCACCTCGAAGCAATGGATGCGGCGCTCGATCGACCTCGGCAACGCGCCGCCACGCGTTTCGGTACTGCAAGATCCAGGCGTGCTGGCAAAACATCCCTGGGCGCCGGTCGCAGGTGAGGCGCTGAAGACCGCGACGCTGGATCATCGCGATCCACTCTGGGCCGCCGCGCAGTTGCCGCCGCGCGTCGCCATCTCGCAAGTGCTGCTGGGCCAGAAGACCGCCCAGCAGGCACTGGACGAGGTGGCCAACCAGTGGCATCGAAGCTTCAAACTGGCTGGCTTGAAAGGATAGGCGAACGTGCAAGCGGGTGGCACCATCGACTGCGACATCCATCCGTCGGTTCCCGGCGTGAAGACGCTGCTGCCCTACATGGAAGAATTCTGGCAGGAGAGTTTTGTCGCGCGTGGCATCGACGGACTGGACCTGCAGAGCTATCCGCCGGGTGCGCCGATCACCGCGCGGGCGGACTGGCGGCCGGCACAAGGCAGGGCGGGCACCAGCCTTGATGCGATGCGCGGCCAAGCGCTCGATCCGTTCGATATCGGCCTGGCGATCTGCAACACGCTGTACGGCGGGCAGATCGCCGTCAGCGAAACGATGGGCGCCGCGATCTGCTCGGCGGTGAACGACTGGATCGCCGAACATTGGCTGGACAAGGAACCAAGGCTGCGCGCCTCCATCGTGGTGCCGGCGCAGGCGCCGCTGCTGGCCGCCGAAGAGATCGAGCGCAAGGCGGGCGACCGGCGTTTCGTGCAGGTGCTGATGCCGGTCGCCTGCGAAATGATGCTCGGCCGCAGCTACTACTGGCCGATCTACGAAGCGGCGGCGCGGCACGGCCTGCCCATCGGCCTGCATGCCGGCAGCATGTATCGCTACGCGCCGACCTCCACCGGCTGGCCGAGCCATTTCCTGCACGATTACGTGGCGCACCAGCAGACGTTCGAGGATCAGCTTCTGAGCCTGGTCACCAACGGCATCTTCCTGAAATTCCCTACGCTGCGCGTGGTGCTGATTGAATCCGGCGTGACCTGGCTGCCGGGGTTTCTATGGCGCGCCATCAAGACCTGGCGCGGCGTGCGGGCCGAGGCGCCGTGGCTGAAGGAATCACCCGCCGAAACGATCCGCCGCCAGGTGCGATTGACCGCGCAGCCGATTGATGCGCCGCCCGATCCAAGCTCGCTCGACCGCATCATCAACCAGATCGGTTCGGACGAGATGCTGCTGTTCGCCACTGACTACCCGCACTGGCAGTTCGATGGCGAAGAGGTCTTGCCGCCGGGCCTTAACCCGTCGCTGATCCGCAAGATGCGGTATGATAATCCACTCGCCACCTATCCCCGCCTCAAGGAGAGCGTCCCCGCTCTTAAGGAGACAATGCAATGAGCGTGACCGCGGAACGTCTGGACCACCAGCCCGAGGCCGCGTCGCGGATCGGGATCATCGACACCGATATCCATCCCTACATGAAGTCGCCACGCGACCTTGACCCGTACCTGTCGGCGCATTGGCGGCAGTATCTGTCGGAATACGACAAGTTCGTCTGCGGCCCTTATGCCGCGCGCGGCACGTATCCGCGGTTCGCGCCCAACACCTGCCGGCGCGATTCGTGGCCGCCGGGCGGCGGGCTGCCTGGCTCCGACGTGGACTTCATGCGTGAGCAGCATCTGGATGCCAGCAACATCGCGTTCGGCGTGCTGGAACCGTTACTGAACGCCAACATCGCCCGCAACCACGAGGCGGCCGCGGCCTTCTGCACCGCAATGAACGAGTGGCAGAAGCAGGCGTTCTACGTGCCCGAGCCTCGGCTGCGTGCGTCGATCCTGGTGCCGCAGGATGATCCGGCGGAAGCGGTGAAGGAGATCGAGGCGCGCGCCGGGGATCCGGCCTTCGCGCAGATCCAGCTTGGTTCGAAGACCAGCGAGCCGCTCGGGCGCAAGCGCTACTGGCCGATCTTCGCCGCGGCGCAGGCCAATAATTTGTCGATCGGGCTGCATATCGGCGGCACGCAGAACAGCGCACCGTCGGCCGGCGGCTGGCCACAGTTCTACATCGAGGACCACCATATGCTGGTCCATTCCATGCAGAACCAGGCGGCGAGCCTGATCCTCGAGGGCGTGTTCGAAGCGTTCCCGAACCTGAAGGTGGTGATGATCGAGGGCGGCTTCGCGTGGGTGCCGACGCTGGGCTGGCGGCTGGACAACCACTGGAAGAAGATGCGGACTGAACTGTCGCACTTGAAGCGCCCGCCGTCGGAGTATCTGCGCAGTAATCTTTGGGTCGCGACACAGCCAGTGGAGGAGCCGGAGAACCCCGAAGATCTGCGCCAGGTGTTCGAATGGATCGGCTGGGACCGCATCGTCTATTCCAGCGACTATCCGCACTGGGACTACGACGACCCGCACACCGCGTGGCGCATCCGGCTGTCGGATCAAGAGGAGCGCATGATCCTGCGCGACAACGCGATGGCCGTTTACCACTTCCGCTGACCCGTGCCCGTCGCTATCGGAGAGCCTGCCCCTGCTATCGGAGAGCCTGCCCCCACTATCGGAGAGCCTGAATGAGCCGTCACGTCGTGGCAACGACCAGCGAGATCCCACCGGGCGCGCGCAAGCGTGTCTCGGTGCGGGGCCGCGCCATCGCGATCTTCAACGTCAGCGGCGAGTATTTCGGCCTGTTCGACCGATGCCCGCATCAGGGCGGCAGTCTCTGCGGCGGGTTCATCACCGGCCTGGTCGAGGCGTCGGAGCCGGGGGCCTATGTCTACTCGCGCCGGGGCGAGATCCTGCGGTGCCCGTGGCACGGCTGGGAGTTCGATATTCGCACAGGCCATTCCGTGACCGATCCAGAGGCGATTCGGGCGCGAAGCTATCCGGTGGAGATTGCCCAGGGCGGCGAGGTGCTCGAACGTCATCTCGTAGCCGAAACCGTGCCGGTCAGCGTGGAAGAGAATTACGTGGTGGTGGACGTGTAGCATGCCGCCCACGACCGAAGCGACGCACGAACTGCCACCAGGCGCGATCGACTGCGACCTTCATCCCGCGGTGCCCAACCTCAAGGCGCTGCATCCCTATCTGTCCGACCATTGGCGCGACACCATCATCCAGCGCGGCATGCATGAGCTGGAGTTGATCGCCTATCCCGCCAACTCGCCGCTGACCGCGCGCCCGGACTGGCGGCCGAAGGGTCGCAAGCCAGCGTCCGACCTGGAGCTGATGCGCAGTCAGGCACTCGATCCATTCAAGATCGGCCTCGGCATCTGCAACTGCCTGTACGGCGTGCAGCTTCTGTTCAGCGAGGACCTGGGCGCCGGCTTCGCGCGCGCCGTGAATGACTGGATGGCGGCCGAATGGCTCGACAAGGAACCGCGGCTGCGCGCGTCCATCGTGGTGCCGGTGCAGAACCCCGAGATGGCGGTTGACGAGATCGAGCGCGTCGCCCCTGACCACCGGTTCGTCCAGGTGCTGATGCTGGTGATGGGCGATATGCCACTGGGCAAGCGGCATTACTGGCCGATCTACGCCGCCGCCGAGCGCCACGGGCTGCCGATTGGCATCCACGCGGGCAGTTCCTACCGCCACCCGGTGACGCCGCTCGGCTGGCCGACCTACTACACCGAGGACTATGCCGCGCAGGCCGCCGCATTCCAGCAGGGCCTCTCCAGCCTGGTCTGCGAAGGCGTGTTCACCAAGTTTCCGGCCCTGAAGGTCGTGCTGATCGAATCCGGCTTCACCTGGCTGCCGGCGCATCTGTGGCGGCTGACGAAGTTCTGGCGCGGACTGCGCATGGAGGTCCCCTGGGTGGATCGCGCGCCGTCGGACATCGTGCGATCCAATGTCCGGCTGACGATCCAACCGTGCGACGCGCCGCCGACCACGGAAGCATTCCAGCGGCTGCTCGATCACATGGGTTCCGACGAGTTGTTGCTGTTCTCCACCGACTATCCGCATTGGCAATTCGACGGCGACGCGGTGTTGCCGGAGGGCTTGTCACCGGAGCTTACGCGGAAGATCATGTTCGACAATCCGCGGGAGACTTACTCGCGCCTGACTGAAACGGTTCCCAGCCTGTCGGAGACAGCCCAATGAACGTCCAGGTCGCGCCTGCGCCGACAATCCAGCCGGCGAACACATCGACGCTGGCCATTGCCGACGGCGATATCCATCCGCAGCGCAAATCGGCCGCGGACCTCTTTCCGTTCCTGGAACAGCGCTGGAAGGAGCACCTGCAGACCTTCGGCAGCCGGCCGCGGCAGGCCTACCAGGCCGGCCCGGCCTATCCGAAAAGCCAGCCCAACGCCTCGCGCCGCGACGCATGGCCGCCCGAGGGCGGACGGCCCGGCAGCAGCCTGGCGTTCCTGCAGAAACAGTTGCTGGACGAGAACAACATCCAGCTCGGCATCCTGAACGCGACCGGCGACAACGGATCGAGCTTCCAGAATCGCGAGTTCGGGGCTGCGGTGTGCGCTGCCACCAATCTTTGGCTGGAGGCGGAATGGCTGTCGAAGGAACCGCGCCTGCGGGGCTCCATCGTGGTGCCGTATGAGGACACCGAGGCTGCGGTGAAGGAGATCGAACGCTGGGCCGGCGATGAGCGATTCGCCCAGGTGCTGATGGTCACGCGCACCGCCGACCCACCGGGGCAGAAGCGCTACTGGAAGATCTACGAGGCGGCGGCGGCGGCCAACCTGCCGGTCGGCGTGCATGCGTTCGGCTTCGGCGGTTACCCGGTCAGCGGCAGCGGCTGGCCGTCGTTCTATATCGAGGACATGGTCGGGCACGCGCAGTCGGCGCAGTCCTTCCTGACCAGCCTGGTGATCGAGGGCGTGTTCGAGCGCATCCCGAATTTCCGGCTGGTGCTGATCGAGTCCGGGTTTGCGTGGCTGCCCTCGTTGGCCTGGCGGCTGGACAAGCTGTGGCGCCGGCTGAAGGTGGAAACGCCATACCTGACGCGCGCGCCATCCGAATATATCCGCGAACGCGTGTGGCTGACCACGCAGCCAATGGAAGAGCCACAGCCCCGCGAACACGTGCTGGATGCGATCGATTGGATCGGCTGGGACCGGCTGCTGTTCGCCACCGACTATCCGCACTGGGACTTCGACGATCCGACCCAGGTGCTGCCGATGCCGCTACCGGAACAGAAGCGCCGTGATTTCTTCTTCAACAACGCGATGAACCTGTATCAGCCAAGATGACCTGCCACCGACAGCGTCGCTGCGGGAACGAGTAGGGCGGAAAAGCCTCGTTCGTTCCGGATCACGCGGCCGTAGCGTACGTCGCGCGACCGATCGCCAATAACTGCCCGGCCTCATCGGCCACATCGATGTCCACCACGCCGACAGTCCTGCCGTTGCGGCGCACACACGCGGTCACCACCAGCGCGGTGTTTATCGCCGGACGCAGGTAATCCACGCGGAAATTGACCGTGGGCAGCGGACGGCCGAGCAGCATTACCAACGCGAAGTCGCCCACCGTATCGATCACCGCCGCCATCGGCCCGCCATGCCACTGCCCGGAACCCTTGCCGCGCTCGAACTCCGGACGCATGGGCGCCCGCATCACCACCTCCTGCTTCTCCGGATCGGCGGAGATCACGATCAATCCCATGAAGTCGATGAACGTGGAATGCGCGAGCCGTTCCTGAAGCTGTTCCGCGCTCAGCGGTTCCATACTCGCCGACGACGTGCTCATGGCGCGACCACCAGCTTGCCGACCACCTTGCGGTCCTCGATGCGTTGCAGTGCCTCCGCGGCGCGCTCCAGCGGATAGGTCTCGTCCACGACCGCCGCAAGCTTGCCGGATTGCACAAGGTCCAGCAGCGCAATGACATCCTCGCGCGCCCAGCCGTTCGATCCCAGGACCTTCAGCTCGAAGGTCCAGATGAAGCGGATGTCCTCCGGCGGGTCGTAGCCCGCGGTGGCGCCGCAGGTCAGCAGGCGTCCGCCAACGCGCAGCACACGCAACGATTTGGTCCAGGTGTCGCCACCGGTGTAGTTGACCACGACATCGACGCCGCGGTCGGTGCCCTCACCACGGCGCACCGGTTTTCCGAACAGGCCATAGACAGCTTTGACGAAGTCCTGTTCGTGGTAATTGATCGTGTGGTCGGCGCCGAGTGCGCGCAGTCGAGCCTCCTTTTCCGCCGATCCGGCGCAGGCGATGACCGTCGCTCCGGCGAGTTTGGCAAGTTGCACGCAGCAGACACCGACCCCGCCACTGGCACCCAGGATCAGCACCTTCTCACCCGCTCGCACGCCGCCATTGGTATACATCATGCGCAGTGCAGTGCCGTAGGCGCAGGGCAACGCGGCAGCCTGTTCGAAGGTGACACCTTCCGGCAGGCGAATAAGCTGGTGCGCGCGGGCACGGCACAGCTCAGCCAGGCCGCCGTGCACCGTCTCACCCATCAACCCGCCTTCGACGCGATTGATCGGATCGACTACGACGCGATCGCCGACCGACCAGCCCCGTACGCCCGGCCCGATCGCCGCGATCTCGCCGGCCACGTCCAGTCCCATGATCGCCGGCATCGGAATGCGAATGCCCGGCATGCCACGGCGGGTAAAAACGTCGTGATAGTTGAACGAGCAGGCGCGGACGCGCAGCACCACGTCGCCGTCATTGGGTACCGGATCGGGAAAGTCCGTCTCGTAGCGCAACCGGTCGTTGCCACCGTGCTCGCGCAGCACCATCGCCTTCATCGTGCCTGTCCCCCGGACCGTCAGTTGGATCATTGTGCAACTGTGCCACGAGCCGCGCTACCCTGGCCCGACCGCGGGCTGCGAACTTCGCGACGCCGAATGCCCGTCGCTGACCCGTCTTACGTTTGCTGCTTGAGTTGCAGACAGTCCGGTCCACGCACGCTCCATTATTACGCAACACATAATGTATCGGACAATACTCTCATAACAACGATCTTATCCGGAGTTTGTTTTCGTGCAGATTGCGTCGAGGATTGTCCGGATCAACAGATGGGCGCGCTACCGGGAGATAGCGCGCCCATTTCCGATCGGCGGCTGTTACCAGGTGTGGACGACTTTCCGGGTGGTCGTTTCCACAACAACGGGCTGGTTGTTGATGATGCTGTAGCTGTAGGCGCCCGGCGTCGGGGCGACCACCGTCGTTGGCAACGGGTACATCGTGACGGTCCCGGGTAGCGCCATGCCGACGGTTGGAGTCAGAGTGGGATCGCTGAAAGATTGGTAGTTCTGGCTCGTCGAGTATTGCGTGATCGCGGTCCCTTGAGCAGGCGTCCAGGTGGTCGTGGTAGTGGTCGTCTGGGCCGAAGCAAGCCCGGCACCCGCCACAAGTGCGGACGCGGTGACGATTGAAAACAATGATTTCCTCATAGGAGGCTCCTGATGGTGACACGGAGGGCACGGCATGCCCCCAGGCTCGGGGAATGTCAGGACCGAGCGCAGGGTATGGGATCACTCTCGTAGGGAGTTGATCAGCATCAGCGTGGCCGTGCGCCAACGGACCGCATAGCCTCGGAAAACACCTAGCCCGAGTTTCTCACACTCTCGCGGGCGCTGGCGGGGTGCTTGCCGCGCCATCATCCTGCAACAGTATACGAAATGCGGGCTAGCCGGCTTCTTGGGCGGCACGCTGCATCAGTGACCGCCGGTCCACCTTGTTGGTGCCGGCCAGCGGCAGTTCCGTCAGGAACCACACGCGGCGCGGATGCAAATAGGGCGCGGCGTTGGCCAGCGCGAAGTCCTTCACCGCTTGCTCGGTCAATACCGCGCCCAAACGCGCAACCACGAACGCCACGGGCTTCTGGCCCTTAATTTCGTCCTCGACCGGAACGACCGCGGCCTGGTGGATGTCGGGGTGGCGTTCCAGCATCTTCTCGATCTCGCCGGGATAGACGTTCTCCCCGCCGCTGACGAACATGTCGTCCGCGCGGCCAACGAACGTGTAGAACCCGTCGACATCACGGCGGAACACGTCGCCAGTGCGGTAGAACCCGTCCGCGGTGATCGCCTTGTGCGTCATGTCGGGCTGGTTGTGGTATTCGTTCATCATGGCCGGACAGCGCATTTCCAGCACACCCTCGTTGGCGTCCTGGTCGTCGCCCGCCACCAGCCGCAACCGCACGCGCGGATGCGCAACGCCCAGCGACAGCTCCGGCGTCGGCAACCCGTCCGGGTGTGGTGCGAACACGATCGGTCCGGCCTCCGTCGTGCCGTAGCCGTTGGTAATCGCGGCGCGCGGGAAGGCGCGGCGCGTGGCGGCCAGAAGGGTGCGGGAGACCGGCGCCGAGCCCATACGGATGGCGGACACCGAGGACAGGTCCGTGTGCGCCATGCGCGATTCCTCACGCAGCATCATGGCGATCATGGTGGGCACCGAGGTCAACGCGGTTACCCGGGCCGCGCCGACCGCGTCAATGTAGCTGGCCGGGGTAAAACTCGGCAGCAGAACGATCGTGTCGCGCTGCCCCAGTGCCGCCTGGCACACTGCCAACGCGTTCATGTGATAGAGTGGCGCCGCCACCAGCACGCGGTGATCGTCCGGCGACGGTGCCCGCCGGCGCATGTCGATCACCCATAGATGGCTCTGATGCGACAGCACGACGCCTTTCGGCCGCCCGGTGGAACCGGATGTGTAAAGAAACATCGCCGGCTCGCGCGGCTCGGGCGTAACGCAGGTGAACGGACCAGCATCCGGCAGCGCCGCGAAGTCGCCGCCGAACACCATGCGCGGCAGGTCGGGTGGACACAGTGCCTCGCGCCCCGCGTCGCACAGCACCAGTTTCGCATCGCAGTCACGCAGGACGTAATCCACCGTCGCCGCGGGCAGCTTGAAGTTGACCGGAACGGACACCAGACCGGCGCGCATCGTGCCGAGGAACACCGCCAGGTATTCGGCGCGGTTGGCCGACACGATTGCGATACGATCGCCACGGGTCAGGCCGCGCGCCAGCAATCCGCGGGCGACCGCGTCGGACAGCGCATCCAGGTCGCCGTAGCTGTAGGTGCGTGGTGGCGCCTCGCCGCCCAGGTCGATCAGCGCGGGCGCTGCCGGATCGCCAATGCGCTCGATCGCATCACCGAGATTGGCGAAGGTGGTGGGTTCCAGCGGCGGCAACGCGTCCCGCGGCAAATCATTCGGCATGCTCGTCCTCGAATAGGATGGTCGTGTTCAGCGCCGCCTTTGCCGGGACCGTGACGCGGTGCGGTTCGACGACAAGGCCCGGCACGCCCCGCAACAGGTTGGCCACCGCCGGCGCCGAGGCGACGCGGATCGCCAGCGCGGCCATGAAGTCCAACCGCCCAGCCGGATCGGGGGCTGCGTCGCCCAGTGGCCCGAGCGTGGCGCCGGCGGATGCCAAAACCACCGCGCCGCCGCCGGTCATCTTCAGGGAAGCGGTGCGATCCGGACGCAGGGCGATTGCGTTGCTGCCGAACAGCTTGCCGAACAACATGGCCTGGCGCATCGGATCGTGCGTCGCAACGAGTACGCGCACCATCTCCCGCGCCCCGTTCGGATGCACCTGCCATTCCGGGCGCCACACCAATTCAGGTGTCTGGTGCTCGCAGAAATACACGCGGCCAATCCCTGACACGTCCGGCGGCACGCGTGTGGTGCGGAAGCGCGCATCCTGCGGCCGCCCGTCCAGCTCCACTGGGCGAGAGAAGGCGTTGGCCGGCAATGCCGGAACGCCCGCCGCCTGCGCTTGTTGGAACGTGGCTTCCGCGTCGTCGGTCTTGAAGACCAGTCCGTTCAGGCCGATCGGAAACGCCGTCAGCTCCGTGCGTGTGGCGCCAGCTTCGCCGAAGCCCAGCAGCTCCAGGTAGTTGGTGCCGAAGATCGCCAGGTTGTTGATCGAGCCCAGCGTGTGGTGGCCGCGCGGCGTAAGTTGAAAGCCGAGCGCCTGGTAGATGCGCACGGCTTCGTCCATGCCGTCCCTGGCATCGATGACGACATGATCGAGTGTGGCGTCTGGCATGGTGGCGTCCTCGCTGGTGGAAAGGCCGGGCTGGTGGGTAGGCCGGGCTGGTGGGTAGGCGGGGCTGGCGTGCTCAGAATCAGGGTTTTGTGTTGCTAGGCAAGAGCGCGCGGCGCTGGCACGATGCTGGCGGGCACGGACGGACGTTGCGATGTGCGGGATTGTGGGCCTGTTTGCCAAGGATGCGGCGATAGAGATGGAGCTTGGTGCGCATCTGGCGCGGATGCTTGCCAGCATGGGCGACCGTGGGCCGGACAGCGCCGGCTTCGCTGTCTACGCGCCGCCGGTCGAGGGCGCGGTGAAGCTGACGCTGCGTGGGCCTGCGGGGTACGATTTTGTCGCGTTGGCTGCGGCGCTGCGCGGGCGTCTGTGGGGGACAGTGGACGTCCAGCCGCGCGGAACCCACGCAGTGCTGGTGGTCGCGGCCACCGAGGCGGTGGCCGCGCGGAACGCCTTGGCGACAATGGCACCGGAACTGGTGGTGGTCGGCATTGGTTGCAGCATGGAGCTGTACAAAGAGGTCGGGCCACCGGCCGAGGTGGCGCGGCAGTTCCAGCTCGCGGACATGCAGGGGTCGCACGGCATCGGCCACACCCGCATGGCCACCGAGTCCGCGGTCACCACCGACGGCGCGCATCCTTACTCCACCGGGCTGGACCAATGCCTGGTGCACAACGGATCGTTGTCTAACCATAACACCCTCCGCCGGGAGTTGCGGCGACTGGGATATGCGTTCGATACGGAAAACGACACCGAGGTTGCCGCGGTCTATCTGACGGCGAAGCTGCACCAGGGGTTGTCGCTGGACGCGGCGTTGCGCGGATCGCTGGATGACCTTGACGGGTTCTACACCTTTGTCGTCGGCACCGAGACCGGCTTCGCCGTGCTGCGCGACCCGATCGCCTGCAAGCCCGCGGTGATGGCAGAAACCGACCGCTTCGTGGCGTTCGGCACGGAATATCGTGCACTGGCGGACCTGCCGGGCATCGAGCAGGCGCGTGTGTGGGAACCCGAGCCGGCGACTGTCTATCAGTGGAACCGGCGCGCGTGACGCAGCGCGCCTTCGCACATGTGATCGACCTGGAACAGGCGAGCGTCCGAGATCTCAACCAGGCGCTGCATGACCTTGGTCCCGATAGCAACGCGACGCACTGGCAGGTGCTGAATCCGCGCGGGCGGCATGCACTGGCAGTGGGGGTGGACGCCGAGGTCACTGTCGAGATCGTCGGCCATGCTGGTTATTACTGTGCCGGCATGAACAAACGGGCGACGGTGGTGGTGCACGGGAATGTCGGTGTCGGCGCCGCCGAGAACATGATGTCCGGCCTGGTGCACGTGCGCGGCGATGCCAGCCAGGCGGCGGGGGCCACAGCGCGCGGCGGCACGCTGGTGATCGACGGCAACGCCGCGGCGCGCTGCGGCATCTCGCTTGAAGGGCGGGGACATCGTGGTGAAAGGCTCGGTCGGGCACATGTCGGCCTTCATGGCGCAGGCCGGAACGCTGGTGGTGCTGGGCGATGCCGGCGACAGCCTGGGCGACTCGATCTACGAAGCGCATCTCTATGTGCGCGGCACCGTGGCCGGGCTGGGCGCGGATTGCATCGAGAAGCCGTTGGCCGACCGGCATCGCGCGGAATTGCATGCGAAACTGCAACTTGCCGGCCTGGCCGGGCAGGTCGATGTCGGTACGTTCCGACGCTATGGCTCGGCGCGGCAGTTGTATCACTTCCATGTCGATCACGCGGACGCCTATTGATGGACGAAACACCGCGCACGCCACCGCGCTTTTCCGCCACGTTCGATGCGCATGTGCTGGCCGAGATCAGGCGTGCCGCCGCAACCGGCATCTACGACATCCGCGGCGCCGGGGCGAAGCGCAAGCTGCCACATTTCGATGATCTGCTGTTCCTGGGTGCGTCGATCAGCCGCTATCCGCTGGAAGGTTATCGTGAACGTTGCGGTACCGATGTTATGCTGGGCACCCGGTTTGCGAAACGACCGATCGCGTTGAAAATTCCGGTCACCATCGCCGGCATGAGTTTCGGCTCGTTGTCGGCACAGGCGAAGGAGGCGCTGGGTCGCGGCGCCAGCATTGCCGGCACATCGACCACCACTGGCGACGGCGGCATGACCAACGAGGAGCGCACGCACAGCCAAACCCTGGTGTATCAGGTGTTGCCATCGCGCTACGGCATGAACCCCGATGATCTGCGCCGCGCCGACGCGATCGAGGTGGTGGTCGGACAAGGCGCCAAGCCCGGTGGCGGCGGCATGTTGCTGGGACAGAAAGTGTCGGAGCGCGTGGCAGGGATGCGGAATTTGCCGGCTGGGATCGATCAACGGTCGGCCAGCCGCCATCCCGACTGGACCGGGCCCGACGACCTGCAGATCAAGATCGAGGAATTGCGCGAAATCACCGACTGGCAGAAACCGGTCTACGTGAAGGTGGGCGCCTCGCGGCCATACTACGACACCGCGCTGGCGGTGAAGGCGGGCGCCGACGTGGTGGTGATCGACGGCATGCAGGGCGGCACCGCTGCGACCCAGGACGTGTTCCTCGAGAATGTCGGCATTCCCACACTCGCGGCGATCCGACCGGCGGTGCGCGCGCTGGAGGAACTCGGCATGTACCGCAAGGTGCAGTTGATCATTTCGGGTGGCGTGCGCAATGGCGCGGACGTGGCGAAGGCGCTGGCGCTGGGGGCGGATGCGGTCTCGATCGGCACCGCCGCGCTGGTGGCGCTGGGTGACAACGATCCGGCGTTGGAAGCGGAATACCAGAAGCTTGGCACGACCGCCGGCGCGTATGACGACTGGCACGAGGGGCGCGATCCCGCCGGCATCACCACGCAGGACCCGGCGTTGGCGGCGCGGCTCGATCCGGTGCTGGCGGGTCGGCGGCTGGCCAACTACCTGGCGGTTATGACGTTGGAGGCGCAGACGATCGCGCGGGCCTGCGGCAAGAGCCACCTGCACAAGCTGGAGCCTGAGGATCTGGTGGCGCTGACCATCGAGGCGGCGGCGATGGCTGGCGTCAAACTTGCCGGCACTGACTGGATACCCGGGCAAGGCGCACTGTAAAGGACAGCAATGGCGATTGATCTGGCAGCCGAGGCGAAGTCCCGCGGCATCAAGTATTTCCTGATTTCGTTTCTGGATCTGTTCGGCACCATGCGCGCCAAGCTGGTGCCCGCTGCGGCGATCGCGCAGATGGCACGCGACGGCGCCGGGTTCGCCGGGTTTGCGACCTGGCTCGATATGACGCCGGCCGACCCGGACATGCTGGTGATGGCCGATCCGGACAGCCTGATCCAGTTGCCGTGGAAGCCTGAGATCGGTTGGCTGGCCGGCGATCCCTGGATGTCCGGCAAGCCGGTGGCGCAGGCTCCGCGGGTCGTGCTGCAGCGTATCGTTGCCGAGGCGACTTCGCGCGGCTACGCCATGCAGACGGGGGTGGAGTGCGAATTCTTCCTGATCTCGCCTGATGGCACGGCAATCGCCGATGGCGCCGATAGGCAGGCCAAGCCGTGCTACGACCAGTCCGCGCTGATGCGTCGCTACGAGGTGATCGCGGCGATCAGCGACGCTATGCTCGCGCTAGGGTGGGGTCCCTATCAGAGCGACCACGAGGATGCCAACGGCCAATTCGAAATGAACTGGGGGTACGCGCCGGCGCTGATCACTGCCGATCGGCACGCGTTCTTCAAATACATGGCCAAGGCGATCGCCGAGCTGCACGGCCTGCGCGCGACATTCATGCCGAAACCGTTCCTTGATCTGACCGGCTCGGGCTGCCACGCGCATGTTTCGCTGTGGCAAGGAGAGCAGAACCTGTTTGCCGATGCCACCGGTGAGCTTGGTCTTTCAAAGCTTGGCTACCAGTTCATCGGCGGCGTGATGGCGAATGCCGGGGGGCTGTGTGCGCTGACCAACCCGACGGTGAATTCCTATAAGCGGATTGATGCGCCGGTGACTGCCTCGGGGGCGACGTGGTCGCCGAACGCCGTCACCTATGGCGGCAACAACCGCACCCATATGATCCGCATCCCCGATGCCGGGCGGTTCGAATTGCGCCTCGCCGATGGCGCGGCCAACCCGTATCTGCTGCAGGCCGGGCTGCTGGCGGCGGGGCTTGATGGGATTGCGGAACGACGCGATCCGGGCGCGCGACTGGATTTGAACATGTACACCGACGGGCACACCGTGACCGGGGTGCAGCGCCTGCCGAAGAACCTGCTCGATGCGCTGCGTGCGTTCGGGGCCTCGACCGTGCTGCGTAGCGCGCTTGGTGGGGAATTTGCCGATGCTTACTTGAAGCTTCGGCAGCAGGATTGGGACGCCTATGCGCGCCACCTGACGCAGTGGGAGCGCGACACCACGCTGGATGTCTAAGGACCCGCCGGTCAGCCCGGCTTGCTGACGTAGCCGTAGCGCAGGTTGCTGCGGCCTGGACCATTCCTCTGGTAGTCAGTCTTGAGCGCGGCGAAACCATCGTGGTTGACCAGTTCGGCGTGCTTCTCCAGCCCGTAGAGCCGGGCGGTGTTTGCGCAGAACACGGCGGTCTTCACCGGACCGTCAGCCGGGCCAAGTGGTTTGAACCCGTGCTTCTTCTGCATGTCCTCGGGGATTTCCAGCCGACGCAGGCCCTCGATCTGCCACTGCGGGGCGCCGGTCCACACCGCGTCGGTGCCCCACACGACCCGGTCGACGCCCAGCCCCTTGATCAGCATGCCCATCAATGCCGCCGACAGGCGCGGCTCGGCCACGCAGGTCCAGGCGAACAACTGGCCCAGATCACCATAGACATTATTGACGCCGTATCGTTCCGGGATCTCGGCTAGATCGCTGGTCCAGGAGCTGCGGCCGGTCTTGTCGAACTCGGCCATCCCGTCCGCCGGATTGCCGCCAACCCAGCGAAAGCCGGAGTGGTAGACAAGGAAATTAAGCTGCGGCCAGTCCTTGGCGGCGCGGCCGATATCGCTGACATCCGCATAAGGCAGCAGCCGCGGAAACTGCTCCGCCACGGTTGGCGTGAACAGACCCTTGTGGATGCAGACGTTGCGAATACCCGTCTTGGCGATCTTCTCGTAGAACGGATACATCAGCTTCTCGTCATCGGCGTGCCACGGGTGCGATGCGAGTTCTTTGTGGGTGTTGTCGCCGACGGTGTAGCCCTTCCATGAATTCGGGCTTGAAGCGCTCGATCGCCTCGTCGGCCTTGTCGAGCCAGCCAGGCTGGCCGGGGGTGATGGTAAAATGCGCCAGCATGCGTCGCGTGCCCGCCTGCTGGTTGACCGTCTCGCGGGTCTTGAACACCTGCTCCTGCGGGATGAACCAGTCCTGCGGCACGTCGGAGGGTGAGTTCGACAACAGCGCCACCTTGGTGTCGCTGTCCAGGTAGATTTCCTTGACGTAGTTGGCGAACTTCAGATCGTCGATGGTCTGTTGCTTGCTGCCAAGGTCCTTGTTCCAGCCCCATTGACCGACTGCCTCACGGGATTTGACGAAGCCCATCAGCCTGGTGTCGTCGCGCAGGAAATGCGTGTGCCCGTCGATGATGATCTGCCCGGACAAGGCATCGGCGCGGGCCGCCGCCAGTTCGGGGATCGCGGCCTCGGCCTCGGTGGCGTCGAACAGCGGACCGAACACCTGGTTTAGTGCAACGAACGACGCCGCCATTCCCGAAGCCGTCTGGAAAAACCGCCGGCGCGACATGGCCTGGCGCGTGGCCAGCCGGTCGCTCATCTCGGTAAGCCGTGCCTCGACCTCGCGTTGCTTCGCGGTTTGCGGCACCGGCAGAAATTTATCGCTCGACACGATCTGTGTTGGCACCGGCGAAGGAAACGACGAGGTCTCGGCTGGCAGCAGCCCACTGATCATCTCATCGGTCAGGAACTTCATCGAAGACCCTCCGTAATGGGCGCCGGTCAGCCCGGGTCAGCCGCCCAGCCGGTTGCCCAGCAGGCGCGTCCAGCCATGCGGATCGGGCGCTGTGCCATACTGGATCCCAACGATCGTGTCGTACAGCTTTTGCGTCAGATCGCCGGTCCGCCCGCCATTGATCACGTAGCGCTCGCCCTTATAGCCCAGCTCGCCCACCGGGGAGATCACCGCCGCCGTCCCCGTGCCCCACATCTCCAGCCGGTTGGCCTGCGCCGCCGCGACCACCTCATCGATCGCCACCGGACGTTCCGACACGCGCAGCCCCCAGTCGCGCAGCAGCCGCAGCACCGAATCGCGCGTGATGCCCGCCAGGATGGCGCCGTTCAACGGTGGCGTAACGACTTCATCATCGATCCGCAGCATGATGTTCATGGTGCCGACCTCGTCGAGATAGCGATGCTCGGCCCCGTCGAGCCATAACACCTGGGTGTAGCCCTGCTTTTGCGCCTGCTCCGCGCCGTACAGGCTGGCGGCGTAATTGGCCGCGGTCTTCGCCGCACCGAGCCCACCCTGCACCGCCCGCACGTAGGTGTCGGACGCGAGGATGCGGACCGGGTTCATGCCCTCCTTGTAGTAAGCGCCCACCGGCCCGACGATCACGTAATAGATGTAGCTGCTGGACGGATGCACACCGATAAACGTTTCGGTCGCAATCACCGCCGGGCGAATATACAGCGACGTGCCAGGCAGCGACGGCACCCAACGCTGATCGATCTCGACCAACGCGCGGATCAACTCCTCGACCAACTCCGGATCCAGTTCCGGGATGCAAAGATACTGGGCCGAGCGATTCAACCGACGTGCGTGATCCGGCGTGCGAAACAAACGAATGCGACCGTCATGGCCACGAAACGCCTTCATCCCGTCGAATACCGCCTGGGCGTAATGCAGCACGCAGGTCGCCGGATCCAACGTGAACGGCCCATAGGGGACAATCCGCGGATCGTGCCACCCCTGCCCCTCATGATACTCCATGCGGAACATGTGATCGGTGAAGACCTTGCCGAACGTCAGCGTCTCGTCCGCAGGCGGCTGCCCTGGGGTCGTCGTCCGGGTGATGGCAATCTCTGTCACTGGTTCTTTTTCAACCTCAAGTTGGTCCACTCGCCCACAGATTACGCCATTTCACCGCCCGGCAGGAAGGCCGCGGCTTCGCCCTGACTTTTGCTCACCGCTTGGCGCGGGTGACGATCTGGGTGGGATTGACGAAGCGCAGTGCGATCAGAAGCCAGGCCAGGGTGGTGACCATGTAGACCACGGCCATGGCGTCGATGGACTGGCCGGGGCGCACGCCGGCGGCGAAGACGGCGTAGTACAGCGCGACAACCAGGGTTTGGCTGTCCGGGCCGGCGGTCAGGAAGGTCAGCTCGAACATCGCGATGGTGCGGACCAGGACCAGCAGCAGCGCGGCGAGGATGCCGGGGGTCAGCAGGGGCACCAGCACCTGGACGAACAGGCGGCCCAGGCCGGCGCCGAACACGCGGGCGGCGGCTTCGACGCGCGGGTCGATTTGTTCCACGAAGGGAATCATGATCAGCACGACGAAAGGAACGGTCGGGACCAGGTTGGCGAGGATGACGCCCCATATCGTGCCGGCGAGATGGAGTTGGTACAGCACGGTGGCGAGCGGGATGCCGTAGGTGAATGGCGGCACCAGCAGCGGCAGCAGGAACAGCAGCAGCACGGCTTGTTTGCCAGGGAAGTTGCGCCGCGCCATGGCGTAGGCGGCGGGCACGCCGATCAGGCCGGCCAGCACGACCACGGCGCCTACGACCTCAACGGTGACCAGAAGGATGGCGGGCAGTTGGAACTCGTCCCAGGCAAGGCTGTACCAACGGGTTGTCCAGCCGACCGGCAGCCAAGTGGTGAACCAGCGGCTGCCGAAGGAGTTCACCACGACCGTTGCGATCATGCCGATCAGGTTGAGGATGAAGAATCCCACCAGCACCCAGATGGTAAAGGCCCACAGGCGCTCGCACTTGTCGCGTCGCATGGGTCAGCCTTTCCCGGTGCTGACCGGGCCGCGATACGCCAGGCCTTTCAGTGCCAGCAGCGCAACGACGATCAGCACCTGCACCGCGGCCATGATCATCGCGATGGCGGAGGCCAGCGAGTAGTCATACGCCTCGAACGCGGCCTGATAGGCGGCGATCGAAATGACGCGCGTAGGGCCGGCCGGGGCGCCCAGCAGGACGGCGGACGGGAACACCGAGAACGCCTGCACGAAGGACAACGCCAGCGTGATGGTCAGGCCGGGGACCAGCAACGGCAGCAGGATGCGGGTGAAGCGGGCACGCGCGCGGGCGCCGAGCATGGCGCCGGCTTGTTCCAATGACGGATCGATACCGGTGATGTAGGACAGCGTCAGCAGGAAGGTAAAGGGGAATCCGGTGATTAGCAGGGACAGCGCGACCCCCCAATAGTTGTGCAGCAGGCGCAGCGGCTCGTCGATTACGCCGAAGGTCATCAGCGTGCGGTTCAGCCAGCCGCGCGGACCCAGGTAGTTCAGCAGCCCCTCGGCGACCAGGACGGTGCCGAGCGTGATGGGGATCACCAGGATGGTGGTCAGCAGGCGCTGGCGGCGCATCAGGCGGACGCGCAGCGCCACGGGGATCGACAGCAGAACGTTCAGCACGGTGACTGGGACGGCGATCAGCAGGGTGGTGTAGATGGTGTCATACAGGAACGGGTCGGAGAAGAAACGGATGTAGTTGGCCAGCGGGCCGCCCTGTTTCGGGGTGAAAGACAGGAACAGGCCATACAGGGCGGGGTAGACGAACAGTGCGAGGACGAAGGCGACGCATGGCAGCACAAGGAGCGTAACGCCATCGAGGCCGCGCTCGGCCAGACGCCGGCGGAGTGAGGGGTGAGCGGTCATAAGCGGCGCCGGACGTGGGAGAAAAGTTCAAATTCTCCCCCTCCCCTTGAGGGAGGGGGTTGGGGGGAGGGGTGGGGATTGGCACCGGCGGTGCTGGCTTGACCCCTCCCCCCAACCCCCTCCCTCAAGGGGAGGGGGAGAATAATGCCATTGCCTGTCATACCCGATCGGCGCCAGCAGCGTAGATCAGCACACGTGCCGGCGCCGCACCGAGGCGGATAGCGTCGCCCGGCCGGACGCGGGCCTCCGAGCGGAAGAACAGCTCGGTGCCATCCGCGGCGCGTGCGAACCCATAGAAATCGCGGCCGCGGTATTCGGCGGCCTCGACGGTGGCGGCGATCGGGCCGTCCGAGGTCGGCGTCAGGTCTTCAGGACGGATGGCTGCAACGGCGCGGGGACCGATGGTCTCCAGCGCCGTGCCAATCACCCGCGCGCCACCGATGCGCACGGCGACGCCCTCGTCGGTCCGTTCCGCTACAGATTTAATCAGGTTGCGGTAGCCCATGAACTCGGCGACATCGGGGTGCGCCGGGCGGGCATACAGGTCCTCCGGCGTGCCGATCTGGCGCGTCCGACCGTCGCGCAGCACGACGATGCGATCGGCGAGCGACAATGCCTCATCCTGGTCGTGCGTCACGTAGATGGTGGAGCAGCCGAGCGTGGTGTGGATACGGCGGATCTCGGCGCGCATCTCCAGCCGCAGCTTGGCGTCCAGGTTCGACAGCGGCTCGTCCATCAGCACCAGCGGCGGTTCCACGACGATCGCACGCGCGATTGCGACGCGCTGCTGCTGGCCACCGGAAAGCTGGCCGGGCAGTTTCCCGGCCTGGCCTTCCAGGTGCACGAGCGCCAATGCCTCGGCCACGCGCTGCGCGATCTCGGCCTTTGGGCGGCGCTGGGTGGCCAGCCCGAAGCCGATATTGCGTGTCACCGTCATGTGCGGAAACAGCGCGTAGTTCTGGAACACCATGCCGAAGCCGCGCTGCTCGGGGCCGAGTTCGTCGATGCGCCGATCGTCCAGCCAGATGGCGCCGGACGACAGCGTCAGCAGCCCGGCCAGGCAGTTCAGCGCGGTGGACTTGCCACAGCCCGACGGGCCGAGCAGGGCGATGAACTCGCCTCGCCCGATCGTCAGGCTGACATCGTTGAGCGCGTTCAGCAGGCCGAAATCGCGGCTGACGCGATCCAGCCGCAGTTCCTTGAAATCGCGCGAGGTGAATGGCATCGTATCGTTACTTGCCCATCGTTACTTGCTCGTAGCAATGTCCCGTTTCACTTACCGTTTCGTTCCAGATTCATTTCCCGGTTCATTTCCCTGGGCGCGACCCGACCTGCTGATCCCAGCGCTGGAAGGCGTAGACCAGCTTGTCGGCGGGCAGCGGGGTTTCCGCCGGCGCTTCGGCGATCAGCTTGTCGTAGAAGGCGCGGTTGTATTCGCCGATCGCGTCCTGGCTGTCCTTCGGCGCCATCGACAGCGGCACGTCCTTCACGGCCGGTCCGGGATAGAAATAACCCTTGTCCCAGGTGGTCGCCTGCGCCGGCTTGCTGAGTATATACGCGGTCAGTTTCAGCAGCACGGCGAGCTTGCCCGGCGAGACGCCCTTGGGGATCGCGAAATACTGTGCGTCGGTCAGCCAATGGAAACCCTTCAGGACACCGACCTCGGCTTCCTTGGGAACCACGCCCAGGATGCGCGGATTGATGTCCCAGCCGGTCATGGTGACGATCATGTCGCGGGTGCCCTGCCCCAACTCCTTCATCACCGCGCCGGTGCCGGTTGGGTAATATTCGATGTTCTTGCCGATCTCGATCAGATAGGCCCAGGTCTTGTCCCAGCCCTTGTCGGGATCTTTCGGGTCCTTGTCGCCCAGCAGATAGGGCAGGCCTTGCAGCCAGCAGCGGCCGGGCCCGGAATTGGCCGGCCGCGCGTAGATGAACCGTTTCGGATGCGCGCGCGTCCAATCCAGCAGTTCCGCGGCCGTGGTCGGTGCCTGCTTGACCGCGTCCGGCATGTATTCCAACAGTGGACCACCCGGGCAGAACACCACGCAAACCGCCTGGTCCTGCGCCAGGGCCTGCATCTTCAGCGCGCCGGGCTGGTAGATCTCGTCCAGCTTCGGCAGCGCCGCCGCGTAGTCGGTAACGATCGGCACCCACAGCTTCTGGTCGACGCCGGCGGACAGCGCGTCGGTGCCGGTCAGCACCAGGTCGATGTCGACGCGCCCGGCATCTTGTTGCGCTTTCAGCTTGCCCGGCAGCTCCGGCGCCGGGGCCTGCGAGAAACTGATTTTGGAAACCAGCGTGGGGTTGTCCTTCACAAACGTCTCGATCGCGTGCTGCGTGAGCTGAAGCTGGCCCGCCACGTCAATGACATTCAGCGTCACCGGCGAGGTCGGCAGCGCCGGCAGCGCGGCGGCACGCGCGCGGCGCACGGCGGCACCCAGCGCCGTGGTGCCGGCGATGCCGCCGAGCAACGCGCGGCGGGTGGTGAGATCGGTCATGTTACGTTTTCTCCCAGAGTGGCTTTGCCCTCTGTCGTAAGGAAGCCCGGCGTAAGGAAGCCGGGCGCGACAAAGGCCGGTGTAACGAAGAGATGACGCGCGAACGAATTGAAGGCTACGCTTGCGGGATCATCGTCACAACCGAGGGGATGATCATGTCGCTCCAGCCGCGACCGCCGGTGAAACTGAGCGATGTCGCGGCGGCGGCCGGCGTGGCGCCGATGACCGTTTCGCGCGTGCTGAACTCGCCCGAGCGCGTTTCGGCTGCAACCGCGCAGCTTGTGCGCGCGGCGATCGAGCGGCTGGGCTACGTGCCGAACCTGGTCGCCGGTGGGCTGTCGTCGCGGCGGACACGCATGGTGGCGGCGATCGTTCCGACCATGGCGCATCCGATGTTCGCCGAACTGGTGCAGAACTTCACCGATGCGCTGCGTGCGCGGGGCTACCAAGTCATGCTGTCGCTGTCCGGCTACGGCGAAGTGAGCGAGGCGGCGCTGGTCCGCGCGGTTCTGGCGCGCCGGCCGGATGCGCTGCTGCTGACTGGTGCGACGCATGACGCGCCGACGCGGCAGATGCTGGCTGACGCGGCGATCCCGGTGGTCGAGGTTTTCGACGTTGCGCGTCAGCCGATCGACATGCTGGTGGGTGTCGACCACGCGGCGGCGGGCGCGGCGGTGGCCGCGTATTTCCGGAGCAAAGGTCACGAACGTTTCGCCGTGTTCGGCGCCAGCGACGCGCGGGCGCGCGCGCGCGCGACCGCATTTGCCGCGGCGGCGCGGCGCGGCGGCGGGACGGTGGTGGCGGAGACGGTGATCCCGGCGCCGAGCACGATTGGCGCCGGACGCACGGCGCTGCGGGCGCTGCTGCCGGCGCTCATTCCGGGCGCGACGCGGGGGCAGCGCACCGCGCTGTTCTGCAGTTCCGACCTGGTGGCATTCGGCGCGCTGGTGGAAGCACGGGCGAATGGTCTGGCGGTGCCAGACCGGCTGGCGGTGTGCGGGTTCGGCGATTTCGAGCTGAGCACAGCAAGCGATCCGCCGTTCACGACGGTGAGCGTGGAGGGCGCACGGATCGGCCGGCATGCCGCGATGTTCGTGCTGGACCGGTTGGGTGGCGCGGCAGAGGCGCGTCGCGTGCAGGTGCCGTTTCGCATCATCGAGCGCGCGTCCTCCTGACCCGGGCAGTTGCCGGGCGATGTTATCGCTACCATTGATGGTGTCCCCTGGTGGGAATGCGGTCAAGGGCGGCGATACATGGCCCAGGCGATGTTGACCGGGGCGATGTGGCCGTGGGCGATGTTGACCTGCGGGATGTGGACCTTGGGGGATATGGACCTTGGGGGATGCGGAGCACGCTGGTCGAGGCGATCCGTGAACGGCTCGGCTTCAGACGGCCGATCAAGCGACTGTTCACGGCGAATTGTGATGAAGCCTGGCTGGCGGCACCCCAGGTACCCGACAGGCCGCAAAACCCCCAAGTGGCCTGCCCCAAGCCTGCAACTCGCCCCGCCGTTCACTACGGTGGGGCTATTTGTGGCCGCGCTGCCGGGCGGGAAGCAGCCCAAAAAGCAGATTGCCTCGCGATGAGCCAGCCGCGAGGCGTGTCCCGCTGCAATCCGTCACAGTGAATTGAAGCCAAGGGCGCCGTATTGTCAGTACGATACTTGTCCAGGCGGATCACGGCAAATGTAGGGACAACACATGCCTGGTACCCTGACAATGCTGATGTTACCTGATCTTGTGGTTTCTCTTGACGCGTGCGTCGTCGAACCTGTCGGGCAGGGGGCGCCGCGCACGCATTGGGTGCCTGGGCGTTGCGGTCCGTACGGTGGCTTGCAGCCGGGTCATTGAGCGCCCTGACGCCGCATTGCCGGCGGATATTTCGCCGATGACGTGCTGTCGCTTTGGTTGTGCAGTCCGTCGGCCTGGCCGGCGGCCATGCCGTGGGCGCGATCGTCCTACCGGCGGAAGGGCGGGTACGGCATCCGTGTCAAAGCAAGGCGGCCTTCCTCGGTGATCTGCACCGGTTGGCCGAACATGCCAGCGTCTGGTCCGTCGGTGACCACCCAACCATGGGAGATGGCTTCCCTGACATCACTCGGCAGCCAAGCACCTCGCTCACTGAGCGGCAGCTCGTGAAATGACGTCGTCGAAAGCATGGTGAGCATCTGGCGGAAAACTTCCCGAGGAATATCGGCCATCGGCGCTGTCCTTGAGGAATTTCTGGCGGTCATTGGGCGCGTTATGCGGCGTATGGTCAAGCCTTTGTCCGCGGCCGCCCGGCTGCCGCCACACAAGTGAGCAGTGCTGCCCCGGGATGTCACCCTTGGATTGGCAGAAGCTGCCCAAATCCGGCCCGGGCCAAATCTGACATCGGATAATGTCCCGTGAGTTCATTTCCCCGCTTCTCGGGAAGTCGTGCGCCGACGCCGTGCGTTAGCGCGCGGCTACCTGCCGCGGTTCGCTCGCGGGGAAAATCCCCGGGGTTTTTCCGCTGAAATGCCGATGGTATTCGGGCGAAAAGCCGCCAACCATCTCTCCAGTATCCGTTGCCTCCGCGCTGCGCCTAGGGTCCGTTCACGGCAACGAACATTGCCGAACTCGAAGCGTGGTGGAGATAGAGATGACCCGTTCAGCCTCTCTCGTAACCGGAATGAAGCGCCTGGCGGCTGCCGGTGCGCTGCTAGGTCTGGCGGCCGTCGGGACCATCGCCGCCCCGAAGCCGGCCAATGCCTGGTGGGGCCATGGCTATGGCTGGTGCTGTGGCGTCGGCATCTATGTGCCGCCTGTCGTCATCGCCCCCCCGCCGGTCTATGCCCCGGCCCCAGCCTATTACGCACCGGCCCCGGCGTACTACGCGCCGGCCCCAGCATACTACGCGCCGCCGCAGCGCGCCTGGATCCCGGCACACTGGCAGGGCGGCTACTGGGTTCCCGGCCACTGGTCCTGACACTCGGCGGACCCCAACAGCGGTCACCGACGCCTCGTTTCGGGGTGGCCGCCGGGGCCGCGGTAAAGGCCGGTTCGAAAGTGCCTTGATCAACTCGCCGAGAGCGCAATCATCTGATGGAACGCGGCCATAATACCGCCCCCATCTAACCCGCACGTAGCCCACGCTACGCACGGAGTCTCAGATGATGTGGAAATCGCGCGATCGCGTTGCCCGCTCAGCGCTGTCAGTGGTCGCCGCCGCAGGTTTGGCCGCGACCTTAATCTCCGTCGCGTCCGCACAGCCATCCGAGAGGCATGGCGGAGGCGGCGGGGGCGCACGTGCGCCGCATGGCGGACCTGTTGGTGGCCCGGCCTTCCATGGTGCCCCCGGCGGCGGGCGTGGTTTTTCAGGTGGGCAGGTTGCCGCACACGACTTCCGCGGTGGGCCGGGTGGCGGGCATTTCGGACCGGCGGGAGCGGAGCAACGCTGGCACGATACGAGTTTTCGTGGCGGTCCGGATCATCGCGCCGGCTGGGGCGACGGCGGGCGCCACGGCTGGGCTGACCCCGTGGCGCAGCACGCCCCCTGGGGTGGCGGGCACGGCTGGGGCTCTGGTGGCGGATTTGGCTGGCACGACGGCGGGTTTGGCTGGCACGACGGCTGGGGTTGGCACGCCGGCTGGGGCTGGCAGGCTGGTTGGGGTTGGCAGGGCGGCTGGGGTTGGGGCGGCGGCTGGTTCTGGAATGGCGGCGTGGTCGTTGGCGGGCCCGCTGCGCTGTTCGTCACCCCGCTGATCGTCTTCGCCCCGCCACCACTCTATGTGGTGCCGCCGCCGATCGTGCTCGGAGTGCCGGCGCTGGTGGCGCCGCCGCTGGTCGCCGCCGCTGTGCCACCACCGCCGCCCGAGGCGGCACCCGCCGTTGCCGCGACTGCGCCGGCGGTGGTCTCGCCCGAGGCATTGCTGGTGGCCGCCGCGCCGCCACCGATCATAGTCCTGCCGCCCCCGGCCATCATCATCGCCGCCGAGCCTCCGACGCTGTTCTTCGCCCCGCCCTTCCTGGCCTTTGCCTCCTTTGGGGTTGACGTCTGGGGCGGCGGTTGGGGCTGGGGCGGTTGGGGTTGGGGCGGCCATGGCTGGGCGTGGAACGATTCGGAGCCGCACGGCTGGGGCGGGCACGGCTGGGCGTCCGGCGATGCGGGACCACATGGCTGGGAGTCGCGCGGCTTCGCCACACATGATCCGGTGGCGCATGGTTTCGCGGCGCACGATGCCGCGGCGCACGGGTGGCAGTCGCACGGGTGGGCATCGCACGATGCGGGTCCGCACGGCTGGGCGTCGCATCCCGGCGGCTTCCGGCAGGGGACAAATTTCGCGCCTGCCCGCACCGCGGGGGTGCGTGAGGCAGGCCCGGGGATGCACACCGCTTTTCGGGCGCCCGGTGGAGGTGGTGGTCACGCGGGTGGCCGACCGGGTGGCGAGCGCCGCTAGCGCTGATGGTCCGCACTGCCGGTCCGACATTGCCTAAGTTCAGTCGAGCAGAACGGGGGAGCCTTCAATGAACCAAGCCTGCCTGCGCCGTACAGCCCTGGCCGTAGCGGCCGTGCTGATCGCCGTTCCGTACACGGCCACCGCGCAGTCAGTCCCGCCGCCACCGCAGACAGCCACCAATCCACCGTCCCCCCAGTCGGCCGCCGATCAGCGCATCCAGGCGCTACGGACTCAGCTTCACATCACCGATGCGCAGGTGCCGCAGTGGAACGCGTTCGCCCAGGCGATGCGCGACAACGCAACGAGCACCGACGCCTTGTTCCGTCAGCGGGCCACTTCCGCCGCCACCATGAGCGCGCTCGACAACATGAAGTCATACGCCCAGGTCGCGCGCGCCTATGCCGACAACACCGAGGCGCTGGCGACAGCGTTCGAGGCGCTGTACGGCGTGCTGACCGACCAGCAGAAGCAGACGATCGATACGCTGTTCCGCCAGGAAGCCTCCAGGACCGCGGCGCAGCAGCAAACCAAGCGCTGACGCAGTCCCTGGTCGCGGATCACCCGATCGTGGGTCGCCTGATCGCCAGTCAATAGGCGGGGTAATACGGGTACCGCGGGTAGCCGGCGTAGTATGCGTAGCCGGATCTGTACCCGTAATAACCCTGGTAGGGATAGTAGGCGACTGGTGGCGCGGGCGGTGGCGGGTACCAAACTCCCGGCTGCCGGGGCGTTGCGTATCCATAGGATCGATAACTCGGTACGTGCGGCGGCGTCGCGGCGGCCAGCGATGGCGGGCGGGGTGCCGGGTGATGTGCCGCGACCGTCGCCGCGGCCGATCGCCTGGCAGGATGTTTTCCAGTGCGAACCGCGTGGTCGGGGGCCGCGGCGACTGACGCAGCATGCCGGCGAAGCGGTGGCAGCGGCGGCAGCGCCGGCAGCGACGTCGCGGCGGAACCCGGCGCTGCCGGCAACGGCGAGGCGGCAACGGGATTGACGGCTGACGCGGTTGGCGTCGGTTCCACTGCAGCGATCGTCGAGGACGGAGTGGTCACGGCCGGGGACGGGTTGGCCGATGGGACGGCAGACGTTTCGGGCGCGCGTTGGGCCAGGCTTTCGGCATGCTGCCGCGCCAGCAACTGATATCCGCTGGCGCCGGCGACACCGATAAACACAACGGCGCCGGCGCCGAGGCACCACATCAGCAGACCGCGCAAGGTCATGATTGGCCTCCTTTTACCCGTGCGAATCGGGCTCTTTCAAAAGGCTAGGACACGCGCCCGCGAACCGCCAGCTTTACTGTCCAACAAATTTACTGTGCGCCGGATCGGCGTCAGTGGTGCGGCATGCGGCAGGTTCAATCGGCTGCCAGACTCTGCTAGGCAGCCAACTCTGCTACGCAACCGACGCTGCCACGCAGCCATGCTGCACCCTCGCCCTGAAGGAGATGCGGGTGAAATTCTCGATCGCCGTCAATATGGAGCGGAGCGACACCAGTCAGGACATGCGCGATGTGGTGCGCCATGCGGTCGATCTTGTCAGGTTGGCGGAACAGGGCGGGTTCGACATCGCCTGGGCGGCCGAACACCACACGATCGAGCTTACGGTTGGGCCCAACCCCTTCACCATCCTGACGCACTGGGCGGCGCACACCTCGCGCATCCGCCTTGGCACCGCGGTGGTTGTCGCACCGTATTGGCATCCCATCCGGGTCGCCGGCGAAGCGGCATTGTTCGACCTGTTCAGCGACGGCAGGCTGGAACTCGGCTTCGGGCGCGGTGCGTTCCAGTATGAGTTCGACCGCATGGCCCGCGGCATCGCGCAGCAGAAGGGCGGCCTGTATCTGCGGGAGATGCTGCCTGTGGTGAAGGCCCTGTGGCAGGGTGACATCGAGCACCACGGCGAACTTTGGGATTTCCCGCTGGCGACCTCGGTGCCGAAGCCGTTGCAAAAGCCGCATCCACCGATCTGGGTGGCGACGCGCGACCCGAACTCGTTCGCCTGGGCCATGGAATCGGGCGCCAACATCATGGCGACGCCGTTGTCGCGCCCGCATGCCGAGGTGAGCATCCTCGGCCAACGCTTTGCCGATACATTGGCGCAGCTTCCCGGCATCAAGCGGCCACGCTTCCTGATGCTGCGCCGGGCCTGCGTCTATGCGCGGCCAGATGACTGGCGCGTTCCGGTCGAGGCGTCGATCGCCTATGGCAGGCAGTTCGATACGCTGTTCCAGAACAGTGGCCGGGTGCAGAACGGATTTCCGGAGCCGATCGGCGTGGCACAGATGGCCGGGCGCCCCGAGTACCAGACCGACACGGTCCGCGACAGCATGGTGTTCGGCACGCCGGACGAAGTTGTCGCCAAGCTGCGGCAGTACGAAGCGGTTGGTGTGGACCAGTTCTGCTACGGCGCTTCCTTCGGTCTGCCGCATGCGGTCGAGCGGCGGTCGCTCGAACTGTTCATCACCGAGGTGATGCCGCATTTCGCGGCCCCAGCGGCGGTGCCTGCTCACGTGGCTGCATGAAACCGCGTGCGGCTGCGGCGGGGTGCCCGCCGCCGTTGGGTGGGTAAGTTCTTGCGCCACCCACCGCTTTCAGCGCAACGCGCGGCGCCGGATACAATAGGAGCCGAACAGGCGGCGCGCTGTGCTGCGGAGACGTCGATGACGCGTCAGCAAACGCTTCCAGGGGCTCGATCATAAGCGGCGCACGTCCCGCCCTCGGCCCCGTGCGAGTTCATGTGCCTGTCTCCCGCATGACCCATGTCCCTGTCTCCCCCATGGCTCATGCCGCCGTCATGGTCGCCCGCCGCCGCAACTCCGGAACCGGAACCGCCAGCATGGCTCGCGCTCCCGGCAGCATTGCCACCGACGCCGCGGGCTCCATGGCCACCACCGCCACCGCCATGGCCACCACCGCCACCGCCATGGCCACCACCGCCGCCACCGCCACCGCCATGTGCAAGGGCGACCTTGCCGGTCGGCAGATGACCGCCAAGCAGTGTGACGGGGGCAGCGGCCAACGCCGCACCAACGATTGCCGTTACTACGAGCCGCTTCAGTCCCTTTGGCGAGCCTTTCATGACCAGTTCTCCTTCCAGGTAAATCGCCTCGTCGCAGCGCTCCTCGCCACGCCAAGTGAGCCGGCGATTCCACTCAGGGTGAAGACGCTCCAGGGCTCGCAGTATTCCACCGCACTCGTCCGCCCGCCCGCCTTGCCCCCGCACCCAGGACAGCACATACCTTGACCAAGGTTGGTCAAGAAACTGCCCCAGGGACCGGCCATGGACACCGTCGATCTCTACGAAGCCAAGACCAACCTGTCCCAACTCGTCGAACGCGCCGCCTGAGGCGAAGAGATCGTCATCGCCGAGGTGGGTGACGCAAGGGCTTAGCTACCCTACAACGAAGCGGTCATCGTTGTGCGCCGCCACCGAAGCCGGCCCGCCACCTGCCCCCGCCACCTGCCACAGTCGTTCCGACCGAAGCTGCCGCCCCAACTGGCCTCGAACAACCCGACCTGATCGGGATGGACCGGCACCATGTGGAACGTCTCGCCGGGAAGCCGCCTTGCATTCCGCCAATCTGCATGTCGCGATTTCGATCGGTCCCCTGCACGTGCATTGCTGCCGGCCCTTGTCGCATTCCAGTTGGCTGAAGCTGCGTTACCAAGAAGAAAGGAATAGTTAGCCGCCGATGAACGCCGAAAACGCCGATGCACCGGTAACTGATCCGGGAGTTGTGCCAAATCACCCTCCCAGAAAACCGGACTATCGGCGTTCATCGGCGTTCATCCGCGGCTAAAAATTATTCTGCTTGCGCAGCTGCCTCAGCGTGCGTGTGCGTGTGTCTCGTTATATTGAGCGGTTTCATGGAATCGCTGTACCTAGATTGAAACCTTTGTCGCCCCGCTTGGAAGCATTGGCGCGAGCGCACCAAGCAGCACAATAGGACGCATCACACTGCTAGCCCGGATAATTCATCACGGCTGACGGGCATGGTACAAACTGCTGATTTGATGTAGGATTTGGGTGTCGAGACCAAATCTGTCGAATCCGGAGCTGCCATGCCCGTCACTGCCGAGGCTACGCCGTTGCTGCCTGGCCTGTCACCTGTCTGCGGCAGGCCGATCGTGGCCCGTTTCGATAGTCCCCACATGTCGTCCGACGGCGGTCTGCTGGCGCTGCGTGAGGTGGAATTGCGGCTTGGCATTGCGCATCGCCTGGCTGCCTGCATCAGCGACCCGCGTGCGCCAGGCCGCGTGTTGCACGGCATCGACGAGATCATCCGCACCCGCATGCTGATGATCGCAGCTGGCTACGAGGACGGCAACGACGCCGACACTCTGCGCGCCGATCCGATGTTCAAGCTGGCCATGGGTCGGCTGCCCGACGATGCCGATCTATGCTCCCAGCCCACGATTTCCCGTTTCGAAAACCTGCCCGATGCGCGTGCCCTGTTGCGCATCGGCCGTGCGATGATCGACCATTATTGTGAAAGCTTCCGCCGCGTGCCAGAGCGCATCGTGCTCGATATCGACGACACATTCGACGCCGTACATGGCGGCCAGCAACTGCGGTTGTTCAATGCGCATTACGACGAATACGGTTTTCAGCCGATCGTGGCGTTCGATGGCGAGGGCCGCATGATCGCCGCCGTGCTGCGCCCGGCTTGCCGCCCGACCGGCGTCCAGATCGTCAAATGGTTGCGGCGCCTGATCGGCGGCGTGCGACAAAACTGGCCGCGCGTGCAAATCCTGCTGCGCGCGGACAGCCATTATTGCACCCCCGAAGTTTTGCGTTTCTGCCGTGCGCAGAAGCTGGATTACGTACTGGGCGTGGCGCCGACCAGCACATTACGCAAGCATATCACGGCGCTCGAACAGAGCACGGTCGCGCGCGCCAGCAAAACAAACGGCGAGAAGCTGCGCCGTTTCAACGAATTCTATGATGCCGCCGCAAGCTGGGACCGGGTCGAGCGCATCATCGCACGGGTCGAGGCCGGCCCGCAGGGTGCAGACACACGCTTTATCGCTACCAGCCTGCGCAGCCGCGGCCGCGTCGTCTATGAGAAAATCTATTGCGCGCGCGGACAGGCCGAGAACCACATAAAATCCTGGAAAACCCATCTCGCCGCCGACCGCACCTCGTGCTGTCGGGCGGCGGCCAACCAGATGCGGCTATTTCTGCATGTCGCCGCCTACTGGCTGATGTGGAGCCTGCGCGCGCTGATGCCGCGCCGCTCGTTCTGGCGCGCCGCGCAATTCGACACATTGCGTCTGCGCCTGATCAAGTTGCACTGCCCCCCTGGAGTGAGACACGGGAATTAGACACACTGTTTAGGAAGGAGAACGAGTGTGTCAAGGAAGCAGCGGCGAAGCTTTACGCGAGCCTTCAAGCTGTCAGCGCTGGCGCGAATGGCGGCGACCGAGAACATCAGGGCTCTTGCCCGAGAGCTAGGGATCGAGCGGAAGCTGCTGTACTGCTGGCGCGACCAGCATGCGGGCGGTGGCGCCGCGGCGCTGCGCCGGGCGGGCCGACCCAGCGCGGCCGAGTTGGCCGCGGACGAGGCGGAGGTACCGGCCGCGGCATCCATGCCCGATGCGTCGCGCCAGATTGCGGCGCTGGAGCGGAAGATCGGCCAGCAGCAACTGGACCTGGATTTTTTTCGCGCAGCCTTGCGGCATGTCAGGGAGCGACGCCGGTCGAACGGTGCGCCTGGCGCGACGGCATCTACGCGGCGACCCACGCGATGATGCAGCTGCAAGGCCCGATGGGGATCGAGCGGATGTGCCAGCTGGGCAGGGTTAGCCGTGCCGGATATTATCGGCACTGGCAAACCTCCGCGCCGCGTCAGGAAGAGACGGCGCTGCGTGACGAGATCCAGCGCCTGGCACTGGCCAATCGGCATTACGGCTACCGGCGGATCACCGTGTTGTTGAAGCGCTCTGGCTGGGCGGTGAACCACAAACGCGTCGAGCGGATCAGGCGGGAAGACAATCTGCTGTGCGTGGTGAAGCGGGCGTTCGTGCCGGCGACGACCTGTTCACGCCATCGCTTCCGCGTGTATCCGAACCTGGCTCGGCGTCTGCAGCCGATGGCGATGAACCAGTTGTGGGTTGCCGACATCACCTATGTCCGGTTGTCAGAGGAATTCGTCTACCTGGCGGTGGTGCTGGACGCCTTCAGCCGCAGAGTGATCGGCTGGAGCATGGCATCGCATCTGCAGGCGAGCCTGGCCTTGGCGGCCTTGGATATGGCACTGCAGGCGCGCGATGTTGTTCCGGGTGAACTGGTGCATCATTCCGATCGCGGTATCCAATACGCCTGCGGCGACTACGTCGAGCGCCTGGAAGGAGCCGGCATTCAACCCTCCATGAGCCGGGTTGGCTGCCCATGGGACAACGCGATGGCCGAGAGCTTCATGCGGACCCTGAAGAAGGAAGAGGTGGACGGGCGCGGCTATCGCGACCTTGAGGAAGCGGAGACTTCGATCGGCCAGTTCATCGAGGAGGTCTACAACCGCCAACGGCTGCATTCCGCGTTGGCCTATCTGGCGCCGGCTGTGTTCGAGGCAAACCCATCTCCGGTGCTGCGGCTGGCGCATGCGCCAGCCGCAGCACCGGAGGCAACCACGACCTGTGTCTAATTCCGTGTCTCACACGCGGGGGGCGCGCCACTGCCACCCACATCATGCGCCTGGCCGATTATGCAGCCCGCTATCGCTGCCCTTTCCGTCTACTCCAGCAGCACCTCGATCGCGTCCCCCACGGCAAACTTGCCCCCCTCGATGACCGCGGCATGGATGCCGAGATCGACATGCCCGTACAACGCGCGCAACTCCTCCACCGGGTTCGCGTCGCGCTCGGCGGTCTCCGGGTTCACCTCGGTTGCCGGGCAGCGGGCGATCCGCTTGGTTACCCGCAGCACCGCCCCGCCCAGTTGCAGCGTCCGGCCGACCCAATCGAACTCCGCCCACGCCGGCGCGCCGGAAAACCAAACATTGGCACGAAACCGCCGCCGGTGCCGACGCTCCCCGACGCGCCCCTGATAATCGCGCCAGCTCGCCAGGTTGATCAGGCTGACCACCTTCTGGCGCTGGTCGCAGAACGCATATCCCGGCACATGGTGGAACCGCGGCTCACCCCGCGCCTCCTCTCCCAGATACCCCGCCAGGAACGCACCGATGCGCTGCCGCCCGGCCTCGGTCAGCGCATTCTCCATCACCGCGCTGCCGTCCGGCGCCCGGATCCCCAAGAACCCGGAGCGCGGATCGAACATTGAGCGCAGCAGGGCGATCCGCGCGTTCCGCTTCTGGCACATGAAGTTGTCCTTCGGCAGCCAGGTCGGCGCCGCCGGGTCGAACCCGGAATCCCCCTGCGCCAGAGCAAAGGCGCGATCCCACGGGATGCCGCCGCCTTCTTCCACCGCGGCGGCCTCGATGGCCTCGGCCGACAAACCCTTCACCGGGAAGCGGTACAGATACTCGATTCGCATGTGGCAACCCCCCTTGCCGCGCAGTCTGCCCCGCCCTACCTCGGTTGCGGAAGACCAATCGCCACCGCCTGTTGAGGGGTGGCAATCTGCCGCCGTCGCCAACCAGGGACGGGAGAAGCTGCCAACGATCAATGCCATCGCTTTTTGGGGGATGGCAAACGACTGTCGCCTCCGACCAGGGACATGAGACATGGATATTGAGAAGTTCACCGAACGCTCGCGCGGATTCCTGCAAGCCGCCCAGACCATCGCGATCCGCGAGTTCCACCAACGAATCACGCCCGAGCACCTGCTGAAGGCACTGCTGGACGATGAGGAAGGTGCCGCCTCCGGCCTGATCAAGGCTGCCGGCGGTGACGCGGTGGCCGCCAAGCAGGCGGTCGACGCCGAGATCGTACGCCAGCCCAAGGTGCAGGGTGCTGGCGCCGGCCAACCGCAGATCACGCCGGAACTGGTCCGCGTGCTGGACGCCGCGCAGCAGGCCGCGACCAAGGCAGGCGACGAATTTGTCGCACAGGACCGCTTGCTGGTGGCGCTGGCTGCCTCCGACACGCCGGCCGCGCGTGCGCTACGGTCTGCCGGCGTGTCCGCCCAGGCGCTCGACAAGGCGGTCAATGACGTGCGGAAGGGCCGCAAGGTCACCTCGGCCAACGCCGAGGCCAATTTCGACGCCCTGAAGAAATACGCCCGCGATGTCACCGCGCTGGCCCGCGAAGGCAAGCTCGACCCGGTGATCGGGCGCGACGAGGAAATCCGCCGCACCATCCAGGTGCTGGCGCGCCGCACCAAGAACAACCCGGTGCTGATCGGTGAGCCCGGCGTCGGCAAGACCGCCATTGTCGAGGGCCTGGCGATCCGCATGGTCAACGGCGACGTGCCGGAGGCGCTGAAGAACAAGAAGCTGCTGTCGCTCGACCTTGGCGCGATGGTCGCCGGTGCGAAGTACCGCGGCGAGTTCGAGGAACGGCTGAAGGCGGTGCTGAAGGAGATCGAGTCCGCCCAGGGCGAGGTGGTGCTGTTCATCGACGAACTGCACAACCTGGTCGGCGCCGGGCGGGCCGAGGGGTCGATGGACGCCTCCAACCTGATCAAGCCGGAGCTGGCGCGCGGCGCGCTGCATTGCATCGGTGCCACCACGCTGGACGAGTACCGCAAGCACATCGAGAAGGACGCCGCCCTGGCGCGGCGCTTCCAGGCGGTGTTCGTTGGCGAGCCGAGCGTGGAGGACACCATCTCCATCCTGCGCGGCATCAAGGAGAAGTACGAGCTGCACCACGGCGTGCGCATCACCGATGGCGCGCTGGTCGCCGCGGCGACGCTGTCGAACCGCTACATCACCGACCGGTTCCTGCCCGACAAGGCGATCGACCTGGTCGACGAGGCGGCCAGCCGGCTGCGCATGGAGGTGGATTCCAAGCCGGAAGAGCTGGACGAGCTGGATCGGCGGCTGATGCAGCTGCGGATCGAGCGCGAGGCGCTGCGCAAGGAGACCGACGCGGCGTCGCGCGAGCGGCTGGAGCGGTTGGAGAAGGAGCTGGTCGAGCTCGAGGAAAAGTCGAACGCCATGACCACCGCGTGGAACGCGGAGAAGGGCCAGGTGGCGGAGACGCAGAAGCTGAAAGAGTCGCTCGACAAGGCGCGCAGCGAAGTCGAGGTTGCACAACGCAACGGTGATCTGGGGCGCGCGTCCGAGTTGTTGTACGGCGTGATTCCCGGCATCGAGAAGAAGCTGGCCGCCGCCGGCGACGGCAAACTGGTGAACGAGGCGGTGACCGAGAAGGACATCGCCGGCGTGGTGGCGCGCTGGACCGGCATCCCGGTGGACAAGATGCTGGAAGGCGAGCGTGCCAAGCTGTTGCGCATGGAAGACGAGTTGCGCAAGCGCGTCGTCGGCCAGGAGGAGGCGCTGAAGGCGGTCGCCAACGCCGTGCGCCGCGCGCGCGCCGGCCTGCAGGATCCGAACCGGCCGATCGGCAGCTTCCTGTTCCTCGGCCCCACCGGCGTCGGCAAGACGGAACTAACCAAGGCACTGGCTGGATTCCTGTTCGATGACGAGCGGGCGATGGTGCGCATCGACATGAGCGAGTTCATGGAGAAGCACGCCGTGTCCCGCCTGATCGGTGCGCCGCCGGGTTATGTCGGCTACGACGAGGGCGGCGTGCTGACCGAGGCGGTGCGTCGCCGCCCCTACCAGGTCATCCTGTTCGACGAGGTCGAAAAGGCGCATGAGGACGTCTTCAACGTGCTGCTCCAGGTGCTGGATGACGGGCGCCTGACGGATGGCCAGGGCCGCACGGTGGACTTCAAGAACACGATTATCGTGCTGACCTCCAACCTGGGCAGCGACGTGCTGGCGGCGCAGGCCGAGGGTGAGCCGACGGCGCTGGTACTGGGCCAAGTGATGGCCGCGGTGCGCGCGCATTTCCGGCCCGAGTTCCTGAACCGGCTGGATGAGATCGTGCTGTTCCGCCGGCTACAGCGCAGCGATATGGCAACGATCGTGCAGATCCAGTTGGGCAACCTGCGCAAGCTGCTGGAGGATCGCAAGATTGGCCTGGAGTTGGATCGCAGTGCACTGGAGTGGCTGGCGAGCGAAGGTTACGACAGTACCTATGGCGCGCGCCCGCTGAAGCGGGTGATCCAACGCAGTCTGCAGAACCCGCTGGCCGGGATGATCCTGGAGGGCACGGTGAAGGAGGGCGACACGGTGCGGGTGTCGGCCGGAAAGCAGGGGCTGACGATCAACGGGGCGTTGGCGGAGGCTGCGTAACGATCGGCGGGGCCGCCGGCTTGGCCGGAACTCTCCGGCCAAGCCGGCGGCGCCACAATCAGAACGGCGCCGGCGGCCCACGGCGCATCGCGGCCACCAGCACCAGGCACCCGAATGCGCCAGCGCCGGCGGCGAGAAAACCATCGACGTAGGCCAGCACTGACGCCTGCTGCAGCACGGCGCCTGTAAGAAGGTTCGCCGCCTGCGCCGACGCCACGCCGAGATCCGCGGTATGCGCGCCAATGGCACCACGGTATGCAGCCAATCGGTCGGCCGTGGTACCGGCAATGGCGTCGATATGTAGGCCGATGAGATTGGAATGGACCTGCTCGCGCACACGAACGAAGGTCTGCATGAATGCGGTGCCGAGCTCGCCGCCGAACAGGCGGCTGATCTGCAGCAGGCTGCCGACAGTCAATCCATCGGCGGGGTTGATCGACCGCACGATCAGGACGATCAGCGCGGTCAACGCGAAGGACTGACCGATCGCCTGCATGATCTGCGACGGCAGAAAATCCCTGGTGGCCCACTGGCTGGTCAAGTCGGCCGCCATGATGCACGCCACGCCGATGATCGCTGTTCCAACGGCAAGTACCCAGCGTCCATCGATCCGCTTCAGCAACGCCGCCAACGGATAGACGATGAGGAACTGCGGCAGCGCGATCCACAACAATACGGCACCCACCTGCAGCTCGCGAAAATTCTGCACAGTTTGTAGATAAGTCGGGATGATGTAGGCGGTTGACAGGATGATGAAACGATAACCGGCCAACAGCAGCATCAGGTAGGGCAGGCTTTCCCGCACCAGCAGGCGCAGGTTGAGAAACGGTTTTTTCGTCCACAGCTCGCGTGCGATGAAGGCAAGCGTCATCGCTCCGCCGGCGACCAGCAACCCGTTGATCAGGCCGCTGCTCCTCCAGTCCAGCCGATTGCCCTGATCCAGCGCCGCATACAGCAGCCCAAATCCCGTCATGGCGTAGACAAGTCCGGGCCAGTCGAGATCACGCATAAGCGCAATGTTCACGCGCTCGCGCGGCACGCCGTACCAGATGCATGCGAACATCAGCGGCTGTGCCGCGCAGTACTGCCAGTCGATCCATCGCCACGACCAATGGTCCGTGAACCAACCCTCAAGCGACGCCGCGACGTTCTGCGACAGTTCGGAGTTCATTGCATAGAGCGCAATCGAAAGCACGATAAGCCGCGCCGGCATGCTGCGGACGATGAAGCTGATCGTAAGCGGAATGAACGTGCCGGAACCAAGGCCACCCAGAAACTGCATGGTCAGGAAGGCAGTCAGGTTAGGTGACAGCGGGCCGAGCAGGCTGGCCACGAAAAACAACAGCATCCCCAGTAGCAGGACACGTCGCACGCCGAACACCGCACCGAGGTAGGGCGAGGCAACGCCCACCAGCATCTGGCCGACGCCGAAGCTCGTGGTGATCCAGGCGCCCTCGTCGTAACCGGCGGACAGGCCGCCGCGCAGATCGGCCAGGCCGAAATTCGTCACCCGGCTGGCGAGAACGCCCATGACGGAACCAAGCAGCACCCCGAGCATGCCGACATAGGGACGCAACGAGTCGGCACTCCAACGCGGGTGCCGCTCGGCGAACGCATGCAGTGCGACGCCGGCCGACGTTACGGGAGCGAGATGCAGCCTCATCTCGGCGATGGATCCGGGGCTGCGCCGGTGTCGATCCGCGCCTCGGCCGACATGCCGGGCCGCACCAGCGTGCCCAGCGCCGCGTTCGGGTCCAACACGATCTTCACCGGCATGCGCTGCACCACTTTGGTGAAGTTGCCGGTGGCATTGTCAGGCGGCAACAGTGCGAACGTGCTGCCGGTGCCAGGCGACCAGCTATCCACATGTCCGGTCAGCACCAACCCGGGAAACGCATCGACCGTCACGCGCGCCGGATCGCCCAGCCGCACATGCGTCATCTGGGTTTCCTTGAAGTTCGCGATCACCCAAGTGTTACGCAATGGGATCATTGCGATCACCTGCGTGCCGACATTGACGAACTGGCCCGGCCGCACCTGACGCTGTCCGACCATCCCGTCAGCCGGGGACACGATGCGCGTGTACCCCAGATTGTTGCGCGCGAGCGTCACCTGCGCTTCCGCGGCACGCACCTGCGCCATGAGCTGCTGCTCCTGCACGTCAAGGCTGGCAAGCAGGGCCTTCTGCTGATCGAGTTGCGCGGCATTCAGTGCCAGTTGCGCGCTGGTCCGATTCTGGTTGTCCTCGGCCTGCTCCACGAGCTGCTGGGTCCCGGCGATTCGTGTTTGCAGCAGATCACGTTGCCGTGTCGCCTCAAGCGAGTAACGGCGCAGGTCGGCCGCCGTCGCCTGGATCGTGGCATCGGCCTGGCGGATCAAAGCGCGCTGTACATCTTTCTGGTTCGCGAGGTTGGCGAGAACTGCCTGTGCGCCAGCCAGGGTGGCCTCGGCTTGCGCAAGTTGCGCGCGATAGTCGACCGGATCGATCTCGACAATCAACTCGCCGGCGTGCACGGACTGGTAGTCGTTGACCGGCACGCTGGCGACATAACCGGAGACCTTCGCGGCGAGCGGCGTAACATCGCCGACCATGTACGCGTCGTCGGTCGACTCGAATCGCGCGGCACCGGTCCAGCGATCCCAGTGGCCCGCCACGTACCAGGCGAGGACTGCCGCCGCAATCACAAAGACCACCCGAAGCACCGGAAAGATCCAGGCGGCCGCACGAGACCGCTGGGTCAAGGAGTCCGGAGGCAGGTCGGGCGACGCGTCGGGCATTGCGGGAAACTTTCGGCACAAGGAGCGGAGGCGACCTTCGGTCGAATCCCCGGAGATATTTCATGACCCCAGCAGCATCGACAATAGGCTCCGCGGCAATGGAACCTGCCGATCGGCCAGGTCGACAATGCCGCCACGAAGCATCCCGATCGAACCATGAACTACGCCACCGTGCCTATCCGACCTGCCCAGCGCCGGATATCCTCCGCTTCCACCGCTGCGACACCGGGGAAGGGAAGACAATGAGCCAGGCACTGAACGGCATCCGCGTCATCGACATGACGCACAACCAGGCAGGGCCTGCCTGCGCGCAGATCCTCGGCTTCCTCGGCGCCGACGTGATCAAGCTGGAGGAACCGAAGGGCGGCGACGTCGCGCGCACCAACATGCGCGACCGGCCCGACAGCGACAGCCTGTTCTTCCTTGTACTGAACGCCAACAAGCGTAGCCTGACGCTCAACCTGAAGACCGACGAGGGCAAGGCGCTGTTCAAGCAGGTGATCGCCCAGTCCGACGTACTGCTGGAGAATTTCGGGCCCGGCGCGCTAGATCGGCTTGGCCTTGGCTATGATGTTCTCTCGAAGCTCAACCCAAAGCTGATCTACGCCACCATCAAGGGCTTTGGCACGTACGGTCCCTACAGCGGCTTCAAAAGCTTCGAGCCGATTGCCCAGGCGATGGGCGGTGCGATGAGCGTCACCGGCTTTCCGGAGAACCCGCCGACCTACGTGTTCCCGGCGATCGGCGATTCCGGCACCGGCATGCACATGGCGATCGGCATCCTGGCCGCGCTGCAGCAGCGCCACACCACCGGCAAGGGCCAGCATGTCGAGGTCTCGATGCAGGACGCCGTGGTCAACCTGATCCGCGTCAGCCTGCGCGACCACCAGCGCACCGGCCGCCCGATGGGGCGCACCGGCAACCAGCTTGGCCGTAACGTTCCGGGTACGACCTATCCCTGCGCGCCGGGCGGCCCGAACGACTACGTGTATATCTTCGCGCAGCCACAGATGTGGAAACCGTTTCTGGGTGTGCTCGGCCAACCGGAGCTGGCCGAGGACCCGCGCTTCAAGACGCCGGAGGGCCGCTGGGAAAATCGCGAGGCCCTGAACGCGATCGTTACCGCCTGGACGCGCCAGTACGGCAAGCACGAGGTGATGCGTCTGCTCGGCGACGCCGGCGTGCCATGCGGCGCCTGCCTCGACACCGGCGAGGTGCTCGCCGATCCGCATCTGCGGGCGCGCGAGATGATCGTCGACGTCGAGTACCCGACCCGCGGCACCTACCAGACCGTCGGATGTCCGATTAAACTATCCGACTCGCCGGCGCGGGTCAGTCGACCGCCGTTGCTGGGCGAACACTCCGACGCGCTGCTGAGCGCGTTGTGTGGTGTCAGTCCGGAGCAGGCACAACGATTGCGCGACAGCGGCGTGGTGTGACCGACCGGGCAAGCGACCGTATCTGCAACGGTCAGTCCCGGTTGGTTCGTTGCGCGAGGAACGCCACGACCGGAGGCCATGTCAACCTACATGCAGGTTAGGCACGCCGGTCAGGCGGCGCTTCGCCGCTTCTGCTCCTGATGGTGAAGCCCCAATTCTTCTGCCAGCGCCCGTGCGACACTCGGCCGCACCACCAGGCGATCGAAATATGCCTGCACCACAGGCCGTGCCGCAAGCTCAACCGCAACGAACTTTGCCCAGTTCAGCACGGTCACCAGATAGGCATCCGCCACAGTGAAGCGGTCCAGCAGATAGTCGCGGCCATCGAGGTGGGCAGCGAGATACGCGAAACGCTGTCCTGCCTTGTCGCGCGCGAGCAACTTGGCGCCGTCAGGGCTTTTCGCATCCAGTAGCGGAACAAAAACCTGTTTGTGCAACTCCGTGCCGATGAAGCTCAGCCACTGTTGCAGGCGATAACGCGGCATACCGGCGTCAGGCGCCAAACCCGCCGCGGGGTACTGGTCGGCAGTGTATTGCAGTACCACCGGGTTTTCCCGCAACAATTCTCCTGCGTTGGTCCGCAGCACCGGGACCTGACCCATCGGGTTCACCGCCAGGAAGTCTGAGCCATCGGCGATCCGCTTGGCTTTCAGGTCGACCTGCAGAAACCGGGCATCCTCGCCGGCCTCATAGAGCGTGATGCGGGTGGCCATCGAGCAAGCGAGAGGCGAGAAATACAGGTCCATGACGTCCTCCAGGGTTGATTTTTATACCGTAGTGCATGAAACTGTTGTGCGTCAAGGATTTTATGCATGGCAGTACAAAATAAGCCATCGAAGCGTGGGCGGCCCCGCGGCTACGATCCCGACGCCGCGCTGACCCAAGCCATGGCTGCGTTCTGGGATGCGGGCTATGCGGCGACCACGCTCGATGCCATCAGTACCGGGACAGGAATGAACCGGCCGAGCCTGTACGCGGCATTCGGTGATAAGCGAGCACTCTATGGCCAGGCGCTCGATCGCTACCACGCCCACGCCCGCACGGCGCTGGCAGAGGCGCTAGCCCCCGATCTGCCGCTGCGCGAGGCGCTGCGCCGCGTCTATGAACACGCGCTGTCGTTGTATTTCTCAGGCGAGCGCGGCGCGCGGGGCTGCTTCCTGATCGGCACCGCGCTGACCGAGGCGGTGCTCGACACCGCCGCGCGCACCATGCTGCGCGACGCGCTGCGCGAGATCGACGCCGCGTTCGAAGCGCGCATTCGCCATGCGACGGCGCGCGGTGAGTTGCCGCAAGACACGGATCCGCAGGCACTGGCGAAGCTCGTCTCGGCGGTGTTGCACACGCTCGCCATCCGCTCGCGCGCCGGCGAGCAGCGCGCGGTGCTGCAGGCGATCGTCGAGTCCGCTCTGGACCTGATCTGCCGTCCGCGGAACGAACCATCCCGCGTGACCTGACCGCGTTCCGGGTGGCTGGCCCCTGTCCGGAGCAGCGCATACTATCGGGCCGCCATACAAACCGCCCGCACTACGCAAAAGGTCACCGCCCATGCCGCCTGACGACGTTGCCCACGCGCCGGACCAGGCGGCGCGTCAGGCCAAGCCCGCATCGTTGCTGTTCACCCCGATCAAGCTGCGCGGCGTCACTGCGCGCAATCGCATCGTGGTCTCGCCGATGTGCCAGTACGCCTCGGTCGAGGGTGCGCCGACCGACTGGCAGTTGGTACATTTCGGCCGCTACGCGATGGGCGGCGCCGGCATCGTGTTCGGCGAGGAAACCGCGGTGGAAGCACGCGGGCGCAAGACCTATCACTGTGCCGGCATCTGGAACGCGCACCAGGTGAAGGCGTATCGCCGTGTCACCGACTTCATCAAGGAGATGGGCGCGGTCCCGGCTATCCAGCTCGGTCATTGCGGCCGCAACGCCGGCTCCCACGGCGCGTTGCAGGAGTGGCGGCCGCTCGATGAGCGTGACGCGCGCGCCGGCATGCCACCCTGGCGCGGCCTGGCGCCGAGCCCCATCCCGGCGCGGCGGGGCTTCCCGGTTCCGATCGAGATGGATCACGACGACATCAAGACCGTGCTGACCGCGTTCCGGGATGCCACGCATCGCGCCGTCGATGCCGGCTACGAGATTTGCGAAATCCACGGCGCGCACGGCTATCTGATCCACCAGTTTCTCTCGCCGGTGTCCAATCGGCGCACCGACGGCTACGGCGGCGATCGTGCGGCCCGCATGCGTTTCGCGTTGGAAGTGGCGGAGACGGTCCGCGCCGCCTTGCCAGCGGACAAGCCGCTGTTCTTTCGGGTCTCCGCGGTGGACGGCAAGGGCGGGTCATGGGGCATCGACGATACCGTCGAACTGGCGCGGGAACTGGGCCAACGCGACGTTGACCTGGTGGATTGTTCCTCTGGCGGTATCAGCGGTGACTTGCCGATGCCGTTAGTGCCGCGTGTGCCCGGCTACCAGGTGCCCTACGCCAGCCGGGTGCGGCGCGAGGCGGGGGTGATGAGCATGGCGGTCGGCCTGATCACCGAGCCGCACCAGGCCGAGGCAGTGCTGCGCGAGGGCCATTCCGACCTGGTGGCTATGGCGCGCGAGTTGATGGTGCACGCCGACTGGCCGCTGCGCGCCGCCGAGGCGCTGACCGGCGATCCTTTCGGTTTGATGACACCGTCGATTGCGCATAGGTTGCGCCGGCGTGACGAACAGGCGGTGGCCTATCCGGCCGGCTCCGCGGTGGAGATACCGCTGATGGCGGATCGGACGGAGCCGTATCGCTGGCGGTAACGCACAATCATTCTCCCCCTCCCCTTGAGGGAGGGGGTTGGGGGGAGGGGGTTGGTGCCAGGATCGCATCGGAAGCTTCGTATCGCGCCGACCCCTCCCCCCAACCCCCTCCCTCAAGGGGAGGGGGAGAGTCCTAATTCAATCCAACCCGACTGATCACGCCTCACACCCGCAGCACCTCGGCATCCGGCGCCGCCTCAAGCTCGCAGGCATTCACCGTCATCGCCAGCATGCTGTAGTAGCCTATCGCACCGGTCAGTTGGATGAACTCGTCATCGCCGAACCGTGCCCGCAGCGCCGCCGCGGTCGCATTGTCCACACGATGCCGGCGTAACAACTCCCGGGTAAAATCCACGATCTGCGCGTCGTCCGCCGGGATCCCACGGGAATGGTTCTCCCGGATCGCCGTAATGGTGGCCTCCGGAACGTTCCGTTGCCGAGCAATTCCGGTCTGCGCGCCCCAGATATACTCCGCCTCGAACTCACGCGCGACCACCATCGCCGCGAGCACGCGCACCCGCATATCCAGCGATCCCTCGAACCGCACATAGGCGCCAAGATGCGCCAGGCGTCCGGTCAGTTCCGGGCTGTGCAGGAACATGACGAACGGCCCATGGATGGAACCACGGCTCGCCACGATCGCATCGAAGATCGCGTGATCCTTGGCCGCCATCTGGGCCTTCTCGGTAATCGCTGTCAGTCGTGCCATGATCGTTCCTCCTATAGGAGTGGTCGCCTTACAGGCTCCTTACCGGCCGCTTTTCTTCCGCCCCATCTCCAGCGCCGCGAACGAGGTCGCCGGCGCCGGCATCAGCCAACGGAAGCCGCGCTCGATCAACTCGTCGACGTTCTTCGTATCGACATGCGGATGACCGGAAGGCATGTTGTGTTGCTTGCAGATCGCCAGAATATCATTGATCGCGCTGGCGACCGTCGGATGCTCATACTGACGCGGATGCCCAAGGTCCTGCGACAGGTCGCCCTCGCCGATCAGCACCACGCCGATACCGGGTACCTGCTCGATCATTTTCGGCAGGTTGGCGATGGCGCGCTTCTCCTCACACATGATCACCACCAGGACCTCGCCCTCGGGATTCAGCGGCCAGACATCGGCGCGCTTGTAGTATTCCTGCGCGCTCAATCCCCAATACCGCGCCGCCGAGGTCGGCGCATCACCGCGCTGGCCGGGCGGATCGTAGTACGGCGCCTCCCGCGGACGAGGATAGCGGCTGGCGACGACAGCGTTGCGCGCGTCCTCGACGGTGGAGACATGTGGCCACACAATTCCGTAGACGCCGATGTCCAGCACCTGCTTGGCGATCCACTGGCTTTGCTCGCCGCCGTTGGGCGGGATGCGCACCATCGGCGTGACCGCCGGCGCGACCGAGCCGGACGTAGCAATCTGCTTGCGGTTCAGCATGTATTGCATGCAGTCGCGCAGGGTTTTGATATCGTAAGGGTTGTGTTCCATCTCGAACACCACGCCGTCATAGGGCGCGGTGCTGAGGTTGATGGCAGTGCCGACCTCGCCCGGGGCGAAGGTGACGAAAGCCGGCTTGCCGGAATCCAGGGCACGGACGGCGCCGTTCAGGCGGGGAATGTCGGGCATGTCTTGGGTCCTTCCAGAATCCTATGTCGCCATCAGGTCCGCGGCGAAAACATCCTCGGGGCGCAGACGGGTCGGCGTCAGGCCTTGCTCAGCCGTGAAGCGCAACAGCGTCTCGATCGCGGCACGATTGGCCGTCATGCCGTAGGCCGGCGGCGCGCCTGTGCGGGCTTTGACGAACAGCGCGTAGAGTTCACGCGCCAGCCAGGGATGCGCCTGGAGCAGTTCGGTCTTGATCGCGACCACGTGGTTGATCGGGCGGACACCGGTGCGGCGGCTCCAGTCGGCGGCGGCTGCAGCGGCATCGGGAATGACGGTGCGAACCTCCGGTGCATCGAGGCCGGCCAGGCCGACCTCGGCGTCGATCTCGCCCCCGAGCAGCATCGCGCGCAGGTCCTTGCCGGCGGCGTCACGAAGCACGAAGGGCGGGTCTGGATATTCCGCGACATGGGCGTCTTCCTGGGTGATCCAGGTCATCGCTTCGGGCGCGATTCCGTGCTCGCTTTGCAGGATGCCGCGCACCCAGATGCCGGTGGTTTGCGAATAGGCCCGCACGCCGATGCGCTTGCCTGGGAGGTCCCGCGGGCCGCGTAACGGTGAATCGCGCCGACATACCAAGGAGCCGTGATGGAACCCGCCGGTCATCACCAGCGGCAACCCGGTGATCGGCTTGCCGTAGGCAACTGCCTGGGCGAGCGTGGTCAGCGCGATCTCGCACAGGTCGAAGTCGAACGTGCGGACCATGCGGCGGAAGGCGCGGGTGATCGGCTCGACTGATTCAAAGTCGAACTGTATAAGATCTGATCTGATCGTAGCGTCGCGCAGGCCGGCGACATGCGGGTACGGCCCTAGCGCGGTTCGTAGTGTCAGGTCAGGCATTGGCGATTCTCATTTTCGCAGGCCGTGTAGCTAGCACCGTGGCGGTCAGAAAAGCTTCTCCAGCTCCCGTTAAGCCAAAGAGTTGGGGGGATGAGTTGGTGCCAGGGACACGCCGAAGGCTCGTGCGCGCCAACCCCTCCCCCCAACCTTGGTCCGCTTCGCGGCCCAAGCCCTCAAGGGGAGGGGGAGTAGTTCCTCAACTCCATCATTGAACAACCCGAGAGTCGAGGCTCAAGCATCAAGCCGATACACCCGGGCGGCTGTGTCGTGGTACAGCGCCGCCTTCTCCGACGCGGAATAACCCTGGGTGATCCGTTTCATTGCGTTCCACAACACCGCGTAGCCGCAGGACTGCTTGTCCACCGGGAAAGTTGCTTTCCATCATGCAGCGGCCCGGGCCGAACGCCTCGATGCAGGCCTCGATATACGGGCGCCAGGCGATGGCCAGCTCCTCCGACCCTGGCGCGATGTCGCGGAGGTGAAAATCCCAGCCGCAATACAGCATGGCCAGGCCACCGAGCTTCACGCTGACATTGGGGAACTGCGCGACCTCGCGGATGTTGGCGCGCCAGATGGCGAACACCTCCTGCCGGTTATGATCGTGCGGCGGAATCCCCAGCAGGCCGCCGGCATGGTTGAGGATCACATTGGTGCGAGGGAACGCCTTCAGCAGGTCCACCAAATCCGGTAGTTGCGGATGAAACTGCCACGACTTCGAACGACAGTCCCAGCGGTTCCAGATGCGCGAAGCCCTGGCGGAACACCGGGTCAAGCACCTGATGTTGCGGCACCTGGCGGCGGCCGAACTTCGCGGCGTCGCCGGTATCCCAGGTCACGCCGTGGCGGATGCCGCGGAAGCGGCCATTGCCGGCGGCGATCAGCGCCTCCAGCACCGGCTTTGCACGGTCGCCTAACGTCATGTCGGTATGGCCGACGATGCCGGCGCAAAGCTGTGCCGGCCCATATTGCCCACTGGCGCTCATCGCGGCGATGCCGTTGACGAATTCGACCTCGCCGACCGGGCGCATCGCCGCCGGCCCTTTGGCGCGATACATCGAGCCAGCCTCGACGAACACGGTGGCCACGATGTTATGTCCGGTGTTCACGTCGGCCGCGAGTTCATGCACCAGGTAGCGCCCGCGTTCGCCGTCCCAGACATGGTGGTGCGGGTCAATGATCGGCAAATCCGGCTCCAGGATCGGCTCCTGGCGTGCCGCGATCCAGGGTTCGAGCTCGGCAAGCGAGCGATAGGCGTTGCCGCGGAATTGGTAGGGTGGCTTGGACATTGGTTCCCCCCGGTAGGACGTGCAGGCGTTCCGGGCAGGATAGCGGGCGCCCGCCGTTCGTCTACACTGCGCCGTTGGGTCAGAGGCCAGGGAGGAAGACACAATGGATGCCACGGAACGCGACGCGCCGGTAATCGGTTCGGGTGCGCATCGCTATCGCTTCGTGCGGGACTGGGCCAGGCTGCCGCGTGGCTGGCTGTTCCGCGACGCTGATCCAAAAGCATGGCCACCCCGCATCGTCTCCAAGGGCGCGGTGGCAGCGAACGGCGAGGTGTTCGTGCTGTCGCGCAGCGCCCATCCGGTGGTGGTGTTCGACCCGGACGGCAAGTTCATTACCTCGTGGGGCGAAGGTCGGTTCTCGGAATTCGTGCATGGGCTGAACATCGCGCCGGACGGGCGCGTATGGATCACCGATTCCGGCTGGCACATCGTGACCGAACACGAACCGACCGGCGAACTGCTGCGCACGCTGGGCCGGCGGAACCTTCCCGCGCCGACGTTCTACGGCGAGCCGTTCAACATGCCGACCGCGGTGGCGTTCGCCTCGAACGGTGACGTGTATGTCAGCGATGGCTACGGCAATCGTCGCGTGCACCGATTCTCCGCCGCGGGTGAGTTGCTGCACTCCTGGGGCGCGGCAGGGGACGGCCCGGGCCAGTTCGCGATCGTGCATTTCATTGCGATCGACGAGGCCGACCAGGTGTGGATCGCCGATCGGGACAATCACCGGATTCAGATCTTCGATGCCGGCGGAACGTTCCGGGCAGAGTGGAAGGAATTCCGCATGCCGAGCGACCTGGCGTTCGGGCGGGATCGCATTTATGTCGGCGGGGCGGACGGGTTGTCGATCTGGACGCGTGAGCGGAAGCTGGTGGTGCGGTGGGACCGCGACGATCCCTACCAGGGCGCCTTCCACATCCACGGGATCTGGCTGGACGCCGAGGAGAACATCTACCTCGCACAGTTCGATCACATGGTCAGCAAGCTGACGCGGATCGCGTAGCGGGCGGACCAGATTGTTGATTTACCACAACGTCGTGCCTGGGCATGACGTTGTGACGGTCGGACATGACGTGTTGCGGCGCGGGCACAACGATCGGCGCGCCGAATAGCCGGAAACAATCAGCCGGAAGCCGGCACCGAATCTCCGACCGGCAGCGCCGTCGTCTGACCCGCGGCATAGCGGCGGGCCAGCGCGGCGCAAGCCATCAGTTGTAGCTGGTGGAACAGCATCAGCGGCAGCACGATCAGCCCGACGGCGCCGCTGGCGAACAACACGCTCGCCATCGGCAAGCCGCTCGCCAGGCTTTTCTTGGAGCCGCAAAACACGATGGTGATTTCATCGGCCCGGCTGAAACCGAGGCGGCGGCTGACCTGGGTGGTGATGGTGAGCACCGCGGCCAGCAACGCTGCGTTGACCACGAACAGCCGGACCAACATCGCCAGATCGACCGAGTGCCAGATTCCGGCCACCATGCCCTCGCTGAACGCGGCGTAGACCACAAGCAGGATCGAGCCGCGATCGACCACACCTAGCACACGGCGATTGCGCTCGACCCAACCGCCGATCCATGGCCGCAGCGCCTGGCCGGCGGCGAAGGGCAGCAGAAGCTGCAACACGATGTCGCCGACCGCGTGGGCGGAGATCCCGCCATGGCCGCCGGCTTGGCCAGTCGACAGCAGCAGCCCGGCCAGCAGCGGGGTCAGCAGGATGCCAACCAGGTTCGACAGGGTGGCGGCGCACAGCGCGGCCGGCACATTGCCGCGGGCAATCGAGGTGAAGGCGACCGAGGACTGCACCGTCGACGGCAGCACGCACAACAGGATCACGCCGGCCCACAATTCCGGCGTCAGCAGATGCGGGAACAGCGCCCGCGCGGCCATCCCCAGCGCCGGGAACAGCGCAAAAGTGCTGAGGAACACCAGAAGATGCAGCCGCCCGTGCCGCGCACCCGCCAGCGCCGCCTGTGGTGAAAGCCGTACGCCATAGAGGAAGAACAGCAGCGCGATCGCCAGGGTGGCAGCGGCCCCGGCCAGCGGGGCGCCCACGCCATGCGCCGGCAGCAGCGCGGCAACCGCGACCGTCGCCAGCAGCAGCGCGATGAACGTATCGATCGGCAGATGGGAGAGCAGCTTGCGCATGGCCTCGGTCCTCCGCGGCGCGACGCCCGTGATATTGCATCGGGATAGGTCATTGTGAAGCGCGCTATCGAGCGTTACTGTCATCATGAACTATGATGACCGGCCATGCTTGATCCCACCCTGCTACAGAGCTTCCTGGCGGTGGCGCAGACCCGGAATTTCACCGAGGCCGGGCGCCGGCTCGGCCTGCAGCAATCCACCGTCAGCCAGCATGTGCGGAAGCTGGAGACCGCGACCGGCCGGCGGCTGTTCCTGCGCGACACCCACCGCGTGGTGCCGACCGCCGACGGCGAGGCGATGGTCGGCTTTGCCCGCTCGATCCTGGAGGCGAACGAACGTGCGCGGCAGTATTTCTCCGGCGCGCGACTGCGCGGGCGGGTGCGGTTTGGCACATCGGAGGACTTCGTCTCCTCGCGCCTGCCGGAGATTCTCCGGGATTTCACCCGCCGCCATCCCGGCGTCGACCTGGAGCTGACCGTCGATCTCAGCGCCACCTTGAATGTGCAGTTCGACCGGGGGGAGCTGGATCTGGTGCTGGCGAAGCGCCGGACTGGGGAAGCACGGGGGAAGTTGGTCTGGCGCGACCGGCTGGCCTGGATCGCCGGACCGGGCCTGGAGATCGACCCGCATGCGCCACTGCCGCTGATCCTGTTTGCGCCGCCCAGCCTGACCCGCAGCGTGGCGCTGGAGGCGCTGGAGCATGCCCGGCGCGCGTGGCGTGTGGTGTGCACCAGCGGCAGCCTGAGCGGCTTGCGGGCCGCTGCCCTGGCCGGGCTCGGCATCACGCTGCACGCGCGCAGCCTGATGCCGGAGGGTCTGGTCGAGACCCCGGCAACCCTGCGGCTGCCTGATCCCGGCGAAGTGGAGTTCGTGGTGACCACGCGCCGAGGCACCGCGCGCGTCCCGGCCGCGGCGCTGGCGGACGCGATCCTGGCGAACGGCGACCGGCTGCAGGCGGCGGTGTGAGCGGGTCCGTCAGATCCGATCTGGCGGATGCGGTCTGGCGATCGTTTCCTTTGACCCTTTCTCCACGCCGGTGCTAGCGTACCACACGGGGAAGAGCTGCCGGTCACCTTGTGAATTCAACAAGGGAGACCAAGCATGACAGACACGACCCATCGCCTGAGCCGACGCTCTGCCCTGACGCTGGGTGGTGCCGCTGTCGCGATCGCCGCATGGCGTTCCGCCGAAGCGGCCGAGAAAGTCATTCACGTCCCAATGAATGCCCCGTTCACCGGCCAGGAAGCCATGGGTGCGACGCTGGTGAAGAACGGCGCCTCGATGGCGATCGACGAGATCAACGCCAAGGGCGGCGTTGCCGGCTATAAGTTGGAGCTGGTACTGATGAATGACGGCACAGCCAGCGCCGGCGGCTACGACCCCGGCCAGGCGGCGACCAATGCGCGGCGGATGGTCAACGATCCGCTCGCGCTGGTTGCGCTCGGGCCGTTCAATAGCGGATCGGGCAAGGCGATGTCGCCGATCCTGAGTGCCGGCGGTTTGGCGATCATCACCCCCACCTCAACCAATCCGGACATCACCGATCCAAAGTTCGCCCAGGTCTATCACCCGGCGAGCCCGGTGATCTATTTCCGCACCGTCACCACCGATGCGTTCCAGGGCCCGTACATGGCGAACTATTACGCCAAGGTCCTGAAGATGCCGAGCGTCTATGTGCTGGATGACAGCGGCGCGTACGGCGTCGGGATTGCGGATACCTTCCAGGCCCAGGCGACCAAGGCCGGGATGAAGGTGCTGGGGCGTGATCGGTTGGATCCGAAGGCGGCGGACTATTCGCCTGTGCTGAGCAAGATCAAGCAACTGGGGGCGGCGTCGCTGTACTATGGCGGCGACGCGGGAGCCGGGATCAAGGTGGTCAAGCAGTCGTATGAGATCCTGCCGGGTATCGTGAAAGGCGGCGGCGACGGCATGTATAAGTCGGAAATCCTGACCGGTGGCGGCTTTCCCGCGGCGGACGGATGGTACGCCACGATCGCGGCCCCGCATCTGCTGGATGACGCCAAGGCTCAGGCATGGGTGAAGCAGTTTGCCAAGCTGTTCGGCAGCCAGCCGAGCGACTATTGCATCACGGCCTATGACGCGGTGCTGGTGCTCGCCGATGCGCTGAAGCGGGCGGTGGCGTCGGGCAAACCGCTCACGCGGGCGACGATGCGCGACGCGATCCATGCGACCAAGATCACGACGATGCAGGGGGAGATCTCGTTCGACAGCAATGGCGACCTGAACTCGCGCATCATCAGCGTGTTCCAGATCAAGCACGCCGCCGGATTTCCGCAGGACGACATGGTGCATCAGTACAAATATGTCGGCGTCGCGCCGCAGGACGCGGGGGCGTAGCTTCTACCCGCCGGCAAACTCCGCGCGGATGGCGGCCGAGTGCTCGCCGATGGCGGGCACCGGCCCCAAGCTGCGTGGTCCGTCGCTGCTGATAACCGGGGGCGCGGCAATCGATACGTCGCCGTTCGGTGTGGCGACGGTGGCGCGGCGCAGCGCCGGGTGGTGGGCGAACTCGGCGACGGTGTTGACGAACCCGAAGGCGGTGTTGGCGGCGCGCAGTTTTGCCGCGGCCTGGTCGCGGGTCAGTCTGGCGAACGCGGTGCCGACATGGGCGTCGACGGTGGCGCGGTTGGCGACGCGGATCACGTTGGTTTCGAAGCCGGCGCGGTTCGGCAGATCGGGATCGTCCATAAAGCGGACGCAGAATTCCGCCCATTCGCGTTCGTTCTGGATCGAGATCAACACCAGCGCGCCGTCCGCCGTGGCGAAGGCGCCGTATGGGCAGATCGACGGATGCGCGAGGCCCAGGCGCTCCGGCGCGCGACCGGTGCCCTCGTAGAACAGCAGCGGCACGTTCATCCAGTCGGCCATGCCGTCGAACAGGCTGACCTTCAGCCCGGCACCCCGGCCGGTAATGCCGCGCGCGATCAATGCTTCCAGGATACCGGCGTGCGCCGCCATGCCGCAGGCGATGTCGCAGGCCGAGACGCCGACGCGGCCCGGGCCTGCGGGATGTCCGGTGATCATTGCGAGGCCGGATTCCGCCTGCACCAACAGGTCGTACGCCTTCATCGTTGCGTAGTCGCCGCTGTCACCGTAGCCGGAGATGTCGACGGTGATCAGGCGCGGATAGCGTTCGCGCAGTGCGTCGGAGCCGAACCCGGCACGCGCGGCAGCGCCGGGGGCAAGATTCTGGATGAACACGTCGGAACGGGCCAGGATACAGTGCAGCAATGTTGCGTCGTCCGGGTGCTTGATGTCGGCAACCAGGGATTGTTTGCCGCGGTTCAGCCAGACGAAGTAGCTGGACAATCCCTTCGCCGCCCTATCGTAGCCGCGCGCGAAGTCGCCCTCGGCGCGTTCGATCTTGATGACGCGGGCGCCGGCGTCGGCCAGGCGCGAACTGCAATAGGGCGCGGCGACCGCCTGTTCGAGCGAGACGACCAGGAGATTGGAAAGCGGCAGCGACCGCGTCATCGGTGGTCCAATCGGATCTGCCAGCCCGCAGGCCAGACTGCGATCGGATGGCTTGGGTCCGCCCGCCACAGGACGACCTCGGCCCTCCAGGAGGGACCGGACGTCGTCACCGCCCTGACATGGAAATAATGCACCATGCCGACCAGGATTAGCCACGCGACCAGGCAAGTCGCAAGCATCCGGGTTACACCGGCCCCGGTCGCCGCGAGTCCGAGTGATGTCAGCGAGATCAGCACGTCCGGCCCATAGTAGTAACGTATGCCATAATTGCTCATAAGCAGGTCCAGTTTGCTCCCCGGCGAAAGCGCGCCAAGATACGATACGGCCATCATCATTATTCCGCCCGCGTAGAGCCAGCGGGCCGACGCATCCTGATTGCGCCAGACAGCAACGCCGAGTGTCCCGAACGCAAGCAGTGGTGTGAGCACGAACAGCATCGGCGGCTGTCCTGCGGCGAAAGCGGCGACCACGCCTCTGGTAAGCCGGAACGCAATTCTGGAGCCGAGCAGAGGCAGCAGGATCTGCTTGCCGGTGACCGCTGCGAGCACCAAAGGCAAGTCGAAGCCCACGGTTCTTGCCGGCTCGGGATGCATTAGCAGAACAATGAGCTGAACGCCGGTGGCCGGTAACAGAAGCATCGCCTGCACCAGCCGCGACCGCGACCCGTCATGCCAAGCGCGCAGCAGGAACAGCGGCAGCAGCGCGGCTCCGGGCGCGCCACATAGTGGTGCCACCAGCAAGACCGCGCCCTGGAACACTGCGACCCGGCGCCGCCCGGGCGGCGAAGCCAGGATTATCGCAGTCGCCAACAGCACGTGAAACTGACTGGTGATGGTGTTCAGCCAGACTTCCTCGGCCGCCGGCGGCAACGCCAGCAGAAGCAGCGCGGGAACCAGCGTGCGCCAGCCACGCAGCCAAGGGATCCCGCTGGTGAGCAGCAGGACCGCCGGAACCATCTGGATCAGCAGTGCCAGCACGACGGTTACACAGGCAACATATTCCAGCGGCACCAGATGAACGGCAAGCGCGGTCGCACCGGCAGCGGGAAGGTTGATGTAGCCAGTGTGGACGGCAAGCAGTGCCGCGAACCACGGTTGGGTCCAGGCATTGACCAGATAGACCGACGCCTCCTCGGCCCAGAGTCGGCCGTGTGGCCAAACAGCAGGAATCCGCGCGGCCACCAGGACGGCAAATGCCAGCAGCAACAGCCAGAATCCGGCGTGGGTGGGCAGCGGCGACACGCGGCGGCAGCCGACCTCGTTGCGGCGTGCGATCACGCTGGCTTGAGCGTCCATCGGGGCTGCTAGTAACTCCGCGGCAGGCCCAGAACATGCTCCGCGAGATACGACAGGATCAGGTTGGTGCTGATCGGTGCCACCTGGTACAGCCGCGTCTCGCGGAACTTGCGCTCCACGTCGTATTCCTCGGCGAACCCGAAGCCGCCATGCGTCTGGATGCAGGCCTCGGCCGCGGCCCACGACGCATCGGCGGCGAGCAGTTTCGCGGTGTTGGCTTCCTCGCCCGGGGTCAGGCCGGCCTCGAACTTCAGGCAACCTTCGCGCACCATCAATTCGGCGGCACGCATCTGCGCGTAGGCGCGGGCGATCGGGAAGGCGATGCCCTGGTTCTGCCCGATCGGGCGGCCGAACACCTTGCGCTCCTTGGCGTAGTCGGTGGCCTTGCGGATGAACCATTTCGCGTCGCCAATGCTTTCGGCGGCGATCAGCAGGCGCTCGGCGTTCATGCCGTCCAGGATGTAGCGGAAGCCGCGGCCTTCCTCACCCACCAGGTTCTCGGACGGCACTTTCATGTTGTCGAAGAACAGCTCGCAGGAGTTGTGGTTCATCATTGTGCGGATCGGACGGATGGTCAGGCCGCGACCGAGTACGGTTCGCATGTCCACGATGAAAGTGGACAATCCATCGGTGCGCGACTTCGCTTCCTCGCGCGATTTGGTTCGGGCGAGCAACAGCATCAGGTCGGAGTGCTCGGCACGGCTGGTCCAGACCTTCTGGCCGTTGACGATGTATTTATCGCCCTCCTTGCGCGCGAAGGTGCGTATCGACGTGGTGTCGGTGCCACTGGTTGGCTCGGTAACGCCGAACGCCTGCAGGCGCAACTCGCCGGTGGCGATCTTCGGCAGGTAGGCGGTCTTTTGCGCGGGCGAGCCGTGCCGCAGGATGGTGCCCATGATGTACATCTGGGCATGACACGCGGCGCCGTTGCAGCCTGCGTCGTGGATCGTCTCCAGGATTGCCGCGGCGGCAGACAATGGCAGGCCGGCGCCGCCGTACTCCTCCGGGATCAGCGCGGCGAGATAGCCGGCTTCGGTCAAGGCGTGGACGAACTCGGTGGGATAGCCGCGGACCTGATCCAGCTTGCGCCAGTATTCGCCGGGGAAGTGGGCGCAGAGTTTTGCAACTTCAGCGCGAATTTCGCCGTGGGGATCGGTCGGCAGGGGATGGTCCATTCCACGCTCCGCGGGTCCAGCGAACTTGTTACCGGCCTCACCCTGGCACAGTCCACGGCCGGACGCCTATATCGCGGCCCGATGCCTGTATCGCCGATGGTGCGGCTCGCAGCCATCCGTAACCACCTCCTGGCAGCAGGGGAAGTTTCATGCGGCTGATTCGTTTACTTTGCTGGATTTCGCTGACCCCGCTGCTGGGTTGCGCCGTGCAGGAGGCGCATGTCGCCGCACAGGCGGAACGCAACGTGATCGGGACCTCGAGCGCTGACCTCGACATGTGCGCCGGTCTGCCGACCAAGACCGAGCGTATCAGCCCGACCACCGAGTTGCGCAGTTATGAACGCACCGAGGGCACGAACACCGGCGTCACCTTGACGCTTCCCGTGATCGGGGGCGGTGTCAGCCTCGGCAATGGCGGCTATTGTCATGCCACCTTCAAACTGGTCAACGGTCGGGTGACGGAATTGCGTTACGCAGGCGATACGGCAGTGGCAGGCGCGCCTGACGCGATCTGCGCGCCGATCGTGCAGGCCTGCGTGGCGCACCCGGAGCCTGCGTCAGACACGCCGGGCAACCCGCCGACCCGCGTCGACCACTGACGCGTCGCCGCGCTGTCACGTTGCATAGGGTCTTCCCCAATTCAACTGATCTTGCATCGCCGACAGGCGCCCGGCCCGACGCCCTACCGCCTCAGTCGGCGGCGGCGAATTGTGCCGGCAACCCCTTACTCAGATCCACCGGCCGCTGCACGACGACCAGGTAAATCAGTGCGGAGCCAATGCCGACCACCGCCGCGAGCACCAGTGCCGGAACGAACGAGTGGGTCATCTGCACGATGAAGCCGGTGACCATTGGCGCCAGCGCGCCGCCCAGGAAGCCGCCGAAATTCTGCATGCCGCCGAGCGAACCGACACCCTTCGCCGGCGCGGCCACCACCGCGAGCGCCCAGATCGTCGCACCGGACATGTTGCCCAGGAACATCGCCACGGTGATGCACAGCACTGCGACGGTGTTGCTGGGGGTAACCGCGGCAAGCACGGTGAAGGTCGCCATGCCGACCATGCCGATGATGACCGGCAGCTTGCGGCTGTTGATCGGCGAGAAGCCGCCACGGACAAGCCGGTCGCACACCCAACCGCCGAACAGGCTGCCGAGAAAGCCGAACACGTAGGGGATCGCCGCGACGACACCGGTATGGGCGATCGTCATATGGCGCTGGATTTCCAGGTAGCCGGGCAGCCACGCGGCATACAGCCAGATCATGTAGCCGGAGCCGAAATTGCCGAAGATCATTCCCCATGTGGTGCGAAATGCAAACAGGTGGCGCCACTCGGCGAAGCTGACCGTCTGGCCGGCCGAGTTGTCCTCGCCTTCCAGCAGGTAGCGCTTCTCTCCGGCATCCAGGCGGTGCGCCGACGGGTCGCGATAGATCATGAACCAGACGAGGCCAAGCACCAGGCCCGCGAGGCCGATGACGATGAACATCCAGCGCCAGCCCAGCCCGATCATCAGCGCCGTCAGCAGTGGCGGGGCGATCGCCGGGCCCAGCGTGGAGGCGGAGTTGAAGATGCCGGTCGGTACGCCGCGATCCTTGACGTTGTACCAATTGCGGACCACGCGCGCGCCGAGCGGGAATTGCGGTGATTCGCCGATGCCCAGGAACACCCTGGTCCAGACGAACTGGCCCATGGTGCCGACGAAGCCGACCGCGACCTGCGCCAGCGACCACAGGATCACGCCGATGCCCAGCAGCCAGCGCGGACCGAGCCGGTCGATCATCCCGCCAACCGGCAACTGGCAAAGCGCGTAGGTCCACAGGAACACCGACAGCAGCACGCCCATGTCGGCGATCGACAGATGCAGGTCGGCGCGCACTAGGGGGTTGGCGATCGAGAGCGCGACGCGGTCTACATAGTTCACCGCGCCGGTGATCAGCAGCATCCCGACAGCGACACGCTGGATGGACTTGATCCGCCGAGATGCGGCGACACTGGCCAAGACGTCCTCCTTACTCCCCGGTATAATTGATTTGCTTGCTGAAGGGCGGCGCGATTGGCAAGTGCGGTGCACGCGGGGCAGCCATTAAGCTCGCGGCATTCCTGGGACCTTGACGACATGGGTATCACCGCTTGAGTCGCCGCACGTATTGTCCTGCCCGGGGCGATGCCGCCATTATGATCTGGAGTTGGCGGTTCCGATCGCCAGGGTGTCTGTCGAGGCTCGAAGTGGCACGGGCCAGTGATGCGGACGTGTGGCCCGGCGATCCCCGGTCGGATTTCAGCCTGACCGTGCGCAGGGCGGGACGACGACGACGGTCACCTGCGTGATCAGCCGCGAATGTTCTGCCGCAGCGTCTTGCCGATGTAGTCGGTGCGATAAAGCCCTCGTCGTTGCAATTCGGGAATCACCGTCTTGACGAACTGCATGTAAGTGCCAGGTGTAATCGAAGGACAAATCACGAAGCCGTCGCAGCAAAGCGATTCGAACATGTCCTGCAACCGATCGGCGACGGTTTGCGGCGAACCGATCAACATGGGGGTGAGCTGACTGACACCGTAACGGTAGCCCGCCTGCCGCAACGTCAACCCGGCCGCGCGGCTGCCCTGCAAAACGACGTCCAGCACCCCGCGCGCGCCGTCAGTAATGTCCATGTCGTCCAGCGGCTGGTCCAGCGCAAATGGCGACAGATCGACACCGATCGCGTTGGAGATGTCGCACACGCCGACCTCGGCGCTGACCAGGCTGTTGAGGTAGTCCGCGCGCTCGCGGGCGATCTGGTCCGTTTCACCCAAAACGATGTCGATCGCCGGCGTGATGATGCACTCCTCCGGGGCACGGCCATTCCGTTCCATCCGCGTCTTGATATCGGCATAGAACGCCTGCATGTCGGGTTTGGAGTGCTGCAGGGTGAACACCACCTCGGCCCACCGCGCGGCGAACTGCCGGCCGCGCTCCGACGAGCCGGCTTGCATGATCACCGGTCGGCCCTGCGGGCTGCGCGGCGTCGGCAGCGGTCCGCGCGTGCGCACAAATTTGCCCTGATAGTTGGCGTAGTGGACCTTGCTGGGGTCGGCGTAGATGCCGCGCTCGCGGTCATAGACGATGGCGTCCGCGTCCCACGAATTCCACAGCGCGTCGCAGGCTTCCATCACCTCGTCCGCGTGATCGTAGCGGGTGCTCCGATCCATCAACTGGTCGAGGCCGAAATTCTGCGCCTCGCGCGAATTGGCCGAGGTGACCACATTCCACGCGGCCCGTCCGCCGCTCATGTGATCCAGCGTGGCGAAGCTGCGGGCGATGTGGAACGGATGGTAGAACGCGGTCGAGAGCGTGCCGGCCAGGCCGATATGCCGCGTTTTGCGGGCCATCGCCGCGAGCAACAGCATCGGGTCGAGGAACCACATCTGGCCCGGCCCGGACACCTGCCCGGCGAAGTCACCCTGGTAGGTATCGAACAGCGTCAGCACATCGACGAAGAACAGCGCATCGAACTTGCCGTCCTCGAGGATCTGCGCGATGCGCTCGTAGCGCCGCGGGTCGAGCGCGAGGTCGGCGTCGCTCTCGGGATGCCGCCAGCCGCCGTTGTTGTGCCAGGTCGGCCCGGCGATCAGGTAGCCGACGAAATGCATCTGCCGCGCCGTCATCAATCCGCTCCTTCGCTGTCGGGTTCCGTGATCGACATGGCGTAGATCCCGGGCAGGTTGCGCCCAAGCCCGTCGGTGTCCATGCCGTAGCCGACCAGCCAACGATCCGGGGCTTCAAACCCGACATAGTCGATCGCCACGGGCACAACGCGCGCCGCCACCTTGTCCAGCAGCGCACAGACCCGGACGCTCGCCGCGCCTCGCCCGGTTACGTATCGTTCCAGCAACGTGGCAACGGTCCGCCCGGTGTCCACGATCTCGTCGACCAGGATGACGTGTCGTCCGGTCAGGTCGGTTCGTGGTGCGCACTGCACCAGGACCTCGGCCGACGGCCGATCATCGGCGGCGTAGGATGACACCATGAAAAAATCGATCAGCACGTGCCCGCTAAGCCGTCGCATCAGATCGGCGGCGAACAGGATCGCGCCCTTCAGCACCACCAGCAGCACGATCGGCCCGTCCCGGCAGTCCTGCTCGATCCGCGTTGCCAGTTCGCGCACCCTGGCGTCGATCTGTGCCGCCGAGAACACAAGTTGCGGCGCGGTTGTCATGTCCGGTGCTCCATCCGTGCGCCGCTGCCCTGCCACGGGCGCCCGGCGGCCAGCGTGCAAGAACAGGCTGCCTTATGCTAGACTGGCGGCATTGGCTCTTCGCAAGCGTGCGACGGCGCACACGACGTTGAAGAAGTTCCTGTCCTGGGACCCGGGCGAGAAGTCGGATGCGTATATTCCAATCGAATGGACCGGACGATGGACATCTACAAATGTGTGACGGTCTCTTTGTTCGGAGACCCCACAAAGATCGCCCATGCGCTCGGGCTCGACATCGAGCTGCCCGACGTGGATTGCACCGATCCTGATTACTGGGAGCGTGTGCACGCAACAGGCTGGAAGCCGCAATTGGCGGGCAAGATCGCCGATCCGGAATTCGATGGCGATCCGGACTGGTGTACGCTGCTTCGGCTTGATTGTGGAACAGTCCGGTTTGATCTGGAGGAGGGCATCAAGATCGTGACTGAGCTGCGGCACCTGCCGGGTGCGATGCAGTTGGTGTACCGCCTTGGTGACGCGGGCATCCCGCTGAAGAACGAGGACGGGGATTGGCTGGTCTACGCGATGGGGTCCGTGTTCCCGCAGCACCCTGACTTCGACGCGGGCATGCGTGCGGCTGGCCTGGTGCAGCACGCGCGGCAAGAGCTGTGGTGGGAGCCGCGCGATGGTGCGAGCCATGCGTCGTGATGGGCGCGGCAGGTGTCGTCGCGCCGGCCGGCTTCCCTGCAATGGTTCGGCATGCGAGCCTGCGCGGCGAGCCGTACCCCCGCATAAATGGAGCAACCGATGATCGACCTTTACGGGATGGGCAGCCCGAATGTAGTGAAAATCTACATCGCGCTGGAGGAGCTGGAGCTTCCATATACCGTCCACCCGGTCGACGTGTACGGCGGCAAGCAGTTCAGCGCGGAGTTCCTGAAACTCAATCCGAACGCCAAGGTGCCGGTGATCGTCGATCACGAGGGTCCCGGCGGCAAGCCGTACACCGTGTTCGAATCCGGCGCGATCCTGCTGTATCTCGCCGAGAAGACGCTGCGCCTGCTGCCCACCGACATGGCGGCGCGCTACGACGTGATCCAGTGGCTGATGGTGCAGTTGACCGGTGTCGGGCCAATGTCCGGCCAGCTCGTGCATTTCACCCGTTTCGCTCCCGGCGGCAACGAGTATGGGCGCAGCCGCTACGCCACCCAGGTGCACCGGTTGTTCGAGGTGATCGATGCCCGCCTTGGCGCGACGCCGTTCCTCGGCGGCGTGGCGTATTCGATCGCCGACATCGCCACTTTCCCATGGCTGCGCAACGCCGACACGCTGATCGGCGCGGCGAAAGCGAAATATCCGAACGTGCTGCGCTGGGTCGATACCATCGCTGCCCGCCCGGCGGTGATCCGTGCGCTGAAGGCGGTCGATGAGGTGCGCGCCCGCACGACGCAGTTCGACAAGGCGGATGCCGATATGGTGGACAAGATGATGGGCCGCGGCCAGTACGCCGCCGCCTGATTGCCGGGGCGCCGCGGCGGCGCCCGCTATCCGGCGCCCGCCGCGTGGCCCGTCCGCGCCGTCTTGAGCCCTGGCGCCGCGCACTTCCAATTAGCCGCGTCCCCCAACGCACCACTGCCGGAATACCGCGCCTGCTCCGGATACGGGCAGAGCGGCAGGCTGTGCGGCGTCGGGCTGTCCGGCTTGGTGGCTGCCGCGATGGCCTCTGGTGCCTTGCCATGCTCCACCCAGGTCTCGATCGCCGACAGCGTATCGAATTGGTCCGGCCCGATGCCGCCGCTGCAATGTTGCATGCCCGGCACCAGGAACAGCCGGACGCTCGCCGCCGTCTTGTCCGTGCCGTGCAGCGTCTCGGTCAGTTCGTGATAGAACAGGATCGAACGCGCGGCCGGAATCGCCGGATCGCTGGTGCCGTGATAGAGGATCAGTTTCCGGCCCTGCTGGATGAATGGCAGCAGTTTTGCTGGATCCTTCGTCTCGCCCGGTCCGAAGGCTTGGTCCGCCGCCGCCACAAGTCTGTCGCCGACCGTATTGGTGCGCGGATCGACATCGAGCGTCGACATCTTCGCGTCAGGGCCGAGGCCGAGCCAGTAGGTCAGCGCCTGGCGGGCGAACATCCAGCCGCGCGGCGGGGCGGCCGGATCGTTGCCCCACGGCGCCTCGCGCTGCACCAGGTTGGGTGCGGTATCGCCGGTGGTCCAATAGCTGATGCCACGAGGACCGGACAGATTGGTGATCGCCCAGCCCGGATACAGCAGATGGCCGTGACGGTCATGCAGCGGCGTCGTGTAGGCGTGCAGCACGCGCGCCTGTTCCGGCGTCAGGCAGTCGGCGGTCTGGCCCGCGTGGCAGACCAGATCCTCCGCCCGAATTGGGCAACGCGCCGGGTTTTGCACCAGCCCGTCCGTTGCGCCGTCGATCGCATCGCAGCGTGCCGTCACGCGCTTGTCGATCGCTTCCAGCGTTGCCGGCGACAGGTAGGAAGCGAGCGATGACAGCGCCACCTTCTGCACGACGAAACGCAGCAGCGCCGAGTGGTAATCCATGCCGGGATCACCGGCGATGATGCCGTCGTAATCGGTGGGATAGCGATCGGCCTCCATCATCGCCATGCGGCCGCCGTTGGAGCACCCATCGAAATAGGCGTGCTGGATTGGTGCGGCGTAGAAGGCTTGCGCGAATTGCTTGCCGGCGACGGTGACGTCGTGTTCCGCGCGATAGAAGAAATCGGTGATTTTCCCGTCGTCGCGCTTGCCTTGCGGCGTGCGGACCCAGTTCGCATCGGTGCCGTTGCCGGTATGGCCGGTGTCCGTAACGATGGTGACATAACCTTTGCCGAGTGCCGCCGCGCGGTCGGTGGCGTTGACCGCGGGGGTGAGTGATCCGGCATTGCCGCCGACGCCCATGGAGAAGAAGCGCTGCTGCCAGGCGTCGGGCAATTGGATGGCGACCCGCGCGGAGCCGTCGGGCACGCCCTCGCCATGCGTGGTCACGGTGCCCTGCACCGCGCAATGCGCCGGCGCGCCGCTGCCGGCAGGCGTCGGCGTGGCTTGTGTCACGTTGACGTTGGGCACGTGCAGGGCGTTCAGCGCCTCGACCGTGCAGGCCGGCGCTGCATGCGCGGGCGATGCTGTGCCGGCGAGCAGCATTGCGGTGAGCGCTGCTGCGGCGCTTGTGGTTACGATTTGCATTTTGGCGGGTCCCCCCGGTGGGCGGCATGGTCTTCCACGCCGAACATTCAGCCCAGCACCGTTGGGATCGTTCCGCAACATAAGGGCTGCACAACCAGGCACCCACCTAAGGCGGATTTCGGCGCCGACGGCGCCCGCTGCGCAGGGCTGGCCGCTCGCGCGATCGTCCGATAACCTCCGGCCCCACGCCCAAGGACCCTCGATGACTGACCCCACCTGGCAGGCCGACGTGTTCGCCGCCCTGAAGCGCGCCGAAATTTCCCAACTCGGCTACGTGCCCGACGCCGGCCACGCGCACCTGATCAACGCCGCCCACGCCGATCCCGAAATCCGTACCACCGTCCTCACTACCGAGGAAGAAGGCATCGCCCTTGCGGCCGGCGCCTGGCTCGGCGGGCAGCGCGCGGTGCTGCTGATGCAATCCTCCGGCGTCGGCAACTGCATCAACATGCTGTCGCTGCCGGTGAACTGCCGCATGCCGTTCCTGACGCTGGTGACGATGCGCGGCGAGTGGGGCGAGTTCAATCCGTGGCAGGTGCCGATGGGCACCGCCACGCCCGCCGTGCTTACCGCCGCCGGGGTGCATGTCCGGCGTGCCGACCGTGCCGAGGAAGCCGCCGAGACCGTCGGCGCCGCCGCGGCACTGGCGTTCGCGAGTTGCGTGCCCGTCGCGGTGCTGTTCTCGCAACGCCTGATCGGCACCAAGGTTTTCTGACCCCCGGGGGTTTTCTGAACTGGGCGCTGTCTGAACCCGGGGGTCATCTGAACTTGGTGTTTTCTGAACTGGAGGGTGCCCTGGACATGAGCGGGCGGAACGACCTGACGCTCGACCGCCGTGCCGTGGTCGCAACGTTACTGGACGACCCGGGCGACCTGCTGGTGGTCACCGGCCTTGGCGCCGCCACCTATGATGCTGCCGCGGCGGGTGACCGGGCGCTGAATTTCTACCTCTGGGGCGCCATGGGCGGCACCGCGATGATCGGCCTGGGCCTGGCGCTGGCGCAACCGGGCCGGCGCGTCCTGGTGCTGACCGGGGACGGCGACATGCTGATGGGTCTGGGCTCGCTGGCCACCATCGCCGCTTCCCCGGCGCCCAACCTGGCGATCGCCGTGCTCGACAATGCGGCGTTCGGCGAAACCGGCGCGCAGGCCAGCCACACCGGCCTCGGCACCGACCTGGCCGCGGTCGCCGCCGCGTGCGGCTGGCGCGCCACCGCGACGGCCAGGGACATGGCGGAGGTCGTGACCCTGCGCCCACGACTGCGCGCGGAACATCTGTTCGCGGTCATCCGCATCTCGCCCGCGGAAATGCCGCGGCATCTCCCGCCGCGAGACGGTGCCCATCTCACAGGACGGTTTCGCCGCGCACTCGGCCTTCCGGAGGCGTGAGGGCCATTATGTTGCGAACTGTTACAGCATCTTGCTGCCACGAGCGCGATGGTTGAAAATTAGACTTGGCAGTCGCGCGCCATTTCAATGAAGATGCGAAAGACGGGGATTTCACCGTTCGTTGACGTGTTCCGGTAAGGAATGGCGTCCGAACGACGGAGTGGTGCAGTGCTGACAGGATCTCGGGTTGTCGTAGACGCGGCGGGGGCACCGTGTCCGGCTTGAACAAGCAAGACGTCAACGTACCGGACGTCAGTGTGCGGGGCGCGGGCCGATGGCGCGTGCCGGTGGCCGTGCTGGCCCTGGTCGCCCTCGCGGTTGGCGCCGGTAGCGCGGTGTTGACCCACCGGACGGCAGCGCAGCCCGCCGCACCGCCGATGCAGGCCGCACCCGCCGTGCCGGTGACGGTGGCCACCGCTGTTCGGCAGGATTATCCAGTTTACCTGTCCGGCCTCGGCACGGTGCAGGCGTTTTATGCCGTGCAGTTGCGCCCGCAGGTCGACGGCACGCTGCTGCAGGTGCCGGTCGCCGAGGGCCAGGAAGTGAAGCAGGGGGACTTGCTCGCGGTCATCGACCCCCGGCCGTACCAGGCCGTGCTCGACGCCGCCTCGGCGAAGAAGCAGCAAGACCAGGCGGACCTCGCGAACGCAAAGCGCGACATGGAACGCTACACTTCGCTCGCCAAGCAGGATTTCGCGTCGCACCAGCAGGTCGACACCCAGGTCGCGCTGGTCAACCATCTGGTCGCCGCGATCGCCGGCGATGACGCGCAGGTCGAGGCGGCGAAGCTCAACGTCGGCTACTGCTACATCACCGCGCCGTTCTCGGGGCGGGTGGGGCTGCGCACCGTCGATCCGGGCAATTTCATGCGTGCGGCCGAGGTAACCAGCCTCATGCCGCTGGCGCAGATCCAGCCGATCGCGGTGACGTTCACCGTGCCGCAGGATGCGCTGCCCGGGGTGCAGAATGCGTTGCGGAACGGCCAGCCGCCGGTCGTGGCGATGTCCAGCGACGACAAGACAGAGATTGACCGTGGGACACTGACGACGATCGACAACACGATCGACAGCACAACCGGCACGATCAAGCTCAAAGCGACCTTCCCGAACAAGGCGTCGCGGCTCTGGCCAGGCCAGTTCGTGAACACGCGGGTCCTGCTCGGCACCGACGCGAACGTGCTGACGGTGCCGTCGGCGGCAGTGCAGCATGGCCAGGATCGGCTGTATGTCTTTGTGCTCAACCCGGACCAGACGGTTGCCGCGCGGACGGTCGAGATCACGCACGACAACGGCGAACTCACGATCGTCTCGGCGGGCCTGGAGGCGGGCCAGAAGGTCGTGACCGACGGCCAGGCGCGGCTGCAGAACGGCAGCCATGTCACGCTGATTGCAGCCGCGCCGAAGCCGGCGACCGATGCGCCGCGAGCCGGCGGTTGAACCGGGCGCGGCGTAGCGACGCATGAGCATCTCGACCCCTTTCATTCGGCGCCCGGTCGGAACGTCATTGTTCATCGCGGCCCTCGTGCTGGTGGGCCTGGCGGCCTACCCGCTGCTGCCGGTGGCACCGTTGCCGCGCGTCGACTTCCCGACGATCAACGTCAACGTGAAATTCCCCGGTGCCAGTCCCGAAACGATGGCGACCACCGTCGCGCAGCCGCTGGAGCGCCAGTTCGCGCAGATCGCCGGCATTGCGCAGATGACCTCGATCAGCGTGTTGGGCTCGACGCAGATCAACCTGCAGTTCGATCTGGACCGCAACATCGACGCGGCGGCCGGCGACATCAACGCGGCGATCAACAGCGCCGGCGGCTCGTTGCCGAAAGCCCTGCCCTCGCCGCCGAGCTACTACAAGGTCAACCCGTCCGAGGCGCCGATCCTGATCCTGGCGATCAACTCCGACACGCGCCCGCTGATCGAGGTCGACGATTACGCCGACACGGTCCTGGCACAGCAGATCTCGCAATTGTCCGGCGTGGCGCAGGTGTTCATCGCTGGCGAGCAGAAGCGCGCCGTGCGGGTGCAGGTCGATCCGGCGAAGCTGGCGGCCATGGGGCTGACGCTGGAGGATGTCCGGTCGGTACTGGTCAATGCCACGGTCAACTCACCGAAGGGGACCATCGACACGGCGCAGCGTTCGCTGGCGATCTACGACAACGATCAGCTTTTCCAGGGATCGGAATACGACAAAGTCATTCTTGGCTGGAAGGCCGGCGCGCCTATCCGCGTGAAGGACATCGGCCGGGCGATCGACGCCCCCGAAAATGCGTATCTCGGTGGGCTGCAGAACGGCAAGCGCGGGATCATCCTGATGGTCTTCAAGCAGCCGGGCGCCAATGTCATCGATACCGTGGAGCGGATCAAGGCGACACTGCCGGCGCTGGAAGCCGCGATTCCACCGTCGATCAAGGTCAGCACGATCGTTGACCGCACACAGACGATCCGCGCCTCGGTCGCCGACGTTCAGTTCACCCTGATCCTGTCGATCAGTCTCGTCGTGACTGTGATCTTCCTGTTCCTGCGCAATGTGTGGGCGACGATCATTCCGTCGATCACCGTCCCGGTGGCACTGATCTGCACCTTCGCGGTCATGTACCTGATGGACTACAGCCTGGATAACCTGTCGCTGATGGCACTGACCATCGCGGTGGGCTTCGTGGTCGACGACGCGATCGTGATGCTGGAGAACATCTTCCGCCACATCGAGGCCGGCATGAAGCCGATGGAGGCGGCGATCAAGGGCGCCGGCGAAATCGGCTTCACCATTGTGTCCATCAGCATGTCGCTGATCGCGGTGTTCATTCCGCTGCTGTTGATGGGCGGCATCGTGGGGCGGTTGTTCCGCGAGTTCGCCATGACGGTGACGATCGCCGTCGTGGTCTCGATGGTGGTGTCGCTGACGCTGACGCCGATGATGTGCTCGCGCTTCCTGCATCACCATCAGGGCCGCCACAACCTGCTGTACCGGATCATCGAGGGCTTCTTCACGGGGATGATTGCGGGGTACCGGCGGACGCTGGACATCGCGTTGCACTTCCGTTTCATCACGCTGCTGGTGTTCTTCGCCACGATGGGCTTGTCAGCCTACCTGTTTGTCACCGCGCCAAAGGGCTTCTTCCCGCCGCAGGATACCGGCGTGATCATTGGCACCACCGAGGGTGCACAGGATATCTCCTACAAGCGCATGAACGAGTTGCAGCGGAAGCTGGTCGATGTGATCGCCCAGGACCCCGACACCGCGGCCTATGCATCCAATGTCGGCACCGGTATCAGCGGGCAGACCACCAACAACGGGCGTGTGTTCATTGCGTTGAAGCCATGGGATGAACGCAAGGGCGGGTCGGTACAGGACTACATCGCCCGCAATCGCGCGAAACTGTCCAAGGTCGAGGGCGGCCAGTTCTTCATGCAGGCGATCCCCGATGTCCGCGTCGGGGCACGCATTTCCAAGACCGAATACCAGTACACGCTGCAGGATGCGGATTTCGACGAACTGACTTCCTGGGCGCCAAAGGTATTGCAGCGGTTGCAGTCGCTGCCGATGCTGCGCGACGTGACGACCGATCAGCAGACTGGCGGCGCCACCGCCACAATGGTGATCGATCGCAACCAGGCGGCGCGGTTCGGCGTGCAGCCGCAGGTGATCGACGACACGCTGTATGACGCCTTCGGCCAGCGGCAGATCACGCAGTATTTCACCGAGGTGAATTCGCTGCATGTGATCCTGGAGGTGATGCCTGGCCAAGCCTCGGACGCCGAAACCATCAACAAGCTGTATGTGAAGTCGGTCACCGGGCAAGCCGTGCCGCTGAGTTCATTCGTAAAATGGAGCACGCTGCCGGTGCGGCCATTGTCGATCAGCCATCAGAGCATGTTTCCGGCGATCACCATCAGTTTCAATCTTGCGCAGGGCGTGGCACTCGGCGATGCGGTGAACGCGATCCAGGCGGCGATGGCGGACATGCGAACGCCGCTGTCGTTACAGGGATCGTTCCAGGGCACCGCGCAGGCCTTCCAGTCGTCACTGAGCACGCAGCCGTATTTGATCGCGGCTGCGCTGATCACGGTCTATATCATCCTTGGCATCCTGTACGAGAGCTACATCCTGCCGATCACCATCCTGTCCACGTTGCCGTCGGCCGGCGTCGGAGCCTTCCTGATGCTGCGGCTCGCCGGGATCGACCTGACGGTCATCGCGCTGATCGGCGTGATCCTGCTGATCGGCATTGTGAAGAAGAACGGCATCATGATGGTGGATTTCGCCATCACGGCGGAGCGGCGCGATGGCATGGCGCCGTTGGAAGCGATTCGTCAGGCCTGTCTGCTGCGCTTCCGCCCCATCCTGATGACGACGATGGCGGCGATGCTCTCCGGCCTGCCGCTGATGCTGGGCCACGGCGCCGGGTCCGAGCTGCGCCGGCCGTTGGGTTTCGCCATGGTCGGCGGTCTGGCGCTCAGCCAGATACTGACGCTCTATACGACGCCGGTGATCTATCTGTATCTCGATCGGCTGCAGCATCGACTGTCGCCGGGCCGCGTACGCCTGCCGCATCTGGCGGAGAAGATGGGATCGGCGGCGGACTGATCCGCGGCGATCGCGCGGCTTTCCCGCCGGTTGGCCGGATAGGCGAATTGCCCCACACTGGCCGCGACGAATGTCACCGAGGGAGGGCAATATGGAAGTACGTCTCGACGGCCGCAGCGCGATCATTACCGGTGCGAGCAAGGGGCTTGGACTGGCGATGGCGAAGGAATTCGCCGCATCCGGCGCTGACGTCGCAATCCTCGCGCGTCGCCCGGAGGTGCTGGAGGAAGCCAAGGCGATCGTTGCGGCCACCGCCACCGGTCGTGTTGCCACCTTCTCCTGCGATGTCGGCAAGGGCGACGACATCACACGGACCTACGCGGCCGTGATGAGCACCTTCGGCAAGGTGGACATCATGGTGAACAACGCCGGCATCTCGCGCGCGATGCCGTTCGAGCAGATCACCGATGAGATGTGGCACGAGGATCTGGAGCTGAAGCTGTTCCAGGCGATCCGGTTCTGCCGGCTGGTAATGCCGCAGATGAAGGAGCGGCGCTGGGGGCGGATCATCAATGTGCTGAACATCGGGGCGAAGGCACCGCGGCCGAACGGGGCACCGACGGCGGTGTCGCGGGCAGCGGGCATGGCACTGACCAAGATCCTGGCTGGTGAGGGCGCGCCGCACAACGTGCTGGTCAATGCCATGCTGGTGGGGCAGATCGTGTCGGATCAATGGGTGCGCCGGCACGCCGCGCAGGGTGCCAATGAACCGTTTGATGATTTTGTTGCGAAGTTGGGGGCCAGCGTTCCGCTCGGTCGGTTGGGCAAGGCCGAGGAGTTCGCCGCGATGGCCTGCCTGCTGGTGTCGGAGCATGGCGGGTTCACTACGGGGACGGCGATCAACATGGATGGTGGTGCGTCACCTGTTGTGTGACCGGCTTTTCTCCCCCTCCCCTTGAGGGAGGGGGTTGGGGGAGGGGTGGTGCCAGGGTCACGCCGAAGCTTCTCGCGCGCCAACCCCTCCCCCCAACCCCCTCCCTCAAGGGGAGGGGGAGAAGGGGCGCTCGCATGACAGCAGGGCGTCGGCCATTACCACGCCTTGGCCCTCGGGCAGCACTATCAGCGGGTTGATTTCGGCTTCCGTCACGCTGGTCAGTCCGGCGACGCGGGAGAATGCGGCCACCGTGCGGGCCAGCGCGGCCAGGTCGCCTTTCGGCATGCCGCGATAGCCGCGCGCGGGAGCGAGGCCTTTGACCTCGGCGATCATCGCCATGGCCTCGTCCTGCGTGACCGGTGCGAGGCGCAGCACGACGTCGCGGTATACTTCGGCCAGCACGCCGCCGGCGCCGAGTGCCACGACCGGGCCGACCAAAGGGTCGCGGCGGTAGCCGAGGATGGCCTCGGCCACGCCCTTCGCCATGGGTTGCGCGATGAAGCCGGTGATGCGGTCGCCCAGCCTCGCACGCATGGCGGCGGCCGCTGCGCGCAGGGCGGTTGCATCCGCGATGTTCAGTGCCACCGCGCCGGCCTCGGTCTTGTGGGCGATCACCGCCGAGACCGCTTTCAGCGCGATTGGATAGGTCAGGCCGAGCGGTGCGTCCGGATCGACACGCACCGCGCCGTCGGGGACGCCGAGGGCGGCGAAGACCGCGCGCGCCCCGGGCTCGTCGACGGCCCGCAGCAGCAGTTTGCCGGCTGCGGAGACATCCCCGGCGTCCACTGTCGGGCGCGGCGCCTGCCAGTCGAGATAGGCGCGCACGGCGTCGGCGCAGGCCTCCGGCGTGCGGAAGGCGGCGATGCCGGCGGCAGCCAGCAGTTGCAACGATTCGTCGGCTTGCGGCACCAGGAAGGCGCAGATCGGGTTTGGCCCCCGTGCCGCCACCACGCCCGACACCGCGTCCTGCGGGCGGAATTGTGCCGAACTGCCGATCACCGCGATGGCGAGGTCGGCGTCTGATGCGGAGCGTGCCTTTGACAGTGCCTTCGCGACGGTGTCCTTGCCCATGCCGGCAAGCGTGGTGTCCAGCATGTGTGCGGTGGCGATGCCCAACAGGCCGAGCCGATCGACCACCATCGCGCCGCCGCCGCCGGTGGTGGTGACCACTCGCACCGCGCGCTTCGGCGCAACCGGGGGACGGCGGCCGATCAGCAGCGGCGGGATTTCGATCAGCGCCTCGAGCTGGTCCACCCGCACGATACCCAGTGCGCGGAAGAACGCATCCGCCGCGGCGTCGGAGCCGGCGATGGCGCCGGTGTGGGTGGTGGCGAGTTGGGCGCCGGCTTCCGACCGGCCGAGCTTGTAGACGATGATCGGTTTTCCTGCGTCGAACGCCCGCCGCGCGGCGCGCCGGTAGAATTCGGGTCGGCGGATCGTTTCGAGGAACAACAGGATCGCGTCGGTGTCCGGATCGTCCACCAGCAGGTCGGCGAGTTCGCCGGCGGTCAGGTCGGCCTCGTTGCCGGTGCTGACCAGCTTGGCGAAACCGCAGCCGCGTGCCGCGGCGCGCGATGCCAGCGTGCCCATCACCGAGCCGGACTGCGAGATCAGCGACCAGCGGCCGGGCAATAACCGTTCCGCTTCCAGGGCGGCGCTGACGCTGCAGGCGGTGGCGGCGGGAATGTTAAGCATCCCCATCGAATTCGGTCCGAGCAGGCGCACGCCGCCGGCGCGCGCAGTGGCGAACAGGTTGGCCTGGCGCTCGGCGCCCTCTGGCCCCGCTTCGGCGAACCCGTCGGCCAGCACCGCGGCGACCGGCACGCCGCGCGCTGCGCAGTCCGCGATCGCCGCCGTCACGTGCTGTGTGCCGACCAGCAGGTAGGCCAGGTCGATCTCGCCCGGGATGTCGGCGAGGCTTGGATAGGCGCGCTCGTTCAGCACCGTGGCGGCGCGCGGGTTGACCGGGAACAACTCGCCGGTGAAGCCGTGCCGGCGCAGATAGATCTGCGCCCGCGCGGTCAGGCGGGTCGGGTCGCTGGACGCGCCGACCAGGGCGATGCGGCGCGGGTTGAACAGGGCGGTGGCGAGAACCGATGTCATGCTGGCGGCAGTGTGGTCCGGTGGCGGAGGGGTCTCAATCCCCGGGTGCGCTCAGCGTGAAAACATTGGGGTGCCGTTGGGCGATCGGCCCAATGGCACCGATGATATTGCACCGCAGCCGATTTGATCGTCGGCGGATAGACAAAAAGGCTAGGATCGGCCGCGATCACGGCGTGCGCGCACTTTCTCACCGATGGCGGCATCCATCTTCTCGATCGTGCGAGCGGGGCCCTTGACGCGGAGGCGTCCAGCGATGCCGTCCCGCCGCGTGGGGCGTACTGCCTCTGCGGGTCGCGGTGCCGCGGGCGCGGCCAGCAGCGCGCGATGCACAGCTTCCGGGTCACCGACGATCGCCTTGAGATAGGCACGGGCCGCTTGATCAGGCTCCTTCGCTCCTTGCTCCCAATCCCGCAGAGTGCCGAGCGGAATCTGAAACCACGTCGCGAATTCTTCCTGAGTCAGCCCGAGCGCACGGCGGATGATCTTTAGCCGCGGCGTCTGCTGCATGCGATCCATGTCAGCATCGGCAAGCGGTTGAGCGTCAGGATCGGCAAGTGCCGCCGCGTGGCGTTGCTCTTCGGTCATCGCGTCAAGGCGGCTCCAATCATGTTTGGTTTTGTTCATGGTATCTCCGTTGTTCACGGGGTTCGGCTCCACGAGCCGAGATGATTCGAATTCTATCCCCTCTCTGGGTGTACGAGACGAACAACAGGCGATTTTCCACCATGCCGACTGTTATGAATCGTTGCTCTGCATCGTCCTGACCCTCATCAGCCCATTCGATCGCGAAGAAGTCCTTGAACACCTCTCGTGCCGTTTCAAAGCGTACGCCATGATCGCGCCAGTTGCGGGTGGCTTTGGCGTCGTCCCATTCGAAGTCGTCATCATGCACGATATACTGCTTAGCAGTAGTTTGTCAACCTCCCCTTCGCGGAACGCGGCCTAGACCGCATCCCAGCTAAATACCTCCCCGGAACGATCCAGCGGCATGAACGCCGCCTTCAGCGCCGGCGCCGCGTGCTCCGCGCAGCTTTCCGGTGTCCAGCCCTCGGCGCGGTGCACGATGCGGATCGGGCGCGGCGAGGAAAATAGGATGATCTCGTTCATCCGTGTGCCGAACACCTGGCCGGTGACGCCCTTCGCCGCGTCGGATGACAGGAAGACTGCCATCGGCGCGTTCTTGTCCGGCGTCATCTGCTGGATCTTCGCCAGCCGCGCCTGCTGTTCCGGCGTGGTGGCCGGGATCGAGCTGGTCATCCGGCTCCAGGCAAACGGTGCGATGCAGTTTGACCGCACGTTGTAGCGCTGCATGTCGAGCGCGATCGACTTCGACAGCGCGGTGATGCCGAGCTTGGCGGCGGAATAATTGGCCTGGCCGAAATTGCCGATCAGACCCGACGTGGAACTGATATGCACGAAGCTGCCGCTTTCCTGCTTGCGGTAGTGCTCGGCGGCGGCGCGGCTGACGAAGAAACTGCCGTTCAGGTGCACGCCGATCACCGACAGCCAGTCATCCGCCGTCATTTTGTGGAAGATCACGTCGCGCAGGATGCCAGCATTGTTCACCACCGCATCGATGCGTCCGTAATGATCCAGCGCGGCCTGGATGATCTTCTGCGCCGAGCCCCATTCGGCGACAGAGTCTGTGCTGATCTCGGCGACGCCGCCTTTCTGCTCGATCAGCGCCTTGGTCTGCTGTGCCGGCGTGGCGGACCCGCCCTCGCCGGACAATGAGGCACCGACGTCGTTGATGATCACCTTGGCGCCGGCGCCCGCCATCATGATGGCGATCTCGCGCCCGATTCCGCCGCCGGCGCCGGTCACCACCGCGACCTTGCCGTCCATCATGCCTGCCATGCGATCCTCCAGTTGCAACGTTGCCCAATGCTGCGTTGCCCAATGCTGCGCTGATCGACGTTAGGGCGCGGCGGGTTGGTTGTGAACCCGGGCCGGACAACCGAGCCGATCAGAAGCTGACCTCGGGCGGTATGTCGGTCTCGTTGATGTCAACCAGGGTCAGACTGTCGATCACCATCCGGCGCATCCGCCCCAGGCCGCGGTTCCAGTCGATCCAGTTGTCGACGAAGTCGCGCCAGGTCTTGTCCGGCTCGCGCCGCAGCCCGGCGTTGGTGGTGGCGGTAAACAGCGGCTTCGGCACCACCAGCGTGCCCAGGCCGGGATTGCGCTTCAGCGCCGACAGCGCCAGGAGCGCTACCAGCACCTGGCAATCCGCCTTGTCGGTCTGCACCGCCAGCGTCGCCTCGTTGTTGCTTTTCAGGCGCACGAAAGTCGCCTTGGGGCAGGTTTCCGAAACCACCTGGTCGTAGGAAGTGCCGATCTCCAGCGCGATGCGGACCGCGGGCGCGTTCATCGCGTCCCAGGTCGCCGGGCGGAAACCGGGCCGCGCGATCAGGGTGAACAGGTTGTTGAACAGCGGATGGGTGAAGTCGATCGCCAGTGCGCGCTGCGGTGTCGGATTGAGGCCGAAGAAGATGTCGACCTTGTCGGCTTGCAGGTCGAGCACCGCGTTGCCCCAGTTGGTCTCGACGAACTCCGCCTTGGCGTCGAGCGATTTTGCCAGGTCGCGACCGAATTCCGGGATGAAGCCGCGCCATTCGCCGCCGGCAAGATCGCGCGTGCAGTAGGGCGCCTGGCCGCCGACGGCACCGACGCGCACGACGCGGGTGCGGCGGACACGCTCGAAGGTGCTTTCTGCCGGCGTCTCGGCACGCGCCTGCGGGGCGACGGCCAGCGCCGCCAGTGCCAGGCCCAGGCTGCGGCGTTGCATCATTGCTCAGTCCTTCCCAATTATCCGATGAACCTAGCGGTCGGCGGCGACGTGGACCACGCTGAACAAGCCTACTTGAACCCCTTGACGCCGCCCGCGGCATGCGCCATCTGGCAATCAGGACTTAAATGGTCCGATTAGGGCTCGAGGGGTTCCCAGTGTCATGTTGAGGCTATCGAAGCTGACCGACTACGCGGTCGTCGTGCTGGTGCGCCTGTCGCATGCCGACACGGTGCAGACCTCGCCCGGCATCGCGGCCGCGATTGGCATTCCGGAGCCGACTGTCGCAAAGGTGTTGAAAACACTGGCCGCGGGCGGCCTGGTCGCCTCCCAGCGTGGTGCACGCGGGGGCTATCGCCTGCTACGCAAGCTGTCGGCGATCCCGGTCGCTGACGTTATTGCCGCGGTGGACGGGCCGATCGCGCTGACTGCCTGCGTGGATGGCACTACGGGCTGCTGCGAGTCTGAAAGCCTGTGCCCGATGCGCGGCCGTTGGGACCCGGTGAACGAGGCAATTCAGCAGGCGCTGTCGGCCATCACGCTGGCGGACATGCAGGAGGCGTCGATCCCGCTGGCGTTCCGCCTGCCCGCCGCGCGTGTCGTGCCTGCATCGGACCACGCCGCACCGATCGCCGCCGCCGAATAGGCCAGCGGGGGAAAAAGGACTTTTCGATGTCTGCCGTTACCGAAACCCTCGACACCGTCCAATCCGTCACGCAGTCCGGCTACAAGTGGGGCTTCGAGACGACGATCGAGATGGACATGGCCCCGAAGGGGCTGAACGAGGACATCATTCGTCTGATCTCGGCCCGGAAGGAAGAGCCTTCCTGGATGGTGGATTGGCGGCTGAAGGCGTTCGCCGCGTGGCAGCAGATGCAAGAGCCGCACTGGGCGAGGGTCGAGCACCAGGCGATCGATTACCAGGACCTGCACTACTACGCCGCACCGAAGAAGAAGGCCGGCCCGAAGAGCCTGGATGAGGTCGATCCCGAGTTGCTGCGCACTTATGAGAAGCTCGGCATTCCGCTGAAGGAGCGGGCAATTCTTGCCGGCGTCGAGGGGGCCGGAGAGGGCGGCGCCGATGGCGAGGGTGGCCAGAGCAACGTCGCGATGGACGCGGTGTTCGACAGTGTGTCGGTTGCCACGACGTTCCGCTCGACCTTGATGAAGGCCGGCGTGATCTTCTGCCCGATCAGCGAGGCGATACGCGAGTATCCCGACCTGGTGCGGCAGTATCTCGGCACCGTGGTGCCGATGTCGGACAATTTCTTCGCCGCGCTGAACTCGGCGGTCTTCACCGATGGCAGCTTCTGCTACGTGCCGAAAGGCGTGCGCTGCCCGATGGAGCTGTCGACCTATTTCCGCATCAACGCGCGCAACACCGGCCAGTTCGAGCGCACGCTGATCATCGCCGACGCCGGCAGCTATGTCAGCTACCTGGAAGGCTGCACCGCGCCGCAGCGCGACGAGAACCAGTTGCACGCCGCGGTGGTTGAGCTGGTGGCGCTGGATGACGCGCAGATCAAGTATTCGACGGTGCAGAACTGGTACCCCGGCGACGCGGAAGGCCGCGGCGGGGTTTACAACTTCGTCACCAAGCGCGGCGCCTGCCGCGGCCATCGCAGCAAGATCTCCTGGACCCAGGTGGAGACCGGCTCGGCGATCACCTGGAAGTATCCGTCGTGTGTGCTGCACGGCGATGACAGCGTGGGCGAGTTCTACTCGGTGGCGGTAACCACCAATCGTCAGCAGGCCGATACCGGCACCAAGATGATCCATATCGGCCGCAACACGAAAAGCACGATCGTGTCGAAAGGCATCAGCGCCGGGCGGTCGAACAATACCTACCGCGGGCTGGTGCGCATCCTGCCGAAGGCCGCCGGCGCGCGGAACCACACGCAGTGCGATTCGCTGCTGATCGGCGATCAGTGCGGCGCGCACACGGTGCCATATATCGAAAGCCGCAATCCGACTGCGAAGGTTGAACACGAGGCAACCACGTCCAAGATTGCCGACGACCAGTTGTTCTACTGCCGCAGTCGCGGGTTGTCGGAAGAAGACGCGGTGAACCTGATCGTCAACGGGTTCTGCAAGGAAGTGCTGAAGGAACTGCCGATGGAGTTCGCCGTCGAGGCACAGAAGCTGCTGGCGGTGAGCCTTGAAGGCTCAGTAGGCTGAAGGAACGACTCATGCTTGAAATTCGCGGCCTGGCCGCATCGATCAACGACAAGCCGATCCTGCACGGCATCGATCTGACGGTGCCGCAGGGTGAGGTGCACGCCATCATGGGGCCGAACGGCTCGGGCAAGTCGACGCTTGCCTATGTGCTGGCCGGGCGTGCCGAGTACGAGGTCACCGCCGGCGGCGCGACGTTCGACGGGCAGGACCTGCTGGCGATGGAACCGGAGGCGCGGGCCGCGGTCGGCGTTTTCCTGGCGTTCCAGTATCCGGTGGAACTGCCGGGCGTCGGCAATGCGAATTTCCTGCGCACCGCGCTGAACGCGCAACGACGCTGCGCGCGGCGAGGCGGAGTTGGACGCGATTCAGTTCCTGAAGCTGGCGCGCGGCGAACTGCGTCGGCTGGCGATGGCCGACGATATGCTGAAGCGCAACGTGAATGTCGGGTTCTCGGGCGGCGAAAAGAAGCGCAACGAGATCCTGCAGATGGCGATCCTGCGGCCGCGCCTGGCGATCCTGGATGAGACGGATAGCGGGCTGGACATCGATGCGCTGAAAATCGTGGCCGAGGGTGTGAATGCGCTGCGTGGGCCGGATTTCTCCGCGCTGGTGATCACGCATTATCAGCGGCTGCTGGACCATATCGTGCCGGACCGGGTGCATGTGCTGGCGGGCGGGCGGATCCTGCGCTCCGGCGGGCCGGAGTTGGCGCACGAGTTGGAAGCGCGCGGGTATGCTGGTTTGGTGGCGGAGGCGGCGTAGTGTTGGGCGTCGTGCGCAACGTGACAACGATGCTCCCTCTCCCCTTGAAGAAGGGGGATGGGGGGAGGGGTTGGGGCATGCGTCGCACCGAAGGTTCTTGCGCCCCGACCCCTCCCCCCAACCCCCTCCCTCAAGGGGAGGGGGAGAGTGTTTTTTGCTGGCCACATCGTCAACTCGAGGCCACGCAATGAACGCCCCCAGCGCAACAGGAGTGCAGGGCTTCCTCTCGCGCTTCGAGGGGTTGCGCGCGCGGCTTCCCGGCGATCCCGCGGCGCGTCTTGCCGCTGCTGAAACGTTACGCTCGGTTGGCTTCCCTGGTCGCCGCGACGAAGCCTGGCACTACACCAACATCCGCCCGATCGCGGAGGCTGAGTTCCACGAACCGCTGACCCCGCTGGTCGACTGCGCCGCGCTGCTCGCGCGCGTCCCCAGCGTTGGCACACGCCTGACCTTCGTCGATGGCCGCTTCCGCGAAGACCTTTCCGACACGGCGCCAGGCGCGACGTTCGAGCCGTTCGCGAGGCACGGGGCCTTTGGCACCCTCGCACGGCCGGATCGCGATCCGCTCACCGCGTTGAACACGATGCTGGCCGAAGATGGCGCGGTCATCACCGTGCCCGCCAACACCGACGGTGGAACGATCGAGCTGATCAGCGTGGCGACCGACGCGCCCGGACGTGCCACGGCGTTCCATCCACGCCACCGCATCAGCCTCTCCCGCAACGCGCGGCTGACCCTGGTGGAGATCGCGCTGGGCAAAGGCACCTATCTGCACAACCCGGTCAGTGAGATCGAGGTCGCGGATGGCGCCGTGCTCACGCATGTGCGGCTACAGGACGAATCGCTGTCCGCCTACCACCTGGCAACGCTCTACACTTCGATCGCCGCCGGCGGGACCTATGACAGTTTCACCCTGGTTCTTGGCGGCCGCCTGGCGCGGGTCGAGATGCACGCCGAATTGGCCGGCCCCGGCGCCGTCGCGCATCTGAACGCGGCACAGCTGCTGACCGGCATGCAGCATGCCGACATCACCAGCGTGGTGCGCCACGCGGCGCCGCACGGCACCTCGCGCCAGACGGTGAAGAACGTGCTCGACGGCCGCTCGCGCGGTGTGTTCCAGGGCCGCATCGAAGTCGCGCGGCACGCCCAGAAGACCGACGGCTACCAGATGAACCAGGCGCTGCTGCTGTCGCCCGACGCCGAGATCAACAGCAAGCCGGAGCTGGAGATTTTCGCCGACGACGTGAAATGCAGCCACGGCGCCACGGTGGGCGAGCTCGATGCCGAGCAGCTTTTCTATCTGCGCAGCCGCGGTATCCCGGACAAGGCAGCCCGCGCGATCCTGGTGCGCGCCTTCCTGACCGAGGCGATCGATACAGTAACGAACGACGTCGGCGCGCGGCATGCTGGAACGCGCGGTGAGCGGCTGGTGGGAGCGACAGGCAGCATGAACGTAACGACCCGACCCACGATGTCTGCCACCGGGCCCGCCACAGAGCCCGCCATGGGGCTGGACATCGCGCGCATCCGCGAGGATTTCCCGATCCTGCGCCAGATGGTGCGCGGCAAACCCCTGGTGTTCCTCGACAGCGCTGCCTCGGCGCAGAAGCCGCGCGTGGTGATCGATGCGATGCGCGAGGCGATGGAGACGCAATACGCCAACGTGCATCGCGGCCTGCACTGGATGAGCGAGCGCACCACCGACGCGTATGAAGCCGCGCGCGACGCGGTCGCGGGGCTGCTCAACGCGCCCGACCGGCACGAGATCGTCATCACGCGCAACATCACCGAATCGCTGAACCTGATGGCGCACAGCTACGGCCGAGGCGTGCTGCGCCCGGACCAGGCGGTGCTGATCTCCGCCATGGAGCATCATTCCAACATCGTGCCGTGGCAGTTGCTGCGCGCCGATCGGGGCAACGAGTTGCGCGTCGCGCCGATCACCGACGCGGGCGAACTCGACATGGAGGCGTTCGAGGCGCTGCTGGCGGACGGCAAGGTCGGGCTGGTGTCGATCACCCACATGTCCAACGTGCTGGGCACCTACACGCCGGCGCAGCGCATCGTGCAGATCGCCCACGCGCACGGCGCCAAGGTGCTGTTCGACGGGGCGCAGGCGGTGGTGCACCGGCGCGTCGACGTGCAGGCCCTGGACTGCGACTTCTACGCCTTCACCGGCCACAAGCTGTATGGCCCCACCGGCATCGGCGTGCTGTGGGGACGGCGCGAGCTGCTGGACGCGATGCCGCCATTCCTCGGCGGCGGCGAAATGATTTCATCGGTTACCTACGAGCGTTCCACCTGGGCGCAGGTGCCGCACAAGTTCGAGGCTGGCACGCCGCCGATCCTGGAAGGCATCGGGCTGAAGGCGGCGATCGACTACGTGCAGGCCATCGGCTACGAGGCGATCGCCGCGCACGAGGCCGCGCTGACCGATCACGCGCTGGCCCGGCTTGGCGCGCTGGAAGGTGTGCGCATCCTGGGCAGCGCGCAGGACCGCGGCGGCGTGGTGTCCTTCACAGTCGACCGCGCGCACGCGCACGACGTCGCGACCCTGCTGGACCGCCAGGGCATCGCGGTGCGCGCCGGCCATCACTGCGCGGAGCCGCTGATGCATCGCTTCGGTCTGGAAAGCACCGCGCGGGCGAGCTTCGCGCTATACACCACGCGGGAAGAAATCGATTTCCTGGCCGATACGCTGGCGCGCGTGCGGGAGTTCTTCACCTGATGTCCGACACCGCTTTCGACGATCTGCGCGATCTGTATCAGGAAGTGATCCTGGATCATGGCCGCCGGCCGCGTCACACCGGCCGCCTGTCCGCGTTCGACGCGACCGCGAAGGGCGACAACCCGCTGTGCGGCGACCGCATCCAGGTGTGGGTGAAATACGCGCCGGACGGCAGCATCGCCGAGACCAGCTTCGAGGCGCGGGGTTGCGCGATCAGCGTGGCCTCTGCCGACCTGATGGCCGAGGTGGTCGGCGGGCGCAGCAAGGCCGACACGGCGGCGATGTTCGCCGCGTTCCGCGAGCTGGCGCGGACCGGCGTTTGCCCGGATTGCGCGGCGGACCTGCAGCCGGCGCTGGAGCGGTTGGCGCCGCTGGCCGGCGTGCACGAATATCCGTCACGGGTGAAATGCGCGACCCTGCCCTGGCACGCGCTGTCGGCGGCGCTGGACGGCCGTGGCGAGACCAGCAGCGAAGGAGGTCAGCCATGAACGACCCGACACCGGTGCCGCACACGGCCTGGACGCCGGACGGCGAGGCGGCACCCAGGCCGACCGAGGACGCGCTGATCGCCGCCATCGGCAATGTCTATGATCCGGAAATCCCGGTGAACGTCTACGAGCTCGGCCTGATCTACACGATCGACATCGGCGACGACGGCCGGGTGAAGGTGGAGATGACGCTGACCGCGCCGGCCTGCCCCAGCGCGCAGGAACTGCCGGTGCAGGTGCAGGAGGCTGTGATGTCGGTCCCCGGCGTCACCGACTGCGAGGTCGAGACGGTGTGGGACCCGCCATGGGACCCGAGCCGCATGACCGAGGAAGCCCGGTTGCAGCTGAATATGTATTGATGTCCCCTTATCGATCACACCTTGCCCCTAACGACCAGCCAATGTGTGAACCAGCCAGACGGAACCGACCATGAGCACGACCACCGCACCCCGCCCCATCCGCGCGCTGCCGCCGATGATGGCCCTGACCGACGCCGCCGCGGATCGGCTGCGCCGGTTGTACAACTCGGGCGAGCACGGACGCCTGCTGCGAATCGGTGTGAAGACCAAGGGCTGCTCCGGCCTGTCTTACGACATGACCTGGACCGAAGCGCCCGGCCCCGGTGACGAGATCGTCAAGGACAAGGGGGTGACAGTGCTGGTTGACCGCAAGGCAAGCCTGTTCCTGATTGGCACCGTAATGGACTATGAGGCGAAAGCTCTTGCTGCCGGCTTCACTTTTTCCAATCCCAACGAGAAGGGCCGGTGCGGTTGCGGCGAGAGTTTTCATATCTGAAGCGGGCATAATCCAGCCATTATTCCGCTGAAATGGACCGGCGAAACCGGGCGCGGGGAGCTGTGTCCGGCCGCCGTTATTCGGGCTGGCTATTTTCCCAATAATGCCTTAAGCAGCGCACTGTTGACCACGTTGCTTGAGGTAATCAAATGCCCGAAACAGCCGCCAAAGAGACGATCCTGACGCTCGCCGTGCAGATCGTTTCCGCTCATGTGCAACATAACAAGGTTCAGTCGGAGGAGCTGCCGGCCTTCATTCAGCAGATCTACAAGACGCTGCAGTCGGTTGGCTCCGAACCCGCGGTGCAGGACAAGCCCGCGCCCGCGGTGGCGGTGAAGAAGTCGGTGTTCGACGACCACGTCATCTGCCTGGACTGCGGCAAGAAGCTGAAGATGCTGAAGCGGCACCTGATGACTGACCATAGCCTGACGCCGGAGCAATATCGCGAACGCTGGGGCCTTGGTCGCGATTATCCAATGGTGGCGCCCGACTATGCCTCGAAACGTTCGGCATTGGCGAAGAAGATCGGACTGGGTCGCAAGACCGGAACGAAGGTGGCCGCGAAGGCGCCGGTAAAGATGGCCGCCAAAGCGAAGGCGGCCAAGGTTCCGGGCAGGAAGCCTGGTCGCCCACGCAAGATCGCGGCTTAAGGCGGGTCGATCGCGACCGCGGCCCGAGGAAACCCCGGCTTTCCGTGAGCATGTCAGGCTGTCCGCGCTGCGGTTGTGTGGTGCGCGCGTCGTCGCCCATCATCCGCGCTTGCCCGATATCGTTGCGCGTTCCAGCTTGATTATCGGTACCCCATAATGACGTGATCGCCGGATGACGAAGACCGAGTCGCTCTACCTTGATTTGGTGAGGGTCGTCGCCGCCTTTCTGGTGTTCTCTAGCCACGCATTCCGATGGACCACCGCGGTCAAGGTAACGCCGGTGGCTGATTATGGCCATGACGCCGTGGTGATCTTCTTTGTGCTGTCTGGCTACGTGATTGCCTATGTCGCGGACACCAAAGAAAAGACGCTGCGAGACTATGCCATTAGCCGTCTGGCACGCTTGCTGTCAGTAGTCATTCCGGCACTGGCGCTTACCGTGCTGTGTGACTGGATCGGCCGACACACCGCCGGCAGCGCCGTTTACGATCCGTACGCCGGGTCCTGGCCCATGGTCCGCATCCTCGCAGCCCTGTTTTTCGCCTGCGAACTCTGGTTCGTGTCGATCAGCACATTGTCGAACGGCCCTTTCTGGTCGCTCGGCTACGAGTTCTGGTACTATGCGTTGTTCGCGGCCTACGTCTACCTGCCCGGCCGATGGCGCTGGCGGGCCGTTGTCGTGTTGTGCCTGATCGTCGGCCCGAAGATTCTACTGCTGTTCCCGCTGTGGCTGCTCGGCGTCGGCCTTTATCATGCACGCGCCACGCGCCGGATGCCCCAAGCGGTCGCGGCGGTGCTGTTCGTGGGCACGCCGCTTGCCCTCGTCGCGCTTCACACGCTCGGCGGAATCGATTATCTGAACAAGGTCACGAAGACCCTTATCGGCGGCCCCGCTTACCGGCTTCTCGAATATTCGAAACCTGTCTTGAGCGACTTGCTTACCGGCCTGTTAGTCTTTGTGAATTTTGCTGCGATGCAAACACTAGCCCCCGCAATCAAAGTGCGTGATCCGATTGCGCGCGTCATTCGTTGGACCGCCAGCTTCACCTTCTCGATCTACCTGTTTCACGTGCCACTCCTGAAGATGTTCGCCGCCGTACTGTATGGGCGCCTCGCGCCGCCCGCAGCCGATGTCAGCGCGATCGCACTCGCGTTGGTGGGTATCTTGCTGCTGGGCACGTTCAGCGAGAACCGCAAGATGGACGTGCGAAAATGGCTCGTGAGCGCAGCGGTGCGGATTCCCCGACTTGATAGGAGCACACCGGTGATTGAGACCTAGCCGCACAACGCTTGATCTCGGACCCGCCCGGATTACATGGGCCGCCGCAATCAGAGCGGTTCGTTGCGGTCGGTCAACCGCGCAATTCCGCGCGTGGGGCCGACCACGCGCGATGATGGAAGCGTTGTCATCGCCGGTGGCCATCGTCCGTCAGAACTGAAAGTAGAGGAACTCCCCCGCCCCGCCGATCGAGATCAGGCCAATCGCGGACGCAAAGCCGAACGCGACAGCCCACGGCAACGTGCTGCGCCAGCGCAGCCAGGCGATCGGCCCGGGCTCGACGATACCCAACGCGGGAGCCGCATCGGCAAAGATCTGCTGTGTGTTGGGCAGCAACCAGACAATCCCGTAGAGTCCGACAAGCGCCAGGATGGCGCCCAGTGCGTGTGCTGCGTCCTGCCATCGCGCGATCACGATGGTGCCGTGGGCGAGTAGCGGCGCGCCGAACGTGCCTGCATGGATTGCCAGCCAGGCCGGCACCGGAAAACCTGATCCCAGCCCGTGCGCGCCGAGCATCGCGGCAAGCAAAGTAACTGCCGCAGTCACGGACGGCGCACGGAACATCACCGCACCGACCAATACGCAGAGGTAGGTCAGCAATATCGCACCCGCATGCGCACCACGCGCGGGCCCCAGGCCGTGCGCGCGGCGGGGGCCAAAGATGCGCCATGCGTGGTTCACTGACAGGTAGACCGCGTGCAACAAGCCGAACACCAGGAACTGCGCGCCCGCGCCATGCCAGATGCCGGCGATCGTCATCGTGATAAAGATCGGCACCAGCACCAGCGAGGCGAACCCGCCGGGGGTTGCGTAGATTGCGCGCGACGCGCCCAGTCCGCGCGCAATCCGCCATCGCGCGATACTTATCGCGATCGGGTTGTACAGATACGCCATCAAGTAGCGCGTCAACGTCATATGCCAGCGCTGCCAGTAATCGATTACCGATGCCGCCTTATATGGCGAGTTGAAATTCAGCGGAAAGCGCAGATTGAACATGCGCGCCAGGCCGATGGCCATGTCGGAATAGCCAGAGAAATCGAAGTAGAGCTGCAGCGAATAGGACAGTGCCACCTGCCAGGCGGCGAACAGGGGCAGATCCGTGGGGTGCGCGAAACCCGCCGGCACGACCGTCCCGATCGGGTCGGCAATCAGGCACTTCTTCAGCAGGCCGATGACAAAGATACCAAGGCCGACCGAGAAATTGTCGGTGGAAAAGCGATATGTCGCCGGTGCCGCGAACTGCGGCATCATTTCGCTGTTGTGCAGGATCGGTCCGGCGATCAGGTGCGGGAAGAAGGTTACGAACACCAGGTAGTTCAGGAAGCCTCGATCCTTCGCCACGCCCTGCTTGCAGTCGATCAGGTAACCAAGCTGGGTGAAGGTGAAGAACGAGATGCCGAGCGGCAACACGATCCCCGGCACGGCGAGATGCATTCCGATTGTCTCGTTGAGCAGGCCGATCAGCCAGCCGAGGTACTTGTAGTAGCCCAGCGCGCCGAGATTGGCAGTAACACCCAGGGCCAGCACCCAGTTCTGCAGCCGAAACCGTTGTTCAGTCGCACCGATCAGCAGCGACAGCAGATAGTTGCCACCGATGGAGAGCACCAGCAGCGGGACATAGGCTGGATTCCACCAGCCGTAGAAGATAAGGGACGCCGCGACCAGCCACAACGCCGCCGGCGTCCGGCCGAACCGCGCCAGCAGGAAATAGCCGGCGAGCGCGATCGGCAGGAACGCGTAAAGGAACACATAGGAATTGAACAGCACGGCGCGCAGTCGGCTCCAGGGTCGGATTGCCCGGTCGTGGAGTGCTGCCTAACGCCGTTTGCTTAATCCTTGGTTGATCCCCGCGCGGGTGAGCCGGCATTGCTTGAGCAGGAGCGGGGATTGAGCAGGAACGAGGATTGAGCAGGGGCCGGCTCACGCCACGGCGATAACGACATTGCCGAACGCATCGACCGCAGCCCGCGCGCCCGGTGGCACCAGGCAGGTGGCGTCGTATTCCTGCACGATCAGCGGTCCCTCAAGTGGGGCCGAGGCGAGTGCCGCGCGGTCCACCACCTTGGTGTCAACCCATCCCGCCGCACCGAACCAGGCGCGCCGGCTGGCCGGCACGTTGCCCGATACGGGCGGGATGCGGGGCGGCAGCCGCGGTTGGTCCGGCATCCCGCGCGCGATCACGCTCAGGCCGGTCAGCTCGACCGGCTCCTGCGGTGGGGCGCGGAAACCATAGACCCGCTCGTGCTCCGCCCCGAACCGTGCCGGGAGTTCCGCCAGCAGCACCGCCGCCGGAGCCACGGGCAGCGGCACCTCGATCTCGCTCGACTGGCCCACATAGCGGGCAAGCGCGGCGTAGCGGACACTGCGGCGGTCGGGCGGAAATCCGTCGCGCGCCAAGCGCTGCGCACCGGCCTGCTCCAGCGCCGCCAGCACCGCTGCGAACCGCTCCGGCTCGGCCTGGTCCAGCCTGGTGCGCAGGCTCTGGCTGGCGTGGTGCTCGGTGTCGGCGACCAGCAGGCCGAAGGCGCTGAACAGACCGGGCATCGGCGGGATGATCACCCGCGCGATCCCAAGCTCGGCGGCCATCGCGACGGCGAACAGCGGGCCGTTGCCGCCGAACGCGAGCAGGGTGAATTGGCGTGGGTCACGCCCGCGTTCGACGGAGACCGCACGGATTGCCCGCATCATGCTGGCTGCCGCAAGGCGCAGCATGCCGGACGCCGCGACCTCGACGGAACAGCCCATGGGGGTGGCCAGGTCGCGCGCAATTGCCGCCCGTGCTGCCGCCACATCCAGTCTAAGCGCACCGCCCACCAGCCCGCCGGGGTCGAGATAGCCCAGTGCCAGGTTGCAATCGGTGATGGTCGGTGCGGTGCCGCCGCGCCCGTAGCAGACCGGGCCGGGGTCGGCGCCGGCGCTGTCCGGTCCCACCTTCGGCGCCCCGGCCGCGTCCAGCCGGCAGATCGAGCCGCCGCCGGCGCCCACCTCGGCCAGGTCGATCGCCGGCAGTTTCAGCATGTAGCCGGCGCCGACCAGCAGGCGGGAGCCGACCATGACGCCGCCGCCGACCTCGATGGCCTCGCTGCGCAGGACCTCGCCGTTCTCGACCAGGCCGGCCTTGGCGGTGGTGCCACCCATGTCGAAGGTGATCAGCCGTGGTTCGTTCAGATGCCGCGCCAGGGCCGCGCCGCCGACCACGCCTGCCGCGGGGCCGCTTTCGATGATGTGCGCCGGGGCTGCCGCGGCGAACGCGACGGAGGCGAGCCCGCCGTTGGATTGCATCAGTTGCAGCGGCGCATCGATCCCGAGCGCGCGCAGCCTGGCGTCCAGCGCGGTGATGTAGGCGCGCACCACGGGCTGGACATAGGCGTTGATCACGGTGGTGCTGGTGCGCGGGTATTCCTTGATCTCCGGCAGGATCTCATGGCTGATCGAGATCGACAGGTCGGGCAGCGCGGCGCGCAGGCGGTCGGCGACCTCGCGCTCGTGCGCCGGGTTGGCGTAGCTGTGCAGCAGGCAGATCGCGACGCTTTCCACTCGTTCCGCGCGCAGCATGGCGATCGCGGCATCGATGCTGGCGGGGTCGAGCGGGATCGCGACGCTGCCGTCCGGGCGCAGCTTCTCGGTTATCTCCAGACGCAGGCGGCGTTCGACCAGGGCGCGCGGCTTGGTCCAGGCCATGTCGTACAGCACCGGCATGCGCAGGTCGCGGATTTCCAGGATGTCGCGGAAGCCGCGCGTGGTGATCAGCGCGGTGCGGGCGCCGGTGCCCTCCAGCACGGTGTTGGAGCCGATCGTGGTGCCGTGCAGCACGTCGGCGACTTTGACGCCGTCGGTCAGCAGTTCCTGCAGGCCGGCGATGATGCCTTCGCCATAGTCGTGCGGAGTGGAGGCGACCTTGCGGGTGGTGATGGCCCCATCGGTGGCGATGGCGACAAGATCGGTGAAGGTGCCGCCGATGTCGATGCCGATGCGCAGGGTCATTCCGCGGCCTCCGCCGGGACCCAGGTCACGTCCAGCAGCGGCATGCGGCTGGCGCTGCGGCGTGCGCGCAATTTTTCGGTTGCGGCGGTGTCGATCATCGGTGGATCGCCGCGCGCGATCACGCCGTAGTCGCGCGCGGCACCCTGGGTCGTTACCAGTCCGTCGCGCAGATCCTTCGCCACCAGCGTCAGGTCGCGGGTCAACGGATCGCCCCAGCCGCCGGCGCCGGGCAGGTCGTGGCGGAACACCTGGCCGTGCCGCAGCGTCATCGTGATCTTCGAATGCAGCGTCTGTTCCGACGACATTCCCGGGTCCATGACGTTGCGTCCTGGCGCGCCAGGGCCGCCGCCTTTCAGCCCATAGGGCCGATGCGTCTGCCGGTCGGCACGGACCTGGAGGATCCCCTCATCGCCCAGCATGCGCCAGGTCTTGCGCTGCGCCATGCCGCCGCGGAATTTCCCAGCCCCGCCGGTGTCGGGAACAAATTCGTAGTCCAGCACTTCAAGTTCGTTTTCCGCCTCGATCACCTCGACCGAGAAGCTTGCCATGTTGGCGAACATGCAGGTGTTGCCGTCCAGCCCGTCCGCCCAGGGCCGCCCGCCCCAAGAGCCGGAAAGAAAATCAACGTAGATGAACGGTCGGAGCTCCTTGTCGTAGCCGCCGATCGTCACACCGGTGTTGCCGCCGTCCGAGGCCGCGAACACGCGGTCGGGATACAATTGCGCCAGCGCACCGAAGCAGCAATCCACCGCGCGGAACCCGGTCAGGCCGCGGGCCGCGCAGGCGGCGGGCAGCTTGCCGTGCATGATGGTGCCCTCCGGCGCGATCACGCGGATCGGGCGGAACACGCCGTCGTTGTTTGGCATGTTGATCGACAGCACCGACTTGACCGCGGTGAAGCTGGCCGCGGCGGTGTAGCTCCAGGTGTTGTTGATCGCGCCCTTCACCTGCGGCGCGCTGCCGGTCCAGTCCACCTCCATCGTCTCGCCGTATTTGCGCACGGTGCAAACCAGCGGGATCGGCTTGCCCTGGTCGATCTGGTCGTCATCGATCCAATCGGTGAAGGTGGCTTCGCCGTCCGGCAGTTGCGCCAGGCAGTGGCGGGTCAGGCGTTCGGAATAGTCCATGGTCGCGATCATCAGCGTGCGCACCTGGTCGGCGCCGTAGCGCGCGACGATGTCCACCATGCCGCGCGCGGCGATCTCGCAGGCCGCGAGCTGGCTGCGGATGTCGCCGAAGACGCGGTTGGGAACACGGACGTTGCGCTCGATGATGCGGAACAGGGTGGCGTTCGGCACGCCGCGTTCGTAGAGCTTCAGCGGCGGGATGCGCAGCCCTTCGGCGTAGATCTCGGTGCTGTCAGAGGCGTTGGAGCCCGGCACGCGGCCGCCGACATCGGTATGGTGGCAGATCGTTGCGGCATAGGCGATGACGCTTCCATCGGCGAACAGCGGCTTGAAGATGAAGATGTCGGGAAGGTGCATGCCGCCGTCGTAGGGATCGTTGTTGATCAGGATGTCGCCCTCGGCGATGTCCTTCCCGTAGTGACGCAGCGCCGCTTGCAGGGCGACGGGGATGGAGCAGAGGTGGCCCGGCAGGCTCAGTCCCTGCGCCACCAGCCGGCCGTCCGCGTCGCAGATCGCGGCGCTGTAATCCATGATGTTCTTCAACACGCCGGAATAGGCGGTGCGGTAGATCGTCAGGACCATCTCATCGCCGAGCGCGGCGACGGCGTTGCGAAAGAGTTCCTCGGTGATCGGGTCCATGTGGGGGCTTGTGTCCGTGCGTGGTGAGGCGGCATGGGACCATCCCGGGCGCGTGGTGGCAACCGGTTGTTAAGGCCGGTGTGGTGGACTGGTGGTGTTGCCCTGACATAAGGTTGCACGATGAACGCGGTTCCGTTCGATACATTGAGACTGGCACAGCGCCTGGAGGCGGCGGGCTTGGCTGGACCGGTGGCTGCCGGTGCGTCGGAAGCGCTGGCCGAAGCCATGTCAGGTGCCGAGTGGGCGACGAACACGGATGTGAAAGTGTCCGAGGCGGCCTTGCGAGGGGATATCTCGGTTTTGCGAGGAGACCTGAAAGCGTCCGAAGCTGCCTTGCGAGCAGACTTGAAAGCCTCCGAGGCTGCCTTGCGATCGGACCTGAAAGCCTCCGAAGCGGGCTTGCGAAGTGAAATGCAGCTACTTCGGCGTGATCTGACGATCCGGCTTGGCGGCATGATAACGCTCGGCGTCGGGGTGATGGTGACCGCAATGCGGCTAATGCTGCTGCATCCGTAGATGCCGGTTACGGCCCGCCATTGGCGAGCCAGCCGCCATCCACCGACATGATCGCGCCATTGATCCATGCGGCCGCCGGCGAACCGAGGAAGCACGCCATCGCGGCGATGTCCGCCGGTCGGCCGAGGCGGCGCAGTGTGGTGCGGGCCAGCAGCGCCTGCCGATCGAGCAGCCCCTGCTGCACCAACGTCTCCATCATGTCGGTCTGCACGTAGCCAGGCGCGATCGCGTTGACCCGGACGCCGTGCGGCCCCCACTCGCTGGCGAGCGTGCGCACGAGGTTCGAGACCGCGCCTTTCGTTGCGGTGTAGGCGGCGCGGTTCGCGCCTGCGGTGATGCCGTAGATCGAGCTGGTGGCGAGGATCACCCCGGCCCCCGCCGCGACCATGCGCCGCGCGGCGGCTTGCGCCGTCAGGAACACGCCGGTCAGGTTCAGGTCCAGCACGGCGTGCCATTCGGTTTCCGTCAGTTCCAGGCTTGGCTTGTTGGCGGACATGCCGGCATTCGCATGTGCCACATCGACGCCGCCCCAGGCACGATCCATCGCGGCGAAAGCTTGCTCGATGTCCGCGCCAATGGCCGCCGATCCTTGAAGGCAGAGCCAGCCGGGCGGCGCGTCCGCCACCGGATCGCGATCCAGGATGCAGATGCGTCCGCCGCGCGCCGCGTAGGCGTCGGCGACCGCGCGGCCGATGCCGCGTGCGCCGCCGGTGACCAGCAGGCGCGTGCCCGGCTCGGGATCGGCGGACAGCACGAGCGGGTCAGGCATGGACGCGTCTCCTTGGATGATTGCCGCGATCGTGGCATGGCATTGCGCAACTGCCCATCACCCGGGAGGACGACTTCGATGCAAGTGCCGCAGACCATGTCCCATGTCGAAGTAACCGCGCCCGGAGGACCGGAGGTGCTGCGCCTGACCACCGGTCCGGTGCCCAGCCCGAAGCCGGACGAGGTGCTGATCCGCGTGCTGGCGGCCGGGGTCAACCGCCCGGACGTGGCGCAGCGTAGCGGGTCGTATCCGCCGCCGCCCGGTGCCAGCCCGCTGCTGGGTCTGGAGGTCGCCGGGGAAGTTGTCGGCATCGGCGCCGAGGTGACGGCGTATCGGATCGGTGACCGCGTTTGTGCGTTGACCAACGGCGGGGGCTACGCGGAATACTGCGTCGCGCCGGGACCGCAATGTCTGCCCTGGCCGTCGGGCTACGATGCCGTTCACGCCGCGGCTCTGCCGGAGACCTATTTCACCGTCTGGGCGAATCTGTTCCAGGGCGGCAGGCTGGCCGCCGGTGAGCGCGCGCTGATCCATGGCGGTTCGTCCGGCATCGGCGTCACCGCGATCCAGCTGGCGTGCGAGTTCGGCGCGACGGTCTATGTCACCGCCGGCTCCGATGACAAATGCGCCGCCTGCGTCGAGCTTGGCGCCACTGCGGCGATCAATTACCGCGCGCAGGACTTCGTCGAGGAGATCGCGCGATTGACCGGCAAGCGTGGCGTGGATGTGGTGCTCGACATGGTTGGTGCGCCGTATCTGCAACGGGATCTGCGCGTGCTGGCGATTGATGGGCGGCTGGTGCTGATCGCGTTCCTGGAAGGATCGAAGGTCGAAGAATTCGATTTCGTTACTGTCATGACCAAGCGGCTGACCATCACCGGCTCCACCATGCGGCCGCGCACCACGGCACAGAAGGGCGCGATCGCCGCGGCGTTGCGCGAGAAGGTATGGCCGGTGCTGGACGCGGGTCGTTGCGGCCCGGTGATCCACGCGACGTTCCCGCTGGCCGAGGCGGCGGCGGCGCACCGGCTGATGGAATCCAGCGCGCATGTCGGCAAGATCATGCTGCGCGTGGCTGACTGACGCGGGCGCCGCCTTGTCGTGCGCCCTGGCGCGCATCCTCGCGGATCATTGCGGCGCCCTTCTCGGCGATCATGATGGTCGGCGCGTTGGTGTTGGTCGAGGTCACCGCCGGCATCACCGAGGCATCGACCACGCGCAGCCGTTCCAGCCCGTGCACGCGCAGCCGGTCGTCCACCACCGCCATCGTGTCCTGTCCCATCTTGCAGGTGCAGGTGGCATGGAACACCGTGCCGCCGGTCTGGCGCGCGTAGTCCAGCAGCTCGTCGTCGGTCTGCGCCTGGCTGCCGGGGACCGTTTCGGCAATGACGTATTTTGCCAGCGCCGGCGCCGCGAACAACCGGCGGACGAAGCGCAGGCCGCCGACCACCGCGCGCCGGTCGGTCTCCTCGCTGAGGTAGCGCGGATTGATCGCGGGTGCCTCGGCGGGTCGGTTCGATTTCGCTTCGACATAGCCGCGGCTGAGCGGGCGCATCTGCCACATCCCCGCGGTCATGCCGGGTTTGGTATCGAGCTTGCGCACCGGGCCGGGTGCGTAGCTGCCGGGGGCGAACAGCGCCTGGATGTCGGGGGTTGCGGATTCCTCCAGCACCTTGACCGAGGCGGCGACCAGCGACGCGGCGTAGGTCAGCATCCCCTTGCCGGCGAACACGTAGCGCAGGAGTTCGCCGGCAAACAGCGCGCCGCGGGATTTCTCGTTCAGCGTGCGTGCGCCGGTGACCGCGCAGGAGACGCGGGCGAGGAAGTGGTCCTGCTGGTTCCGCCCGACACCGCGCAGCACGTGGTTGACCGCGATGCCGGCGCGATCGAGATGATCGGGGTCGCCGACGCCGGACAGTTGCAGGATGTGCGGCGAGCCGACGGCGCCGGCGGACAGAATGATTTCGGCCGCGGCGTCGACGCGCTGGATCGTGCCGCTGCGGGAATATTCCACACCGACGGCGCGTGTCCCGTCGAGCAGGATACGGTGCACCAGCGCGTTGGCGACGACTTGAAGATTCGGTCGTTTCATTGCCGGACGCAGATAGCTGCGCGCGGCGCTGGCGCGGAATCGCCCGCCGCGGGTCTGCTGCACCCAGCCGATGCCATCGCCGGCCCCGGGCGGCAGATCGTTCACGTCGGCGCGGTATTGCATGCCGATCTGCTGCCCGGCCTCGATCGCGGCGTGGCACAGCAGCGGCATGTCGGCGGTCTTCGAGGTGTGCAGCGGCCCCCCTGCCCCGTGCGTTGTATCGGCGCCGGCTTCCCAGTTCTCCGCCCGCTTGAAGAACGGCAGCACGTCGTCCCACGACCAGCCGCGATTGCCGAGTTGCGCCCAGTGGTCGAAATCCTCCGGCTGGCCGCGGACGTAGATCATCCCGTTGATCGAACTCGATCCGCCCAGCACGCGGCCGCGCGGATAGTTGATGGCGCGGCCGTTGGTGCCCGCGTCGGGTTCCGCCTTGAAACCCCAGGTCAGGGTCTTGTGGTCCAGCAGCTTCATGTAGCCGGCGGGGATCTGGATCAGCGGATTCCAGTCGCGTCCGCCGGCTTCCAGCAGGACGACGCGGGTGTTGTGGTCCTCTGTGAGGCGGTTGGCGAGGACACATCCCGCTGAGCCCGCGCCGATGATGACGTAGTCCGCCTGCATGATCGTGTTCCCCTTGTGGCGGCTTCGTTGACACCGCGCGCCGTCGAGTCGCCGCTGCCGTTCTCTCGTCGTCATGGGCGGGCTTGACCCGGCCATCCATTCCAGCACCGTGCCGCGATGGATGGCCGGGTCAAGCCCACCCATGACGACGAGAGAACGGCCATGACGAACAGAGAGCGCCCGTGACGAAGAGATCGCGGTCGTGACGGTATGAGATAGAATGCAGGAGGAAACAATCGATGCAACCCAACCCTATGCGTGCAGGTGTCGAGCGCGGTGAGGCGCAGATCGGCACCTGGATCACCATGGTGCGCACCCCATCCATTCTGTCGTTGCTGAAAGCCGCCGGGTTGGATTTCGCGCGCGTCGACATGGAGCATACTTCGCTGTCGATCGACACCATCGCCGACATGGCATTGCTGGCGCGCGCGCTGAATTTCCCGATCGCGGTGCGGCCGCCGAAGGCCAATCGCGAGTGGATCACGCGGCTGCTCGATATCGGCGTGTGGAACCTGCACTGCCCGCAGGTGGAGTCCGCCGCGCACGCCGCCGAGATCGTCGCGGCGTCGCGCTACGCCCCGATGGGACTGCGCGGCAACGGCGGGTCGGGCGTCGCGACCGATTTCGATACGTCCGGCACCGTGGCGGAGCGCCGCGCTTTCGCCAACCGGCAGATGTTTGTCACCGTCATGCTGGAAACCGCGGCCGCGTTTGCCGATCTGGACAAGATCGCGGCGATGGACGGCATCGATGCGCTGACCCTCGGGCCGGCGGACCTGGCGCAGGATCTGGGCGTGTTCGGCTCGCCGGACCAGGCACGCGTGCTGGACGAGAAGCGCGATCTGATCCTGGCGGCGGCGAAGCGGCACGGCAAGACCTGCGCCATGCTCGCCGCCAGCTTCGAGCAGGTGCAGCAATGGAAGCAGGCCGGCGCGCTGCTGCTGGCGTATTCCAGCGACGCCGAGGTGCTGCGCAGCGGGTTCAGCCAGGCGATGGCGCGGATCAAGGGTTAGTAGAGGGGAAGCAAGACATGACAGCATCACCGGAACATTCCGCCTTGCACGGCAAGATCGCCCTGGTGACCGGGGCCGGCCGCGGTCTTGGGCGGGCCTTCGCCGAAGCGCTGGCAGGCCTCGGCTGCCAGGTCGCGCTGCATGGCATGCGTGAGCACGGCCCCGCCGAGTACGGCGAAGGCACCACCCTGACCGACACCGCGCGCGAGGTGGGCGAACGTTACGGTGTCACGACGCTGTCGGTGCTTGGCGATCTGACCGTGTCGGGTGACGTGGAACGCGTGGTGGAGACTGTCACGTCGAAGCTCGGTCCGATCGACATCCTGGTGCACAACGCCGGCGGTGATATCGCGGCGGCGGGCGGCAAGCCCGATCCGAACGATGCGATCATGGTGAAGGAGGTGGATGTCCGCGCGGTGCTGGACCGCAACCTGCTGAGCACCATTTTGGTCTGCCAGAGTGTCGCGCGCGGCATGATGCAGCGCCGCGCCGGGCGCATCGTTACGGTCAGCTCGATCGCGGCCTATGGCGGGCGGGCAAGCGGGGCGATCTATGCCACCGCCAAGGCGGGAGCGATCCATTTCACCCGCTGCCTGGCGGCACAACTGCGACCATTCAACGTGACGGCCAACAGCATCGCCCCGGGCGACACGCGGACCGGCCGGTTCCTGAACACGCGCGCGGTCGATCCGGCGCGCCTAGCGGAAGGCGGCACGCTGGAGCGCATCGCACTGGTGGATGAGGTCGCGCGCGCGGTGGCGGTGTTCGCAGGCCCGACCGGGGATTTCATTACCGGACAGGTGCTGCGGGTCGACGGCGGCCATCAGTGCTGGCCGGCCTGACGCGCGCCCGCGGCGCCGGTTGATGCGATGTGCCTGCTGGGCGTTATCGGTCCGGGTGGCGTTATCTGCCCGCCGGTCTTCCCGCGCTGCACTACCGTATCGAAGGGTGGTCCGGATCGATCGCGCGGGTGACGTAGCCGATCGCCAGCGGCGCGTAGCGTATCCACAGCGCGCGCAGTTCGGTGACTGGGTGGTCGTGCCAGTCGACGCGCAGATCGATCAGCGGAAAGCTGTGCCGCTCGACCACCAGCAGATGCGCGCTGTGCGCCGAGGTCTGCTCGCCGCCGGCAGCCAGGCCGGCCTCGGCGGCACAGACGAGGCGCTCGGCGAGCGGTGCGGCAGGATCGGCCTGGAACGCCAGCAGCATGGCCGGCGTGGCCCGCGCGCTGACCAGGGTGTTGCCGACCGCGCAAGCGTCCTGCGCCGCCACCTCGCTCATTTCCGGGCGCGTGCGGACTCCGCTGTAGATGGCGGTGGAACCGGCCGCGTCCAGCGCCGCGATCTGCCGCCATTGGATATGCGGCGTGGTGGCGACGAGGGTGTCGATCGTCTCCTGCGCCGTGCGGCCGGCGCGCAGCAGGTCCAGCCCACGTGGTCCGAGGCGGGGATCGGTGCGATGCTGCGTGATCATGGCGCCGACGCCGGCGACGCAGTGGGCGATTCGGGCGCCGACCGCCATGGCCGAGGAAACGACGACAACGCCGATCTGCCCGGTTCGGGGGCAGCGGCCGGTGAGGGCGAAGGTCATATAACGCATATGTCATGCTGGTTTAACGTTTCGCAAGCCACGTTCACGACCCCGCCCAAAACATTGTTGCGGCTCGCGCAGGCTCGGCTTTTCATCTGGCTGGCGGTGGCGGCTTGGCCGGCTCGCGCACCGGTAGCGCGATGATATTGCATGCGATCGAGGCCGGCCCGATCCAGGCAGGGGCGCCGCTGGTGCTGCTGCACGGGTTGTTCGGCCAGGCGCGGAATTTCGGTCAGGTCCAGCGGGCGTTGGCACAGCGCTGGCGCGTCATCGCGCTGGACCTGCGCAACCACGGTGCCAGCCCGCATGGGTCGGACATGCGCTACGCCACGATGGCCGAGGACGTGCTGGAGACGCTCGCCGCGCTGGGCGCGTTGCCGGCGGCGCTGATCGGGCACTCGATGGGCGGCAAGGTGGCGATGCGCGCGGCGCTGCTGCGCCCCGAAGCGGTGGAGCGGTTGCTGGTCGCCGACATCGCCCCGGTGGTCTACCCGCCACACAACCATCCGATCGTCGCAGCGATGCTGACGGTCCCGCTGCACGACGGGCTGACGCGGGCCGAGGCCGATGCCGCCCTGGCCGACGCGGTGCCCGAAGCATCGGTGCGTGCCTTCCTGCTGCAGAACCTGCGCCTGGGCGCGCCGCCGGTTTGGCGGATCGGGCTGGATGAGATCGCCGCGGCGATGGCGGATATCGAGGGTTGGGACGGACCGGCCGACGCGACCGATCCGGGCCGTACACTGTTCGTTGCTGGCGAGACCTCGGACTATATCCGCCCGGAGTATCGTCCGGCGATCCGCGCGCTGTTCCCCGCCGCTCGCTTCGTGACGGTGAAGCACGCCGGGCACTGGGTGCACGCGGACAATCCGGCAGGGTTCCTGGCGGTGGTCGAGGCGTTTCTCAGCGCCCCGATCGCGCGATGAACTTCTGGCGCGCGCATCGCGCGACGAGCTTTGTGCGCGAGCACAGCGCGACGGGCCCTGCGGATGCCTTGGCTTTGCCGGAAGACGGGCTGCGTGCGATCGGACCTGGCGTGCTGGCGGGGGTGTCGTTCGGGATTTCCGACATCTTCACCAAGCTCGCGCTGTTGGCCGGGATGGATGCGCTGACGCTTGCGTCCTCGCGCGGTGTGTTCGGCACGCTGTTGGTGCTGGCCTGGCTGCGCAGCGCGCCGCCCGCGCAGCGCCACACCAGGCGGCAGCGGTTGATCGCGCTGGGCATCGGGCTGCTGTTCGCCGGCAATCTCTATCTGCTGTTCGCGGCGATCCGGATGGTCGCGGTGCCGATCGCAATCCTGAGCTACTTCATCTACCCGCTGCTGACCGGCATTGCAGGTGCCGTGGTCGGGCTGGAACGATTGCGGTTTGCCAGCGCCCTCGCGGCAGTGGTGGCGCTGCTCGGCCTGGGGCTGATGCTAGGCGCGGATACCGCACATCTGGCGTGGCTGGGCGTGATCCTGGCGATGTGCGCCGCGCTGTGCCGGACGGTGGTGCTGCTGATTGCACGGGGGGCGTTGTCGGGGGCCGATTCGCGTCTGACCACGTGGTATTCGATGCTGTCGTCTACGGCTTTGCTACTGCTGGGCTCGGTGGTGCTCGGGGCGCCAGGATTTCCGCGCGGCACGGTCGGCTGGGTGGGCGTGTTCGGGGTGTGCGTGTGCAGCACCACCTCAATACTTGCGCTGTTTGCGTCGACCGCGCGGATCGGGGCGTTCCGGACAGCATTGATCATGAACCTGGAGCCGGTTGTCTCGACGCTGTTGAGTATCGTGGTGCTGGGCGAGGTACTGACGCCGGTGCAGTTCGTTGGCGGGGCGATCATGGTGGCGGCGCTGTGCGCGTTTGAGGTACGGCGGCGGTAGCTTTACGTGGATGGCGCGACAACCGCGCGATCAGCCAGGCGTGGTCGAGACTGCCCCCTGCAAAGAGATGCGCGGAACTCGCATCGGTATCCGCGACTTGCCTTCGTTGCAGCAAAGAGTCGTGGATACCGGCCTTCGCCGGCATGACGGGGGTAGCGGCCCGTGCGTCAATGTTTAGGGGCGCCGGTATTAATCCGATGCCGCGCGGATGGCTTGATCCCGCGGGTCAAGGCGATGACAAGCCTGATATCAATGCGGCGCCGCCGGATCGCACCACACCTCGCCAGTCCAGCCGTTGGCGTCGTAGTCGGCCATGCACTGATCGACCAGCGCCTCCATCGCCACCAGGTCGCCGCTACGCTGCGCGCCGGTCAGGGTCTGGGCGCGGATGTCCTCCCACCCGCCGGCGTAGTTGCGCTCATACAGTTCGTGCCGGCCGCCGAACTCGGTGCCGATGGCGTCCCACAAGCCACCAGAGTACCTGCCTGGGTGTTGCTTTCGTTGACAACACCCGCGACTATCGCTATTGGCGCGCGGGATGAAGGCGACACTCCTGGTCCGCCGCCGCGAGAATAAACGGTCCTCGATATTCGCGGAGATCGTCGTATGGCAATTGCCACGCCGGCTGCCCGGCAGCGAGCATCGTTACAAGTATCGGCTGGCACTAGTCGATCGGGAAGAATGTGTGCTGCGCTATGATAACGAATCCGGCAAGGGCGATCATCGTCACCGAGGCACCCAGGAGACGGCCTATCACTTTACGACGATCGAGCGATTGCTTGAGGACTTCGATGCGGACACAAGGAGCTATCTCGATGAAAACCCTGATCATCGGTAACCAGCCGGTGGCCCAGCAGCGCGCGCATATCATCCGCGCATGGAAGACCGGCAAGCCCGAAGCCGCGGCACGCCTCGACTTCGAAAGCCTGGAAGGTGCGTGGAAACTGCTTAATGCCAAGCGCTGGGCGATCCTGCGGGCGATGGCTGGGCAGGGTCCGCTTGCCATTCGCGAGATCGCGCGTCGCGTCGAGCGCGATGTGCGGGCGGTACACAGCGACGTGCGCGCGCTGCATCTATCCGGCCTCATCGACAAGACACCGGAAGGGAAGATGATTCTGCCCTATGACGTGATCCGCCTGGATTTTACGTTGGATACGCAGAAGGCAGCTTGAGCGGGTGAACGACGTTGAGGCCTTGCCTCGGAATCGGCAAGCCGCCGATAATCACCCTCATTGATCTACTCACAATATCATACACTAAATGCGTTGCCTTTGCCTAAATTGCACTGTTGGCCTCGCCCGAGGCCGATCCAGAGCGATTTGATATTCTCAAAGAGATCTTCGTTGCTAATGCCAATTTTGGATCTGCCTGGTTGCAGGCCCGCCAGCCGTAGCGCGTCAGGCCACAATCCGAACCGCCTTTGCATCGTACCTGGGTGGGTCTTCCCGACCTCTTCATATCGCGCCATCGTGATGGTGTTTCGGCCAATCGCTTTCGCACCGTGGCGGAGGTCATCCAAGAGCTCTTCGTTAGATGCGCCTCGGAGGCTTTCTTCTAGCTCGAATTTCATGTTGTCCTACCAGTCCTCACCCTGTCTCGCCCGGATCGCACCACGTATCACCAACCCAGCCGTTGGCGTCGTAGTCGGCCATGCATTGATCGACCAGCGCCTCCATCGCCGCCAGGTCGCCGCCGCGCTGCGCGCCGGTCAGCGTCTGCGCGCGGATATCCTCCCACCCACCGGCGTAGTTGCGCTCATACAGTTCGTGGCGGCCGCCGAACTCGGTGCCGATGGCGTCCCACAGCAGCTTCATGATCTTGATGCGCTCGACGTAGTCGATGCCGTGCGAGCCGCGGACATACTGCCGCAGATAGGGCTCGATCGCCGGGTTGGCAAAATCCTTTACCGAGGACGGCAGGTAGATCAGCGCCGAGGTCACCGTGCGCTCGATGATGTCCTTGATGCGCGGATAGGCGTCCGGCGCGAAGACGCGATAGGCCAGGCCGGCGCGCAGGTTGGGCAGCACCGCGTCGCCATTCCACGGATCTGGATCGTTCGCCATCGCGTTCGACAGCGACCAGAACAGGTGGCGCCAGGCCACCGCCTCGCCCAGCAGCACCTGGTTGCCGCGCGCCTCATCGCCGCCGGTGCAGCGCAGCGCCTTGGCCAGCAGGCCGCAGATGAAATCCAGCTTCACCGCGAAGCGCGTGCAGCCCTGGAACTGGAAGCCCTGCATGAAGCCGGAGCGCGGATAGAAACTCAGCACGCGGGCCGGATCGCGGTAGATGAACACGTCCTCCCAGGGGACGAACACCTTGTCGAGGATGAAGATCGCGTCGTTCTCATCGAAGCGCGACGACAGCGGATAATCGAATGGCGAGCCGTTGCGCAGCGCGGCGTGCTCGTAGGAGGTGCGGCAGATCAGCTTCAGCCCGGGCGCGTCGATCGGCACCATGAACATCAGCGACATGTCGAGGTCTTCGGTCGCCGTCTTCGAGCTCTGGCCCATGTAGTTGTAGTGGGTGATCGCGGCCGAGGTGGCGACGACCTTGGCCCCCGAAACGATGATGCCGCCATCGGTTTCCTTTTCCACCGAGACGAAGACGTCCTTCACCTGCTCGGCCGGCTTGTGGCGGTCGATCGGCGGATTGACGATCGCATGGTTCATGAACGGAACGGCTTCCTGGGCGCGTTTGTACCAGGCGCGGGCATTGCCGGCGTAGGGGCCGTAATAGTCGGCGTTGCCGCCCAGCGTGTTGGTGTAGGCCGCCTTGTAGTCGGGCGTGCGGCCCATCCAGCCATAGGACAGGCGCGACCACTCGGCGATCGCGGCCTGGGCGCCGCGCAGGTCCTCGCGCGAGCGCGGCACGCGGAAGAAACGATGCGTGTAGCCGCCCGAGCCGGTGTCGGTCGGGCAGGTCAGGACATCGTGTCGTGCCGGGTCGTGCAGGGCGTCGTAAAGGCGGGCGATCGAGCGGACGCTGTTGCGAAAGGCGGGATGCGTGGTGACGTCGGTGACGCGCTCGCCGTCGATATAGACCTCGCGGCCGTCGCGCAGGCTCTGGATGTATTCGGCGCCGGTGAAGGGGCGGCGCTTGTCGGCGATGATGTCTTCGGGCCGCATGGTTCATTCCTCCCGCACCTTACACCTCGCCCGCTCTTCGCGGGAGAGGTGTAAGTCATTGCCCGACGCGGTCGAGCCGTTGCGACTGTCCCGCGGAATCTCCAAACTTGGCAACACAGTTCGGCCAAACGGGAAACGCCGTGTGATTAATCGGGGAGTGACGAGATGAGGCGGTTGCTCGGTGCGCTGTTTGCGCTGGCACTGATGGCGCCCCTGCAAGCGCGCGCGGATGTGGCGGGTGACTGCGCGGCGATCGCGCAGTCGAAGATCGAAGCGACGAACCTGCTGTCATCAACCGTCGTACCTGCCAGGAACGGGCTGCCCGAGTATTGCCGCGTCCTCGGCTTCGTTCGCCCGGCGATCAATTTCGAAATTCACCTGCCCACAATAGGCTGGAACGGCAAGTTCCTGATGCTCGGCTGCGGTGGGTTCTGCGGCTCGCTCGATACCCCGGGCCAGATCGGCACGATGAATCTCGGCCTGCGGCGTGGTTACGCGGTCTCGACGATGGATGCCGGACACTGGGGCGCAACGGCGACAGACGGGCGCTGGGCGATGGACAACCCGGTAGCGCGGGCGGACTGGGGGTGGCGCGCCGTGACCGAAACGGCTCGCGTCACCAAGACCATCATCCGGGGCCTCTATGGTACCGCCGCGGAGAAATCCTATTTCGATGGCTGTTCCAATGGCGGGCGGCAGGCGTTGATGGAGGCGTCACGCTTCCCCGGTGATTTTGACGGCATCATCGCCGGCGCCCCGGCGCTGGATCTGTTGCACCTGGGTGGGGCGCTGTTCCCATACCTGTTGCAATCCAACGCGGGCGCCAACGGCAAGCCCATTTTCACCAACGCGAAGTTGCCACTGGTCACCCACGCCGTCGCCGCCGCATGCGCCGATGCGGACGGGTTGGTGAACGATCCCCGCTCCTGCCGCTTCAAGCCGGCAACGCTGACCTGCCACCCGGGCGCCTCTGCCGAAAGCTGCCTGACACCGGCGGAGATCGGCACATTGGAAAAATGGTATGCCGGGCCGGCGACGCGGGCGGGAGAGCCACTTTATTCCGGTGGCATTCCAATGGGCTCGGAGGTATTCTGGCCGGCCTGGTTGACCGGAAACGGCACTTCCGACGGTGCCGACATGGAGTTTGCGCGCGACGGCCTGCGCTACGTCGCTTTCCCGGTGGCCCCAGGGCCGCTGTTCGATCCGGCGCGCGAATACAACATCGAGCGTGACCTGCCGAAGCTGCGGCCGATGGCGGAGATCTATGACGCTACCGATCCAGATCTGTCGAAGTTCAACGCCAAAGGCGGCAAGCTGATCGTTTACCAGGGTTGGGCGGATGCGATCGTCACGCCATTTCGCACGATCGATTACTATGATGAAGTGACGAAAGCGGCGGATGGACGCACGAATACGGAAAAATTCGCGCGACTGTTCATGATCCCGGGCATGGATCATTGCGGCAGCAGCAATGCCGGACCGGGCGTCGACAACCGCGGTTTCGATCCGCTGACGGCGCTTGAGTCATGGGTGGAAAAGGACCAGGCGCCGGCGTGGTTGCTGACGACAAAGCTCGGTCCTGCGGGCAGGCCGCAATGGTCGCGTCCGGCATGCGCCTGGCCACAGGTGGCGAAGCTGACGGCAGGTGCGGACCGCGCCCTCGCGGCGTCCTGGAGTTGTTCCGATTAGGGCATGTTCATTGTGACTGGAACCGCCGGGCCAACTGTACGTCTCCCGCTCTTCGCGGGAGAGCAAGGTCGAGGCGCGAAGCGACGCGGGTGAGGGTCGTGCCGCGCGAAGACCTTCACCCGCGTCGCAAGTGCTCCGCGACCTCTCCCGCGAAGAGCGGGAGAGGTACAGTTGGCCCGGCGGTTGCAGTCACAATGAAGAAGCGCCGCCCTACGCGACCCGGCGCTGCGCCAGGGCCGCGGGAAGCTGGGTGATCGCGTGGTCGATCAGGCGTCCGTCAGCCTCGGCGGACAGCCCGTCGGCGATCACCCGTCGGGCCGCGACGGTCGCGACCTCGGCCGCGGTGGTGCGCACCTCGTCGACCGCCGCCTTTTCGGCCGCGGCGATGCGGTCCATTGCCATCTTCTCGCGTCGGCTGGCCGCCGCTTCGGCCTCGGCCGCGGCGGCCGCGGCCAGCCTCGCGGCCTCGGCCTTGGCGCCTTCCAGCAAGTGCCTCGCATCGGCCACGGCGGCCTCGCGGCGGGCCTGCGCGTCCTTCAGCATCGCCTCGGCCTCGGTGCGCAGGCGTGCCGCTTCGGCCAGCTCGGTGCGGATCTTGGCGGCGCGATCATCCAGCAACTGCGTGATCGCGCCCCACAACTTGCGGCCGAACAGCAGGAAGAAGACGATGAACGCCGCCGCCACCCAATTGCGCGGCTCGGCGAAGAAGCTCGCTTCGTGCATGCCCTGGGTCCCCGGTCAGCCGTGGCCGCGCGCGGTCAACGCGGCGGCCACCGCGACGTCGACGCGCCGTGGATCGGGCGACGCCCCGGTCAGCCGCGCGATCACCGTTGTCGCCGTGTCGGTCGCCACCTGGTGCAGCGCGCCCATCGCCGCGGCGCGTGCCTCATTGATGCGCGCCTCGGCCGCCTTGAGCTGCGCCTCGAGCCGCGCGTTCAGCGCCGCTGCCTGCGTCGCGGTCGCGGCTTTCGCCTGATCGACGGCCTGGTTGATCTCAGCGTGTGCCTCGGCGCGCGAGCGCTGCAGCGTCGCGGTCAACTCGGCCACCGCGGCGTCGGCCTGCGCCTTCTGCGCCTTCGCCGCGTCGAGATCGGCGGCAATGTGCACCGCGCGCTGCTCGATCACCGCGCCGACCTTCGGCAGCCCGATGCGTGCCAGCAGGACGTAGAGCACGACGAAGATCGCGGCACCCCAGTAGACCTGGGTCACCGTCAGGGGCGACTTGAAGTCGAGCTGCGGCATGCCCTCGGCCCACGCCGCCGCGGGCGTCGTGAGCAGGGCGATCGCCAGCGGCACCGGCGCGAGCGACGCGGTGCGACGCAGGGCACGCATCACTTTCGACATGTCACGCACCTTGCGTGCCCGCCCCGCGGCCTAGACGAACAGGATGATGAACGCGATCACCAGAGCGTACAGCGCCACCGCCTCGGTCAACGCGAAGCCCAGGATCGCCAAGCCGAACACCCGGTCACGTGCCGCCGGGTTGCGCGCGACGCTGCTGACCAGGGCGGCGAAGATGTGGCCGATGCCGACGCCGACGCCGGCAAGCGCGATGACGGCAATGCCCGCACCAATGTCCTTAGCGGCGGCGAGATCCATCTGAACAGTCCTTTCGTTGTGGTCGTTATGGTCGTCGTGGTGGTTAAGGTCGTCGTGGTCGTTATGGCCTGGGGGCGACGCGCGGGGCGATCGCCTGACCGTTACGGCAGGGTTGTGACTAGTGGAGGTGAACGGCGTCGTGCAGGTAGATGCAGGTCAGGATGGCGAACACATAGGCCTGCAGCACGGCGACCAGCAGCTCGAAGCCGATGAGCGCCACATTGACCGAGAACGACAGCGCCGCCGGCACGATGCCCAGCAGCCCGGCACCGCCCAGCATGATGACGAAGGCGGCGAACACCTCCAGCATCACGTGGCCGGCCATCATGTTGGCGAACAGCCGGACCGACAGGGAGATGATGCGCGACAGGTACGACAGGATCTCGATCGGGATCAGCAACGGCGCCAGCGCGATCGGCACGCCGGCGGGCATGAAGTAGCTGAAGAAATGCAACCCGTGGATGCGCAGCGCGACAAAGGTGACCACCACGAATACCAGCAGCGACAGCGCGAGCGTCACCGCGATGTGGCTGGTGAAGGTGAAGTCGTAGGTCCAGACGCCCAGCAGATTGCCGAACAGAATGAAAAAGAACAGCGTGAACACGAAGGGGAAGAACGCTTTTCCCTCCGGACCGATCGTGTCGACGCACATCGACATCACGGTCTCATACGCCATCTCGGCGGCCGATTGCAGGCGCCCAGGCACCATCGCGCGCGGCCGCGCGCCCAGCCACATCAGCGCCAGCACCAGCACGCCGGCGATCACCATCATCAAGTTGGCTTGGGTGAAATAGAGTTCCCGGCCCAGCGGCCCAAGCACCGGTTCAAGCCGGAACTGGCTTAGCGCGTCTATCGAACCTGATCCGGCCGCCACTCTATAGTCCCCCGTCTTTGTCACGCGCGTCTTTGTCACGCCCGTCTTGGTCACGCCCGTCTTTGGCACGCACGCCCTTGCCTCGCGCGTCCTTGCCGGACGCCGGAGCGTGCTTTGGCGCGAACACCCGCCACACGTTCAGCACCCCGGCCGCGCCGCCCAGCAGAACGAACACCGCGAGCAGGATCGGCTTGGTGCCGAGCAGGCGGTCCAACCCCCAGCCGATGGCCACCGCCACGACCAGGGCGGAGACCATCTCCACCCCAACGCGCATCCCGATCGCCAGGGCGTTGCCATCCAGCCCGTCGGGCGATCTGCCCGGGCCGGATTGCGCAGCCTCAAGCCCCTGCTTGTCGCGAGCCGCCGCCAAACGGTCCTCGAAGGAGACTTCGTGACCGTCCGGCTCGTCGCTCTCCGGCTCCTCGCTCATGCTCGCTCCTGGCAAGTTGCCCCGCCGGAAAGCGGGGGCTTGCTACAAGGGGGGTCTGATTGTGTCAAGAACGGCAACATCCGCTTCTGCCCCACCCGTTGAGGGCTGGATCAACGGATCATCGATCTCGCGACCAGACAGAACTCCGACGTTCGATACGCTTTTCCCCACCATGATGCGGCTTTTGCTGCGCCGCTTCACCCGTGTTCCCAGTCGCAAGATATCAGATCGGCCAAGGGGTCTGCCGCACCAGTCGCGAACGTGCCACTGTCCGCCCCAACACCTGAACCGAACGCGAGGGAGGACATGAGCACAATCCCGCCGATCCTGCTGGTCGGCTGCGGCCGCATGGGCAGCGCGATGCTGTCCGGGTGGCGCGAGCGCGGACTGGCGCCCTCGGTCGCGGTCGACCCCGCGCCGTCCGCTGCCGCCATGGCCGGCGCCGACCTGACGGTGGTCGGTGAAGCCGCGGCGATCCCCCCGGGCTTCACCCCCGCCGCCGTTGTCCTGGCCGTGAAACCGCAAAGCGCCGCCGAAGCCCTGCCGCCACACGCGCGCTTTGCCGGCGGCCCAGAGGGTAGTTCAGTGTTCCTGTCGATCATGGCCGGCCGCACCATCAGCGGCATTCGCGCCCTGCTCGGCGACACCGCAACGATCGTCCGGGCCATGCCGAACACCCCGGCCGCGGTGCGCCAAGGCGTCACCGTGGCGTGCCCCGGCGCCGGCGTCACGCCCGACCAGCGCGCGCTGTGCCACTCGCTGCTGGAGGCGATCGGCAAGGTGGCGTGGGTGGATGACGAGGGCCTGCTCGATCCCGTCACCGCCGTCTCGGGCAGCGGGCCTGCCTATGTCTTCCTGCTAGCCGAGCTGATGGAGCAGGCGGCGATCGAGCAGGGCATCCCCGCTGATCTCGCCCGGCTGCTGGCGCGCCAGACGGTGTCGGGCTCCGGCGCGCTGCTGGCGGCCAGCACGGAGGACGCGGCGGCGCTGCGCAAGGCGGTCACCAGCCCGGCCGGCACCACCGAGCGGGCGTTGCAGGTGTTGATGGCGGCCGATGCCTGGCCGCTGGCCATGCAGCGTGCCATCGACGCGGCGACCAAGCGGTCCCGCGAGCTGGCGGGCTGAACAGCCCGCGGCCGGCAGGCGCTACGTATACCTCGCCGGCGCTTCGTGGGTTCGCGGAGCACTTGCGACAAGGCGGACGGCGCAAAGCGCGGGGAGAGGGCGCAAAGCGCAGGGGCGTAGAAAAAGCAGGTTGAGGCGCGACGCGAGGCAGGACCGCGGCCACCTGCTAACCAATCGTTCACCGGTTTAGCCTACGCCGAGGGGTTCCCACACGGAGCGACCCGGATGCGCGTCGGTATCGTCACCCCGGCCTGGAATATGGCCCCCTGGATCGGCGCCGCGATCCGCTCCGTCCTGGCCCAGACCCATGTCGATTGGCGCATGGTGGTGGTCGACGACGGCTCGACTGACGGCACCCCCGACGTGGTCTGGGCCTTGTCCGACGAACGGCTGACGCTGCTGCGCCAGGTCCACGAAGGTGTGTCGGCGGCGCGCAACCGCGGCCTTCTGGCGCTCGAACCCGACTGCGAGGCGATATTGTTCCTCGACGCCGATGACCAACTGACGCCGAACGCGCTGACCCGCCTGGTTGCCGGGCTGCGTGCCGCCCCACATGCCGTCGCCGCCGCCGGCCCGTGTGAGATTGCCGGGCGTCTGCTGCGCCCACCCATCGGCGATCTGCTCGAGCCGTTGCTGCACCGCAACCGCTTTGCCAATGGCGGGCACCTGCTGATCCGCCGCGCCGCCACGGTCGAGGTCGGCCCGTTCTGTCCCCGTCTCGCCTACGGCGAGGACTGGGACTACATGATCCGCCTCGCCATGATCGGCCGTTTCGCCGGCGTGCCGGGGCGCGCGCCGCTGCTGCATGTCGCGGCGCGTCCCGAGGGCGCGTACTACCGCATGGCCACCGACCCTGCCGTTTTCACTGCTTGCCTGGACGTGATCTTCGCCAACCCGACGCTGCTCAGTCGGCTGGGCCGGACACGCCTGGACGCGCTGCGGTCCCGCGCCGAGGCCGAATGCGATTGGGTCATCGGCCGTGAACTGATCCGCCACGGGCGGCGCCGCGCCGGGCTCGACTGGCTGCAGCGCTCGGTGCGCGCCCTGCCGAGCGCCCGCCGCCTGCTGCTGCTCACCGCGGCCCAGGCGCTGCCGCTGCTGCCCGCGTCGCTGCGCGGCCCCTTCGCGTCCTATCCCGCGCGTGCGGAAGATCCATTGCTGGCAACGTCGCGTTGCATCGCATCGGCACAGTGAACGCGCTGCCCTGACGTTTTATACCAGCGGCCGAAAGTGTTGATTTATGCGCAGACGCCTGGCCCGCATTTCTCACACTCTCGCGGGTGCTGGCTTGGTCCTTGCCGCGCCAACAGGTTTTCGCACTTTGGTTACACTCACTGGGCCAATACACCCGGTATTGGCGGCGGCGCGAAAACCTGTTGGCACGACAATGCCCGACACTGCCCTGGGCCATCATCCCGCAACAGTGTGAGAAATGCGGGCTAGCGGGGTGCTGAAAAGCAGCGTTCTTGGCCAGTTGTAGCAAGGCCGCGCAGCGCCGCCGAGGTCAGCTTGCCGGTGTGGGCCGTGGCGACGGGAAGCTGCGCGCCTTGGCTCGCGCAATGCTGCGGATCGCCGGGGCGAAAGCCGTTGATTTCGACGAATACGATCAGGCTGGCGTGGCGAGGCGCTGCCGGCGCATCTTCTCGGCCACGCGGGGTGCAGGTCGCGACCGCCGCGGCCTTCTCATCGGGCATCGTGACCGGCTGGCCCGCATCCCGAACGAGTGCGATCCCGAGCTTTCCACCACGTCGACCATCCAGATGTTACCGTCAGGGTGGATCACCAGGTGGAGTAACCAGGGTCCATGGAACCAAACCACTCGATGTAACCGCAGGCAAGACTTCTGTTGCGCAGGTAAGATCGACTGGTCCCCCTATACTGTTAATATACGGGACGCCAAGACCATCAACAACAAGGCCACCTACGGCGCCACTGAGATGGTTATCGCCGTCAGCCCATAAGGTGTAATGAATCCATACAGGCTCCTTCCCCCGCCCATACTGTTCTAGCATGGTCCACTGCACCATTTTGCCTACTTCTGTCACCGGAGAGAGGTTGGGCTGGCCCCACACATAATACTTGACCCATGGCGTGCCGTCAGGCTTGCGAAAGAAGATTGCCTGAGCCCAAGAACGCATTCCGGACCAAGGGTGATTTTTTATCCCCCCCTTCACTTCCGTTCCGGTGCAGGTCCTTTGCAGCATTGTATCAAGGATAGGCGACTTGACCGGATCGTTCATTATGGTGAAGGGGCTCTTGGACAACACGGGCGTGTAACCGGCAGCCACCGGCTGATCGTGCCGGTGCGCCAGGACGTAGTGCAGCGAAATGTCTATATCGGCCTGCGGCTCGCCCTGTGGAAACGGCCGCACGACCCCGGCGCGGAACACCGAGGAGCCGGCCGCGTCGAGCGTGCGCGATCCCGAGCTTTCCACCGCATCGACCGTCCAGATCCTGCCGTCAGGGAGGATCACCAGGTGGACTTTGACAGTGCCACCCTCATCGTTGTTCGACGCGTGTCTGGGATAGTAGGCGCGCGCGTCCCACAATGCCTGCAATTGCCTCATCACGTCGCGGCGCGCCGCGTTCGCCGGCTCCACTTGGTTCGTTATGCTGAAGTCCTGGCACAACGCGGGTGCGTAGCCGGCGGCCACAGGCGTCAGAACAAAAGCTGCAGCAAGGGCGGATGAAGCGACCGACAACCGCATCAAGTATTCTCCCCTTTTTTTAGAACAACACCATCAGCGCGTGCCGGGCAGCGCGCCGACTGTCGCGCGCCGCGCGCGCCACAACGATCGCATCTCACGGCCTTTCAGTCAAGGTGGAACTATCGGACTATTTCCTTATAGCGGCACGGCGCCTGCGAGCGTAGTGCCCAATCGAGGCGCGCCGGGCGATCCCCGGGATCGTGGATGCTGGCCGCCAGCTTGTCGTTCAGTTCCTTTTTCGTCGGAAGGTGACGGGGGCGGTCGCTCGCCTTCCGCTGAAGCAAGGCGACAGGCAGGAGCATTGGCCCGTGCCGGACGCATGTCCAGGATTTTCCGCACGATCGACATCATTCTGCCTGCGCAAAATACCTGGCGTGAATATCGGTATCTCGTGTCGGGAGCGGTGTTGTTTTCACCAGGCCCTGGGGTTGCCCCTGGGGTTGTCCCCTGGGGTTGCATCCGATCACCCGCCGCTGTCCCCCGGGCGGTAGTGCAGCGTCACCACGACATCAGCCGGCTGCGCGGGCATGCCCGGCGGGAACGGCGGCAGATGGGCGTTGCGAAACACCGCTACCGCCGCCGCGTCGAGCACACTCAATCCCGAGCCTTGCACCACTTCGATCGACGTGACCTGGCCGTCCGGGGCAATAACGATGTGGACTTTTACGTTGCCACCCTCATTGGTCTGCGACGCCTCCTTGGGATAGAAGGAGTGCTGGTCCCACCACTGCTTCAGCTTCCCCATCCAGGCGGCGCCGTTGTTCGCATCGCCCCCGCGGCTCGCGGCATTCTGCCCGGCCGTATTCTGCCCGGCCGGCGCGTGCGCAGGCGCCCCCGCCGGGGTGACGGGAGCGCGGGCGGCGGCACGCTGTGGCGGCGCCCGCGGCGGGTGCACCTGCGCCACCGGCGGGGGTGGTGGCGGAACAGGCATTGGCGCGGGTGCCGGCGTTGGTGGCGGTATCTCGGCTTGCTGAACCGGTGGGGGCGGCGGCACGTCCGGTGCGGGCGCCGGCGTTGGTGGCGGTATCTCAACTTGCTGAACCGGTGGGGGCGGCGGCACGTCCGGTGGGGGCGGCGGCGTTGGTGGCGGTATCTCAGCTTGCTGAACCGGTGCGGCCGGAGCAATCGGCGCGGCGGTTGCCTCCGTCGGGGCGGGCGGCCCCGACGTCGCCTCTGCCGGCCCTTCCCCCATAATAACATCCACCGTGAGCGGCTCCGATGCACCTGTTGGTGGCTGCGTCGGTGGAATTATCAGCAAGCACAGCAATAACGTCAGGTGCAGCGCCAGTGAAAGCAAGACCGGCCAGCCCATCGTTTCGCGGCGGTGCACGCGCATCGACATTCGTTGGCTGCTGCTCAGCATCGATCGAACCGGACTGAGCGGTGTTTCACCCCGGGATGCACCACTGTTCGAGATCGACGATCTGAGCGGAGAGACGGAGCCGATCACTATCGGGCATGGTGGTGCTTTCCAATCGCCGCAATGGCAGGCTGGCTTTTTTACAGGTCGACTGCGGAGCCCTGCAACTGGCTGGAAATTGGCCCGCCTGAAACTGCTGGTCCGAAATTCGTGACATACGCTATCGACCCCCGTGGCGACCAGTGCAGGCCGGCCATCCACGACTTCACTGGTCGCAGGAAAGGAAGTCGTGGATGGCCGGCCTGCACCGGGGCACGCTTCGCGGCCATGACGGGCGGAGAGCACGAAAGCAATCGAGTAGGGGCGCCCCTCGCGGAGCGCCCCTCTCACACCACCGGACGTACGGATCGCGTATCACGGCGGTTTCCGACAAGGTTCAGCGCGGCATTTTGTTGCCGCGTCAAGGCTCGTTCATGATCCCATGCCGCAGACGCTTGTGGCTCCTCAGTCGCCCCAGGTCCGGCTCCGCCTTCCCCGCTGGCGCCGTGGCGCAACGCGGCCTTCAGGGTTTCGTCGAGAAGGTCCCCTTGGTCCGCGCCGCCTTGCTGCCGCTTCACGTCCATCGATTGGTCCAAGCTGCTCCCTGCTTGTCGAATTCAGCCCTTCGCCCGGTTGCCCGGACTACTATGGCCTCTGCTGACTTCTCCCGGCCCATCGGAGGCCGTCGCCGGCCCCCTGCTCCGATCGTCTGGAGAGATCGGGAGATCTCCCAGGGTAAAACACTGATCCTTCCCTCGAGCGCTGCCGGATTTACCTGTGCGCGTGTCCGACTGGCCTTTGGGCTTCCCCGTCCACTGCCGGGTTACCCCACCGCACCGGCCTCGTATCCGGTTCCTGTTCGTCAGCTCCGAGTTTTGCCTCCGGCTTCCTCCCCACTCTGCATCGCTGCAACGCAGTTGCCTTCGGCTAACGGTTCCGGCCAATCGGCCCGTAGAGGACTTGCACCTCCGAGATCAGCGCCATGCCTGGCACACAGTCGTGGATACCGGCATGCGCCGGCATGACGTGGAGAGGCGGGCCGCCGCGCCGGATGGCTACTGCCCCACGAGATGCTGCGGTGCGCTCAGCGCGCGCAGCCGCGCGATCTCTCCAGGCTTCGCCGCATTGTCCTTGATGCGCAACAACCGCACCTCGTATCCCGGGCCAGCCTCGCGCCAGACCAACTCCCACCGATCGGGGAACAGCCGCACTGCCTCCGCCACCTGATCGACATGGGCCCATTCACCACCCGCATCCTGGGTGCGCAGGATGACCAATGGGATCGCATACGAATCGATTGCCGCCATGACCTCCTGCGGTGAGGCGTAGCGCGGCAGATAGTCGGCCCGATTGTAGCCGCCGCCGCCCAGCAGGCGGGTGCCGCGCACGGCGAACAGGCTCGGCCGCGCCGGGTCGCGCTCGGCCAGGGCGGCAACGGCGGCACCCTCGGCGGCATTGCTGGCCGCGACGAGCACGGCCGGGTTGGCCGCCGGGCGGACCGCCCACACCGCGGTGGCGGCCTGCAACATGCCGGACCGCGGCTTGGCCGCGACCTGCGCGGCAGCGGGGATCAGCGTGGCAACCAGGACCGCCATCACGCCGGCCCGCCACGCCGGCCCCAATCGCGGCCCCAACCGTTGCACCGGCAGCAGGCCGGCGACCAGCCAGCCGGCCAGCGCCAACAAGGGTGGCACAGCCGGCGCCAGATAGCGGTCCTGGATCGCCACCGGCACGATGCACTGGAACACCCAGACCGCGGCCAGCAGCGCGGCCATGCAGGTGATGCCGGTGTCGATCCGACCGCGCCGGCCGCACGCCGCGACAAAGCCCACTACGCCTGCCGCCAGCAGCGCCGGGCCCAGGCCGGACAGCAGGATCGCGGAATTCGCCAGCAATGCCTCGCGCATGTAGGCCCAGCCCCAGGTGTAGCGAAATCCGGCTTCGGCCAAGCCGTAGGTCATCAGGTACCACGGGCCGGTCAGCACCAGCACGACGGGCACCGGCAGCCAGAACGACCAGCGGCGCAGCAGGTCCCAGCGCCAGCCGATCAGCACGACAAAGGGCGGTAGCAGCGCCAGGCAGGCGCCGTTGCCCTTGACGAGCATCGCCGCTGCCGCCAGCAGCGCGAAGGTCAGCGCCATTCCCCATCGCCCGCCGCGCAGCCATGCGGCATAGGCCAATGCCGCCCACAGGGTCAGCAGCGCGATCGGCAGGTCGATCATCACCGCGCCGGTGCCCGCCTGCACGATCGGCGACACCACGAAGGCGATCCCCGCCAGGCTGCCCACCGCGATACCGGCCCGGCGCGCGGTGACCACGCAAAGCAGGGTGCCGGTCGCCGCCGCGACCACCGCCGATAGCGCAAGCGCCGCCGCGCGCGAGGTGCCGGCGGCGAGCATCCACGCCGCCTCGACCACGTAATACAGCGGTCCCCAATGGCCGATTCCGACCAGTGGATAATGGCTGTGCCAGTCGATCAGGAAGCTCTCGGGCAGGAAGCTCTGGGGCGGGAGGCTTTGTGGCGACTGCCCCAGGGCGTGCAGCAGATAGTCGTGGACCATCAGCCCGGAGGCGTAGTGCGAGGCCTCGTCGTAGCCCAGGTCGGCCCGGTAGGCGTCCATGTGCCATTGCGTCGCGACGCTGACCGCCAGCAGCAGCGCCACGGCGGCGACCGACAGCCACCTGACCGGCCGTGTCTGGTCAGGCGTCACCGCGTCCTGCCAATGGGCGCGAGGCCAAAAGGAACAAGCCCAACGAGCGCGAGGCCGACGGTCACAAGGCCTACGGTCACAAGGCTAAAGGTCACAGGGCCGATGGCCACGAGGCCGATGGTCACCACGAATGACCGATGGGACGGATCGATGCATTGCGCGCTGCCGCTGGCTGCGCCCGGGGCAACACGGCGCGGGGTAGCAACCCGAGGCAGCGTCGGTCGAGGCAACATGTCCGCCCGTTGGCATCACAGCTCGAGCCGCCCCTGCCGCTTCGGCTTGGCACCGCCATCGGCGGTCGCACCCACCTCATCGTCGGCGAAGCGCAGGCGAAGTCGCGCCCCCGGGCTGATCGCCTTCGCGGTGGTCAGCGGATGCCCGACCGCATCGGTGACCAGTGCATACCCCCGCTGCAACACGGCGAGCGGCGAGACGGATTCCAGCCGCCCCGCTGCGCCATCCAGCCGCGCCCGGGCCTCGCGCAGCCGCGCCTGCAATGGCGCTGGCGAGACGCGGGCCAGCACCCGGATGGCCCGATCGCGCCGCGCCGCCAGCGTGTGGCGTAGTCCGCCCGCCAGTGTCGAACTGGCCAAGGTCAGTCGCGCGGCCCAGCGACGCACCAGGTTCGGAAGCGCCAGCCGCAGCCGCTCCGCCCGATCATCCAGCCGCTGCCGCGCCGTGCCGACCAGCGCCGGCAAGTCGGGCAGGCCGCGCTCGGCCCGCGACAGGCCCAGTCGGCGTTCTTGCATCAGTCGGTTCAGTGCGCCGATCAGCCGCGCCGCGGTGTGTGCCAGATCGGCCAGCAGGTCGGCGCGCGGCGGGATCGCCAGTTCGGCGGCGGCGGTCGGTGTTGGGGCACGGCGGTCGGAGACGAAATCGATCAGCGTGGTGTCGGTCTCGTGCCCGACGGCGGAGATCAGCGGAATGCGGCAGGCGGCGGCGGCGCGCACCACGATCTCTTCATTGAACGCCATCAGGTCTTCCAGGCTGCCGCCGCCGCGCGCGACGATCAGCACGTCCGGGCGGGGGATCGGCCCACCCGCCGGCAGCGCGTCGAACCCGGCGATCGCGGCGGCAATGCGTTCGGCCGCGCCCTCGCCCTGCACCGGCACCGGCCACAGCAGGATGGGGCGCGGGAAGCGGCGGGTGATGGTGGTGCGGATGTCCTGGATCACCGCGCCGCGCTCGCTGGTTACCACGCCGATGACCGACGGCAGCCCCGGCAGGGTGCGCTTGCGGGCCGCGTCGAACAGGCCCTCGGCGGCAAGGCGCAGGCGCAGCGCCTCGATCCGGGCCAGCAGCGCGCCGGCGCCGGCATATTCCATCCGCTCGACGATGAGCTGGTAGGAGGAGCGTTCGGCGTAGGAGGAGATGCGGCCGGTCGCCACCACCTCCACGCCGTTCTCCGGCTGCATGCCGAGGCGCGGGACGGCGGATTTCCAGACGATGCCGGAGAGCTTGGCGCCCTCGTCCTTGAGCGAGAAGTAGATATGGCCGGACGGATAGCGCTTCAGTTCGGTGATCTCGCCGCGTACCCGGACGCGGCCGAAATTGCCCTCGAGCGTGCGCTTCACCGCCCCGGAGATTTCCGAGACGGTGAATTCCGGCACGTTGCCGACGGGGTCGAGCCGCAGGTCGTTCATGACCGCAGCGTATGCTAGAGCCAGCGTCGCGAACACTCCCCTTGTCCCTCACGGAGGCTGCACATGCGCGTTCTGGTGATTGGGTCGGGCGGGCGCGAGCACGCATTGTGCTGGTCGATTGCCGCCAGTCCGCTGTTGACCAGGCTCTGGTGCGCGCCGGGCAATCCCGGCATCGCGGCGGTTGCCACATGCGTGCCGATCGGCGCGATGGACCTCGCCGCGCTGGTGGTTTTCGCCCGCGAGAACGCGATCGACCTGGTGGTCCCCGGGCCGGAGGCGCCGTTGGTCGCCGGCATCATCGATGCCATGGAGGCCGCCGGCATCCCGTGCTGCGGCCCCACCCAGGCGGCGGCTCAACTCGAAGGCAGCAAGACGTTCGCCAAGGAAATCTGCGACGCCGCCCGCATCCCGACGGCGCAGTGGGAGCGGTTCGAGGACGCCGCGGCGGCGCGCGAGTTCATCCGCCGCCGTGGCGCGCCGATCGTGGTGAAGGCGGACGGGTTGGCCGGCGGCAAGGGGGTCGTGGTGGCCACCACCGAGGCGGCGGCGCTGGCGGCAATCGACCTGATGATGGACGGCCAGGCCTTCGGCGAATCAGGCGCCGCCGTCGTGATCGAGGAATGCCTGACCGGCGACGAGGTCTCCTTGTTCGCGCTGTGCGACGGGACGCACGCGCTGCCGCTCGGCTCGGCGCAGGACCACAAGCGGGTGGGCGACGGCGATACCGGGCCAAACACCGGCGGGATGGGCAGCTATTCGCCGACGCCGATGTTTTCCGCCGCGCTGGAGCAGGCGGCGATCGAGGGGATCATCCGTCCGGCGCTGGCCGAGATGGCGCGCCGCGGCACACCATTCCGCGGCATCCTGTATGCCGGCCTGATGCTGACACCTGACGGGCCGAAGCTGATCGAATTCAATGCCCGTTTCGGCGACCCGGAGTGTCAGGTGCTGCTGCTGCGGTTGCGATCCGATCTGCTGCCGGCGCTGCAGGCGGCGCGCGATGGCGAGTTGGCGCATTTCGATCTGCGTTGGCACGACAACGCGGCGATCGGCGTGGTGATGGCGGCGCGCGGCTACCCGGACGCGCCGGAGCGCGGCAGCGAGATCCGCGGCCTTGAGGCAGCTTCGGCCATGCCTGGCGTACAGGTGTTCCATGCCGGAACGACGGCGGACGCCGATGGGCACATTCGTGCCGCCGGCGGGCGCGTGCTGACTGTCTGCGCCACCGGCGCCACGCTGCCTGCCGCGCGTGACGCAGCCTATGCGGCGGTGGACGCGATCGACTGGCCGGAGGGATTCTGCCGCCGCGATATCGGTCATCGGGCGCTGACACGGTGACCGTGCGCCGGCTCGGCTGCCCGGCGCACATATTGTTTCGGATCGGGGTTGCCTGAGTGTCGGGCGGGGACGCGCCGCCGCCACGACCGGTCGCAACCATCGGGTTGCATGCCAGCGCCTGAACCTGGGTCTTCAACGTGGTGCGTGAGTCGTTGATCGCCCCGGAGGCCTGCATTGGGGGACATGCACGACACCGACCGTCCGGGGTCGCACATTGCAACGAGCAAGCAAGCCAAGGATTTCACCACAGAGGCACGGAGACACGGAGAAGCAGGAATTTTGGGCGCTTCGCGCTGGTGTCCGTTCAGGCACCGCGTGAAACGCATCGATTTCTTCTTCGTGTCTCCGTGCCTCTGTGGTGAAATCCTTGCTTTCTTGGCTTGCGATGGAGCGAACATCCCCGGATGTCCCATCGCCGGAGCGCCTGGGGGCAGGCTTCGCTTGTTCTCGGGTCTCGTGATCCAGCTATCGCTTCATTGCGAAAAACGCGCGCAGCAGCGCCGCCGCATCGGCCTCGCGCACACCGCCCACAATTTCGGGCCGATGATGGCACGATGGGGCGTCGAACACCCGCGCGCCGTGCTCGACGCCGCCGCCCTTCGGGTCGTAGGCGCCAAACACCAGGCGGCGGATGCGGAACAGGCTGACCGCCTGGGCGCACATCGGGCAGGGTTCGAGGGTTACCACCAGGTCGCAATCGGCCAACCACTTGGTGCCTCGCGCGGCTGCCGCACCGCGCAGGGCCAGCATCTCGGCGTGGGCGCTGGCGTCGTTGCTGGCTTCGACCTCGTTGCTGGCGCGCGACAGGACCGTGCCGTCGGCCGCAATCACTACCGCACCGACCGGCACTTCGCCGCGGGCGGCGGCCAGGCGTGCCTGCTGCAACGCGATCGCCATGGCGGTCATGCTGCGCGCGCCGGCGGAACAGTGCACCGTGGCGCCAGCGCATTCCGCGACAGGAGGAAACCCATGCCCCGCATCCCGCTGGTGTCCGAGGCCAGCATGACCGACGCGCAGCGCCGGGTCTACGACGCGATGATGAACGGCCCGCGCCGGTCGCCGCCGGTTGGGCCGCTGGCCGCGGCGATGCACCGGCCCGACCTGGCGGAGGCGTGGTCGGCGCTCGGCCTGGTGCTGCGCTTCAACTCCAGCCTGTCGCCGCGGCTGCGCGAGTTCGTCATCCTGCTGGTCGGGCGGCACTGGGACTGCCAGTTCGAGTGGTTCTCGCACGAAGCCGAGGCGCGCAAGGCCGGGCTGTCGGCGCGGACGATCGAGACACTGCGCCAGGGCGATGCCGTGTTCGCCGCGGCGGATGAGCAGGCGATCCACGACTATGCGACCGAACTGCTGCGCCACCACCATGCCGCCGATGCAACGTATCAGACCGTGCTGGCGGCCTACGGGACTGCCGGCATCGTCGAGCTGACCGCGCTGATCGGCTATTATTCCATGGTCGCACTGACGCTGAACGCGCACGAGATCGGCGTGCCGGAGGGCGCGCAACCGCCGCTGCCGGCCTTGCCGGGGCACGGCGGGAAGGTCTAGCAACGCGCCATGTCCCAACGACCCATCATCGGCGTGACCCTGGATTCCGAGCAGCCCGGCGGCTACTCGAAATATCCCTGGTATGCGCTGCGGCAGAACTACGCCGACGCGATCGTTGCGGCCGGCGGGCTGCCGGTGGCGCTGCCGCACGATGCGGCGCTGGCGGCGGACTACCTGGATCGGATCGACGCGCTGGTGGTGACGGGCGGCGCCTTCGATGTCGATCCCGCGCTGTATGGCGAGGGCGATCGGCACGCGACGGTGACACTGAAGGAGGGTCGCACCACGGCGGAACTGGCACTGACGCAAGGGGCGCTGGCGCGCGATCTGCCGGTGCTGGGTATTTGCGGCGGTGAGCAGCTTCTGGCGGTGGCGCTCGGCGGCACGCTGGTGCAGCACATCCCAGACAGCGTGGCGAACGCGCTGGAACACGAGCAGCCGAACCCTCGGCATGAGCCTGGGCATCCGGTCGCGGTGGTCCCGGGCACGTTGCTGCACCGGATCGTTGGCGCGGTGGAGATGCGGGTGAACTCGGCGCACCACCAGGCGGTGCGCGCGCCTGGGCCGCACGCGGTGGTCAATGCGACCGCGCCTGACACGGTGATCGAGGGGCTGGAGGACGCGCGCTACCGCTTCTGCCTGGGCGTGCAGTGGCACCCGGAGTTTTTCATCGATCCTGGCGACCGGCGTATCTTCGACGCGTTCATTGCGGCGTGTCGCGGGTAAATCCGGCCTGACGATGCATTGAAACCCAGATACGAACGGCGCAGATCTCGCGGCGGTCTCTTTGGCGCGCGGTTTCTTTGGCGGAGCGTCGTGTCGGGGACAGGAGGCGTGAATGACGCAGCCCACGATGTTCGATCGGCAAGCGCTGGAACAGGCGCTGGACGAACTCGGTCGGCGGGCCCGCGCCGAGGGCAAAACGATCGAAATCGCGATCTATGGCGGGTCCGCCCTGATGCTGACCTATGATTGGCGGCTGGCCACCAAGGATGTGGACGCGGTGTTCGAGGCAGACAGGCAGACTGTCAGGCGGCTGGCGCGTGAGATCGCGGAAGAGAAGGGCTGGAATCCGAATTGGCTCAACGATGGCGTGAAGGGTTTCCTGAGCGCGGTTGATGGAAGTCCGCAGGCGAAGCGGCTATTCCGCACCTACCCGTCCGAAGATGCGCCCGGCCTGCGGGTAATGGTGGCGAACCCCGCGTATCTGTTCGCGATGAAATGCCGCGCCATGCGTCTCAGTGGTCTCGAGGGGAATACGGACGTTGACGACATCAGGCGATTGGCGCGCGAGATTGGCCTGAGTAGCGCGCGGGAAGCGCTCGATCTCGTGGCGACATTCTATCCGGCCCGGGTCATCGAACCCAAGGTCCAGTATGGATTGGAAGAGATATTCGATAGACTTGCCGAGGGCGACGATGCGCCCGGTAATGGAGCCTCCGGGCCATGAGCCTGTCTTCCCGATGGCCGAGCACGCTGCACGAGGTCTCGGCGCGCGTCGGCAACGGCGAACAAAAGTTCGACGCCGCGCTGCGCGAATTCCTCGATCATTTCTATTCGAACCCCGCGGAGCGTGAGGCGTCGCTGCACGAACAGCCGATGCCGTTGGACGATCTGCGCGATGCTTATCTGGCAGCTACCGCGGAACATCTCGCCAGGTGCCATGACCTGCCGATCCCGGAATGGTCCGAGACGTATGGGCTCGCACTCCGTCGCCCATTTTTCGCCGGCGGCCTCGAATCGCTGAAGGCGCTGCTCACGGTTGAAAGTCCGGCCGCGTTCCGCAGGCGGATGCTGTTCGTCAGCAAGAACGCCCTGGATCGCCCGAGGATGTTCACCGACGAGGCGGACGACCAGGCGGCCGGCAAACATCCGGCCCAGATGTGAAGCGGAGCGTCGCGTGACAGGCCGCGATCAAACCGAACCCTTGCCGGACCAGGGTGAAGCAGCGACAACCGAGCAGCGCGGCGAGCGCATCGCGAAATGGCTGGCCCGTGCCGGTGTCGCCAGCCGGCGCGACGCCGAGAAGCTGATCGCCGAGGGCAAGGTGCGGCTGAACAACACGGTGGTCGCCCATCCGGCAACGTTCGTCGGCCCTGGCGACCTTGTGCTGATCGGCGGCAAGCTGGTGGAGGCACCGCAGCGCACCCGCCTGTGGCGCTACCACAAGCCGGACGGCCTGATGACCACGCATCGCGACCCGCAGGGTCGTCCCACGGTGTTCGACAAACTCCGGGAAACCCTGCCGCGGGTGATCAGCATCGGCCGGCTGGACCTGAACAGCGAGGGCCTCCTGCTGCTGACCAACGACGGCGCCCTGGCTCGCCAGCTCGAGCTGCCCTCGACCGGCTGGCTGCGCCGCTACCGGGTGCGGGTGCATGGCCACCCGGAGCCCGCGGCGCTCGCCGCGCTGGCCAAGGGCATAACGATTGACGGGGTGAAGTATGGCGAGATCGACGCCGGCCTCGATTCCCGCAAGGGCGAGAACGCCTGGCTCACCGTTAGTCTGCGTGAGGGCCGCAACCGCGAGGTGCGCCGCGTGATGGCGCATCTCGGGCTGGCGGTGTCGCGGTTGATCCGCATCGCCTATGGCCCATTCCAGCTCGGCGCGCTGCCGCGGGGTGAGGTCGAGGAGATCCCGGCCCGCGTGCTGCGCGACCAGTTGCCGCGCCCAAGCTGATGCAGCCGATCTGATGCCCCCCTGGCTGATGCCCCCCGGCAGATGCCCCGTATGGCATGCCCCTTGGCTGACGGCCCCCAATCTGGTGCCCCAAGCTGATGCGACCTGTCTGATGCGACCTGTCTGATGCGTATCATCGCCGGCGCATGGAAAGGCCGCGCGCTGCAGACACCTCCAGGCGACACGACGCGCCCCACCGCCGACCGGGTGCGGCAGGCATTGTTCGACATGCTGCTGCACGCGCCCTGGGGCGGGCGCGCAACCATCGACGGTGCGCGCGTGCTGGACGTGTTTGCCGGCACCGGTGCATTCGGGCTGGAGGCACTGTCGCGTGGCGCCGCTTTTGCCACGTTCATCGAGCAGGATCGAGGCGCGCTGGTGGCATTGCGCGCCAACATCGTGAGGCTTCGCGCGGTTGACCGTTCTGCCGTGCTGGCCGGCGATGCATTGGCCACGGCGACGTTGGCCACCGCGACGCTGGCCGCCTCCGGCCGCGCTGCGTGCTCGCTGGTGTTCCTCGATCCGCCCTATGGCGGCGATTTGGTAGCGCGCGCGCTGGCGCTTCTGTCCGCCCACGGATGGATCGCGCCTGGCGCCCTGATTATCGCCGAGACGGCGCGTGACGAGCCGCCATTGGATGCCGACCTGCTGGCGGAACGCACGCACGGGGCGGCGCGGATCAGCGTCTGGCGCATCCCGATGCGCGGCCCGTAGCGCCCGCGGCACGTTATCATTGCGATTTACCGCGAATTCAGCGGTGGCGATGCCGGTTGCAGCATCGGACGAATGAAACCTCCGCGATATGAAGCCGATGGCATTCTGCTGATCCACAGCACCCTGATCAAAGGAGCCACACGCGATGACCCGGGCATGGCCAGATTGATCGCCACCCTGATCGCGCGCGGCGCCCGCATGGTTGCGATGATGGATGCCACCGCGATCGGTGCGGCGGCCCCCATGCGGGACGCGGCGGCAGGTGCGGCGACAGCACGCAAGGCGGTATGTGATCTCCGCGCCGACGTCCGCACGGAACTGCTGGGCGCGCTGTCGGACACGGAAGTTCAGGCCCGGGGCGGCGGCGTGCGGATGGAAGTTGTCGCACCGAAAGGTCTGACGCTGGGGGTCCGGCCGGCGATGCTTCGGCCGGTGCTGCTGGCGCTGTTGCGCAACGCGATCGAACATGCGCTGGGCGGGCATGTGTTCGTCGGCGCGACGCGCGCGGACGGCGAGGTTCGTATCGTTCTCATCCACGACGGTCGCCGGGCGCCCGCCCCCTTGGCCACCAATGTCCACACGTCGCTTGCCCGCCTGCTGGCCTTCTCCGACGTCTCACTGCTGGTTGACCACCGCCTGGGCGACCAAACGACCATGATGCTGTGCCTTCCCGACATGGGGTAGCATCGCCGGCCAGCACGTCAGCACGGGGCCCGCCATGCCACGCCAACCGATCATCTCGACCGCTCTCGCCCAGCCGAGCGGGCATTTCTCGCAGGGCATCATCGTCGAGGCACGCGGCCGGCTGGTGTTCATCTCCGGCATGGTGGCCCGCCGCGCCGACGGCGAAATAACCGGCGTCGGCGATATCGAGGCGCAAACCCGTCAGGTCTGCGAGAACGTCAAGATCGCGGTCGAGGCCGCGGGCGGCACGCTTGCCGATATCTGCCGCGTCGACGTCCATGTCCGCAACATGGAGCATTTCCCGATCATCCACCGCGTGCGCCGTGCGTATTTTCCCGACCCGCCGCCCGCCTCGACCATGGTCGAGGTGAGCAAGTTCACGCACCCGGACTACCTGATCGAAATGAGCGCGATCGCGGTGCTGGCGTAGTGCCGCGCTTCGTCGTGCGGCATCACGCCGAGCTGGCCTCGACGATGGACGAGGCCAGGGCGCGCGCGGGCGAGGGCGCGCCGGACGGCACGGTTGTGGTGGCACGGCGGCAGACGCGGGGTCGTGGGCGGCAAGGGCGCGACTGGTTCAGCCCGGAGGGTAATCTGTATGCCTCGGTGCTGTTGCGTCCGGGATTGCCGCCGTCACGCCTGAGCGAGCTCGGCTTCATTGTCGCGCTCGCCGTGGCCGACGCGGTGGACGTGGCGCTGCCGGGTGGCCGCGCGCGGTTGAAGTGGCCGAACGACGTGCTGGTCGGCGATGCCAAGGTCGCCGGCATCCTGGTCGAGATCATCGAGGACAACGCCGCGATTGTCGGGATCGGCCTGAACATCGCCCAGGCGCCTGGGGTGGCGCCGTATCCGGTCACCTGCCTGCGCGATGCGGACCCGCACAATGCCGGGGCGACGGTCTCGGCTGACGCGGTGCTGACACATCTCCTGGCGGCGCTGGAGCGGCATCTGGCGCAGTGGACGGAGCACGGCTTCGCGCGGTCGCGCGAGGCCTGGCTGGCGCGCGGTCCGTCGCCTGGAGATTTGGTGCGTGTGCGCATCGGTGCGCGTATCGACACCGGCCGGTTCGCCGGCCTCGACGCCGATGGGGCGCTGCTGCTGGCCGGGGACGGAGCGTTGCGCCGAGTGGTCGCCGGTGAGGTCGTCGCCGCGTAGAGCCTGCTCGCCGGCAGGCCCCCAGTTTTTTGGACGGTCTCGAGTGCCCTCAGTGCTCCAAGGACCAGGACGGGGCACCGTCAACGCCATGATCGACAGGGCGCGGGATTTCCAGACCTGTGATGTCCCAGGGCAAGGTGCGCCATGGGCTCGACTTATCGGCGAGCAACTGGTCCACGATGTCGTCGAACGTGTCCCGGGCGCCATCACCCTTCCACCATGCGCGCGACAAGCTGAAGTCCGCGGCATACTCGTCCCAGGAGGCAAAGCTGCGGCGCACGTCCGCGGCCAGCGCGGTCAGGTAACGCCAGGCCGCCGCGTCGGGCAGCCAGTTCAGCATCTGACCACATCGAACCAGCATGACCGCGCGCGCGGCATCGAACCCAAGCAGCACTCCGCCGCGTGCGCCGTGCCAATCCGACTGCACCGCGTCAAGGCGCCACAATTCCGCCAAGGCGGCTGGCTGTTCCTGCCCGGCCTCGCGCAGCTCTTCGCGCCGGGCGGCCACGGCGGGGCGGCGCATCAGGCAGTACTGCCGGATGCGGAACTGATGCTGGTGGCGATGTCCCTCGGTGGCCAGCCAACCGAGTGTCTGGACAAGATCGTCCGCGCCTTCGATCGACCAGTCCCGCTTGCACATCGCCGCCATCGACTCGCGCAGCGCGGTGCTGGCCCGAGGCAGCGCATCGAGCGGCAACCCCTGCTGCACGTGATAGGGCGCGCCCAGCGCATAGGCCCAGAGCTGGACTTGGCTCCAGGCCTGGTCGCGGGCAGAAATCAGCCGGTAGCGTTTGGCAGCTTGCGGCGGCCGTAGCATCAATTCCCCGCTCCGCGGCGGAAGATGCGCACTGGCGAAGCCGTGCCGTCGAGATAGACGAGCTGGACCGATACGAACCGCAAGCTCGGCGCGGCCGAAATGTCGACGGCGGTCTGCGCCGTGGGAAACTGCGGAAAGGTGAATTCGTTCGGCGGCAGTGGGAACTCGCGGTCCGGACGGTCGGTGTCGAGGCCGTACCTTGCCTTCGACAGCGCCGCGCGACACGTGACAAGCTGGCTGAAATACACCAGGACGCTCCCGTTGAACGGTCGCAGCTGGACCCAGGTGGCAGTCGTTTGGTCGAGCACCTGGCGAACGCTCTCGTCCGGTGGGGTTTCGTCGGGCCGGTTGCCGATCGTGGACAAGTTCGAGACGATGAACGCACCGCCGAAAGCGGTCACCAAGGCCGCCACTAAAATCCTCGACCGCATCGACAACCGCCGCCGCGTCCCCCACCAATCCAATCGCGCGGGCGCGGATAAGGTCGCCGCGGTTGCAGCGGCCAGCAGCGGTGGACCCTCCACCGCCTGCCGAAGCGCCGCAAGGCTGCGGGCGTCGAAGCGGTCCAGCAGGAACTGGCCCAACTCCAGCAGCGTGGCCATGAGGGCTCGGGCGGCTTCCTTCTGCGTCCTGTCGAGGCCGCCTGGCGGCAAGGACAGCACACCGGTGCGGGACAACGCGGCGGCGGCGACGACACCATCCGGACCGGCTGCCTCGGTGAGAAGGGCGTTATGCCAGTCCTCGGCGGCGACGCGGGCCAGCAGCACCGAATGACGCTGAGGGTCCGACTGCGCGGCCCGGCCGCTGGCGTCGCGCCAATCGAACCGCTTTACCAAATGGAGGAACAGGGCTGGGCTGAGCGCACGGTCCAACGCAATCCTGCTGAACAGGAGTTGGCCCACCGCGTCGAGCAGGGCGGCGCCTGGCCGTTGCGCGTCGAACAACTGGTCGACCAATGCGATGGCGGCCACCGTGTCGCCGGCGCGGCGGAACGCGTTCAAGCGGCGCACGAACGCATCGGCTTCGGCGGCCCGGCCCGGATCGTCGTCGGCACCCGGGAGAAGCTGCGCCATAAGGCTTTCCAAGGAATGGCGCAGCGCCTGGAACCCAACCGGGTCACTTTCGGGATCGACGGTCTTTACCGCACGCGCGTAGGCCCGCCGGATTTCCGCCGCATCGGCGGTCGGCGCGATGCCGAGGCGATCCCAATGCGGCCGTAGCGGGTCTTCGTCCATGCCGGTCAGCCTGCCGGACCCGTATCGATCCGATGGCCCGTCTCGATCCGCTGGATCGTTGCCGAAAGCCGGTCCGCCGCGGCGCTGATGACCTGCTTGTCCTCACTGGCCATCGCCGCTTCAAACGCCGCGGCAGCCTGCGCCAGCATGTGGCGCGATTTACCCAGGCTTTCCTCATGCAGCCTCTCGGCGTGTGCGAGCAGCAGCCGGTTACCCCAGGCCTCACGCGGCGACAGTTTCAGCGGAGCGAGCGCGGCCAGCCGTTCCGCCACCGCCGCCGGGCTGAGCACGCCGGCATGCTGTTCGATCACCACCTGCTCCATCACGCCGTCCACGACGCTGCGGGCCGACACCTCCAGCAGGCCGTTGATGTCGTAAGTGAATTGTACCTCGATCGTCTGTTCGTCCCGGCGGCGCGGCTTAAGGTCGAGCGTCAGATCGCCGAGCCAGATGTTGTCCTTCACCAGGCGGCTTTCGCCCTGGTAGATTCGCACCACCACACGCCGCTGGAAATCCTGCACCGGCACCACGGTTCTGGTACGGCTGACCGGCACGACGGTGTTGCGCTCGATCACCGGCAGCAACCGGCCGGCGCTCATGCCCGCTTCTCCCAGCGATTCCACCACCTCCATCCCCAGCGTATAGGGCGCGACGTCGGTCAGAACCACGTCGCGCAGGTCCGCTTCGCGCATCTTCAGCCCGGCTTGCACGGCCGCACCCAGCGCCACCACCTGGTCCGGGTCGATCGTCTGCAACGGAATCCGGCCGAGTAACGTCGCCGCCAGCCGCCGCACGCTGGGCATGCGGGTGGCGCCCCCGACCAGGACGACATCGGACAGTTCCTCGCTGCGAATGCGGCTGTCTGCCAGGGCGCGTGCGAGCGGCTGGCGCAGGCGGTCGAACAGCGGCCGGGCGATCTGGGCAAAAAGCCTGGCATTCAGCACGGCGCGTGCCGTCCGGCCGTCGGTGTCCGGCTTGCCCAGCTCCAGTTCCATCACGGTTTCGTCCGCCAGGCTCAGACACCGCCGAGCCTGCTCGGCGGCGCGGCGCAAACGTGCGGCCATGGCGCGAACGGCTGGGTCCCGGTCATAGGCGTCGGGCAGCGCCAGACCGGTGGCCTCGGCAAACCACGCCATGATCGCCGTATCGAAATCATCACCCCCCAGAAAATTATCGCCCGCGGTCGCCCGCACCTCGATGACGCCGTCGAACAGCTCGATGACCGACACATCGAAGGTGCCGCCGCCGAGATCGAACACCAGGATCTTGCCGTCGCGCCCGGCGTGGTGCTCGTGCAGCCCGTATGCCAGCGCCGCCGCCGTCGGCTCGTTCAACACGCGCTCGACGCGCAGCTCGGCCAGCTCGCCGGCGATACGGGTTGCCTTACGCTGGGCGTCGCTGAAATAGGCCGGGACGGTGCCGATGGCCTCCGTCACTGGCGTGCCGAGGAATGCCTCGGCATCCGCCTTGAGCGCGCGCAGCACAATGGACGACAGCTCCTCCGGCCGGAATTGCCGGTCGCCGATCGGGGTCGTCCGACCGGTGCCCATGTGGCGCTTGAAGGCGGCGGCGGTGTGTTGCGGATCGCTGGCCAGGCGTTCGCGTGCTGCCTCCCCCACCAACATCTCGCCGAAACGGTCGAGGCTGACCACCGAGGGCGTGAGGAAGCGGCCGAGCGCGTTAGGCACGAGGCTGGCATTTCCGTCGCGCCATACCGCGACCAGGCTGTTTGTGGTCCCAAGATCAATACCAACGATCATGGACGGCCCACGTGTGCGCCCTGACCAGCAGCAATTCGTTTGCCGAGCGGTTTCAGGCGCCGTGGCGCTGGATGGCAGCACGAGCGAACGGCCGCCGGTGCGGTGGCCGCGGATGCCTGAGCCGAAACGATGCAATGATTACCGCCGCCGAAACGACGGGGCCGACGAGCAGGATCAAATGGCGACAGACTGGCTCGCTGGGATGATTCGTTTCCGTAACCGTTGTTGACATCGTGGTCCCCCGGCACGCGCCCGGCCCGTCGCCGCCGGTTCGAAACAGCATCAACGCAGTCGGGCAGACTTAGAGGTGTGTCAGCTACCACGCCAGTCGGTTGCGCCGTAACATTGTCGCGAGAAACCGTTCGAGCGGCCCGAGGGCAATCGCTTATACTGGGTCGCGAAATGATTGACGTACGCTGCCCACCCCCCCGTCATGGCCGGCCCCCGGGTCAAGCGCCCAAGACCGCGTGCCCGCTGCATCACTTTGCAGGACCGAAGGACCCAAGATAGCGTGTCAAAGTGGCCTTCCCACTTCCGTCGCGCCCCTGATTTTTCGCTCTCGCTTCGCCCGCCCAATCTGCCTCCCGGACCACCGCCCGACGGCCCCAGTTTTTGGACGGTCTCGTCGGAAAAACCGAGACAAACAATGAACGAACGAGATCTGCGTGGGGTTATCGAAGACGTGCGCCGCGGCAAGTTGTCGCGACGGGCGTTCACACGCCGGATGATCGGGCTGGGCCTCACCGCGCCCCTGGCGGCACGGATGCTGGCGTCCTGCGGGGTGGCCATGGCGGCGGAAGATTTTGTCTACAAACCGAGCCGGCGCGGTGGCGGTGGCGCCCTCAAGGTGCTGTGGTGGCAGGCGCCGACGTTGCTGAACCCGCACTTCGCGGTCGGCACCAAGGATCAGGACGGGTCGAGGGTATTCTACGAGCCGCTGGCCGGGTGGGGCCCCGAGGGCAATCTTGTGCCGGTGCTCGCCGCGGAAATCCCAACGATCGAGAACGGCGGTCTGGCCATGGATGGCATGTCGGTCACCTGGAAGCTCAAGCAGGGCGTGACGTGGCACGACGGGGAAAAATTCACCGCCGATGATTGCGTGTTCAACTGGGAATACGCCGCCGACCCGGCGACCGCGGCCACGTCGATCGGCAGCTTCCAGGACATCAAAGTCGTCAAGCTCGACGACCACACCATCCGCGTGGAGTTCAAGCGGCCGATGCCGTTCTGGGCCGATGCCTTCGTGGGCGTCAACGGGATGATGATCCCCAGGCACCTGTTCGAGGCTTACAAGGGCGGCAAGTCGCGCGAAGCGCCGGCGAACCTGGCGCCGGTCGGCACTGGTCCATACAGGTTCGAATTGTTCACCCCTGGCGACCTGGTGCGGGGCAAGATCAATCCGAACTACCACATGCCCAACCGACCGCATTTCGATACGATCGAGATGAAAGGCGGTGGCGACGCGGTGTCTGCGGCGCGCGCCGTGCTACAGACCGGCGAATATGATTTCGCCTGGAACCTGCTGGTCGAGGATGAGATCCTCAGGCGGCTGGAAGCAGGCGGCAAGGGCAATATCGCGATCACCCCTGGCGGCAGCGTCGAGCATATCACGCTCAACAACTCCGACCCCTGGACCGAGGTGGATGGCGAGCGGTCGAGCAGCAAGACGAAGCACAAGTTCCTGACCGACCCGGCGGGTAATATCGGCGAAACCCCGGGCAGCCGGTGCTATCAGGCTGGCTGGCCGCGGCAGCGGACGAGACCTGGCAGGTACGGAACGATGCACTGACCGGGAATTTGGAGCCGACTGCCGAGGTAATCCCAGAATGCCACGCCGAGCTTTGTGCAGGTCTTGGCGAGGCCGAGAAAGGCATCTCGACAGGCGCGGCCATTGTCGCTGCGTGTTCCGGCGCTGATCTTGCGGCGCGTGACTTGGCAGCGGATATCGTTCTCGGAGCCGTTGGTATGTAGCGGCGTGTCTGGTCGGTCGAGCACCATCAGCAACTCGGCCTTGTTGGCATGCAGGCGTGCCAGCAAACGATCCAGCGTGGTAAAGCCAGTGCGGCGGCGGAAGATGCGATCGAACCGCGCCCGCAGCGCGAGACGACGGCTATTGCCCGGGCTGGCTTGGTACGCCTTGAGATCGGCATAGAAATTCCAGATGAGCTTACGCACATGTTGTTGGGCGGCACGGTTCCGCTCTGTGAAGGTGTCCAGCTTGTACACCAACCGTTCAGCATGGACCCAGCATAACGCGTGCTGTCCCACCGCGAATTGCCCGGCGTCATCGCTCAGCACGACTGCATCGCGCAGGAAGCCATGCGCATGGATGCCGCCCCATTGGGCGCCTTCAGTAGCGATCTGCACTGGGTCAGGTGTCACGGTCAGGACGGTGAAGCCGAGCCGGTCGAGGTGTGCCGACCAAGTAGCCTGATCAGCAAAGGCTGTCTCCGGTTGTTCGGCCAGTCGGGTGATCAAGGCGGTGGGCAGTGCACGGCCACGCATATAGTCGAACGCCGCATTGTTCAACACGAAGTCGGTATGGCCGGCGCGCAGCAGATCGAGGAAATTCAGCCGGCTCTTCGATGGCCGCGTGCCGAACCAGGTGAACCGATCATTGCCGATCTGCGTGCAAAAGCCGTTCGTCGCTTTATGCCGTGCGCCGGTGTCATCCACCGACACCCAAGGCGATGTCTCCAATCCCGCTCGCAGCACATCGCGGGCTTCGCCGAGGAAGCCATCATGCTGGTCTGTCAGCAGCCGTTGGACCTCACGCTCGGAGATCGACAGACCAACCGACTGCAACAAGGTGGTCAGACGGGGCAATGTTGATTGACCCTGGTGATATTGCATCAGCACGAATTGGCGCAGATCAGGACCGAAGTGCCCCTTGGTCCCCTCGGGCAGCGGCGCGATTATCGTTTGGCCGTCCGGCGTCACCCAACGCTCGCGCCGGTAGCGGATCGCGTGCACCGACAACACAAGCTCCTGGACCAGATAGGTCTCGTAACCCTTGAAGCGCGAACCTGCTGGGGCCGCGGCTTTCAGCACCCGATCTTCGACGCTGACCCGAGGTCGGACCTTGCCGCGACCCCGATGCTTCGCTTGCCTGCCGGGCTTGCCTGGTTCGGTAGCCTTGTCCATGCCGCTAGGTCTGATGTCAGGCCGGCCCTTCAGTCCCTTCAGCCGCGCGATCTCCTCACGCTGCTCCGCAACTGTCCGCTCCAGTTCAGACAGCTTCGACAACAGGCGCGATACCAGTTCCCGAAGCTGGCTGGACGAAAGGCCATCAATGTCAACCGGTGGGCTCACACATAGCTTGAATTTGACTGCTCCGAGCCGACGCAAACGAAAAATGCATCCGCGCCCGGGGTTTTGCCCCTGTTACCCCGGCGGTGCGCAACGCGTTGGCGCTGTTGGTCGATCGTGCGTCCGTGCACAAATTCATCTATGGCCGGACTGGCCTCGACACGGCGAATTTCGTGAATGCGCCCGACAGGTTCGTGTCGAGGAATACTCGTTACGAATTCAACATTGCTAAGGCGAACCGGTTGCTGGACGAAGCCGGCTGGAAGCCTGGCGCGGATGGCGTGCGGCAGAAGAACGGCGTGAGGTTGCATGCGGTCTACCAGACCTCGATCAACGCGCCGCGGCAGAAGACCCAGGAGATCGTCAAGCAGGCCTGCCAGAAGGCGGGGATTTCCATCGAGATCAAGTCGGTGACGGCATCGGTGTTCTTCTCCTCGGATGTCGCCAATCCGGATACCAACAGGAAATTCTATGCCGACCTGGAGATGGTCACCACGACGATGACGCAGCCGGATCCGGGCGTGTTGTTGCGCATGTTTCTTTCGTCCGAGGTCGCGAGCAAGGCGAACAAGTGGCAGGGCCGCAACGCCACCCGCTGGCGGAACGCCGACTACGACAAGCTGCATGACCAGAGTGATGGCGAGCTCGACCCGGTCAAACGCGCGGCGCTGTTGATCGCGATGAACGACATGCTGGTCGAGCACGTGGTGACGATCCCGGTCGTGACCCGCCCGGGCGTGGCGGCGGTGGGCAGCAAGCTGCGCGCGCCGCTGAGCGGGTGGGACAGTAATCTTTATGCGTTGCAGGACTGGTATCGGGATGCTTGAGGGTGGGGGTTGGGGTGGGGAGGACTCTCCCCCTCCCCTTGAGGGCTTGGGCCGCGAAGCGGACCAAGGTTGGGGGGAGGGGTTGGTGCGAGGATCACTCCGAAGGTTCATACCGCGCCGACCCCTCCCCCCAACCTTGGTCCGCTTCGCGGCCCAAGCCCTCAAGGGGAGGGGGAGAGTTTAAAGTCTTTAGCAACATATCAATTGTGTGCCGTGCCGATGCTGCCTAGCATCGGTGCGTACGGCGGTATCGCGGACCATTAGTCGTCCATGGTGCCGTTCCGGAGGCTCTGGGATACGGGGACATACAATGAACGAACAAGACCTGCGCAACGTGATCGACGACGTGCGCCGTGGCAAACTGTCGCGCCGTGCGTTCACGCGCCGGATGATCGGGCTGGGCCTTACCGCGCCGTTGGCAGCGCAGATGCTGGCCTATTCCGGCGTGGCCAAAGCAGCGGAAGAGTTTGTCTACAAGCCGACCAAGCGCGGCGGCGGCGGGGCGCTCAAGGTGCTGTGGTGGCAGGGGGCGACGCTGCTGAACCCGCACTTCGCGGTCGGCACCAAGGACCAGGACGGCTCCCGCATTTTCTATGAGCCGCTGGCCGTGTGGGGCCCTGATGGGGACCTGGTGCCGGTGCTCGCCGCGGAAATCCCATCCGTCGCGAACGGCGGCCTGGCCAAGGATGGCACCTCGGTCACCTGGAAGCTCAAGCAGGGCGTCAAGTGGCACGACGGCCAGCCGTTCACCGCCGATGATTGCGTGTTCAACTGGGAGTACGCCGCCGACCCGGCGACCGCGGCGACGACGATCGGCAGCTACAAGGACGTCAAGGTCGTCAAGGTCGACGATTATACGATCCGCGTGGAGTTCCAGAAGCCGACACCGTTCTGGGCCGACGCCTTCGTGGGCGTCTACGGGATGATGGTCCCCAAGCACCTGTTCGAGGCCTACAAGGGCGGCAAGTCGCGCGACGCACCTGCCAACCTGGCGCCGGTCGGCACCGGGCCATACCAGTTCGTGTCGTTCAACCCGGGTGACGTGGTGCGGGGCAAGCTCAATCCGAACTACCACATGCCCAACCGGCCGTATTTCGATACGATCGAGATGAAGGGCGGCGGCGACGCGGTGTCGGCCGCGCGCGCCGTGCTGCAGACCGGCGAATATGACTTCGCCTGGAACATGCAGGTGGAGGACGAGATCCTCAAGCGGCTGGAGGCGAGCGGCAAGGGCAACGTCGCGATCATCGCCAGCGGCAGCATCGAGCACATCCAGCTCAACAACACCGACCCCTGGAAGGAGGTCGACGGCGAGCGGTCGAGTATCAAGACGAAGCACCCGTTCCTGACCGATCCGGCGGTGCGCAATGCGCTGAACCTGCTGGTGGATCGCGCGTCGGTGCACAAATTCATCTATGGCCGGACCGGTCTCGACACGGCGAATTTCGTTAATGCGCCGGACAGGTTCGTGGCGAAGGACACCCACTACGAACTCAACATCGCCCAGGCGGTGAAGCTGCTGGACGATGCCGGCTGGAAACCCGGGGCCGACGGCGTGCGGGAAAAGAATGGCGTGAAGCTGCACGCGGTGTATCAGACCTCGATCAATGCGCCGCGCCAGAAGACCCAGGAGATCGTCAAGCAGACCTGCCAGAAGGCCGGCATCTCGATCGAGATCAAGTCGGTGACCGCTTCGGTCTATTTCTCATCGGACGTTGCCAATCCGGATACATATACTCATTTCTACTGCGACCTGCAGGAATACTCGACGTCGATGTCGCAGCCGGATCCGGCGGTGTTCATGCGCCAGTTCCTGTCGGTCGAGGTCGCGACCAAGGCCAACAAATGGCAAGGCCGCAATATCACGAGGTGGCAGAACGCGGACTACGACAAGCTGTTCCATGCGTCGGAGAACGAGCTGGACCCGGTCAAACGCGCGGCGATGTTCGTCGCCATGAACGACATGGCGATCAAGGACGTGGCGGTGATCCCTGTGGTGACTCGCCCCAGCGTTTCGGCGGTGGGCAGCAAGTTGCACCCGCCGCTGAGCGGCTGGGACAGCAACTTCTACGCCCTGCAGGACTGGTATCGCGATGCCTGAGGTGTGCCGCGAGGGGACGGTGGCGGCGGTGGGAGAGGCCTTCCCCCTGGCGTTGTGGGGTTGGGCCGCGAAGCGGACCAAGGTCCGGGGAGGGGTCGATCGCCAAGATCCGTGGGGATCGACCCCTCCCCCCAACCCCCTCCCTCAAGGGGAGGGGGAGGACGTTAGACTTGCCGCGACTTTGGGCCGGTGAGCCGCTATCTTATTCGGCGGTTGCTCATTACGGTGCCGAGCCTGCTCGGGATCAGCGTGGTGCTGTTTACCGTGCTGGCGCTCGCGCCCGGGGATCCGTTCGGGGAGCTGGCCACCAATCCGGCCATCCCGCCGGAGGTGCAGGCGGCGCTGCGCCTCAAGTTCGGCCTCGATGACCCGATCCCGATACGTTACATGCATTGGCTGGTCGCGATGCTGCAGGGCGACTGGGGGTTTTCGTTCGCTAGCCGTATCAACGTCGATACGCTGATCATGCAGCGCCTGCCGATGACGCTGGGCGTGATCGGCGCGTCGCAGGTGCTGGCGCTGCTGGTTGCGTTGCCGGTCGGCGTGTTTGCCGCGACGCGGCCGTATTCGATCTTCGACCAGGTCGCCAGCACGTTCGCGCTGATCGGATTCTCGTTGCCGACGTTCTTCACCGGCATCGTGTTCATCCTGCTGTTCAGCATCCAGCTCAACTGGCTGCCGTTCGTGTTCCGCTCGGACCTGGCCGCCACCGGGCTGGCCTGGTGGTGGGACGAGTTCAAGCAATCGATCATGCCGGTCGCGGTGTTGGGGCTGTTCCAGGGCGCCACCTGGACGCGCTTCGTGCGCTCGGCCGTGCTGGATGTGATCCGGCTCGACTACGTGACCACCGCGCGCGCCAAGGGGCTGGCGGAAGGCGGCGTGGTGATGAAGCACATCGTGCGCAACGCGCTGATCCCGGTGGTGACGCTGATTGCGTTGCAGATGCCGATCGTGTTCGGCGGCGCCATCGTGACCGAGCAGATCTTCCGCATCCCCGGCATCGGATCGTTGCTGATCAGCGCGATCCTGGCCAACGACACGCCGGTGATCATGGCGGTGACGTTCGTCTTCGCCTGTCTGGTTATCCTGTTCAACCTGATCGCGGACCTGGTGTATGGCTGGCTCGACCCCCGCATCTCCTACCGCTGACGCTGGTACCGCGGCGCGGGCAGCGCCCCCGCGCGGCGCAAGGCGCAGCATGTCACGCCGTGGACCGAGGCGTGGCGGCGGTTCCGGCGGCATCGGCTGGCGGTGCTAAGCACCGTGGTCCTGCTGCTGATGGTGCTTGCGATCGGGTTCGGTCCGCTGCTGTGGCGGGTGCAGATCAACGACATCGATTTCTCGGCGCAATTGCAGGGACCGAGTTGGGCGCACCCGCTGGGGACCGACGATCTTGGGCAGGACCTGCTCGCGCGGATGCTGTATGGCGGGCGGATCTCGCTGTCGGTCGGGCTGGCGGCGATGTCGGTTTCGGTCATTGTCGGCACCATCGTGGGCTCGATCGCCGGCGTGTCGCGCGGCGGCATCGACAGCGCGCTGGTGTGGCTGATCGACCTGTTCCTGTCGCTGCCGCAGCTTCCGGTGCTGCTGCTGCTGATCTACCTGTTCCGCGAACCTTTGAAGGCGCTGGTGGGACCGGAGGTCGGGATTTTTCTGCTGATTGTCGTGGGGATCGGCAGCTTCCGCTGGATGATCGTGGCGCGGCTGGTGCGCGCGCAGTTCTTCGCGCTGCGCGAGAAGGAGTTCGTCGAGGCGGCGCGCGCGCTGGGGGCCTCGACGTTCCGCCTGGTGGTGCGTCATGTGCTGCCGAACGCGCTGGGGCCGGTGATCGTTGCCGGTACGATCGACGTTGCGGCGGCGATCATTGCGGAATTGACGTTGTCGTTTTTGGGGCTGGGTTTCCCGCCGGATATTCCGACCTGGGGGCGTATTCTGTACGACGCGAAGGACAATCTGGACGTCGCACCGCACTGGGCACTGTTCGCCGGCGGAGCGATCTTTCTTGCCGTGCTGGCGATCAACTTCATCGGCGACGGGCTGCGCGACGCGCTGGACCCGCGCCGGATCATGTGACGAGCTCGCGCCGCGTGGGAGGATCGCCGATCGGACGGTTGGTGTCGGGCGGGCGACACGGTGCCAACCGCGCCTGGCCGCGCGCGGTTTGTAAGCAAGGAAGATCCACCGCAGAGCGCGCAGAGCACGCAGAGGAAGGCAGTGAAATGCGCTTCGCGCGAAGCGCCGGAATTCCCTTCTCCGCGTGCTCTGCGCGCTCTGCGGTGGATCTTACTTGCTGGCGATCGAACGGCCCGGGCCAAACGAAAGGACGACATGGCCTTGCTGTCAGGCTGCATCAACAAATGACGATGTCTGGCTGCCGCAGCGGAATCCTCGGGGCGCGGCATGGCTGAACCGTTGCTCGACATCCGCGGGCTGAAGACGCATTTCAAGACCGACGACGGCATGGTCCGCGCGGTCGACGGCGTGGATCTTGCCATCGACCGCGGCGAGACGCTGGGCGTGGTCGGCGAATCCGGCTGCGGCAAGACCGTCACCGCAATGACCGTGCTGAAGTTGATCCAGATGCCGCCGGGCCGGATCGTTGCCGGCAGCATCCTTTGGCAAGGGCGCGACCTGGTGCAGCTGCCGGCGGACGCGATGCGGAAAATCCGCAGCAAGGAGATCGCGATCATCTTCCAGGAGCCGATGACGTCGTTGAACCCGGTCTACACGGTAGGCCAACAGATCGCCGAGGTGCTGCGGCTGCACGAGGGGCTGAACCGGCGCGATGCGATGGACCGCGCGGTCGAGATGCTGCGCCTGGTGCATATTCCGACGCCGGAACGGCGGGTGCGCGACTATCCGCACCAGTTCTCCGGCGGCATGCGACAGCGGGTGATGATCGCGATGGCGCTGTCGTGCAATCCCAAGCTGCTGATCGCCGACGAGCCGACCACGGCGCTTGACGTTACGATCCAGGCACAGATCCTCGATCTGCTGAGTGAGATGAAAGCGCGGCTCGGCATGGCGATCATGCTGATCACCCATGCCATGGGCGTGGTCGCCGAGACGGCGCAGCGGGTCGTGGTGATGTATGCCGGACGGGTGGTCGAGGAGGCCTCGGTCGAGCTGCTGTTCGCCCGGCCGCTGCATCCCTATACGCAGGGTCTGATCCGTTCGATCCCGCGCATCGACACGGCGGTAGGAAAGAAGCTGCGGCTGGAGGCGATTGCCGGCACGGTGCCCAGCCTGATCGATCCGCCGCCGGGCTGCCGGTTCGCGCCACGCTGCAAGTCTGCAATGCCTGCCTGCACAAAGGCCATGCCGGAGCTGCGCGCGGTCGGCGCGGGGCACAAGGTCGCCTGCATTCTGTACTGAGGCTGGAACAATGAAGCGATGACTGAGCCACTGCTGCGCGTCACCGAGCTGGTGAAGAACTTCCCGGTGAAGGGCGGCGTGCTGGGGCGCGCGGTGGACCAGGTGCACGCGGTCGACGGCGTCAGTTTCGAACTTGGGGCCGGCGAGACGCTGGGCCTGGTTGGCGAGTCAGGCTGCGGCAAGTCCACCACCGGGCGCTGCATCCTGCGGCTGATCGAACCGACCTCCGGCGAGGTGTGGTTCGCGGGGCAGAACGTGATGGCGCTCGATCATCGCGCGCTGACCGCGCTGCGGCGCGACGTGCAGATCATCTTCCAGGATCCGTATGCGTCGCTTAATCCGCGCATGACCGTGGGCGCGATCGTCGGCGAGGCGTTGATCATCCATCGGCTGGCCAAGGGACGCCGCGCGTTCGAGGACCGCGTCGCCGAACTGTTGGAGACGGTCGGGCTGAACGCCGATCACATGCGGCGGTATCCGCACGAGTTCTCGGGCGGGCAGCGCCAGCGGATCGGGATCGCGCGGGCATTGGCGGTGTCGCCGAAGCTGATCGTGTGCGATGAGCCGGTCTCGGCGCTGGACGTGTCGATCCAGGCGCAGGTCATCAATCTGCTGGAGGACCTGCAGGAGCAGTTCGGGCTGACGTATCTGTTCATCGCGCACGACCTGTCGGTGGTGGAGCACATCAGCACGCGCGTGGCGGTGATGTATCTGGGGCGGATCGTCGAGATTGCTTCAGCGCATGCGCTGTATGCCTCGCCGCTGCATCCGTATACCGAGGCGCTGCTGTCGGCGGTGCCGATTCCGGACCCGACGGCGAAGCGGCAGCGCATCCGGCTGCAGGGCGACGTGCCCAATCCGATCCGGCCGCCGACGGGGTGCCATTTTCACACGCGGTGTCCGATCCGGGAGTTGCCGCTGTGCGCCACGGAGAAACCGGCGTTGCGGCAGACGGCGGACGGGCACTGGGTGGCGTGTCATTTGCGGGGGTAGGTGGAAGAGCGTTGCGCCGGACGATTGATCCGGGGGTAGCGCCTTCTGCCGCTGCCTTTCCCCGACCTGGCGCGCCGCTGTCAAGCGCCGCTATTGCCGGGTAGCGTCCTAATGTGGGCACTGATATACGTAATGCACTACTTATCTAGGCACAGCGTTGCTCAACCCATTCCATTTCGCTCTTCAAGCCGCTTCCAAAGGTCTTCCAACTCCGCCTGGCGGCGTCTTTTATTCAATCGCTCTAATATGTACATGAATATGGCGGATATGGGCAACATCACCGCAAATCCGCCAGTCATCAACGGTCTAACAACTCTGTAAACGCGTTCCTGCCCGTCGCTGAAATAGCGAACCGAACCTTTGATGTCATGCGGATATCGATAGATACTGTCCGGCGCCGAAGGCTGCCATATTGCTGCGGTTTCGATCTGGCCAACAGTCAGGAGCGATGCCCCAACAACACACCAACCGACGATCATCAGGACATGCACGGTCCGCATCCAGCGTGGAAGATTGTGCCAAGACATCTTCGCAACGGCAACACGTCGACCGAGAAAGTCGGCCCAAACCACGTGCCCTCCGTTCATCTTCGACTAGGCCGAAGAACGTATCACAAAACGTGAAGTCCATCCACTAGGTATTGGGCCTGGTGCGTCAAGCATGTTAGTGTCCTAATTTGGGCGTTGATGTACTTGACTAAGCAGTTAACGCACTACCCTCGCCTTTCCTGCCCGGCGGCGTATCGGGGCATGTCAGCTATGGCCTTTTCGAACGCAGTCCTGATTTCGAACTGACTGAAGCCGTGATCCCAAAGTTCTGTCATCAGAGCGTTGATGATCCATTCGAGTGCGACGAGTTCGTGGGGATTGCTCCGGCTGAGGTCGGCGCATCTGCGACCAAACCCCCACGCCGCCTGTGAGGCGTGACCTTCCCAAGGGATCGCTTCTTCCATACACCCACGGGACCACGGGTCGCCACTTAGTCAGGCAGTTTGTTGTCCTAAAGAGGCCCAGAGCGGCAGCCGCGAGAGTGTGAGAAATCGGGGCTAGGGTCGCACTGAAGATTCTCGCGCGCCGACCCCTCCCCCCAACCCCCTCCCTCAAGGGGAGAGGCTGTGAAGCAAATTCCCTGCGTCGACCGGCGCGGTGGTCGACGCGGAGCGAGCCGGAGGCATGGGATGGTCGGGGCGGCGGTTGGACACGGCGATGTCGCCCGTTCATCTGGTTTTCTCGGTGCCGATACTCGCCCTGGTTGTACCCCGTCATGCTTCGGACACACCTCACCCACTGGCCGCGGCGATTGGCGAAGCCACGTCGCTACGCAGCGCCATGGCACGCCGCAGATTATGTGCCACCGCGAACCACAACAGCACCGCTCGCACCTTCTCCCGGCCGCGGACCAGCAGACGCACCACGCCACAGTTGCGCAGCTGCGCATTGACGCACTCATGCTTGGCGCGTTCGCGATACACCGCCTTGCCCGCGTCGCTCGCCATCCGCTTGCGCCAAGCAGCCGTCCCGGGGCCATCACCCTCGCGCGGAGCAAACGGGTCTGTCTGGTGCTTGTTGTTCGCCGGCGGTGCAAAGACCTCGACGCCGGCGGCATGCGCCCGCTCGATGTCGTCAAGCTTGCTGAAGCCGCCGTCCACCAGATACTGCTGCGGCGTCTGCCCGTAGGTCTCGGCAATCCGCTCCTGCATCGGCGCCATCAGGCCGCCGTCCGAGCCGGTGGTGTCGAGATCCACCGCAACAATCACCTGTGTCTGCGGATCGCTGGCGAATTGCCCGTTGTAGGCCGGCCGATAACCATGATCGGCCATCTTCATGACCCGCGCCTCGGCATCGGTCGTCGACGCCCGCGGCGCCTTCTGCTTCTGCGTCGCCTTCTTATGGGTCTTCTCGCGACGTGCCCGCTCTGCCTCGAGCTCCTGCATCCGCCGCAGTGCCGCCGTGGTCCGCTCAACTCGCTCACGTGCGGCTCGCTCACGCGCCGCCTGCTGCCGCGCCGTGCTCGCCGCCGGGTCCGCTTCAAGCTCCCGCTTCAGCTGCGCCACCCGCGCCTCGGCCTCGGCCAGCAGGCTCTCCAACCGGTCGCGCCGGCGAAACGAGCTCGCACCCGCCGAGGCCCGTATCCGCACCCCGTCCTGCGCCAGCCGCTCCAGCGTCACCAGCCCTTCCGAAACCAGCGACGCCACGCCCTGCGCCAGCAACCGGTCCAGCAGCAGGACCTGGGCGACCCGGAAATCCGCCAGCGTATGGTGGTTCATCGACACACCGCCGCAAAGCCACCGATAGGCAACATGCGCCTCGCACAACCGCGCCAACTCCCGCGCGCTCCCCACCGCGTCGATCGTGGCATACAGCCACAGCGCCACCAGGATCTTCGGATCCGCCGGCGGACGGCCAGGCTCGCCCGCGCGGGCTTTGATCACGGCGAGCAACTCGCTCAGGTCCAACGCCGCGGCGAAAACCCACACCGCCCGAGCCGGGTGGTCCGACGGCAACAGACTATCCAGATCCACCACCTGGAACTCGGGTTGGTCACGTTGGGCCATACGCAGCCGGGCGGCTGGCGCTTCGCCCGGCTCCGGATGGACAGCCACCTGCTCCGCCAGTTCCGAAAACAGACCCCGAGATCCCGACATCGGCGTTCCCGCACCTTGTGGACAGCAGGGAATCACGGTGATTCCCGCGCCGCAACCGCCAAATCCACAGCCCTGCGCAGAATGCGAGAAAGATTCACAGGCTCGGAGGGGGAGAGTTGTCTCCAGCCTGGCCCCTACCCTGATGCTTGCGGAGCTTTGCCCACACACCGATGCGCCGGCTTGACGACTCCGGCCTCGGCACGCGCATGTGCGACCGATGGACCTCTACCGCACCTTGCTGACCGCGCGTCTGAGTCTTTCTCCGGTGGGGGGTGTGGATCTGGCGGATCTGCGCTCTCTGAAGGCCGATCCCCGGGTGTTCGCGGTGATGCTGGGCGGGGTGCGTTCGTGGGCGGAGACCGCCGCGGAACTCGCCGAGGACGTGATGTTCTGGGGCGCCCACGGCTACGGCACCTGGGCGGTGCGCGAGCGGGCGGGCAATGGCTTCATGGGGATTACCGGGCTGAAGGACCGGCCGGACGGGCGCGGGGTTGCGCTGCGCTTTGCCCTATGGCCCGAGGCGCAAGGCCGCGGCCTGGCGCGCGAGGCGGCGTTCGCGGCGCTGCGCTTCGGCCACGAGCGGGCGCGGCTGGCACGCGTCGTCGGCGTGGCGCGGGCGAGCAACTTCGCCTCCCGCACCGTGCTGGGCGGCATCGGCATGACCGAGTGCGACAGCTTTACCCAGGGCGGCTTCGCGATGGTGGTCTATGAGAGCCGCTCCAGAAGGAGCTGGTCAGACGGCCAGCCCGTCAGCCATTTTGGCTGATCTGCTGGCGCATGGCGCCGAATAATGCGTCGACATTGTTGCCGTGCTGGCTGAGGAAGGCGGCGTAATCGTCGCGCTGGGTGATGCGCAGCGAGGTGCCCTCGGCGATCACGTCGATGATCTTCGGGCTGGTCGTGGCGTTGGCAACCAGCCATTGGATGTTGGTGGGCGGATTGTTGGGCCGAGCGACGATGGTGGAGACGACCTCGCCGGTGTCTCGATCCTGGGTGGTGCCGACGGTGAAGCGCACCCCCCGATACTCACCCAGCTTGATCGAGATGTTCGTTACCAGCCAGTCGCGAAACAGTTTCAGGTATTGCTGCTGCTGCGCCGGTGACGCGGTGCGCCAGAAGCGGCCGAGGCAGAATTGCGCAACGCCATTCACGTCCACGTCGCTGTCGATGATGCTACCGACCACCACGCGCCGCTGTTGGAGCGACCCCGTCGCGTTGATCGCCGCGACCAGCTTTTCCCCGGTCGCCTTGATGAAGGCCGATCCGGCATCTCCGGCGGCGGAGGCCCAGGCTGGGGGTGCAAACCGGGCGGTCAGCGCAAGGACAGTCGGCACCGCCGTGGTCAGGAGGATGAACGTGCGTCGGTTCAGCATGTGGCCTCTCAGTCTGGGTTAGTGCTTCGCCGGCGCCCATTGTCCGCCGGCGAGGCTTCGTTGCCGGTGCGCGGTCGTCGGCCGGGTCAGTTCGTAGAAGGTGTTAGTTCGTTGGGGGGGTGTTAGTTCGTCGGGGGGTGTCAGTTCGTCGGCGTTGGTTGGGGGAACCAGACCGGGATGGTGGCGCGGTTGTCGTCGCGCGCTTTCTGGATCTGCGCCTGACGATGCTGGCGGTACAGGCTGCGGAAGGTCGCGTAGGGGTCGAGGGCGGTTTTCTTGATGGAATCGATCGCGTCGAGCACCTGCGCGCGCTGGTCGGCGGCGGTCAGGCCGTAGCGGGTCCAATTGAGCACGGTGACCACAGTGCCCTGGCCGACCCAGGTGAACGGATCGCCGGCGATGTCCACCGCGCGGCCGGCGGCGTCGCGCGGATTGGACGGACCGAGCACCGGCAGGAACAGGAACGGCCCCTCCGGCACGCCCCATAGCGCCAGGGTCATGCCAAAATCGGTGTCGTGTTCGGGATAGCCGAGGTCTTTCGCCACGTCGAAGACGCCGACCACACCGATCGAGGTGTTGATCAGGAACCGCATCGTGGTGTCGCCGGCGCGGCGCGGCTTGGCCTCCAGGATGTCGTTGCCTAGGAGGACCGGGGTGGTGAGATTGGCCAGCACGTTGTGTATGCCGGTGCGCATGGGTTCGGGCACCACGGCGCGATAGGCCACCGCCACCGGACGCAGGATGACGGTATCGATGCCGTTATTGATCGAGTAGAGCACGCGGTTGGTCGGCTCCAGGGGGTCCTTGGCTTCGTTGAACTCGGCCACGGCGTCCGCATCGTTCGCCGGCGGCGGTGTGGCACAGCCAAGCAGCGGACCGAGCAGCAGCAGCACGGCTGCCAGCGTCAGGTTGGGACGGGGGGCGAGTGGCATCGTGCTCCTCATGCGGCGGCGGGTTGAGGGTTCGGGTCGGCATCGGGCGGAAGTGTGGCAGATGGCCGTCCGCGTGGAGAATTGAAACCGTTGGTTGATAAGGCTTTCGTGACCCGTTCTAGCATGCGGCAGTGCCGGCGCAACGTGGCGCGGCAAAGCCAATGCGATGCACCGGACCAGCGAAAGCCGACGGACGCGGGTGGCGGGGCGTGTGATCCATTGTATCCGAGAGTCTTGTATACGAGATACTCGCGGGCTAGATACCTAATGCATTGGCGCAATATCGGGGCCGGGTCGCGTGAACCGCATCGAGGACTGCATCGCCTTCCTGATCGGCAAGGCCGGCCAGCAGATCACCCGGCGCGCGCGGGAAAAGCTGACCGCGCATGGCGTGACTCCGACGCAGTATGCCGTTCTCAAAGTGCTCTGGGAGCAGGACGGCCAAAGCGCCGCCGATTTGGGTGCGCGCCTGCTCATCGACAGCGCGACGATCACGGGGGTGGTGGACCGCTTGCAGGCCGCGGGGCTGCTTGAGCGCCGACCCCATACCGAGGATCGGCGCGTCCACAACCTGTTCCTCACCGCGCAGGGCGGGGCGCTGCAACGGCCGCTGGACGCCGCCATGGACCTGCTCAACGACGAGATCGCGCGCGAGATGGGCAGCGACGCTCAGCCGCTGTGGGCGGCATTGCGCCGGCTGGGTGACGTTCGCCCCGGTGATAGGCGCCCCGGTGATGGGCGCCCCGGTGATGGGCGCCCCGGTGACGTTCGGATCGGTGACGGCCGCCTTGGTGACGGCTTGGGTTGACAATCAGGAGGGGTGCCATGTTCGACACCAAGATCGCCATCGTTTTGCGTGAGGACCTGGCCACCTGGCAGAAGCTGAACGTCGCGGCGTTCCTGACCAGCGGCATTATCGGTGCCAATGACGGGCTGCTGGGCGAGCGCTATGAGGACGCTGCCGGCAACACCTACAACCCGCTGGTGGTCCAGCCGGTGATTGTGCTGAGCGCCGATGTGGACGGCATCAAGGCGATCTATCGGCGTGCGGTGGAGCGTGGCGCGCGGCTGTCGCTGTACATCGAGGACATGTTCTCGACCGGCCATGACGCGGCGAACCGGGCGGCGGTGAAGCAGTATCCGCCCGAGGCGATGAACGTGGTCGGCCTGGCTCTGCGTGAGGACAAGAAGGTGGTGGACAAGATCACCAAGGGAGCCAGGATGCACGCCTGATAGGTGCCGGCGCACGCCTGGTCAGGTGCCCACGCCTGGTCGGGTGTGCCTGGTTCCGGCCGGTCTGAAACTGGTTTAGCATCTTGCCAACCACACCCGGAAGGAACCCCGTCCATGCCCAGTGCGTTTCCGCTGCACGAAGCCGATCCGGCAAGCCTTGGTTTGGCTGCCAAGCCGCTGTTTCACCTTGAGGCGCTGATCCACCAGCATATCGAGGAAGGCCATTATCCCGGCGCGCAGATTGCGCTGGCGCGGCGCGGCAAACTGGCGATGCTCCGCAGCTACGGCAATGCGCGGATCGAGCCGGTGAAGCAGCCGGCGACGAACGATTCGCTGTTCCTGCTGTTCTCGCAGACCAAGGTGCTGACCTCGGCGGCGGTGTGGACGCTGGTCGAGGAAGGCAAGCTGTCGTTCATGGACCGCGTCGCCGATCACCTGCCGGAGTTCGCGGCGCGCGGCAAAGCCGAGATCACGTTGCAGCAGGTGATGACGCACCAGGGCGGCTTCCCGTCCAACAACGTAACGAAGGCGACCTGGACCGATCATGCGCGGATGCGGGCCGAGGTGTGCGACTTCGCGCTGGACTGGACGCCCGGATCGAAACTGCAATATCACGGCCAGGCGGCGCACCTGGTGCAGGCGATGGTGATCGAGGCGGTCACCGGCCAGGATTATCGGAATGTGATCCGCGACAAGGTGATCGCGCCGCTGGGGTTGGCCGACGACATCATGGTCGGTGTGCCGGAGGCGAAACAATCGCGCTGTGCGGACACCTATGCGCCGGAGCCGCGCGACAACACCGCCGAGTTCCGCGCGGCGGGGTTGCCGTCGGGCGGGGGTTTTGCGACGGCGCGCGGGATGGTGGCGTTCTACCAGATGCTGATGGGGGGCGGACGGCTGGGGGCGGTGCGCCTGTTCTCGCCTCGGCTGATCGCTTACGTCACGCGCAATCACACCGGGGAGCGTGGGGATGAGCAGATGGGCGGCATCCCGATGCATCGTGGGTTGGGGCCGCATGTGCGGGGCGAAAGCGATCGGATCCGCGGGTTGGGGACGATCGGTGCGCCGGCGGTGTTCGGGCATGGCGGGGTTGGGTCGTCTTATTCCTGGGCCGATCCGAGCAGCGGGGTGTCGTTTACGTATCTGACCAATTTTGTGTCGCCTGATCCTTGGCATTCGGCGCGGCTGGATCGGGTGGCGAATTTGGTGCATGCGGCGATTGATTGAGCGGGGGGGGGCGGGTTGATGCGCCCTGATGATGTGAGTTGGGTGGTGGATCTTCGGTAACGGTTGGTCCGAGCCCGGCCGTACCCCTCCCCCCGCCCCCTCCCTCAAGGGGAGGGGGAGAAGAGAGGTGGTTAATTGCGGCGGGTCAGGGCGCGGACCTCGGCTTCTACCGCGGCAAGGTCGTTGGGCAGGGTCACGTAGCGCTCGGGGCGGTCGAACAGGTCGGCCAGCGCCGGGGGCAGCGCGGGATGCACGCCGGTGGCGCGCGCGACGGCGTCCGGGAATTTGGCGGGGTGGGCGGTGGCCATCGCGACCATCGGGATGCACTGGGCGGCGGGGTGGGCGCGGGCGGCGGCGATTCCGATCGCCGTATGAGGGTCCGCCAGGTAACCGGTGGCGGCGTGTAGGCGGGCGATCTCCGCCTGCGTGCCGGCATCGTCCAGGCGGAAGCCGTGGAACACGGTGCGCGCGCGGTGCCAGGCGGCCTCGGGCACCGCCATGTGCCCGGTCTCGCGGAACCGGCGCATCGCGGCGGCGGTGGCGGCGCCGTCGCGATCCAGCAGTTCGAACAGCAGGCGCTCGAAGTTGGAGCTGATCTGGATGTCCATGCTGGGCGACAGGCTGGGCTCCACCGTGCGGGCCGACATGTCGTTGGCATCCAGGAAGCGGGCCAGGATGTCGTTGCGATTGGAGCCTGCCACCAGGCGGGCCACCGGCAGCCCGATGCGGCGCGCGACCCAGGCGGCCAGGATGTTGCCGAAGTTGCCGGTGGGGACGGCGAAGGCGACCTCGCGGTCCGGTGCGCCGAGCGCCAGGGCGGCGGCGGCGTAGTAGGGGATCTGCGCGGCGATGCGCGCCCAGTTGATGGAGTTCACCGCGGACAGGTGCAACTCGGCGCGGAACGGGGCGTCGGCGAACATCGCCTTCACCAGGTCCTGGCAGTCGTCGAACGTGCCCGCGATGGCGATGTTGGCGACGTTGGTGGCGTGCACGGTGGTCATCTGGCGGCGCTGCACCTCGCTGGTGCGGCCCAGCGGGTGCAAGATGACGATGTCGACACGCGCGCGGCCGGCACAGGCTTCGATCGCGGCCGAGCCGGTGTCGCCCGAGGTAGCGCCGACGATGGTCACGCGCTGATCGCGGGCGGTCAGGATGTGGTCGAACAGGCGGCCCAGGAGCTGAAGGGCCATGTCCTTGAAGGCGAGCGTCGGGCCGTGGAACAGTTCCTGGACGAACAGCTCGGTGTCGAGCTGGATCAGCGGCACCACTGCGGGGTGGCCGAAGCCGGCATAGGCGTCGTGACATAGCGCCTCGAGGGTGGCGAAGGGGATCGCGTCGCCGACGAAGGGCTGCATGATCCGGGCAGCCAGCGCCGGATAGGGCAGGCCGCGCAGGGCACGCCAGTCGGCGGGCGCGAGGTGCGGCCAGGTTTCGGGGACGTAGAGGCCGCCGTCGTCGGCCAGGCCGGCCAGCAGGACGCCGGCGAAGTCGAGCACGGGCGCCTGGCCGCGGGTGGAGAGGTATTGCATGGGCGGCAGATTACGGATGAACCGGGCGCGCGGCGAGGGGAAGCCGGATCGGTTGCCGCCCGGCGAAAGGAAGCCGGATCAGCTGTCGGTCTTCGTCACGGTGAAGTGCACGCCGCACTCGCCGTTGGTCACGTCGCCGTCCATGTGCTTGCCGTCGCGCTTGCCGACCAGGGTGAAGCTCGGGGCGCTGCCCTGGATGGTGCCGTCGGGCGCGATCGAGGCGTCGATGTAGACGCCGTAGCTCCAGTGGTACTGGAACTGGCTGTTCTGCACGACCAGCAGCACGAGGCCGGGGTGGGGACAGGTGCGGCTGTCGGCCTGGAACCGTGTCGAGGTGCCGCGATAGGTGCCGTCAACCGGCTCGGGCGGCGGCGCGGGGGGCTGCGGCGGCGGTGGTGGTTTGGGCGGTGCACAGGCGGCCAACGCGGCGCACAGGGCGGCCACCAGGGAAATGCTTCGCATGGTTCTCGACACGGGGGGTTCGCCGGAGGGAGCGTCCGTCATGCGGCCGGAAGGAAGATTCGGCAACCCCTTCGTCGACAGCCGTCTGAGACACTGCCTAAGATTGCCTGACGTTGCGTCCGTTGGGGAAATCCGCCAGACCGCGCGCCGCCGGAAAGTGACAGGCCCAGCGGGAGATACGCCCATGTCCGTTCGCATCCTCGACGTGCGTGAGATCACGCAGCCGATCAGCTCGCCGATCCGCAATGCGTATATCGATTTCTCGAAAATGACCTCCAGCCTGGTGGCGGTGGTGACCGACGCGGTGCGGGATGGGCGCCGGGTGGTGGGGTATGGGTTCAACTCCAACGGGCGCTATGGGCAAGGCGGATTGATCGGGGAGCGGTTCGCCCCGCGCATCCTGGAGGCGAAGCCGGAGACGCTGCTGGACGCGGCGGGGCAGAACCTGGACCCGGATCGTGTGTGGGCCTGCATGATGACGAACGAGAAGCCGGGCGGGCATGGGGATCGCTCGGTGGCGGTCGGCACGATCGACATGGCGGTGTGGGACGCGACGGCGAAGCTTGCCGGCAAGCCGCTGTTCCGGCTGCTGGCGGAGCGGCACGGGATCGCGGCCGATCCCCGGGTGTTCGTCTATGCGGCGGGTGGGTACTATTATCCGGGCAAGGGCGACGGCGCGTTGTGCGCGGAGATGCGGTCCTATCTGGATCGCGGCTACAGCGTGGTGAAGATGAAGATCGGCGGCGAGAGCCTGGCCGAGGACCAGCGCCGGATCGAGGCGGTGCTGAAGGAGATCGGCACCGAGGCCAGGCTTGCGGTGGACGCCAACGGGCGGTTCGACCTGGCGACGGCGATCGATTACGCGAAGATGCTGCGGCAATATCATCTGTTCTGGTACGAGGAAGCCGGCGATCCGCTGGACTACCAGCTTCAGGCGGCGCTGGCGGAGTTCTATCCGGGGCCGATGGCGACGGGGGAAAACCTGTTCAGCCACCAGGACGCGCGCAACCTGGTTCGTTACGGCGGCATGCGACCCGATCGCGACTGGCTGCAGTTCGACTGCGCGCTGTCGTACGGGCTGTGCGAGTATCAGCGGACGCTGGCGATGCTGAAGGATGCCGGCTGGAGCTGGAAGCGTTGCGTTCCGCATGGCGGGCACCAGATGTCGCTGAACATCGCCGCCGGGTTGGGGCTGGGTGGGAACGAGAGCTATCCGGATGTGTTCCAGCCCTATGGCGGATTTCCCGACGGGACGCGCGTGGAGAACTCGATCGTGACGATGCCGGATTTGCCGGGGATCGGGTTCGAGGCGAAATCCGATCTCTATCCGATCATGCGCGACCTGGCGGCGTAGGTGTTGTTGGTTGGTCCCATGTTCCGTGCGATGGCGTAGCGTTCGGCAGCGCCAGGGCGCGGTTATACCAGGCGCCCGAATGATCAACTCTTCGGTGCTGCCCCTCGTCATGCCGGCTCCGGCTGGTATCCACGACTTTTTTTGTTGCAACGAAGGAAGTCGTGGATACCGGCCTTCGCCGGCATGACGAGGGGTAGCGGCCCGTGCGTCAATGTTTAGGGCCGTTGGTATTACACGGATGGCAGCTCGATCCCCTCCGCGGCCGCCATCGTTTCGATCGCCGCGTCGAACGAGATCTGGTCGGGGTTCTCGACCGGCTGCGCGGCCAGCGCATCGAACAGCGCGTCCTGCTCGAGCAGGAACGTCGTGCCGTTACGCAGGCGGGCATAGGCGGCCCAGGGAACGAATTTGGTCAGTGGGAACAGCAGACCGGCGCGCGGCGACACGTCGACGTTCAACCCCGACATGAACAGCACGTTCTTGCCGTGATAGGCCGGCTCGCGCTGGATGGTGCGGTAGGTGCGATCGAACTCGATCTGCGTGTGATAGCGCGCGGCGTCCAGCGCGGGGTTGGACGAGGTGACCAGTGTGGGCATCGCCGGGGCGAGCGCCTCCTCGAGCAGGTCGTGTCCCTCGGGCCCGACCACGGGCTGGCGGCGAAAGGAGAAAAAATCGGCGGCGAGCAGGTCGCCGATCGGGCGCCTGGCGCCGTGCCAGTCGAGGTCCGGCAGCATGGCAAGCAGCGACGGCGCAGCGGCGAACGCCTTCGATGTTGCCAGCACGAGCAACGGGGCCGGTTGCGCGGGATCGATGAAGCGGTCGAGGTGCAGGAACAGGCCCTCGGCGCGGTGCGGATCGAGCAGCGCATTGTCGATGAACACCGCCGGTATGCCGTCGACCGCGCCGAGCTGCACGTCGTTGCGGGCGTGGCGGTATTCCTGCTGATACCAATCCAGCACGCCCGACAGCTTGCCGCAGTTGGCACCGAACTCGCCATGTGTAGTGCGCCGGCGCTGATAGACGCCGAAACGTTGTTGATCGGCATCGTAACCGACATGGCTTGCCTGGACGATCACCAGGTCCTCGCCGTGATGCGCGTGCGGGCCATGGCGATCAGTTGCGACCTTGCCGCCCACGCGTCCGTGGTCGAACGGGAAGGTGCCGAAATGCTGGGCCAGCAGGATGACCGGGTAGCCCTGGCTCTCGTCGGAGCAGAACGCGCGGGACGGCATCATGCGATCGCGCCTGAAGCCCAGCGACAGGCAGTAGTTGTAGAGCTTCGGCACGAACTGGCTGTAGCGGATCGCCATCCGGCCGAGCCGCAGATCGCCCATCACGTGATGCATGGTGGTGCCTCTTTCCGCCCGCCCGGGACGCGAGCGACGACGATAGCGAAACATCGCCGGCGGACCAAGCGGTGTGCGACAGGCGGGGTGTGCGGGACGCTGGGGGTGGGGATGGTGAGCGTCGGCGGTGATGGTTGCGGCGCGGATGTTTGACGCACCGCAACCGGACGAGCATCTTCGTTGCACCAAGGCTTCGGAGCGCCGACCGGATGACTGTCAGCCGCACGACCCGCGTAAACCTGTTGATCAGCAACGGGCATTTTCTCTCGCATTTCTATGTGCTGACCCTGCCGCCGATGTTCATTGCCTGGCAGCATACGTTCGACGTCAGCTTCGCTCAGCTTGGGATGGCGATCATGCTGATGTCGGGCATGACCGCGCTGCTGCAGACCCCGGTCGGGTTCCTGGTGGACCGGCACGGCGCTCGACCGTTTCTGGTGGGTGGTGCGCTGCTGATGTCGCTGTCGATAGCCGCGATGGGGTTCGCCACCAGCTTCTGGCAGATCATGGTGCTGGCCGCGCTGTCGGGCGTCGGCAACTCGGTGATCCATCCGGCCGACTACGCGATCCTGTCGGGCTCGGTGGACAAGGAGCGCATTGGCCGATCGTTCGCGCTGCATACTTTCAGTGGAAATCTGGGGTTTTCCGCGGCGCCGCCGGTGACGGCGCTGTTGATGGCGGCGATCGGCTGGCGCGGCGCGCTGATGGTGGTGGGGTTTCTTGGCGTGCCCGTGGTGGCCTCGATCCTGCTGCAGAGCGGTATCCTGAAGGACCAGGTGCGGCACGAACCGACGTACGACGGCGCGGCGCTGAGCGGGCGGCAGTTGCTGACCAGCCGGACGACGCTGCTGTTCTTTGCGTTCTTCGCGCTGGGGGCGATGGCGGGCGGCGGGATACAGGCGTGGCTGGTGACGGTGCTGCACACGGTCAAGGGCATGGACCTGGAGGTCGCGTCTTCCGCGCTGACCGGTTACATGGCCGGATCGACCGTGGGCGTGCTGGTCGGAGGGTGGTTCGCCGACCAGTTCAAGCGCCATGTGCTGATCTTCGCCGTGCTGCTAACCATTGCGTCCGCGGTCCTGATATTGGCGGTCGACGCGTTGTCCTTGTCGGGCGCGGTCACCGCGCTGGTGATGTTCGCCTCGGGCGTGACGTTCGGGTCCAGCCGCACGCCACGCGACGTGATGCTGAAGGACGCGGCGCCGCCGGGGCAGATCGGCAAGGTGTTCGGATTTGTCAGCGCGGGACTGCCGTTGGGCGGCGCGATAACGCCGGTGCCGTTCGGCATGCTGATCGATCACGGCCACCCGGAGTTGGTGCTGGTGCTGGTCGCGGTGATCCTGCTGGCGAGCCTGCTGTGTGTCGGCAGCGCCAAGGCTTCGGCACGGGCGGCGCCTATGGTGGTGGCGGCAGCGGAATAATCAGGTGGTGGCCAGGCGTGCAGGCGGATGCCGCGCAGCACGGTGACGGCGGCCAGCACGCGACCGCGCAGTGTGATGGTGGCTGGCGGCAGGTCCTCGATACGGTCGAACAACGGGGCCAGGCGGCTGCGGGCGGCGTCGGGGTGGTCCAGCACCAGCAGCAGAACGTCGTCGCCGATGAAGCGGCCCGGATTGGTTGCAAATCCGAACTGGCGGGCGTCCCTGTTGAGGCACAGCACGGTGACCTGGGGGCCCAGGGCGTAGGCGATCTTTCCGGTATCGCGCCAGTTGTCGGCACCGATCACCAGGCCGGGCTGGGTCAGCAGGCCGCGTGCCGCCAACTCGGATCGCAGGGAGGTCCAGTCGATGCCTTCGAGGTCCGGATCGCGCTTCGTCGCCGCGGCGATGGCCGGGCCGAGCCAGTCGAGCCGGATCTGGATCGATACCACCGCGAGCGCGAGCACGACGAGGCCGGCGGTGGCGATCAGGCTGCGGCGCGTGAGCCAGCCCTGGCCGCGCGCCACCGCCTGGCCGAGCAGCGGGAACAGCATCAGGTAGCCGGGTGCCGCCCAATGGAACAGCACGCGCTGGCTGGACCACGCAGCGACCAGCGCGAAGCCGAGGATTGGCGGGGCGGCGAGGCAGCACAGCAGCCAGCCGCGCCACTCGGCGGGACCCTGGCGGATGGTCGCGATGGCGGTGCGCAGCATCGGGGCCCAGATCCAGGGCAGCACGAACAGTGCCTCGCCGGCCAGGACGATGATCGGCCCGAAGGGATGGAAGCGCAGGCCGGTGGCGCGCTCGCCCTGGAAGGCGAAGGAGGCCCAGCCGTGGGTCGCGTTCCACGCGGCGACGGGCGCGAAGATCAGCGCCACGAGCAAGGCGGCGAGCCAGGGCGCCGGGCGGGTCAGCCAGTGCCGGTGGGCAGGGCTGGTCAGCAGATACAGGAACGCGCCGCCGAGCCAGAGGATCGCCGAATATTTCGACACCAGCGCCAGTCCGGCGAACAGTCCGGCGGCCAGCCACCACAGCAGCGCGCGGCGGCCGATTGCGGGCAGGGCACGGAACAGCGCGAGGGTGGCGGCGAGCAATGCGCAGTCGAGCGGGCCGTCGGGCAGCACCCAGGTGCCGGTCGTGACGCCGAATACCGGCGACAGGTTCAGCAACAATGCGGCGGTGAGCCCGGTGCGCGTGTCGGCGATCCGCGTGCCGAGGCGGAACATCAGCCAGGTGGACAGCGCGAACAGCAGGATGAATGGCAGGCGCACGACGATCGGCGTTTCGGTGCCGAACAGATGCGCCGCGCCCCAGGACAGCCACCACGACGCCGGCGGGTGGTCGAAGTAGCCGAGGCTGAGCGTGCGCCCGGCGGCGACCATATAGCTTTCGTCGACGCCGAGCCCGAGCGCCCAGCCGAAGCCGAGGCGAACTGCCGTCGCGGTCAGGATCAGCAGCGCGAGCATGCGGACGTGCTTGGAGTTGTTCGGCGCCAGGGCTATATTCCGAGTGGTCAATGGTAACCCTGGTGGAGTTCGCTGATGCGTATCGTCGGCAAGCGGGTGGAGCCCGCCGCCGTGCTGCACTGGCCGACAGCAGAAGAGGTGCGCTTCACCCGCGCGGCGTCCGGTAGCGTTCTGCTATATGGTCGCCGCGGCGCGACACGCTACCGGAGCCACGCCGAAGCTGATGCCGATATGCGAAGGCTGATCGCGGATGGGATGGCTCGCCAGACTGGGGCGCTGGTTCGCCGGTAGCGATCCCCCCCTTGGAACACAAACTGCGACCGTCGATGCGGCCACGGGCGGGCAACCTGTCACCCGCCCGGCGGACTGGACAGATGTGGAGCATGTTGCAGCGCTGCTCGAGCTGCATCGCGTTGAGTACGTCCTGATTGGCGGTTACGCCCTTTACGCGAACGGCCTGATCCGCAACACGGGTGACATCGACATTGTTGTGCGGGACACGCCGGACAACAACGCCGCCTGGATCGCGGCGCTGTCCGAGTTGCCCGATGGCGCCGCCAAGGAACTGCGCGGCGAAACATCCCCATTCCCCAATGACGCGGACACGGACGATCAGCCTGGCACGATCCGCGTCTTCGACGTGTTTGTCGTTGACGTCATGCCGCGCGCATGCGGGCTGTCGTTCGAAGACCTTCAGCCGTTTATCGCGCGGCTTGAGCGGGCCGAGCTCGGCATCAACGTACTCGATCTCGAGGGCCTGCTGCGCACTAAGCAAGGTCTGCGGGAGAAGGATGTCTCTGACCGCCACCAGATCGAACTCGCGCTCGCACGCCGGCGGGGCCGGTGAAGGCGCGGACACGCCGGCTTGCGAAGAGATCTGTCCTCAGGCCTCCACTACCTTCTGCGTCTGCACGCCAAGCCCCTCGCACGACAGCCGCATCACGTCGCCGACCTTCAGGAATACCGGCTGCGGCTTGATGCCGGAGCCGACGCCCGGCGGCGTGCCGGTGGCGATCACGTCGCCCGCATGCAGCGTAATGAAGTGGCTGACATAGCTGACCAGCTTCACCACGCCGAAGACCATCGTCTTGGTGGTGCCGTTCTGCATCCGCTTGCCGTTCACCTCGGTCCACAGCGGAACGTTCTGCGGATCGGGGACCTCGTCCTTGGTCACCACCCAGGGCCGGTCGGGCCGAACGTGTCGCAGCCCTTGCCCTTGTCCCAGGTGCCCGCGCGCTCCAGCTGGAATTCGCGCTCGGAGACGTCGTTGCAGACGCAGTAGCCGGCGACGTGATCCAGCGCGGCGTGCTCCGGCACGTAGCGCGCGGTCTTGCCGATGACGATGCCGAACTCGACCTCCCAGTCGAGCTTCTTCGAACCGCGCGGCATCTTCACGTCGTCGTTCGGGCCGCTTAGCGCGCCGAGCGATTTCAGGAAGATGATCGGCTCCTTCGGCAGCGGCATGCCGGCTTCCGCCGCGTGGTCGGCGTAGTTCAGGCCGATGCACACGTAGTTCACCGGGCGGGCGACGCAGGACCCCAGGCGCACGCTGGCGTCCACCTTCGGCAGCGTTTTCGGATCGATGCCGGCGATCATCTTCAGCGCTTCCGGCGACAGCGCGAAGCCGTCGATGTCGCGCACCACGCTGGCAAGGCAGCGGATGTCCCCGGCCGCATCGAGCAGTCCCGGGCTTCTCGGCCCCGACCGGGCCGTAGCGCAGCAGCTTCATGGCGATGTTCTCCCTGTCTGCTAGGTGCAGTGTCCGCTAGGTGCGGTAGCTACGTCTGGCGTCGAGCCAGCCGCTATTACCCAGCGGCTTTTACAACGTCCAGCCGCCATCTATCACGATGGCCTGGCCGGTGACGAATTGTGCCTCATCCGAACCGAGATATACCGCCAGCGCGGCGATCTCCTCCGGTGTGCCGAGGCGGCCCATCGCCTGGCGGGCGATGAAGATGCCGCGCGCCGCCTCCACCGAGCCGGCCTGTTGCGCGTTGGCGGCGATGCGCTCGTCCAGGCTGGGCGTGTGCACGGTGCCGGGGCAGATGCAGTTGCAACGGATGCCCTGCTTCACGAAATCGACGGCGACCGACTTGGTCAGCCCGATGATCGCCGCCTTGGTGGTGCCGTAGATCGCGCGCGACGGCGCGGCTTTGATGGACCCGGCGGCCGAGGCCATGTTGACGATCGCGCCATGGCCGCGTGCGAGCATGCCGGGCAGGAAGGCGCGGATGGTGCGGAACATCGAGCGCACGTTCAGCTCGAAGGCAAAGTCCCACTCGGTTTCGGTGGCTTCCAGCAGCGTGCCCTGGTGCACGAAGCCGGCGCAGTTGAACAGGATGTCGACCGGGCCGGCATCTTCGGCTGCCCGGATGATGTCGCCGGCGTGCAGCACGTCCAACTTCGCGACGCGGATGCGGTCGGAGGCGATTTCGTGCACCAGCGCCTCGTTCACGTCAGTGGCGATGACCGTCGCGCCCTCGGCCGCGAAGGCCAGCGCGGTGGCGCGGCCGATGCCCTGGCCGGCGGCGGTCACGAAGGCGGTCTTGTCGGCAAGGCGTTCGGACATCGCGCACTCCCTGGCCTGGTCTGGTGCTCCTGGCTGGGTCAGGTGCCAGCCTGGTCAGATGCTCTATGAGGTGCCGCGTCGATAGAAGGTTTCCGCGATCAGCGGAAGGCCCGGCGGATGCGGCCCCAGTCCTCGATCATGGGTTCCTGGCCGGGTGGGATCGAGATCACCGCCTGGCTGAAGCCGGCGTCGGCCAGGGCCGCGACGCGGGCTTTGATTTCCCGCTCCGTGCCGGTGAAGCTGGTGCGCTTGATCATTTCGGCGGTGATGAAAGGGCGTTCGTCGGGGCGGACGAACATCAGGTGGCCGCGGTGGTTGTCCAGGTAGTAGGCGCCCGCCGGCTGGAAGCCGCGCGCATGGGCGACGTAGGCCTCGACCGACGCGGCGAATTCCGGGCGCATTGCCAGCGGCGCGGGGTAGTCCCCGAGCGCGGTGTCGGCGGCACGGTGCAGCAGCATCGCAGCGCGCGGGCCGGCCACCGCCATGCCGCGCGGGCTGTCGGCGGGTTCGCCCTGATCGAGCACCGCGCCGCCGATCCACGCGACAGCGGTCAGGTCGTGCGGGGCGCGGCCGGCCTGAGACCAGGCGGCGCGCATCTGTTCCAGGGTGGCGGCACCGCGCTCGGCGTCGGCGACGTTGTCGATCCAGCCGGCGCCGAGCTTCGCGGTCAGCGCCCGGGCGCGCGGGCCGGAGGCGGCGATGAAGAGCGGCATTGGGTCGTTGATGTTGATCAGGCCAAGGTCGGGGTTCAGCAGGCGGATTGGGCGCGTCTTGCCCTCGATCGCGTAGTCCACCGTCTCGCCGCGCCACAGCGCCTGGATGACGCGGATGTATTCCTCCATGTCGGCGAGCTTGACGGCGCCCAGGCCCATGGTGCGCCGGCCGGTGAAGCCGGTGCTGACGCCGAACACGATGCGGCCGGGTGCCAGTTTGTTCAGTGAGGCGAAGGCGGTGGCGGCGACCGGGGCGATGCGGTTGGAGGGGATCAGCACGCCGGTGCCGAGTTTTATCCGCGTGGTTTTCATGGCGGCGGCGGCCATGGCGACGAATGGGTCGGCGCTGAGCATCTGGGTGTCGAAGAACCAGGCGTTGGTGAAGCCTAGTTCTTCCGCGCGGCGAACGAGGCGCCAGAAGTCGGCGGTGGTGGGGATGGCAATGCCGAATTGCATGTGCGTGTTCCTCTATCGGATGGCGCGCGCGGTCCGATCAGATGGCGACGTCCGCCTCATACCGGCGGCCCTGATTCCTGACCGTTCGGCCGGTGTTGGCCGCCGGTATACCCTTTGCTCGAAGGAATCTGTGCTCTGCCGTATGACAGGAAGCAGGAGAATCGACAAAACACAGAGACACAGAGGCACAGAGACACAGAGACACAGAGACACAGAGGCACAGAGCAGAAAGAGCAAGTCGTCAGCTCGATATTCTTCTCTGTGCCTCGGTGTCTCTGTGGTGATTTTTTGTTTCTATCATTCATCGAAAGCACGGATTTCCATGGATAAGTGGTATATCACTCGTCGTCGATGCCGGCATGACCCAGGGCGGCAAGCCCCTCTTCGAGATAATCGCTGAGAGTTGGCATCCCCAGAAGGTAATCTGAGGCCTTCTTCTCCTGACGCTCACGCGCCAGTCCCCTCGCCTCCGGCCACTCGGCGCGGCCGAAATCGCCTCGCCCAACCCAGACCAGGGCGATCAGATCGATGAGCTCGTCCTCGTTGAGATCGTCGATCATCTCGCGAAGTTCAACTTCGGTTGGGTCTTCGCCATCGTCCAGTATTGTCTCGGGATCGGCGACTTCATCCGGGTCAGATCCCGGATCCGGCTCGTCGGGAAACTCCGCGAGATCGAACTCGCGGGCCAGCAGGACAATATCGCGGATTTTGTCGATACTGATGCTCAGTTCAATCGGTAGATCGTCATTGCTTTTGGCCATTGGTACGCTCTCCATCACTCGCGAAGCGCACATCGCCCTGGGTGGCGAAGGTGTCCGCAACGGTGGCAAAATGTCCGCTTCACGGAATATAATAACCGCCCGAGACGACTACCGTTTCGCCGACCATGTATCGGTTGCGTGATGACACCAGGAACAGGATCACCTCGGCGATGTCTTCGGGCTCCGCGGCACGTCCGATTGGCGTTTCGGCTGCGAGGGACGGCAGAAAGCCTGCTCTCTTGGCCGCCTCGGTGGCGATCGGCCCCGGCGCGACGCCGTTCACCAGGATGCCCAATGGCGCCACTTCCAGACCGAAGCTCTTGGTGAGGCTGACGACGGCCGCCTTCCCTGCCGCATAGTGAGCGTTCTTTGGATGCGGCTTGAACGCATCGATCGAGGCGATGTTGACGATGCGCCCCTGGTTGCGCGTGCGCATGTGCGCCACCGCGGCAACCATCATGTGGTAGAGTCCACGAACATTGACCGCGAGGCTGATGTTCCAGTCGTCGTCGGTGATCTCGAAGATCGGGCGCCTGGGGTAGATGCCGGCATTGTTGACCAGACCGTCAATTTGGCCAAAGGCGTCGACCGCCTTGGCAAACAGCGCGTGCGCTTCGTTGCGGGACGTGATGTCGCCGACAATGGCGACTGCGTTGCCACCGATTTTCTTGATGTCGTCGACGACCGCCTGCGCACCGTCTTCGTTGACGTCGAGCACCGCTACGCCTGCGCCTGCCTTTGCCAGCGTGATGGCGGTCGCTTTGCCAAGCCCGCCAGCGGCGCCAGTTATGACGATGTGCTTTCCGTTCATCGTGGGGAGTATCCTCTGGATCGGCATTTCGCGGACAGGCGCCACCGACGGAAAATTAGTCTCCGACGCAAGCACACTGCAACCGGGGGGAAGCTGGGCGGGACAGGGCAATCGCATTTGAAATTCACACTTTCAGCGGCTCGCGGCGAGACGATGAACCGCCAAGATGCCAAGGCGCCAAGAAGAGCGGGTCACCGGTTCACCCGATCCCTCCCGATCCCCAAATCTTCTTGGCGCCTTGTTGGGCGTCTTGGCGGTTCATTCGGCCGCGAAATGCGGACTTGCGGAGGATCGGTCAACACGTGGTCGGTGCCGACTTGGAGAGCCTGTCAAGCAAATGCCACATGCGATTCCCCTGCTGGGCGGGAGCGGCTCCGAGGCAGTGTTATCCGCTTGGCCTAACCCGGCCGCGCGGTGATGTGGCTGCGGAAGGTCAGCGGATCACTTATCAGCGGGTATGGCTCCCAACTGCCGCCAACGCCGTGGACGCGCACCTCGCCGAAGCCGAGGATGCGTCCGAGGATGGATTGGGTCACGTCGACGCTTTCCACCGCGCCGAGGTTCATCTCGAACGTGCGGCGGCGGATCAGTCCGTCCTTGTAGATGACCCGGCGGCTGGTCACGGCGAACTCCGTGGTGGCACGGTCGATGAATGCCTTCAACCAGAACCACAGCGTGATGATACCAACAACACCGGCCGCCACGAGCAGCGCGGTCGCGGTTGCAGGTTCATCCTGCGGGGTGAATTGCGAGCCGATCAGCAACGCCAAGGCGACAATCGCGAACAGCGTGGCGCGCAGATAGACGGACCAGTGCACCGTTGTGCTGTACACCAGCGTCTCGTCCGGTTGCAGAACGCGTTGAACGTAGTTCATCGTTGCGCTCCGCGATGTGCCAATCCGCCGGACCGGTGACGTGACCCGGACCGTCGTCCGTGCAGGATTCCGGATGGCACGGTCAATGGTTGTTGCGCGATTCGCCGCGCGTCTCGATCACGTTGAGATAAAGCGTCGCCGGCTCCAGGCAGGCGCCGGTGCCCAACTGTCCGACCATCGCGCGGTAGATCTCCTCCCACGGCGTCATGTTCACCAGCTTTGGCGGCGTCCACGCGGCGCGGCGCGTCTCCAATTCGCCAGGTTGCAGCAGGACGTCCACCTTGCGCGTGTTGAGGTCGATCCGGATCCGATCCCCGGTCTTCAGCAGTGCCAAGCCGCCGCCCACGGCCGCCTCGGGCGACACGTTCAGGATCGACGGCGAGCCCGAGGTGCCCGACTGCCGCCCATCGCCCATCGTCGGCAGCGTCGTCACCCCTTGCTTCAACAATGCAGCTGGCGGCTGCATGTTCACTACCTCGGCGCTGCCCGGATAGCCCACCGGGCCGCAGTTGCGGATGATCAGCACCGATTGTTCCTCGACGCCAAGGTCGGGGTCCTCGATGCGGTGGTGGTAGTCTTCCGGGCCCTCGAAGACGATGGCCTTGCCCTCGAACACGTTGGGCCGATCGGGGTTGGACAGGAAGCGGCGGCGGAAATCCTGGTCGATCACGCTGATCTTCATCACCGCGCTGTCGAACAGATTACCCGACATCACCACGTAGCCCGCCGCCGCCAGCATCGGCTCGGCATAGGAACGGATCACTTCGCGATCGCCGTCCGGTACGTCGCGCAGATTATCCGCCAAGGTCTTGCCGGTAACGGTCATTGCGTCGCCGTGCAGCTTGCCGGCGGCCAGCAGTTCCTTCAGCACCGCGGGCACCCCGCCGGCGCGATGGAACTTTTCCCCCAGGAAGCGTCCCGCCGGTTGCACGTCGCACAGCAGCGGGATTTCCGGCCCCAGGCGCTGCCAATCGTCCAGCGTGTGCTCGACCCCCATGTGGCGTGCGATCGCCACCATGTGGATCGGGCAGTTGGACGACGCGCCCAGCGCCGCCGCGGCCACCACCGCGTTGTCGAACGCCTGCTTCGTCATGATGTCGGACGGACGCAGGTTCTCCTTCACCATGTCCACGATGCGCTTGCCCGTCTCGAACGCCATCCAGCCGCGCTCGCGGTACGGGGCCGGAATGGCGGCGCAGCCCGGCAGCGACATCCCCAGCGATTCCGCCAGCGAGTTCATCGAGGTCGCCGTTCCCATCGTGTTGCAGTGCCCGACGGAAGGCGCCGACGACGACACCATCTGCATGAATTCGTCGTAGCCGATCTTGCCCTCGGCGAAGAGTTTCCGGCCCTCCCACACGATCGTGCCGGAGCCGGACAGACGCCCCTGCCACCAGCCGTCCAGCATCGGCCCGCCGGACAGCACGATCGCGGGGATGTTCACCGTCGCCGCGCCCATCAGGCAGGCCGGCGTGGTCTTGTCGCAGCCGGTGGTCAGCACGACGCCGTCGATCGGATAGCCGTGCAAGACCTCGACCAGCGAGAGATAGGCCAGGTTGCGGTCCAGTGCCGCCGTTGGGCGCTTGCCGGTTTCCTGGATCGGATGGATCGGGAATTCCAGCGGCACACCGCCGGCGGCGCGGATGCCGTCGCGCACGCGGGATGCCAGCTCGACGTGGTGGCGGTTGCACGGCGACAGGTCCGAGCCGGTCTGCGCGATGCCGATGATCGGTTTGCCGCCGCGCAACTCGTCTGGCGTGATGCCATAGTTCATGTAGCGTTCGAGGTACAGCGCGGTCATCGCCGGATCGGCTGGATTGTCGAACCAGCGCCGGCTGCGCAGGTCTTTGGCGTCCCCGCCGTGATGTGCGGCCATCGTGGTGTCCTCGCATTTCCGCCCGTTGGGTGGGGCGCACCGTGGGCGGAGGCCGTGCGGGGTGTCAATCGGCGGGCGCGACAATGTCGTGGCCTGGGCTATAAGGCCGCGAACAAGGAGCCAGCCATGTCTGCCACGCCGTTTCCGCTGATCGATCTGTCCGGCCCACCCCGCGAGCGCGGGCGCAGCTACGGCATCGCCGCCGCCGCGCGCATCCACCGCTCGGCCGAGATTTATCTGACGGCGTTCGAGACGCTGAAGCTCGGCTCCGCCCGCGTGCACGAACTTGTGGACACCCTGATCCCGATCATCGACCGGTTCGAGCCGGCCTATCTGGAGGAGATGCGCGGCATCGCCGAGGGCGCCCATTGCCCGTTGGAACACATCGTGGTGGTAAACGCCCGGACGGAACTGCTGGCTGAAGCCCGCCGCACTGTCGACGCGGATGGCTGCACCGGTGCGGTGGTGCTGCCCGAGGCGTCGGCCGACGGCCAGCTGCTGCATGGCCAGAACTGGGACTGGCGCGCCGAATGCGCCGAGACCGGCGTGGTGCTGCGGATCAACCGCGAGGACGGCCCGACCGTGTTGACCTTCACCGAGGCCGGCGGCCTGGCGCGCTGTGGCATGAACAGTGCGGGCGTGGCGCTGACGGCGAACTTCCTCGGGTCCGATCGTGACGGGCGGACGCCTGGGCGTGCCGCTGGTGCTGCTGCGCCGCCGCGCGCTGGAGAGCGCGCATTTCGCGCTGGGCATCCAGACCATCTATGCGACCGGAAAATGGGTTTCCAACAACATCATGCTGAGCCACGCCGGTGGCGCCGCGGTCGACATCGAAAGCGCGCCGGACGAGAGCTTCCTGATCCAGCCGGACCAGGGCCTGCTGGTGCATGCCAACCATTTCGAAAGCCCGGCCGCGCTGGCGAAGTTGCGGGACACCGGGCTGCCGGGCACGCCTGATTCCGCGTATCGCGCGCAGCGCGTGCGCGGCCACCTGGCGGCGAAGCGCGGCAGTGTCGGTATTGACGAGCTTAAATCGGCGTTTTTCGACGATTTCGCCAGCCCCTACGCCGTCTGCCGCCCACCGCGCCCGGCGGCAACGGGCGACAATCTGTCGGCGACAGTGATGATGATCGTGATGAAGCCGGCCGAGGGCTGGATGGAGATCTGTCCGCTGCCCGCGCTGAACCGGACCTTCACCCGGTACGCGCTGACCCCATCCACGGCAACCGCATTGGCGGCGGAGTAAGCCAAACCCAGCGCGGGGTAGCAATGAGCGAACACCGAAGGCGCGTCGCGTTGGTGACCGGCGCCGCAAGCGGGATCGGCGCCGCGATCTGCCGCGCCCTGGCCGGCCCCGACGTGGCGATCGTGGTCCACACTCGGGCGAATCGCGCCGGCGCCCAGGCGGTCGCCGATGCGGTGCGCTCGGCCGGAGGGCTGGCGGAGTTGGCATTCGGCGACCTGGCCGAGCCGGACACCGCGGCATCGCTGGTCAGCCGCGCGGCGGACTGCTTCGGCCGGGTCGACATCCTGGTCAGCAACGCCGGCTTCGCCGACCGGACCAAGTTTGCCGAGCTGACCGACGCGGCCATGACCCGCTCGATGGAGGCGATTCACGGTGGTTTCTTCCGCCTGGCCCGGGCCGCGCTGCCGCACCTGCTGGCCGGGCGCGATCCGCGGATCGTCGCGGTGTCCAGCTTCGTTGCGCATGCGTTCCGCACCGACCTGGCGGTGTTTCCCGCGTCGGCGGCGGCGAAGGCGGCGAGCGAGGCGCTGGTGCGTGCATTGGCCATCGAACTGGCGCCGGCGGGTGTGACGGTAAACGCGGTGATCCCGGGGTTCATCCGCAAGGACGCCGGCGCGCACGCCGCGTTCACGCCGGCACAGGCCGCCGCTCAGACCGCGCGGATTCCGCTTGGTCGCCTGGGCCTGCCCGAGGATGTGGCCGCCGCGGTGGCGTTCCTGGTCTCGCCGGGTGCGGCCTACATCACCGGCCAGGCGTTGCACGTGGACGGCGGGTTGGTCATCCGCGCGTGAACTGGCACGACGACGAGGGTTGTCGCTTGATGAGCCGCTGCTATGTTCCGCCCGCACGCGGAGGGATGGCCGAGCGGCTTAAGGCGCACGCTTGGAAAGCGTGTGTGCGTGAAAGCGTACCGTGGGTTCGAATCCCACTCCCTCCGCCAGAGATTTAGTGATATCAATGGTTTATTGGGCGGCGCCACGGGCGTCCCCACATCTGTCCCAACTACGCGCGTTCGGTTGAGGGTGAATGAAGGCGAACGGTGCTGCGGATCGACACGCGCGGAGTGCGACCGCTCAGCGGCCCTCCTCAGCCCGATTTATGCGGTATTATGTAGCAACGAGCACCATCCGGCCATAGCCTGGTCAGTCGATTTTTGGCAAGACCGTCACGATGGAAATGGCGGCCAATCTCTGCTGTAGCTTCGCTCCGGCCCGCTCAAGCTCCAGCGCGGCCTCTTCCAGCCTCTCATAATCGGTCGTGATCTCGCTCATCGTCTTTTTGGATTCAGGGTCGCTGAGTTCCTGGGCGAGCGTCCGGCATTCCTTGGCCTTTTCGTGCCAAAAGGTCGAGCCGCGCAACATTGGCATCGCGTATCCTCCCGTGCGTAGGATGCGCCGCGTGCTGCCAGATAGTAAAGCGTAATGGGCGACAGTGAACTCACCAAACTCCGCCGCGCTCGGTCCCGCGCGCATTTCGCGTTGAAGCAGGCCGAGACGCTCGCCCAGAACTACCGCGACAAACTGGCGGACATCGAGGCCCGGATACAGGCCATCGCGCCCGATCTCCAACTTCAGCCCAGACTCCGCAGGCCCAACCCGATCTTTGCTCGCGGCGAGTTACGGCGGCTGGCGATCGACATGCTCCGGGAGGCGGGACACCCGCTCGCGATCCGCGATATGGCGCTGGGCGCGTTGAAGGCCAAGGGTGTCAGGTTCCCGGACCGGCGCGCGATGAAGGGCACGCGGGTCCGATTGCGGGAGGTGTTCGCGAAGCTACAGGCCAGGGGCGTGGCGCGGACTGTTGGGGCTGGGAAGGCAACGCGGCGGGCGTTGATATGAAAAATGGGAACGGGCGCGCGCATTTCATTGGCTAACGCGCGCCCGCTCCGAGTAAATGCGTCCCAGTCATCCAGAGACGTTAGCCCGGAAAGCAGGTGAACGCCGAGGCAGGGCAGCCACCAACGCCCACTCGTTTGTCCGACCTGGCTAAGATCGGACCCCGAGCAAGCGCTACCTGACACAAATCCGAAACACAGTCAAAAAATCACCATTTAGGCGTTATCTACGCGTTAGGGCTGCACCGTAGGGTGCGGGCGGGTGGAGTGGCGTGGGTGGGCGGGCGGGCGGAAGGTTAAGCACCGACTCGGGCAAGCGGAAAATTGATACACGACTCAAAAATAGTGCTGTACTATTTCGGTAGTGATATGTATTATGGCTTCCAAGGTGGCGATCGCCGCCGAGTTGGTCAGACTACGGCTTACTTACCGCACTTCTTCGGGATGGGCTTGGGCGTGGACCGTGTGTGTGGTGACACCTTGACGGTCTTCGGCCCAGGCTTCCCATCCCGTTCGGGACGGCACTTGATCGTACTCATCGCTTAGTTTCTCCACGGGGCGGAATTGCCCCCGCGTAAGGGCTTTCCCGATTTGGAGAGAAACAGGCGGCGATCGCCAACTTCGCCTTCGCACATTTCAGCCGAGTCGAGCCAGGGGAATCGGCTAGTTACCTGGTCACGCCGCCGCTGGCGGGGCTTTTTGTCGGCCGTCACGAATTGATGTACAATCGTTCCGTGCCGGATCGGTCACCCCTCAGCGCATTGACCGCAGCGCAGCTCGCCGCGCGCTCGGCCGACTATGCTGCCAAGGCCAAGACCGCGAGGACTGCCAGCGCCCGGGGCGCGTTGGATCGCCTGGCTGCACGGTATGCGGTCCTCGCAGCCCAGCGGGAGATCGAGGAAACACAGGCAACGCGGCATTAGGCCGACGCGCTGGGGCTTACCGACCCTGACCGTTAATCCAACCCGACTTTTCGGCCCGGCTGAACCACGCCAACACCTCGCGACTTCGCTCCAGGGTGGCGCGGCCAGTGGCTAGCAACTGTGCCGTGGCAGCTACGGCGGCCGCCGCGTCCCGCTGGCGAGCGGCAAGCTGCTCCCGCATGTCCCAAATCGCCGCCGCCGCATCGTCGTCCATGCCGCACCGTATGGTGGCATTTGGCCGTGTCAACAGGTTCGGAATTTACTCATGGCACGGTGGGACGGGAGGCGCTGACTAAATGACTCTGGAACGGAACGGGATTGGAATCATCCCGCAATAGTTGTAGCGTGCAGGATAGGAGGGAGCCGCAATGGAAGGACTTGCCGTAGCCGCCAGTAGCACGGGCGGACACTCGATTCTGGAGATAGGATCGTGGATCGCCCAAATCGTGCTGGGGACCCTTGCTATCCCCACAGTTTGGTTTGGCGCTTGCCAATTGCGAGCGATTAGGGAAGACGGAGAGACCCATACACTGGAGGCGCGGCGACTGGCAGATCAATCGAAGGCGACTTTTCTTTTTGAACTCGACAAAATGTTTGAAGGCCCCACGATGATGGCGGCGAGGTCGAACTTTCTAGAACTGGGGAAAGACGTGGAGGACCACGTAAAACCTCACCATGACCATCTCTCACATTCGGAGAAACGGCACCAAGTGGCAGAGGAATTCGCCAGAAGATTGAGCGATCTTAGGACCCAGAAACTACGCAGCTATATCGAACTAATGTCGCTTTGTGGTTTCTTCGAGACGGCCGGTACCTTGGTGTACAAGGGCTACATCGATCGGGATGATATCATGCAGTTGTACGATGGCACGATAGAGCAACTGTTCACAGCCACCAGAATTCACATCGAGCGGCGGCAGGAGGAGATGCCTCCAGGCTACCTTGAGAACTTCAAAAGGCTTGCCGAAAGCATCCCCCCTCGCCAGATTTCTTAGCCAATCGGCTTCCACTCGTTGACAGTGATGTTCCTCACGTGCGTGTCTCCTCTTGGCGCGGCCAAAGGCTCGGCCAGCCGCGCTTTGTCACACTAGGCGCGAGATGGTGACGGCTGCAAGCTCCGCGCACCATTAATTGCGCGTCACAGTCAACCGCCCGTCGCGACCCTGTGAGCGAGAGATGGTGGGCCATAAACGTTTACCAAAGGTTTACAATGGCATAGCCGCTATGCGCGCTCCGCCCGCTGCCAGTACCCGCAGAAGTCCACGGATGGCCGGCAAGCCATCGCCAGCCCCATCACCCCCTGGACCTGCCGGCCGTTATCGAGTTGGCGGTGATCCTCGCGCCACGCCGCCTCTTGGGCGTAGCGGACGAGGTATGCGCCCGCGATGTGGTGGTGGTGCCCGATCTGCGCGGCTGGTGGTTGCGCGTCGAATGCTGCGACCGCCTGGCCTGCTTGCCGTTCCGAATGTTGGCAGAGCAGCGCACCGGTGCCACTCTGGGGAGCGTGCTGCGCGTGCTGCGGTGCCGGGTCTGCGGCCAGCGGGTGGCACGTGTGGTGCTGGTCGACGACCCTGCGGATGGTGCAGCCGGGCGGCACGCCCCGGGCGGCTGGAGGATCGAGATTACGTTTCCCGAACTGCCGGCGGCGCGGGCGTGATTGTGTGACGGTTGCAACGAAAAGGGCCGCCCCTCGCAGAGCGGCCCGACCAAGCCGCCCAGCGCCGTCGTGCTCGGCCAAGGTGGCAGCGGGCCGCAGAGCGGCTAGCCACCTGGCGCGGTGGTGAGGACATGGCGCGCGGACACAACAAGGATGGCACTCGCGACGTGTCGCCGTGCTGGCGCGCGGGTGCGCACAGTCATTGCAGACAATCCCAGCGAGTCCGCGCAACATGGGTGCGACATGGAAAGAGGCGCTCCGCTATGGAATCTCATGAACTCGAATCAGTCGTGGCGGCGATCCTGACTGCCGGGTCACTGAGCGCTCCGGGGTACCATTCGGTCCCGGCCGCGGTCTCCCTTTATCGAGCGATCATCGAAGAGTTGCGGAAAACCGGAGGGCCGTCGACCCCCATGCAGCCGCGCCCCGGTTGACAAACGAAAAGGGGCGCCCTCGCGAGCGGCCCGGCGGCACAGCCAAGCAACGTCTCACAACACACGAGCAAGGCCGCGGAAGGCATTATCAATGCCGCTGCCAAGGATGCTGGACGCGGCAAGCACGGCCAGCGCAAGCACACCCGCCATCAGGGCATACTCCAGGGCGGTCACCGCACGGCGGTCGGTCTTCAGCTCCAGCCAGGTCTTCAGGTACTCGATCATGGTGCAATACATCACGTGCTGCGTCAGTGCGGCGCTACGCTGAGACATCGGCGGACGAGCCGAACGGCGAAGCGTTGCGCCGGAATGATTGCCGGAGGGTTTCGGGCCGCCCCGGGTGGAGCGGCCCCGTCGTGGCGGGCAGGATAAGTGTCCGAAGGCGTCCCTGCGCCTTGGCTTCCTAGTTTGCGGTCGTTACGATCGCTTGTCGCCCACAACCGCGACAAGCGCCCCGGCACCGACTGTGGGTGAGACCGGCTGCCAAGTCATCGGTGACATACTCCACTGCATGCCGCTCCAGAAGGCCGAGCTCGACAGCCAAACACCAGTCGCAAAACCACTCTCCCCGATGCAGCGCCAGAAAATTCACGACCTGCTGATCAAGATCGGTGACGGCGACCACATTCTGAACCGACCGCGAGCGGCCCATAGACCGGCGCATATGGCGCGCTGCCTGTCTCGCAGTCGCGCCTCGACCGGCGCCGAGCATGTCTTGAGAGGCCGCTGGCATACCGTTTCCCACGATTTGCCTTATAGGTCAGGCGGCTCCCGATTCGTAGACTCTGGAATTTATTCAGGGCGCGCCGGCGGCGGCATGCCGTTGGCCCGAGCTTCCCTGCCGCTCCTCGCGGGGCGCGCCCCCGTCGTACCTGGGTGGGATCGTCAGGCGCTGACCAAGACGCTGGCAGCCGCCAGAACAGCTTGGACCGCCGGTAAACCGTTGCGGATGTGCTGCACGCCGGCCGACAGGAGGCGGCGAGCGATCGGGAACGCCCAGTCATTCCGAGCCGTGTCCTCGCACCACTGCATCGCGGCTTTCAGGGTCGCAACGTCTCGGGTGTCGACGACGATGACGCTCCGGCCACGCCACAGCCGGAGCCGGGCAACCCGCCAGACGTGACGGGTCACCCGGGTGATATCGTAGAACCAGCGATGCGGCGTCTCGCCGGTGGTCGCGCGATAGTGCCCTGAGCACAGCCGGTCGAATCTCAGGGTCATCCTGGGCAGGCGAGCAATGGTGGTCATGCGTGATCCTCCCAAACATCGAGGCGTCGCCGCCCCGCCCATCCAGCCCGAGCGACCATGGTATAACGCCGCACCGAGCTGCGTATTCCGCTGATCCTGAGCGCCGGGATGCTTCGCAAAGGCTGGAACGCACCACGTTCATTGTCCGGGCTTCCCCTGCCGTCGCATCGTGTCGGCCGCGATTGTCATCCGCCGGCCGCCGCTTCCCACAACTCTCCCTGACCAATTTGCGCCCGCTTGCCGCCCACCTCCCGCGCCAGCACCTCGACCGGCACGATGCGGCCCCAGGTGTCATTGAACTGCGCGTATCGCCGCTGCCGACGTTCGGGAAAATCGTAGACCCGGCCCGGCGCGTTGCCCACGCCGAAGGCCCATCGCTGCAAGCTGAACAGCGGTAGGAACAGCACCGCATTGGTGTCGGTAAAATGGAACCCCACCACGTCCGCCCGGCAGGTGATCAACCAACCAGGCGTCGACCCACGCTCGACGTGCGAGCCGCGATCATCCAGGTTCTTGTTAGACCAGACTTCGAGAAACAGATTGCCGGTCCATCGGCGTTCGACCTTGATCTCTACGCTGGCGACGGACCCGGGGCCGGTCGCGATCAGCAGATCGCCGAAGCTGCGTTGAAAGTGCCGGGCTAGCGGACCCTTAGCGACATGGATCACTTGGCCGCGGTGAGCGCGACTTTCGAGGAAAGGGAGCAGCACGGCCATCCCGCGCCGCTCCACAAGGCATGCGTCAACGTATGCGGACACGGCACGATTTCCGGCGGCGGCGATGCCCCATCATCGCCGGCAATAGAAGTTATGGCGTGACCCGGGCCTTTTCTCTCGGCGTGGTTTGCGGCAGGACCGTCAGCCGGCGGGCGACGGCGCTGGGTCGCCCAGAGCCTCGACCACCACGGCTATCTCGGCACGATCGGCGGCGATTTTCGCGGGTGACCGCGCGGCGAGCCTGGACGCCATGACGATCGCTTCGCCGGCGGCCAAGCCGAACAGGTCGAAGGCCACCAGCGCCATCGCATGCCACGCCGGGTCGGTCCGCTGATCCGCCGTTCGGGTGGTGTCGGCCCGGAGGTCGGCGAGGAAGCGCGCTGCAACGTCGCTGGCCGGGCCTTTGATCGCGCCCATGGTCAGGTCGCCTTCGCACCGGGCAGCGCCTCGTCGTGGCGCTTGAGCACCATCCGGCTGATGTTCTGCATGAAGGTCCACAGTGCCTCGGCGTCCTCGATGTCAGCCGGACTGCCCGGCTGGGCATCTATGTTGCGGGCGCGCTCCAACAGCGCGCGTTTGGCCTGCTCTACCTTGAACGCATCGCGCAGCGCGTGCCTGCGCTCTTGGGCCAGCTTCCAGGTCTCCTCCATCGTGTCGATGGCGAGGTCGAGATGATCCTCGATCCGGCGCCATACCTCCGGCCCCACCACTCGCTCGGACGTGGCGATGTGGCCGATGATGGCGACGTCGGCGCGCATGTCGAAGAACGCCGTCTCCAGGTCGAACAACGCATTGTCGGCAACCTCCGACGCGGCCAGCAGCGCCTCGACGTCATCCTGTGCGGGCGCCGCATCGGTTGGCGCGGCGCCCGCATCGGCGGCGGGAGATGGCGCGGGATCTAGCCCGAACAGCTCGGCCAGGAACGCGATGGCAGCGAATTCTTCCCGATTGCCGGTGGTGTCCTCACCGTCCATCGCCTCGATCAGCGCGGTATGGATCACGCGCGCCTTGGCCTGTTGCCCCCGGGCGGTGCGGGCCGGGATCGCCGACGCGGCCGTCAGATCGGCGTACCAGCGCCCGACCACGCCGCCCAGCGCTTCGTCATCCGCGTCAGTGTGGCCCCGTCTCGGGTTCTTCATGTCCCGGTGCACGGCCTGGAACGCCTCGCAGGCCGCCAGCAGATCGGCATCAGGCCCGGGGCCTGCCTGCCCGAGCATGTCGCGCACCAGCGACATCATGGCTTTGCTGTCCGCGCTATCCACCTCACCGCAATCGCGGATCGCGGCGGGCAGCATCGAAGCCTTGGCGATCCAGCCGGCCTGTGTGTAGGCCGGCAGCGAAAACGCGCGATCGAAGGCTGACCACCACTCTTCGTGCACGGCCGCCAGACCGTCCCTGTGCCGGTTCTCGGGCTGGTCCAGTTCCGCCATGCGGGACTCGCACCGGTGAAACTCCGCCGCCAGCGCCAGCAGCTCGGCGTCCAGCCCGCGGTGCTCTGCTGCCGCGCTCATACCGCTGCCCTCCCTGTACGCAGCGCCGCCTCATCCTCAGCCTGCATCTCGTTCCAGTAGAGGCGGTGAGCCTGCTTGAGGCCCCGGCTGATATCGGCCAGCGTTTGCGCGAGGAAGCTGTATGGCGACGTGGTTCCATCCTTGGCGTTGCGGCCGCCCTTCGCCATCTCGGCGAAGCACAGGTCCCAGCAGACGTTTGAGAGGCCGCCGAGCCGCTCCGCTGCGCCAGTGACGGCGCACATAGCCTTGTTCGTCGGGTCGCGCCGCCGCCACCCTTCGTCCGTCTCGGAGGCCAGCCACAGCATGCGCGCCAGCGCGTCGTCAGGCGGTGCGGCGGCTGGCTTAGCTGGCGGTGCCTGCACGGCTGGGCGTGTGTTGCGTGGCGTCTTGGTGCCGCGTGCGGCGCGTTTGGTGCGCGCCACGTCCGGCGCGGGCGTCGGCGTGGTATGGGTGTGGGTAGCCTTGGGCATGATGGTTCTCCGTGCTCGGGGTCAGGCCGGTGCGGGACGTTCGCAGCGCCTCGCCCGGCCGATATGAGCAACATGAGCGAGTAGCTAATCTCTTGTCAAGCCTATTGAGCGACTCGCGTACTTCGTGTATGTCGCTAACATGACGGACGAACAGAAGACCGAGCGCGTACAGTTGCTCATGACCCCTTCCGAGGTGAAGGCTGTCGATGATTGGTCATTTGATCATCGTGTCCGCGGGCGATCCGAGGCGATCCGCCGGCTGATCGAGGCCGGGTTGCGGGCAGAGGCCGCGCCGGTGTCCGAGACCACAGCGCCCACGCTCGAACAAACCGAAGGCGCTGGGCGCGGCGCCCGTCGCACGATCCGTCGACGCTGAATTGCTGGCGCTGGGGGCGCCCAGGGCCGCGGCGAGCGGGGCGCAATTTCGATAACCGTTATGCGAAGGTGCCTGACCAGGCCCCGTCAGACCGCCGCCTGCGATCACCAGGGCGCGCGAGACGTTCCGGCCGGATGCAACCGTGCGGGCGTGGCGGGACCGGGCCAGTATGGGATAGCCTGCCACACGCGGAATGTGGTGATCGACATGCGCGATCCCGTCCCCGACCAGGAAGCCAAGTGGCCGCGACGGCGTCGACTATACGACCACATCACGGTCGCATTCCACATCGCTTGCGATGAGGGCGACCTTGAGGTGGCACGGCTGCTGTTGACGATTGCGGATTTCATATCGCAGCGGGCGCCGCGATGTGGGAGACTGGAGCGCCGGGCCGCACGGGCGGACGTTCTTGTCGCCGCGCATGAGCGCCTTTGGACCCTGCGTCATCCTGAAACGCGCGACGGTTGAATGTGACCACTGCTCGCGCGCCAGATCTGCAGTACCTCGATCCCCGACAGCCCGCGCCAGTCGCCGGCTACTACCAGGCGCACGACGCACACCGTTCGCCTATCGCGCAAGTCGTGCCGATGCGGGAGGGCGAACTGCTCCCGTCGCTGCCCCCGGGATTCACGTGGGTTAGGATGGAGAAGTGGTAGGTCCACACGGCGCGGGGCAAGCCGCTACAGCCGGGTCAGATCCTGGCCGCTCTGCACTACGGGAAACAGCCCCAGCGCCAGCGTGGCCTCAGCGGGCGCACCGCAGCGCGGCATCGCGCCGCCTTAGTTAGCGTCCTTCCGCGTCGGCCTGCTGCCGTGCCAGCCGCGTTTTCTCGGCCTCGCGTTCGCCTGCCAAAGTCGCGCATCGATTGGAGAGTCGATCGAATGCCTCTCGCGTGCTCACCAGCGCAGCGGCCTTGGCGAGGGTCGGGTAGCCTGTCGCGTGCTCCGCTAGCTCGGAAGTGGTCATCACGTCTAGCCAATCTTCCACAGTAATGAGTGCTCCGACTAAGGTGCGTCATGGGCGAGCTACTCACACCGTGGGCGGAAAGATCAGCCTCGGAATTTACTCACCGGCGCTTATCAACGGCCGCAGCGCCACGCCCCGCGCATGTAGCTTGGCGAACATTGTCCGCGGCCAGCGCCAAGGCCACTCCGCCACACTGCGCCCGCTCGATCCGTGGCTGCCTGGCTGCGCCCTATCTGGTCTCGTCCGTCTCCCGCTCCAGCCGCCATCCGAAACCGTTCGGCGCCGCCGGCAAGAGTGCGCCCCGGACAACATGAGCATGAGTGGAAATGTTGTTGCCAAAGATATTTACCAGACGATAGACGCCACTTGCGGGCGCTGGCCAACCCGGGAGGTGCTCAACGTGCTTCACTACACGCCCACCTAGCATGGATCGAAGCCGAGCAGCGGGCCTTACATCAACTCCCGCCGTGACACGCTCGCGCTCCCGACCTTCCATATGACTCCTTTCAAATCCAGCTTCCGCCGGTATCGCTGCACCCGGCCCCGCGCCGCCTTCATGGTCCCCCGCTCCGGGAAAGCCTGATTCCTTTGCGGCCGGGCGATCCTGCGCTGGGTTGGCAAATCTGTCGCCTCAGTCCGTCGCGGCGACCGGCGGTGAAGGGCAGACGCCCCGCCCTCGTCCCGTCGTTTTGTCTACCCACTCGATCGGACGGCCAAAAGCGGCAGCCTGCGCCTCGATCCACCGCTAGGCATTGTCGGATGACGGGCACCGTTTGGTGGTGGGTGCGTCTTGCGTCGCGGCGTTCACGTCGACGAATGCCGCGAGGAAGCCACCGTAATCAAGCGGCTGAATCCAGGCAGAGGGTGCGGCACGGTACGTCATAGCACGAACCTCCGTTGCGTGAGGTTGCTGCGTCGACGGACGCGATCACGTGGGGCACATCTGAGGCCCGATGTGTTGCGTTGCTAATGCGTGACTATGCTGTGACAGCCGCGAAATTTCAAGCCAAAAATACCACCCGCGCACTGCCCCGTGTCCGGGAAGGTGTGGCGGAGCGGACTCGCGCCCGCCCCGCCGTTCGCTATCCTGGGGGATGCGAGGCCAGCCAGGGAGCGAATAACGATGTCAGGGCAAGCTAGTGACGAGTATTGGTTCGCCGTCCGATGCGGCGTTGTGGAACAGCACGGCTGGATCGGTATCAAGCCAGTCCCTCCGGGGCATCTTCAGAAGTATCTCGAGGACCCTGAGAGCGCAGTCATTCCGCCCGAACCTTTGAGACTGAGATGCCGTCACTGCGCATGGGAAACGATAGCGTCGTCATCCGAGTTGAAAATCGTCCAGAAGCAGGCGCTGCAGCGTTAACCGTGATTTCCTCATCGCTCGGTGGGGTGAAGCTGACGGGCGGGAAAGACGTTGGACAACTTGACCAACGCCCCCGCTCCCACGGTCGACCGATCAATGCCGGCGTGAGTGCCGCCGCCCGCGAGCTTCCTATCAGCGGCGATACTGACGAGGTCAAGCGCAAGAACGTGGAGCGCGCAGTCAGGATCGCCTCAATCGCCCCGGAAGCAAAGCAGGCAGCGCGCGACGCCGAGGCGTGATTATGATAACTGTTATGCGAAGGTGGCGAACCTGGACGAGTGCTCTCCGGCCGCGCTGCGGGCCGCATGGCGCACCGGGCAACCTGGCCGACGCGATTGATAAGGCCGCAAAGATCGACCGGGACGAATAGGAGGAAAGCATGCCATCCGAATGGCACCCCGCGTGGCTCGTTCTGCAAATGCTCGGCTACTGGCAGACGCTCATCGCAGGCTTGCTGGCGGTTGGCGCCGCGGTGTTCACAATCAGGGCCACTGTTCGTTCCGCGGATCGCGAGATCGAGGCCGCAAACAGGCAGATCAGGACGGCCCAGCGGCAGATTGATATCACGCTCACACTCGACCGGCGCCGCACCGCGGATGAGACTCACGCCTTTTTGGTCGCGGTGGAATTCGGCAGCCGGCACAGTAGTGGCCAACGTGTGCGCTGCGCGGCCGATGGTTCCGCAATCGGCGTCCCAGGCAGCCACTCCCGTCGCCTACCAGGCGCGCCAGCGTGTGATAAGCCCTATTTTTACTGACTTGCGCCCGGCGTGCGTCCGCCTTGGCGGCGATCTCACTCCCCTCTTTGTTCGATTGGGCCAAGCCATCTGCGCCTTTGCGGCCGACTGGGTTCTAGGTATACCAGGAGCCTATCAGTTGGCGGACCGTTGCGGCGCGACAATTGGATTCCATGACGGCTTGAACGCGATCGAGGGCGACGCGGTATCGCTGGGCCAAGAAGCCCACCAGCGGTTGACCTTATGTGAAGACGAGATCCGGGCTTTGGCAGAAGCCGTGGCCACCACAGCGCCTATAGCAAAGGCGTAGGCTGCGCCCCGCATGGACGTCTCCGCGCGACAGGGGCGCCGTTTCGGTGTAGGATGATTGCCCAGCCGCCCCAGCGGGGCGACTGCGGCGGGAGGTTAGCGTGGTGTTTTTGATCGGATTACTGTCGGCCATCGCGTTGCTGTACTTCTGGCTCATCGGCCACTGGTTTGCGCGCATCCTAGCCTTCCTGCTTTTCGTGCCGGTTGTGGTGGTCTGTGCGGGCAGAGCATTCCCCGACTCCGTGGATCAGGTTGGAGCGATCCTGATCCTGGTGTGCCTCATTGCGCTGGCGTGGCCTATCGCCAGCATTCCGATTTACGTTTGGCGCTGGCGCGCGCGGGCTACTGTGGCGGGTATTTCGCTGGATCGGGGCGCGTAATCACTGAGAGGCATTAGGAATCACATTGTTCTGCTCGGCCCACCGATACGACCGCTGGAACGCGGCTTTGTCCTGCATCGAGTTGTAGAACGTCGCTTTCTGCGAAGGCGTCATGCGCGCGATCTGGAACACGCGGGGATCGAGGTTCGCGCCGATGTTGGCCTCAAAGCCGGAGCGGTCGGTCTTGTCAGGGTACTGCGCCGCGAGTTGAGCGCGGGCCGCGAGATAGTCGGAATTGCCGCGCAACTGCCGGATGATCAGATCGACGCCAGCCGGCGTGAGGTGCGCCGACGGGTTCGCGCCCTGATTGACCGCGAGGCGGGCATCGCTGCCGGCGCCTTGCGCGTCAGCGAGTTGGTTGGCGAACTTGTCGAAGCTTTCATTGGCGGCGAGCGATTCCGGCGTGACGCCGAACGCTCTGGCAGCGAGCGGCGCGTAGCGTTGAAGCACGCTGCCGATTGCTTTTAGCCCTTGCGCCCCCGGCCCCGTCGCGAATTGCGCGGTATCGCCGAGCATCGTGTCCAGCACGGCGCCCTGCGACTTCGCCTGCACGCCTTGGTCGGCGATGTGCTGGAACGCGGTTGCGCTCTGGGCGCCGGTCTGCCCGGCCGCGGCGGTCTGTGCTGGTCCGAGGCCAGTCACCACACCGCCCACAGTTGGCGGCGCGTTGGGATTGCGCAGCGCAGGCGGCACGTTCATCCGCCCCCCGTTGGCGAAGGGGGACCCGCCGAGCGGCGCCATGATCGGTGCGCCCTGGGGTGTGATGCCGACTTGGACTGGCGTCGTTGCCTCGCCGGGAGTGAGGCCCTTGCCATATGAGCCACCGGCGGGAGTGATTTGCCCCGCGGTGGGCGATCCAGGGGGCGCCACGGTAGTTGGTTGGATGGTCGGGCCGGTGTCGATCGTCGGCCCCGCATGCGGCGTCACCATCCCCACCGCGCTTTCTGGCGCAATCTGCGCCCGAGAAGCAATCAGCGCCCGCACCCGCGCATCAAATTCCGGGCCATCGCCGCTCGGCGCCGTCGCCGTGAGATCGGATAGCACCCCTGAGGTGGGGATGCCGAGGTTGTGCTCGGTGCTGGCGAGGTTGCTCGTCAGCACATCATGCGTGATCGACCCCGGAGGAAGCGACAGGAGCGGCGCCATGGCCCCATAAGCGGCTTGGTTGATGTGCTGCGCTAGGGTGACGGCGCCGCTCTGTGTTGCCTGCTGCTGCTGCTGCAATTGGCCTGGGAAGAGCCGGTTGGCATTGAGCGCGTTCTGAACGTTCGCGAACTGCCCAACCATCTGCAACGGGTTCTCGGGCTGCGTTGTCCCACGGCCGGCCTGCAACGGGATCGAGGCGTCCGCTGTCCCGCCGCCGATGTTGCCACTCATGACGCGCCCTCGGTCAGCGGTTCAGCCTCGGATGCCTTGGGCGCGGCCGGGATAGGTACGTCGGGAGCGAGCGCCCAGCAGCAGCCGCGGCGGGATTCGGCGCCAGGCCGCGCTGCATCATCGCTGCCTTCGTCCGGCGGCTGGGACTGGAGATTGCCGGACATGGCGCGTTCCTACGACGCTTTTTCTGCTGGGTGCAGGATCAGCGGTTGTTTTCGACGCTCGTTTGGGATTTCCTCGTCGTGGCGCGCTACCGCTTTCAGTTGCTCGCCGAGCGCGGCATTCTGGACTTTCAGTTCGTCTACCTGCGCGGCCAGCCGCTCGCTCTCCATCCAGGCTAACGACAGGTTCTGCGCCAGCATGGTGACAAGCTGAACCTGGGCCGGCAGGGCGGGCGCCTGCATCGACGGCGTGGGCTGTGCGTCAAACGGCATGAAATTCTCCTTAGAAGCAGGGGATGTAGCGGACAGTGCCGGCGGGATCGGTGATCGTCAGCCACTCTTGAACGGTTGTGTGAGACCCAGCCGGGCCGAGCGACGACATCGCTGTCGCCACGCTGCCGTTCGCCGTGAATGCGCCGGAGCCAGCCTTGATGGTGCCCCCGGACGGTTGCAGGCTGAGAACCGTTGCCGTGGTGTTCCAAGACAGCGTTAGCGTGCAGCCGCTTCCCGGCGTGAAGTCCTGGAACCACGACGTCGTTGCAACGGGGTTGGTGGGCGGCGTAGACGACGGATAATAAGGCTGGCGCGCGACGCCGTGGCCGTCCGTGAATGGCGCGACGGCAGTGACGGCACCGCCCGACTGGTTGGTGACTTTGTAGATGCCGCCATACGGGTCGAAGATGATGTCACCGATGAGGTAGCCAGTACCGCCGCTGCCGATCGTCGGTGTGCCCGTCCCTACGATGCCCTTGCAGTCGATCGCCAAGCCCGTCCCGGACGGCGTGGCGTAGGCAGTGCCAATCTGCACAGCACCCACGCCATCAACCGCGAAACCGTTAGAGGTCAGAAAGCCGCCACGCGCGGTTGTGTTGAACGCGGGAAAGCCAACCTGCAACGCGTCAAACCCATATATCGCGTCAGCCGGCTTCGTGGGGTAATTGCTGCCGAGGCGCCCCTGAATCATAGCGCCCTGGGTGACATCCAGCGGCCACTGCGCGCCAGCCCCACCAAGAGCTATCAAGACCTTGCGGCCGGCCCCGACGCCAACCTGATCAGCAATGAGAAGCCCATTATCTTCGAAAACTGCCTGCGTTTGGTGGTTCGAAGTTTGGACAAGTAGCAAGGAATTCGCAGAGGCGGTACTTGCCCCGGTGCAGGTTGCTGTATCGATTTCCATCCCGGCGTTGCCGGCGTAGAAGGTGGCCCCAGTGTTCAGTGTTGCCGTGACGCCAACCGTTGTATTACTGCCTTGCGCGCCGCTCCCGGCGTTCGTGCCCCCAACGTTGCAGTCAGAGAAGATGGTGAACTGCGCAGCCTGATTGATGCCGGAGTGGGTATAGCTGCCGCCCGCGACGGAGGCGCCTATTGCGGTTTGCACCACGCCGAATGTGATGCGATTGCCTGTGGCTGTGTCGCCGTTGGGAGCAAGGTTGTGCGTTATGTTCACCAACTGCGGGACCTGGCCGGTTGGCTCCATTACGTCGCTTGCGATGATGCCTACCACATTCGTTGATACACTAGGCGTGCCAGCGATGAACCCCTGCGCATGGAGCCAACCGATGGTGTTGGTGTTGCTTAGAACGGTGTTATTGCCCGTGAGCGTAATGGCCGGTGCTGAAGCCTGGTTCGTGAAGGTGTGGGCGCCGTTCCAGGTTGGTGCGCCTGTGAAGGTTCCTGACAGTGCGCCGCCTGCGATCGAGGCCCCGGCGCTAAACGTGTGCAAACCAGAAAACGTGGGGGTGCCGCTGAACGTGCCCGCAAGGGACCCCCCGCCGCTCACCGCCAAAGCCTGCGCACCGACCAGCTTCGTCGAGCTGTTGAAGGTGAATGTCGAGTCGCCTACGAATGCGCCCGCCCCGTTGATCTGGACCTGCGTATTCGACCCACCTGGGTTTCCTGCGCCGCCGCCAAACGGTGTGCCATTGAGGAGAAAGCCGGCTGCGTTGACTGTCAGGCCGCCAGCCGCCAACCCGCCGAACAGTTCCTGAACCGTTATCTGGTTAGTGTAAGCCGTCCCCGGCCTATCTGTCATACCGCCCTGGGCGATCGGCAGCAGGTCGCTGGAGGATACTGCTGCGGCGAGGGGGAGGCCGTCGATGTAGGGCATCAGGAGGCCATTACGATCGACCCGCTCATCCTCCGCGCCTGCGCGCATGCCGGGCGCGCAGCATTGCATCAACACCCTTGCCGAAATCCTCGTCGCTGATGTTCGGGTCGTAGAGGTTTCGATTGACCGGCGGCGCCTTCGCTGCCTCCCGGCGCCGCCGATCTCTGCTGTTCATCGCCGCTGACCAATCGCGCATCGGCAGCGCCTCGTCCGTGATCGGATCCGGCGCGGCGGCCTTCGGGGGCCGGGGCGCCGCCGCCGCCGCAGGTTTTGCTGCCTTCGCGGCGAATTCACCGATGGCGGCTCCCAACTTGTGGCCGCGCAGGGCGAGGATGCGGGCAGCCTCGTCGGGATCGTCTGCCAGTCCCGCCACGATACGGTGGCCGTCCGGCATGCCGCCGATGGCCTCGCGCAGTTCGGTCATGTCGGTCGCGAGGGCCACGACGACGTGCGAACGGTCGTCAAAGTCTGCAAACTCGGCGCGGCCCTTCACGACCAGGGCATCGATCTGCGCGGCGACTGGATCGGGCACGCCTATGCAGCCTGCTGCTCGTCGAGGGGCGCGGCGTCGCCGGCGGGCTGCCCGGCCTCGGGCGGCCGGGTGCGACGATGCGGCCGCCGCGCGGGGCTGCTGGAGGGCGCGGCAAGGGGATTGCTGTCTGGCGCCGCGTCCCCCGTCAGATCCGCCAACTCGGCGCGCAGTGCAGCAACGCGGGCGGCCTTCGCGGCTTCCGCGTCGACCTCGGCGGGCGTCTGAGCAGCAACGCGGGCGGCGGCGCGGCGGGACGCCGAATGCTGTTTGACGACCAGACGCAACGTCGCCGCATCCCAGCTCGGCTCAATCTCAATATCCAGTTCGCGGGCGAGATCGTATGCAGCGCGTGTGGCTTCCTCTTCCTCGGCGTCTTCGACCCTCATCAGCGCGATCATTTCGCGCAGGTCACTGCCGCGCAGGGTGACGCCCTTCACGGTCTCGGTTTCCCAGGGCACTTGTCGCTCGCCACACGACAGGTTCAGGCACTTCGGGTACTCGCGAAACACATAGTCAGGGGACAATTCGCCGCTTTTGTATTTCTTTCCGAGGGCGATCCGCATCGTGCCGCCGCGTTGGAGAAATTCCGTCTGCGCCAGTTCCAACTCGTAATGCTGGCTGACGCCGCTTTTGGGCGTTACGGCCGGTGCGACCAGGCCCGGAAGAGGTGTCATGTGGGTGGTCCTATGCGGCTGAAGCCAGCGCCTTGGCCGGCGTGTTGGGTTGAGGGGATGAAGCCGCGGGAGAGGTCGAGGCCAGGACGGCCAACCAGTCGCGGAGCGCGCGGTCGGCGAGCCAGGACCGCGAGCATTGCTGCTCGGCCGCGACTTTATCGAGGCCAGCGCGAACATCGTCGGAGAGGGCGAGGTTAACAGGCTGTTTCACGACGCCAATATAGGTTGCCAGTTCTTGGCGATCAACAGTCATCGCGCGGAACGCCGCATAAAGTCTTGATAACCCGCAATACTGTGTCCGTGTATGTTCGTGAATGTTCGTGTCTATACTTGGCGGTTACATGCACACTGCGCGTTGGCCGGAGCGCCCTGCCCGCCTTCTCGTGCCCGATTCCGGCGGCGTTGGGGGGACGGATAAGGGAACAAATCGCGTGGTACAGCCTTTCAGCAGCAGTTTGGGCCGAGGATTGGCGGATGTAGGCTCCGCCGTGCCGGGATCATGGCGCCTTCTCGTGCCCGGCTGGGCAGCCGCCGCTGCGTAAATCCCGCGTATTTACGCGGCCTCGGTCAGTCGGCAACCGGCCTATGGTGGACACAGAAAATTCCGGGCCGCTCGGGGCGGCGCAACGTCTATTTCTGACTACTTTTGATACTTTATCGATGCCCTGGAGGGCGCGCCCCCACGTGGACACGGAAAATCCGGGCAGCGGTGCGAGTGCCCTCGCGCGCGCGTAGCGGGCGGAAAACTGGAGCGGTCACCGTTTTTCGCCCGTTTAAAAACGGTCGGCCCGCGCCCTTGGGTTGAGCGCACTCGCGTAATCCTGCGTAAATACGCGAACTCGGTGGGCGCCAGTTTCGACCAGTAGAAACTGGCCGCGCGGCGCGCACACTGAGGCTGAAACGCTATCCAGTTCCGAAAGAACGAACCTCTGCAATCTGTTACGGGGCTGACTGGTCGCCGCGCATATCCACGCTTTAAAAAGCGCGCCCCTGTGCCCAGCCCCTTGCGGTGGTGCGGGTGCCTATTTAGGCACGAATAGGCGTGGAGGGGCGCCGGCGGGCAGATCAGCAGCCGCGATGCGCGCCGGCCGAGCTGCCCCGTCCAGGGCGGCGCCCGGCCGTGCCGCGCCGTCCGAGCCTCGCGTGTCCTCGCGGGGCATTCACCAGTTTTGGCCAATAGAAACTGGCCTCCCCCCCATGTCCGAGCCTCGCGCGCGGGCGCGCAAGGTTCCCGAAATCTGGCGCTCCGACGGGGGGCCTCAACGCAACCTCCGCATCCTACGCAACCTTTTAGCCCTACACGCGGGCGCAGGGGGTATTTCGGGGTCGTAAGCGCGCTGAATATTATGGTCCCGGGCACTTTACCGGCTGTTAGGATGCGTATGTTGCGTGGGTTGCGTTTCACCGCGGTATTATGGCGCAAACGCCAAACAGAATCCGTAGTCCCTGACTTCGGCTTTGCCTGCCATTCCACCCATGCGCGATCCCTGCGCCATCCTCGCCCTACGCCAAAAACGGGCATACCTCGCGGGCGAGATCGCCCAAGCCGAGCGTCATCTAGCCGACAAGTACAAGACGTTGGCGACGCTCGACGCAACGATCCAGCTATTCGCGCCAACCACCAATCCCGAGTTGATCCCGGCCATCCGCCCGACGCGGCGTGGCCTGTTCTTCCGGTGGGGGGAACAGATGCGGCTCTGTCGCGATGCGCTGCGGGAGGCTGGCGGTCCCATGGCGGCCTGGCAGGTCGCGGAGTATGGGATGCGGGCGAAGGGGCTGCCAACCGACAACGCGCCGATCTTGGCGTCGATTGTGGTTCAGGTGCGGGTGGCGCTCGGCCGGCTGGAGGCTAAGGGGACAGCGGTACGGATTATCTCCGCGCCGGATGCTTGGTGGGCGCTGGCGCCGGGATAACTCCTGTCGGCTCGTTCGCTACCCTCGGCAGCACATGCGATAGAGGGGCGCCGACATGGCCACGGAAATCAATGCCTACGATCAGACTCTATGCACTGTCGCTGCGATGCTCACGGCCGCGTCGCTCGGCATTGGCGGTGACACAACCGCCGAACAGACCGTTCTCCGGTACCGGGAGATACTGGCTGAGCTGGCGAACGGCGGGGGAATCCAAAGAGGTGTGGCGGCGCATCCAACGCGGGGCAGGTAGTTGCTTGCACTTGGCGATGTGAGGTAAAGAGAAGGCGACGGGCGGGGGTACCAGCCCCGCTTGCGTCTTCAACGGCCACCCGACCGTGTTTGGTTTTGTAACCATACACAGAACGGAGTTGGCTGTCATCATGAAAACCATCCTACTGTTGGCCGTAGCGACAGTCGCTGGCGCGGGCGGTGCATATGTGTACGGCTTGCATCAAGGCCCTCCCGGTTTGTCTTGCCAGAACGCGACCAGGGCGCTTTCGATTCAGGCGCTAGCGACTGAAACCGCAGGTCCGACAATCCAGATACGATGCGACTAAGCGCAAGCGACCTTCCAGGATTCAGCTAGTGGCAGCGCTGGTCCAACTCTCGGCCGATGTCTATCCCATTGAACTGGACGCCCGCCTTAAAGCACGCGCCGGGACTCAGACTGATTTGGCCGCCGTGCTGATTGGTGATTGTCACTCGCTGAGTTGGACACCATTGGCCCGCTTCATTCCTCTGAAACGACTGGCAGAGGTCGGCGGCCTGCGGCGGTGGTGCCGGCGTTTGGGCATGCGCGCTCAGACCGAGTGCGCAGCTTGCGAGTGTTGCTGCCAGCATGAGGAAGTTTGGTTTGTGGGGAAGGAAGTAACAAGTTGGCATCGACTTTGCTCCATGTGAGGTAAGCAATGAATTTCGAGGTAGACCCGGATATCCAAGCTGTCGCTGAGTTCATGCAGCGCAGCCTGCCGGCGTCGCGCTTAGTGGGCGTCGCGGCCGGCATGCATGCACTCGCGCCCCTGCTGTGGGGCCGCTATCTAGCAGAGGAGGTTATCCCGGTGGCTCTTTTGGCTCGTGATCTGCAATCACCGCCAGCCGCCAGTGGATTGCCCCCTGTTGCTGTGTGTGCTGGTGGTGGTTCTGCGGCGGCAACGGATGGCCGTGAGTAGAGACATCCTCGCGTCCGCACCCGAGACAACGGTAGATACCGGAGTAGGGAGTGACGGAACCAGGAGTGTGCGTCTCATCGAAGACGTTGCTGGTGTTTTGTGCGAGATAGAGAATGTATTTGTACCAAGCCACGGCACGGCCCTTTCGTAACGAAAAGAACCGGCTTGACCGACGCGAATCGGAGGCCCTAACATGGGCGTGCCACTGATGCGGTCCGCAGCCGGTTCAGGGAATGCGGATCAATCGCGGACGCCGGGGTCTCCAGCCCCGGCGAATCCGCGACCTCGTCATATAATCATGGATGACAGAACGACTCGTCGCGCCGCAAGACTGAATCTGCGGTTGCAACAAAAAAAGATTCTCGCGCTATGGTAGTGGATACTTTATGCTAGGTTCCGGGCGATTCGCCAGTCCTTTGATCGACCTCTCACGCCGCCTTGTGCCGTTGCCAATAACCGCAGAAATCCACACTCGGCCGCGACGCGCCCTGCGCGCATGACACTTACTCACCGCGCCTCATTAGCTCGAAGCCGCAAACGCGCGACCGGCCGGGCGCCGGAAAGATAGGTGGTGTCGGGAGTTCCAAAACCGGAACATTCCGTTTTTTGCGTCTACGCCATAATACCGGTTCACCGGCCGATCTCTGAGGTGGCCCCCATCCATTGGACAGGAAACGGGGTGAGTTAAGAGAGACCCCCACCGGTTACCAAAGCCCCCACCCGTATCGAGGGGGCAGCGAAGCCACGTAGCACCTTCTCCTGATCGATTGCAGCGTTTTGTTGCTGTTGTTGGGCCTGTGGGTATGTGGTCAACGCGGGAGCGGAGCGCAGCGAAGCGGGAGCGTTGTCCACATATCCACAGGCCACTGCGGCGGCGAAAATTTCGCGCGGCGTCCGATAGCCCAAGGCCTGGTGCAGACGCTCGTCGTTGTAAAAGCCGAGCCATGTGCCGATGCCGCAGCGTGCCTCGGCAACCGAGGTGTAAGCCTTGATGAACACCTCCTCGTATTTCAGGCTGCGCCACAGTCGCTCGATGAAGATGTTGTCGAGAAACCGCCCCTTGCCGTCCATGCTGATACGCACACCGCGGATCGCCAGCTCGTCAATGAAGGCCGCACTGGTGAACTGCACGCCCTGATCGGTATTGAAGATGCCCGGCTGGCCATGCCGATCCATCGCATCCTGCAAGGCTTCGACACAGAACTCTGTCTCCATGCTGATCGACAAACGCCAGGCCAGAACACGCCGACTGAACCAGTCCATCACCGCAACCAGATACACAAATCCCTTGGCCAACGGAATGTAGGTGATATCCGCGCACCAAACCTGGTTGGCCCGGTCGATCACGAGACCTCGCAAAAGATATGGATACACCTTGTGGTCCGGATGACGCTGGCTGGTGTTCGGCCGCTGGTAGATCGCCTCGATCCCCATCAACTGCATCAGTCGCCGCACGTGCTTGCGGTTCACTGCCTCGCCTTCGCGGCGCAACACCGCCACCATGCGACGCGAGCCGTAGAACGGCGTTGTCAGGTACTGCTCATCGATCCGGCGCATCAGTCGCAGATCATCCATGTTCACCGGTGCCGGGCGGTAATACAGCGTCGAGCGCGCGACCTTCAGCAACCCGCATTGCGCCACGATCGACAACTGAGGATCCGCGCGGTCGACCAGCGAGCGCCGCGCGGCCGGGCTCATGGACCAGACCTTTTGCGAAAAAAATCCCGCTCAACCGTCAGCTCGCCGATCGTCTCATACAGCTTGGCCAGCTGCGCCTCGCCCGCCGAGGTGCCGTCCGGCCCGCCGGTCTTGCCTCGGGCAAACAGCGAGCCAACCCCGGCGAGCAACGTCTTCTTCCATGCGTGGATCTGACTGGCATGCACCCCGTACCGGCTCGACAGCTCCGCGACCGTGCCTTCCTCCCGAACCGCCGCCAGAGCCACCTTCGCCTTGAAATCCGCCACGTGCTTCTTGCGTACATTCGCCATCTGTCACCCCTGGCCCGCAGGCCGTTCTAGGGGTGGGAGTCTCTCTTAGCTACCTGTCCAGTTTTCCGGGGCCAGCTCACTCTTTGACCGAGAAATCTCCGCCATTACGTCCGGCATCGGGCATGTAGCGTAGAGCCACGACGCGGCCGCCTATCGCGACCGGTGAATTGGCGATCGCCTTCAGGCGCCACGTCAGGACGGTAGGAGTGATGGTCTTAATCGCCTTTCCGCTGGCTTGTTCCAGCGCGCATCTGAACTCGATGGAGGCCTCGTCCGACGCGCCGGCATAGGATGAAACGTCAATAGCCTTGAAGCCACGCGGCCAGCGCGTGCGCAACACATCCAGCACCGTGGCCAGCGCGGCAAACTCCTCCCCTTCTGCTTCGCCCTCCTGAAGCATCGCCCTGAAGCTGACCGTCTGCGGGGCGCAAGCGGCCAGCGCGTCCATGGTGAGCGCCTTGACGTGTTCGGTGTGCTGCTTCGCGGCGTGCTCGATCGCCGAACCGACAAGGTGCCACCACATCTTGAAGCGCGTTTCCGCGGGCGGCGCGTTGCTGGTGCACAGACGGGGATTGCCGAGCAGCACGGTGTAGAGGGCGCGCAGGATGTGGCCGCGGTGCGCCTCGGTCCAGTCGAGGGGGTCGGGGTGGCTGAATTTTCGGTTCTCAGGATCTGGCCGGTCGACGGTCAGGCGCGCCGACAGCGACCGCGATGCCAGGTCACTGCGCGGTGCAATGTTGTTTCCGGTGAACAGGTGGATCGCGGTGGCAGGGACGCTCCGAAACTCCGACGCGCCGAGCACTCGGTCGGAATACATCTCTGCGGTGAGGGCCTTCTCGATCGAGGGGCAACTGATGGAGGCGCCGCGCGGGATGTTGTCCCAGCAGATCAGTGGGACGCCTTCGCCGAGGTAGGCCAGCAGCGCCTTGCGCCGCTCCTCATCATTCGGCGACCAGGCCGCTGCGGCAGCCCTACAGCCAAGCACCGCATACGACAGCATGTTCGCTGCCGTCGTCTTGCCGCCACCACGTTGGCCAGCGGAAATGAAGAACGCGGGACGCTCGGGAAGCAGGAGCCGCTCCAGAATGGTCGCGGCCGCGGCGATCAGCACGCACTTGCCACCGTAATCAGCGGCGACGTCGCATAGCCACTCGTCGGTCAGGAAGCGCATCGCCCCCGCGACGGCCGACGGGGTGCAGGCCTTGATCGTGGGGAGAAGCGCCTGCAGCGCGGCGGGCACGCGGAACACTATGCCACGCTGCCTATTCAACCCCGCGCCGGTGAGGATCGTCCCGCCGGGCAACACCATTGGCAACGTCGCTACCGACGTCACGACCGGCAGGGCGCAATCACCCCGCACGAGAAAATGCCGGACGAACGGCGCGGCGAGGTGAACCGAGCGGCCAGTGGCGGCGACGTAATCAACGTGCTGCTCGACCAACTCACTGAGCTGCACTTCGTCCAGTCGCGTCAGCAAGGGATGCTCAGGCGCCGGCAGGCGGCTCTGGTCGGTCTCGCCGTCATTCGTGCCCACCGCGGTGAGGGCGTGCATGTCGGTGGCTCGGCGAAGCCGGACCTGGACGATACAGCCGCCTACATCCCGCATAGGTGGCTCGGAAGCCGGTGCGCTCCCGAGTATGTCGTTCAACACCTCCATCTGCGGAAGCCAGGGAGCGTCAGGAGCGGGGCTTGGAATTTGGGGGCGTGGATCCCGTCGCTCTGCTGCTCTCCGCTCCCGCTCGGCCTTTCGCTGTTGCGCGACCTGCTCCGCCCCGGCAGCTTCGATTGCCCTGGTAATGGTGCGCTTCCCGATGCCGGCTCGCTTGGCCACCAGGTCACGCAACCGCTCCATGTCGGGGGCTGGGATATCACCGCCGATCGCCAGCCTGACGAACATCTCAACGACCTGATCATCTTTCGCCTTAGCAAGCGTCGCCTCGATCTCGGGGGCGCCATGTTTCAGCTCGTAGACCGTGCGGCCGTGGGCAAAGCTGTTGATCCACACCGTGCCGTCGGCCCGGCGCATCACCTTCGCCTTACACTGTCCGTAATCGATGCCCTCCAGCGGATCGGCGAGAGTGGCGCCGACAAATCGCTCCGGGTCGGCCAGCACATCGCCAACGGTGCAGCCCTCGAACTCCGAGGCGTCAAAGGGCAGCTCCACGCCGGGCAGGAGAACGCCGCTGCATTGACGCTCAACTATGTGGCGGGCTGCTTCGGGAGCGACACCGGTCCGTTTGGCGACGCGCGCGGCCTGCCCGGTAATGAACGCTTCGCGGGCCTTGGCTCGGTCAGGGGCAAGCCGGTGCGCATCCTTTGCACGCAACTCCGCCAGTCTGGCCCGCTCGACAACGCGGAGGGGCGGACAGGCCGATACCGTGTCCAGGGGGGCGCCCTCGATCGCCTCCGCTTGCCGGCTCGCCTGGTCTTGCTTGAGGGGGGCGACGAGGACGGGCGCACCCTCGAACACCAGCCGTTCGGGCGCGAACACCATGCGATCTACGATCGAGCGCTCGAGCAATTGCCCTCCTGCCCCGACCATCATCCACCCGAAGCCGCCGAGCCAGCATCGATCATGCAAGGTGCGCAGGAACCGTTCGACGTCGGCCCCGTCGCACGCCAGCAGGAAGATGTGCCGCCCGTTCGATCCTGGCAGGGCTTCGCCCGTATCAGCCCTCGTGATGCCGGTAGTGGTCGATCTGCGCACGACGCGCCCGGTGTTGGCCAGTTCGGGCACGACACTGGCCAGGGCCTGCCAGAAGCCGCCCAGATCCTTGATACGAGCGGCCACTGTCGCCGGCATGCCCTTGGTGTCGATGTCGACGAGCACCAAAGCAGGGCGCCCAGCCTCATAGGCGATATGGTCTCCGGTGCGCGCGATCATCGCGGGGCCGGCCGCGCCGTTCAGTTTTTCGAGCGCTTGCTTGGTCGCGATCTGCACCTGGTCGGGCAGGTCGGCGCGCAGCGCGCCGAGCGCGATTGCTTCGCTGGAATCGAGGCTGGCAATATGTCCGGCGAATGCCCCGAGATTGTCGAACCGCACGCGCCGCGCACTGCCGCGCGACATGACGCAGGCGGAGCCGTCCGAATGCAGCGACCCATCCGCTGCGAGCGTTATGCGTTTCGTCAGCGGGCCGCCGGCCTTGGTCAGCGTGGTAATCTCGACCGGAGTGCTCATGTCAGAGCCTCCGGGTGTGCGACGCACAGGGCTTCGATTACTGAGCTGCTCCAGCGATCTTGTGTCGCGCGGTCGGCGAAGCTGACGGTCGGTTCGTAGCGCGTCTTTCCTTCTGCCGTTTTCTGCACCATGCCGTCCCGGCCGATGACTTGCTTCGATGGGGGGGAGGCCCAGGCTTTGCCGTCCTTGGCGAAGATTGAGCACCGGTGCAGGGTCATGCCGGATGGCAGATGTACGTCGCAAAACCCCTTCATGGCGCCTGCGGAGATGGGCTTGAAATCGGAAACGGCTATGATGCTGCTCACGGCGCATCCCTCCTCAGCACGCGATCAGCGATCTCTTTCAGGCAATATCGTTGCTTGACTGACAGCCGTTGAAACCCCGGTAGGTCACGCAGGAATCCGACTTCCCAGGGCCGCAACGATCCGGGTTGCGCCAGGCACTCCCGGACGGTCTGGCGCCATGTGCCCAGCTCGGGCAATTTCCGCTCAACCGGCGGTGGGTTCAGCGCGTCGGCCCAGGTCAGGCCGCAGTCGCGCAGAAGGCGATCAGCGGCGGCCGCCGCCGCAGCACGTTCGCCTGCATGGTCGGACCCACACATGCCGAGCAGCTTCACCAGCCGCGTCCTGTCGGCCGTGGGAAGGGCGCTCATTGCATCTTGCTCCGGTCGGCAGGCAGGGGATGCGCGCCCCCGCGCGGCACGATCACCAGCGTGCTCGGCCGATGCGGCGCGGCCCGCACCAGCGCCGCCCACGCATCGAGCGTGGCGCTGCTGCACTCGATTACCAGCACGCGCCGGCCCATTTCCGCCGCCTGGATCGCAGCTTCGTAGTGCTGCAATTCGGCGCCCGCGCCGTGCAGCAACACGCCGTTTGCCCAGCGCAACGCGCGCTCCGCCAGTCGCCAACCGGGCGGCCCACGGTCGAAGCCGTCATCATCGCCGATCAGGGCAATAGCCGGCTTCCGCGACGTGGCACGGGCGAAGGCCTTGAACCCGGAGGAGCTGGTTTCCGGCAGCAGAGAGTAGTAAGCGATCCGCCCTAGCAAGAGCGCGCGCATGCAGTGGGCTTGCCCGATTGCCCCCGCCTGTTCGTTCAACACGATGGCGGCGGCGAGGTCGTCAAAGTTTTCGACGCGCAGCCGAGGCACCCCGTCGGGCCCGGGGGCGAAGCGAGGGGCGTCACGCATTGCCCGCGCCCCACGCCAGGGGCGCTATCAACCCCCGCGCATGCACGACGGCCGCCATATCGTGAACGCAAAGAGCGATAGCGCCCCCGGCATCCAGGGCCGCAATGCACTTGGCGAGTGTTGTGTCCGGCCAAATCGGCACGTTGCCGCGGGGCAGAATCAGCGTGAGGACAATCGCCGGCCTCGGCCGCTCGCCCAGCCAAAACGCCTCGCAAACCGGCAACGCGGCCAGATCGTATGCGCTGAACGGAGGCGCGCCAGGGATGTCGCTGAAGCCGGCGGAATCGAACACCAGCGGGAGCGCCCCGCCCTCGAGGTCGGTCATGACGCCACCGCGGGGGGATGAAGCGCCGCCAGGCGAGACTCGGCCAGCGCAAGGGCTTCTGCGCCGGACAGCCCCATGTTGCCGGTGGCGTTTGTTGCCATGGCGAATGCGATATGAACTAGCTGGCGCCTGACCCATGCATCGCGGACCGCGGCCGCGTGGGCTGGCACCGCGGCGAGCTCGGGCGCCTCGGCCGTCAGTTCGGCGATGAAGGTCGCATTACCGAGGGCCTGGGGCAGTGCGCCAGCCAGACTCGCAACAATTGCGCGGAATAGCCGCCAATGCTCCGGTAGCGTGAAGTGTCTGTCCTCGATCGGACTGACGTCCGAAAGGGCTGGGCGCCCATGGCGGAGCAGCGCCCCAAGTAACTTACGCTCGTCGGCGCGCGCGAGCGGCAGGTTATCGGGATCGGGGCCGGTGGCAGGCGATAATGGAGGCATGGGCGCGTCCTTTGGGGCGCGCGCGGACAATGGCTTGCGGAAGGCGACACGAGGGGCTATTTACGAATTGCGGTCGTTCATAATCCAAGCGTTGCACAACCTCGCCAGCGGCCACGCGGCGGGGTTGTTGCTTATGCGGCGACCTTGGCGCGTCGCTGGCCGGTCCGGATGTCGGCTGGCGGCAGCTCGGCGATGTAGGAACGCAGCGAGTTAGCGGGGATCAGCGTCCGGTTGCCGACCTTGCGCGCGTCAAGCTTCCCAGCGCCGATCAGCTCGTACAGCGTGGTCCGGCCGATGCCGGAAATCTTCACCGCGTCGGCGATCGTGTGGGCAAGTGTGTCAGTCATTGGACAACTCCGCATCCGAGTGAACAATGCGAAGGTCAGCAAAAGATACTGGATCGTCGATCGGTGGGCAGCGGGCGCCCGCTGCACAAGCCTGCCCGGTCAAGTCCCTGTCGTTGACCGGGCGGAATGTCCGGTCGCTGCGCGGTCGGTTTGGCGGGCCGCGCGCTTCATTTCTCGTGGGACCTTCTCCCAAGCAGAGCGGGCGACCCGATAGGTGCACTTGGCTTCGTCCATGCAAGCCTTGATGGCGTCGTCTCGCTTCGCCAGCCGCCCGGCGTCTTTCGCCTTGCGCGTGTAGTCCAGCATCCAGGGAACGACTTCAGGAACAGGTCCACCTTGTTGTGGCGTCGGCGCTGGCGCGCTCTCTGCACGTCGTGTTCGGCGCCCCGGGAGTTTTTGCGGGTGGTCTATCTCCCGAATTTCGTTCAGCAAAGATTGCGCGGGCGCCCCGGGCGGGTTCTCCGCTCCGAACGCCAGCGCCAACGCTCGGCAGGACAGGATCGGATAGCATTCGAACACCCCGTACTTACCGGGGAAAAGAATGGTGTTGCCGTGCATCGCTGCAACGGCCGCGCGCACTTTCGTTCGGTCCACAAAGCTGGGCGTTCGCCATGTCGCGTCCGGCGCCCACCATAGGGATCCGTCCTGGGGGCCGATACCGGCCGCTTGTCTGGGCGTTCGCGCCAGATGGTCCTCGATCGCCCCGGCATGTGCCGTTAAGTCCGCCTTCGCAGGCATTCGCTCGGCGGGGACTCGCCAGCTTTCGGCGCTCGCAGCGAGCATCTCGGGAGTGTTCGAAAACGCCACGAAGCCGGACGGGGCACGGGGCACATAAGAAACGCAAGGTTCCGTTGGCAGGACAGCCCAGCCACCGGAAATTTGGGGCGCGGGGCGTGGCGCATTTGAAATGGACCGGTTGATCGGCTTGGGCGCACTGCCTGGGGGCTTCATGGCAGCCCGTACGTCGGCTGGCACAGTCACTTTGGCACCCTCCACGAGTGCTCCACTGGAAAAAGTCGGCGCGGCGGCCTGGGTGGAGTCCAGGTTTTCGGGGATCAGCCTAGCCGCGCCGATTCGGATCGTAGCAGATCGGTCAAGCGGTCGCGCGGATCGGCGTGACGGTGCCTGTTGTCACCACCGGGCGGCCGCAGAACGTCGCCCAATCGTCCATCAGCCGCCGGCGCTTATCGAACAAGTCGCCGCGCCGATATGCGGCTTCCACCTTGTCGCGCAGGGTATGGGCGAGCGCCGCCTCCGCTGTGTCGCGGTCGTAATTGGTCGCCTCGGCGCACCAATCGCGGAACGTGCTGCGGAAGCCGTGCACCGTCAGATCCTCGCGGCCCATCCGCCGCAGCGTCATCGCCAGCGCCATCACGGACAGCCCCTTGCCCGGACGCTGGCCGGGGAACACGAAGGCATCCGCCCCCTTGCTGGTGCGCAGCGCCTCCGCCTGCCGCAGCACGGCCAAGGCCGCGGCGGACAATGGCACCCGATGTTCCTGTCCGGCCTTCATGCGCGCTGCCGAGACCGTCCACACTGCCTCGGTGAGGTCTATTTCGGCCCAGCGCGCGCCCATAACTTCGCCAGACCGGGCTGCGGTCAGAATGGCGAAGCGCAGCGCCAGAGCGCCCACGCTGTCAGCCTCGCGCTCGACCAGCGCCGCCATGAAGGCCCCCACCTCGCGCCACGGCAGGGCTGCATGGTGTTCCACCCGGGCCACCTTCCCCCGGGCCGGTAACAGGTTCGCCAAGTGCCCGCGCCACCGCGCCGGGTTGTCTCCCGATCGCCACCCGCGCGCGGCCGCATAGTCCAGCACGGACTCGATGCGGCCACGCACGCGCGTTGCCGTCTCAGGCTTCGTGGTCCAGATCGGTTCCAGGGCTGCCATGACGTGCCCGGTCCCCACGTCGCCCGCCGGCAGATCGCCGAAATGCGGGAAGGCATAACTAGCCAGCGTGTTGCGCCACTGGTCCCGGTGCTTGGGGTTGCGCCAGCCGGCATCGTGCGCGCCCATGTAGAGGTCCGCAACGGCACGGAAGGTGACGCCCTGCGCTGCGGCTTGCTGTGCTGCAGCCTTCAGCCGAGCAGCCTCTGCCTCGCGGTGGACAAGCGGGTCGACGCCGGCTTTCAGCATGCGGCGCATGTCTGCCGCCTTCTCCCTGGCCTCGGCCAGCGTCACGTCGCCCTTAGCTTCACCGGCTCGACCAAGTCCGGCCTCGCGCCGCTTGCCGCCATAACTATAGCGCAACAGCCAGAATCGTGCGGCACGCGAGCGCACGAACAGCATTAGCCCGTCGCCATCGACGTGCCGGCCAGGCTTGGCCGTGCGTACCTTGGCTGCCGTCAGCCCCGCCGCCCTTTTCGGCATCGTCGCGCCCTCCGCGGGTTGGCATTGACTCTGTTGTCCCGCCGACCGTCCCCACAACATAAATCCGAACGATGGCGGACGCAAGCGGGCATCGCCGAACGAATATCGAAAAGATGCAGCTGCTTCCTCGGGTTATTCTGGCCGCGGCGGGAGGGCGGTGAACGTTGGCGAACGGTAGTATTGCGGACACTCCCTCCGCCAGCCCCACCGATTGCCCCCCATGGCGCGATAAGCCGCGCGAAAATTGCTCAAAGACCGCCACGTACGGCATGAACTTTGTCCTGCGGTGGCATGGTGTCGTTGTCGTAAACGCCGTGCCGACAGACGGGTTAAGCTACTGCAATTCGGTTCAAGACCAACACGGCGAACTAACTCTACTCTCTGAAGTCGCCCGAACGGTCGTGGAAACCTAATAGACGTGACGGATCACCGCGCAGTAAGGACATCCATGATGGGAATACCACGTCCAACGGAGCTATGTGCAGAAAGGGAGTTGTGACCAAACGCGTCCACAACGTCGTTCAGCATCGATCGGGCATGGCCGGCGTCGAGCTCATGACGATGCTGACCGAGCACGCCTTTCCGCGCCATTCTCACGACCAGTTCGGCATCGGCGTCATGACATCGGGTGCCCAGCGGTCCTGGAGCGTGATCGGCGAAGTCGAATCCAGAGCCGGCGACATCATCATGGTCAACCCCGGCGAGATGCACGATGGGACGCCTGTGGGCGGGGCGCGAGGCTGGCACATCCTCTATCTCGATCCCACCATGGTGATGCGGGAAATGTCCGCCGAGCCAGCGGTGGGCGATCTTGTCATCCGGCCTGTGGCGCGCGACCCGCACATGGCCGGGGACATCGGGCGTCTCTTCGCCGAGCTCGGGGCGTCCGCGCCCGACCGCACGGTGATGGAAGAAGCCCTCCTGTGCTGCCTGATGCGCGTCTTGCAGCAACACAGCCTCAATGGGTCGGTGAATGCCCTGTTGACGCCGCCCGTGAACAAAGCGATCCAGCGGCTGGAAGCCGCACCGGAAATCACCACTTCGCTCGCCGATCTTGCGGCTCTGTCGGGCGTAAGCCGCTTCCAGCTCCTGCGTGGGTTTTTCCGTGAAACGGGAGCGACGCCTCACGCCTATCTCGTCCAACTCAGGGTGCGCCTTGCTCGCCGCCTTCTTGCAGCCGGCGCAAGCCCGGTCGAGGCCGCGCTGTTGTCGGGGTTCGCCGACCAGAGCCACCTGACCCGCGCTTTCGTGCGCCAGTTCGGTGTCACGCCCGGCCGCTATCAGGCCGCGATCCGCTAAACCGCGGCCTGCAATCCCGTTCAAGACACAGGCTGACTTGCGTTGCAAAGCTCGGCCTCGACACGCTCTTGCCTAACGAGGCCACAATGCACTTCTCCTACGCCGATACGATCCGAAGCGACTTTCCGGAACTTGCCACAGGCGCCCTGCGTATCGACGGCGTGTCGAACGCCGCGAATGTTTCGCTCTGGACCGCGCATTTCTCGGATATCGCCAGCAAACGCCTCGCCGAGGGAACGGAAGGTGCCTTTCCCGAAATTCAGGCGTGGCGGAGAGCATATGCCCGCATGGGTCTGAAACCCACACAGTATCGCTGCGCCTCCGAGGCCCTGCTGCGACGCTTCCGTAATGAGCAGTCGCTGCCACACATCCATCCGTTGGTGGATCTCTGCAACGCGATCTCCATTGCCTTCGCCATCCCGGTCGCCGTGTTCGATCTGGCAAACGTCACGGGAGACCTGGTCGTCAGGCGCGCCGACGGCAGCGAAACCTACGAGACCTTCGGCGGCGGCCTGGAACCCCCCGATGCCGGCGAGGTCATCTTCGCGGACGCCGCAGGCCGGGCGCATGCCCGGCGATGGGTCAACCGGCAAAGCGGCCATTCCGCGGTGCGGGATGCGACGACGAGCGCCCTGATCGTGGCCGAGGCGATGCACGCAACCGCAGACCCGGACATCGTACGGCTGATGGACACGCTCAGGCGGACGGCGGCCGAGACATGGCCGCTTGCCGCGATCGTCGAGGTGCCGGGTCGATGAGCATCGCGTTTTTGATCACCTCGCTCATCGTCGTCGCCTCGCCGGGGACGGGTGCGCTCTTCACCGTCGCAGCCGGCCTTTCACGCGGTGTGCGTGCCGGCGTCATTGCCGCCTTCGGCTGCACGTTGGGCATCATTCCGCACATGCTCGCCGCGATAACGGGCCTCGCGGCGATCTTTCACACCAGCGCTTTGGCCTTCGAAGTCCTCAGATATCTGGGCGTCGCCTATCTGCTCTCCATGGCCTGGAATACGCTCAAGCAGCGCGGCGCGCTCCTGGTCGACCGCGAGGTTGCGCCACAGTCGCCCTTCAAGGTCGTCAGCGAAGCCGTCCTGATCAACCTGCTCAATCCGAAGCTGCCGATCTTCTTCTTCGCGTTCCTGCCGCAATTCGTGAGCGCCGATGATCCGTCGCCACTTTCGCGCATGCTGATGCTGAGCGGCATCTTCATGCTGATGACCTTTGTGGTTTTCGCCTTCTATGGCGTGTTCGCTGCTGTCATGCGGGGCCACGTGCTGTCGCGACCGGATGTCCTGATGTGGATGCGCCGGGTCTTTGCAACGGGCTTTGTGGCTTTGGGGGTCAGGCTCGCGTTCAGCCAGCGCTGAATGTTGCGCCGCTCTCAATGAACGGCTCCGCCATGAGGCGGCGTTAGAGGGGTATAGCGTGGACATAGTGCTCACCATCGTCGGTCGTGGCCCGCCATGCGCCATCCGCAGAAACCATCAGGGTTGACATGCCCACCGGCACGCGCGTCTAAATCTGTCGCGCATCGCGCGCCGGCCGCTCTATCAGCGTAATGGCGGGTGCGCTCAAACCGGGTGACGATACGTAATATGAACGAGACGTTGGATGACGCGCGCCTGCGTGCGACGGAGGCGCAGATGCGCCACGCCCTTGGCCTCGACGGCCAGCCGCAGGCTCCCAGAGCCGAAGAGCAATCGACCTCGTCCGGTCCGGCGCCAGACCGCCTGACGTTGCATCGGCCGCCTCGGCGGTTCGTCAAGGACGGCGAGGTTCCCGTCACCGTGGTGCGGCGGCCGCATACGCCCGAGGCGGTGGCTGGCATGTCGCCGACGGCCTCGAACCAGCTTGAAGCGGCGCGGCAGACGATCCGGTCGCAGGCGGTTGCGACGGAGCGGGCGGAACGTGCGCTGACCGACGCACAGGCCACAATTCGCGATCTGCGTACCAAGCTGGCGCACGAGCGTATGGCCAAGGAAGAGGCGTATGCGGCGCTTCAGCGCGTCGAGTCGGAGCGTGACGCTGCCGCGAACGCTGTGCAGACGCTGCGAATGGAAGTGGCGACCGAACGGGTCGGGCGGGAGAAGCTGGGCGTGGAACTGCGCGATGCGCAGGAGAGGCGCCGGGCCGCCGAGGCGCTGCCTCGCCAGCCGCCTCGTCCGCGGGGCCGCCCGCGGAAGGAGGTCGTTGCCGCGCCGGTGGATCCGTTGGCGATGCCGCGCAAGCGAGGCAGGCCGCGCAAAGTGGTTGTGGCAATGCCGATGGATCCGCTGGTAATGCCGGTGGACCCGCTGGCGATGCCGGCGGATACGCTGGCAATGCCGGTGGATCCGGTGACGATGCCGGTGGATCCGGTAACGATGCCGCGCAAACGCGGCAGGCCGCGCAAGGTGGTCGCGCTGACGCCCGAGCCGCCGGCCGAACCCAGGAAGCGCGGGCGGCCACGCAAGGTGCAGGTGACCGAGCAATCCGCGCTGGACCTGCCGACGGTGACCCCACCGGCCCGCGTTGGCCGCCCGGTCAAGGGCGAACCGAAGCCAGTCAAATGGTGGGTCAAAGGGTGGCAGTCGAAGCAGGGACCGCGCGCCTGAGGTGCGCCGCTGCTGGTAGCGCACGCTGCGCGGCGGCGGATGGTCGGGTGGCGGCAAACGATCGACACCCTGGCGGCCCGCATTGAACTTGTCGAACCGGGCTTCATCGACAGGTTGTTGCGCCTCCGCCGGACGGACCGTGCGACGCTGTCGGTTTGCGTCGTTCGGATCCGTGCTCAACGGCGGCGGAAGGTGACAATCGGTCCGTTTGAGCCCGTCGGGTCGTAGGCAAACCCTGCTGTCGCCATTGCGGAGAAGCAGTCCGCGACGCCAGCCAAGTCCGTCAGCACTGGGTGCAACTCGACTACGGCGCACCGGCGCTTGCATGGCAGGCGCCGCGCAGCGCCGGATGCTCGGTGGCATCCCGGCTGGCGACGGTGTAGAGGCAGGCGGCCTGTTCCACGCTCGTCGTCATTGCCGCAGGCCGTCACGGTCATCGCCGCGGGCCGGCGGCCCATGCCGTGCCGAGGCGAGCGTGTTGCACGGTTGGCTGATCGTCCGCCGGCCGGCGGCCCGAAACGAACTGGTGTTCCGTCATTGCCTCACGCGGCGCGCAGTTGTCGGCTGACGTATCCGCCGCGCGGGCCGCAGGGCGCCGTGTGTGTGGTTGCACGTGTCATACCAGCCGTCCGAATGATCGGCTCTTCCGCTGTGCCCCCCGTCATGCCGGCCCCCGGGTCAAGCGCCCGAGGGCAGGCTCTGGCCGGTATCCACGACTTTCTTTGTTGCGGCGAAGACAATCGAGTAGGGGCGCCCCTCGCGGAGCGCCCCTCTCACACCACCGGACGTACGGATCGCGTATCACGGCGGTTTCCGACAAGGTTCAGCGCGGCATTTTGTTGCCGCGTCAAGGCTCGTTCATGATCCCATGCCGCAGACGCTTGTGGCTCCTCAGTCGCCCCAGGTCCGGCTCCGCCTTCCCCGCTGGCGCCGTGGCGCAACGCGGCCTTCAGGGTTTCGTCGAGAAGGTCCCCTTGGTCCGCGCCGCCTTGCTGCCGCTTCACGTCCATCGATTGGTCCAAGCTGCTCCCTGCTTGTCGAATTCAGCCCTTCGCCCGGTTGCCCGGACTACTATGGCCTCTGCTGACTTCTCCCGGCCCATCGGAGGCCGTCGCCGGCCCCCTGCTCCGATCGTCTGGAGAGATCGGGAGATCTCCCAGGGTAAAACACTGATCCTTCCCTCGAGCGCTGCCGGATTTACCTGTGCGCGTGTCCGACTGGCCTTTGGGCTTCCCCGTCCACTGCCGGGTTACCCCACCGCACCGGCCTCGTATCCGGTTCCTGTTCGTCAGCTCCGAGTTTTGCCTCCGGCTTCCTCCCCACTCTGCATCGCTGCAACGCAGTTGCCTTCGGCTAACGGTTCCGGCCAATCGGCCCGTAGAGGACTTGCACCTCCGAGATCAGCGCCATGCCTGGCACACAGTCGTGGATACCGGCATGCGCCGGCATGACGGGGGGCATCGTCGGTGGGTCAATCTTTACGGCCGCAGGTGCCACGCTGTGGCGGGCGAGGGGTGGCGGCTCGGCGGGCCATGCTGGTGTGCTGCGTTGAGCGGGGCTGAGCAGAGCGGATCGCTGGGGGCGAGGACGGTCAAGGGCGCCGGCTGGCTGATGGGCTGGCGCCTGGCCAGCCGGCTGCTGGGCATCGGCAACACGGTGGTGCTGGTTCGCCTGCTGCTGCCGGCCGATTTCGGGCTGGTGGCGCTGGCGATGTCGTTTTCACTCGCGATCGATGGGCTGTCCTACATCGGCGTGCAGGATGCGCTGGTCCGCGAGCCCGTTCTGAACCGCGCGCTGTATGATACCGGGTTCACCATGAACCTGCTGCGGGGTTCGCTGACCGCACTGGTCACCGTGGCGTGCGCATGGCCGGCGGCGCGGTTCTTTGGCGATCCGCGGCTGACGACGATCTTCCTGGTGCTGGCGCTGGCGTTGTTCTCGACCGCGCTGGAGAACATCGGGACGATCGATTTTCAGCGCGACATGGTGTTCAGCAAGCAAATTCAGATCCTGTTCGTGCCGCGCGTGGTCAGCGTTGTCGCCTCGATCGCGTGCGCGGTGATCTGGCGGAGCTACTGGGCGCTGGTGGTGGGCATCCTTGTCGTCCGCTGGTTGCGACTGATCTTCACCTACGTGATGCACCCGTATCGGCCTCGCCTGACGCTGCGTGCGTGGCGCAGGCTGGTTGGGTTTTCCTTCTGGTCCTGGGCGACGTCGATGACGGCACTGGTGCAGGGGCGGGCCGACACCGTGGTGATCGGCGGCTTTCTCAATACGACGGCGGTCGGGATCTATTCGGTGGGTGCCGAGATCGGCGGGCTGGCGTCATCCGAGCTGCTCGGCCCGATCACCAGCGCTTTGTTTGCCGCGTTCTCCTCGGCGCGGCGGACGGGCGACGGCATCGGCTGGGCGTATCTGCGGGCGATTTCCGTGGTGGCACTGATCATGCTGCCGGCCAGCGCCGGGATTGTGCTGGTGGCGCAGCCGATGATGCACCTGGTGTTCGGCGTGCGCTGGGACGCGGCGGTGCCGCTGGTGCAGTTGTTCGCGTTCGTCGGCATGTTCCGGGTGGGCGGCGCGATCAGCTCCGCCGTGCTGATGGCGGAAGGCGTGCCGCATATCGGGTTTCGGGTGGAATTGGCCTCGACCATCCTGCGGTTGATCGTGCTGCTGGCGTTGGTGCCGAGCTTCGGACTGGTTGGGGCGGCGAGCGGAGTGGCGGCCGCCGGGTTCATCGAGGAGGTGATCTACGTGGTGGTCACGTTCCGCCGCACCGGGCTGCGCGCCAGGGACCTGGCGCTGAATACCTGGCGGCCGGCGTTGGCGACCGGGGCGATGGCGGTGGTGTTGCTGGGTGCCGGGCTGACGCGGGCGCCGGTCGTCGATACGGCGTGGGGGGACGGTTTGGTGCTGGCGGCGGCGGTGCCGGCCGGCGCGGCGGTGTTCGGCGTGAGCCTGCTGCTGGCGTGGCTGGCGTCCGGGCGGAAGCCGGGGGCGGAGACTTTCGTGCTGTCGGTGCTGGGGCGGGTGGTGCGGCCTTGGTTTGGGCGGTAGCGCCGGGTTGGGGGTGGGGGGGTTTGGGGGGGTCTTTTGGGGTTGGTGGGGGGGAACGCGAGGTGGCGAACTGGGTGAGGTAAGGTGGTGCTGCGCGACCCTCACCCTTGACGCTTCGCGTCTCGACCTCTCCCGCTTGCGGGAGAGGTGAGTGGGGGGCAGAGGTTCCAGATTGCTGCTTCTACGGCGGCGGGGGAGATGGCGCTGAGGCATTTGCGATCGTACGGGCACGGTGAGGTCAGCCAGCAGGGCGAGCATGGCACCTGGGTGGCCAGCCCGACGCGGCCGGGATAGGCGGTGTAGGCGGGCGGCTCGTAGCCGCCATAGATGATGACGCCTGGCGTTCCGGCCGCCGCGGCGATGTGCGCGGGACCCGACATCGGCCCGACGTAGAGATCGGCGGCGGCGATCGCGGCGACGAATTCCTCGAGCGAGGTGCGGCCCGTCAGATCGATGTGGGTGGGTGCCGCCTGGGTGATGGCGGGATCGCCTGCCTGACCGAGTTCGATGACCGTTGCGCGCTGGCACAGGCGGGAGGTCAGGACGTCCCAGGAGGCGTCGGGCCAGTTCTTGTTGGCGGTCCGCTGGCTGTTGGCGCGGCGCACCACGGCCAGATGCGGGCGCGGCAGGTGCTGCCAGGCGGCCCGGTAGCGCTCGACCAGCGCGGGGTCGATGACGCAGTCCATCCGCGTGTCGTGGATCGGCAGGCCGAGCGTGTCGCCGAGCAGCGAGACCAACGGCGCTCGGGGCGCGACGAAATCGGTCTCGTCCGAGTAGTCCATGTAGGTGGCGGGGCTCGGCCTGGTGTCGTAGGGCAGTGCCTGGTCGATGTAGGGCAGGCCGCGCACCAGCGAACTGAAGCTGGAGTAGAAGCGAAGGTGGGCGCGCGGATTGCGCCGTTTGAGTTCGCGTAGCGCGGGGGTGCACATGATGACGTCGCCGATCCCGCCATGGGCGACGATGTCGAGCACGGGCCGGCGCCAGGGGGCGCTGAACGGTTTGGGAAAGCGCAGGGCGCGGGCCAGTCGGCCGGAGCGCGGCCCCGCCCAACGCAGCAGCGCCTTGCGCAGACGGTAGGTACCCAGGGGCAGGGGCGTTGCGCTCCTTGCGCGCGATTTCTGGCGGCGGGTTTACCGCATGCGGGATGTTGTCACCAGCGAGAGGATCGCGAGAAGGTGATGCGGCGGTTGCGGGGCGCGTGGATCGGATGCTAGTCAGCCCGCTCGGTGGTGGGACGGCCGATCCTTGGCAATCGCGGCGAACGAGATGATGGTCGGGTCAGGACGGTCCGGGGCGGAGACGGACCCTCCGCTGGTCTACATCAGCGTGCTGAATTGGAACGGTTACCAGCAGACCGAGAAATGCCTGTCGTCGCTGTTCGGGATGGATTACCCGAACTACAAGATCGTGATTGTCGACAATGGGTCCACGGACGGCTCGGTCGACCATCTGGCAAAATGGGCAACGGATTATCCGGACCGGGTTACGCTGCTGGCCAACGCGTCGAATGCGGGTTTTACCGGCGGGCATAACCGCGCGATAGACTTCGTTCTTGCGGCCGGTGCCGATTACGTGTGGCTGGTGAACAGCGATATCACGGTTTTTCCGGAGACTCTCAGCGCGCTGGTCGCGGCGGCGTTGCGGGCGGATGATATTGGGCTGCTCAGTCCGGTGGCGTATTATACTTCAGCGCCTGATCAGGTGTGGAACTGCGGTGCGCTGCTGGATGTGGAGGACGGACGCAGCACCCCCACGGAAGACCTTGCCACCGCGCGCCAATGGCTGGAGACGGAACCCAGGAAGTTTGTCGTGTGGGGTGCGGCGCTGCTGATACGGCGGAGCCTGATCGACAGGATCGGCGGGTTGGATGATGGATTTTTCGCGTATTGTGAAGACATTGACTATTCGATCAGAAGCATCGATGCCGGTTTTCGGAATGTGCTCGTTGAAGATGCAGTGGTGTATCATGACAAGTCGCCTTCCTCGGCGGAGGATTTTTCGCGACCGTATTATCATTATTACGATTTGCGGAACAATTTCATGCTGATGAGCAAGCACTCGCGGCGGTGGCGTGGGCTGAAAGGAAAGCTTTGGTATACGAAGCGGGTTCTGCGGCGGCTGGAACAGCCGGAGGGTAGTGCCGCCGAGGTCAGGGGGGCCATCCTGTTGGCGTTGTGGGACATTTGGCGCGGGGTGAGCGGCCGGTTTGATCCGCGGCGTCGCATGCCTTGGCCGTTGCGTCCGATGCTGGATGCGCGGCCGGGGTTTTGGCGGCGGTTGTTGGAGGTGGTTTGATGCGGTCGCGGTCTGCCAAATCGAGTTCTCCATTGGCTGTATTGGAGTTGATGCGATTACCGAAGAGCAGCAGCGCCGCTGGCTTGTAGTCGTCGCGCGACCGCCATCAGCACCGTTTCCACCGGTAGGTTCTCCAACGCGCCGGCGGCGCGTAGCAGGTCGGCTGCACTGCCGTCCTGATAGCCGCCGCTGTATGGCATGTAGTCGTCCAGACCGAGAAATGAGCCGAGCAACACGATCCCTTGCGTTCCCACGGCGTTGGCGAGGTGGGCGGGACCACTGTCGATACCGATGAACAGGGTGGCGCGGCGGATGACCTCGGCGGTTTCCATGATAGAGAGTTGGCCGCACAGGCTGCGCGTGCGCTGACCGTCGTGCGCGATCACCACCGGGCGTAGGCCGAGCTCGATGACGTCGACCAGCAGGTCGTTTGTGATGGCCGCGACGACGCGCCGCCAACTGGAAGCTGGCCAGTTGCGGATGGCGTCCTCGGAGATGCAATGGATTGCCACGAAACGGGCAGGCAGGCTGAGGCGGTCCACTCTCGCAGCGGCATGCGGTGACACGGAAAGCACCGGCCCGCCGGCCACTGGAGGAATCCCAGCGCTGAGGCACTCAGCCGTGATCAGGTTGCCGAAACGGTAGTAAGTGTCCATGTCTGGACCCGGCCCCGGCTTGGTCAGCGGAATTCTGCATCGCGTGCAATAGAGCTTGCGATGATGCATATCCCACATCTCGTCGAAGACGCCGGCGGCATTCAGCAGCATCGACTCGGTCAGACAGCGCACGGTAACGACGCCGTCCACCGACGGGTAGGCTGCAGCAAGTTCGGCATAAGCGGGCATTACAATCCAGACGACGCGGTGTCGGGGAAAGCGCTGTCGGGCGGCACGCGCGATCGGCTCGGCGGCGACGATGTCCCCCATACGCATTACCTGGGCGATCGCCAAGGTTGGCTGCCGAGCACGATGGATGTACCGACGCAGGCGCAGGGCTAGGTAGTTGCGGCAAAAACCGAGCAGTACCGCAGCGACATGCGGTGTGGCGCTTGGATTGCGGCGGACTCGCCAGTACAGCGACTTCAGCAACTGCACGACCGAAGTCGGAGGTTCAGGATTGGTCACGGTTGCCTTCCATCGTACGCGCCACACAGCAATCAAATGGCGAAATCGCGACAGTCGTTCGAACGCTCTGGCGGAGCGCGGGAATCGACAAGAGGTCGCACAGCAAGGGATCGCCATACCGAGTCGCAGCACCCTCAACTCCGCGATGGCTTGTCGGTAACCATATCCCAAATGGACTGCCAATGCGAGCGTACAGGGGACCTACCGATGGCCGCGCGTATCGTCAGGGTGCAATAAGGTGACAGATCAGATGTCTGCCAACACCCGATCGATGGCGAGACGATTACTGTGTCTCCTACCGCCGCTCCGTAACTGGTTTGCCGAGCTCGACCAATTGGCAGGGGACGCCCGGCGTTGGCGGGTCGAAGAAGCACGCAGCTCAGGCGGTGGCAAAGTTGAGCAGGACGCGATTCTCAATCTGCTGTCGAACATCACACCGCGGCAGGTGACGGGTTTCGATAAGATTCGGATGGGACGAGATGGCGATGGGGGTTATGTGCTGCTGAATGATTTTACTAATGTGTTCGCGGCGCTCTCTTTTGGCATCTCAACTGACTGCTCGTGGGACACGGACATCGCCGCCCGAGGTATCGACGTCTACCAGTACGACCACACGGTGGCAGCACCACCGACGGCTAATCCTCGGTTTCATTTCTTTAAGAAAAGGCTCGCGGCGTTAGTGTCTGCGCAATCAGAAACCCTGGGCTCGACCCTCGCGAGACTTCCGGCGTCAGATCGCCACGTAATCCTGAAGATCGACATCGAAGGTTCCGAATGGGACGTATTCGACGCCGCGACGGTCGAGGAGTTGGCACGAATTCTCGCAGGTCGTCGGCGAGTTTCATGGTTTCTCTAACGCACTCGATGCGGCTTGGCGGGAGAGGGCGCAACGCGTCATGACCAAGCTCCGCTCGGTGTTCGAGGTGGTGCACGTGCACGGCAACAATTGTAGTCCGTTGCACATCGTTGCCAATATCGCGATCCCCGAGGCTCTCGAGCTGACGTTTGCAAATCGAGAGATATACACCTGCCTGGAAACGAACGGGGTATTCCCGACCGGAATCGATCAGCCGAACTGGGGCGATCTCGATATTTTTCTTGGCGGCTTGCGCTTCAAATAGCATGCAGGCTTGGACCCAACATGGTGAAACAGGGATGGCGAGGCCAAGACAGCCGAAGCCGTGCCGTTGGTGGCCAATGCAAGCCCCAGCGACTTGGATGAGCACCGAACTGGCCCCCTTCCGCAGGTTGTGCGTGCTGGCAAGCCTCGTGGAGTCCGTGTAGTATTGGGCTATGGACGAAGCGAGGAAGACCAACCTCTTACGCGATGAGGAATTCAAACGTCGGTTCTTCGCCGGACGGGTCATCGATGTTGGCTGCGGCCCGGATCTCGTGGTGCCGCACGCAGTGCCGTTCGATGTCGAGCAGGGCGACGCTCAGTGGATTCTCAATTATTTCGAACCAGGCTCTTTCGATTGCGTCCATAGTTCGCACTGTCTGGAGCACATGCGGGACCCCAAAGTGGCGCTGACACAATGGTGGGGTTTGGTCAAACCGGGCGGCTATCTAGTTATCGTGGTCCCTGATGAGGACTTGTACGAGCAAGGCGCTTGGCCGTCGCTGTTCAATCCCGACCACAAGGCAACTTTCCGCCTCGGTGGGCAAGGGAGCTGGTCCCCCGTGTCATACGACATCGACGCGCTCGTTCGTGCGTTGCCTGGCGCAGAAATTATCGAGGCGCGCTTGCAGGACGACGGCTATGATCGGCGCCTCATGCGACGGGGGGTCACTCGGCTTGGCCGAGCCATGCACCGGTTTGCTCTGGATCGCCAACCGTTCATGGAGGGCCTCATGCAGCGCGGGCTCCCGGTCTATCGCTTGAACCGGGCCCTCGACGGCATTGAGCGCCGGCTCGGCAAGCCCGTAGACCAATTGTTTGGTCCCGCTGTCGCGCAGATCCAGGTCGTTGCTTGCAAGAGCTTCGCACCGGGACCGCCTGAGCGCGTGGATTGAAGTTCAATTGCACCGGGTCGCGATGCTCGCAACGCGCTGTAAGCCCGGCGAGGCGGTCATCTGGTCAAACCACGCAACGAGACCCATCACGATTTCGGCTTGCGAGCCTGCCCCTCGTGCTGCTTGTTGCATTGGCCTATGGCGACGATCACGTCGTTGAAGCCCGTCACCGGCACGCTGAAGTCCTGCTGCCCCACGCGCGCGGTCAAGACACGCCCGGCATTCATGCGCGCCACCATCTGGTCGAATTCCGGTTCCTTCAACTCGCCGATGACCCCCTGGTGCGGGCCGTTGGATTGCTGCGCGATGATCGGCAATGTCGCCAGGTCCGTATCGTCGAGCGTCAGCCTGATCTCATGGACGTTGTAGAACGGCTGACCGGTGAGTGAGACAACCAGCAACGGATTGGGCAATGCCGCGCGAACCCGGATGGCGTAGTTGCCATCATTGTTGTGGCCGAACGAAGCGGCCTCGCACGTGGTCTGGCCGTTTGGCAGCGGCAGCGGGCTGACGGTCCAGATATGTGCCTGCAGGACGCCCTTGCGGGTCAACTCGTCCCACGGCGTGTCCAGTTGCCGCGGCGGAGGCTGCGCGCGTGTCCCCGCGGTGATCGAGGCCAGCACCGCCACCAGAACCGCCGGAACCAGTCGCATGCCTCCTCCTGTCCGGGCGGCTCACCGCGCGAGCCACGCCTGTCGGGCGCTGCCGCGCGTGCTGCGCAAACCTGCTCGGGAAGCCGATGGTAGACATCAGCGTTGGCCGGGTCGAGAAGCCGCGCCGGAAGGCGGCTGGGCCTCCAATCCGGCATAGGCGCGCGAGGTGAGCTGGAACCAGGTGGAGCGGATCGCCGTCCAGACGCGCGCCCGGCATGGCGGCGGCGCGGACGCGGTCAGGTCGTCGTAGACCGCGGTGAAGTTCGCGAGAAATCCCGCCACGCTGAAGCGCGCGTGCAGCCGCGCGAGCGCCGCATCGCCGTAGCGGCGCGCCAACGCCGGGTCGCGCACCAGCGTCGCGATCGCCCGCGCCAGCGCGGGCGCGTCGTGCACGGGGACGATCAGGCCGTCCTGGGCGTGGTTTATCGATTCCGGGATGCCGCCGATGTTGGTGCCGATGCGCGGCAGGCCGGCCGCCGCCGCCTCGAGCAGGACGATGCTGAACGCCTCGGAATCGGACGGCAGGATGACAAGGTCGATGACGTTGCGCAGCAGGTGATGCACGTCGTCGCGCTGGCCGGTGAACAGGACCGGCAGGCCGGCGGCCTGGGTCTGCCACACGGCGCGCTGGGGCCCGTCGCCCACCATCAGCAGCGTGGCGCGGCGGGCGACATCGGGCGGCAGGGCGCGCATCGCCGCGATCGCGATGTCGCCGCATTTCAGCGCGACCAGATAGCCGATCAGGGCGATCACCACGTGGTCGTCGGGCAGGGCGAACTCGGCGCGCGCGGTGGGGCGGTCCGTCGCGGGTGCAGTCAGGTCGTCCAGGCCGTTGTAGATGATCGACAGGCGGCGCGCCGCGACCGGATCGTTGTGGAAGGCGCGCATGACGCCGTGCGCGACGCCGACGATGCGGTCGGCCAGGTGGGCGCCGATCAGCAGGCGCATGCGGCGCGACCAGTAGTTGTGGATGTGCGCCAGCAATGGCACGCGGCACCATAGCGCGGCGGGGAACAGCCAGGCGCAGGAGTTGCCGTTGCTGGAGTGGATCAGCGCGATGTTGTGGGTGCGGATCAGGCGGGTGGTCAGGCGGGCGAAGCGGACCAGGTCGAGCAGGTCGCGTGGGTGCGCGTGTGGGGCGAACAGCATGCGGACCGGGTGGAACTCGATCGGGATGCCGCGGGTGTGGCACGCTTCGGCCATCGCAGGGTGGTTGGTCAGTAGCACGAAGCGGTAGCGCGCGGGGTCGATGCCGTCGATGAGGGTCAGGTTGACCTGGTCGGCGCCGCGGATGGGGCCGTGGCCGACGTCCACCAGCAGGATTGTGCGGGGCGGTGGGGGCGGCGTGGCGGCCGTGGCGGCCGGGGTGGGTTGTGGGGGTGGGGCGGTGCGCATACAGCGCCCTCACCCTCGTCGCTTCGCGCCTCGACCTCTCCCGCAAGTGCGGGCGAGGTGTACGGTGCCTCTCCCGCAAACGCGGGCGAGGTGTATGGTGGTTGCGGTGGACATGCTTTAGGCGCGGCCGCCGTCGAAGAATTCTTTTACCTTGGCGAAGAAGCCCTCGCTCTCCGGGCTGCCCTTGGCGTGTTTTTCCGCTTCGGCCTCGAACTCTTCCAGCAGTTCGCGCTGGCGCCTGGTCAGGTGCTGGGGGGTTTCTACAAGCACCTGGATGTACAGGTCGCCGCGCGCCGGGTTGCGCAGCACGGAGAAGCCCTTGCCGCGCACCCTGATCTGCTCGCCGGTCTGGGTGCCGGCGGGCACCTTCACCTTCACCTTGGTGCCGTCGATTATCGGGACCTCGACCTCGGCGCCGAGCGCGGCCTGGCTCATGCGGATCGGCATGCGCAACGCGAGGTTGGCGCCGTCGCGCTCGAAGATCGGGTGCTGGCGGATGGAGATGTGGACGTAAAGGTCGCCGGGCGGGGCGCCCTGGGCGCCGGCCTCGCCCTCGCCGGACAAGCGGATGCGGGTGCCTTCCTCGACGCCCGCGGGGATGGCGACCTGCAGGGTGCGCTCGCGCTGCACGGTGCCCTGGCCCTGGCAGACGCGGCAGGGATTGCGGATCACCCGGCCGACGCCGCCGCAGGTCGGGCAGGTGCGCTCGACCAGGAAGAAGCCCTGCTGGGCGCGCACCTTGCCGGCGCCCTGGCAGGTGCCGCAGGTATCAGCGGTGCGGGTCTTGTCCTCGGATCCGGTGCCCGAGCAGGCGTCGCAGGCGACGCGCGTGGGGACCCGCAGATTGGCCTTCACGCCGGCGAAAGCCTGCACGAGGTCGATCTCCACCGCCTGGCGGATGTCGGCGCCGCCGCGCGCCCGGCCACCGCCGCCGCGCCGGCCGCCCATGAACTCGCCGAACATCTGGTCGAAGATGTCGCCGAGACCGCCGCCGGCCTGGAAGTCGAAGCCACCGGGGCGCCCGCCGTTTTGCTCGAACGCCGCGTGGCCGAACCGATCGTAGGCGGCGCGCTTCTGCTCGTCCTTCAGGATGTCGTAGGCCTCGTTGACTTCCTTGAACTTGGCTTCGGCCTGCTTGTCGTTCGGATTGCGGTCGGGATGGTGTTGCATGGCGAGCTTGCGGTAGGCCCGCTTCAGGTCCTCCGCGCTCGCCTCGCGCGCCACGCCGAGTGTGGCGTAATAGTCCTGCTTCGCCATGTCAGCCCCGAAGTCCCATCAGTCTTGTGTCCATCGGTCTTGTGTCCATCAATCTTGTGTCCATCAATCTTGTGTCCATCAATCTTGTGTCCACTGGGCCGATCCTACCAATATCGGCGAATCGAGCCGTAACGAAATCGCGCCCGGCTTCATCGAAGCACGGGCGCGACCCGAATAACCAGAACGCCCGAGGTCAGGCGGACTTCTTCTTGTCGTCCACTTCCTCGAACTCGGCGTCGACCACCTTGTCGTCGGGCCTGCCGGCACCTGGACCGGTGCTGCCCGGACCACCTGGCCCACCGGGGCCGGCATCGCCCGGACCGCCCGGCCCACCGGGACCGGCGGCTTCCTGCTGGGCCTTGTACATCACCTCGCCGATCTTCATCGCGGCCTGGCTGAGCCGGTCGGATGCGGATTTCAGCGCTGCGATGTCGCTGCCCTCAAGCGCGGAGCGTGCCGCGGTCATTGCCGCGTCGGCCTCGCCGCGGTCCTGCGCCGACAGCTTGTCGCCGTATTCCTTCAGGTTCTTGTCGACCTGATGGATCAGCGAGTCGGCGTGGTTCTTCGCCTCGATGAACTCGCGGCGGGCCTTGTCGGCCTCGGCGTTGGCTTCCGCCTCCTTCACCATGCGCTGGATGTCGGCTTCCGTCAGGCCGCCGGACGCCTGGATGCGGATCTGCTGTTCCTTGCCGGTGGCCTTGTCCTTCGCCTGCACCGAGACGATGCCGTTGGCGTCGATGTCGAACGTCACCTCGATCTGCGGCATGCCGCGCGGGGCGGGCGGGATGCCCTGCAGGTCGAAGTTGCCGAGCAGCTTGTTGTCGGCGGCCATCTCGCGCTCGCCCTGGTAGACCTTGATGGTCACCGCCTGCTGGTTGTCGTCCGCCGTCGAGAAGGTCTGGCTTTTCTTCGTCGGGATGGTGGTGTTGCGGTCGATCAGCCGGGTGAACACGCCGCCCAGGGTTTCGATGCCGAGCGACAGCGGGGTCACGTCCAGCAGCAGAACGTCCTTGACGTCGCCGGCCAGCACCGCGCCCTGAATGGCGGCGCCGATCGCCACCACCTCGTCGGGGTTGACGTTGCGCGCCGGTTCCTTGCCGAAGAAGGTCTTCACGGCGTCGATGACCTTCGGCATGCGGGTCATGCCGCCGACCAGGATCACCTCGCCGATTTCGCCGGCGGTCACACCGGCGTCCTTCAGCGCGTCACGGCACGGACCCAGCGTGCGGGTGATCAGCTCATCGACCAGGGATTCCAGCTTCGCGCGGCTGAGTTTCATCACCAGGTGCTTCGGCCCGGAGGCGTCGGCGGTGATGAACGGCAGGTTGATCTCGGTCTCCTTGGACGACGACAGCTCGATCTTCGCCTTTTCGGCGGCCTCTTTGAGGCGCTGCAGGGCTAGCTTGTCCTTGCGCAGGTCGATGCCCTGTTCCTTGCGGAACTCGTCGGCGAGGTAGTCGATCACGCGGGCGTCGAAGTCCTCGCCACCCAGGAAGGTGTCGCCGTTGGTGGATTTCACCTCGAACACGCCGTCGCCGATTTCCAGCACAGAGATGTCGAAGGTGCCGCCGCCAAGGTCGTAGACCGCGATGGTGCCGGTGTGCTTCTTGTCCATGCCGTAGGCCAGCGCGGCGGCGGTCGGCTCGTTGATGATGCGCAGCACGTCGAGGCCGGCGATGCGGCCGGCGTCCTTGGTGGCCTGGCGCTGGCTGTCGTTGAAGTAGGCTGGGACGGTGATGACGGCCTGGGTGACCGGCTCGCCGAGATAGGACTCGGCGGTTTCCTTCATCTTGCCAAGGATGTAGGCGCTGATCTGGCTCGGCGCGTATTTCTCGCCTTTGACCTCGACCACGGCGTCGCCGTTGTCGGCGCGCACGATACTGTAGGGCACCAGGCCCTTGTCCTTGCCCACCAGCGGGTCGTCGTAGCGGCGGCCCATCAGGCGCTTGATGGCATAGAGCGTGTTGGTCGGATTGGTGACGGCCTGGCGTTTGGCGGACTGGCCGACCAGCCGTTCGCCACTGTCGGAGAAGGCGACCATGCTGGGGGTGGTGCGTGCCCCCTCGCTGTTCTCGATTACCCGGACGTCCTTGCCTTCCATGATGGCAACGCAGGAGTTCGTGGTGCCGAGATCGATTCCGATGACTTTACCCATTGGTGGAAGCTCCTTTTAGCGGACGCCAGCGGCCCGAAGCACCGCGCGCGTCCCCACGGTGAGAATGGCCTTGATGTATGGGGGTCGGGCCGTTGCGGCAAGGGTCTCGGCGTAGGAATTTCGTCCGATCGGTGCCATTCGGCGATGGAGTGCCCTGTCAAACACCCCGATCAGGCGATAGTATCTTGGTTTCAAACCGGCACCGGCCCGCGCCCCCGCCGGGTCACCCCCCCTGGCACCCAACGACAGTGTATTCGCATGGGTGGCCGGGCGGGGGTGCGGGCCGGTGCCGGCTTGAAACCAAGACACCACCGATCAGGCGGTCGTGTCGACGGTACCGCGTTCTGCGGTGAGCTCGTCCGGTGGCGCCTTGGCGACGACCACCATGGCCGGGCGCAGCAGGCGGCCGTTCAGGGTCCAGCCCTGGGTCCAGGCATGCATTACCGTGCCGGGGGGGTGTGCGGCGCTCTCCTGCTCGGCCATCGCCTGGTGCAGGTTGGGGTCGAATTTTTGGCCCGTCGGGTCCTCGCGCTTGATGCCGTTGCGTTCCAGCAGGGACAGGAAACTGCGCTCGACGCCGGTGAAGCCCTCGCGCAGGCGGGTGACGATCTCCGGCTCGCGGTCGGTGGCGGGGGGGATCGCATCCAGGCCGCGCCGCAGGTTCTCTGCCGCCTCGGCCACGTCGGTGGCGAATTTCTGCACGGCGTATTGCCGGGTTTCATCGACCTCGCGGCGGGTGCGGGCGCGCACGTTGGCGGTTTCCGCCTCGGCGCGGACCCAGCGGTCCTTCATCTCGGCGAGTTCGGCCTCCAGTTCGGCGATGCGGGCGGTCGCGGCCTGCATGAGTTGGTCGGGGGTCTCCGGCCCGCCTGTGGCGGACGCGGGTTCGGCGAGGTTCTTTTCGGGTTCGATGTTCATGACGGGTTCAGTTAGGGCGATCAGGTGCGAGGGACAAGACGCAGAGCGCTGCATACCATGAGATGCGTTAACGAACGGTTAGCGAATGGGCGGACCACCGGCAGGGTCGCGCGCGTGGCCGACAAATCGCCGGGCGCAACACCGGCCGGGCGTGGTATCCGACCATGGTCCGCGGGTTAGCCCAGCAGCCGGCCGATCACCCGCGCCGTGTAGTCCACCACCGGGATGATGCGGCCGTAGTTGATCCGGGTCGGGCCGATCACGCCGATCGCGCCGACGATACGCCCGCCGTCGCCGCGTGCCGGCGCCACGACCATCGACAGTCCGGAGGCGCCGAACACGCCGCTCTCGGTGCCGATGAAGATGCGCACGCCGTCCGACTGCTCGGCCAGTTCCAGCAGGCGCAGCATGGTCTCCTGCGTTTCCAGCCGCTCGAACAGGTTGCGGATCGCGGCCAGTCGTTCGATCTGGGTGACATCGGACAGCAGCTTGGCCTGGCCGCGGATGATCAGGCTGCCGGCGCGGGCGTCGCCCGACCAGGTGGCAAGCCCGCCTTCCACCACCAGCGCGGACAACGCGTCCAGCTCGGTGCGGTTGGCGGCGATGTCTTCCATCACCAAGCGGCGCAACTCGCCCAGCGGCCGGCCGGACAACCTTGCGTTCAGGTAGTTGCTGGCCTGCTGCAAGGCCGAGGGCGGCATGCCTGGCGGGGTCTCCATCACGCGGTTTTCCACTTGGCCGTCGGCGCCCACGAGGACCACCAATGCCCGGCCGGGGCCGAGCGCGACGAACTCGATGTGCTTCAGCGGGCCTTCGGATTTCGGCGCCAGCACCAGCCCGGCGGCGGCCGACAGGCCCGACAGCATGGTGCTGGCGTGTGCCAGCGTATCTTCCAGGCTGCGTCCGGCGGCGGCGAGCGCCGCGGTGATGGAACTTCGCTCCTCCTCACTCAGTTCGCCGAAATGCAGCAGCCCGTCGACGAACAGCCGCAGCCCGCGCTCGGTGGGCAGCCGGCCGGCCGAGGTGTGCGGCGCGTAGAGCAGCCCGGCATCCGTCAGGTCCGCCATGACGTTGCGGATGGTGGCGGGCGAAACGTTCAGCGGCAGCCGGCGCGACAACGTGCGGCTGCCGACCGGCTCGCCGGTTTCGACGTATTGTTCGACGATCTCGCGCAACACCGCGGCCGAGCGCGGATCTAGGCCAGGAGGGAGTGCCGTCGCCCGCGCCGTGAGAAGCGGCGGCGGGCCAGTTGGGGGCACAGGCTTGTCCATCGGGTTGAACTCCAACCACTACACGTAGGCAGTGGCGGTGGTCCGGTCAATTCAGGTGAACGAAGCAAGGCCGGGGCGTTGCCCCGGACCCCACCAGAGGGCGCTGCCCTCTGAACTCCCGCCAAGGGCGGAGCCCCCTCGCGGGTTTCAGGGCAGCGCCCTGATCTTGCTTCCTTCACCCGATTGGGGCAGCAGCCCCGCGCGGGCCAGGAATTCGTGTGCCGGGGTACCAGGAGATCGCCGGCGCGGTCCACGAAATCGGCCAGTTCGGCGAACGGCACGATGATCAGCGGGTTGTACTCCGCGTTGGCGTGCGTGCGGTGGGCGTGCAGCACCTGCGAAGTGGTTAACGCGGTGGTGAGCGCGATGCCGACATCCGAGACATGGCTGCCGGGGTGCTCGACCACGCAGAACAGGCGCGGATGGTCCACCTGATCGGGCTGGATGCCGAGTTCCTCGGTCAGTTCGGCAAGTACCTGATCTATAAGGTCGACGGTGCCGTCGGGGCGGACGGATTTGGCATCGACACTGCCGGCAGGGGGAAGCTGCCACATGCCGGGCTGGTAGATCGCCGCCGGATGGCGGCGGCCGAAGGGGACGCCATCGGCGCAGCGCAGAACGCCGCAGACCGCGAGGGGGCGCAGGCCAAGTGCGGCGAACAACGCGGGCTGTTCCATCTGGGCGACGATGCGGCGGAATTCGGTGATTTGGCCGGTGATTTCGGTGGCGGTGATTCGATCGGCGCTGAATACTTGGCCGTTGAACAGGGTGCCGGCCCCGCCTTCCGCGACGCGCCGGGCGGCGGCGCACCAAAGTTCTTCCACGGTCGCATCGAGCGATGCGTCCAGCTCAGGCATCGGGCGCACGACGTGAACCCGCACCGATGGGTTGAGCTCATGGACGGCAAATCCATCCAGCTTGCTGCTTCTATCCCCATCCAGCTTGCTGCTTCTATCCATTGCGTGACCAAGGCTGTGGAAGCGGGGTGTGGCCTATGTCAATGTGCCCCGCCTAGCCCGCATTTCTCACACTCTCGCGGGTGCTGGCTTGGTCCTTGCCGCGCCAACAGGTTTTCGCACCTTGCGAATACGCCGGGTATTGGCGGCGGCGCGAAAACCTGTTGGCGCGACAATGCCCTGCGCCATCATCCCACGACAGTATGAGAAATGCGGGCTAAGGTCGACATTCAGACCACCATGGACTGCCAACCTCATGCCGGGACCTATGACCGAGACAGCAACACTCGCCAAGTCCGCGCCGCGGCAGACCGAACACTTCGACGTCGTCATCGTCGGAGCGGGAATCTCGGGCGTCGGTGGTGCGTATCACCTGACCAAGCAGTGCCCGGGAATGACTTTCGTCGTCCTGGAAGCACAGGAAGGCTTCGGCGGCACGTGGCGCACTCACCGCTATCCGGGCATCCGGTCCGACAGCGACCTGTACACCTTTGGCTATCGGTTCAAGCCATGGACCAGCGCGCCGATCGCGACCGCCGCCGAGATTCTTCGTTATGTGGGCGAAGTCATCGATGAGAACGACCTTGGCTCGCACATCCGCTATCGGCACGAGATCGTCTCGGCAAGCTGGTCGAGCGACACCAATCTCTGGACGCTGGAAGCCACGCGGACGGACACCGGCGAGACGGTCCGGATCGCCGCGAATTTCCTTTGGATGGGCCAGGGCTACTACCGGCACGCGCAGGGCTACACGCCGGATTGGGACGGGATGGAGACCTTCAAGGGTCAGATCGTTCACCCACAGTCATGGCCGGAGGACCTGGACTATGCCGGCAAGACTGTTGTCGTCATCGGCTCGGGCGCCACCGCGGCGACGCTCATTCCGGCGATCGCGGCCGATTGCGGGCATGTCACGATGCTTCAACGTTCGCCGACCTGGTTCAGGACGGGGCGCAATGCGATCGTGCTCGCCGACGAGTTGCGCGAGCTGGACATCGACGAAGCGTGGATCCATGAAATCGTGCGCAAGAAGATTCTGCATGACCAGAGCGTTTTCGCCAGTCGTTCGTTCAGCGAACCGGAGGCGGTGAAGCAGGAGCTGCTGGCGGCGGTGCGTGGCTACCTGGGACCCGAATACGACGTGGAAACGCACTTCACGCCGAGATACCGGCCATGGCGGCAGCGCATTGCCTTCATTCCGGACGGCGACCTCTTTATGGGAATTCGCTCCGGCAAGGCATCGGTCGTCACCGATGAGATCGAGCGGTTTACCGAGGGCGGTATCCTGCTGAGGTCCGGCAAGCAGCTTGACGCTGACATCATCGTTACGGCCACGGGCTTCAATCTCAATGTGCTCGGCGACATCGAATTCAGTATCGACGGTGAGCCCCTGGTGTTCTCCGATACGGTCACCTATCGGGGCATGATGTTCACCGGCGTGCCGAATATGGCTTGGGTCTTTGGGTACTTTCGCGCCAGTTGGACGCTGCGGGCGGATCTGGTTGGCGACTTCGTCTGTCGGCTGCTCAATCACATGCGGGACATCGGCGCGCGGAAGGTCACGCCGACCTTGCGACCCGAGGACAGGGACATGGCGTTGCTGCCGTGGATAGATCCGGAGAATTTCAATCCGGGCTATCTCATGCGCGGCATGCACCTGTTGCCGAAACGCGGCGACAAGCCCGAATGGCAGCACACCCAGGACTACTGGACCGAGAAGGACGAGTTCCCTGCTGCCGACCTCGACGATGGCATTTTCGTCTACGAGTGATTCCCGCGCGACAGCCAGCCGCGCCTCTGCCATCTGTGTGCCGTCCATCAGGAGATAGAGGTTCATGCGCCCATCCGGTCGCGCCCACGACGCGTTGCGCCCCCTTTCGCTGGAAACCGGCTTCGCTCGGCACGCCGAGGGGTCCTGCCTGATCCGCATGGGCGGCACCGAGGTGCTGTGCGCCGCCAGCGTGGAGGCGCGGGTGCCGCCATTCATGCGGAATTCGGGCCAGGGTTGGGTGACGGCGGAATACGGGATGCTACCGCGGGCCACCCACACGCGCGGCGACCGCGAGGCGGCGCGCGGCAAGCAGTCCGGCCGCACGCAGGAAATCCAGCGGCTGATCGGGCGGTCGCTGCGCGCGGTGGTCAATCGCGCCGTCATGGGCGAGATGACCATCACGCTCGACTGCGACGTGCTCAACGCCGATGGCGGCACGCGCTGCGCGGCGATCACCGGCGCCTGGGTGGCGCTGAATCTGGCATTCCGTCACCTGCGGAAGATGAACGTGCTGAAGGCCGATCCGCTGACCGGACAGGTGGCGGCGGTATCGTGCGGGCTGGCCGACGGGGCAGCGGTGCTGGACCTGGACTATGCCGAGGATTCGACGGCCGATGCGGATGCCAATTTCGTGCTGACGAGTGGTGGCGGCATCGTCGAAATCCAGGGCACGGCGGAGAAGGCGCCGTTCACCGAGGCGCAGTTCCTCGGGCTTCTGGCACTCGCTCGGGCCGGCACCGGAGCGCTGTTCGCGGCGCAGCTTCGGGCGGTCGAGGCAGGTTGATGGCGCGCCGTCTCGCGTCCTGTCTGGGCCCTGGGGAACGCTTGGTGCTGGCCAGCCACAACGCGGGCAAGCTGGCCGAGATCGCTGCGCTGGTCCGGCCGCTCGGGCTGGATGTGGTGTCGGCGGGCGATCTCGGACTGGCGGAGCCGGCGGAGGACGCGCCGGATTTCGTCGGCAACGCGCGCATCAAGGCGCTGGCCGCGGCGCGGGCGAGCGGGCTGCCGGGGCTGGCTGATGATTCGGGGTTCTGCGTTGCCGCGCTGGGTGGACGGCCGGGCGTGCACTCGGCGCGCTGGGGGGGGCCGGCGAAGGATTTTGGTGCTGCCATGACGCGGGTGAATGCGGAACTCGGGCAGGCGGCGGATCGGCGCGCCTGGTTCGTTGCGGCGCTGTGCCTCGGTTGGCCGGACGGGCATACCGAGACGTTCGTCGGCCGGGTGGACGGGACGGTGGTGTGGCCGCCGCGCGGGACGCTGGGGTTCGGTTATGACCCGATGTTCCTGCCTGGTGGCGGTGGCGAAACGTTCGGCGAGATGGCACCGGAGGCGAAGCACGCGGTCAGTCACCGCGCGCGGGCGTTCGCTCAGCTTGTGGTGGCCTGCCTGGGGTGATCGTTCCGGTGCTCAGCGGGCCTCGAACAGTTCGACGACGTTGCCGGAGGGGTCTTCGCACAGGATCTGGCGGCCGCCTGGACCGTCGGTGATGTCGTTGCGGAACCGGACGCCGTGCTGGCGCAGCGTGGCGACGAGGCCGGCGAGATCCTCGACCTGGAGGACGAAGCGGTTCCAGCCGCCGGGTTCCGGCACGCGTCCATCAGGCATCGGCTTCGCGGCGGAGGCCAGCGGCCCGGCGAGCCACAGCGTAAGGTCATCGCGCGTCAGGATCGCCATCGCCGGGCCGAAGCGCTGCTTCACGGCGAAGCCGAGGCGGCCGGTGTAGAAGTCGACCGCCTGGTCGACGTTCTCGACAAGGTATCTGATCGCGGTCATTACGGTCCCATTTCTCGGGTCTGGTTTCATACTAGCGGTCGAACGATCGACTCTTCGGTGCTGCTCCCAGTCATGCTGGCGAAAACCAGTATCCACGACTCGTCTTCGTCGCACCAAAGGAATCGAGTAGGGACGCCCCTCGCGGAGCGCCCCTCTCACACCACCGGGCGTACGGATCGCGTACCACGGCGGTTTCCGACAAGGTTGAGTGCGGCATGATGGTCGGCCAGCCGGGTCAACCCGAGCGCGTCGAACCACGCGATGGGCATGGCCTGCTTGGCCTGCTGGCTGTCGGTCAGGCGCCACCATCCCTTTCCCGACGAGGCCAGTTTCAGGGCGTTGCCCCGCGTCACGCCGTTCCCGATCAGAAACCTGACCATCGTGCGGACGAGCTTACAGCGCTTGAGCTCCACGCAACGCAGCTTGCGACGGAGCCATCCGTCGAGGTCGCGCAGCGCGCTCTTGCACTGGGCGTGGCGATAGTACGTCACCCAGCCCACGGTGAAGCGGTTCGCCTGCTCGATCATCCGCTCCAGCGGGCAGTCGCCCCGGTTGCGGCGCGTGATCTCCCGCAGGCGGTCCTTGGCGCGGGCCAGACTTTTGCGCCCGATACCAAGCGTGCCTCCCCTGCCCAGCCGGTGGCCGAGGAACTGACGTTCCCCGACCGGAGCGACTGCGCTCTTCTGCCGGTTGACCTTGAGCCGGAGCTTGTCCTCCAGGAACGACGTCACCGACGCCATCACCCGCTCGCCCGCCGCCTGCGACCGCACATAGATATTGCAATCGTCGGCGTAACGGCAGAAGCGGTGTCCCCGGCGTTCCAACTCCTTGTCCAGGTCGTCCAGCAGCAGATTGGACAGCAGTGGCGACAGCGGGCCGCCCTGGGGCGTGCCCTCGTGCCGTTCGTTGCACACACCGTCTGTCATCATGCCGGCCTGCAAGAAGCGCCGGATGATGCGCAGCAGGCGCTTGTCGCCGATGCGCCGCGCCAGGCGGGACATCAGAATGTCGTGGTTGACCCGATCGAAGAACTTCTCGAGGTCCAGGTCCACGACGATCTCATACCCGTCGGCCACGTATTCCCGGGCCTGTCGCAGCGCGTCATGTGCGCCGCGTCCGGGACGGAAGCCGAAGCTCGATGCCGAAAACGTCGGGTCGAGCAACGGTTCCAGGGTCTGCGCGATCGCCTGCTGCACCAGACGATCCACCACCGTAGGGATGCCCAACTGGCGCATCCCGCCGCCCGGCTTGGGGATTTGCACCCCACGCACAGGCTGCGGCTGGTAGCTGCCGTCCAGCAAACTTGCAATCAGCGCTTCGCGGTTGCCGGCGATCCACGCAAGCAGCTCGGTGACATCCATCCCGTCCACCCCCGCCGCGCCGTCATTCGCCTTCACCCGTTTGTAGGCTCGGTTCAGGTTCGCCGAGCCGGTCACTTCCTCCATCAGATGCCGCGTCAAGGCTCGTTCCTGCGACCATGCCGCAGACGCTTGTGGCTCCTCGCTTGCTCCAGGTCCGGTTCCGCCTTCCCCGGTTGCGCCGTGGCGCAGCGCAGCCATCAGGGCCTCGTCGAGAAGGTCCCTTTGGTCCGCACCGCCTTGCTGCCGCTTCACGTCCATCGAACGGTCCAAGCTGCTCCTTGCTTGTCGAATTCGGCCCTTCGCCCGGTTGCTCGAACTACTATGGCCTCGGCTGACTTCTCCGCACCCGTCGAGAACCGTCGCCGGCCCCCTGCTCCGATCGTCGGGAGAAATGCGGAGATCTCCCAGGGTAAGACACTGATCCTTCCCTCGGCCGCTGCCGGATTTACCTGTGCGCGTGTCCGCTTGGCTTTTGGGCGTTCCCGTCCACTGCCGGGTTACCCCACCGCACCAGCCTGGTATCCGATGTCTGTTCGTCAGCTCCGAGTTTTGCCTCCGGCTTCCTCCCCACCTGCCTCGCGGCAGAGCAGTTGCCTTCGGCTAACGGTTCCGGCCAATCGGCCCGTAGAGGACTTGCACCTCCAAGATCAGCGCCATGCCTGGCACACAGTCGTGGATACCGGCCTGCGCCGGCATGACGGGGGGTAGCGGCCCGTGCGGCCAAGTCGCGGTCAGCCGGTTGTCGGCACTGATGCGGGTCGGGGTGGCGTTCCGGGCGATGCCCCGGGTGGTGTCCCGGGCGATGTGGCCCCGGTTCGCTGCACGATTTGCAGCGCGGTTCCCACCATCGCGCCGATATTGCCGAGCTCGGCCGGGACAATCATGGTCGTGCTCGCCTTAGCGAGATTACCCCACTGGTCGATGTAGCTTTTGGCGAGCTGCATCTGCAGCGCCTCGATGCCGCCGTCGACGACCGCGGCCGTGGCGATGGCGCGGATGGCGTCGGCGGTGGCCTCGGCGACCAGCGCAATGGCCCTGGCTTCGCCCTCGGCGCGCAGGACCTCGGCCTGCTTGCGTCCGTCGGCGAGGTTGATCTCTTGCTGGCGCTGGCCCTCGGACGTGTTGATCTGCTGCTGGCGCTGGCCTTCGGACTTGAAGATCATCGCGCGCTTTTCGCGTTCCGCGGTGATCTGCAGCTCCATGGCGTGCAGGATCGCCTGTGGGGGCGTAACGTCCTTGATCTCGTAGCGCAGGACCTTGATGCCCCAGTTGACCGCGGCCTCCTCGACCGCGGCGGCGACGGCGGCGTTCAGCATCTGGCGTGAGGATAGCGCCTGGTCGAGATGCAGCTTGCCGATCTCCGAGCGCATGCTGGTCTGCGCCAACTGCATCGCGGCGACCATCGGACTGCTGGACCCATAGGCGGCCTTCACCGCATCGGTGATCTGCAGATAGAGAAAGCCATCGACCGTGAGGGTGGTGTTGTCGAGCGAGATGCAGACCTGTGGCGGCACCTCGGAGGGTACTTCGCGTAGGTCGAAACGATAGGCGACGCGATCCATGAAGGGCACCAGGAAGTTCAACCCCGGCAACAGGGCGCGGTGGAAGCGGCCGAGGCGCTCGACGATCCATGATTGCTGCTGCGGCACGATGCGGAGCGCCGAGCGCAGGATGGCGAACCCGAACATCAGCAGCAGAACGAGCGGGATGAATGAGAGAAATACGGGCGGCACGACTTTTCTCCTCAAATGTCCATGTTGGGTGGATGTCTACGTCTGAGTAACGACAGGCGGCAAGGCGAGATGCAGAAGCTTGTCGGTTTTGCGCCTGATGACGGCGGTGTCGCCGGGCGCGAGGACGGAGCCGTCTTCCATCACCGCCTCCCAGTTGGCGCCGCGATAACTGACGATGAGACGATGTCCATGCGGCGAGATGCCGGTTATCGACACGCGCTGGCCGATGTCGAAATCAACCAGGGCCTTGCTGTGCGTCCAACTGCGCCGGGACAGCATGACGGCGGCGGTCAGCATCGCGCACAGGAGCAGGAACACGAGGATCAGCAGGTCGTCGCGGACCCAGACGCCGAGCAGGGTGGTGAGAAGCGCGGCGGCGGCGACGGCAGCGAGATAGAAGGTGCCGGTATGCAGCTCGACCAGCGCCGCCAGCACGGCGACGACGAGGAACGCCCATTGCATCGGTGAATTCCTTGTCCGGCGTTTCCCGTTTGGTCGGCTTGCTGGGGGTGAGTTTGGTCATTTTACCGAACTCTCGCAATCACCATCCGTTTTAGTTGCGAGGTGCGACCAGAGGGCGGATCCCTCGGCGGGGCCGAGACTTGACCTAACCTTCAACGCGATGGCCCCCGGGTTGCGTCGGCGCCCGGGTTGCGCAGACTTGGCCGATGCGTCGCGACAGGGGGAGTGGAACGCGAAATCATGGACAAAATACCAAGTTCGCCTTTGGCGAGCTATCTTGCGTATCTGGAGCAGGGTCGGCTGGCGTATCAGTTCAGCCCGGAGGCGGATGCGCCGGTGTTCTTCCCCCGGGTGATCTGCCCGAAGACCGGCAGCGACCGGCTGGAATGGCGGATCAGCGCCGGGCTTGGAACTGTCCATGCCACTACGGTGGTGCATCCCCAGCAAGGCGCGCCGTACAACGTGGCGCTGATCGACGTCGACGAGGGCTTCCGCATGATGAGCCGGGTCGAGGACGTGCCGCCCGAGCAGGTGCGGATCGGCATGCGGGTGCAATTCCGGGTGCATCGGCCAGGTGGAGACGAGCCGCCTTGTCCGGTGTTCACCCCGGTGGAGGCGGCGTGATGCGCGGCTTGCAACGGGGCAGCGCGGCGATTGTCGGTGTTGCCGAGTCCGATATCGGCGCGGTTGCCGACCTGATGAGCCCGATCGACTTGATGGCCCAAGGCATCCAGCGTGCGCTGGCGGATTGCGGGCTGACGTTGCGGGATGTCGACGGGTTGTTCTGCGCGACGACCCAGGCACGCACCTCGGCCATGTCGCTGGTGGAATATCTCGGGCTGCCGAACGCGTATACGGATTCGACCATCGTCGGCGGGTCGTCGTTCGAGATCCATGTGGCGCATGCGATGGCGGCGATCAGCGCGGGACTGTGCACGGTGGCGGTGATCGCCTATGGCAGCACGCAGCGCACGGTCGGGCGGCGGGCGGCCTCGGTGCGCGAATACAACCCGTATGAGACGCCGTTCAAGCCGTTCCTGCCGGCGACGGCCTACGCGCTGGCGGCGTCGCGCCACATGCACCAGTTCGGCACCACGCGCGAGCAGCTTGCCGAGGTCGCGGTGGCGGCACGGCAATGGGCGCTGCTCAATCCGGCGGCGTGGGAGAAAAAGCCGCTGACCGTCGCCGACGTGATCGCGGCACGGCCGATCAGCGACCCGTTCACCGTGCGCGACTGTTGCCTGGTGACCGACGGCGGCGGGGCGGTGATCATGACATCAGCGGAACGGGCGAAGACGCTGAAGCGACCGCCGATCCATGTGCTGGGCTGCGGCCAGTCGATCACTCATGCGACGATCAGTTTCATGCCGGATTTGACGGTGACCGGGGCGGTGGAGTCTGGGCGGCAGGCCTATGCGATGGCTGGCATGAGCGCCAAGGATATCGACATCGCCGAGCTGTATGATGCGTTCACGCTGAACACGATCCTGTTCCTGGAGGATCTTGGCTTCTGTGGCAAAGGTGAAGGCGGGCCCTTCATCTCCGGTGGACGGATTGCTCCGGGCGGCACGTTCCCGGTCAACACCAATGGTGGCGGGTTGTCGTATTGCCATCCCGGAATGTACGGGCTGTTCCTGCTGATCGAGGCGGTGCGGCAGTTGCGCGGCGAAGGCGGTCAGCGCCAGGTGGCGGGGTGCGAGACGGCGATCGTGCACGGCAATGGGGGCGTGCTGTCGGCACAGAGCACGGCGATCCTGGGGACGGAGGCGACGCTGTGAGCGGGCAGGCGGTCACGACCGGACGCTGTTTGTGTGGCGACATCCGGTACGAGTACGTCGGGACGCCGATTCTGCTGATTTCATTGCCATTGTGACAGTTGCCGCCGTCATGTGTCGTCACCGGTGGCGACGTTCGTCTGCGTCACTCGCGACACATTTCGTTTCACGCAGGGCAAGACTGGGGTTTATGCGTCATCGCCGGGTGTCCGGCGCAGCTTTTGTCCGCGGTGCGGTTCGCCTATTGCTTACGAGGCGGACCGTATTCCTGACGAAATTCATTTGTATCATGGCACGTTGACCGATCCGGGTGCGGTACGTCCGACTGCGCATGTGCATGTTGCGGAGCAGCTTGCGTGGTTTGAGGTGCTGGACGAATTGCCGCGCTATGCCGAGAGGATGCGCGGGGTCAGCCCAATCGGTCGTGGACCGAGCCGGTTATGAAACGGTCGGTCAGGACAATTGGCGGGTGTTCATCGTGATTGCGCGGTCGCGCCAATCTTGCACCTGTCCCGGTTTTCTTCGTGGGCTTGGGCCGCGAAGATCAGGAGAGGTGTGTCTAGTGCAGCGATTCCATGTAACCGCTCCTGTCATCGGGTTCCGTCAATCGGTCGGCGAGGCGGTCTCGGATGCATCGTGATCGGAGTTGTTCCTTGGAAGCGCTGTACTAATGCCTTGCGTCGTCGATTTTGCGGTGACCACGCAGGCCGTCCGGTGCGGTGCGCGTAGTGGACCGTTGTTCGCGTGCTTCGTGCCGTCACGGTCGCCGCGTTAGTTGAACCGCCAAGGCGCCTTGCGTCGTCGATTTTGCGGTGACCACGCAGGCCGTCCGGTGCGGTGCGCGCAGTGGGCCGCTGTTCGCGTGCTTTGTGCCGTCACGGTCGCCGCGTTAGTTGAACCGCCAAGACGCCTTGCGTCGTCGATTTTGCGGTGACCACGCAGGCCGTCCGGTGCGGTGCGCGTAGTGGACCGCTGTTCGCGTGCTTTGTGCCGTCACGGTCGCCGCGTTAGTTGAACCGCCAAGACGCCAACAAGGCGCCAAGGTATCACAGCCACCCGGTCCCATGATTTGGCGCCTGGGCGGTTCACCGCAACGCGCTCCGATGGTTGATGCTGAACTACGCCAGTGTCCGGTCTGAGCGGATTTATGCTGATCGCAGGAACTGTTTCCGGCGTTGGGTGCGCCGGGCGGCGTCCTCTCGAACCCCGCAAAATGAAGGAACTCGGGGCACCAGGTTGCATCGTTTGCGGACGTTTGGATCGAGACGGACAAGTCAAAAATAATAACTATCATTTACAGCTGCATTGTGCTACACTGGCCGGTCCAATTTGCCCCAAGGGAAACCACACCTGTGTCCAACCCATCCCCCGACCCCGACCCCACCGCCGCACCGGCCAGGCCGCCCTACGTCATCCCGCCGCAGGACTTGCGTGACATGGTGCTGACGCTGCCCCGCCCGCCCGCCGACGCGCCCGAGACCGCCTGGCAGGAGGTGGTGCAGGCCGGCCTCAACAGGCTCGAGGCGCTCGACCCGCGCGATGCGCTGCAGACGATGCTGGCGGTGACGGTGATCGCCACCCAGGCCGGGGCCGTCGACGCCTGCCGGCTGGCGTTCGCCCCGGATGCCTCGGCCGTGCAGGCGCAACGCCAGCGAGCCAGCGCCGCCGCGCTGCTGCGCGTGATGGCCGGGGCGATGCGGTCGTTGAAGCGGCTTCGGCTGCAGCCGGCGGCGCCGGCGCGCGACTGGGGCGACGCCGCGGCGGCGCTGGCGGGGGTGATGCGGGAAGCGCCGGCGCGGCCGGCCGAGGCGGCGCTCGGGGGCAAGGCGGCGGTGGAGGACGAGCCGGCGGAGATCATCCGCTGGATCGACGAGATCGACGACGCGGAGATGAACGAGGAGATCGAGCGGTTGCGGCGCGAGGCGGCAGGCGAGCCTCCGTTGCCGGTGAAGCCGGGGCCTCGGCGGATCTACAAGTACAAAGAGAGTGATTATGCGCGGACCTGGGTGCCCGATGAGCGGGCGGCGCGGAAATACCCGGGGTGGGAGAACATGACCAAGCCGGAGCGGGGGGAGTTCTTTGGCTATACGTATACCGGGCCGGTGGCGCCGTTGGAGATGCTGACACCGGCGTCTCGCGCTGCGGCTGCAGCTGGAGAGGAGTGAGCGCGAGGGGCGGACCGTCGGCTCGGTTGGGGTTGGGTCCTCCGCGGTTGTGTGGGGGCCGCGCGAAGCGCCATTGGCGGCCGTGCGGTGGTTTGCCGAGGCAGGCAAGGATTCTTGCCGCCGATGAACGCCGATGAACGCCGATCATCCGAGCGGGCTGCGGGCTGGTGCCGGCCCAGTGGCGCCACGGCATCCGCCGTTTGCGGTATTTGCGGTTCCAATTCCTGCCGCTCGCTATCGGAGCACGGAAGGGCAGAATGGCGCTTCGCGCGGAGCACCGGCACCGGCGGATTTCCGCGTCGGCCGTGGTGCGGTCCCACAGGGGCGAGCGGCCGACTTGGGGGCTGGCTGCGCCGAGTAGGCGCCGGTTGCAGGGGGCGCGGGTGCTTTTCGCGAAATTGCGCAACAACCCTGGCCCCCGCCGGGCAGGCTCCTCTCGTCGGGTTCGGCACGGGCGAGGGCACGACCCGGCGGAAGGACAGGCACAGGTCACGGCGGATTTGGATTTGCGAAATTGCGCAACGACCCTCCCGCCGGGCTCGGTACGGGCGGGGGCACGACCCGGGGAAAGACGGGCACAGGTCACGGCGGACGTGGTTTTTGCGAAATTGCGCAACGACCCTGGCCTCTGCCGGGGTAGGCTCCTCCCGCCGGGTTCGACCCGGGCCGGGGCACGACCCGGGGAAGGACAGGCACAGGTCGCGGCGGACGCACTTTTTTGCGAAATTGCGCAACAACCCTCCCAGCGGAAGGACGGGCACAGGTCACGGCGGACGTGGTTTTTGCGAAATTGCGCAACGACCCTCCCGCCGGGGGCAGGCTCCTCCCGCCGGGTTCGATCCGGGCGGGGGGCACGACCCAGGAAGGACAGGCACAGGTCGCGGCGGACGTGGTTTTTGCGAAATTGTGCAACAACCCCGGCCTCCGCCGCGGGCAGGCTCCTCCCGCCGGGTTCGACCCGGGCGGGGGGCACGACCCGGGAAGGATGGGCACAGGTCGCTGCGGCCGTGCTTTTTTTGCGAAATGCGCAACGACCCTCCCAGCGGAAGGACGGGCACGGGTCTCGACAGACGGGGTTTTTGCGAAATCGCGCAACAACCCTCCCGCCGGGGCAGGCTCCTCCCGCCGGGTTCGGCGCGGACGGGTTTTCGCGAAATGCGCAACGACCCCCGGGTCAAGCGCCCGAGGGCATGCCCTCGGGTCAGGTGCGGGAGAGTGTGCCCTTGGGTCAGGTGCCCCGAGGGTGTGCGCGATGCAACAGTCCGGCACTGGCCTGGTGGCGGCAACGAGCGGGTTGGGTCTTTGGGGCAGCTCACCCTCACCCGGGTCGCTACGCGACCCGGCCTTGGTCCGCTCTTCGCGGCCTAGGCCCGCACGCGGGAGAGGTGAATATGGCAGTCGCTAGTGCAGCGGACCCATGCAACCGCTCCTGCCATCGGGTTCCGTCCATGAGTCGGCGAGCCGGTCCCGGATACATCGTGATAGGAGGCGTTCCCTGGAAGCGCTGTACCAGGCCCGTCAGCCCGGCCCTGCCCTATCCCTCGGGGGCCAGCCGGTACAGCGCGACCTCGCGCACTGTGCGGCATTCGAGCTCCAACGTCGTCGGAACCGTGTAGCGGGCGAACGCGGTGCGGCCGTCCTGCGGCAAGTAGGCACGGCCGGGATCGGCCAGCCACACCTCTGCCGACCCGGCCATCGTGCGCAGCCACGGCAAGATGTGGCCGGTCATCGGCGCTTCGTAGCAGACGTCGCCGCACAGGATCAGGTCCCAGCGGCAGGCCGCACCCACGATGTCAGCGGCTTGCGTCACGATCGCTACGCCGTTCATTTCGGCATTGAGCGCAATTGCCGCGATGGCGATCGGATCGATCTCGGCGGCCTCGACACCGGCGGCGCCGGCGCGGGCGGCGGCGATGGCGGCAATTCCGCCGCCGGCGGCGAAGTCGAGCACGCGCCTGCCGGCGACGCTGCGAGGGTGATCCAGGATGTGCCGCGCCAACGCCTGGCCGCCCGGCCAGGCGAAGGCCCAGTACGGCGGGTCGACGTTGCGCGTGGCGAGCCAGTCCTCGGTCGCGCGCCAGATCGGCGTGATCTCGCTGGCCATGTGCAATGCGATCTCCGCCACCAATACCGCATGTGACACGACGGTGTTGGCTCGGACGAATGCCGCGGGGTCGCTCATACCAGTGCAAGTTGGTATCATAGCCAGCCGAGCAGGATCGCGGCGGCGATCGCCAGACCGACCTCGCGATTGGCCCTGAACAGTCGCAGGCACATGGCGGGGTCGTCGATGTCGAGCACCAGCACTTGACGCAGCAGCAGCGCGGCCGGCACCAGCAACGCCGGATAGAACCAGATCGACAGTCTGGCCAGCCAGCCGGCAATCGCCAGCAGCACCACCGCGCCGGCGTAACAGGCCGCCAGGAACGCGGACGTCCGCTTGCCGAACAGCCGCGCGGTGGAGCCGATTCCGACCAGCGCATCGTCCTCGCGGTCCTGATGGGCATAGATCGTGTCGAAGCCCAGATCCCACAGGATCGCTGCACCGTACAGCGCTGCCAGAGCGCCATCGATCCGCCCGGCGCCGGCCGCGTAGCCGAGCGGGGCGCCAAACCCGAAGGTGAATCCCATCATGAGCTGCGGCCACCAGGTCACGCGTTTGGCCAGCGGATACAGCGCGACCAGGACCAGCGATGCCGTGCCGAGCACCCAGCACAGCACATTGAGCTGCAGCAAAATGGCTAACCCGGCAGCCAGCAGCACGGCAAGGAACGCCAGCGCCTGGCGCGGCCGCAGCGCGCCGGAGGCGAGCGGTCGGCCCGCGGTGCGCGCGACCTTCCGATCGATATCGCGGTCCCACAGGTCGTTCACGACGCAGCCGGCGGATCGCATCACCACGGCACCGACGCCGAACAGGACAGCCAGTCGTGTCGCTTCAGGCGCGCCCGGCCGTGCCAGCAGAATCCCCCACAAGCCGGGCAGAAACAGCAGCCATGCGCCGATCGGCCGGTCGAGCCGTGCCAACAGCGCGTATGGCCGCCATCCCGTGGGCAACCGCGCCACCCAGCCGTCGGCAATGATGTCGGTGTGTGCCGGCATGGATGCTACTCTGCTCGCCGCCATGCCCGGGTCAATCCGCCTGTTTGTCAGCGCCCCGCTTGCCGCCGGGACCACGATCGTCGGGACTGCTGCCCAGGCACACTACCTTGGCACGGTCATGCGGCGCATGGTGGGTGACGCGGTTGTGCTGTTCAACGGCAGCGACGGCGAATGGACAGCACGCATCGCACTGCTGCGGCGAGGAGACGCCGGCTTCGAAGTGGAAAGGATGCTGCGCGCGCAGGCCGCGGAGCCAGATCTGTGGCTGATCTTCGCGCTGCTCAAGCGCGACGCGACCGATCTGGTGGTGCAGAAGGCGACCGAACTGGGGGTCTCCGCGCTGTGGCCGGTGCTGACCACGCACACCGGCGCGCAGCGGGTCAACCTCACGCGGCTCCATGCGATCGCGATCGAGGCGGCAGAGCAGAGCGAGCGCCTGACGGTGCCGGCCATCCATGAGCCGCGTCCGCTGACCGCATTGCTGCGGTGCTGGCCGGCCGGCCGCCGCCTGTTCGTCGCGGCCGAACGATCGGCGGCGCCGCCGATCGTTGCAACAGCCGAACCTGCGGCGCTGCTGGTCGGCCCGGAAGGCGGCTTCTCGGCGGCGGAGCTTGACGCGCTTCGCGAGCGTCCCCTTGTTACGCTGGTGAACCTCGGCCCCCGGATCCTGCGGGCCGAGACCGCTGCCATCGCCGGACTGGCCCGGTTGCAGGGGGCGGGTAGTGAATAGTACGGTGGTGCAGCCGTCGACGGATGGGAGCTACATGTCGAACCCAGGGGACGCCGATTCGACGCCCATTACGTCGGTCAGCCAGCTCGCCGACTACATCGCCGTCGGCTGCAAGCCGCGAGAGCAGTATCGCATCGGTACCGAGCACGAGAAGTTCGGGTTCCGCGTGCCGGACTTGAGCCCACCGCCCTACCTAGCGGCTGACGGCCATCCGGGTGCGATTCACGATCTGCTGGAATGCCTCGGACGGATCGGCGGAGACGCTGGAGCCGATCACGGCTTCATTCTTGATCACGATAACGTGATCGGACTTCGACAGGGCGATGCATCGATTTCGCTCGAGCCGGCGGGCCAACTCGAGTTGTCGGGGGCGCCGCTTGCGACGCTGCACGAAACCGCAGCGGAGATGGAGGCACATTTCGCGCAACTGCGATGTCCGGCGCGCGATTTGCGGATCGGCTTTGCGCCGCTCGGCTTTCATCCGTTGGCCAGCCGCGCGGCGATGCCATGGATGCCAAAAGGGCGCTACGCGATCATGCGCCGCTACATGGCGAAGGTCGGAACCCTGGGCCTGGATATGATGACGCGGACTTGTACGGTACAGGTGAATTTGGATTACTCTTCTGAAACCGACATGCTGCGCAAGCTGCGCGTCGCGCTGCTGCTGCAGCCGCTGGCAACAGCGCTGTTCGCCAACTCACCGTTCACCGAAGGCCGGCCGAATGGCTTCCTGTCCTACCGCGCACATGTCTGGACCGACACTGACAACCAGCGCAGCGGCATCCCGGGGGTGTTCTTCGAGGATGGCTTCGGCTTCGAGCGTTACGCCCAATGGCTTATCGACGAGGTGCCGATGTATTTCGTCTATCGAGATGGCAACTATGTCGATGTCGCCGGCCAATCGTTCCGCGCGTTCATGAATGGCCAGCTGCACAACCTGGCTGGCACCGTGCCGACGGTCGGCGATTTCGCGGATCACGTGACCACCGCCTTCACCGATGTCCGGCTGAAGCGGTTCCTGGAAATGCGCGGTGCCGACGCCGGATCGGCGGAGATGATGGTGGCACAGTCCGCGTTGTGGGTGGGACTGCTCTACGACGACGCGGCGCTTTCCGCGGCCGAGTCGCTGCTGCGCGGTGTTGGGCATGGGGATGCGTTGGCGCTTCGCGCGGCGGTGCCGCGACAAGGCCTTGAGACGCCGTTCCGTGGTGGAAAACTGCGCGACCTCGCGCGTGAGGTGGTGGCCATTGCGCAGGATGGGCTGCGGGCGCGCAGTCTTCGGGATCCCACCGGCGCCGACGAGGCAACCTATCTGGCACCGCTGGAAACAATCGCCGCCGGCGGCCCGACCCAGGCGGAATATTGGTTGGCACGCCACGGCGGCGACTGGCATGGTGACACAAGTCGCATCTTCGCCGAAGCGGCGATCTAGACCTGGCAGATAAACATGTGCGCTGAAGGGCTTGCAAGCATAACCAGACTTCGCGGTATGGTGAGGTGATGGCGGACCTCCCGCAGTCGATGCTGGGCCCTACCCTATCGTCCGATGCTGCCGGACAGGTGGTGGTGCGGCTGCGGCTGATTGGGCAGATGGAAGCCTGGTCCCTCACCAGCGAAAATGTGCTGCCACAAGGGCGCAAAACCCGGGCATTGCTGGCAGTGGTGGCACTTTCAGCACCACGCCCGGCGCTGCGCGGTCGGTTGGCGGAGCTGCTGTGGAGCCGGCGACCGGAAGAACAGGCCCGCGCCTCGTTGCGCCAGGAGATTCACCGCCTGCTGGAGGCGCTGTCCCTGACGGGTGGCGACATCCTGACCGTGACACGTGATCACCTGTCGCTGCGCCCAGGCGCCGTGTGGGTTGACGTGGACGAGGTGATGCGCGCGACGGTCGAACAACCGGCCTCGCTGTCGCTGCTCGACGGTGACCTGCTGGAAGATCTGGACGGTATCGATCCGACCTTCGACGCCTGGCTGGCCGCCGAGCGCGAGCGGGTGCGCGACAAGGCGCGGTCAGTCGCAGAGGCGCTGCTGCGCAGCCAGGTGGAACCGGAGGCCGCGATCCCGGTGGCCCAGCGATTGTTGTCGATCGATCGGGCGCATGAGGGCGCCTGGCGGGCGCTGATGCGGGCGCACGCCGCCCGAGGCGAACGTGGCATGGCGATCCAGGCCTATGATCGCTGTCGCGCGGTCCTGGCCGATCTGCTGGACGCGGCACCATCCGCAGAGACGCAGAAATTGCTGGCGGAAATTCGTGGCCCATCGAGTAGCCGGCTTCGCCCTCGTCCGCCCGCTCCGCTGCCGATCGAGGACGAGGATGAACCGCTGCCGGTGCTGGAGCGGAAAACGGCGGCTGCGCCGGCGCGCGGCGGTGCACATGTCGGGGTCCTGCCGCTGCAACTGGTCGGCACGTCCGAGGATGAGGGGCATCTCGCGACCGGCTTGGCCGAGGAAATCACCACGGCGCTTGCCCGATTCCGCTGGATGTTCGTGGTCTCGTCCAACTCGTTGGCTCGATTCGCGATGGAATCGCGCGACGAGACGGCGATCCGGCGCACGTTCGGCATTGATTTCCTGCTCGATGGCACGATCCAAAAGGAGCGGACGCGGCTGCGCATCACGCTGCGCCTGCTTGACCTGCGGGCGGGCAATCAGATCGTGTGGGCCCGGCGGTTCGACCGCCAGTCGCATGACCTGCTGTCGTTGCAGGACGAGATCGCGTCGGAGGTGGTGGCGCAGATCGACCCGGAAATTCTGCTGATCGAAGCCAACCGCATCGCGGCGCGCCCGCCGATCGATGCCACTGCCTATGACCTGATGCTGCGCGCGGTGACATTGATCGGACGCATGGAGCACCAACCGTTCATGCAGGCCGGCGAGCTGCTTGAACGGGCGATTGCGCTGGAGCCGGACTACGCCGCTGCCCATGCTTGGTATGCCTATTGGCACGTCTTCCTGGTCGGCCAGGGCTGGGCGGAGGCCTCGCAAGCCGCGCTTGAACATGCCGGCCAACTTGCCGAGCGTGCCATAGTCCTTGATCCGGTCGATGCGCGTGGCCTGGCGATTGCCGGGCATGTGCGCGCGTTCCTGCACCATAGGTTGCGCGAGGCAATCTCGTTGCATGAACGTGCGCTGTCGCTCAATCCCAATCTGGCGATGGCCTGGAACCTGTCCGGGGTGGCGTACGCCTACCTTGGCGACTGGGAGGAAGCCGAGCGCCGGGTGACGCGCTACAAGAAGTTGTCGCCCCTCGATCCGCATGCGTTCTTCTTTGATACCGCCTTCATCATCGTCGCCCTGCTCAAGCGGGACTACGAGTCCGCCGTTGTCGCCGGTCGTGCGGTCACCGAGATGAATCCCGCGTTTTCCGCTGCGTGCAAGCCCTACCTTGCCGCATTGGGACACGCCGGGCGCCTTCAGGAGGCGTCGGTGGTGCTGCGCCGGCTATTGGTGATCGAGTTGGATTTTACTATCGAACGGTTTTTGGCGACCACGCCGATCGAACGGCCCGGCAACCGTGAGCATTTTGCCGAAGGGCTTCGTCGTGCCGGCGTTCCGGAGAACGACAAGGACATCGCGGCGTTCCTGGTCGCCGAGGTGTCACACCTGGCGACCTGAGGGGCTGGGTTGGCCTGAGCGCATGGGCCGTTCGCCGTTGTGACTGTCCTGTCCGCGCGACGTGGAGAGACATCACATGACCAGGCACTTTTGCATCACCGGCACCGGGGCAGGATAAAGCAGCGGATCATCCGTTCCAGCATGGTCGGCGCATAGCCACGCCTCGAGTCCCGCGTGCGATCCAACGCCTCGCGCGCGATCGTCCGTTCGGCCAGGCACTCGGAAAGACACCCTGTTCGGGCGGGCGGGCGGATGTCGGCACCTGCACCGAGCAGATCCTGGTTGAAATGCATGACCCGGCCGCTTACGTAACGGTGCAGCGTGCGTCCGACATCTGTACTCGACATCACAGCGGTCGACTTCAGCCAGGAAGCCCGCGTGCGTTCGTCGCCACGAATTGCCCAGGCTGCGCGCGCTGAATTTCGTGATCGAGAATGTCCTTGGCGGCGGCGTTACCCGTTCGCTCGCCATCGATCCATACGGGAAGCGTCTCAGCGCGCTGATTCTAACGATCAAACTGGCCGACTGAGCTACTGCCGGCGCTGCCGAGTTGCCAAGGTTTACTCTTCTCGGTCTTCGGCCGCCCGGCGCTTGCGGGCCGCAGCAGCGTACTGGCCGCGCGGGCGGTTCAACTGGACGTTCGGCCGCACGACGGTGTCGTAATAATCGTCCCAGTCCTCCGGCGTGAGTCCGGTTAGATCGGGGACCAGTTCATATTTGTTAAGCAGCGCTTCGTCGTATGCCTCACGGGGGATCGGCTGCACCTGCAGGAACGGGAAATCGGCACGAAAGTTGATCGGCACATTGGTCTTGGTCAGCCGGACATTGGTGATCAGAGGGCCGAACCATCGATCCGTCTCAATGACACCCTCGAACGGCTCCACGGCATTGGTGCGCGGGACATTGGCAGGCGCGCGCACGAGAGTGCTCCAGCCTGGTGCAGTTCGGATTACCAACCCGGTCCAAATCTGCAGCAACCCGGGTTCCTGTAGAGCACTCAGGAAGGGTGGGGAAAATTCGCGGATTTCTTCCGGGGCGATTGCGTCGAACTGATCGCGAAAACCTGGGAACTGGACGACGCTGAGCGGATACCAATCGGCGGCGCCGGCCCAGCTCCAGGTCATGTCGTGACCGTCCCATTGCACGCTGAAGCCGATCGGGGGAAAGATGTAATATCCGAACGAGGACGCCGTGCAAGCGGCCTCGCAATAGCGAAAGGCACGCGTCGGCAGTGAGCCAGCGGCAGAACGATCGGCCCGCATGGGATAACGCGCCGACGGGATCAGTCGATGGAACGTAATCAACGGCGTTTTTGCCGGTTTGCCGCCATCCTCAGTTTTCATGACCACGTCTGACACGGGCTGCCTCTCATCGGCACTAACAAAAGCGACAAGCCGGGCGGAGCTCCGCCCGGCTGGTCAGTCTGCTCGAAGATCGGCCCTTTCGGGAAGAGGGAAGGCCGAGCGACCGGAGCTACTTCGCGGGTGCGAGAGCAGGCGCCATGCCACCGAGGCGGACCTTGCCGGCATCGATCGTCGGCGCCAGGGCCGGGCTCATGCCGCCGAGGCGGACCTTGCCGGCGTCGATCGTCGGCGCCAGCGCCGGGCTCATCCCGCCGAGGCGGACCTTGCCGGCGTCGATGGTCGGCGCCAGGGCCGGGCTCATGCCACCGAGGCGGACCTTGCCGGCGTCGATGGTCGGCGCCAGGGCCGGGCTCATCCCGCCGAGGCGGACCTTGCCGGCGTCGATCGTCGGCGCCAGCGCCGGGCTCATGCCGCCGAGGCGAACCTTGCCGGCATCGATGGTCGGCGCCAGCGCCGGGCTCATGCCGCCGAGGCGGACCTTGCCGGCATCGATCGTCGGCGCCAGCGCCGGGCTCATGCCGCCGAGGCGGACCTTGCCGGCGTCGATCGTCGGCGCCAGCGCCGGGCTCATGCCACCGAGGCGGACCTTGCCGGCGTCGATCGTCGGCGCCAGGGCCGGGCTCATCCCGCCGAGGCGGACCTTGCCGGCGTCGATGGTCGGCGCCAGGGCCGGGCTCATCCCGCCGAGGCGAACCTTGCCGGCATCGATGGTCGGCGCCAGCGCCGGGCTCATGCCGCCGAGGCGGACCTTGCCGGCATCGATGGTCGGCGCCAGCGCCGGGCTCATGCCGCCGAGGCGGATCTTGCCGGCGTCGATCGTCGGCGCCAGGGCCGGGCTCATGCCGCCGAGGCGGACCTTGCCGGCATCGATCGTCGGCGCCAGCGCCGGGCTCATGCCGCCGAGGCGGACCTTGCCGGCGTCGATCGTCGGCGCCAGCGCCGGGCTCATGCCACCGAGGCGGACCTTGCCGGCGTCGATCGTCGGCGCCAGGGCCGGGCTCATCCCGCCGAGGCGGACCTTGCCGGCGTCGATGGTCGGCGCCAGGGCCGGGCTCATCCCGCCGAGGCGAACCTTGCCGGCATCGATGGTCGGTGCCAGGGCCGGGCTCATCCCGCCGAGGCGGACCTTGCCGGCATCAATGGTCGGCGCCAGGGCCGGGCTCATCCCGCCGAGGCGGACCTTGCCGGCGTCGATGGTCGGCGCCAGGGCCGGGCTCATGCCGCCGAGGCGGACCTTGCCGGCATCGATGGTCGGCGCCAGGGCCGGGCTCATCCCGCCGAGGCGGACCTTGCCGGCATCAATGGTCGGCGCCAGGGCCGGGCTCATGCCGCCGAGGCGGACCTTGCCGGCGTCGATGGTCGGCGCCAGGGCCGGGCTCATCCCGCCGAGGCGAACCTTGCCGGCGTCGATGGTCGGCGCCAGGGCCGGGCTCATGCCGCCGAGGCGAACCTTGCCGGCGTCGATGGTCGGCGCCAGGGCCGGGCTCATGCCGCCGAGGCGAACCTTGCCGGCGTCGATGGTCGGCGCTAGGGCCGGGCTCATGCCGCCGAGGCGAACCTTGCCGGCGTCGATGGTCGGCGCCAGGGCCGGGCTCATGCCGCCGAGGCGGACCTTGCCGGCATCCGCAACCATGGAGGAGAGTGCAGCTATCGAACGGAGAGCGACGGTCATTACTCGAGGTCCTTCCCTGACCAAAGCATGTTTCATGTGTTTCGATTCGGGATTATCAACCCCGCCGCAACGTGCAGTGACGATGCCACTTTGAGGATTAATTACCGTTCTTTTGACGTTACCTGAGCGTCAAATCGACATGGCAGAGAAAATGGCAGAGAAAAGAGCGCCTTCGGCGAGGTGGCGCATCGAACAAAATGCCGACGCACAGCGGGTCTCGCTGATACCCAAAAATGCACGACTGACCGCCAACGCGATTTTCACGCTGCCATGTGTCGGGCCGCGCGCGACGCCGTCACACGATCAGGCGGCTGTCCCGCCGACGGTCAGGCCCATCAATTTCAGCGTCGGCTGTCCGACACCCACCGGCACGCCTTGCCCGTTCTTGCCGCAGGTCCCGACGCCCGGATCCAACGCCATGTCGTTCCCAACCATCGCGACCCGTGTCAGCGCGTCAGGCCCGTTGCCGATCAACGTCGCTCCTTTTACTGGCGCGGACACCTTGCCATCCTCAATCAGATAAGCCTCGGACGCCGAGAACACGAACTTGCCCGACGTGATGTCCACCTGTCCGCCACCAAAATTCACTGCGTAGAGGCCGCGCTTGACCGATCGGATCATCTCCTCCGGCGTGTGCGAACCGCCCAGCATGATCGTGTTGGTCATTCGCGGCATCGGCGCGTGCGCATAGGACTCGCGCCGGCCATTGCCGGTGGCCCGCATGCCCATCAGCCGCGCGTTAAGCCGGTCCTGCAGATAGCCGGTCAGCACGCCATCCTCGATCAGCACCGTGCGGGATGTCGGCGTGCCCTCATCGTCCACCGTCAGGCTGCCGCGCCGGTCAGGCAGGGTGCCATCATCCACGACGGTGACGCCTGGCGCAGCGATCCGCTGCCCCATCAGGCCGGCAAAGGCCGATGTCTGCTTGCGATTGAAATCCCCCTCGAGCCCATGGCCGATCGCCTCATGAAGCAGGATTCCGGGCCAGCCGGACCCGAGCACCACTTCCATCTCGCCAGCTGGTGCAGGGCGGCTGTCGAGATTGACGAGGGCTTGGCGCAATGCTTCATCCACTGCGGAGCGCCAAAATGCCGGAGTTATCACCGCCGCATACCCGAAGCGTCCACCGGTGCCGTAGCTGCCAGTCTCCCGCCGTCCGTTTTGCTCCACCACTACGGCCACGCTCAGCCGCACGAGAGGCCGCAGGTCGGCAACTCGTGTCCCGTTTGCCCGAATGATTTGGACTGCCTGCCATTCGCCGCTCAGTGACGCCATCACTTGCTTCACGCGCGCGTCCTTGCCGCGCGCATAAACATCGATCTCCCCCAAGACCGACGTGCGCATGGCGAAGTCGGTGCCGGACAATGGATTGGCATCGGAATACAGACGGGAATTGGTCGCGCGCGGCGGCTCGGCCACGATGCCGGAATGGCCCGCCGCAACTGCGGCCACGCTCGCCGCCGCACGTCCCAGCGCGGCATCCGATAGCTCCCCGGCGTGGGCGTAGCCGGTGGCTTCACCAGAAACCGCGCGTAGTCCGAAGCCCAGCGTGGTGTCGAAGCCGGCGCTACGAATGCGGCCGTCATCCAGGCTGATCTGTTCGCTCTCGCGATATTCGAGGAACAGCTCGCCGTCATCACTGGCGGCGAGTGCCGCGACGAGATGACGCTCAGCTTCGCTGCGGTCGAGTTGCGCGTCGGCACGCTCGAAAAACAGCCGGTCGGTCATGGCGAGTGGTGTCATACTGGCGCCTCCTGTCCCGCACTTGGTCCGCCGCCGGGCCAAATCAACCGGCTCGCGGGCAGCCGCAGTTCGGCGGTCGTGCCCTCGCCCGGCCGCGAATGCAATCGAAGGCGCCCGCCGTGTCCCTCGGCCAACGCGCGCGACATATAGAGGCCGATCCCGGCACCTTCGAACCGCCTTGCCAGCGTGCTATCGAGCTGGGTGAACGGCTCGAACGCACGCTCGATATCCGCCTCCGCGATGCCGATGCCGGTATCGGTCACCGAGATCACCAAGTCGCCGGTGTGATCGATCTCCGCGGCGGCGGTCACTACGCCGCCAGATCCGGTGAATTTCACCGCATTCGACAGGAGGTGGTTCAGCACCTGTGCCAGCCTTCGCTCGTCTGCACGTACTGCGGGCAGACCAGGATGCAGATCGGTGGCAAGCGCGATTTCGGCTGCCTGAGCTGCGGCATTGGCCTGCCGCAGGCAGTCCATGACCAGACGCTCGACATCCACCTGATCGGAGGCCATATCAAAGCGCCCCGCCTCGATCCGCGCAACATCCAGGATGATGTTGATCAGATTGAGCAACTGCCGGCCGGCGTCGTTGATTTGGTGGGCAAACTCGGCGACCCGCTGGGGCGATGGGTGGGCCGCCTCATGCAGCAGGGTGTCGGAGAAGCCGATCACCGCGTTCAGCGGCGTGCGCAGCTCGTGGCTCATCGTGGCCAGAAAGCGCGACTTTGCCTGATTGGCGCTCTCCGCGGCATGCTTGGCACGGCGCAACTCAATCTCCGCGTTGCGCGCGTCGGTGATGTCGGTGAATGTCGAAACGAACCCGCCGTCCGGTATCGGCTGCGAGTGCCCCTCCAACACTCGCCCCACGCGCGTTACGAAGCGCCGGACATAGGGCGCCGCCCAGTCTCGCTCCTTCAGATGGGCCGCCCACGTTACCGCGTTGGCGCCGGTACCGAAAGCGCCACGCGCCATCATCTCGTCCACGAGATCGGCCTGCGACTTGCCCGGAACCAGCGAGCCGGGTGGGTGCCCCAACAGCTCGGCTGCGACATGGTTCGTGGCGATCAGCCGACGGTCGGGGCCCCACAGCATGATACCGTGGCGGATCGACGCGAGCATCACCGACATCTCCGCCGCGCGGCGGGAGATCTCCTGCTCCGCCTGAACCAGCGGGGTGATGTCGGTCACCACGCTGATATGACCGCCGTCCGGCAGCGGCGCGGTTCGGATATCGATCGTCATACCGTTCGGACGTTGCCGCCGCCGCATCTGCGGTCGGCCGACGTCGAATGCCATTTGTTGCCGGATGACGTCGGCACTGTGGCCCGGTCCATATTCACCGGCCTCCGCCCGCCGACGGACGACCTCCTCGAGTCGATCGCCCAGCCGCAGCGGCGCGCCAGCCATCACCTCGCTGTAGGCGCGATTGAACATATTGACCCGCCGATCGGCGCCGTAGACGCAGATGCCATGCGGTATGCGCTCCAGGATCGCATCCAACATCGTGGCGCGCCTTCGCGCGTCGCCCTCGGCGCGTGCGAGTGCGCTGACATCCGTGACCGCCATCGTCCAGCCACCATCCGGCAGCGGGTCCGATCCGACATCGATGACCTGGCCGTTGGCACGCATGCGGCGGACCGAAGATGGCTGGGCTCGATCGATCATCGCCTGAGCGGCCAGGAACGCCTCGCCCTCGGCACCGATGAACTCATCTTGGCCACGCAGCAGATCGAGGAGTTCGACAAAACCCAGGCCCAACGAAAGCCGACCCGGTGGCAAGTCCAACAGCTCGGCAAAACGTGGATTGAACAACGCGAGCGTTCGGGAAGGGGTGAACACGGCCAGCCCGATCCGCAGCGTGGCCAGCGCCGTCGTCGTCCGGACCATGGCGCTTTCGGCTTCGTCGCGTGCGGCAATCAGTGGGGTTGTCTCGATCGCACAGATCACATGCCCGCCGCTCGGTAACGGCTGGTTCACCAGATCATAGGTGCGGCCGTCGTAGTAGCGTCGGCGCAGCCGACCCGGGCGCGAACGGTCGGCGGACAGCGCCGAGGCGACCTGGGCCTCGGGGTCTCCCGGGCCGAAAACACCACGATAGGCGGCTTGTCGCAGACCGTCCTCGAGCCTTGTTCCCGGCAGCACACCACCGGGTGGAAGGCCGACCGAGGCGCAGTATGCCGGATTGGCCAGCACGGCCAACTGGGCGGCGTCATAGATCGCCACACCGACGGGCAGCGCATTCAGCACCGCCTCCGCCCAGGCAGCACTCGGCTCGACACTGTCATCCGCCTCAAGATCGGCCGGTGTCATACCGCGCCACGCAGCACATGCAGCAGCGTCAGTGCCGCGGTCAGAACCAGCACGGCCACGAGCTGATGCGCGGCAGCCAAGCCGATCGGCACCACCAAAACCAGGGTCAGTACCCCCAGCATATATTGCAAAGTCACCGTGGCACCCAGCCCCAGGATCACACCGCGCACCGGCTGCGGCCAGGGTGTAAAGACGCCAATAGACACAATCGCCGCACTAACAATCGCGGTCAACGTCGCCAGAAGTCGATGGTCGAACTGCACGGCGGCAATGTTTTCGGTCAGATTGCGGACCAATGGCGACAGCCGGGCGTAACCGAGCGGCACCAGATGGCCGGACATCAGCGGAAAACTGTTGTAGTCGAAACCGGCATGCGTACCCGCGACAAATCCACCGGCCATGATTGTCAGGGCGACCAGCACACAAAGCAACGCCGCCAGACGCCGCATTAACCGCCCGATGCCGATTGACCGCGTTTGCGGCCGAACGGGCAGCCCGCGGATCGGTCGAAGCACGCCAAGCGCAGTCCACACAATGGCGGCGTAAAGGACCAACGCCAGCACTAGATGGATCACCAGTCGGTATGGTGAGACCGCGGTAGTGTTGGGCAGGAAACCCGATGCCACCATGAACCAGCCAACCGCCCCTTGCAGGCCACCGAGTGCGAACAGCAAAGCGAGACGAGGGAGCAACCGTCGCTCGATCCGCCCGGTCGCCCACAACCAAATCAGTGGACCGAGAAACGCCAGGCCGATCAGCCGGCCCCACAGGCGATGAACCCACTCCAGCCAGAAGATCTGCTTGAAGCCGCCGAGGCCGAACCCGTCATTGACCAGCGCATACTGTGGAACCTGCTTGTAGAGATCAAACAGCTTCTGCCACTCGGCCTGGGTGAGCGGCGGCATGATGCCGCTGATCGGTGCCCATTCCATGATCGACAGTCCGGACCCAGTCAGCCTTGTTACACCGCCGAGCACTACCATCACCAGGATCATGCCGGCGACGCCGAACAGCCAAAACGCCACCAACCGGCGTGCGTGGCGGTCGGCAGCCTTTTCCCCGGGTGGGAGGTCCGAAAAATCGCGCTCATCGAAAGGCATGCAACGCAGTATACGCCAGACGCGGTGCCGGCAAATGCCAAACTCTATCGCGACAGACGCTATCGCAACCTCAATGCAGTCGCTTAAGTCACGGGATGGTCAGGACGCTGCCCTAAAAGGCGCAAGGGGCGGAACCTTGGGTCTTCTCTCCCGCTCGTACGATTACCCTGATGCTGTCGCGCACACGGCGGCTGCCCCCGATATCCACATCGATCCACAGGGCATCGGGCAGTGTGGCCTGGCGTGTCCCGGGCTATGTTGGCTGATCCATGAACACCATCGATTCGCCCTTGCTCGGTTTGTCGCAGCGACTCCCGCCGTCCAATCTTCAGGCGGAGCAAGCGCTGCTAGGGGCGTTACTTGCCAACAATCGGGCTTATGAGCGGGTTTCGGAGTTCCTCGCACCGGAGCACTTCGCCGATCCGGTGCATGGCCGCATCTTCCAGGCGATTTCGCGGCGGGTCGAGAGTGGCCAACTCGCCGACGCGGTGATGCTCAAGGCCGAATTCGAGCACGCCGGTGTGTTGGATGAGGTCGGCGGGACTGCGTATCTGGCGCAGCTTCTCAGTGCCATGGTTGGCATCATCAACGCCGGGGAGTATGGCCGCGCGGTCCACGATGCATGGTTGCGCCGCCAACTGATCGATATCGGCGAGACGGTGGTGAACAACGCATTCGGTGCCGAACCGGAGCTGGACGGCGTCAAGCAGATCGAGGCCGCGGAGCAGTCGCTGTTCGATCTGGCGAAGGACGGTGGCGGATCCGGTGGGTTCATCACCTTCAACACAGCTCTGCGGGTTGCGATCGAAGGCGCCGAGCGGGCGTTCAATCGACCGGGTCACGTCTCCGGCCTGGCTACCGGCTTGCGCGACATCGACAAGAAGATGGGTGGGCTGCACCCTTCGGATCTGCTGATCCTGGCTGGCCGGCCGGGCATGGGCAAGACCGCATTGGCGACAAAGATAGCTTTCGGGGCGGCCAAGAGCCTGGTCGCCGAGGCGCGGCAGCAGGACCCGAACGCGACGGCGAAACGCGTGGTCGCTATGTTTTCGCTGGAAATGAGCGCCGAACAGCTTGCCACGCGCCTGCTGGCGGAGGAGGCGCGGGTGTCCGGCGACCGCATCCGCCGGGGCGACATCACCGAGAAGGACTTCCTGCGTTTTGTCGCGGTCAGCCGCGAGATCGGCTCGCTGCCATTCGAGATCGACGACACGCCGGCGATCAGCATCGCCGCGCTGCGCACGCGCTGCCGGCGGCTGCAGCGGACCAAGGGGCTGGCGCTGGTGGTGGTGGACTATCTGCAACTAATGCGCCCGGCACCGGGGACTCGGCCGGAGAACCGCGTGCTGGAGATCAGCCAGATCACCCAAGGCCTGAAGGCGATTGCCAAGGAGCTTGCGGTGCCGGTGCTGGCGCTGTCGCAGCTCTCGCGCGCGGTGGAGGGGCGCGAGGACAAGCGGCCGCAACTGTCGGATCTGCGCGAGTTGGGGACCATCGAGCAGGACGCTGACGTGGTGATGTTCATCTACCGCGACGAGTACTACCTGTCGCAGAAGATGCCGAAGCAGATGGCGTTCGATAACGGGGAAAAATTCCAGGCGGCGATCGACAAGTGGCAGCAGGACATGGACCGCGTGCACAACCAGGCCGAGGTGATCATCGGCAAGCAGCGGCACGGTCCGACCGGGACCATTCCACTGTTCTTTGAGGCGGAGTTCACTCGCTATGATAATCTTGATGTGGCGCACTCCGGGAATGAATGACCCCGGCTGAAATCCCCCCTGGCGCCGGCGCTGTACTGGACATTGATCTGGCGGCGATCGTCGACAATTGGCGGCAGCTGCGCGGGCGGCACCAGGGCGGACCGGTTGCGGGAGTTGTCAAGGCAGATGCCTACGGCCTCGGCGCGCGTCACGTGGCCCCAGCTCTCTATGCCGCCGGCTGCCGGCACTTCTTCGTCGCCCTGCTTGAGGAGGCGCTGCTCATCCGTCCCTTGTTGCCGGGGGCGCTGGTCGGCGTTCTGAATGGGCTACTGCCGGGCACGGAAGCCGACTTTGTCGCCCACGACATTACCCCGGTGATTGGGTCGCTCGCGGAGTTGGAAGGCTGGGCCGCGACCGGGCGCGAGGTCGGGCGCAAGCTGCCCGCAATTCTGCACATCGACACCGGCATGGCGCGGCTTGGCCTCGACCGGCGCGAACTCGCTACCTTGAAACAAGACCCCGCGCGGCTCGCCGGAATCGATCTACTATATATAATGACTCACCTTGTCTCATCCGAGCTTGCTGGCGCCGAGCTGAATGAGCAGCAACGCGCTCGCTTTGAGACCGCCTGGATGGGGCTTCCGCCGGCGCGACGCAGTCTGGCGAATTCTTCGGGCATATTTCTGGGCGACGGATTTGGGTCCGATCTGGCGCGGCCAGGCGCGGCACTCTACGGGATCAACCCTACTCCGGGCGCGGCCAATCCAATGCGTCAGGTGGTCAGACTGACCACCCGCGTCCTGCAGGTCCGCGACGTCGCGACCGGAGAGAGCGTCGGCTACAACGCGACATGGCTGGCCGCTCGCCCGAGCCGCGTTGCCACCGCCGCGTTCGGCTATGCCGATGGTTGGCACCGCAGTCTCTCGGGTCGAGGGTTGGCATACTTTGACGGCCGGCCAGTCCCGCTGGTAGGCCGTGTCTCCATGGACCTGACCACCTTCGACGTTACTGATCATCCGACGATCGGCCCCGGTGGCTGGCTTGAGGTGATCGGTCCGGCCTTTCCGCCGGACCATGTGGCCGAGGCCGCTGGCACCAATGGCTACGAGGTACTGACCTCGCTAGGCCACAGGTTCCATCGGATCTATCGCGCCGCGTGAACGCCATTCAGGACTTTTTGGCCACGGTTGGACGTGGCACGATGGCGGCCTGTCGCGCTGCCGGGGCGTTGGCTCTGTTCGCCATCGATGGCTTGTCGCATTTGGTGCGCCCGCCGTTCTACTGGCGCATGTTCGGCCGCGCGCTACTGGAGATCGGCTATTTCAGCCTGCCGGTGGTGGCGCTTACCGCGATCTTCACTGGCATGGTGCTCGCCTTGCAGTCCTATACCGGATTCGCGCGGTTCTCGGCCGAGGGTGCGGTGGCCAACGTTGTGGTGCTGTCGGTCACCCGTGAACTTGGGCCGGTCCTGGCCGGGCTGATGGTGGCCGGACGCATCGGTGCAGCAATGGCCGCCGAGATAGGTACGATGCGCGTCACCGATCAGATCGACGCACTCAGCACGCTGTCTACCAACCCGATGAAATACCTCGTGGCACCGAGGTTCGCGGCGGGAATTATTGCACTGCCGCTGCTGGTGGTGGTCGCGGACGTCCTGGGTGTGATGGGCGGCTTCATCGTCTCCGTTCTGAAGCTTGGCTTCAATGCAGAAACCTACCTGCACAACACGCTGGATTTCGTGCAACCGATGGACGTGGTCTCGGGCTTGGTGAAGGCGGCGGTATTCGGTTTCCTGATCGCGCTGATGGGCTGCTACCAGGGCTACAATAGCCGCGGCGGCGCCCAGGGGGTCGGCGCGGCAACGACGGCGGCCGTCGTGAGCGCTTCCATCCTGATCCTGGCGTTCGATTACGTGGTGACCGAGATGTTCTTCGCGCGATGAGCATGAGTCCCGATGAACGCGCCGCGACACGCGCAACTCTGGCGAAGATCCGCCTTCGCGGTCTGGCAAAGCGCTTCGGTGACAAGATCGTGCTCGACGGGGTCGATCTCGATGTGCTGCCCGGCACCTCGATGGTGGTGATCGGCGGCTCCGGGTCCGGCAAGTCGGTGCTACTGAAGTGCATCCTAGGCCTGTTGGAGCCGGATGCCGGCACGATCGAGATCGACGGCGATGATCTGCTCGCCATGTCGCGCGCAGAGCGGGAAGCGACGCACCGCCGGATCGGCATGTTGTTTCAGAACGGCGCACTCTTCGACAGCCTGCCGGTTTGGGAGAACGTGACCTTTGGGCTACTGGCGCAAGATCGGCTGAGCAGGCGCGCGGCGCGCGAGGTCGCCGGCGAACTCCTCGCCCAGGTGGGTCTCGCCACGTCGGTCGGCGAAATGTCACCAGCGGAGTTATCGGGCGGAATGCAGAAGCGAGTTGCGCTGGCGCGCGCCATTGCCGCCCGGCCGGACATCATGTTTTTCGACGAGCCGACAACGGGCCTCGACCCGATCATGGGCGCGATCATCGATGGATTGTTGGTCGATTGCGTCAAGCGGCTGGGCTCGACGGCGATCGCGATCACACATGACATGGCGAGCGCTCGCCGAATCGGGGACACTGCGGCGATGCTGCATCGTGGAAAGATCGTGTGGAGCGGACCGGCGGCAGCACTGATGGACACTGGTAACACGGTCGTTGACCAGTTCACCCACGGGAGGCGGGAGGGCCCGATCCAGATGGAGCTCCGGCGCTGAGGATCTTCACTTATTCGTGTTAACACCCGCTCGACCCTGCCGACAAACTGACGCATTTACGGTCTGGCAATACGGACCACATGAGATTGTCGTGGTGACATTCGGGGGAATGTGGCGGCGATGACGAGTTCGATCGGATTTCTGGGCCTCGGATGGGTTGCACTGACCGCACTGAGCAGCGGTTTCGTAGTGCTGGTGGGATGGCGCGCCCGCCAGCGTGCCGCCCGGCTCGCCGCGCCATTCGGGCCCGTCTCGGCAAACCCAACGCCACCTTTGCCCCGGCACGGTGACGCGGGCCTTGTGACGTTCGAGTCGCGGAAACTCGAAGTCGACCACGAGATATCGGGAGCGCTTGCCCAACTCCGGGATGTGGCACTGCGCGATCAAGTGGAGCTTCAGGTCGTGGTGCAGCCGAGCCTGGCGGTGTGGGCGGACCCTTGCGCGCTGCGCCAGATGCTGCTCGGGATCGTGTCGCAGGCGATCGAACGCGCCGAAGGCAGCGCGCTCCTGGTAAGCGCGAGTTGGCACGGTGGCCGCACGCAGGTGATCGTGATGGATGACGGTCCGGCCGGCGATCCGGCGATTCTGATGGGCCGCCTTCGCGAGGTCGAGCAGTGCGCGGCGCTGCAAGGCGGCACTCTGGAACTCGAATGCCGCCCACTCCGCGGCAATAAGGTCGTCTTGCGCATGCCGGGCGCCGCTGCCCCGGACGCACACTCGACCGACGACGATGTGCCGGAAGAGATGACGGCGGACGGGGCGCCCTCGACGGGTATGCTGAGCGCCTCGTAGCTTTGATTGATCATGCCGGACCCGCGCTGGCATGCACCGGCCCGATCCGCAGCTTGCAACGCGGCGTGGTCGGCAGCCTGCGGTCGGCCGGGAAACGCCGCAGATCGCGCTGGCCGGCTGTCATATCTGCTTGGTCGAGCGCAATTGCCAATCGGCGACTATATTACCTTGGATTTTGCTTTCGAATGGATGCCGGACGAGGATGGCTGATCAACGTCGTCCCGAGGCCGACCGCGATCAGGCCGGCAGCGGTTGGATGCGAGCCTCGATCTCCGCCCCTATTTCGGCCTGGGCAATCGACAGGTCGTAGGCATTCTGAAGGCCCAGCCAGAATTGCGGGCTGGTGCGGAAACGCCGGGCAAGCCGCAGAGCGATGTCCGATGTCAGCGCGTGCGGTTGGCGCTCGTCGATGATGGCACTGATCCGGTTGGGACTGACATCCAGTGCGGCAGCCAACTCATTCGCGCTGAGCTGCATCGGCTCCATGTATTCCTCGCGCAAGATCCTACCCGGATGCATACGGGCTCTGACGCCTGCCATTCTTGGCTCCTGGGTGGGCGGAGGCGGATCATTCTCCGCCGCATTGCAACATGGCGGGGGCTCGTGGCAGCAAAATGGCGAGGTGGGGCTGCAATCAGAGATTCCGTAATCTTTTTCATCCCCGGTCCGCAGCACTCGTCCGGCGGCGCAGCAAGTAGCGTTGGTGGCCGTCGAGGACGATTTCGCCGCGCTGGTTGTGCACCGTACTCGCCAGGCCGACGACACCGGTCGATCGATTTGGGGTCAGTTCATCGATTTTCAGGGCCGAGTAGAGCGTGTCGCCAACGAACACCGGCTTGAGGAAACGGCTGGACTGATCGAGGAAGCCGATCAGCGAGTCTTCGGTAAGGTAGGGGAACAGACCGGCGCCGGCTACGGTTTGGATCAGGGTTTGCAGTCCGTGCGCCAGCATACCAGGCATGCCGCGGGCACGACAGAATTCGGCGTCATAATGGATCGGGTGATTGTCGCCGCTGGCCGCCTGGAAGGCGAGGAAGATAGCTTCGGTCATGGTCCGGCTGGGCAATACGAAGCACTCGCCGAGGCTGAAATCGTCGAACCAACGCTGTTCCGGCACCATGCGGTGTCGAGAAGGGTCGAATGTTGTCATGTTGCACCGGTGGCGCGCATGGAGGCGATCGCGGCGTCGGTATAGCCGAGCTCGCGCAGGATCGCGTCGGTGTGCTCGCCCAGCGCCGGGACCGGACCGATTGCCGCCTCGTGATCGGTGAAGGTAAAAGGCGGCAGTAGGGCGCGCACGGTGCCGTTCGGCGTGACCACATCGCGCCAGCGGTCGCGGGCGGCGAGTTGCGGATGCTCCCAGACGTCCTTCGCCACGTTCAGCCGCCCGTTGGCGATGCCGGCACGCTCCAGCAGCGAAGCGGCCTCAATCGCAGTCATGGTCGAGAAGAAGTCCTCGATCATCGCGGTCAGCTCGGCGCGGTTGATAACCCGCATCGCCACGGTGGCAAAGCGCGGTTCGGCGATGAGTTCGGGCCGGCCGAGAACTTTCTCACAGAACATGACCCACTCGCGTTCATTCTGGATGCCAAAAATAACCTGCCCGTCCCTGACGCGGTGCGCGCCGTACGGACAGAGGATCGGGTGGCTGGTTGGCTGACGCGGCACGGTTTGGCCAGCGTAGGCGTGGCTGTACATTGGGTAGGTCATCCATTCGGCAAGCGCATCGAGCATGGCAACCTTCACATTGGCGCCCTGCCCGGTGCGGCCTCGACGCACCAGGGCCGCGAGTATGCCGGTGAGCGCGTACATGCCGGTGGCGATGTCGGCGATGGAGATGCCGACGCGCGATGGCTGCTCCGGCGTACCGGTGACGCTGATCAGCCCCGACTCTGCCTGGATCAGCAGATCGTACGCTTTCTTCTGGGCGAAAGGGCCGCTCTCGCCGTAGCCGGAGATGTCGCAGACAATGAGCTTTGTGTTGCGCGGCGCCAGGTCGGCATGGCCGAAGCCGAGCCGTGCCGCGGCACCGGGGGCGAGATTCTGCAACAGCACATCGGCGCCTTCGACCAGTTTGTGCAGCACATCGCGCGCGGTGGATTGCTTCAGGTCCAGCGTGATGCTGCGCTTGCCGCGGTTGAGCCAGACAAAGAAGCTGGACTGGCCATGCACGGCGCTGTCGTAGCCGCGGGCGAAATCGCCGCCGCCGGGACGCTCGATCTTGATCACGTCGGCGCCGAGATCTGCGAGGTGGCGGCTACAGATCGGGGCCGCCACCGCGTGTTCCAGCGCGATGACGCGCATGTCGTCCAGGGGTCGCACGGTGTTTTGCTCTCTGCTGTGCTGCCTTGGTGTGAGGAAAGACCGTCGATGTGGTGGTGTCAAAGTTGGGCGCGGTTTGAAGGTGGTCCTTCGATGCGCGTATGCCTATCATCGCGATTGCTATCACCGGCCTATCTCTGGCGGGATGACCATGCTCACATTCTATTTCGCCCCAGGATCAAGCTCGATGGCGGTACACATCGCCTTGCATGAGATCGGCGCGCCGTTCGAGGCACGGCCGATGTCGTTCGCCGGGCGGGATCTACAGAAGCCCGAGTACCTGGCAATCAATCCGGAAGGCAAGGTCCCCACGCTGCTGATCGATGGCCGCAGGCTGACCGAGGTCGCTGCGATCCTGTACTATCTCGCTAAGCGATTTCCGGCGGCATCGCTGCTGCCGGAGAACGATCCGGAAGTCGAGGCACAGGCAATCTCCTGGATGTCCTTCATAGCCGCGACGTTGCATCCGGCCCGCAGGATGGAGACCGATCATGTCACGAACGTGTGGTCGCTCGCGGATCGACGGCTGGGCGACCGGGAATGGGCGCTGGGGCGGTACTCGATCGCGGACATCCATTTGTTTCGGCTGTATTGGCGGCTGGCTAATTCGCCGCGGCGAGCGCCCGGAATCTTCCCGAACCTCTCGGCGCATTATCAGCGCATGATGGCGCGTCCGGCGGTGCAGCGGACCTGCGAGATCGAAGCGGCGATCGGCTACGAGCTGCCGGGGTAGTCGAACCGGCGCGCAACCGCATCAAATGTTCGCGCCGCAGATTCCGGTAACTCGCCTCAATTCGCTCGCGATCCCAGGCGCGCAGGCCAGGATCGGGTTACCACGGTCCGGACCGTCGCCTTCCAGAAACGGACTGACATGCGCGCCCGCCTCGCGCAGCAGCGCCAGCGCCGCGGCGACATCCCAGAGATTGATGTGCAGCTCGACATAGGCGTCGCTACGGCCGGCGGCGACATCGGCGAGTCCCAGCGCACCTGATCCGGATAACCTGGGCGCCGCGCCGGCTTCGATGACACGTTGCACCATCGAGGTGAAGGCCGTGGCCGGGCGCCGATGCGACCAGCCGAACTCCACCGTGGCGCGCGCCATGTCGGCGGTTTCAGCGGCGCGGATCGCGGCACCATTGAGTGTCGCGCCACCGCCGAGGCGTGCGGCGAAGGTTTCCCCCACTGCCGGGGCAACCAGCACGCCGATCAGCGGTGTGCAGTCCTCCAACAATGCCAGCGAGACGCAGAAGCGCGGGCGACCACGAGCATAGTTGGCGGTGCCGTCGATCGGGTCGACCACCCAGCGCAAGGTCCCTTGCCGCGCCTTGCCGCCCTCTTCGCCCTGGAATCCGTCAGCGGGAAACGCCGCGGCCAAGCGCTCGGACAGGAAGTGCTCCACCGCGCCATCGGCGTCAGTCAACCAGTCTTGTGCGCCCTTCAACGTTGCGGTCGCGGCGCCCGGCGGTGGGCGCATTTGCAGCGCCATCGCTCCCGCCGCGGTCGCCAGACCAAGTGCCGCTTCGAAACGAGCCTCGAGCGCGCGCACGCCCCGATCAGGCCGGTGCGAGCACGTGTATTACCCGGCTGGCGATCATCTCGCGGGTTTTCGCGCCGTAGGCCGCCATGTGCGGCGAGGCGGCATGCGCCTTCAATGCCTCGGGGCTTTCCCATTTCTCGATCACCACGAAGGTGTCCGCGCCGAACTTCGTTTGGAACGGGCCGATCCCTTCGGCATCCGCCGCCGGGCCATATTCGATGCAGCCCTGCTCGGCGTGTACTGCGGGCATGTTGGCGTGGAACGCCTCAAGAATCGCGCCGCGCATGCCAGGCTTGGCGGTGATGATGGCGATGACATGGATCATGGAAATTGCTCCCCGATTTGGTGTTCAGCGCGAACCTTGCCAGAAGCCGCCGCGACCGAGAAGCCGTCGCCAGGACGCGAGGTGGATGGTAGGTCAATCCGCGATACCGAGCGAGGGAGGCAGACGGTGGCGGATAACACACGGCGCGAACAGGGCCGCGCGATGCGACGCAAGTTGATGGGCGAGGCGTTCGCCGCGAAGGTGGACAAGGCGGTCTACAACGACCCGATCATGGAGAAATTCGCCGAAGTCACGCAGGAAACGATTTTTGGCACGCTATGGACCCGACCCGGCCTGGATCTGAAGACGCGTACCCTCATCTGCGTGATCTCCGACACCGCCACCGGGCGGACACCGGAATTGAAGCTGCACCTGCGCTTCGCGCGTGGCCAAGGCTGGACCGAGGACGAGCTAGTCGAGGCGCTGCTGCACCTGATTGGTTATGTCGGCGCGCCGCTGGTGCGTGAGGCGATACTGGCAGCGCGTGAAACATTCGCCGAGATGCGCGCCGAGGACTGAGTAGATAGAGTACCGCGCTACACGCGGTACCGCCTACACGTCGGCCGAAGTCCGCAGATCGACAAGGCGCGTGAAGGTGAATTGGCTGCCGTCGCAGAGCGCGATGGTAAGCGGCGCCAAGTCACCGGCGTCCGCGGCCTGGGAGACATTGGCGCCCGGGACGCGTCCGATGTCGTGCGACGGCAGCATTGCGCCACCAAGGCTGGCGGAACCCTGGCTACGCTCAAGCAGCTCCGGTTCCAGCTTCGGGGTGCGGCTGCGTGGCGCGTGCGGCATGATTGAATCTTCCCTTGTGAGCGAGCGGCTAACCGGCCGGCGCGATGCGGACCCTGGTCCACCGACGGATAAGAAAGTGTTAACGCGCTACCTGAACGGCGCCTCGAGATTGAAGCCGGGCGAGGGCATCAACCGATGGTCGACGGGCTCCCCTTGCTTGCGCGAGCCGCTGACGTAGTCCTGGCTGTAATCGAAGTTGGTCGGATAGATCGGCACCCGTACAAGTCCCGGTGTGATTTGTACGGGTGCCGATCTATCCGACCGCGGCGCTGACGGCGCCGCGGTTTTGCAATCAAGGGCCGCCACGGGGCTGTCGGTTGGCGATTGCGCGGTCGGAAGGAACGGCAGAGGGAATGATCGACGCGGCGTGGTCGCCGCGACAAGGATCCGCGACAACGCCAGCGCCAAACAGCCGATCTGCGTCATTCTTCTGCCCCGGGCTTCTGCCCCCGGCGGCGCCGCGATCGTATCCCCCCGGTCGCGTCCCGCGCGCATCTTTGCGCGGGTTGCTAGCTGGGGTGCCGGGCGGCCCAGTGCCGCTTCGGCGCCAGGCGCCCAACGCCCAGCGAGTTGATGGAAATGTGATGTGGTCCCAGGGAATGGTATTGCAGGCGAATTGATCGACTTCCAGGCTTCCCGCGCCGGCCGCGCGCAATGGCGGCGATGCGATGCATGAGAATCGGGCACGGAAAACGACGTGGACCTGGCGGATGCGGCTGATCGAGAAGATTCCCAGCACACCGTCGAGCTCGATTCGCGCCCGTGCTTCCTCGCAGGTTTCGCAGATGGCGCCCTCCTCAAGGGTCTCTCCGAGCTCGAGATAGCCTGCCGGCAAAGTCCACAAGCCGTGGTGAGGCTCGATCGCGCCGCGGCAAAGCAGCACGCTATCGTCGGCGACGATTACGGCACCGACAATGATCTTTGGGTTCTCGGTACGCGATGTGTCCGCAATCAACGCAGACCATGCGCTAATGGTGATCGTCTTCCGTGATGCGACGAACGAACCCGGACATGCAAGGAGGGTGACGTGTCTACCCAGTCGGGTCAGTGTCCGGATGGACGGTGCTGCTCGCGCAGCAGGTCAGACCGACAGGTCGAGCAATGAGCCGCGCGGCAGGACCCGGCCGGACGGGGGTGCGCCGAACACGCCACCGGACGATCCCGAGGATGACGATTGCGGTGGTGGCGGAGCCGCTTGCCTCGGCTGGACGCCGGCGACGCGCACCGGCTGAACCTGGCCAAGGCCGGGTTGCGCCACGCTGGCGGTAAAGGCGGCAAGGGAACCGGTCGAGATCATGCGTAGGATTGTGCCGTGCATCGGTTAACAATAGATGAACGCGATACGGAAGCACAATGCCGTTGCAGGCTTGGGCCACGGCATGGTGCTTCCGCGTCAGTCCGTGATGTCGGCGCTGCCGGACCCAAGCGGTCGCTGCATGTAAACAACGTCCAGCCACTGGCCGAATTTCAGCCCGGCGGCGCGGAGCGTCCCGGCCAGCCGGAAACCGAGACTGGCATGCACGCCAACCGAACCGACATTCGCTGAATCGCCGATCACCGCGATCATCTGCCGGAAGCCTGCCCGGGTTGCCGCTTCGACCAGTTGCGCCACCAGCGCCTTGCCGACCCCCTGACCGCGGACGTCCTCGCGGACGTAGATGCTGTCCTCCGCGGTGAACCGATAGGCCGAGCGGTCGCGGAACTGGGTAAAGTACGCGTAGCCGAGGACACCAGTCGCATCGGCCGCGACCAACCAGGTCCAGCCGCGGGCGGTCACAGTGCGGAATTTCTCAGTCATGTCCTCAGCCGAGGGTGGAATCTCGTCGAACGTGCCCGTGCCGTGGAGTACGTGGCGTGCGTAGATCGCTTGGATTTCCGGAATGTCAGCTTCGGTGGCGTTGCGTACCAGCATGGCATCCCAGCGTGCTTGGATGATTATTGTTTGCTCGGGTTATTCACACGAGCGGTTCAAGGACATGATACCGACAGCCGGGAACGATGGAAGAGCCATCAATTCTGGCCGCTGGCATCAGACGGATGCCCAAGGAACCGAAACGGCGTCGCAGGCAGCCGGGAGCAGCGCACTGTCGCGGTCCGAGCCCGCCGCAGTTGAGGGCCAAACCGACGCACCATCGACGTCGCAGACCGGCGGCGTACCTTCAGCAGGCGGGACAGACTGGCAACCGCGCGGACCCCGGCAGTAGCCGGACGGGTGGCGGTGTGCCGGCGTGGACCACTGTTCGATCCCCCCGGGAGACCGGGCCGCCACCCTTCGGTGCAGTAGGGCTCCGAGCCAGATGTTCTGCCCCATAAGGTCATGGCCAACCTCGACGGTCTTGGTTGTCCCGCCCACATCTGCACCGACCGACACCAGCGCGAGCACCATTGGCGCAGTCGCGGTGACGGTGTGAGGGTTGGCGGCTTAACCTGCGCTGTCGGAGTTGGTCACCACCATGGCAATGTCGGACAGATTTTTACCGTGAAGGTCAATCCGGCCAGCCGACTGGCCTCAGGCGACGCCAGTTCGACGGGAAGGCCCGAAATAAACGCGCCAGTGCTGTCGTGAGTGGTATGCATATGCTAACCTGGGTGATGCGATACCGTCGGCGGTGGTGTAGGGCCGCTTCTGCTACGGCGTAATGCCGATTTCGGCACGCCTGGGTGGCGGCCGACCTTCTCAACCGGTTGTGCGAAAGTCTGCGCGTTAGTTGATTGGTAACCGGCGGCGGCGGCATGGTAGGAGAGTATACTAGTCTGACGGTCGTGGGCGCCGGACGCCATCCGGTGCGCCTGGCCGGAGAAACTGAACCGCCTCGACGGAATCGGGGCAGTGCCAAGCAGAGGACCCGCTCGTGGACATATCGGACGGCATGTCGCCAGCCTCGCTGACCCACACGCCACACGCCAGTGCGCAGGCGGACGGCGGTGGGCGAGGCGCGGCCGGCGCGCCATCCGCGGTCGATAATCACGGAGGGTCCTCCCTGCACCCGCGGTTGCAGGCGGTCATCGTGGTCGGCCGCTATCATGGCGTCGAGTTCGATCCGAGCGACTACAAGAGCCTCGACGAAGCGTCTGCACCATCCGCGCAGTCGCTCTCGGCGTGGGTGCAGAATGCCGGGCTCTGGTCGCGCGCGGTGCGGCTGCGCTGGCGCAACCTGCTAGGGCTGCAGGAGACCGCACCGGTCGTACTGCTATTGAATGACGGCTCGGCGGCGCTGCTGACCGGGGCCAATCCAGAACAGAAGGTCGTTTACCTCAAGGATCCGCAGGCGGCCGAAAGCGCCGCGCCGGTTGCCGTGGACGAGCTGCGCCTGTCTGAAGTGTGGACAGGCGAAGCTCTGCTGGTGCGTGCAAACCGCGGCATCGCGGAGGCGGATTTGCCGTTCTCGATGCGATGGCTTGTGCGTATGGTCATGACCGAGCGCAAGACGCTGCGCGACCTTTGTATTGCGTCGCTGTCGATCAGCTTCCTTACCATCATGCCGCCGATTTTGGTAATGCAGGTGATCAACCGCGTGCTGGTCTATGGCAGCCTGTCGACGCTGGCATTGCTCGCGGTCCTGCTGATAATCTTTGTTCTCTATGAGACGATGCTGGGTTATGCGCGGCGCCTTATCATCGCGGTGCTGGCGATCCGCATCGACACCAAGCTGAATATGCACGTCTTCAACCGAATGATCCGGCTCTCGATTGACTATTTCGAGCGGCATCCAGCCGGCGATACGCTGCATCGGCTGCATGCGATTTATCAAGTGCGGGAGTTCATCACCGGAAGGCTGCTCACCACCCTCCTGGATTTAATCACGCTTCTGGTAATCTTACCGGTGCTGTTCTACTTGAGCAGCACGTTGACTTGGCTCGTCGTTGCCTCGGCGTGCCTGTTGGCCATCATAATCCTGGTGTTTCTCGGCCCCGTCACCAGGGCCATGAGCCAGATGATCCAGTCCGAGATCAACAAGGCCGCGGTGATGACCGAAACGGTGTTCGGCATGCGGACGGTGAAGTCGTTGGCCCTGGAACCTCAGCGACTCGCACTGTGGGACGAACGGGTCGCCGACGCGGCAAAGTGGCGGATGCGTGTCGCACGGATCAGCAATTGGCCACAGACGATCGCCACGCCCATTTCGCGGTTCATGTGGATGGGTGTGATGTTGATCGGCGCCTATATGGCGGTCAAGGACAATAGCGGATACATGGTCGGATCGCTATTCGCATTCATGATGCTATCGGGACGTGTTGCCCAGCCGCTAGTCGGCGCCGCCGGGTTGACCGAAAAATACCTCGAGGTGAAGACCTCAATCGGATTGGCCGCGGAGGTTCTCAACCGCCCGATGGAGAACAATGCCTCGAGCGGTGGACTGCGGCCGCGCTTCGCCGGCTCGATTTCGTTCGAGGATGTGACATTCACCTACCCCACCGGGCAGACACCCGCGCTCGAGCGAATCAGCTTCTCGATCCCGGCGGGAACAATGCTGGGTGTCGTTGGTCGATCAGGTTCCGGCAAGTCGACCATCACGCGTCTGCTACAAGGTATCAATCGGGAATATTCCGGTTTCGTGAAACTGGATGGCTCGGACTTGCGCGAGATCAATCTACGGCACCTGCGGCAAAGCTTCGGGGTCGTACTGCAAGACAACTTTCTGTTCCGAGGCTCGATCCGCGACAACATCATTTCCGGTCGACCAGGTCTGACGATGGACGATGTTGTGCGCGCGGCACGCCTTGCGGGGGCGGAGGAGTTCATCGAACGCATGCCGCACGGCTACGAGACCTACATCGAGGAGGGTTCGCCCAACCTGTCGGGCGGCCAGAAGCAGCGCCTGGCGATCGCACGGGCGGTCATCACCGACCCTCGCTTGCTGATTCTCGACGAGGCTACCAGTGCGCTCGATCCGGAAAGCGAGGCGCTGGTCAATGCCAATCTGCTGCGTATCGGTCGCGGCCGTACAATGGTGATCGTCTCCCACCGCTTGTCATCACTGACTGAATGCGATCTGACCCTTGTCCTGGACCGTGGCCAGGTCGTTGATATCGCCCCACATCGCGTGTTACTGGAACGCTGCACCATCTACCGACAACTATGGGCGCAGCAGAACCGCCACCTCGACAATCAAGGCTCGCGCCATGCTGCTATTGCCCCGACGCTCGCCCAAGGCGATTAGCCCGAGCGGCACCCAGGATGACCTGACGCTGCCGGTCATCCTGGAATTCCAATCGCCGACGTCGGCTGTCCTCGCCGCACCGGTGCCACGGTCCGCACGCAGTATCGCCTGGTTCATCACGTCGATGCTCGGGGCGATTCTGATCGCGACCGGATTCATTCCGGTGGATCGCGTCGTCAGCATGCAGGGCAAGGTAGTTCCTACCGAGCCGACACAGGTGGTGATGCCGCTCGACGTTGGGATCGTGCGATCGATCAATGTGTCCGAGGGCGATAAAGTGCGGAAGGGCCAGTTGTTGGCTCGGCTGGATCCCACCTTGGCGGTGTCCACCGAAGACGCGCTGAAGGCGCAAGTGTCGACCTACTCGGCCCAGGTCGCGCGCATGCAGGCCGAAGTGAGTCATCAGCCATTTTCCTACACTGGGCTCGATCGCGACATGGCGCTGCAGGCCGCAATTTATGCCCAGCGCAGGTCACAGTACGAATATACACTCGAAAATTACAAGCAACAGATCGACGGGTTGGTCGCGCTGATTGCCCGCTCTGAGTCGGACTCTGTGGGGTATCGTGAGCGCCTTGTGGTGGCGCAGAATCTGGAAGGCATGCGTAAGGAGTTGCAGCGGCTGCAGGTCGGCAGCCGGCTCAATACCCTGGCGGCGCAAGACAATCGCGCCGAGATGGCCCGCAACCTGGCCAACGCGGAGCAGACCGCGGACAACGCGAAGAGCAATCTCGCGGCCGAGGTCGCGACGCGCGATGCATTCATCCACCAGTGGGATGCCGATATCAGCCAGCAACTGTCGGACGCAACGGGCAAGCTGTCGGACGCGCACCAGTTGCTGCGCGCGGCTGAAGTGCACAGCAAGCTGGTGGAACTTCGTGCCGACACCGACGCCACAGTGCTGTCCGTGGCCAAGGTGTCCGTCGGGTCCGTGATGCAGGTGGGCCAGCAGTTCTTTACCCTGATGCCTGACGGCTCGCCGCTAGTGGTGCAGGGGATTTTGCAAGGCAGCGAGGGTGGTTTCGTGCATCTCGGAGACCCGGTCAGCATCAAGTTCGATACATTCCAGTACAGCCATTACGGCATGGCATATGGTACGGTACGCAGCGTCAGCGCCGACACGTTTTACGGCAACGACCCTACCGCGGCGGCGGCCTCAGCCGTGCCGTTGCCAACGTCTGTGGGGACCGGCACGGTCGACGCGTTCTATATCGGCCAGGTCAGCATCGATCGCGTGGCACTCCGCGACGTTCCAGCGAACTTCCATGTGACGCCAGGCTTGACGGTAACCGCTGACATCAAGGTAGGTAAGCGCACCGTTCTGGAATATTTCATGAGCCGGATCGTGCCTATTGCGACCGAGTTGCTGCGCGAGCCGGGTAGCTGAGAGCTACTCGAAGCACCACTGTCGAGCGGGATCGTCGGGTACTTGGCGATATTTGACAAACTGATCGGACGGCGGTCGCCCGACGCTGCGCTGAAGCGGGCGCAAGGGCTGAGCGAGCGGGGCGAGGTGGATCGGGCGTTCGCACTCTTTGCGCACGCGGCGCGCGCCGGCTTGCCCGAAGCGGAATTGCGCGTTGGTCGGCTGTATCTGGAAGGCTCCGGCGTCCCGCGCAGCCAGACCGAAGGCATGCGGTGGCTGGAGCGAGCTGCGTCACATGGCTTGGTCGAGGCACAAAGCCTACTGGCCACGCTTTACATGCACGGCTTTGGCGCCGCTCGAAGTCTCACCACGGACCCGGGCGTGGCGCCGCCAGCTACAGGACTGTTCGCGAACGCCGGGCGCACCAATCCGGATTACGAGAGTGCCCTCAAATGGGCCCAGGCGGCGGCGGAGGCCGGCGCCAGCGATGCGCAAGCGCTGTTGGGCTACATCCTGACGGCTGGGCCAGAGACGATTCGGGACCTGGACGCAGCGAACGGCTGGTACCAACGCGCCGCCGCCGCTGGCAGCCCGCAAGGGGCACTGGGCTACGCCTTGTCTTTGGCACGGATTGGTGACGCGTCACAAACGCCCGAGATAGTCGCACTGATCCGGCGGGCTGCCGAGGCCGGCCTGCCGCTGGCGCTGCGGGTCTTGGGGCTGATGACCGAGCGAGGTGTGGGGCTGCCGGCCGATATTGCCGCGGCGACAGATCTGTACCGTCTCGCTGCCGAGAAGGGTGACTTGGTCGGTCAGGCCAAATGGGGCCTCGCATTGCTGGAGGGAAGCGGCGTCGCGGCCAATCCCGCTCAAGGCGAATCCTGGCTGCGCCGCGCCGCTCTCGCCGGTGACCGGGAAGCCGCGGCGTTAATCGGTGATCTCTACGCCAAGGGTGGCGGTGTGTTGCCGCCAAACTATGCGGAAGCCGCCATGTGGTTCCGCCGTGCCGCGGAGGCCGGACATCGTGCGGCGGCGCGCGCACTCGGCATGCTTTACTTGACGGGGGCCGGCGTCGGTCGTGATGGTGCGGAGGCAGCGGCATGGTTTCGCCGTGCCGCAGACGCAGGTGATGCGAATGCCCAGTCCGACCTCGCCAACTTGCTGTTGCAAGGCTTTGGTGAGAATGACGATGGCGTGCGCACGCGGGAGTGGTTTGAACAGGCGGCCGCGTCCGGCGACCTGATCGGAGCGTTCAACTTCGGCGTTTGCCTAGCGGAGGGTGTCGGGGTCGATCGAGACGACCGCAAGGCCGCGGAATGGATGCGGCGCGCCGCTGACGGCGTGGTAAATGCGCAGTATTGGTACGGCCGCATGCTGATAGAGGGCCGCGGTGTGGAGTCCAACCCGGAGCAGGGCCGCGCGTGGCTAGAGCGCGCCGCTGCGATCGGCATGCCGGAGGCCGAGGTGGCGCTCGCCGAGCTGAAGCTGCAAGGGCGCGGCGGACCACGCGACCATCCTGGCGCGCTCGAGCTATTTACGCGCGCGGCCGGACGCGGCCATATCGGCGCCATGTTCTCCACCGGTGCGATGCATGGTGGTGGCCACGAGGTGCCAGCCGATCGGGCCGAAGCGCAAAAGTGGTTTCGCGCGGCTGCGGAGCGCGGGCATGCGCAAGCCCAGATGATGCTCGGGAGGTATCTTGCTCGGGGTCTTGTTGCGCCACCCAATCCCGATGAGGCACGGGTGTGGTTGGACCGGGCGCTGGCTCAGGGGCTGACCGAAGCGCGCGGTGACCTATCGGCACTGCCGCCTGCTAGCGTAACCACCCGGGCACCCCAGGCGGTCGGCCGCTGAAACCAATCACCCGAGATGATGTTCCCGCTATCACTTCGGGCGGTTGGTGCCGCGCGCGAAGTAGCCCGAAGGAGAGCCAGGGACGGCGCCCTTGGATCTCGTCAGAGGGCTCCACCTGCTGGAGGTGGCCCACCACTCGAGTTCAACATCTGCGGGCAAAGTCCGGCGGGGCCTCTGGAGTTTATTTGTCTTGGTCGGAGCGGCTCCTCCAACCCCACACCAACCAAAGGACGGGTTCCGAAGATTGTGCTCCTGGCGGTGGTCGAGGGGGCAAAGTAGCCTCGCGGGTTTCAGCGCGGAGTTGTGGTTTTCATTCGCTCCTTCGATCGCGCCGGAGCCAGCATTTCGGATGGCGTCTGCCGTGACTCCGTCAACGCCGGATCATGCCGCGCCGGGGTCGATTCAGTCCGATCGGCTGCGTCTGGCGCGGGACGCGCATGATCGCGCCCAATCGCTGGTAGCCGTCAGCAACAAAGCCGAAGCGCAGCGGTGGATGGACCGCGCATGCCGCCTGTTGCCGTCGGATGACACATTGGCGCTGGCAATGGCATCGGGCTGCCTAGGCCAGGACGATGCCAGAGCTGCCGAAACTTTTGCGCGGCTCGCCGCGCGATATGGCAGTCGAGAAGCGTGGACCGGACTGGCCGTGTCCCGCCGCAACCTGGGCGACCACATGGGAGCCGCGGAGGCCGTGTCTCGTGCCCTCTCCACGCTGGTGCCCGATGAGACCCTGGCGGACGTTGCCAGCCTGGTCGCACGCCCGATTGCTGCGCCCGGGTGGTGCTGGGCGTCAGTCGATGGTGCGCTCGACATCCATGTGACCTACGACCCCGGTGAGATCGGTACTGGAAATCGACGGACAAAGACGGCAGTTGTGGCGCGGACTATTGACCGCCGGCAAGGCCGCCTCGCCCGGTGCGTGGTGGAACGCCGCGCGTCAAGTCGGTGTGATCGCCGACGGCCGACATCTGCTCGGTAGTCCGATCGACGTCCGCGCCATCAGGCGGGTCGAAGGGTGCGTCACCGTTCGTGATGGCGCTGTCGACGGCTGGGCCTGGTATCCTAGCGATCCGACGATCGACCCAACAATTACCCTAAGCGCTGCCTCGGGCGAGAAACTGACATTGATCGCCCGGGACGAAACCGACGATGTGCCACTCACCACCTTGTTGGGCCGTCCGCGTCATTTCCGCGTGTCGCCCGACCGGCTTAGGGGTATGGCGGCGCCGTTTCATTTGCGCGGGACCGACGGAAGGGATCTGCTGGGCAGCCCTCTTGACCCAGGACTCGAGGAGAAGGCTGCCGTCGCCGCAGCCGGCGCAGTGCGGGCGGCATTCCCCGCGGGACTTTGGACCGATCGGAATATCGCCCAGCGCCTTCGGCGTGCTCCTGGAATTGCCCTGGGCACATTGCTCGCGGTGCCGGCGGACGTCGTCGGTCCGTTCCCGCCGGTCGGTCGTGACCGACGCCGACGGATCGCCGATGTGGTTATTCCAGTGCATGGCGGTGGCATGATAGTGCGTGCGTGCCTTGCGTCAGTCCTGGCGACCGTATCGCCGCCAAGCCGGATCATCGTGATCGACGATGCCTCGCCCGACCGTGACCTCGCGGTGGAATTGGCCGACCTGGCCCGCCGTCGGCGCATCCGCCTGGTCCGACAGGCCGATAACCTTGGCTATCCTGCCAGCGCCAATGCCGGCATGCGCATGTGCGCCACGCGGGATGTGGTGTTGCTGAACAGCGATACGATCGTCGCGCTGTCCTGGCTCGATCGTCTGCGCGAGATCGCCTACAGCGCGCCCGACATTGGCACGGTCTCGCCGCTGTCGAACAACGGCACAATCCTCAGTTACCCGCGGCGCGATGACACCAACGTAATGCCTGACACAGCGGCGACCACGCGGCTCGCCCGGCAAGCTGATCGCTCAAACCGCGGCGTAGCCGTGCCCATTCCGGTGGCGGTGGGATTTTGCATGTACATCAGGCGAGACTGTCTGGCCGCCGTAGGTGCGTTCCGCGAGGATGTGTTTGCCCAGGGCTACGGCGAGGAGAACGATTTTTGCCTCCGCGCCCGCCACCTTGGATGGCGCCATGTCGCCGCGCCCGGCGTGTTCGTGGCACACTGCGGCACCCAGTCATTCGGAAGGGGCGGTGTCGCCCTTCGCGCGCGCAACCAGGCGATACTGCAGCGGCTGCACCCAGGCTATGTGGAGCTAATCGTCGCGCATCTACGAAGCGACCCGCTCGCCAAGGCTCGGCGGCGGCTGGATAAGGCGCGCTGGCGGGCGGTTCGACCCACTTTCCGCGCGGCGGCACTTCTCATCACTCACCACGACGGCGGCGGCGTGGAGCAGCGCATCATGGTGTCGTGCGCCGCCCACCGGGGGGCCGGGGTTCGGCCGATCGTGCTGCGTCCGACCATGTTCGCGGATGGGGCGCCTGGAGCCGTGCTGTGCGACAGTGTAACGGATTCATTTCCCAATCTTCGCTTCGCTGTTCCGTCCGAGCTGTCGGTGCTGGCAAAGTTTCTGCTCGGCACCGGCGTGCGAGAAGTGGAGCTGCATCACCTGCTGGGCCATCAACCAGCAATCCTTGAGCTGATCACGATGTTGGGTGTGCCATACGATGTGCATGTGCATGACTATGCCCTGATCTGCCCGCGCATTGCGCTGGTGGGCCGCGAGCGTAGGTATTGCGGCGAGCCGGCGGTTGCTGCCTGCGAGGCCTGCATCGCCGATCTTGGCAGTGTCTCCGGTGAGGAGATCAGCGTCGCCGCACTGCGGCAACGCTCTGCCCGATTGCTTGCCGGAGCGCGCCACATCCTGGCACCGTCCGAGGATGCGGCCGTGCGTCTGCGTCGACATTTTCCTTCGGTTAACGTCCGGAGAATACCGTACAGCGACGACACGGGCCTTACCGCCTCGCCAATCCCGAGCCGGCCTGGGCACGGAGTTGCACGAATCTGCGTCGTAGGCGCGATCGGCGTCGAGAAGGGGTATGAGATTCTGCTGGCATGTGCGCGTGACGCGGCTGAGCGTGACCTGAAGCTCGAGTTCATCGTTGTTGGCCATACAATAGACGACCGGCGGCTACTGGACACCGGCCGCGTGTTTGTGACCGGTGAGTTTCAGCCAGCGGAGGCAGTGGCGTTGATCCAAGCTCAGAATGCCGCTCTTGCCTGGTTGCCCTCGGTTTGGCCGGAGACGTGGTGCTTCACCCTTTCGGAGGCCTGGAACGCCGGGCTGCGCGTGGTCGCCTTCGATCTAGGTGCGCAAGCCGAACGTATTCGCCATACCGGTCGTGGCTTGCTGTTGCCTCTTGGTTTGCCACCGCCTTCCATTAATTCCGCGTTGCTTGCCGCGGCGGGCTTGTCAGACTATCGGTGACCATGGCACGGAATACCCCGTTGCAGGGATCGATCCATTGGCTAAACCGATCACCCGCAGCCCGAACGTTCCAGTGAAAAGCGAGAACTCCTGCATGTCCGAAGCCGGTAACGCGGTAAAGAAGCAAGCCGCCGCCAGAACCAATGTACCCAGTGCCGCGACCAATCGCGTCGCGGAGCTGAAAGTGTCCGGCCATCTGATGACCCTCGACACCGGTATGTTCTGCATTTTCCACGCGCCCGGCGGTGCGTTGACTGGCGACGGGTCCGGCCTTCCCGGTGTGCGTATCTCCCTGCCACCATCGCCGTCCGGATCAACCGACCCGGTCAGGATCAGCACGTTTCGTTCCGATGGCTGGCTGGATTTTGCCGACGGCGCGGCGCTGGTGCGGGTGGAGCAGGGGCCAGCCCAAATCCTGGTAACGGTCTATCAATCCATGGCCGCTAACGCGGATGCCGCTCCACGATTGCAGGTGCTGCGGCTCACGCAAGATGCAGTCGCGCTGCCGCAAGCTGGGGCTGCTGTTCCGGTCCAAGCAGCGTCTCGCGGCACACCGGTAGCGACCTCGGCGGATGTGGTGGCGCACGTCCAGCGTATGGGTGACGTCGGGGGTCAGTTTGGTGCCTGGACCGGCACACGCGGGAGCGGAAGCTGGATCGAAGGTTTCGCCATCACGCCACCACCGGGTGTTGCACCGCAGGACCTTGAGTACCAGGCGGTATTGGGGCGGGGATGGTTGTCGCCCTGGATCGAGGGCGGCAAGTTCTGTGGCAGCCGCGGGATGGCGCTGCCCCTGCTCGGCCTTAACGTGCGGTTGAAGGGCGAGGCGACGAAAACCCACGAATGCACCTATTCTGCGAGTTTCGTTGATGGCAGCAACATTGGGCCGGTGCCGAGCGGGGAGGCCTGTCAGGCCGACAGTCTCGCGGCGCTCGAGGCATTTCAGATCGTGCTGCGACGACGCAGTGCTGCGACCTCCGCGGTCACACCCGGCCAGGAGCCGGTCCGGCCAACGCGGGCGAGGATCGAGGCATCAGCGCTGAAGCCCGCGGTTGGGCGGCCGAAGATCCAGCCCACCGCGGCAAAACCTCCCATCGATCGGCCGAAAACAATGGCTTCCGAACCCAAACCCGCCGGCGGACGGCCGACAGCTCTGGTCCCCGCAGCCAAGCCCATGGCGCCGCCTGCCAAACGCGGGGCGGCACGCCCGACTCCGAGACGCCCGCGCTAGCCCGAGTTGCTGCGCAGCACAGCGTGTCCGGAACCATGGCGTGAAGACATGCGGGTGCTGCGTGCTACGACTTGGAGCGGCTCGCACGGATCGCTTGGCAGCACAGGACGGGCGGCGGTACCCCAATGCCGGATTATGTCCGGTCGGCGCACATCCGAACTCGAGTTCATAGCGTGAAGTACCTATTTGTACATCAGAACTTTCCCGGGCAGTTTCTGCATGTCGTCCGGCACCTGACGTCGCAGCAAAGGCACGATTTGGTCTTCATCACCGAGCCAAACCGCAATCAGATCAGCGGCGTCCGCAAGGTGCCGTATCGGCGGCCCGTGGGCCCAGCCACGCAAACCCATCCGGTTGCTCGCGATCTGGATGCCGCCGCCCATCGCGCCGATGTGGTGGCGCGAACCGCACGCAACCTCAATCAGCTTGGCTACACACCGGACATCATCATCGGTCATCACGGCTGGGGCGAGTTGCTGAATTTGGCCGATGTATGGCCGGGCGTACCAATCCTCGGGTACATGGAATTCTACTATCAGACCGGCGCGGCAGATGTCGGGTTCGACCCGGAGTTTCTCCTTGATGCCTCGGAATATCCGCGCGTCCGCGCAAAAAACGCAATCAACCTGCTCGCCTATGCCAATGGGGGGTACGGCCTGACACCGACCGAATGGCAACTTTCCACCTACCCTGCCTGGATGCGGAACTGGATCACGCTGCTGCGCGAAGGCGTTAACCTGGATGTGTGCAAACCCGATCCCGCGGTGCGCCGCGAGGTGATGACGATTGGCGGCATGCGGATCGCGCCCAGCAACAAGCTGGTCACCTATGTTGCACGTGACCTTGAGCCCTATCGTGGCTTCCATGCGATGATGCGGGCTGTGCCGCATATGCTGCGTTCTCGCAAGGATATCCGCGTGGTCATCGTGGGCGGCAACGGGGTTAGCTACGGCGCGCCGCCAGCAGCGGGAAGCTGGAAAGACGTCATGCTCGCGGAGCTCGGCGGGCAAATTGACCCGAAGCGGGTGGTATTCCCCGGCCGGCTCGATTACGAGGCCTATGTCCGGATGCTGCAGCGGTCGGACGCACACGTTTATCTGACCTATCCGTTTGTCGCCTCATGGTCGCTGCGCGAGGCGCTGGCGATGGGGTGCGCGGTGATCGGCAGCGACACCGAGCCGGTTCGTGAGTTCATCACCCATGAGCGGAACGGGCTACTCGCTGACTTCTTCGATCCCGCCGGACTGGCGGCGAAGGTGGTGTCGGTGATCGAGGACGCCGCGCTCGCCCGAAGCCTACGTGCTGAGGCACGGCGTTATGCCGAAAGCCATCTGTCGATGAGGGATTACCTCACCGCGTATGACACGCTGATCCATAGGTTGGTGCTCGAGTCGGCATGACACAGCCGCCGGCCCGAGTGTCCCGCCGGGCCATGTCACTCGCCGACGTGCGCGAATTCCTCGGGGCGATCGCACGTGACAATCCGGAGCCGCGGAGCGAGCTTGACTATACCGATCCCTACACCTTGCTGGTGTCGGTCGTACTATCCGCACAGGCGACTGACGTTTCGGTCAATCGTGCCACGCGGACCTTGTTCGCGGACGCTGCCACGCCGGCGGCGATGGTTCGGTTGGGTGTAGAGGGCGTGGGTCGGCACATCCGCTCTATCGGATTATGGCAGGGCAAGGCGCGCAACGTGGTTGAGCTGTCTCGCCTTCTGCTGGAGCGGCACGATGGGCAAGTTCCGCCGGATCGCGCGGCGCTGGAGGCGCTACCCGGCGTGGGACGCAAGACCGCCAATGTGGTTCTGAACGTCGCGTTCGGTAAATCGACGATGGCGGTCGATACCCACATTTTCCGGCTGGGCAATCGTACCGGGATCGCCCCTGGCAAGACACCGCGCGAGGTCGAGGACGCGCTGGTACGGCGTCTGCCACGAGAGATGCTGCGCGACGCGCATCACTGGCTGATCCTGCACGGGCGCTACGTATGCAAGGCGCGGCGCCCGGAGTGCTGGCGCTGCGTTGCAGCGGCATGGTGCCGCTATCCGGACAAGGGCGACGCGCCCGGCTGAAGGCGAGCCGGTGCATTGGCATCGCTCTAGGTTTAATTGTCTACAACAGGATGCATGTGGGCTGGCACCGGAGGAAGAGGGACGCCTATGTTCGCTCCCGATCGAGCCGCGTTCCTGGCTGCCGCGCCCGATTGGTAGCTGTGCAATCCGCACCGGAACGCCGGTGGCGGCGCGCGCCGTGATCAGTCGATCCCCACTTCGGTGACCACGCGGAGCGCGCGCTGCCCCCGTCCGCGACGAAACCGGGAACGGGCGGGCACACGCGCTGGCTAGCCCGGCCTTGGCTCAGGCGGTCTTGCGCTCGGTCGGTAGTCGGGCGCCGGCACCGAGCCGGATCTTACCCTGATCGGCGACATGAGCGTGAGCCGGGGGCAGACGCGCGCCAGCCCCCAGAACAATTTTGCCGGAATCACCGACATGGGGTGGCGTCACGGGCAAGTCACCGTGCAGCGATAGGGTCATGATAGCGGTCCTTTGAGTGAGGATTAACCGATCGACGGCGATGCCGACAAAACATCCTGTTTCCGGCCCCGATTTCTCGTGACCCCGCGACGCCGCTGTTCGGCTTATCGCTGGACCGGCAGCGCTGACGCGCGGTCGGAGGGGAGGATGCCGGCGGGCGCACGTCCCGGTTGACAACGTAAGCTTGCCAGCATTTCTACGGCCTGTCAAGGTAAATTTTCCTCCATACCAGAATAATAGGCTTGTTTACCTGGAAGCCTCTCTGTATCATCAGTGCGTCAATTAATCCACAACTGGCGGCGGAACACGTTGCCGAGAAACAGCCGGTGCGATAGTATGGAGCGTGACATTCAACTTAAAGTTGCTTTCTGAGCGATGCACATCTCACCCGACGTTGGGATGGGTGCCTTCCAGACGGTCGCGGCCGTTCTGAATGCCCGCAACTGCATCCAACTCTACCGAGACAAGCACGTGGCCGGCATCAGCGCGACGACGATCGGTTTCTATACGGTGGCCAACTTCTACAACCTGTACTTCTGGTCGTCGCTCGGCCAATGGTTCGCGGTGTTTCCCGGAGTCCCGATGGCGAGCCTCAATCTACTGTGGGTGTGCATGGCATTTCACTACCGGCACAGGTCGGCGGCGTAGCCGTGGGCCGGACGGTCTGTGGAGCAGTCCATTATCTCGGACTGTGCACCACTTAGCGACGACAAGACGACATTAAGGCGACGAATTGCCATGGCCGCGCAAGTTCTTGCAAATCCCCAATCCCAGCTATCGCTGCAGTTCAACACCGAAGCTATTTCGATGAAGGATCCGCGTCCTTCGCTGACTGTCAACATGCTCGGTCCATTTCGGGCTAGCGATGCGGACGGAAATGATCGATTGCCGCGAGTGCGGAAGACCCGCGCGGTGCTGGCGATCTTGACGTTGGCCGCACCGCAGCCTGTGGCGCGGTCGCAGCTAATTGCGTTGCTTTGGAGCCGCCGCGCGCCTCAGCAGGCGCGGGGTTCCTTGCGCCAGGCGACTCACGAACTGCGAGTGGCCCTTGGCCCGTCTGGCTGCTTACTCCGGGCTGAGACTGCGCATCTCGCGCTGAGCGACGATGGGCTTCGGGTCGATGTAGGACAGATCCTGCGCGCGACGCCGGCGCAGCCCGGTTCCCTCGCGCTGTGGCAGGGCGGGATGCTAACCGATTTGATTGGTCTGGATCCGGCATTCGACCAATGGTTGGGCGAGCAGCAGCGATGCCTGTGGTCGCGCGTACGCGCGGTCGGGGAGCTGATTCTCGCCGAAGCGGAGGGCACCGCTGCGATCGTAGTGGCGGCCGAACGGCTTCTGGTGATCGACTCGGCGCACGAGGATGCGTGGCGCTTTCTGATCCGCTGTCATATCGAATGCGGCGACCGCGTCGCGGCAATTGGCACCTATGAGCGCTGCTGCGCCGCGCTTTCCGCGCAGTGCCAGATTGGTCCATCCGCCGAAACCACGGCCCTGGTGGCGGGATTGCGCGTGCGACCCACGACGCTTACTTCGGTATCACGGATGCGCGACGTGGCAGTTGAGGCCCCGCGCAGGCGGGTCGCGGACTCCCGCATTCGGCTCGGCGTGGCACCGCTGCGCAGCACTGTTGCGGGCGGGACGGCGGAACTGGCAGCGGGTTTGGCCGAAGAACTGATCATCGCGCTGTCGCGGTTTCGTTGGCTGGCTTGCATTCCGTGTGCGGCTGAGCAGTCAGAGCAGGGAATGGACTACCTGCTGGACGGATCGGTGCAACGCAGCGACGATCGGTTGCGGGTACTGTTGCGCGTGATGGACCTGAACTCGTGTGGCGAGGTGGTCTGGGCCGAGCGCTTTGATCACCGCATCACGGACATCTTCACGCTGCAGGATCGGCTGGCCAGCACAATGGCAGCCCAACTCGAGCCACAACTCTGGCTGTGGGAAGGCGAGCGGGTTGGCGCGGGCGGCAGCGAGCCGCGAACTGCGCAGGATTTGTTGCGATTAGCGGTGCCGGCGCTCCATCGCCTCGATCGCCGTGGCTTCGTGGTGGCGGGCCACTGGCTCGATCAATCCATCCAACTCGATGCGGACAATGCCGCGGCGCACGCGTGGGCCGCACAGTGGCACATCTTCGCGGTCGGCCAGGGCTGGGCGGCAAACCCCGCCGCCATCATCGCGCGCGCACATGATCTTGTCGACCGTGCTATCCGGCTCGATCCAGAGGATGCACGCGGACTGACCCTCGCCGGTCATGTGCGTGGCTTTATCGATCACCGCCCACAAGAGGCGCTGAGGCTGCACGAACGCGCGATAGCGGCTAATCCTAATCTTCCGCTGAGTTGGTGCCTTTCGGGGCTTGCTCATACATATGCCGGAGACTGCGAGGCGGCGATCGATCACGTCCGCCATGCGCAGATACTTTCGCCGCGCGACCCGCTGGGCTACTTCTTTGAGATGGCGCTGGCGCAGGCCTATCTGTATCGAGGTGACCCCGCTGCTGCTGCTCAAGCTGGGCTGCGCGCGATCGCGCTGAATAGCCGTTTCTCGTCGACGTTCAAACCACACCTCGCTGCACTCGGCCATCTTGGCCGCGCTGAGGCCGCGACTGAAACCCGTGCCGCGCTGTTGGCGCTGGAGCCCGGCTTCACCATCGAAGAGGCATTGCGCCGTTCACCGATTACCGACCCAACCGCGCGTGTGCTGTATGCCGACGGGCTGCGGTTGGGCGGTTTGGCGGCGGCCTGACCGTCAGCGCTGGCGCCGCTTGCATAGACATAAGGACAAATTGCCAGCGGATGCTCAGTGACAAGCACTGAGAATCCGACCGCCGAAAACCATGATCTGCTGACAATCAGTCCTGACGCCTGCCTAGCGCCGCCACGATCATGCCAATGCCCTGCCGGTGCCAGCGCTGCACTGCTTTGTGGTCCGCCCCAAGCACTGCGCCAAGCCGCCGCCATGGGAACAGATGCCGGTCGGTCGTCGGGTTGACGAGGCTGCGCGCGCCGACGATCCGGCGCAGCACGTAGCGGTCCAGTGGGATCAGGGGGATCCATCCCATTGCCTCGTCCATGCGACTAATCCGAGCGGCCGACGGTATGGCGGGCCGCACGCGGCTTTCGGTCCAGCCGTAATTCTCGATCGCGGCGCGAACGATGTCGAGCGACGAGACGCGCAACCTCGTCGTCCAACCGGTGCCAGGCATGGCTAGAAGTGTGGCTCCCGCTTCCTCTAGCCGAGCGATCACGAACTGATCGTCGATCGGAGTTGGTTGTGTACCCCGTCCACTGTCGGAGGGAGAAAGGTTACCTCGGGTCATGAGCGTAGCCTTCTCTGGCGCGAGCGACCGCGCGACCGCGAAATGGGGTCGGTCGGGCCTTCCGGCTGCGGATAGGGCTCGTCCGCGAGAACGGTTCCGGCGTTCATCGCACCCCAGGTTCGGGAATGCCCGGCCGGCAACGGGCCACGGGCCAGATCGTCAGGTGGGGGTACAAATTCGGGCGGTGGCGGATGGGCGCCAATCCGTCGGCCGCGTTCGATGACCGATCCGCGACTGAGGCCCAGCGACGTGGCGACGGCGTCCCAGGTCGAGCCTTCGCCCCGCAGGCGCCGAATCCGCGTATCCTGGGCATGGGTCCAGTTAAATTTCACCGGCATTCGCGAGGTCCTTGCTGGTGGTGCAGCCACGTCAAGAGGCAGTTAGAACATCTATCTGTGTATTTGTCAACAATACTAACACATCTGTTGCGAGAATTCCGCGGCAAAGCGGCACATCTGGTCTGGCGGCGTTAGGTGGCCTGACTTATACTAGTCGGATGAGCGATTTGCAGGCGATTGGAGAGCGCATCCGACTGGCCCGCCAAGAGCGTGGCCTTACCCAGGAACAGCTCGCCGAAGCTGTCGGGGTGACACGGAGCGCGGTCGCACAGTGGGAGACCGGTCGGGCCGGTCAGGTCACCGGCAATCTCAGCCGCATCGCGGCCGTACTGGCGGTGGGTGTCGAGTATCTGATGTTTGGGGACGATAAAGTCGCGCCTCAGCGCGCAACTCGCGGCGACGAATTGGCGATCCTGCGGCTGTATCGCGACTGCACGCCGGCGGATCAGCAGCTTTTGCTGCGGACCGCCCGTCGGTTGGCGGCGCGGTAGCTAGCCCGGACTTCCCACACTCTCGCAGATGCTGGCGTGGTCCTTTGTTGGGCCAAAAGATTTGCGCGCCGTCGTCGATACCGGGTGTGTTGGCGACGGCACCCGAAGTCCCGTTGATCCCTTGGGGCGCGATGGTGATCTCCGCCAGTACTTCGCGAGAGTATGACAAGTCTGGGCTAGGCGCGCGCGTATCGCTGGCGGAAGGCGGCGAAAGCCGCGAGACCAGTCGCCAGCATGGCCAGCGACCCAGGTTCTGGAACACTGCTGTGTCCCGTCTGGCCTACGGCAAGGAACGTGAAGTCCTGGTTGCCGCTGGTGACGGTCCACTCCTCCAAATAACCAGATGTGTTGGTCCATTGGGTTACCGACTGGCCGTCGACGTAATTGACCAGCGTCTGGGCGTCTTGCGCGACTGTGGCGTTGCCGGTGATCGAGAACTGTCCGCCGCTAGTGAAGTTGTAGCTGCTGGGCGCCTGATTGATATCGTTTTCGATTTCCCATACGGCGACCTGCACCGCCGCACTCGTGATCGAGTTGGTGATGTAGCCGGTTGAGCTGACGCCGTTCAGCAACTCCTGGAGCTGCGTGAACTGGGTGGCCGAAATTGTCAGGTTGCTGTTGCCGGTCTTGAACGAACTGGCATTCTGGATCTGCTGGAGTGAGTAGCTGCCGGTACCAGGCGCCCACGTATTGAATATGTCGGTGCAGAATACGCTGTAGGTGATACCGGTGGTTGAGTCGAGAAGGTTCATCTCCCCCGCATAGGCATTCAAACCGTTGGGATTCTCGTCCCCCGACGGAACGGTCGGGCCACTGTGACCTGAATCGTAACCGTTTGGGTCGTGCCTGCCTCGGTCCATTGCGGGTTGCCCCACGTCAAGGTGTCCGCGAGCGCTGGCCCAGCGGCCATTCCAACGGCAACCACACCCAACGCCAGACCACCGACCAGCCTAACCATCTGCCCCTCCACTTTCGATACCGCATTGAAGCCGATTTGAAAGAACCTCGCAAGTTTATAAATCAGAGATTTGTCCTAAATTCGATTATTATGACTCCCAGATAACCTATGCTTAACGATTTTCAACCGCCTCGTCCAAATTTTGCTATCTAAAATTGTAATGAAGATGCCCATAGTATCTGGCGGTAGCGGCATTCCTGCAATGATTCCGGGCTCCCCTGCGGGCTGGCCATTCACCGGCCCGCCCCGCTCGTCGAAGCGGTGCGCCGAATAGGAACCCTCTCGGCACGCCCCCGATCTTCGGGGGCAGCGCCATGGCGGGAGCCTTGCACGCCGTTCGCGATGTCAATTTGTCCGGGGTTGAGATCGCGGGACCGTCGCCCGAACTCGGACACGCCCGAGAATTGCGTCACAGCCTGTCAAAAAAAGAGCGGCGCCCGAAGGCGCCGCGCTTGGCGATGGTGAGGTTAGCTGGATTCCTTACGCACGCTTACCGCGACGCCTCATCCAGCCAAAACCCGCGAGAGCAGTGCCAAAGAGCGCGATAGACGCCGGCTCGGGCACGTGTGTTCCACCCGTTTGGCCACTTGGGCCATTCAAGAGGTCGAAGCTGATGTATGGTTGGATATTCCAGTCCGACGCATTGCTGAGTGTGATAGCCAAACTCGCGCCGTCGGTGAAACTGACTGTGAGAGTGGTGCACGCATCGGAGGTGGGAGAGCTACCGTCATTGTAGGAGTAGCAAGGCTGGCCAGTGCTGCTGGTGCCGTTGGTGTAGCCTGCCCAATCGACATAGTCGGAGTCACCGTTGTAGTCAGCTTCGTAGGTCGCGGTCGCCGTGACGGTAGTCGGCGTCGTTGAACTCGGCTCCGTGAGGGTGAAGTTGACGGTTAAGGTGGCCGTTGTCGTTGTCTGCCCGTTGGTGCAGGCGGAATCACAGGAACCGGCTGGCGACGTTGTGAAGAACGCCGCCGCTGTCGTCGCAGAGCCGACATTGAGCGGTTCATTGAGAGAATTGGTGAACGAGATAACCTGGTTGCCGTTCTTGGTCTGTGAGACGAAGGAGCCCAGGTTACCACTAAGTGATGGCTCACTGGCGGTGTTGCCGGTGAGTGGCGTTTCTGAAACCGTGTAGGTGCCGCTGACCACGATTGGGGCAGCCTGCACACCCATGGCACTCGCCGCGAGCGCCACTGTCAGCGCTATTAGTAGCTTCGGCATCGTGATCCTCGGCGTTTGCATGGCTTGTCCTCGACGGGCAGCAGACAGAGTTATAAGTTCGCAAAATTGATGTGAGCAAGGACCGTGCCAAGCAGCAATATTTCGTCAAATCAACGGGATACGCGAGACGGGTTTCCGACATGCAACAATGATGTAAGGAATCCCGACAACTTTGTCTCATAATATCGATTATACCATAAAAATGATCCATACCTGTCGTCAAAACTCGAGCCGCAAGTCACGCAGCAGGCGCTTTCTGTGAATACGCCTTTCCGATCGCGGCAACCGTGCGCTAATTCGCCATCAATCTCGAGTCTAGCTCTCGTTTGGAGGTAAATTGGGCCAAAAGAGTGTAAATTTTTCCGACAATCAGTAGATTGCCTGTCGCGCGCCATGCGGACTAGATCCACTCGCGCCAGTCCCGAGGCACCCGTTCGTGCCATGCCAGTCGCGAAGCAGCCTGCCACTGCGCGGACCGGTCCCCGCGCCGGTGCCACGGCGGCGGCCCGGCGGCGAGATCACAGGATTATCGGCTGGCCCGGCGGACGATGACACGAACGAAGGCCCCCAGATAGGCGGCATCCGATCCGACGTGAAGCAAGGCTCATGACAGGGCAACCCCGATTGCCTGCCCTCGCGATCACGGTCTCCCGCAAGCGGCGCAAAAGGACGAACCAGCCCCAAATCGGGTGTTGGACCGGCTCATCAGTCCTGGCACGATTTCCGCCTGATTGGACCGATTGCTGTCGGCATTCGCCTTCGGCCCAGACATTGAGGCGTGGTGGGAACCAGGGTTCGTGGGAGGCGAATTCGCTCAGCCACCTTTGTCCTCGACCTCGAGAAGCATGGGCTGGAACTTCTTGGTAGAATCCAGTGGACTGCCATTACCCTATCGCAGCAGCACCGCGCGGCACCACCAGACGGCGATCGGCAGATCTACTGGGGACGCCGCGCGATCGAGAATTTCTTTCACGAATTCAGAGGCTTCCGCGTCCTCATCGAACGATGGCACGCGGACCGCGGCCACGTCGTCGTCGCCAGGCATCTCGCCGGGATCATTTGGCTGGATCGTCAATCGGCCGTATGGTCCGCGAGCGCGGCGGTAATTTGGAGTTGAGGATGCGTGCGGCGCTAAGGTCACTCGGAGCGGCCGCGTTGTTGGCCGCTACGCTGTCCGGTTGCGAGACGAAGGTTACCCAGATCTCCGTCGTCTGCCGAGCAACCCATCAACCGACCGAGCCGGTGCGCTGGTTTTACGCCAGTAAGGTCGATCCATCGGTGATCAACCGGATCCCGGTTTCGCTTGATGTCACGCTGCATTACATTGGTACCGATCCTCGCGCGACCCCACCGATCACGACATATTTCTACCGCAAGGACGGCGCCACGCTGCGCGTGGCCTCGAGCGCCAAGGCAACGGTGTCGCCGAAGGACACGTTCACCTACCACGTCGACACTGGCGGCTATAGCCACGCGCTGACCGCCACCGGCCATGGGGACGCCGAAGAACTGGCATTCTTTATCAAGGTGGATGGCAGCTATTTCGGCGGCCTCGTGTCGCCGCCAGCCTGCGGACGCTGGGCCGACAGACATCTCGATATCGGCAAGGCATCGGAAGTCCCGAACCTCAAGGACAAACATCCGCTCAACATGGCGGCCGACGATTGGATCGGGATCTCGACATTACCCACCGTGATCATGCGCATGGAAGGCCCGGAAGTGTCGACCTATGCGTTTTACGCCGCGCCAATCGCATTGACGGAAATCAAGAACGAAACCAACGTGCCGGGTGATGTGGCCAAGCAGGTGGCCGAGGTCGGCGTGACTACCGCGACGCCAACCTACTCCATCACCGGGGAACCGACCCCGGAGGCAGGCAAGGCGCCAGACGCGGCCAAGGGCGGATGAATACTACGGCCTATGTGCTGATCCACGGCGGGTATCAGCGCGGTTGAACTGGTGGGATGTGGCGCCCGCACTGTGCGCCGCCGACCATCCGAGGCGGGCCGGACGATGGTGCCACGTTGCCGTCCACTGATGGTCTAACCATCGGGGAGGTGTGGCTCGCCAGGATGCTGCCCTATCTACTCGCCGAACAGGTGTGCGCCGGGCCGATAGCGGGCGGGCCGCCGGCGCAAACGCCAGGAGGACCAGATCGCTGGCACAGCGGACGGAATTATTGCGGTGGCGTATGGCCGCGTCCTCACCAGCTGCCGATTCCTGCCTGCCGCGAGCGATGGACGACGTAACCCAGCCAGACGATCTGCGGCAACAGGGTGAGCAGGGGGATCCATGGCTTTGCCGGCCCGGATACCGTAATGAACAGCAGCGCGACCAACCCACCGAATGCCGCGAACCCCGCGTGGAGCAGGGCAACCACCCAGGCGGGAACGCCGGCGCGTGCCGCAACTTGATACAGATGACCGCGATGCGCCTGAGTGATGCGCTCGCCGGACATCAGCCGACGCATCAGGGTGAAAGCCACGTCAAACAGCACGCCGGATAGTAGCATCGGGACGAGAAGGAATGACAGATCGACGCCCTCGAACCGGCTCGCCACCACCGCGAGCACGGCCAGAACGAAACCACAGAATTGGCTTCCGACATCACCCATGAAGATGCGGGCGCGCGGGAAGTTGAACGGCAGGAAGCCCAGCACCCCGGCGGCCAGGAGCAGCGCGGCAAAATAGGCGAACCAGCCGTCATGCAGCGCGGCGATGGCTGCCAGAAAGCCGGACGAGACCAGGGTGACGCCAGCCGCCAGGCCGTTCAGTCCGTCGATGAAGTTCATCGCGTTGGTGGCGAACAGGATCCAGCAGATGGTGATTGGCGGGCCGAGCCAACCGACATAGAAACCGCCGATGTAGGGCAGGCGGTAGTCGCGCAGATAGAGTCCGCTGGCAACCGCCACCGTGGCGGCCAAAACCTGAGCGCCAAGCTTCACGGTGAACGGCCAATCCCGTAGATCGTCGAGCAGGGCGACCAGGGCCATCGCCGTCGCGGCGCCGATCACCCCCAGGAAGTATGGATCGGCCAGGCGGGCGAAGGCGGCGTAGCGGTACAGTACGATAGTGCCGACCAGGAAGGCGACGATGATGCCGACGCCGCCGCCCTTGGGGGTCGGTTCGCTGTGGGCACTGCGCGAGTTCGGGCGATCCAACACACGCACGGCAATCATCATCCGCACGGCGGCGGCGGACAGCAGCGTCAGTCCGGCGGCGAACACCAAGTGGCGCAGGACGGCGATCAGGGTCATCGGCGGAGGGTCTGCATTGTGCGGCGCGCTCAGTGACCGCGATCGGGCCAACTGGCAAGCCCCCATCCCGGTGCAGCCCTCGTGTGCCGTCAGTGCGGCCGCGGCCTGACTGGCACGATTGACTGGCACGATTTGACAACCCATCCCTGCCTCCCCCATCCTTCACGACCAACCGAGGGGAGCCCCGCCGCAAGGGGGCTGAGAGACCGCCAGGACCGCACTAAAGCGGCGGTGCGGTGACCCTTGAACCTGAACCGGGTCATGCCGGCGGAGGGACGGGGGCCGAATACCGCCGAACACCCCTCATCCGCCCACAGAACACCCGCGGAGCGTGTGAGGAGACAGAGATGACGGCCCAGTCGAAAACCGCCGCCCGCCCATCCAGCGTGACCACCGGCTCGATCGTCGGCTCACGCAAGGTCTATACGTCGCCGGAGGGCCGGCCGGACATCAGCGTGCCGTTCCGCGAGATTGCGCTGGACCCCTCGGCGCGGGAGGAACCCTATCGCGCCTACGACTGCTCCGGCGTCTACACCGATCCGGCGGTCACCATCGACCTGGAAGCCGGACTGCCGCCGGTACGCGCCGGCTGGCTCGCCAGCCGCGGGTTCGAGCGCATCGTCGCCCGTACGGTGAAGCCGGAGGACAATGGCGGCGTCACCGGCGACAGGCTGGTGCCCGCGTGCCCGGCCGAGCATCCAGTCTACGGCGGCAAGCCGGGCCAGCTTGTTACACAATACGAATTCGCCCGTGCCGGCATCATCACCGAGGAGATGATCTACGTCGCGCACCGCGAGAACATGGGCCGCCGGACGATGCTGGAGGGTGCCGCCGAGCGCGTCGCTGAAGGCGAGAGTTTCGGCGCCGAGATCCCCGCCTTCATCACGCCCGAATTCGTCCGCAGCGAGATCGCGCGCGGCCGCGCCATCATCCCCGCCAACATCAACCACCCGGAGCTGGAGCCGGTCATCATCGGGCGCAACTTCCTGGTGAAGATCAACGCCAATATCGGCAACTCCGCGGTCACCTCGGGCGTTGCCGAGGAAGTGGAAAAGATGGTCTGGGCGATCCGTTGGGGCGGCGACACGGTGATGGACCTGTCCACCGGCCGCAACATCCACAATATCCGCGGCTGGATCATGCGCAACGCGCCGGTGCCGATCGGCACGGTGCCGATCTACCAAGCGCTGGAGAAGGTCGACGGCGATCCCGACAAGCTGGATTGGGAGGTTTTCAAGGATACGCTGATCGAGCAGGCCGAGCAGGGCGTCGACTACTTCACCATCCACGCCGGCGTGCGGCTGAAATACGTTCCGCTGACCGCGAAGCGCGTGACCGGGATCGTGTCGCGCGGCGGCTCGATCATGGCGCGCTGGTGCCTGGCGCACCACAAAGAGAGCTTCCTGTATGAGCGCTTCGACGAGATCTGCGACATCATGCGGAAATACGACGTTTCGTTCTCGCTCGGTGATGGGCTGCGCCCGGGCTCGAACGCCGACGCCAACGACGCGGCGCAGTTCGGCGAACTGGAGACGCTGGGCGAGCTGACCAAGATCGCCTGGGACAAGGGCTGCCAGGTGATGATCGAGGGCCCCGGCCACGTGCCGATGCACAAGATCAAGGTCAACATGGAAAAGCAGCTGGCGGAATGCGGCGAGGCGCCGTTCTACACGCTTGGCCCGCTGACCACCGACATTGCGCCCGGTTATGACCACATCACCAGCGCGATCGGTGCTGCGATGATCGGCTGGTTCGGCACCGCGATGCTCTGCTACGTGACACCGAAGGAGCATCTTGGCCTGCCAGATCGTGATGACGTGAAGACCGGCGTGATCACCTACCGGATCGCCGCGCATGCCGCGGACCTGGCGAAGGGCCATCCGGCGGCCAAGTTGCGCGACGACGCAGTCAGCCGCGCCCGCTTCGAGTTCCGCTGGGAGGATCAATTCAACCTGTCCCTCGATCCCGACACGGCTCGGAAATTCCACGACCAGACGCTGCCCAAGGATGCGCACAAGGTCGCGCATTTCTGTTCCATGTGCGGGCCGAAGTTCTGCTCGATGCAGATCACCCAGGACCTGCGCAAGGAGGCCGAGCGGATGTCTGGGCTGGCGGCGAAGAGCGAGGAGTTCCGCGCCAAGGGCCAAGAGATCTACCAGCCCGCGGCAGCCGAGTAGCGTCAACCGGGGGCATGTCCGACCCGCGCAACGCGCTCGACGCGATCGGGCAAATCCCCGATGTCGAGATCGACATCGGGGAGGCAGCGCTGCAGTTCGCCCGCATCGACGAGCCGGAAGCCGATTGGACGGCGGCGCGCGCGCATCTGTCCGAGTTGGTGCGTGAGATGGTCGGGATGGGGCGCGGCATCACCGACCTGGAGGCGCGGGCGGGCGTACTGGCACGGTTGCTCGCGGGACGGTACGGCTATCACGGCGACGAACTGACCTATGACGACTTCGCCAACGCAAACCTGATCCGGGTGACCGAGCGACGCCAGGGCATGCCGGTCGCACTCGGCGTGATCTGGCTGCACGCCTGCCGCGCCGTCGGCTGGGCCGCGCATGGCGTCGATTTTCCTGGGCACTTTCTGATCGCACTGGCCGGTAAAGGGAGCCAGGTCGTGCTGGACGTGTTCAATGGCGGGATCGAGATGGAGGCCCGTGACTTGCGCGCGCTGATCAAGCGGGTCGAGGGCGAAACGGCTGAACTGCGTCCTGGCGTGCTGCAACCGATGAACGCGCGCGGTGTGCTGCTGCGATTGCAGAACAACATCAAGGGCCGGAGACTGCAGGCGGGCGATGTCCCGGGTGGGCTTGCGTGCGTGTTGGACATGCTGCTTATCGCACCGGATCACGCGACGCTGTGGCGAGAGGCGGCAACGTTGCATCAAGGGCTGGATCAGATCGGCGCAGCGGTGTCTGCTTACGAACATTTCCTGGTGCTGGTGCCGGAAGGTGATGCTGCCTCACGCGCACGAGCCAGCATTGCGGCGTTACGCGGCCGGTTGAACTGACGGGCATGCGCTCACCTCGGTCGCGTTGGGCGGGAGAACGGTACGTTCGGTGCGACGGCCCTAGGTGCGATGGGGGTCCCCTGGTGTGGGAGGTCGTCCGCCGCGGCGTTGCCTAGCCGGAAATCGAGGTCCGATGTAGCGGGCGACCCGACGAGGGTTCGCGGTTCGCCTGGCACTGGAGCCAGTTCCAACTCCACGGAATGCGGCGACACAGGAAGCCGCGGCATGAACGGTCCCAGCAACTGCTCGAACAGGCTCGATGGCACTGGATGATCAGTGCCGTAGCGTGCCGGCCGCTTGTCTCCGGGCAAGTAGAATGTGCCGAAGAGGCGATCAATCCACGGCAGCATCGCCGCATAGTTCTTGTCGACATAGGCGGGACCGTCGTTGGTGTGGTGCCAATGATGGAACGCCGGGGTTGCTAACAACCACTCCAGCCTGCCGAAGCGCCAGTGCACGTTGGCGTGGACGAAGAAGCCCCAGATGGTTCCAAGGAGCAGGACGATCACGGGGATCACGCTCGCGCTGCCGCCCAGCGGCGCGGCCAGACCCAGGACATAGAGGGGCACGAGGCCGCAGAGCCGCGTGAAGATCATGTCGACCGGGTGGGCGCGCGTGTTCACCAACCAGTCGACATGCTCCGCGCTGTGATGGATGGCGTGGAACTGCCACAGCAACGGCACTTGGTGGCTCCAGCGGTGGCCCCAGTAGAAACCGATTTCACCGATGACCAAGGCCGCGACGACACGTAGCCACGTCGGCCAGTGCGTGACCGCGATGCCGATGCTGTCTGGCAGGAGGGCGTGAGCCGACCAGGCGAGCACCGCGAGGGGCGTACCCAGCAACAGGCTCGGCACAAGGCCGCTCAGGAAATAGTATCCCAGGTCGGCGCCCACCTGCTTGCGAAAGATCGCCTGAGGTCGAACCGCGAACAGGCGCTCCAGCGGCACGAAAATGATGCTGAGCAGCACTAGCCAGATGCACAGCCTGACGAGGGGCAGAACGAAGCCTGGAAGGTACTGTTGGACCACCCGAAGCGATTCCATGACGAGCCGGGCGTATCATCGCACACCGATGACGGTCAGCACATCGTGCGCCGCCGGGTTGGATTTCGCCAACCCGGCTCCGTCCGATGCCGCCCCCCCAATATGACGTGATCAGCCGACGGCCGCGCTCATGCGAGCGCTGGCGGATTTGCGACGCCTGCGCGCGTAGAGAATGAGGATCGTCATGCCACTGACCATGACTGCCCAACTGGCCGGTTCAGGAACGGTGAGCGAGACACCATCAAGAAGGGCGAACGGCGGCTCGCCACTTGGCGTACCGATCGCTGTAAATGACAGCACCTCGTTGCCGCTGGTGGGCGTGAAGGTCATAAGCTCCGTTATCCATCCTGAAAAGCCGTGGCTCGGAAGACTAACGACCGGTGTGTAAAGGGTCTGGCTGCCGAGACTGACGGCCCATTGATCGGTAGTAGGGCCTGTGAAGCCCGACTGTTGCGCGCCAGCCCAATAGAACGTGAGGACGGCTGCCTCGCCCGGGATCAAGCCGACGATGGTCTGCGTGATGGGTGCGACATTGAAGGCTCCGTCGGCTGCGACGAAATTACCGCCGGCCGGGCTGGAGGCGGGCAACCCGTTGTTGGATCCGTTGCCCGGACCCCAGAGGTTCAAAGTGCCAAATTGGCCGGCCGCGCCACTGGTGTCAGCTGTGCCAGGCAGGAACACAAAATTGTAGCCACTGGTCGACCAATTGGTCACCTGCTGGCCGACGGTACCCGCCGAACCGAATTCGGCGGACTCGGATAGCGACGTTTGCTCGAAGCCGCCATTCTGAACGAGATTGGGGCCGGCCTGCGCGGCGCCGTTCCATGCGGCGAACGCACAGGCCGAAACCGCCACAATGATGGCGCGGCGCCATTGTGGCGGGCCGATCGATCGGCGCGCTGAATAAGCTCCTGGCATCATGCACTATTCCCTGGGTGGCGAGTAAGGGTGGTAGGACGACATCGGTGTCTCAGCTTTGGATACGCAAAAACCATACCGGTTCGAAAGATGTAATTTATCAATGAATTACTGGATAGCAGTGGTTGCGCACGATCTGGAGTGTAAAATATCCCGACACGACCTTCGCCTGTCGCACAGGCTTCGCACCTATTTGGCATAGCCTTGAGCCACACACGCCTCGTCGGTGCAGTTGCCTTCGCGGCAGGCGTTGTAACGGATGTCCAGCGCGGTATCCCGCGCCGGATCTCCTCGGAGCCAGGTGACAAAATTGCAGAATCGCGTGGTGTGCGATGGCCGATCACCCCGCGCCTCACGGTACTGCGCCTCGCCCCAGATGGCGATGAAGCCTGGAGATTGCTTGGCGCCGAGCAGTGCGTCGGCGGGCAGCGTGAAATCCGGTATCGTGACAGTGGTATGTGGTCCGAGTGTCAAAGGTCCAGTCGGATTGGGCGAAGCATCTGACTTCGTGAAGCCCGCCTGCAGACCCGGTCCGGTCCACACGCTGACCTGCGCGTGCAGATCGATCGCGCTGGTATTGCCGCCATTTTCCCACACTGCAACGAACTGCCAGGCCGGCTGGCCGGTACCAGTCACCGGCAGAAACCGCCCTTCTTTGAACGCAACGAAAGGGCGCTGCGCATCCACCAGTTCTTCCCGGATCACGCGGGCTTGCCAATAGAGCGCTCCGCCGATGCCAGCAAATCCCACCACCACAAATACCTGAAGCCAACGCATCTGTCGGCGCAGGCGTAGCAAGGGCTTCGTATCGTCAGGCTCATCCATCATCATCTCCAGAACCATGACACATCAGCATCGTATGCCCGTAGCCCTGCCGGCCGCCGGTTACAATAGATACCAAAGCCAATTCCATGGCTCTTGCCGCTGGCGAACTGACCTCATGTCGCGGAGTTTTCGGGTCATTGGGTGATGATTGCTTTCGCGGGGACGATCGAAGGTCCCTGACGAATGATGTCACGAAATCTCGGGACCCTATCGCATCCGCTCGGCGATATCGCCGAGAACTTTTTGCGCCGAGCGCACAGCGCCTTCCTGCCAGCCGGTGATGAACGACATGTGCTCGCCGGCGAACAGGTACGGCCCGTCACCCTTCAGCAGAACTGGGAACTGTGTCGCCCGCGCCTCGCGGCTCCACTCCGCCCAGCCGCTGCGCGAGTAGGGAATGTTCTTCCATGCCACCGACACGCCCTGCCCCAGCCAGCGCGGCGCCTCGGGATGCAGATGCGCGACATCATCCAGCGTGTCGCTCAGATCGTTGCGCAGGTGGCTTGGCCGCGAACGCGTTGCCGATATCGTCCGACCAGATATAGGCACCAACCAGAATGCCCTTTTCCCGCTGCAGTCCACCTGAGGGATACCAGATCTGGGTCGCGTCACGGCTAGTCCAGGAAATGCCACCATAGATCTGATGATCCAACTCCCAGAAGCGCCGGGAGGCCTGGAATGCGACCTTAGCCGCGGGCACGTAGTCGACCGAGGCCATCGCGGTGCGCGTCGCCGGTGCAAAGTCAGCATCGACATCGCTGAGTGCCGGGAACGGAACGGTGACGACGACGAACGGTGCATCGATGTGATGCTCGGTGCCGGTTCCGGCGTGCTTCCAGGCGATGCGGGCGCCGACCTCGGTGCGGCGAAGCTGCGTGACCACCGCCTGGTAGGTGATGACGCCGGGCAGTGCGCGCCCCAACGCCTGGCCGATGCGTCCCATGCCGCCCACCGGTTGCAGCATGGTCGCCGCCATGGTCGAGAGCTCGCCGAACTGCATCGGGCCACGCCAGAAATCCGACGCCAGAATCTGCCGCAGATCCAATGGCTCGTTTGGCGTGCCAGGCTGCGTTGCATCCGGCGGGTCCGCCCAGCCGGCGCGTGACGAGCCATGATAGGCAAAATCCTTGTCCAGCGCGCCGAAATTGCGCAGGAAAGCGCGCAGCCGATCCTTGTCCTCTCCGCTGACCGGCTGCGCGAGCAGGTCCTTGTCCACAGCCTTCGCTGCCAGCTCGGCGACGTAGCCGCGTGTGTCGTTCACCACCCGCCGGTTAAGCTGTGGGGCACCGTCGAAGGCGTGGTCGTCCTGCATCAGTGCGCCACGATTGTCGTTGCATAATACCTCGAGCGGCACGCCCAGGGTGCGGCAGTACGATAGGATGCCCTCGTGGTGGTAGGGCAGTCGCGCCGGTCCCGGATTGAAGTAGAGATGCTCGTTGCGGTCCCAGGTGACCTGCTGCGTGCTGTCGGTCTCGGTCACGGTGTCGCCGCCGCGCAGCGACCAGTTGCGGCCGCCCGGCCGCGTCCGGGCCTCCAATATCTTCGGCTGGTAGCCGGATTTCTGCAGCTCATAGGCCAGCACCATGCCGGCGATGCCGGCTCCGATGATGATCACGGGCCGGCCGCGTCCCGGTGGCAGCGCGGGAGGCCCGGCATAGGCCGGCGGCACCGCCAGCAGGCCCATCGCCGCCATGGTGTGATAGGCCGCTGCGACGCCGCCGGCCTTGCCGACCAGGTGGATGAGCGCCCGTCGGGACAGGATCATGTCGGCCGTCTGGCACGCAGCGCCGCCGCCAGGGTGCCGTCGTCCAGCACGTCGAGCGCGCCGCCGATCGGCACACCCTGGCCGAGGCGCGTCACCGTCACACCAAGCGGCTTCAGCCGGTCGGTCAGCCAGTGCGCCGTGGTGGCGCCGTCGACCGTGGCCGGCATCGCCAGGATCACTTCGCTCACGCCGCCAGCATGGATGCGATGCAGCAACGGCGTGACCGTCAGGTCTTCGGGTCCTATGCCGGCCAATGCCGACAGCGTGCCACCCAGCACATGATATAGGCCATGATGCACATTCGCGCGCTCCAGCGCCCACAGATCGGCGACGCCTTCCACCACGCAGATCACCGTGCGATCGCGTTGCGGGTCGGTGCAGATGGCGCAGGGGTCCTGGCTGTCCAGGTTGCCGCACAGGTTGCACAGCTTCACCGCGCGCGCTGCTTCGGCCAATGCGATCGCCAGCGGCAGCATGCGGGCCTCCGGCTGCTGCAGCATTTTCAGCGCGGCCCGGCGCGCGCTGCGCGGTCCGAGGCCCGGCAGCTTGGCCAGCAGAGCGATCAACCGCTCGACCTCGGGGCCACCCATGATTGTTGGTCGTCGTCGTGCCGGCCCGCGCCGTTGCCGTCAGGGTCGGGCTTGATCCGGCCATCCGCGCACCACGGTCGGTGGGCAGATGGCCGGGCCAAGCCCGGCCATGACGATTAGGGCGGGGGGGGTGGTGAGGACGATCATGGGGCGGATTGGACGTCTCAGAATGGCAGTTTCATCCCCGGGGGTAGTTGCAGTCCGCCGGTGACCTTCTGCATCTCGTCCTGTGTCAGTGCCTCGATCTTGGTTTTGGCGTCGCGGTGGGCGGCGACGAGAAGGTCTTCCAGCATCTCGATGTCGGCCGGATCGGCCAGCTTCGGATCGATCTTCACCCGTCGCAGGTCGCCTTTGCCGTTCAGGGTTACCGCGACCAGGCCGGCACCGGAGACCCCCTCGATCTCCATAGTCTCCAGCTTGGACTGCATCTCCTGCATCTTCGACTGCATCTGCTGCGCCTGCTTCATCAGGCCGGCGAGGTTCTTCATTCCTCATTCTCCATCTCGTCAGAAAAATCCATGTCAGGGGGTGCATCTTCGGTCGTCGGTGTCGGCTGCTGCATCGGCAGGCCATAGGCATCGGTCGTCGTATCATGCACCTGATCGATGCGCGCGCCGGGAAATGCCTCCATGATCGCGCGCACCAATGGGTGATCCGCCGCGGCCGAGCGTCGTGCGGCATCGGCAGCGGAGCCTTGCTCGGCCAGGGTTGGCGTGCCGTCAGCGGCAGACAGGGCGATCGTCCAGCGCGTGCCGGTGGCCTCGGTCAGCAGCGCGGCGAGCTTCGAGGCAAGGTCGCGGGGTGCGTCGGCCTGTGGACGCAGCTCGATCACCGGCGGGGCGAAGCGCACCAGATGCACCGAATGCACCAGATGCGCATGCAGCATCGCCTCCCGCCGGTTTGCCACCAGCGCCACAACGTCGCGGAAGCTGGCGAGCTGCGGTGCGGTCGAGGCCGGGTTGGGCAAGGCTGGGTCGGACGAGGCCGGGGCCGCCTCGGCGGCGAGGATGGCCGTACCCCCGGCCGCAGCGCGCGCGCCACCGCTGCTCGAGGGCGGGGTCGCGGTGCCGGTGGCTGGTGGCGCGCCACTGGTCAGTCGGCGCACAAGGTCGCCGGGGGCCGGCAGATCGGCGACGTGGCACAGCCGGATTAGCACCATCTCGGCCGCCGCTCGCCGATCCGGCGCCGTTTCCACCTCGGCCACGCCCTTCAGCAGCATCTGCCAGGCGCGCGCGAGGGTGGGCACGCTTAGTTGGTCGGCCAGCTCGGCGCCTCGGGTGCGCTCGGTCTCCGGCAGGTCGGGGCTGTCACGCAGGGCGGGTATTGATTTCATTCGTGTCACGGTATGGACCAGCTCCAGCAGGTCCTGCAGCATCACGCCGAGATCGGCGCCGCGCTCATTGGCACGATCGGTGATCGCGAGGGCAGCCGCGGGGTGGCCGGCCATCACCGCGTCCATCAAGTCGAACACCGCCCCTCGGTCGGCCAGACCGAGCATGTCGGCGACCGGCGCCTCGGTGATCGCTCCCTCGGCCTGGGCGATCGCCTGGTCCAGCAGCGACAGGCCGTCGCGCACCGATCCGTCGGCGGCGCGTGCGATCAGATCGAGCGCGGCCGGCTCGATCGTGATGCCTTCCTGCGTCGGCGATTTTCGCGAAGTGCTGCGCCAGTTCCGCGACGCGCACGCGGCGCAGGTCGAAGCGCTGGCAGCGCGACAGGACGGTGATCGGCACCTTGCGGATTTCGGTCGTGGCGAAGACGAACTTCACGTGCGGCGGCGGTTCTTCCAGCGTCTTCAGCAGCGCGTTGAACGCGTTGCGCGACAGCATGTGGACTTCGTCGATGATGAAGACCTTGGTGCGGATCTTCATTGGGCGAGAGCGGCTCACCTCGATGATCTCGCGCACGTCGTCGACGCCGGTTCGCGAGGCGGCGTCCATCTCCAACACGTCCGGCTCGCGCTCGGCCAGGATGGCGAGGCAGTTGCCGCAGACGCCGCACGGATCGGCGGTGGGGCCGCCGGTGCCGTCCGGGCCGGTGCAATTCAGCGCGCGGGCGATGATGCGGGCGGTGGTGGTTTTGCCGACGCCGCGCACGCCGGTGAGCATGAAGGCGTGCGCGACCCGGCCGGTGGCGAAGGCGTTGCGCAGGGTGCGCACCATCGCCTCCTGCCCGATCAGGTCGGCGAACTGGATCGGGCGGTATTTCCGCGCGAGCACGCGATAGGCGGCGGCGTGGGCGAGTGGTTCGGTGGGGGCGGCGTTAGCTGAGCCTGCCGACGGGCTCGGGTCGCGGCGGACGGCGAGGGGCGCGTCGCCGAACAGCGCCGGACCCTCCGGGAGTGGAGGGGCTTCGTCCTGCGGCGGTTCGTCCTGGAACAGGCCGGACATGCGGGCGGTCATAGCCGCCGCGGCGGCCCCCTGTTGTGACGCGTTAGCGGGTGGGAGGCCGAACGAACGACCCGAGCGGAAACTCGTTGCGGCTGCTTCCTTCCGGACCTGACCGGGTTGGCGAGGCGCCCGTCCGCCGCCGACCTCCCGCGGATGGTCTACCACGGTTCGGGGGGTAGGTCACAAGCGGTGTGCGGTTGGGGATTTGTTCACCGGTCGGTGGGAGGATGGCGGGACGCGGAACGGGTAGCGCTGATGCCTGATACGCCAGTTGAACCGCCACCGGGCGGCCGGTATCCTGCCGACATGGAATGCCGCGCGGCCGTTCTGGAGCAGATCGCCCGAACCACTGTCGCCAGCCTCGAACGGATCGAGCGGCGCTTCGATGCTGTTGATCGGAGGTTCGATGCGATTGACCGGAGATTTGACACGGTCGATGGGCGCTATTCCAGCCGCTTTGACACACTCGATCGGCGAATTGACGGTCTTGGTGCGGAGCATCGCAGGGATTTTCGCTGGCTGATCGGCATGATGCTCGGCGGGTTTGGTGCGATGCTTGGCGTGATGGCGCATGGGTTTCACTGGTTGTAGCGGCACATGATCCGCGCCGGCATCGTGGGGCTGGGCTGGTGGGGCAAGCGGCTGCTGGAGGCGGCGCGGCCGGCCAGTGACCGTATTCGATTCGTGCATGCGGTCAGCCCTCGCCCGGAGTTGCGGCGCGACGTGGCCGACGCGCACGGCCTGCGGTTGTCATCCAGCATCGCCGCGATGCTGGACGATCCCGCGGTGGAGGCGGTGGTACTGGCAACGCCTCATTCGATGCACGCCGATCAGATCGTCGAGGTGGCGCGCGGGGGAAAACCGATCCTGTGCGAGAAGCCGTTCACCCTGACGCGGGCTGACGCGGTGCGCGCCATGGCGGCCTGCGAGCAGGCGGGGGTGTTGCTGGCGCTTGGCCACAACCGCCGTTTTCTGCCGGCGCTGGCTGAGCTGAAGCGGCTGATCGCGGCCGGAACGTTGGGGCGGCTGCTGCATGTCGAGGGACATATCAGCAACCAGAACTCGTCCAACAACTTCGCCGCCTGGCGGCATGACGCCGACGAATCGCCTGCTGGCGGCCTGACCGGGACCGGCGTGCATATGCTCGACTGTTTCGTGAACCTGCTGGGGCCGGTGCAGCGCGTCACCACGCAATTGCTGACCTGGCAGGGTCCACCCGAATCGCTGGACAGCCTGTCGGTGCTGTTGGAATTCCATAACGGCATGTCGGGCACGCTGGCCACCGTGCGGGTCACGCCGGTGACCTGGCGGCTGCATGTGTTCGGCACCGAGGGCAACGCGGAGAACCACGACCAGACCGGGCTGGTACTGCGGCTGTCGGGCAAGCCGGTCGAGCGGCGCAGCCTGCCGGAGGTGGATACGTTGCGCCTGGAGTTGGAGGCGTTCGCCGACGCAGTCGAGGGGCGGGTGGCGTATCCGGTCCCCTATGACCAGATGATCGATGCGGTAGCGGTGTTCGAGGCGATTGCCCGGTCAGTGGCCGCCGGGGGCCGCACCACAGAGGTCGATAAGGGCTGAAGCGTCCGACGCATTCCGACTGACGACGAACGGTTGCCGCCTTGCAGCGCGCATGGCACGGTCGGATGCATCCGCTCCAGTCCGGTATACAGCAACATGACCCTGATCCTGGCCAGCCGCCCGAACGTCTACTCGTCGAGCCCGCTCGATCGCATTGGCACGCGGCGCGAGGATGCCGCGTGGATCGCCGAGCGGCTGGAAGACCCGGACACGCTGTTCGTGCCGGTCTGGCGCAGTCGCAACCTGGTGCACGGGCTGGAGGAGGGCGCGCCGGAAGCGGTTTACATCTCCGGCGCCGCCGCGGCTGCGCTGCGCATGGCGGGTGGCCCGTGGGTGTTCCTGGGCTTACTGGAGGAACGTGCCGTGTTCGGCGTCGACATCAGCGCAGCGGAGGATCCGGTGCCGCTGCTGCCCGATGCACTGGGCAAGTTCGTCGACCTGCGCGCGGTCGGCTGGGGCGTGGCGAAGCCGGAGGCGTCGATCCTGGCGCACGCCCGCGGGCTGTTGCACTGGCGGTCCCGCCATCGCTTCTGCGGCGTCTGCGGCGCGCCGTGCGACGTGAAAAGCGCTGGCCACATGATGCAATGCACCGCCTGCGAGGCGCAGCATTTCCCGCGCACCGATCCCGCAGTGATCATGCTGGTGACGCGCGGCGATCGCGCGCTACTGGGGCACTCGCAGCGCTTTCCGCGCGCCAACATGTATTCCACCCTGGCCGGTTTCGTTGAACCGGGCGAGACACTGGAAGAAGCCGTCCGGCGCGAGGTGTTCGAGGAATCCGGCATCCGGGCCGGCGCGGTGCACTATCATTCCAGCCAGCCCTGGCCGTTCCCCGGCAACGTCATGCTGGGCTTCTACGCCGAGGGCCTGAGCGAAGAGATCACCATCGACACCGAGGAAATGCTCGATGTGCGCTGGTTCTCCCGCGCCGAGATAAGCGACCCCGAGCAGCACGGCTTCTTGCTGCCCCGGGCAGACAGTATTGCCCGGCGGCTGATCGAGGATTGGATGGCGGTGCCATGAAACCGTCTGCGGGCTTTGCGCTGTTGGCGGCGTTTGTCGGGTGGGGGCTGGTTGGCTGCTCCTCGGCGCCGCCCGCCAACACGGCGCAGGGCAGGTGCGAGCAGCAGGTCTACAATGATCCCGCGTTCAAGGCCGTGCTGGTCAACTCGTCGACGTATGGCACCGATCCGCGCTACCAGGAGCAGCTTGCCCAGGCGCGTCGCAAGTCGGTCTACAATTGCCTCGCGGCCCAGGGCCTTGCGCCGCGCGGCGGCGTGCAGCCGGTCGCCGGGGCACGTTACGGGGCCGGTTGGTTTAGTACCGGACTGATGCCGACGTCGCCGCCGCCGCTGCACACGATCGGCTATGAGGGCACTACCGTTGAGGCCGTACTGGGGTCGTTGCGCGCGGCTGGGGTGACGCTGCTGCTGGATGTGCGAGCGGTGGCTGTGTCGCGCAAGCCGGGGTTCTCGAAGCGCCAGCTTGCGGCTGGGTTGGATGCGGTGGGGATCGGCTATGTGCACCTGCAGGGGCTGGGCACGCCAAAGCCGGGGCGCGAAGCGGTGCGGGCGGGGCATCCGGAGCGGATGGTGCCGATTTTCATGGAGCATATGCGGGGGGATCGGGCGCAGGCGGAGTTGGCGCAGGCGATTGGATTGGCCGCGGGGGCTCGGGCCTGCCTGCTGTGCTTTGAGCGGGATCATACGACGTGCCATCGCGCGCTGGTGGCGGAGATGGTTGTAGCGGCGACCGGGCAGGACGTTGCGCATTTGATGGTGTGAGCGGGGTGGGGGTGCGGCGGGGGTTGGGATTGTGTTGGTGGCGGTCGGGCTTGACCCGGGACGTGGGAGGGCACATGTTCTGACCAACGTTGGTCAAGGGACCGGCCGAGGGATCGATCCCCTGGGGATGGCTGAGCATGGACACCGTCAACCTGTATGAAGCCAAGACCAATCTGTCGCAGTTGGTCGAACGCGCGGCCCGCGGGGAAGAGATCGTCATTGCCAAGGCGGGACGTCCGCTTGCCCGGCTGGTGCCGCTGGCCAGGCGTACGTCGCCACGTCCGCTCGGGCTGCTGGCCGGTGAGGTCGAGGTCGGCGCCGACTTCGACGATCCGCTGCCGGACGGCGTGCAGCTTGCGTTCGAGGGACGGGCGCCCTGAACCTGCTGCTCGACACGCATGTGTTCATCTGGTCGGTATCGGACCCGTCCCGGCTTGGTGAGCAGACGCGCGCGGCGGTAGCGGCGCCGGAAAACCAGGTTCTCGTCAGTGCTGTTACGGCGTGGGAAATTGCGATCAAGCATGCGTTGGGACGGCTGACGTTTCCGATTGATCGTTTTGATGACGTGATGCAGCGCATGGGCTTCGATGTGCTGCCGATCCTGCCTGTCCATGCGATCGCGGCGGGCGGGTTGCCTCGGCACCATGACGATCCGTTCGATCGGATGCTGATTGCCCAGGCGCGGGTTGAGGGTCTTACGCTGGTGTCGCGGGATTTGGCTGTTGTGCGGTATGATGTTTTGATTCTGAGGGGGTGATTGGGGCCGTGGCGACCGCACGCTAATTGGTTGATTGCTAATATGGCGATTACATGGAGCTACTCCTGTCCGCGATACGATGCGTCGCACACGCGGGGGCCCGGCAGGCAGGCAAAATATTTAGCCGCGAATGAACGCCGACACGTGGGTTTTGTGGGCGCGCGAACTGCACTGCCCCCCTGGAGTGAGACACGGGAATTAGACACACTGTTTAGGAAGGAGAACGAGTGTGTCAAGGAAGCAGCGGCGAAGCTTTACGCGAGCCTTCAAGCTGTCAGCGCTGGCGCGAATGGCGGCGACCGAGAACATCAGGGCTCTTGCCCGAGAGCTAGGGATCGAGCGGAAGCTGCTGTACTGCTGGCGCGACCAGCATGCGGGCGGTGGCGCCGCGGCGCTGCGCCGGGCGGGCCGACCCAGCGCGGCCGAGTTGGCCGCGGACGAGGCGGAGGTACCGGCCGCGGCATCCATGCCCGATGCGTCGCGCCAGATTGCGGCGCTGGAGCGGAAGATCGGCCAGCAGCAACTGGACCTGGATTTTTTTCGCGCAGCCTTGCGGCATGTCAGGGAGCGACGCCGGTCGAACGGTGCGCCTGGCGCGACGGCATCTACGCGGCGACCCACGCGATGATGCAGCTGCAAGGCCCGATGGGGATCGAGCGGATGTGCCAGCTGGGCAGGGTTAGCCGTGCCGGATATTATCGGCACTGGCAAACCTCCGCGCCGCGTCAGGAAGAGACGGCGCTGCGTGACGAGATCCAGCGCCTGGCACTGGCCAATCGGCATTACGGCTACCGGCGGATCACCGTGTTGTTGAAGCGCTCTGGCTGGGCGGTGAACCACAAACGCGTCGAGCGGATCAGGCGGGAAGACAATCTGCTGTGCGTGGTGAAGCGGGCGTTCGTGCCGGCGACGACCTGTTCACGCCATCGCTTCCGCGTGTATCCGAACCTGGCTCGGCGTCTGCAGCCGATGGCGATGAACCAGTTGTGGGTTGCCGACATCACCTATGTCCGGTTGTCAGAGGAATTCGTCTACCTGGCGGTGGTGCTGGACGCCTTCAGCCGCAGAGTGATCGGCTGGAGCATGGCATCGCATCTGCAGGCGAGCCTGGCCTTGGCGGCCTTGGATATGGCACTGCAGGCGCGCGATGTTGTTCCGGGTGAACTGGTGCATCATTCCGATCGCGGTATCCAATACGCCTGCGGCGACTACGTCGAGCGCCTGGAAGGAGCCGGCATTCAACCCTCCATGAGCCGGGTTGGCTGCCCATGGGACAACGCGATGGCCGAGAGCTTCATGCGGACCCTGAAGAAGGAAGAGGTGGACGGGCGCGGCTATCGCGACCTTGAGGAAGCGGAGACTTCGATCGGCCAGTTCATCGAGGAGGTCTACAACCGCCAACGGCTGCATTCCGCGTTGGCCTATCTGGCGCCGGCTGTGTTCGAGGCAAACCCATCTCCGGTGCTGCGGCTGGCGCATGCGCCAGCCGCAGCACCGGAGGCAACCACGACCTGTGTCTAATTCCGTGTCTCACACGCGGGGGGCGCGCCAGACCTGTGAGGCATTGGCCTTATCGGCGTTAATCGGCGTTCATCCGCGGCAAAAAAAGCCTTTCTTCTTGATCAGCGAACCGGCAGCCCTCATCAAGCTGTGAAGCGCCCACTGTTGGCCTCGCGAGCCTGACCGAGCGCCACCAGCACGCGGAGCATTTCGCCGATCTTGGCACCCCGCGGCGCGCCCTTGACGCGGCGTGCCAACTCGCCCGGGGCCGCCGGGGCGGTGCTCTGAGCAGCAGGCTGCCCTCGTCGTGAAGGAGAACCGGTCGATCCCGAGTTCCCCACACCATGCGCGCGGCAAGCTGTTTCGAAAATGGCCGACCAACAATGTTAGCTAGCGCTGGATATGAAGTTAGTGTACCTTACCTCCACCACCAAGTCGATTTTCATCCGGAGTTCTATTATGTCACCTTCCCCGATCGAAATTACCCACCGTGCCGCCCAGGCCGCGACGCCGCTTTATCAGGTTAGCGACGATGAAGTCGACCGCGTGGTGGCCGCCCTACCGGCGCTGATCGCCGGCGCGCGGCCGGCCTGGCATCGGTCGCACCGGAAGTGGGTCAGCAAGGAAATCGCCGCGTTCCACCCGGCCGATCCGCTGCAGACAATGCTCGTCGGGTACATCGTCGTGCTTCGCCATGCGGCGGCGAGCACGCGGAGCGCAGCCGACCTCGGCCCGCTGACGCCGGCGCAGGTGTGTCGGCGGGAGCGGAGCGCAGCCAAGCTGATGCGGGCGGCCGAGTGCGCGAAAGCCGCGCTGCGGCGGGAGCAGAAAAGGGCGGCGCGGCGTGGCGGTGCGCGGTCCGCGGACAGCTTCGGTTCGGCGGCGCCGGACGCGCTTTGTGGAACCGCCCTCCTGCCACGAGGGACGAAGGTTATCGCGGAGGTGGCCTCACCCATGCCTGCCGCACCGCGCGCGCCGCCCCCCGGATCAAGTGTCCGAGGGCAGGCCTTGGTCCGCTCTTCACGGCCCAAGCCCGCGGCTTGGACGAGGCGCAGGGACGCGCCGGCGACAGAAGCGGCAGTGTGATTGGGAACATCGGGGGCGGAAGGCGCTTCGCTTCTCCGCCTTACGGCTAGTCCGCGGCACCCTGCGTCAGCCGGAACGGCGCCGCCGGATAGACGCCCAGAACGCGCACCTCGGAGGAGAAGAATGTCAGCTCTTCCAGCGCGCGGCGCATCGCCGGCTGCTCCGGGTGGCCGTCGGCGTCGCACAGGAACTGAGTGGCGACAAACTGGCCGGCCAGCATGTAGCTCTCCAGCTTGGTGAGGTTCACGCCGTTGGTCGCGAAGCCGCCCATCGCCTTGTAGAGCGCCGCCGGCACGTTGCGCACACGGAACACGAACGTGGTCATCAGGTTGGGCGTCGCCGGGTCGGGCGCGGTCGGTTTCGGCGCCGTGATGTAGAACCGGGTGGTGTTGTGCTCCGCGTCCTCGACGTTGCGGCGCAGGATGTCCAGGCCGTAGATCTCGGCGGCAAGGGAGGACGCGATCGCCGCGTCCTGCCTGTTGTTCCATTTCGCGACCAGTTCGGCGGCGCCGGCGGTGTCGGCCTGCACCACCGCGGTCAGGCCAAGCTGGCGCAGGATGTGCCGCACCTGGCCCAGCGCCACGGGGTGGGAGTGCGCACGCTTCAGCCCCTCGATCGTGGCGCCCCTTGGCGCCAGCAGGCAGTGCTCCACGCGATGGAAATGCTCGCCCACCACGAACAACCCGGACTGCGGCAGCAGGTGGTGGATGTCAGGCACGCGGCCGGCCAGGCTGTTCTCGCATGGCAGCATGGCCAGTGTGGCGCGGCCGTCACGCACCGCGTCGATCGCCGCCTCGAAGCTCTCACAGGGCAGCGTGGCCATTCCCGGATAGGCGTCGCGGCAGGCCAGGTCGGAATAAGCGCCGGATAGTCCCTGGAAGGCGATTGTTGCGGTCACGTCAGGCTGCTCCCCGGTGTTATGTCTCCCGGCCTTGTATCACCCGACCTGGTATCACCCGGTTTTCCGTTGCGTGGCCGCAACTCGTCGCGCGCGCGTTCAAGATCGGCGGCCGTGTCCACACCGAACGGCGCGTGTTCGACCCGTGCGCAGGCCACCCGCATGCCGGCCTCAAGCGCCCGCAACTGCTCCAGGCTCTCGCGGCGTTCCAGCGGCGCCTCGGGCAACGAAACGAAGCGCGCCAGCGCAGCCCGACGGAAGGCGTAGATGCCGATGTGGTGCCAGCGCGGGCCGTCGCCCCAGGGGATCGGCACACGGGAGAAATACAGCGCCGGGGACACCGCGCGGCCTCGATCGAACGCACACGCGGCTTTCACCACGGACGGTGCCGCCGCCTCGTCGTCTGAGGTGATTGGCGCGACCAGGGTGGCAATGTCGAACGCGGGATCTGACAACGGGGTCAGCACGGTGCGCAGGTAGACAGGGGGGATTGTCGGCAGGTCGCCTTGCAGGTTCACCACAACGTCGTGGTGTCCCTGCGGGTCGAGCACCGCGAGCGCGGCATGCACCCGGTCGGAGCCGCGCGGCAGGGACGGATCGGTCATGACGGCTGTCCCGCCGGCGGCACGGACCGCTTCGGCGATCTCCGGGTCGCCGCAGGCCACCGCGGCGGGACCGATATCCGCCTCTCGCGCGCGATCGAGTACGTGCACGATCATCGGCCTGCCGTGGATGTCGGCCAGCGGCTTGCCGGGCAACCGGGTGGAGGCCATGCGCGAGGGAATGACGATGATGGGTGTCACGGCTGAATGCGTCCCCCGGTGGAATGGCTGCGGGTGGCAAGGACCCCAGTGAGAAGACTACGCGTGGGAAGGGAACGGGTTGAAGGGGCTGGACGGTTTCCCTATGGTGCCGGGCACCTTATGAAGGCGCACGCTCGCGCGCAACGTGGCGCGGGCGCGTTGGTTTGTGTCTAACGATTCGGCGGAGAAGTCAGGGCGCATGGACAGCATGGACGTCAACAAGGGCATTGCCGCTGTCCTTGTGGTTGGCATCGTCTTCTTTCTGACCGGCCTGATCGGCGACAACCTGGTGCGGGAGACCGAGCCGAGCAAGCCCGCGCTGGACATCAAGACGAGTGCCGCACCCACCGCCGAGGCGGCGAAAACCGAATCGCTGCAGCCGATCTCGCCGCTGCTGGCCAGCGCCGATCCGGCCGCCGGAGAGGCGTATACCAAACGGGTCTGCGCCGTCTGCCACACCTTCAACGAGGGGGGAAAGCCGCTCGTCGGCCCGAATCTCTATGGGGTGGTGGCCGGGCCGCACGACCACGAGGAAGGCTTCAACTACTCGCCGGCCCTGGAAAAGTTCAAGGGCCAGCCTTGGACCTATGAGGCATTGAATGAGTGGCTGTACAAGCCGAGCCAGGTTGCGCCGGGCACGCGGATGACGTTTGCCGGCATCCCGAGCGCCAAGGACCGGGCCAGCGTGATCGCCTATCTGCGCACGCTATCGAAGGACCCGGTGCCGCTGCCGAAGCCAGGGGAAACGGCACCGGCGGCAGCTACACCCGCGGCGGCTGCCCCAGCCGCGACAACGCCGCCGGCGAATGGCGCGCCAGGAACCAATGCGCCGGCCCAATCCGCCGCCCCGGCAGCCGCACCCGCGGCGCCCGCGCCAGCGGCACCGACGAAGCCCTGATGCGCGCGGTCCGGTGCCCTTGCCTGACGCCCTCAACGGTCTGATCGCCGCCGCCGAGGCCGCGGCTGACGTCGCGGGGGCGGTGATCCGGCCGTTCTTTCGCGCTCGGCTCGGCGCCGACCTGAAGTCGGACGACAGCCCTGTGACGATCGCCGATCGCAGCGCCGAGCAGGCGATGCGGGCGGTGCTCACGGAGAGATTTCCGGCGTATGGCGTCCTCGGCGAAGAGTTCGGGTTTGACCGCCCGGACGCACGGCTGTGCTGGGTGCTGGACCCGATTGACGGAACGCGTGCCTTCATCACCGGGCGGCCGGTGTTCGGCACGCTCGTTGCGCTGCTGGAGGACGGCCGGCCGATCCTTGGCGTGATCGACCAGCCGGTGACTGGGGAACGTTGGATCGGGGCGGCGGGGCGGAAGACGGAATTTCGCGGTCCGATGGGCGGGTGGGCAGGCTGTCGGCCCTGCGCGACGCTGGGCGAGGCTGAACTGTCCTGTACCGGCCCCGGATTGCTGGGTGATGACATGCCGCGCTGGCAGCGCCTGGCGGACGTGGTGCAGCGGGTGTCCTGGGGCGGGGACTGCTACGCGTACGGGCTGCTGGCTCTTGGCCACATCGACGTGATTGCCGAGGTCACGATGAAGCTGTGGGACTGGGCGGCACTTGTGCCGGTGATCGAGGGCGCTGGCGGGAAGATCACCGACTGGTCTGGTCAAGCGCTACAGCCGGACGGCGATGGGCGCGTGTTGGCGGTGGGTGACCCGGGGCTGCTGGATGCAGCGATCGCGCGGCTGGCGGGGTAGATCATCCGTTTCATCAACGTCATGGCCTGGTCAAGTCCGGCCATGACGGGTGAAGAATGAACTACTCCGCCGCCACCGGGCGGACCTGCGGCGAATTGGTGCCGTAGCGGTCACGGAATGGTTGGGTATCGATTTCTTCCAGTTCGATCTTGCCGGCCAGCACCTGCTGCTTCCAGGCCTGGTGGGCAGGCTCGGCGGCGTGGAATTCGGGCATCACTTCCTTAGCGAACAGTTCCAGGCTCTCGCAGATGTGGGCGTGGGCGTTCTTGCCGGCCTGGTTCAGCAGAATCACCTGGTCGATGTTGGAGGATTGGAAGCGCCGCAGCTTGCGCCGCAGGGTTTCCGGCGACCCGATCAGGCCGCCGGACAGGGCGCGCGCGGCCTGGTCGGGGTTCTCACGCTTCCACTTGTTGTATTCGTCCCACATGTTGACGGTGTAGGGATCCGGACGCTTACGACCCGCGCTGGCGCCGTAATAGCGCAAAGCGAACTGAAAGAACGTTGCGCCGTCGGCGCGGCGGCGAGCTTCCTCATCGGTCCGCGCGCACATGAAGTAGCTGACCAGCGCCATGTTGGGGTTGGTCTGGTAGTCCGCCAGCTTCTCCTGGCGCTTGACGAAGGCGTTGTAGTAGGCGTGCACCCAGGCGTGCGCCGCGTCGGCTGACAGAAACTGGAAGCCCAGCGCGCCCATGCCGCGACGGCCGGCCATCTCGATCGTTTCGAGCTGCGAGCATGCGACCCAGAGCGGCGGATGCGGTTTCTGCACCGGCTTGGGCAGCACGTTGCGCATCGGCATCTTGTGCCATTTGGTATCCAGCTCGACGCCCTTGTCCTGGAACATCGGGATGATGCAGCGGATGGCGTCTTCCCAGACCTCGCGCTTGGTCTCCATGTCACGGTCGAAGCCGCCGAGTTCGGTGATCGAGGCGGATTCGCCGGTGCCCATTTCAACGCGGCCGTTGCTGACCAGGTCCAGGCAGGCGATGCGCTCGGCGACGCGTTGCGGCGGGTTGGTGGTGAGCTGCACGATGCCGTGGCCCAGGCGGATGTTCTTCGTGCGCTGGCTGGCGGCGCCGAGGAAGACCTCGGGGGCTGGGGAATGCGAGTATTCTTCCAGGAAGTGGTGCTCGACCTCCCAGGCGTAGTCGTAGCCGTGCCGGTCGGCGAGTTCCACCTGGTCGAGGGCGTTCTGGTAGAGCTGGCGTTCGTCGTCCACGCCCCATGGGCGCGGCAGTTGCAGCTCGTAGAAGATGCCAAATTTCATCGCCCCACCTTCCTGCACATTCTGATGCTACTGGGCAGTAGGATCGCGATGGCGTCAAGCGGTGGCGTGGGTGGTGCTGCCGGTGCAGCGGCCTTGCGTTGCTGGCGTTATGGTGAGGCGCTCCGCGCACCGCGCACTCATTGGCTGGCCCGGATAGCGTTGGCGCGGGCGGCAGACCCTCACCCTCGTCGCTTCGCGTCTCGACCTTGGTCCGTTCTTCGCGGCCCAAGCCGGCGAAGAGCGGGCGAGGTAAGGTGGCTAGACCTTCTCCACCTGGCTGTATTCCAGCTCCACCGGCGTCGACCGGCCGAAGATCGAGACGCTGACCTTCACGCGGCCCTTCTCCTCGTCCACCTCCTCGACCGTGCCGTTGAAGCTTTGGAATGGCCCGTCGGCCACCCGCACCTGCTCGCCGACCTCGTACAACACTGACGGGCGCGGCCGATCGGTGCCCTCCTGGGTTTGCTTCATGATGCGCTCGGCCTCAGCCTCGCTGATCGGTGAGGGGCGGTTGCGGCTGCCGAGGAAGCCGGTGACCTTCGGCGTGTCCTTCACCAGATGCCACGCCTCGTCGGACAGCTCCATCTTCACGAGCACGTAGCCGGGGAAGAACTTGTGTTCGGTGTTGACTTTTTGGCCGCGGCGCATCTCGACCACATTCTCCGACGGGACAAGGACCTCGTCGATCTGGTCCGCAAGTCCCTTCTGGGCCGCCTGCTCCTTGAGCTGCTGGGCGATCTTCTTCTCGAAACCCGAATAGACGTGCACGACATACCAACGCTTGGCCATCACTCGCTCCCGCTCAGCCGCCGACGCCAAACAGCGCGCGAACGCCGAGGCTGATGATTTGATCGACAAAGAAAAAGAACAGCGCGGTTATGGTGACCATGGCGAACACCAGGCCGGTGGTCACCAGCGTTTCCTTGCGGGATGGCCAGGTGACACGTCCCACCTCGGCCCGCACCTCGCGCACGAATTTCACCGGATCCACCGCCACGCCAATCGCCTCCGTACCGCCTGCCTGAAATCCCACGCGCCAAAACCCAGTGCCGTATATCATGTATCCACTGGCATGTATCCGCTGGCCACGCGCAGTCCTGGCAGGGGTGGAGGGTCTCGAACCCCCAACCTCCGGTTTTGGAGACCGGCGCTCTAGCCAATTGAGCTACACCCCTGCACGGCGGACCGACATCCGGTCACAGATGCCGTGCTGGAGGACATTGTGCTCGGGCGCCGATTGCGCAGGGGGCGTAAAAACGGCCCCGCTGCGCCGGTGTCAAGTGCTGGGGCCCGAAAGTTTGGGCGGCGAAGACTCTGGGGCGGTACGAGCCGTTAGCCGTCGCCGGGATCGGACACCAGGTCCGCGACCTCGGGCCGCCCGCCAGCAGCGAGGCCGGCAATCACGCCGACCCGATCCTCGGCGGGGCGGTTCTGGCTCATCTTCCACTTGCCCTCAAGCCGGGTGATCGGCATGGCAAAGCCGACGATGCCCTTGAGCATGACATCAATGAAGTCGGGCGGCGCATCAGTGACCGCCCAAGGGTCGGTTCGACGGCCTTCCTCGCGGTTGGTCAAACGCGTGACGATGTCCAGCAGGCGGTCGGTGTCGCTGAAGAACTCGACGGTGCCGTAGGCGTGGATCGTCACGTAGTTCCAGGTCGGCACGACCTTGCCGGTCTGCCGCTTGGTCTCGTACCAGGACGGGGTGATGTAGGCGTCGGGACCTTGGAAGATGGCCAGTGCCTCGGTGCCGGCGACGGCGCCCCTGGCCTGCTTGTTGGGGCGCGCGACATGGCCGAGCAGGGTGCCGTATGGAGCCGGGTCGGAGTCCAGCAGCATCGGGACGTGGCTGGCGATCAGGCCGTCCGACATCAGCGTAACCAGCGTGACCAGCCCGGCATTGCGGATGGCGTCCTGCAGGACGTCAATCCGGTCTTCCTTGAACAGCGGTGGGACGTACACGGGGGGACCTCGAGCCGGTGGCGACCGTATTATAGCCGGGAAGCTACCGGATGTCGGCGATCCAATCGGCGGCAATGCCGAAGACCACCCAGTGGTGGAGAGTTTTGCGGGTCTACTCCACGTGGTCCCGCAGCGTGTCCAATGGCATCAGCCGGCCGTCACGTTCAAAGTGCCAGAACGTCCACCCGTTGCACGACGGCGCGTTCTGCACCGCAGCACCCACCTTGTGGATCGAGCCGCGGGTTTTGCCCGCGACGATGCTGCCGTCGGCCGTGACGGTCGCCGAGACGCGCCGCAGCCGGTCGTGCAGTGTTGTTCCGGGCGGCACCAGCCCGCGCTCGACAAAGCTGCCGAAGGGCACCCGCGGTGTTTCCTGGCGCGATTTGGTAGTGGCGAGTCCGTCGTCGGGCGACGCGTTTGTGTGGCGCACGCGTCCGATTGCGGCCTCGGCATAGGCCGGGTGCCGCTCGATCGCGATGAAGTGCCTCCCGAGCCGCTTGGCCACCGCGGCGGTTGTGCCGGTGCCGGCGAACGGATCCAGCACGATGTCGCTTGGCGCGGTGGACGCCAGCAGCACGCGGTGCAGCAGCGCCTCGGGCTTCTGCGTCGGGTGCAGCTTGAGCCCGTGCTGGTTGCGCAGCCGCTCGGGCCCGGTGCACAGCGGGATGAGCCAGTCGCTGCGCATTTGGACATCGTCGTTCAGCGCCTTCATTGCGCGGTAGTTGAAGCGATGCCGAGCATCGCGGCTGCGCGCTGCCCAGATCAGCGTCTCGTGTGCATTGGTGAAGCGGCGGCCGCGAAAGTTCGGCATCGGGTTGGATTTGCGCCAGATTACGTCGTTCAGCACCCAGAAGCCGAGGTCCTGCAGGATGGTACCGATGCGGAAGATGTTGTGGTAGGCACCGATCACCCACAGTGTGCCGTCCTTGCGCAACAGGCGCCGGCACTCGGTGAGCCATTCACGGGTAAAGGCGTCGTAGGCGGCGAAGTCGGTGAACTGGTCCCAGTCGTCGTCGACGCCATCAACCAGGCTATCGTCGGGCCGGCGCAGTTCACCGCGCAATTGCAAGTTGTATGGCGGATCGGCAAACACGCAGTGGACCGATGCCGTGGGCAGCATCTGCATCAGCCGGACGCAGTCGCCCAACAGGATCTGATCCAGCGGCAGTTCGCGAACGATTTCCACTTTGCTCCGATGGATCCACGTCGGCGGTATAGCCCGGCAGTATTACGCTAACGCAGTCATCGTGGCCGGTCCCCGGAAGTCACGTCAATTGCGATAGATCGGGGGGCGCGAGATCAAGTCGGAGTTGGCGCACCGTCCCGAAGTCCGTCCGATGGTGCCTTGTAGGCCCTAGACGGCGCAGAGCTGCCCGATGCTCGACGGTGGGGTAGCCGGCGTTTTGCTCCCAACCGTAGCCCGGGCAGCGTAGCGCGAGGCGAGCCATGATGCAGTCGCGCACCACCTTGGCGACGATCGAGGCCGCGGCGATCGACAGGGACAGCGCGTCACCGCCGATCACACAGCGCGCCGGGCAATCGAGCGGTGGGGGTTGGTTGCCGTCGACCAGGGCAAGGTCCGGCGGCGTCGGCAGCCGACATACTGCCCGGCGCATCGCCAACAACGAAGCCCGCAGGATGTTGAGACGCGCGACTTCGGTGACCGAGGCGGCTCCGACGCCGATCTCGACGCCGGGCGAGCAGCGGAGCGCGAGGTAGGCAGCCCGACGCTGTTGCGATGTCAGGCGTTTGGAGTCGTCGATCAGGCCGGCCAGGGACACGGGAAAGCCGGCCGCGAACACCACTGCGGCAGCGACGACCGGGCCGGCCAGCGGTCCGCGTCCCGCCTCGTCGACACCGGCAACGCGCCCAACCGCCGCCTGCTCCAACACGAAATCAACCATCGGCTGGACATAGCAGAGTGACGCCGTGGGCGCGAAGCCGCCGGGTGCGGCCGGGGACTTCGCGTCGACGCGGCAGACCAAAGCGTTCGCGGCCTCGAGCCGCAGTTCAGAGTTGGGAGGAGACGCTGGTGAAGGCGCTGTTCAGGCCGGTGCCGAGGGTGGTGAACGCGACCACCACCACGACCGCCAACACGCCCGCTATGACCCCGTACTCCAGTGCGGTCACGGCGCGCCGGTCGGCCTTGAGGGTGAACCAGGCGTTTAGGTAATCCAACATGGTTTGCTGTCCTTCATGTGCTGCGTTGCGCGCCACGTCCTGCGGCGTCGCGCGTGTTCCGCGCGGGTTTCGATGCGCGTGTGCGAACGTAAGCATTGCGGGACTTGCAACATGGTTGCGGTGTCCGCCGCGCCTGATCAATCGCGGTCGGGGCCGATCACGCGGTCACGATGATAGGCAGCGGCGGCGGTGTCGTCGGCGGCGGCGCGCCAGACTTCGGTGCCGTCTGTGTCTACCAAATGGCGCGTCACTTGGCCGTCCGGCGCGCCGGCAAGCACGAAGACGTTGCCTGAGCGGCCATCACGATAGGCGTCCACGACGGTCGTGTTTTCGTGCCTCCGCGCATAGCGAACCCAGAGCGCCTGGTCGGCATTGAGCAGCCCAGCCGGTATTCCCGGCGTGTAGGCTTCGACTTGCGCGCCGTCGGCGGTCGGACGGATCATATGGAACGTTCCGTCGCAGTTGGAACGGGCCATCACCACGGGTCCGTTGGCGTCGTCGCGGGTTTCAAAGGTGGCGAGATGGCCGGCGGCGGCCGCCGCCGCGACACCGGCCGCGTCCGCCTCCGTCAGATCGGAAGGCATGCCGAAACGCGGAAAGTCCGCGCGCAGCACGAACGGCGTGGTGCCGTGCCAACCGAGACCACAGTTGATCTCTATGCCGTCCTGGGTGCGCAGGTGCATGATGCTGGACAGGCCAGCCGCGTCTTCAAGCACGGTCGGGGCGCGCGCATCGAGGATCCGGGCGGTGGTGCCGAACACACTGCGGATCGCCTGCTCCTCGCCTGCCAGGTGATCGAGCCGTGCTGGTGGTGGCGGCGGCTGGTCCAGCGGCGGTGTGATTTCCCGCAGGGCACCGCGCGTGGTCGCGCGATACAGCCGAATCTGATCGACGGCACCGGAGAAGGTCACGCGCGCAGGTTGGCCTCGGAACGGGCCGGTTACCGACCCGCGGCGACGCTCCAGGCAACAGGTCAGGATCGACGCATGGTAGTCCAGTACCTCCTGAATCGCCAGTACCGACACCAAATCGCTTTCCCGCCCGCTAGGTACAGCGTCGGACAGCCAGGCGCGGAAAGCCGGCTCATCGAGGAACGCTGTCACACCCGGCACGTCATAGTGCTTGGTGGTAGACCCGTCCGGGCGCGTTGTGGAGCGGAACACCACGTAATAGCTTGGCGCGGCCCGCGCCTGGCTGGGCCTGTTGGCGAGCGGCCCACGCTGTGGCTGGATGGTACCCCCGCTTCTTGCGGCTGACATGCAAGTCTCCCAGTCCGTGGCAAGGTGCGATCGATCGCAGGTCCTTTCCCGGTGCCGTTATTGGTGTTTTCCGCTGAAGATCGGTCGGTCCGGCCGATCAACATTGAGTGTGCATGATTTAGGGTTGTTTTGCAATGATGTATTACAATCTAACGTTGTAAGAGTGTGTCGCGGCCAAGCCTTTCGATTCAATTATGCAACAGATAGAGCGTCTGTCGGCGTGCCTTCAGTCGGGGCGGGGCGCGAGGGCTGAGCACGCTGCATCCTACGCTCGAACAATGTAACGTCTATAAAAACATCCTAACATCACTGTTTTTATCGATCACGAAATAGTGATTATGTCTATAAAGTGATCCGTGATTGAGATAACGGGACGTTCAGGGCAGCGTCGGTTCTCGATCGAGGTGTGTCCGTAGATGTGGCACCGATGGTCGCGCCGCTGAAACGGCTTCGTGATGGGGAAGGGCAAATATGACCGCGGGTGCCGATAGCGGGGTCGGTGCGGCAGTGCAAGACCGGGGAGGCGGGCGGCGTTTGTCGGCCGACCAGGAGCGCGCGTTGCTGCAGATCATCCGGCAGGATGGCACGGCCCGGAACCGTCACAGTGCATTGTCGACGCTATGGCAGGCGCATGCCGGCTTGGTTGCCATGATCGCGAACCGATACCGACGCATCGGGATCGATACCGACGATCTGATCAGTGCGGGGCAACTGGGTCTGCATTCGGCGATCGTGCGCTTTGACCCGGATCGGTTTCCCGGGCGGCTGTCTACCTACGCAGTGCCATGGATCCGCTGGTATGTGCAGGATCATGTCAGCCGCAACGGCCTGCCGGTGCGTTTGCCAGGCACGACCGCACATCGACAACTTGCCCGCTTTGCCACGCAATTGTTCGCCGACGCAAGGCGTGCGTGCGAGCGTGAGCAGGTGGATCCGACCGAGATGGAGCTGTGTGCGCGGGTCGGCCGCCGTGTCGGACTGTCTACGGACGAGGTGGTGCGCAGCCAGCGCGTTTGCGGCACCAGCCCGGTCAGCTTCGACCATGACACGGCGTTCGACCTGGGCGACGGGTTGACGCCGGAGGATGACGCGATCCAGCGCCTGGACCGCAAGAAGCTGCGGCAGCGCATTCTGACGCTGGCCGAGACCATACTGGGTCAGCGGGAACGCGAGGTATTTCTGGCGCGATGCATGACCGGTGATGCGCCGATTTCGCAGCTGGATGTGCTGGCTACCCGCTTTGGCGTCAGCCGTGAGCGGATATATCAGCTTGAGAGCAGCGCCCGTCGCAAGATCATTATCGCGCTCCGCCAGGAGGGGTTCGGCGACCTTTCTGACGACATGGCGCCGGAGGCCGGTGCCGGGGCTCGGTCAATCGCCCCGGCCGCCGCCCGGCTCAGGAGCCGATGACGTAACAGGCGAGGCCCCGTGCCTTGACTGCCTGACAGAAATCCCTGGCTTCACCTGTCCCGGCAAACCCGGCGGTCCGTACATTCCAGTGGGCGCCCCTCGTGTTGTCCGACTGGACCACGATCGGCTGCCGGTCCGCCAGCAGGTCCGGCATTTGCTTTTGCATCCGCTGCCACTCCGCGGCCGCCGCATCGCTTGAAACCAAGCTCCCCAACTGCACCATTGGACCAGCGCCGGCTGGACCAGCATTCGCCGAAACCGCAGTGGCATGGTCGACATTTGCCGGAGCAGTGTCGGCCGGAGCAGCAGTGGCTGGGGCAGCATTCGCCGGGCCGGCGCTGGCCGAACCGTTGGGGCTTGCGACCGGCGGGCCCGGAGGGGCGTCGTTCGTGCGCACCACGCCAGACGGCGGGTTGGCCGCGGCGAAGATCGACAGCGCCTGGTTCACCTGGTCCGGCGGCAGGTCTTGGGCAAGAATACGCTCCGCCTCGCTCCGATCACCCCCCATGGCGAGCACCGCGGCCAGGTCGTGACGCAGCTTGCGCGAGGCGTTCGGCGCACTTGCCAACGGCCGCAACAGGGGCGCCGCGTCATCGGCCCGGCCAGACATCGCGAGCGACAAAGCCAAATTGACCTGCGCGCCGCTCATCGACGCTTCGAGGCCGATCGCCTGCCGGTACGCCGCCTGTGCGTCCTGATGCCGCCCAAGCAGATCGCGAGCAATACCGAGATCGTTCAACGCCACGGCATTGTGCGGTTGGCGTTGCAGTGCTTCGAGGAACAAGGTTTCGGCGGCAGTCGGGTCGCCGGCGAGACGCAGCCGCCCCAAACCGATCCGTGCGGGTACCGATTTGGCATCGAGGCGCAATGCCTCGCTATAGGACTCCGCGGCCGCGTCGGGCTGCTGCAATGCGGTTTGCGCTTCGCCACGATTGATCAACGCCGCAACATTGTGCGGGTCCTTGGCCAGAATCGCGTCATCAATCCGCAGCGCTATCTGCGGCGAGCCGCCGCGCGATGCGGCCTCGGCGACATCGACACCGGGTGCTCCTGCATCCTTGCCGAGGTCCGCGCCATTGGCGCAGGCGGCGAGCAGCAGCAGTGCAGCGATGGACAGTGCGCGCATTGCCTCACCTTTCATGGTCTTATGTTTTGCTCAGGGCGTGGACGACCTGGATCACCGCCGGCCCGCCGACGATGAGGAATACGCAGGGCAAGATGAAGACGACCGTCGGCAGTGTCAGCAGCACCGGCAACCGAGCCGCCCGGGCTTCGAACCGGGTGAGTGTCTCCTGGCGCATTTCCGCCGATAGCATGCGCAGTGCCTCGGTCAGCGGCGTGCCATAGACCATGGTCTGGATCAACGTGGTGACCAGTCGCTTGACGCTGTCCAGGCCGGTCCGCGTACCAGGTTGCTGAGCGCCACCCGGCTGTCGGACATGATCTGCAAGTCGTTGGCCGTCAGCAGGAACTCTTGCGCGATCTCCGGCCGCGCCGAGCCAAGCTCCGTGCCGACGCGGATTATTGTGGGGCCGAGCCCGAGCCCGGCCTGGGCGCAGATCACCATCATGTCGAGCGCGTCGGGCAAGCCCTGCTCGAGCTGCGCCATGACCCGCTTGCGCCGTTTGCCGACCACCCAGTCCGGCGCCACGAGCCCGATCACCGCGGCGACGGCCGGCGCCACGATGTGGAGATGGTTCGGAAGAGTGACGCCGTCGAGCGCCAGCAGGGTCAGGATCGGCAGGCCGGCGAGCAGCAGGATCTTGAAGCCGATAAACATGCCAAGGCCGTTGGGGCCATGCAGACCGCAGCTTTCGAGAGTTCGTTCCAGGTCGGCCAGGGTGCGGCTGGGTAGCAGACCGCTGCGCATGATCACTTGCCCGAGCGAGGCCACCGCATGTGTCAGCCAGGCGCGCAGAACCTCGCCATCGCGGCGCTCTTGCGTGGCGGTGGGAACCTCGCCGTGCGCCAGAGCTACTCGGGCGGCAAATTCACGCTGGTGTCGCAACTCGCGCAACAACGCAAAGCCGGTCGCTGCGGCGATCGCCAGGAACGCTGGGACAGCGGCGACCAGCGTGAGCGACATTATGCCAGGCTCCGGCGGATCAGGCTGCGCATCGTCAGAAGCCCGCAGCTCAGCGACAACACGGCGCCGCTGAAGATCGTCCGACCCAGTCCCGGCTCGAACAGCATGCCAATATACGAGGGATTCAACACCCAGAGCGCAGTGCCAGAGACAAAAGGCAATCCGGCGAGAACCATGGCGCTGGTTCGCGCTTCCGAGGCCAGCGCGAACGCCCGCGCCTTCAGTGCCACGCGCTTGCGGATCACATCGGCGAGGTTCTCCAGTGTCTCGCTGAGCGCGCCGCCGGTCTGCATCTGCAACGTGATGGCGGTAGCGAAGAAGCGATATTCGGACATGCGGCTGCTCTGCGCCATATCCAGTACAGCAGCATCAAGTGCGACTCCAACCGAGATCTGATCGAGCAGCCGGGCGAACATATGGCAGGTCGGCGCCGGCGCATCGCGGGCCACGTTGTTGATGGCACGCATCACCGGAATGCCGACCCGCACGGCGCGCACGATCATCGCCAGAGCATCCGGGAATTGGTTCAGCAGTTTTTCCTGGAATCGCTTTTCGAATATGCCGAACACCGTGCGGCTGAGCACGACCCACGCCGCCGGCAGCGCCAGCATCGACCACAGCCCGACCATGTCGGACGCCAGCGATTGCCCGACTTTCGCGGCCACCGCGGTGATCAGCAGGACAAGCCACCATTTCAACGGATAGCGATCCAATCCTGCCGGATCAAAGCCAAAAATGTCGGCCATGCTGCCGAATACCGAGCGGTGCTTGGCCGTCGGCGCCTGGATGAACGCTGATAGCTGGATGCGATGGGTGCGCATATGCGGCGTCACCACGCCAAGAATGCGCTGGGCGAGTTTCTCCTGCCGGTTCGTCTCGCGGTTCACCAGAAGCCCTGCGTAGCCGAGGCCGGTGAGCATGCAGCAGGACACGATCCCCATCAGCCAGGCATTGGTGGAAGTCATGACTTCGCGTCCTCGATCGCCGCCTGCCAGGCCTTCTCCATACCGAAATAAGACAGCCGCGGCAGGAACGCCGGCGCGACATGGCTGACCTTGTAATTGCCGAACAGGCGTCCATCGCGATCCTCGCCCCGGACCTCGAACTCAAACACCGTGTTCATGGTGATGACCTCGCCCTCCATGCCACAAATCTCGCTGACCTGGGTGACGCGGCGGCCGCCGTCGCGCTGGCGTTCGACCTGCACGATCATGTCGACGGCGCCGACGATCTGCGTTCGAATCGCCTTCGACGGCAGACCCATGTTGCCCATCTGCACCATATTCTCGATGCGGGTCAGGGCGTCGCGCGTGTTGTTGGCATGGATGGTCGACATCGAGCCGTCGTGGCCGGTGTTCATGGCCTGCAGCATGTCGAACGCTTCGCCGCCGCGGACTTCGCCGATGATGATGCGATCGGGGCGCATGCGCAGCGCGTTGCGCACGAGATCACGCTGGCCGACCTCACCGCGACCTTCCAGGCTGGCGGGGCGTGTTTCCAACCGTACCACGTGGGGCTGCTGCAACTGCAGCTCCGCGGCATCCTCCACGGTTACCACGCGCTCGCCGACGCCAATCATGCGTGACATTGCGTTCAGCAGCGTGGTCTTGCCCGAGCCGGTGCCGCCGGAAATGATCACGTTCAGTCGGCATCGGGCCGCGATTTCCAGCACCTGGGCAACCGGAAAAGTCAGGGCCTTGAATTCGATCAGCTTGGCGAAGTCGATCGATTTCTTGCTGAATTTGCGAATCGATATATAGGGTCCGTCGAGCGCCAGCGGCGGGAACACGATGTTGACGCGTGAGCCGTCGGCCAGACGCGCGTCCACCATTGGGCTCAACTCGTCGATGCGCCGCCCGACCGCGGAGGCGATCCGCTGGCAGATATTCGACAGATGCTGCCTGTCGCGGAACTTCACGGTGGACAGAACCACCTTGCCATGACGTTCGACGAAGGTCCGCGCCGGTCCGTTCACCATGATGTCGTTGATCGAATCATCCTCAAGCAGCGGTTCGAGCGGGCCGAGCCCGAGGATGTCGTGCACCAGTTCGCCGGCCAGCGCGTGCTGTTCGCGCGCGTTGAGTTGAATGCGGCGATCGGTGGCGATCTCAGAAAGCAAACGCTCGACGTCGACGGTCAGCCGTTCGGCTGGCATCGCCGCCACCGCCGCTGGTTCAAGCCGCGCCAAACACATATTGCGCAGTTCTATGACTGCGTCCGTTGAGAGACCGGAGCCCGCTGCCTCTGGTTCGACGGCAGGCGGCATGGGCGGCTCGGCAGGCGCCGGACGGCGCTTGCCGAATCCCACTGACTGATGCGCACTCATTGGCGGCCGCCCAATCGCCACCACCGGCGGCGCGGCCCACGTGCCGCGTCGCCTTGTCCCGCGGCCACCGAGTCCGGCATGCTGATGAAGCCAATCTGCTTCGCCAATTCCACAATGGCGGTGCGAAATCCCGGACTGGACACCACCGCGGGTTCACCCATCGTCGCGGCCTGCCCGACTTGCCTCGGCAGATCCTGGATCGCCACATCCACCTTGATCTTCAGCGCGTCTTCGATCTGCCGCCGGCTCAAACCACCGGCGATGCCAACGCGGTTCAGCACGACCACGGCGCGCTGCCGAACTCCAGTGCCGTGCGGCAGCGCAAGCAGACGCAATGTGTCACGCACCGCGGCCAGTGTTGGTTCGAGGACCAGAACGCGCTGGTGCACAAGGTCGAGCAGATCGCGATACAGCGGCACCGGACCGAAGGGGGCATCAACGACGATCGCGCCGTAGCGACGCCGCAGAGCTTCAAGCAGGCGTTCGGCGGCACCATGCGCGTGTACCGGAAGCTCACCCAGTTTCTCTTCGCCGGACAGCACGTGCAGGCGATCAGCGACCGGTTGCGCGGCCCGTTCGGCAAGCAGCGCATCGATGCGCTCGGGCGCTTCCAGAGCCAGGCGCAAACCGGCACCTGACGGCATGTTTAACATGAAGGATGCAGTACCACGATGCAGGTCCGGATCGACCAGCACGGTATGCCGGCGCATCCGTACGCCGAAATGCCAGGCCAGATTGACCGCTATCGTGGTCGCGCCGACCCCGCCACGCACCCCGGTGACCGAAACGGCCCGGCCGCCATGCACGCCGTCCGGGCTTGGTGCCTGACCCGCGACGATCGTACCGAAATGTCTGGCCACCTTGTCGCGCGTCAGCGGCTTGGGCAGGTACTCGGTCGCACCGAGGCCGCGGGTGATCTCGCGATAGAACTCGAGACTGTCGCGCTCGCCGATCACCAGGACGCGCACATCCGGCTCGACAACGTTCGACAGCTCGGCGAGCGCGCGCAGCGGTTCTTCCTCGCTGCTGACGTCGATCAGGAGCAAGCGCGGAGTGGCCATCTTTTGCATCGTTGCAATAGCCGCGCGGATCCCACCACGGCGCAGATCGATCGCTTCGTGGACCGCATCGGCCAAGCCGGTGCGCACCGCTTCTTCCGAGTGTGCGTCGGTGACGAAGGCAATCAGCTCTGGCCGATCGTGGCGGGCCAACGCTTGATCGGATGGTGCCTCGGGTCGCGGGACTTGATGCAGGCCGTCATCAGGCATCAGTTCGCCCCTCCGGCCGCAGCGCTCGCCGAGGCGCCACCACTGCTGGCCGCCGCAGAGATCGACTTCGGCTTATCTTGCCGCACGTGATCGATCGCCAGCGTAGCCTCGGTCACATCGCCCTCAGTCGTTCCACGACCAGTAACGAGATCACGTGGATCGACGAGCTGCGCAGCGATATTCGCAATCGGCGCGCCAGTCGGATGCCAAGTGTAAGGTTTTTGATACGGGTCAAGATAGCTCCCTGCACCGCAACCGCCGACTCCTACCACCGAGATCACCAGGCCGCAGCGGAGAAGCCACTGCATCCGCATTGCACGTCTCCTCATTGCACGACAAACCCGGCGTCGCCCGGGATACGTACCGGTGTGGCGGGCCCGCCACTTCCCATCTGATGGAGCAGCAGCAGGCGATCCAACTCGCCCGGCGGAGTGTAGGATTCATCCGGGGTGTGCAGCGCCAATCGATCGTTGACTGGCTTCACGATGAACGGCGTGACCAGGATCACCAGCTCGGTTTGCTGGCGATTGAACGCGTCGGAGCGGAACAGCGGGCCGAGGACCGGTATGTCGCCCAGGAACGGCAGGCCAGTGGTGTTGTGCTGGACAACATCCTGCAGCAGCCCGGCGATCGCGAAGGTCTGCCCGCTGCCAAGTTCGACCGTAGTCTCCGCGCGTTGCACCACCAGGGACGGGATCGTAAAACTGGAGGTGGTGGTGGAATTGCCGGAGGAACTGGAAGAACTCCCGGAGGAGCTAGCGGAACCGACCGCGACCGTCACCGAGTTCGTATTGCTGATACTGCTGACCTCCGGCGCGACATGAACACTGATCCTGCCATCGCTGAACACGGTCGGCACGAAAGCCAGCGACACGCCAAAATTCTTGAAAGAGACGGCCACCACACCGTTCTGTTCCGAGACCGGAACCGGAAACTCACCGCCGACCAGGAAGCTGGCGGACTGGCCGCTCATCACCGTCAGGCTTGGTTCGGCGAGGATATGGGCAAGGTTGTCTTGTGACAGAGCGTCAATTACTCCCGTCACGCTGGTCGTGTGGTCCACGTAACTGCCCGCGATGCTACCGAAGGCGCCGGCGACCGCGCCGCCCGGCGTCGCGAAACCGAGCGCGGCATACTTGCCGATACTGCCGAGCGCCTGCCAGTCCACACCGAGAGCGCGCACCACCTGACGCGACATCTCGGCGACGCGTACCTGCAAGGTCACCTGGATCGACGACTGGATAGAGAGTTGGTTCTCCACCACCTGGTTGTCGCCGATGTAGCCACGAGCGATCGCCGCCGCCTGAGCAGCCTCTCCCGCGTTCTCTACCCGTCCGGTGATCAGCAATCCCTTGTTCGCCGGCTGCACCGCGATCCGACTACCGGGGATCATGCGTGCGATCGCCGCCTGGGCCTCGTTCGCGCCGAAATGCGAGGGAATTACCGTAACTTCGTATTGCGCGACCAGGTGACCCGTGCCGTCGAGCGCCGCGATCGTGGTATGTCCCGGCCCAACACCGAATACGAACAATGTAGAATCGCTGGCCGGGCGCACCTCCGCCACCTTCGGATCCGCGACGAATACGTTGGACGCGGCACCGGCGAGGGTGACCACCTTGCCGCTGCCAGCCTCCATCGACAGCACGTTATCAGGCGCAGCCGACGCGGCGGTGATGCCCAGCGGCGGGCCAATCAGCAGCGCCGCGATGGAGATTTCCAGCAGAACACCCGTCAGGCGTGATGTGACGCGGCGCACCAAATGATGGGCGTGGCGCAGCAGCATTGGGACTTGGCGCATCAGAAGTGGAATTCCTTGCTGTCGGCTGCTCCGGGAAACACGCGAACCGGGTGATCGGTGTGGGGTGCGACGTCATGGCTGAGCGCGGCCGAGACATCGCTGGCCCAGATCGTTGGCGGTTGCACGTGCGGATCGGGTTGCTGGTGCGCGATGTCGGCCGAACGTACGGCAAGTGACAGACGACCGAGGCGTGTCGCCACGGAGACGCGTTCGGCCTGATCGCGATTGACTTCCAGCGTCACTGTCCGGGCGGTCTGCTCCGTCGTCCCGGGCGCTGCCCCCTGTACGAGCTGCTGGTCGATCGCGATGACGCGAACGTCGGTCAACACCGTCTCGGCGAGGACACGATGACCCGGCGACGCGGCATTGTCGGGCAGCACTTGCGTCAGGATCAGGTCGACCCGATCGCCCGGCCAGATCAGGCCGGCGGTGCCGGTGATCGCATCGACGCCAACCGTTAGAGCACGCATGCCGGGCAGCAGGACCGCGGCCAGGAAACCATGGTCGCCCGGATGCATCACATCGGCCGGACGAACCAATTCACCCGCGCTGAAGCCGCGGCGGACCATTGCACCTGACAGCCCCCGACGCACCTCCGGCGTGTCAAGCGTGGCGTCCGGACCGATCTCGTTGTGTGGGATCTCCTTCGAGGCAAGGTCCTCCTGCCGCAACAGGCTGCCGGCATGAATCACGCGCGCTGCGACGATCACCGCAACAGGTTGGGGTGCAATGTCGACAGCCTTGGCCTCGGCCGCCGGTGGACGGGAGGAGATCCACGCCACGGTACCGAAGCCGACCAATCCGAGCGCCATCAGCGCGAAAAACACCACCCGCAGAACCATCGTGGGCCTCGCCCTGGGTTAGAGGATACGAGCAGTCCGCCAGCCGCGATTGCGATGGCGTAAGGCAGCGGACCGCGCCGGCTAAGGCGCCAGCGCTCGAGCCGCAGTGCGCGGGGTAGCAATCCAATCGGACGGGCGGTGGCGCGTCGCAGCACCGATCGCGGAATGAACCGGCAAAGCGCGAGATAGATCAGGGCGAGCACGCCACCAGCGAGCGCAACGGCGGTCACGAACGGCGGTACCGCCGGCGGTGGCACGACGACGGAAGCTGCTGCGAGCAACTTGACATCACCGCCGCCAAGCCAACCGCGCTTCCAGCACAGGCCGGACAGGATGAACACCAATGCACCAATGACCAGGCTTGCGATCAAACGATCGTCCAGCGCACTCTTCGCGACACCGATCCCGGCAAGCATGATTGGCATCCAGTTCGGCACCGTGCGGGCGAGCACATCGTGCAGCGCGGCCATGCACAGTACCACGGACGCTGCCCCGACTAAGAAATGACCAATGGGCATTGCCCAACCTTGCAACATGATTTGCTTCCGCGAGGTCGATGTCCGGCCGCAAGAGGCTCCAGCCAGCGTGGCGACCGGAGACCGATCGCCACGCTGATTGTCGCCATGGTGTCGTCGCCAATCAGAGCTTGGTGGAGATGCTGGAGAAGGCGGTGTTCAGGCCGGTGCCCAGCGTGGTGAACGCGGCCACCACGACGACGGCCAGAACGCCGGCGATGACGCCATATTCCAAGGCGGTCACGGCGCGGCGGTCGGTCTTCAGTTCCAGCCAGGTCTTCAGGTACTCGATCATGGTTGTTGGTTTCCTGTCGTTGTTCGTCGGTATGGTGCTGGCCCGCCCGTGCATATGCAGCCTCCGGCACGTGTCGGTCGCAAGCAGCATGAGATAAGCATGACCGGGGTTGCCGGACGGTTTCATGACGTGACCGAGAAAGTCGTGCCGGCAAGAAATTCGGCATGACTGATGCAGGACTTGGCGTCATCGACGGCTGGGTGTGCCAATAATCACCCGCGGCAGTGATGCAGGCGCGGCCGAGGTGATGGGTACAATCTCGGACGCCACGCCCACGTTGCCCGGCGTCCAGATGCGCATGTGCGCGCCGGACGCAAACTCCACTACCAACGGGCCGATTTGAACACCGACGCTGGTGTCACGAGTGGCCAACGGCCAATTGGCGAAGACGCGTTGACGATAGGGGATGCCACGCTCCGGCTGGATCGAATGATATGCGGCGATGGCGCTGTCCCAACTGCCGAAGCGCGCATGCAGATCGACGAGGAAACGTCCGGCATAGTCGGCGTTGGCGTCTGGATCAAATGCTTGGCCCAGATCTGTGAATGCCAAGGGATGACTAGCAAGGTTGATCTGGAAGCAACCTACGTCGACGCTACGAATTCCGGCGCCGCGCAGAGCGACGGTGCGCGCGATCGCTGCATCTTTGCTGTCGATCAGCATCCCGGCGCCGTTAGCATCGATTGCCCATGGCCATGGCACAACTCGCTGTCGCTCGGCGTCCCACCGACCACTCTCCACCCGCCCGATCGCAAGTAGCAAACCGGCTGGCAGCGCATGTGTGCGCTCAGCTTGGCGTCCTGCCTGCTCGCACGCGGACTCGCTCGATCGTAGCGCGTCGGCGATGGGTGAGGCGATCGCCGGTGCGCCGGTGATGGATTGCGCGAACGCCGAGGTACCGGCTAGCAGATGCAGAAGAAAATAACCGCAGCCGAACCGGATGGGGCGCATGCCTACAGCCCTAATTCTTGACCAGTGTGCAAAAGTCGATGGCCGCTCGCACAGGTCCTGGTCTGGCGCGCTGCCGTGCCTTAGACCCGCGCGCGTCGCCGGCGACCCGGAATCATGGAAGAGTTACCATTCCGGTCCGCCGGTATCAGTCAGCGGCTAGTGCGTGCTCTGCCCACGCGGGCTGCGGTCGCGACGGGATAGCCGGTGTCGCTGGCAATTCGCGCAAGATATAGCCGCTACCCCAAACAGTATCGATCAGCGTTGGCACTCCTGCCGCGGCAAGTTTTTTCCGCAGCCGGCAGACGATGACGTCGATGGTCTTCATTTCCGGCTCCTCGACGCCACAGTAAAGATGATTCAGGAAGGTTCCCTTGGTGAGAATCACTCCCTGTTTGAGGAATAGCAGCTCAAGCACGCTGTATTCCCGGCGCGATAGCGACAGACGGGCGCCGTTCACCCGTACGTCGCGGCTGTTCATGTTGAGCTCGACACCACCAAAACAAAGCGAGGAGTTGGTGTGACCCAACGTCCGTCGGACGATCGCGCGCATGCGCGCCAGCAGTTCGTCGATGTCGCAGGGGCCGCACAGGAAGTCATCGGCGCCAAGATCGAGCGCTTGCACGCGGATGCGGGCCGGGACGACATCGGCGAAGGCCAACACGGGCACCGTCATTCCGGCGGCACGCATGCGTCTGATCAGTTCGTGCCCGCTGATATCGGGCAAGTTCAGATCAAGCAGAACGATGTCGTAGTCGTAGAGACGCAGAAACTCCATTGCCTCCTCGCCCGAAGCGACTTGCTCCGCGCGGACGCCACGCTGCCGTGCGGTCTCGGCGTCTCCGGCACGACGGAACGGCTTTTCGCCGACATGCAGAACCAACATCGGGTTACTCCCTCTCGCAAGATATCTCGCTGAAACTATTGCAGGGGTGGGCGGAACGAAATCAGCCATACGGATAACGCCGCTCTCTTTGGACCTATTCCCGATGGCCTAGGCAAACCGGCGGATCGGCAAAATTGCGTTCATATGATTTGATGGGTGCGGCGTCGCCTGTATCGACCGATGCAGGCCGAAAAAGGAAATCACGGCCGTGCGGCAATGTGAGCAGGAAAGCCGGTTCCGGGATTTGTCGCCGCGCGCGATCTGGCTGCATGGTTTGCTCGCGGTTGGCACTGTCCTTCTGATGGGCCGCCGCCTCATGGGACCGGTGTTCGACGGCGGGTTGCTCAATCCCGACAGCTACATGCGCCTGGTTCGGATCGAGGCGATGGTGGGCGCCCACCATGTGGTCGATGTTGTCGGGCGCGATGGATCCGGCACGGGCACGCTGTTGGCATGGTCGCATCTGCTGGACAGCCTGATCGTGGTCTTGGCCGTGCCGCTCGGTCTAGTGTTCGACCCGCACACGGCGTTGCGGTGGGGCGCTGCGGCGATCGGCCCGCTCGGGATGGGTGCGCTGGGTGCGGCCGCCGCCTGGACTGCGGCACCCGTCGCGGCACGCGGCTGGCTGTGGCTCGCGCCGTTGCTGCTTGCGATGTCGCCGTCGATTGCGGTGTATGGCCTGCTCGGCGTGGCGCACCACCATGTGCTGATCGCGCTGACCGCGGTGATGTGCGCGGGCCTGGCATTACGCATGGTGCTTGGCGTGGTGGAGACCGACGCGGGGTGGCGACTGGGCGCTTGGGCAGGGCTCGGCATCTGGTTGTCGCCGGAAGCGATGCCCTTTGCGCTGATGGCGTTCGTGGGGGTGTGGCTCGCCTGGCTGACGCAGCCCGGTCGGAGCGATCTGGTGCATCAGATTCGTTTGTCCGGTTGGGCGTTTTTGGTGGTGGTCAGTTTGGCATTAGCGGTCGATCCACCCCACGCCGGATACGGATCGATCGAGATCGACCGACTTTCGATTGTCTATCTGGTGCTGGCAGTGGTGGTGTGCGGGGCAGGATGGTGCGCCACCTGGATCGAACGTCTGCGGTTGACATCGGTCGAGCGTGCGGGCCTCGCGCTGGGTGTCGCGGTTCTGGCGATGGCACTGTGGCTAAGCCTGTTCCCCGGGGTATTGCTTGGGCCCGCGGGATTGATGGACACGGCCAGCGCACGCGCCTTCTTCGGCGGTATCATCGAGATGCAGCCTGTTCGCACGGCGGCGGACGCTGTGCAGTATCTGCTTGACGGCGCCATCACGGCCCTCGCGCTTTGCTGGTTTGCGTTCCGCTCTCGCTTGCGGTTGCTAGGATATTGTGGTGTCTGCTCGATCACCTTGGTCGGATTGGGTGCGCAACATGTTCGCTTTGCAGCGTATGCGGCCGCGCTCTCGGCCGTTCTGCTGCCGATCCTGGCGACACAGTGCGAACGATATCTGGCGGTCGGCCGGCCGACCATTGCGGCGCTGGCTCGCAGCGGTTTGATCGCACTCTTCCTGCTGGCCCCGCGCGTGGACATCCTGCCAATGCCGTTCAAGCCGGCCCTGGCTTCCGAGGCACCCTCACCGCGCTGCTCAGTCAGCCATCTTTACGCGCTGCTCGCGCCGTATGCCGGGCAGGTGGTGCTGGCGCTGCCCGACGATACGCCGGAACTGCTCTATCGGACGCGCATATTGACTGTTGGATCGTTCTACCATCGGAACCCTGCTGCGCTGCTGCGCGCACGCGCGGCCTGGCGCAGCCTGCCGTCGACACAGGAACCCGATGCGGTGAGGCGCACGGGCGCCGCTGCCGTGCTGTTCTGTCCGCATACCGGACGTTCATCGTTGGTTTTCGATCTGCCAGCAGACACTCTGCTCGATCAACTCGCGCGTGGTGAGGTGCCGCGATGGCTGAGCGAAGAGGCTGCCGATCCCGCGTCCGGCAATGTTCTTTACCGGATCGAGAAATGAGACCTTGGCGCCGGGGGCGTCGGCGCTGGCGGACCTCGGCATTTGACACTTGAGCGCACCCGGCCTCTGCTTTCCGCTACGGCGTCACACGAGGAAACCCCGCGATGCAGCAGTCCACCGGGCGCCAAATCGTGAACGGCGCGTGTTGTATCACTAGGACTATGCCGGGATGACGCCGCGGGAAAATCTGGGACTGCGGTGTGCAAGACGCGCCTATTGGCACGCGCCGGCGACGGTACCGGGACAACCGGCGTGACGGGCGCTGTGTAGGGCGATGACACAAAGCGCTCATCATCGCGCCGTCGCGGTGTTCTGCGGCTCCAGCTTTGGCAGCGACCCGGCCTATCGCCAGGCGGCCGAGGCGCTTGGCACGGGTCTGGCTGATGCTGGCATCCGCCTGGTCTACGGCGGCGGTCGGATTGGCCTGATGGGCGCGCTGGCCGACGCGGTGCTGGCCGCGGGCGGCGAGGTGTTCGGCGTACTGCCGGACTTTCTACGCACCGCGGAGATCCCGCATGACAGACTGACGCGGCTCGAGATCACGGACTCCATGCACACCCGCAAGCAGCGCATGTTCGAACTGGCGGACGCGTTCGTTTCGTTTCCTGGCGGTATCGGCACGCTGGACGAGACGATCGAGATCATCACCTGGCGCCAGCTCGGCCTGCACACCAAGCCGATTCTGATCTGCGACATCGCCGGCTCGGCCCAGGGACTAATCGGGGCGATCGAAGGGGCGATCGCACGCGGTTTCGCGGCCCCGGGGTTGCGCACGGCTTATACGGTGACCGAGGGAGTTGCGGCGCTGCTGGCGCGCCTTGCGCCCCTGCAGCCAGCACCGTCTACCGGCGCGGATCGGCTGTAGGTCGGAAAAGCCTTGCTCCCCGGATCAAGGGTCCGGGGGCACGGGTTTTCCGCCCTACCCGCCAATCCGCTGCAGGCCTGCGCCTTCGTTGCGCAACCACGTCATTGCCGCCACGGTGTGGGGGGTCAGCCGCGCCACCAGATCCCAGAACCGTGGTCCATGGTTCATGTGGCGCAGATGCGCGACCTCGTGTGCGACGACGTAGTCCTGGACGAACTCGGGCGCCATGATCAGCCGCCAGCACAGTGCGATCGAGCCGTCCGGCGCGCAGCTTCCCCAGCGAGAGCTGGTGTCCTTCACCGTCACCCGCCGCGCATGCAGCGCTGCCGCCGCGGCCTTCGTCGCCACCATGGCGGTGAACCGCCGCCGCGCCTCGGTGCGCAGGAAATCGGTGACGCGACGGCACAAGAACTCCGGTGCGCCGGTTACGTGCAGCTCGCCATCGGCAAGCCATGCGCCGCCACGTGCCTGCGGCAGGTGGCGGATGCGACAGGGCTTGCCGTCGATCGGTATCGCCTCGCCATCGCCGAAACGGATCATGCGCGGCAGCCTGGCGATCCTGTCGCTGACCCAGTCCGCATGCGTCATCAGCAGCGCCATACCGGCGCGGCGACCGGCGCGCAGCGGCAGCGTCACCACCACCATGCCCTCGCTTGGATCGATGCGCAGGCTGATGCGGCGCGCACGCGCGTTGCGCCGCCATTGCACGCGGGTTAACCCGCCGGGCAGCGTCAACGTTTCGTTCAGCGGCAGTTCCATGTCGACAGGGGAGATGTTCACGGCTCGATTCGTCAACTGTGATAATCCGCGCCACTGCCATGAGTGATCACGCGTCGCAAACGGCCGCCACTTGTATCCGCACGCTGTTGCGAGCTTCCCCGGAATAAAATTCCGATCGGATGGCCGCAGCAACGGGGCAGGTCGAATTGTGTCAGGTCGGTATGGGCCGTTTCGCCGGCAAACTGCTGCACGACAGAATCCATTGCCGAAACGCCGCGGCCTCCTCCGGAAACCGGCAATTTTCCGCGCTCGCCAGATAGTATGTCTCGCCGTTCGGCACATAGAGCGGATAAGCAGGGACCAAGCGCCCGCCCGTCAAATCGTCGCGCACCAGCTCCTTCTGTGCCATCGCCACACCCATGCCGTCGATCGCCGCCTGATAGGCCAATGCAGAGTTGGCGAATGTCGAGCCTGACGGAACCCGCGCGAGCCGCGCCCCGGCACCCTCGAGCCACACCTGCCAGTCGCGTTGCCGCCGGATCGAGCTCACCAGCACATGGCGCAGCAGGTCGGCCGGGTCCTCCACCGGCCCGGTGCGCCGCAAATATCCAGGTGCGCAAACCGGAACGAGCTCCACCGCGATGAGCGGATCATGCTGGATCCCCGCCTGCGGCAGCGTACCGATCTGAATTGTGAAATCGTCCTCCTGCGGATCGAGCCGCACCAGGCTTGGCGTGGTCGTCAGCCGTACATCGATCTCCGGATGTCCGGCGTGGAACCCGGCGAGCCGCGCGATCAGCCATTTGATGGCCAGGGAGGGAAACAACTTAAGGCGCAAAGCCCGACGCTGCCGACCTTCCAACAAGGATTTGGTGGCCTGCTCGACGCGATCGAGCGCGGCACCGACCGCTTCGGCATAGGCAATCCCGTCGCTGGTCAGCCGTGCCTCGCGGTGATCGCGGTGAAACAGCGAGACGCCGAGATGCGCCTCGAGCTGCGCGATATGCCGGCTGACGGCGCCCTGCGACACACGTAGCTCGTGCGCCGCCGCGGTGAACGTACGGGTGCGCGCCGCGATATCGAAGGCGCGGAGCGCGTTCAGCGGCGGCAGGCGTCGTCCCATCCTCCCTCCATGGCCCCTCCGTGGCCGGTGGCGCGCTGGTACGAAAAAAGCTGATCGCCATGATGAGAAAATTGACTTACCGCCGCAAGGCCCGTGGGCCTAGCGTAAGCGCCGGGAGCGTCCAACAATGCATACACCGGTCTATGCGGCGGCGCGGCTCGACCGTTTGCCGATCGGCCCGTTCCACCGCCGCGTTTTGCGGCTGGTCGGCGCGGGCATGTTCTTCAACTCTTTCGACAACGCGATGATGGCCAGTGTGCTTGCCACGTTGGTTGGTAGCGGCTGGTCGACGATGAGCCTCAATGCCAGCTTCATCTCCGCCACCTTCCTGGGCCTGACAGTCGGCGCAGCCACCGCCGGCGTGGTGGGGGATCGTTTCGGCCGGCGCTTTGCCTATCAATTCAACCTGCTGATCTTCGGCGGCGCCTGCCTGCTCGCCAGCGTGGCGCCGTCGATGTCCTGGCTGATCGCGATCCGCGCGGTGATGGGCATCGGCCTGGGCGCCGAGTACGTCGTCGGCTACGGCATGATCTCGGAGTTCGTGCCGCCGACACGGCGCGGCCAGTTCACCGCGCTGCTCAACCTGATCTCCAGCTCGGGCGTGTTCGTGGTCGCGCTGACCGGCCTTGTGGTGATCCCGCTGGCCGGTTGGCGTGTGATGTTCGTGATTGGCGGCGTCGGCGCGCTTTGGGTGTGGTGGCTGCGCCGCAAGCTGCCGGAATCGCCGCGCTGGCTGGAACATGTCGGCCGCACCGAGGAGGCGGAGACCGTCCTGCGGGCCATCGAGCACGAGGCCGCGCAGGGCCGGGCGTTGCCGACGCCTGTTATCGTGCCGACCGTTGTGCCGCGCCGCGTACCGATCACTGTGCTGTTCACCCGTCCGGTGATCCGGCGCACCCTGCTGGCAATCGCGGTGAACATCACGTGCCTGGTCGGGTCGTACAGCTTCACCGCATGGATCCCGTCCTTCTTCGTCAAGCAGGGACTGAGCGTCACCCGTTCACTCGGGTTCAACGTGGCGATGTCCGCCGGCACCGTTGCGGGGCCGCTGCTGGGTGTATTCCTGGCCGACCGGATCGGCCGACGGCGTGGCATCATGGCGACCGGCCTTGCCTGTGGCGCGATTGGCGCGGTCTATCCGTTCCTGACCGCGCCGGTGCCGATCATGTTCTGTGGTTTCCTGCTGGTCTCGATGATGTCGCTGTTCCTGGCGCTGGGCCTCGGCGGCTACACGCCGGAGCTGTTCCCGACCGCCTATCGCTTCCGTGGCAGCGGGTTGGCGCAGATGGCGGGCCGCGCTGGGCTGATCGCAACGCCGTACGGCGTCCTGCTGCTGTTCGGCAATTACGGCATTGCCGGCGTCGTCGGTGCCATTGCGACGATGTACGTCACGCTGGTGATCATTATCGCGATCGCCGGCATCGAAACCAATCAGAAGTCGCTGGAGGAACTTGAGCCTGACGCGGAGGTGCCGTCGATGGCGGCGACGCAGCAACGGGCTGCCCAATAGCGTTCAACAGCTCTTCCGCAGGAGGTGCCGCCGATGCCCAACACACCGCTCGACCGCATATGGGACCAGCACGTCATCAAGGATTACGGCGAGGGCCGCGCGCTGATCCACATCGACCGCCACTTCGCGCAGGAGGGCACCAGCGGCCGCGCCTTCGATGGACTGCGCCGCGCCGGACTGCGCGTTCGCCGGCCGGATCTGACGGTGGGCACGATCGATCACGGCATCTCGACCCTGCCCGGCCGCACGCTGGAAAGCTGGGGACCGAGCACGCCGCGCAACCTGGCGATGCAGCGCAATTGCGAGGAATTCGGCGTCAGGCTGTTCAGCATCGATCACGCGAACCACGGCATCGTGCACGTTGTCGGACCGCATCTGGGCTTCGCGTTGCCAGGCTGCACCTATGTCTGCGGCGACAGCCACACCGCGAGTTGCGGCGGCGTCGGCGCGTGGGCCTGGGGCATCGGCACCAGCGAGGTGATGCAGGTGTTCGCCGCTCAGGCGCTTGTGATGCGCAAGCCGCGTACGCTGCGCGCCGAGTTCCATGGCACGCCCGGCCGCGGGGTCTATGCCAAGGACATGATCCTGGCGCTGATCGGCCGTTACGGTGTCGATGCCGGCGTCGGGCACGTGGTGCAGTATGCCGGGCCGGCGATAAGTGCGCTGCCGATCGAGGGGCGGCTGACCGTCAGCAACATGTCGATCGAGTTCGGCGCGCGCGGCGGGATCATCGCCGCCGACGACACGACGCTGAACTATCTGCATGGCCGGCCGATGGTGCCGACCGGCGTGCTCTGGGACCAGGCGGTGCGGGATTGGCGGGTGCTGTTCGACGAAACCGACGCGAAGTACGACCGGGTCATCGACGTGGATTGCAACGCGCTGCTGCCGCAGGTGACCTGGGGCAACTCGCCGCAGGACGTGATCGCGATCGATGCGGCGGTTCCCGATCCCGCCAGCTTTGCCGACGCCGATCGCCGGGTGCTGGCGGAGCGGGCGCTGGGCTACATGGGCCTGACACCAGGCGTGCCGATTGCCGGGACGAAGATCGACATCGCGTTCATCGGATCATGCACCAACGGACGGTTGTCCGATCTGACCGCGGCGGCCGAGGTCGCGCGTGGGCGAAAAGTCGCGCCGGGCGTCAAGGCGCTGGTGGTGCCGGGTGCGGCGCACGTGAAGGCGGCGGCGGAAGCGGCTGGACTGCACAAGGTTTTCCAGGAGGCAGGATTTGAGTGGCGCGAAGCCGGCTGCTCGATGTGCGTCGCGGCAGGGGGCGATATCGTGCCGCCTGGGCAACGTTCGATCTCGACCTCCAACCGCAATTTCGAGGGGCGCCAGGGACCGGCGAGCCGCACGCATCTGGCCAGCCCGGCCATGGTGGCCGCAGCGGCGATCGCGGGCTGCATCACCGATGTGCGGCCGATGCTGAATTAGGCCGAATGCTGAACCCGAGAAGGGACGAAACGAGATGGACAAATTCACCGTGCTGCACGGCGTCGCGGCGCCGATGCTGATGGCCAACATCAACACCGACCTGATTGCGCCGAGCCACACACCCGGGCGGACACCCGACGAGTCGGCGAAACTGCCGCTCAGCGCCAAGATGTTCGCCAATCTGCGCTATGATGCCAACGCCGCGGAGCGGCCGGACTTCGGTACTCAACCAGCCGCGTTACCGAGGTACGGCCATGCTCCTGGCGGGACCGAATTTCGGCTGCGGCAGCTCGCGCGAGACGGCGGTGTGGTCGCTGATGGAGTCCGGCATAAGCTGCGTGATTGCACCGAGCTTCGGCGACATCTTCCACGACAATTCGTACCAGAACGGCTTGCTGCCGCTGCGCCTGGAGATGGCGGCGATCGAGCGTATTGCCGCTGCATTGGGGCGTTCCAACGCATCCGAAATGACCGTCGATCTGCGGCGCTGCGTGCTGGAGGTGCCGGGCCTGGAACCAATCGCGTTCAGCATACCGGAGGACCGGCGGCAGTCGCTGCTGGAGGGGCTTGACCAGCTTGGTTTCATCATGCGCAGCGAGGCCGAGATCCTGGGCTTCGAGGCACGCGATACGGCGGCGCGGCCCTGGGCGTATTCGTAGCCGCCGCTAGCCCGGCGCAGAACTTCCGGCTGCTTGCTGCTGCTTGTTTCCAGGGGTGGGGCGCTCCGCGCCGCTAACCCGGGAGACCGGGCGCCGCTGCTTCGCGTACGCGCTCCAACAGATCGCCCAGGTCCCGCAGCAACTGCTCCACCAGGAACGCGCTGCCCAGGATCCGCCCACTCACATCCGCCGACAGGTCCCGGGTCAACCCGTCACGCCGCACCACGTCGATCGCCGCGTTGAAGGCGGCGGCGGACGTTTGGAGCGCCTCATCGTCCTGCGGCACCTGTTGGTCGGGCAGCGCCCGAGCCAGGGACCGCAACGTGGTTACGACCGCCCTCGCCAGGGCGGACCAGGGCACGCCAAGTGCCGCTTGCACCTGGTTGGGCCAGGGCGCGCCCAGCGTACGGTTCAACGCGAAGATGTCTTGGCGCAGCCGACGCAGGGTACGGTAGAGCGGCTCCGGGTCCGGCTGATCGGACAGCCTGCTGCGGCGCTCACGCGCCGCTTCCGCCACCGTGGCGTCGAGACGGCTGAGTGCGGCCTGGATCCGCGTCGGCAGCGTGCCAAGGTCCGGCGCGCCCGCACACACCGCGGGCACCAGCGCCGCCATGACGTCGGCCAGCAGTGCCGCGGTCTCCGACGCCACGTAGCGCACCTGGGCATGCGCGCGGGCCGGCGCGATCAGCAGCGACACGCCGAGGCCGATGACCGCGCCGAGCGCGATTTCCAGGACCCGATCCAACGCGTAGCCGAGGGGACCAAGGGTCGCCGCACCGGTGCTCAGCAGCACGATGATCGCGGTTACCGGTGCAATGCGGAAGCCGGGCGAGAACGCGGTCAGCAACGCCAGCGGCGCCACGGCCGCCACCAGAGCCAGGCCGAGCACCAGCGGCGTGTGCGCGGGCAGCAGGATGGCGGTGGCGGCGCCCACCAGCGCGCCGCAGACCGAGCCGACCAGGCGCTCCGCCGCCGCCTTCAACGAGCCGCCGACGCTGTTCTGCGTCACGATGATCGTGGTCAGCACCGCCCAGTAGCCCTGCGGCAGCCCGAGCGCAGTGGCGAGCGCATAGGCGAGCGAGGCAGCGACGGTCATCCGCAGGGCCAGCCACAGTTGGCTGCGATAGCGGGTCAGCCAGGCGCGCATTGTGGCCTGGGCGTTGATGGCCGGGTGGGTTCCGTGGGCATGGGGGTAAGGGGGTGGCCGAAGCTTGGGCTTCCCTGCCGTTTAGGGGGGGCAAGCATTGGTGCGTTGGAAGTTTCGGTGCGACCTTGGCGCCAACCCCTCCCCCCCAACCCCCTCCCTCAAGGGGAGGGGGAGAAAAGGTGGTGGTGTCGCTAGGCTGCTTTTGCCAACTCGATCCCACTGGCGTCCCATGCGGTGAACAGCTTCGCCCGCTGTTCGGCGTCCAGCTTCAGGTGCGGGGGGCGGATGTTGAGCCAGCCAGCGAGGTCGGTCTGGCGTGCCTTCAGCGCCTTCAGCCCGGGGATCAGCGGCACTGAAATCGCCGCCTTGCGGGTGGCGGCGAGGGTGACGGCGGCAGCATCCCCGGCCGGATTGTCCGCGTTGGCGTAAACCTTGGCGGCGGCGGCGGAATTCATGTTGCCGGCGGCTGTGATGCAGCCGGCGCCGCCGAGTTTGAGCAGCGGCAGCAGCAGCGTGTCGTCGCCGGCATAGACCTCGAAGCCGTCGCGGGCGAAAGCATCGACATAGGATTTGCCGTTCTCGAAGTTGCCCGAGGAGTCTTTCACGCCTTTGAACGCGGTCGGGTATTGCTTCAACAGGCGGGCGAAGAAATCGACGCTGAACGGGATCGCCGATTGTTGCGGAAAGTTATATAGGTAGCACGAGATTCCGCCGCCGACGCGCTCGATCACCTCGCTGAAATAGGCCAGCAGCCCGTCGTCGGAGGGGTTCTTGTAGTAGAACGGCGGCAGCAGCAAAGCGCCGCGGCAGCCGATCTCGCGCGCCTTCTTGGTCAGCAGCACCGTGTCGGTGATGGCTGTGGTGCCGGTGCCGGGCAGCATCTTCGCGCCGGGCACGCCGCGGGCGACCAGGCCTTCCAGCATGGCGATGCGCTCGCTGATGCCAAGGCTGTTGGCCTCGCCGGTGGTGCCCATCACCGCCAGGCCGTTGCAGCCGTTGGCCAGCAGCCAGTGGCAGTGTGCCGCCATGCGGTCGAGGTCGACCGACAGATCGTCATGCATCGCGGTGAGCACCGCAGCGTTCACCCCGCCGTAGAGGGCATTTTTCAGCATCAATCCTTCTCCTTTGTCGGGCGCTTTGTCGGGTGGCGCGGCCGCGGCGAACGCCCCGGCCAGTCGACGATATGCGATTCCAACGTCCCGGCGCAGCGCTCGCTGATCGCGCGGCCACGCACCGAGATGCCAGCGGTGTGTACTGTATCGGGGTCGCCGGAGACCAGCGGGTGCCACCAGGCGAGGTCCTTGCCCTCGGCGAGGCGGCGATAGCCACAGGTGGGCGGCAGCCAGTCGATGTTGCGCAGTTCCTTGGGCGTCAGGCCGACGCAGTCAGGCACCCGAACCTTGCGATTGGCGTAGTCGCCGCAGCGGCAGGTGTGCAGGTTCAGCAGGTGGCAGGCGACCTCGGTGAACGAGAGCTCGTCGGTTTGCTCGTCCCGCAGCTTGTGCAGGCAGCAGCGGCCACAGCCGTCGCAGACGGATTCCCACTCGGTGGGGTTCATGTCCTCGAGACGCTTGGTCTTCCAGAACGGGAGGGGCTTGGACATGCGGGCGCGGACATTACAGGGCGCGGGGGAAGGGCGCCATCCCGTTGACGGGAAACCGCCGGTTGACGTCGGTCGGTGGGTTGGAGTTCGCGGCTCGACCCTCACCCGGAGGGCTGATGCACTCCAACCTCTTCCAGAGGGAGAGGTGAAGGGGGCGCGATCTGCGGTCGCGATTTTTCCGCTCGTGGTGCGCTTTCCCCAGGTCACGCCGGGTGAACGGGCTTCCCGGCGTTGACGTCATGCCTTCTGGGCCAGCGCCTTCACCTCGTCCATCGCTTCGACGAAGCGCTTGTTGATCAGGGCCAGTGCTTCGCCGTTGGAATGCTGGATCAGGTCCGACACCTCCTTCATGTTGGCGACAGCGTGCTCATAGGCGGTCTTCAGGAGCTCCGCCTGCTTGGCGGCCTTGGCCTGCGGAGCGTCGAGCGAGGACAACGCCTTCATCGCCTCGGTCATCTCCACCATGCTTTGCTGCATGATCTCCATGTGGCGCCGCGCGACCGCCTGCGCGCCTTCCAGGGCGATGCGATTTGCCCCCGAGAGCGTCTCCATGTTCTTCCGATTGGCAGTGACGAACGCGTCCATGTTCGGCAAAGTCGGCAGCTTCATCTGAGCGAGTATCTTGGTGAAGTCGAAGTCGGGCAGGCCGGTGCCGCTCGATTTGGACTGTGTGCCGCTGGCCATGGTCGCCTCCTTCTGTGGTTTTGGAATCTCCGCATCCTATGCCGGAACGCGCGTCACGGCAGCGGGTTTTCCTGTGGCGGTTCCGGGAACGGTTCCGGGGACGGGGACGGGTCCGAAGACGGCGGCGGTTCGGCCTCCGGCTGGGATTTCGGCTGACCCGAGGGCCGCGGCGCAGGGCGACCGCGCAACCATCGCGCCGCTTGCTCGGCACGGTTCAGCGCGGCATCCAGCGCCGCCATGGTCGCGCTGAGATCGGCCGTGTCGTCACGCTGCCACGCGCGTAGCGTCCACAGCCAGATCGCGAGCAGACCGCGCAACTTCAATTCACCGCGCAGGCCGGTCAGCTCCACCCCGGCCGATTGTGCCAGCCAGCGCAGGCTGCGCTTTGTGGCGCAGGCCAGTAGCACGGCGGTCGACGGCTCGTGCGGCAGCGCGTGCAGCAGGGCCAACACACCGGCGCGGTGCGCTTGCAGCACGTCGATGCGGCGCATGACAAGGTCGAACAACTGGTCACGCACCGACCCCTCGCCCGGCAACTCGGCGAGCGCCGCCTGGTCGGCGATGCGGCCGAACCGCAGCAGCAGCGCGGCGCGACTGGGAAACCGTGCTCGCGCGCGCGGCAGCGGCAACCCCGCCTCCCGCGCCGCGCCGACCACCGTGACGTGACGCCAGCCCAGTTCCGCAGCCTGCGTGAAGGCCGCCGCGATCAGCGCACGGTCGAATGCATCGTCGTCCATGCGGTAAACATGGGCGAATCCGAACGGATTGTCAGCCCTTCGGGTGTTCCGGCCAATGGCCAGACGCATGGTCGGGATGGCGGGTGGCCGAGATGGCTGGGGACCCTCATTCGCGTCGTCGCGCGGCGCGCCCCGCCCGCCGAGTGATTATCCGCGCGGCGGAGGCAGCGACTGCTGCTGCACCGCGCCCGGCGGGGCCGCGGTTGGCGGCGGGGGAACTACCTCGGTCTGGGCCGGCGGCAAGGGTGGGGCCGAAGATGAGCCGTAGCGAGTCAGGATCTCGCGCAGCGGGTCGGCGCCGGGATTGGAGCCCTGCATTCCGATCACAATTTGCTGACTGGCGAGTTCGCTGCCGTAATACGCCCGGTCCCAGTCCGAGCGAGTGCTCATCACGCTGCCTGCCAACGAGATCCCGCCGTACAACCCACGCGCAGACGAGAAAGCGACAATGTCCGCGCCCAGGGCCGTGGTGGTCGATCCTTGGACGCCGGCCCCCAGTGTAGCGATCGCGATGGATGCATCGGCGCCAAGCTTGACCTGGCTATCCAACACGGAACGCAGCCCCCGCTCGGTCATGATCATCATGACGAACTGACTGTCCTGGATGCCGATCTGCAGGCCGAAGCTGCCGCTGCCCATGCCGTAAAAGGCCGGATAGGACCAGGTGCTGTTGGCGCCGCGAGCCACCAGCACGCAGCCGCCGCCCTCACCGCCAAAGAAGAAGCCGGCGCGGAAGATTTGCGGGCAGATCAACACACCGCGGGCGCTTTGCAGCGCGCGGCGCGGGTCCTGCGAGACGGTCTGCGTCATCATCTCCTGCAGCGCCAAGGTGGAGCGGTCCACCAGGGCCTGCGCGTCCGATTGCGCATGTGCGCTGACGAACGTGAGCAGGCTGAAGGCAGCGGCCATCAGGATCCGTTGCATCGGTTTCTCCTTCGCCGTGGGGCGCCTCCGCCCCGAGTTCGCGGAGGAGCCTTAGCATCTCGTGCCGATTCGCGTCGCGAATGTGGCAGGGGGTCGGCGCAGGTGTGATTGCGGGGTGCCGAGCACACTTCGCCCGATGGCCCACCATCATCAGGATACCCGGCAAAGCCGGGCGCGGCTTGGTTGGCTGGATGGGATCGTGTCGGGCAGCACCTGAGCGCGCGGGCTGAGCGTCAGGGGCGCGGCCGGTGCGGTGATGGATGCCCTTCCGGACCGAGCGTTCATGCCGCTTCGTGGGCGTCCTCGGTGGCGATGCGCTCGGGCGGCGAGACGGACGGACGGTGGTGGATCGTCCGGTAGGCTGGGCCGTCAACCGGCAACCCGGTGTGACGATCGACCAGCACGGGATCAGCCGGTCGGCCGGTTGCCGTGTGGACGATCTCAACGCTCGGCCCCTCGGGCGCAAAGTGGCGATTGCCCCAGGCCAGTAGCGACAGCAGCACGGGGCGGAAATCGCGGCCGCGATCGGTGAGCACGTACTCGTCTCGCGGCGGGTGTTCGCTGTAGCGGCGCCGTTCGAGCAATCCGGCGTCCACCAATGCCGTCAGGCGGCGGGTGAGCATGTTGGGCGCAACGCCCAGGCTGCGGCGGAAATCATCGAACCGAGTGGCACCGCGCAAGGCGTCGCGCAGGATCAGGATGCTCCACCACTCGCCGACGCGGTCGAGGCTGCGGGCGATCGGGCAGGGCATCCCCGACAAGCTTGTATGGCGCATGGACGGAAGATAGAACCGTCACTACCATGATACAAGCGACAGGGATGATACAAGCTACGGGCATGATACAAGCGACGCGCGTGTTAGAAGCGACGGGGATGGGGCAAGCGACGGGCGTGTTGGAAGCGACGGGGATGCTACGGGTCACTGGGGAAGATCAACGCAAGCCCGAACGTCTGTTTCTTGAGGACCTCGTGGTTGGGCAGCGGTTTGTCAGCACGGCGCGCGAGGTTTTGGCCGCTGAGATCGTGGAGTTTGCAGCGCGCTACGATCCGCAGCCCTTCCATCTGGACGATGCGGCGGCGATGGGCACCCTGTTCGGCGGCCTGGCCGCCAGCGGCTGGCACACCGCGGCGCTGACGATGCGGATGGTGATCGACAGCGTCCCGATGGCCGGGGGCATCATCGGCACCGGTGGCGAACTGGCCTGGCCGCGACCGACGCGACCGGGCGATATGCTGCACGTGGAGACCGAGGTGCTGGAGATCATACCTTCGCGCTCTCGGCCGGAGCGGGGGATGGTGGTCGTGCGCTGTACTACGCTGAACCAGCAGGGTGAGGCGGTACAGGTTTTCACGCCGAAGCTTGTCGTGCCGCGACGGCCGGCAAGCTGATGGCACCGGAGGACGCTGCCGGGGACACTGCCGCCGATGCGGTCGAGCAGACCATCCGCATCACGGCGGAGGCGCTGCGCGACGGCTCGCTGATCGCGGCGGCGCGGCTGCGGATGTCGGATGGCGCCGCACTGCGGTCGGACGCGGAGATCGAGGCGAGTTTGGATGCGATGCTGGCCTCGCATCCGCCCGGCCAGGATGTTTGGTTGTTCGGCTACGGTTCGTTGATGTGGAACCCGGCGATGCACTATGCCGAGAGCCGGCCCGGCGTCGTGCGGGGCTGGCATCGCAGCTATTGTTTGTGGGCGCATATGGGGCGCGGGACGCCGGAGGCGCCGGGGCTGATGCTGGCGCTCGATCGTGGCGGCAGCTCGGTTGGGATGCTGTTCCGCTTTCCGGCGGCGACGGCGCGCGCCGAGCTGTTGTTGCCATGGCGGCGCGAGATGTTCTCGGGCGGATACATGGCGCGCTGGGTGCGGGTTGACACCGAGGACGGTCCGGTGCGGGCCGCCACATTTGTCGCCAACCGCGCGTATCCTCGCTACTCGGGGCGGTTGGATGAGGCGGTGATCGCGGCGAGCCTGGCGGTGGCCGCCGGCGGCCTGGGCACCTGTGTGGAGTACCTGGCGCAGACGCTGGGGGTGCTGCGGGCGCATGGGCGGACCGATCATCGGCTGGAGCGGCTGGAACGAGCAGTCTTGCGTGCATCCGCCAAGTCGGCGAGGTAGAGTAGGGGCGAGGTCGAGTGGGACTGACGATCGGGAGGGACAGATGCAGGACCTTGACGAATTCTCGGCGACCGATGCGGCGCTGGCGCAGATGGCGGCGACACCGGATTCTCGGCTGAAGGAGATCGCGGATGCGGCGGTGCGGCACCTGCACGCGTTCGCCCGCGAGGTGAATTTGACCCCGGCGGAGTGGCTGACCGGCATCGCGTTCCTGACCCAGGTCGGCAAGGCGTGCACGCCGGTCCGGCAGGAGTTCATTCTGCTGTCGGACGTGCTGGGCGTCAGCGCCGTGGTCAACGCACTGCACGACAAGAAGGCGCGGGAGCTGGGGACGCAAAGTAGTCTGCTCGGACCGTTCTATCGTGAGGGCTCGCCGGAGCTAGCGCTGGGGGACAGCATCGTGCGTAACCCGTCCAGCAAGCAGATCGTGATGTATGGGCAGGTGACCGACAATGACGGGGCGCCGATCCCGCATGCGCTGGTGCAGGTGTGGCAGACCAGCGAACACGGGCTGTATGATCTGCAGATGCAGGATCACGACGTGATGGATTTGCGGGCGAGTTTCCGCTGCGACAACGAGGGGAAATATCATTTCCGAACGGTGCGCCCGCTGGGGTATCCGATTCCGATGGATGGGCCGGTGGGGCAGATGGTGCGGGCGCAGAACCGGCATGGGTTCCGCCCGGCGCATATTCATTTCCTGATCGGCGGCGAGGGTTTTCGCGAGCTGGTGACCGCGCTGTACTTTGGGGATGATGACCATATCGATTTGGATACGGTGTTCGGGGTGTCCGGGTCGCTGGTGATCACCGCGGCGGATGATCCGGCGTCACCGGTGCCGGGGTTGCAGGCGGTGCATTACGATTTCCGCCTGGCGCGCGCGGTTGCGGGCGAGATGGGGCGGGTTGGGGCTGATCCGGCCAGCCTGATGGCGGCCGAGTAGGCGGGGCGCGGCGGATGGGGCGGCGGTTCGTTGATATCTCGGTGCCGCTGAAGACGGGCATCAAGAGCGATCCGCCGCATTCGTTGCCGAAGATCGAGTATCTCGATCACCATATGACCGCGCCGGCGATGACGGAATATATGGGAGTGCGCGTGGACCAGTTGCCGGACGGCGAATATGCCGCGGTGGAGCGCGTGGCGATCAGCACGCATAACGGCACGCATCTGGATGCGCCGTATCATTACTTCTCGACGATGAACCATGCGTTGACGCCGGGGGGTGAGCCGTCCTGGCGGATCGATGAGGTGCCGCTGGAGTGGTGTTTTCAGCCGGGTGTGAAGCTGGATTTTCGGCATTTGCCGGATGGGTATGTGGCGACGCCGGGCGATGTGGAGGCGGAGTTGCAGCGTATTGGGCATACGTTGCGGCCGTTGGAGATCGTGGTGGTGAATACCAGCGCCGGGGCGAAGTACGGTGCGGATGATTATGTCGATTCCGGGTGTGGGATGGGCAAGGCGGCAACGCTGTGGATGCTGGAGCGCGGGGTTCGGCTGGTTGGCACCGATGGGTGGAGCTGGGACGCGCCGTTTTCGCTGACGCGGAAGAAGGTGGCGGAGACCGGGGATGCGGGGTTGATCTGGGAAGGGCATCGGGCGGGGCGGGAGATCGGGTATTCGCATTTGGAGAAGCTGCATAATTTGGAGGCGCTTCCGGCGGATGGGTTTGAGGTGGTGTGCTTTCCGGTGAAGGTGCATCGGGCGTCGGCTGGGTGGACTCGGGCTGTGGCGATTGTTTCGGATTGAGGGGGATTGCGCGCGCGCAGTGCAATCCGACCTGGCTTGCCGCCCGGACCAAGGCCGCCTGGACCAAGGACCGCCGAGGGCGCGGCCTCTGCCGCCAGCGCACCTGGCGCGGCTCTCGCGTGGAATTCCGGCGTGAGAGCATCGCTCCCCTGCAGCTTGATGTGGCGTTCCGGGACGATCTGGTGTAAGAGAGAATAACTAATCTCTAGCACACCAGGATTGCAATGCCCCCCATTTCAGCCCCCTGCCCCACCGCCGGCCCGGACGCCAATGCCGCGACGCCAGAGCCGGCCCCCATCCAACGGCCTGCCACACCGGGGCCTGCCACCTTGCATCTCGATCCGCTGGGGCCGCCACCCGGTGCGCGAAACGGACCACTGCGGAGCGGCAATCCGCGCGGCAATCCCAACCTGGCGCCACGCTGCGGGGCGAGGGCCAAGCGGACGGGTTGCGCCTGCCGGGCGCCGGCGATGGCGAACGGGCGCTGCCGGATGCATGGCGGGAAAAGCACCGGGCCGCGGACGCCGGAGGGTCTCGCGAGGATAGCGGCCGCGCGCACCACGCACGGGGCGTACGCCCAAACCGGACATGACGGGGAACTTCGGGCGAGCAGCCAGCGGGGCGGCATTTTGCTGCGACGGTTGCGGCTAAAGGTCGCGGTGCTCAATCATCTGCCCTGGTTGCCTGCGGTGTTCGTGGCGCGGTTTCGGGCGGATGACACGCCGGAGCTGAACGCGGTGCCGATGCACCGCACGTCGTTGGGATATGCGCCGGTGGCGGCGACCCCCGGGTCAAGTGTTCCACCGGGTCAAGATGCCCGGTGGCAGGCTCTAGTGGGGCATGCTCCGTGCAACCGGCGACGGGATGCGCGGGGGCGGTTCGCGCGGGCGCCGCAGCCGGTGTTGCGTGGGCGGAAGGCCGAGCTGGCGCAGGCGCGTGCCGAGGTGGCGGCGCTGGCCCCGTGGAAGGCGGCGGTCGCCCGCGCGCGGAAGATCAAGCGGCTGATGAGGTTGCGGGAGCGGGCAGCGCTGCTCGGGAATCGCGGACAAGACCCCGTGAAGCGTCTGCCGGAGGGTGCTTGTGCCGGTGGTGGCTCGGCGGCGGGGGCCGGTGAGAGCGAGGCAAGCGTGAGCGCCGGTCTCCCGGCCTGCGCCAAGGCAGGCTCCGCCGGCATGAGTAGGACAGAGGATGGTGGCGGCCCGACGACGACGGATCGCGCATGTGGCGACAAAAGCCTCACGCAACGTGGCGCGGTGCGGGCTGCGGTGGGCGGAGACGTGGATGGCCGGGGCCCGGCCCGCGCCGAGACAGGCTCTGCCGGCACGACAGGGAGCGAGGATGGTGGCGCCTCGGCGACGGCGGATCGCGCACGCGGCGACAAAAGCCTCATGCAACGTGGTGCGGTGCGGGCTGAGGTGGGCGGAGACGTGGATGGCCGGGGCTCGGCCCGCGCCGAGACAGGCACTGCCGGCACGACAGGGAGCGAGGATGGTGACGGCCCGGCGACGGCGCATTGCGCACACGGTGACAAAAGCCTCATGCAACGTGGTGCGGTACACGCTGAGGTGGGCGGAGATGTGGGTGGCCGGGGCTCGGCCTGCTCCGAGATAGGCTCTGCCGGCACGACAGGGAGCGAGGATGGTGGCGCCTCGGCGACGGCGGATTGCGCACGTGGTGACAAAAGCCTCATGCAACGTGGTGCGGTGCGACCTGGGAGAGAGAGCGGCGGCGACACGGCCGCGGCGGATCGCAAACGCAGCGACAAAGGCCTCATGCAACGTGGCGCGGTGGTGCGGTTTGGCGCGGGGCCGTTCCGGTGGCGGCGGTCGAACAGCACTGCCGGCAACGACCCAGCGGCGGACGAGTTGGCGGCCCACGCCGAGCGGGCTGGGGAGTGGACGGTCGTGATGGCGATCCAATCGGCGCAGCAGGCGGGGTGGCACCCTGACCGTCGTCGCAGCGCGCCTCGACCTTGCCGGCCAGCGCGGGAGACGTGAAGTCGCGGCGAATGTCGCCACGCTGGCGCCGCATTCTTGCTCGCTCATTCGGCACGTCATTCAGGGGAAGGTGACCCGTACCGTGCGCACACAGAGCGACCTGCTTCGACTGACCGGCCTTCTGGCGATCACGGGCCTGCTGATCGGCCCCCTGCTGGCGCAGCGCGTATCGGCCCAGGGTGCCCCACCGCCACCAGCAGCGGGCGCCGCAGCTCCGGCCGACCAGTCGACCGCGGATCCGCCTGCGCGCGTCGGGCGGCTGGCGCTGGTCACCGGCACCGTCTCGTTCCACACCGCGGACGACACGGACTGGAGCCCGGCGACGCTGAATTATCCGGTCGTGTCCGGCAACGCGTTCTGGACCGAGCCCGGCGCGGAAACCGATCTTGAGCTCGGCGGCGCCCGGATTGCGTTGAACGAGTCAACCGAACTGGATCTTGCCACGCTCGACACCACCGGGGTGACCGCGACAATTCCGCAGGGCGAGGTTTACCTGCATGTTCGCGTCCTGGCGCAGGGCGAGACGATCGTGCTGCAGACGCCACGCGGCGCGGTCACCATCGCCGCACCAGGCGATTACGGCGTCGTCGCGGGCGACACCACGGACCCGACGGTGGTGACGGTGGTCACTGGCTCGGCCCAGGTTAGCGATGCTGGCGCCGGGCTGAATGTCGGGCCGGGCCAGGCGGCGACGTTCACCGGCACCGACACGTTCCAGGGCAGCGTCGGGGCGGCGTCGCCGGACGCGTTCCTGACGGCGATGCTGGCACGCAACCGGCCGCCGCCCGCGCCGGCCGTTGCGCCGCCGGCCTTCGTCGGAGTGATGACGGGCGGGGAAGACCTGACCACCGCCGGCACCTGGCAAACCGCACCCGAGTACGGCCAGGTTTGGTATCCGCCCGTAGCGGCGGGGTGGGCGCCGTACCGCAACGGACGTTGGGCCTATGTGCAGCCATGGGGCTGGACCTGGGTGGATGAGGCCCCTTGGGGATTTGCGCCGTTCCATTACGGCCGGTGGGCGCGTTTCGGCGCCCGCTGGGGTTGGGTGCCGGGCGTCGCGGTCAGCGTGCGTCCGGTCTATGCCCCGGCGCTGGTGACCTTCTTCGGGGTCGGCGTGGGCGTCAGCGTCGCGGTTGGTGGGTCGATCGGCTGGTGCCCATTGGCGCCGGGCGAGGTGTACCGTCCATGGTACCACGCGAGCGAGCAGTATGTCCGCTACGTCAATCCGCACATCACCAATATCACCAATATCACCACGGTCAACAACGTCACCATCAACAACTATCATAACGCCAGCTTCGCGACCGTGGTGCCGGCGGCGGCGTTGGCGGAATCTCGCCCGGTGGCGCGCGCCGTGATACCGGTCTCGCCGCAGCAGCTTGCGGCGGCACGGCCGACATTCGGACGCGAGCCGATTCGGCCGACGGCCACGACCGTTGGGGTGACCCCGGCTGTCGCCCGCCAGTTGCACGTTGCGCCCGCGCCTGGTGTCGCGCCACGTCGGGCGCCGGGTCCGGCGGTGCATCCCATCGTGGCGGTTGTGCCGGGCCGTCCCGCTGCCGTGCCGCTGCGTGCGCCCGTGAAACCGGCTGTCGCGCGCCCGGGCGTGGTGGCACCCGCGACCCGGCCAGTGCCGGCGCCGGTGCCAGGTGCGCCTGGCGCCGCGGTGCCGCCACACGCGCCGGGGGCACCAGCGAAGCCCGAAGCGCCAACCGCGCATCCCGCCGAGGCACCGCATCCCGCAACACCACAGGAAGGCGCGCATCCGGTGCCGGCGGTCGCGCGGCCCGCGGTCGAGCCACACCCGGCGGAGGGTCCGCATCCCACCGAAGTGCCGCACCCCGCGACGCCGGGCGCAGCGCCCCCCGCAGCGCCGCCGTCGGCGGCGCATCCGGTGCCGGCGGTTACGCGGCCCGCCGTTGAGCCACATCCGACGGAGACTCCGCATCCCGCCGAGGCCCCGCACACGGCCGCGCCGGGCACGCCGCACTCCGCCACGCCACCATCGGTGACGCATCCGGTGCCGGCGGTTGCGCGGCCCGCCGTCGAGCCACACCCGGCGGAGGTTCCGCATCCCGCCGAGGCCCCGCATACGGCCGCGCCGGCCGCACCGCATCCCGCGGCCCCGCCACCGGTGGCGCATCCGACGCCGGTTGTCGCGCGGCCGGCCGTCGAGCCACACCCGGTGGAGGCCACGCGTCCCGCGCCTGAAGCGCATCCGACTGCGGTGGCACGTCCGGAGGCGCCGGCGAAACCGGAAGCGAAGAAACCTGCTGAGCAGAAGAAGCCCGAGTGAAGATATCCGAGCGGCGGGCGATGTCAGGCGTAGTGGTGGAGCTTCAGCCCTGCCTCGGGCCAATCCAGCGCAACCAGCTTGCCGGTGCCGGACAGCGTGACGTAGGCGGTGCGCAAGTCCGGGCCGCCGAAGCAGATATTGGTGGTCACCGGGTCCGGCATCTTCACCTGCCGCACGATCCCGCCATCCGGCGCGATCGACGTGACGGCCCCGGTGATCAACGTTGCAACACAGATGTTGCCGTGCGCGTCCAGCGCCAGGCTATCGAAGCGCTGGAAGCCACCAAGCCCGGCGACAAGCCGGCCGCCGTGCGGCGACGGAAAGGGCTGTTTTTGCGCGACGCCGGGCGCGGTAATGTCGAAGGCCCAGAGCCGCGCCGTTTCAGTCTCGGCCACGTAGACGGTGTCGCCGTCGGGCGAGAGGCCGACGCCGTTGGGGGTGAGGATCGGATACGCCACTTCGGTGATTTTGGAGCCGTCGGCCAGGGCGTAGTACAGCCCGCCGTGATCGCGGTCGCGCGCGCGGCTCTTGCCCAGGTCGCTGAAGTAGAAGCCGCCGTGGGCGTCGAACACGAGGTCGTTCGGGCCACGCAACTTGTGGCCGTTGCAACTATCGTAAAGCGTTTCGACTTTGCCGGTAACGGGATCGACGCGCTGGATGCTGCCGCAGATGTAGTCCGAGGCCTGGGCCGCCGGGCGGAACAGTCCGTGTTCCAGCCGCCAGGCAAAGCCGCCATTGTTGCAGATGTAGAACGCACCGTCCGGGCCGACGGCCATGCCATTGGGACCGCCGCCGGTGTGGGCGACGACCTCAACGCGGCCGTCGGGGCGCACGCGGGTGACGGTCTGTCGCTCGATCTCCACCAACACGATGGAGCCGTCCTGCATCGCCACCGGTCCCTCTGGAAAGCCGAGGCCGGTTGCGATGACGCGGATGTCGGTCATGGTTCATATCCCCCGAGATGTGTTGGGGGAAGGCTAGCTGATCAGGCGGGGCGCGCCAGTCCGCCTTGGCGCTCGACGAACGCCGCGATCTCGGCGACGCCGGTGCCGGCGCGAATGTTGGCGAATACGAACGGTCGGTCGCCGCGCATCTTGCGGGCGTCCCGGTCCATGATTTCGAGGCTGGCGCCGACGTGCGGTGCGAGGTCGATCTTGTTGATCACCAGCAGGTCGCTGCGGGTGATGCCGGGACCGCCCTTGCGGGGGATCTTGTCGCCGGCGGAGACGTCGATGACGTATATGGTCAGGTCGGCGAGTTCTGGGCTGAACGTGGCGGCGAGGTTGTCTCCACCGGATTCGATCAGGATCAGATCGAGGCCGGGGAAGCGGTGATGAAGGTCGGCGACGCCGGCTAGGTTGATGCTGGCGTCCTCGCGGATCGCTGTGTGCGGGCAGCCGCCGGTTTCAATGCCGAGGATTCGTTCCGGCGGCAGGGAGCCGGCGCGGGTCAGGAACTCGGCGTCTTCCTTGGTGTAGATGTCGTTGGTGATGGCGGCGATTTCGTAACTGTTACGGAATATCTTGCACAGCGCGTCCATCAGTGCGGTCTTGCCGGTGCCGACCGGGCCGCCGATGCCGACGCGGAGCGGGCCATGTGGGGACGCGGTCATGAGCGGAACAACCTTGTGTATTGGGTTTCGTGCCGCATCGCGGCGAGGTCGGAGCGGAAGGCGGCACCGCCGAGATCGTCCAGTGTGGCACTGCGTGTTTCGGTGGTGATGCGCAGGATGACCGGTTCGAGCGCGGCGAGGACCACGAGACCGGAGGACTGGCCGAGCGGCACCAGGCGGACGGCGGCGGAGATCAGGTTGGCGGTGACTGATTGCAGATACGCGATCGTTGTGGCGTCGGCGTCGATGTCGTGCAGGCCGGCGAGCGCGCCGACCGCGATCGGGTAGGCGACGGGATCGGGCAGGGTCGGACAGCCCCAGGGACGGGCGGCGCGCATGAAGGCAGCGCCCTGGTTCAGCGTCTCGGCCTGACGCTCGCGCGCGGGCGCGGCGGCGGCGGCGAGATCGGCGAGCGCAGCGAGGTCGGTGTCCGGATGGTGGGCGTGGCGGAGCAGGATTGCGTCGTTGCGGGGTGCGCCGTGCGTCAGCAGGTCGGCGAGCCAGTCGCGCAACGTGTCGCGGTCAGTGATGTCACCCGCTTCGACCGCCCATTCGATGCCGTGCGAGTAGGCGAAGGCACCGGTGGGGAAGGCCGGCGACAGCCAGGTAAGCAGGTGCAGCAGCGCCTGCGCCGATGCGTCACTCTTGTGCGAGCCTGGGTGGCTACCCATGTTGATGCGCATCGTCATCGTCGTGATGGTGGTGGTGATGCCCGGCGGCATAGGCGCCGGGTTCCGGGTCGAATGGTGCTTCGATCGTATCGACGTGCCCGCCGAGGCCTTGCACCATCGCCTTGATCACATGGTCGGCGCGGATGCGGATACGATCGCCGAACAACTGCACCGGCAGATGCCGGTTGCCAAGATGCCAGGCGATACGAACCAGTTCGCCTTCATCATGCGCATGGATCTCCAGCAGCGGTTCGGGTTTCGCGCAGACTCGGATCACGCCGCCGTCGTCGAGCCGCAGCCCGTCGCCATGGCGCAGCCGCGTGGCCTGTGGGAGATCGAGCAGCACCTGGTTGCCGCCTTCAGTCGGCAACAGGATGCGCCGACGATGCCGGTGATCGAAGTCGATCAGCACGTGATCGACTTCTCTGGCAGCGTCCCAGCTTCCGGCTGGCAGCAGGCTCTGTGCGCGCATCAGAACAGGAAGTAACGCTGCGCCATCGGCAGTACGGTTGCTGGCTCGCAGGTCAGCAGCATGCCGTCGGCGCGCACCTCGTAGGTTTCCGCATCGACCTCGATCAGCGGCGTGGCGTTGTTGTGGATCATGCTGTGCTTGCCAATGCCGCCGCGCGTGTTGGCCACCGCAGCGAGCCGCCGTTGCAATCCCAGTGCGTTGCCGACCTCTGCCTCCAGCGCTGCTGCCGAAACAAACGTGACGCAACTCGCCGCCAGAGCACGGCCGAACGCGCCGAACATCGGTCGGTAGTGCACCGGCTGCGGCGTCGGGATCGAGGCGTTGGGATCGCCCATCGGCGCGCAAGCGATGGAGCCGCCTTTGATGACCAGATCAGGCTTTACGCCGAAGAACGCCGGCGACCACAGCACAAGATCGGCCAGCTTGCCGGCTTCGATCGAGCCGATCTCCCGCGCCATGCCCTGCGCGATCGCCGGATTGATGGTGTATTTGGCGATGTAGCGCTTCACCCGTGCGTTGTCAGCCGCGCCGTCACCGGGCAAAGGCCCGCGCTGCGTCTTCATCTTGTGCGCGGTCTGCCAGGTGCGGATGATCACCTCGCCGACACGCCCCATCGCCTGGCTATCCGACGACATCATCGAGAGCGCGCCGAGATCGTGCAGGATGTCCTCGGCGGCGATGGTTTCCTTGCGGATGCGGCTTTCCGCGAAGGCAACATCTTCCGGGATCGAACTGTCCAGGTGATGGCATACCATCAGCATGTCGAGATGTTCGTCCAGCGTGTTCACCGTGTAAGGCCGCGTTGGGTTGGTGGAGCTGGGAAGCACGTTCGACAGGCCGGCAACCTTGATGATATCAGGCGCGTGGCCACCGCCGGCGCCCTCGGTGTGAAAGGCGTGGATGGTGCGACCCTTGAAGGCCGCGATGGTATCTTCCACAAAACCCGACTCGTTCAGCGTGTCGGTGTGGATCATTACCTGCACGTCGTAACGATCACCAACTGACAGGCAATTGTCGATGGCCGCCGGCGTAGTACCCCAATCCTCATGCAGCTTGAGGCAGGCCGCGCCGGCACGGATCATTTCCTCCAGGGCGGCGGGCCGCGCAGCGTTGCCCTTGCCCGCGAAGGCGAGATTGACCGGCAGGCCCTCGGCTGCTTGCAGCATGCGCGCGAGATGCCACGGACCCGGCGTGCAGGTGGTCGCCGCGGTGCCGGTAGCGGGGCCGGTGCCGCCGCCGATCAGCGTGGTGACACCGGAGGCAATCGCATCGTCCACCTGCTGCGGGCAGATGAAATGAATATGGCTGTCGATACCGCCTGCGGTGAGGATCTTGCCCTCGCCGGCGATCACCTCGGTGCCTGGGCCTATGATGATATCGACACCGGGCTGAACGTCCGGGTTGCCCGCCTTGCCGACTTTGGCGATGCGGCTGTTGGTGATGGCGACGTCCGCCTTGACGATGCCCCAGTGATCGATGATCAGTGCGTTGGTGATGACGGTGTCGACCGCGCCCTGGGCTTGCGAGGCCTGCGACTGGCCCATGCCATCGCGGATCACTTTGCCGCCGCCGAATTTCACCTCCTCGCCGTAGATCGTCAGATCGCGCTCGACCTCGATGAACAGTTCGGTGTCGGCCAGGCGCACGCGGTCGCCGGTGGTGGGGCCGAACATATCGGCATAGGCGGCACGGGCGATGCGGGCCATCAGTCGAGTGCTCCCATGACGGCGGCGCGGAAGCCTTGCACGACGCGCTTGCCGCGATATGGGACCAGCGTGACCTCGCGGGTCTGGCCGGGCTCGAAGCGGACGGCGGTGCCGGCGGCGATATCGAGCCGCTGGCCGCGGGCGGCGGTGCGGTCGAATGACAGGGCCGGATTGGTTTCCGCGAAATGGTAGTGGCTGCCAACCTGGATTGGCCGGTCGCCGGTGTTGGCAACGGTGAGCGTGGTGCGGGGGAGCCCGGCGTTGAGCTCAAGGTCGCCGGGTTGAGTGAACAATTCACCGGGGATCACGATTTCCTCCGCAGATAGAATTTCTCAACTTGGTAACCGCGCTTTGAACGTGCAAAGTAAAGGACCGTGATAGCGTTCAGCTTGTGATTTCCTTTACCGAGGGTAAAATCCTTGAATTGGGTCATCTGCTTCCGTATATGGAACGTGGAACTCTTTTCCATGTTGATTAGTGCCAGAACCGAGCGGCCCCGATGTCGTCTCAACTTTGAGAGCTCTGAGTTGTTGGATGAAGTCGTGAAGCTTCCCACCCCGCTCTTATTCTTGACTACAATCTCGAGGGCCGTATCTCCGAACCGAAAATCGAGCCTGCCTCCCCGGGTTTCGGCCTCTGGTTCTACATTGGGGAATTTGCCGAGGAAGAAGTATTTGACGATCTTCAACAGGTCCTGCTCATTATGCACAGTATGGTCACGAGACTTCTTGAAGGGCTTCTGACCGTAGCGATCCAGAAACTCTTTCATCCAACCCGATATCGTCACCGCTTGAATAGCGACCACCGCCCTCTCCACTACCGAATCGGCTCGTGCACAGTAACCAATTTGGTGCCGTCCGGAAACGTCGCCTCGACCTGGACGTCATGGATCATTTCGGGGACACCCTCCATGACCTGTGCACGGGTGATCACTTTCGCGCCAGCCTCCATCAGGTCGGCGACGCTTTTGCCGTCACGCGCGCCCTCGACCACGAAATCGGTGATCAGCGCGACCGCCTCGGGGTGGTTCAGCTTTACCCCACGCTCTAGCCGTTGCCGGGCCACGATCGCGGCCATGCTGATCAGCAGCTTGTCCTTCTCTCTTGGCGTCAGATTCATTCCGCGCGTCCCCTCAGCACATCCATGCCCGCGGCAGCGGCCGGTCGTGGCGCAGCACGCGCAATACCGCAACAACCGCGACCCGCAGCGCCGCACTGTCGGGCGCCAGAATGCGCGCGATCAGCATGCCGTTCCAGGCGCTGGCGGCGGATTCTGGAGCTGGACCCCTCCCCCCGACCTTGGTCCGCTTCGCGGCCCAAGCCCTCAAGGGGAGGGGGAGTGCTTCCCGTACCGCCGTCAGCATCGCTTCGGCGCCTTGCGCCACGTGGAGGATCGTTGCAATTGCACGCGCTCCATCGGCAACTGCCTTGCGCTGCAGGATCGCCGCGACATCGCCCTCCAGCCGCACCGCATCGTGCCACAGCCTTCGCCCGGCGCGGCGCACCTGGATCAGATCGCGCAACGATGCCTGCTTGACCGTCTCACCCATGGCCGCGCGGCCGAACACCAGCGACTCCACCCCCAGGAACCACGCGTCATCAGCGAGATCCACTTCCAGCCTACGGTCGAGCGCGCATCGATCGAACAGGATCGTCTCCTGCGGCAGCCACTCCGCCGCAGCACCCGCCGCCACCGCGATACGTGTCCGCACGCTCGACGGAGCACTGCCCGGCGGCGCACGGTAGAACCGCTCCGCTGCCTGCGCCGCTATCGAGGCACGCCCGTTGACCCCCACGTCGAATGTACTGTCCAACCGATCCCCGCCGGCGATGCCGCCTGAGGTGTTCAATGTCATGACGTCGATCCATCCTGGCACCAGTACCCGCGGGAACCGCGCCTTCAGGCAGCCGGCCTGGCGCAGCCGATCCAATACCGTGACCTCATCACGTCGGCGGACGGAAACCGCCAGCTCGCCAACAGCACGCTGCAGCGTCTGGGGCTCAGACAGACAGGCGGCGTCGTACATCCGCTTCGTCGAGCTCCTCCTGCCGCCCCGACAAGACGATATCGCCGCGATCCATCACGACGATCGTCTGAGCCAGTTCCTTGGCAAAGTCCAAATACTGTTCGACCAGCAGGATGGCCATGTCTCCACGCGACCGCAACAATGCAATCACCCGGCCGATATCCTTAATGATGCTGGGCTGAATCCCCTCGGTCGGCTCGTCCAGCACCAGCAGACGTGGCTTGGTAACCAGCGCACGGGCGATCGCAAGTTGCTGCTGCTGGCCACCCGACAGGTCGCCGCCGCGCCGGCGCAGCATGGTCCTCAGCACTGGGAACAACTCGCAGATCTCGTCCGGCAACTTGCGCTGGCCGCGCGGCAGGACGGCAAAACCGGTCTCCAGATTCTCCCGCACCGTCAGCAGCGGGAAGATGTCGCGCCCTTGCGGCACCCAGGCGATACCGCGCCGCGCCCGCTCATACGTCGGCAGCCTGGTGATATCCGCGCCTTCCCATCTGATGGTACCATGTGTGATCGGGTGCGCTCCCACGATCGCGCGCAGCAGAGAGGTCTTGCCAACGCCGTTGCGGCCCAGCAGACACGTCACCGCGCCGACGTCGGCAGAGATGGACACTTGGCGCAGCGCGATCGCCGCGCCGTAATGCAGATCAACGTGGTCGACTTCCAGCATCTACCGACCCAAATACACTTCGATCACGCGCGGGTCCTCGCTGACATGATCGATGGATCCCTCGGACAGCACCGAACCCTCATGCAGCACTGTCACCTTCACACCCAGCGCGCGCACGAAGGCCATGTCGTGCTCCACTACCACCACGCTGCGCGTCTTGTTAATCTCGCGCAACAACTCGGCGGTCTGTTCGGTCTCGGAGTTGGTCATGCCGGCCACCGGTTCGTCCACCAGCAGGAGTTGCGGTTCCTGCGCCAGCAGCATGCCGATCTCCAGCCACTGCTTCTGCCCATGCGACAGCGCGGCGGCCTGTCGCTGACGCTGCTCGGTCAGCCGCGTGGTTGCGAGAATCTCTTCGATCCGCCGCTTCTCCGATGCGGTCTCGCGCGCCCACAGGGTGAAGCGCGGGCGGCGATCCTCGGCCAGCGACAGCAGCAGATTGTCCCAAACCGTATGCGGCTCGAACACCGTTGGCTTCTGGAACTTGCGCCCGATACCGAGTGCCGCGATCGCCGGCTCGTCCATGCGGGTCAGGTCGGTGTCCTTGCCGAACACCACCTTGCCCTGGTCAGGTCGCGTCTTGCCGGTGATCACGTCCATCATCGTGGTTTTGCCGGCGCCGTTTGGGCCGATTACCGCGCGCATCTCGCCGGCTTCCAGCACCAGAGACAGCGCGTTCAGCGCGCGAAAGCCATCAAAGCTCACCGTTACGCCATCGAGATACAGCAACGTGTCGCCGCTCTGCACCATGGCGCCACTCATTCGACGACCTCCCGGGCGACAGCCTCCCGCGCCGCCACGACTGCCCGCTCGGTCGCCGCGTCCTGCGCGGTCATTGTTGCGTCGCCCCTTCCCGCACCCGACCGGCGCGGCAGCAGGCCCACCAGCCCGCGTGGCAAAAGCAGCGTGACAAAAATGAACATCGCACCCAGCGCATAGAGCCACCATTCCGGCAGTACCGAGGTGAACCAGGTCTTGCCCAGGTTAACCAACACCGCGCCCAGGATGGCGCCGGACAGCGTACCGCGTCCACCAACCGCAACCCAGATTACCGCCTCGATCGAGTTCCCGGGCGCGAACTCCGACGGATTGATGATGCCGACCTGCGGTACATACAACGCGCCGCCGATGCCGGACATCACCGCAGACACCACCCAGACAACCAGCTTGTAAGCCTCCGGCCGGTAGCCCAGGAAGCGGGTGCGCGATTCTGTGTCGCGCACTGCGATTAGTACCTTGCCGAAGCGTGAAGTGACCAGATAGCGCGCCATCAAGAATTGCACGCAGAGGAACGCCGCGGTGATGACCAGCATGCTGCAGCGCGTGCTCTCGTCCTGCACGTTGTACCCGAGGATGTCCTTGAAGTCGGTCATTCCGTTGTTGCCGCCGAAACCCATGTCGTTGCGGAAGAACGCCAGCAACAACGCATAGGTCAGTGCCTGCGTGATGATCGACAGGTAGACGCCGGTGACCCGTGAGCGGAACGCCAGCCAACCGAACACCAGTGCCAGGACGCCGGGCACCACCACCACCATCAGTGCGGCAAAGGCGAACCAGTTGAAGCCGTACCAGTACCAGGGCAGTTCATGCCATCCAAGGAACACCATGAAGTCCGGCAGGATCGGATTGCTGTAGACACCCCGCGTGCCGATCTGACGCATCAGGTACATGCCCATGGCATAGCCGCCAAGCGCAAAGAAGGCAGCGTGGCCGAGCGTCAGGATGCCAGCGAACCCCCACACCAGATCGACCGCCAGCGCCAACATCGCGAAGCACAGATATTTGCCCGCGAGCGACACCACATAGGTCGACACATGCATCGGCGCACTGGGAGCGGTCATCAGATTGAGCAAGGCGAGAAGGATTGCTCCGCCCAGTACCAGCACGACGGTGGTCGTGCACGAGAGCCGGGTCATGCCTCGGCCGCCCGTCCCTTCAGCGGGAACATGCCGCGCGGTCGGCGCTGAATGAACAGGATCAACAACACCAGCACAACGATCTTGCCTAGCACCGCGCCCGCGACCGGTTCCAGGAATTTGTTCACGATACCCAACGTTAACGCACCGACCACGGTACCCCACAAGTTGCCCACACCGCCGAACACCACGACCATGAAGCTGTCGATGATGTAACCCTGGCCGAGGTTGGGTGAGACATTGTCGATCTGACTGAGCGCCACACCCGCCATGCCGGCAACGCCGGACCCCAGCCCGAAGGTCAGTGCGTCGATCCATGGCGTGCGTATGCCCATCGCGGCCGCCATCTGCCGGTTCTGAGTGACCGCGCGCATCGAGAGCCCGAGCGAGGTAAATCGCAGCGAAGCCATCAGGGCCGCCAGCACCATCGCTGCGAAGATGATGATGTAAAGCCGATTGAAAGTGATGGTCAGACCGCCAACCTGGGTTGCACCGCTCATCCAGCCCGGCGTGCCGACATCGCGGTTGTTGGCGCCAAAGATCGAGCGTACCGCCTGCTGTAACACTAGCGACAGCCCCCAGGTCGCCAGCAGCGTTTCCAGCGGCCTGCCATACAGCCAGCGGATCAGCGTGCGCTCGATGATGATGCCGATGATCCCGGCAACGATGAACGCCAGCGGCACCGAGATGATCAGGCTGGCGCCGAACAGACCAGGCGCGGCACTGCGGATGACCTGCTGCACCACGAAGGTGACGTAGGCGCCGATCATCACCATCTCACCATGCGCCATATTGATTACCCCCATCACGCCGAAAGTGATGGCAAGACCGGCGGCGGCGAGCAGCAGCACGGACCCCAGGCTGAGCCCGTAATAGACGCTTTGTGCGACCGACCATAGTTGCAACACCCGGTCGATCGCGGTGATCGCGGTGCGTGCCGCCGCAGCAATCGCCGGCGGCTGGTTCGTTAGCGAATCCAGCAGCGCCCGGCTGTCAAGATCGCCGCGCGCGCGGATCACCGCGACAGCGGTCAGCCGATCCGCATCCTTGGCGTCGTCGGAGAACAGCAGCGCGGCGGCGCGCGCCTGCTCCATCCGATGCTTGATGGTGGGATCGGTCTCCCTGGCGAGTGCCCTGTCTAGCGCCGGCAGCGCTGCGGGGTCGTGTGAGTGGAACACCGCCTGCGCGGCGTCGAGTCGCGCGGCGGGATCGGTCGACAGCAGGCGAAGGCTGCCAAGCGCAGCCTCGACTTCGCCGCGCACCGGGTTATTGATGCGCACCTGTTTGATGCCGCTTGCCACCACGTCCTGCGCCGGCTTACCGGTGGTGGCGTCGAGGAAACTACCGTCATCAGTCTTGATGAAAAGCGCATGGCCAGCGCGCACATACAGCCGGCCCGCCTGTAGGGCGGACAGCACCGCCTGAGCCTCCGGATGGCCAGAGAAGGCCAGCTTCTCCACGCCTTCCCGGATGGTATCGAAATTCCCCGATGCGAGCGCGGCGAAACCGTTATCTGCATCATCGGCACGCCCGGGGGCCGGCGCCAACACCAAAAGGGCAATGATCAGCAGGCCCGACAGACAGCGCATCCAACTTCCTTCCGGCAACGAGCCTGGGTGGGCAAGACGCGCCGGCCGACCCAGGTCAAGCAACCAGATCGGCGTCAGGCTTTTTTACCGCTGCCGGCGCCGCAGGTATGCGTCGTCACGTTGTAGGCGCCGCAATGCAGCGGCGCGCGCCAATCGCCGATAAGGTCCTTGGTATCGGCGACATAGGGCGACCATTCCGCTGCCACTACGAGGCCCGGAGTTTGCGAGACAATGTTGAACATCCCATCCGCCTGGATCTCGCCGATCAGCACCGGCTTGGTGATGTGATGGTTTGGCATCATCGCCGAGTAGCCGCCCGACAGATTCGGTACCGAAACGCCGATCAGCGCGTCGATCACCGCGTTGGCGGCGGTGGTGCCGGCCTTCTCGACGCCCTTCACCCACATATTGAAGCCGATATAGTGCGCCTCCATCGGATCATTGGTGGTGCGCTTTGGGTTCTTAATGAAGGTGTGCCAAGCGTCAATGAACGCCTTGTTGTCCGGATTGTCGACGCTTTCGAAATAGTTCCACGCAGCCAGATGACCGAGCAGCGGCTTGGTGTCCATGCCGGCCAGTTCTTCCTCGCCGACGCTGAATGCCACCACCGGAATGTCGGTCGCCTTGATCCCCTGGTTGCCCAGTTCCTTGTAGAATGGCACGTTGGCGTCACCGTTGATGGTCGAGACCACCGCCGTTTTCTTGCCGGCCGAGCCGAACTTCTTGATCGAGGCCACAATGTTCTGCCAGTCGGAATGGCCGAATGGCGTGTAGTTTATCATAATGTCGTCGGGCATGACGCCCTTGACCTTCAGGTAGGCCTCGAGGATCTGGTTGGTGGTGCGCGGATACACGTAGTCGGTGCCAGCCAGCACCCAGCGGGTGACCTTCTCCTCGGCCATCAGGTAGTCGACGGCCGGGATGGCCTGCTGGTTCGGTGCTGCCCCGGTGTAGAACACATTCCGGCTGCACTCCTGGCCCTCGTACTGGACCGGGTAGAACAGGATCCCGTTCAGCTCCTCGAACACCGGCAGCACCGATTTGCGTGACACGGACGTCCAACAGCCGAACACCGCAGCACATTTGTCTACCGACAGCAGGCCCCGCGCCTTCTCAGCGAACAATGGCCAGTTCGATGCCGGGTCGACCACCACAGGCTCGAGCTTTTTGCCGAGCAGGCCGCCTTTCTTGTTCTGGCTGTCGATCAGCATCAGCATGACATCCTTCAACGTCGTCTCGCTGATCGCCATTGTTCCGGATAGCGAGTGCAGGATGCCGACCTTGATGGTCCCGTCCGACGGCGCGGTCTGTGCCGCGGCGGGTGTTACAGACTCTTTGACCGCGCCCATGGCGGCCAGTGTGAGTGCTGCAACTCCCAGGCCTCCCAAGCCCCGGCGGGTGATCGTGGTATCCACAGGTGCCATGAGTATTTTCCTGTTTGCCTGTTCTGTCCTGGAGTTACCCATGTCGAGGCGAAAGTAGGCAGGGGCGCCCTTCGCCCGCACATGCCGCGGCGCCATGCTCAACCGCCTCGCGTGCCGTTACGCAACCCCTGTGCCAACAGCGTTGCCGGCGCCCCCGGGCCTGTTCGCTGGGGTGCATCGGCATTGCCCTGCCCGATCCCGGTCACGCGGTCGTGAATTTGATCGAAATTGCGGCATCTCCCTGGCCCAGCGGCGCGCAGTGACTGAATTAGCGGGTTGTTCATTCCTGGAAGTTAGACACGGCCATGCTCAGCTCGGTGCACCTGCCATCCTGGGGAGTGGCGGTCGCGTGCATATCCTTCGCTGCGATCGTCACTGTTGCGGGGTTGATGCCGGACGCTCTCGGATTACTGCTGGGCGCGGCGGCGGGCGGCGGCCTCATCTTCCTGGCATGGCGCCACCTGATCGGGTTCAGCGTCGCGTGGCTGCTGATTGCCGGGACTTCGATGGAGATGACGCTCAACGACCTGATCGGTCCTGCGGCCTATGGGCCAGTCATCGCCGCGGTGAAAGCCGCACAACTCGGACTCGCCGCGCTGTGCGTGCTGCGCTACGGCTCACGATTCGACGCGTTCAATCCGGCCTGGGCCTACTTGGCGATCTTCGCCGCCGGCCTGCTGCACGGGCTGCATCCCGGCCTGAGCGTGGCCGATAGCCTGCGATCCCTGGCCGGATCGGTGGCCCCTTTCGCGTTCTGCTTCAGCCGACCGCCGCGCGAATGGTGCTCGGCGATGATCCGCGCTACGCGTTGGATTCCGCTGCTGAGTACGGTCGGCGGGGCGATTCTGGCCATCACTGGCCTGCGGCCGCTCTTCGTCGAACTCGGGTGGCGAGCGCCTTGCCGGGCTAGGCCATCCAGCCTTCCTCGCCGGGGTCTGCCTGGCCGCGATCTATGCCTGCCTAATCCGCCTCTACCGCGGCGGCGGGCGCGGCGACCTAGGGCTACTTTTAGTCAATTTTGCGATCCTGATGCTGACCGGTGCGCGTGCGCCGCTGGCTTACGGCCTTGCCGTCACGACCATAACGCTCGCGTTCTTCTCAGCGCCAGCCATGCTCGACCGGCGGCGCTGGCTGTTGCTGATTGGCGCGGCGACACTGCTGCCCGTGCTGGTGTTACTGGATCACTCGCTGACCGACATCCGCCTGTTCAACGTCCTCACCGCCTATACGACCGACCTGAGCGGCCGAGAATTACTGTGGCCGTCATTCGAGCGCGCAGCCAATCAATCCTACTGGCTAGGCTGGGGTCTTGGGGCGGGAAATTTCATCATTTCCCCTGACAGTCAGGTCGCGAAGCTTTTGCAGACCTGGGCGGCCCACAATGAATACCTGCGAATGGAGGTCGAGGGGGGTCAGCTCGGACGTGGCCTGCTGGTGGCGGCCTTTGTACTGTGGGTGGTCCGCCGTACGCAAAACCTGCCTCGTACTGAACGCCATATCATGTCGCTGATTTTCATCGCCTTTGCCGCTCACGCGGTCACCGACAATGTGCTGATCTCGACCCCTGCGTCGGTGCTGTTCACGTTTGTGGCTGCCGTTTTCGCCAGCGGGGCACCAGCAACGACGTTGACCAGGCGTTCCCGCTTGCCGAGAGCGGCGACCGTGGCGTAGGCAGCGTCAGCCGCCGTCAAGGTTCACCGCCGATGCGCCTCGCTACCCGCCTGCTTCTTCTGTGCGCCCTGACGATGTCGGTCGCCAAGGGGGCCGGTGCCACCGGCCTCGCTTTCGTCGTCAATTCGCGCAGCGCTTCAGTCAGCCTGATCGACATGACAAAATTGGTCGAGTTGCGCCGCGTCCCGGTGTTGCGCGAACCGCATCACATTGCGCTCAGCCCAGACGGCAAATACCTGCTCGTCGGGGATACGGTCGGCAATGAGATGTTCTTCCTCGACCCGAATACCGGCGAGGTCAAGCACCACCTGCCGATCGCGGACCCATACCAGCTAGGGTTCAGCCCGAACGCGAAGTGGCTGGTGGTCAATGGCCTCGGCCGCGACCAGATCGATGTCTACGACGCGGCGACAATGAAGCTGGTCAAGCGCTTTCCAGTCTCGTCGATGCCGAGTCATCTCGCCTTCTCGCCCGACTCGGAAAAGGTTTATGTCTCGCTCCAGGGATCGAACCGGCTGGTAGCGATCGACCTGACCCGGCTCGCAGTGATCTGGAATGTTCCGGTGGGCAACACACCAGCCGGGGTACTGTGGAATCGCGACCATGTGCTGGTGGCCGACATGGGCACCGACTACGTCGCCGAGGTCGATCCGGCGACTGGCCGGGTGATCAACCGCGTCCGCACCGGCAGTGGAGCGCATCAATTATTCGCCTCGCCGGACGGCAAGCAGATCTACGTCAACAACCGCGTTGCCGGGACGATCACGGTGCTCGACGCGGCCACCCTTGCGAATCTGCGCACCTATCATGTGCCAGGCGGGCCGGACGATCTGGCATTTGCCCCGGACGGGTCGATCTGGATCACCTGCCGCTTCGCGGAGAGGATCGCGGTGCTGAATCCGGCGACAGGCCAGTTGCGCACGGTGGAGGTCGGCCGGCAGCCACATGGTATTTTTCTCAACTCCGCAGCGCCGTGACCAGTTGTGCTATGTCAGCCACTTGCGGCACGTCGCGTGCGTACAAGATGAGTCCGTGATGTCGCGTACCCGCGCTGCCGCCGGAGCCTGCGCCAATGCCTGACCCATTCGATTTGATTGCCGGCTGGGCCCAGCAGCATCTGCTAATCCCGGTGCTCTACCAGTTCGGCTGGATGAGGTGGGAGGACTTGTCCTATGGCTGGGTGCTCTTCGCGCTTTATGGGGTGGTCCAGGTGGGGCTGACATATGCCATCTGCTTACCGCTGGAGCGCTGGCGCCCGGTGGAGCATTGGCCAGACCAGCGCGCGGTCGGCGTAGACGTGCTGTACACGGTCATCTCGCGCGTTGGCGTACTGCCGTTGGTCACGTTCGTGGTCTTTTACCAAACTCAGGTCGCGCTGACCGGCTGGATGACCGACCAGGGTTGGGTACCGCCCACGCTGGAGGGTCTGTTCCCCTTCCTGCTCGGCCGCCAGGTCGCAGTGTTCTTCCTCTACGCCGCGATCCTCGATTTTGCCGACTACTGGCGGCACCGGCTGTCCCACACATTCCGCTGGTGGTACGCCCTGCATTCAGTTCACCACGCACAACGGCAAATGACCTTCTGGTCGGATGATCGGAACCACATCCTGGACGACCTGTTCGCGTTTATTTGGTTCATGGCGATTGGTCTACTGATCGGCATCCCACCCATGCAATTCCCGCTGCTGGTCCTGATGCTTCGGTTTATCGAGAGCCTGTCGCACGCGAACGTCCAACTTCGATTCGGTTGGCTGGGCGACCGGCTGGTGGTCTCCCCCCGCTTTCACCGATTGCATCATGCGATCCGTGCCGCCGGCCGGCGCAGCTGCAACTACGGCGCCGTGTTGCCGTGGTGGGACATGCTGTTCGGCACCGCCGACTTCAGCGACGAGTACGCTCCAACCGGCGACGCCAGCGCCGGGGAGACGATGGCAACCGGCACCTATTTGGCCCAGCAATGGGCCGGCCTGCGTCGCCTGGCTGGTCTGCACGCCGATTGAGCCGCGCGGCGATGGCCTCGCGCCGACCGGACGTCGCTGCTATACCGGCGCCATCGCCCGGTGGGGGCAGAAAAAGGATGGTCTGATGGCACGCCGCCGGCAGCTTTACGAGGGCAAGGCGAAGATCCTGTTCGAGGGTCCCGAGCCCGGCACCCTCGTCCAGTACTTCAAGGACGACGCCACCGCCTTCAACGCCAAGAAGAAGGGGGTGATCACCGGCAAGGGCGTGCTGAACAATCGCATCAGCGAGTACCCTGATGCTGCGTTTGTCGGACATCGGTGTCCCGACGCACTTCGTCCGCCGGCTGAACATGCGCGAGCAACTCATCCGCGAAGTTGAAATCATCCCGCTGGAGGTCGTGGTCCGCAACGTAGCTGCCGGCAGCCTGTCGGAGCGGTTGGGCATCCCGGAAGGTACACGGCTGCCACGCTCGATCATCGAGTACCATTATAAGAACGACGCGCTGCAAGATCCGATTGTGTCGGAGGAACACATTACCTGCTTCGGTTGGGCCAACACCCAAGACCTCGACGACATCGTGGCCCTGACATTGCGCGTCAACGACTTTCTCACCGGCCTGTTCCTGGGCGTGGGCATCACCCTGGTGGACTTCAAGCTGGAATTCGGCCGGTTATGGGAAAACGAGGAGATGCGCATTGTCCTGGCCGACGAAATCAGCCCGGACAATTGCCGCCTGTGGGATGCCAAGACCAATGAGAAGATGGACAAGGACCGCTTTCGTCGCGATCTCGGGAAGGTCGAGGAAGCCTATCAGGAGGTAGCCAAGCGGCTTGGCATCCTACCGGAGGCCGGTATGCGCGACATGAAGGGGCCGGAGATGATGCAGTGAAGGCAACGGTGACCGTCATGCTGAGACAAGGGGTCCTCGACCCGCAAGGCAAGGCAATCGGCCATGCCCTCAACAATCTTGGCTTCGCTTCGGTGGGCGCCGTGCGTGCCGGCAAGGTATTCGAGTTGGAACTGGCCGAGACTGACCCGGTCCGGGCCCGCACCCAGGCCGAGGACATGGCCCGCCGCCTGCTGTCCAATACCGTTATCGAAAGCTTTCGGGTATCAGTCGATGCGTAGCCTGGTCGTTCTTTCCGTCCTTTTGGTGACGGCCGCTCCGGCACGCGCGGATTGGACACCCCTCAGCGCCAAAGCCCTGGCCGTCCTCTGCCACGCCACCGACACCACGAAGCACGCGCAATGTCTGGGCTATGTCAGCGGCATCTACGACCTGCAATTCGCCCCTAAGCTGCCGGTCGGGGTATGTCCTCCCGCAAACCTGGACGCCGAGCTCCTCGCTGAGGTGGTGACCGCCTATCTCGACACGCACGAGGACGGCCCGGCGGCCGACGCGATCGGGCAGAGCGTCGTCCGCTTCTTTCCTTGCGGTGCTGGAGCCGTCAAGAAGCCATGAAGGCTGGAACCCTATGAAGGCCGGCATCCTATGAAGGCTGGCATTCTATGAAGGCTGGCATCATCGTTTTCCCCGGCATCAACCGTGAGCGCGACATGGCGATCGCACTAGAACGCTCAGCTGGCCACGCACCACGTATGATCTGGCACACCGATACCGACCTCGGCGGCCTGGATCTGGTGGTGATCCCTGGCGGATTTTCATATGGCGACTACCTGCGCTGCGGTGCGATGGCGGCGCATTCGCCGGTGATGGATGCGACTCGCCGGCACGTGGCGCGCGGCGGTTACCTGCTTGGTGCCTGCAACGGCTTCCAAATCATTGTCGAGGCAGGCCTCCTGCCCGGCGCGCTGCTGCGGAATTCCTCACTGCGGTTCCTGGCGATGAACTGCCATCTTCGCGTCGAACGCAGCGATACCGCCTTCACCAACCGCTACCAGCGCGGCCAGGTGACGCGCGCGGTGATGGCGCATGGTGAGGGCAACTATTTCGCTGACGAGGCAACGCTGGATCGGCTCGAGAGTGAGGGCTTGGTCGCGTTCCGCTATGCCACCGCGGCAGGCGACATCACCCCTGAGGCCAACCTGAATGGGAGCGCCCGCGGCATCGCGGGTATCTACAGCTCGGATCTGCGCGTGCTCGGCTTGATGCCGCATCTGGAGAACCTGGTCGATCCGCTAATGGGCGGCGTCGACGGCAAGCCGCTGTTCGACGCCCTCGCCCTGTGATGCCGCATGACGTCAACCAGGCATTGGCGCAGGAGTTCGGTCTCTCGGCCGACGAATACGCCACCGTACTGGAAATCATGGGCCGGACGCCCACGCTGACCGAGCTAGGCGTGTTCAGCGTGATGTGGTCGGAGCACTGCTCATACAAATCATCCCGCGTCTGGCTTCGCCAATTGCCGACCAAGGCGCCGTGGGTCGTGCACGGTCCCGGCGAGAACGCCGGCGTGGTAGACATCGGCGAGGGCTTGGCCGCGGTCTTCAAGATGGAGTCGCACAACCACCCGAGCTTCATCGAGCCGTACCAGGGCGCGGCGACCGGGGTCGGCGGTATCTTGCGCGACGTATTCACCATGGGCGCCCGGCCGATCGCCAATCTGAACGCCCTGCGCTTTGGACAGGCGGGAAACCCGGCGACGAAGCGACTGGTGGACGGGGTCGTGCGTGGCATCGGCGGTTACGGGAACTGTGTCGGCGTCCCCACCGTCGGCGGCGAGATCAATTTTCACTCAGCCTATAATGGCAATCCGCTGGTCAACGCCATGACGGTCGGCATCGCTCCAATCGACCGGATCTTCCTCTCGGCGGCCGCCGGCGTGGGCAACCCGGTGGTCTATGTCGGCTCCAAGACGGGGCGCGATGGCATCCATGGTGCAACCATGGCCTCGGCCGAATTCGCAGCCGATTCGGAGGAGAAACGGCCCACTGTCCAGGTCGGAGACCCGTTCACCGAGAAGCTGTTGATCGAGGCTTGCCTGGAGCTGATGGAAACCGATGCGATCGTCGCTATCCAGGACATGGGTGCCGCAGGCCTGACCTCCTCATCAGTCGAGATGGCGGGCAAGGGTGCCGTCGGCATCGATTTGGACCTCGACAAAGTGCCACAACGCGAGACTGGCATGACCGCCTACGAGATGATGCTGTCGGAAAGTCAGGAGCGCATGCTGATGATCCTGCGCCCTGACCGCGAGGACCTTGCCGCGGCGATCTTCCGCAAATGGGGGTTGGACTTTGCAGTCATCGGCCACCTGACGGACACCAGCCGCATTGTCGTCCGCCACCAAGGGCAGATTGAGGCGGATATCCCGCTTGCTCCCCTCAACGACCAAGCGCCGCTCTATCATCGACCCACCACCGAGACGAAGAAGCAGGAGCCGCTTAACCCGACGCGGATCGAGGACCGTCTCGGCCTCGGCGCGGCGTTGTTGGTCCTGATCGCCTGCCCGGATTTGTGTTCTCGTGCCTGGGTCTGGGACCAGTATGATGCGACCGTACGCGGCCAGACGGTCAAACGGCCTGGTGCGGCCGATGCCGCGGTGGTGAAGATCGAGGGGCGCAAGCTGGCTTTGGCCCTGACCACCGACTGCACACCACGGTACTGTGCCGCCGATCCGGAGGAGGGTGGCCGCCAGGCGGTCGCCGAAACTTGGCGGAATCTAACTGCGGTCGGCGCCCGCCCGCTGGCGCTGACCGACAACATGAACTTCGGGAATCCGGAAAAGCCGGAAATCATGGGCCAGTTCGCCGCTGCCATCCGTGGAATGGCCTCGGCGTGTGAGGCGCTGAATTTCCCGGTCGTGTCGGGCAACGTCTCGCTCTACAATGAGACGGAGGGGCGTGCGATTCTGCCCACCCCGGTGATTGGCGGTCTGGGCGTACTGGACGATGCGGCCGGTGCAGTTGGTATCGCGATGCCCGCTTGGCTGGACATCGTGTTGGTCGGCACAACCAAGGGCTGGCTTGGCCAGTCACTCTGGCTACGGGAGATCGCTGGCCGGGAGGACGGTGCGCCCCCACCGGTCGATCTGACGGCCGAGCGTGCTGCAGGCGACTTCGTCCGCGCCCAAATTGCCAACCGGCTGGTGCGAGCGTGTCATGACGTGTCGGATGGTGGATTGCTGGTGGCAATCGCCGAAATGGCAATGGCCGGCGGTACAGGCGCGCGCCTGTCCGCCCATCCGCGAGACGTACCGGGCCATGCCTTCTGGTTTGGTGAAGATCAAGGCCGCTACGTGCTAGCAGTGCCGGAGGCCGGTATTGTTATCCGAGCCGCCGAAGCGGCCGGGGTGCCGGCAGTGCGCATCGGCACTTCGGGCGGACGGGATTTGACACTGCCTGATGGTGCAACCATATCGGTGGACGCATTGCGAGACGCGCATATGCGGTTTTTCCGGACCTGGATGGACTAAGGGGGCCCCTCTAGTCATGGCGATGGCGGCGAACGAGATCGAGGTGCTGATCAAGGCCGCGCTGCCGGACGCACGCGTGACGGTGGAAGACCTTGCCGGGGATGGCGAACACTATGCTGCCACCGTGGTCTCCGAGCACTTTCGCGGCCTCAGTCGCGTCAAGCAGCATCAAGTCGTCTACACCGCATTGCGCGGCCGCATGGGCAGCGAACTGCATGCATTAGCTTTGCAAACCTCCGCCCCGGAATGAGTAGTCCCAGCCCTGTCGTCGCTACGCCGCGCGAAGGCTTGGCATCCAGGTCTTCGAACCCCCAGCAGTAGGAGCCGCTTCAACATGAGCAGTGCCACCACCGAGCGCATCCAGGGCGACATCACCGAAAATCCGGTGATGTTGTATATGAAGGGAACCGCAATGTTCCCGCAATGCGGCTTTTCCGCACGCGTGGTGCAGATTCTGACCCACCTGGGCGTGCCGTTCCAGACTGCCAATGTACTGGAGGACATGGAGTTGCGCGAGGGCGTGAAGCACTTCTCTAACTGGCCGACGATCCCGCAACTTTATGTGAAGGGCGAATTCGTCGGCGGCTGCGACATCGTCACCGAGATGTTCCAATCAGGCGAACTGGAGACCTTGCTAACCGAGAAGGGTATCCCTCACAAGGCTGCCGCGTAGGGATCGTGGCGGACGCTGGGCGTTCCCTGCGCTTAGATCGAGCTTTCTGCTATGGGGTGGCATGAACCTTTTGAAAGGGTTCGCGGTATCCACTGATCGCCGGCCAAAAATGTAGCCTTGTAACCTCACTGCTGCCCAATTCGCCGAGCCCATGCGGCCCGAAAACATTTGAGTCATAAGGGTTTTCGGCCGATTTTCCATGGTGTCTGTTTGAACGCAGCGAGGCTCTCGCGGAAAATTCCACCGGGGAGAACGCGGCGATGAACACCGGCAAGACGCTGTTTGCGCAGCTGATGGATTTCTTGCGTTGGAGTACATTCGTGCGGATTGTTGCACGCTATAGCGGCGACCGCGTGGTGCGGACACTGTCCTGCGCCGGACAATTCCGGATCATGGCGTTCGCGCAGCTGACCTAACGGGAGACCTTGCGCGACAACGAGGCGTGCCTGTCAGCGCAAGCAGCGAGGCTCTACCATATGGGCTTTCGCGAACCAGTTCGCTGTTCAACACTGACGGATACCAACGAAGCGCGTGACTGGCGGATCTATGCCGAGTTTGCCCACCGACTGATCGCTCAGGCCAGACGGTTCTACGCCGGCGAGAGCTTGGGTATGGAGCTGATCAGCACCGTCTATGCGCTGCACTCCGCGACCATCGATCTATGCCTGTCAGTGTTCCCATGAGCATATTTTCGTTCGACCAAAGCCGCGATGAAGACGCACACGCTGCTTGAACTTGCGCGACAACATTCCGAGTTTCATCTACAATTCGGGTGGCAGACTGCACGACGTTCATGCCCTTGATATGTTGCTTCCCGAACCCGGTGCCATCTACGTCATGGGCCGCGGCTACATCGACTTCGCTCGCCTGCACGTGCTGCACCAAACCGGTGCCTTCTTCGTGACGTGGGCCAAGTCGAACCTGGATGCGCACCGGATCTATTCGGCGCCGACACGCCGAACCACGGGCGTAATCTGCGATATCTGCGATCGGACGATCGCGCCGGACGGTTATCTCGCCGGACGCTGTCGGAGCTTGATCCAGGTTGCGGATTCCGACGAAGCCGCCCGGGTAAACCGAGCTTTATCCGCGCACCGTTCCGATCTGATGCCGCCCATCATTCTAATCTGATGGCGCCCAGAATGGTGTCGTCTCGTAGGTCGATTTTGGTCATGTCATGGGGGTGCGGTTTGGGTCAAGCGGGAGTGCGGGGTTTGCGCAGGCTTTCGCCTTTGAGTTCGATGCGGTGCGCGTTGTGCATGATCCGATCGAGAATGGCGTCGGCCAGTGTCGGATTGCCGACGATCTCGTACCAGCGGTCGGTCGGCACTTGGCTGGTGATAATCAGCGAGCCGGCATTGTAGCGGTCTTCGACGATTTCCAGCAGATCGCGTTGCTGTTCCGGCAGCAGAGGCTCCGGTCCCCAATCATCCAGGATCAGCAGGTCGACGCGGGCAAGTTGATGCAGCAACTTGGCGTATCGTCCATCGCCGCGTGCCAACGCCAGGGCAGCAAATAGCCGCGGAACACGCTGGTAGAGCACGGACAGGTTCTCACGACAGGCTTTATATCCGAGCGCACAGGCTAACCACGACTTCCCGATTCCTGCCGATCCCACGACATACTGCCCAGAAACAGCAATTCGACGTTCTGATCCATTACCCGCATCACCCGCGGGTTGGGGAACGTGTCGTCGTGGTGCGGACAGTGCACCACGCTGGCGTTCTGCATTTCGTAATCGACTTGGCTGACGGTACCCGTGGCCTGCTGCCGGAGTGGATGGCTGATCAGAACGCGGCCAAGTTTCCGCTCGTCGAAGCTGTGACGCTGTCGCTTGCGGCATTACGAGATCTCCGGGCCACACTCGACGGTCACCTTCTATCGTCTGCGTCCTTCAGCAATACGCAGGAGATAGGCAGTCATGTCGGTCCGACTCCAGGATTACCAACCAGACCTTCTGCGTCGGGCAGCAATGTCCGCCGACCGCGAAAGGCTAGCACCCGAAGTCCGAGAAACGGTTGTCGTTCTGCTCAGACAACTCCTGAGCGAGTGCGTCCCGGGAACGGCGAAGACGAGACCGGCTGATGAATAAGATCACGCCGGAACATCTTGTGCGGGACGCCTATGTATATATCAGGCAGTCTACGGCTGATCAGTTGGCCCATAACCCGGAAAGTCGCCGCCGCCAGTATGCACTGAAAGGGCGCGCAGCAGCCCTCGGATGGCAAAATGTGGTCGTCATCGACGACGATCTTGGTCGCTCTGGCGGTGGCGTTGCACGGAAAGGCTTTGAACGCCTGCTTGTCGCAATTGGCAATGGCAGCGCGGGCGCCGTGCTCGCGATCGAGGCATCCCGCCTGGCTCGCAATGGTCGAGACTGGCATACCTTGCTGGAGTTCTGCGGCCTGGTGGGGTGTCTCCTGATCGATGAGGATGGCGTCTATGATCCTCGGCTGGTGAACGATCGTTTATTGCTAGGAATGAAGGGGACGTTCAGCGAGCTTGAACTCTCCATCCTCCGTCAGCGATCGCAGGAAGCTTTGCGCCTCAAGGCCAATCGTGGCGATCTGCACACCAGCGTTGCACTTGGCTACGTGCGCGCCGCAGGCGATCGGCTGGAGATGGACCCTGATCGCCGGGTTCGTGAGGCAATCGATCTGGTCTTCCGCAAGTTCGGCGAGGTCGGCAGCGTTCGCCAGGTCGCAGTATGGCTACGACAGGAGGGCATCCAGCTTCCGCGGTTCGTCTACGGGGAGGAGGGGCGGGCCATTGCTTGGCACCTGCCGCGCTATAATTCGGTGCACCGAATTCTGACGAACCCAGTCTATGCTGGCGCCTATGTGTTCGGCCGCACGGTCTCGCAAGTCAGAGTCGAGGCGGGACGCAAAATGGTCAAGACCGGTGTTCGCCGCCGCCAAGAGGAATGGAGCGTTCTGATCCGCGACCATCATGCTGGCTACGTCACGTGGGACCAGTATGAGCGTAACCAGCGCCTCATCGGCGACAATGCCAACATGAGAGGAGCTATGGTGCCTGGGTCGGTGCGTAACGGCGGTGGCCTGCTGGTTGGCTTGCTTCGCTGCGGCCATTGTGGCCGGAAGCTCACGGTGCAGCACAACGGCCTGCGCGGCGTCGCCCGGTATCTCTGCAACGGCGCGTCAGTCAACCACGCCGCCCGGGACAAGTGCATCACGTTCGGCAACATGCGCATAGACGCGGCGGTCTCGGCCGAGGTGTTACGTGCAATCTCGCCGCTGGCCATTGAGGCAGCGCTTGCTGCTGTCGCCGAGCGTGAACGGTTCAGCACCGACGGTATCGAGCAGCTTGAGGCTGCTCTGGAGCAGGCGCGCTACGAGGCAGCCCGTGCTGCACGTCAGTACGACAAGGTTGAGCCTGAGAACCGGATCGTGGCCGCAGAGCTCGAGCGCCGATGGAATGAGCGGTTGGGAGAGGTGGCACGACTGGAGGAGCAGATCCGAATCGTGCAGGAGATGCAACTCGGCCTCGGCCTCTCCGAGTCTGAGCGGGCAGAGTTGATGGCGCTGGCGAATGACTTGCCACGCGCATGGAACCATCCCGGCGCGACGGCGGAGACGCGCAAGCGGATACTACGCACGATGCTTGAAGAGGTGGTCGTGCGGGCCGAGCCAGGCCATCTCCGACTGAAGCTTCATTGGAAGGGCGGCGATCATACCGCGCTGGAAGTGCAGAAGAGCCGCCACGGCGAGCATCGCTGGAAAACCAGCACGGCGACTGAACAACTCATCCAAGAGCTTGCTCGTCTTTTGCCGGATGGTAGCATAGCTGCGGTTCTGAACCGGCTCCGTATCCGCTCTGCGAAGGGTCATACCTGGACCCAACTGCGGATCCGCAACTTCCGCGCCGAACGGGGAATAGCGATCTATCGCGAAGGCGAGCGTGCCGAAAGAGGCGAACTGATCTTGCACGAAGCCGCGACACAGCTGGATGTCAGCAAAATGACCCTCATCCGGCTGATCAAGGCAAATGTACTACCCGCCAAGCAATCCTGCCCGGGGGCACCATACGTGATTCGGCGAGAGGATCTGGAGAACCCGACAATTCGCCGGGCGGTCGAAAACGGCCGTGCAGTCTCAAACGATTCTCGACAAAAAGTCATGGAATATGAATAACATGGTGAAACGGTGTATCATGTCACCGGATCGGCCGCACCGCTAATTAGAACGTTACGATGTTGGCGGATCCATAGCCCCCCGGCGAGTGCCTGCATGGTCGACCGGTCCAATCCGCGCGGTGTGCGCAGGTCGAGATTCTCCATGCACGCGGACTGACGCATGCCGGCCCGCCTCAGACGCTGCTCCAACGCGGTGGTGAGCATCGCGCTGTGCTGGATATCGACCAGCAACGCCAGCCGCTCAAGGAACGGCATCGCGTCAATCTCGGGCTGTTGCAGTTGCGCGGTCAACGCATTGGCCATGACGCCAAGACGCAGGGCGTGCAGCTTCTCAATGGTCGGCTGTTGCATTGGATGTCCTTGTTGCTGGATCGGCGGTGCCGATCGTCAGTGGTAGTAGCCGGCGCCGCGAATGTTGCCGTGATGACCAACGCCGTCCTCGGCCACGGCGTCGACGAGTGGCCGACCGCTCTTGAGCAGGTGCTCGACAAACCCCGACGAACTGGCGCCTGCTGCCATCGCCCGCACGCAGGCGGCCTCCAATTGGTCGCCTGAGTATCGCGTCGCCAGGCGCAGAATGCCGAGGCAGGACCGCACACCCTGCTCGACATGATCACGCCCCGTCAGCAACCGCTCGACGTAGGCCGCAGTGGCCACACCGACCTTGGCAGCTTGGCCGCGCACCCAGTCCGGCGTCCGCTTGGCCACAGCGCTGTGCGCCGGTGGCATGTGTTCGCCCAGCGTTGTCCAATGATTTTGCCCGGCCACTCGGGCATGGCTGGCCGCCCGCTCACCGCGATGGAAAATCTGCACGCCGCTGCGTGTGACGAAGACATCGACGCGTTTGCGGGCCAGCGCGTACGGCACCGAGTAGAAGTTCCGTTCGACCGCGACGTGATAGTCGAGGTTCACCGTCGCCCCGATCGCCCAGTGGCCGACCACGTACGGCTCGATCGGCAAACGCTTCAGCGCGGCGCGTTCGACCGCCTCAAACAAGCTGCGCCGACTGCCCTCGCGCGGCGGTGCCATCGGCTTATCGTTCAGCTCGCGGAGCAGCAGCGCGATTGCTTGGTTTAACTCAGCCAACGAGAAGAACTGACGGTGGCGCAGTGGAGCCAGAAGCCAGCGACAGGCCTGCAGCACGCCATTCTCGACCCCCGGTTTATCGCGCGGCTTTCGCGACCGGGCCGGGACCACAGCCGTGCCGTAATGCTTGATCAACCCCGCATAGCTGGCGTTGATCACCGGGTCGTAATAGGAGGCGTGAGTGACGCCGACCTTCAGGTTGTCCGGCACCACCTTCGCCGGTACGCCGTCCAGGAAAGCGAACATCCGGACATGCGCGCCGAGCCAGTCTTCCGTCGCTTGTGTCCAACTGGCCTCGGCGTAGATCAGCCCCGAACAGGGCAAGCAGGCCACGAATATCTGCGCCGCATGCGCCGTCCCGTCGTCCATTACCGCGACCGTGTCGCCGGCGTAGTCCACCTGCACGGTCTCGCCGGCGTGGTGTACCTGGCGCATCGACAGGCCTCGCCCCGAGGCCTTCTGCCATTCGCTTAGCCGCAGTTTGAACTGGCTGAACCCCAAACCGTCCGGCTGGGCGGCCTTGTATTCCATCCACAGCAGCTTGCGCGTGACGTGCTTGTGGCGCCGCAGTTCCTGATCCACTTCAGCCCAGTCAGGCAACATGCGCCCGTCGGCCGCCGGTGACGGTGGGTAAAGCGCCACCTCCAGCGCCGTCTCCGACAATCCATCGGCTGTGGCGGCGTCCAGCCCCGCCGCCGCCGCTCGATCCAGGTAAGTCCGAACCGTCGAGCGCGCGAGCTTCGCGCCCGCCGATATCGCGCTCAGATTCGCCCCTAACTCCGCACGCAATCGTAACACTTCCCTGATCCGTCGCATCTCCACCTTCGCTCTCGGCACTACGTCACCCGCCCAAAAGGCCGGACTGTAGTCGCGATTACTTCGATGTCAGCGGCGGCGGCTTCCGTCTCGAGACTGGCGAATTCACCGGCCTCAGGTGGCGAATTCAACCGGCCTCAGGTGGCGCTTTCAATCGGCTTCGAGTGGCGATTTCCTCCGGCCCGTGCAAACAAGGTCACGTGCGGCAGGTAATGTGGCTTCACGCAGCGCCACAGCCCTACCTTCTGCATCGCCGTGCCGAGTTCTCGCCGAAACACCATCAGTCCGGCAACGCCATCACTCCCCTGCAGCACCAATGGACGGTACCCTGATTTGTTCTCGAAACTCACCACGCGATCGAACGCAAGTTCGAACGGCGGCATCACGACCGCAGCCGCAGCTTCGCATGCCGCCGCGACGATGCCCGGCGGCGGATCCGCATAATCGCCCAAATGGTGCAGTGAGACATGGAGGCGCTCCGGCGCAATCGGTCTGCCCTTCAAGCCAGTTTCGGTGCGCAGACGCCGTGCGAACGCCTCAGTCCGAGTGGCGGTGTCCTCGGCGGGGAAGATCGCAAAATACAGCCCGTTCGTCGGCTGCGGCGACCCGTCGATCCCTTCAAGCGATAACTGCTCCCCCATTCGCATCCAGCTCCCAGGCACACACGACCCAGGCAACGTCGCGCTCGTGAATGCCTCCGTCCAGTAGCGGAAAGTCAGGGCAAAGATCCGTCAGCTCCAACACGCGGACAGCGGGTCTCACCGGACGCTCGCGATGAGCTTGGCGCGTGACGCGTTGCTCATCAAACTGGGATAAGCCAAGCAAAAAAAGAGCCGACAGAATGACGCCTAGTCGACATCGCGGTAGACCAGTACAGCAGCATATTCCGGTACGATCTCGAGCGCATGAAGTTGCGCCAAGCGCGTCGGCACGAAGGGCGTTTTCTGTCGCGCAGTAATCTCGCCGAAGGCGACCACGCCACGCCATGGACCTGCTATCTGTAGCTCATACATATTGCGGAAGCGCTCAGGACCGTAAAAGGTGACCTCGCCATTCCGGTCGATCTATCATGAGGAGCAATGACGCATCGACGCCAACATTTTCCTCGCCTTCCTCGCCTTCCTCGCCTGCTACCAGCACGTCACCATCGGTCTTCGCTTGAACAGCCTGGCGCCAGGTCTCACGCCACACAGTCGGATCAAAAAATTCGCCACCGTTCAGATGATCGACGTCCACTTCCCCATCACCGACGGCCGCGAATTGCCGCTGACCCGCTACACCCAACCCGAGGCCGAACTGACAGTGTTGCTCAACCAGCTCAAGTTCGACTGGCCGGACCCGCCGTCGCCAAAAATCAACGCCGCACAGGTGACCACCGCAAACCCCGTGTTGTGCCGACCGGCAAGGGGTGGCCTAGCACGTTCAGCGCACAACCCCATCCAGCCCCATTAATCGGTGAAGATCGGCTGGTTGTCGAGCCGAAGCTCGCGATCAGATTGCCGATCTGCTGCACACGCCTAACTGGCGCGGCGACAGTGCCCATGGTTCCGTGCCGCGGATAGCGCGTGCTCAGTGTTCCTTCGCAGCAGCCCCCACCGGTCGCAACGAGGACGCAGCTTATTTTTGGAGACGTTGATGAATGGAGCTCCGGATGGACGATTTCTCTTCGGTCCGCAGACGGCCTCCGCTGGCGGGCGGCGACCATCCCCTTCGTAACGCACCACCACCGGCGGGTCTATCGACATCACTATCGCGGTGCCTCCCGTATCCAGGATCAGAGGCACACGTTCAATCGGCTTTCGAATGATGGCGCAGAAAATCGCGATTGGAACATGGTCTACATTGGGAATCTTCGGGCGTGATTTCAACAGCGCCCGCAAATTCGGGCCGCCCACCGCAAGCGATAACCTAATATGCTAGGGCCTGTCATCAATTAAGCCAAACGACGCTGGCGACGAGCTGGACGGCGGCAAGGAAGTTGCGCGCGGTCTTCTCGTAGCGGGTGGCGATCGCACGAAACTGCTTGATCTTGGCGAAGAAGTTTTCGATCAGATGGCGCGCGCCATAAAGCTGTCGATCGTAGTCGCGCGGCGAGGGCCGGTTGGTTCGCGGCGGGATCACCGCGGTCTTACCAGCAGCCGCCAGCGGCTCAAGGACGCGCTCACCGGCGTCGAACGCCTTGTCGGCGATCAGCGTATCGGCCGCCATCGTGGGCAGCAGGTGGTCCGCCCCCACCAGGTCGTGTGCCTCGCCCCCGGTCAGAAAGAAGCCGATCGGGTTGCCCAGTGCGTCGACCAGGGCGTGGATCTTGGTGCTCAGTCCGCCGCGTGAGCGGCCGATTGCCTGCTCCTCGCCGGCTTTTTTTGGCGCCGGCGCTATGCTGGTGGGCGCGCACGATGGTGCTGTCGATCATCGCGTATTCGTTGTCGGCATCTGAGGCGAGGTGCTGAAACACCCGCTCCCAGACACCGCTTTTAGCCCAGCGGCTGAACCGCAGGTGGACCTTTGTCCCGTTGCCGAACCGCTCTGGCAGATCGCGCCACGGCATCCCGGTACGATAACGATACAGCACCGCCTCTACGAACAACCGATTGTCCGCCGCGGTCACCCCAACCGAGCCTTCGCGTCCCGGCAATAGGCCCTTGATCCGTTCCCACTGATCGTCACGCAGTTCGAAACGCCGCATCGGTCAGTTCCCACAAGCTGACCGCCTATGAATTGAAGAAACCGCCGCGCCGGAACCGGCCATGTATCACCCGGTGCCGATTGACCGCTGAGTGTGGCAATCGGGACTCACCAGCGCATCACCCCCGCAGACGCAAGGTGCGGACTGCGATCAGCCGTCCGGAGCCGGCTAATTGAGGACAGGCCCTAGTACCCTGAGTTGTTCACATTGCCGGGTACAGCCTCTTCAGCCTAACGCGGGCGTGGTGGTGGTGAGCTGCCAATCCGTTTTGGTGTGGTTCTCGTTCCGGGTACCTTCCCAGGCGGCGACTTCCTCGCTCAGGGTCTGCGTGTCGGGGATACGCCGATCGAGACACTGAGACGACAACACGCTGAGTTGGGATCCACCCGGATCCAGCCAACTGCCGTGCTTGGGTGTGTGGTGCCACTCGAACAGCTCGACGAGCCGACGTGCCTCGGCGGCGGGGAAGGCTTCGTAGAGTGAAGCCGGCCTATGGATGTTGAGATTGTCCTGCACGAGCACGATCTTTGTGGCCTCGGGAAAGTGCGTGTCGGACAATTCCTTGAGGACCTGGGCATAATCCACCGCGGCGTGGCGGTCCGTCACCTTGACGTGCCGCCAGTCCTCCAGTGGCCCGAAGATCATGGACAGGTTGGCCGTGCGCTTGCGCTGGTACTCATAGTCATGCCGTGCGAGGTGTCCCGGCTTTGCCGCGATCGGCACGCGCGTCTCGGCGCTGAGTTGCTTCGAGGTCTCGTCCACGCACACCACGGGGCACGCAGGATCGTGCGGCCTGTGATAAACCTCCAGCACATCTTCCATGCCGGCTACGAAGGCGGCGTTGGCATTCGCGGGAAATGGGTATCCCCTTCATTGCCCCTGAGCCATGCGGTACGCCTAACGGGTGGAATCGGCTCGACATTTGGTCGCTGGCTTTGATTACCCCCGCACCTTCCAGGCGATGGATGAGCGGTTCCGCGACGACGCGGCGTGCCGGGACTACATCCGTCGTCTGCGATGGCCCCGGGGTTTCGCCTGCCCCCACTGCGGGGTTGCTAGGGAACCATGGGTGATGGCAGGAGGATGGCTGCGATGTCGGGCTTGCCGTAAAATGACATCACTGACGGCCGGGACGATCTTCGAGGGTACCCGCAAGCCGTTGCGGATATGGTTCCTGGCGATGTGGTTCGTTACCAGCTAGAAGAACGGAGTCAGCGCGCTCGGCCTGCAGAGGGAGTTGGGGCTCGGCAGCTACGAGACCGCGTGGACTTGGCTGCACAAGCTGCGCCGCGCGATAGTTCGGCCGGGTCGGGACCTGCTGTCCGGGTACTGTTGAGGTTGACGAAACCTATGTTGGCGGCCCGGAAGCGGGCACGCGAGGCCGAGAAACCGAGCGCAAGGCCATCATCGCCATAGCAGCCGGGAAGAATGGCCGGGGCTCGGCCGCATCCGCCTTCAGCATATCGGGGATGTCTCGACACACAGCCTGCTTGCCTTCGTCCAGGGCGCCGTGGAGCTTGGGGCTATCGTTCATACCGACGGATGGAGCGGTTATGCGGGACTGGCGGCGGCTGGCTATCAACATCAGGCCACTGTTATCACTGGCAGCCCCGACCCGGCTCACGAAGTCATGCCGCGCGTCCACCTCGTCGCCTCTCTGCTCAAGAGATGACTGATTGGCACCCACCAGGGCGGCCTCCAACATCGGCATCTCGATTACTACCTCGACGAATTTACCTTCCGCTTCAATCGCCGCCGATCAAAGGCCCGAGGCCTGCTCTTTCACCGCCTTGTCCAGCAAGCCGTCGCCGTCGGACCCGCGCCCTACCACGCCATCGTCAAGCCACCGGATTCCAATGGCTCTCGGACGCCGGGGCAGTGAAGGGGATACCCATTCGGCGGGATAACCCATTGCTTTTTGAGGTGAGGCTTGAGCGTATTTTTTTAGCGTCCGCCCGATCGTGTTATCGCTGGCACGGTCAACGATGTTCAGCTCCACGACGGCCGTCTCCAGCAGCTTCAACGTCCACCGCGCGCGCCCTTTGGGCGGTGCGGAGCAGGCAACAGCGACCAGCTTGGCCTCAGCTGCTCCATCGAAGATGCGCTTCCTGGCCGACGCTCGCGAATGCTTGTGGGTCAGGACGAACTCGAGCCCTTCCTCCACCAGTTGCTGGCGGGTCCGGGCAACCGTGTCGACGCTGGTATCCAGAGCGTGGCGATCTGGCCGTCACTTCATCCTTCGCCCGCCTCGGAGGCGTCGGCCTTCAGCAGGATGCGTGCCTTCACCAACTGGCGGGCGCGGTGCTTGCCCTTGCGGATCAACGTGTTGAGCCGTTCGCGCTCCTCGTCGCTGAGCTTCACGACATACTTCTTTGCGGCAGTTTGTTTCGCAGTCACGACGCATCTCCGCCATTATGGAGCCATCGATTCAGAGATCAACCGCAATATCAAGGACGTGGGGTACTAGTGGGTAGAGTTCTAATAGGCTCTTCGCTAATTTGAGTGGGTAGCAACGAGTTAATGCGGGCAGCCTGAGATCGAGCTTTCCGGCGTGGAGATAGACCATTGCCTTGAGGTTCCTGGTTGCGCGGTAACCGCGCACCTTGGCAGCCTGGACGAGGCTGTTGATGCTATCGATCAGACCGTTGGCGATCTTGCTATCGAGCCAGCGCAGGATGCCGTCGCAATGGTGCTTGACGGTGTGGGCTGCATCGATGACCGGTGGCAATCGACTGTGGGTAGCCCAGAAGTACCACTTTTTGAGGAACCCGGCGCCCGTGTCGGCGGAGGGCTGATCATAAAGGTCCTGGAAGGCGAGCCGAATCTGATGGACGCGGGCGGTCTCGAGATGGAGTGTAGGGAGGCTGGCCAAGTTATCGCGCAGACGCTCGGACAGGTTGGCCGGATTGCGCGGCCACAGGTAGCAGGTGTCGGTCAATAGCTTCTGGGTCTTCCGCTCTGCCCGCCGCAGCCGATCGACCGCATCGTTGTTGATCTTGACAGCATGGAATTTGTCGAAGGTGACGGCGGTGCCGGGCAGGTGCTCGACCGTGCCCTTGATGAAGGCCGGGCTCATGTCGACGCAGACATCGGCGACGGCCGCGGGATCGTCGCCGCGCGCGGTCAGGTCATCGGCAAATGCCGCAACGATTTCAGCGTCCTTGCCTTCGGTTGCGAATACGACACGAGCCTGGTCGATACCGATAAACAGTGTGATGTAGTTATGACCGCGGCGGGCCGCGGTCTCGTCAATCGCCGCCCGGCGGACCGCCGATAGATCGGGGTGCGCCCCGGCACGCTCGACATAATGATGAATGACAAGCCACAGCCTTGTCTCATGCTCGCCCACCAGTCGAGCTACGGCATTGACCGGCTTGCCCGAAACCAGGGCCATGACCAATACCTCGAACAGCAGGGTGAAGCAGCTCCCTCGCGCGCCCACGGCATGGTGACCTTCTTCACCCCACACTTGGCGCAGCGCGCGCGGCATGCGGGCGTGCACATAGGCTTGGTGCTGAAAGAAGTTGAGATGGCGTCAGGTCATCTGTTCGGTGTCGTGGATCGGGCGATCGGCAGTGCCGCAGGTCGGACAGGTGAAGCGACTGGCGGCGGCGAAGTCGATGTGGATGTCGAGCCGGCGGGCCGCGGCATCGAAGTCGCTGCCGGTGACCGTCCAGGGTGGCACAATATCCTAGGCCAGTTGCAGCAGGCTGGTGTCGCGCATGGCGCTCCCTCCGTAGTTGCCCGGGCCTGCCTGAGCGTGGCGCCGTGCGCGGCGCCTCGAGGTGACCAGGCCGGGCCGGAGAAACGCCGCTTAATCGAACTGAGAAACTTCGGATAGCGGGCAGTGTCAGTCGCTACCGCCCATGCCAAACAGCGAGCAGGCATCCAACACTTGGCGCCCTCTTTTGACGGCGGGGATGATCTCATCGGGTTGCTTGGTCCATCGGAAGCGGCGTGGGTCTGTGTTGGTCTCGGGGAGGAATTGTTCGATGGCGGCTTGAAGTTCGACGACAGATTGGAAGACATCACCCTTGAGCTGTCGCCTTGTCAGCTTGGCTGGAAGCCCACGACGGCATTGAGCCAAGAAGCGGAGGGAAAGGTGAAGTGGAACGTCCAGCGCGGGTGACGCACCAACCACTCACGGACCTTGGGATGCTTGTGGTAGCGTAATTGTCGACCACGGCATGGATTAGCTTGCCGGCTGGCACCGCGGCCTCGAGGGAGTTGAGGAAGCGGATGAACTCCTGATATCGGAACTGCTGCAAGCAGCGACCGGTGACCTTGCCGTCCAACACCTTAAGGGCTGCGAACAGCGTGGTGGTGCCGTTCCTGATATTATCATGCGTCATGGTGCCGCAGCGACCCTTCTTCAGCGGAAAGCCCAGTTGGGTGTGGTCGAGCGCCTGGACCTGGCTTTTCTCATTGATCGAGAGGACGACGGCGCGCGCTGGTGGATCGACGTGGAGCCCACGATTGCTCGCAGTTTCGCGGCGAACCGCGGATCGTTGGACACCTTGAACCAGCGCGTCCGATGCAGCTGCAAGCCGTGCTCGCGCCAGGTGCGCTAAACCGAGCTAACGCTGATGCCACGGATCGCCGCCATGGCGGCGGACGTCCGGTGCGTCGGCCAAGCTTGCGGCAACGACGCCGGCCGCGACCTCTGCTCAAAGCGCGGGAATGCGCGAACAGCAGGTCTTGCCGGACAGCAAGCCGGCAACACCATCCGTCATGAAGCGCTCCTGCCAGCGCCAGACCAGCGGTTTTGCTCGTGCCGGTGCGACGCATGATCTCGGCCGTGCCGCAACCGTCTGCCGTCAACAACACGATCTGCGCCCGCCAGACATGCTTCCGCGGGCTGTTTCGGTTCGCTACAGGAGTCTCCAGATCGACGCGATCCGTGGCGCTCACTTCAACTTCGATGCCACTGCACGTCCAACAGACACGCACGCCGGCAATCCAGTGGGAATCCTAATTCGGACTCAACCGTTGGATTTGATCCACCAGGCGGAAAAGAACGGCGATAAGAAAATAAGCCTTGCCCACATGCCCCGCCTTGGCGTATAGAAACCGACATGATGGCGGACCGGGCGCGTTGCGGCGGCCGCTTCTCAGGCACGCTGTGTTCACTATTTCGCGTCGTCAGGCCAAGTCGGCTTCGCGAGTGTCAGACGCCATCGACGGCACCTTCGCGGACTTATAGTTTCTCCTAATGTCGAGTGTGTCATCCGATCTTCTCAGCGTGGCACGTGAAAGTCCATTAAGGGGTTCGATCCGAGGCAACCTCACCGAATGGGCCAAGTGCGCCCTCGGCCCACTAGACCAAGAGCCAGCGGCGCATCATCAGGCACTTATCCGCGAACTGGAGGAAATCAGCACCGGAGCGAATACGCGGCTCGTCGTGCTCATGCCACCCGGATCAGCTAAGTCCACCTACGCAAAAGAGTACGTGGACGCTCGGTTGGTTCGTGCTGGCGATTTAATGTCCGGCCTCCTGGTGTTGGCCGGCGACCCAGCAGTAGCGCTCGGGGCGGCAACCAGGGGATATGTAGACGGCCAAGTCGCCAGGAGCCTCCTAACATGGGGAGGCACGATGACCGGCCCAATCGGTTTGGCTGGCGATCCGACCGCGGCACTACAGGCGGCGACCAAAGAATATGTGGACGCACGCGTGTACCGCTCGGGCGATTCCCTAACCGGGCCGCTAATGTTGGCGGGAACTCCTTCAACGGCACTGCAGGCGGCAACTAAAGCGTATGTAGATGCTTGTCTGGCGCGTTCCGGTGATACTATGACTGGTTTTCTGGTGCTGTCGGGAGATCCAGCAGTCGCGCTGGGAGCAGCAACCAAGAGGTACACCGATGCGCAGGTCGCAAGATCTCTGTTAACGGTGGGCGGGACGATGACCGGACCACTGATAATGAGCGACTTGTTTACGGGGTCTGGCGTGCCTACTTTGTTAGCCGCAACGCGGGCCCAGAGCGCGGTGGGTGACAATCCTCTTGTTAGCTCATCTATGACGTTAGCTTTTGCAGGTGGAGCGGGTTCGTCGAATACAAATGGCCTGTTGACTACCAATGTCGGTAGCAGTCTCAACTCCAGCGGCAACGCCGTCGACGGGCCAGGTACGGAGGTTTACTCATTAGTCAGCTATCTGAACTCAAGCGCATTGCGCCCACTCGGAGCTAGCCCGATCGCGGCCCAGCACGTCTCAATGCAGTCGGCCTCCACGCGAACTCTGCCGCCCGGCGGGGTTCCAGCAGGTCGGCAAATGGCCCAGATATGGGCTCTCCGGCTACCAACCATTGATAAGACCAATCTCCCGTCGTCAATAGCGAACTCCTTGACGGGAAATGAAACGGACCTCAACGCAAACAATGTTGACGACGCCAATGGGCGATTTGGCCTGCAGTTATGCCTGAGCGAAGCCATCCCTCTGGCTTCGGGCGGATATCCTCTCGAATGGGCCGTCGGGATCAATACTTCCACCAGCGCCACGTCACAGTTCAAGTGGATGCTAAATCTTCAGGGAAATTACTCGATCGCGGTGATAGACACACGCAATGCGTTTCCAAACGGTACTGCCGGGGCACCACCCGAGATCATCACCGCATTGACGAGTTCTGCGACAAGCGTCCATGTTAGCAACGTCTTGCCATTCACCTCGGCGGGTGTGTATGGAAATCCAGTTTCGGCGACCAACACGTCCCAAATCAAGATAGGACTCGACATTTATACGCAAGTCGGGTTTAGTTTCGACGGAGCCGGATTACAGTCGGGCACGGTAATCCTCTCAACCACGGTATCTATTGCAGATGGAACGGTCGGTAGTACCCTCACAAATTGCAGCAGAACGATATGGTTAGCCTCGGGACAACAAATCGCATTTGATTATGGTGGGGCGATAAACATCTTCTTTGACACGAATATCAATGCACTTCATCACACCAGTGCCATTTCTGCTGACGGTGGTCTCCTCCTTGACCACAATAGCAGTACGATGCTGTTCTGGGATGCCGCGGCTTTTGGCTCTTCCGGTGGAGGCCATCTACAGGGCAACCTTTTGGTCTCGGGTGCACTTTATGCACTCAATGGCTTAACCGTAGGCGGGTCGTCATACCTGAGCGGCTCCGTCAGCATCGCCAATGCAGCAACATTTCTGAGCACCAGCATCTTCCAAGGCGCAGCCGTAATGAGTGGAGGGCTGACGGTCTCCGCTGGACAAGTCATAGCCAAGGGCGGGATGTCCGTAACGGGTGGACTTTCGGTTGGTACCGGGACGATTGGCCTTCCCACGTACGCCGTTGCGAGCTTGCCGCAAGCGGCGATCGGTTCGCTAGCATACGCGACCAACGGTCGCAAGACTGGCGAGGCTGCCGGCGTTGGCACTGGCGTGCTGGTCGTAGGTGGCAGCACCGGCCAGTGGGTATCAGTGATGAGTGGAACCGCCGTTCTGACATAGCCGGATTGAACTGAGATTTGCTGCAGCCCTATCCCGTGAGGCAACTATGCCGACGATTGGCCAATTACCGTCGCTCTCTACTGTCGACTCGGCTGACGAGATTCCAGTTAGCCACGGTGGCACGGCGTTGTCGATAAGCATCGGCACGCTGCTGTCCGGGACGCAACCTGCGATCCTGGCACCTACGGGGACATTACTCGGTCGGGAGAGTCTCTGGACCAGGCGGCCCGGAACCGATTGAGGTCGGCGTAGGGCTTGGTCTACAATCGAGCGTTCTGACCGCGACCGGCACAGATCATGCAAGCTTTCCACCTCAGATTATCTTGAAATCAGCTGACCAGGCGGTGATCAACTCGAGCGGTTTTCCCATGCTACTTGATCTCTCACTTCTGCGTGGGTTGTTTGCGGCGGGCGAAAATATAACCATTAATTCCGGCGGGACGATATCGGCAGCGGCTGAAATCGTAGGCACGGGCGGGAGTTATGCCTCCTATGATATCGATAGCTTGCCGATCGTCACGACGATCGCGATCAGCGATCTAGTTGGAATTAGCCAGAATGGTGCTGCCAACTCCATTACCTATCAGAATTTTCTGAACGGACTAACTATCGACGACGCGCAAGCGGCCGTTGCAACATCAGACAGCGACACCACGTGGGTCGCGCAGGGCAGCGACACGATGGTCTGCCAGACGTTTAGTGCCATATGGTCATGGATAATATCGAACCAACCGAGTTATAAGTATCCAGTCGTTGAAATAACTATAAATACGGCTCTTGACGGAACTGTACACAATGGCAGAATCCTCGTGTGCAGCCAACCAATAATATTGACACCGGTGTTTGCTAATATGGGATCAGGCTTCGCCTGCAGCGTTATTAATCTGAGCGGTGCCAATGTCACGTTCGGGGCTGGCATTGTGAGTTCCTCGGGGATATCAATCCTGCCAACGGGCCTCTCGTGCACGATGCGAGGCCTAACGTATTCGGGTGGCAACATCATCTACGCGTCAATCTCGGGGTAATGTCACTCAAAGTATCCAAACCACACCGGGCACTGTCACCGGGCTTGTCCTTACTGGAGTAATGAGTAATGGAACCTCGCTGACATGGATAGCACCCATCTCCAGGGCTGTTCAACGCTCTGTACCACTGACCGAAGAGGTTGAGTCCGCGACGCAACACCTGGGATAAATTGTCCGCGCGAGCGGATCGCCAGATTCCAGCGCGGCGAAATCTCCGAATCTATGCACGGCAACCAATCAGCCAGGCGATTGCCTTGCGATCGTTCGACGAGTTGATCGGCTTGCTCGGCGAGATGCCGGACCCGCGCCGGGCCGAAGGGAAGCTGTACTGTATAAGCTGCCCTACGTCCTGCTGTTCTCGATCCTCGCCGTGGTCAGCGGGGGCAATTCCTATCGCTCGCTCGAAACTTTCATCACGGTGCACCGCCGCCGGCTGAACGCGGCATTCGGTCTGCGCTGGAAGCGCGCGCCGGCCCATACCGCCATTCGCTACATCCACCAGCGTCTTGATCCGAAGTGCGTCGGGCAGGTATTCCGCAGCGATGCCGCGGGCCTTCTGGACGATGCGGCCGCCCCTTCGCGACACGCCGTTGAGCTTGATGGAAAGGTGCCCAGGCGAAGTTTCGACAATTTCGGAGACCGCAAGGCAGCCCAACTGCTGCACGCCTTCGGTACCAAATTTGGCCTGGTTCCTGGCGCATATCGACATCGACGAGAAATCCAACGAGATCCCCGCCGCACAGCAATTGGTTGGCGAGTTCCATATTGCGCACAGCACCGTCACCCTCGATGCGCTGCAATGCCAAAAAAACCTTCGAGGCTGCCGCGCAAGCCCAGGCGCAGCTGATTGTCCAACTGAAGGACAATTAGCCCACTCTGATGCAAAAAAAGCCGAAACTGCCTACGCTCGCCAGCATCTAACCAGCAGTGACACAGCCATCACCAAAGCACGCAATCGGCGTGAGACCCGGACCGTTGACGTATTCAGTGCGACACGCGCAGTTGCTAATACCGAATGGGATTACCTGATCAAGGGTATCGTCCGCGTCAGCCGTGATGTCTTGCATCGAAGTGCTAGGACCGGCCTCTGGAGCAGCACCTCCGAGGTGGCATACTATTTGGCTGGTTTTGCCGGGTCAGCAAGATAGGCATCGCAATCCGAAGCCATTGGCACATCGAGAACTCGCTGCACGACACCCGCGACGTCACATTCCAGGAAGATCAATCCCGCATCCGTTGCAATCCGGGTATATTCGCCCTGATGCGCAGCTGTGGCTACAATAGCCTGCGCCGCAATCTCACCAGAACCTTCAGCCAGGACAGATACGCCGTCGCTCTCGCCGGACTCCATGCGCTATCCAACTGGAGCGTCAGCTGAGCGCGTTGAACAGCCCTGCACCGATCTCGGGGGAGCAGTTGCAAACTATGCCGTACAATATGAAGTTATTGGGGCGACTGTTTGGATCACGGCGAGTTCGGTGGTCCTATTACCGATTACAGGATTGGCAACCTCCGATCGTCCACTACCTACGATTTTGTGGTGTCTGCGGTAAATTCAGCAGGGTCTGACCCATTATCCGACGTTGTCACTGGAGCCACCGCTGCAGTGGCGGGTGTTGTGCCCGGCGCGGTCACCCAGGCCAACGCCAGCATGCCCACTACTTCCGTTCTTGTTCTCACATGGGTAGCAGCCGTAATTGCTCACCTGGGTATTTGAGCCGCGCGGCAGGATCGGCGGCTTGGCGGCAGGACGATAGACTGGCTGAGACGCCGATTGACACGGTTACGGTCAGTTCGATTCCAAACGCTGGGTGACCCAGACCCCCGACCTCAGCAAACTGAGCCCCGCCGAGAAAGACGCGCTGACCGAGCAGCTTGCCGCGGCGCAGGCGCGGATCGCAGAGCAGGACGCACGTATTGCAGCACTGGGGGCGCGGCTCGACGCACGGACGCGGCCGCCGAAGACGTCCGACAACTCGTCCAAGCCACCCTGGCAGGGTCAAAAGCAGGATCGCCCAGCAACCGATCGCCCGGCCCGCAAGAGCCGCCCCGGGGTCGGCCGGACGTTGCATCCGAACCCGGATCGTGTGGTCGATGCCAGGCTGGCTGCCTGTCCGAAGTGCCAGGCGGTATTCCCGGAGGCCGCGCAGACCCGCAACAGGTCTGCGAACGCATCGAACTGCCCCCCATCAAGCCGCACGTGACCCAGGTGCGCCTGTTCGGCGGTCGCTGCGCCTGCTGCGGCGAGAGGGTGAGTGCCGTAGCCCCGGTCGGGCTCGAGCCGGGTTAGCCATTCGGCCAATCCATCGCTGCGTTGATGGTCTATCTGCACTACGCCCATGCCATCGGCATGGAGCGGCTGGCCGGCTTGCTGGACGAGATCTTCTCATTGTCCATCGGCGATGGCGCGATCAGCAACATGCTGGGCCGCGCGCGTGGACCGCTGCTCGTGGCGGCGGTAACGATCCGCGCGCCGGTGGACGCCAGTCCGATGGTGTGTTCCGATGAGACGCCGGCCTTCGCCGGGGCAAGCTCTCCGCGCGGGTCATCGGCAAGAACTGGTGGGAATGGGTGTTTATCGGCACGCTGGCCGTACTGCACGTGATCCGTCCCAGCCGTGGCAAGGCCGTGGTTCAGGAACTGTTCGGTGAGATCAGGCCGATGGTCTGGGTGTCCGACATGCTGGGCAGCCAACGTGGCCACGCGGTCGAATGGCAGGTGTGTCTGGCGCATCTGCTGCGCGATGCGACATACGCGATCGAATGCGGCGATATCGCCTTCAATGCTCCATTCAAGCGGCTGCTGCTGCGTGCCATCGCAATCGGGCGACGACGACAGACGCTGAAGGACGCCACGTTGAAGATCTACGTGGCCGACCTGGATCGCCGCCTCAGTCGGATCATGGCGGCGGTGGCACTGGGCAAACCAGGACGCAGGCTACGTAAGCGCATCGCCGCCAACCGGGCGCACCGTTCGTGTGCCTCACCAATCAGGAGGTGCCGTTTACCAATAACGTCTCCGAGCGGCATCTCCGCCCCAGCGTGATCTTCCGCGAGGTGGCCAACGGATTTCGCTGCGAGCGGGGCGCCGAGATCTGCGCTGTGTTCCGCTCCGTCGTCACCACCGCAAAGGCCAACCGCGCATCGGTGCTTGAGGTCCTCCGGTTCGTGTTGGTCGCCAAACTACCCGTGGAGGCACTCGACAGGGTAGGGTGAGCAATTACAAGTTGCGACGGGAGCGTCCATCCCTTCGGGCTTTAGGGGGCCGACTTAAATCGTCTATGCAATTCTAGACTGAGATTCCTTCATCCTCTACTATCAAACGGATGAAAGAGCTAGCAAAGGTGCCATAAGTTGGTCTAGAACATAGCCATGCAATATAAAATTTGAGACTTGTACGTTGCGGTCGGATGTGCGCGTACTCCGCCATGTATATCGAGGCCGTTCCCAACCGGAACTCGCCTCCCGCCATCCTCCTGCGCGAGAACTACCGTGAGGTTGGCAAGGTCCGTAAGCGCACCCTGTGCAACCTCTCCGACTAGCCGAGCGCCCACATCGAAGGTCTGCGCGGCATGCTCAAAGGGGACATCCTCATCCTCGCCGACTAGCCGAGCGCCCACATCGAAGGTCCGCGCGGCGTGCTCAAAGGGGACATCGTCATCCTCGCCGACCGCGCTGCCTTCACCTTCACCCGCTGTTAGCGGCGGCGAAGATGCGTGCTTAAGCGGCGACGATTGAGAGTGCCGACGATCGGCCGGCAGCCGGTCCGGGTGGCCCGTCTGCGGCGAGGGTGCCGTCGTGCTCGCGACCGTCAAGGACGCTGCGCGCCGCTGTGCGGCGGCCTTCGGCCGTCCTTGACCGCCGCTGTGCGCGTCGGCACGTGCGAGGCGCAGGTCGGGACGACGGGATGGCCGTCTTGATCGAACAACAGGATGACGGTTTGGATTGGAGCGCTGTGCTCGGCGAGCTCGGGTGGCGGCCTGCGTTTGCTTGGTTCAGAACGGGTGCGTGTCGATGGCGTCGTCACGGTCGTCGGCGTGATGGTGTGCGCATCGCTCACGCAGGAGGGCCTGCAACTGGTCGCTGTAGAGAGCCCAGACTTTGTCACGTAGATCATCGATCAGTTCGAACACGGCGAGCGCCTCTTCGGGTGTCCAGGTGCGGGGGATATCAACGGTGAGCGGCCGCAGATGCGCAGGCAGCGTCGTTGTGTCTGGCGGCTTGGTCATGACTTGGCGGCGCGGCGCCGGCGGGAGCGTTGCTCGGTGCGGTCGTGGGCTTCCTTGAGGCGATAGGATTTGCCCTCGATCGCGACGATCTCGGCGTTGTGGACAAGACGATCAATTAGCGAGACGACACAGGCGGCATTGGGGAATACCTCGCGCCATTCGGCGAAGGGGCGGTTTGTGGTGACCAGCGTGCTCTTGTTCTGATAGCGTCGCGAGATCAGTTCGAACATCAGGTCGGCGTGGCGATTGGAGTAGGAGAGATAGCCGACCTCATCGATGACCAGGAGCTGCGGACGGGCGTAATGGCGCAGACGGCGGCGCAAGGCGGCATCGCTATCCAGTGCCGCGAGATCACCGAGCAGTTGGCCGGCGCTGGTGAACAGCACGGTATGGCCCTCGATCAGCGCCTGGTGGGCTATGTTCTGTGCCAGCATCGACTTACCGACGCCGTTCGGGCCGACCAGCACGACGTTGGTTGCGTCGCCAAGGAACTCGAGCGTCATCAGCGCATCGACGGCGACGCGGTCGCAGCGTTTTGGCCAACTCCAGTCGAAGTCGCAGATTGGCTTAAAGCGGCCGATGCGAGCGGTACGCAGCCGGCGCTCCAGGCTGCGGCGGGCGCGCTCTTGCTCCTCCCAGCCGAGCAGCGCGGTCACCCAGGCTTCGGTGGCGACCTCGCTCCAATGCGCCAGTAGCCCGTGCAGGTTGAGCGCGCCGGCGCGAGCCTGCTGAGTGTTGCGCTCAATCATCGCGATGCTCCTTGAGCTGATCATAGGTTTCCAGGGCGTGCGGTTGCACTGGCGCATCGCGCGCTTGAACATGCGCTGGCAGCACGAGTGCAATGGGCGGGGCGTCGCCGCGCTGCTCGCGCCAACGTTCGAGGACGAGGCGTACGGCATTGGGATGCGGCGCGTCGCGCACCAGCGCCTCCAGGATGGCGTCCTGCAGCGCCGCAGCACCGTAGCGTTCGAGCAGACGTAGCAAACCCACGGTGATCGCGCCGAGATTGGCGCCGCGCTCCGCGGCGCGCATCAGCAGGGTCTGACTGGCTGGCGCGGCCTGCGCAAGGCGATCGGTGGCACGATGCTGGCGCGCGGCATGCTTGTCGTCGACGAGGGCCTGGATGTGAGCGGCAACCTCGATCTGTGCGCGGCGGTCGTAGCTGCGCGGGTGGCGGGCGAGCACCTCTGCACCGTCGGCGATGCGCACTTCGTGCGGATCAGCGAGCACGGTCAGCACGCGGCGAACATGCCCAAATGGTACTGAGTAATCGTTCAGGTCGAAGCGGACGTACGGCGTCTTGCCGACCGACACCGCCACACGCTCGAGCACTGGCTCCGGGTTGTGTGGCAATGCGAGCAAACGTGGTCTTTCGTCGTCGAACACCGCACGGACAGTGCGCTCGGGCTCCTCTGGGCAGCGCCGATCGGCAGCGGGACCGATGCACCAGGCCTCCGCCTGAGCGTTGAGGTCATCAATATCGGTGAAGGTGCGTGCGGCGAAGAACGACTCCCTGACGAACCGTATAGCTCTTTCCACCCGGCCTTTTTCGTTGCCGCGCGCAACCGCTACAGGGCGCGGCTCGTAACGATAGTCTCCGGCGAAGCGCAGGAACGCCGGATGGAAGCGGATCGCGTCGCCACGTCGTTCGAGCACCACACTCTTCAGATTGTCGTAGAGTAGCACGCGAGGTACACCACCCCAGGCGTTGAATGCTGCGACATGGCCGCGGAGAAAACTCTCCATTCGGGCATCCGGAAAGAAGCGCAGAAAGATCTGCCGCGAGTGGCTGAGCACCATAACAAACGCCATCAGGGGCCGCCGCGCGCGGCCAATCTCGAGACGACCGAAGTGAGCCCAGTCCACTTGGCCCTGTTCGCCGGGCAGGCAGCGCAGACGCAGATAGGCTTCGGCCTTGCGGCGCGGCCGGTGACAGGAGACCAGATGGCGGAAGTGATCGGGACGGCCTTGATAGCCGCGTTCGCGCACCATCCCATACAGCCGGCTGGCCGTCAGCGCCGGGAACGTCTCCAGCGTCTGACGGATGAACGGCAGATACGGGTCGATCAACGATTTGCGTGGTGGTCGGCCACTCTTTGGCAAACCAGCCTGTGCCAACACGCGCCGCACCACACCGTTATGGATGTGCAGCTGCCGCGCGATCGTGCCGATGGTCCATTTTTCAGCGTGGTAGAAGCGCAGGATCTGCGCCTCGATATCAGGTGGTATCACCGTGACCGCGTCCTGTCCGATCGTGTCGCACAATTCCTCGACGACGGAGGCGGCGACGCAGAAATACCTGGCGGACGAGATCCAAACATCGCCGCCCGCACCAGAGACAGTGCGAGGCCGACGGCGACGGTCGGTCAGTCCAGGCATTTGCGTCGCTCGCGGTCGCCGACGAGTTGGGCGTCAGCAGATCATCCGGCGGGCGGCGGGGTGAACCGTGATGCGTCACTTTTTTGCCGCGCGCCCGGTAGCGACGCGCCCGCGCAGCATGGGCGAGCCGTCCAGGGCGGCTCGTTTGGTAGCGCCGTCCGGCAGCACGCAAGCTGCGGTGGCGGGCCCTTGGCGCACAATCGCCGGGGCAATAGATTTGCCCACGATCGCAGCAGCTGCAGATCAGCACCTGGCGGCGACAGCCCGCGCACACATAGAGCCGGGCGGATACCACGCCGCCATTGTCGCAGCGGCAGCCATCACGTGGACGAACGCCACGATTGCCGCGATACTCGCCCCGCATGCGTGCCCGGCACGGTGTGGGGCACGGCGTCGAGCGTAACCGCCAAGTTCACATCGGCGCCGTGCTTGCCCCTTGATCAAGGCAAACCTTTACCCGCCCTCCGTAGCAGCGCCAGCCGGGGTTCCTCGCAACCACTCGGTCCGCAGCTGTCCGCCAACCAGCCGCGCCAGTCTCGGCGGGCGGTGGTAGACTTTCAGCTCTACATGTCGCCGGATTTGAGCGGGTTCAGGCAGCCATCGACACCCGCACCCTGCCGCACGGCCACGTAGCCGCCACGCTCGGCACCGCCCGAAAAATCGGCCTCGACCGCATCCTCGGCCGCAACGGCAATCGCCGCCGCCCGCGCGCTATGGCACATGCGCCAGCGCCTGGCGCCGATACTGTTCGATGACACCGACAAGGAAGCAGAGGAAACTTGCGCGCCAGCGCGGTGACGCAGGCGCAACGATCACCCGCCGCTGTCGTCAAGCAGACGACCGGTCTGACCGAGGACGGCTTGCCAGTGCACAGCTTCCAGACATTCCTCGCAGATCTCGCGACCCTGGCGCGTAACACCATCGCCACCGAAATCACGCCGGATTATCCCCTCTCCGTCGTGACAAGGACGACGCAACTTCAGCAGAAAACATTCGATCTGCTCGGCATGGGATGGAGCCAGTAGCGCAGCGCTCAACGCCCACTCTTCATCGGTGATATCGCTTGCATAGCGCAGGCCATCAGCCCGATATCGAGCGCCGGTGATTTCTGTCCAGGCCATCGAGTTATTCCTTCGTGTCTTCGCAACTACGAGAGAATCGAAGCCCCTGAAATCACGCAACCCCACTGATTGCCGCAGACCGCATGGCAGCCCAGCTTTACCCACTTCATTGAAACGGCTCGGCAAATTATTCCGGATTTGTTTCTGTCAGCCTCTAAGTGGACGCAGGAGCTCGCATCGGCCTTTCGGCGGAAATGTGAGGTGTATCAGGTTTTTGCATCGCAGCAGCGGATAGCGCAGCCGCTACGTCGGCGATGACAGGCGCCCAAGCGCCCGGCTGTGGTTGACGAAACAGCCGCGCTGTCGGATACCACGGGGTATCTTGGCGTTCGATAAGCCATCGCCAGTCGCTAGCCTTGGACAGGAGAATCCATACCGGCTTCCCGATAGCACCTGCCAAGTGGCCCATGGATGTGTCGACCGTAACAACAAGATCTAGGTTTGCTATTAGTGCCACGGTTTCGTCGAAGTCGGTCAACGCTGAAGACATGTCTTCTAGGCCCGGGAATAGAGCGGCGGCAGCGGCATCGGCAGGCGGGAAGGGCTTCTGCAGCGACACGAAGGTATGACCATCGATCGCCGCTAGCGGAGCCAAAAGGCCGAGTGACAATGACCGCCGGCGGTCATTAGGGTGTGTGGGCCGCCCACTCCAGGCCAGGCCGATGCGCTTGATGCCTCGAGGAAGTTGAACAGAGAGGCGCTCGGCCCAGGCGGCCACCCGCGTCGGATCCGGCGTAAGGTAGGGAATGTTGGCGGGTATCGTATCCAGTGTTGTGTGGAAAAGCCCGGGCAAACTCGATAGGCGACAGTAGGCCGCGTGTCCCGGGATTTCGTTCCAGCGGTGGTGGGCGTGTGCGATGCCCGGCATCCGTTTCAGGAGCGGCAGCATTTCTGCGCTGCACCCGAGGATGATCTCGTGGCATCGCTCTGACACCATCGGGATATATCGACAAAATTGTATTGTGTCGCCATAACCTTGGTCGCCAACCAGAAGAATCCGGCCTGAGGGAATTCGCATCCCATTCCATGGGGCCGAGGTAATCTTGGGTAGCTGCCCACGGCCTGCTTCCGTCAAGTTGCGCCACTCGTACTCGATCCATCCCGGTTCGAACTCGCCCTGAGCCAGCAGGTTTTGTGCCAGGGCCAGATGCGCGTCAGCATGTTCCGGATTAACACCGATCGCCCGGAGCAGACACGCGGTTGCCCGGTCTCGCTCATCCAGATCTGTAAACACCAGGGACAAATTCACGAGGTAGTCAGCATTATTCGGCGCCAAGCGTACTGCGTGTGTTCCGGCACCCAGCGCATCCTGTAGTCGATATACCAGCCGATATAGCGTGCAGAGGTTGCCATACCAAGCAGCGACGCCTGACTGGCGGCCGACTGCGCGTTCCAGCAGCTGAACAGCGCGTTCTATCTCACCAGAGTGGGCTGCCACCATACCCGATAGCGCGAGAGCCGGCGCCAGATCCGGTTGATTGGCGAGCAGATCAGCGCAGATTCCGCTGGCTTCACCGAAGCGCTTTGCCTGCGCCGCAGCCTGAGCGCGACTCAGCGCTTGTTCGACTGGATTAACCAGAGCTGCAGTCGTGGTCGACCCATTCATTCCTTGATTACCACGTCTCGAGGAAGCGCCTTCGCGTTGTGCGCGGCAAAGGTGCTCAACCCTACGGGTGCCACATCAGAATAACGGAAAACGGCCAATTTGGATCACCTACCAGGACACCGATATTGTCGTCGTTGAACACGCCATGATTTTCTTGCTGCAGCCACCGCTGTGTCAACTGGTTGTCCATAACTCGGTGGAGAAATCGGGGGAACAGGGTTTCTGATTCTTTTGGGCCGCCCGAAGGGCCTGTTGGATTCGGATACGCCCTGTGAATGCGCCCCTGGATTCGGAAATTGCGCCAGGCACCCTTCACCCGATTGCCCTGCTCGCGACCCTTCCCTTGGTTTGGCCATCGCTTTTGAGATAGTATCGGGTCTGGACAGTTTTGCACGCAGTACGTGATACGAACGAACCCTGATCCACTACACACGTAATTTGACTCGGAAGGCTAAACGTGACGATACCGGCACACGATTTTGGTCGAGACGGAGACGCATTTGCAATTCGTCAGCGTGCCGTGGCGAATATTGACTCGTCGCGGCGCGTCGCGATTTCCGACACGAGTTTGCGGGTCATGGCTTCCCCAAATGTATGGAAGTCGTGAATCTCCTGCACGAAACTACCTGGCCCACCTGAGACGTTATCGCGATAATATTTGGCCAAGCCCCCCGGCGGTTGGACGTGCGCGAAGGTCCAAGAGACCGGGTGATCGTTGATTATTGCCAAACCGTTGATAACAATGCCAGCCTTCAGGGCATCATCACGCGCATCGGTAATCTCTCGCCCGGCGTTGTTCGTGCCATCGCCGCACACATCGATCACGCGCTTCGGCGTCTCGTAGCCGCTTTCGGCGATCAACTGCACCGCCCGGTCCAGGCCTGCGCTGATCGCAGTGCGTCCCCAGAATGACCGTGGCGCGGCAGCCAGCCGCGTCGCGAATCCCTGTGCTGAGGCATCATCGCGTATCACACTCCAATCCAGGACCGTGCGCACCTCGTAACTGCTCGCAAACTCCACGTACGCCACCGCAATGGCACCAGCCAGACCACCCCTGATCGCAGCAAGGACTCTCGGGCTGGTGAGAGCCGCGGAATACCCTTGCTTTTCCAGTTCGAACTCACTGTCATCGATGCTGCGTGACACATCGGTGACGAACACCAAGGCGACATCCACGCTCTCCGCGGAGTGTGCCGTGGACGCCAGACAGAGGGTCATCAGTATCAGCCATCCAACCAGTCGCATGCTGGCGCCCTCCACACACTCCATTGAATGTAGTGCCATTGGGCCGCACAGGCAGCAGGCAGTCAAAGGAAATCAGCGATGCCCACAGACCATCTTGGACAGGGGTAGATCGCTACTGGCTTGCCCACACGATACGATGGATCCATGCCACGTCCGAAAGATCGAAGCCGTAATCCGGGTGCGCCGGATTTAAGCTCTTTAATTCCACACGGCGGGCCGAACGGCGCGTGAGTTGTTTGGCCATAACCTCGCCGGCGGTGGTCCGTACGACCACGCGGTCACCTCGCCGGATTGGAGCGGCCGGGGCAACAATCACGACATCACCGTCTCGGAATACGGGTTCCATTGATTCACCACTGATTTCAAGAGCATAGGCGTTTGGATCCGCTATCTCGGGCAGACTGACCTCATCCCATCCGCCGCCCACGGGATAGCCGCCGTCGTCGAAGAACCCTTCGCCGCCGGCTTGTGCCAAACCGATGAGGGGTATGCGTCGCGCGATACTGCGGGGAAGCGCCGCAGCGGTCAGCGCTCGGGCTCCAGTGACGAGGGTAGTGAAGGCCTCAAGAGTCGCGCCAGTGGCGTTCAGCACCTTGGCGAGGCTCTCGGTGCTTGGCCAACGGGCGCGCCCATCCGGCATCCGCCGCTTGGACGGATTGAACGTCGTTGGGTCGAGCCCAGAGCGCTTCGCAAGGCCGGACGCCGACAGCCCATTCTCAGCGGCGAGCGTATCGAGCGCGCGCCAAATATCCTCGTGCTTCATGGGCGAATACTCCGGTCATATGACGTCAGCAGGCGCGGTGGCCCGATGGGAGGTTGGTATCGATGGACAGGCGAGCGGCTGCAAGTCTCATAGGATTGGAGGCGGAAAGGAATAGGAAAAATAGCTCTATCAAGCCTTGCGTTCTTTTGCAACCTATGGCTCTATGTTCGCTATTCGTTCGTCTTCAGCGTGCGCGGCGATTTTATACTTGACTGACCCATACTTCCGGTTGTAACGTCGTTTCTGTCGATAGGAACGCCGTCATGCCTAAGAAATCCATCCTTTCCGCCCCACACTTCCACGATGAAGCCGCCGCCCTGGCGTTCATCGAAGCACGGCTTTGGCCCAATGGTCCAGTCTGCCCGCGCTGCCAAGAGACCGTCCGAGTCGGCCGTATGGGCGGAAAATCGACCAAGCTCGGGCAGTGCAAGTGCTACCGATGCCGCAAGCCGTTCGCAGTGACCATCGGCACCGTTATGGAAAGTAGTCACATCCCGCTGCACGTCTGGTTGCAGGCGATGCACCTTCTCTGCACCAGCAAGAAGGGGATCAGCACCCACCAACTACACCGGACCTTGGGCGTGACCCTCAAGTCGGCTTGGTTTCTGAGCATGCGCATCCGCGAGGCCATGAAGGAAATCAGAGGATTCTTTGCCGGCCCGCTCGGCGGCGCTGGGAAGACTTTGGAGGCGGATGAGACTTTCATCGGGCCGAAAGGTGAGAATCGCGCTTACAAGCCCGTCGCCGAGAAGCAGATCGTTATGTCATTGGTAGAGCGTGGCGGCCAGGTTCGCAGTTTCCATGTTCCGAATGTGACCGCTGCTACTCTGCGCCCCATCCTCGGCACCCACGCGCACCGTGACAGCCGTTTCATGAGTGATGAGTCCCATGTTTACACCGGGATCGGCTGGAACTTCACCGAGCATGGGACCGTGAACCACTCCGCCAAGGAGTGTGTGCGGGATGATGTCTACACCAACACCGTCGAGGGCTACTTTTCGATCCTAAAGCGGGGAATTTATGGTGTTTATCAACACGTTAGTGAAGCGCATTTGAAGCGGTACCTGGCAGAGTTTGATTTCCGCTACACCAACCGGGCCGCTCGGGGCGTAGATGACGTGGCCCGCACCGATCTGGCCGTGATGGGCATCGTCGGCAAGCGCCTCACCTACCGAACGATTAGTGGAAACTGGACAGCGCCAGCTTGGCCCCCGGAAGCCGGCCCAGCGGTATAGCCGGCCGCGCGAAGGGTCGCTCATCGCCGATCCGCGGCAGGGGATACTGGTGTTTGATGGAGCAGAAGCGCAGCGAGGTGCTGGCAATCTGTTTCCCGAAGAGGGAACCTGAGAGTCACGTCATTCCGGCGGACTACAAGCCAGGTAAACAACGTCTCCCACTCCACCGAAATCTGCTCCACGTTCGGCGGAAACCGCGTCAGAGCGCTATCAGCGTGGCGAAAGTCGAATGATGGATCAGGCATTGTGACCTTCATTGAGTGGCCGGTAATTGCGCACGGGATTACTGCGTGGAACCGTCTCCGCGCGCTCGCGAAGCGCGGGGCGGTCATCGCCGAGAGGTTTGCCACCCTTGAGGCGCGGGTAACGACCATTGAGGCGACGCTGGCTAAACAACCGGGAGATGCCTGCCCATATTGCGGCGAGCGCACCATGCGCATGGAATGGAGCAGCCACGCTTTGGGCGAACCAAGAAAGCAATGGCGGCGCGAAAAGTGGACCTGCGCCTCGTGCATAAAATCCGAAGATCGAATAAAACAGTTCTAGCCAGGAGCGCTCCATGCCAGCCCGCAAACCACGCCCACCCGACGAGAAGCCCCAGCGCGAGCGGTTCATAGAGACCGCGCGGGAAATCGGGGCGTCGGAGGATCCGGAGGATTTTGAAGAGGTCTTTCGGAGCGTCGTGCGCCCTGGTCGAATTCCGTCGCCACGAAAGAGCGGACCGGTACGTGACGAGTCATGATCTCCATCAACGGGTCGGGTTTGATGCCAGCCCGCTTTTCTGGTGCGGCCCGTTCCTGGGCGCCTCCGTGCCGCCGGGCGTAGAAGGCCAGGAAGTCGGCCACCTGGATAGCGCGGCAGTTGGTCTTCCCCACAAAGCTCATTGAGCCGAGCGTGATGTCGGCTCGGTGCCGCTTTTGAATGTCGTAGAAGGACTGTTCCGCCTCGCCGTTGCGTTCGTGGCCCGCTTCCAAGACGAAGGCCACCCCATCTCGATTCGCGGCCTGCCCGACGCGGATATCGGTGAATAGCCAGTCTACGATCACGTTAAAGCAGAAGGTGTACGCGCTGACGGTGCGCTTTCGTCCACTTTGCTCGGCTCGGAGCGCGTAGGTTGACTTGACGGCCCCCACGCACAGCCCGAGCGGAATGAACGGAGCCATGTGACGACCGAGTTCCCCGACGAACGCCCGCTTTTTGTTGATCGACCAACCCTTGAAGCATCCATCCGTATTGTGAAGCTGCCGGGTGTGGAGGACGTCTACGCCATGCTCGCGGAACACAGGCTCTACAGCTATTTCAAAAGCCTCCCAGTGGATAGCCGGCGCGACGAATCCGGCCAGGGCCGTGACTCTGTTCTGGGAATCCTTTCCGCTATCATCAAGGTAGCAAACAAGCACAGCCACCCACCTACCCGCTAAAATCGAGCGCGGGATTAGCTGGCTGAGCCGTCGCCCTGTGTCCCTGCCAGTCACGCGCCGCTACCGATGGTAGCCGAAGCGTCTGGGTAAGCAAAGTATAAAATCGCCGCGTGCGCCCAAGAGGGAAAGATCGCAATGCCAGTCCTTGCACACTCGGGTATGACAAACCGATCCTCCGTCGGCCTACAGCGCCGGACGGAACCGTTCCGGAACGCCGAGGAGGCGTGGTTCTGGACCATGGCGGCGCTCATCGCGCGCCGCGACGGCGCAAGGTATACAGCTAACAATGGCCGGACAGCACGTCCATGCGAACCAGACGACGTAATAAAATGCCTTGACACCCTTTATCGGCGGCGTCGGATCGACCTGGTACACGCCCGAATCATGCGAATTTGGGGCGAGCGTCAAACCCCGCCAAACCCTACCTACGTTGGGGAGCGCTCTGACTGGCGACTCTGGCGGGAAGCGTTGGACAGACTGGAGTGGCCTCTCCGAGTCAAGGGAATCGTCGCATAAAATCATCTGCCGCAACGGGAAAATATTCCTTGACTGAGATTCCCAGTTCCCTTAGAGATCAGTGATCAGCGGGCGACATGCGCCCAACGATGCACTCGCCAACCTTGAGGGCCCCTGCTCATTGCAGCGGCCCTCTTTTTTTGTTTAAGGAGCTCTCACAATGGCGTTCTCTGTCCGCAACCTATCAGTGCTCGCGTACGCTAATGGCTTCACTCTGTGGCACTACAAAGCGGGGTCTGATGTGCTGGAGCAAGTTGGTAGCCGTGGCTTCTTCGTCGCGGCATCGGATATGCTTACGGCTGGAGACATCATGATGGTGTCAGCCGGCGATGGTGCCCAACTGCTGTGCGTTACGCCCGCTGCGGGTACGGACGTCGAGACGACACGTCTGGCCTGATAGGACATCAGGTTTTGCGAGGCTGAAGCAGCCGGCTGTGCTGGTAGATTCCCGCGGCGGTCACCTCATAGCGCGTATCGCCCCGAGGCACTGCCAAGCCCAAGCCAGCAAGCCGTGTCAGGCAGGGGCCGTCCTTGGTACTCGGCGGGACGTCCTGCCTTGCCGCTGAGCATCAAGCGGTGCAGGGCGGATCGACAGCAGGTCTCCAGGTAAGGCTTGTTCCACATTACGTTGGCCTTCACATCGCTTGATCACCAAGACAAATGGACACCCTTTCAGGATTCCGCGACCCCGGGCATACTCGACGGCGATGTTGCCTGGGATCAGTTTGGTTGGGCTGCCCGTGCTACGTCGGGTTGATCCTGAGACATCGCACAACATGGCATTGTGGGCTCTCCGGTTGGGTCTGGCGGGCCGTGATCGGACACCCGATGAACCTGTGCTCGCCACACGTGCGTTCGGCCGTGACTTTACCAATCCGATCGGCCTAGCGGCCGGTTTCGATAAGGACGCTGTGGCGATCGCGCCGTTGATGCGATTGGGTTTCGGCTTCATCGAGGCCGGCACCGTCACACCCCGACCGCAGACCGGCAATCCCCGTCCTCGGGTGTTCCGGTTGGATCAGGACCGGGCCGTCATCAACCGCCTGGGCTTCAACAACAAGGGGCTTCCCGCCTATCTGTCCCACGTGTCAGCGCGACCACAATCGGCAGTCGTCTTCGGTTGCAATGTTAGCATCAACAAGGACGGCGCTGATCCAGAGCGAGATTATCCGCTGCTCGTCCAAGCTGTGACCCCGCATGCAGACTACGTCGTCATCAATGTGTCGTCGCCGAACACGCCCGGCCTGCGCGACCTTCAGGGTGAGGCGCGGCTGTGGGCCATTTTGCAGGCGGTGGGGGACCGCGTCTCCCGACCACCGCCGATTCTGGTTAAGATTGCCCCTGATCTATCGGAGGACGCCTTAGCTGGCCTGGTAGAGATTTGCGTCGCCGGCGGCGTCCAGGGCTTGATCGTGGCGAACACAACAGTGTCGCGCCCCCCCGTGTTGCGGTCGCCAGCCGCACGAGAGCCCGGTGGGTTGTCAGGCGTGCCGCTGTTTTCGCTAGCAACCGTCATGTTGGCGCGCGCTTTCCTGCTTGCTCGAGGTAGATTGACGCTGATAGGCGTTGGGGGTGTGTTTTCTGGCATGGACGCAATGACCAAGATACGCGCCGGCGCCTCACTAGTGCAGCTTTACACTGGGTTCGCCTTCTCCGGTCCGGCCCTCATACCACGCATCAAGGCGGAGCTTGCCGCAGCATTGCACGGCGCCGGTTGCGCCAACATGCAGCAAGCCGTCGGTACCGACGCCGTGCGACTGGCCCAGAGCATATAATGGAGCACCTCACAGGCTTTGGCCCATTGGCCGATCGCTTCGACGGTTTCATCCTCGACCTCTGGGGGGTGATCCATGACGGCGTCGCGGCCTTCCCGAGTGCGGTCGACTGCCTCCATCGCCTGCGAGCCGCCCGAAAGCCAACACTGCTGCTGTCAAATGTGCCTCGTCCGAATCGGGACGTCCAGGCACTCATGCGGCGGATGGGCATAGCTGACGATCTCTACACGGACATACTGACCAGTGGGGAGGCGGTGCGGCGCGCTCTGCAGAGCCCACCGGACCTTTGGTGGGCAGAGCTCGGCGAGCGCGTCTTCCATCTCGGGCCGGAGCGAGATCGGGGGGTGCTAGATGGCCTGCCGTTCATCTCCGTGCGCGATCCAGCCGTAGCGAATTTTGTCGTCAACACCGGCCCGGATGATCATCGGAACCCCTCGGATATGGCTGAATTCGAGCCGATTCTTGCGGAGTGTGCCCGACACCACCTGCCGATGATTTGCGCCAATCCCGACCTAGTGGTGATCCGCGGCGGCGTGCGTGTGCTGTGCGCCGGGGCCCTCGCAGAACGCTATCGTGAAATGGGCGGCGACGTCCGCTCGCTCGGGAAGCCCGATGCGGCGATCTATCAGCCGGTCCTGGAGCAACTCGGACTGCCGCCGGAACGCATCCTCGCGGTCGGCGACGCCTTGCATACGGATATCGCTGGTGCTCAGGGGGTGGGTATCTCAACATGCTGGGTGCTCAGTGGCATCCACGGTTCGAAGTTGCGTTGTGACGGTGGGGAATTCGATACGGTGCGGGCCGAAGCAGAGGCGAGAAACGCTGGCTTGGCGCCACTGTCGACATTGCCGCATTTTACTTGGTAGCCACCCGTCATTCGGTGTGTCCGCCAACCCGGCGAGTCACCCGGCGGATGTCCGAGCAAATTAATGGTCGGCCCCGATAGATTGGGCAGGGGAATCGGGTATAGGGATCACACGTCGACGACGCTTACGAAGAAGTCGTCGTCCCAAGCGGCGACTTTGCGCTTTAGGCGCACGGCGTCCTTGCCCCGGGGCCTTTTGGATCAGATTGCGGGCGATGTGTTTGACGGTGGTGAAGTTGGCTAGCGGGTGATCGGTTCGGATCCTGCGCTCGTCGTCGCGGAAGAACCTGTCTATGACCCAATGCAGGCTGTTCTCGATCGCCCGATGACCGCGGCCGATCGGGCCGAGAAGGATCGCCAGCAGGTCCAGGGAGGTGATGTAAAATCGTGTCTCCCGCTCGATCTTCTCGCCGGTCTCCCGAGTGCTTGCGACGAGGACGACGGCCTTCGGGCTAGTCCAGTTGTGGCGCTCCCGCAGCCAAGCAATCGAGCAGCGGTCCTCGAGATCGGGGTGAGCATAATGTTGCTCCATTGTAACACCTTAGCCTGGTGTTGCGCATCGTTTGTGAACCCCAGGTGTCCATGAAATCCTTGGCCTTTCGCTCGGCGACGAAGACCTCGACATCCTCGCGCAACGAGTCTTGGTTGCCCTTCAGCGCCAGAACGTAATCGGCCTTCTTGTCGACGATCTTCTGCGCAATCTCGCGCTGCCAGCCCATCACATCGATGGTCACGATCGCCCCCTCGATCGCCAGCATGTCGAGTAGCTTGGGAATTCCCACGATATCGTTGGACTTTTCCGCCACCTTCACCAAGCCAAGCACCAGATCTTGGCGTGCCGCAAGGCCGAGACCATGTGGATCGGGGGCCCTGGCACCCTTCTTTTGGTAGGATCGGTGCGAGGCCTTGCCATCGATGGCGATTACCCGCTCCGGCGCTCCGGTCACTGCGGCGACCCAAGCAACCAAGCAGCGCTGGAATTGTTCGGCGCCGAGCGTTGCGAAGATGTCGCCGAGGTGATTGTGCGACGGCGTACCATCGCGAAATGGTCGGAACCGGCGCAGAAGATCAAGCTTCTTGCCACCGAAGCGGGCGATATCGACGAAGGTCTCCGCCCCAGCCAACACCGCGAGCAGGCACAGCAGCAGCACCTCGTCGAGCTGATAGGTCACCGTCCCGGGCTGGGGCGGGTTCGGCATGTCCCTGAAATATTTCAGAACAACAACCGCCTCGCCAAACGCCTCACAGCCGCTTGCATCGCCATCCATCGCCGCCGTCCGCGAATTGACCCAGAGGACGACCAACGATTCAGCACTCCAACGGTTTGTCACGCACTTCCTTCACCCGATCGCCCCGATAGATTGAGCTGACCACCGGCAGCGGCCACGCGCCGCGCGGCAAGCTGGGCGGCAAGCTCCAGCGCAGCGATCAGACTGGATGGATCAGCGATCCCCTTGCCGGCGATGTCGTACGCAGTACCGTGGTCGGGCGAGGTGCGCACGATCGGCAGACCTAGTGTCACGTTGACGCCATGCGTCATGTCCAGCGTCTTCAGAGGGATCAACGCCTGGTCATGGTACATGCAGATCGCCACGTCGTAGCGGGCACGCGCCGCCGCGGTGAACATCGTGTCGGGCGGCCATGGACCGGAAACATCCAGTCCTTCATCGCGGAGCCCGTCGATTGCCGGGCCGATAATGGTGGTTTCCTCATCACCCAACGCACCCTGCTCACCAGCATGCGGATTGAGCCCGGCAATCGCCAGTCGAGGCGAGGCGATGCCGAAATCCCGCCGCAGCGCTGCCGCGGTAGTGCGCGCGGCAACTATGATGCGCTCGCTGGTAATCATCTCGATCGACTTCCGCAGTGACGCATGTACGGTCACCGGCACCACCCGCAGCGTCGGGCTGGCCAGCATCATGATCTGCTTGCCGGTCGCGCCGGTCAGCGCGGCGAGGAATTCGGTGTGGCCGGGATGCGCGAAGCCGGCGTCATAGAGCGCCGCCTTGTTGATTGGGTTGGTGACTACGCCACCGACGAGACCTTGCATCGCCAAAGCGGTGGCACGCTCGATCGAAGCGATCACGGCGACCGCGTTCCTCGAATCCGGTTGTCCGGGCCGGGCGGATGCGGGAAGGGAAACCGACAGCACCGGCAGCGCCTCGCAGAATGCCGCAGGCACCGAGTTCGAGTGTCGCGACTGTCGTCACCGGCACATCAAGGCGCATGTCGTGCGCAAGCCGGCGCAGCCGGTCCGGGTCATCCAGCGCGACGAAGCAGCCACCGCCGCCGCGCCAAGCCTGCCAGGCTCGCAGGGTCAGCTCTCCGCCGATCCCGGCGGGATCTCCCATGGTGAGGGCAAGCGGGCGCATCGCCTATATATGCAGCGCTCGTCCGCCGACCGCCAGCGCGGCCTCCTTCACCGCCTCATTCAGGCTGGGATGCGCGTGGCAGGTGCGCGCCACGTCCTCAGCCGAGGCGCCAAACTCAATCGCGGTAGTCAGTTCTGCAATCAGCGTGCCTCCGTCCGGCCCGACGATATGCGCGCCCAGCAGCCGGTCAGTGGTCTTGTCGGCGAGCAGCTTCACGAAGCCGTCGGTCTCGCCCATGGCGCGCGCGCGGCCGTTCGCGGTAAACGGGAACTTACCGACGTTGTAGACTATGCCTGCGGCCTTCAGCTCCTCCTCGGTGCGACCAACCGAGGCGACCTCGGGCGAGGTGTAGACGACGCTTGGGATCGCCTCGTAGTTCACATGCCCGGCCTGGCCGGCAATCAACTCGGCCACTGCGACGCCTTCGTCCTCGGCCTTGTGCGCCAGCATCGGACCGGTGATGACGTCGCCGATTGCCCAAATGCCCGGAACGTTGGTGGCGAAATGTGCATCGGTGACCACCCGGCCGCGCGCATCGGTCGCCACGCCGGTCTCGGCCAATCCTAAGCCCACAGTGTAGGCGCGCCGACCGATCGCCAGCAGCACAATGTCGGCGTTCAGGGTTTCCGCCGGACCACCTTTGGCTGGCTCCATCGTCAGGATTACGCCGGCATTGTCCGTCACCGCACCAGTGACCTTGCTGCCGAGCCGGAACTTCAACCCCTGTTTGGTCAGGATGCGCTGAAATGCAGTGGCCACCTCGGCATCCATGGTCGGGACGATGCGGTCGAGGAATTCGATGACCGTCACCTCGGCGCCAAGCCGATGCCAGACGCTGCCCAGCTCCAGACCGATCACGCCGCCACCGATCACCACCAGGTGACCCGGCACCTTGTCGATCTCCAGGCCGCCGGTGGAGGTGACAATCTGCTTCTCGTCCACGTCGACGCCGGCCAACGGCATACTCTCGCTGCCGGTGGCAATGACGATGTTCTTCGTCTCGTACTGGGTGCCGTCGACGTCGACCTTACCAGGGGCGACGATGCGGCCGGCGCCCTTCAGCCAAGTGATCTTGTTCTTGCGGAACAGGAACTCGACGCCCTTGACGTTGGCCGTCACCACCTCGCCCTTGCGCGCCTGCATGCGAGCCAGGTCCAACTCCACAGCGCCGACCTTGATGCCGTGATCCGCCATCGCGTGCGTTACCTTGTGGAACTCCTCGGACGAATGGAGCAGCGCCTTGGACGGGATGCAGCCAATGTTCAGGCAGGTGCCGCCGAGCGTGGCGCTGCTTTCGACGCAAGCGACCTTCATGCCGAGCTGGGCGGCTCGGATGGCGCAGACGTAGCCGCCTGGGCCGGCGCCGATAACGATGACGTCGAAGCTGTCGCTCATGTTACAGGTCCAGGAGCAGGCGGCGCGGATCCTCCACGCCTTCCTTCACGCGCACCAGGAAGCTGACCGCCTCCTTCCCGTCGACGATGCGATGATCGTAGCTGACCGCGAGATACATCATCGGCCGGATCTCGATTTTGCCGCCGACCACCATGGGGCGATCCTGGATCTTGTGCATGCCCAGGATCGCTGACTGCGGCGGGTTGAGGATTGGGGTGGACATCAGGCTGCCGTAAATTCCGCCGTTGGTGATGCTGAACGTGCCGCCCGTCAGCTCGTCCAGTTTCAGCGCGCCATCCCGGGCGCGTCGACCGAAATCGGCGATCGCCTTTTCGATCTCGGCGAAGCTCATGCGGTTGGCATCGCGGACCACCGGCACCACCAACCCGCCCGCACCGCCGACTGCGATGCCCATGTGGACGAAATGTTTGTAGACGATATCCTCGCCATCGATTTCGGCATTCACCGCGGGGAATTCCTGCAACGCAGCCACGCAAGCTTTCACGAAAAAGCTCATGAAGCCCAGCCGAACCCCGCTGTGTTTTTTCTCGAAAGCATCGCGGTACTCGGAGCGCAGCGCCATTACCGCGGACATGTCCACCTCGTTGAAGGTGGTCAGCATCGCAGCGGTGTTCTGCGCTTCCTTCAGTCGGGCAGCGATGGTCCGACGCAGGCGCGTCATACGCACCCGCTCCTCCCGGGCGTCGGACACGCGCGGCGCCGCGGGGGCAGCCTGTGCGGGCAGCGGCGCGGCGGGGCGGCTAAGAAATTCCAGCACGTCACCCTTGGTGATGCGGCCGTCCTTGCCGGTGCCGATGCCGACCGCCTCAGCGGCGACGTGCCGCTCCTCCATGATCTTGGCGGCGGCTGGCAGTGGAGCATGAACGACGGCGGTTGCTGAGGCAGCGGCGGCCGGAGCAGGGGATGGCGGTGGGGGCGCGGCGGGACGCGACACCGGGCCGAGCGGGCGCGGCGGAGGACGCACACCGGCGGTGGGATTGGCGGCGGGACCCGCGACGGTCTGGGTCGCGGCTGGGTCGACCACGCCGAGCACGGCGCCGACTTCGACCTCCGTGCCCTCTGGCACACTGATGACGGTCAGCACGCCGGCCACTGGCGCATTGACCTCCACCGTTACCTTGTCGGTTTCCAACTCGACCAGCGGCTCATCGATTGCGACCGCCTCACCAGGCTGCTTGATCCATCGGGCCACCGTGGCCGAGGTGACGCTTTCGCCCAGCGTGGGCACCTTGATTTCGGTCGCCATGACGGGTCCTTCAGCCATTCTTCGAAGCCGCGGTCAGCGTGCGTATCAGGCGACGCCCAGCGCAGCCTTGACCAGTGCGGCCTGCTGCGCGCTGTGCGTCCGCGCAAGCCCGGTCGCCGGGCTCGCGGCGGCTTCCCGCCCAACATAGACCGGACGCTTCGCCTTGAAATCCATCCCAGCAAGCGCCGCTTCGATCCGCCGATCGACGAAGGTCCAGGCGCCCATATTCTCGGGCTCTTCCTGGCACCAGATCACGTCGGCGTTGATGTATTGTGACAGCGCCGACGGCAGCGATCGGATCGGGAACGGGTAGAGCTGCTCGAGCCGCACGATCGCCACGTCAGCGATGGCTTGCTCGCGGCGCGCTGCCAACAGGTCATAGTAGACCTTGCCGGTGCAGACCACGACTCGGCGCACTTGCTCCGGCGAGGCGATTGCATCGACCTCCGGGATCACAGTGCGGAAACCACTGCCGTTGTTCATCTCGCTCAGCGGCGACACCGCAAGCTTGTGGCGGAGCAGCGACTTTGGGGTGAAGATCACCAGCGGCTTGCGGAAGTTGCGCTTCAACTGTCGTCGCAACGCGTGAAAGTAGTTGGCCGGTGTCGTCAGGTTGCACACCGTCATGTTGCGCTCGGCGCAAAGCTGCAGATAGCGCTCGGGCCGGGCAGATGAATGCTCTGGCCCCTGGCCCTCATGCCCGTGCGGCAGAAGTAGGGTCAGGCCGGACATGCGCAACCACTTCGTCTCGCCGCTAGCCAGGAATTGGTCGATGATCACCTGCGCACCGTTGGCGAAGTCGCCGAACTGCGCTTCCCACAGCACCAGCGTCTGTGGATCGGCCAGCGAGTAGCCGTATTCGAACCCCAGTACGCCCGGCTTCCGATAGTAGCGAGTTGTAGATCTCGATTTTCGACTGTTCGGGGGCGATGTTGTTCAGCGGCACGTATTCGTTCTGGTTCTCCTGGTCGATCAACACGGCGTGGCGCTGGCTGAAGGTGCCGCGCTGGCAGTCCTCGCCCGACAGGCGCACGCGGTGGCCCTCCAGCAGCAGAGTGCCGAAAGCCAGTGCCTCACCGGTGGCCCAGTCGATCCCCTCGCCGGTGTCGAGCATCGCCTGCTTGGCCTCGAGCTGACGGGCGATCTTGCGGATTGACCGCGAAGCCATCCGGCACATGCGCCAGTGCGGTACCGACCTGCTTCACTACGGCGTCATCCACAGCGGTGGAGTCGTCCTGGTGATCGACCTCCTGATCGGCCTGCTTGACAGGCCGCTCCAGTGGCCTTCCAACCAGTCGGCCTTGTTGACCTTGTAGCCCTGCGCCGCCTGGTTGGCCGCCTCCAGAGTTGCGTTGAGCTCTTCCACCATCTTCCGCGCGTCGGCCGGCGAGACCATTTCCTCGGCCGCCAGTCGGTCGGCATACAGCGCGCGTGTGGTGCGCAGCTTGCCGATGGCCCGGTACATGATTGGCTGGGTAAAGGCGGGTTCGTCTGTCTCGTTATGGCCGTGGCGGCGATAGCAGACGATATCCAGCACGATGTCGGTGGCGAAACGCATGCGGAACTCGGCCGCCATGCGGGCACAGAACACCACCGCTTCCGGGATCGTCGCCGTTCACGTGCAGGATCGGCGCCTGGATCGACTTCGCAACGTCGGTGCAATACAGGCCGGAATAGGCGTGCGCCGGCACGGTGGTGAAGCCGATCTGATTGTTGACGATCAGATGGATCGTGCCGCCAGTGCGGTAGCCGATAAGCTGGCTCATCGCCAGCGTCTCGTAGACCAGGCCCTGGCCGGCGAACGCGGCATCGCCGTGCATCAGGATCGCCATCACCGAGCAGCGGCGCTGGGTGTCACCGGCCTGGTCCTGCCGTGCGCGCACTTTGCCGACCACGACCGGATCGACCGCTTCGAGATGCGACGGGTTGGGTTGCAGAGACAGATGCACCATGCCGGCCCTTCGATCTCCTGGTCGGTCGAGGTGCCGAGATGGTATTTCACGTCTCCCGAGCCCTGCACGTCGTCGGGCTTGAAGCTCTCGCCGCCGAATTCGCTGAACAGGGCGGTCAGCGGCTTCTTCACCACGTTGACCAGCGTGTTGAGCCGGCCGCGATGCGGCATGCCGATCGCCACCTCTTGACGCCAGCCGCGGCGCAGGTCTCGATCATGGCGTGGATGGCGGGAATGGTGACCTCGCCGCCCTCCAGGCCGAAGCGCTTGGTGGTGACGTAGCGCTTCTGGCAGAACATCTCGAAGCCCTCGGCCTCGGTCAGTTCCTTGAGGATCTTCCGCTTGGCGGTGCGGTCGAAGGCGGTGCGCCATGGGGCGCCTTCCACCCGACGCTGGATCCAGGCCTTCTGGTCGGGATCCTGGATGTGCATGAACTCGACGCCGATCGAGCCCGCAATAGGTCGTCGCGCAGGATGCTCATGATCTCGCGCAGCGTTGCGCTCTCACGGCCCAGCACGTTGTCGATGAAGATGCCGCGGTCCCAGTCGGCTGGGGTGAAGCCGTAGCTCAGTGGATCGAGTTCGGCGTGTGACTTGGGGACCTGCAGGCCAAGCGGGTCGAGCTTCGCCTCCAGGTGGCCGCGCACGCGGTAAGAGCGGATCAGCATCAAGGCGCGCAGGGAGGCAATGATTTCAGCGCGAGTTTCGGGGCGCGCGAGGGTGGCGGCTGGCGTGGATTGGGGGGTGACCGCCGGAGGTTCGGCTTCGGCGGAGGCGAACGGATGCGGGGTCCAGGAGGCGCCGGTCGCATCCTGCAACACGGCACGGGCCTCGTCGTTCAGTGCGGCGAACAACTCGCCGAAGCTGGGATCGACCGAGGCGGGGTCGGCGGCCCAGCGGGCATATTGCTCGCCGAGAAACGCCGCGTTCGCGCCGGAGAAGGCGGAAGCGAGAATGTCAACGCCAGCCATTCATTGCGATCCTTCGCCTGTGGTCGGACCGCGATCGCGGCCGACGTCCCCCGATCCATACCTGGCGTCACGCACCGAGTTGCGCTTGCCGCCCGTCACCGCACCAAGCGCTTCGCGCCAGAAGCCTGGGCTCCCGGCGCGGGACAATTTGGCGCGGAGGGTCGATAACAGGCGGCAAACAGCTTAGCCGAGGACATGCACCGGCTGTGTGACCTTTTCAAGCGCGCATGCCGGCGCAATGGCCGGCATGCGGTTGGACCTAGGCTGGGGGGTCAGGTGGCCGGCTGGGCGGTGGGGTCTGGTGGCACCGGTGGCTGGCGGCGTTCGCCTATGAACTGGTCGAATTCAGCCTTGTCCTTCGCGAAGCGCAGCCGTTCGAGGAAGGTGGCGAAGTCCTGTTGTTCCTGCTCTAGCCTGCGGAGGGTCTCGGCGCGATATTCATCGAACGCCCGGTTGCCGGAGGCCTGGGTGGCTTGCTCGCTGCCGCACCAGTTCCGCTTCCAGGCGCTCCAGGGCGCGCCGCCCTGCCATGGGCCGCCGGCGTTGTTGGCCTGGCGGCGGAAAGCTCTACATCCCATGCGTCCACTCCCGATCATATAGAATAGAATGGCCAGACCCACCGGCCACCAGAGGATGAAGCCCAGCACCGTGAGCGCGATGGCGAGCGGGCGGGGCAGGTTGTGTAGCGCCCAGGGCGAACCCCAGCGCCAAGGGTGATCTTGCCAGTTTGGGCCGGGGCCCCACGGAGAGCCGCTGCCGGGTGGGCCGTAGGTTTGGCTGTTCGCAGCACTTGTCATGGCCGCCTCATGTGAATGTAAGACACATTTACATTAGGGTGTTGGATGGATGCGGTCAAGGGCCTTCCCGGTGATTCGCGAGAATCCGCCCCAACGGGCCCGGGCACTTGGCGCCTGGATACGCTGGTTGCATAGACATCGCAGTCCCGACGGATAGTGCTCCCAATCAGTGACCATGCTCATGCGCATTCCATTCGGCCTCGACCGCCTGCCGAGGTCCATCAATCTCGACGACCCACGGCTGCCAACCGCGCCCGCCGGGATCGACGCACTGCGGCTGAACACCGAGCCGTTGCCGCAGGCCGCTATGCCGGAGGTGATCGGCAACCACACTGCCCGGGTTGCAGCCGCGTTGGACTGGCTGGTTTCTCTATGCGGCGACTACGCCAAGCCGCGGCGGCGTTTCATTGCGACCTACTTCGCGTTCCTTACCGCCCAGATTGCGGCGCACCGAGCCGCCCTCGCCGAGAATTTGGCGCGCTACGATGGTCTCTACACACCGGACGACTGGATCTGGTCCGCGCCCCGCCCATTGCCGCGTGCCTGGCTACCCGGCCCGGACGGCATGCTGCCGGCAGAGATCGTGTTCTGGGAAGGCACACAGCCCCTCGCCTTCGAGTTCGCCGCCCGCGATACGCCCCGCCAGGCAGCCCTGAAAGCGGCCGGGGTCAAGGTCTTGCGGATCGGTCCCGACACGCTTGCGGAACCTGAGGCGCTTGGCGCTGTACTGCCCGCCCCGTTCCACGTCTTCTGGCGCGGACTGGTATTGCCCGCCAGCCCATTCCGCCGACCAATTCCTTACGGCGTGCTTGGCCCTGCTACAGCGTGAGCTCCAGCACGTACAGCCCGCCGGCGAAACGGTCCACCGCGTAGACCGCCCGATTTTCGTCGACGTACACGTCGTTGATCATCGCAGCCTTCATCGGCGAGCCGTCCGGTGGCGGCGGGATATATGCCGCCACCTCCTTCGGCTGCAGCGGATCAGTAATGTCGTGCACCCGCAAGCCACCGCCGAAATACGTGCCGAACACCAGCGTGTCGGATTGGAACGACGGCCCCGGTCGATTCTCATGCAGGTTGTGCGCACCGTAGCGGCCGCCGATCGCGTAGTCCTCCATCGGCGGCAGCGGCAGCGTGGAGACCGAGATCAGGTTGTCCTCCCGCCGCGCGTCCAGCAGCCAGACCAGTTTCGGCCAATCGAGGCCCTCGGTTCGCACGCACTCGTCGCTGACCACCAGCAGGTCACGGTCGAACAGCGGCATGACGGTGTGGGTGAAGCCTGGGAATGGGGGGTGCGGGTTCCAATGCCCCACCAGCTTCGGGGCGGCGATGTCGGAGATGTCCAGCACGCAGGCACCGCCGTCGATATAGCCGACATAGGCTCGATCCGGCCGTTCCGGGTACACATTGGTGTTGTGCGCCCGCCAGCCGGTGTCGAATTTCGGGTGCCGCGGCACTGGCGGCGCGGTGTCGCGCTCTTCCGTGCCAGGATACCACCAGCGCCCCAGCTCACGCGGCTTCACCGGATCGCTCACGTCGATTGCGGTGTAGCATTGATCGTCCTTCAGGTTGCGGGGCATGAAATCCACCGCGCCGCTGGAGCAATGGATCGTCTTGCCGTCGACGAACCAAAGCTGGTGCACGCCGCGCGAACGCGGGCCGGAGCGATCGATGAAGCTGATCCTGCGCGGCTGCTCCGGGGTCGAGATGTCGAACAGCTCGATCCCCGCCGGCGTCGCACCGTGCGTGCCGGTCTGATACGCTACCGCCATGATGTCGCCGCAGACTTCCAAGGAGTTGGAGCGGACGTTGCGGTGCGGCAGTTCGGTTTGCAGGATCATGCGCGGCTTGGTCGGGTCGGTAACATCCACTGCGGAAAAATTCTTCGGCGCGCACTCGTGCGCCATCCACATGATGCGCCGGCCATCGGGCCGCACCTGCAGGCTGACGCCCTCGCCGACGTTGCCAGCGTTGCCCAGCGTGTCGTGCGCGAGCAGGCGGAAATTATGCGCTTCCGGTTGCGCCATGGCCGGTCCTCCCTGATTGTGCGTGCGAGCCACCAGGAGGGACGGATGCCGTCGGACCACGCAGCGAACACGGTGCCGGTGACGATCATCACCGGCTTCCTGGGCAGCGGCAAGACCACGCTGCTGAACCGACTGCTGAAGGCGCCGTCGCTCGCCGACACCGTGGTGATCGTCAACGAGTTCGGCGCGGTCGGGCTGGATCATTTGCTGATCGAGCAGGCGATCGAGGACGCGGTGCTGTTAAAAAACGGCTGCATCTGCTGCACCGTCAGCGGCGATATCGCCGACACGTTGGAGACACTGTGGCGTCGGCGTGCGGATGGCGTGCTGCCGCCGTTCCGGCGCATCGCGATCGAGACCACCGGCCTCGCCGATCCCGCCCCGGTGGCGCACGCGCTGCTGGCTAGGCCGGAGGCGCATTATGCTTGCCGGCTGGACGGGATCGTCACAACGGTGGACGCGTTGCACGGGCCGGGTCAATTCGATCGGCAAGAAGAAGCGCGGCGGCAAGTGGCGATGGCCGATCGCATCCTGCTGACCAAGACCGATCTCGCGGATGAGGCGGCCATTGCGATAGTCACGGAGCGAATTGTCGCGCTGAACCCGACCGCGCCGATGAGCCGTGTGGTTGCCGGCGCGATCGATCCGTCCGAGGTGTTCGATCTCGGCCCCGACGCGGCCGACACCGAGGCGCGGCTGGAGCAGTGGCTGCGCCCACTCGACCGCGAACTGCATCATGGTCATCGGCACCGTCCGTTCCGGCATGGCGACGAGATCACTTCGGTCGTGTTGCGCCGAAGCCGGCCGATGGAGTGGTTTGTGCTGGAGACGTGGCTGAACTCCGTGCTGTCGCTGCGCGGCGAGCGTGTGCTGCGGCTGAAGGGCCTGGTGCACGTGGCCGATCACGACCGACCGATCGTCTTGCAAGGCGTGCATCACGTGCTGCACCCGCCGGTGTTTCTGGAGCGCTCGGTCGCGTCGGGCGAGTTGCAGATCGTTCTGATCACGCGAGGATTGTCGGTGTCCGGATTGCGCGCCAGCTTCGCCGCCGCGATGGCATGATCGGGTAGGCTGGAGAGGCCTTGCGCCTTCCGCCATGTCGTGACGGCTGAAGGCGCAAGGGCTTTTGCGCCCTTGGCGCCTTCATTGGGACGATTGCCTGGGTCACATCGGCCCGCCCGCAAGGCCGAGACTTTGGAGATACAGCAGCACGCCAGCCTCCAGCAGTTCTTCCGGCAACATCGGCAGCTTCCGCCGCGATGGGTCTGCGCGCACGAACAGCGACGCGATCCCGTGCGACAACGCCCAAACGTGCAGGGCCACCATCAGCGACGGCGGCCGGCGCCCCGGTGGTAGTGCATCCGATAGCCGCTCCGCCGCCTTGCGCAATACGCCGAAGGCGCGATCCGCGGCGACCGACAATCCAGGATGGGCGGTGAAATCGATCCGCGCTTCAAACATGGCCGCATAATGGGCAGGCTCGTCACGCGCGAAAGCGAGATAGGCGCGACCCACCGCCTCGAAGGCGCGGACCGGAAGCGGCCTTCCGTCGTTCCATGCCGCGGTCAACGCGACGGTGAAACGCTCGAACCCGCGCAACGCCACCTCGGCGAGCAGTGCGTCGGCGTCGCGGAAATGCCGGTATGGCGCCGCCGGGCTTACGCCGGCCAGGCGCGCTGCCTCGGCGATGGTGAAACCGGCATGGCCCTTTGTCGCGATCAGCGCCAGCGCGGCTTCCACCAACGCCTCGCGCAGATTGCCGTGGTGGTAACCGCGACGCTCAAACCCGCCCTGGGATGACCAGCTCATGTGACGACGTTTTACATCCCGGGAGCGCGAAAGCCAGCGCCGGTCGCGCTGGGCCATAAGCTGCGTTAGCGTCGGGGATCGTCACTCCCGAGGGATAGCTGCACATGAACGTCGCGGAACTCCCGATCACCGGCTATTTCGACCGGCTTTCCGGCCGGCCTGGGGAAACATTGACCGCGCACGTCAGTGTTCGCGCCGGCGGGGCGTATCGCGCCCGGTTGGCGCGGGTGATCTGCGCAGATCCCAATCCGGCGGGGCCGGGGATGCGGCTCGAGGACCTCGCCAGCCTCTTCGACCGCGCCATCGAGGGCCGGCACCAGGCGATCAGCATCGGCTCATATGGATGTGTCGCGGCTGGTCCCGCGCGCGATCACGCGGCTCCATGTACCTGGACCGCGCTCATTTGGCCCGGAGTAGTGAAGCGTCGGCAGGCCGTTCTGGCGGAGACGGGTAGCGGCGGAGAGATCGCCCTGTCGATCGGGCCGGATGGAGCCAGGGCGCGGATTGTCTGGCCAGGTGGGTCGGCAACGGTCGCGACTGGCGAGACGCTGCGCGTGCGCCGTTGGTATCGCGTGTGGGTCAGCGCTGATCCGACGACGGGGCGTGTCGTGGTCGGGCAGCAGGCCGTGGCGCATGGTGCACCAGCGGTGGCCGGCACGACAGCCGCCGGGCTGCGTCTGCCAAGCGGTGGGCCAGTGCTGATTGCCGCGGAGAACCCGGATGCGCCGGGACAGCATTATACTGGCAAGATCGAGGAGCCAGCGATACTCGCGGGCTTCACCGAGACCTGGCCGGACGTACTTGCTCGCCCCGACCGGCTGGGCGGCGCGGTGCTCGCGGCCTGGGACTTCTCCCAGGGAATCGACGGTGTGACCATCGCCGACGCCGGGCCGCAAGCCTGTCACGGCACCCTGGTCAATCTGCCGGCGCGTGCCGCGGTGGGGGTACGCTGGACCGGGCAGGAGGCATGTTGGCGCCATGCACCTGGTGACTATGGGGCCATTCATTTCCACGCTGACGATCTGGAGGACTGTGCCTGGCAGCCGGCCTTCGACTTCACCATTCCCGCCGGGCTGCGCAGTGGCTGCTACGTGTTGCACCTGACGTGCGCGGACGGTGCCGATTGGCTGCCGTTCTACGTCCTGCCTCCGCCTGACGGCACCCGCGCGCCGATCGTTTTCCTGGCCTCCACCTTTACCTACCAGGCCTATGCCAACCATGCGCGCGGCACCGCCGACGATGCATATCGGGCGCGGGTGGCGGCCTGGGGCGCGTACCCGCACTTCCCGGATGATTTTCCAATCTATGGCGTATCGACCTACAACCGCCATCCAGACGGCAGCGGTGTGTCGCTGTCCTCCCGCCTGCGGCCAATCCTGACCATGCGCCCAGGCTACTTGACCTTCAACGACCAGCGCGGGTCCGGCACGCGGCATTTCGTCGCCGATAGCCACATTCTGGCTTGGCTGGAGGACAAGGGCTTTGTCTACGACATCGTCACCGACGAGGATCTGGACGACGAGGGCGCGGCGTTGCTGGCACCCTATCGCGCGGTTCTGACCGGCTCGCATCCCGAGTACCACACTGGGCGGACGCTGGACGCGTTACAGTCCTATGCCCACGGCGGCGGGCGGTTGGCCTATCTCGGGGGGAATGGTTTCTACTGGCGGATCGCGCGATCGCCGGCGTTGCCGCATGTGATCGAAATCCGCCGCGCCGAGGGTGGCATTCGCGCCTCGCAGGCGGAACCGGGCGAGTATTGCCACATGCTTGACGGCCAGCTCGGCGGGATGTGGCGACGTAATCGGCGACCACCACAACAGCTTGCCGGCGTGGGATTTACCGGGCAGGGGCTGTTCGAGGGAACCCATTACCGCCGGTTGCCTGCCTCCTACGAGCCGCTGTTCGGTTGGATGTTCGACGGGATCGCGGAGGATGTGCTGGGCGATTACGGATTGTCCGGCGGCGGGGCGGCGGGGTTCGAGCTGGATCGTGCCGATGCGGATCTGGGCACACCGGACAACGCGGTGATCCTGGCGCGCTCGGAGGCTCCTCCCGCCTCGATGACGCTGGTGCTGGAGGAGATGCTGTCGCACCTCTCGACCGTGTCTGGGGAGCCGGCGGCCGACCTGATGCGCGCCGAGATCGTCTATTTCGCGACGCCGGGCGGCGGCGCGGTGTTCTCGGTCGGTTCGATTACGTTCTGCGGCAGCCTCTGGCACAACGGCTTTGAGGGGCCGATCTCCCGGTTGTTGGAGAATGTGGTCCGACGGTTCCAGCGAGACTGATGCCAATCGGCGGAAACGCTGATCCGTTCCAACGGTTCTGCCGGGTGGTGTCGCGCGTCGGGTTGCCCATGGAAAACAAAACGCGACGGCGCGCCGGACCGGGACTTACGTCAGCGGCTATTCCCTACGATCGTTATCATGATCTCGCGCGCAGGCGCCGCGGTCCTCGATCGTTGGATCGATCTGGCGGAAGCCCGAGTCACGGCTACGATTGAAGTGCCGACGTTCATGCGCGAAATCGTGCCCGGCGAAAGATTGCAGCACGTTAACCTTTGACTAACCTGGCGTTCCTAGATTGTTGCGGGCGCTGGTTCGGTCCCTCTCGTTCCGGTGCGCGCCACAGAGTACCAATTGCGGGCCCGACCTCGCGGCAGCAAGCGAGGCGATCGGCGCACCGAGAAATACCGGCAAAAATCCCCGGAAAGACCTCCAGCACGCTTACGGAGATCCAACGGTGGAAATTACCCAATTGAAACGGTCGGCAATCGCCACCGGCAGTATCATTCTGTACCGTATACGTACCTCTTATTGGAATGGAATGGCACGAGGCGTCGATACGCTTAACCGCCGCCGCGGCAAGAGAAACACGCGTTAGGGCGATACGCGATCCGTCGGGCGCATTGAGACTTGTGTCCGAAACCGATGGATGCCGCTCAGGCGCAATGCGGTCGGGGGGCTAGGCGCGATGGCAATCTCAACCAACATCGGCTCGGTTGTCGCAACACAAGATGAGCAGATCGATCTCTCCACACTATTCTCCGTCACGCCGGGGGCAAGCGATCCGACTTATCTGATCGTCAGTGGCCTGGATCGCGACGAGTACACCGCCGGCTACAATACGGCCGACATGGGGTCGCTGTCGGGCGGGGGCGCAACGCAGAAGTTCAGCAACGGCGGCGGCGATGCGTGGTCGGTGGGAATCGTCTACACCTACCAAGCCTCGACAGGCCAATACTACAACGCTACCTACGGCTATTTCGACCAGACGACTTTTACTGCGTCGTCGAACGTCAATGACAACGTCAGCCTATCGGTTTACACCACCAGCAATTACGGCCTCGCCACCGAAGACGCGGCGAACCCTTATACCCTTGAGCAGAATCCTGGCGCCTTCGGCTACGTCGGCAGCGTCAGTGTCGTCACGCAGCCGTCCGATGCCGGCTCCGCGGCGACCCAGGCCACCCCGGATTCGGTTTGCGCCGCGGCGGAATCATTCGTCGGCAAGGCCTGGAACATGGACGGCTGTTGGGTTCTGACCTCCAACATCTCGGCTGAGGCGGGCGCGTCGCTGTCGGCTTCCAGTACCCTGGTCGCGGTCCCCGGGGTGGCCAATGGCGAATGGATCGTCGCCTATAACGGGCCGGTCAGCGCCAATGCCAACTGGGAGTTGAGCGTCACCGCCGGCGAGATGGTCGGGTTCGTGACCACATCCGGCGGCGGTCATATCACGACGATCGTGTCAGGGTCCGGCACCTCGGCGATGCTGATCGACAACATTGAGTACATCAATAACAACGGCAGCATCGCGAACCCCGCCGATGATGGTTCCGCCAGCGACATCATCATAGCAGCCCCGCATGCGGCTACGCAGGAATTCAACGGCGTCAACCCGTCCGACGTGGTGGTTTATGAACTCGATACCCCAACAGTGAGCGACCTGGTGACGTCAGTCACCGTCGCGAAGCAGACGAGCCAATCGCTGGCGTCGCTGTTCAAGGCCAGCAATCCGGTGGCGTCGCAGGCGATCACCGAGTGGCAGGTCTATGACACCAACTCCAACGACTCGATCACGGTGGGCGGGGTCACCGAATCCGCTGATCATTCGGCTGCCGCCGCGGCAACCGTCACATCGCTGTCGACGGTTGCTCTTCTCACCGGCGCGGTCGCTGGATCCGACGCGATCGATGTCCGCGCTTTCAACGGGTCCTATTGGGGCGACTGGCAAAGCCTGGCGGCGACCGTGACCGGGACGGCCGCTCCGGGCCCGGCGACCGCACCGACGGTCACCGACCAGACCGCAAACCAAACCTGGACGCACGGACAAAAGATCAGCCTGGCGCTGCCGGCGAACACCTTCACCGATCCGCAGAGCGAGACGCTGACCTACACCGCCACGCAATCGAATGGTCAGGCACTGCCTTCTTGGCTAAGCTTCAACGCCGCGACCAAGACGTTCGCCGGCACCGTGCCGATTGGCGTGGCTAGCCTGACCCTCAAGATCACCGCGACTGACACCAGCGGGCTGTCCACCGCCGAGACGTTTGGCGTCACCGTTCCGGCGGTGGCGCCAACGGTCACGGGTCAGACTGCCAACCAGACCTGGCTCCAGGGGCAGAAGATCAGCCTGGCGCTGCCTGCGAAGACCTTCACCGACCCGCAGAACGAGGCGCTGACATATACCGCCAGCCAGTCCAACGGTCAGGCACTACCTTCCTGGCTCAGCTTCAATGTCTCGACGCGGACCCTTTCCGGAACCGTGCCCACCACCGGCATGGAGAGCCTGACGCTCCAGGTCACCGCGACCGACACCGCCGGCAAGTCCACCGCCGAGACCTTCGGCGTCACCGTTCCGGCGGCGCTTGCACCGAACGTCACCGACCAGACCACCAACCAGACCTGGCTGCAGGGACAGAAGATCAGTCTGGAGCTGCCCGCGAAGGCCTTCACCGACCCGCAGAGCGAGACGCTGACCTATACCGCCTGCCAGTTCAACGGTCAGGCGCTGCCCTCCTGGCTCAGCTTCAACGCCACAACGAAGACCTTCTCCGGCACCGTGCCCATTATCGGGATGGAGAGTCTGATCCTCCAGGTCACCGCCACCGACGCCAGCGGCAAGTCCACCGCCGAGACGTTCGATGTGACCGTTCCGGTGGCAGTTGCGCCGACCGTTACCGGCCAGACCGCCAACCAGACCTGGCTACAGGGACAAAAGATCAGTCTTGTGCTGCCCGCGAAGGCCTTCACCGACCCGCAGAGCGAGACGCTGACCTATACCGCCAGCCAGTCCGACGGCCATGCGCTTCCTTCCTGGCTCAGCTTCAATGTCACGACGAAGACCTTCTCTGGCACCGTGCCCACCACCGGCATTGAGAGCCTGACCCTCAAGGTCACCGCCACCAACGCCAGCGGCATGTCCACCGCCGAGACCTTTGGTGTTGCGGTTCCGGCGGCAGTCGCGCCGACTGTTACCGGCCAGACCGCCAGCCAGACCTGGACGCAAGGCCAGAAGATCAGTCTGGCGCTGGCTGCGAAGACCTTCACCGACCCGCAGAGCGAAACGTTGGCCTACACCGCCAGCCAATCCAACGGTCAGGCACCGCCCTCCTGGCTCAGCTTCAATGCCGCGACCCACACCTTCTCCGGCACCGTGCCTACCGGCATGGAGAGCTTGACCCTCATGGTCACCGCCACAGACGCCAGTGGCTTGTCCACCGCCGAGACCTTCGGTGTCACCGTCCCAGCGGCGGCGCCGACGGTCACCCAGCAGACCGCCAGCCAAATCTGGGCTCAGGGACAGAAGATTAGTCTGGCACTGCCCACGAAGACCTTCACCGATCCGCAGAGTGAGACACTGATCTACACCGCCAGCCAGTCCAAGGGTCAGGCACTGCCCTCCTGGCTCAGCTTCAACGCCGCGACCGATACGTTCTCAGGCACCGTGCCCGCCGGGGTGGAGAGCTTGACCCTCAAGGTCACCGCCACCGACACTAGCGGGCTGTCCGCCAGCGAGACCTTTGGCGTCGCGGTCCCGGCCTCGGTCGTACCGCTCAGTGCGAGCGCAAGCACCGCTGGTGGGACATCGCCGTTCGGCGATACGATTGCGATCTCTGCGTCAAACAGCGTGATCAATCCGGGGACCGGCAGCTACCAGATGCAGTTTCTTCCAGGGACCGTCGCCGACACGGTCGTCCTGTACGCCGGCGGGACCGACCAAATCGCCGGCTTCAACGTGGGTGCGGGCGATGGCTTGGATCTGCGGACCCTTATCGCTGGATCGAATGTCGACCTGGCGGCGGTTTCAGCCCACCTCGCGTCCTACGTCACGGTGTCCGACCAGGGGGCCAATGCGGCCCTGCTGTTCGACCCGTCGGGACACGGCGGGGGCAGCGTGGTGGCGATACTGGATAACCTGGGCAGCACCGTGACCAATCTGGCGGCCTTGACCAACCACGGCGCGCTGATGTTTTCTTGATTGCCCGGCCGGGGCCAGCGATCGGCTCGGTATTGTGCAGCCCTAGGCACTTTTCAGCCGGCGACCGACGTCTGCTGACTCCCTATCATATTCGGCGTGGCGGACGAACCAGTCATAGCCGGCCAGAAATTAGGCCCGATCCGGAGCAATATCAGAGATCAGATGGTTGACTGCTGATAAAGATAGGTTAGACTGACTATCCTTCTGCGTCAAGGAAATTCATCCCCAGGGTTGGTGCTCACTGCTGCACAATACCGGATCAGCCGCGCAGTACCTTTACCATCGTGGAACCAAGCGCAGCCGGGCTTTCCGCAACGTGGATGCCGGCGGCACGCATCGCCTCCATCTTCGCCGCCGCGGTATCACGACCGCCGCTGATTACCGCGCCGGCGTGGCCCATGCGGCGGCCCGGCGGCGCCGTAGAGCCTGCAATAAAGCCGACGGTAGGCTTCTTCACTGAGTTGTGTGCCAGGAAGTCGGCGGCATCAATTTCACTCTGACCACCAATTTCACCGATCATGACGAGCTGCTTCGTCTCGGGGTCGGCGAGGAACATCTCCAGTATCTCAATGAAGTCGGTCCCTTTCACCGGGTCGCCGCCGATCCCGACGCAACTGCTCTGCCCGAGGCCGGCTGCCGTGGTCTGCGCCACCGCCTCGTAAGTCAACGTGCCGGAGCGCGACACAATCCCGACGCTACCGCGCCGGTGGATGTGGCCCGGCATAATTCCGATCTTGCAGGCGTCGGGGGTAATGACGCCCGGGCAGTTCGGCCCGATCAACCGCGATTTCGATCCGCTTAGCGCCCGCTTCACCCGCACCATGTCCAGCACCGGAATACCCTCGGTGATGCAGATCACCAGCGGGAACCCGGCGTCGATCGCTTCCAGGATGGCATCGGCGGCGAACGGTGGCGGCACATAGATCACGGTTGCGGTGGCGCCGGTCTTCTCCTTCGCCTCGATCACCGTATCGAACACTGGCAGGTTCAGGTGTATCGTTCCGCCCTTGCCGGGGGTGACACCACCCATGACTTTGGTGCCGTAGGCAATCGCCTGCTCAGAGTGGAACGTGCCCTGGGCGCCGGTGAAGCCCTGGGTGATGACCTTGGTGTTCGCGTCGACCAGGATGGCCATGTCAGGCGGCCTCCCGCACCGCGGTGACGATCTTCTCCGCGGCGTCCGCTAGGTTGTCGGCGGCGATGATCGGCAGGTTGGAACGGGCGAGAATTTCCTTGCCCAGCATCGACGTTGGTGCCCTCCAGCCGCACCACCAGCGGCACCGAAAGCTGCACTTCGCGCGCGGCGGAGACGACACCCTCGGCGATCACGTCGCAGCGCATGATGCCGCCGAAGATGTTGACCAGGATGCCCTCGACGTTCGGGTCCGACAGGATGATCTTGAACGCCGCGGTGACGCGTTCCTTGGTGGCCCCGCCGCCGACATCCAGGAAATTGGCCGGCGACGCGCCGTACAGCTTGATGATGTCCATCGTCGCCATCGCCAGACCGGCGCCGTTCACCATGCAGCCGATCGTGCCGTCCAGCGCCACGTAGTTCAGCTCGTACTTGGCGGCTTCCAGTTCCTTCGGGTCCTCCTCCGCCTCGTCGCGCAGCTTGGCGAGCTCCGGGTGGCGGAACAAGCGCGTTGTCGTCGAAGCTGATCTTGGCATCCAGCGCAACCACGTCGCCGGCGCTGCTGACCACCAGCGGATTGATCTCTATGATACGGCAATCGAGGCCGGTGAATGCGGCATACAGCGCCGGGACGAACCTGCCTGAACGCACTGATCTGCTTGCCGCTCAGCCCCAGGCCAAACGCCAGCCGGCGCGCATGGAAGCCGCAAATCCCGGCCGCGGGATCGACGCCGAGGCGCAGGATCTTCTCCGGGTGGTTCGCCGCCACCTCCTCGATCTCCATGCCACCGTCCGCGGAGGCAACCAGAGTGACCCGGCCGGTGACCCGGTCGACCAGCAGCGAAAGATACAGCTCGCGCGCAATATCGCAGCCGGCCTCGACATAAACGCGCCGGACCACGCGCCCGTGCGGTCCGGTCTGCTTGGTCACCAGCGTGTGCCCGATCATCGCCTCGGCAGCGGCCTTGACCTCGTCGACCGAGCGGGCGATCCGCACCCCGCCCTTGCCCGCCGCGTCATCGACGAAATGGCCGGCCCCGCGGCCCCCGGCGTGGATCTGCGACTTCACGACATAGATCGGGCCCGGCAGCTTGCCCGCCGCGACCGCGGCCTCGTCCGGTGTCCAGGCGACGTATCCATCCAGCACGGTCACGCCGTAGCCCTTCAGCAGCTCCTTCGCCTGATACTCGTGGATGTTCATCGCTGCCCCCTCCGTGCGCGTCCAGGGGCAATCACCCGATCAACTTCTTCGATGCCTCTATCAGTTCCAGCACCGCGGCGCAGGACTTGTCGAACGCTGCCTTCTCCGTCGGGTTCAGCTCGATCTCGACAATCCGTCTCCACCCCGCCGGCGCCGATCACCACCGGCACGCCGACATACAGGTCCTTGATGCCGTACTGGCCGGTCAGGTAGGCGGCGCAGGGCAGCACCCGCTTCTTGTCCTTCAGGTAGCTCTCGGCCATGGCGATCGCCGAGGCGGCCGGCGCGTAGAAGGCGCTGCCACGTTCCAGCAGCTTGACGATCTCCCCGCCGCCATTGGCAGTGCGCGTCACGATCGCGTCGATCTTCGCCTGCGTTGTCCAGCCCATTTTCACCAGGTCAGGCACCGGGATGCCGGCGACCGTGGAGTAGCGGGTCAGCGGCACCATGCTGTCGCCATGGCCGCCGAGCACGAAGGCGGTGACGTCCTCCACCGAGACGCCGAATTCCTGCGCCAGGAACAGCCGGAAGCGGGAACTGTCCAGCACGCCGGCCATGCCGACCACGCGATTGGCGGGCAGGCCCGACTTCTCCTTCATCACCCAGACCATCGCGTCGAGCGGGTTGGTGATGCAGATGACGAAAGCCTCCGGGCAGTTGGCGCGAATGCCCGCGGCCACTTCGGCGATCACGCCGGCGTTCTTGCCGATCAGATCGTCCCTCGACATGCCCGGGGTGCGAGGGAAACCGGCGGTCACAATCACTACGTCGGCACCCTTGATCGCCGCATAGTCGGACCCGCCGGCCATCAGCGCGTCGAATCCGTCAACCGGGCCGGACTGCATGATGTCCAGCGCCTTGCCGGCGGCCACGCCGCCGAACACGTCGAACAGCACGACGTCACCCAGCTCCTTCAGGCCGATCAGGTGAGCGAGCGTGCCGCCGATGTTGCCGGCGCCGATAAGGGCGATCTTGTTGCGGGCCATAGGGGGTTCCTTACCGAGGCCGTCGGGCGGCCATCTGCCAATCCAAACCGTGCGAGCCAGACGATGGAGGCGAGCCTCCCGACAGGGCGCCCGTCACTAGCCCATCGGCCAATCCCCGACAAGGCGGTGCAGTGCAGCACACTCAGGGAGCCCGCCAAAAAGCCATCGAAGCCCGGGTGGCAATGCTGGATTTGAAACGCTCTGATAACCCTGGTCGTGCTGTGTTGCGGGGTGTTTTCCGGGGACCAGACGTTGGAACCACGACTGTCCCGCACCGCGATACAGGATGGCAGCGCAACCCGGCGCAGGAAACTACGTCCGGCGCGGCGGGTCTCCCTGCGGCGCGACCATCGGGCCGTGACTGCGCTGGAATACGCCGTGATCGCCGGCGTGATGGTGTTCGTCGTGCTGACAGTCACTGGCCCCTTTGGGACCGGCCTCAGCAACCTGCTCGCCCATGTGGCCGACGCGCTATAATCGGTTGGACCCCCGGGCGCGTCACGCAATTCGGCCCCGGCTCCCTCCCGCCGCAGCGGGAGGGGGATAGCAAGAGTGATCAATAGCCGAGGGCCTCCTGCTCCACCGGCAGCCAGCGACCATTCTTCACCACGGTCAGGAATGATTTAGTGGACCCGTGATGCTGATCGGGTCCGAATGACAACACCGAGCCGAATATGTCTTTGTACTCGGTGATGCTCTCCATCGCCTTTATGAAACTATCGGCCGTCAGGTCGCGTCCAGCCCGATCGAGCCCCAGCAGCACCAGTTGCGCGGCGGTATAGCCAACCTCGCCATGGAAGTTCGGGTCGCGGCCAAAGCGTCCCTTGTACTTTTTGGCGAAGGCCTGCACTTCCGGGCGCGGATCGTCCGGATAGGCATACAGCGCCGGGGTCATGCAGAAGAACCCTTCGGCCGCGCCGCCGGGCAGCGTGGCCACGGCAGTGTCATAAGCGGCGAACTGGCCTACCAGGTCGACGTTCCAATCCATCTTGCGGGCCGTCGCGATGATGATGTTGGTGTCACGCACGATCGTGCCAAGGCCAATGAAGTCGCAGCCCGAATCATGCAGCTTGGTGACGGCGGCGTTGAAGTCGGTGTCGGTAGGCTTGTGCGCCGTGGTGGCGACGACCTTAAGGCCGAGCGCTTCGGCCTCCGCCTGGATGCCAGCCATGACGTCGCGGCCGAAATCAGAGTCCTGGTACATCGCGCATACCTTCTTACGGCCGCGATTCCCGACGAAATACTTCACCGCAGCCCGCATCTGATCGTAGTACGAGGCAAACTGCGCGAATTTCAGTCGGTTATACGGTTGGTACATCGACCGAGCCGACGTCAGCGGGAACATGTTGGGCACGTTCTTCTCGAACTGCGCCGGCATATTGGCGTCGTTCATTGGCGTGCCACCATCGTCGAGTGCGAAGAAGATGTCATCGCTATTTAGCAGTTTGTTCATCGCCTGCACCGCACGCGGCACGGTGTACTGACTGTCCTCGACGATATATTTGATCTTGCGGCCATGGACGCCGCCCTTGGCATTGGCCTCATCGAACGCCATGCGTATGGCGTCGGAGTTGTTCACCCCCTGCACGGCGGTCACGCCGGACAGATCGGTCACGGTGCCAATCACGATCTCGGTGTCGGTCACTCCGCGCACCGGCTCCGCCGCCATGGCGGTGCCCGACAGTATCGACACGCAAACACCTGCCGCCGCCAGGGCCCACCGGCCCCGGCTGCCTTGCCTAACTTTCATCAACGACCCCTCCACGTTGCGGCCCGACGATGCAGGACCGCGCCTTGCTTCACGACGCGCGCCGACAGCGGTCTCCCGACATGCCGAAACGCTCGGAAAGGCTACCGCACGGTGTCTTGGGCGACAAACCGTGCGGCCGCCCTGACCCTACGCGCGTGGTGACTTCCGCGCCGTGATCCAGCACGCTACTTTGCGCGTAGACAGAACCGGCGGGACCTGCCCGCCAGAAAGGGAGGTACCATGCTTCGCACATCGCTTTTGGCCGCCGTGTTTGCTGTTGGCTGGCTGTCGGCCGCCTCGGCGGCAACGATCAATTTCTCCGCCACGATGAGCTCCGCTTCGGAGGTGCCACCCAAGACCTCCGCCGGGACCGGCGATGCTCTCGCTACGCTGGACACCGCGACGAAGACGCTGACCTACACCGTGACGTTCGCGAACCTGACCGGCCCGGCCACCGCGGCGCACTTCCATGGCCCGGCCGCGGCGGGTACCAACTCCGGCGTGGCGGTTCCGCTCGGCAACAACCCGACCAGCCCGATCCACGGCAGCGCGAAGCTAACCGACGCGCAGATCTCGGACCTGGAGGCCGGCAAGTGGTATGTGAATGTCCACACCGCCGCGAACCCGGGCGGCGAGATCCGCGGCCAAGTGACGCAGAAGAAGTAGTCTACGCCGCCACCTGCCGGGGACGATAGATCGCGGTGTGCGCGATGTGTGCCACCGCGGTCGTCCCATTGGCGAGCACCAGCACGTCGACCTCCACGAACCTGTGGCCCTTGTGGTCGTAGTTCGCGGTGACGCGGCCGCGCGCTGTGATCTCGTCACCCACCCTTGCCAGCGCGAAGTGGTGCACCGTGCTGCCGACATGCATCCACGGACCGAGCACGACGTTGTGACTGAGCACCCAGTTGCCGGTGCGCAGGAGGGTCGCGGGGTGCACAAGACCCTCACGCGCGTAAAGCGGATCGGTTTCGCGGGCATCGCACAGATAGTCGGCGGCGAACTCGGGGGTGACCATCAGCGGGCGGATCCCCAGCAACGTGCCGACGGCCAGCGAGACCTCATCGGCCGGTGGCCGCTCCTCGGGCGGGATCGGCGGAATCACGAAACCGCTCAGCACCGGAGCAGATAAAACGTCGTCCTGCACTGACGCGGTGCCGGTGGCGCACAGCATGTCGCGGCTGGTCACCTGGAGAACCAGGCCATCCTCGGTCGCCTCCGCCGTGACCGAGGCGATCTCACCGTCATAGACCGGCTTCAGCAAGCGGCACTCGCCGACCCCACGCTCCAGCCAGGCGCGACCCCAACGCGCAACCGGCTGATGGGTCATGTAGCCGTAGACATCCACCCCGGGCACCAGACCACCGGAGAAGCCGAAGCGACGGGCGACGGCATCATCGTGGATCTTGTTCTCCGATGCCTTGGAGGTGTTGTAGGCCTCGACCTGATAGGGAGTTGGCGAAAGGACATTCATGCTGATGCCTCCTGCGTCGCGCCGAGGTACCGGCGCTGCTGCCGGCAAGAGTGCAACAGATGACCCAGCGGTGCCCAGCGCGATCACCCATGCTGCAATCACTCACGCCGGCGGAACGTGGCGTGGCGGACAAGACAAGGCAACGCCGAGAAATCGGTGCGTCAAGCAGGGCACAGTCGGCGCCCACCCCGTTGCCGGCGAGGGCCGGTATCCACGACTTCCTTTGCTGCAACAAAGACAAGTCGTGGAGAGCGGGCATCGCTGCCCCCGCGTCAACAACCCACCCGCCGCACGGCATGACATTTCAGGGACTCCACCATCCCAACGAGTCCGCCTAGGATCACCCCCAATGGGCGCCGCGGCCCGGCAGGCGCCCGCCAACACAAGGAAGCGCCCGCATGTCAGGAACCACAAACGGCAGAAGTCCCCGCTCGGTGGCGCTGGTCGGACCTTACGGCAGCGGCAAATCCGCGCTGTTCGACGCGCTGATGGACGCCGCCGGCGCACCGGTGAAGCGGCCCGCGGATCCGCGCAACCGACCCAGCACCACCGAGCTTCGCCTCGGGCACTGCCAGTATCTCGGCGACAACTGGTCGATCCTCGACTGCCCCGGCTCGATCGAATTCGCCCACGAGGTCGCCGCCGCGCTGAGCGTGGTCGATCTTGCCGTCGTGGTCTGCGACCCGGTGCCAACCCGCGCGCTCGCGGTGTCCCCGCTGCTGAAACAACTCGCCGATCTCGGCGTGCCGCACATGGTCTTCGTCAACAAGATCGAGACGCTGGAAGGCAGTGTAGCCGACACGCTCTCTGCCTTGCAGGCGCATGCCAGTTCGCCATTGGTCTTGCGCCAGGTGCCGATTCGCAACGGCGAGACGATCGCCGGCTACGTCGACGTGGTCAGCGAGCGCGCCTATCGCTACCGCAAGGGTCAGCCGTCCGAGCTGATTCAGACCCCCTCGGAGATGGCGGAATCGGAACAGGAAGCGCTCAACAAGCTGGTCGAAGTACTGGCCGACCGCGACGACGCCCTGCTGGAAAAAGTGTTGGAGGACGTCAAGCCGACCACCGCCGAGATCTATGCCGACCTGCGCAAGGACCTTGCTGCCGGCTCGGTGATCCAGGTCCTGCTGGGCGGGGCGGACCACGCGCATGGCGTGCGCCGGCTCTGGAAAGCGCTGCGTCACGACACGCCATTCAGCACGGAGACCACCGAGCAACACGACATCGCAACGGACGGCCCGCCACTCGCCCAGGTATTCAAGACGGTGCATGCCGGCCACACCGGCAAGTTGTCCTATGCGCGTATCTGGCGAGGCCCGGTCAAGGACGGGGTCACCCTTGGCAGCAGCCGGCTCGGCGGCATCTACCACGTCATGGGTGGCGACCTGGCGAAGTGCCCAGAAACGGTAACCGGAGAGCTGGTGGCACTCGGACGGCTGGAAAGCGTCGCGACGGGCGCGACTGTCTCTCTGACCGGAACGCCCGAGCAGTTGCCGTTCCCGGAGCCGCCACCGCCGGTCTATTCGATGGCGATCTTCACGACCGACCGCAAAGACGACGTCAAGCTGTCCGGCGCGCTGCAGAAGCTGCTCGAGGAGGATCAGACCCTCGCGATCGAGCACCAGCATGATACCGGCGAGACCATCCTGCACGGCCAGGGCGAGATCCACCTCAACACCACGCTTGAGCGACTGGCGCGAAACTACGGCCTGAAGGTCTCCACCCAACGCCCGCAGGTCGCTTACAAGGAGACGATCCGCCAGGCGGTGCACGAGCATGGCCGGTTGAAGCGCCAGACCGGCGGGCACGGCCAGTTCGCCGACGTAAAAATCGACATCGCACCGAGACCACGTGGTGCCGGCTTCACGTTCATCGACAAGGTTGTCGGCGGCGCGGTGCCACGCAATTTCATCCCCGCAGTCGGCGAGGCAGCCGAGGACGCGGCAAAAAAAGGCCCGTTCGGCTTCCCAGTCGTGGACATCTCGGTCACGCTCACCGACGGGCAGTTCCACGCCGTTGACAGTTCCGACATGGCATTCAAGACGGCGACGCGCATCGCCATGCAGGACGGCCTGGCCAAGGCCGATCCGGTGCTGCTCGAACCGATCGATCACGTGACAATCAGCGTGCCAAACGAATTCACCGCGCGAGCGCAACGACTTCTGACCGGTCGGCGCGGGCAGATCCTCGGCTACGCGGAACGGCCCAGCTGGGCAGGCTGGGACGATGTCGAGGCACTGGTGCCTGAATCCGAACTGCACGACCTGATCATCGAGCTGCGCTCGCAGACGCTCGGCCTCGGGACATATCGGCGCCGGTTCGACCACCTGGCCGAATCCCGGGCGGAAGCCAAACGCGGCGCAGCGTAACCACGATCGTTTCCCCGAACCGCGATACGAACGGGCCGCCTAACTCTGCGCGCGGCGGACCCGGGCGGTGCGATCCATCAACTGCCGCTCATGCCTGCGAATGAACAGCACACCAGCGACGATCGCGACCACCACGACGACGCCGAGCGCGAGCGCGACCGGGCCGGCCACCTGCTTCAGCGTGTCGCCCAGCGCCGCCGCGCCGTAGCCATAACCGGCGGCCCACAGCACACTGCCGACGACATTCGCCGCCATGAACCGCGTCCATGACATGTGCGTCGCACCGGCAATCAGGCCGGCAAGCGAGCGAAGCAATGCCACGAAACGAGAGACCACGACGACCTTGACTCCATGACGGCGAAACAGCAGCCGCCCCAGCGCCAGTCGCGACACCGTAAGCCCAATGCGAGCGCCATACCGGCGCAGCATCCGGTAGCCAAATGTGTAGCCGATCGCATAGCCGCCGAGCTGCCCGACGATCGCACCCAGCGCGGCGGACAGCACCACCATATGGACGCTGAAATGCTGCGTGCGCGTGGCAAGCAGGGCGCCGCCGATCAGCAGCGTCTCACCAGGCAACGGCAGACCGAGGCACTCAAGCGCGATCAGCACACCCAGCGCCGGGTAGCCATAGGTCCGCAGCAAGTCTGTCAGCAGGTCGTGCGGGATCAGTGACACGGGGATAAAGCCCTCGGACGGCGGTGCGGCATTTCTGCGGCCGCCCCGACTCTGCCTATGGTTTTGGGACAGACTTCTATATGACCCGCTCCGGAACGGGACGCAAAGCATGGCGCGGCTGGCCTCGCATGGATGGGATGTGGTTGTGGTCGGCGGCGGCCACGCCGGCTGCGAGGCCGCCGCCGCCGCCGCCCGCATCGGCGCGCGCACGCTGCTGCTGACGCATCGGCTCGACACGATCGGCGAGATGTCCTGCAACCCATCGATCGGCGGCATCGGCAAGGGCCACCTGGTGCGGGAGATCGACGCACTGGACGGGCTGATGGGCCGCGCAGCCGACATGGCCGGCATTCACTTCAAGTTGCTCAATCGCAGCAAGGGCCCAGCAGTGCGCGGCCCGAGGGCGCAGGCCGATCGTGCGCTGTACCGCCAGGCGGTCCGCGCGCTGCTCGCCGAGACAACGAACCTGGAAATCAGGGCTGACCCGGTCGAAGACCTTGAGATCGGTCCAAGCGGCGCCCTCGCCGCCCTTTTCTGCGCCAGCGGCACGCGGATCCCCTGTGCCGCCGCCGTCCTGACCACCGGCACCTTCCTGCGCGGCATGATCCACATCGGCGACCAGCAGACGCCAGCCGGCCGCGTGGCCGAGGCTCCATCGATCGGCCTGGCCCAGACTCTCGATCGGCTCGGACTGCCACTTGGGCGCCTGAAGACCGGAACGCCGCCGCGGCTCGACCGGCGGACGATCGACTGGCAGGGGCTGGACGCGGACCGCGGCGATGCCGAGCCGGAGCCGTTCAGCACGCTCACTGCACGGATCACCAACCCACAGATCGCCTGCCGCATCACCGCCACCACGCCGGCGACCCACGCCATCATCCGCGCCAACCTGCACCGCTCCGCGGTCTATGCCGGCCACATCTCGGGCTCCGGACCGCGCTATTGTCCTTCGATCGAGGACAAGATCGTGCGGTTTGCCGACCGCAACCACCACAACGATCTTCCTTGAGCCGGAGGGGCTGGACGACGAACACCGTCTACCCGAACGGCATCTCGACCAGCCTGCCGGAAGACGTCCAACGCGCGCTTCTCGCGACCATCCCCGGCCTGGAGCGCGCCCGCATGGTGCGCCCGGGCTATGCGGTGGAATACGACTACGTCGACCCACGGGCCTTGACCCCCTCGCTGGAAGTCCGCGCACTGCCCGGCCTGTTCCTGGCGGGCCAGATCAACGGCACGACCGGCTATGAGGAAGCCGCCGCTCAAGGGCTGTTTGCCGGGATCAACGCGGCGCGCCGGGCGGGCGGTGGGAACCGAGTCGATTACCGTAGACCGGGCGGCGGCCTATCTCGGCGTACTCGTCGACGACCTGACCATGCACGGCGTCAGCGAACCCTACCGCATGTTCACGTCGCGCGCCGAATATCGGCTCAGCCTGCGAGCCGACAACGCGGACCTGCGACTGACCGACCAGGGCCTGATCTGGGGCTGTGTCGGCCCGGTTCGCGCAGCCGCCTTCACCCCGTACCGCGACGCAGTTACGGCCGCGCTGATCCGCGCCCGGCAAAATGGCGCCATACCATCGTCGCTGTCGGCGCACGGGATCGAAGTGCGCGCGGATGGGCGGTGGCGATCCGTCATGGAACTGCTCGGCCATGACGGAATCAGCGCGGATCAACTCGCGATCGCGTTCTCGTGGCTGCGCGAACTCCCACCCCGCGTGCTGGCACAGATCGAGACGCAGGCCCGCTACGCCGGCTACCTGCATCGCCAGGATGCTGACATTCGAGCGTTCCGCCGCGAGGAGTCTGTCTCCTTGCAGGATGTCCAATTCAATGACATCGGCGGCCTGTCCGCCGAGGTGCGGGACAAACTGGCGCGTCACAGCCCAGCCTCCCTGGGCGCCGCCGCCCGCATCCAGGGCGTCACTCCCGCGGCACTGGCGACAATAGCCGCGCATCTGCGCAGGCGCCGCGCCGTGGCCGAAGCTGCGGAATGACCACGGACCAGGCCGTTTCACGTGAAACATATTCGGCATTGAACGCGTTTGCCGCGCTGCTGCTGCGCTGGAATCGAACCGTCAACCTCATCTCGCGCCGTGACGAACCGCACCTCTGGCCGCGACATATCGCCGATTCGCTGCAACTCGTCCCACTGACCCCGCCAGGCACCCAACGGGGAATTGACCTCGGGTCAGGTGCCGGCTTCCCCGGCCTGGTTCTGTCCATCGCCACCGGCATCCCATTCGATCTGATTGAAGCGGACCTGCGCAAGGCGGCCTTCCTGCGGGAGGCCGCACGAACAACAGGCGCGCCGGCCACCGTCCATCCGGTCCGCGCCGAAGCAGCGACACTGCCCCCCGCCCCGTTGGTAACCGCCCGTGCGGTGGCTCCCCTGCCCGATCTGCTCACCCTCGCCGCCCCGTTCCTGGCCGCCGGCGGCACCTGCCTCTTTCTCAAAGGTGCCAATGCCGCGTCCGAATTGACGGCGGCCGCAGCAGAGTGGCACATGCGGGTCGAACGCGTCCCCAGCCAAACGGCACCGGACGCGTGCATCCTCCGGATCAGCGACATCGCCCGTGTCCACGACAACGCCCGATCCTGAGACCGCCGTTCCGGAGCCGCCCGCCGTTCCGGACCCAATTGTCGTTGCCACCCGGCTGCCGCGTGTCCTGGCAATCGCCAATCAGAAAGGCGGGGTCGGCAAAACCACCACCGCCATCAACCTTGCGACTGCGCTCGCCGCTACCGGCGAACAGGTGCTGCTGATCGATCTCGACTCGCAGGGCAACGCATCCACCGGTCTTGGGATCAGCCGGTCCGATCGTGCCATCGGCACCTACCGCCTGCTGATTGGCGAGGTTTCCCCCGCGCAGGCGGCTCGCAAGACCTACATCCCGAACCTGTCCCTGGTCCCCGCCGACGATGACCTGACGGGCGCCGAGATCGAGCTGGTCGACCTGGAACGCCGTGAGTTCCGGCTGCGCAATGCCCTGGCGCCGCTGCGGACCGCCGCCGGCCGCGTACAGCTTCGTGCTGATCGACTGCCCCCCAGCCTGGGACTGCTCACGCTGAATGGCCTGGTCGCCGCGGATGCCGTACTGGTGCCGCTGCAGTGCGAGTTCTACGCGCTGGAGGGAATCTCCGGCCTGATTCGCACCATCGACATGGTGCGCCGCGCCCTCAATCCGACGCTCGAACTCCAGGGCATCGTGCTGACCATGTTCGACCGCCGCAACAACCTGTCCGAGCTCGTGGCCGCGGATGCCCGAGGCTTCTTCGGCGCCAAGGTCTACGACACCGTGATCCCCCGCAACATCCGCGTCTCCGAAGCGCCAAGCCACGGCAAGCCGGTGCTGCTCTACGATTTCCGCTCGCCCGGCGCGCAGGCCTACATCCATCTCGCGGGCGAGTTGTTGCGCCGCGAGCGCGCCGCGACGGATGTCATTCCATGAGTGCCAAGCCATGAGCGCCAAGGAGGTCGGCCCTCGCCTCGGTCGCGGGCTGGCAGCCCTGCTGGGCGAGGCCGCGGTCCACGTCGATCCGCAGGCGCCCGGCATTCGCGGCATCCCGACCGATCTGCTGGAACCCAATCCCTACCAGCCGCGCGCCAGGATCCGCCCGGAACAGCTCGACGAGCTGATCGGGTCGATCCGCACCCATGGCGTTCTGCAGCCGCTGCTGCTGCGATCGCATCCCTCATCGGCCGGGCGCTACCAGATCATCGCCGGCGAGCGGCGGTGGCGCGCGGCGCAGGCAGCCGGGCTGCATGAAGTTCCGGCACTGGTGCGTGACCTGTCCGACACCGATACCGCCGCCGCCGCCCTGGTGGAGAACCTGCTCCGCGAAGGTTTGGACCCGATCGAGGAGGCGGAAGGTTTTGCCCGCCTGATCCGTGAGTTCAAGCACACCCAGGAAGCGCTGTCGGACATAGTCGGCAAATCCCGCAGTCACGTCGCGAACACGCTGCGGCTGCTCAATCTGCCGCCGGGAATACAAATACTCGTGCGCGCCGGCCAGCTTACCGCGGGCCACGCCCGGGCATTGGTCGGACATCCGGCGGCGGACGTCTTGGCGCAACGCGTGATCACCGACGGTCTGTCGGTCCGCCAGACAGAAGCGCTGGCGGCAAAACCAGACCGGCCGCCGACATCGAGCCCAGCTGAGCCGGCGCTCAAAAATCCGGATATCGCAGCCCTGGAACGCAGCCTGGCCGAACAACTCGGGCTGCGGGTCGAGATCGGCTTTAATGGCAAGGGCGGGACCGTACACATCCACTATCGGGACCTCGACCAGCTTGACGGGCTGCTGGTGCGCTTGCAGGGGGTTTAGGGGAAGGCAGCGGTGGTGTTTCACGTGAAACATGACGGGCGGCCGGCTCGGATCTCCCGCCGCACCATTGTTTCCCTCATCGCATCGCTCGTGCCGGCGTCCGTCTCCGCACCAGCGTCCGCAATACCCGAAATCACGCCGGGAGACGTCTCCCTGGCGGGCCAGCTCCTGATCGCCACACCGGTGATGGGCGATCCCCGGTTTGCCGATACAGTCATCCTGATGGTGCGCCACAGCAAGGATGGCGCCATGGGCATCGTCATCAACCGCCCCATCGGCGTGCGTCCGCTGGCAGACCTCTTACGTGCCGTCGGCGAGGACGCGTCGGACGCCAACGGCGAGATCCGCGTCTTCGCCGGCGGCCCCGTGCAATCCGAACTTGGCTTTGTCCTCCACGAATCCGCATATCGTCGGGCCGGGACCTTCGACATCGACGGCCGCGTGGCGATGACATCGAACCGCGAAATCATGCTCGACATCTGCCATCACGCCGGTCCCGCAAAGTACCTGGTCGCCTTCGGCTATGCAGGCTGGGGACCGCGTCAGCTTGAAGCCGAGCTGGCCCTGCACGCCTGGGCCACCACAACAGAAGACCCGGCGCTCGTCTTCGACGAGGACCGAGCGAAGGTATGGGACACCGCCATGGCGCGCGCCCAACGCGCCCCCTGACCCGACCGACGGCCCGCTGCCAACGCCGCCGTCGCGGTCCGTGCCCACCCACCGGGTCGTCACCCCCACCGCGTCGCGGCCGTGCCGCGCTTACCTCTCCCGCCTGCGGGAGAGGTCGGGTCGCGCAGCGACCCGGGTGAGGGTGGTGCCGCCCCAAAGACCCAGCCCGATCGTGGCCGTGACCAGTTGATGTACCAGACTGTTGCATCGTGCACACCCTATCGCACCAGACCCAAGGGCATGCCCTCGAGCGCTTGACCCGAGGGTCGTTGCGCATTTCGCGAGATCCCGTCCCCACGACCTGCGCCCGTCCTTCCGCGGGGCGGTGAACCCGCCCGGAGCGAGTCCAGCGGTAGAAGCCTGCCCCGGCGGGAGGGTCGTTGCGCGATTTCGCAAAAATCACATCCCCCACGACCTGCGCCCGTCCTTCCACGGGGCGGTGAACCCGCCCGGAGCGAGCCCAGCCAGGGGCAGGCGCCTGCCCCACAGAGAGGGTCGTTGCGCATTTTGCAAAAACCACGTCCCCACGACCTGCGCCCGTCCTTCCCCGATGCAGCGCACCCGCCCAGAGCGAGCCCAGCGGCAGGCACCTGCCCCGGCGGGAGGGTCGTTGCGCGATTTCGCAAAAACCACATCCCCCACGACCTGCGCCCGTCCTTCCCCGATGCAGCGCACCCGCCCAGAGCGAGCCCAGCGGCAGGCGCCTGCCTCGGCGGGAGGGTCGTTGCGCGATTTCGCAAAAATCACGTCCCCCCGACCTGCGCCCGCCCTTCCCCGGGGCGGCGCACCCGGCCGGCGCGAGTCCGGCGGCAGGAGCCTGCCTCGGCGAGAGGGTCGTTGCGGAATTTCGCAAAAATCACGTCCCCCCGACCTGCGCTTGCCCTTCCCCGGGGCGGCGCACCCGGCCGGCGCTAGTCCGGCGGCAGAAGCCTGCTCCGGCGGGAGGGTCGTTGCGCAATTTCGCAAAAACCGAGCCCACCGCGACCTGTGTCGATCCTTCCCCGGGGTCGTGGCCCCGCCCCGCTCGGACCCCTAGGGGATTCTCACTTCTCGTTTCAGCATCATTTCGAGCTGCCTGCCTCGGTGGATTGAGTAGAACTGCTCCATGCCGCGCCGCATGGTGATCGGTCCTGCCGGCTTATAATAGCAGTTCCAGCCGCCCAGCCGGGAGATGATCCAGGCCGCCCACGCGAGACTTGCGAGCGGGTGGAGGTTCTGTTGCCGCGCGGTGTTGCCCTCGAGCGTTGGGCAGAGCGCTTCGAGCGTTTCGATCTCCGGCTCGCTGAACACGTTGGACGCCGGCAACTGGTCCTTGCCATCGCGTTCCTGCACCAACTGCATGTCGATACATGCTGCCTTGGTCGCGGCGGCGGCAAGCTTGACCAAGCGGTCGCCGGTCGCGATCTGGCTGTCCTCCAATTGCAGCCCCTGCGATTTCATCACCCTGAACAGTTGCTCGATAATCCAGCGAGCCTGGTACCACCCAACCACCTGCCAGGCCTTCGCCGTATCGGTGATCTCATGCGTGGTCACCAGCCGCCAATGCAGCGGCTCGATATCCGCCGGCGGATTGATCTCGCGCACGTCGAGCAGCCACAGCCGCGCTGTTTTGGCCAGCGTGCGGTCTTGTTCATCGCGCGGACGGCAGATCTCCACCGAGCCATATCGCAGTTCAACGACAGCGATTCGTTTGGCACGGTCTGGCTGGCGAGCCGGCAGATTGATTTGCCGCTTCCCCGCCACGGCACATTTCCCCGCAGCAGCGAACAGCGTGCCGCCATCAACCAACCGGCGGTCCACCATGGCCCGGGTCAGCAGATGCACGCCGGTCTGCGGCAAAGCGGCCCACTTGGGGTAGATATCCCCCTCGCGGTCAGACACCACGGTTATCATCGCGGCTGGCCGCAGCACCTCCCGTGCCCGCTCTGCCGTTGCCAGCCAACGATGCGACTCCCGATCCTCGAATGGACGATCCCGATGGCGCTCGGTCACCACGCCCGGTCGGGTCCAGACCTCACCGCCCACCAATCCAAGGCAGGCGCTGGTGGTGGCGTCCACTGCGATCATCGCGTGCACCAGCACACCATAAGTATTCCCATGCTTCACCGGGCCGAGGCCGCGCCGACGCTGTGCCGTAGTCGGGAACTTGACCTCGGTGGTGTCTTGGATCGCCAGCACATGCCGCCCGGCGCACGCGGCACCGGTCCGATCCGACCAGCCTTCGACGATCTTCGGTGCGGTCACCTTCGTGTTGGCAAAGAACCGCCCGGCTCGCTCTTCGCCTGGACGGTTGCCGCCCAGCCGGCGCAAACACACCGTCTTGCGCGCAACCATCTGTTCGAGGATCGCGCCCCCCCTTTATCGAGGCGCAGATCGCCGAATGTCCCCAGCGACATGTCCATGGCGGCTCCTGTCGGTCGGTTGCCGCAGGTCAGGGAATCGTACTCGCGTCGCGCCGGGCAAACGAAAAATGCAGCGACGGTCCAGACGTTCCGTATGCCACATTACATGTGTGCATACCCTAGGCTCGGACCCGGCGGGAGGGTCGTTGCGCAATTTCGCAAAAAAACACGTCCGCGGCCGCCAACCGCCCCTTCCCGTCACGACCAGCCCCCAAGCCCGCAGCTCGCAGTCATTGGACCGCACCACGGCCGACGCGGAACTCCGCCGGTGCCGGCGCTCCGCGCGAAGCGCCATTCTGCCCTTCCGTGCGCCGATAGGGAGCGGCAGGAATCTGAACCGCAAATACCGCAAACGGCGGATGCCGTGGCGCCACCGGGCCGGCACCAGCCCGCCGCCCGCTCGGATGATCGGCGTTCATCGGCGTTCATCGGCGGCAAGAATCCTTGCCTGCCTCGGCAGACCACGGCACCGCCGCCAATGGCCCGTCGCCCGGCCCCCACACAACCGCGGAGGACCCAACCCCACCTCGGCGCAAGGCCCTCGCCCCGCCCCTCACTCCTCCCCAGCCGCGGCAGCAGCCCGCGAAGCCGGTGTCAGCATCTCCAACGGCGCCACCGGCCCGGTATACGTATAGCCAAAGAACTCCCGCCGCTCCGGCTTGGTCATATTCTCCCACCCCGGGTACTTCTGCGCCGCCCGCTCATCGGGCACCCAGGTCCGCGCATAATCACCCTCTTTGTACTTGTAGATCCGCCGTGGCCCCGGCTTCACCGGCAAGGGCGGCTCACCCGCCGCCTCGCGCCGCAGCCGCTCGATCTCCTCGTTCATCTCCGCGTCGTCGATCTCGTCGATCCAGCGGATGATTTCCGCCGGTTCCGTCTCCGCCGCCGCCTTGCCACCCCGCGCCGCCTCGGCCGGCCGCCCCGGCGCCTCCCGCATCACCCCCGCCAGCACCGCCGCCGCGCCGCCCCAGTCGCGCGCCGGCGCCGCCGGCTGCAACCGAAGCTGCTTCAACGATCGCAGCGCCCCCGCCATCACGCGCAGCAGCCCGGCGGCGCTCGCCCGCTGGCGCAGCGCCTGCACGGCCGAGGCGTCCGGCGCGAACGCCAGCCGGCAGGCGTCGACGGCGCCGGCCTGGGTGGCGATCACGGTCACCGCCAGCATCGTCTGCAGCGCATCGCGCGGGTCGAGCGCCTCGAGCCTGTCGAGGCCGGCCTGCACCACCTCCTGCCAGGCGGTCGCGGGCGCATCTGCCGGCGGGCGCGGCAGCGTCAGCACCATGTCACGCAAGTCCTGCGGCGGGATGACGTAGGGCGGCCTGGCCGGTGCGGCGGTGGGGTCGGGGTCGGGGTCGGGGTCGGGCGCAGGATTGGACACAGGTGTGGTTTCCCTTGGGGCGAACTGGACCGGCCAGCATAGCGCAGAACGCCGAAGAAAGATAGTTATTAATTCTCACTCCAACAAGGCGAACCGATTGCCCCCGGACCTCGCCAAGCGGCATCCAAAGGTCACACGCCGATCGCCGCGCCATCCGCGCTATTCCGCCGCCGCGACCCGCGGCCGCACCGTCTCCGGATGCAACGCACGCAGCCGAGGCGCCACCTCCTGGCCGAACAACCGGATATTCTCCTTGGTGTCCGATGATCAGAAGCCCGCCCTGGCCAAACACCAGCAGATGCCCGACCCCGCCCATGCGCTGATTGAAATCATCAATCTGTTCAACCACGTCGTCAGGCGTCCCGGCAAACACCGTGTCGGTCTCCATGAACTGCTGCACCGTCGCGGTGCGATGATCGATCGGGTTGCCCTGCCGGTCGGTCACCAGCCGATGCGCCCGCGGCCCCGCCTTCAACATCGCCACATTGGCACCGATCGAGTTGTAGCCCGGCGGATTGGTGAACGGCTCCGCCACCACCGGCGACGTCCGCACATAATCGGCGATCATATCCGCCCGGCGCAGCCCTCCTCCCGCGTCGCGCCAACCCCGACGATCGCGGCATACGCCAGCCGATCCGGCCCGGCTTCCCACCCCAACTCGTGCGCCCGCTTGCGATAGGCGTCGTACATCGGCTTGGCCAAACCGCCGGACAGCAGCGTGCCCACCACATGTCCGCGCTCGGCCGCGAGCCGGCCGGTATCGACGCTCATGCCGGTCATCCAGACCGGCGGCGTCGGCTGCTGGATCGGCCGCGGCCAGATGTTGACGTTCCGGTAGTGGTAATACTCGCCCTCCCAGTTGAACGGCCCGTCGGTGGTGGACAGCGCCTTCAGGATCAGGTCGTGCGCCTCCCAGTAGCGCCGCATCAGCCGCGCGGGATTGGAATTCGCCGGCGCGATCTCGTACGGCGCACCCTTCACCAGGCCCATCTCCATCCGCCCGCCCGACAGGCAGTCGAGCCAGGCCATTTCCTCGGCGACGCGCACCGGATCGGGCCGGTTGGCGATCGGATTGCCCAGGCGTCAGCAACCGCGAGCGTTTGGTTTCACGTGCAATCATCGCCAGCGCCATCGGCACCGAAACGGTCATGCAGGTCGCGGTGCTGTGGTGCTCGTTCACCATGATGTCGAGCCCGACCTCGTCGCACAGCGCGAACTCGTCGAGATAGCGGTTCAGCAACCCTGCGCCTCGACCGGATCGAGATTGCCATTCGGAAACACCACCCGCAGCGAGCCCGCGCCGCAGACCCTTCGTCCCACGCCGGATGATAGGCCATCTCGGAAAAATACCAAATGCGCATTGTCTGTTTTCTCCCGTTACGAGACGATACGCGAGCGCTCTTGCATCACACGCCGCGAATGCCGTCAGGCGGCGAACGAATTCCTCCGGCTGCTCCCAGTGCGGATAATGGCCCGCATCAGGAATGACCTCCATCGTGGCGCCCGGAATCAAGTCTGCCTGCCATCGCTCGCCATACGCCGGCGTGACGATGCCATCCCGCTCGCCCCACATCAGCAAGGTCGGCAGATCGATGCGGTGCAGCCAGTGCTTCAGCCGCGGGTTGTGCATGTAAGGCTTCCAGCCAAACACCAGCAGCGCCTCGCGCCCCCGCGCGATCGCCGCCAGCTCGGTCTCCGGCAGCTTCGTCATATCGATCACGCCACGTGCCGGGTCCGCCCAGGCAAGCTGCATGAACGCCGTCCGCGCCGACCGCATGCATGTCGGCAATGTCGCGCTCAGTCACACCGCCCACCTTGATGCCGACGGATCGACCAGCACCAGCCGCGCAAACCGTCGCGTGTTGCGCACCGCCATTTCGGCAGCGATCCAACCGCCAAAGCAGGCGCCAACCAGCACCGCGTCACGCAGGTCCAACGCCGCCGCCAGATCGAGATAAAGATACGCCAAATCATCCACCGACCCGACCCAATCGGGCAGCGCCGAGCGCGCCAAACCCCGGATGCGATGGCGCAATGACGCGGAACTTCAGCCGCCAGCAGATCGAGCCACCGCCGCTCCGGCTGCCAACCCCTCGCCGGCGTGCAGAAACAACAGGGGCGGGCCTTCTCCCCGCTCCTCGATCTCCAGGCTGACCCCGGCAATCGTCAGCATCCGCGCCATGGCGTTCTCTCCTCGCGGAAACCCTAACGCAGATTTCGCCGGAACGCGCGAGAACTACCTCGGCGCGTCATCGTCCGCAGGCCGCTCGCGCGCCCGCGCCTGCTCCTTGCGCCGGCGCAAATTGGCCCGCAGCGCCGCCGCCTCACGCGCGCGCCGCGCCGCCAGTTCCGCCGCCGCCCGCGCGGTCACCGCCGGCCGGGCGCTCGGCTTGGCGTCTGTCTCCTTGTCCATCGCCACACAGAAATGGCCCGCCCCACCCCAAGTCAAGCCACTCCCGCCAACCCGGCTGCTTGCGCCCCGCGCACCGCGGGCGGTATACCCCGCCGCCCCCGCGTCACCGATCCGGCGCTGCTGTAGCTCAGTGGTAGAGCACCCCCTTGGTAAGGGGGAGGTCGAGAGTTCAATCCCCTCCAGCAGCACCACCCGCCTGCCCGGCCCCCTCCCTTGACAACGACACTCCCCGGGGCTGGCATTCCCGCCGGGCTCAGGAGGCCAACCGATTTGCCCCAACTGTCGCTGCACACATCCTTCGGCGACCTGACCATCGCGGAGGCAACCGGCGCCATCGTCTCCCTCGATTGGGGCTGGGGCCGCGACCAGACAGTCACCGATCTGCTGACCCGCGCGCGCGACCAACTGTTCGCCTACTTCGACGGCAGCCTCACACACTTCGATCTGCCGCTGAACCCAGCCGGCACGACGTATCGGCGCCGCATCTGGTTCGCCTTGCTGGACATCCCCTACGGCGCCACAAGCAGCTACGCCGATCTCGCGCGAACAATCGGCGGCAGCCCGCGCTCGGTCGGCCAGGCCAACGCGACCAACCCGATCCCGATCATCATCCCCTGTCACCGCGTGCTCGCAACCAACGGCATCGGCGGCTACTCGGGCGGCGACGGCTTGCCGACCAAGCGCGCCCTGCTGGCGTTGGAAGCGCGCGCCACACCTCTCTTCACCTCGGCCGCCGCCTGATACGGCGGCATAACGGAGATCGACATGACCAAGGCCATCCGAATCCACGCGCCCGGCGGCCCCGAGGTGATGAAATGGGAGGATGTCCCAACCCCAGAACCCGGCCCCGGCGAGGTCCTGCTAAAACAGGCAGCCGTCGGCCTGAACTACATCGATGTCTATTTTCGCACCGGCATGTACAAGGCGCCAACCATGCCGCTGATCATCGGCCAGGAAGGCGCCGGCACGGTGGCGGCCCTCGGCCCCGCGGTAACCAGCCTCGCCGTCGGCGACCGCGTCGCCTATGCCGGCGCCATCGGCGGCTACGCAACGCAACGGGTGATCTCCGCCGACCGCCTGGTCAAGCTGCCCGGCGCGATCAGCTTCGAGACCGCCGCGGCGATGATGCTGCAAGGCATGACCGCGCAATACCTGCTGCGCCGCACCTACAAGGTGAAGCAGGGCGACACGATCGTGGTGCACGCCGCCGCCGGCGGCGTCGGCATGATCATGTGCCAGTGGGCGAAATCTCTCGGCGCCACCGTCATCGGCGTGGTCTCCACCGCAGCAAAGGCCGAGATCGCCCGCGCACACGGCGCCGCCCACACCGTCATCGGCCACGAACCCCTGGTCGCCGAGGTCAAGCACGTCACCGCGGGCGCCATGGTCCCGGTGGTCTACGACAGCGTCGGCAAGGACACTTTCGCGGCCAGCCTCGACTGCCTCGCCCCGCTCGGGTTGCTGGCGTGCTTCGGCAGCGCATCCGGCCCGGTGCCGCCGGTCGACATCGGCGTTCTGGCAGCCAAAGGCAGCCTGTTCCTGACCCGCCCCACCCTGGCAACCTACGTCGCCAAGCGCGCCGATCTCGAGGCAACCGCCGCCGACCTGTTCGACGTCGTGCTGAAGGGCGCGGTGAAGATCCAGGTCAACCAGACCTTCAAGCTCAGCGACGCTGCCGCCGCGCATATCGCGCTGGAATCCCGCAAGACCACCGGCAGCACGGTGCTGATACCGTAGCCACACCACGTGTCGGCCGCCGGAGACCAACCCAACGCCGCCAAGCGCGGCACTGATGTCATAGCCGCAAAGTGCGGCACGGGCGTCATCGCCGCAAAGCGCGGCACGGACGTCATCGCCGCGAAGCGCGGCACTGACGTCATCACCGCAAAGCCCATCCGGATCAGCCGCGGCACCAGTGGCCACACCCGGCTGACCGCGATGATCGTGGCCTGCGCGCTGTTCATGCAGAACCTCGACTCCACGGTGATCGCCACGGCGCTGCCCACCATGGCCAGAGCGTTCGGCGCCGATCCGGTGCACATGAACGTGGCGCTGACCTCCTACCTGCTCAGCCTGGCGGTATTCATCCCCGCCAGCGGCTGGATGGCCGACCGCTTCGGCACCCGCACCGTGTTCCGCGCCGCCATCGTCGTGTTCACCCTGGGGTCGGTCGCCTGCGGCCAGGCCAACTCGCTCGGCGTCCTCGTGCTCGCCCGCATCCTCCAAGGCATCGGCGGCGCGATGATGGTGCCGGTCGGCCGGCTGGTCCTGCTGCGCACCGTGCCGAAGCACGAACTGGTGGCCGCGATGGCCTGGCTGACCATGCCGGCGCTGCTCGGCCCGGTGGTCGGCCCGCCCGTCGGCGGCTTCATCGTCACCTACGCATCCTGGCGCTGGATCTTCTACATCAACGTGCCGATCTGCCTGCTCGGCATCACCTTGGTTACGCTGTTCGTGGAAGACGTCCGGGAACCTCCGCGCGGAAAATTCGACGCCATCGGCCTGGTGCTCTCCGGCCTCGCGCTATCCGGCCTGATGTTCGGGCTGGAGACCGCCGGCCGAGGCGTCGTGTCGCCGCACGCCACCGAGGCGATGGTTGCGATCGGCCTGGCCAGCGCGTTCACCTACTGGCTGCACGCCCGCCGCCATCCCGCCCCGCTGCTGGACCTGTCCCTGCTGCGGCTGCCCTGCTTCGGCGTCGCCATCTCGGCGATGATCCTGTTCCGCGCCGGCATCGGCGCCATCCCGTTCCTGCTGCCGCTGATGCTGCAGGTGGGTTTCGGCGACTCCGCCGCCCAGAGCGGCTTGATCACCTTCGCCAGCTCAGCCGGAGCGCTCGTGATGAAGCCCGCCGCCCAGCACGCGCTGCGCCAGTTCGGTTTCCGCGACACCCTGCTGTGGAACGGCATCATTTCAGGCGTCATGATCGCCATGTGCGCGCTGTTCCGCCCCACCTGGCCCGCCGCCGCGATCTACCTGATCCTGCTGACCGGCGGTTTCTTCCGCTCCTTGCAGTTCACCGCCTACAACACGCTGGCCTACGGCGACGTGCCCCGCGCCCGCATGAGCGCCGCAACGAGCCTGTACACCGCAGCACAGCAACTCGCGACCACGGTAGGCATCTCGGTGGGCGCCTTGTCGTTGCATGTGTCGATGCTGATCTCGCGCCACACTGCACCGACCCCCGCGGACTTCTCGCTGGCCTTCGTGGTGGTGGGACTGCTGACCACAATGGCTGCACCGATCGCACTCGGCATGCCACGCAACGCCGGCGACGACCTAACCGGCCGCCGCTCCGCCTGAACTACTCCCCCTCCCCTTGAGGGCTTGGGCCGCAAAGCGGAGCAAGGTTGGGGAGGGGCAGGGCCACGCGCCGCCGTTGCCATCACCTGGCTCGGCGTCCAGCAAGTGCTACACCGAAGGTGGCCCTGCCCCCCGCAACAAACCAACCCGCTCCACGACCGCCACAACTCTCCACGTCCGACGACTGGCTTTACCCATCGACTTCGGCTCAACCATACGCGGAATCGCACGAAGCCACGCGGCGCGATCAAGCCGCCGACCGCACCACATCTGCAAACAACCCAGCTTCATCCAGAACCCGCCGCAACGCTTCCAAATCCCGAGGGTCGTCGACCGGCAGCAGCGGCGGACGCACATGCCCGCCGGATTGGCCCAACATATTCATGCAAGCCTTGATCTGCGCCTGAGGTGACCCGAACGCGCCGCTCCAATCAGGCCGGATCAGTGCCGTCATCAACGCAACATAGCGGTCGGCCGCGTGCTCGGCGGCCCCAAACGCACCCCGCCAGAACGCCTCATAGAACGCCACCGCGAACTTCGCGCCGAGGCCACCGCCATCGACGTTGCCATCGCCGCCGAGGCCACGCAGTACCGCCAGCCCCAAACGATCAATGAACCCACCAAACACGCGAAGCCGGTCGCCGACCTTCTCCAGCGTCGCGAGTGCCTGGACCCGGTTCGTCGTGCTGTCCTTGATCGCAACCACATGGCGGATCTTTGCCAGCTCGACCGCAACCTGCCAGGTGATCTCGACGCCGACACCCCGCGCCCAGTTGTAAACCATGATCGGCAGATCGACGCCGTCAGAGATCGCCACGAAAAATGCAACGATCTCGCGGGGCGTCGGTGCGGCATAGGGCGGTGGCGTGGACATGATCCCATCGGCACCGATGTCCCTCGCATGAAGTCCCAGCGCGATCGTTTGCGTCGGCGTGAACGTGGTGCAGCCGATCACGACCGGGATCTTGCCGGCAAGCTCCTCAACCGCGATTTCAGCCACCCGCCGACGTTCGGCATCGGTCTGCGAGAACCATTCGCCAGTCGTGCCGTTGACCAGCACGCCGTGCACGCCTTGGCCGTGATACAGCCGCAGTATGCCGCGCAATGCATTCTCGTCGAGCGCACCCGTCACAGTGAACGGCGTCGGAGCCGCAATCCAATAGCCTTTCCAGCCGACGGAATCGCGATCCATGTATGATCTCCTTCCAGGCAGTCGTGCGTGGTGCAGCCTAGGAGCGTGTCCGGGAAGGGGATAGAGACACCTGGCAAGCTCGTGCTCGGTCGCCCTTATGCCGGCCAACGCCGGTCCCGGTTTGCCAAGCCGTTACGGAGTCTTAACTTCTATCGTGGGTTCGAATCCCGTCCCATCCGCCAGCGATCCTAACCGATTGGGCATCCTCCGAACGAAGCGCGGCGGACTGCGACCGCGTACGGTCTCGGCTCTCATTGCCAGCTTTGTTGCGCTACCGGCCAAGAAAGAATTTAGCGCAGATAAACAGCAGATGCACACGAAACACGCAGATGCTACGCACGGTTCGCAGGCCATGGGCCACGCCTTTGATCTCCGGACGAGACCTGCCGAAATTGAGCAGCCGGCAACGTCGCAGTTTGATTGGCTTGAGATCATTGGTGCATCGCATTCGGTGCGCGTCGTTCGGTGCCTGGACGTATTCCCCTCGACCGGAAGCAAGTCGTCGACCAGCAGGTCCTCGAAGTATTCACCGACCAAAACGTCTTTATAGAGCACGCTGCCGCAGATTGCCGCACATCCGACAGATCCGAGCCACGCACTTCATGCGCCAACGCTTTCTCAAGGACTTTTCAAGAAACCCCATCCCAGGCGTTTTGAGCACGATAAACGCGCAGCCGATCATAAGCCCCGACAGATCGATCAGTCTGTCGCCATCGGCGTGTTTTGCGTGCATCTCCTTCCTTCATCTGCGCTAAAATTCTTCCTTTGCAAACCCGCGCTCGTCGGGCAGCAACTCATCCCCGCTGACCCCCAACCGCCTGGCGAGCCGCCGAAAAACCGAGACCGAGCCTTCTCTCCGGCCGTTTTCCAGACGTACCTTTGCCCGGCCACGCGCGTCGGTGGAGATCAAAGCAGAAGAAGCAAGCAATCAAGTGCACACAGAGTTCCACGAAGTTTCCACAGAGTTCCACAAGAGAAGTATTGATGCGCTTCGCGCGAAGGAAGCAAGAACAGTCGCGCGAAGCGCCATTGCTTACTTCCTCGGTGAAACTCTGTGGAAACTCAGTGCAACTCTGTGTGCACTTGATTACTTGCTTGCCGAGCCGCAATCAGCCGCCCGCGCCCACACCCACATCGACATCATCCAGCACATCAACGCACGACCGGACAAGCTCGAGAAACATCCGCGTAGCCGCACCGTTAGGCTCGCGTCTCTCGTCATGCGCGAACACCACCGCAAGCTCCCAACAGATTTCCGGCTCGGCCAGCGCCGCAACGCTGACGACGCGTTGCCCCCGCCGCCCGCCCATCCAATGGGCAACGAAAGCGTTCGGCACCAGCGCAATCCCCAACCCATGCGCGACAAGGTCCAACTGAGTTGACAAATCATTGACCTCAAAGCCGGTGCGGCGCGCCAGCCGCTGTTCGGTGAAACTGCGGTCGATCAACTGCCGGGTTCCCCAATCCGGATGCAGATCGACAAATGTCTCATCGACCAGGTCGCCCAATGCCACGCCATCCTGACCGGCCACACCTGGCCGACCCGCCAGCCAATGGTCCGGCGCGCAAACCGCGACCAGCTTCTCACAGGCCAACATCCACGCCGTCACCCCGTGCGGGACCGGCCCCACGGAGTTGATGAACGCAAGGTCAAGCTCACCGGTCCGAACGCCCTCGATCAGCGACACCGATCCGCCCGAATCCAGCCGGATCTCGACATTGGGACAGGTGACGCGAAAGCGCCCGAGCAGGTCCGCGATATCAACCAGCGGCGCCAGCGCCTGAATGACGCCGATCGACAGGGTGCCACATTGCAGCCCTTGCATCTGCTCGACCACCTGGCGCGCCCCCGCCGCCGCGGCCAGCACACGCCGCGCCTCGACCAGGAAAGCCCGCCCGGTCGAGGTCAGATCCACCCGCCGCGTCGTTCGAATGAACAGCGCCGCCCCAAGCTCCTCCTCCAGCGCGCGGACCGACGCCGACAACCCCGACTGAACGAGATGCAGGTGCCCCGCCGCGCGGGTGAAGTTCCGCTCCGTTGCAACCGTAACGAAATGCTCAAGCTGCCGCAGATCCATCACACCCGTCCCATCCAGCAGTTTTCCTGCTGAGTCCCAGCAGAATGTACCGTTTGTCGAGATGGCCCCACCGCCCATTTTTGCAGCCATCGGAAGCCACAAGTCAGAGATGCACAATGTCAGACATAGACACCCTGCCCGCCCGGCAGCTTTCCCCAGGGCAGCTTTCCCCAACGCAGCGAGACCCGGCGCAACTTGGCGCGCTCCGCCAGCTCGGCCGAACCGACATGCGGATCACCCGCGTCGGCTTCGGCGCCTGGGCCATCGGCGGCGACTGGGCCGTCGGCTGGGGCAGCCAGGACGACCGCGACTCCATCGCCGCGATCCGCCACGCCGTGGCGCGCGGCATCAACTGGATCGACACCGCCGCGATCTACGGCCTGGGACACTCGGAAGAAGTGGTCGCCGAAGCCCTCTCCGCAATCCCGCGCAGCGAGCGCCCCTACGTCTTCACCAAATGCGGCCTGATCCCCGACCCGGCGGACCGCGCCGCGCTGCCGAGGCAGGTAGGCGACCCGGCCAGCCTGCGCCGCGAGGTCGACGCCTCGCTACGCCGCCTCAAGGTCGAGCGCATCGATCTCTACCAGATGCACTGGCCGGCCGAGGACGGCACGCCGATCGACGCCTATTGGCAGACGCTGCTCGACCTGAAGCAACAGGGCAAGGTCGCGGCGGTTGGCCTGTCCAACCACAACGCCGGGCAGCTGGCGGTAGCCGAGGCAATCGGCCACGTCGATACCCTGCAACCGCCGTTTTCCGCCATCAGGCGGGGTGTCGCGGCATCCGAGCTGCCCTGGTGCCTCGCCCACGGCACGGGCGTGATCGTCTACAGCCCGATGCAGTCCGGCCTGCTGAGCGGATCGTTCAGCGCCGCACGCGCGGCGTCCCTGCCAGCCAACGATTGGCGTTCACGCAATGTCGAGTTCACCGGCCAGGCGTTGACGCGCAACCTCGCCGTCGCCGACGCCATGCGTGATGTCGCGGCATGGCATCACACCAGCGTTGCCGCCGTGGCGGTGGCCTGGACCCTGGCCTGGCCCGGCGTGACCGCGGCCATCGTCGGCGCACGGAGCCCGCGCCAGGTCGATGGCTGGCTGGACGCCGCGACCCTGTCGCTGACCTCGGCGGACATGGTGGCGATCGCGGACGCGATCGAACGCAACAGCGCGGGCACGGGCCCGACCAGGCCACGCCATGTCCGCGCTTGATCCCCGGCTGGCGGGGGCCTCCCGCGAAACGGAACCCGCCGCCCAGTCGCGGCGGGCACCCCGCCCGGACCAGCCGCAGGCGTCGCCGCACGCGGTGACCGTCTACCCGCCGATCAGCATCGTCAGCCCGGCCGACTTCGACCACGGAACGGCACAGACGCCCGGCTCCGACCGTCAGGCCGCGATCACACCCCAGCACGGCATCGAAACGACGATGTGGGGCGGCCTGTTCACTGTCATGCCGGGCGCCCGGACGGGAATTCACCATCATGGCGAGCAGCGGACGATCGCCTACGTCCTGTCAGGCGTCTGTGAGGTGCGTTGGGGTGCCCGAGGCGAATTTGCCGCGCGTGCAACGGCCGGTGATTTCATCCATGTGCCCGCCTTCCTGCCGCACATGGAGATCAATCCATCCCAGACCGAGGCCTTTCAGTGGGTGGTAGTACGCAGCACCGCAACGCCGATCGTCGTCAACCTGCCGGACGACACCTGGGAATAGGACAGTCAAACCTCAGCGCCTGAGAACCCGGCAGTGGGTCGCACACACGTCCGGGAGGCCAGGCACGTTCGCGCCAGACACCTTCGCGCCAGACACCTTCGCGACAGACACCGCGGCGGCTGCAAAGGCACCAAGGAGCAATCATGGACCAGAACGAGATCATACGCGTTCCGGTAACGCGTCGCGCGGTGCTGGAAACCGGCACCGCCGCGGCCGCGCTGCTGTTCAGCGCCGTCCCCCGGCCCACGCTGGCGGCCGCCGACGCCGACCCGCCTCCAACCCCCGTCGCGGTCACCCTTCAGGTCAACGGCCACACACACGCCCTGAACCTCGACCCCCGCACCACCCTGCTCGACGCACTGCGCGAACACCTGGTCCTGACCGGCGCAAAGAAGGGCTGCGACCATGGCCAATGCGGTGCCTGCACGGTCCTGCTGGACGGCCGCCGCATCAATTCCTGCCTGACGCTCGCGGTGATGCACGACGGCCAGGCCATCACCACGATCGAGGGCCTCGCCGACGGCAACACACTGCATCCGCTACAGGCCGCCTTCGTCGAACACGACGGCTCCCAGTGCGGCTATTGCACATCCGGACAAATCTGTTCCGCCGCCGGCATGCTCAGCGAAGGCCGCGCGGGCATGCCGAGCTACGTCACCGCCGACCTTGCCGAGGCCCAACCCGACCTGACCGACGCCGAAATCCGCGAACGCATGAGCGGCAACATCTGCCGCTGCGGCGCCTATCCGAACATCGTAGCCGCAATCAAGCAGGCGGCGGAGATGCCGTCATGAGACCCTTCACCTACGACCGCGCCAGCTCCCTGACGCAAGCCGCCACCAGCGCCGCCCGACCCGGTGCGAAAATCATCGCAGGCGGAACAAACCTGCTCGACCTGATGAAGTTGCAGGTGGAGACACCAACCCAACTGGTCGACATCAACCGGCTCGGCCTCGACAACATCGAAGACACCCAGGACGGCGGCCTGAGGATTGGCGCGCTGGTGCGCAACGGCGACCTTGCGGCCGACAAACGAGTGCGCCAGCAGTACGGCGTGTTGAGCCGCGCCCTGCTGGCCGGAGCCAGCGCACAACTGCGCAACAAAGCCACCACCGGCGGCAATCTGCTGCAACGCACCCGCTGTAGTTATTTCTATGACATAACAATGCCGTGCAACAAGCGCAATCCCGGGTCGGGCTGCGCGGCGCTCGGCGGCTTCAACCGCATGCACGCCATCCTCGGCGCAAGCGACCAGTGCATCGCCACCAACCCATCCGACATGGCCGTCGCCATGCGAGCACTCGACGCCACGATCGAAACGACCGACCCCGCCGGCAAACCGCGCAACATCCCGATCGCCGACTTCCACCGCCTGCCCGGCCAGACGCCGCAGATCGAAAACGCGCTGCAACCCGGCGAGATCATTACGGCGGTAACGCTGCCGCCACCGCCGCCCGGCGTGCAGATCTACCGCAAGGTACGCGACCGCGCCTCCTACGCCTTCGCCCTGGTGTCCGTCGCCGCGATCATCAATACCGTCGGCGGGCGCATCCGTTCCGCCCGGTTCGCGTTCGGCGGCCTGGCACCCAAACCCTGGCGCACACCAGCCGCCGAGGATCGCCTGGCCGGCGCAGCCCCCGACGCCGCCAGCTTCGATGCCGCCGCGACCGCCGCGCTGGACGGCGCACGCGGCCATGGCGGCAACGATTTCAAGATCCCGCTGGCACGCCGCACCTTGCACGCCGTGCTTGCGCAAGCGACCCGGACCTGAAGGAACGCACCCAATGGACATGAACACACCCATCGGGACGAACGCGCTCGATACCCAAGGCCCGGTCGGCAAGCCGCTCGATCGAGTAGACGGACGACTGAAGGTCACCGGCGGCGCCCGTTACGCCTATGAAATGGCGCAAGGCCCCGCCACGGCGTACGGCTACACGGTCCAGGCCGCGATCGCCAAGGGCCGCATCACCTCGATCGATACGCGCGCGGCGCGGCAGGCGCCCGGCGTGCATCTGGTGCTGACCCATCGCAACGCGCCCGAGCAGGGCACCGGCACCCACCCCGACGCCCACCCGGTTCTCACCAGTCCCGAAATCTCCTATCACGGCCAGCCGGTCGCCTTCGTCGTAGCCGAAACGTTCGAGCAGGCTCGAGCCGCCGCCTACCTCGTCCGCGTAGCCTACGACCGCGCCCCCGGCGACTACACGCTGCGCGGCAGCCTGGCTCAGGCGCAAACGCCCCAGGCCGGCAATACGCCACCCGACAGCGTCATCGGCGATTTCACCACGGCGTTCGCCGCGGCGCCCGTAAAGCTCGACGTGACCTACACGACGCCCATGCAGAGCCACGCCATGATGGAACCGCACGCCACGCTGGCCATGTGGGACGGGGACAAACTCACCCTGCACACCGCGAACCAGATGCTGAACCGCGGCCAGAGCGCGGTCGCCCGCACGCTGAAAATCCCACCCGAAAACGTCCGGCTGATATGCCCATACCTGGGCGGCGGCTTCGGCGCCAAGCTGGCGGTGGAGGCCGACGCCATCCTGACCGCCATCGCCGCCCGAGAACTCCAGCGCCCGGTCAAGACGGCGCTCACCCGCCCGCAGGTGTTCGCCGTCACGACGCACCGCTCGGACACCATCCAGCACATCCGCCTGGGCACCGACCAGGACGGCCACATCCTCGCGATCGGCCATGATGTCGTCTCCGGCAACCTGCGGACCGAGCCGGGCTTCGAGGGCGCCGCCGTCCAGACCCGCACGCTCTACGCCGGCGCCAACCGCCTCACCCGACACAAACTTGTCCCGTTGGACATCCCCGTCGCGGCATCAATGCGCGCCCCGGGCGAGGCAGTCGGCCTGCTGGCCCTGGAATGCGCAATGGATGAGCTTGCCGAACAACTCGCCCTCGATCCGATCGAGCTACGCGTGCGCAACGAACCAACCGAAGACCCCGAGCGCCACGTGCCATATTCCAGCCGCCACCTGATCGCCTGTCTTCAGGAGGGCGCCCGACGCTTCGGCTGGGACAAGCGCAACGCAAAGCCGGCCCAGATGCGCGACGGACGCTGGCTGGTCGGCATGGGTGTAGCCGCCGCCACGCGCGGCAACCCGCTGCAGCGCTCGAACGCCAGTGTGCGCCTGGGACCCGACGGGATCGCTACCGTGCGCATGGCGATGACCGATATCGGCACCGGCACCTACACCATCCTCACCCAGATCGCCGCGGAGATGCTTGGCCTGCCGTCGGCGCAAATCCGCGTCGAACTGGGCGACACAAACCTGCCGTTTGCCGCAGGCTCCGGCGGGTCCTTCGGCGCGGCCAGTTCCGGCTCCGCACTGTTCGACGCCTGCACATCGTTACGTGAAAAACTCGCGCGCGCCGCCGGAATGGATCCCGACGCCGCCACCTTCGCCAACGGCCGCATCGAGGCCAACGGTCAATCCAAATCACTGACCAGCCTGATCGGCACCGGCGCCGGCATCGAAGCGGACGGCTCGATCGTCCCCGGCCGGACACTCAAGGATTTCTCGCAACAATCCTACGGCGCGCACTTCGCCGAGGTCGGCGTCGACATGGACACCGGCGAGATCCGCCTGCGCCGCATGCTCGGTGTTTTCACCGCCGGGCGCATCCTGAACGCCAAGACCGCGCGCTCGCAGGCGATCGGCGGCATGATCTTCGGCGTCGGCGCGGCGTTGCACGAGGCCCTCGATCTCGACCCTCGCTTCGGCGGCTTCGTGAACCACGATCTCGCCGAATACCACGTGCCGGTGCACGCCGATGTGCCCGAGCTCGACGCAATCTTCCTGTCCGAGCTCGACACCAAATCCAATCCGCTGAAAAGCAAGGGCATCGGCGAACTGGGCATCTGCGGCGCCGGCGCATCGCTGGCCAACGCAATCCACAACGCGTGCGGCGCCCGCATCCGCAACTACCCGATCACATTAGACAAAGTGCTATCCGCACTACCAACACAAGCCTAACCCCCGCACTTAACCTCTCCCGTTCTTCACGGGAGAGGTTAAGGCGCAAAGCGCCGAGGGTGAGGGCCCCTCAGCGCCTAAGCAGCGTGCAGCAACTCCAACGCCCCCTCATAAATCTCCATATTCTTCCCAAACGAAATCGCCGCCGCCTGGCACCCCGAAACCAGGTGCATCCAGCGCCAAGGCTCCCGCGTAGCATAAAACTCTTCAACAATAGCCTGATGATGCTTGAACGCATGCATCTCGGTGAAACTGTCGTGGCAGACGATCTCCCCAAGCCGCTGCATCAGCACCTCGGCGTCATACCGCAGGTTCACGTATTGCTGAGCCAGGTTCACCGTCCCCTTGACTTCCGGCACCGCAATCATCTTGCCCAGATTGGTAACCGTGGACCAATCGGTCGGCGGCTGGTGATAGATACTCTGGGTGATCGCCTCCAGCAGCTCCTCCTGCGACCGGTGCGGCAACGCCTCGACCGCCGCCATATCCGGCTGCGGCGCCGGCTCCATCCGGTACTGCGTGGACCGCACCTCCGGCCCGGTATGCCACAGCAGCAGCACCAGCAGCTTGTTCCGCGGGCTCAGCCCATCCAGCCGCAGCAGGAAACGCCGCAGATTGGCGCTCGTGTGCAGATGGACATCCATCGGATTCCCGGTTTGCGAGCGCAGGAACAGCCCGGCCGCCCCGATGGACAATGCTTCGCCCGCGCCCTCCATCGACAGCCCGCCCGCCAGCGCCTTGGCAAGCAATTCGGGGATTTCGCTATAGGCGTCACACCGGCCGATGGCTTCCCCCAGCTCGCCGATCACCGCCGTTTCATCCTCGCCACTGCGCTGGCGCATCACGCGGGCCGAAAGCTGATACTTCTCGATCAGCGCATCGACGTCCGGGATGGACCGCTGCGTCGGGAAGCGCGCCACGTAGCGCACGGCCGGACGCATCAGCAGCGGCAGATGCTCCGCCCCGATCAGCTCCAGCCCGCGCCAGAGGTAGCCTGGGAACAGGAAGTAATGATCATCCAGGGCATTCTTGGGAATGGCCACCGTCATCAGCAGATCGAATGCTTCCATCGGCGGAACATTCTGCCACAGCCACTGAAACAGATGGTCCGCCTTGTTGCTCTCGCCGCGACTGGCCGCCTTGAGGAAGGCCTCCTTCGTCGCCTCCACCCCACCGGCATCCAGTGCCTCGAACTCCAGCAGATTGTACGGCGCGGTCACCGGGTCGTGGATATGCTTGTTCGCCAGCGCCACGTGCTGCATCACGGGCAGGAAACGATCCTCACCCTCCATCCGTTCGGACAACTTCGATATCGCATACAGGCCCGCCAGCGGATGCAGCGGCCCGCCGTGATGACCCGGCGGAATGTCGGAAGAACGCGTCACCGCCAGCGCCGACGCCGTCAGCATCGTCCTGATCGGCACCCCGGCCCGCAGCTTCTCCAAGGTGCGATCCAGGATCTCATCGCGGGGCGTTTCCTCGATGAACTGAACCAGTGGTTCGATGGCATCGGCGTATCGGACAGGTGTCGGCATTGTGCGCTCTCCGTAAGGGCAACGAGTATCCGGGGTTAAGGTCTCCATCACAGCGGTATCTCGCCGGCGCGTCCCGATTGTCGGATGCACTCGCATCGCTGGACCCCGCTCGACCGCTGACGGACGAGGTGCGACGCGAGCCGCGCTTCATATTCCACGCAATCGTCACGCGCGCTGCGCGGAGTGTCAACACCGGGCCAACAACCGTCTTCTCCCCCTCCCCTTGAGGGAGGGGGGCGGGGGGAGGGGTTCGGGCGACCGGGTCGGGGCCAGGGTGTCCGATGCATGGATCACCCCCCAAACCCCAGGCACAATCCCGGTGGCCGCATCTTCAAACCATGATAATGCCGACGCACCCTTCACCAAATGGCCAGCCCGGAGCACACAAAATGCAACGTCGCGACATTCCCAAGACCACCGCTGCAATGTTCATCGCCCTCGCCGCACCGGCGATTGCGCAGACAGCCTCACCCGCCCGCCGCGCCGCCGAGCAATTCGCCGCAACGCTCAGCGCCCACGACATCACGGCGTTCGCTGCCCTGTTCGCCGCGGACTACAAACAGCACCAGTTCAGTGCCGCCGCCCCGCCGCCGCAACCCGGTCTGACACCGAAACAAGCCACCGTCGCGTTCTTCACTGCCCGGCTGACCGGACTGCCCGACCTGACCGTCACGATCGAGGCGACGGTTGCCGCCGACGACATGGTAGCCGCCAGCTTCGTCTACGAAGGCACGCACCGAGGCCTATATTTCGGCGTCGCACCCACCGGCAGGCACCTGCGTTTCTCATCCTGCGACATCTTCAAGCTGCGCGATGGGCTGATCGTAGAGCATTGGGGCATGGGCGACATCGCCGGCACACTCGCGCAACTCAAGAGCTGACTGGACGTATAGTGCTCCCGCCCGCAGGCCGTCTGCGGCACCCCCCTCGGTCATGCCGGCGAATGCGGGCTTGACCCGGGGATCAGCCCGGCCAACCGCCAGGCCAAGCCCGGTGACGATGGCCTACTCGCCCAAGACACAAAGAGTCACTCCTTTCGCGACCTGGCATTACGCGGAGTGCACTCATAGCGTCACCGACAAGTATCAGAATAAACAATTGCGCTTCGCCAGAAACCATCCAGCATATCCGCGCGAAGCGCCATTGCTCGCTACTCAGTGAAACTCCGTGTGCACTCGGTGTAACTCTGTGTGCGCTTGATTACTTCCTCACCACCCACCCCCTCAATCCCAGCGCAATGTCGGGAACCAGCGAAATCCGATCTTCCCCATCAGAACCCGAACATGTGATCCAGCGAAAACCCGCCACGGTCATCCATCAGTCCGTGATACCCGAACAGCCGGCAGGTCGGATCGCGCACCAGCACGTAGCCATGCGCGCCGGCCCGCTGCAGCGCCTCGCCGCCAAACGCCAGGTCAGGCCAAATCATCATCGAACCGGAGCACGCGATGCCGACATGCGCCTCGGCGATCTGGTTGCCCTCGGCGTCGCGCAACAGCAACGCGGTAGACGACTTTGGATGGAACGCCGCCGACGCGGGATAGATCAGCACTGCAAAGCTCCGCCGCGCGCCCTCGCCCAACTTCAGGAACAGCGTGGTCGACAACCCGGGCGGCCCACCATGATACGATTGCGGTTCGTCCCGGTAGGTCATCAGCGTATTGAATATGTGCGCGCCAAAACTCGACTCCGCGACATGGCCCGACACGCGGTCCTCGTAGCGGAACAACGCATGCAGCCAGCCGTCTGCACCACCGCCATCGCGAAAATCGTAGACCAGCTCTGCATGCCCGGCCGCAACGTCGGTCACCTCGCTCAGGTCCACCGCCAGATCGTGATCGCGCGGCAGCCGGCCGAGGAAACGTTCCGCGACCTTGCGCCCCGCCTCGTCGAACACATCCAGACGCAGCGGCAGATCGGCCTGGGTCTCCGCCATCGGCGTCGGCTGGACGATGCTGCGGAACCGTTCGCGTGGCAGCACGGGGAAGGGCAGCAGATAGCCCCGGCCCAGGCTGTCGGGCAGCGCCGGAATACCCGGATCAGGCTTCAGGTCGGCGCGCTCCACATTCACGTGGGCAATGCGGGTGCGGCCGGCGCGGGTCACCTCGTAGCGCGGGCGAACGACATGGCGCCCGGCGCGCAGCTCGATCTGGGCGGGCCAGCGCAAATCGGGCAGCAGCGTCGCGACATCCAGCGCCACCGTCGCGAACGGACCGACCTCCCGCGGCAGGGCCACCGGACGCTCGGCGCCCATGCGATCCAACGCAACCGCGCCAGGCGGGATCGGCGTCGCGTGGCTGTTCTGCAGCCACAGCACCACGCGCTCATTGTCGCACGGGGCAGGCAGGCCCGCGTAGCGGTCCGACGGCCAGGCGTTCGCGTCGTGGGTGCAGGACAGGCTGGCGGCATTGTCCGAGGCGCCCGGGTCCGATGCATAGGTGTCCAGTGCGTATTTCACCACGTCGTGGCCGTTGACGCCGATCGCGTGCACCAGCAACTGGCCGGTAAACGGCGGCAGGTCGAACCGCGCCCGCACCTCGCGGCTGTCGATGGCAAAGCCGCCCGGGCCAGCGGTCAGCTTCTGCTCCCAGGTCGCGAGCGCAGTGCCGTCGGCCCCATACAGGCGCAGCCAAAGCCGCATCGGCCCGGCACCGTAGCCCGCCCAGTAATTGGCCGAGACCAGCCGCGTGGACAGCCCGTCCTCGTCGCGAAAGAACACGAAGTTGGTCGCGAAGTTCAGCCGATCCAGATACCGGCTATGGTTGGTCAGCAGCTCCGCCGGCAGGCGAACCTCATCCAGCGTCAGCACGGCGGCGCCCCGCGGCAGCAGCGGCTTGATCCGCGCGGCAATCCGGGCGGCGTCGAACGCAGCGATCAGCACGGTCCGCGCGCGCGAATCCGGCAACGCGGTCAGTTCCTGCGCGGTGCACCCGCCCCGCACCCGCCCCACCTGCTGAACGTCGTGCACATAGAGCGCGGCCAGGCCAGGCAGCTCCGGGTAGAGCGCGAGCAACGCCTCGGCGATCCCATCAGGATCATACAGAGCGACGGGCGCGACATCGCGCAGCCGCGCATAGAGCCGGCCGATCTTCTCCGCCGCCAAAGGGTGGGCCAGCGCCTTATACAGGACGTTGCCGCCGGCGCGTTGGTCGAAAGTCTGAATCTGCAGCATGCGTCAATCCTAGTGCCATTGCCTGGCGAGTAGGTCGGAAAAGCCATGCCCTCGGGCGCTTGACCGCGGGGGCAGCGCCTTCCGCCATCGGTGTGTCCGGCCGCTCCGGGTCGAACGCTCTTCCACCCCGCAATCTATCCTGACCTACGCTTACTCCCCGCCCTACAAGCGAACCCGCCGGCGCAACTCCGCCGCGGCGAGCGGTGTATCGTTCAGCGGCGCCGTCGACCAGACCTCGCAGCGCCCGGCAAACCGGCGGACGCGGCCCTCCTCCAGCAGAGCCCGGTGGAACACTTCGATCCGGCGCGACCGGCCCGGCAGCGCGGCCAGCAGCACCGGCGCCGCGGTGGCAACCGCCTCGGACACCATGGACACGCTGTCCTCCGTAACGACAATAACCTCGGCCAACGCCAGCATGCCGTAATACGGATTGTCCCCCGCGCCGTCCCAAATCCAGGCGCCCAGCTTCCCCAGCCGATCCCGCAGAGCGCGCACCACGGCCGGATCGGTCCGGCGCGAGGGCGTCAGCATCAACCCCACATGATCGCGCCGCATCATCTCGGCCAGTTGGTCGGCCAACGCCTCGCCCACCGGCTGGTCCAGCCGGTGCCGCCCGTTGGAACCGCCCACCAGCACCGCGACCAACGGCCGCGGCAGATCGGCGACCTTGCCGCGCCAGGCAGCGGCCGCCTCGGCCAACCGCTCCGGCGTCACCCGATGCAGCGCGGTGCGGGTCACCAGGACGTTGGGTCCGGTCAATCCGTCGTGCCGGTTGACCACGACAAGGTCGAAGCGGCGCGGATCCATCCGCGGATGCTGCACCTGAACCGCCGCAACCCCGCGCCGGCGCAGCGCCGCGATCACCGCCGCCCCCTTGCCGCCGCAACCGATCGCCACCGCCGGCAGCTTGCCGCGCACGGCGTCCGGCACCACCGACAGTGGCGCCGGCCACAGGATCGGGGCAATCCAGCGCCACGGCGTGCCGGGGGCCAAGGTGCGGACCTCATGGTGCAAACAGGCGGCTTCGGCCAAACCGATCGCCTGGGCTTGCAGTCCGGCATAGGCTTCGCTCAGAATCCAGGCTTGTGCGTCCAGCATCGGCGCGCGCTTGTCGGCGCCGCGCCTGATCGCGTCAATGTGTGGGGGCGTCAATATGTGGGCGCGGCAACGTGTGGGCCGCGTCAATGTGTAGTGTCAATGTGTAGCGTCAACATGTATCGTCAACATGTAGCGTCAATCCAATCCGAATGCGGGAGGTCGCGATGCGGTTCGGACTATTCGGCAGTGCCCAGGCAAAGCGCGGCGGCCCCGACGTGGACAGCGGGCAGGGGTTCCGCGACTTCATCGACTACAACGTGGAAGCCGAGGCGCTCGGCTTCCACAGCACCTTCCTGGTCGAGCACCACTTCACCGGCTTCGGCCAGGTCTCGGCCAGCCTGAACCTGCTGACCTGGCTGGGCGCCCGCACCCGCACCCTGCGCCTGGGCACCGCGGTGATCGTGCTGCCCTGGCACAACCCGGTGCTGCTGGCCGAGCAGGCGGCAACCCTCGATCTGCTGTCCGGCGGCCGGCTGGATTTCGGCGTCGGCCGCGGCTACCGGCACAATGAGTTCGCCGGCTTCTGCATCCCGATGGAGGAAGCGGATGCGCGGTACGAGGAAGCACTGGCGGTGATCACCAAGGCGTGGACCTCGGACGTGCCGTTCAGCCATCACGGGAAATACTGGCAGTTCGACGACGTGATCGTGGAGCCGCCGACGGCCCAGAAGCCGCATCCGCCGTTCTGGGTGGGGGCGGGCAGCCCGGGCTCGATCAGCAAGGTGGCGGAGCGCGGCTACAACCTGCTGCTGGACCAGTTCGCGCCATTCGAGGCCACCGGCGAACGTCTCGCCTGGTTCAAGCAACAGGTCGAGGCGCGCGGGCGCGTGTTCGACCCGATGGAGGTCGGCGTGGCGCGCGCGTTCTACGTGGCGAAGGACGCGGCGGACAAGCAGGCGGCGCTCGAGCGGCGGCTGGCGGCGCAGCAACGCCAGCACGCGCTGGCGCAGACCCCAACCGGCGACAACAAGGCCAGCATCATGTCCTTCGCCGACACCACCGGCGCAAACGAGAACAGCGCGCTGTATGGCACCCCGGACGAGATCTGCCGCAAGATCGAGGCGCTGGAGAAGCTGGGCGTGCGCTATCTGCTGCTGACCGGCGGCGGCGCGGCGCGGGATAACCTGCGCCGCTTCGCGCGCGAGGTGATGCCGGCGTTTGCGGGCGGCTCGGAGAAGTTGTCGGCGGCGGATTGATCAAGGACGCATAGGCCACAACCCCCCGTCATGCCGGCGCAGGCCGGTATCCACGACTTTCTTTGCTGCAACGAAAGCAAGTCGTGGATACCGGCCAGAGCCTGTTCCCTGCGGAGACGAGGGGCCGGCATAACGACGGGGCACCACCGAACAGTCGATCATTCGGTGGCTGGCATCAAATATTGAATTCCTCGATATCGAGTGCCCAGCCCTTGAACACGCAGAACTCCTTGGACCAATCCAGTACCGCCGCATCCAGTTTGGTCATTGGCTGAGTGATCTCCGTCATCGGCTGATCGATCCTGCGCAGCTTCTCAATCCGCCCGTTCAGCCCGGAGAAAACGTTGGTCATGATATCCTTGGCCAGGACGACCTGATCGGTGCCCTCGCCGGTGATCGGCGAGATGCCATGTTCCACCAGAAGCTTCTGGTGGATCTCCTCGTTCTCCTCAAGGTAGTTCTGGAACTCCTCGCGCGCGGCCTCCAGCAGCTTGGTGAAGGACATGGCACGCGGAATGTTGGTGGTCTCATAGGAAACCAGGCCCTTCAGGATCTCCTTCATGTCGCCTAGGCCCAGCGTCATGGTGCCAGTCTTGAGACCCTGGAGAAGCTCGGACACCTTGCCGTTAAGGTCCTCGATGACCAGCTTGTCCCCCTGGCCCTCGCCGGTCCGCGGGTCCGTTCGTTCATGAAACACATAGATTTTCTTGACTACCCGGTCATCCTCTTCGTCGGTCAGCGGGGGCGTTCCGATGCCGAAACCTATATTGCGCGTCCATTGTCCCATGTCCTGACCAACCTTCTTGAGCGACATGTCGCCCGAGAGGTTGAGAAAACTGAATTTGGGTATCGTGTTATAGTCGACGATGTGCTTGAACGCATTGAACTCCATGTTGGCATTGAACTGAATCGGTTGCTTGATCCCCGCCTTGGTGTTGAGTTTCGCGTTGCCGGCGGTGAAGGTGCCTTGGCGGCGGGACAGCGTGGCATCAACGTTGACGCCCTGGACAGGTGGCTTCCAGTCGAGAATGCTGAACTGGAGTTTCGTGTTCGTATTCTCGGTCGATATCTCGATCGGTTTGGGATCGTATTTCTTCGCCTTCTTGACCAGGTCGCTGATGTTGTCATTCACCAGTTTCTCGAATTTCGGATTTTTCGTATCCAAAGACGAGATTTTGGTCGGCCCTTTTGGGGATTCGAATTTGATCTGCTTGTCTTTGTCCAACCCGCTGGTGCTGTAGTCCTTTACCTTATTGCCGATCTCGAAAATCGTCTCCGGCTTGACCTTCGGCCTGAACACCAGGTTCTTGAGGAGTTGCATCCGGCGTCCTCCCCGATCAGGCCGTGGCGGGCTCGGCCATGGCGATGACCGCTATCGCGGCAGCCGCCACGAAATGGCTCAACACATTGCCCAGCGCGTCGCCGTAAAACAGCGCCGGGTTGAGGCTCTGCTTCAGCAATAGCGTGCCGCTGCCGGTATCCAGGCCGATCGCGGCGCCGCGCAACAGCATCTGGTCCACGTTGAGTGTCAGGGCGCGGCGTAGCGTGTCCACCTCCCGCGCCGGCGAAACCTCCAGCAGCGGGCTATAGAGGCTCAGGGTCGTCTGGTCGTCAGACAGGACCAGCAGGACTTCCGGCCCGTCCTCGGCCTCGACCACCCAGCGTCCCTCGGCGGTCGGGGCAAGCTTGGCATCCCCGGTGACCTCGCGCAGTGCCGCGGTGATGGCATCCGCCCCGGCGTGTGCGGCCGCGGTATCCGTCATGCTATGTCCCCCTAATGTTGCCGGTTATGCGGGTTCACTTGCGTGGCGCTCGAGGCGCGCCAGTGCGTCCAGCATGGTCTTGCGCAATCCAACATCGACGCCGAACGGATTTTCATCCACCAGGCGCACGATCGGGTTGCCGGTAAGGTTGGTGCGGTAATTGGCGATCTGCTGGTTCAACGCCCGGGCCGCCTTGGCGCGCGCCGGGCCGACGGTGGCGTCGAATTCGAGGATGGCCGCCGTCAGCGGCACGGTAAGGCCGCCGGTCGTCAGCCCGAACAGCCCCTCATCGGCGACGCGGTGCAGCACCTTCTGCGGCCTGGCGCGCAGCGCGCGGGCCAGCGCCGAAATCCCACTATCCACCTTGTCTTTCGCCTCGGTCCACACCGCGGCGGCCTTGGTCGCCGCAGTGGGGGTTCTGGTCGGCGGCGCGCCAGACGGCTTCCCCACGGACGCGTTCGGCACCGCAACGCCGAGCACCCGTTGGGTCCATTCCGCCTGCCGCGCAGTGACCTCGCTCAATTACTCCCCCAAAGGCGTAGCCCGGCGTTCTCCGACCGGTAGGCAGCATCGCCCAACCGGTTGCAAACCGAGCGCGAAGCGTAACGTGAAGTTTTGGATTTGCCAACCTAGTGGGCTGTGGGTTGCCGGCCGACCGTATCGCACAATCGCGACCCGGAAGATCGGCGTCGTTGCCGTCCGCGCAACCGGCAACGCGCCCCGGCGCCGATCACCAACTCCCCCGAACTCATACAGCCCAATATAAAACATCGGCCGCCCCGCCCACCGCAGCGATCAAAAACGGATACTTAATACTCCGCGCCACCACCCCACAGCACCACGCCAGCCATCCCCCCAATCGCCACGCCCCCCAATCCATGCCACGCTCCCCCGCATGACCCGAGACCTTATCGGCTACGGCCCCAACCCGCCCGATCCCCACTGGCCCGACGGCGCCCGCCTCGCGCTGAACTTCGTGCTGAACCACGAGGAAGGCTCCGAACCCTCCTATCCCGACGGCGACAACATCTCCGAATGGGGCCTCACCGAGGCCGCGCCAATCAACCCAGGCGTCACCGGCCGCGATCTCGCCGCCGAGTCCATGTTTGCCTATGGCAGCCGCGTCGGCGTCTGGCGCATCCTGCGCCTGTTCGCCGAGCGCAACCTGCCACTCACCGTCTTCGGCTGCGCCCTCGCACTCGAACGCAACCCAAAAGTCGCCGAGGCGATCCGCGCCGCCGGCCACGATGTCTGCTGCCACGGCTGGCGCTGGATCAAACACTACGAACTGACCGAGGCCGAAGAACGCGCCCAGATCGCCAAAGCCGTCGCCTCGATCACCACAACGATGGGCGAACGACCGCTCGGCTGGTATTGTCGTTACGGCCCCAGCCTCAACACGCGGCGCCTGCTGATCGAGGAAGGCGGCTTCCTCTACGACTCCGACGCCTACGACGACGAACTCCCGTACTGGACGCAAGAGCACGGCCGCCCGCACCTCGTGGTGCCCTACACCCTGTCAACCAACGACGTGAAATTCAGCCGCGGCGCCTTCGGCACGGCCGACGATTTCTTCACCTACTGCCGCGACGCGTTCGACATGCTGTACGCCGAAGGCCGCACCCATCCGAAAATGCTGTCGATCGGCCTGCACAACCGCATCATCGGCCATCCCGGCCGCGCGGTGGGGTTGCAGCGCCTGCTGGACCACGTATCGCGCCACGCCGGCGTCTGGATCACCCGCCGCATCGACATCGCACGTCACTGGGCGCATCACCGGGCAAGCACCCATCCCTCATCCGGCTGATCCACGGCGCGCGACGCCCGCGCGGACGCGCCAACCCGCTTGCGCGCGGGCAATCCCTCGGCAAACGCGACAGCCGACGCGACGTGCTCGTGCCAGGTAACGCAACGCCAGTCCGGCATGCGCGCAAGCTGCGCGTCCCGGCGCGGCGAGGCCGGCGCGGTATAGGCCTGCACCGCGTCCCGCCACGCGCTGGCACAGAGCGGATCAAGATACTCCGGCACACCCTGCCCGACCGCGCGCAACGCCGGCAGATCGCTGCAAATGACCGGCGTGCCCTGCGACAGCGCCTCGGCGATCGGCAGGCCAAATCCCTCGGCGAATGACGGCATCAGCAGCGCCCGCGCACTGCGCAGCAGTGCCGCCAGCCTGATGTCCGACACCGCGCCAAGTTCCACCACGTGGCCCTTCAGCGCGGTGCAGCGGTCCAGCAGGTCAAGCACATTCTCGTTCTCCCACCCGCGGCTGCCGACAATTAGCAGCCGAGGCGCCTGGTTGCCGCGCAACTCCACCAGACGCCGCCACAGATGCAGCAGCAGCAGATGATTTCTTGCGCGGCTCGATCGTGCCGACGCACAGGAAATACGGTCGCGACGTCGCCTCGGACATCACGCCGCCGGTCGGCAGCGACACGCCCAGCGGCGCGACGTGGATCGGCAGGATGCGCGGCAGATACCGCGACACAGCGGCGCCGGTCGCGGCCGAGTTCACCACCACCCCATCCGCCAGCCGCGCCACGGTGGCCAGCCGGCGCTGATGTCGCGCGGCTTCGCCCGGCCGGCCATATTCAGGGAAGTCCAGCGGGATCACGTCATGGATCAGCGGCACGAACATCGCCCCGGTGCGCCGCAGCGCGCTGGCCAGCGCCGCCTGACGGTGCAGGTGCCGATGCGACACCAGCAAATACACCGGCGGCGCCTGGTCTTTCGGCGCGGTCAGGAACCCGGCGGCGGCCGTGGCGGCCAGCAGCCGCGCCGCGCGACCACGGCAGGCATCCGGACGGCCACTATGCCAAGCCCGCTTCAGGTGCTCCAGGAAGCCAACGACACCGCCCCGTGGCAGCGCGCGCAGCCGGCCCGACCACCGCCCCAGCATCACGTAGCGCATCCGGTCGGGCGCCAGGGCCGTCAGCGTTTCCGCGTAGGCCAGTTCCACCCGATCGATGCCAGTCAGGCTACCAGCGCAGGCGCGCTCAAGCAGCCGCGCAACATCGAGCCAGAGTTGCCCCGCCTTGCTTACCTGCCCACCTCGCTCACCTATCCGGCTTGCTCACCCGCCAGCCTCGCTCACCCACCCACCCGCCTCGCTCACCCGCCCACCTTTGCTCACCCCACCGCCGACGCGCGGCCGCGCCCCGCCCGCGGGATCGCCTCGATCCGTAACCCGGCGCCCTGCGCCGCCTCGGCCCGCGCACTCGCATCTTCCGCCGCCTCGATCCGGGGAACCGCGCCGGCGACCGCGCGTGCGACGCCCTCGCGGGTAAAGAAATCTCCGGCGATCAGGCAGGCGTGCGCCACGACGCGCCGGAATGCCTCGAACAGCGAGGGATCGGGCGGCATCGGATCGGTCCAGAACGAACTCAGTGTGCCCTGATGCGTCAGCCCCGGAAGATCGTAGACCGATCGTCCCAGCGCGATGACCGGCACGCCCGCCGCCAAGGCAAACGTGCCGCTGGTGCTGTTCACCGTCACCAACCCACGGGCGCGATCAAGCAGGTGTTGCAGATCGCACGCCTCGATCAGCACCACGCGCTCCGCCACACCGCCCTGCCGCGCCGCATCGCGCACCACTTTGCGCCAATCGATGATGCCGTTGTCGAGCGGATGTTCCTTGACCGCCAGCACCGCATCAACAGGCGCATGCTGTGCGAACGACGCGACCACCAGCCGAATGGCATGCATCATGCCGCCCAGGTCGGAGTGCCGCAGGATCTGCGAATCATTGTCCATCTGGATCGGCAGCACGAAAAATCCGCCGCGCGCATCGAAAGCACTCTGCACCGCCACGCTGCTGCGCCGGCGCGCACCCCGCGCGCGTCCCGCTCGCTTCACCCAGCCAGCGGCCTCATGCAGCGGCGTCCATCCGCGATGGGTCTCGTAGTGCGGGTACAGCGGCCCCAGCGCGATGCAGCACGCGGCATAGCGGATGCAGTCCCGGGCGCGCGTCTTCACCGAGGGCGGCACATGCGTCGCGGCCGGCAACGCGGGTAGCTGCGCCGCCAGCCGCCGGTAAGCCCGCCAATCCCGCGGCAGGTGCGAGTAGCCGTTTACCCCGCCGATCTCCAGCGTCACCCAATCCGGCCGCAGATAACCTTCCTCGAAGACATGCACCGCAACACCCTGGCGATTCGCCAGCTCGATCGCCGTCATGTGCGGCGGCCGGCAGTCACCTTGCAGGATCATGTCGGTCGGCGCGAAATCAAACATCAGCCGCTGTAGAAACGCCGGCCATTCGGCGGTCCTGCCGCGAAAATCCATAGCCGGCAAGGACGGCCACGCCAGCCGGTCGCCGCCGTTGAAATTCACCCGCAGCACCCCGTGCCCGCGGGCCGCCAGCGCCAGCCCGAGTTCGTGCATGAAACGGCCGGGAACGCCTTGCAGAAACAGAAAACGCCGCGGCGGAAACCTTCGGATCACGGTCTGCAACGCGTGACCTCGATCGGTCAAACCGTCAGGTGCATCGCTGGTGGCTTGGATCGAACCGGCGAAACCTTCGTTCATCGTGCCTGACTTTTCCCGAGGCCAATGGTCGGACGCGCACCACCAACGACCCAAGCAAGTCGCGCCGGTCGAGCTGCGTCGGTCGCGATATGTACGGCGATCTGGTTAACCGATCGTGTCTTCCGGTATGCGCGCCAATCGGTCGTCGCTCCCCACCGACATTCGCCCACCGACATTCGCCCACCGAAGTTCGCGACAACGCACCGGCAAGCATCGGGCGTTAACCAATGATCAGCACTCTCCGATGTAGAACCGTCTCATGGCGCATACCCCGCTATGCCGCCCCCCGCTATGCGACCTCGACAGCATTCACCGATGAGGAGACCTGGCGTGTTCGATGGTGCCGCACAGCCGCGATCGCGCCTTCGCCGCCTGGCGATCGTCAGCACCTATGATGAGCTCTGCGGCATCGCCGGCTACACCCGCGCGCTCGTGCAGCAGCTCAATCAGCACGTCGAGGTCACGGTCTTCGACCTTGATCAATACCTGTTGCGCAGCCCGCATCGGCGCGTGCAGCGCCTCGCCGACCGGCACATCAACGACATGGCGCGGCGGCTGCGCGAGTTCGACAGCGTCAACATCCAGCTTGAATACGGCACGCTGGGCCGCACGATGGCACAAATTCTGCGCCGGCTGCGCAGGCTGGTCGTCGCCGCCCCGGTGGTTTCGATCACGTTCCATACCATCCTGGGCGCCGACCCGCTGGACTGGCAAGCAATCGGCGCCAGCCTCGTGCGGGGTCGCATCGACCGTGCGGTGCGGATCGCCGGCAGCTATCGCCGCAATCGCAATCTGGCTGCGCGCACCTATGCGCTGCTGCGTTCCCGTCAGCGGCGCCATCCGGTGCAGGTCATCGTCCACAACAAGCGCGACATGCGGCTGCTGCGCGATGTCTACCGCATCGAGCAGATCCATCATCATCCGCTCAGTTTCGTCAGCGCGGAACAGGCGGCCAGGATCCGTGCGACGACGGATCGAAACCAATTCCCGATCCTGCGCACCCTGCCGACCGACGCCAGGCTGATCGGCTCGTTCGGCTTCCTGTCGCCCTACAAGGGATACGAAACCGCCTTGCGCGCCCTGCATTACCTGCCCGAGGACCACCACCTGCTGATCTTCGGCGGCATCCACCCGCAGACCATCAAGCGCGAGCTGCCGCTCGACCCCTACATCCAGACCCTGTTCAACGAGGCGCATATCGGCCGAACCATTCTGGACACGTTGCGCGAAACCGGCACGCCACTCACGCTCGAGCTGGACGCCGCGTCGAAGGATCTGCTCACCCGCCACCCCAGGGATCTGCACCATCGGGTGCATTTCCTCGGCGTGCACGATGACGAAGGCTTCATGGCCGCGATGGCGCTCTGCGACGCCGTCGTGCTGCCGTATCTCGAGGTCGGTCAATCCAGTTCCGGTCCAATCGCGATGGCACTGGATATGGGCTGCCGCGTGCTGGCCTCGCGCACCCTGGCGTTCCTGCAGTTCGCCCGATACCACCCGGACCAGATCGAGTTCTTCGACATCGGCAACTATGCCGAGTTGGCCGACTTGATCAGCGCCAACCGCGCGGCGCCAGGCGCCAATCGTCAGTTGGCCTTCAACACCCGAACCAACACGGCGCTCTATCTCCAGGCCAATCAGCCGACCAGCATCCCGCGGCACACCCTGTCGGCCAGGATGCGGAATTACCTGAAGCCCGACCTTGAGAAATTCCAACCGGACAATGCCCGGTTGGACAAAAACCCGCTCGACAAAAATCCGGCCGAGAAAATCTCGGCCGACGAAGCACAAAAAGAGAGTGCCGCATGAACAACACACAGCCGATCAGCACCCAGCGGGCAATCAGCCCCCAGCGGGCGATCGGCACGCAGCGGGCAATCAGCCCCCACCGGACCACCACCTGGCGAAATCTGCTGAGCAGCGCGGCAATCGGCCTCGCGCTCACCGCCTGCTCGGCGCTGCCCGGCAGCGGGCCACGCACCGCCGATATCGTGGACGGCGCCAAGCCCAGCAGCCCGCAGGCGCCCAGTCCTTACGTGCTGATCGATCTGGACCAGGACGCGGCAGGGAAAGTCAGCGCGTTCGCCGCGTCGCAGCGCGTTGAGGGGCCGATCGCACTGCCGCCGGCCCGTCGCCTTGGGCTGGTCGGTGCCGGCGACCTGCTGCGGGTCGTTATCTGGGAACCCAACCAGAACGGCACCTCGCTCACCGCTGATAAATCCGCGATCGAGACGACCACGCGCGTCGAAATCGACGGCACAGTCGGCGTGCCCTATGTCGGCCGCGTCGCCGTCGCCGGGCACACCCCGGCGCAAGTCGAGCAGGTCGTCCGCGCGCGCCTCGCTACCCTGTCGCCCGGCGCCGAGGTCTCGGTGCTGGTCATCGACGATCTGACCAACAACGTCATCGTGCAGGGTGACGTCGCCAAGCCGGGCCGCTACGCCGTGGTGCCAAGTTCCAGTGGCCTGCTCGATGTCCTGGCGATGGCCGGCGGCGCGCACACCAAAAACCATCAGTCGATCGTCCGTGTGACCCGCGCCGGCACCTCCGTCACCCGCACATTAACGAATGTCGCCGATGAACGCGCCCTGGAAACCGATCTGGCACCCGGCGACCGCGTCCTGATCGAGCCGCGCGACGCCTATTTCTATGCCTTCGGCGCGGTGCTCCATCCGGGCGAACAGCCATACGACGCCGATGAGATCAGCCTGGCCCGCACGCTGGCCCGCATCGACGGCCTGAACGACAACGTCGCCGACCCCGCCGCGGTGTTCGTCTATCGCCGGCAGAATGCCGACCTGACGCGCCAGATCATGCAGACCCAGCCTGCCCCCGGCCAGGACCTGACCCGCGTCATCTACCGGGTCAACCTGCGCGACCCCAGTGGGTTCTTCATCAGCGAGGCCTTCCCGGTGCTGCCCAACGATCTCGTCTACGTCAGCGATTCACTGATCGCGGAAGCCGCCAAGGTGTTCCAGATCGTGACCGGACTCAGCGCCGTCGGCGCCATCCCGCGCAATTTCGGCGCACCCTGATGCGCGACGCCGGTGAGCGACGACCCTGGGAGCGACGACAATGACTGACAACTCGGGGACTGACGACTCGGGAAGTGACGGCCCTGGCGCGCCGCCCGCCCGCCGACAGGACGCATTTCGCGCCCTCGCGAACCAGGCCGCGGCCGACGCGGAACAGCACCCGCGTGACGTCGGCCTGCTGCTGCACGCGGCCGAGATGTTCCTGCGCGCGGGCGATCCGGCACGGTCCGTCGCGCTCGCGCGTGATGCGGTCGCCGCCGATCCCGCCGACTTCCGCGCGGCGCGAACCCTCAGCGGCATCCTCGACGCGGTCGGCGACCGCGCCGAGGCAATCCAGGTCGGCAAGGCGGCGGTGCTGCTCAATCCCGCCGACGCCGAGGTCCGATTGCATCTCGCCGGCATGCTCGCCGCCGAGCGACGCTGGCGCGACGCCGCCGAGCACCTGTCCGCCCACGTGGTCTCCACTGGCGCGACGCCACAGGGCTGGCGCCTGCTGTCGACCGTGCTGCACCAGGCCGGCAAAACCGAGCTGGCGACCGATGCGGCGCGCCACGCCATCGCGGCCGACCCAAACAGCATCGAATTCCGCCTGAACCTGGCGTCGCTGCTGTGCGCCCTGGCGCGCTACACAGATGCGCTGGACGAGCTGGCAACCACCGCCGCGCAGGCGCCGGACAACGCGCTGGTCTGGCGCGCCCAAAGCGGCGTGCACGCGGCGCTCGGCCAACTCCCCGAGGCACTGCGCTCGGCCGAGCGCGCGACCGAACTCGCGCCGGACAACCTGGAGTGCCGCGAGCATCTGGCGCACGTGGCAGGGCTTTGCGGCGTGCCCACCACAGGCGCGGTGCCACCCGATACGGCGGCCTGGGGCAACCCGGCTATCTGGACGATCGGCCCGCGCCGCCCGATCGCACCCCGCCCGCCGCGCGCCGGCAACACCCTGGCCGCCGACATCGCCATCAGATGGCGCGTCGTCCTGGCGCTCATGCTGCGCGACATCCGCACCACGTTCGGCGAAATGCATCTCGGCTATGTCTGGCACGTGCTCGAACCGATCACCCACCTGGTCACGCTGGGCTCGTTGTTCTTCATGATGGCCCAGCACGCACCGGCGCCGATCGGCGACAATATATTCTTCTTCTACCTCACCGGCGTCGTCCCGTTCCTGATGTTCACCCACGTCTCGCATGACATCATGAACTCCGCCATCGGCGAGAACGCGGTGCTGCAGCTACCCATCGTGAAGCGGACCGATGTGATGATGGCGCTCGCCCTGCGCCAGATCGCGACCGAGCTGTGGGTCGGCGTTGTCATCTTCGGCATCGCCGCCCTGTTGGGTTTCCAGGGCTGGCCCGCCGATCCGCTCACCGCCGCCGCCGCCGTCACCTTGCTGTGGCTCCTGGCCGTCGGCATCGGCGCCTGCAGCATGGTGATCGCTCACATGTTTCCGTCCTATGGCGTGTTCTTCTCCGCGCTGTGCCGCTTGCTGTATTTCGGTTCCGGCATCTACTACTCGCCGATCCAGATGCCCGACTGGGCGCGCGACCTACTGTGGTGGAACCCGGTCCTGCAGGCCATCGATTATTTCCGCAGCGGCTTCTTTCCCCAATATGAGCCGCACTGGCTGAACGTCGACTACCTGTCGGTCTGGGTCGTGACCTCGCTGGTGATCGGCTTCGCGGCCGAGCGGACGTTGCGCGCGAAGCAGATGGTGCACGCATGATCATCCTCGATCGCGTGCACAAGGCGTACCGCACCATCGAAGGCCGCAATGTCGTGCTGAACGATGTCAGCCTGCGCATCCCGGAAGGCCGCAGCCTGGGCGTGCTGGGCGCCAACGGTGCCGGCAAGTCCACGCTGATCCGCCTGCTCGCCGGCACCGAGCTTCCGGATGTCGGCCGCATCACCCGCGGCGGCCGCACGGTCAGCTTCCCGCTGGGCTTTGGCGGCACCATGCATCGCGACCTGAACGGGCGCGAGAACGTGGTCTTCCTGGCCCGCCTCTATGGGGTGGATGAGCACGACGCCGTCGCCTTCGTCGCCGACTTCGCCGAGCTGGGCGAGTATTTCCACATGCCGGTCAGAACCTACTCATCCGGCATGAGCGCCAAGCTCGCCTTCGGCGCCTGCCTGGCCATTCAGTTCGATGTCTACCTGATCGACGAAGTGACCTCGGTCGGCGACGCCCAATTCCGCGCCAAATGCCTGCAGGCGTTCCACCAGCGCATGGACCGCGCCGACGTCATCATGGTTTCCCACGACTACGAAACGATGCGCGCCTACTGCGACGCCGGCGCGGTGCTGATCGACGGTCGAATTACGCTGTTCGACGACCTTGAGGAAGCCATCGATCGGCACGCGCATCACATGCGGCACAGCAACCCTCGCCCGATGGAGACAGCATGAGCACCAGCATCGTCGCTTCCGGCCAGGCCGCCGGATCGGGCTATCGGCTCGACGCCGACAGCGACACGCGGCCCGCCACGGCACCGCTGCGCCAGGCCGAGATCCACCCCAGCCAGACGCGCCCCACCCAGGGCCACGCGGGCCCGGGCCACACCGGTCCGGTCCGCAAGCGCAACCGCCGGCGGCGCTGGCGGCTGGCGTCGCTGCTGCTGGCCGTCACGCTGCCGACCGCCGTGGTTGGTGGCTACCTGTATGGCTACGCGTCGGATCAGTACGTGACGCAGTTCCGGGTCAGCGTCCGCCACCAGCTACCCCTGCGGATCGACCCGGCGGGCAGCGCAGCGCCGGGCGACTCGCTGGCCGGCGCTGGCGGGTCGAGTGCAATGTTGGAAATGATTAACGACTCGCAGATCGTCGTCCAGTACCTGAAGAGCCGCCAGATCGTCGACGACCTGGCCGCCGCGGGTGTCGATCTCGCCGCCATCTACGCACGCAACGATGCGGACTGGCTCGCACGCATGCGCCCGAACGCCTCGGCCGAGCAGCAGCAGCTTTACTGGCAGCGGATGGTCGATCCATTCTTCGACCAGACCACCGGCATCATTTCGGTGCAGGTGCGTGCGTTCAGCCCGGCCGATGCCCAACTGGTTGCCACCAAGGCGACCGCCGCGGCAGAGCAGCTGATGAACGACATGTCCGATCGCGCGCATGCCGACATGGTGGCCTATGCGGACCGCGAAGCGACCGGATACGCTGCCAGACTGAAGGCGGCTCAGCTGGCGATGTCGACTTATCGCAACCAGAACGACGTGCTGTTCCCGGAAATGCAGGCAACCGGCGACAGCCTGCTCGAAGGCCACGTCGAGCAGGACCTGATCGACGCCAAGGCCGCCTACAGTGTGCAACTCGCGCTAGGGGTATCGAAGGATGTGACGCATATGCACATCCTGCAGGACCGTATCGCCGCACTGGCAACCCAGTTGCAGGGTGTGCACGGCCGGTTGGCGAAATCAGCCACCGGAACGACGGCCAACACCTCGCTCGCCTCGGTGATGTCCGGCTATCGCGTGCTCGAGGTCGATGAGCAGGTCGCGGTCAGGGTCTACGAGCGCGCCCTGGACGCCTTGCAGGATGCCAGGAATGCCGCCGCGCAACAATCGGTCTATCTGGCGGAATTCGTGCGGCCGTCCCTGCCGCAGGAATCGATGTATCCGATCCGCTGGCGCGTCATGCTGGAGACCGCGTTGATCGCCTTCGCGGCCTGGTGCCTGCTGCAGTTGCTGTACCACGGCATCCGCGACCACATCGACTAGACCCGACCGCCCGCGTGATGGCCCGGCTTGTCCGGGCCATCCACGCCTTGCCTTCGTGCGCGACACCAACAGCCGAAAGGATCGGCCCTCCCCCCGTTATGCCGCCGAGCCGGTCCAGCGCCTGGCGCGGACCCAGGCAAGCAGGCAAGCAATCAATCGGACACAGAGTTACACCGAGTGCACACAGAGTTTCACAGAGAAGATTTAATGGCGCTTCGCGCTGGTGACTGGTACGCCGGCCGAAGTGACCTTGCGCGCAGCGCCATTTGCTTTCTCTCAGCGAAACTCTGTGTGCACTCGGTGTAACTCTGTGTCCGATTGATTGCTTGCCTGCTTGAGCCTATCGAACGGCGCGCAGTCGGACGCCTGGCATCAAACAAAACGCATGGTTTTGCGGTCGCCGGTGGTCGCCGTTACCATCACCCAGTCATTGCCATCGACGAACCGGCCCACATACCGCATGTTCAGACCGATCGGTGCAAAGCCAGCCTCCTCGACCAGGGCGGTGAAGCCCTCGCCATCGAAGCCCCACAGGTGCTGCTCGCCCGGCAAAATCCCCTGCAGCTCCGACAACGGCGACCCGACCACCAACATGCTCGGATCCATCGCACGATAGTCGCGCAGCACTGCCACCGGGTCGGGGCAGTGTTCCAGCACCTCGAACGCGGTGATCAGATGGACGCGCCGACCATGCGCCAGCGCCCGAGCCTCGGCCAGGTCGCCCACCTCGAAACGACAATGCGCGTGGCCGAGATTGGCACCGACGATGACGGCTCTCTCGATCGCCGGCCCGTTCATGTCAAAACCGACGAAACTGCAACGACCCTGAACATTTGCCGGCGGCACGACGCCGTTCATGATCACGCCGTAGGAACAGCCGGCGTCCACCCAAACGATCTCTTCCCCCTTGTGGCGATCGCCCAACAGCCGCAACGCAATCTCGATTTCACGTGCGGCCTGGTTTTGCCGAACCACATGGTCAAGCCCGCTGGGGAGTCTATCAAGCCGCGTGCGCAAGTTCGGGTCAATGGAACCCACCGACATGATCCGTGCTGCGGTCTTGTAGAAATCGATGTATTCGTTGAACGGCTTAAGCGCCTTCGGATAAAGTGGCAGCCCCGGCTGCCCGATGCGCAGCCGCTGCGCCAATCGCGCCGTGGCGTTGTCGGCCAGCCCGAACTGCTGCCAACCAGTCAGCATCCCGGCGATGCGGAAGGCCAGGTCATGCGCCGATAGGTTGAACCTCCAGCCTACGCCTTGGCCTTGCACGGCGGCCGCCAGGTGGCTCAGGTAGGTATCCAACGTCTTCTGCAACGCCGGTTCGATCAGGCCCAGCGGCGCTCCCTCGCCGCGTGGCAACGCCCGCACCAGGTCGCGCAGCATGGCCGCATCGGGATCCGGCGCCGCCGGCGTGCATTCAGGCGCCAGCGACAGCAACAGGATCGCGGTGCTGGCGATGCCCGCGTTCAGCGCGTCGATCGCCGTCACCAGGTGGCCGAGATGGCGCAGCCACCACGACCAACTCAACGCCTCGCCATGCTCGGTCAACCAAGGCGTGGTCGTGGCGCCGATGCGCGCCAGCAGCAGCAGGAAGGTTTCGACGAGCGCCGAGCCCCCTGCCTGGCGCAGCCCGCCAAGATTGGCGATCAGAATGGCATGTTCACTGCCGACCACATGAACATGCGGCGCTACCAGCGGGTTGGCCAGCAAGCGGCGCAGCCGGAAATCCTCGGCACATGCCAGGAGCAGCACCGCATCCTCGAACCGGCCGGCCACGCCGGCGATGTCGGCGCCGCGGACCGGCATGTCAAACAACGTGGCGACGACGGCCAGCCGTCCGGCCGGCAGCGTGTCTGCCGTCGGCGCGCCGCGTACCAGCGCGGCCAGCGGCGTGCCGGGCACCGACCAGACATGGTCCGGCTGAACCAGGCCCAGGATGGAGGTGAGCATCGGCAGTTCGACAGTCAGGTGACGGTACTTCGCCGCCACATGGTCGCCACGCCGCAACCCTTGCAGCGCGTCCACCAGCGAAGCCGGGGGCAGCGCAGACCACGCGCCACCCGGCCAGAACAATGCGCCCAGATCGGCTGGTCCAGCCGCGGGCGGAACCGACAGCACGATGTCCCTTATGTCTACTGCCGACAGGCCTTGCCGCAACCTGTCGCCGATGGCCGGATCAGGATCGGCGAGCGTGTTGACGAACGGCATTTCGATGGCCAGCTCACAGCTCTGCACGTGCTGCCCCGCCAGGCGGAAACTCGCCTCCAGCGTCGAGCAGAACTGGTGCTGCCCAACCGTGATCGGCCCCTCCGGCGGCACGCCGTCGAGCGTGAGCCCAAGCGCATTCACGATGCGCGGGTCAAGCATCGACAGGAACCGAACCGATACCATCACGCGCGAACACCGAATCATCGGAAGCACGATCAACAAGCGCCGTCCGAGCTCGGTGCAGCGCGCCCGCACCGCGCTCCGCTCATTCAGTTGCCAGCGTTGGGCACCCGCCGCATCCGCCAAATCGAAATGAATAATTCCGTCGTCGGTCAGCGCGCGCAACAACAACGACCGCGCCGGCGAATCAGGCGCGTCCGCTGGCATCGCCTCGGCATATCCGACCTGGTCAGGCGTCATGACGTCACTCCTTCTGCGTGTGCCCCAAGCTCGAGGTCAAAGACCGGACGCCAGCCATAGGTGTCGAAGCAGATGCCGCGCAGTCGCGGATCGACCTGCTCAGACCCCAGCTCGCCAGAGCCGGTCGCTTCGCCGACATCGATCTCGAGCCGGACGAAATCACCGGTGCTGAACAGGTCGACCGTCAGCAGGTCGGCGTACCCCTTGGCGGGTTCAAAGTAGTGCACCGCCGGCCGCCCATTCACCGACACCCGAAGCTGCCGACGCTGTTTGTCCGCGGCATAGCCCAGGATCCATACCAGCAGCGACAGCGCCATGTTCGGTGGAGTCGGGATGTACAGCGTCGTGCGCGCGTCAGGGCCGGTCCAAACCGCGCAAGACGGCGTACCCGCGGCATCCCGCTCGTGAAATCCGGAACCGGCGAGCGGCATCCGGACGCTGTACGTGGTCATCGCCTGCCGGCGGATACCACGCAGTTCGCCGAGCAGGCGGCCAGCGTGATGCGTCTCGAACGCCGCGGCGTCGTAGGCCTCGGCCATTTCCCGGTGGCGCGTCTCGAAGAGTTGGCAGGCCCGATCGTAGATGATCCGATCGAAACGCGTCAGCTCCTCCAGGATACCGCCGGCCTCGTGCATCGCCTGATCGAGATTGGCATCGGTGCGCGACACGTTCTGCGCCAGCAGTCTCGCCGCGGGTGGCAAACCCATCATGGCGCACAGCGCATTGCGACTGAGCACGGATCGTTCCGCGATCCCGACGAGATCGTAATCGTTCTCGAGGCTCTGCAACGCGATATCAAGCAGGCTGCCGGGCTCATCGGCAATCAGCGCCGAACGGCCAATCCGGCCGGCGGCAAGGACGCGCGTCATGTAGTTGTCCAGCGGGGGCCGGCCGCCGTCCAGCCGCCCATGCCGCACCAGGAATTCGCCGAGCGGAAGGCGCTCGCTGTCCGTGATCCTTTCACTCTCCTCCGGCAGCGTAATGGCAAGCCGGTCGGCCTGCGTGAGACCGCGCCAGTCCATTACCTGCGAGACGACGCGCCTTGCGGGTTCCCGCAGCACCGTGAAGCAGAAGGTGCCCGGCGGTGCCTCGGACCGCAGTACCTCATGGCCGTAGACCACGTCGGTCCAATGGAACGAAGCCCGCGCGTGCACCGCCTCGTACGCGTCTTGCGCCTCGGGTGTCTGCGGGACCTCGGTGTCGCTGCGCCGATAGTCGGTCCATTGAGTATTGAAGATACGCTCGTCGGAGGTAAAGCTATCCAGCCAGCGGTTGATCGTCGTGCCGCCGCATTTCTTCAAATGGCAGTGAAAGATTCGCCGATACTGGGTCATATTCATTGCATGACCGCCCCATGCTGGTGATGCAGCCTCATCGCGCCGGACGCTCACCGCCGCCGCAGCAGCGCACAATCCTCCATGCCCGCCTGCTTGGGCGTCAGCGTGGTCAGTTCGTCGCACAGGTCACATAAGATCTCGCGGCCAGACTCGGCGCCGGTCCAGTCGATGCCGTCGAGCACGACGATGCCGCCGCGGCGGACCTTGCTGGCATAGAGCAGCGCCGCTTCCGCCGCCTTGCCGACGCACTGTGACCCGCTGACGTGGAGAAAATCGATCTGGTCAAACAGCATCGCGGCTTGTCCCGGCCTCGCCTCGACAAGCCGCACCTGCCGGGTCAGGTCGACGGCGGCGACAAAGCGGTAGAACTCGTGTTTGACGCGCGGCAATTCGACCCGCGACCACGACGCGTCCGGCGCATCGTCGGTCGGGTTTGCCACCGTCGCGTCCGGCGCCCACGTCTCGACGGCGAACATGAACCCGGCGCCGTTGTGCCGCATTGCGGCCGCGCAAGGAATGATCGAACGGCCGCCGAAAACACCGATCTCAACACCAACCCGAGGACACTCCGCCAGGACGGTCCGGGCGAGAAACAGCGCCTTCTCCCGTGAACACTTGCCTTCGAGCCTCAGTTCGGCCGCGCGGATCACCGCGGACACGATGGCCGGAATCCCTTCGGGTGCCTCGGCTGACCAATTCACCAGGGCCGCGCGAAGCGTGGCGGAGATGTTGGACAGAGTTTCGAGGATGATCTTGCGTTCCGCGGCGAACGGTTCGCCCCCCAGGATCGCCGCAGGCGGGCAAGCCGCCTTGGACGCCAGATAGCCGATGTGGCGGGTCAGTCCCTCGGCCTCGTCAACGGCGCCCAATTCCCGCAGCAAGGCGGGCACGCCCGCGAGCGATTTGAAGAAGCCAAACGCACTGAGCGGCCACGGGACCGCGATGCCGAACTGGGAAAGGTTCCGCGATGCCTCGATCAGCGCCGCCTCCGCGCCGACAGACATCGGGCTGTTTCCATCACCCATCGGATGCCCCTACGTCGTCATGAATGCGCTTGTATGACCAAAACATGTTAACGAATGGGTAATGCGCCCCGCCCGCTCGTCGGTTGCCTGCCTCGGCAATCCCGCGCGCGACACCAGCGGAGCGCTGCGCCAGCCACCTGCCGGGCTGACGATGCAGTCGACCATCCCGGGCCGGGATCCACCCCCTGCGGGGTTGCACCCGCCAGCGCGGAGGGGTCAAATCGCGCCGGGCTGCACCCGGGTGCCGATAACAGGAGGCCGCGATGGCCAGTCTCGTCTTAAACCCAGACGTCGCCTTGAACCCCGCCGCCTCGAACCCAGACGCCTTGAACCCGGACGTCGCCGTGGACCACCACACCGAAGCCACCCGGTCCGCCTGGGCGCCCGGCCTGACCCGCGTGCCGTACTGGGTCTATCAGGACCCCGCCATCCTGCGCGCCGAACAGACGCGCATCTTCGAAGGCCCTGCCTGGCACTATCTCTGCCTGGAAGTCGACATCCCCAACCACGGCGACTACCGCGTCAGTTGCATCGGCGCCATGCCGGTCATCGCCGTGCGCGGCGAGGCGAGTGAAATCCACGCCTTCGAGAACCGTTGCGCGCACCGCGGCGCGCTGATCGCGTTCGAAGATGCCGGCACGGTCAAGGACTTCACCTGCGCCTATCACGCCTGGCGCTACGACCTGCGCGGCAACCTGTGCTCGATCGCCTTCCAGCGCGGCGTCGGCGGCAAGGGCGGCATGCCGGACGGGTTCCGCATGGACCAGCACGGCCCGCGCAAGCTGCGCACAGCCACCATCGGCGGCCTGGTCTTCGCCACGCTGGCCGCCGATGCGCCTGCCCTGCTCGACTACATCGGACCGGAGATCGCCGCGCGGATCCGCCGCGTGCTGCACAAGCCGGTCGAGGTGATCGGCCGCTTCATCCAGCCGCTGCCGAACAACTGGAAGCTATACGTCGAGAACGTGAAAGACACTTACCACGCAAGCCTGCTGCACCTGTTCTTCACCACGTTCAACATCACCCGTCTCAGCAAGGCCGGCGGCGTCACCGTCAGCCAGGACGGCGGGCACCACGCCAGTACCACCATCGGCCGGATGGAAGCGCAGGACAGCCTCTACAAGGACCAGGCCCTGCGCGCCGACAGCGAATTCCGCCTGCACGACAAGTCGCTGCTCGATGCGGTGGACGAGTTCGGCGACAACATCGAATTGCAGATCCTGTCCGTGTTTCCCACGATGGTGCTGCAACAGATCCACAACTGCCTGGCGGTGCGCCAGGTCGTGCCGCGCGGCACCGATGCGATGGACCTGCATTGGACCTATATCGGTTTCGCCGACGACACAAAGGCGATGCGCATGCGCCGGCTGAAGCAGGCCAATCTTGTCGGCCCCGCCGGCTATGTCTCGATGGAGGACGGCTGCATCGGCGGCTTCGTCCAGCGCGGCATCGCCGCCGCCGCCGACGCCCAGTCCATCGTCGAGATGGGAGGTGTCGCCGCGGAATCGCAATCCACCCGCGCCACGGAAACCGCGGTGCGCGGCTTCTGGCAGACCTATCGCGCCCATATGGGCGTGTAGTCCGATGGACGGTCCCGTGACGCTGTTCCAGATCGCCGCGCTGAACAGCGACTACGCCGCCTGCATCGACGCCGACCGGCTGGAGGATTGGCCGGATTTCTTCCTGGAAAGCTGCCTCTACAAGATCACCACGGCCGACAACCACCGGCGCGGCTACGAAGCCGGCGTGATCTATGCCGATTCCCAGGCGATGCTGCGCGACCGCGTCGCCGCCCTGCGCGAGGCCAACATCTACGAACGCCAGGCCTATCGCCACATCGTCGGCATGCCGCGCGTGACGCCCGACGCCGGCGAGACCATCGTTGCCGAAACATCGTTCCTGGTGATCCGCACCATGCGCGATGGCCAGATGGATATCTTCGCCGCCGGCCGCTACCTCGACCGCGTCGCCCTGGCCGGCAACAGCCCACCCCGCTTCGCCGAGCGCATCGTCGTCTGCGACAGCCCCCGCTTCGACACGCTGCTGGCAATCCCACTGTAATACCGGGCGCCCCCCGTCATGCCGGCGAAGCATGCACCGGCGGAGGCCGGGGGGCCGGTATCCACGACTTTCTTTGCTGCAACGAAGGCAAGTCGTGGATACCGGCCCCCCGGCCTTCGCCAAGGGCAGGCTCCGCCTGCCCTCGGGCGCTTGACCCGGGGGCAGGCATGACAGGGCGCAGCGCCTTCCGCCACCAGCAAACCGCGCCCACTTGCCCAGATTGCTGATCCACCGCGCGTCAAGCAGTCTCGCACCCGCCATGCCCCCGGTTGAACCGTTACGATGCATGCTGGCGCTGGCTGTCGGACAGAACTGACAGCCCCCTGGTACCCCACCGCCCGCCTGTTCAGGCAGCCGGAGATCGGCAACTGGGAAGCCGTCATCGAACAGGTGCGGCGCGCGCTGTGCGCCGCGATTGATGGCGGCGATCAGGACTTGCCGACCCGCGCGAAAGTTCAAACCGCCTCGGCACCCGCCGTTGCTCCGCCTGATGCCCCCTGATATGCGCCAGCACGGAGCCCGTCATGTCTCAGCCACAAGTTTCACTGCCGCCCGGTTGCCGCGCGCCGGCTGATCCCCACCCAGATCAGCAGCGGCACGGCGCGCAGCGCAGGCCCATCACCGGACGGCACGACGCGCGGACCCACACCGCCCATCAGCCGGCATGAGCCGCATCCTGGTCGTGAAGCTTGGCGCGCTCGGCAACGTCATCCTGTCACTGGGGCCTTTCGCCGCCATCCGCCGCCACCACGCCACGGACCACATCACCCTGCTGACCATGCGCCCCTGGGCGGACTGGCTCGCCCAGTCACCGTATTTCGACACGGTGCTGATCGATGAGCGGCCCGAGTGGTGGGACGTTGCGGGTTGGCGACACCTGCGCCGGCAACTCCTCGCCGGGCGGTTCGACCGGGTCTACGATCTGCAGACCTCGTCCCGGTCCTCGCGTTATTTCCATCTGTTCCCGCCGCGCACGCGACCGGAATGGTCTGGCATTGCGCATGGCTGCTCGCATCCCGACCGCAACCCGCACCGCAATCGCCTGCACGACATCGATCGGCAGTTCGATCAGCTTCGCGCGGCTGGCGTGACCCAGACCCAGCCTGCCGATCTCTCCTGGACCGGCGCCGATCTGGCACGGTTCGCCCTGCCGGACCGCATCGCACTGCTGGTCCCCGGCAGCTCGGCGCACCGCCCGGTCAAGCGCTGGCCGGCGCGGCGCTACGCGGACCTCGCCGGCGCGCTGCTGACACGCGGTATCACACCGGTCATTCTCGGCACCGGACAGGAGCGCGAACTGGCCCAGGAGATCCGCCACGCGATGCCACACGCGATCGACCTGACCAACCGCACCGGACTTCCCGAACTGGCCGAACTCGCCCGCGTGGCGTGCCTCGCGGTCGGCAATGACACCGGCCCGATGCACCTGATTGCCGCGGCGGGCTGCCCGTCGGTGGTGCTGTTCTCGCGCGATTCCGACCCGGCACTCACGGCCCCGCGTGGCCGCTCGGTCACCGTGCTGCGTCGCCCCGATCTTGCCGGTCTGGACCTTGCCCCCGTGCTTGCCGCGCTGCCTACACTCGCCGCGCTGCCTGCCGGCTGATGTCCGACCCGGCTACCCGCCAGCCCGAGCCGCCCGACGGATTGCCGATCCCGCAGCGGTACTGGGGGATCCTGACGATTGCGCTCGGCCTGACGATGGCCGTGCTGGATGGCGCGATTGCCAACGTGGCACTGCCGACCATCGCCGCCGATCTGAACACCAGCCCGGCCAACTCGATCTGGGTGGTGAACGCGTATCAGCTCGCGGTCACCATCTCCCTCCTGCCGCTGGCCTCGCTCGGCGACATCTTCGGCTACCGTCGGGTCTACCAGTGGGGGCTAGTGGTCTTCACCCTCGCCTCGCTCGCCTGCGCGATGTCGTACTCGCTGCAGACGCTGGCGATCGCGCGGGTGTTCCAGGGCTTCGGCGCCGCCGGCATCATGAGCGTGAACAGCGCGCTGGTGCGCTTCATCTACCCACGGCGCTGGATCGGCCGAGGCCTCGGCATCAACGCCACCATCGGCTCGATCGCCTCGGCCGCCGGCCCCACCGCGGCCGCCGCAATCCTGTCGGTGGCCAACTGGCCCTGGCTGTTCGCGATCAACGTGCCGCTCGGTGCCGTCGCGATCGTAGTCGCCTGGCGCGCGCTGCCGGCGACCCCCTGCTCCGGCGTCAGGTTCGACGTGGCGTCCGCCGCGATGAGCGCGATCAGCCTGGGTGTGCTGATCACCGCCATCGATGGGGTCGGTCATGGCGAGCGCACCGAGTGGGTGATCGGCCAGGCAATCATCGCGCTCGGCGTCGGCGCGCTGCTGGTGGCGCGCGAGCTGAGCCGAGCCGCGCCGCTGCTGCCGGTGGACCTGATGCGCATCCCGTTGTTTGCGTTGTCGGTAACCACCTCGATCTGCGCTTTCACCGCGCAGTCGATGGCGATGGTATCGCTGCCGTTCCTGTTCGAGAACACCCTGGGGCTCGGCCAGGTACGCACCGGATTGCTGATGACGCCGTGGCCCATGGTGGTGGCGGTGATCGCGCCGTTCACCGGGCGGCTGGCCGATCGCTATCCCGTCGGCATCCTGAGCGGCGCCGGCCTGACGGTGCTGGCCGTGGGCCTGGGGCTGCTCGGCCTGCTGCCGGCGCACCCGGGCAGCTTCGACATCGCTTGGCGGATGCTGATCTGCGGCCTGGGGTTCGGCTTCTTCAACACGCCGAACAACCGCGCGATCATCACTTCGGCACCGCGCAATCGCACCGGCGGCGCGTCGGGCATGCAGGCGGCGGGCCGGCTGTTCGGCCAGACCACCGGCGCGGCGCTGGTGGCGCTGGTGTTCGGGCTGGCGCCGCTGAGCGGCACGACCTTGACGCTGGTGTGCGCATCGGTGATCGCGCTGGCCGCGGCCGGCGTCAGCCTGCTGCGGATGGTAGAGCGGTAGCCGCCGGACCATTGCAGCGAACTGATATACCATTCGCTCGGGGAAATCCGCATCTTTGATAACTGTTTGCAATAAAAATCACCACAGAGGCACGGAGACACGGAGAAGAATATCCAGTTGATCACTTGGCTTTTCTGCTTCGTGCCTCCGTGTCTCTGTGGTGATCCTTACTTGCGGACATGCGGCAGGGCACAAATTCCGGCGAGCATTGGGTATACCAGCGCCCTCATGGCGCCTGGTATTTTGGCAGGAATTGGATTGGCGGCCGCCGCTCCGCACAGGATTTATCCAATGCCTGCGTCGGCCGGTCGATGAAATCTGCAACCACTCTGGCCCCGCAAGGACTGAAGTGCCTGACGTTATGGCCGACGCGCGGAAATTCGACCCAATGCCCGCTCGTGCCGATCATCTCCGCAACATGGCGGCTGACGGTCGGCCCGGCGACGGGGTCGAATTGCCCGGCCAGCACCAGGATCGGCACGTCCGTCCCGGTCGGAACCAGCGGTGGCGCTCCCAGGCCCGACCAGCCGTCGCAGATGCCGCGCAATTCCACGCGATCCAGCACGTTCGCGCCAGCCGGCAGCGGATCGCGATAATGCGGCCGATCCCGGCACTCGACAGCCGCGTTCGCCGCGCAATTCTGTGTCGACGCCATCGTCAGCACCGCCGCGAGCGCCGGCCCTACGCCGCGCGTATCGCCGTCGTGCACCGCCGCGATCAGACGCGGCAGCCCTGGGTAGGCGGTAGGATAATAAATCAGGTTACCGACAAGAGCCTCGAACAGCGACGGCGTGAGCGGTACCTGGTCGTTCGGGCGATGCAGTCGCGGCGGAACGGCGACGAGCAGCGGAGTCCGCTCGAGCCCCTCCAGCGCCGCCCGATACGTGGCGGCGAGGCTGGGAAACGACGTGGAGCAGACCTTGTCCCGCGCGCAATATGCAAAGAAGGCGTCGAGCGCGCCGGCCACCGCGGTCGAACGCCTGGGCATCGGGTCCGGCGGATAAACCGAATCGAGCACCACCGAGCGCACGTGCTCGGGATGCAACGCGACCAGCGTCATGGCGACTGTCGTTCCATAGGACTCGCCGTAGACGTTCCAGCGTTCCACCCCGAGCGCTTGCCGCACCCGTTCGAGGTCCTCGACCGTCACCCGTGTACCGAAATCCCGCGGATCGAGGCCGCGGGCGATCACCTCATCGCGGCACGCCGAATAAGTGGCTCGGCGGCTCGCCAGCGCAGCATCGCTGTCGTCCGCCGCGACGGCGAGGTTCGCCTCCAGCAGCTTGCTTTCAAGCTCCGGGCAAAGCTCCGGCTCCGACCGTCCGGTTCCCCGTTGATCGACCAGGATGAGATCGCGGCCCGGGGCGTACGGCGTCCTCGCCTGAGGGTCGGCGTAGATCGTGAGAGGTTCACCAGGGCCGCCGCTGATATAAACCACAGGATCGGGGACGGCGGAATCGGGCAGCGACGCGGGTTGTGCACTCTTGATGACGACAACGGCCAGATTGAACTGGCCCGCGTCGGGCCTGGCGTAATCCCGCGGCACGCTGACCGTGCCGCATCGCAGCCGCGGTCGAACCTCTTGCGAGATGTTCGGCAGATCGCACGCCGTCTGGTGAAACGCCGGCGGGGTCGGCTCCGTTTGCCCCCTGGCATGTCCCTGGAGCGAAACGAGCGCCAACAGCATCAGCACGCCGCTTGCCCCCGCATATCGCCAGGCGGTGCGCCCGCTGAGCCGCGGCCGATGGCTCAATCTGGCCTTGTAGCTGGCCAGGATGCAGCCCAGCGCCCAGCGCAAGGCAGCCGGATCGTCCGCGATGTAGTCGAGCTCGCGCCGCATCGCATCGCCCCATGGCGATTGTGCGCCGGGCAGCATCGACGCGGCATGCCGCACAAGCTTGACGGCCAGGCGCCACCACCTGCCCGACCGGCCGCTCATGTCAGCACCGCCGCGCAATCGCCGGCAGCAACTTGCATCGCTTGCTCCTGAGCCAGCGCCAGCCCCCGAGCCGTCAGCCGGTAGACATGACGGGGCGGCAGGCCGGGGCGTTCCGCTTCCTGCCAGCGTGATTCCAGCAAGCCCTGCTCACTCAGTCGCATGAGCAGGGGATACAGCGTACCGGATCGGAGGCCCGTCTCCTTCGACAGGTCATACCCGTGCCGCCATGTCTGCGAGCGTTCAAGGAAGGTGGCCAGCAGGGTGCGGGTCTGGCGCGAATTGTTCGGTTTGCGTGGCATGGCTCATATTCGATATATGTAGAGTTTCTGTCAAGAATAAATTTCCCGCCTGCCAAGTAGCCACCGACTTCTCGGCTGAGTTGCCCGGATCGTCATGGCCGTCGCATCACAATGAGAACTGCCGCCGGCGAAACCGAGGCGTAGACAACCCCCCCGGATCGGAGTAATTCATGTCCGAAGGATATGAATTATGCCGCCGGTGGCCTACACCCCGCAGGAAGTTGCCGCGATGTCGGGCGCACCGCTGTCGGCGGTGCAGAAGGCCATCACCACTGGCCGGATCCCAGCGCGCACCGACCACAACACACACCGGCGGCGCCTGGACGACGCGGCGCTGCTGGCATTCGCCTTGATCCAAGCCTTGCCACAGGAAGTGCACGTTTCCCCCGCCGACGCTTATCGGCTCCTTAACCAATCGGACCTATCCCCCATGGACATGACCGGCGACCTAATCATCGGCGATCTGGTGCGCATCGACGCCGGAAAGGCCCTCGGGCCGGCACGGCAGCGGATGCGGCTGTACGAACGCGCGCGCGACCTGATCGTCAGCGATCCGGACATCATGGGCGGGACCCCGGTGATCCGCGGCACCCGGATCACCGCGCAGGCGATCCTGGGCCGGATCAACGCGGGCGATTCGATCGCCAGCATCCTTGAAGACTATCCATACCTGGATCAGGAAACCGTGGAAGCAGCCGCGCTGTACGCCAAGGCCAACCCGCCGCGCGGCCGGCCCGCGGGAGAGCTGTGGCGCCCCGCTTCCTGATCGACGAAAACCTGTCGCCACAGCTTGCCCGGCATCTGCGCTATTACCTTGGCTTCGACGCCGTGCACGTCAACGAAGCCGGCTTGCGTGGTGCCTCGGATGCCGACGTCCTCGCCCACGCCATGATCGAGCATCGCATCATCCTGACAAGCAACGGCCAGGACTTCCGCAAGCTTGGCCGCACCAGCCCGGAGCACCCCGGGCTGGCGGTACTGCGCAGCGCCAAGGGCAGGCGAGAGCAGATCGAGCTGGGCGAAATCCTCGCGAACGCGATCGAGGCCGAAATCCATCAGGGCGCGCTTCCGGACGGGCGGCTGTTCGAGATCGACGCCGCCGGCATTGTTCGCGACTACCCGCTCCCATAAACAGCCCTACGCGGCCAACCAGTCCCGCACAGCCTCCTTCACGAACCGCGCGTCCGCCGGGTTCGGCGCCGGATTACCGGCGCGATGACCCCAGATGCTGGGGATCGGCCGCAGCGCGGCCCGCGCCAGATACGGCAGCTCCGCCGCGTTGTCCGCGACGCGGAAATACAGATCGGTCTCGCCCGGCATCAGCAACACCCGCGCCTTGATGGCGCGCAGCGCCGCCGGCAGGTCCCCGCCATACACCGCGTTCGCACTGATATCCGCCGCATCCCAGGTGCGAAGCTGGGCGTACTGGTTCGCCGCCGGCCGAGCCCCGAACCGATCCTCCCAATCGGTGCGCAGGAACGTCTCCAGGTCCGGCGCGCCCAGATTGGGCGCCGGCCCCGACGCCAGATGCAGCCCGGCGCGGTAAAAATCCTGGCTCAGCGCCCAGCCGGCGTAGATCCGTCCGAAGGCGCGCTTGGCAGCCACCGGCTCCGCCGCGAACCGCCCGTGCCCCAGGTGCTCCGGCGCCGCCTCCAGCACCCCCATCAGTCCACGCAGGAACACCTGGTTGTGCACGGCGGTGCGCGCGACCCCGCAGTTCACCACCACGCGCGCCACCGCGTCGGGGAACAGCGCCGCCCAGTGATAGGCCTGCAACGCGCCCATCGACCAACCATACACGCAGGCCAATTGCTCGATCCCGAACACCTCGCGCAGCAGGCGGCGCTGGGCGTGCACGTTGTCGAACACGGTGACCAGCGACGGGTACTCCGCCGTATCCGACGGCGAGGACGACAGCCCATTGCCGAACATATCCACAATGACAACGAAATAGCGCGTCGGATCGAGCACCCCACCCGGCCCGATCAACCACTCCAAATCCGGATGCTGCGCGCCATAGCTGGTGGGATACAGCACGACATTGTCGCGCGCGGCGGACAGCGTGCCGTGCGCCTTCCACGACAATCGCGCGTCCGGCAACGTCGCGCCGGATTGCAGCATCAGGTCCCCCAGGGGAAACACGCCCTGCTGTGTCGGCCAGGCCATGTCGATCCTCGCATTCGATGATGGGCTATGGTCCAGGAGGCCAGCCGCGGAAACAAGCCGCCAATTTCATCACGCCCGAGGCCCCATGCCCAATGCCAGTTTCATCATACCCAACCCCAATTTCGTCATGACCGGACCTGACCCGGACGCCCATCCCGCCGCCGTGCCGCGAGCACCCCCGAATCAGGTCCGACCGTGCCGTATCGAAAGACCGACAAGACGATCAAGCGCGGCCTGATCCTGCATCAGCGCATCCGACCTGCCGCGATGCGCAATGATCCCGCGCTCCAGCACCACCACATCGCGCGTCAGCGACAAAGCAATGCGGGCGTGCTGCTCGACCAGCACGACCGCCGTCCCCTCCCTGGCGATCATGCCGGCGATCGCGCCGGCCAGCTCCTCGACGATGATCGGCGCCAACCCTTCCAGCGGCTCGTCCAGCAGCAGCAGCGCGGGATTGGTCATCAGCGCCCGCGCGATCGCCAGCATCTGTTGCTCACCGCCGGACAGATGGGTGCCCATGTTGCGTCGCCGCTCCGCCAGGCGCGGAAACAGCTCATGCACGCTGCGCAACGACCAAGGTCCGGGCCGCGCCGCCACCGTCAGGTTCTCCTCAACCGTCAGCGACGGGAAGATCTCCCGCTCTTGCGCCACCCAGCCGATCCCAAGCCGGGCCCGCCGATGCGGCGCCATCCGTGCAAGGTCGCGCCCACGCCACAGCATCGCGCCGGCGCCTACACTCGTGCATCCCATGATCGTCGCCAGCAGCGTGGTCTTGCCAACACCGTTGCGGCCCAACACCGCCAGGCTGCCGCCCTCCGGCAGCTCGACCGACACACCATCGAGCACGACTGACTCCCCATAACCAGCACGCAAATCGCGCAATGCGAGCAACGGCTTAGTCATGTCCGGGGTCGGCACGTCCCGCATCGGCACGTCCGGCGTCAGCGTGCCCAGCGTCAGCGTGTCCAGCGTCGGCACGTCCGGCGTCGGCATGTCGTGCGCCAGCGTCCCTACCGCCGCCCAGATAGACCTCGCGCACGCGGGGATCGGCGGCGATCTCTTCCGGGCTGCCTTCCACCAGGATGCGCCCGCCGAGCATCACGATCACCCGGCTGGCGAAACGGAACACGATGTCCATGTCGTGCTCGATGAACAGCACCGTGAGCTCCGCCGACAAACCCTCGATCGCCGCGAACAGCGCGCCGCCCTCCTGACGCGGCACGCCAGCCGCGGGCTCGTCGAGCAGCAGCACCTTGGGGCGCGTCGCCAGCGCCAATGCCAGCTCCAGAAGCCGCTGCTGCCCATAGGCCAGCAGCCGCGTCGGCCGATGGCACACCGTGCCGAGACCAAGCGTTGCGAGTATCGTATGAGCCTCGTCCACTGCCGCCCGGAACGCCGGCACGGGGCGCCACCAATTACCAGCAACGCCCAGCCGCTCGCACACCACAAGCGTCACCGCCTCGAGCGGATCGAGCTCCGGAAACAGCGTGTTGATCTGAAACGTACGCACCAGCCCGCGCTTTACCCGGAGCTCCGGCGCCAATGCGGTGATTGCCTCGCCGTCCAGCAGGACCTCGCCCGCATCGGGGCGCAGCGCGCCGGTCAGCAGATTGATCAACGTGGTCTTGCCGGCGCCGTTGGGTCCGATCAGCGCATGGCGCGCGCCCGGTGGCAGCGCGAAATGAATGTCCTGCGCCACCACCAGCGAGCCAAATCGCTTGTGCAGCCCGTGCGCGCTAAGTGCGGCGGTCATGACTGTCACTCGACGCGCACCCGGAACGACCAACTCACCGTATCAACCGCGCGCAATACCAGCCGACATGAAGATTGACCCACCGGCGCTTGCTCCACGTCATGCCGGCGCATGCCGGTACCCACGACTTGCTTTGTTGCGGCGAAGACAAGTCGTGGATACCGGCGTTCGCCGGCCACGACGACGGGGGGCACCGAAGAGTTGATCATTCGGACGGCTGGTATACCACTTACCCATGGAAATCCGTGCTTTCGATGAATGATAGAAACAAATAATCACCACAGAGGCACAGAGAAGAATATCGAGCTAGCCACTTGTTCTTTCGACTCTGCGCCTCTGTGTCTCTGTGGTGAATTTCTTGCTTCCTGTCATACGACAGAGCACAGATTCCTTCGAACGAGGTGTATATCATACCTCGCCCCGCGCGCGAGGCAGCAGCCGCGCCAATCCACCCAAAATCCCGTTGGGCAAAAACAGCACCACGCCAACCAGCAGCAGGCCAATCCAGAAGTACCAATATTGTGGATTCATATCCGCAAGCTGGTCACGCGCGACCATGAACACGATGGCGCCGACAATGCCGCCATACAGCCGCCCAGTCCCACCAAGCGCCAGCATCACCAGCAGGTCCGCCGAGCGTTGAAATCCAAGCGTCGACAAATCGACGAACTGCGTGGTCTGCCCCAGCAGCCCGCCGGCGACCCCGGCCATGGTGGCGGCGATCGTATAGACAGTGTGCAGTCGCATCCGGCTCGGCGCGCCGATCGCCGGCATGCGTCGCTCGTTCTCGCGGATCGCACGCAATGAAAGGCCAAACGGCGAGTGGATCAGCCGCCGCGCCGCCAGCACCACCAGCAGCAACGCCGCCAACGCATAGCCGTAGGCGGTATAGCCATATAGATCGAACTCGAATTGGCCGAACAACGGCCACATCACCACACCCTGCAACCCGTCATTCCCGCCGGTCAGCCAGCTCTCGCGGTTCGCCATCTCGTACAACAGCAGACCGATGCCGAGCGTGACCATGATCAGCGCAAGATGCCGCACCCGCACCACGACGAAGCCCGTCACCCAGCCAAACACCCCCGCCACCGAGGCGGCGATCAGCAGACCGGACAACGGCTCACCCCAGCCCGCCTTGGCCAGCAGCCCGGCGGTATACGCGCCGAGGCCAAAGAATGCCGCGTGCCCCAGCGATACCAGCCCGGCATAGCCCAGGATCAGATCGAGCGAGACCGCGAAGATCGCGGTGATGGCGATCTGGCTCGCCAGCGTCAGATAGGACGGCACCACCACGAAGGGCAGCAGCGTCGCCAGCCAAAACACCACCTCGACCCGCCGCCAGCGCCGGCGTTCAGACAGATGCCGATGCGGATCGATCGCCAGGCTCGCACTCACGCCCGGGCTCTTCCGAGCAGCCCGGACGGGCGCCACAGCAGCAGGCTGATCATCACCAGGTAGATCAGGAACGATCCCAATGTCGGAACGTAATATTTGCCCGCGGCATCGCTGACGCCGACCAGGACCGCGGCGAGGAACGATCCCCGGATCGACCCCAACCCGCCAACCGCGACAACGATCAGCACGTAGATCAGATAGGTGGTGGCAAAATTCGGATCGAGGCCGACGATCTCGATCGCCAGCGCACCGCCCAGCCCGGCCAACCCGCTGCCGAGCGCAAACGTGACGGCGAACACTAGTTCTACATTGATGCCAAGTCCTCGCGCCATGCGCTGGTTGTCCACCGCGGCGCGCACCTGGGCGCCGAACCGGGTACGCTCCAGCGCAACCACCAGCGCCAGCGTAACGGCCAGCGCCACGACAATCAGGAATAGCCGGTAATGGCTGAAGTTGACGCCCAGCACGGTGGTGTAGCCGCGCAGGTGTTCCGGCAGCCGCACCGGCTGCTGCTGCGTGCCGTAGAAGAAGGCGGCCGCGGCAACCGACATGAACACCAGCCCGATCGTCAGCAGCACCTGATCCAGGTCGCGCGCGCGATACAGCCGGCGATACAATGTGCGCTCGAACCCCACGCTGACCACCCCGGTCAGCACGAACGCCATCGGCAGCGTGGCCAGGAACGGCCAGCCCAGCGCGTTCATCAATGTCGCGGTGACGTAACCACCCAGCATGGCAAACGCGCCGTGCGCCAGGTTGACGAAGTTCATCAGCCCCAGCGTGACCGACAGCCCAACCGACAGCAGGAACAGCAACATGCCGTAGGCGAAACCATCGAAGATCACGCCAACCGCCGGCGCGATCATCGGCGGATCGCGCATTGAATCTCCCCCTCCCCTTGAGGGCTTGGGCCGCGAAGCGGACCGAGGATGGGGGGAGGGGTCGGCGCGCAAGAATCTTCAGTGTGACCCTCGCACGAACCCCTCCCCCCATCCTCGGTCCGCTTCGCGGCCCAAGCCCTCAAGGGGAGGGGGAGAATGTTGCATGCTCGTCCGAGCTTATCGTTATACCCACAAGACAAAACCCCAACGCGACCCCGAGCGCCCATCACACCCACGCCCCAGCGGCCCGGCCCAAACAACCGCGCCCCTCACTTGGCCATGCGCGCCTTCGCCGGATCCTTCACATCGGCGATCTTGTCGAACTCGACGTTCACCAGCCGGCCGTCGACCTTCTCCACCCGACGGATGTAGACCGTCTGGACGATGTCGCGGGTGTCCTTGTCGATGGCGATCGGCCCGCGCGGGCTCTCCCACGCCATTCCCTTCGCCGCGTCGATCAGCGCCTGCCCGCCGGTCTTGCCGCCGGTCTTCGCCAGCGCGTCGTAGATCAGCCGCATGCCGTCATACCCGCCGATCGAGAAGATGTCGGGATTGCGCCCGAATGCCTTGACGTAGGCGGTGACGAACTGCCGGTTCAGCGCCGAGTTGTGACCGGCATCGTAATGGAACGCCGTAATGATGCCGACCGCATCGTCGCCCATGTTCTTCAGCGCGTCCTCCATCGCGATCTCGCCGTTCCCCAGGATCTTCGTGGTCTTCGGCGTGATACCGCGGCTGGCCAGCGCCTTCCCCAGCGCCGCCGGCTGCGCGCCCCCAGGCACGAAGATGAAGATCGCATCCGGATTGGCATCCTTGGCGCGCTGCACGAAAGCGGAGAAATCCGGGTTGGCCACCGGCACCCGCACCGAGCCGACCGTCTTGCCGCCCGCCGCCTCGAACCCGCGGATGAAGCTGGTCTCGGCATCGATGCCCGGCCCGTAGTCGGACACCATCGTGTAGACCGTCTTCACCCCCTGCTTCGCCGCCCAGTCGCCGAACGGCTCATCGATCTGCGGGATCGTCACCGAGGTGCGCGCAATGTACGGCGACTTGGTGGTCACGATCGAGGTGGCGGCATTCATCACCACCATGAACTTCTTCGCCTGCGCCGAGACATCCGCGGCCGCCAGCGCATTCGGGGTCAATGCGAAGCCGGCGAGAATGTCCACGTTGTCGCGCACCACCAACTCCTGCGCCAGGCGCTTGGCGACCTCGGGGGCGATGCCGCCGACATCCTTGCGGATGACCTCGATCTTCTTGCCGGCAACGGTGTCGCCGTGCTGCTGCATGTAAAGCTTGATGCCGTTGTCAAGCTGGATGCCGGTATCGGCGAACTGCCCCGAGAACGGCAGGATCACCCCGACCTTGACCGTCGACTGCGCCCAGGCCCCAGAAACACCGGCACCTGGCACGCCGGCAAGCACCGCGAGCAGGCCCAGACAAGCCACAAACAGCCGCGTCATTGGAGGTCTCCCCGAGATTGCTTTGTGCGTTATTGCGAGGCTACGGAACGGCCTCGATCGCGGTCAATGGCTGGAAAGACTCCACGGCTCTTGCACACTCCCCCTCCCCTTGAGGGAGGGGGTTGGGGGGAGGGGTTGGTGCCAGGGTCACACCAAGGCACCGCACGCCTCGACCCCTCCCCCCAACCCCCTCCCTCAAGGGGAGGGGGAGAGTCTTCAACGCCAGCTACTCCGCGGCAATCGCCGGGTCATAGTCGATCGGTTCGTTGCACCAGCCGTCCTTGCGGAATCGCCAATACGCCTCACCCAGCCGCGCGGTCATCGGGCCAGGCCGGTCGTTGGACAGGATGCGCTCGTCCAGCCGCGTCACGCCGACCACACCGCCGGCGGTGGACGAGATGAAGATCTCGTCGGCCCCGCGCAGTTCCTCGAGCGGCACCGTCCGCACCTCACACGGCAGCCCCAGCTTCTCGCACAGCTCGATCACCGCACCACGCGTGACACCCTCCAGCACGCCGCGATCCGGCGTCGCCACCACGCCATTGGTCACCGCGAAGACGTTGAACCCCGGCCCCTCGGTCACGTTGCCGTCGAAGTCCAGCAGCACCGGGTTGTGCGCACCCTTGTCCTCGGCCTCGAACATCGCCCGCGTCATATCGGCCCAGTGGAAATTCTTCGCCCGCGGGTTGACGCATTGTTCCGGAATCCGAGGGTTCGACGCAACGATCAGGTGCATGCCCTGCTCGCGGATCTCCTGCGGCACCAGCCACACATACGGCACGCAATACGCCAGCAGATACGGCCGCGCGTTCGCCGGATGGCGCCGCATGTTGGTCGGCGCCGAGCCGCGCAGGCAATCCATCGCCACATACGCCTCGCGCAGCCCGGTGCGGCGCACCAACTCGTGCAGCACGGCGCGGAGGTCGGCGTCGCTCTCGCGCGGCACCAGCCGGAAATACTCCATCGACGCACGGAAGCGTTTCATGTGCTGATCGAGCCGGAAGAATGCCCCATCCCACACACTGACCACGTCATACGTCACGTCGGACCGCCGGTAACCCCATTCCGTCACCGGGATCATCGCCTCGCCGACCGGCATGTAGCGCCCGTTAATATAGGCCGCTCCCGTTGGCCACATCGCATCCATCGCCGCACCCTCCTTATTGGCTGATCCGCGAAGCATATCAGCAATCGCGCGCCGGGCGTACAGTCCGGATCGCATCACGCGGAGGAAAATCGAGATGTCCGACGTCGCCAAGGCCGCCGCCTTCGCCCAAGGCCCCGACCTCGCCCCAGGCCCCGCCTTCACCCAAGGGCGCGACCACACCCACGGGCGCGACTACACGTTGGGCCCCGTCGTCGTGCTCGGCCCCGAGGACGGCCAATCGTTCTGGCAGCCGCTGCCATCGGTCGGCTACATCGTCAACAAGCTGACGCCGTACAACTCGCCCTACGACAACTTCGCCATGGGCCTGCAGGTGCTGGAACCCGGCGCGCACATCCGCCGCCACGCGCACGAGCGCCAGCACGAGGTGCTGTTCTGCTACCAGGGCACCGGCATCGCTGAGGTCGGCCCCGACCGCTACGACGTTGCACCGGAAACCATGATCCTGGTCGGCCGCGGCGTGCAGCACAAAGTGACCAACACCGGCGCCGGCCAGATGCGCATGCTATGGATGATCTCGCCGGCGGGCCTGGAGGACTGGTTCCGCGCCATCGGCCGCCCGCGCCGCCCCGGCGAGGCAACCCCGGCGCCATTCGATCGCCCAACCGATATCGCCGAGATCCAGGCACGCCAGCGCTTCGTCCGCTCGGACGAAGGCTGACCAACAAAGTAAATATAGCTCTCCCCCTCCCCTTGAGGGAGGGGGTTGGGGGGAGGGGTCGGGGGGAGGGGTTGGTGCCAGGAAGGCACCAAGGTTTCGAGCACGCTCGGCAAACCGCCAACCCGCCATCCGTCACCACCAAATGGCAGCGCCGTGCTAGGTCTCCGCGGTGTTCTCCGTCGCCTGGCCGGCGCGGCGCGGACGGACACTCACCCGCACCTTGACCTGCTGCCCCAGGGCGCTCAGCACCAGCATCAGCCGATCGATGGTGAAGTGGCCAAACCTCCCGGTGCGGATGCGGCAAAGGTCGGACGCCGCGTACCCGGTCAGCTTGTTCGCGGCCCGCATAGTGAGCTTCCGATCAGCCAGCACGCCCATGATCCGCGCCGCGAGCAACTCACGCAGTTGCTGCCGATCCGCCTCAGGATGCCCCAGCACGCGGAACAGACGGTCGTTATTCCGTCGCAAGGTCGTCACTCCTGCCAGCCACTCTGTCGGTCACTTTCAGTCGCTCGTGGCTCAAATCGATCTCCTGTGTCTGGGTCTTGATTCGAAGTATGTTATTATACTTAACAACAAGAGTCAAGCACCGATCACCCGCGGCAACTCCGCATCACGCTAACCAGCAAACCGGCCAGCAAACCGAACCCCACAGTACCACCCGCGCTACCGTCGCAGCGCCTGCCCCCGCGGACTAAGCCGAGCCGGCAGCATCGCCGCCAACACCAACGTCAGCACCGCAAACCCGCACGCCAGCAGATAATCATTGTGCAACCCCGCGGCCATCGCCTCGGTCAGCCGCGCCAACACCGGCGCCGCCATCTCCCCGCGCCGCGCCGGATCAAGCAGTTGATCCGCCTCGAACATCAAATCCGGCGCCCGGTGCAGCAACGTCAAATTCAGCACCGCGCCAAACGACGCGGCCCCCACCGACTGCCCCACAAACCGCAGAAACAAACACGAAGAAGTCGCCGCCCCACGCTGGTTCCAAGCCACCGCCGCCTGGATCGAGACCAGGTACGCGGAGTTCGACAACCCCATCCCCACCCCGATCACCAGCGACCCGACGGTCGCCCACCAAACCCCGCGCTCCGGCGTCAACATCACCAGCACCACACTGCCTAGCAGCAAAGCCAGCGCGCCCAGCACCGCCGCCAGCCGATAGGTGGTCCGCACCATCAGCCGCCCGCCATAAATACTGGCCAGCGCCCAGGTCACCGACATCGCGCCCAGCACCAGCCCGGCGACCGTCGCGCTCTGCCCCATCGCGCCCTGCACATACGTCGGCAGGAACGCGGCGACGCCCATCATCACCGCCCCGGCCAGCCCGCCGCCGACGCTGCCCACCGCGATCACCCGCTGCCGCCACAACTCCAGCGGCAGCATCGGCTCCTTGGTCGCCCGCTCGTGCAGGATCAGCACCATCAGCGCCACCACGCCGCCGCCCACCAACGCCACCAGCGCGCCGGCAGACAGCGTCGTCGCCTGCACCAGCGCCAGCATCAGCGCGCTGACCGACACCATCATCAGCAACGAACCCAGCCAATCGATCCGCCGCCGGCGCGGCCGAACATCCTCGTGCAGGAACCAGCCGATCATCGCGATCGCCGCCGCGCCGACGGGCAGGTTCACCCAGAACACGAACTCCCAGTTCACATGCTCCACCAGGAACGCGCCGAGCGACGGCCCGACCACCGCCGAAACCCCAAACACGCTCGACACCACGCCTTGCACGCGGGCCCGCTCGGCCGGGCTGTAGATATCGCCCAGGATGGTCATCGCGACCGGCTGCACACCGCCGCCGCCGAACCCCTGCAACGCGCGGAAGAAAACCAACTGGACCATGCCGGTTGATAACCCACACAAACCGGAGCCAACCATGAACAGCCCGGCGCCGACAAAGAACATCCGCTTGCGGCCATACAGATCGGCCAGCCGGCCATAGATCGGGATGCTGACCGCTTGGGCCAGCAGGTAGACGGTGAACACCCAACTGAACAGGTTGAAACCGTGCAGGTCGCCAACGATGGTCGGCATCGCGGTAGCCACGATGGTGCTCTCCACCGCCGCCATGAAGGTGCCCATCAGGCACGCGGCCAGCACCAGCGTGCGCCGCGCGTCCGGCACCGGTTCCAACAGGATTGGTGCAGCTTCCGCCGCGCCTCCGGACGCCCCAGCGCGCGCCGCACTGGCGGATGCGGCGGTTTGCGCCGAATTCATGGACGCGGTGTCTGGCATGGACGCGGCGGCTGGCACCGCCACGGCGTTCACTTCGTTGTCAGCCATGCTTTCCCCCGATTGCCGCGACTCTGCCTCGGGGCGGCCCACCCTGTCATCGGCCCGGCGGGTGACAACCGCGCCGGCGGGCGCAATGCTGGGTTGCGTGACCGAGACTCCCCACGACGAAAAACCTGCCGACAAAACGGAGGAAGCAATGCGGTTCCAGAACAAAGTGGCGCTGATCACCGCGGCCGGCGCCGGAATCGGGCGCGCCACCGCCGACATCATGGCGCGCGAGGGCGCCATCATCGTCGGCGTGGACACCAACGAAGCCCGGCTGGACGCGATGGTCGCCGCGATCACCGACGCCGGAGGCCGCGCCCACGCCCACTGCGCCGACGCACTGGACCCGGCGCAGGTCGGCGCGCTGGTCGCCGGAACCGCGCGCCAGTTCGGCAGCATCGATATCCTGGTGAACGCGGTAGGCGGCAGCACGGTGATCGCGCGGCCCTCCGCCACCATCGACGAACTCACCTTCGCGGAATGGCAGAAGCTGATCGCCTTCAACCTGGAAGGCACCTTCCTGTTCACCCACGCCGTCGTGCCCGTCATGAAGCAGGCGCGCCACGGCAAGATCGTCAACCTGGCCTCGATCGCCGGCCGCGGCCTGAGCGCGTCATCCTCCAGCGCCTACGCCACCGCGAAGGGCGGCATCATCGCCTTCACCCGCAAGCTGGCATTCGAGCTGGGACCATTCGGCATCACCATCAACGCCATCGCACCAAGCCTGACGCTCAGCGAGCGGCTGCTGCCACACTGGAACCAGCGAGCCCCCGAGGACCAGGCGGCGGAAACCGCGCGGGTGCCGTTGCGGCGTATCGCCCAGCCGGATGACCAGGCCAAGGTGATCTGCTTCCTTGCGTCATCCGACGCCGATTTCGTCACCGGCGTAACGATCGACGTCACCGGCGGGCAGTGAGCCGGGGCGGAACGTACCGCGGCGAAGGTCGGGAATTGGACAGGAGATCAGCGGGCGCTTGTCCGGCTGGCGTTGGCGCTGTAGCGCGCCCAACCAGGATCCTTGGCGTTGCCGTAGCGCCGCGGGCACCGTGCGGCGACCCGCGTTGAGTTTGGGAGAGAGTTGCTGTGTCGGGGACGCCCGAACTGCCGCCGCTTGGGGAGAAGACGGCAAGCGTGATTCTTGCACTGTTGCAGGATCTCTATCGGCAGGAGGTCGGAGCCGCAGAGGATGTTCACCGGACTTTACCGTTTTTCGCAACGGCATTGGGGCTGATTGTGGCATCGCTCAACTATTCGGCGACGCAACTACCTTCCTGGAGTGCGATTGTGGGAGAGTGTAGTGCAGCGAAGCCTCCGGTCCTGACCTGGTCTGTTGTCCCTTGCGCATGGTCGGCGTTACTCGCCGGAGTTTGCTTGGTTTTTGTCGTGTGCTTGAGCGTGGCTGTCCTGGTTTTTCTCGGCCTGGCAACGCGGAAACGCGACTACATGAGAATTGGCCCGGAATCCAACCTCATTGATGGCACGCGTCAAATCCACGCCCATTATGTCGGCCAAGGCGCAGACGACGTCGATACCCTTGTTGTGGTCAGCGTCAGAGAACAACTGCTTGAGCCACTTGCACGAGCGGCGGCATCAAATCGGGAAGCTACTCAAGAGCGATACCACTACCGCGCTCGGGCCGTCGCCTGTCTGCTATGGAGCTTGTTTTTTGCATTGCTTGCCACCATTCTAATCGTGGTCACCACAAAATTCGGCATCATCTAGGCTTTGCCATGAGCAGTTCGTCTCCTTCGCAGACCACGCCACCGCCGGCTCCGCCCGCATCGCAGACGCGACCCCCAGCGCCGCCGCCACAGCCAATCGTGGACATGACCTTCACCGTCCAGAGGGGTGCTGACGCGTTGCCAACTCTAAAGTTGCCAACTCTAAAGAAGTAACGCGCCTCCAAGGGAAACGGCCGCCCGGGATGCCGGGAGGTCATTTTGCATTACGGCTCAGTGTCGGAAGCTCCCGTTTCACACCGCCACCCTCCCCCCTCCCCTTGAGGGAGGGGCAGAGTTTCACGATGTTGTGCCCGCCCCCCACGCCGGATAACGTCCCCCAACGCAATGGCGGCACCGCGACCGCCACAGGGGGAGACATGCAAATGACCACCGCAATCCGGTCGATGCTGGCCCGTTGCTGCCTGCTGCTGGGCGCACTGGGCATCGCGCTATCACTATCAGCCGCAAGCCACGTCGCCGCCGCACAACAAACCGAAGATCTGTGGAAAGCGGTGCAGGACCGCGGGACCCTGCGCGTCGCCGCAGCGCTGGCCCCGCCGCACGTGATGCGCGATCCGAAAACCGGCGAATACAGCGGCATCTTCGTCGATCTCATCAAGGAATTCGGCCAGCAGGTGCTGGGCGTCAAGGTCGAGTTCGTCGACACCACCTGGGACAACATCATCGCCGGAATGCAGGCCGGCAAATGGGACGTCGCCCCGGCGCTCAACCGCACGGCCAAGCGCGCGCTCTCGATCAACTACTCGATGGCGCCGTGGCAGTACCAGATCTCCTTCGTCTTCAACAAGGCGAACCCGAAGATCAAGCCGGAATGGAAATCGATGGCCGACTTCGACAAGGATGGCATCACCTTCTCGATCATGTCGGGCACCGCGCAGGACCACACGATCACCGACATCGTCAAGCACGCGACCATCATGCGCCTGCCCGATGTCGATGCGGCGCGCCTCGCCGTATCATCCAGGCGCGCCGACATCTCGGTCGACGACGCCGACACCAACATGCTGTTCGCCGCGGTCAACAAGGACTGGTCCGCCACCGTCCTGCCGGAGCCGTCGCTCGCCAAGCAGGGCGTGGCCTACGGCTTCCGCAAGTCGGTGCCGCTCGAGCAGATCGAGGCCCTGAACATCTTCCTCGAGGAAGCGGTCGCCGAAGGCCACGTCGCAAAGCTCGGCGAGTACTACGTGAACAAGGTGATCACAGGCGGCCAGTAGACGGCGGCCGGCGACGCATCCCCGTCATGCCGGACCAGAACTTCGTCCAGATCAGCGGCCTGCACAAAAGCTTCGCCCACGGCGCCGTCCAGGTCTTCAAGGGTCTCGATCTTGAAATGGGCCGCAACGACCGGCTCGTCATCATCGGACCCAGCGGCGGCGGCAAGAGCACCTTGCTCAGATGCATCATGGGGCTGGACCCGATCGACGCGGGCGAGATCCACATCGACAACCAACTTTACATCTCCACCAGCGGCGGCAACCAGAAGAACCGCATCGAGCGGGCGATCCAGCGCCAGGTCGGCATGGTGTTCCAGCACTACACCCTGTTTCCCCATCTGAGCGTCGTCGGAAACCTCATTCTGGCACCGGTAACATCGCGCGGCGAAGCGAAGGCGGGCGCCACCCAACGCGCAATGGCCTTGCTCGATCGTTTCGGCCTGGGCGACAAAGCCAGATCCTACCCCGCCCAGCTCTCCGGCGGCCAAAAGCAGCGCGTCGCCATCGCGCGCGCCCTGATGCTGGAGCCCAGACTCATGATGTTCGACGAAGTGACCTCCGCGCTCGACCCCGAGCTGGTCGTCGAGGTCGAACGCATGATGGTCGAACTAGCCGAGCAGGGCATGCCGATGATGGTGGTAACGCACGACATGTGGTTCGCGAAAAACATCGCAACGCGCGTCGCGTTCTGCGCCGGCGGCGTCATCCTGGAACACGGCGAACCCGCCGAGTTCTTCTCCAACCCGAAGCTGGACCGCACGCGCGACTTCATCGTCAATATCCTGCGCGCCGCATAAGACATGCAACAACTCCAGCTACACCTCGCCCGCTCTTCGCGGGAGAGGTCGAGGCGCGCAGCGACGAGGGTGAGGGTGCTGCCCGCCGCACCACCCTCACCCGTCCCGCTCCACTCACCGGCCTCTCCCGCAAACACCCGGACAGGTCTACCGTTCCGCCCATGAACTACCACCTCAACTTCTTCTTCGTCTTCCGCGACTTCGACAAACTGCTCGACGGCCTAGTCGTCACTCTGCAACTCACCTTCCTGGCGAACGCCATCGGCCTGACCCTCGGCTTCGGCGTCGCACTCCTGGTCATGAGCCCCATACGCATCATCCGCTGGCCCGCAACCGCCTTCGTCGAATTCTTTCGTTGCACACCGGCACTCATCCAGATCGTGTGGTTCTTCTATTGCGTGCCCATCCTGTTCAACGTTTTTCTCGACGCCATAACGATGGGCGTGCTGGCGCTAGGCCTCAATCTCACCGCCTTCAACGCCGAGGCCTACCGCGCGGCGATCCAGGCCATCCCGCGCGCCCAGTTCGACGCCAGTGTGGCACTCGGCCTTTCCTGGCGCGCGCGCATCCTGCATGTCGTATTCCCGCAGGCGCTGCGCCTGGCGCTGCCCGTCCTCATCAGCAACGCGATCGGCCTGTTCCAGCAAAGCGCCCTGGTCTCGCTCGTCGCGGTCGCCGACCTGATGTACCAGGCGAAGACCATGTCGACCCAAACCTACCGGCCGATCGAGACCTTCACGATCGCCGCCGTCATCTATCTCGCCATTTCGTTTCCGGTCGGCCAACTCGCCGCCTATTTCGAGCGCCGCAACGCACGCCGGCTGGCCGGCTGAGCGGCACCCGCAATGACCTATCATTTCTCATTCGGCTTCATCCTCGACTATTGGAGCGCCCTGCTCGTCGGCCTGGCGACGACGCTGAAGCTCACGGTCATCTGCGTGATCCTCGGCATGCTGCTCGGTTTCGCGCTCAGCCTGATGCGCACGTCGGAAAACCGGCTGATCTATGCAATCGGCTCGCTCTACGTCGAGTTCTTCCGCGGGACGCCGGTGCTCATCCAGATCTTCTGGATCTTCTTCTGCCTGCCGCTCGTGCTGCATGTCGAGATCGGCAGTCTTGCCTCGGCGATCATCGCACTCAGCCTCTACATGGGGGCCATCTCCTGCGAGACCTTCCGCGCCGCAATGAGGGCGATCGCGCGCGAACAGCACGATGCCTGTGTGGCACTCGGCCTGGCCCCGGTCGCCAAAATCACCCACGTCATATTCCCGCAAACCATCCTGCGCGCCATCCCTACGCTGCTCTCGAACACCGTCAGCCTGTTCAAGGAAAGCTCGCTGGTTTCCGCGGTCGGCATGTCCGATCTGCTCTACGTCGGGCAGAACATCGCAACGCGCACATTCCACCCGGTCGAGATTCTGACGACGGTCGCCTTCATCTATTTCGTAATCGCCTTCCCGCTGACCCGGGCAGTCACCATCGTCGAGCAGCGGTTATTACGAAAGATCGAAGCATGAGCCAGCCGCCCCCGTCATGCCGGCGCAGGCCGGCATCCACGACTTGACTTCACGCCGCAAGCGAAGTCGTGGATGCTGGCATGCACGCCGTGCGCCGCCGACCCACGACCGGTTGAACACCCAGCGCGCAGCACCAGCGCCGTCCACGGCCCCTCGGAAATCACCGCCTCCAGCCGCAGCCCCCGCCGGCGATGCGCCACCAAAACCTGCCTGGCCTGGCCCACCAGCAGCCCTGCCAATATCGCAGTCCCCCCGGCGCCAGATGCGCCGCCAGCGGCCACGCCATCAGGCACAGCGGCCGCGCCAGGATATTCGCCAACACCAGATCATACGGTCCACTCGCCCGCACCGCCCGGTCACGCCAACCATCCGCCCGCCAGCAGCGCAGCATCGGTCCGATCCGGTTGAGCACAGCGTTCCCGCGGGCAACCCGCACCGACCACGGCTCGATATCGGTCGCCAGCACGCGCCGGTGCAGCAGCTGCGCCGCCGCCATCGCCAGGATCCCGGAGCCGGTCCCAAGATCCAGAATCCGCCGCGGCCGCCGACGCGCCACGCGCTCCAACGCACGCAGGCAACCACGGGTCGAGCCATGCTCCCCCGACCCGAACGCCAGCGCGGCGTCAAGTGTCAGCGTGATCCGCCCCGCCGGCGCAGGCCCGGAGAGATGCGTGCCGCGCACCGCGAAGCGGCGCCCGATCAACTGCTGAGGAAATGCCGCACGGGTGCGCGCCAGCCAGCCATCCGCCGGGATGGCCGTCCGCCGCGGCACGGCCTCCACCCCGGTCAGCGCGGTCGCCAACGCCAGCGCCGCGGTCAGCGCCGCATCGCCCTCGCCCACCGGCTTGACGCCTTCCACAAACCACCGTGCGCCGGCGGGATCGCGGAAAAATCCGACCGTCGCACAGACGCTGCCGAGCGCTGCCTCGAAAGCCTCGAGCGCCGCCTCTGGCACGTCCACACTGACGGTCTCGAGCGCGGCGGCGCTGACCCGCATCCAATTCTACTCCCGAGCGATTGCCGGCACCCTGTTATGCCAGGTGACGAAACGATTGACCCACGCCGTGCCCCTTTGTGTGGCGTTGGTGCACTTCGTCAACCTGACAGCGATGGCAAGGATGCCTCCCGCGTCCCTGTCCTGGCCACCCCGTGCCGCAAACACAACGCCGATCGCCGCCACCACATTTTTCCCTCGGGGGGATTGAGGGCCATGCTACACCCTAAGGGCCGCCTGCTGCCGCACCGGGTGCTCGCCCAGCCGATCGCGAGTTGGGACGGCAGGCACGTTACTGATCTGGAGCGGCCGGTTTGGTGAGCGCTGTTGGGGACCCCAAGCCTGATCGTCGGAAGAACGTTTCCCGCAGGTTCGATGGAGACGCTGTGGCTTCTGACCGGACGACACGAGATTACGATCACGCGGCATCTCTGACCGCCAGCGTGCCGCTTGACCGGTTCAGGCTCGCCCACCTGTGCGATCTCGGAGAACTCGAATCCGGCGTTTACTGGCCCCGTCTGCAGCCATACTTCCTTAAACCGTATTTCCGGCGGCTGACGTACCGGCTGACCGCCGCCCTCCCCGGGGATCGCACCCGCGGCGAAATCCTTTCGACGCGCGGGGCGTGCGGGGTTGGCGAACTCGACATCGCGTACATCGCGGATCGATGCCCAGCCGAGTTGGTCATAACCGAGACCGGGCTGCCCGATTACTGCCTGACGATCGTTAGCCGGGGCGCACTCACCTGCTTTGGAACCAGCACGCTCGGCCGCTTCGAGGTGTTCCCCCATGTAGGTCTGATCTATCGCGGCGTTCCGGGTACCACGCTTGCTGCGACCCATGACCATGAGCGGCTTGCGATCTGGATTCCCGCTGCGAGCCTGCAGCAGAGGCTGGCGGGATTGCTGGGTGGCCCGGCGAGGGAGGACATAGTCTTCGATCCTATTGTCAACCTGAACACCGCGCCGGGCCAGAGCGTCCTGCGGCTGGTGCGATTGCTTACCGAGGCGCTGGGCAACGCGCATTCGTTCGCTGGTTCCGACCTGGCCTGCCGGTCCTTCACCGATCTGTTGCTGTATTCGATGCTGCAGGGTCTGCCGAATAACTACTCGGAGCGGCTGGCCCGGCCGGCCGGATCCGCAGTGCCGGGGACGGTGCGGCGCGCCGAGGAGTATATTCGTGACCATGCCGCGCAACCGATCGCGCTAGACGATGTCGCCGCCGCCGCGGGATGCGGCGTCCGAAGTCTGCAACTTGGCATCAAGCAGTTTCGCGACACCACGCCCGCCGCGGCGATCCTGCAGGCCCGGCTCGAGGCGGTGCGTCAGTGCCTGAACAACGACGAGTTCGTGGGCAACGTCACGCACCTCGCCTATCAGTACGGCTTTACCAATCCCGGCCGTTTCACCAAGCTTTACAAGACGGCTTTCGGCGTCTCCCCAGTGGACGCGCTGCGACGCAATACGCTGCGTTTCCGGGATAGGCCCTGGCGCGGGCGGTGATGGAGAACCGGAGCGGCCTCGTGGTCGCGGCGTAACGACATTCGGGGTCTGTCCAAAACGGCCCCGGCAGCAGAATCCTCGCCGTCAGGGCCGGCGGAGTGGCGCAAAATCAGGCTCCGGACGCCCGTCAGAACCGGAAACACCGAGATATCCATCAAACTTGGGCGATTTTCTGCGGCCTGTTGGGCGGGCAAGGCACGACATTGCCAAAACTTTTCGCAATCTGTCCGGACTTTGCGCCATCTGGATAGCAACCAGCTACGGCCGACCAGCAGGATGTCAGGGCAACGAAGCAACCCACACGAACGGGAGCGCCACATGACCCACCTGGCCGAATTGGCGGAATCCGCAGCCGCTTCTTTGCCGGCCTCGGATCGTGCCTCCCGAGATACGATGCGCTGGCGGTCGAAGCGGAGCACCACCGCGCGTCCGACGGTTTCGCCGTCCTTGCGCTCCTCGCCGCGTTCGACACGCCCGCTCTTTCCGATGCATCGCGACTTCCTGGCCCGCGATCCACGCGCCCGCGACCCGAAAATCGAACTCGCTGCCAAGGCAGCAGGCCAATCAGGGATGAACGAGATCGCCAACACGATGATTGCCGGCAGCGCGCCGATGGTTGGGGCGAGCGCGCCGCACCGTTCTCGCATCGTCCACCCGCGGCTCGAACAAGCGGCGCTCGTGGCGCTGCAACTGACCGGGCTGTGGGCGCTGAACTTCGCCGGCGTTTGGGCGGTGCAACAGGCGGCCTTGCCCATCCCCGGCAACCTCGTCGGCATGCTTGCCCTCTACGCATTGCTGGCGCTCGGTGTCGTCAAGCTCGCCTGGTTCGATCTCACCGGATCTTTCCTGATCAGGCATCTGGCGTTCTTCTTCGTGCCGATCACGGTCGGGCTGATGAATTCGGGGCCGCTGCTGCTGGCACATGGCCTCGCGATCATGCTGGTTCTCGCCCTCAGCGCGGCCGTCGGCATTCTGCTCACGGGGTTCGTCTCACAGGTTCTGCTCGCCAAGCCCTGGCAGCGGGGAGGAAAGTCATGACAGCGCTCCCGATCGTGGCCGTCACGGGTTTCGGAATTGCCGTGACGGTCGGCGCCTATAGCCTCAGCCTCGTGGCACGCAAGCGCTATCCATCGCCGCTGACCACGCCGGTTCTCTTCAGCACGGTCATCATCATCGCGATCCTGCTTGGTTCTGGGGTTTCGTTCGGCGATTACGGGCCGGCGAAGGACATCATGACGTTCCTTCTCGGACCCGCGACCGTCGCCCTCGCCCTGCCGCTCTACAAGAACCGCCAGTCATTTTTCAGAAACATCGTGCCTGCCGGCTGCGGCCTGCTCGTCGGTTCGCTGGGGACGATGGTCGTTGCGGGACTGACGGCACGGATCCTTGGCTTCTCCCAGCTTCTCACCGCCTCGATCGCGATCAAATCGACGACCGTGCCGATTGCAGTCGAGATCGCCAGGATCGTGCACGGCGCCCCGGCATTGACCGCCATCTTCGTCGTCATCACTGGCATGCTGGGCGCCAGCCTCGGCCCTTGGCTGATGAACCGCGCGGGGATCACGCACCCCATTTCCCGCGGGTTGGCGCTGGGGACGATCTCGCACGGCCAAGGCACGGCGGAAGCGGTCGTCGAAGGCCAGTTGTCGGGCGCCGTCGCCGGCGCCGCGATGGCGCTCGGCGCGGTCTGCACCTCGCTGGCGGGGCCTTATCTCGTTCCTCTCCTCGCGGGCTAGAGTTGGCAGCCTGTCGGGTTCGGATCACCCGGTGTCCCCGGCGGCAGCGCCTGTCGGTCGGGTCATGCCGCCTACAGGCGCTGGATGCGGGCGTTGGTGCGCTTGCCGGATGGCGGGGCGAGATGACCCCGGCCAGTTCGTCGCGTGATTACGCCGGGGCGACGGACGGATCTCGGCCGTCCGTCGGTTTGTCCCAGCACCTCGCCGGCGGTCAAGCCTCGACGTAGCGCGTCCATAGCTCGGTCACGTCGATGCGGCCGGCCTCATCGCGCCAGATCTCCACATTGGCGTCCACCTCCTCCGGCGTGCGCATGCCGACCAGGGCGGCGTCGATCAGCGGGTTCGACAGCACGAACTGGATCAGCGCCGCGGTGTAGTCGAACCGGTCCGCCGGGTTCGTCAGCCGGATCCATTTCTGGAAAATGCCGGAGGTGAAGGTGCGCATGGAAATCGTGAACAACCCATGCCGCTTCGCCTCGAACAGGCTGCCGAACGGCCGCGTCGGCTCGTACGGATGCTGCAACAGCACATTGTACGAGATCTGCATCGTGTCGAACGCGCCGGTATCCATCAGCGCGTAGACGCCGCGGTTGTTGTCCTCCGACGTAAAGCCGATCGTGCTGGTCAGTCCTTCCTCGCGCAGCCGCACGAGCTGCTCCACCATGCCGCCCTTGGCCAGAAGCTGCGCCAATACCTCGCCATCGATACTGCCACCGTGGATCTGCAGCAGATCGACGCGCGACCGCCGCAACCGGCGCAGACTCGCCTCCAGCGATCCGCGCACGTCCGCCGCCGCGACAAGCGGCACCTTGGTCGCAAGCACGACACCGGACACACCCTGCAGCGCCTCGCCCATGATCTCCTCGGACAGCCCGTTCCCGTAGCCGGGCGCAGTATCGAAATACGTAATGCCGCGCTCGACCGCGCGACGCACCGCGGCGAGCGAGACATCGCGGCTTCCCGCCGCATCGTAACGACCGAGATAATTGGTCAGCCCCATCGCCGCGCCGCCGAAGCCAAGCCGGCTGGTGGCGAGATCGATGCGCGGAAACTTGCTCGTCAGGGTCACGGCGTCATCCTTTTGCAGCTAGAACGAAGGAAGGTCAGGGCGCTGCCCTGAAACCCGCCAGGGGGCTTTGCCCCATAGGCGTTAACTTACCGCTTGACCCGGCTCGACTCGGTAGGATTCTCGGGGCGGATGCAAAACACGGCATCTCTCCCCTCGGATCAGTTCGACAGCCTGTTGCACCAGCTTCCCGGCACTGTCGATCTCGACCAGATTGCCCGGCAGACCAAGGCGATCGAGCGCCAGCGCGAGATCGGCAGCGGCGCCGACCTGCTGCGCCTTGCCCTGGCGCGCGGTCCCGGTGGCTTGTCGCTGAGCGAAACTGCCGCCTGGGCAACCATGCTCGGCCTCGCCAAGATGAGCGACCCGGCGGTCAAGAAACGGCTCGACAAGGCGGTCGAGTTCCTCGACGCCGTGATGGCGTGCCAGCTGGCGGACAAGGCTCCCGGTGCCGCGGTGCGCTGGGCTGGGCGCATCCTGCGCAATGCCGACGGCAGTTGCTTCCGCGAGCGCGGCAGCAAGACGACCAGTTGGCGGCTGCATGTGGTCTACGATCTCGACCGCGGCGGCTTCTCGCAGCTGGAGCTGACCGACAAGCACGGTGCCGAGGCGATCGAGCGTGGCGCACCCATCCCAGGCGAGATCCGCATCGGCGACCGCAACTTTGCCCGCGCCGCGAGTCTGCACCGCTTCCGCCAGGAAGGCGCCAATCAGGCCGATTTCATCGTTCGGGTGGGTTGGAACGCCTTCAGCCTGATCCGCCCGGACGGGTCCGACTTCGATCTCATCACCCATCTCGGTACCCTGCCGGCCGACATGGCGCCGCACGAAGTGATCCTGCGCGCCAGGGTTGGCGTGCTGGACCCGCCGCTGCCGCTGCGCCTGATCGTCCGGCGCAAGACCCCGGAGACGACCGAAGCCGCCCGCAACAAGTTGCGCGCCGAGGCTTCGCGCAAGCAGAAGGTGCTCGATCCGCGCAGCCTGATTGCAGCGGAATTCATGATCCTGGCTACCTCGCTGCCGGCGGAAGGCTATCCGGCAGAGGAAGTGCTCGCCGTCTATCGCCTGCGCTGGCAAATCGAACTGGCGTTCAAGCGACTGAAATCCCTGCTGCGGATGGACCGCATTCCGACCCGCACCGAGCGGGCGTCACGAAGTTGGCTCACTGCGCATCTCATTCTGGCCCTGTTGTGCGACGATCTCAGCCAGGAGTTCCTGGAGTCTTCCCCTGAGGACCTGCTCGATGCCACCTACATCCCCTCGCTCTGGCGCGCGTGGGACATTACCCGGCGCGTGCTGCTGCTTGCTGTCCTCGGCAGCCTCACCGTCGATGATCTGCTGCACGCCGGACCCAATGTCCACCGCCGGCTCGCCCACTCCAGGCGAAAACGAACACCACATGTCCGTTACCCCATCCGGCGGTAAGTTAACGCCTATGGGGCTTTGCCCCCTGGACCCCCACTAAAGGCGGAGCCTTTAGAATCATCCATTTTGTTTGGGGCACGGGAGGGGGGACGGGCCGAGCCGGGCAGCCGCCCTCACGCGGGCCGATCGGCCCGCGTGAGGGCGGCTGCCCGGCTCGGCCCAGTCCCCCCTCCCGTGCCCCAAACAACGGGCGGGTTCCAAGGGCTCCGCCCTTGGCGGGGTTCCAAGGGGCAGCGCCCCTTGGTGGGGTCCAGGGGCAAAGCCCCTGGCCTTCCTTCGGTTCGCCCGGCGGGGGGTTGACGCCGCCCCGCCCCGCGCCCATGTGGCCCACGTTGACCTGGGTCAGACGCCTGCCTAGGGTGCGCTTCCCTCCTCTCCGTGGCGATCAATCGCCGCCTTTACATCCCAAAGACGGATCGGCAACCGGACATCCACTTGCGATGAATTGGCGACCGAAGACCGGGCATCCCCGCCCAATTCCGTCATCAATCAGAGCGACCTCACGACGATGCATCTCGCCGAACTCAAGGCCAAATCCCCAGCAGACCTGCTGAGCTTCGCTGAATCCCTGCAGATCGAGAACGCCTCGTCCCTGCGCAAGCAGGACATGCTGTTCGCGATCCTGAAGAACCTGGCCGAGAACGACCAGGCAATCCACGGCGAAGGCACGCTGGAAATCCTGCCCGACGGCTTCGGCTTCCTGCGCAGCCCGGAGGCCAATTACCTGCCCGGGCCGGACGACATCTATGTCAGCCCCACCCAGGTGCGGCGGTTCGGTTTGCGCACCGGCGACTCGGTCGAAGGCCAGATCCGCGCGCCCAAGGACGGCGAGCGCTACTTCGCGCTGCTGAAAGTCGACACCGTCAACTTCGAGCCGCCCGAGGCGGTGCGCCACCGGATCAACTTCGACAACCTCACCCCGCTGTACCCCGACGAACGGCTGAAGATGGAGGTCGAGAACTTCCAATCGGTCGCGAAGGGCCCCACCAAGGACTACACGCCGAGGGTGATCGACCTGATCTCCCCGGTCGGCAAGGGCCAGCGTGCGCTGATCGTCGCGCCGCCGCGCACCGGCAAGACGGTGATGCTGCAGAACATCGCCACCGCGATCGCCGCCAACCATCCGGAAGTCTTCTTGATCGTGCTGCTGATCGACGAGCGGCCCGAGGAAGTCACCGACATGGTGCGCTCGGTAAAGGGCGAGGTGATCGCCTCGACCTTCGACGAACCGGCCACGCGCCATGTCCAGGTGACCGAGATGGTCCTGGAAAAGGCCAAGCGCCTGGTCGAGCACAAGCGCGACGTGGTGATCCTGCTGGACAGCATCACCCGCCTGGCGCGCGCCTACAACACGGTGGTGCCGTCGTCCGGCAAGGTGCTGACCGGCGGCGTGGACGCCAACGCGCTGCAACGGCCGAAGCGCTTCTTCGGCGCCGCCCGCAACATTGAAGAGGGCGGCAGCCTGACCATCATCGCCACCGCGCTGATCGACACCGGCAGCCGCATGGATGAGGTGATCTTCGAAGAGTTCAAGGGCACCGGCAACTCGGAAATCATCCTGGACCGCAAGCTGTCCGACAAGCGCACCTTCCCGGCGATCGACATCACCAAGTCGGGCACCCGCAAGGAAGAGCTGCTGGTCGAGAAGGGCACGCTATCGAAGATGTGGGTGCTGCGCCGTATCCTGAACCCGATGGGTACCGTGGACGCGATGGAGTTCCTGCTGGACAAGCTGAAATACAGCAAGACGAACAACGATTTCTTCGACGCAATGAATACCTGACGACCCCCCGTCATGCCGGCGCATGCCGGCATCCACGACTTGCCTTCGTGCGACCACTACAGTTGTGGACGCCGGCGTGGATGAAGTACGTGCGGGCAGAGCGCCGATCGTTCGGGCGCCGAGTACAACGTCTGGCTTGATACGCAGACCAGCAAACCCGGTCCCACCTCGATCATCAGGGATTTGTCGGCCGGCGCGAGGTGTGACGCAAACGCAGGATGCGCACCACATCATCGCGGACGATGCGATATCGAATAATGTAGGGATACGCCGTCACCAACTCGCGCATGTCAGTATTGGATACGCGCCGCCCGCGATGCGGGAAATGCGCAAGGCTGTCGCCGGCAAGAACCAAACCTTCGGCAAGCTCTTTGGCGGCCCTTGGATTGAAGTCCATGAGGTAGTCGGTTGCGCGCGCGACTTCCCGGAGTGCCGACGGTGACCAGATCACACGCTAATGTCAGGCTTCGGGCGGCGGAACTCTCTCGCCTTTGGCCACCTTCAACAGCCACTTGCGCACACGCTCGTGTGGCACGCCTTTGCCTGTCTCAATTTCCGCATCAGCAGCGGCATCTGCCGCCGCCTCCGTGGCTTCATCGAGGGGGAGATCGAAGATCGATCGGGTTTCGGGTTTCGCCATAAGTACCTTTCCAGAATCTGGCCTGTAGCACGATTCAGAGCGGGCCGCGGCAAGCCCAAACGTCACGGGGCGATTTCGACCTCCCGTCTGCGATCGGTGCCAGGGAGGCAGGGCGAGCGACCACCCTACACCCGCTGCCCGCCATCAATGTGAATCTCCGACCCCGAAATGTAACTCGCGGTCTGCGAGCACAGAAACAGCAACAAATCCGCAACCTCCTTAGGCTTGCCCAGCCGATGCAGCGGAATATCGCGATCGACGATCGCCTCGGTTCCCGGCGACAAAATCCCCGTGTCGATCTCGCCCGGCGACACCGCGTTCACCCGCACGCCAACCCGTCCGAAATCCGCCGCCAACTCCCGCGTCAGCGCCCACAGCGCAGCCTTCGAGGTCGCATAAGCCGCCGAGGCAAACGGATGCACCCGCGACCCCACGATCGAGCTCATGTTCACCACCGTCCCACGCGCCGCCTCCAACGGCACGCGCAACCCCTGCACCAGCGCCAGGCAAGCGAAGAAGTTCACGTTGAACACGTGCAGCCAGTCGGCGTAGTTCATCTCGACCGTCGAGATCTTCCCGCCATCCGGCCGCTTCGGCGACACCGCGGCGTTGTTGATCAACGCGTCCAGCCCCTCACCCACGATGTCGCGCAGCCGCGGCATCTCGGCCTGCACCAGCGCCATGTCCGACAGATCGAGCTGGATGTGATTCTTCGCCCCGCCCTCCCACGGGCAGCGCGGATCGAACGGCTGGCGCGAGATCGTCAGCACCCGCCAGCCGTTGTCGCTGAACGTTTTCACCGTGGCATGACCGATGCCGCGGCTGGCCCCGGTCAGCAGAAGGACGCGTTGCCGCTCGGCCATCTGATTTGCTCTCCGCTGGTAGCGCTGGGCTCAACAGCCCCGGCGTCATAGCCCCATGACTCAAAAACCCGGGAACTCAAAAACCCTGCCGGGCGATGTCCATGGCGAAGTACGTCAGGATCAGGTCAGCCCCAGCGCGCTTGAACGCGCCGAGCGCTTCCCGCACCACCCGAGCCTCATCGATCGCGCCGGCCTGCGCGGCGAACTTGATCATCGCGTACTCGCCGCTGACTTGATACGCCGCGATCGGCAGCAGCGTCTGCTGGCGCACCCGGGCCAGCACGTCCAGATACGGCATGCCGGGCTTCACCATCAGGATATCGGCACCCTCTGCCTCATCCGACAGCGACTCGCGCAGCGCCTCGCGGCCATTGAATGGGTTCAACTGATAGGCCTTGCGGTCGCCCTGAAGATCGCAACCCGCGGCGGCCCGGAACGGTCCGTAGAACGCCGACGCGAACTTCGACGAATACGCCATGATCGGCGTGCTCTCGAACCCGTTGCCGTCCAGCGCATGGCGGATCGCCGCCACCTGGCCGTCCATCATCGCGGACGGCGCGATCATGTCCGCCCCCGCCTTCGCCGCAACCACCGCCTGGCGGGCGAGGTTCTCGATCGTGTGGTCGTTGTGCACGTCGCCCTGCGCGATCACGCCGCAATGCCCGTGCGAGGTGTATTCGCAGAAGCAGGTGTCGGAGATCACCACCAGACCCGGCGCCGCCTCCTTGGCGCGTTGGATCATCCGCGCCAGCAGGCCCTTCGGGTTCCACGAGTCGCTACCATCAGCGTCCTTGTGATGCGACACGCCGAACAGCATCAGCGCGCGGACGCCGGCGCCGGCGATCTGCTTCACGGTCGCCGCCAGCTTGCGCTCCGGGATGCGGAAGACGCCGGGCATGCTGTCGACCGGCGCGAAATCGTCCAACTCCTCCTCGACGAAGATCGGATAGATCAGGTCGTTGAGCGTAACGGTGGTTTCCTGCACCAGGTCGCGCAACGCCTGGGTGGAGCGCAGCCGGCGGAAGCGGGTCAGCGGGAACGCGGGAACCATGCGCGGGCCTCCTTGGGCAATGCCCCGAGGGGCGCGCAAGATAGGCGCAGCACTGGGACGATCGCAAATGAGCGTGGTTGGCTACCGGGCCGGCGATGGACATTGGATGCCGGCGTGGTTTTGCAACCTTTACCGCATGGCCGTTGGAACGGCTTGGTGAAGAAGGCTTTTTAACCGCAAATGACGCAAATGGGCCGGTGGCCGCACCAGCGACCGAGCTATTCATTCAATTTTCCGGACATGAGTTGTCGAAGTCGATCGTCAAGCCAACGGAAAGCTAAGGTCCAGCTCGGAAGTCCGGTTCAGCACGGACCCATTTGCGTCATTTGCGGTTAAATTACTTGCTTGCTCAGCACGCCGCCCAAGCCACCTTCACGGTGTCACCGGTGGATGCAGTCGCGTGTCCAGCGCGAACGGCTCCTGCGACCTGACAGCGTAGGCCCCCGCCGCGGCCGCGTCGGTAAAATATTAAGGCTAAGCGCATCGAGGGGACAGCGGCCGAGATCGACGCGTTAGTTGGGCAAGAAGAAGTCAGTCAAACGGAAAAAATTTTCGTCTGAGACACGCGCCTGATCAGCACTGGATCGCCCGGTCGGGTTTCCATATTGTCACCCAGTGGACGACACACCACCCCCCACCATCGCCCCCGCCGGGTGGCGTGAGGCTCTTGCCGAGAGCGAGGCGCAGCTTGCCGCCGGGCAGATCGTGGACGGCGAGGAGGTCGTGCGCGAGCTGGATGAGTGCATCGCCCAGCTCGAGGCCAAGCGCGCGGCCAAGCCACATCGCAGGGCCGCGCCGCGCCGTTGATCGCCTTCACGCCGGAGGCCCGGCGACAGGTTCGGGGCCTTCGCGATCACTACGCAGAGCGCGACCGTCCGCAGGCTGTTCGCGGTCTCCGCGCCGTGCCTCCGCCCCGCAGGCGTGCTGCCGACCCACCTTCCTTTATCCGATCGCGCTGTCGCCTTCCCCAGCATTCCACCCAGCACGTCGAGAAGTGCAGCCCTCGGGGTCCGCCGAATTTCGGACTTGCACACATGCAGATATCTTTATATAGCCCCGCCGACCCCGCAGGAGCGCCCCCAATGCCGACGACCCACGACTACAAGGTGCCCGACTACAAGGTGAAGGACATCTCGCTCGCCGAGTGGGGCCGCAAGGAAATCTCCATGGCCGAGGACGAGATGCCCGGCCTGATGGCAACCCGCGCGGAATACGGCAAATCCAAGCCACTCGCCGGCGCGCGCATCGCCGGCTGCCTGCACATGACCATCCAGACCGCGGTGCTGATCGAGACCCTTCAGGAGCTCGGCGCCACGGTGCGCTGGTCCTCGTGCAACATCTTCTCCACCCAGGACCACGCCGCCGCCGGTGTCGCCGCAGCCGGCGTGCCGGTGTTCGCCTGGAAAGGCATGAACGACGAGGAATTCTGGTGGTGCATCGAGCAGACCGTCCGCGGGCCTGATAACTGGACGCCCAACATGATCCTGGATGACGGCGGCGACCTGACGCTGCTGATGCACCAGAAATACCCGGCGATGCTGGCCGATGTGCGCGGCGTCTCGGAAGAAACCACCACCGGCGTGCACCGCCTGCGCGACATGGCGCGCGACGGCCAGTTGCTGACCCCGGCGATCAACGTCAACGACAGCGTCACCAAGTCCAAGTTCGACAACCTGTATGGCTGCCGTGAATCACTCGTCGACGGCATCCGCCGCGGCACTGACGTGATGATGGCCGGCAAAATCGCCGTGGTGAACGGCTTCGGCGACGTCGGCAAGGGCTCCGCCGCGTCCTTGCGCAACGCCGGCTGCCGCGTCATGGTCACCGAGGTCGATCCCATCTGCGCGCTGCAGGCGGCGATGGAAGGCTACCAGGTCGTCACCATGACCGACGCCGCGCCGATCGGCGACATCTTCGTCACCGCCACCGGCAACGTGGATGTGATCACCATCGAGCACATGCGCGCGATGAAGCACCGCGCCATCGTCTGCAACATCGGCCACTTCGACTCCGAGATCCAGGTCGACGCCCTGCGCAACTACAAATGGGACAACATCAAGCCGCAGGTGGACGAGGTGGTGTTTCCCGACGGCAAGCGGCTGATCGTGCTGTCCGAGGGCCGCCTGGTGAACCTGGGCAACGCCACCGGGCATCCCAGTTTCGTGATGAGCGCCAGCTTCACCAACCAGGTGCTTGCCCAGATCGAGCTGTTCAACGCGCCCACCGGCAAATACGAACGGCAGGTCTACACCCTGCCGAAGCAGCTCGATGAGAAGGTCGCAGCCCTGCACCTCGCCAAGGTCGGCGCCAATCTCACGAAGCTCAGCGACAAGCAGGCGACCTATCTCGGCGTGAACGCCGCGGGACCGTTCAAGCACGATTTGTACCGATATTAACCTTTCGTTCACCCCACGTCGATTTCATGCCCCGGTCACACGCCGGGGGATGGCGAAGCGGCCTCCACCTCCCTAGCTCAGTGCCGACGAAACAGGGGGAGGTGGGGGCAATGTCACCCAATGCGGAAGTTTGGCACCGACCGCTGACCGAGGCGGTGCGCCGGGCGTTGCGTGCCGCCCCGGACGAGACCGCGATCAGCGACCTGCTGTTCCTCGAAGCCTGGGAGATGCAGGGGCGGCCCGACATCGCCAGCACTCTGCGTGCCGGCCAGATCCGCCGCGCGAACCCACTGCTGGCCGAGGAAATCCGCACCGAATTGCGGATCACCCGAACGCCGCCGGTCAGCTCCCGGCCACAATGAGTAGCACGCCGCCGACCACCAGGATCAGCCCGGCAACGTCGCCCCGCCGCAGCGTCTCCTTCAGGTAGAACCGGCTGAACAGCAGGGTGAACACGATCTCGACCTGACCGACCGAGCGCACCAACGCCACCTCGGTCATCGCAAACGCGGTGAACCAGCACGCGGAGCCGCATGCCGACAGCGTGCCGACCAGCGACGAACTGCGCCAGGTGGTGAACGCCTTGCGCAGCTCCGCCGGTTCGCGCCACGCCAGCCAGGCGCCCTGCATCAGCGTTTGCAGCGTGTTGGTCAGCACCAGCACGAACAGCGCGCGGACGAACACGCTGGGCGCGGCCACCGACTGGTTGCCGAGTTTGATGAACACCGTCGTGAAGGCGAACAGGAACCCGGCACCCAGCCCGCACAGCGCCGCCGGGTGCACGGTCGCCGCCAGCACATCGCGCGGCTTCAATCCGCGCCCGGCCAGCGACAGCGTCATGACGCCGCACAACCCGACGCAAATGCCGGCAATGGCAACCGGGCGGATCGTCTCGCGCAGCAGGACCCAGGCGACCGCCGCGCTTTGCGCCGCCTCGGTCTTGGAATAGGCGGTGCCGACGGCGAAATTGCGAAAGCCGAACGCCATGATCAGCAGGTTGGTGGCCAGGATCTGTGTCAGCCCGCCAACCGTCGCCCACAGCACCGTCCACGCGGTCAACGCGGGCAGTTTCGCACCGGTCGCCAACAAGGCGCCGATCAGCAACACCAGCGCGGTCGGCGCGCCATACAGAAATCGGACAAACCCGGCGCCATTCACCGACAGCAGATGCCGCAGCTTCTGCTGCATGGCGGTGCGCCAGCACTGGAACAGCGCCGCCGAAACCGTCACCGGGATCCAGATCGGCACGCGCACCCCCCTCATCCGGGCTATGCCGGACGGGTCCGGTGCCGATCAGGAACGTACCCGCGTCTCACCCCCAGTCAACACCAGCCAGCGTCGCGTCAACCTCTCCCGCTCCTCGCGGGAGAGGTCGAGGCGCGAAGCGACGAGGGTGAGGGTCGAGCCGCGCCACGACCCTCACCCGCGTCACAAGTCCCTCGCGACCTTGGCCCGCCCTTCGCGGCCCAAGCTCGCGCAAGGGCCGGAGAGGGCGTACAGCCAGCCCGACGCGTCGAACCAACCCGGACCTGCGCCAGCCACCACCACACGCTTGCCGACCAGATGACGCGCAGGCAGGGTGCGCCGCCATCGCCCGCGAGGAGCGCCGCATGATCCCACGACACAGGCTTCGTCTCACCACTCTCCTCGGCGGCCTGCTGCTGGCCGCTCTCCTCCTGCCAGCCGCCACCACCGCACACGCCGAAACCCTGCTGCGCCTCAGCGAGACGGCGACGGTGACCGAACATCCGGACGAACTCGACGCCTCGCTGCGAGTGGAAACCACCGCCCCCACCCCGGCGCAGGCGCAGCGGCTGGTGAATGCGACGATGGAGGACGCGCTGACCGCGTCCAAGGCCGTCGCCGGGGTCACCGTCAGCACCGGCGGCTACTTCGTCTGGCGCGTCGGCCCCGGACCGTTGGCCCCGTCTGCGCACTGGCAGGCCAACCAGTCGATCGAGCTGACCAGCCACGACGGCGCGGCGCTGCTGAAGCTGGTCGGCGAGTTGCAGCAGAAGGGGCTGGCGGTCGGCCAGCTCGGCTGGCGCCTGTCCGATGCCGCGACACGGACGGCGCGGGCCGAGGCGACAAAGCAGGCAATCGCCGCGCTGCGTGGCCGCGCCGAGGACGCCGCCGCGCTGCTAAATCTGCGCTTCGACTCGTTCAAGGAGGTGCGGCTGGACAGCCCCCACCCGCAGCCGATGATGCCTCGGGTGATGATGGCGGCACAGGCCGCCGCATCGTCCGCCGCGCCGCCCAGCGCCGAGCCGGCCGATGTCAGCGTCAGCGCCACCGCCGAGGCTGATGTGGTGCTGCTGCCAAAATGACCGAACCCCTGCCGGGCGCGCCCCCGGACCTGCCCCCGGACCCGCCGCCGGACGAACTCCGCCAGGCGGCCCGCCGCGCCTACACCTCCGGTGCGCCCGACGAAGCCTTGGTGCGGCAACAGGCGTTGATCGCCGGCGGCGTGGAGCTGGTTCCAGGGGATTTCGTGTTCCTCGGACTGGTCCAGCACGCGGCCGGCCGGATCGAGGACAGCATCGCCGCGTTGCGCGACGGCGAGAGCCGGTTCCCCGACGCCGCCGAACTGCACGAAAACCTGGGCGTGGTGCTGCTGCTCAGCAACCAGCCCGCCGCGGCGATCGAGGCGGCGGAACGCGCACTGGCGCTCGGCAGCCGCAGCCCGAACGTATTCGACTGCCTGTGCGACGCGGCCAACCGCATCGGCCGCACCGACCTTGCCGTGCAGTACGGCCGCCAGGCGCTCGAGGCAAAGGATGCAATGTTCGGCGGCCGCGCCAAGGTAGCAACGATCCCGCGGGCGCAACCGCCGGCGTTCGATCCCATGCACCCGGCGGACAACGTCATCGCGTATTGCCTGTGGGGCGAGGACCCGGCCTACCAGATCCCCCTGCTGGAGAGCGCCCGCATCGTGGCGCACCTGTTCCCCGGCTGGACGATGCGGGTCTACCACGACGCCTCGGTGCCGCCCGCATTCCGCAGCGAACTATCGCGCCATAACGTGCAGCTTCGGCTGAAGGCATTGCCGGCCGGTGTGCCGCAGCATCGCCGCCTGCTGTGGCGCTTCGACGTGCTGGCCGACCCGACCGTGCGCCGCTTCCTGATCCGCGATGCCGACGCGCTGCTGTCGGTCAAGGAGCGTGTCGCGGTCGATGCCTGGCTGGCGTCGTCGTGCTGGTTCCACACCATGCGCGACTGGTACACCCACACCGATCTTGTGCTCGCCGGCATGTGGGGCGGCGTAGGCAACATCCTGCCGGGACCTGACGGGTTGATGCGCGCCTACACCGGCTGGCGCATGGAGGGCGACCATCTCGACCAGGACGTCCTCTCCGAAACCGTATGGCCAACGATCCGATCAAGCTGCCTGATCCACGACAGCATCTTCACCGGCTGCCTGGGCAGCGTCCCATTTCCGCCCTACGGCACGCTAATGCCCGGCCACCACATCGGCCAAAACGCAATGGTACACTTCAAACGCGGCTAAGGGCCGGCTCCTGCCGCAGGTCCTGCACCTCTCCCGCGCCTTCGCGGGAGAGGTCGAGGCGCGAAGCGACGAGGGTGAGGGCAGTGCCACATACCCCCCCGTCACAGTCGATCCGCTTCGCAGCCCAAACTCGCGAACCCCACCGGACGCGCACGCAGTCACGATCCCCCTGACCACGCCCTACAGCCCGCGAAACACCGGCCTACGCTTCGCCAAAAACGCCTCCCGCCCCTCACGATGATCCTCAGTCAGGAACAGCGTGCTTTGCAAATCCCGCTCCTGATCCAGCGCCGCGTCCAGCCCATCGGCCAGCAGCCGCTTGGTCAACGCCAGCGGCAGCGGCGCGCCACCGGCCAGCGCGGCCGCACGATCGCGCGCAAACCCAAGCACAGCACCAGCCGCCACCACATGGTCAATCAAACCGATACGTTCCGCCGCCACCGCGTCGATCTGTTCGCCATAAAGCAGCAATTGCCGCGCCCGCCCCATCCCTACCCGTTGCGGCAGCGTATGATTGAGGCCCATATCGGCGATCAGCCCGATGCGGCCGAACCCGGCGCCAAACCGCGCGTTCTCCGCGGCGACAATCGTATCGCAGCACAGCGCGAGCGACAGCCCGGCGCCGACCGCATACCCCTCCACCGCCGCGATGATCGGCTTCGCGCAATGCACCATCAGCTTGACCAGCCGATGGGTCAGCCGGAACCGTTCCCGCCCCGCGGCCAGATCGCTGACATTCATCCCGCTGATATCGCCGCCGGCGCAGAAATGTCCCCCAGCACCGGTCAGCACAATGGCGCGTATGTCGGGATCCCGCTCGGCCCGATCGAACGCTTCGATCAGCGCCGCGCGCAGTGGCATCGAGAGCGCATTGCGCCGCGCGATATAATTCAGAGTCAGCAGCAATGTCGCACCATCACGCGCTTCCAACAGCGGCGGGCCACCCTGCACCAAGTCAGTCATCGCCACGCCCCCGCTAACCAAACGTAGGGCGGAAAGACCTTGCCCCCGGAAGCCTGTTCCGGGGGATGCGCCTTCCGCCATCTTTCAAGCCCGCCAAAGCAGCAAACCGCTGACGCAATGCAACCGGCGGAATGCGCTACCCCGCGGGTCAAGCCCGGGGAGAAAGCTTTTCCGCCCTACGCTTGTTTCGGATGCAGCTTCGCCTCGGTCCGCGCCTGCAACGCTTCCAGCGTCATCCCGGGCGCCATATCGATCACCTCGAACCCGCGCGCCGTCACATCGATCACCGCGAGATTGGTGTAAACCCGCTTCACCGCCCCAAGCGCCGTCAGCGGATAGCTGCACTTCCGCACCAGCTTCGGCGTGCCGTCCTTGGTGGTGTGCTCCATCATCACCCAAAGCCGTTTCGCCCCCGCCGCCAGGTCCATCGCCCCGCCAACCGCCGGCGCCGTATCGTTCTCGCTGGTCGCCCAATTGGCGATGTCACCATTGTCCGCCACCTGGAACGCGCCCAGCACGCAAAGATCCAGATGCCCGCCCCTGATCATCGAGAAACTGTCGGCGTGATGGCAGAAGCTACCCCCGGCCCGCAGCGTCACATATTGCTTCCCCGCATTGATCAGCCACCGATCGATCTCGGCCTCCGGGGGCGCCGGCCCCATGCCCAGCACACCGTTCTCCGAGTGGAATATCACCTCGCGCTCCAGCGGCACGTGGTCCGCGACCAAGGTGGGGATTCCGATCCCGAGATTGACGTACCACCCCTCGGGAATGTCCTCCGCCACGCGCGCGGCCATCTGCGGGCGGCTCAGCGGCTTGGGCTCGATGATGGCGGTATCAGGCATGTCAGCGCCTCCTGTCAGAAGCCGGTCGGGTCACCGTAGGGCACGTGCAGCACGCGGTCCACGAAGATCCCCGGCGTGACCACATGGTCGGGGTCGATCTCGCCCAACTCGCGCAGGTGCTGCGTCTGCACAATGCAAAGCTTGCCCGCCATGGCGCAGATCGGATTGAAGTTGCGCCCGGCCTTCTTGAACGTCAGGTTGCCCCAGCGATCAGCCTCCCACGCCTCGACCAGCGCCACATCGCCGGGCAGCGACTTCTCCAGCACGTAGGTGCGGCCATCGATCTCGCGGGTTTCCTTGCCCATCGCCATCTTGGTGCCGACGCCGGTGGCGGTGAAGAACGCCGGAACCCCCGCGCCGGCGGCACGCATCCGCTCGGCCAGCGTGCCCTGCGGCACGATCTCCAGCTCGATCTTGCCGGCGCGATACAGACGTCTCGAACACCACGGGATCGGAGGACCGCGGAAACGAACAAATGATCCTGCGCACCCGACCGAGTTCCATCAGCCGCGCCAGCCCGACATGCCCGACGCCGGCGTTGTTGCAGGCGACCGTCAGGTTCGTCGCGCCCTGCTCGATCAGCCCGTCGATCAGCGCGTTCGGCTGGCCGACGGCGCCAAAACCGCCGATCAGCACGGTGGAGCCGTCCTTGATGCCCGCCATGGCGTCCGCCATGGACTGGACGATCTTGTTGATCATGCTTGGCGCTTCCTCCGGCCACACGGCGTCGCTGAGCGGTGATGTTGCGTCATGCGCGCGCGCCCGCCAAGGGTGCCGCCCGGCGCACTTCAGCTTGCACGGCACCGCGCGGCATGCAACATCGACTGCAAGGGAGACAACGTCCAGAGGCCAACATGGCAGAAGCGGCGTTATCGAAGACCGAGACCGCGCTCGAGAACCAGCGAGATTGGCGGCTTGCAGCTTCGCGTCGCGGCCTTGTGCCTGCTCGTCCAGACCTGCGACGGCTACGACCTGAATTCGGTCGCCTGGGCGGTGCCATCGCTGATCCATGAGTGGCACCTGCCGCCATCGATGTTCACGACGGCATTCCTCTGGTCGAGCATCGGCATCATGGCGGGCGCGCTCTCCGCCGGGCCGATCGGCGATCGTTTCGGCCGCCGGCCGTTGCTGCTCGCCAGTCTCACGATCTTCGGCATTGCGTCGCTGCTCAGCGCGACCGCCGACACGCTCGGCATGTTGACCCTCTGGCGCTTCTTCACCGGGATCGGCATCGGCGGCGGATTTTCCGGCGCGGCCGCGCTGACCGGCGACTACGCGCCGCACCGCCTGCGCGCGACAATGATCATGGCCACATTCACCGGCGCACCCGCTTGGCGGCTTCCTCGGCGGCCAGATCGTGGCACTGCTGCTGCCGCATTTCGGCTGGCCGATGATCTTCATCCTGGGCGGCGTGTTCCCGCTGGTTCTGGTAGTGGCGCTCGCGCTGTGGCTGCCGGAATCGCCGCGGTTCCTGGCCGCCAGGAAGAACCTGTCGCCGCGTCAGGCCAGTCTGCTCCAGCGTCTCGATATTGAACCGACGCGGCGGCGACCGCGTCGACGTCGCGCGGGGCAATCCGGTCAGGATGCTGTTCAGCCAAGGCTATGCGCTGCAGACCGTGCTGCTGTGGATCATCTACTTCTGCAGCCTGTTGAACCTGTTCCTGTTCGCCTACTGGATGCCGACGGTGCTGACCATGATCGGCATGACCCCGTCCCAGGCCGTGTTCGCCTCCAGCCTGCGGGACTTCGGCGCGCTGTTTGCGGTCTTGTATCTTGGCCTCGCGATCGACCGGCTCGGACCCGAACGCGCGCTTGGCGCTGCATTACGCCGCCGGCGCCGTCTTCATCGCGGTGATCGCATTGCTGGCGCTGCCCTACGCATTGCTGTTGGCGATGACCTTCCTGGCCGGGATGACCATCACCGGAAGCCAGACCGGCGCCAACGGGGCCTGCGGGAAGCTCTATCCGGCGCGCATGCGCACCAGCGGCCTTGGGTGGGCGCTCGGCATTGGCCGGCTCGGCGGCATCGCCGCGCCGGTGCTGGGCGGCTACCTGTTGTCGCTCGGCCTGCCGCCGACACGCATCTTCCTGAGTGCCTGTGTGTTCGCGCTGATAGCAGCCGCCGCGACGGCGCTGCTGGCATTCCGCGGCGGTCGCGTCGAGCTTCCCGTCGTCGAGGAAGCCGCGCCGGGAATGTAACGACTCACTTGCCCGGAATGCCGAAACCCGAGCCTTCCATTATGGGGAGCCTGGCATCCACTCGCCGAGCACCTGATCCTCGGTGTAGGTGACCGGGTCGAGGTCGGTCAGCGGTTGCTCGCCGTACTCCCGGCAACTGGCGCGGACCAACGCGCGTGCGCGCGGGAGTCCTTTGGCGATCATACCGGCGATCTCGCTCCGCAGGCTGGGGCTGTCGGCCAGCAACTGTTCGATCTCACCCCGCGCTCGAAGGACGCTCTCCGTCCAGCCCCGGGCACGCATCGTCGAGGGGGAGGCCTGGAGCTTCAGCAAGTGCTCGATGACGATCGCGATGTGGCTGGCGAGCGCACGGCGATCCGACCTGCCCAAACTCTCGATCTCCTCGGCGACATTCTCCCAGTCGATCGGCGCGTTCCACCCTGCGTTGGCCGCTGCACGCAGCGCGCGGGCCTGTTCCTCACTCCAGCGCACCAGATCCTGATCGTACATGCTTCCCACGACACGGCCCTTATATCACGGCGCCACCTTCACCGAGAAGCCGAGCTTTGGCCGCCGACTTCGCTCAGCCCTCCACCTCAATCACCGCATCCGCCGCAAACGCCCCCTGCCCCTCCGGCATGGCAAACACCGGATTGAGATCGATCGACGCCAGCTTCGGCCCCGCCGCAACAGCGAACGCCGACAGCCGCGACAGCATCTCCGCCAGCGCCTTCACATCCGCCGGCGGCCGGCCGCGCGCGCCCCGCAGCAGAGGCGCACCCTTGATCGCGCCAATCATCGCCTCGGCCACGTCGATACCGAACGGGCAACGATGGAACACAACGTCCTTCAGGATCTCGACGAAAATCCCACCCAGACCGAACATCGCCATCGGCCCGAACACCGGGTCACGATGGATGCCCATGATGCATTCCACCCCACCCTTGAGTTGTTTCGCCACCAGCACGCCCTCGATCCGCGCCGTGGGCGCCGCCTGTTTCGCCCGTGCCAACAGCGTATCGTAACCATCGCGAACCGCCGCGGCATCGGCAACATCCAGCAGCACCCCGCCGATCTCCGACTTGTGCATGATATCGGCCGAGAGAATCTTCATCACCACCGGGAAACCGAACCGTTCCGCCGCCGCCACAGCCTCCGCCGGGCCGGCGCAAGCCTGCTCCGGTGCCGAGGCAATCCCCGCCGCCGCCAGCAACCGTTTCGCTTCCGCCTCGCTCGGTGTTGCCGCCGGCAGCGTCACCGGCGCGATCACCGGCGCCGGCAGCGCCGCCGGTGCGGCGAACGACGCCCCGAGCCGCCCCATCGCATCGATCGCCACTACCGCGCGCGTCGGATCCTCGTGACAGATCCAGCCATCCGCCTCCAGCTCGCGGATCCGTTCCGGCTGCGCGATCAACGACAGCACATAGAGCCGATCGGTGTATTTCGTCCGCACCAGGTCGAGCTGCTCGCGCATCGCCGGCCAGCGCCGCGCCGACGCCACCATGGTGAAAAACCCAAGGATCGACGAATACCCGCCGTCGCGCACCAGCGATTCGGTGAACTTGCTCAGCAGCGAGAGATCGTTGCCCACCTGCGCGGTCGCGTCCACCGGATTGCGCGGCGCGCAAAACGTCACCAACTCCTTCAGCCGCGCCTGCGCGTCCTGCGGCATCTCGGGCATCGCCAACCCGACACTCTCCGCCACGTCGCTGATCAGCACACCCGCCCCGCCGGACAGCGTGATCACCCCCAGTGTGTTCCCCACTGGATAGATCCGTCGCGTCGCCGTGTGCGCGATATCCAGCATCTCCTCCGAGTTCCGCGCGCGCAGCACGCCGAACTCGGCCATGACCGCCTCGGTCACCGCATCGTTGCCGGCGATCGAGGCGGTGTGCGACTTCGCCGCCTTGGTGCCCAGTTCGCTGCGCCCGACCTTCTGCATGATGATCGGCTTCTTCGCCGCGCGCGCCACCTCGAACGCCGCGATCAAGCCAGGTGCCTCACGAATGCCCTCGGCGTAGACCGCGATGACATCGACCTCGGGGTTCTCGGCCAGCCAGCCGATGCACTCGCCCACCGTCACGTCCGCCTCGTTGCCGGTCATGATGCAAATCGAGGCGCCGATGCCCCGGTTGCGCGCCAGCGTATACAAATGTGTCCCATAGGCGCCGGACTGGCTGGCAATACCGATCCGCCCCGGCACCGGCCAGCCGCTGTCGAACGACGACGAGAACGTTGCGTAATAGCTGGTGCGCACGTCGAACACACCGAGGCAATTCGGCCCCAGGATGCGCATGCCGTGCGCCCGCGCGATCGCCACCATGCGATCCTGCTCGGCCTCGCCCTTGGCATCCACCTCGGCAAAGCCGGCGGTGAACATCAGTGCGCCCTTGGTCCCGCGCTTCGCCAGATCCTCCACCGCCTGCACCGCGAACTCGGCAGGCACCGCAATGATCGCCACGTCAGGCGTTTCCGGCAGATCGGCAACCGAAGGATACGCCTTCACGCCCTGCACCTCGGCGCGATTTGGGTTCACCGGGTAGATCGCGCCGGCAAACTTCTGCGCCAGCATATAGGCCAACGGGCGGCCGCCGATGCGCACCGGATCGTTCGACGCGCCCAGAATGGCAACTGAACGCGGCGACAGCAGTGGTGTGAGACCGGCAAAGCGGGACGCGCCCGCAGTTGTTGCGGTGGACATTGGCTAGGAGATTCCCCCGTTGATCTTACGGCGCGATCAACCAACCGCGCCTTTCAACCGCAAGTCTGGCGCCCCACGTCGCACACCGCAAGAAGCCCACCTGGGACATCGGCCGGAAAACCCATGCCGCGAACTCGTTCCGAGGACGTCAAGCGGAAAAGCCGCGCCCAGGACTTGTTCCGGGGGCGTAGCGCCTTCCGCCGAGGCGCCACGACAGAATACCCCACCCCCGGAACAACTCCGCGGCCTGGCCTTTTCCCTACGCCCCAGAAATCCGCCCCAGGCGCCTACTCCGCGTGCCCGAGCACCAGAACGGCCCGCGCATCGACCAGCGCCGCGTACAGCAACCGTTCCAATGTCGGATAATCAGCCGCCTCCACCACGTCGCGACTGACGAACAGACTACGCGACACGGCAATATCGTCACCCTGTCGCACATAGTGCGCAGTGTAACGGCCGACGCCCGTATCAAGCTCAACGTCGTCGGGCAGCCGCTCCACCCGCAACCCAGCCGGCAGCGTGATCACCGTCTCCCATTCCTGATCGCGCGCATCGGCCAGCTCGGGATGCAGTCGCTTGCCGGTCGGCGAGATCTTCCCGCGCTCCAGGCCAGGCGGCAGCAGGTCAGGCCCAGCCGGCACCCGCAGATAGATCCTGTCACCCTGCGCGTTCACCGCGTGTGCGCTGTGCCACGAGGCCGACAGAGCAAAAGGCCGAGACAAATCGTGCGGATCACCGGCCATCATCGTGCCGAAGCCACCTTCCAGCGTGCGCTGCAGCAGCCGCTCGGCAAGATCCGTCATCGAGGACGTACCGCTGACCAGCGCGCGAGCGAACTCCTCGGTATTGGGCGACATGTCGTAGCTGGCAACGCCGTCGATCGCACCGTCCGCAGTCAGGCTCAGGCGACTTTGCATCCGGTACCGATTGCCCTCGGGTGTGGACGCCGGCGTGCGGATGACCGCGCCGTCCGGCGTCGCCAGCACCGCCAGCTTGCCGGACAGGCGACGATCCAACGCGTCGAACCCGGCATAGCGGTCTGTCGGATTGGCGAAGTGTTGGAACTCCGGCAGGTAGATGATCCGGTGATTGGTGGAAAACGGTGCCCACGATACCGGGTCCGCGTAGCTCGCACCCCAATCGATGCCCGCAGGCACACCGACGATCCCGCGCGCGGCAAGCAGCGCCTGCATCAGGACCACGTAATCCTTGCAGTCGCCATAGCCGTTATGCAGGACCTCGGTCGCGCTGTGCGACACCATGCCGGCGTCGAGCGACAGGTAAACCGCGATATAGCGGATGTTGCCGGCCACCCAGTCGTAGATCGCGCGCGCCGCATCCAGCCCGGTGCGCGTGCCGGCGATCCGCGAGGCGAGTGCCGAGATCTCCGGCGTGACTGCGGCGCGATCCTTCGATTCGCGATAGACGATGGCGCCGGTCGCCGACATGTCGGGCAGCGTGGTCGCCTCGAACGTCGGCTGAAAATCGGATGTCGACACCATCATCGCCTCGCCATCCTCGCCCGCCAGATCATGCACACGCGCGACGATATGGCGTATGCCGTCCTCCGTTCGGTCGGTCACCTCGAAGTCGCGCGCACGCCAATGCAGGTCGACATCGGCTTGTATCGCGATGCGGGTTTCGTCAACGACGGTGTCCCACTGATAGGTGGCCTCGCTCCGCGCGTTGAAGCCGAACAGGCCCGGCGTCTTCTGGGTCCGCCGCCACACGGTATGGGTGCGGCTGCCCTCGCGCAGTTGCGGAAACAGCACTGTGGTGGTCAGGCTGTCGACGAAGCCGGGTGCGCTTTGCGCGGCCGCGCTCGGGCGGGTGAAGATGCCGGTCGGCGGTACGGTGACACGGGTCCCATCGGGCTGGTCGACCCACGCTTCGACCAGTTCCAGCGTTTGCTTGTCCGGATAGAAGGTCCAGGCACTGCGATCGTTCGCGTGAATGCCGCGCTGCGTGAACAGGGTGATATCCAGTTCTTCGACCAGCACCCAGGTCAGGTCGCGATGCACCTCGTAGCTGGCGACGTCGCGGTCGATCCGGGCATGCACCGTATGCTCGGCCCAGGCCGGCCCCACCAGCGCAAGCAGCAATATCGGCGTCGATGCGAAAATTCGTGCCATCATGGCACCAGTCTGCCAACGCCTCCGATCAGCCGCAAGGCGCGCATTTGCCCGGGCACCCGACCTCGGGCTCCGAACTCACGGCTGAAGGACCTGGCGTTTCGCACCAGGTGCGGGTCCGACCTTCCTCGGGTTCCACGGTGGCGTTCCGGGACTGCGCCGATCTCGCGTCGCACTGCTGATGTCGCGAACATCCGGCAATAGCTCGTTCGTGGCGTTACGGCAACGGCTCGGGCGACATGACTTCAGAGGCTTTCTATCCGGCGAGAGCTCACCGCGCCGCAACTATCTCGCCCGCGACCCGACATCGTTCAGATCGTAGCGGAGATCGATGCGAATTCCATCGTATTCGAGCGTTCCCACCTTGAGGTAGGTGCGATCCGGAATGGTGACCTGGAGCACAGCGGGGGCGGTCCAGGCAATGCGCGGGCGTTCATCGTCGAGTCCTCCGGTGCCGACGCCAAGGATGTCCGCGCTCTTGGTTGCATCCCGGGCCGAGACGAGTTGGACCTCGGAGGTAATGTGGGTCACCCAAGCACTTTCGCATAACCAGTCGACTACGGACGCCTTCCACGCTCCAGTCGGTGACGCAATCTCGGTGACGGTCGTCCCGGTGCAACCATTCCCGGTGAAGCCGATGAAAAACCAATAGAGAACCGTAAGAGGGATTAGGATGATAAGCCCGATACCGATCGCATTCCAAATCATAAATCGTCAGTACCCGCGGCAACCCGACGTGTTACGCACCGAGCGTCCTCAATCGGCCGCGGGTTGCGCCTTGATGGCACCGGTCAGTCTGCCAACCCCGCCAATCGTCCGCAAGGCGCCCGCCCACCCACGCTAGCGCAGCCGTTATCCATACCTCACCGGGTTGTGAACGACCGGTCACAATCTCGCCGTGCCGCCAGCCCAAGTTGATAGCTGTCTGAGAACACGTCTTCCGTGTGCCGCACCATCCACGGCGAGGTGACCTACGCACCACGCCCATCGCCTTCGTGCGGCGCATTCATTCGCAAGGACACCCACATGCGCGCCACTCGCCTGATCCTCTTGGTGCTGCCACTCGCATTCGCCGGCTGCAGCTTCAGCAGCAGCAGCCCCCCACCGCCTAAAAACAACACCACGATCGTCGTGCCGCCCGGCTCGACCGTGGTCTGCTCGAACGGTCAGCCGCCGCCATGCCAATAGCAAGCGTCGCCTGGCACGCCGCCGCTTCGGCTGATCGGCCGCCGCGTCGGCGAACATCTTGCGGTATGTGCGTGCCACGTCACGCGCGCATTGCCGGCCTGATCGTGGTTCTGCTGCCGTTGGTGCTCGGCGGGTGCACCGTCAGCAGCAGCGCCCCGTCGACGGCAGGCGGCAACTCAACGGTCATCCCACCACTCATCTCGCCTGTGATGTGCCCGAGTGGCGGGGCACCCCCATGCCCATAGCCGCCGTGCCGATGTAGACCTCCCCTACGCTTACTCGCCCGCGATCCGCCGCGCCTGATCGGCCACCTCGCCGGCGAATATCACGCCGGCGGCATGTACCGGCAGGCCCGCGGTCTGCACTGCCTCGGCCGTCCATGTGTTGCAAGTGTATCCGGCACTGTAGGTGCGGGTCGATGCATAGAACAGGCTGCCGGGATACGGCCCGTCGGCAATCTCGCGCAGCTCACCGTCGGGCGCACGCTCGAATGATTGCGCAATGAAGTCGGTCAGCCGAGCAAGGCCGCGCACCGAAACATGCAGCACGATCACATCGCCCGCCGGGAACGCCGACTGAGGCGTGTCGCGCAGCGCCGTCACCAGCAGCGCGCCCGCGCCCGGCACCAAAGCCGCCAACATGTCGCCGAAGTCGTTGTCACGGTGCAACAGGTAGGCGCGCTCGCCGAAGCCGATCAGCAATGTGTGGACGCCAGGGAACCTCGAGCGGAGCGCGCCAAGCGCGTCACCCGCCTGCGCCGCCAACACGCCGACATCCGTGTGCCAGCCGCGCGCGACCAGGAAGATCGTCTCGGTCTTCGGCCCGGCCGTGAGGTCCGCCGGTGGTGGGGGCGCCGGCCCGGCACAACCGGCAAGCAGGCACGACAGGCAGATCATCAGGGCAAGCCGTCGCCCCCCGGCACCGGCTTTTCTGCTTGACGAGCGCCCGATCCACCAGCGCCCAGTCAGCGAGACCCGGGTCAACGAGGACACAGCCCGCACCAGCGTCAAACGATCGGTCCGTTGATCTCGCGGGTCAGCTTCTGGCGCATCGCCTCGGTGAAGTCGGCGTAAGCCGCGCAGGTCACCGCAAAGGCGCCCGGGCCGCCAATCACCTCCTCGGTGTAGGACTGCAACAAATCGGGTTCCTCATGCAGGATGCACAGGCCGTTGATCGTGACGCCGGCAGCCGCCATGCGATCGCGGATCGGGCCGGGCGGCACGCCATCGTTGGATCGCCCATCGCCGATCACATCCACCACCTGGCGCGCGGAATGCGACGGCAAATGTGCGAGCAGGGTCAGCGATGCCAGCAGCGCTTCGCCGATCGCGGTCTGCCCGGCCGGCACCAGCCGCGACATGTTATCGACAGCATCAGCAAATCCCGCCGCATCGGCCTGCGACGCGATCAGCGTCCAGTCAGCCAACACCTCCTGCGCGCCGGCGCCCGACCACAACAGCAACGAGCACATGCTGGCACGCGCCGGACCACCGATCAGGCCGCGCACCACGACCGGATCGCGCAGCGCCGCCGCCATGCCGCCGGCGATCAGCCCGAACTCCTCATAGGTGACGCTGGCCGAGCCATCGACCGCCAACACCAGCGCCAGATCCACCGCGTCCATGCCACCATTCAACCCGATCCAGGCGCGGTCCGCACGGTGCAATCCAGTCAACGAAACGGCCAGGGCGCCGCCCGCAAATTCCCCGTTGCCTTCGCGCGCAGTGCCGTCGCGTTGACGCTCCCGCCCCCCAAGCCTAGCGTGAGCCGTCTCTTTTGCAGTGAGGAAACACCAATGGCGAACAAGCTCAAGGCGCGGCTGGCGGCCGGCAAGGCGTGTGTGAATGGCTGGCTGGCGATCCCGTCCGGCTTCTCGGCCGAGGTGATGGCTGGGTGCGGCTGGGACAGCATCACCGTCGACATGCAGCACGGCGTGCAGGACTACCAGTCGATGGTGCAGTGCTTCCAGGCGATGGACAAACACCCGATCACGCCGCTGGTGCGCGTGCCGTGGAACGAGCCCGGCATCATCGGCAAGGCGCTGGACGGCGGCGCCTGGGGCATCATCTGCCCAATGGTGAACAACAAAGCCGAGGCGCAGGCCCTGGCCTCCTACAGCCTGTATCCGCCGAAGGGCAAACGCAGTAACGGCCCGATCCGCGCCGCGGCTTACGGCGAGGCGTCCAGCTACCAGTCGATCGCCAACGACGAAGTGCTGGTCATCCCGATGATCGAGACGCAGGACGGCATCGACAACATCGACGAGATCCTGAGTGTGCCAGGCATCAGCGGCATCTATATCGGTCCGTCCGACATGGGGCTGTCGCTCGGCATGATCCCCACGCTCGACCGCGAGGAGCCTCGGATCCTCGGCATCTACGAGAAGCTGCTGGCGAGCTGCAAGAAGCACGGCAAGTTCGCCGGGCTGCACAACGGCACCGCCGCCTATGCCGCGCGCATGATCGGCATGGGGTTCAGCTTCGTTACGATCGCTAACGACAGCGGCCTGATGGCGCGCGCCGCGAAAGAAGCAGTGACGGCCACTCGCAAGGCAGCCGGCAACGTCGCCAGCTAGATCAAGGCACCACGCTTACCTCTCCCGCGTTTGCGGGAGAGGTCAAGGCGCGAAGCGACGAGGGTGAGGGTCGCGCCGCCCGTACCGCTAACCCGCTCCACCCAACTCATTACGCACACAATTCGATCGAACCCGGAGTACCCACATGGCCCCCCCGCCGGTAATCCGCCTGCACCCCGAGGATGGCGTGGTGATCGCGCGCGCGACGCTACTACCGGGTGCCCCGGTCGCCGACAACGTCGTGGCGGCGGAACGGATCCCAGCCGGCCACAAGGTCGCCGTGCGCGCGATCGCCAAGACCGACGCGATCCGGCGCTACGGCCAGATCATCGGCTTCGCGTCCTCGCAAATCTCGCCCGGCCAGCACGTACACGTGCACAACTGCGAAATGGGCGACTTCGCCAAGGACTACGCCTATGGTGTAGACGCGAAACCCACGCGGTTCGTCGACCCACAAGCCACCTTCCAAGGCATCCGCCGCGCCGATGGCCGCGTGGCAACGCGCAACTACATCGGCATCCTGACCAGCGTGAATTGTTCCGCCCACGTGGCCGAGTTGGTCTCCGGCGTATTCCGCCGCAACCCGTTCAGCGGCGACGACCCGCTGGCCGGATTTCCCAATGTCGACGGCGTGGTGGCGCTGACCCACAAATCCGGCTGCGGCATGACCGAGAAGGAACCGCTGCGCCTGCTGCGCCGCACGCTCGCGGGTTACGCGCGGCACGTGAACTTCTCCCACGTCGTCGTGCTGGGCCTCGGCTGCGAGGTCAATCAGATCCGCGGCCTGAAGGACGAACAGCACCTGTCGGACCGTATCCGCAACATGGACATCCAGTCGATGGGCGGCACGCGCAAGACCGTCGAGGCTTCGGTCGCCTTCGTGAAGGACGTGCTGGCGGAAGCCGACGCCGTAACGCGCGTGGCGGTGCCGGCCAGCGAACTGACCGTAGCGCTGCAATGCGGCGGTTCCGATGGCTATTCCGGCGTCTCGGCCAATCCCGCGCTGGGCGTGGCGAGCGATCTCGTGGTGCGCCACGGCGGCACCGTGATCCTGTCGGAGACGCCCGAAACCTACGGCGCGGAACACCTGCTGACCCGCCGCGCGATCAGCCGCGAGGTGGGCGAGAAACTGGTCGGCCTGATGCGCTGGTGGGAAGACTACACCGCGCGCGAGGGCGCCGAAATGAACGCCAACCCCTCGCCCGGCAACAAGTTGGGCGGATTGACAACGATCCTGGAGAAGTCGCTCGGCGCGATGGCAAAGGCTGGCAGCACCAACCTGGTCGACGTGGTGGCCTACGCCGAGGCCGTAACGAAACGCGGCTTCGTGTTCATGGACACGCCCGGCTACGATCCGGTGGCGGCGACCGGGCAGGTGGCGGGTGGCGCCAACCTTGTGTGCTTCACCACCGGCCGCGGCAGCGTGTTCGGCTGCAAGCCCGCGCCGTCGATCAAGCTGGCAACCAACACACCCATGTTCCAGCGCATGGAAGACGACATGGACGTAAACTGCGGCGCAATCCTGGACGGCGATCTGTCGGTCCAGGAATGCGGCCAGCAGATCTTCGAGTTGATGCTGCGCGTGGCGTCGGGCGAGCGCACCAAGAGCGAGCAGTTCGACTTCGGCGCCGCCGAGTTCGCGCCCTGGGTCATCGGCGCAACGATGTGACGATGTGACTATTATACTCCCCCTCCCCTTGAGGGAGGGGGTTGGGGGGAGGGGTCGGAGCGCCACCAGTCTTCGTACGACACCGCCGCAAAGCGTGACGGCTCGCCACCACGTGCCGTACCCGGCCCCCCGGTCAAGCGCCCGAAGACAAGCAAAGCCTGCCGCCGGGCGCTTGACCCGATGGGCCGGCCACCCACGACGTCACTGCACAGCACCCCAATCACGATGCAGCAGCGTTAAACAAAATACCCAAACCAGACCCACCTGCAATCTGACATGCCCGGTTCCCCACGCGCCTACACGATCGTCTTCCTGCTGGTCGTCGCCTTCATCCTGTACGGCTCGCTCTATCCGTTCCAGTTCCACACTCGCGCGACACCGACCGGCCCGCTCGCCTACCTCTGGAGCACGCGGCACGACTGGGATCACCGCGCCGACCTGCTGTCCAACATCCTGCTATACATCCCATTCGGATTTTTCGGCGTCTGCACATTCGGATGGCGCCTCGCGCTGCCCATCACGCTCGCCGGAGCCACACTGGCCGCCGGTGTCGAGTTGGCACAGTTCTACGACCAGGGACGCGTCACCTCGATGGGTGATCTCTACGCCGATACGATCGGGGTGGGCGTCGGCGCGATCGCTGCCACTCTGGCCGGCTCCGGACTCCGCTGGCCACTGCTGAGGGAATTGTCGAACGATCCGCCGGCCACCATGGTGCTGGTAATGTGGTTCGCCTATCGACTGTATCCCTACGCTCCGGTCACCAACGCACACAAATATATCCGTGCGCTCGCCCCGATCGTGCTGCACCCAACCTTGTCAACCATCGAGCTGATCCGCTTCACCACGGCCTGGGCTTGCACCGGCACCATCCTCGACGCGCTGGACGGCTCGCGCCGCGTCCTGGTCCGGTTGCCCCTGCTGCTTGTCGCCGAGCTTGCCGGCCGAACCCTGATCATCGATACGACACCGAAACCCGCCGACATCGTAGGAGCCGGCTTGGCAGTCGCAATCTGGCCGCCGCCGCTGCGACGCTTCGGCGAGGCACGCTTGGTGATAGTCACGCTTGCCGTCGCCGGCATGGCCCTCACTGCCCGACTCCAGCCGTTCACATTCGACGCGCCCCCACGCGCGTTCGGTTGGGTGCCGTTCGCAAGTTTCCTGCGCGATTCTATCGGTGTCGCCATCCAGGCGTTCTGCGAAAAGTTCTTCCAGTACGGCGCCTTGATCTGGTTGCAGCACCGCCTGGGATTACCGATCGGTGTCGCAACGGCGCTAACCGCCGCGCTGCTGTTCGCAACAAGCTGGCTGGAAACCTACATGCCCAAACGTTCGGCCGAGATCACTGACGCAACGATGGCGTTGGTGATCGAAGGCGTCTTCGCGCTGTTCGCGCACCGGCATTTGGGTCCCTCTTGAACCGCGCGACCGGTCGTGCCGATACTGGCCTCTCGCTGGTCAGCAAAACCGCAGACAAGGCTTCAGGGGGGATCATGGCAAACACCGCCACCAAGCCGAACGCCACACCAAAGCGTACGGTCGCAACGCAGCCGACCACAACGGCCAGGTTGAAACGCGCGCCACCCAAGCGCGTATCCGCGACCTCGGCGCGCACCCCGCAAACGCCAACGACCAAGACGCTAACGACCAAGGCGAAGGCACAGCGCTTCACCGTCAACCACCTGAACGAGAAGGACTTCAAGCGCGACGGCCTGCGCCCCTACGCGAAATACCGTGACCTGGGCATCGCCAAGGCCACCCGAGGTTTGGCGCAGGCCCACGTGATCCGCCTGATCCCGCCTTGCACCGACGAGGTTCGCAAGCCCCACACCCACGCCGTGGAACTGCAACTGATCTATGTGCTGAAAGGCTGGATCAAGAACGAGTTCGACGGCCACGGCCAGCAACTGATGCGCGAAGGCACCTGCTGGCTGCAGCCGCCAAACATCAAGCACACCGTGCTCGACTACTCCGACGACTGCGAGATGCTGGAAATAATCGTTCCGGCGAAATTCGATACGGTCGAGGTGTAATCCGCATAGCTCGCCGACAACAAGTCATGCCGGTCGCAACCAGACCGGCACTTCCGGGGAGGGAAGTTGCAATGACAATCAGGTCTCGAACCACGCGCCGTGGCATTCTGCGCGGCGCGCTCGGCGGTGTTTCGTTCGCCGTTACCGCCCCGACCATCCTGCGCCACGCATGCGGCGAGACACCGATCAAGATCGGCATGCCCCTCGCACTCACCGGCCCGGCCGGCGAGATCGGCCTGCAAATGCGCCATGGCGCGGAGTTCTGGGCCAAGGAGGTGAACGCCAAGGGCGGCGTGTTGGGACGCCAAATCCAGCTCTATGTGGAAGACACCGCCGGCGATCCCGCGACCTGCGTGCGAAAGGCACAGGAAGTGGTGGAGCGCGATGGCTGCCGCCTGCTGTTCGGCATGGTGCTCTCGTCCGAGGCGCTGGCCGTCGTGCCGAAACTCGCCGAGTGGAACGCGATCTTCATGTCGTCGGACAATGGCGACGGCCGGCTGACCGGGTCATCCTTCGTGCCCAACTTCTTCCGCGCCAACATCTCCGGGCCGATGGAAACGCGGGTCATCTCGCTGTGGCTGCGCCAGTCGAAATACACCAAGTTCTACGCGCTCGGCATGGACTACGCATGGGGCCACAACAGCATCGGCGTGTTCAAGGACGAGGTGACGAAGGCCAAGAAGGACTATGTCGGCGACGTCTTCTCACCAATCGGCACCAAGGATTTTTCCACCTACATCATCAAGATCCGCCAATCCGGCGCCGAGGTCTGCTTCCTGGTGCTGCAAGGCGACGACAACAACGCTTTTCTGTCGCAGGCCCACGAATACCGCCTGCCGGACAAGGTGCAGCTCGTCACCTCGATCGTCGATCTGAACTCGATCCACGCGGTGGGCGAGGCGGCGATAGGGCTCGCCGGATCGACCCGCTACGTGTTCTCGATCGACAACCCCGCGAACAAGGCGTTCGTCGCTGCCTGGCAGAAAACGTACAACGCCCTGCCCGACGTGTTCGAGGGCGAACAGTACCAAGCCTGCAAGATGTTGCAAGCCGGTATCGAAGCAGCGAAGAACATCGATGCCGACAAGCTGCGCCCGGCGCTGGAGACAGCCGCCATCGACAGCATCAAGGGACAGGTCGCCATGCGCGCCTGCGACCACCAGGCTGTCCAGGGCGGCTATGTCGTCAAGGTGGCGAAACCGGCGGGCTTCGACACCCCGGTGCCAGAAATCATCGCCACCTTCCCGGGCGATCAGATCACACCGGCCTGCCGGGCAATGACGTTCGACAGCTAAGCAATGCGCGTTGTCCACTCCGTCATGCCGGCGCATGCCGGCATCCACGACTTGCCTTGGCGCAGCCAGCGCGGTCGCAGACACCGGAAACAAAACCCCGGCATGACGACTGAACCCTGATGGACTTCCTCGGCTTCCTGATCACCCAGTGCCTGAACGCATTATCGCAGGCGGCACTGCTGTTTTTCCTCGGCGTCGGCCTGACGCTGATCTTCGGCATCATGCGGATCGTCAACTTCGCGCATGGCGCCTTCTTCATGCTGGGCGCCTATGTCGGCTACTCCGCGGTGCAGTTCACCGGAAGCTTCTGGGGCGCACTGCTACTGGCGCCACTGGCAGTCGGCGGAATCGGCGCGGCGTTCGAACTCGGCGTCCTGCGCCGGCTTTACGGCGGCGACGGCAGCGCGTTCCTGATGGTGACGTTCGGGCTCACTCTGGTTATGGGCGAGGCGATCCGCCTGATCTGGGGCGTGGCGGCACTAAACGTTCCGCTCCCGTCGGCACTGTCGGGCATCGTGTTCATCCTGGACGAACCGTTCCCGATCTATCGCCTGTTCCTCGCTTGTGCCGGCCTTGTCGTTGCCCTGGCGATCTGGCAGTTCCTGGAACGAACGCGGCTCGGCCTGCTGATCCGCGCGACCTCGCAGAACGCCGAGATGGTCCACGCGCTCGGCACCGATGTGCGCCTTGTGCGCTCCGCGGTCTTCGGCATCGGTTGCGGGCTGGCCGGGATCGGCGGCGTGTTCGCGGCCCCGCTGGTGACAGCGTCCCTCGGCATGGCGCCGAATGCCGTGATCGATACGTTTGTGATCGTCATCATCGGCGGCATGGGCAGTTTCCTCGGCTCGGCGATCGCCGCCGTGCTGGTGGGGTTCGTGCAGGTGTTCGGCACCTACTACTTCCCCGATCTGGCGTTGGCGCTGATGTATCTGCTGATGCTGCTGGTGCTGATCGTCCGTCCGGGCGGCCTGCTCGGCAAGGAGGCGTGAGCACGTGACCTCCCGGCGCGTTCTGGTCGCCGCCGCCATCGTGCTGGCGCTGCTGCCGCTCGGCTTGCCGCTCTATGCGCTGACGCTTGCGATCGAGGCGCTGATCCTGGGTCTGTTCGCCATGAGCCTCGATCTGATGGTGGGCTACACGCGGCTTTTCTCGTTCGGGCATGCCGCGGCGTACGGATTGGGCGCCTACACGGCGGGCAACCTGCTGCTGCACACCAACATCCCCGTGGTGTTCGCGGTACTGCTGGCCGGCGTGTTCAGCGGCATCGTCGCCATCGGCGTCGGCTGGGTGTGCACACTGGCCACCGGCGTATCGTTCTCGATGCTGACACTGGCGTTCGCGCAACTGCTCTATGCGGTGGCGTTCAAGTGGACGTCGGTGACCGGTGCGTCCGACGGCCTCGCGGGAATTCCACGCACGCCCGGCCCGTTCGGCATGACCTGGTTCCAGGGCAAGATCGGTTTCTATTACCTGGTGCTGGCCTGCCTGATCGCCGCATTGGCGTTCTGTCGTTCGCTCGTTGCGTCCCCATTCGGCGCCGTGCTGCGAGGCATTCGGGAGAACGAGGCAAAGACGCGCTCACTCGGCTACAACACGCGGCGCTACAAGATCGCTGTGGTGGTCATTGCCTATGCGCTCGGCGGCTTGGCCGGCGCCCTGTACGCCGCCTTCGCCGGATTCACCAACACGGAGCTGCTGTTCTGGCTGCTGTCCGGCCAGGTGTTGATCATGGTGATTATCGGCGGCACCGGCACGCTGGTCGGGCCGATCATCGGTGCGATCTTCTTCCTGATCGTGCAACAATACCTGAGTTCCTACACCGACTCCTGGGCGTTGTTCTTCGGCCTGATCTTCATCTTCTTCGTGCTGTTCATTCCCGGCGGCCTGTTGGGGCTGCTCACCGGCCGACGCGCAAGCAGGGCGGCCTGAGCCGGATGGCGTTGCTGGAAATCGATCGCCTCAGCCGTCGTTTCGGCGGCGTCGTCGCGGTGGACGACGTATCGATGCGCGTGGCGCCGGGCGAAGTGCGCGCAGTGATCGGTCCGAACGGCGCGGGCAAGTCCACCCTGTTCCACCTCATCACCGGCGGACTGAAGCCCACGACAGGCGAAGTCCGTTTCGATGGTGACCGGTTGACCGGCCTATCGGCCGACGAGATCTGCCAACGCGGCGTGTCGCGCACTTTTCAACTTACCGCGTTGTTCCCCGAGATGACGGCACGTGAAAACGCCCGCCTCGCGGCGCAGGCCCGTGGCGCGCGGCGCTGGCAACCCTATGGCGGAAGCACGATCTTCGCCGCGGCCGATCGGCGCGGCGATACCGCGCTGGAGCGGCTTGGTCTGACCGATGTCGCGCACCGCCTGGCCGGGCAGCTCTCGCACGGCGATCAGCGCCTGCTGGAAGTGGCGATGGGACTGGCGCAGCAGCCCAGGCTGTTGCTGCTGGACGAACCGACTCAGGGCCTGTCGGTCGAGGAAACCGCGCAGGCCGTGGACACGCTGGCGTCCCTGCTGGCGGATAGCCAGTTGACCGTGCTGCTGGTGGAACATGATATGGAGGTGGTGTTCCGCCTCGCGCACCGCATCACCGTGTTGCATCGTGGCGCGGTGATTGCCGATGACGTTCCGCAGGCGGTGCGTGCCGACCCGGCAGTGCAGAGCGCCTATCTAGGCGGCATCGAGTGATGCTGCGCATCGAGGGTCTCAACACGCATTATGGCGCCAGCCACGTGCTGCAAGGCGTCGATCTGAGCGTGCCGCAGGGCCGCATCAGCGCGGTGCTGGGGCGCAACGGCGTGGGCAAGTCGACCACCTTGCGCACGGTGATGGGGCTGGTACCGCCGTCCGCCGGGCGCGTCCTGCTGGACGGCACCGACATCGCCGGCTGGTCGCCGCATCTCGTCGCGCGCGCCGGCGTCGCCTATGTGCCGGAGGGACGCCTGATATTCCCCGATCTGACCGTGATCGAAAACATCCGCGTCGCCGAACGCAAGCCGGCGCGTTTGTGGCCGATCCCCCGCCTGCTGGAACTGTTCCCGGCGCTTGCGGAACGGGCGGCCAATCGCGGCGGCACTTTGTCCGGTGGCGAACAGCAGATGCTGGCAATTGCTCGCGCCCTGGTCAGCGATCCCAAGGTGCTGCTGCTGGACGAACCCAGTCAGGGCCTCGCACCGTTGGTGGTGCGCGAACTGGCGCGCGTCATCCGCCTGTTGTGCGAAGCGGGCGTGACGATCCTGCTGATCGAGCAGAACATGAAGCTGGCCGAGGCGGTCGCCGACGAGATGCACATCATGGTCAAGGGCCGCATCGTCTACGCCGCGAGCCCGGAACGATTCCGCGCCGAGGAAGCACAGATCCGCACCCGCTACCTGACAGTGTGATTCAACATTTCTCCCCCTCCCCTTGAGGGAGGGGGCTGGGGGGAGGGGTCGGCAGGCGCGAACCGTCGGCGCAGTACCTGGAACCACTCCATCCCTCCAGGGCCGGGGAAAACGTTGCGCCTTACGGGTCATCCTGACCTCCACCTACCAATCCGCCGTCCGAAACCCCGTAAAGCTGTGTGGAATCCGCTGCACCGCCTCGATCACCCGCCGCCGCGTCGCGTCACTATCCCCAGGCAGAAACTCCAACGTCACAGTGTCCGCCACGCCGCCAAAACGCTTTTCGATCGCCTCGGCGATCCCCTCATACGGCGCCCGCGCCACGAACAGATCCAGCACCTCGTCAGACACCAGCTTCGATATCTCGTTCCACTTCCCCTCGCGGACTTGTTCGTTCAGCCGCGCTCCAAGATCACCGATCCCATGCACGTCGAACACCGACCGATACGCCGGCGTCGAGCCATAGAACGCAACGCGATAACGCACCTTCTCCGTTGCCTCCCGCACCGCCGCGTCATCCGGGCCCGTAGCAATAAACCCGCCGCCCGTCACCTCGAACCCGGCAAAACTCTTCCCCGCCGCAGTCAGTTCGGCCTGCAACATCGGACGCACCACCTCCTCCAAATATCGACGGGTAGCGAAACCATGCAGCCGCACACTATCGGCGACGCGTGCCGCGGTTTTCAGCATGACCGGCCCCACCGCCGCCATCGCCACCGGAATCATCGGCAACCCCTGTGGCCCGGGCGAAAACTCCGGCGTCATCAGCGTGAAAGTGTAGTGCGGCGATCGAAAGTCCAGTTTCGCCCCGGTCTCTCAGTTCCGCCAGATCGCACGCAGTGCCTCGACATACTCGCCCAGCCGCGCCGCCGGTGCGATCCACGGCACGCTGAACCGCCGTTCGTTGTGCGCCTTCACCTGGCTGCCCAGCCCCAGCACGAAGCGTCCGCTGGAATGCCGCGCCAGATCCCACGCGTGATTGGCAACGATCATCGGGCTGCGCGGAAACGCGATCGCAACGGAAGTGGCCAACGCCACACGCTCGGTCGCAAGCGCGGCAAAGGCCAGGGGCGCGAACGGGTCGTGCCGCAGTTCGTTGCTTTGGATGCAGTCGTAGCCGTCTGCCTCCGCCGCCTGGGCCGCCGGGGCGCAGGCGCGCCAGTCCCGCACCGGCAATACCGTCGATACGCGCATCCTGGCTCCCTCCTGCCGACCTCGGCTCGGCAATTTGCCGTCGGACGGCTTGTCCCGTAAAGCGACGGCGACGAGCGCAGGAGACAACACCATGGCAGCACTTTCGGGCAAAGTAGCGATCGTGACCGGGGCCAGTCGCGGCATCGGCGCGGCGGCGGCCCAGGCACTGGCGGCGGCCGGTGCATCGGTGATGCTGACGGCACGCGATGGCAAACTTGCCGCCGAGGTGGCCGAAAAGATCGCGGCGTCCGCCGGCAAAGCCGCGGCACACGCCTGCGATGTCGCCGATTATGCGGCGGTGGAAGCGCTGGTCGCCGCGACCACGCAGCGCTTCGGCCGTCCCGACATCCTGATCAACAACGCCGGCGTCATAGAGCCGATCGCAACGATCGCGCAATCGGACCCCGCCGGTTGGGCGACCAACATCCAGATCAACCTGGTCGGTGCGTTCAACGCGGTGCGCGCGGTGCTGCCGGGCATGCTGGCGGCCGGCGGCGGGACGATCGTCAACGTCTCGTCCGGCGCCGCGTTGCGTCCGTTGGAGGGATGGAGCGCCTATTGTGCCGGCAAGGCGGGCATGGCGATGCTGACCCAGGCGATCAAACTGGAAGAAAGCGCCAACGGAATCCGCGTCTTCGGCTTCCAGCCCGGCACCACCGACACCGACATGCAGGTACTGATCCGCGCCTCTGGCATGAACATCATCAGCCAGATCCCGCGCGCCAATCTGACGCCGGTGGGGCAGCCGGCAACGGCGATCGTCTATCTCTGCACGCCGCAGGCTGATGATCTGGTCGGCACCGAATTCTCCTTGCGCGACGAAGCGTTCCGCAAGCGGATCGGCCTGGCATGACCGTCGCCTATCTCGACCCGCGCAGCGGCGCGACCTTCCCGCTGGACACACCGCGTTGGTGCGGCCCGGGCCATGCGCCGCTGCTGCTGACGACGCTGCCGGGCATCACGCGCGCGCAGATCGATCGCGCCACGCGCAGCGTGTGGCGCTACCGCGCCGCCCTGCCGATGCAGGTGGCGGATCCCATCACCATGGGTGAGGGCTGCACGCCGCTGCTGCCACGTACGCTGCACGGCGCCTCGGCGCTGCTGAAATGCGAATGGTTCATGCCGACCGGCAGCTTCAAGGATCGCGGCGCGTCCGTGATGCTATCGCTGCTGCGCGCCCAGGGCGTGCGCGCGGTGCTGGAAGACAGCTCCGGCAATGGCGGCGCCGCTGTCGCTGCCTATGCTGCGGCGGGCGGCATGCAGGCAACGATCATGGCGCCCGCCTCCACCAGTCCGGCGAAGACCGTGCAGATGCGCGCTCACGGCGCGGCGGTGGAACTGATCCCCGGCACACGACAGGATACCGCGGACGCGGCCGTGCGCCGGTCGGACACGCTGTTCTACGCCAGCCACAACTGGCAACCATTCTTCCTGCACGGCACCAAGACCCTGGCCTACGAATTGTGGGAAGACCTGGACTTCCGTGCGCCGGACAATGTGATCGTTCCGTGCGGCGCCGGCTCCAACGTGCTGGGCTGCGAGATCGGCTTCTCCGAACTGCTGCGCGCCGGCGAGATCGATACGATGCCGCGCATCTTCGCCGCACAGCCGGCGAACTGCGCACCCATCGCAGCGACCTTCCTGGCCGGCTCCGACACGCAGGTACCGACGCCGATCAGCCCCACCATCGCCGAGGGCACCGCGATCGCGCAGCCGATCCGCCTGCCCGAAGTGCTGGGTGCATTGCGTGAAACGCATGGCGGCGCCGTGATGTTGAGCGAGGCGGAGATCGGCGCGGCGATGCTCGATCTCGCGCGCATCGGCATCTACGTGGAACCGACCAGCGCGCAGGCGTCCGCCGCCTTCGCCAAACTGCTGGCGATCGGGGCGATACGGCCGCAGCAGACCACCGTGCTGGTGCTGACCGGCAGCGGATTGAAAGCCACGCCACGCATCGCCGAGAGCCTGGGGATCACGCTATGACCGGTCCGCGCATCGCCCTGCTGGGCTACTCCATCGAATGCAACCGGTTTGCGCCGGTGGCGACAGAATCCGATTTTGCCAATCGCACACTGCTGACTGGCGAGGCGATGATCGCCGAAGCGCGCAGCCCGGCGCCCCGGATGCTGGCCGAACTGCCGGGGTTCGTTGCCGACATGGATGCGGCCGGACCATGGCAGCCGGTGCCGGTCCTGCTGGCGATGGCCGAGCCGAACGGTCCGGTAGAACACGCATTTTTCCAGCGCATGATGACGCAATGGGAAGGCGGACTGCGCCAGGCGGGCAAGCTGGACGGCGTCTATTGCGTGATGCATGGCGCCGGCCTGACCACGCAGGACCATGATCCCGAGGGCACCATCCTGACCATGGTGCGCGGCATCGTCGGACCGGATGTGCCGATCGTTGCCACCTATGATCTGCACGCCAACGTTGCGCCGGCGGATGTCGAAACCATCAACGCCTTTATCGGCTATCGCACCAACCCGCATCTCGACATGCGCGAGCGCGGGGTCGAAGCGGCACAGGTGCTGCGGCGGCTGCTCGGTGGGATGCGGACCCATCTCGCGTTCGTGCGCTTGCCGATCGTGCCGCCGACGGTGACGCAACTCACCGGCAAAGATGCAACGCAGCGGCCCTACGGCGAGCTGATCGATCTCGGCCAGCAACGGATGCAGGAGCCGCCGTACGCCGGGCGGATCGTGAATGTTTCGGTGATGGGCGGCTTCGCCTTCGCCGACACGCCATTCAATGGCTTGACCGCCGTGGTAACAGCAACCGACGCCGACGCTGCGAAACACCTCGCTCGGGAAATCGCGGAGGCCGGCTGGGCGCGGCGCGAGCGCTTCCGTCCGCGCCTGACCTCGCTGGACGATGCGGTGACACTGGCACTCGACACCGCCAACCGTTCCAAGCCGCCGCTCATCTTCGCCGATGTCGCCGACAATCCCGGCGGCGGCGGGCGCGGCAACACGATGTGGATCCTGCAGGCGTTCCTCGACGCCCATGTGCAGAATGCCCTGGTCGGCGTAATCCACGATCCCGCACTCGCGGCCGAAGCGCACCGTCTTGGCGAAGGCACCACATTCACCGCGACGTTCAACCGCGGCGGCGGCGATGAATTCTCTAAACCCTTCAGCACGCCTGCGACGGTGCGGCGCCTGCTGGACGGCACCGTGCGCGGCCGTCGCGGCATCTACGCCGACAACACCCTGGACCTTGGGCCATCGGCGGCATTGAACATCGGCGGCATCACAGTGGTCGTCATATCGAACCGCTACCAGTGCGCCGATCCAATGTTCTTCGAGGCGTTCGGCATCGACATCGCCGCGGCCCGCGTGGTCGTGGTAAAGTCGCGCGGGCATTTTCGTGGCGGTTTCGACGAGTTCTTCCGCCACGCCCAGGTGATCGAGGTGGACGCGCCAGGCCTGACCAGCCCGATCCTCTCGCGCTTCCCCTGGCAGCACATGCCACGCCCGGTGTTGCCGATCGACGATCATGCGCAGTGGAGCCCATCATGACGCTCGACGATCTGCCGACGCCGAGCCTTGTGCTGGATCGGCACGATCCTGAATCACAACATCGCAACGATGGCGTCGGCGCTGGCGTGGCACAACGTGCCGTTGCGTCCTCATATGAAGACAGCGAAGTCGATCGACGTGGCACGCTTGGCGCTGCAGGGTCAGCCCGGCGGCATCACCGTCTCCACCTTGGCCGAGGCGGAGTATTTCGCCGCGCACGACCTGACCGACATTCTCTACGCTGTGGGGATCGTGCCGCAGAAGCTCGACCACGTTGCCAAGCTGAACGACGCGGGCGCGGATGTGATCGTGCTGACCGACGACCTGGATGCCGCCGGCGCGATTGCCGCGCATCCAAGGCCGCCGCGCACACTGATCGAGATCGACACAGGCGAATTGCGCGGCGGTGTCGCGCCGGACGACGACGCATTGCTGGCAATCGCCGATCGGCTCGGCGTGAACCTGGCAGGCGTGATGACGCATGCCGGGCACAGCTACGCCGGGCGCAACATCGACGAAATGGCGCAAATCGCGGAGGTGGAACGGTCGGGTGTGGTACTGGCGGCCGAGCGATTGCGTTCGGCAGGGTATCCTGTGCCAATCGTTTCAATGGGCAGCTCGCCGACCGCGCTGCACGCCGCTTCGTTTGACGGTATCACCGAGGTCCGAGCCGGCGTCTACATGTTCGGCGATCTGTTCCAGTCGGAGATCTTCACCCACACGATCGAGGACATCGCGGTAACGGTGCTGACCAGCGTGATTGGCCGGCGGCCGGGCAAGCTGCTGGTCGATGCCGGCGGCCTGGCGCTGTCGAAGGATCGCAGTACCGAGGCAGTCGCAAAAGATTACGGCTTCGGCTTGGCACTCGATCGGCTAGGGCAACGGACGCTGGGGGACGCGATCGTGCGGCGTGCGTATCAGGAGCACGGGGTGATAGAGCTCGACCCAGCGCACCAGACGACGCTGCCGATCGGGGGCCGGCTACGAATTGCACCGAACCATACCTGCATGACAGCGGCGGCGCATGACAGGTACTACGTCGTCGATGGCAGCGATGAGATCGTAGCGGTCTGGCCGCGGGTAAACGGGTGGTAAGCATACGCTCATCTACTCCCCCTCCCCTTGAGGGAGGGGGTTGGGGGGAGGGGAATAACCGTCACCCCGTCACCTTCCGAAAGGTCTCCAAAAACCGATCCACATCCGCTTCATCATTATAAACATGCGGGCTGATGCGCAGCCGTCCCAACCGCGGGCTGACAAACACATTCTCCGCCGCCAGCCGCTCCGGCAACTCCCGCGGCATGCCATCCGGGAAACTCAAGCTCAGCACATGCGGCGCGCGCAGATGCGCCGGCGAAACGGTGACGCCCGCATTCGGCAACCCCTCGGCCAGGCGTCCCGTCAGCATCGACAGCCGCTCGGTGATCGCGTCGGTGCCCCAATCGGCCACCAGTTCCATGCCGATCGCCGCCATCTCCAGACTGATAAAGAAGTCACGCTCACCCATGTCGAAGCGCCGCGCGTTCGCGACATACGACGTGTCGCGCATATAGGGCGTGGCGGTGGAATCCATCGCACGCCGGCCCGATCCGGTTTGCTCCAGCGGCACACCATCCTGCCAGCGCTTCGCCACGTACAGGAACGCGCGCCCGTACGGACCAAGCACCCACTTGTAAGTCGGGAACACCAGGAAATCCGGAGCGAGCCGCTGCACATCGATCGGCAGAATGCCAGCATGGTGCGTGGCATCGACCGCCAGCGCCGCCCCATGCGCACGCACCGCCGCGGCAACACGCTCCAGGTCCACCAGCCCGCCATCCGACCAGTGCACCGACGAAATCGACGCCACCGCCAACCGCGGTGCGCCCGGGCGCGCGATGGCCGCCAGCACCGCGCGCGTCCAATCACCGTCCTGCGGTCGCGCCACCGTTTCGACCTCGAACCCCTGCAGCGGTGCCCGCCCGAGCCATTCCAGAACGGGTGAGGAATGATCGTCCTGCAGCACCAGCACCCGGTCCCCACGTCCGACCGGCAGGATGCGCCCGGCGGTGGCAAACCCGTAGCTGACCGACGAGATGACGGCGACATCGTCCGGTTCCGCACCGATCAATCGGGCGGCCGCGGCACGTGCGCGCTCGGACTGCGCCTGGGCACCGCCCTGCCAATTCCTCAGCTCCCACGGCCGGCTTTTGCGCGCGGCGCCGCGCTCACCCGCCTCCTGCACCGCGTGTGGCAGCGGACCAAACGCGGCTGCGTTGAGGTAGCAGACCTCGCGCGGGATATCGAACAGCGCACGTTGCGATGCCAGCATGTCGTAAAGCTCCTATCCACGGGAGGCAGCAAAGACGCGCATGTCGTTGCCGCCGAGGATCCCACCGGCATCTTGCCGGTCGAACCCGACATTCGGCAAGGCCGCCGCCAGCGCGGGCGGAACCACGGAGTTGCGATTGCTCACGGGCGTCGGCGACACCGGCGTATTTAAGGATGATCGCTTCAGGCCAATCCGAGCGTTGCACAAGAGCCGGATCGGTGCCAAAACCGCTTGTAAAATCACCGAGCTGACCGCTCACCCGGGCGATCCCGGACCACTGCCGCGGTCCGCTGCATGTAATGACATAGAAGACTGCGGGGGGAGACTGGCATGGCAGACCGGGAAGTCTATGACGCGTGGGTGAAGCGGGTTCTCGGCATCGAGACGGGACTTGCTGCTGGTCTGGCCCGCTCGGCCGAGCGCGGGCGCGCGGCGAAGGCAGTCAACGTGCGCGGCATCGCCTATCCCAAGCTGCTGCTGCGCTGGCGAGCGGCGCAATCCAATCTGGCGGCATCACTGAACGATATCGCAAAGGACATGCTCAGCCGGCGGGAGGTCGTCGAGGATCCTCGCTTCGCAAAGGTCAAGCAGGCCGTGGCGCTGTTGCCCACGCTGGTCCCGACATTAGGTGACGAACTGGAGAACCTTATCGATGCCGGAATCAACGAGGGTCAGGGCTCTGAGGCAAGCACGATCGCGGGCAAGGCGGTCGTCGTCATCGATGCGTACCGACAAAAGATCGCCGGTGCGTCGCGGCTGACGGAGCTGGAGAAGTTTGTCAAGGCGGATCTGGGCAAGGCCCTGCGGCTGGGCGGTGAACTGGACGCGGCGCTGGTGGAACTCCGCGCACAACTTGCAACAGCGGCATAGCGGGGCGAGTCATGTCTGACACCGGCCTTTTGTCGTCACTTGTGACGTCATTTCTGAGTCTGTTCAGTTGGGGCGATGAACAGCAGCCGCCCGTTCAGCAGCAACAGCCGGTTCAACAGCAGCCTGTTCAGCAACCGGTGCAACAGCAGCCGGTTCAGCAACAGCCCGTGCAGCAACAGCCGGTGCAGCAACAGCCGGTGCAACAGCAGCCTGTGCAACAGCAGCCGGTTCAACAACAGCCCGTGCAGCAACAGCCGGAGCAACAACAGCCCGTGCAGCAACAGCCGGCCGAACAGCAGCCGGAGCAGCAACAACCAATAGAACAGCAGAAACCCAAAACCGAGCCCGAAGCGACCTCCAAGGAGCGCACCGAATTCCTGGAGCGGTTAAGCAAGCTCAGCGAAGCTCTCAGCAAAATCGACGAGCGCGTCAAGAAACTGACGTCTCCACCTGCACCAATCACGCAGGCGCTGCAGGTCGCCAACGATGCGAAGGCCGCCGCCGAAAAGGCGGGCGAGGTCAAGCCGGAGGACTGGCCGAAGGCCAACACGGCGCTGGACGACCTGCAGAACGACACCAACAAGGTGAACACCGCATGCCTCGATGAGGCCGGCAAACTGGTGAAGGCGTTCGACCTGCGGTATACCGCCAAGGACAAGAACAAGCCGGCCGGCAAGGAAATCGTCGCGAAATACATCGCCTACGGGAAGGCCAAGAAGACCCTGGATGGTTTGATTTCCGGCAAGGACGGGCTTGGCGCAATGGAAGCCTGCCCGGCGACAGAGACGGCGCTCGCCGAGTTCGAGACCACGGCCTCACCCACCGCCACGCAGAAGCAGGAAAAGGCGAAGGCAGCCTTCGATCTGCTCAAGACCCTCAGCGATAAGGACCTCGGCGAGAAACCGTTGAAGGAGCAGGCAGAACTCGCACTGGAGCTTTGTGCCAACGGCACACCAACCGGGTCAACCCAGGTTGCGGGCAGCAACCCGGCTAAATTCCTGCCAACCGTCGGCAGCACCCTCGAGCAACTCTGCAGGCTATACAAGCTTTCCAGGCCCGACCCGAAATTCATGGAGAAACGGGCGACCCAGCGTGAGCAGATCGCGGACGAAGTCGTGAAGATGGATGAGATCAAAAAGCTGTACAAACCAAACGGCGACCTGGACAATGACTATTGGGACAACTTTGTCAAAGACGCTGACAAGGTGCTCAAAATGATGCAGGACATTTGTAATGTCCAGGCCGATGCGATGGGCATGGCGCGCATAAGCGTCTCCAAAGCCCCGGATCCGCCCAAAAAGAATGGCACGATGGGGGGATACAACCCGGCGACAAATTCGATCGGCTTGAACTTCTTTCCCGGTTACCTGAAGCCGGTGAGCGAAGCGATTGATACGATCATCCACGAAACGTTCCACGCCCACCAGGATGTCATCGTGAAGAAGCTGAAGGCCGGCGATATCGGTCCTGGCGATGACGACTATGCAACTGCGCTGATGTATATGGTTAACGACATCCCGGTCGGATATGTTGGCTCGGGCAGTGTAGGCTCGGATAATTACAGGACGCAGCCGACCGAATTCGACAGCTTCCACCATGCCGAGAAAACCGCCGAGAGCGTGCTGAGCAAAGCGAAAGCGGCCGCCAAGGGCACGGGCGTCTGACAGGAGGCGTGAAATGACCAAAAAACCGACGGCCAGCCAAAAATTCACCGTGACGCACAGCGCACCGTTCGAGCCGTCCGGCGTTCCCGCCGGCGTGATCGCAATCGACGCCAACCATCATGTCTCCGTCATCTCCGCCGAGCCGGACTTCGCCACCAAACTGGACATCGCCGCCAGCATGCTCAACAGCAGCGAGGACTTCCTGCTAAACGACACGCCACCACCCAAGGCGTCGCCGCGGGCGCAATATCGACGTATCGTTTCCCGCGACGCGGCCGATGCCCGTCAAGCGCTGCTGGACATCCTGCACGACCGCTACGGCTTCGACTTGACGCCGGCCCGCTGATCGCCCCGCGGCGCGCGTTGCGATGCCGGCATGTCGCGAAGCTCCTACCCAAGAGAGGCAGCAAAGACGCGCACGTAGTTGCCGCCGAGGATCTTGCCGGCATCCTGCTGGTTGAACCCGACATTCAGCAACGCCGCGGCCAGCGCTGGCAGGTTCGCGTAGTCGTCGAACACGCTGGGCACCGTCAGGCCCATCGTGTCACTGCCAAGGCCGACATGATCGACCCCGACCACATCCACCAGCCGCGCCATGCCGCGCGCCATCGCGTCCAGGTCATGAAACTCCGCGCTCGACGGCCAGACGCCGATCACACCACCGGTGTCGGCGATCACCCGCGCATGGTCGGGCGAGATCAATCGGCTGCGCGGTCTCGGCGCCTGCGAAAGCGCAGTGTGCGACAGCACCAGCGGCTTGGTGGTCACCGAGGCCGCGCGTTTGACCAGGTCGTAGGTGCCGTGCGCCACGTCGACCACCAGGCCGCGCGCATTGCAGCGCCGGATCACCTCGGCGCCGATATCGGTCAGGCCGCCGTGCTCCGGCGCCTCGGTCTGGATATCGCCCAGCTCGTTCACCCGGTAGTGCGTCAACTGCAGGTGGCGGAGTTGCCATTTCTCATAGGCCTCGTCGACGCGATCGGGGCGGCCTTCCAGGAAGTCGCCACCCTCGGCGGCGATGATCGCCGAGGCGGTGCCGGCGCGTGCGGCGCGCAACGCGGCGGTGTCGGTGATCACCGCCAGGCCCTGCGTGCGCACCAGGGAGTGGACGCGCGCGAAACTGAGCTGGCCATAGGCGCAGAGCTCACCGGGATCGGGGGACCGGTAGGGGTGGATGCGATGGTCAGGAGAGACCCGATGGCAGGGCGAGTCGGATACGATGGCGAAACACACCGCCGCCATGCCGCCCGCCCGCATCGGCTGCGCCACCTCACGGAACGCGGCGGAGGTGTTCACCCGTGTGACGCCGATAATCGCGCCGGCGTGGCTGTGGATGTCGACCGCGGTGGTGGCGGCGATGGCCTGGCGCGCTGTCGCTTCGTCGGCGCGGGCGGTGCCGCCAATGCAGAGCAGTGGGCCGGCGGCCAGCACGCCGCGGCGGGTGATGGCGCGCCAGCCCGGCGGATCCAGGCTGCGCGCGTCATGCAACTGATACCGCCAGCCAGTGGGATCGCCGGCGCTCACCCGCCAGGTTCCGCTCAGGCGCAGCGCCTGCGGCTGCGCGGCGATCGGCGCCCGGGTGAACACCTCAACGACAAATAGCGGGTCGCGCGGCGGACAGCCGGCGCAGCAGGACGGTTCCGGGGCCAGCAGGAAGTGATCGGTGCGACCAGCGGTGGCCACCCACCCCGCGATCTCGACCGCGGCGCCGTCCGCAAGGTCCGCGCGTCCCGTCCCAAGGTCGGGCCAGCGGAGTTGCATCATTGCCTGCTCGCACCCCGCCGCATTCATGCGCTCTTGCCCGCGACCCGCGTCCGCAAGATGCTGCGCGGCGATCCCGGTTTGCACAAGGCCAGGCCGCGACAGGAGGTGCCCCCCCAATGTCCGAGGTCACGATCTATCATAACCCCTCCTGCACCACCTCGCGCAAGGTCCTGGCGACGATCCGCGCAACCGGGGCAGAGCCGCGTGTCATCGAATACCTGAAGACACCGCCGAGCCGCGCGGAGCTGAAATCCCTGCTCAGCCGCATGGGCATGACGCCGCGCGCGCTGCTGCGCCGGCGCGGCACGCCCTACGATGAATTGGGGTTGGACGATGCGAAGCAGAGCGACGACGCACTGATCGACGCCATGCTGGCGCATCCGATCCTGATCGAGCGCCCTATCGTCGTCACCGAACGCGGGGTTCGGCTGTGCCGGCCCGTGGAGAAGCTGGCGGAGATCTTCGGATAAGGTGCCCGCACCCAGTGCGGAAAAGCGGTGCCCAGGGCTTGATCCGGGAGCAGCGCCTTTCGTCTCCATTGAGCCGGCTCCGGATCGCGCCAGCTCACCGCGTTCGGACGCCACGACACCTCGTCGTCTACCGAGTGGCCTCGGATGATGTCGTCGAAATCCTGGGCGTGATCCACGATCGAATGGTGCTGTCCCGCGCGGCGCGAGCGGCCGTCAGAAATGCCGACGAGACCTGACGGCGGGCGGACGCGCGCGGCCGCCCCGCCCCTCAAGCCTTCACCGTTTGGTCATCGCCCCAGTCCACCTTATATCCCACACCCGACACCCCGCCGCGCCCCACACAGGAGCCCCGCCCGTGACCGAAGCCATCCGCCTGACCCGGCTCCCCTCCGGACTCACCGTCGTCACCGAACGCATGGAGCGCGTCGAAACCGTCTCCCTCGGCGCCTATGTCGGCTCCGGCTCCCGCCACGAACTGGCCGAGGAAAACGGTGTCTCCCACTTCCTCGAGCACATGGCATTCAAGGGCACCGAACGCCGCACCGCCGCCGAAATCGCCGAGGAAATCGAGGCGGTCGGCGGCCACCTCAACGCCTACACCGCGCGCGAGCAGACCGCCTACTACGTCAAGGTGCTGAAGGAAGACACCGCGCTGGCCGCCGACATCATCGGCGACATCCTGACCCACTCCACCTTCGACCCCGAGGAACTGGAACGCGAGCGCGGCGTCATCCTGCAGGAGATCGGCCAGGCCAACGACACGCCGGACGACATCATCTTCGACCATTTCCAGGAAAAGGCCTTCCCCGACCAGCCCATCGGCCGCCCGGTGCTGGGCCTTGAAGAAGGCATCCGCGCCATGCCCCGCGGCATGCTGACCGGCTACATGCGCCGCCACTACCCCGCCTCCAACGTCGTGGTGGCCGCCGCCGGCGCGCTCGACCACGACCACATCCTGGAACTGGTCGGCCAGCACTTCGCCGACCTGCCCGGCGACCCGTCGCCCAAGGCCGAGGCCGCCCGTTACGGCGGCGGCGAGTTCCGCGAGGCACGCGAACTCGACCAGGTGCACATCGTGCTGGGCTTCCCCTGCGCCGGCTACGGCGACCCGGACTACTACCCCACGCTGTTGCTCTCCACCCTGCTCGGCGGCGGCATGTCGTCCCGGCTGTTCCAGGAGGTGCGGGAGAAGCGCGGCCTGGTCTACTCGATCTACTCGTTCAGCTCGCCGTTCATGGACAGCGGCCTGTTCGGCATCTACGCCGGCACCGGCGAGAGCGAGGCGGCCGAACTGATGCCGGTCACACTCGAAGAGCTCCACAAGGTCCAACACGCCGTCACCGAGACCGAACTCGCCCGCGCCCGCGCCCAGGTGAAGGCTTCCCTGCTGATGTCGCTGGAGAGCACCGGCAGCCGCTGCGAGCAGCTCGCCCGGCAGTTGCAGGTATTCGGCCGAGTGATCCCCACCGCGGAAACCGTCGCCAAGATCAACGCGGTCACCACCGTCGACATCTGCCGCGCCGCCACCCGCGTCTTCCGCGCCGCGCCGACCCTGGCGACGCTCGGGCCGGTCGACCATGTGCCCGGGCTCGCCGAGGTGGCGGAGCGCCTGGCGGCATAAGCGCACGGCTTGCAATCTGATCGGACTAAGCTTAGCTAAGATCGATCCAAGAGGACCCAGCCATGGGCGTCATCAACGTTCACGCCGCCAAGACCCAGCTGTCGCGCCTGCTCGACGCCGCTGCGGCCGGTGAAGAAGTGATCATCGCCAGGGCCGGGAAGCCGGTGGCCCGGCTGGTGCCGATCACCGCCGCCAGGCAACCGCGTCGGCTTGGCACACTGGCGGGCAAGCTTCACATACCTGACGATTTCGACGATCCGCTGCCCGATGAGATCATTGCGCTGTTCGAAGGCCGATGACGCGCATCCTGCTTGATACGCACATGCTCATTTGGGCGCTCGATGAAACGAGCCGGTTGCCTGGGGAAGTCAGAGAGGCGCTCCAGGAACCCGAAAACGAGGTGCTATTCAGCTCGGCCAGTATTTGGGAGATCGCAATCAAGACACGTTTGCGCCGGGCCGATTTCGCGGTGCGGCCGGAGCGGATCGCGATGGAAGCGATCGACGTGGGATTTACAGAGCTTCCAATCGGCTGGCACGCCGCTTCCGCCGTCGCCGACCTTCCATTGCATCATCAAGACCCGTTCGACCGCATCATCGTGGCTCAGGCGATGACCGAACCAGCCCACTTATATACCATGGACCGCAAGCTCGCACCGTATTCGGAGTTGGTCAGGCTCTTTCGACGCCACGCTCCTCCCTAAGCAATGGACATTCGGGATGTCTGACGCCCTCAACCTCCTCGCCGACCTGATCGCCAAGGCCCGTGCCGCCGGTGCCGACGCCGCGGACGCGGTGCTGATCTCCGGCACCTCACTCGGCGTGCAGCGCCGGCTGGGCAAACCCGAGCACGTCGAGCGCGCCGAGGGCCGCGACCTTGGCCTGCGCGTGTTCCTGGGCAAGCGCGCCGCCATCGTGTCGTCCACCGCGCTGGACCCGTCCGGCTTCGCCACCCTGGCCGAGCGCGCAGTCGCAATGGCCAAGGTGGTGCCCGAAGACCCCTACGCCGGCCTGGCCGAGACCGCCGCGCCGCCACAACCCATGGCGCTCGACCTTGACGATCCCACCGAGCCCGACACCACGGCCCTGCTGGCTCGCGCCGGTCTCGCCGAGGACGCCGCCCTGGCGGTACCGGGGATCAACAACTCGGAAGGCGCCTCCGCCGGCTACGGCCGCACCGAGGCATTCCTGGTGACCTCCGCCGGGTTCGCCGGCTGGACAGTGCGCACCAGCCACTCGGTTTCCGCAACCGCGCTGGCCGGCATCGGCACCGGGATGCAGCGCGACTATGACCACCATTCGGCAGTGCACCTGGCCGATCTCGACGACCCCACGGCGATCGGCCACAGCGCCGGGGAACGGACGATCGCCCGGCTCAACCCGACCCGCCCGGCCACCGCCAAGCTGCCGGTGATCTATGACCCGCGGGTCTCCGGCGGGCTGGTCGGGCATTTCGTCGGCGCGATCAACGGCGCCTCGGTCGCCCGCGGCACGTCGTTCCTCAAGGACAAGATGGGGGCCCGCATCTTCGCCCCCGGCATCACTATCCACGACGACCCCCACCGGGTGCGCGGCTCTCGCTCCCGCGCCTTCGACGGCGAGGGCACGCCCACCGCCGCCCGCACGCTGATACGGGATGGCGTGCTGACCACCTGGCTGCTCGATGCCCGCTCCGCCCGCCAGCTTGGCCTGACCTCTACCGGTCACGCCGCGCGCGGCACCGGAGGGCCGCCTTCACCGTCGCCTTCGAACCTGTATCTGGCGGCGGGGACGTTGTCGCCGACCGAGCTGATGGCCGACATCCGGCTCGGCCTCTACGTCACCGAGCTGATCGGAATGGGCATCAATGGCGTCACCGGTGACTACAGCCGTGGTGCCGCCGGCTTCCTGATCCGTGACGGCCAGATAGCCGAGCCGGTCGCCGAGATCACCATAGCCGGCAACCTGATCGACATGTTCGCCCACCTGACGCCGGCCAATGACCTGCGTTTCCGTCGAGGCACCGATGCGCCGACGGTGCGGGTGGATGGGATGACCCTGGCAGGGGCCTGACCCGTTCCCTATATTGACCGCGTTCTTTCGAGAGCGTGACAGACCATGCGCACCCGTCTTCGACTACTTGCCCTGATCACCGTGCTGGCGCTGGCCCTGGCGCCGGGGCTCGCCGATGCGCGCGCCGGCGCCGGGTCATCATTCGGCAGCCGCGGCAGCCAGACCTGGTCGGCGCCCCCAGCCACCAACACCGCACCCAATTCCGCGCAGTCGATGCAGCGCAGCCTGACGCCGGGCAGCTCGAGCTACGGCTATAATGGCGGCTACGGCGGGGGCTTTCGCGGCGGCTTCGGCTCCGGCCTGCTGGGCGGTCTGCTCGGCTTCGGGCTGGCGGGGCTGCTGCTGGGCCACGGCTTCGGAGGGTTCGGAATGTTCGGCCTGTTCGGCCTGCTGATCCGCATCGCCATCATCGTGACCCTGGTGCGCTGGCTGATGCGCATGTTCCGCGGCCCATCACCGTTTTACGCCGGCGGCCCCGCGATGTTCGCCCCCGGCGGTGGTTCCATGGGTGGCCCGATGGGGGGTGGCCCGATGGGGGGTGGCATGGGTGGCCCCGGCCCGATGATGGGCGGTGGACGCCCGGGCGTCGTGCCGATCTCCATCGCGCCCACCGACTACCAGGCATTCGAGCAGACACTGGTCGCCGTCCAGGCGGCCTGGAGCGCGCATGACCTTAACCACATGTCCGCCGTGGTAACCCCGGAGATGCTGAGCTACTTCGGCGACCAGTTAGCCGAGCAGGCCAGCCGTGGCGTGCGCAACACGGTCACCGACGTGCGCCTGCTGCAAGGCGACCTGGCCGAGGCCTGGGCCGAGCGTGGCCGCGAATACGCCACCGTGGCAATGCGTTTCCAGATGATCGACGCCACGTATGACCAGGCCGGCCGGATAGTCGACGGCAGCCCGACCGAGCACGTCACCGCCACGGAGCTGTGGACGTTCGTCCGCGTGCCGGGCGGGCGGTGGATCCTGTCGGCGATCCAGCAGGCGCGGTAGGATCGCGGGGCGGTTTGAATGTGCGCATAGGCTGGCGGCTAACGTTCAGCTCGGCGATTCATTGGCGAGCCAGCCTTGCCAACGCCCGATGCACCTCGACCATCGCCAACGTATCGTGCTGGCAGTAGGCGCGCAGCGCGGTGCGCAGTTGATCGGATTCCTCGGAACCCGCGAGACAGCCAGACGCCAACTGCAAAAACGCTGCCGATGCCGAGGCGCCGTCGGCGATGCCATCGAGATCATCATAACCGAAACCGGGGCAGAGCGCCGGAGCAACGGACTTTATCGAGTTGCTGAATCAGAATTCAGGGAAATACACGGCACCCCGCACGATCGGCAGCAGGTCCACCAAGCGGTCGACGATGCCATTGAGCGGCACCGCAAGGTCGGGAAACTCCCTGGCGAGCGCCCGCAGCGTGGTCTGTTCGTAGGCCGAATAGACAATGATCGGCATATCGAGCGTATCGAACGCGACGACGAGTGTTTCAGCGAACCGGCGCCGCGGGTCGCCATCACCCTCCGCGAGGAATTCCCGGTGATGTAGCGCACCATCCTCCGTGGCCACGTGCAGCGACCATTGGAACGGAATGGCCTGATAGGGCCGCGTGCCCTCGTAGAGAGGGATCGGCGGCATCATCGCTTCGAAGTCGAGGTAGCAAGCCGGCGGCCCGTACCCGCGCAGCAGGCGTGCAAGATCGGGGGCGACGAAAGGTTGCCCTCTGGCGGTCGCGTCCCGGATGATCGCCTGCTTTGACGTGAGCGGAAAATCCACTGGAATCGTGGAGATCGCCTCGATGCCGAGCGCCTTAAGCTCGTCCTCCCGCGCCCGTGACAGGCGAGGGAGATGGAAGATCCAGTCGGAAGGCTTGCCCGCCGTGCACCGATCCCAGAATTCGCAGGTGTAGGGTGCGTTGCACTGCCTGCCCGGTTCCGCGTCCGGAAGCCCGACCATGCCCAGACAGTCGCGCATGGCGGGAAGCTGGCCAGGCAGATCAACAAGCCGCTCGGCAACGGCGTCGCCGATGTCCAGGCGCGCGAAGAAATCTACCCAGCAAATCTCGCCCGCCCCGCGCACGTAGGTCGTGTTCACGTGCAGGAGTTCGATCGAAGCAACCGTAACGCCCGCACCCCGCAACACGTAGGCTTGCAGCGCGATGTCGTCCAGGTAGTGGTCCTTCAGGCGGCTGCTGCTCTTCACCTCACGCAGGCCCCAGACGCCGGGCGCGAGGCGTTCCATCACGTCCACCCGGATTCGGATATCGTCGTACTCGAAGGCGGCCTCGAAGATCGCGGGAACACCCGCATCGCCCATCAAGGCCGTCGTGCGGGTGACCGCTTCCGCGTGTTGCCAGGGTTCCTCATTGACCAGCACACCGCCCGGAAACAGCAGATGCGCCTTGCCGCCGATCTGCTGCCCGATGTCCAGCGGGGAACCCGCAGCGGGTTCCTCGTAGGGCAGCGGTTCGTGCACGACCAGCCACAGTCGGCGCGGACACTGCAGGCCGGCGATGTAACGCGACTTGGTAAGGTGCTGGCTTGGCAACGAAGTCTCCGGAGCTGACAGCCTCGTAATGGTACGCCATCGCCGGCACGGCAACAGGAACCTGCACCCACACCGCCGGGCCACGTCCGCTTCTGACGCACCGGCCCGCCATCCGTATCGGCCATCGCAACTACGCTGATGACAAAGGGGCCGCACGGCGCTATCCACTCGCGAAGCCAATGCGCACCTGACCCCGACCTCTCTGAACACTTGGAACAGCCCACACCCGAACTCTGTCCGGACGGTCTGTGCCGACACCGTTCATTGGAGAGGTCAACATGTTCCGCATTCAGGCTCCCATCCTGATCGTCCCCACCGCCGAAGCCCGCGATGCTCTCGGCATCCATCTGCAGCCCGCCGCCCTGGCCGCCCACCGCGAGATCGCCTTGGCCGCGAAGGGGCTGGAGATCGCGTATCTTCAGTTCACCTTCGGCCGGCTGACACTGGCCGTATGCTCGCGCGTCCGGCGCGACGGCCTGGTCGAGATCGAGATCGGCCTCGGCGACCCGCGCTTGCCGAAGAGTATCTTCACCGCCGCGCAGATGCGGCAGGCCCAGGCCGCCGCCCACGCACGCGGACATGCGCTCGGTCATGCACGGGGGCGTTGACGTGGCGGGCAACGCCGATGTATTGGCCCGCCTCCGCAAGAACCCGACTTCGCATCGACAGCATCAAGCCGTTTCGCCCGCCGACCCCTGGTCGCGCGGGCGCGCGGCGCTGTTGGCCGAACCCGGGCTGCGGCGCCACCGCCGGGCCAGCGGAGTTGCGTCCGCTTCTGACGCACAGGGCGGGCATTCCTGCTTCATCCAAGATCGTGAGAGTCTGACATGAGCACGCGGTTTGAGCCGTGGCCCGCGGCCGCGCGGCGCCACGCGGTGAAAGGCTTCCTTCGCCTGGCGCTGCACTGTGCGCGCAACGTCTTTGCTGCAACCGATCGCCGTATGCCAGAGGCACGGGCGCTCGCCGCCTGGCTGGGTGAGAGCGCGGCGGTCTTCGGCCTGACCGATGCCGCCCTTCCGAACGACGAGGCACCGTACAATACCAAGCGCCGCGGTGTTGCCGTTGATGATTGGCGCAAGATCGGTGCGGCGCTGGCGGAAGCCGAGACCGGCTTGCCAGAGTTGCCTGATGCTCCGATCGATCGATGGCTTGCGGCGATTGCGCAAACCGTTGGCCTCGATCCGCTGGAAGCCGAGATTCTCGCCCTGGCACTGCACTACCGGCTGGATCAGCGGGTCGAGGGGCTGCTCGATCGGCTCAGCGACTGTCGCGGCCAGCCGACGCGGTTTCGCCGGGACGCGGCGTTGATCGGGCTACTGCTGAACGCACCAACGGCCGAAGCCGATTCGCGGCTGACGCCAGACGGACGGTTGCAAGCCGGCGGCCTGCTGCGCCTTGAGCGCGACGGGTCACTCGGCGTGCTGGATCGGTTGACGGCGCTGATCCGGCGGAACACCCCGCCGGACGCGGATATCTACGACCAACTGCTCGGCGCGATGACGACGGAACCGCTGCCCTGGGATGCCTTCGCGCATCTTGGCCGCGAGGCGGAACTGGCCGCCGCCGTCCTGCGCGCCGCGCTCGACTTGCAGGAAAGCGGCGTCAACATCCTGCTGTATGGGCCGCCGGGCACCGGCAAGACCTCCTTTGCGGCAACGCTCGCGGCACGGGTCGGCGCGCGCCTGCGCCCGGTCGCCGAGGCGGACGAGGACGGCGACGAACCCCAGCGCCATGAACGACTTGCCGGACTGCGACTGGCACAGCGCCTCGCAGCCTCGCGCAACACCCTGCTGCTGTTCGATGAGGCGGAGGACCTGTTCGTCAGCCGCAGCACCGCGTTCGACGAGCCGGTGGTGAGCTCCCGCGTTTTCATCCATCGTCTGCTGGAGCGTATGGCGGTGCCGGTGATCTGGACCGCGAACGACATCAGCGTTCTCGGCCCGGCCGTGCTTCGCCGCATGACGATGTGCCTGGAGCTGAAGGTGCCGAACCTGGTGACCCGGACGCGGCAGTGGCGGCAGATGGGCGAGGCGGAAGGCGTGGTGCTGCAGCAGGCCGACGCAGCGCGGCTGGCGCGGCTGGTGCCGGCGGCGCCTGCCGTCGCGTCCACGGCGCTGCGCGCGGCACGGCTGGCCGGTGGCGCGGCCGACGCGGCCCGCCTGATCGTGGAAGGCGTGGCGCGCGCGGTGCACGGCGGCGCCTTGCCGGCCCCCGAGCGGGAGCACGACACGCTGTACGATCCGGCCCTTGTCAACGCGGACTGTGACCTCGCCGGGTTGCTGGATCGGCTGGCGCGGCCCGGGGCGGACCGCGCGGTGTCCTTCCTGCTGGCGGGCCCGCCCGGGTCGGGCAAGAGCGCCTGGGTGCGCCACCTGGCCGGGCGCATGGGACTTCAGGTGCTGCACAAGCGCGCATCCGACCTGCTGGATGCCTTCGTCGGCGGGACCGAGCGCAACATCGCCGACGCGTTTGCCGAGGCGCGGGATGTCAATGCCTTCCTGGTGTTCGACGAGGCGGACAGTCTGCTGCTGGACCGGGCGGATGCGGTGCGAAGCTGGGAGATCAGTCAGGTCAACGAGATGCTGACCTGGATCGAGCAGCACACGCTGCCCTTTGCCTGCACGACCAATCTGCCGGGCCGGTTGGACCGCGCCAGCCTGCGGCGCTTCCTGGTGAAGGTGCGCTTCGATTGGCTGACCGAAGCACAGGCACGGCTGGCCTTCCGCCGCTTCTTCGGCCTGACCGCGCCGGCCGCGCTGGACGGGCTGCGGACGTTGACGCCGGCTGATTTCGCGCTGGTGCGTCGCCGGGCCGCGGTCGCCGGTGCGACAGCGGCCGCGGAGTTGGCGCGCCTGCTGGCAGCCGAGTGCGAGGGCAGGATCGGCGGCCGGCTGCCAATCGGGTTTGCCGCCAAGGGGCAGGGCGATTGTGATGGCACATAGAACAGCGCAGCGTCGCACCATGAGGTACGCTCCGGCCGAGCGCCTGTTGCGCCTCGCCCGTCACCTGGCGGCGACCCGTACCGGCCTGACGCTCGACGAAATGGCAACCGAGCTGGACGTCGGTCGGCGGACGGCCGAGCGGCTGCGCGATTCCCTGATGGCGATGTTCCCGCAGATGGACTGCTGGGACGACGACGAGCGTGTGCGGCGGTGGCGGCTGCCAGGCAGCGCGTTGGTCGGCGTTGCCGAGGTCGGCGCCGAGGCGGTGGCGGCGATCGAAACCTCGGCGCGCGAGTGTGAGGTGCGGGGTGAGACCGACCGTGCGGTGCTGTTGCGAGAGGCCTCGACCACGTTGCGGGCGATGATGCGGCCGGACGCGCTGCGCCGCGCCGAACCGGACATCGCCGCGTTGATGGAGGCTGAGGGCGTGGCCATGCGGCCGGGGCCTAGGCCGGTGATCGCGCCCGGTGTGTTGCCGACGCTGCGGCGGGCGATCCTTGGGATGCAGCTTGTGGTCGTGCGGTACGCTGGGCCAGGAGCGGAGGAGCCGGCGACACGGATTCTTTGTCCTTACGGAATTCTTTACGGCGGACGTGGCTGGTTGGTCGCGCATGTGGACGGGCTGCCGGATATGCGATTGTGGCGGTTGGACCGGATCGTTTCGATAGATTTACTTGACCGCGGGTTCAAGCGTCGGGAGGACTTCGATCTGGCGGCCTACGCGGCGCAGTCGTTTGGAGTGTTCCAGGAGGAGCCGATCGATGTGGTGCTGCGGTTCGCGCCGGAGGCGGCTGACGACGCCGCAACATGGGTGTTCCATCCGTCACAGAGTATCGAGCGCGAGGTGGATGGGGCGCTGATCGTGCGTTACCGCGCTAGTGGCGTGCAGGAGATGTGCTGGCATCTGTTCACCTGGGGGACAGCGGTTACCGTCATGGCGGCGGACTCTCTTCGATCAATGATGGCAGATATGACAATGGTGGCGGCTCAACACCACAGCGCACCGATTACGCAATGCTCTTCGGTCCCTGCAACCCATCTCACGTTGGAGGAATAGCAATGAACATTGACGCGCTGATGGCAGAGTTGAACAGGTGGGCGCGCGAGAATGCGCGAATTGATCCAAACGCTTTCGACTGCGGTCACTACGATTCCTGCAATGCCTCGGCGGGAGGCGCTCTCTGGCGCGGTGAAGGTTGCCAGATGAGCTATGTTGGCCGCCATTATGGTTCGGACGCTGCGGGCGAAGCGTTCCGACTGATGCTGGTCGGTATCGACCATGGAGAGAAAGGGGGCGCCGACTTCGACGGACAACGTCGAGGCATCGAGTCTTCGTACCAGGATGGTGGGAAGAACTTCAACCCGGACTACAAGGGTGTGGTGAAGACGGCCGCAACTATCTTTGGCGGCGCTGGACAGTACTGTCGGGAGATGTGCACCAAGGCTTGTCAGAAGTGGCGCAATCCGACTGCGGCTCAGTGTGTCATTGATCGAATTGCTCGGGCCAACAGTGTGAAATGTACGCCTGAAGAGACGGTCAATCGGGCATCCAGAGCGAAATGGCCAATGAAGGTTAACTGCGTGCACCATCTGATAAGCGAGATAAGGTTGCTTGAGCCGAAACTAGTCGTGTTCCACGAGGCTCCCGCCCGTTACTTTGTCCTTCCCGCACTCAAATCCTGTAGTCTCGATTACGATCCGATTGGAGACATCAGGGACGCCCACGGATCCGTTCTGTATAAGTCGCGGGCCTTGAGCACTCATCTTTTATTCCTGTACCACAGCTCCCGCAATAATCTCGCTAAACAATGGGAGCCGATCGTCGTTCCGGTCATCCGGTACATGAGGGAGAACGGTATCGTTCCGACCTAGGGCTCGAGGATCAGGAGCAGGTGTTGCTGCCAAACCCCGTCCTACGAATATCACGCAATAATACTGTCCTTTGGCTTGAGTTGAGACTCCGGTAAGCGTGGCATTGCCTCTCACTTCTGGAGGACATGGTTTTGGCACAAGGCGGCCTCGACCCATGGATGTCCGCTTTGGTCGGTAGGCGACATTCCAACTGGCCCACGACCCGCGCTTGGACGGGGTTGCTCGCGTGTGCCACGATGACGCGGAGCGCGCGGCGACACTCGCCGACCTCACCCCACCACCACCTCAATCGGCCCCGGCGCATCCACCACACTCAACGGCGAGAACCCAGCCGGATCGCCATCCGCCTGCACCGGGATCGGCGCATTCCCCACCACCTCAATCCGCCGCGCCCTCACATGCCGCACGCCCGGCGCCCGTCCCAGCAGCCCCACCGGCAACGCCGCGCCATACATCAGCGCCGCCCCCGGCCCACCGCGGCCGAACAGCACCACCGAGAACCCAGGCTCCGCCGGCAGCGACTCCGGCGCCAGCAGGTATTTCCCCCCGTACAGCCGGCCCTTGCTGATCACCACGCTCGCCGCCTCGGTCTCCACCTCATCGATCCGCAACCGGACCGGCGGAAACCGGTAGCGCGCGGTCTCGCGCAGGCTCTGCACCACATAGGCGCCGCGCCCGAGCACGCGCTTCAGCGGCAACGACAGCCGGTGCACCACCTGCGCGTCGAACCCCACCCCCAGCATCTGCACGAACAGGCGCGATCCGTCCGCCCCGCGCGCCACCCCCGGCCACAGCGTCCGCGTCCGCCCGAACGCCAGTGCCGCCGCCACCGCGCGCGGCGCGAACGGCAGCGCCAACTCGTGCGCCAGCACATTCGCGGTGCCCAGCGGGATCACGCCCAACCGCGCGCGCGATCCCATCAACCCGTTGGCGACCTCGGCGATCGTGCCATCGCCGCCGGCCGCCACCACCATCGCCGCGCCGCCATGCGCGGCCTCGCGCGCCAGGGTCTCGGCGTGGCCGGCCCGGTGCGTCTCCGCCAGGTCAAGGCGGATACCGTTGGCCGCCAGCACATCCAGCACCCGCCACAGCAGCGCCGCCCGACGGCGACCCGCCACCGGGTTGAACACGATTACCACGCGGTGCGGCACAACATGATGTGGGCGGCCACCTGAATCGGCCTCTCTGTCCAAGGCAAGCGACCCTTGTGCCACGAGGTGATGACGTATTGATGACACTATCATGTCTCACGAATGACTTTCATAAACCAGCCCAATGTTTTGATTTGTCACTCAGTCTTCACTTTATCCACGACTCGCTCGCGCCTACCTGCTGCCTTGCGATGAACGCCCCAATATCCCCCGGCGCGCGAACCGACTACCGCAGCGTTTTCATTTCGGACACCCACCTGGGTACCCGCGGCTGCCGCAGCGACTTCCTGGCCGACTTCCTGCGCCGCACCTCGTCCCAGCATCTGTTCCTGGTCGGCGACATCATCGACGGCTGGCGCCTGCGCAAATCCTGGTACTGGGACGACAGCCACGACGAAGTGCTGCGCCTGATCCTGCGCCAGGCCCGCGCCGGCACGGAAGTGACCTACATCCCCGGCAACCACGACGAAATGTTCCGCGCATGGCTGCCGCTGGGCCTGGAGATCGCCGGCATCCGCCTGCGCCGCGAGGCTGTCCACCTCACCGCCGCCGGCAAGCGCCTGCTGGTAATCCACGGCGATGAGTTCGACAGCGTGGTGCGCTACGCCAAGTTCCTCGCCCTGCTGGGCGATTGGGCCTACACCGTGGCGCTGACGTTCAATCGTTACTTCAACGCAATTCGCCGCCGCCTGGGCTATCCGTACTGGTCGCTGTCGGCTTGGTTGAAGCGCCAGGTCAAGGAAGCCGTGAAGGCGATCGACCGGTTCGAGACCGCACTGGCCAACGAGGCCCGCCACCGCGGCTTCGACGGCGTGGTCTGCGGCCACATCCACCACGCCGAGATGCGCGAGGTGAACGGCGTCCTGTACATCAACGACGGCGACTGGGTCGAAAGCTGCACCGCCCTCGTCGAGCACCATGACGGCCGCCTGGAACTGATCGACTGGGCCGCGCTGAACCGCCTGTCGTTCTTCGCGCCTCGCCAGGCGCCTTTGCCGCAACCCGCCTGACGCTCATCGCCCCCTCCGTCACCGCACTGCCCCTCACCGACACGTGCCAGGAGAGTTGCGCCAGCGCTCCGTTGCCCGTCCCACCGCATCCCATCGCCCCCCCGGCTCTTACCCCGCCCCCCGCTCTAACCCCACCCCCGTATCGAATCTTGATCGTCACCGACGCCTGGGCGCCGCAGGTGAATGGCGTCGTCCGGACAATGACAGCGGTGGTCGATGAACTGCGGCGCATGGGCCATTTGGTCGAGGTGATCGGCCCCGACCGGTTCCGCACCATGCCCTGCCCGACCTATCCGGAAATCCCGCTGTCGCTGCTGCCGCGCCGCCGGTTGGTCCGCATCGCGCGGGCGTTCAATCCCGACGCGATGCACATCGTGACCGAAGGTCCGCTAGGCTTGGCGGCACGAAGCTGGGGCAAGCGCGCCGGCCTCGGCTTCACCACCGCCTTCCACACCCGCTTCGCCGAGTATATCCAGGCGCGCACCGGCATCCCGGTGCGTCCGATCTATGCCTGGATGCGCCACTTCCATGGCGCCGGCCAGGGCACCATGGTCGCCACAGCGTCGCTGCGGGACGAGCTCGTGGCACGCGGGTTCCGCAACATTCGCCCCTGGTCGCGCGGCGTCGATCTGGACCTGTTCAAGCCAACCCCGCGCGAGGAATGGAACCTTCCCGGACCGATCTTCCTGTATATCGGCCGCGTCGCGGTCGAGAAAAACATCGGCGCGTTCCTCGACCTGGAGCTGCCCGGCTCCAAGGTGGTGGTCGGCGGCGGCCCGCAACTCGCCGCGCTGCGTCAGGCATATCCCAAGGTGTTGTTCACCGGCCCGCGCCACGGCGAGGCGCTCGCCCGCGCCTACGCCGGCGGTGATGTCTTCATGTTCCCCAGCCTGACTGACACGTTCGGCCTGGTGATCCTGGAGGCACTCGCCTGCGGCACGCCGGTCGCGGCGTTCCCGGTGACCGGCCCCAAGGACGTGCTGGCGGACGCGGCGGGAAAAATCGGCGCGGTCAACACCGACCTGCGCCAGGCGGCGCTACAGGCGCTAACCGCCGATCGCACCGCCTGCCGCGCCCACGCGGAGCAATATTCGTGGCGCGCCTGCGCCGAAACGTTCCTCAGCCATCTTGTGCCGCTCCGGGCGGCCTAGTCCACATTTCTCATGCTGTTGCGGGATGATGGCGCAGGTCATTGTCGTGTCAGCAGGTTTTCGCGCCGCCGCCAATACCGGGCGCATTTGCAAGGTGCGAAAACCTGCTGGCGCGGCAAGGACCAAGTCAGCACCCGCGAGAGTATGAGAAATGCGGGCTGACCCTGCAACGCGCAGATCGGGCGGCTACCGGCCGGCATACGCATGCAGCGACGATTCGAACCGCGTATGAATTGAGCGCAGCTTGGTGGTGATCCGCCAGAAGTAGGACGCATGCACCGCGTCGAGCGCCCGTTCCGCCCGCTCGGCCCGGGCCAGCAGGTCGTGCCGGTTGGCGATCCGCTCGAACGTCCGCGCCCGCAGGACGGCGGCGCCATCCATCGCGATCAGGTTGGCCTGCGCCAGCATCGCGCCGATCCGCGCACCCAATTCGGTATCGACCCAATCTGGCCCGCCCTGCACCGACAGCAGAACGGTTGCCGCCTGGTGGCACTGCCAGACCGCCGCGCGTGGCGCGCCCAGCACCGCGCTCGCCCGTACCGCGCCGTCGCTCGGCGCGTCGTCCTCGCCTAGTTCGAACGGCACGCCGGTCAGCGCGGCCAGGTCGCGCTGGCTCGCTGCCCGATAGCTGGTGGACAGCGCCAGCAAGTCCGTGTCGATAACGCAATCTATGCTTTCCGGAATACTGTGCGCCGCCAGCGTCCACAACGCCAAAAAGCAGCGATACCAGTCCTCGGGCAAGGTCTGCCGCAGATGGTCGTAACAGGCGGCCAGCGCCGCCTTGCCATCGGCCTCGGCGGGCACCAGCGGCAGCGACGCACGCAGGATCTCCAGCGCCTCCGCGACGCGCGCGTCATCGCGGTTGCGCGCCAGCATCAGCATCGGCATGGCGAGGAAATACGGATTGGCGTTGTGGATGTACTGCCAGTACGCGGAGCCGAACTGCGTCGCCGGATTGCGCAGCACGACAACATGCACCGCACCGGGGAAGTTGCGCTGCATCCAGGCGACGCGACCAATCGAGCGGCAGAATTTCAGGACCGGCTGGCGCCCTTGCTTCGCCGCGTGGTCAAGCAGCATGGCAATATACGCGCGCAACTCAGGCAGGTCGGCTGCAACATCAGCAAAGAAGTTCGCCGTCGTGAACGCATGGGGAAAGCCATCGACGCCCGGCATCCCGTTGCGCAGCAGTGGCGCATATTCATGGTAGTATGGCCGCTTCAGCCGCGGATGGTGTGACGACCAGGTATCAGCACGCAGCGACGGCAGCACGTCAGCCGACAGCGTGGCGAGGATCTCGTTCAGCGGCTCGTAATACGCCAACACCCTCGGGACAGCACGAAACCGTGACCACAGCCATGTTCCGGCGCTGCGCCACCCGGTGTGCAGGAAGATCGGAGGCGCGGCGCGGGCCGAGGTCGCTTCCGACGCGCAACGGCCCGGGCCCGGTATCTCGGGTCGGAACGCGCTTCCGCTGGCACCCAACGACGTCATGTCTCGATCTCTGTCGGCCGGTTCTTATTGTCCGGCCAACCGTAGCCACGCTTGTATCCAATCGTGACAAAGTGCAACACACAGCGTCAGGAATCACGATGTCGTGTGCGCTACTACAAAGTCCTGGGCGAGGATCTCTGCGCGGACGAACCTGGGGACTCGCTTTTCCGCAGCGGTCGACGGAGTGGGCCGATGTGACCGTACGCCACGCGGGGCACCGGTCCGGGACCCGGGCCAAGCACCGCCAGATGCCGGCCCGTGATCCAAGCCCCCATCATCCAAGCTCATGCCGCCGAGTGGCGCTACCTGCTCGCCGCGTCGATTTGTGCGATTTCGGCTGGCGTCAACTTGATCTCCGGCACCTTCACCATCTCCGCGAGCTGATCGAGATTCGTCGCGCTGACAATCGGTGCCGTCACGCCGGGCCGTGCGATCAGCCACGCAAGCGCGATCTGTCCCGGCTTGGCAGTGTGCGCCTTCGCCACCGCATCCAGCGCCGCCAACGTGCGGAAACCCTTCTCGTTCATGTAGGTCTCCGCACGCGAACCGCGCGCGCGCCCCGCCGTATCGGCTGTGGAACGGTATTTCCCGGTCAGAAACCCGCTTGCCAATGAGTAGTAGCCGATCACCCCCAAATTCTCCTTCAGGCACAAAGCTTCCAGGTCACCCTCGAACGCGCCACGCTCCACCAGGCTGTACAACGGCTGCAAACTCTCATACCGCGGCAGGCCCAGCCGCGCGCTTGTCTCCAGTGCCGCCGCCAGCCGCGGCGCGGTGTAGTTCGACGCGCCGATCACGCGAACCTTGCCCTGCTCGATCAACTCCTGGTACGCCGCCAGGGTCTCCTCGATCGCGGTGTCGGGGTCGTCGCGATGCGACTGATACAGGTCGATATAGTCGGTCCGCAGCCGGCGCAACGAAGCTTCCACCGCCTCCATCATATAGGCGCGCGACAGACCTTTCTTGCCCGGCGCCATCTCGACGCCGAACTTGGTCGCGATGATCACCTTGTCGCGGCCGCCGCGCACCTTCAGCCAGTTGCCGATGATCGTCTCGGACTCGCCGCCCTTGTTGCCTGGCACCCAGCGCGCGTACACGTCCGCGGAATCGATGAAGTTGAATCCCGCTGCCACGAACCCATCCAGCAGCCGGAAAGACATGGCCTCGTCAACCGTCCAGCCGAACACGTTGCCGCCGAACGTCAGCGGCGCGACCTCGATCGACGACTTTCCAAGCCGGCGCTTTTCCATGTGCTGTCTCCGATAAATGACCCGCGGCCACACAAGCCGGACCCGGCCCGCAAGTCCAGTGGCAGGGCCACACGGCAACATCGCGGCGGGTCGGCTCCTCCGTCGCCGCCCCATTCCCAAGCGCCGCAATTGGCACCATTCCCGCACCCGAAGTATGCTTCCCCCAGGGAACCCAACGAGAGCAGCATGATCATCGATTGCCACGGTCACTACACCACGGCGCCGAAGCCGCTGGATGAATTCCGCGCGCAGCAGGTGGCTGCCCTCGGCGACGCCGCGCGCACCGCGGCGCTTGCCCCACCCAGCATCAGTGACGATGCGATCCGCGCCAGCATCGAGGGCGCGCAACTGCGTATCCAACGCGAGCGCGGCACCGACGTGACGATTTTTTCCCCGCGCGCGTCGGGCATGGCGCACCACATCGGCGATGCCGCCACCAGCGAGGCCTGGTCACGTTTGTGCAACGATATGATCCACCGTGTCTGCACGCTGTTCCCACGCAACTTCATCGGCGTCTGCCAGTTGCCGCAGTCCCCCGGCGTCGCGCCGGCCAACTGCATCAACGAGCTGGAGCGCTGCGTGACCCAGCTTGGCTTCGTCGGCTGCAATCTCAACCCCGATCCGTCCGGCGGCTACTGGACCGACCCGCCGCTGATCGATCGCTGGTGGTACCCGCTGTATGAAAAGATGGTCGAGCTGGACGTGCCGGCGATGATCCATGTCAGCGCGTCCTGCAATCCGAATTTCCACACCACCGGCGGCCACTACATCTGTGGCGACACCACGGCGTTCATGCAGTTGATTACCGCCGATCTGTTCAAGGATTTTCCGACCCTGAAATTCATCATCCCGCACGGCGGCGGGGCGGTGCCGTATCATTGGGGTCGTTATCGCGGCCTGGCGCAGGACATGAAGCGCCCGCCGTTGCCGGAGTTGCTGTTGCACAACGTGTTCTTCGACACCTGCGTTTACCACCAAGCGGGCACCGACCTGCTGTCCAAGGTGATCCCCGTCGAGAATATCCTGTTCGCTTCGGAAATGGTCGGCGCGGTGCGTGGCATCGACCCGGAGACCGGGCATCATTTCGACGACACGAAACGCTATATCGAGGCGGCCGGATTGACCGCCGCCGATCGGCAAAAAATCTACGAAGACAACGCGCGACATGTGTATGGCCGCCTGAGCGCGCAGATGGCGAAACAGGGCATCCAGTAAGAGCAACTCCGACCCGCCGCCGCGACGCGCCGGCCGCGCACACGGCACGCGAGCACACGGGGAACAATCCGATCGAAACTGGGTTCAAACCTGGGACCGAGAAGGGAACCGGCGTTGCAAGGGTCATGGGACCGCACGAGGGCGAGAGCACGCAACCACGTCTTCCGGATATGGACCGCATGCGCGATCCTCGCCGCATACGTCTACGGTTGGCTGTACGTGCCGGAGTTGCTCACCTGGTGGAAGCGGACGACGACTTTGGTCATCGAAACCGCATGCGGTCTTCTGCCATACCCCTGGGGCGACCGGATTGAGGCAACACTCGGAAACTTCGGCCTATGGGTCCAGATAACGCTCGCGATTGTCGTGTTCCGGATCCTGGTGTGGCTGGTCACGTCTACAACAAAACATGCATGGTCCGCGCGCTCGCGTGGTTCGAGGCGGACAAACCCGCCGCGGCACCCGCCGCGCGATGGCCAATAGTGGCAAATTCAACATTCAGGTTCCTATCCAGTCGTGCGGTGCCGGGATGTCTGCTGTAGGCTGCGCCATGACCGCGTCGCATATCCTTGTCGGCCAGTATGACAGCCCCTTCGTTCGTCGCGTAGCGGTGACGCTGCATCATTACGGCATGGCGTTCGAGCGGAAGGTACTCTCCACGTTCGCCGACTTCGACGCCATGCTCGGGCTGGGGCCACTCGGCAAGGTGCCAGTGTTCGTGCTGCCCGACGGCGAGCGCCTGTGGGACAGCCGTGCCATCCTTGATTTTCTGCATGGCCAAGCGTCGCCCGAGCAACTGCTGCTGCCACGTCACGAGCCAGCGCGACACCAAGTGATGCGGGTGGAAGCAGCTTCTCTCGGTTTGGCCGAGAAAGCCTACGAACGTCTCCTTGAGCTCGCCCGACGTGCGCCCGGCACGCACGACCCCGCTTGGATGGCGCGGCTGGAGCGACAGATCGCCTCCGTGCTCGCCTGGCTGGAAGTGCAGCTTCCTGACCCATTCTTCTGCGGGCAGAAGCTCAGCGTGGCCGATGTCACGGCGGCAGTTGCGTTCACCTACCTCAAGGAGAAGCTGCCCCAGCTCGTGCCAGCACGCATGTTCCCCGCTTTGGAGAGGCATCGGAGCGCGTGCGAGGCAATGGCCGCGTTTATGGCCGCGCCTTACTCGCCAACCGAGGCCGCACGAAGCGGCTGGCGACCAGAGACAGCGTCGCGCGGACTATCGGCGTAGCGGAAGGACCAGCAGCCGACTGCCAAAACACGCCGCGCAGCTACTCCGCAGCCCCGGCCACCGGACGCGTCCGGCACTCCATCAGCCGCGACACCTCCGCCAGATCCGGCAGCGCATCCAGCTTCTCCAACAGCGCGAACAGCGGCGCCACCTGCGCCCGCGGCAATGCCAGCCCGGCGCAGTCCTCGAACTTCGTCCACAATTCCTCGCGCCGAATCGGATCGCTACCCGGCCCACGCCGGGGGTAGTCGTCGATGCGCGATGCCAGCCGCTCCCCGCTGGTCAGCGTCACCACCACCTCCGCACCCCACTGACAGGGTGAATCATCCGCCATCTCCGGGTGCGCCCGCACCGTCACGTGCGGCATCACCTGCCGCACAAGCGGATCGAGATGCGCGTCGCCCTCGAAATGCTCCAGCCGCACCGCGCCATCGACCAGCGCACGGGCCACCGCATATTGCATCGAGAATTTCGCCGCCAGCGGCGTGCGCGGATCGGGATTATCGGTGTGCGGCAGACGGCGCGCGTGCGTCATCACCTCGATCGAGCCGATCGCGTCCGCCGCGGGACGATAACGCCGCGCCAGATCCAACGCGCGATCGATCGCCCCATGCGTGGAGCCGCAGCACGGATAGGGCTTCAACCCCGGCTCCCCCGCCTCGATCATGAACGGCGCGCCCCAACCATCCAGCATCCGCTCGATGTTGTAGGTTCCAGCACCGTTGAACACCTCCAGGAACCCCTGCTTGTGCTCCAGCGCGCCCGGGTTGGCGGTGAACCCCTCACGCACCAGCAGCACCGCCAGCAACCCATTACGCGCACAGTGCCCGACATGCAGCGGTTTCGTCATCGTGCCGAAATTCGCCTTGAGCCCGGCAGCGAACGACGCCGCCAGCCCGATCGCCATCGCGGTCTGTGCCGGAGTGAAACCCAACAGCCGCGCCGTCCCGGCCACCGTGCCGAAGATGCCCAGCGTCGCCGTCGGGTGCCATCCCTTGTCGTAATGATGGAAATGCACGCCACGCGCGATGCGGCACTCGGTCTCGAACCCGACCGCATAGGCCAACGCCACATCGCGCCCCGACGCACCGAACTGCTCGGCCAGCGCGATCAGCGGCGCCACCATCGGCACCGACGGATGCCCGCCCAGCGCGCCCGACACGTCGTCATAATCCAGCGCGTGCGAGGCAACGCCGTTGACGAAGCTGGCATCCAACGCGCTGGTCCGCTTGTCGGTGCCGAACACCAGGCACCGCCCGGCCGCGCCGGCGATCCCCGCGACGCGCAGTGGAATCTGTGCCGTATCCGTATTGATGCCGGCCAGCGTCACCGCGATCGTGTCGACGAAGGCCGCGCGCGTCCACTCCAGCACCGTCGGCGTCAGGTCTTCATAGCGGATGCGATGCGCTCGCTCAGCCAACTCGTGCGCCAATGTCATCGTCCGATCCCCCTACACACCACCGGCGAGGCAACCCCGGTTCGCCGGCCGTCTCGTCACGCGCTGCCGAGGCCTCGTCACCCGGTCTCGTTCATATAACCAACTGCGCTGAACGCGGACCGTCTGGGACCGGCGGCCAGTCAGCGGTCAGTGGTCGCCGGTCAGTCCCAGGGCAGCATACAGCCGGATGCTCGCCGGCCAGGCCTCCATGATGGCCGCGCGCCAGGCATAAGCGCCCCACCCCAGCACCAGTACGGCCACGATACTCGCCGCCCAGGCGATCCGCAGCACGACATTGGGACGCATCGCCGGGGCGCGAGCCGGGGGCCACGGCGCTGGCGGAATTCCCTCGGAGTCCCAGTCCGATGCCGCCGTCGCGGCGGGCGTCGTCAACGCCGCGGCTACCGTCACGACCTCGGGTCCGGCGGGCGACGGCACCCATTCGTGCGCGCACCGCGCGCAGCGCACCGTCTGCCCGGGCTTGAGCAGGGTCATCGGCACCTCGTAGGCAGCGGCGCAATTGGGACAGACGATTTGCATGGGCGGAGGGGCTCGGGGGCGCGGGATAGCTGACCAATGGTGCGCAAGCATCGGCCGCATGGCAAGAAGGTCGCGCAGCAAACACGCGGAGTCGCGATGGTTCGGTTGGAGGCGGTGGGCCTGCGCTACGATCGCCCCGGCGACCGCTCCAGGTTGGGTGTCCCCGGGGCGGGTACCCCCAGGTCGGGCACCCAAGTGCTGCACAGCCTGAGCTTCGAACTGCCCGCCGGCGCGTTCCGCTGGCTGCTCGGCGCGTCCGGTGCCGGCAAGACCAGCCTGCTGCGCCTGCTCTACCTCGCGGTCCGCCCAACCAGCGGGCTGCTGTCGATCCTGGACACCGAGGTGACCACGGCGCGACGCCACGTCCTGCCGCAGCTTCGCCGACGCATCGGCGTTGTGTTCCAGGACTTTCGCCTGCTGCCTCATCTCTCGGCATACGACAACGTCGCCCTGCCGTTGCGCATCACCGGCCGCCCGGAGGGACAGATCCGCGCCGACGTGTCGGAGATGCTGCGCTGGGTCGGCCTGGCGGGACAGTTCGACGCGCCACCCGCGGCACTGTCGGGCGGCGAACAGCAGCGCGTCGCGATCGCCCGGGCGGTGATCGCGCGGCCCAGCCTGCTGTTGGCCGACGAGCCCACCGGGAACCTTGACGACTCGCAGGCCGAGCGGCTGATGCATCTCTTCAAGGAGCTGAACCGCCTTGGCACCACCGTGGTCGTCGCCACCCACAACGAACCGCTCGTCGCCCGCCACCCCGCGCCGGTCCTTCGACTGGAGCACGGGCGCCTCGTGAAGGCGGATCTCGCATGGTGAGCCGATACAAGGCGGCCCGATACAAGGTGACCCGATACGCGGCAGCCCTGGGGACAGTGACCCAACACCTGGTGACAGGCCGATGATCCGGCCACGCCGCACCCGGCTGCTGCGCCCGCCAGGGTTCGATGAGTTGGGCCTGCGCCGGGCGATCTCCGACCGCATGCTCCCCTTTCTGGTGGCCGCGATGGGATTTCTGGCCGCCCTCGCACTCAGTGGCTGGGTCGGCGCCGCGGCGTTGGCCAGTTCCTGGCAAGCGGGCGCAGCCTCGGCGCTGACCGTGCAGGTGCCGCAACCCACCGATCCGGCCGCGCCCGGCGGCGGCACACGTGTGGCGCGCGTGCTGGCAACGCTGCGCGCCACGCCTTACGTCGCTGACGCCCACCCGCTCAGCGAGACCGAGTTGGCCCAACTGCTGCGCCCATGGCTCGGGTCCGCCGCGAACGGTCCGGCGATCCCGCTGCCCGCGGTAATCGCCGTGCGGCTGGCCGACAGCAGCGCCGACATCGACGCACTGGCCCGGCAGCTCGATGCGCTGGCGCCCGGCACGCTGACCGAGCAGCACGCCGGCTGGATGCGCCGTCTGGGGGTGCTCGCGCGCAGCTTGCAGGCCTGCGCGGGATTGATCCTGCTGCTGGTCGCATCGGTCGCGGTGACCGTGGTCATGGTGGCGACCCGGGCCGGCCTGGCGGCGCGGCGCGAGGCAATCGAGATCGTGCACGGGCTTGGCGCCACCGACGGATACATCGCCGGCCGTTTCGCCGTGCGCGCCACCCTGCTGGCCGTGGTGGGCGGCGCGCTCGGCGCGTTGGCGGCGCTGCCCGTGTTGCTGACCCTTGCCAATCTCGCCACGCCGCTGGCCGGGGCGGACCCGCGCGCCAGCCTGCCTGCCGACTTCCTGACGGCGCTGCCGGCGCGGCTGTGGCTGGCGCTGCCAGGCCTGCCGCTGGCCGCCGCGGCGATCGGCTGCATGACGGCGCAGGTCACGGTGCGGCGTTGGCTGCGGCGGCTGCCATGATGCCGGCGGCCCGAGAAGACGGTGACCCTGCTGTCATCGCCCATGGCCTGCATCGCGCGCCGGGGTGCGCAGCGAACCCGACCTGCGACCGCGCGCCGGATCACCGCTCGCTCCGGCCGCACGACAATCTGGCGAGGACCCAAACTATTCGGCGGCTGGCATGACGCGGCGCTGGCGCCGGGCAGGCATCCTGGGGTGGAGCGCACTGGCGCTGCTGATCGGCTGGGCGGCCGGCCTCGCCTGGTTCATCCGGGTCGCCGACCGGACCGAGCCGGCCGCGCCGCGCGCCGACGGCATCGTCGCGCTGACCGGCGGCGCCGATCGCGTTGAAACCGCCATGCATCTGCTGGCGACCGGCCGCGCCCAATGGCTGCTGGTCTCAGGGCTCGGCCCCGGCACCGACCTGGCAACCCTCGCCAGGCGTGCCGGCGTCGACACTGCCGGGCTGGTCCCGCGGATCGACCTCGGCCGACAGGCCACCTCCACCCGCGGCAACGCCATCGAGACCGCCGCCTGGGTGCAAGCCAGGGACATCCACTCGCTCATCGTGGTCACCGCCTGGTACCACATGCCGCGCGCGATGACCGAGCTCCACCGCACGATGCCCGGCGTCGTGCTATATCCCGCACCGGTCGAGCCGGAGGGCTCGCGCCGGCCGGGCCTGACGATGGCGCGTCTGCTGGTCGAGGAATATACCAAGTATCTCGCGGCGCGGCTGGACCTGACCATGTTGCTGCCGGAGCGTCCGCCGCTGCCGGCGCGGGGTGCACATTCCGGATGACCGTGCTTCGCTCCGCCCTGTTCAACCTGTATTTCTTCGGCGCCACCTTCGTGATGACCCTGGCGGGCACGCCGCTGGCTGTCTTCGCGCCGCACCGCGTCCCGATGATCGCGATCCAATGGGCGCGCCTGATCGTCGGCGGCGCACGCGTCATCTGCGGCATCCGCCTGGAGGTGTCGGGCTGCGAGTGGCTGCCGACAGGCGGCCCGGCGCTGATCGCCTCGCTGCATCAGTCGGCCTACGACACGGTGGTCTGGCTGACCCTGCTGCCCCGCTGCTGCTACGTGCTGAAGCACGAACTGGCACGTATCCCGCTATTCGGCCTGCTGATCCGCTTGTCCGGCATGATCGCGGTCGATCGCGCGGCCGGCGCGATGTCCATGCGCCACCTGCTGCGCGAGGCCGACCGTGCGGTTCGCGAACAGCGGCAGATCGTGATCTTCCCCGAGGGCACACGCGGCGCGCCGGACAAACCTTTGCCCCTGCAGCCCGGCGTCGCGGCCCTGGCGGCACGCACCCGTCTGCCGGTCATCCCGGTGGTGACCGATTCCGGCCTGTTGTGGGGCCGGCGCGCCTTCCATAAACACCCCGGCGTCATCCACATCCAGCTACGCCCGCCGATCCAGGCCGGCACGCCGCGTGAGACTCTGATGCGGCAACTCGACACGGTGTTCCGATCGGGGATCGGTCCAGCACCCGGAGCTGTGGATAAGTTTGTGGGCTGAAGCATTTGCATTGTTTCAGATGAACGAAATGTTATCAGCTACATCGTTGATAACTCACATTCAAAATATTCCTCTACCGTATCCGGTACGCCGTCCCGAGGTTGGGGACTGTTCCGCCCGCACTCGCGTATAGGTTGTATTTTACCGCAACGTTTCCGCTTCCATCACGCGCGTTCGTGGTTTGCCACGCCTGTGGCTTGCGGGTAATCCGGCGCCCGCTTCGAAGGGATTGGCGATGCGCCGCAGGCTGACAATCGTGCTCCCATGCCTGCTGTTGGCCGCGCTGATCGCCGGTCACACCGCCGCCTGGTTCGCCGCCGCGAACCACCTGGACACCGGGTTCAACGCCTGGGCCGCGCAGCGCCGGGCCGCCGGCTGGCAGGTGGACGCCGGCACGCCGGTCCGCGGCGGCTGGCCGCTGGCCGCCACGCTGTCGGTGCCCGACCTTGCCCTGTCCGCCGGCCCGGAAGGCGCGCCCGGCCGCGTCGCATGGCACGGGCAGCGCGTGGTGCTGACCCTGGCGTTGACCAGCCCCGACCGCCTCGGCATCGACCTTGTCGGCGCGCAATCGCTGCGGATTGCCCCCGGCCCGGAAGTGCCGTTCAGTGCCGATCGCCTGCATGTCGAGATCCCGTTCACCCACGCCGCACCCGCCCCGACCGCCACTCTCGAGGTGCGAGCCCTGCATGCCCCGGACCTTACGATCGGCCTGCTAACCGGCCAGGTCGTCGCGGCGGCTTCCCCCACGATCACGCTCGCCGCCGAGGCGATCGACCTGCCGTCCGGGTTGCCCTGGGCGCTGGGACCGCACATCTCCTCGCTGGCCGTCGACGCGACGATCGAGGGCGGGCTGCCGCCACCCGGCGCGCTTCCCGCGATGGCCGAGGCCTGGCGCGGCGCCGGCGGCGCGTTGGAGGTCACCCATCTTGCACTCGGCTGGGGTCCGCTGGGCCTGTCCGCCACCGCGAAGTTGAATTTCGACGACCACCTGCAGCCCGCCGGCACCGCCGATCTGCACGTGATCGGCTATGCCAAGACGCTGGAGGCCCTGGCCAAGCAGCGCGTCATCACCAAGGACACGGCCCTGGCGGCGACCGCGGTGCTGACGCTGATGTCCCACACCCCGCGCGATGGCGGTGCGTCCGAGGTTCAGGTGCCCCTGGCACTGCGCGACCACACCTTGTTGATGGGCAAGACGCCACTGGTGCGAGTGCCGGAGTTGGCCTGGCCACAGCCGTAACGACCACAATCGGCCCAGGGAATCGCATAACGCGTTCGGACCAAGACCGGCGGCGGCACTTTCTTTACCTCTCCCGCCCCTGCGCGGGAGAGGTCGAGGCGCGAAGCGACGAGGGTGAGGGTCGCGCCCGCCGCACCGGCCGAACCTGTACGGCAGCGTCAATCCGGGGCAAACTTCGCCGCCCGCATCCAGACCCAGCCTCTGATCCGCCACCCGGCGCGCTAAGGTCGCATTGGCGACCCGCTCACCGAAGCGAAGGCTGGACATGCGACACGGATGGCCAAGAGACCCGTTCCGCTGGCACCGCTTTCAGCACTCGAGGACACGTATCGAAACGTTGACCCGTACCGAAATGTTAAGGAGCAGTCACATTCGGCTCACATTTCCGGTGCAATCATCGACGCTGCGAAGGAGCGAAGCGATGTATCCGCGACGTCGGATGGTGGCCTTGTTCGCCGGCATCGTAATGACCACTCTACCCCTGGCCACGCCAAGGCAGGCGCATGCCGGGCCGCCTCCGGCGCCGCACGATATCGCTTTGGTCGATACCATCACCTGGGGCGCCAATCAGTCGACGATAGCCGCATTCCGCTCGGTGGGTCAGGAACGGTGGCTCCAGTCGCAACTTCATCCAGCACAAGGAGACCACCTGCCGAAAGCCGCCCAACAGCAGATCGACGCTCTCGCCGTCAGCAAGCGATCAGCGCTCGAACTCGCCACCGACTTCGATTCCGTCGCGCGTGTGGCCAGCGAGATAGCCGATCCGGACCAGCGGGCCGCCGCGCAAAATATCCTCCAGAACGACATGACCGACATCGCGAAACAGGCCGCGACTGCCAGCATCCTGCATGCACTCTACTCGCCCGACCAGCTCCAGGAACGCATGACGTGGTTCTGGTTCAATCACTTCAATATCCATCAGTACAAAGCCAATCTGCGCGTGCTCGTCGGCGACTACGAGCGCAACGCGATCCGCAAGCACGCACTTGGCCATTTTCGCGATCTGCTGATGGCGACGCTGCGCCATCCGGCCATGCTGCGATACCTGGACAACGCCGATAACGCCGTCGGACATATCAACGAGAACTACGCCCGCGAGATCATGGAATTGCACACCATGGGCGTCGGGTCAGGCTACAGCCAACAGGACGTTGAGGCGCTGGCCCACATCCTGACCGGCGCCGGGATCGATCTCAAGCCGGAAAATCCCAAGCTGAAGCCTGAACAACAGAAGCTGCTGGTCCGTGACGGACTGTTCGAATTCAATCCCGCCCGGCACGATTTTGCCGACAAGGTCTTGCTGGGAAAACCGATCAAGGGCAGTGGCTTCGCCGAGATCGAGCAGGCTGTGGACCTTCTTTGTGCCAGTCCCGCGACCGCGCAGCACGTTTCGCGGCAGATCGCGGTCTACTTCGTTGCGGACGATCCACCCAAGGCTCTGACCGATCGGATGGCCCAGACCTTCATGCAAACGCAGGGCGACATCGCCAAGGTGCTCGACACGATGTTCCACGCGCCAGAATTCACCGCCGCGTTGCAAACCCGGTTCAAGGATCCCGTCCGCTACGTGTTTTCCGCCGTCCGCCTCGCCTACGACGACAAGGTGATCGTCAACACCGTCCCGATCCAGAATTGGCTCAATCGCCTGGCCGAGGGGCTGTACAATCATCAGACGCCCGACGGCTATGCGATCGTCTCGTCGGCCTGGGACTTGTCGGGCCAAATGACGGCGCGATTCGAGATCGCCCGTCAGATCGGCTCGAATTCCGCCGGGCTGTTCAAGGCCGCGGGACCGGCCACGATTGAACAGCCGGCGTTTCCGCTGTTGCAGAACGGTCTCTATTTCGACGGACTGCAATCGGGACTTTCGGCGAAGACGCGCGCCGCACTGGACCGGGCCAATTCACCGCAGGACTGGAATACGCTTTTCCTGTCCTCGCCTGAATTCATGCGATGAACGACAGATCGGAAAATGAACGACAGACCCGCAGGAGATACCGCAATGCGCCTGATGCGTCGTGATCTCATTGCCGGCCTGGCGACGCTCGCGCCGCTGACCGCGGCCGGTCATCTCTGGGCCGCGCCCGCCACAAACGCCCGTTTGCTCGTCGTCTTCCTGCGCGGCGCCTATGACGCGACGAACATCGTCATACCCGTACGCAGCGACTTCTACCACGCGTCACGGCCATCCCTGGCGATCGCCAAGCCGGATCCCGCCATCGCCACCTCCGCGTTGCCGCTGGATGCCGATTGGGGTCTGCATCCGGCATTGCGGGAAACCATCCTCCCGCTGTTCAAGAAGGGGCAGGTGGCTTTCGTCCCGTTCGCGGGAACCGACGATCTGACCCGCAGTCACTTCGAGACGCAGGACACGATCGAGCTCGGCCAGGACGTGAAAGGGACGCGGGATTATCGCTCCGGCTTCATGGCGCGTCTGGTGAAGACGCTCACGCAACCTAAGCCCATCGCCTTCACCGACCAATTGCCGCTAACGTTCCAGGGCGGCGCCGCGATCCCGAACATCGCGATCAACAATGTCGGCAAGCCCGCCATCGACGCGCGTCAGGCCAGCCTGATCACGTCGATGTACGACGGGACGCCGCTCGCCGCTTCCGTCCATGAAGGCTTCCAGGTCCGCGACGACGTCTACCATGCGATCACCGATCACATGCTGGAGGCAAATCGAGGCGCGGTGTCGCCGAAGGGGTTCGAGCTCTCGGCCCGCCGCATCGGTCAGTTGATGAAAGATCAATTCAACGTGGGGTTCGTCGATGTCGGCGGCTGGGATACCCACGTCAACCAGGGAGCGGCAACCGGCTACCTCGCCGACCGCATCGGCGAACTCGGTCGAGGCCTGGCGGGCTTCGCCGAGGAGATCGGAGCCCAATGGAACGATGCGACCGTCGTGGTGATTTCCGAGTTCGGACGGACGTTCCGCGAGAACGGCAACCGCGGCACGGATCACGGCCACGGCAGCGTCTACTGGGTTCTCGGCGGCGGCATCAAGGGCGGCCGGATCGCCGGCGAACAAGTGCCCGTCGATCAGGCGCATCTCTTTCAAAACCGCGACTATCCAGTTCTGACAGATTATCGCATGCTGTTTGCCGGTCTCTTCCAGCGGATGTACGGGCTGGATCAAGGGGGCCTGCAACGTGTCTTCGCATCCGTGCAGCCGAAAAATCTTGGCCTGTTGTAATCAGGGAGGACCGAATGCGCCGCCTGCTTCCACTCCTGGCACTATCTCTGATGGTGACCTGCTATCCCCACGCCAATGTGTACGCGCAGGGTACCGCATCCCCGCCCGGCAACTCACCCGGCCAGCCACCGCCGCCTCCCCCTTCCCGCAGCCACCCAGGACCCACTGCTCGCAACCAGGCAAACAGCCAGGAGAACTGCGGCACGCCCGACGAGCCGAAGCCCTGCCCGCCGATGCCGCGTGTTCCGCTACCGTACTATCCGGCGAACCGCCCATAACCTGCCTGGCCCGCGCGATCCGCTACGGCTTGGTGTAATACCAGCGGCCCTGAACATTGACGCACGGGCCGCTACCCCCGTCATGCCGTCCCCCGGGTCGGCCCAACGGGCCGCCCCGGGGGACGGCATGACGGGGGGTGGGCAGCGTTACGTCAATACTTTCGGCCGCTGGTATAACGGCTGCAGCGGGCCGGATGGACCGCTCCCGACGCTTTCAAGAAATCTGAGATCCCATGTCGGACTGGCAAAGCCTCGTTCGTCCTCGGGGCATGGATCGGCAATTCATGGGAGCTAGGGTCATGTCGCAACGCGCCGGAACCGATGAAGCCGAGATCAAGGCGCTCATCGAAGCTTGGGCCGACGCGGTCCGGCGGCATGACCTGCCGGCTATTCTGGCGCATCACGATGACGACATCATCATGTTCGACGTGCCGCCGCCGCTGCAGTCGCGCGGCCTGGCGGAATACAAGAAGACCTGGGATCTCTTCTTCGCCTATCACCAACCCGGGCAAGCCTTCGACTTCGAAGAGCTACAAATATGCGTCGGCGACACCGTCGCCTTTGCGGTTGCCATCATGCGTTGCGGGTCGGCCACGGTCAGTGGCCCTTCCGTGTCGGGCGGCCTGCAGTTTCGGCTGACTATTGGCCTTTGCAAGGTCGATGGCGCCTGGCGCATCCAGCACGAGCACCATTCGGTGCCGGCGACGGACTAGAAGAACGAGAGCGGCGATCGCCTGCGCCGCTATTTCGAACTCTTGTTTCGGCCTGCAATCCGCAGAAGAAAGGAAACCGCATGACCACGAACGATACCTACCTTGCCGTCTTTCTTGGCAGCAAAACCAGTTCCCGCATGAAGGCGTGGATGGCGCTTTCCGAAGCCGAAAGGCGCGCCAAGGAACAGGAGGGCATGGCCGCCTGGAAAGCCTGGGTGGAAAAGCACCATGCGGCGGTTTCCGCCATGGGCGGGCCGCTCGGCAAGACGAAGAAGATCACCGAACGCGGCATCGACGACGTGAGCAACGAGATGGGCGCCTTCATGGTCGTGCGGGCAGAATCGCACGAGGCGGCCGCCAGGCTGTTCGAGATGCATCCGCATTTCACGATCTTTCCCGGCGAGTCCGTCGAGGTCATGCCGGTTTTGCCGATACCGGGCGCCTGATCGGCCGCAACATCCGTTCCGTCAAATCATCACAAGGTAAACGAACATGCCCAACACCGTACGCTTGCACCGCGTCCTGGCAACCAGCCCGGAGAAAGTCTATCGCGCGTTCCTCGAGGCGGACGCACTCGCGAAATGGCTCCCGCCCAACGGCTTTGTCTGCACCGTGCATCATCTGGAACCGAAAGTCGGCGGCACGTTCAAAATGTCGTTCCGGAACTTCACGACAGGCAAGGGCCACACGTTTGGCGGCGAATATGTCGAGCTCGTTCCGGACCAACGCGTGCGTTACACGGACAAATTCGACGATCCCAACCTGCCCGGTGAAATTCAGGTGACGGTGACGTTGAAGAAAGTATCGGTCGGCACCGACCTCGATATCGTGCAGGCAGGCCTGCCGGACGCCATTCCAGTCGAGGCCTGCTATCTTGGTTGGCAGGAGTCGTTACGAAACCTGGCAAGGATTGTCGAGCCCGAGATCAATCAATAGCGTATCGGGATCAAGCCAAACCCGCCGGATCGCATCGCGTGGTCGACTTCATGATCCTCCGAGCCAAGGTACGCGCCGCATGAACTCGTGCGGAGGATATGGAGCGGATAGACATGCCACAATGCCCCCGATGACCGAGCAGCTTACAGGGCGCTGTCGGCTCAACCAACTCGTGCGCGATCCGGCGTCAGCGCCTTCAACGTGCCAGCGCCTTCAACGTGCCAGCGCCTTCAACGTAAATGTCCGATTCGGAGCAGCCACCACAGCACGCTGGACGGCAGGAATGGGTCGTTAGCGACCCGCCCCGATTGGCCGTTTCCATGATAGAGTAATGGCGTAACCACAAAGGAATTTGCGATGCAGGTTCACGTGTTCAGAGGCACTGGCCGCGTTTTTGCTGTTGCTGAGGGTAGCAGCGTGAGCGACCTGCCGGAGCTCTATGCACCCTGGACTCCTTTCAAGACCATTGAGTTGGTTCGAGGGCAGACCCAGCCTGGCATTGACGTAGCCGACTGTCTCGACGACATAGCGCGATATGGCATCCATGTGACAGATGCACACGTCCGTATCACGGAGCAAGCTATCGGCCGGCGTCCGCTCTTGGGATGATTATCTTCTGGTCGGATTGAGCGTGATGGGTGCAGAGCCGTCGGCGCCAAGCCATGCTGAACGCCCGGTTCCCTGATGGCCTGACAGGTCGCCCAATGACAGACATGGGTCGACTCTGGCTGTTGAGACGAAGCGACCCGCCTGCTGCTGCTTCCGGTCCGTGGGGCATTCAACCGTCCCACTACATTCGCCACCCAAGCCCTCCCCATCCGCCACGGCTTGGTGTAAGGCGCCGCGCATGACCGCGCCCTACCCCGCCGCCGCCCTGGAACCGGACCTCGCGGCGCCACTGATCCTGGCGCTGCCCAAGGGCCGCATCCTGTCGGAATGCGGCGCCCTGCTGGCGCGCGCCGGCGTCAACCCAGCTCCCGACTACGCCGACGAGGAAAGCCGCCGCCTGCGCTTCCCCACCGACGATCTGCGCCTCGACGTGGTGCGCGTCCGCCCGTTCGATGTCGCCACCTTCGTCGCCTTCGGTGCCGCGCAGCTCGGCATCTGCGGCGCTGATGTGCTGATGGAATTCGACTACCCGGAAATCTACGCCCCGCTCGATCTCGGCATCGGCCGCTGCCGCGTCTCGGTGGCCGAGCCGGCGGAAACCGTCGGCAGCGACGATCCCACGCGATGGTCGCGCGTGCGGGTGGCAACCAAGTATCCCAACATCGCCCGCCGCCACTTTGCCTCGCGCGGCGTGCATGCCGACGTGGTGCACCTGAGTGGCGCGATGGAACTGGCGCCCGGCCTGGGCCTGTCGCGCCTGATCGTCGATCTGGTGCAGACCGGCTCCACCCTGAAGGCGAACGGACTGACCGAAACCGAGGTGATCGCCCAGGTCACCAGCCGACTGATCGTCAACCGCACGGCGCTGAAGACGCAGCCCGAGGCGATCGGCGCCTGGATCGCCCGCTTCCGCGCCGCGTTAGGTCAGGGATGAGAGTGGTGGAGACGCGGGTGAAGATGAAAACTACTCCCCCTCCCCTTGAGGGAGGGGGTTGGGGGGAGGGGTACCAACCGGCACCGTCGGTGGTGTTGCATACCCCTCCCCCCAGCCCCCTCCCTCAAGGGGAGGGGGAGTAGTAGTTTTCTGTCCCCAGCATGATCCGCCTGTCCACCACTGATCCCGGCTTCCCCGCAGCCTTCGACGCCCTGCTGCATCAAGCCCGCGAAACCGTCGAGCAGGTCGATCGCCCAGTCGCCGCCATCATCGCCGAGGTCCGCGCCCGCGGCGACGCCGCCCTGATCGAATACACGGCCCGCTTCGACCGCCTCACCCTGTCACCCGAAACACTGCGCATCACCACGGCGGAGATCGACACGGCAGTCGCCGCCGTCCCGGCCGACCAACTCGCCGCGCTCGATCTCGCCGCCACCCGTATCGAGGCCTTCCACCGCGCCCAACTCCCCGCCGATCTGCGCCTCACCGACACCGCCGGCCTGACCCTGGGCATGCGCTGGACCCCGCTCGACGCGGTTGGCCTGTATGTCCCCGGCGGCAAGGCGGCCTATCCATCCTCGGTGCTGATGAACGCCATGCCTGCCCGCGTCGCCGGCGTGGCACGCGTCGCCATGTGCGTGCCGGCGCCCGGCGGTGTGCTCAACCCCCTGGTCCTCGCCGCCGCCCGCCGCGCCGGCGTCACCGAGATCTACCGCGTCGGCGGCGCCCAGGCGATCGCCGCGCTGGCCTACGGCACCGCCAGCATCGCCGCGGTCGATCGCATCGTCGGCCCCGGCAACGCCTACGTCGCCGAGGCCAAGCGCCAGGTATTCGGCCATGTCGGCATCGACAGCATCGCCGGCCCGTCCGAAGTCGTCGTGCTGGCCGACGCCGCCAACGACCCGCGCCTGGTCGCCGTCGACCTGCTCGCCCAGGCCGAGCACGATGAAGCCGCGCAGGCAATCCTGATCACCGACAACGCGGCATTTGGCGACGCCGTCGCCCGGACGGTCGCCGCCGAATTGCCCACGTTGCCGCGCGCCGCCATCGCCGGCGCAAGCTGGGACGCCCACGGTGCGATCATCGTCGTCCGCGACTGGGTGGAGGCGGCGGAGCTGGTCAACCGCCTCGCGCCCGAGCATCTCCAACTGATGCTGGCCGAGCCCGCGCCGGTGTTCGCCCGCATCCGCCATGCCGGCGCGGTGTTCCTCGGCCGCCACTGTCCGGAAGCCGTGGGCGATTACGTCGCCGGCCCGAACCATGTACTCCCGACCGGGCGCACCGCACGTTTCGCATCGGGTTTGTCGGTGTTCGACTTTCTCAAACGCACCACCTGGGTGCAGGCGGACGCCGCCGCACTGGCCCAGGTCGGCCCCGCCGGCGTGACGCTTGCGCGGGCCGAAGGGCTGCACGCCCACGCGCGCAGCATCGCGCTGCGACTCAACCACGCGCGCCCAGGGGACACATAGCCTGGGGACACACACCTAGCATACACCCACCCGCCGCAAACTTGACCAACCGCGGCCCCGCGCCCATGTTCCGCCCTGCCAATCAACCATCCATCGAGGCCTGATGCCGAAAGAAGACATGATCGAGTTCAGTGGCACGGTCACTGAACTGCTGCCCAATGCCATGTTCCGCGTGAAGCTCGACAACGAGCACCAGATCCTGGCGCACACCAGCGGCAAGATGCGCAAGAACCGCATTCGCGTGCTGGCCGGCGATCGGGTCAATGTCGAAATGACCCCGTACGACCTGTCCAAAGGCCGGATCACCTTTCGGTTCAAGTGAGCGAGCCCAGGTTGGTGCTGGCATCAGCCAGCCCACGGCGGCTGGCACTTCTGGCGCAGATCGGCATCACCCCCGACCGTGTCCATCCCACGCAGATCGACGAAACCCCCCTCCGGCACGAACTGCCGCGTCCGCACGCGGAACGATTGGCATGTGCCAAGGCGGACGCCGTGGACGCCCCGGGCTGCTTCATCCTCGCCGCCGACACGGTGGTCGCCGCCGGCCGCCGCATCCTGCCTAAGGCCGAGACCGAAACACAGGCGCGTGCCTGCCTGACCCTTCTGTCCGGCCGCCGCCACCGCGTCATGACCGCCGTCGTGCTGCGCGACCCCAACGGCCGCCGCGCCCAGCGGCTGATCGAAAGCGTCGTCGGCCTGGCGCGCCTGACACCGGGCCAGCTTCGCGCCTATCTCGACAGCGGCGAGTGGCAGGGCAAGGCCGGCGGTTATGCCATCCAGGGCCGCGCCGCATCGTTCGTCCGGTTCCTGTCGGGCAGTTACTCCAACGTGGTCGGGCTGCCGCTGTTCGAGACGGCGCAACTGCTGCGCGGCCTCGGCTGGCCCATCGCGTGACCCTGGCCGTGACCTTGCCCGTGACCCTGGCCGTGCCTTGTCCGTGACCTTGTCCGTGACGCACATCCCGTGACGGCCATCAGGTGGCCCTCGCCATGACATGCATCCCATGTCGCACATCCCGCGACGCGCATCCCGTGACCGGCATCGCGTGACCGGCATCGCGTGACCCTGGCCGCGATGCACCACGCATGACCCTGACAATCCGCGCCGCCTGCTCCCCTGGCGAGGTCCGCATCGCCGTCATCCGCAATGACACGCTGCTCGACTTTGCCGTCTGGCGCCCCGGCCGACCGGACGGCGTCGGCGACCTGCACCGCGGCCGGATCACCGCACGCGTCCCGGCGATGGCGGGCGCCTTCGTGGCGCTTGACGGCGCTGACGGGTTCCTGCCGGACACCGCGGTCGCCACCGCAGCCACGGCGGGCTGCATCCTCGGTGTCCGGATCACCCGCGCCGCGCAGGGCGGTAAGGGCCCTCGCCTGACCGCAATGCTCGACGCCCAGGAGCACGCACTGATCGGCAGCGGCTCGCCCGCCTTGGTCCGGCGTGGTCAGGGGGCGTTGGTGCGCCTCGCCACGCTGCATCCCGACGCGCCGGTGCTGCTGGACGACCCCGCCCTGGCCGCCACGCTGCGTCCGACGCTGGGCGCGCGGCTGACCCTGGTGCGCGACGCCTTCGACGCCGAGTTGAGCGCCCGCGTCGACACACTGGCCGACCCGGTGGTGGACCTGCCGGGCGGCGCAAGCCTGTCGATCCACCCGACCCCCGCGCTGACCGCGATCGATGTCGATGCCGGCGCTACAACCGCGACGCGCGGGGTCAAGAGCGCGGTGCAGTTCGCCCTGAACCTGGGAATTGTGCCCATGCTCGCGGCCGAGATCCGACTGCGCAACCTGTCCGGCGCGATCCTGGTCGACTTCGCCGGACTGCCGGCACGACGGCGCGAGGCACTCTCTCCCAGCCTGGCCAACGCCCTGGCTGACGATCCGCTGCGGCCACGCCTGCTGGGGTTCACCCGGCTGGGCCTGGCCGAGATCGTGCGTCCGCGCATCCACCCGCCGTTGCACGAGTTGCTGACTGGCCCGCACGCCGCCGGCCTGACCGCATTGCGCCAGGCCGCGTCCGACATCGCCGCCAACCCCGGCCGCGCGCTGGCGCTGCGTGCCGCGCCACCAATCATTGCGGCACTGCAGGCGGATCCAGTAGCGCTCGACGATCTCGCACGCCGCGCCGGGCGTCCGATGTTGCTGCGAGCCGACCCATCCCTGCCTGCCACCGCCTGGGTCCTGGAGCCCGCGAATGCCTAGACCATGCGCATCATGTGCTCGCCACCCGATCTGCAACCGCCACGACCGACCGGCTTGATCGCCCGCCCCCCTTGCGGTATCCCCCGCGCTTCGTGCGCGCTGCTCACGAATGCCCAGGTAGCTCAGTTGGTAGAGCATGCGACTGAAAATCGCAGTGTCGGTGGTTCGATTCCGCCCCTGGGCACCATCCCCTCTTACGCTAGCGCTTCTCTTTGCCTCCGAACCTACGCTGCAACCGTAATATCGGCGAAACCCCGGGCAGCCGGTGCTATCAGGCTGGCTGGCCGCGGCAGCGGACGAGACCTGGCAGGTACGGAACGATGCACTGACCGGGAATTTGGAGCCGACTGCCGAGGTAATCCCAGAATGCCACGCCGAGCTTTGTGCAGGTCTTGGCGAGGCCGAGAAAGGCATCTCGACAGGCGCGGCCATTGTCGCTGCGTGTTCCGGCGCTGATCTTGCGGCGCGTGACTTGGCAGCGGATATCGTTCTCGGAGCCGTTGGTATGTAGCGGCGTGTCTGGTCGGTCGAGCACCATCAGCAACTCGGCCTTGTTGGCATGCAGGCGTGCCAGCAAACGATCCAGCGTGGTAAAGCCAGTGCGGCGGCGGAAGATGCGATCGAACCGCGCCCGCAGCGCGAGACGACGGCTATTGCCCGGGCTGGCTTGGTACGCCTTGAGATCGGCATAGAAATTCCAGATGAGCTTACGCACATGTTGTTGGGCGGCACGGTTCCGCTCTGTGAAGGTGTCCAGCTTGTACACCAACCGTTCAGCATGGACCCAGCATAACGCGTGCTGTCCCACCGCGAATTGCCCGGCGTCATCGCTCAGCACGACTGCATCGCGCAGGAAGCCATGCGCATGGATGCCGCCCCATTGGGCGCCTTCAGTAGCGATCTGCACTGGGTCAGGTGTCACGGTCAGGACGGTGAAGCCGAGCCGGTCGAGGTGTGCCGACCAAGTAGCCTGATCAGCAAAGGCTGTCTCCGGTTGTTCGGCCAGTCGGGTGATCAAGGCGGTGGGCAGTGCACGGCCACGCATATAGTCGAACGCCGCATTGTTCAACACGAAGTCGGTATGGCCGGCGCGCAGCAGATCGAGGAAATTCAGCCGGCTCTTCGATGGCCGCGTGCCGAACCAGGTGAACCGATCATTGCCGATCTGCGTGCAAAAGCCGTTCGTCGCTTTATGCCGTGCGCCGGTGTCATCCACCGACACCCAAGGCGATGTCTCCAATCCCGCTCGCAGCACATCGCGGGCTTCGCCGAGGAAGCCATCATGCTGGTCTGTCAGCAGCCGTTGGACCTCACGCTCGGAGATCGACAGACCAACCGACTGCAACAAGGTGGTCAGACGGGGCAATGTTGATTGACCCTGGTGATATTGCATCAGCACGAATCGGCGCAGATCAGGACCGAAGTGCCCCTTGGTCCCCTCGGGCAGCGGCGCGATTATCGTTTGGCCGTCCGGCGTCACCCAACGCTCGCGCCGGTAGCGGATCGCGTGCACCGACAACACAAGCTCCTGGACCAGATAGGTCTCGTAACCCTTGAAGCGCGAACCTGCTGGGGCCGCGGCTTTCAGCACCCGATCTTCGACGCTGACCCGAGGTCGGACCTTGCCGCGACCCCGATGCTTCGCTTGCCTGCCGGGCTTGCCTGGTTCGGTAGCCTTGTCCATGCCGCTAGGTCTGATGTCAGGCCGGCCCTTCAGTCCCTTCAGCCGCGCGATCTCCTCACGCTGCTCCGCAACTGTCCGCTCCAGTTCAGACAGCTTCGACAACAGGCGCGATACCAGTTCCCGAAGCTGGCTGGACGAAAGGCCATCAATGTCAACCGGTGGGCTCACACATAGCTTGAATTTGACTGCTCCGAGCCGACGCAAACGAAAAATGCATCCGCGCCCGGGGTTTTGCCCCTGTTACCTGCAACCGTAATATCGGCGAAACCCCGGGCAGCCGGTGCTATCAGGCTGGCTGGCCGCGGCAGCGGACGAGACCTGGCAGGTACGGAACGATGCACTGACCGGGAATTTGGAGCCGACTGCCGAGGTAATCCCAGAATGCCACGCCGAGCTTTGTGCAGGTCTTGGCGAGGCCGAGAAAGGCATCTCGACAGGCGCGGCCATTGTCGCTGCGTGTTCCGGCGCTGATCTTGCGGCGCGTGACTTGGCAGCGGATATCGTTCTCGGAGCCGTTGGTATGTAGCGGCGTGTCTGGTCGGTCGAGCACCATCAGCAACTCGGCCTTGTTGGCATGCAGGCGTGCCAGCAAACGATCCAGCGTGGTAAAGCCAGTGCGGCGGCGGAAGATGCGATCGAACCGCGCCCGCAGCGCGAGACGACGGCTATTGCCCGGGCTGGCTTGGTACGCCTTGAGATCGGCATAGAAATTCCAGATGAGCTTACGCACATGTTGTTGGGCGGCACGGTTCCGCTCTGTGAAGGTGTCCAGCTTGTACACCAACCGTTCAGCATGGACCCAGCATAACGCGTGCTGTCCCACCGCGAATTGCCCGGCGTCATCGCTCAGCACGACTGCATCGCGCAGGAAGCCATGCGCATGGATGCCGCCCCATTGGGCGCCTTCAGTAGCGATCTGCACTGGGTCAGGTGTCACGGTCAGGACGGTGAAGCCGAGCCGGTCGAGGTGTGCCGACCAAGTAGCCTGATCAGCAAAGGCTGTCTCCGGTTGTTCGGCCAGTCGGGTGATCAAGGCGGTGGGCAGTGCACGGCCACGCATATAGTCGAACGCCGCATTGTTCAACACGAAGTCGGTATGGCCGGCGCGCAGCAGATCGAGGAAATTCAGCCGGCTCTTCGATGGCCGCGTGCCGAACCAGGTGAACCGATCATTGCCGATCTGCGTGCAAAAGCCGTTCGTCGCTTTATGCCGTGCGCCGGTGTCATCCACCGACACCCAAGGCGATGTCTCCAATCCCGCTCGCAGCACATCGCGGGCTTCGCCGAGGAAGCCATCATGCTGGTCTGTCAGCAGCCGTTGGACCTCACGCTCGGAGATCGACAGACCAACCGACTGCAACAAGGTGGTCAGACGGGGCAATGTTGATTGACCCTGGTGATATTGCATCAGCACGAATCGGCGCAGATCAGGACCGAAGTGCCCCTTGGTCCCCTCGGGCAGCGGCGCGATTATCGTTTGGCCGTCCGGCGTCACCCAACGCTCGCGCCGGTAGCGGATCGCGTGCACCGACAACACAAGCTCCTGGACCAGATAGGTCTCGTAACCCTTGAAGCGCGAACCTGCTGGGGCCGCGGCTTTCAGCACCCGATCTTCGACGCTGACCCGAGGTCGGACCTTGCCGCGACCCCGATGCTTCGCTTGCCTGCCGGGCTTGCCTGGTTCGGTAGCCTTGTCCATGCCGCTAGGTCTGATGTCAGGCCGGCCCTTCAGTCCCTTCAGCCGCGCGATCTCCTCACGCTGCTCCGCAACTGTCCGCTCCAGTTCAGACAGCTTCGACAACAGGCGCGATACCAGTTCCCGAAGCTGGCTGGACGAAAGGCCATCAATGTCAACCGGTGGGCTCACACATAGCTTGAATCTGACTGCTCCGAGCCGACGCAAACGAAAAATGCATCCGCGCCCGGGGTTTTGCCCCTGTTACCTGCAACCCTCCTAAGATCCTGATATGACTGGATTTCTGGCGCGTCCAGGGGGCTCTGGCGCAGGGACGGCTGCTGTGTCGCGCTTCCGGTATCAGCCAGAGCGTGATGGCATTTCTGATGGATATCGGCGGTCCCCACCCGCTGCGAACCGTTGCCGGCGTTGTTCACCAGGCAATCGAGTCGGCCGAAACGTTCGACGGCATGCCAGACCATGGCGGCAACATCGTCCTCGATGCAGACATCGGTCCGAATGAAGCTCGCCGCTTCACCCAGTGTCGCGGCGACTTGCTCGCCTTTGTCGCGGCGACGCCCGGCGATGACCACGCGGGCGCCTTCCGCGATGAACAACGTGGCGATGGCAGCGCCGATGCCACTGGTACCACCGGTGACGATGGCCACCTTTCCGGCGAGTGCTGACATGGGGTACATCCTTTTGGCTGATCATTCGTGTCCAATGGGCGGAGAGAGTTCCCGGTCGGCGGCTGCGATTTCCGCTGCCGCCACGGCGACCGAGTGGCGTGCGCCGACACGCGCGTTCCAGCGCGCCAGTCCTGGCCAGGCATCGAGACGCGGGCCGTTCAGCCGCAGCACCCACAACACGGCCATGAACAAGGCGATGTCGGCGTAAGAGAAATCGCCGCAGAAGAAGTCGTCTCGCCCGAGGCGCCTGGTCAGGTCGTTATAGAGTTCGGCTATGTGTGCCTCAGTCTGCCGACCGGCAGCCTCACGGTTCATCTGGACTTGCACATCACCGGCCGGTGGTTCGGTGCGATAGCCCAATTGAATGGCCAGGGAGGCAAGGACCTCGTCGCCGATCAGTTCCAGCAGGCGACAGCGCGCTCGCATCCGCGCATCGGACGGGTAGAGCGGCGGGGAAGGGCGGAGGTCTTCCAGGTACTCCAAGATCAAGGTCGAATCGAACAGCGCGAGATCGCCATCGATCAGGACGGGGACCTGGCGTTTAGGATTGACGGCCAGCACCACGGGATGCCTCGGTGCGTAGCCATGCGCCTGGCTGAATGGCACCATCTCACGTTCGAAGCTGATGGATTTCTCGCGCAGGGCGATCTCGACCTTCCGCGAGAACAGACTGAGCGGCGCGGAATAGAGCTTCATGAGCGCCCTCCAAATCGGTCTGGAACTGGAACGGAGACCCAGAACGGCTTGCCGGCCGCCATCGCAATGTCCCCCTGCGTGAGGCCGATATCGCAGGCGAAGCGCGGGTCGAGCCGCGCGCAGCGCAGCAAGCCGGACCGCGCCGCGCAATTGCGCCGCCATGTCCGCAAGACCGCGCGCGTCCAGCGAATGGCGCCGGACGCTCCTCTGGCAGCGGGAGGTATGATGGCGCGCGGGAGATCGGGCGTGCCCATGACGATCACATCGAGCGTTGCAGGAAGTCGCGCAGCGCGGCGCCGATCTCGCGCGGTAAATCCTCCTGGATGAAGTGGATGCCACGCACCGTGACCTCGCGCTGGTTCGGCCAGGTGCGGCAGAACTCCCGTGCCCGTGCCATGATCAGCGCCCCGGGTTCCGCGTTGATGAACAGTTTCGGTACGCTGCTCTGTCGTAACCAATCGCTGTACTGCGTGACGATGGCGACAACGTCCCCGGGCATGCCGTCGATTGGTTGTTCGCGCGGCCAGACGAGTGTCGGCAGCCGCGCCTCGCGTTGCAGGTACGGCGCGCGGTAGACCGTCATCTCGTCCTCGCGCAACGTTCGCAGCGTGGCGGTTGGGATGACGCGTTCCACGAACGCATTCTCGTCGAAGATCATCGGCTCGCCTTCAGGCGAGCGAAGCCGGCGGAAGAAATCCTGCCCGCCGACGCCCATGTCGTCCCAGTGCCGCGGCTGGACGAAAGTTTCCATATAGGCCAGGGCGGCGACCGTATCCGGATGACGGTATGCCCGGTGGAATGCCAGCGCGCCGCCCCAGTCGTGGCCGACCAATGTGAGATCGCCGCCCGGTCCTACGGCGTCGAACCACGCATCGAGATAACGCACGTGATCGACGAAACGGTAGCCGTGCGACTGCGGCTTGCCCGACTGGCCCATACCGATCAGGTCCGGCGCCAGGCACCGGCGAAACGGCGCGACATAGGGAATAATGTTGCGCCATAGGTACGACGAGGTGGGGTTGCCGTGCAGGAACACCACTGGGGCGCCGGATCCGATGTCGACGTAGCTGATTTCGCTGTCGAGGACCGGGACGCGCTTTCGCGGCATGTGATCGGCCGGGTCGATCGCCGATGCGGCGCCAGGTTGGATCGTCATGGTCTGTCTCCGTTTTGCCGCGGACGGTGTAGTCGCCTATAGCTGCCAACCTGTGTCAGGATTTCCTGCTATCATTTTCCGCGCAGCGCGATTGTGATGGCGGAAAGGACGGGACGAATGCGCGCGAGCCGCCTGCTGTCGATCATGATGCTGCTGCAGGCCCACGGCCGGATGACCGCGGAGGCGCTCGCGGAGGCGTGCGAGGTCTCCGTCCGGACCATCTATCGCGACATCGACCAGCTCAGCGCGGCGGATGTGCCGGTCTATGCCGACCGTGGCCCGAATGGCGGATTTGCCTTGCTCGACGGCTATCGCACGCGGCTGACCGGCCTGTCGCCCGATGAGGCGGCAACTCTGCATTTCGCCGGGCTGCCCGGGCCCGCGGCCGAGCTCGGCCTCGCCGATGCGATGGCGACGGCGCAACTGAAGCTGACGGCCGCGCTGCCGGAAGCCGCGCGCGCCACGGCCGCCAGGGTGTCAGCGCGCTTCCACCTGGACCCGGTCGGCTGGTTCCGCGGTGCGGACGATGCCCGCCTGTTGCCCATGATCGCCGAAGCGGTGTGGCACGAGAAGCTGCTGTCGGTCCGCTACCGCCGCTTCTCGGGGGTTGTGTCACGCGTGCTGCAACCGCTGGGCCTCGTGCTGAAGGGCGGCGTCTGGTACCTGGTCGGCGGCGTGACGGAACAAGTGCGCACCTATCGCGTGTCCAACATCGTGGAGCTGACGGCGATGGAGGCGCATTTCGAGCGCCCGAAGGATTTCGACCTCGCGCGGTTCTGGACCACAGCATCGCGCGCTTACGAGACGGGTCTGTATCGCGGCACCGCGACCCTGCGCGTGTCACCGCTGGGCATGCGGCGGCTTGGCCTGCTGGGCGCGGCCGTCGCCCAGGCCGGCGTGGACACCGCCGGCCCGCCGGGCGCCGACGGATGGGTAATCGTCGTGATTCCAATCGAGTCGGGCGAGCAAGCGGCAGCGGATATCATGCGGCTCGGCACGGAAGCGGAAGTATTGGGACCAGCCGAACTGCGTCGCCACATCGCCGAATTGGCGCACGCGCTGTCCCATGTCTATCGCGCAGCGGCAGCAAGCCATGGCGGCTGAGCACGACCGGTGCCCGGCAGCAATGCAAGCCGCCCATCGTGGGCAACCAGCCCGACGTGCCCGGTAGGCCTGACACTACGATCAGCTAGCGAAAGCAGTGTACGATGATTCTGGGACGCTCCCATGGGGTGACCTCACGTTCCCACGTTCGGAAATTGTCTACCAAGCCCGATATTTTCTCTCTTCTTTGGCAACAGAGATGATGAGCGGTCTATTCCCACCAGGAACGACCGTTTTCGGATGTCGCAATTCGCGACAGGAGCAACTGCGATGGGCGCCTAAGCGGGGGCTCGGCATCTAAATGACGCGGACTGGCAGACGTGGGTGGTTTGCGGAAGGTCAGTTATCAGGTCGAGGAACGACCAAACCTGCCGTTTAGCTACGCCCGGTGCGGGCCCTTCCGCTCATTGGCCGCTGGTCTACTCAGCGTCCTTACCGATCAGGCGTAGCCAGTTGCCATGCGCGAACGCGGCTTTCGCGGACTCGCCAAGATCACAATTCTCCAGAAACCGCCTCGCGTCGCCTCCGGGACGATACTGGTAGGGGAAGTCGGTAGAGAAGAGGAGGCGATCCGTGCCGACGATAGCGACGGCACGGTCGAGATAGTTAGGAAGGAACATGCCGCTCGCCGTGACATAGAGGTTCCTGCGCATGTAGGTCGCAATCGGATGGGCCAACCCGGACACACGGTCCATCGCGGCGAGGCGCTCGGCATAGAACAGCACCAGCTCGCCCCAATGGCCCAGGATCACCTGAAGACCCGGCATGCGATCGAACGCGCCGGAAAGGACCAGGCGAAGGAACTGGACGCCTGCATCATAGTGCCAACCAAGGCCGTAGGTGGCGAATGCGGCGTCGACCTCCGGCTTGAAGCCCGAATAATAGGCCGCCCTGACGGCCATGTCGGTCACCCGGGGATGGAGGAGTACCGGCGCGCTCAAGGCCTCCGCGCTCCGGAAAATTGGCGAGAGGGTTGGATGGTCAAGGTTGCGCGCGCCGACCCTCCCGCACAGCATCGTTCCCTTGAAGCCGAGCGTCCTGACACAGCGCTCGAGTTCCAGCGCGGCTTCCTCCGGCATCGCCACCGGCAGCGTCGCCAGCGCCTGGAAGCGTGTCGGATGGCGGGCGATCGCCGCCGCCAGGGCGTCGTTGGCCCGCCGCGCTATGTCGACGCTTTCCGGCCCGAGGTCATGAAGCGCGGGCGTGGTCAGCGACAGGACCTGAACGTCGACGCCCGTTTCGTCCATCAGGGCGAGCCGGTCCTCGGCGAGATCGAGCAGCCGGCCCTCGATCGGGCCCGAATGGAACGCCACGCTCGGATCGACCGCGTCCAGACCAATGGCGTTCCACGCTTCGCGTATCTCAGCGGTCAGGAAATGCTCTTCGATACCGATTAATGTCATGAACCACCTCGGTCACCACGGTTGCGGTTTGCAGCGCCGTATTGGGGAATGATGTAGCCCGAGGCGGGGTTCACCACGGAACGGTGCGCCCCTCGCGGTCGAGATATTGCAGACCGGGTTTGCCCTGCTGCGAGAGAAGCACGTCCACGACCTTTGGAATGCTTTCCTCGATGCTGAGCGTCGCGTTGGGCCCACCAAGCGCGGTGCGAATCCAGCCGGGTGCCATCAACAGCAATGCGCGCGCTTCTCCGGCGTGGCGGGCTGCGTAGCTGCGTAGCTGCGTACCTGCGTAGCTGCGTAGCTGCGTAGCTGCGCATGAACATGTTCAAAGCAGCCTTGCTGCCGCGATAAATTTCAGCCCGGCCATTTGTGTTGTTGCCGATGCTACCCTGCCCTGACGACATGATGCCAATCATGCCGTTTGCAGGGACAAGGTCCTGCAGACTTTCTATGACCCGCATCGGGCTCAGTGCATTCGTTACCATCACGTGCACGAACTCTTCCGTTGAGATTTCGGCGATGGTATCGCCCGGGTTCCTGCTGGCGGTGCCAGCGTTGTGGAACAGGATATCGAAGCTGCGGCCAACGAGACGGTCATGCAGTGCCGCGATCTGATCAGGTTCGGTAACGTCCAGTGTCTCGATTTCGACACGACCCGGATGTTTGTCCGCCAGATCGTGCAACTCGGTTCTGGCGCTTTCCTGCACGGTGCCGACGACGTCCCAACCCTTCGTCAGAAATTCGGCGGCCATGTCCACGCCAAGACCGCGCGACGCTCCAATGAGCAGGATCGTACGGCTGTTGTCGGATGAACTCGGAAGCATGGCGATGCCTTTCGCGGTTGAAGTCAGCAGCGAAGGTGAAGCGGCGCTGCGACCGGCGCCAGACGCAGGCCATGCACTGTATGTTTGCACCGGACGCTATGTCCCGCCGCGCAATCCGGATAGGTTCGCGTCATAGATGATGTGGACCTGAACCTGCTAACCGCCCTGGACGCGCTGCTTTCCGAAGGCAGCGTCAGCAAAGCCGCTCTTCGCCTGGACTTGAGTGCTTCCGCCATGAGCCGAACCCTCACGCGGCTCCGCGCCGCCACGGGCGATCCGTTGCTCGTGCGCGCCGGGCGCGGACTTGTACCGACGCCACGAGCCACCGAACTGCGCGATCGGATTCACGAGCTTGCTCGTGATGTGCGGACGGCTCTGAGTCCGCAGGCCGGCTACCTGGACGTTGCTTCACTAGAGCGGACCTTTACCATTCGCGCCAATGAGGGGTTCGTGGCCCTGTTCTCCGCATCCCTGGTGGCGGCTGTCACCGAGGCCGCACCGCATGTCCGCCTGCGCTTCGCGCCCAAACCCGACAAGGATGCGCGTCCGCTCCGGGAAGGGCACATCGATCTTGAAATCGGCGTACTTAGATTATCCGCACCCGAGGTGCGCGCTCAGCTCATCTTTCGCGACGATTTCATTGGCGCGGTCCGGGTCGGACATCCTTTGCTGACCGGCCCGATGTCGCCCGAACGGTATGCGGCCTGTAGGCACGTGGTGGCGTCCCGCAGGGGAGCGTTCACCGGCCCGGTTGACGATGCTCTGGCGGAATTGGGGCTCAGGCGAGAAGTCGTCGCCGTCGTGCCCGGCTTCCCCGATGCCATCCGCATCGCGCGCCAATCGGACTTGATCGCGCTCGTGCCGCGCTCCTCTCTTGGTAGCTCCGACACGCTGACGGAGGGCCTCGCCACATTCGAGCTTCCCGTCCGCACACCGGAAATCGTGATCTCGGCAATGTGGCATCCCCGCATGGATGCTGATCCAGCCCATCGCTGGCTACGCGACACCGTAATGGCTTTGTGTCGCGTGACAGCGCCTCCACAATAAATCAGCTCGCTGGGAGGAACGGCTGGTTTCGGGGCTGCGGTGATCGCCTCGGATGAGCAAGATGGGTCGAAAGCGGCCGCGTTTGCAAAAGACACAATCCCCTTTGTTATCGCCCCCAAAGTGAGATCGCCGGTCACCGATAAGCGCCGCGCCTCGATCACCTCAACCCCGCAACCTCCGCGTAGGCCCTCAGCTCCCGCTCGACATCGTAACCGCTGGTCCCGAAGATAATGCCGGTGGCGCCCCTGGCCTCGAGCTGAGCGAGACGTTCGCGCAACTCCTCGCGCGTGCCCGTGAACGTCATCTGTTTGGCGGTGGACACGTCGACGAGCGGGTCATGGCCATTTGAAACGTCGAGGTTATGACCGCGGTGAACAGAGAGGTGTCGAACGTCCTCGCCCACACGTTCGACACTCGCCAGCCACGCTTCGCCGTTCGGCAGCGCTTTCACACTTTCCGGATCGGTCGTGTACCGATGGTGATAGGCCAGCGCGATGATCGGTTTCAGCGCGGTCGAGGCGCGTGGCGAGGTGACGTCCTCGCCATCATCGAGGACCGTGCCGTTGGTCGACACAAGACAGGTTTCGAACCCTTCGGCCGGACCGCCGAGGGAAATCAGGCCATCGGTAATCTCTTTGGCGAGCGCACGGGCCTTCGGGCCTTGGCCTGCCATGTAGATCGGCACGTTGATCGGACGGTCAGGCAGTTGGCCGTCGGACGCGAGGATCTGGGCAAGACCGCCGTCGATATCGGCAACGTCGCCGCGCAGCAACGCCTTAACCTGCGTGATATGCGTACGCATGCTCTCGAGGCTCAAGGGCTTCTTGCCCATCCCCGCGCGGCCCGTAAAGCCGGTGCCGAACCCAACCATCAGGCGTCCCGGCGCGATCTGCTCGAGTGTTGCGATGGCCGAAGCCTGAGCCATCGGGTGGCGATAGCTCGGGATCAGCACGGCGGGGCCAAATTTGATGCGGTTCGTCTTTTCGGCGATGCGGGCGAGCGTGATCCATATGTCGTGGCCGAAGGCGGGAACCTCGGGGCACCAGACCGCTCGAAAGCCGAGGTCTTCTGCCAGAAGCGCATACTCAACGGTTCGCGGACCGGGCGGCAGGCGGAAGTCATAAGTCAGCACGAGGCGCTCCAGGAAAAAATGTCTGTAAGGAGAGCATTGCGATGTGTGGGGTAGTCAAGCCACTGCGCGTTGAATGCGGCCCGATGCATTGTCGTTTGCCAGGTCAGGCTATCAGCGAAGCGCATCAGCACTCGGCAGTATGCCAGGTTGGTGGACGAGTGGGCGCAGGCCATCGGCCGCTGGCGCGAGGATTACGGCACACATTCTCTCCGGCGCACCAAGGTGGCCATCTATAAGACGACCGGCAATCCTTGGCGATCGCTGGGCGCTCCTGATCATCCGGGAGCTCATGCTGGCTGGACCCGATTAGGGCACAAAGACCATTCTGGCGGCAGATATCGGAGTGCGAAGATGCTGGACAAGGTTGACGTCCTGATCATCGGGGCAGGCGCTTCTGGCGCTGCAGTGGCCTGGAGCTTGGCCGAGACCAAGATGCACATTGTGTGTCTGGAGCAGGGCGACTGGATGAACCCAGCCGAATATCCCGCCACGCGCCGCGACGCCGAGGCGCGTAACGGTGACAGTTTCGCCATCAGCCCCAACCGCCGCGCGGGCTCAGCCGACTACCCGATCAACGAGGACAACTCACCGATCAAGGTCGCAAACTTCAACGCCGTGGGCGGCGGCACCGTGCTGTATGGTGCCCATACGCCGCGATTCCACCCCTCCGACTTCCGGGTGCGAACGCTGGATGGCGTGGCCGATGACTGGCCGATCGACTACGCGACGCTGGCGCCGTTCTACGACCTGAATGACCGCATGATGGGCACTTCTGGCCTTGCCGGCGATCCTGCCTACCCACCGAAACCGCAGGTCATGCCGCCGCTGCCGATGGGCCGCGCCACCATGGCGCTCGCGCGCGGCTTCAACCGGCTGGGTTGGCACTGGTGGCCCTCCGATACCGCCATTGCCTCTCAGGAATACCAGGGCCGGCCGCCCTGCATCAATCTGGGCAAGTGCACCTTCGGTTGCGCGCAGGGGGCCAAGGGAAGCACCGACATCACCTACTGGCCGGAAGCGATCCGTGCCGGCGTGAAACTGCGCACCCGCGCGCGCGTGCGGGAGATCACACTAGGCCCCGACGGCATGGCCAATGGCGTGGTGTACCACGACGCGGAGGGGCGGGAGCAGTTCCAGGCAGCGCATATCGTCATCCTCGCCAGCAACGGCATCGGCACGCCGCGGCTGCTGCTGAACTCAGCCAACGCCCGCTTCCCCCGCGGTCTCGCCAATCGCAGCGACCAGGTCGGCCGCAACCTGATGTTCCATCCCTATGTTTGGATCACCGGTTATTTCGACGAAGAGCTGGATGGCGAGCGGGGCCCCGATAATAGCTATTGGAGCCATGAATTCTACGAGACCGACCTGTCGCGCGGTTTCGTCCGCGGCTTCTGTTACGAGTTCAGCCGCGGCGAAGGCACGGCTGCGACCGCTATCGAGGGCGTCGAGTCAGGCCGCATTCCGTGGGGTGAGGCGCACCATGACGCTTATCGCCGGCTGCACCGCCGAACCACCGGCCTTGGTGCTATCCTCGAGGACCTTCCAGAGGCCCATAACCGTGTCACCCTCGACCCGGCGCTGAAGGACGGCAACGGCATTCCCGCGCCTAAGATCGACTACACACTGAGCGAGAACAGCCGGCGCATGATGGATTTCGCCATCGCGCGCGGCACCGACATCCTGCAGGCAGCGGGCGCCTACGATGTCGAGGGTGGACTCCTGGACCGCGGCGGCTGGCACCTGATGGGCACGGCACGGATGGGCAACGATCCCGCGACCTCTGTGGTCAATGCCTGGGGTCGCAGCCATGAGGTGCGCAACCTGTTCATCGTCGACGGCTCGATCTTCATCACCTCGGCCGGCGTCAATCCCACACACACGATCCAGGCGCTTGCGCTCTACATCGCCGACCAGATCAAGCAGCGCCTAGGCACGCTCTTCGACTGTTAGACTGACCAAGGGGCAACCAAGCGAACACCCCGCTCCCCCGTGGAGACCGGGGTGTGCGATGTGGTGGCTAGCGCGGCCCGAATCCCCTTGGAGTCCGTCTCCGAATGATAGCGCAACAGCCGCTTGCGCCCCCAAACTCGCCGTTCAATGCCGCGCTCGCCCTTTCTGATTGCAGATATTAGTAAGGCAAGCATGGTGCAAGCAGGAGAGGAGGCCAGTGTGGGACGTGTCAGAGTCGCGGGGTTTTCGGTGTCGCTAGATGGGTTCGGAGCTGGCCCGGAACAGAGTCTTCAGGATCCTCTGGGAAAGCGCGGGACGGAACTCCACAGCTGGTTTTTCGGAACGAAGACGTTCAAGGCCATGTTCGGCGGTGGCGGTGGCTCGGAGGGCGTGGACGAGACCTTTGCCCACCGCTCGATGGACGGCTTCGGTGCCTTCATCCTTGGCCGGAACATGTTCGGTCCGGTGCGCGGGGAATGGCTGGACGACGGCTGGAAGGGCTGGTGGGGAGACAATCCGCCCTATCACGCTCCGACGTTCGTCCTGACGCACCATGCCCGCGAGCCGATCGTAATGGAGGGCGGCACCACGTTCCACTTCGTCACGGACGGGATCGACGCCGCGCTACGGCGCGCACGCAACGCCGCGGGAGCGCGTGACGTCAAGATCGGAGGTGGCGTCTCGACCGTTCGCCAATACCTGCAGGCCGGCTTGATCGATGAACTGCACTTTGCGCTTTCGCCTGTCCTGCTCGGACGAGGCGAGGCGATGTTCGAGGGTTTGGATCTCCCTGCCCTCGGCTACCGCGTGATGAAATCCACTGCCACAGACCTTGCGACGCACGTCGTGCTCGGGCGCCAGTAGAACGAATAAACGTCCGCTTCTGCAGGTTCGTCGCCGGATAGCTGTCGGGCGGCAGTCACCCGTAGGCGACATTCCAGCGACCATTCAATGGAAACCCCGTCGGCCGGAAGGTGAGGCTCCCGGGAGCCTGTCTTTCTATCCGATCGCCCTACGGCCCCATTAACCTTGTTGCGCTCTGCCGTTTCCAGCTCTTTCTAATCGACCCCGCTGATCAATCCGCCCCGATGAGGCGAGTCGTGGGGTTTGATGTGACGTCAACTACGTTCCGGTCCGAAGCCTTTGCCCGCGGCGCGCACATGCTGCGTACAGCGCTCGGAGCGGCGATCGCGGGTTACCTCGAAGACCCGAGCATCGTCGAGGTAATGCTCAATCCCGACGGTAGGCTCTGGATCGACCGGCTGTCGGGCGGCTTAATGGCGCGGTCGAAGCCGTAGCGCGCGACGACGTTCACCACGTTCACGACCACGGCGACGATCAGCGCCGCGCCGAGCAGCCGGCTGATCGCCGTCGCGATCCCGTCGACGGCGATCAGCGGCCCGGGGCTACTCAACATTCTATTCTTCCCAACATTCTATCCGGGACCTCCCTACGGATCTTCTTCGTGATGGCCGCGGCCTATCCCAAACAACGCTCGGCGCTCCAACCGTAGAGCCACTGCAACGAATTGTAGAATTGCGATTGTGTACGGCTGATCCAAAGCTGGTTGCGCACCAGCCGCTCGACGCCCTTGGCATGGTAGATCCGGCCCATCTCGCGGGCGGAATAGAGCACGCGGGCGGTGCGCGGGATGCGCACGGTCTCGTAACGGCGGAACGCCGCCGCGAAATCGAAATCGCTCTCGGTGATGGCGGCGCCGAGCGTCACCGCGTCCTCAAGGGCCATACAGGAGCCCTCCGCCATGCACTGCGTCATGGGATGGGCGGCGTCGCCCAGCACGGTTGCCCGGCCTTGGCTCCAACAGGGCACCGGATCGCGATCCGCGGTCGCCCAGCGCCGCCAGGACTTCGGCCGATCCAGCATCTGATGCGGGCGCGGATGGATGCCCTCGAAATACGACAGCACTGCTTCTTTGCTGCCGTCACGCACGCCGCAGACCTCCGGCTCGCGGCTGTGAAAGGTCACGACCAGATTGTATTGCTGGCCGCCGCGCAGCGGGTAATGCACGAGATGGCAGTTCGGGCCGGCCCAAACCACGGGCGCGTTGATCCGCAGCTCCTTCGGGATCTCGGCGATGTCTGCTACGGCGCGGTAGACGACGTGCCCGTGACCCTGGCCTCGTCGCCGATCAGCGTCTGCCGGATCGTCGAATTCGAATTCGGTGACGCTCAATCTCACCTTGCTTAACAACAGCGACATGATCGGTCTCGCCTCGTACCGGGCAGCGATGCGCTTTGCCCATATGAACGCCATGCGCATCGTGCCGCTCGGGCTGGCGGGATTCGGCACCGTTACGATGTATTGGCGCGAGGACGCGGCCAGCCGTGTGGCCGTGGCGGCGATGCTCAGTTGCCTGCGAGTGGTTGTGGCCGAGCAGTCGGGACGAAAGCGGGAAAGGAGCTGAATCCGCCTCTCCGATGAGATTATCGCCAGGCTTCCGGCCAGTGCTTGAACATCAGGGTGCTGCTCACGTTCAAGGCGTCTGCTCGGCAAATCGCTTGATCAACCAACTCGCCGCTGGACCCGGCGGATCATGGGTTCGATACAAAGCATACAACGGATACCTTCCCGTGCCGACATCCGGGAGCTTAAGTCTGATAAGCCTCCCAGATGCAAGGTCGTCGTGCACGCTAGGTTCTGGCATGTTGCCCCAACCTATCCCCGCCAACAGCAAGGCGTGCTTGGCGCCAAGGTCGGCCAGCCGCCAGGCCTCGGCGGCGAAGATGCCAGCATCATCGCCTTCGTCGAAGTGTGAGCGCACGGTCAATATGAGCTGACGGTAGCGGCGTGCATCTCCAGGCTTGGCAACTCTCGTTTGTGCCAATGGGTGATTAGGCGCGGCGACGGGAATGATTTCGACATCGCCCAGACTGATCATCTCGAGCCCGGTTTCGACGGTACGCAGGCCGCCACCGAAGCCCACCGCGGCGACGCCGCGCTGCACCAGTTGTGGAACAGCGGCCAACGCTTCCATGAAGAGGCGCAATTTCGCCGAGGGAAAATTTGTCTCGAAAGCCTGCACGGCATCCACGAGGCGTGCCGGCGGGAACATCACATCCACGACCGCGGTGACCTCGGCCTCCATGCCGTCCAGCAGGCTCTTTACACTTGCCCGGAGATCATCGACGCCAGTCGAGACCGTCTGTGCTTTTCCAAGCACCGCTTGGCCGGCCTGCGTCAAAACAGGCCGCCTTGTCTGCTCTCGATCAAACAGTTTCACCCCAAGCTGCTGCTCCAGGTTGGCGATGGTGTAGCTGACGGCCGAGGTCGCACGGTTGAGCTTCCGCGCCGCGCCGGCGAAGCTTCCCGTTTCCACCACCATCAGGAAAACCCTGATCTGGCCCAAGCTGGGCATACCGACCGCGGGCAAGTTTCAAATCTCCTGAACAGTGCGCCCGAGATTAGGCCGGTTGCGTTGAACGAAGAAGGCCGGCCGGTCGCTGAAGCAGCCCACACCGCAATCGATCATTCAATTTCTTTGAACGGTTTGACCGGCAATATGTGAGTTCTGCCGGATATGGCGGCCGCTAAATTGTTTGGCGAGGGAAGCGAAGCGAGTGCGGCGCTACCTCTCGGATCAACTGGTCCCGGGGTGATCATCGTTCCGGCGGCCGCAGCTGAAGGACCTGATCAATGACCAACACTTTGAACGCCACGGCCGCGATCGGCCGCGTTCTCATTGCCGTCCTGTTCCTGCTGAGCGGTATCGGCAAGATCGCCGCCCCAGCCGCCACTCAGGGATATATTGCCTCGGTGGGCCTGCCCGCGCCGCTGCTCGCCTATCTCGGCGCCACGCTCATCGAGGTCGGCGGCAGCCTGCTTCTCATCCTGGGCTATCGCGCGCGCGCGGTTGCCGCCGTGATGGCGGTCTTCACGCTGATGGCCGCGGTCGTGTTCCACAACAACTTTGCCGACCAGAACACGATGATCCATTTCTTCAAGAACATCGCCATCACCGGCGGCCTGCTGCAAGTCGTCGCCTACGGTGCCGGCGGCTTCAGCCTCGATGCACGCCGGGCGCGTCGCGAGACCGTGGGCTCCAGCGTGCAACCCCATCCGCTATCCGCTTAAGCCAAACATGACCCGTCGGGTGATGCTTCTCTGGCATCACCCGACAGCATTCCTCCTGAATTCCATCTTCGGAGACCCCCGATGTCCGCCACCGCCCTGCTTCAACGCTCCGCGCGACCGATCACGCACAAGACAACCGGTCAAACCCACGGCATGGTAACCCGGCTGATGAGCCCGGGTGATCTCGGCCAACGCCTCAAGCCATTTGTATTTCTTGATCTCTTCGATAATGGCGGAAAGCCGTTCACCGGCTTCGGACTTCACCCTCACTCGGGCATCGCCACCCTGACGTATATGGCGCGGGGCAATGTGAGCTACGAAGACACCAACGGCGCAACGGGCCTGCTTCCCGAGGGTGGCGTAGAGTGGATGCGCGCCGGCGAGGGCGTTTGGCATGGCGGCGGCGGCGGTGAGCCCGGCCGCGCATGGGGATTTCAGCTCTGGGTCGCGCTGCCGCCCCACCTGGAACTCGGCCCGTCGGTCAGCACGTACCAGGCACCCGCGGACATCCCCGCGATAGGTCCGGCGCGAGTGCTGCTTGGCACCTATTCAGGCGTCGCCAATGCTATCGAGGCGCCGTCGCCCGTCACCTATCTCGCGGTGAACCTGCGCGCCGGCGATCGTTGGGTTTATCACCAGCCGGCCGGCCACCAGGTGCTTTGGGCCGCTGTCGGACGCGGCTCGGTGGCGGCATCCCGCCCGATCGAAGCCGGCGAGCTGGCGGTCTTCGAGCCGGGCTCGGACCCTGTGGAGTTCAGCGCCCTCGAAGATGCCCAATTCGTGCTCGGGTCCGCCGCACCGCACAACCATCCGCTCGTTCTTGGCCATTACTCGGTCCACACCTCACCCGCCGCACTTCTGGCTGGCGAAGCCCGCATTCGCGAGATCCAGGCCGATCTTCTGCGCAACGGTCGCCTTTGACCGTCGGGACGGAGGCACGACGATGATGGCAAATATCCAATTGCCGACAGCATTCGCTCTCGGAGAGCGCATCGTAAATCGCCTCGGCTACGGGGCAATGCAGACGCTGATCCTGGGCGTGTCTATGCCTGTCGCCGGGGGCGCTCACCAAGGTGCAGGCGGTGCGCGCCAACGTTCAGGGCTTCAAGTCGTTCCGCATCCCCCGCATGTCCAACGTCTGGTTCACTAACTGACCGGGCCTTTATCCTGCGATCTCCGCCTTCACCGCCGCGACCAGTTCGCGTCGCGCCTCGGTGCCGGCAGAGAAACGATTTCCGGTGATCACGCCGCCGTCCACGACCAAGTCGATGCCGTTGACGAAACTCCCGGCATCGGAAGCCAGATACAGCGCCGCCCGGGCGATGTCCTCGGGCATCCCGGCGCGCGGGATCGGCTGCGCCTGGGCAAAGCGTTTTGTCAGTGTCTCAAGGTGGCGGTCGGCGACGTTGGGGTCGACGCCGACGCCCTTGGCAAACACGCCGGTGACGATCGCCCCGGGCGAGATGCTGTTCACGCGAATATTGCTCTCGCCAAGTTCCGCCGCCACGCAACGCGTCGCGTGCACGACCGCGGCCTTGGCCATCGAGTAGGTCTGTGAACTCAGCCCGGAACGATGCGCCGCGATGCTGCCAGTGTTGATGATACTGCCCGAGCGCTGGCGCAGCATGATCGGTGCCGCGAACTTCATGCCCAGCATGACCGCGCGCACCACCACCGCCATCATCGCGTCGTACTCGCCGATGTCGAGATCGACAATGCTGCGCTGTAGAATTCCGTAACCCGCGTTGTTGAACAGGCAGTCGAGCCGCCCAAACCGTGTGGAGGTCCCCTCGATCAGCGCCTTCAGTTCGGCATCGCGCGCCACATCCGTCCGCACGAAGCTGGCGGCCTGGCCGAGCCGTTGCGCCAGCGCCTCGCCTGCGTCACGGCGGCGGCCGGCGATCACCACCGTCGCGCCTTCCTCGACAAACAGCTCGGCGGTGCGCGCGCCAATGCCGCTGGTGCCGCCGACGATGATCGCAACCTTGCCATCAAGCACACCCATTGCATTTGTTTCCTGTGTTGGCATGGACCGTTTGCGAACTCGCAGCAGGATCGGCGCTCAGCGCGGACCAGGCGGCGGCGCGCCGCCGGCGCCGGAGCGGCCGCCGTCGAGCATCAAATGTGTTCCCGTGATGTTGCCCGACAGATCCGAGCACAGATAGAGCACGGCGTTCGCCACTTCGTCGGCAGTGGTGTAGCGGCCGGTCGGAATGCCGGCGCGATTCGCCGCCGCCAGCGCTTCCGGATCGGCCGGGTTTCGTTGCGCTTCCAGAGAGCGCATCATACGCGTTTCCACCGGGCCGGGGCAGATCGCATTCACCCGGATGCCGCTGCGTGCGACATCAGAGGCGGCGACCTTGGTGAGTCCCAGCACGCCGTGCTTGGAGGCGACATAGGCGGGCATCCCGGTGCCACCGAAAAATGCCGCAATGGAGGCGGTGTTGACGATGGCGCCGGCACCCTGGCGCAGCATCACCGGCAGCACGTGGCGCAGGCCCAGGAACACGCCCTTGAGGTTTACCGCGATCACCGCGTCGAAGATTGCTTCGTCATAGTCCTGTGTTAGGGCCACGCGGCCCTCGATGCCGGCGTTATTGAAGAAGCAGTCGATGCGGCCGTGGGCGTCCAGGCACGCCTGCACGTAGCCGCGCACGTCGACCGCCTGCGAAACGTCGGCACGCACGAAGCGCGCATCGCCGCCGTGCTGGTGGATCAAAGCGGCGCTGGTCCGACCCTCGGCCTCGTCGAGGTCCACCACCACGACCTTGGCGCCGCGTGCGGCAAAGCCGAGTGCGCTGGCCCGCCCGATGCCGCCGCCACCGCCCGTAATGAGCGCAACCTTACCGGTGAAATCCATTTTTCTTGTGCTCCCAGCGTAGGATGCTGCCTTGGCCTTGGCGGCCCAACTTCACCTGGCCCGACTTCACCGGGGCGGATGCGCGCGCACCGCTGCTTCGTTGACTTCGACGCCCCAGCCCGGCCCGGTGGGAAGGAGCAATTCGCCATTCTCGATCACCGGCGGGTTCGCGAACAGCTCATCGCGCCAGGCAACACTGTCGACGTCGATCTCGAGCACTCGGAAGTTCGGCACGACGGCGCAGAAATGAGCGCTGACCGCAGAGCACAGATGGCCGTAATAGTTATGCGGCGCGACGTTGACCTCATATGCTTCGGCCATAGATGCGATCTTGATCGCTTCGAGGAACCCGTTCCAGATTATGTCGATGATCGCCACGTCCGCGGCGTAGGCGTCCAGGAACGGCCGAAATGCGCGTCGTCCGGTAACCGATTCATGCGAGGCTATGGGACACGGCGCCCGGCTTCGGATCAGCGCCAGCGCCTGCGGGTCCCAGGTATCGATTTCCAGCCATGTCAGGTCGAACGGCTCGACCGCTTTGGCAACCTGCAGGAAGCCCTCGGTCTTGAAGTGGTAGTTCACATCAAGGTGTAATCCCATCTCGGGGCCCGCGCCGTCACGAAACGCGCCGAGCGTATCGCGCACGGCCCGCAGCGTCTTGCGGTCGATGTTCAGCGCTGGCCAGCCCGGCGAGCGGCCGAAACCGGGGCCGAACCCGACCAGCTTTTCACCGTCGTGCGCGAGGACGTTGGTCTTCAGTGCCTTGAAGCCCTTGGCCTTCACCTCGGCGCCGAGTTTGGCGACGTCGTCGTAACTACGGACCGGCGGCGTGCCGACCATTTCATGGTTGCGCACCCGATACGTGCCGCAGTGCGACCAGTAGACGGGGATGCGCGTGCGTACCGGGCCACCGAACAACTCATAGACCGGCACGCCCAGGGCCTTGCCTTTGATATCCAGTAGCGCGTTTTCGATCGCCGCGATGGCGCGCTGGTTGACGCCGTTCGGCGCCTGCTGCGTTTTCACATACAACAGCGAAGAGATCGCCTGTACCGGTCTCGGGTCTTGTCCGATCAGTGCTTCCGCCATGGCGTGGATGACCGAGGTCAGCCCGGCGCTGCCATCGGCTTCGGTATATTCGGACCACCCGATCAGGCCCTCATCGGTGGTCACTTTCAGGAACGAAAATGTCCGCCATCCCGCGTCGCAATGAAGGTCTTCGACTTTGACAATTTTCATGCTTTTCCACCCCATTCCTTCACCAATGCCGCGACGGCCGCCTTGGCAAGGCCGTCATCCTGTTCTCCCGTTGCCCCGCTGACGCCGATACCGCCGATGCAGGCGCCATCGATGAGGATCGGCTGCCCGCCCGGCAATGGCACCAGCTTGCCGGGATAGGCGTTCAGGATCCCGTACGAGCCGCCACCGGGCGCGGACGGCGCACTGTACTCGATACTCGGCCGCTGAAAAAACGCTGCGGTCCACGCCTTGCCCTCGGCGACGCCTATGCTCGCGAGTTTGGCGGCATCCATGCGCAGCAGTCCGATGGTGCTGCCCCCGCCCTCCACGATCACGACACTAACGGCGACGCCGATGGCCTTGGCACCATTGATCGCGTGGTCGATGAGAAAGCTGGCATCCGCCTGGGTCAGCGTCCAGATTTGGCGTGGCATCGGGCGCGCCTCATTTCACTTGAAGATGCCGGTCACTTGATGATGCCGGCGCGGCGGAGGTTGCGTTGCCATTCCAGGGCAACACCGTCGAGCGCCTGTTTGGCGGTTTTCTGGCCTAGCAAGGCTTCGGACACGCCCGTGCGGAACGACAATTCCAGTCCGTCCCATGCCGGGTTTGCCGAAATCGGGATGCCGGTCTCGATTGCCGACGCGGCGGCTGCCGGCCAGCCGAGCCTGGCGACCATTGCCGGATTGCGCAACGACGATGCGCGCGGCGGCGCGTTGCCGCCCTCCATGGACCGCAGCATGGCGTCCTTGCTGCACGCCATGCGCAGGAATTCGGTGGCCCAGTCAGCGTTCTTCGAATATCTCGATATAGCCATGAACTGGCCATCGACGATGCTTCGGCTCTGGTCCTTCGAGGCGATCCCCGGCATCGTCGCAAACGCCCAGCGCCCCGCGGTCTTCGATTGCTTTGGATCGTTGAACAGCGTCCCGTACGACGAGAAGGTCACCGTCATCGCGAAGCGGTCGTTCTCCGCGCCGGCGATGATTTCGTCGAATTCCCAGGTCGTCGCCTCCGGTGGCACCACCCTGTCCTTCACCAGCAGGTCTGCATAGAATTGCAAACCGGCGGCCGCCTCGTCGCTGTTGACGAAGATCTCTCCGGTCTTGAAATCGACCAGCCGTCCACCGGCGGAAAAGATCCACGGCACGGTGTTGGTGAACGTACCTGCGCCCTGCTTGCCCATCAGGCCGAACGCGTAACGGGACGGTGGAGCGTTCACCGCCATCGCGGCCTTCTCGAATTCCGCGAACGTACCCGGTGCCTCGGCGAAGCCCGCCTTCTGCAGCAACTCCTTCTGGTAATGCAGGATCTGCGCGGTGAGACGATAGGGAATGCCGACCAACCGTCCATCGTACGTCCCCGCCACCTTGCCGCCGGCGAGGAAATCGTCCCAATCGAATGCCGGATCGCGCGCCATGATCTTGGCGACGACCTCGTTATGATCGAGCAGATGCTGCCCCATCCACCCCGCCATCTGAACCGACAACATCGCGATGTCGATGCCTGTCGATCCCGCACTGAGTTCGGCTTTCAACCGCGCCCGCCAGGCATCCACCGGCAGCATGGTGAACTCGATCTTGATGCCGTTTGCCTTTTCGAACGCTGGCGCCACCTCATCGATCAGGGTACGCTTCCAGGCGAGTGAATTTTCGCAGACCAGCACCAACTTTTCCGGCTTGCTCTGCGCCTGCCCCGTCCGTGTCGAGGCTGCCAACAAGCCAGCCGAGCCCTGTAGCAAACGCCGCCTGCTCAATCCGGCCATTGCGTTTCTCTCCCATTTGTTGTGGCAGCGCGGCGCGACGCAAACTACCATACCGCACCATACTTCGGTGCTGGTAACCTGCCAAGCCCGCTGCCGGAGTTGGCAATACGCATTCAAACCACGTAAGGTGCGGCATGATGAAATATTCGCGCAACCGATGAACGACGCTGGAGGAACAGCACTCCGGTTGCAGCCGAATTCCGACTCGGCCGCACAGCAGATCGAGCAGGCCTTGCGTCGCGCCATCGTTACGCTCGAACTGCCGCCGGGCATGCGCCTGTCGGAAAATGAGGTGGCACTCCGCCATGGCGTGTCCCGCCAGCCGGCGCGCGAAGCACTGATCGCGCTCGCCAAGATCGGTCTTGTGCGCGTGCTGCCGCAGAGCGGGACCGTGGTGGTGAAAATATCAACGCGGCAGATGATGCAGGTCCGCTTCATCCGAGAGGCGCTGGAAACTGCGATCGTGCGGCGCGCCTGCGAGCGTTTCGATCCACTGATCCGCGCCAGCCTCGACAGCATGATCGCCGCGCAGCGCCGGGCAGCGCAGGAAGAAAATCGCGCGTCGTTCGAAAAGCATGACGAACACTTCCATTCGGCGGTTGCCGCCGGCGCAGACGCCGAGCTCGCCTGGCGCGCGGTGATCGACGTCAAGTGCCACATGGACCGCGTATGCCATTTGACGCTGCAGAACCGCGCAACGATGCTGAACCTGATCGCCCAGCACAAAGCGATCATCGCCGCGATCGACGCCCGCGACGCGGATGCCGCCGATGCGGCGATGCGCCATCACCTGACGGAGATCCTGCGCTCGCTACCGCGCGTGCTCGCGGACCGCGCGGACCTGTTCGAATAGGATTGTCTCAACCCTTGACCGCGCCGGACGACAATCCCGCGACGAGATGGCGCTGCGCCGCGAACGAAAAGATGATCACCGGCAAGATCACCAGCATGCCCGAAGCGGTCAATCCGCCCCAGTCCATGCCGGAATCACCGGCATTGAATGCCGCCATCATTACCGGCAGCGTTTGCGTGGCGTTGTTGGTCAGCACCGCCGCGAACAGGAAATCGTTCCACGCCAGTTGCAGACAAAGGATGCTGACCGCCATTAACCCGGGGCGCGCCAGCGGCAATATGATACGCATGAATGTGTGGAACCGGCTTGCCCCGTCGATTGACGCACTTTCCTCCAATTCCACGGGCAGATCCTCGAAGTAGCCACGCATGATCCACACCACCAGCGGCAGGCTGAACGTGGTGTCGGCCAGCACCACACTGAACCGCGTGGTCGCCAGGCCAAGCTTGCTGAACAGCACATACATCGGCACCAGCACCGCGATCGGCGGCAGCATGCGCATCACCAGCAGGGCGAGGAACAGGAACGATCGGCCGGTGAATGGAAAGCGCGCGAAGGCGTACGCCGCCGGGGCTCCTACGCACAACGATAGCACCACCGCGCTCGCCGAAATGATCAACGTGTTGATGAACGCGCGCGCAAAATCCGCACGCAGCAGCACCGCCGCATAATTCTCCAGCGTCGGCCGCCACCAGTACAATGGCGGCGTAGCGAACACCTGTATCCGCGTCTTCAGCGAGAATCCAAACACCCACACCAGCGGAAACAGGAACACCAGCACGAGCGCCGTGAGCATCGCATAGATCAGTACAGCCTCGAGCCGCCGAGCGCGCGGTGAACCGACCACCGCGGCCATCAGAGCGCCCTCCGCCGATGGATCACTGCGATGAAGAACAGGCACATCAGCATCGACATCAGCAACATGAGCCACGCCGAGGCCGCGCCGAGGCTGAAGTCGAACTGCACGAACGAAGTCAGGTAGGTGAACATCGACAGCACCATGGTCGAATTCGCTGGCCCACCACCGGTCATCGCGTAGATGTTGTCGAACGCGCGGAACTCGAAGATCGTACGCAGCAGCAGCGCCACCAGAAGATAAGGTCGCAGCAGTGGCAACGTGACGTACCAGAACGACTGCCACCGGCTGGCGCCGTCGATCGAGGCGGCCTCCAACGGCTCGTGCGGCAGTGAACGCAGGCCGGCGAGCAAGATCAGCGTGACATACGTGGTGCTTTGCCAGACGCCGACGACCCAGATCGCCGCCAGCGCCGTGTCCGCCCGACCGAGCCAGACAATTTGATTGCCGAGCCACTGATTGAGCACGCCGTGGCTCGGGTCGAGTAGCAGCTTCCAACACAGCGCGCCGACGATCGGCGTGACCATCATCGGCACGATCAGCACGGTGCGGAAATAGCGCATCCCCGGCAGGTCGACGTCCAGCAGCAGCGCGATCCCCAGCCCGAAAACCAACTGCGCCGCCACCGTTGCGGCGGTATAGCCCAAAGTGATCCCGAGCGCGCCGGTGAACACCGGATAGGTCAGCAGGTCCTGGTAATTCGCCAAGCCAACGAAGCGGCCGGTGAACAGCGCCTGGTCCGGTGCCCACGCGGTAAAACTCAAATACAGTGAAAACGCCAGCGGCAGGCCGAATACGCACAGCATCACCAGGAATGTCGGCAGCACCGCGGCATGCACGAAATAACGGTCAAGCGTCGCGCGCATCAGGCGGGCCTGACGTTCCACGGATAGGGGGCGAGGCCCTGCATTACGCCGGTAATGCTCTTGCGATAGGCGGTTTTGCCGAACCACTGACCGAGCGTTACGTACGGAAGTTGATCCATGGCAAGGCGCGCGAGTTCGGTCGCGATGGCTTTCTGCCTGCTGGCATCGGGCGCATCGAGCCAGTCTTGTACAAGTTGCTCCGCCTTGGCGCTTTCCCACCAGCCGTACCAGCCGGTGAGACCCAACCCGCGGATGATCCCCGAGGTCGCCGGATTGATATAGCCGGATGACGGGCCGAAGGTGCAGAAAATGCTCCATCCGCCCTTATCCACCGTTTCGTGATTGGAACGGCGCTGCACCAGGGTGCCCCAGTCGATCTCCTGTAGTTCCACATTCATGCCGATTTGCTTCAACATGTCGGTTGTCACCAAGCCTAACGGATGGATGGCGGGAAAGTCGGTCGGATTTATCACCACGGCCTTCTGCCCCGCATAACCGGCGTCCTTGAGCGCCTTGCGGGCGGCCTGGAAGTCGCCGGGCATGGCGTCCGGCTGATCGGTTTCATAGGGCGTGCCGCAGGGGAACATGCTCGGGCAGATGCGCCACAGGCTGGGGTCATCGCCGAAGGCCGCGCGCATGTAGTCGTCCTGTTTGACGCCGAGCCGGACGGCACGGCGCAAGCGGACGTCGTTGAACGGCGGTTGCGTGGTGTTGAAGCGCATCAGCGACATACGACCCTGCGGATTGTCCACGGCGACGGTGATGTTGCGGTCTTTCGCGAGCGTCGGCAGCAGATCCGGCAACGGCTGCTCCCACCAATCGACCTCGCCGTTCTGCAGCGCGGCAGCGGCGGTGGCGGGGTCGGGGATGATGCGCCATTCGACGCGGGGGAAGTACGCGATCTTCCCGCCGGTGCCCCAATCCGGCGGCTCGCTGCGCGGAATATAGGCGTCGTTCTTTTCGTAGACTACGCGGTTGCCCGTGTTGTATTCGGCCGCGACGAATTTATAGGGGCCGGAGCCGACCATTTCGGCAACCTGCTTCGTCGGATCGGTTTGCGCCAGCCGTTCGGGCATGACGAAGGGCAGCGAGCTGTCGGGTTTGCCGATGGCGTTCAGCAGCAGCGGAAACGGCTTTTTCAACTTGATCTCGACCGTCTTGTCGTCGGCGCTGCCATAACTGTCCACCACCTTGTCGAGCAATTGGCCAAACGGTTCACGCTTGGCCCAGCGCGTGATCGATGCCGCGCAGTCGCGTGCGAGCACCGGGGTTCCGTCGTGGAATTTCAACCCGTCGCGCAGCCCGATCTTCCAGGCCCGACCATCGGCGGAAACCTCGGCGCCCGCCGCCATCTGCGGTTTCGGAATGCCATCGGCGGCGGCCGAGTAGAGCGTGTCGAAAACATAGTACGCGTGGTTGTTGGTGACCAGCGCCGTGGTCAGGATCGGGTCGAGCAGCGTCAGGTTCGCCTGCGGAACGAACCGCAGAGTTGCGGTTTTGGCGGGTTGCGCGACAGCGGGAGCGGCGAGCGCGGCGGCCCCGGCCGCAAGCAAGTGGCGGCGTCCAATCGCACGATTCTTCATTTTTTGTTCCTCCCTGTTACGCAACGACAGCCAATGGATCACGCAAGGCTCTTCGACCCGGCGCGGACCTGCGCCACCACCGATTTGGCATAGGCCGCCATCAAGCGGCCGTCGTTCAGTACCGTGGTCATGCGAAAACCCATGTCGATCGCGCGCAAGGCATAGGCGACGCTGCCGCAATGCATGCCCGCGAAGATATTCCGCTTCGCGCATTTTTCGACAAGCTCGTCATAAATCTTGAGCATTTGAGGCAGCTCGACATCGAGCTCGGGCGGCAGCCCATACGAGAAGCACAGGTCGGAAGGCCCGATGTAAACGCCGGCCACGCCTTCGACATCCAGTATCTCATCGAGGTTCTCGATCGCGGTCCGGGTTTCGATGAGCGGAATACAGAGCGTCTCCTCGTTCGCCGTGCGCTGGTAACCGCCCGGCGGTGCGTACATGGAGGCGCGGACCGGTCCATTGCTGCGGGTGCCCAGCGGCGGATACTTGCAGGCGGAGACGAACGATTCCGCGTCCTGCCTGTTGTTGATCATCGGGCAGATAATACCCATGGCGCCAAGGTCCAGTGCCTTGCCGAGATTGCCCGGTTCGTTCCAGGTCACCCGCACCATCGGTGTGACCGGATGCGCCTGCATCGCCTGGAAGCACTGCACCATGGTCAGGTGGTCCTGCACGCCGTGCTGCAAGTCCACGGTGATAAAGTCATAGCCGCACTGTGCCATCATCTCGGCCGAAAAGCCTGAGGGTATAATCAGCCAGCCGTTCATCACCACCTTGCCGGCCGCCAGGATCTGCTTCACCTTGTTTGTCATTGGATCGCTTTCCCCATACTGCTATGCGCCGCTGCTCACTAACTCGGCCCGACAAACTACCATACTACACCATACTGCCGCGGCTGCTGCGACGTCCAGGGGCAATCATAAATCTGCGGAAGGCACAAGGGGAGTGGCCGCTCGATAGACGTCATGATCTGCGGCGCGACTGGAATGGTCAGCCAGGGCGCAGCGCCGCCGATCTTCCCGTGGGACGCGCGCCCTGCCGGGCCTTCGCCGGCCATGACGGGGGGAGAGCCGATCTTTTCACCACTTGGTATTAAGGCGGACGGAATGTGCGGGCTGCGGCCGCCGTTCTGTCGTTATCCTCGCGCTGATGCCGCGGTCGCATTACAAGGCGGACCTCACCGTGCACCGGAATTCACCGGGGCCTTACTGCCCGGCGTTACTCATGATCGGTATAAGATCACTTGCGTAGAAATTTGCCGAAAGGGTCGGGACGGACATGGCGCCACATCCTCAGCGACTAACAGTCACCCACCGTGCGTGGCCGCTCGCGCGACCGTTTATGACCGCGCACGGGGTCATGACCACGGTCGACGTCGTTGTCGCCGAAATCTCCGACGTCGAGTCGCGCGGCCGCAGCGAATGCGTGCCGCTTCGGCGGTACGGCGAGAGCATCGACAGCGTCGTCGCCGCGCTTGAAGCGATGAAAGGCGTGGTCTTCTCGGGGCTCACCCGCGACACACTACAACATGCGCTGCCGCCGGGTGCGGCGCGCAACGCGCTCGACTGCGCATTCTGGGACATCGATGCGAAACGCGCTTATCGCAGCGTGGCGGAGCTGGCCGGGCTCGGCGCGGTGCCGCCGCTGCTGACGGCGTTCACGGTCGCCTTCGATACACCGGACAAGATGGCTGAGCTGGCGGCGGCCAATCGCACTCGGCCGCTGTTCAAATTGGAACTGGGCGGCGACGGCGATGTCGAACGGGTGCGGGCGGTGCGGCAAACGGCGCCGGCGGCGCGCCTGATTGTCGATGCCAATGAGAGCTGGAATGAGGCCCAGCTTAGCGAATACATGCCGATGCTCATCGATTTGAGGGTTGAACTGATCGAGCAGCCGCTGCCGGCCGAGGCCGATGACGCGCTGGCGCGGTTGGAGCGTCCGATCCCGCTCTGCGCTGACGAATCCTGCCGGACGCTTGCCGATCTCGACAGGCTCGACGGGAAATACCAGGCGATAAATATCAAGCTCGACAAGGCGGGTGGGCTGACCGAGGCACTCGCGCTGGCGGCGGAAGCGAAGCGGCGGGGCTTGCGGATCATGGTCGGTGGTGGGGTCGGCACATCGCTTGGGATCGCGCCAGCGCTGGTCGTCGCACAGGAGGCCGAGATCGTCGATCTCGATGGGCCGTTGCGCTTGGCGCTCGATCGCGGGGCGGGGCTGCGGTACGACGGCAGCACGATCCGTCCGCCCGATCCGAAGCTCTGGGGTGGGCCGGGTTGATGGTGGATCATCTGATATATTGGCAGCACAGCCGAAGCATCGGGGATTTAATGAGGAGAACGAGTGGCGATTGATATATCTGCCGGAGCGCGATCCTAATGGATTTATGAAGGATGGTTTGCACTACGTCGTAGGGAAACTAGATGCCTCTGGACGGGAGAACAATCATGGCGGGTGGACGCCAAAGCGGGGTGGCCACGACTCCTGCCTGTTGTGCCCGACGCAGGGGAGGCGGCGGTTAGTCGCGCGCCCATCACAAAACGGGGGCAAGACCGTTTGCCTGGTTGTCCCTTGAACCCTGGGGTAGCGTACTTGTCTGACTTTTGATGGGACGAGTGGCGTAATTTCGGGTTGGGCGTGCCAGCAAGGGCGGCCCGAATCCATTGCCGTTCAAGTCTACGCAGATGGAGAGATTCCGATCGACGTCCCGCCATGCCCATCGGTGGTGACATGGAAGCTTTCCCCGGCGAGTTGCCCCGCCAGTTGGAGTTCCCCACTCAACGTCCCATCGGTCAGGTAGAGCACGCCCGCATTGCCGGACCCGGCGTAGCTGGTCGCGACGCCGGCGCTGTTGAGATCGGTGACATCGATCAGGTCCTTGACCGAGAATCCCGAGATCATCTCACGGGCCAATCCCGCCACGGTTCCCTGGAACGTCACGCCGAAGCCGCCGGCATCGGCCAGCACATCCGCCCCCGCCGCCGCGCTCAGCACCTGGCCCGGCGCCGTGGCCTGCAGCACGCTTTGCCCCGCTGCCTGCCGCACCGCCGGCGCAGCAGCGACATCGTCATACATGAACTGCATCGCACCGGCGGCAATCGTGCCGACGGCATCCGGCGAGATCGTCGACCCACCCACGCCCCCCGTCACCGCCCCACCCTGCGTCACCGCCCCGCCCTGCGTCACCGCCCCGCCCTGCGTCACCACACCGCCCTGCGTCACCACACCGCCCAGCAGCGAGGCACCCGGCGCCACGCTCCACGCCAGCGCGAACGCGCCATACAGCTCGGCGCCGCTGAGCGGCTGTGCCAGCACACTTCCATCGGGCAACTGGAAATCATTGGCCTGGCCGCTGGCGGCGCCCAGCAGCCCCTGCACCGACCCCGGCCCGTTCGTCGCCCCAAGCCCGACGGAACTGTCGAGATGCGAGCCCTGGTCTGTGATGAACAACGTCTGCCCGGTCGCCCAGGTCAGCTCGAAACTGCCCGGCGACAGTTCGCGCAACTTCCCGCCGTCGAGCGTCTGTAGCGGATCGGCGGTACTCAACGTCGTGTCGGGCGCCCCGTCGATCCAGACCGTCGCCGCCCGGTCGATGGCGAACGTAACGACATCGGCGCCGACTTGCGCCGCCGCCTCGGTCGTGTAGCTGACGGCATTGTCGGCCGCGTCCGCCGCTGTCTCGATCTGGATCTGGAACGTGTCCCCCGGCACCGTCGAGCGGCTGAGCTCGAACGCGCCGACCGCCTGGAAATCGTAGTGCAGCCCATCGAACGTCACCATGTGAACGTCGCCGAGCGCGGTGCCGACCGGCACGATCGTTCCGGTTACAGTGACGGTCTGCGCGGTCATCACCTGCGAGAAATCGTCGGCGTTGGTGTCCATCGGCGTCAGCACGACCGTCTGGCTGAACACGCCGAGCTGGTTGGTCGCCAGCGACACATCGGGCGCGTCCAGCGAGCCGCCGGCGCCGATGGTGCCGAACGCGCCGAAGCCGGTGTTGGTGAACTGGCCGCTGCCGGTCGCGCCGAGGCTGCCGCTCAGCCAGTCGGCTGGTCCCGCAACGTTGTTGAACACGTCGAGATCGGCCGACAGCGCCGTCGCGCCCTCGATGGCGCTGCCCAGGTTCAGCGTGAACGCGTTCGAGCCGACGCCGTCCGAGACCAGGTTGCCGTCGCTCGTCAGCTCGGCCTTGGCGTATTGTCGACGATGATGTTCACCGCCACCGTCTGGTCGGCCAGCGTGGTCAGGCCCAGCCCGTCGATGCTGCCGATGCCGACGCCGCCGTCCGAGCTCAAACCGATCGTTCCGACCCCGGAGATGGTTCCGGCCTGCGCGGTGGAAAAACTGACGGCCAGCGAACTGGTGTTGGTGGCGCCGGCGAGGATGTCACCGGTCGGGCCGGCGCTGGCGATGCCGATGTTGCCAGTGGTCGACAGCAGCGTTGCCATCAGGCTCTCGGAGAAGCCGTCGTCGGGGTCGCTGTTCGACACCGCGATCGGCACGGTGCCGGGATCGCCGACGTGGACGATCTCGGTGATCGGCAGCAGCGTGGCGCTCGCTACGCGATACACCTCGTCGGGCGTGACGAGCGTACTGGAGCCGGGGTTGCTGACGGCCGTGCCGTCATTCACCAGCCAGTCGATTGCCAGGCTGGGGTCGCCGGTAGGATCTCCGTGGGACGTGGCGTAGCTGAAGGTGACGCTGCGCAGCGCCGCCTGGTAGTCAGCCAGTGTGTCAGTGCCGCTAAGCGTCAGCACGCCGGTTGAGGTGCTGTAGCTGCCGGTGATGGCGTTCTGGTTGTCGAAGTTCAGCATCTCGCCGACCAGGAACCCGCTGGTGATGGCGATCGTGGCACCGGTCAGCATGCCGCTGCTGCCGGGGTCGGCGACGGTCAGCGTGGTATCCAGCGCCACCGGCGCACCGCCGTTGGTGAACGTCACGGTGCCGCTCGCGGCGATGGTCGGTGGGGACTGCGCCGTGTCCAGCGTGCTGGTGCCGGTGTTGCTGACGGCGACGCCGTCGTTGATCGTCCAGGCGAGGGTGCGTGTGGGGTCGGCGGTGGCGTCGGTCGGATCGGCCGCGCTGCTGGTGAAGGCGACGCTGCGCAGCACCGCCTGGTAGTCGGCCAGTGTGTCGCTGCCGGACAGCGTCAGCACCTCGGTCGTTGCGTTGTAGCTGGCGGTGATCGCGGTGCCGGCGGTGTCGGCGCTGAGGATATCGCCGTCGCCGACGAACGTGCCGCCGGTGATCGCCACGGTGCCGCTGTTGAGCAGGCCGGCGCTGTCGGGGCCGCTGACGGTCAGCGTGGGGTCGAGCGGTGTCGCGGCGGCGCCGGCGGCGTAGGTGACCGTGCCGCCCGTGGTGATGCTCGGCGCGGTGTGGGCGGTGTCCAGCGTGCTGGTGCCGATGTTGCTGATCGCAACGCCATCGTTCACCGACCAGTCGATGGTCCGACTGGGGTCGCTGCCGCCGGTGGGATCGGCGTTGGTGGGCGTGAAGCTGTAGGTGATCGAGTCGAGCGCCGTCTGGTAGTCGGCGATCGTGCTGGCCCCGGTCAGCGTCAGCGTGCCGGTCGCATTGTCGTAGCTGCCGGCGATGCCGTTCTGCGTGGCGAAGTTCAATGTGTCGCCGGGCAGCAAACCCCCGCCTATGGCGATCGTGGCGCCGGTCAGGTTGCCCGCGCTGTCGGGGGCGGCGACGGTCAGCATGGGGTCCAGCGTGACCGCCGAGCCGCCGCCAGTGAACGTTACGGTGCCGCCGGCTGCGATGCTCGGCGCCGCGTGCCCGATGTCCAGCGTGCTGGTGCCGGTGTTGCTGATGGCAACACCATCGTTCACCGACCAGTCGATGGTGCGGGCGGTGTCGCTGGCGCCACCGGTCGGATCGCCGTCGGATGGGGAAAAACTGTAGGTGATCGAGTCGAGCGCGGTCTGGTAGTCAGCCAGCGTGTCGGTGCCGGACAGCGTCAGCACGCCGGCCGAGGCGTCGAAGCTGCCGGTGATGGCGTTCTGGTCGACGAAGTTCAGCGTGTCGCCGGCGGTGAAGCCGGTGCCGATGGAGATCGTGCCGTTGTTGAGATTGCCGGCGCTGTCGGGGTCGGCGACGGTCAGCATGGGGTCCAGCGTGACCGCCGACCCGCCGCCGGTGAACGTTACTGTACCGCTGGCCGTCACCGTTGGTGCGGCGCGCGTGACATCCAGCGCGCTGGTGCCGGTGTTGCTGCTGGCAACACCATCGTTCACCGACCAGTCGATGGTGCGGCTGGTGTCGCCGCCGCCGGTGGTGGGATCGCCGTTGGCTGGGGTGAAGCTGTAGTGATGGCGTCGAGCGCGGTCTGATAGTCGGCGATCGTGCTGGTGCCGCTGAGCGTCAGCACGCCGGTCGTGTCATCGAAGCTGCCGGTGATGCCGTTCTGGGTGGTGAAGTTCAGCGTGTCGCCGGCAATGAAACCGCCGCCGATCGCGATTGTGCCACTGCTGAGATTGCCGGCGCTGTCGGGGTCGGTGACCAGCAGGCCGGAATCCAGCGCCACGGCCGGGCCGCCGCCGATGAACGCTACGGTTCCGCCCGCGATCATTGCCGGCGCGGCGTGCATTGTGCCCAGCGAGCTGGCGCCGGTGTTGCTGCTGGCAACACCGTCGTTCACCACCCAGTCGATTGTGCGGCTGGTGTCACCGCCGCCGGCGGTTGGATCGCCGTTGGTGGGGGTGAAGCTGTAGGTGATCAAGTCAAGCGCGGTCTGGTAATCGGCGATCGTGCTGGTGCCCGACAGCGTCAGGACGCCGGTCGGATTGTCGTAGTTGCCGGTGATCCCGTTCTGGGTGGTGAAATTCAGCGTGTCACCCGTGATGAAGCCAGTCGCTACCCCGATTGTGGCGCCGCTGAGATTCCCGCCGCTATCGAGGGCACTGACGGTCAGCGTGGCATCCAGTGCTACCGCCGAACCACCGCCGGTGAAGGTGACCGTGCCGCCCGCGGTGACGGTTGGTGCCGCGTGCACGATGTCCAGCGTGCTGGTGGCGGTGTTGCTGGCGCCGCCCCCGTCGTTGACCGACCAGTCGATGGTGCGGCTGGTGTCGCTGTCGCCATTGGTGGGATCGCCGGCGCCGGGTGTGAAGCTGTACGCGATCGAATTCGAGCGCGATCTGGTAGTCGGCGACAGTGCTGGCACCGGTCAGCGCCAGCGTGCCGGTCGCATTGTCGTAGCTGCCGGTGATGCCGTTCTGGGTGGTGAAGTTCAGCGTGTCGCCGCTGATGAAGCCGGTACCGACCTCGATTGTGGCGCCGGTGAGATGGCCGCCGCTGTCGGGGTCACTGACGGTCAGGGTGGGATCCAGCGCCACCGCCGCGTCGCCGCCGGTGAACGTTACGGTGCCGCCCGCGGTGACGGTTGGCGCCACGTGCAAGGTGTCCAGCGAGCTGGTGCCGGTGTTGCTGGCGGTGACGCCGTCGCTCACCGACCAATCGATGGTGCGGCTGGTATCACCGGCACCGCCCGTCGGATCGGCGTTGCTCGGGCTGACGCTGTAGGTGATCGAACTCCAGCGCCGCCTGGTAGTCCGCCAGCGTGTCGGCTCCGCTCAACGTCAGCGTGCCGGTGGTGCTGCTGAAGCTGCCTGTGATGGCATTCAGCGCGGTGAAGTTCAGCGTGTCGCCGGCGATGAAACCGGACCCGAACGAGATCATGGCGCTGACAAGTGTCGTGCTGGCCGTGTCGGCGATGCCCAGCCCGGCGTCGAGGGTGACCGGTGCGCCGCCGCCGGTGAACGTGACGGTGCCGCCAGCGGTGACCACGGGCGGGTTCAGAAATGTGACCTCGGTGTCGCCGGCGACATCGGTGATGCGGAAATTGCTGGTGCTGAAGTTACCCTGGATGTGCAGCGTCTCGTAGTCGCCGGCGCCATCGACCAGGGTCAGCGTGTTGGCGGCGAAGGTGCGATTGAAAGCGGAGAAGTTGGTCAGGTCGATCGTGTCGCCGGCGGTGAAGCCGCTGATGCCGAGCGTGCCCAGGCCGCCCGGCGCATCGTTGCCGGCCACCGTCCATTGCGCGCCGGCATCGAATACCAGCGAGGTGAAGTTGGTGACCGTGGTGCCGAGGCCGGAGATCGTGCCGGCGCTGCTGCCCGATGCCAGCTGCAGCACGGCGGTCCCGCCGCTGCCGCCGTAGACCGATCCGATGAACACGGCACCCGGGTCGTCGATCAGCCTGGCATCGCCGTCGGTGAAGTGTATCGCGATACCCGAGGTGCCTTGGTTGGATTCGATCGTGCCGGCGTTGGTTACGGTGCCGTCGGTTTCGATCAGGACACCGCCGTAGCCCTCGATCAGCGCCGCCGTGCCGAGGTTCCCGACGCTTCCCGTGCCCCAAATGGCGACGCCGTAGTCGTCGCCTGCGGTGCCCCTGCCGATGATGGTGGCATAATTGACGACCGGTCCTTGGACACTGGAAACGCCGTAATGGCCGCCTTCGATCAGCGCGCCTGTCGCACCGCTTCGCCCGTTGGAGATCGTGCCGGTGTTGTTCAGCAGGACGCCCGGGGTCTCGACGCCGGTGCCGATGACGGTGCCGTAGTTGACCAGCGTGCCGTAGACGTTGCCGTCATCGACCGATTTGAACACCAGCCCGGTGTAGCCCACGATCGACGCCGTGCTCGTTCCGGCTCCGGCCTGACCATTGGTGACCATGCCGCCATTGCGCAGGTAGGCGCCGTAGCCGGCGGGATCTACCGCCGCGGCGATGATCCGCCCGAGATTGCTCAGCGTCGCGTTGGTGCCCTTGAGCTTCACGCCCAGGGTGTAGGCGCTGATCAATCCGCTGCCGGCGTTGCCGACGTTGCCGGTCCCGTGCAGGTAAACGCCAAAACCCGCCAGGCCGCTGATGGTCCCCGCGTTCGCCACCGAGGCGATGCCGCTGGCACTGCCGACCACGCCGCCATAGCCGCCGATGATGGTGCCCAAGGTGGTGTTGGTGACCAGGCCGCCGCTCGCCAGGATGGCACCGTAGGTGATCGTGCTGGTGGCCGTGGTGACGATCTGCCCGGCATTGCTCAGGGTGGCGTTGGCGCCGGCCAGTTTCACGCCGGTGGCGTAGCCGCTGATCACCCCGCTGCTGGCGTTGCTGACGTAGCCTGCGGCCGCCAGGTAGATCGCGGCTTGCGCGCTGCCGTTGATCGTTCCCTGGTTCAGCACGGTGTCGGTTCCGCCCGCCGCCAGTCCGTAGACATACGTCGCGGACATCACGCCGCCGGATTGATTGGTCAGCGATGCACCGCTCAGGCGCAGCACGTTGCCGGTCAGCGTGCCGGCGTTGAGCAGTGTGCCGGTGTCGGTCAGCGTGCCACTGTTGGTCAGCGTGGCACCGGCCGCCAGCGAGTTGGTGCCGCCGAAAGTCCAGTAGGCGCATGCATCGACAGTCACCTGGGAGAAATTGACGAACTGCGTGCCGAGGCCGGAAAGCGTGCCGGTGCCGCTGGCGGATGTGGATGCCAGTTCCAGGGTGGCAGTGCCGGTGGCACTCACGCTGCCGATGAACACCGCGCCGGGATCGACGATCAGCCGGTTGGTGGTACCGGCAAACCTGACCGCGACACCGTTGGTGCCGTCACTGGATTCGATCGTGCCGGCGTTGGTCACGGTGCCGTCCGCCATGAGGTAGACACCGCCGTAGCCCTGGATCAGCGCGGCGGTGCCCGCGTTGCTGATGCTTCCCGCCCCGGTGACCAGGACGCCATAATAGCCGCTGCCGCCAAAGGCGGAGATCGTTGCGTAGTTGATCACCGTTCCGGCGCCGCTGAACGAGACGGCGTCGCCGCCGCCGGCGTCGATCAGCGCGGCGGTCGCTCCGCTCGGTCCATTGACGATCAGGCCGTTTTCCATCCCGATCGCCTTGCCGCCGAACAAGTCGGTGACGGTGCCGTAATTGGTCAGGGTGCTGATTTTTTTTGATGAGAATTGCACCCCGTAAAAATAACCGGAGATCGTCGCGGTGCTTGCCGATCCGCCGGCCTGCCCGTTGATGAGGATGCCACCAGTGACCAGACTGACGCCGGCATCGCCGTCCGGGAATTGATAATCGTGATTGATCCCGGTGATCTGCCCCAGGTTGATCACCGTCGCGTCGGCGCCAGACACCTGGACGCCGTCGTCAAAGCCATAGATCACCCCGCCAGCTTCGTTGGTGATCATGCCGCCGGCGGCTAAATTGATGCCGAAGCCGCCGACGGCTGAATTGCCGCCACTGATGCTGCCGGCATTCACCACTGTGGCCGTGGCCGAGCCGGCGTAGATGCCGTCGAGACCGGTGATCGTGCCGCCCAGGTTGTTGGTGACCACGCCGCCGGCTTCGAGATAAATCCCCGCGCCCTGTGTCAGATTGCCGGCGATCGCACCGGTGTTCACCACCTTGGCTGCGACGCCGCCAAGGTCAATGCCCTGGTAACCGCTGATCGAGCCACCCGACTGGTTGGTGACCGACCCACCGGCTTGGAGGTAGACGCCCATGAGACCGCCGCTGATGGCGGCGGAGGCTGCGTTGATGATCGTCCCAGCGCTGGAAAACCTGATGCCGTAGCCGCTGACGCCGGTTTCGGCGATGCTGCCCAGGTTGGTCAGGGTCCAAATCGTCCCGCTCAGCCCGGTGACGGCGATGCCAGAGACCGCGGTATTGTCGGCCTTCGCAGGTACTGGCGATGGTGGTCGGGTTGACCAGCAGCGTTACGCCTGACGTGTAGGTGCCGAACACCGTGTCCACGACCACATTCGTGCTGGGACCGGCGATCGGCACCAGGGTGAAATCATTGGTGACCAGGCTGGTGCCGACGTTGATGGTACCGACCGTGGTGCCGCCGGCGTTTTGCAGCGTCATCACGCCGGCGGTGACCGTTTCTGTTGCCGCAACGATACCGACCTCGGCGATCGTCTGGCCGTAGATCAGCGTCGGTGCGGCGGCGGTGTGGACCGTGCTGGTGCCGGTGTTGCTGGTGCCGTTGCTGCTGCTGCCGTCGGTGACCTGCCAGTCGATGATGCGGCTGGTGTCGCTGCCGCCGTGCGTCGGATCACCGTTGGCGGGGGAAAAACTGTAGGTGATCGACTCCAGCGCCGCCTGGTAGTCGGCGATCGACGAGGTGCCGCTCAGGGTCAGGATGCCGGTGCCGGCTGCGTAGCTGCCGGTGATGCCGTTCTGCGGGGAAAAATTCAGCAGGTCGCCGGTGAGGAAGCCGGTACCGATGGAGATCGTTGCGGTGCTGATGGCGCCGCCGCTGTCGGGGTCGGTGACCACGAAGCCGGCATCCAGCGCGATCGGGGAGCCACAGCCGGCGAACGCCACCGTCCCGCTCGCGGTCACCGTGGGCGCCGCGTGCACGGCGTCCAGCGTGCTGGTGCCGGTGTTGCTGACGACGGTGCCGTCGTTCACCGACCAATCGATGATGCGGCTGGTGTCGGCACCGCCGCCCGTCGGATCGCCGTTGACCGGGGTGAAGCTGTAGGTAATCGAGTCCAGCGCCGCCCGGTAGTCCGCCAGCGTGTCGGTGCCAGTGAGCGTCAGCGTGCCGCTGCTGAAGCTGCCGGTGATGGCGTCCTGCGCAGTGAAGTTGAGTGTGTCGCCGGCGATGAAGCCGGTGCCGAACGAGATCGTTGCGCCGACCAGCGTCGTGCTGCCCGCGTCGGTGACGCCGAGCGTGGCGTCGAGGGCGACCGGCGCGCCGCCACCGATGAACGTGACGGTTCCGCCGGCCGTAACCACCGGTGGGTTCAGAAACGTGACCTCGGTGTCGTTGCCAGCCTGGGTGAGGCGGAAATTGCCGGCGCTGAGGCTGCCCTGGATGTGCAGCGTGTCGTAGTCGCCGATGCCATCGCCCAGGACCAGCGTGTTGGCGGCGAAGGTGCGATTGATGGCGGAGAAGTTGTTCAGGTCGATCGTGTCGCCGACGGTGAAGCCGCTGATGCCGAGCGTGCCGAGCCCGTTGGCATTGTCATTGCCGCCGACCGTCCAAGCCGCACCCACATCGAACACCAGCGAGGTGAAATTGGTGACCGTGCTGCCGAGGCCGGAGATCGTGCCGGCACCGCTGCTCGAGGTCAGCTCCAGCACGGCGGTCCCGCCATGGCCGCCGTAGATCGAGCCGGTGAACACGGCGCCCGGGTCGTCGATCAGCCTGGCATCGCCGGCGGTGAAGTGGATCGCGATGCCGGAGGCGCCTTGGTTGGATTCGATCGTGCCGGCGTTGGTTACGGTGCCGTCGGTGCCGATCAGGACACCGCCATAGCCCTCGATCAGCGCCGCGGTTCCCAGGTTCTCGACGCTTCCGGTGCCCTGGATGGCGACGCCGTAGTCGCCGCCGGCGTTGCCGGTGGCGATGATGGTGGCGTAATTGACGACCGGGCCAGGGTCGCTGGAAACGCCGTAACGGCTGCCCTCGATCAGTGCGCCTGTTGCCCCGCTTTGTCCGTTGAAGACCGTGCCGGTGTTGCTCAGCAGGACGCCCGAGGCCTCGGTGCCGGTGCCGATGACGGTGCCGTAGTTTGCCAGTGTGCCGTAGGCGTTGCCGGCCTCGACGGCTTTGAACGCCAGCCCGGTGTAGCCCTCGATCGATGCCGTGCTCGTTCCGGCCCCGGCCAGACCATTGGTGACGCGGCCGCCATTGCGCAGATAGGCGCCGTAGCCGGTGGAAGCCGCAGCGGTGGCGGTGACCAGCCCGAGATTGCCCAGGGTCGCGTCGGTGCCTCGCAGCTTCACGCCGCCGTAGCCGCTGATCACCGCACCGGCGGCGTTGCTGACGTTGCCGGCGGCCTTCAGGTAGATCGCCGTGTTGGCGCCGCTGGTGATCGTGCCCGCGTTGACGACGCTGTCGGCCCCGCCCGTCACCACGCCGTAGACATAGCTGGCAGACACCACGCCACCGGCCTGGTTGGTCAGTGACGCGCCGCTCAGGTGCAGGATATTGCCGGTCAGCGTGCCGCTGTTGGCCAGCGTTACACCCGAGGCCACCGTGTCGCCGCCGCCAAGCGTCCAGTTCGCGCCCGTATCGATCGTGACCTGGCCGAAGCCGACGTAGTGTGCGCCGAGCCCGCTCAGTGTGTCCGCGCTGCTGCCCGACGCCAGTTCCAGGACGTCGCTCGATGCGGCATCGCCGACCACCGCGCCCCCGAACGACGCCCCGGGGTCGAGGATCAGCCGCCCCGCGCCGGTGAACAGCACGGCATCCGCGATGCCGACGGTGCCGGTCGCGTTGGTGCCGGTGCCGCCGTCGATGACCCCGCTGTCGATCAGCGTGCCGGCCTGGACGTACACGCCGACGCCGCCGAAGCCGGCGTCACCCAGGCCGGTGCCGCCTGCTATGGTGTTGTGGTTGGTGACGACGCCGCCGTTGAGATCGACGCCGTTGCCGCCGCCGTTGGCATAGCCGCCGTTGGCGCTGTTTCCGGCACCGCCGATGATTGTCCCTTGATTGATAACGCTGCCGGCGTTGACGGCGATACCGACGCCACCGAAGCCGCCGTCCGCGGTGCTGCCGACACCGCCGACGCCGCCGATTATGCTTGCCAGCGTGGCGTTGGTCAGGCTGCCGCCGCTGACCTTGGCGCCGCCGCCGCCGTTGCCGCCAATGTAGTGGTCGTAGGAGTAATAGGCGCTGCTGCCGCCGCCGCTGCCGCCGGTGATGGTCGCTTGGTTGGTGATGCTGCCACTGGTGAGCACGACGCCGTAGCCGCCGGCGACGCCGTTTATCTCGGCAGCGCCGCCGCCGCCGCCGCTGATTGTCCCCTGGTTGGTGAGGCTGCCACCGGCGACCTCGACGCCCGCGCCGCCGACGCCTGCTTGGTCCATGGTGCCACCGGCGCCGCCGATGATCGTTGCCACCGTGGTGTTGGTCACGCTGCCGCTCAGCATGCTGACGCCGACGCCGCCGGCGCCGCCGGACTGCTGGCCAACCCCGCCGACCCCGCCGGCGATGGTCCCGCCCGCGGTGTTGGTCAGGCTGCCGCCCAGCACGCTGACGCCCGCGCCGCCGACGCCGCCGGACACCTGACCGCCGCCGCCGAGCCCGCCGGCGATCGTTCCGCCCACGGTGTTGGTCAGGCTGCCGCTGACGACGGCAACGCCCGCGCCGCCATCGCCGGCCGGTCCGAACTGGGAGTCGCCCCCGCGGCCGCCGGTGATCAGCGCCGCGTTGCTCACGCCGACGCTGGACAGATACACACCGGTGCCGCCGGTGCCGCCGGCCAAATGCCCGAAGCTGCCGCCGCCACCGGCGATCGTTCCGCCCGTGGTGTTGGTCAGGCTGCCGCCACTGACGGCAACGCCCACGCCGCCGCCGCCGCCGTTCAGCGCGCCGCCGGCGCCCCCGAGGCCGCCGATGATCGCCGCCGCGTTGGTCACGCTGCCGCCCGACAGATCGACACCGGCGCCGCCGGCGCCGCCGTCGGTATGACTGTAGATTGCCGCGCCGCCGGCGATCGTTCCGCCCGTGGTGTTGGTCAGGCTGCCGCCGCTGACCGCAACGGCCACGCCGCCGGCGCCGCCCTGGACGTAGCTGCCGCCCCCGGTGCCGCCGGTGATCGCCGCCGCGTTGGTCACGCCGCCGCTCGACAGATAGACCCCGATGCCGCCGGTGCCGCCGGCGGCATGATTGTAGCTGCCGGCCGCGCCGGTGATGGCGCCCGAGCCGCTGTTGCCGACCACGCCGCCGGACGCCACGGAGACGGCGATGGAGCCGCCGGCGCTGACCGACCCGGTGTTCAGGAACGTCCCGGCAACGCTTAGCTGCGGACCGAGCAGGAGCGAGCCGCTGTTGCTGAGCGTGCCGGCATCGGTCAGTGGCGTGCCGGCGAAGCTGTTGCCGCCGGCCAGCAGCCATTTCGCACCGGCATCGACGGTGCCCTGGGAGAAACCGGAGAAGTTTGCGCCGACGCCCGTCAAGGTGCCGGTGGTGGCGCTGGATGCGAACTCCAGCGTGCTGGTCCCGGCACCGCCGAGTACCACGCCCTGAATGCGCAGATTGCCCGGCTGCAACTGCATCAGATTGGTGCCGCTGCCAAACGAGACGGCGGTGCCGCCGGTGCCGGTGCTGGTGATCGTGCCGCTATCGATCAGGCTGCCGCTGGACGCGGCGCCGAACACGACGCCCGCATCGCCACTGATCACCCCGCCCACCAGGTTGGTGACTACCCCTCCGGCCGCCAGCGAGATCCCGACGCCCCCGCTGACCGTCGCATTGCCGCTGATATGCCCGGAATTGATGATCGTCCCGGCGACCGCGAACGCGATGCCCACGCCGGCGCCGGTCCCGGTTTCGGCGACGCTGCCCAGGTTGGTCAGCATCCAGCTCGTCCCGCCTGGCCCGCTGACGGCAACCCCTGATGCTGCGGTGTTGTCGACGATCGCAGTGCTCGCGATGGTCGTCGGGTTGACCAGCAGCGTCACGCCGCTGCTGTAGCTGCCGAACACCGTGTCCAGGACCACGTCCGTGCCGCCGCTGCCATCCGGCCGCAAAATGAAATCGCCGGAGCTCAGGCTGGCACCGACAACGATCGTGCCGACCGCCGTGCCGCCGCCGTTGAACAGCGTCATCACGCCACCGGCAACCGTTTCGGCTGCGATAGTGCCGGCCGCGTCGATCGTCGCGCCGTACAACAGCGGGTCCGTCTGGAACGTGATGTCGGTGGCTGTGCTGCCGACATTGGTGAGCGCGAAATTGCCGGTCGCGAAGCTGCCCTGGATGTGCACCGTTTCGTGCGCGGTGCCTGCGGTCAGCACCAGTGCGTTGCTCGCGAACGTCTCGCTGGTCGCCGCGAAACCGGCAAGGTCGATCGTGTCGCCAAACGTGAACCCGCTGATCCCGACGGTGCCGAGGCCGTTCGCCGAAGCGTCGCCGGCAACCGTCCACTGCGCGCCCGTATCGAACACCAGCGACGCAAAGTTGGTGATGCTGGTGCCGAAGCCGGCCAGGCTGCCCGCGCTGCCCGACGCCAGCTCCAGCACGTCGCTGGCCGCGGCATCGCCGACCACCGCGCCAACGAACGACGCCCCGGGGTCGGCGATCAGCCGCCCCGCGCCGCCGAAAAACACCGCATCCCCGCGGACTATGGTGCCGCTGGAGTTGGTGCCGAAGCCGCCGGCGATGACCCCGGCATCGATCAGCGTGCCGGCCCCGACGTTGGCGCCGTAGCCGCCGTAACCGAGGCGACCCACGCCGGTGCCACCGGCGACAGTGCCTTGGTTGGTGACAACGCCGCCATTGATGTCGACGCCGGTGCCGCCGCGGGCGGTGTTGTTGAAGATGAAGCCGGTTTCGCTGCCTCCGGCGCCGCCCATGATCGTTGCCAGCGTGGTGTTGGTCAGGCTGCCGCCGCCGACCGCAACGCCGCCGCCGCCGCCGCCGCTGCCAAGCTCGCCGCCGCCGACGCCACCGCCGCCGACGCCACCGCCGCCGCCGGTGATTGTCCCCTGGTTGGTAATGCTGCCGCTGGTGAGCACGACGCCGTAGCCGCCGGCGACGCCGTTGCCGATGCCGGTGAGGCCGCCGCCCCCGCCGCCACCGATGATCCCCTGGTTCGTGAGGCTGCCACCGGCGACGTCGACACCGACGCCGCCGCGGCCGGCGGTGTCCGGGGCGCTGCCGCCGACCCCACCGACGATCGTTGCCAGCGTGGCGTTGGTCACGCTGGCGCCCAGGACGGTAATGCCGGTACCCCCGGTTCCGCCGACGCCGTAGTTGCTACCGTTGGTGTAGCTGTAGACGTAGACACCCAGGCCGCCGACGCCGCCGGTGATCGTCCCGTGCGCTATGTTGGTCAGGCTGCCGCCGATGACATCGACGCCGTGTCCTCCAGCGCCGGCCTGCTGGTTGCTGGCCCCCCCCGTGCCGCCGCTGATCGTCGCCGCGTTGGTCACGCCGCCGCCCGACAGATACAAACCGGTGCCGCCGGCGGCGCCGGCGACATAACTGCCATAGCTGCCGATCGTGCCGGTGATGGCGCCGGTGCCGCTGTTGCCGACAACGCCGCCGGACGCCACCGAGACGGCGATGGAGCCGGACGCGCCGACCAGGCCGGTGTTCAGGAACGTTCCGGTGACGCCCAACTGCGGACCGACGACGAGCGAGCCGGTGTTGCTGAGTGTGCCGGCATCGGTCAGTGGCGTGCCGGCGAAGCCGTTGGCGCCCGCCAGCACCCAACTGGCGCCGGCATCGACGGTGCCCTGGGAGAAACCGGAGAAGTTTGCGCCGACGCCCGTCAACGTGCCGGTGGTGGCGCCCGACGCGAACTCCAGCGTGCTGGTCCCGGCGCCGAGCACCACGCCTTGAATGCGCAGATTGCCCGGCTGGAGCTGCATCAGATTGGTGCCGCTGCCGAACGAGACCGCGGTGCCGCCGGTGCCGATGATCGTGCCGCTATCGATCAGGGTACCGCTGGACGCAGCGCCGAACGCTATGCCCGTAGTGCCGGTGATCGTGCCGCTCGACTGGTTGGTGACGCTGAAACTGCCGGCACCGAGCGTGACGCCGCCGGTGACGGTGCCGGCGTTGCTCAGCTTGGCAAAACCGGTCTGGCTGCCGCTCAGCATCCATGTCGCACCGGCATCGATCGCGACCTGGGCGAAATTGATATACTGCGCGCCGAGCCCGCTGAGCGTGCCGGCGCTGGCGCCCGAGGCCAACTCCAGCGTGCTGATCGATGCGGCACCGATCGTGTTGCCGCCGGTCACGGTGCCGGTGAATGCCGCACCCGGATCGATCACCAGGCGGTTGGTGTGACCGGCCGCGAACTTCACCGCGTCGGTGCCGCCGCTGATTGCGCCGCCGGTTTGATTGGTGATGGTGCCGCCGAACAGCAGATCGACACCGGTACCGTTGACGGCATTGCCGCCGATGCTGCCGGCATTCGTCACCGTTAGCGCGACGATCGTGGCGTAAATCGCGTGGTGCCCGGTGATGACGCCGCCGGACAGGTTGGTGACGGCTCCGCCATGCGACACGTTGATGCCGGCGCCGTAGGTCGGGGCGGAGCTGCCGCCGAGACTGCCGGCGTTCACGACCGTGGCGCTGCCCCCGCGCAGGTAGATCGCGCGGTAGCCGGTGATCGTGCCACCGGACTGGTTGGTGATCGTGCCGCTGGTGGTGAGTTTGACCCCGTCCGCGGTGCCGCCGATGCTGCCGGCGTTGGTCAGCGTGAGCGGGCCGATCGCGTCGTAGACGGCGTTGTCGCCGGTGATCGTGCCGCCCGACTGGTTGGTGACGGAGCCTCCCGCCGCGAACGAGACGCCCGCGTCGGCGGTGACGCTGGCATTGCCGCTGATGACGCCGGCGTTCACCAGCGTGGCGGCGCCACTGGCGCTGATACCGAAGGCGCTGCCGGTGATCGTGCCGCCGGCCTGGTTGGTGACCCGGGCGCCTGTGGTGAGCACGACGCCCTTGGCCGCGCCGGTGACGAGGCCGGCGTTGGTGAACGTGCCGTTGGTGGTGAGCGTGCCGCTGTCGGTCAGGGTGATGCCGGCGGCCAGCGTGTTGCTGCCGCTGAAGGTCCAGTTCGCACTTGCATCGATGGTGACGGCGGCGAAGCCGGCGTATTGCGTGCCGAGGCCGCTCAGCGTGCCGGCGGCGGTGGCAGAGGCCAGCTCCAGCGTGGTGGTGCCGACGCCATTGGCGGTGCCGAGGATCGTTGTTTGTCCGCCCGGAGCCAGGGTGAACGCGCCGCTGCCGTTGACGCCGCCGATGAAGACCGCGCCGGGATCGACGATCAGCCGGTTGGTGCCGCCGCCGAAGATGACCGCTTCGATGGGGGGCGTGCCGCCGAACTCCTGCGTCGCCTCCATGGTGCCGCCGTTCGTCACGGTGGCATTCTGCACCGCGTACACCGCGACGTAGCCCGAGATCAGCGCGTTGGAGCCCAGGTTCCTGATGCTGCTGGCGACGGTGCCGGAGGCGCCCAGGCTGACGCCGTAGGAAACGTGGGATTCGCCATTGGCTGCGAGGCCGGTAATGCTGCCGTAGTTGACCACCGTTCCCGCGCCGCTAATCAGGACCGCGCTGCTCTGGAGGCCGCTTTCGATCAGCGCGCCGATCGCGCCCGATGCGCCGTTGGTCAGCGTGCCGGTGTACATCGACACCGCGACGGTGCCGGGGCTGCCGTTGATCGTGCCGTAGTTGGTCAGCGTGTCGGTGCCCGTCGCGCCGAACTGAACCGCGTAATTGTAGCCGAGGATTGTCGCCGTGCTGGCCGTGCCGGCACCGGAGGCGCCGTTGATGATGACGCCGCCGGCGGCCAGGTAGATCCCGCTTCGACCGTAGGTGGCATCAACCCGCGAGTGGATCGTTCCTAGATTGAGCACGGTTCCAGGGGCGCCGGAAATCAGGACGCCATCGTTACGCCCGTAGATGTTTCCGCTCGCCTGATTGGTGACCGTGCCGCCGGCGCTCAGATAGACGCCGTCGGCATTGTTGTAATTCGATGTGTAATTGCCGGCGATGACGCCGGCGTTGACCACCGTGGCGGGAGCGCCCGAGGCCGTGATGCCGAAATAGCCGCTGATCGTGCCACCGAATTGGTTGGTGACCGACCCGCCGGCCTCCAGCAAAACCCCGGCGCCGCCGCTGGAGGTCAAATTGCCGATGATCGCGCCGGTGTTCACCACCGTGATCGGAACCGGCGTCGGATCCTCGCCACCCTGGATGGCGCGATAGCCGCTGATCGTGCCGCCCGACTGATTGGTGAGCGAGCCGCCGGTTTCAAGGTAAACCCCGATGCCGCCGGAGGTCCCGCTGTAGCCGCCGATGCTGCCTGCGTTCACCACCGTCGGCGCCTCGATTGCGGCGAAAACACCGATCTGCGCTGAGATAATGCCGCCCAACTGGTTGGTGATCGTGCCGCCGGTGGTGAGATAGATGCCTTTGCCGGAGATCGAACTCCCCTTGATCGTGCCTGCGTTCGCGATCGTGACCGGGACGTACAAGCGGGCGTCGATCGCGGTGGCGCCGAAAATGAAGCCGGTCGACGCGTTGGTGAGCGACCCGCCGCCATCCATCAGGATGCCGTACCTGCCGCCCATTAGGCGGCCGGCATTCGCCACGGTCAGGGTTCCGTCGGTCTCGGAAATGGCATTGGATCCGCCGGTGATCACACCGCCGGCCTGGTTGGTGACCGACCCGCCCGCACCCAGATAAATCCCGTCCGCGGCGGTGCCGGTCAAATTGCCTAGGATCGCGCCGGTGTTCACCACCGTGACCGCACCGGCCTGGCCGATGACGCCGTCGTAGCCGCTGATCGTGCCGCCCGAGGCGTTGGTCAGCACCGCGCCGCTGCCCAGCGTAACCGTGGCGTCGAGTGTGGCGGCGTTGGTCAGCGTGCCGGCGTCGTTGATGGCATAGCCAGCTGTCACGCTGCCGGATGCCAGCGTCCACGCGGCGGCGGCATCGACCGCGATGGATGTGAAGCCGGTATATTGTGCTCCAAGCCCGGATACCGTTCCGGCGGAGGTGCCGGACGCCAGCTCGATCGTGGTGCTGCCCGCGGCGCTTACGGTGCCGATGAACACGGCGCGCGGGTCGATGATGAGCCGGTTGGTGCCGGTGCCGAACGCAATCGCGGTACCGCTTGCTGAGTTGGCTGCGATCGTGCCGGCGTTGGTCACCGTGCCGGCCGACCTTATCGAGATGCCGGCGTGGCCCTGGATCAGCGACGCGGAACCGAGATTGCTGATGGTTGCCGCGAGGACCACGATGCCGTCGCTGGCGGTTCCGGTGCCGCTGATGGTGCCGTAGTTGGCGATCGATCCGGTACGCAGGTAGATACCATAGCTGGCGCCTTGGATCAGCGCGGCGGTCGCACCGCTTTGGCCGTTGAAAACCATGCCACCGGCATTCAGAACGACCCCGTCGATTTTTGTGCCGGTGATGGTGCCATAGTTGGTCACCGCGGCGCCTGCCGTTTGCACCAGAACGCCGTCGGAGACGCCCCGCAACGACGCTGTGCTGGTGCCGGAGCCTGCCTGTCCGTTGACGATGTTGCCGCCGCTGGCCAGTGAGATGGCGTTGCCTGTGGTTGCGGTCGCCGCCTCGGTGATCAGCCCGAGATTGATTACAACCCCGCTGTCGGTCTGCACCGAGACCCCGCCGGAGTTGCCGCTGATTGTCGCCCCGGCCGCATTGGTGACAGCGCCGCCGTCTTGCGAATAGATCCCTACGCCGCTGGTGGAGATGATCGTGCCCAGGTTCGTCACGGAGCCGTAGGCGGCGCTGATCCGGATGGCGCCCGCGGCAGAGATCAAGCCCGTGGCGGCGTTGGTGATCGTGCCCCCACTCGCCAGACTGACACCGCGGCCGTTGGTTCCGGATTCGCTGATTGTGCCGTAGTTGGCCAGAGTGAATGTGGTTCCGACTGGCCCGTAGATGGCGGCCTTGGTGTTGGCGGTGTTCTTGACTACCCCGATGCTCGTGACGGTGACCGGGTTGTCACCGCTCGCTAGCGTTATGCCGCTCGTGTAGGTGTCGGCGCTGATCGTGCGGCTCATGCAAATCTCCGTGCGAGGACAGCGCGTCCGCTGCCATCCGACTGCAGAATGAAGTTGCGGGCGCTCAGGCTGACGCCGACGGCGATCGTCCCAAGCGCGGTGGCACCGCTGCCGTTCAACGTCATCACGCCGGCGGAAACCGTTTCGCTGACGGCGAGGATGCCGGCCTCATCGATCGTCTGGCTGTAGACGAGGGGGGTGATCGCGGCCCCCACGAAGATGTCGGTGCCGCCGGACCCGTCGGTGCCGCCACCGACGGTGCCGGTGAAGACCGCGCCCGGATCGACGATGACCCGATTGGTGAAGCCGGCGGCCAGCCGCACGGCATAGCCGGCTGTGCCGCTGGTCCCCCCCGCGTTGATCGTTCCGGCGTTGGTGACGGTTCCGGCCCCGCCGGCGAGGAACACGCCGTAGGGTGGCGCATTGTCATACGAGATAGTGGCGCCATTCGCTGAAATCGTGCCGCTGCCCAGATTGGTGACCTGGCCACCCTTGGTCATGTAGACGCCGCCATAGGCGGCATTGCCGAGGATCACACCCGAGTTGATGACGGTGCCGGCTGCGCCCCGGACGAGAACGCCGCCGTTGAGCAACGTTCCGCTGTTGGTGACGAGACCGCCCTGTTCCAATTCAACGGCGTTGCCCGCCGGGCCGCCGTTGACGGAATTGGCAAAGCCGCTGATCACGCCGTAATTTGCGATCGTACCGCTGGCGTGTTCAAATTTTACCCCGGCGTCGTCCGGGTAGGTGGCGGTGATCTGCTTTCCCGCCGCGTTGACGACGCTGTCGCCGGACCCCGCGAAGTAGATGGCGACTCGCTGAGCGAGGACAGCGCCATTGTTTATCACCGTATCGTTGTTGCCGGTGATATAAAAACTGAAGTTCAGGCCACTCTCGCCGGGCGCGCCTTGGACGCCCGCGTTGACCAGCGTCACGCCGGACCCGGAGTAGTAGTACGTGGTGGTGGTCGAATCGGGCAGGGTCTTGGTGGTCATTGGCTCTGGTTCCCTGTCCGGTGGTTGGCTCTGTCGGATCCCCGGTCGAAGATTGCCCACCGGGGACGCACGCCCCGGTCGGTGGCCTGTGAGAGCTGGTCGAGGGTGGCGACGCCGACCGCGTCCTGCCCGGGGTCGCAGCCGCGGATCTGGATGGCCCCGCTCGCCGCGAGCGCGGCGCCGATGGCGGCGAACTGGGCCTGGTAGTCCCCCAGCGTGGCGGCGTTGAGCGCGGTGGTGCCGAGCGAGACCTCGGCGTCGGCGCCGTGCGCGGGCAGGTTGATGCCAGCGAGAGGCGTGATGCCGTGGCTGGTCAGGTGGGCGGCGAACTGCTGCGCGCCGTCATGGTCGGGGTTAAGCAGCACGGCCTGGGCGCCAGCCTGCAGGTCTTGGATCAGGTCGTTTGCGTCGGGGACAGCAGCCTCGATTAAGACGATCTGGCGCGGCACGACGGACTCTCGCGACGTGGCCTTTGTGGCGGGTTCCGAGTTTGGCGGGGCGATGTCCGGCGTTGTCAGGGACGCGGTGTCCGCCTGCTCTGTCAGGGTGGCGGCGCTCGCGGCCAATGGATCGGCGCCGGGCACGATTGTCCCTTGGGCAGCTTTTGTGATCGAATTTGCCGCCGTTTCGGACCTATCGCGGGCGCACGAAGCACGGATTGAGGCTGGTGATGGGGGTGTGCCACCCGGCATCAAGACACACAAAGCATGTTCTTCCTCTAAAGAACCCACCTTGCACGTGTATTGATTAACCCTGTGTGTGCGACCCGTCGATCAGACGGCCGCACGCCAACGCATCAGCCCGATGGTGGTGGGCCGATGATGATGGCGGCTACTACCCCACGTCCTTGATATTGTGGTCAATCCCTGAATCGATAGCTCCGCACTGTCGGAGCTGCGTCTGACTGCGAAACAAGCTGCCGCAGAGAAGCATGTCGTGAAGCTCAGAGATGAGGAGCGCGAACGGCTCAACGCGTTGATTCACAAGGGCAAACACGGCGCACGCCAGGTGGCAAAGGCACGCATGCTGTTGAACGCGGACGCGTCCGAGGCGGGCGAAGGATGGAGCGACAGCCAGATCGCCACGGCTCTGGATGTCAGCATCGGCACGGTAACCCGGACCCGCCAGCAACTGGTGGAGGAAAGGCTCGGGTCCGTCCCGACCCACAAGCATTCGCCTGCTTCGGCCAGGAAGCGCATCTTCGATGGAGCAGCCGAGGCCAAGCTGGTCACCGTTGACCGTTCCAAACCGCCAACTGGGACAGAATACGTCTCTCCAGGTGACCGTCCGGGGAAGCCGCTCGTCTCGCTGCGAAAGACCTGGGAACGGGTATGCAAGGTGGCCAAGATCGATGCCCTCCGTCTGCATGATCTTCGACATAGCTATGCCAGCGTAGGCGCGGCCGATGGTCTGAGCCTTCCTGTCATTGGTGCTCTGTTAGGGCATTCCCAACCGTCGACCACCGCGCGCTACGCGCATCTTGCCGCCTCGCCCCTCCATGCAGCAGTTGGTCTGTCTCGCCCAACACCGCCTGGCAGTGCACACAGGCCACGGCCTTGGCGATCACCGTCTCGTCGGGATCGCAAGCCAGCGGGCGACCGCCACCCTTGCGACCCAAACTGCCCTGCCATGGGCCGCCTCGCCCGGATTTCTCCGGCTGGTTGGGCTTCTGCCCCTTCGATGGCGGCAGGCTGGAATTGTCGGGCGTCTTCGGCGGCTCGCCGAGCCTGGCTTCAAGCTCCGCAATCCGCCGCTCGGCCGCCTCAAGCCGCTGAAACAGCGCCAGGATCAGCACGTCCTTCTCGGCTTGGCTCAGTCGGCTGAGGTCGGGAAGCTGGGGCACCCAAAGCTTGGGTCGAGGCGCCCGTGATCGAGTCAATGATCATCTTGCCGGCGCTCAGATCATCGCCGAACCGCCCCGACAAAGCCGGGTAAACCCGAGATGAGCAGATCCCTATGATCGGTACCTGGGTAGTCACGCCCGACGGCAAGGAATTGGGGCTGGCAGGCGAAAATCGAGCGCAGGTGCAGCGACTGCTACGCTGAGTGCCGGAGCTGACGAACAACCACGCCACGAGCGGACCGACCGTGATTGCCTGCGCGTATCCGTCGGCAAACTGAGCAGTAGTAGACTCAGGCAACAGAAGCTTGCACCCGTTTTCGCCAACGGTCAGCTTTTCGCCGTCGCTAACCTCAAAGCGGCTCGACCCCTCTCGGCCATAACGCGCCCAAGGCGGTAGTTCCGCCAAATCTCGCTAATCTTCCAAAGCCGACGCTTCGCATTATGGTGTCAGCCGATTTGGATAACCTTGGCGGCCATCCTCACCATCCCTGTCACCACACCTCGACCCGTCTGCTGCGCCGCCACCAACACGCCGACCCCTGACCTGAGGACAAGCCATGACCAAATATCTGCACACCATGATCCGCGTCAGTTCGCTGGAGGACAGCATCGCCTTCTTCGAGGTGCTCGGCCTGCGCGAGATCCGCCGCCGTCCGGACGAGAAGGGCCGCTACACCAACGTGTTCCTCGCCGCCCCCGGCGACGAGGCGGCCGCCTTGGAACTCACCTACAACTGGGATCCCGAGCCTTACACCGGCGGCCGCAATTTTGGGCATCTCGCCTACGCCGTGGACAACATCTACGACACCTGCAACGCCTTCATCGCCCGCGGCGTGACGATCAACCGCCCACCGCGTGACGGCCGCATGGCCTTCATCCGCACACCGGACGGCATCTCCATCGAGCTGCTGCAGGCCGGCGGCGCGCTGCCGCCTGCCGAACCCTGGACCAGCATGGCCAACACCGGTTCCTGGTAGAGCCGAAGGCCCCCTGGCGCGGTGATTGCTTGGCACGGCGCGGGATATCATCATCCCGCGCCGTAACCATATGCCGCCAGGGGGCCGCCAACTCAACGACCGGACAACCGCACCGCTTCATCTGGTCGGGCACGTCTTGAGCGTGCAGACGAATGGCCGAATTCGCCGCCGCTAACGCGGTCGGCTCTGCGCGGCAAAGTCGTGCTGGTCGATTTCTGGAGCTACATCTGCATCAACTGGCGCCGCACGCTGCCGTACGTCCGTGCCTCCATCCATTGTGGAGCCGCTCTGCGCCCAAGGCGGCCATCCGCGCAATGGCCGTCTCGCTTCAGGGTGCGCACTCTACGCAAAACCGGAGGCAGTTCAGGCGCTCAGGTCACATGCGTTCGGGACCGACAGTCATGCCTTGCCAACAGACCAGCGATAGATCGCATCAATGTGGATTGCTGCGCAGTCGACGATGGGAAAGCCACAATCCTGCGCATCGAATGCCAGAAATAAATCAGTGCCGCCCAGCATGACAGCTTCGGCGCCCTGTGTCTCCTGCATCTGCCGGCCAGCAGAAAAGAACACGCGCCGACGCTCGTCCGTGACACGCCCTTCCAGCGCCATGTCGCGATAACTGTCATGGACCTGCTGCAGCGCGCCGCCCTCGGGCAGTACGACGCGCGCTGAGGTGATACCACCATACAGGTGGGTCCGCATGACCGTCATGGTGCCGAGAATGCCGATCGTGCGCAGCTCGCGTTGCCGGAGTGCGGCGTCCACTGCCGGAATGGCGTTGAGCACCGGGAGAGGCGAGATCTCGACAAATTCGCCAACGCAGAAATGGCCGCCCATGGACGTAATGGCAACTGCGTCCGCGCCGGCCGCAGCCAGGCGCTGTGCCAGGCGAGCAAAGACAGAAGCTTGCGAGGCCGCATCGTTGTTCGCAGCGTTCCGCACGAGGTCGCGCACATCCGCATGCACGATGGTCAGTTCGGGTGACGTGCCGGAGACGCGGTGCAGGTCGACGATGCCGCGATAATAATATTCAGTAGCAGCGGGGCCTATGCCACCGATCAGTCCGACATGCATCGTGGTGGCTCCTGGATAACGGTGCTCGAGCGACGCCACAGTATAGGCAGGGAGGCGCGCGGATTGCACGCCGCCGCAAATTCGCTCGCCGCCCGGACCATACGAGTCCGCTTTGGCCTGTGGATTACGGAAACCTGCCATTCCGCTTTCGTGAGGAGTTTCGGACATTCAGGCCGGCTTGTCACGATCAAGGGAAACCGGCCGATCTGATCGATGACGGGCCGTGCTCCCTGGGTCGCGGCCCGGGGGTGCTTGGCCCTGCAGTCCTTATTGCGAAGGAGCAGAGCGCCAAAGCCCTGATCTGCTATGCGCAAGGAAGCGACCTTCCCAGACCCAGCGAGCGAAGTCGGATGTCTAACCGTCGACGAAGTGGGATTTGGGCCGATCATTTGCACGGCTGCCGGACGCGCCAAAGAGAACCGTTGCGCCCTTCGGCGCCCAGCGCTTGTAAGAGCATTGATGCGCGCGGACTTGACGGTTCCAGAGAGCCTTCAGGCTATTCGTGCAACGGGCGCCTTGCGTTTCGCCCAGGACGAACTCGGAAGACTAACCTGGCTCTTAGGAGATCCCGCTGATCTGGCACCGGCTACCTTCCCCGCGGGACGTCGGCTCGTGCTCGACCTTGATGTGCTGGCGAGCTCCGCCAGTGAGCAGTTCTCCAACACTCCGGCGACGGCATCGCGAGCCTGCTGCATCAACGGCTGCAATCGGCACTCGCTGATATCGACACAATCCGCGCACTGGCGGAACCGCGTGCGGCTTGCGCATGGCGTCAACGCGAGCGGCCCATCCAATACGCGGATGACATCAGCGACCGAAACAGTCGCCGGATCCCGCAGCATGCGGTGGCCACCCTGCGCACCCCGGCGGCTTTCGATGATCCCGTGATCGCGCAACTGCACGAAGATCGCCTCGAGGAACTTGCGAGGTAGCTGTTCGCGCTCGGCCACGTCGTTCGTCTGTAGCCAGATGCCTTCGGGGGCATTCTCGGCCAGGCGTAGAATCGCGCGCAATGCGTATTTCGTTTTGCTGGACAGCATGGCGAGGCTCCTGCGGCATCGGCGATGCCCGGTCAACCCCTGACACCCATGTGATGATTTTTGAGTTGACAGCTGCTCCCGTCTTGTACCCTAGTCATATGGGATAAGTAGGAATAAGCCATGCCCCAGCCAACGACCGCCGTCATCGGTGCCGGCGTTAGTGGCACGTCGCTATCGCTCTGGTTGCAGGCCTCATCTCTCGGGGCTCGTGGCTCGGCACGGGGCGTCGGCAAGCGGCTGGCAGAGATGGCCACAGGCAATGGTCGAAATCGTCCCCTCACTGGGCGAGTTGCCAGCAAGTCGGCTCTCCGGAAATGGACCCAGGGAAAACCGAATCGTCTACCAGACAGGAATTCGAAGCAAATAATTCTTTTCTCTCGGTTGATCTTGCACTTTAAGAGAAGAATGTTCTCATATCACCTAGAGCAGTCTGCGCAAGCAGTGCTCGCAAAGCGATGAGAGGAAGGCCATGGCTGGACCGATCGCAAGGCTGATGCGCGCTGACGTCGGCACGCCGCGATGTAGCTGAGCCGTCAGCATCACCGCTGCGGTCCCGAACGGGCCGCGTCACTGACTATAGTTACGAAAGAAACCAATCGATGTTGCAATCGCACATCATCGAGGTGGATGGCGTGTTCGTTGGCGTGGCCATCCGGATCGACCGCGGCTACCGCTTCGTCGCCACCGACTTCCGCCTGGAGGAGCTTGATTCCTCCATCTGGCCAACGCTGGAGGACGTCCGCCGCCTCGCGCGCCGCGCACTAGTCGCCGCGACCCCAGCCCGCCCGATCGTCCCGGCCGTCCATGCAACCGCTCATCTGCCAGCCGGCAAGGACCATTGAACCATGACAACTCCCACCCGCCGCGCCATGTTGCGCGCTGCGTCGCCGCACCGGTGAACCGGCAGCCGGGCCAGGACGTGATTATCCCGCCCGCCGTTTCGGATGAGGTAGCCAGACAGCAATTCCCCAACGGCTGGAGCACCGTCAAACCCTGCCTGCGGGTCGTTGCCCAGCCGCGAGACTGATAGCGTTCAGTCGAATGTGCAACGTTTCCCCAACCTCTTGAAAGGAGGCCTGCCATGCCACTCGATATCTCCTCGTCGTCGAAGAATGTGACGGCAACGCTGCATTACCTGCAGCGGACCGCCGAAAGGCCGGTGCGCTACGTGGGCGAACTGCCACCGGGCGCTGTTGCGTGGAACGGTATCGACGATCCGCGAGACGTGCCGATCGAGGATGCTCGCGGACGCGAGTCCGAATTCACCCTCGACCGCAACGGGTTTACTCTGCTGCGCGCACCAACCCAGGTCCGCGATTTCTACTCGCCGGAAGAGGTCAAGGCTGTTTACTACCCGGAGGTCGAGCGCCTGCTCCGTGACACGCTCGGGGCATCGCGCGTGTTCGCGTTCGATCATGGGACCCGCAATGCGGGCATCCAAGGTGCCAGCGTGCCGTCGCGCCGGGTGCACAACGACCACACGGTAAACTCAGCGCCCCGACGCGTGCGCGATCACCTGGGCGCGGATGCCGAAGAGTTGCTGAAGCACCGCTTCGGCGTCGTCAATGTCTGGCGGCCAATCCGCGGGCCAGTTCTCGATTCTCCCTTGGCGTTGTGCGATGCGCGCAGCTTCACGGACGCCGACCTTATCGCCAGCGACCTGGTCTATCCGCATGTGCGGGGCGAGACCTCCTCGGTGGAGTTCAAGCCCGAACACCGCTGGTACTACTTCTCGGAGATGCAGCCTGACGAAGCGCTGCTGATCCGCGTGCATGACAGCGCCAATGACGGCCGCGCCCGGCTTTCCTTCCATACCTCGTTCGACAATCCGGCCGCGCCAGGGGCACCGCCGCGTGAAAGCATCGAGGTAAGAACGCTGGTATTCTATCCTCCAGGAACCTGAGGCGTCGCGGGGACGGCTGCTCCGCTTGTCAAACGAAGCGGCCGTCCCGGTTCCTTTCCTGCGCCGCGCCCGGAGATTGAGGCGCAGCTTTCAGCCGACCAGGTCGTGCATCGCGAAACGCACCGAGGGCGGCGCGGGTTCGTGCGCGCGCCTGAACTGCATCTTGCAGCAGGCGCATTTGGAGTGAGCCGATGTCCGTTCGCACCGTCGTCTTTCGGTCCGCTTAAGGTTTCATATGAACCACGTCGCGCCATCCGCAGCCGTCGACGACTCCCTCCTGTCGGAGCTGAGCCGTGTATTCGCGTCCGATGCCGCCCACAACGACAGTGCGGCGCGCTTTCCGGCCGGCAACATCGCCCGATTGCGCCAAGCGGGATTGCTGGCTCTGACCGTCTCCAGACGCTACGGCGGAGGCGGTGCAGGCTTGCTCGACACATCGCGGGTGCTAGGCGTCCTTGCCGAAGGTTGCGCGTCCACCACGCTGATCCTCGCCATGCAACTGTTCAAACAGGCCGCATTGACCCGAATCGACCTGTGGCCGGAGCAGGTGCAGGCTCGCGTATCCGCGGAGGCAGTCGAGCAAGGCGCACTCATCAACTCACTGCGCGTGGAGCCCGCGCTGGGCTCGCCGGCGCGTGGAGGCTTGCCGGCAACGATGATCCGTCGCACGCCCGAGGGCTGGAAGCTCTCTGGCCACAAGATATTCGCGACCGGTGCACCAGGCTTGCGCTGGATGGATGTTTGGGCCCGTACCGAGGATGACCCGGCGCAGGTCGGCCACGTCCTGGTGCGCGGCGATGCGCCAGGCATCCGCATCGTCGAGACCTGGGATCATATCGGCATGCGGGCCACCTGCAGCCACGACGTTCTGTTCGAGAACGTTCCGGTGGCCAACGAACACGTGGCCGTGCGACCGCTGGCCGAATGGCAAAACACCGACGTGGCGCAGGCGGCATGGAACGCCGCCGGGATGGCCGCCATTTATACCGGCATTGCCCGAGCCGCACGCGACTGGGTCGTGGACTTCCTTCGCCGGCGCGTGCCGAGCGGACTGGGCGCGCCGCTTGCCACCCTACCCCGTGCACAGGAGAAGGTCGGTGAGATCGAGATGCTGCTGTGCGCCAACGCAAGGCTGATCGGCTCTGTCGCCACCGAAACAGACTGCGGATCGCCGACCAGCCCGAATGAAAGCGCGCTGATCAAGACCATGGCCATCGAAAATGCCATTCGTGCCGTGGAACTCGCGGCGTCGCTGGCGGGCAACAATGCTCATGCGCGCGCCAATCCGATCGAACGCCATATCCGTGATGTGCGTTCCGGGCGGGTCCAGGCGCCGCAGGCTGATGCTGCGCATGTCGCTGCAGGACGCAGCGTGCTGCTGGCAGTCAACAACAAATGAGCTACCGCTGTCGCCACTCATTTGCTGTTGCCCGACGCGCGAGACCTTCGGGCCATTGCGCCCGCGCGAGGCTACGCGACGAACGGCCGTTTCACGTGAGCAGAAGGTGAGTTGAGCTGTGCCCAACATATCAATCGCTGTGCTGGCGGCCCCATCGGAGCAAGTGACCGCTCAAACCCGCCCCGACACCGCGGCACCAGCGCACCGGACCAATGCGGTCGCGTGGCGTGGGAAGCAATGGCTATCCTGGCTGGTACCCGCGCTGCTGGTGCTTGCCTGGGAGTTGTTTGCACGTCTCGGCAAACTTCCGCCGTACATCCTGCCAGCACCAACCAAAGTTGTCGCAACCGGCATCGCGTTGATCGAGGACGGCACGCTGCTTCCCGACATGGGAATCAGCCTGCTACGCGCCGCGGCTGGCTTCGCCATCGGCGGTTTCATCGGCTTCACATTCGGCACCGCTGTCGGGTTCTCCCGTATCGCCGGTGTGTTGCTGGACCGCACGATCCTGATGCTGCGTGCAATCCCGTTCCTCGCCGTGCTGCCGCTGGTCATCGTTTGGCTCGGCATCGGCGAGGGCGCGAAAATCTTCCTCGTCGCGTTCGGCGTCGTTTTTCCAATCTACATGAATACCGTGCTCGGCATAAGGCAGGTCGACCCCAAGCTGGTGGAACTCGGCCGCGTCACAGGCCTGTCGAACTGGCAACTGATTCGCCGCATCGTCCTTCCTGGCGCACTGCCATCGATCCTCAACGGCGTCCGGTATGCACTCGCTACCGCCTGGCTGGCACTGGTTGTCGCCGAAACGATCGCCGCCAGCTCCGGTATCGGTTTCCTGGCGATGGACGCACGGGAATTCCTGCGCACCGACGTCATCGTGCTGGTCATCATCATCTACGCCGTCGTCGGCGTGGTCGCGGACTCGCTGGCTCGGCTGATGGAGCGGCGTCTGTTGGCCTGGCACCCCAACTATGCCACGGAGGCTCGGCGATGACGCAAAGCCTGGACGCCACACGCGAAGGGTCGGCGGTCACCGTGCAAGGCCTGAGACGCGCGTATGGTCCACGCACCGTCATTCACAACCTCGATCTGCGGATTGAGCGCGGCGAGTTCGTCGTGTTGCTGGGCGAAAGCGGGTGTGGCAAGACCACACTGTTGCGCGCGCTCGCCGGCCTCGATCCGATCAATGGCGGCCAGATCGACGGCCTGTCGCGCCCGGCAGTGGTGTTCCAGGAGCATCGGCTGCTGCCTTGGGATTCGCTGTGGCGCAACGTCGCATTGGGCCTGCGGCAGAACGACAACCGGGCACGCGCGAGTGCGGCGCTGACCGAAGTGGGCCTCGGTGATCGGCTGGATGATTGGCCGCGCAATCTGTCCGGTGGTCAGGCGCAGCGGGTGGCGCTGGCGCGTGCCCTGGTACAGCAGCCGCGACTGCTGCTGCTGGATGAACCGTTCGCCGCCCTGGACGCACTGACGCGCATCAAGATGCAATCGCTGGTCAAGGAATTGGTGGCGAGGCATCAGCCCGGCGTGCTGCTCGTCACCCATGACGTCGATGAAGCGATCGTCCTGGCCGACCGCGCGATGGTCATGCGCGACGGTGCGATCGCCTGCGAATACGCCGTGTCTGCCGCCGCTCGTGCCCACCGGTCGCACCCCGACGCAATCGTCTTGCGTGATCGACTGCTGGCCGAGCTCGGCGTCGGTGAAGGCCAGATGGCTGCCTGATCGTCACGCCTATCAGCATGGAGCATGATATGTCTGGGCCGTTTTCCGCCACACAGTCACGTCGACGATTTCTGCAATCCTCGTTGGTGACAATGGGATCGTTCGCCGCGTTCGCCGCCAGCTTGCGTTTGACGCGCGCCGCGGCCCCCGGTCGCGACACCGACACAGTACGACTAACCTGGGGATTCGGCGGCCTGCCGCTCATCGCGAAGGAACGTGGTGAATTCGCCAAGTCACTGGCGAAGGACGGCATCAAGGTGGAATGGGTCGGACCGTTCCCCAATCACGCGCCATCCATCCAGGCCGTCGTCGGCGGCAGCGCCGACTTCAGCTTTGGCGGCAGCACCACGCCTGCATTGGCTGCGATACTTGCCGGCTCCCCACTGGTCTTCGCGCAATTCGCCATAGTGGAGCCGAGAACCACGGCAATCATCGCCAAGGACAGTTCCGGCATCAATAGCGTACGCGACCTTGTCGGCAAGTCCGTCGCCGTCAACCGCTCGGGCGTGGCGGAGTTCCTGCTGGTCGCGGCGCTGGAGAAGTACCATGTCGACCGCAGCAAGGTGAATGTCGTCTACCTGAACCCACCCGAGGCGGCGCCGGCGTTCGGTTCAGGGCAAGTCGATGCGTGGGCGATGTGGAGTCCCGGCGTCGACATCGCCCGCAGCCAATACAAAGGTCATGACATATTCGTAGAGGGACGCGACCTGGACTTCCAGATCGATTTCAATTCGTGGCTGATCACGAAGGAGTTTTCCGAGCGGAACCACGACCTTGTCTCTGCGGTGAACGCCGCGTTCGCAGCCGAGGCCGCATGGGCCAGCGCCAACAGCCAGCAGGCCGAGACCATTGCCCAAAAGCAGGGCCACTACAGCAACGAAATCCGCGACACCTTCATCGCACAGCGCCGCCAATACCACATTCGTCGTACCGACGATCAGGAATTCCTGACGCAATTGCAGCGGGCGGCTGATTGGCTGTACGCCAGGAAGGTCCTGCCCGGGCAGGTGCGCATCACCGACTGTGTCGCCACGGTTTGATCATCGATATCAGGGGAACCGAAACATGAGCGTCGAATTCATCGGCTATGTCGGCCACTTCAACTCATCGGAAACGACGAAGCGGGAAGGTCCCGCCATCGACATGAACCATATCGAGGCGATGGCAAAAGCACAGGAGTATGTCGGCTTCGACCGCGCGCTCATTGCTTTCAACTCCACCTCGGCTGAGAGCATCCTGATCGCCCAGCACGTCGCGAATGTCACACAGAGGCTGAAGCTGATGATCGCGCACCGGCCGGGCTTCACGGCGCCCACGCTGGCCGCGCGCCAGCTCGCGACGCTCGACCAGCTCTCCCGCGGCCGCGTCGCTGTTCATATCATCACCGGCGGGAATGACATCGAGCTGGCACAGGACGGCGACCATCTGACCAAGGACGAACGGTACGCGCGCACCAGTGAGTATCTGGACATCGTTCGGCAGGAATGGACCTCGGCCACGCCGTTCGATTACAATGGAAACTATTACCGCGTCGATCGCGGCTTCGGCGACATCAAGCCATACAGCGCATCAGGCATCCCAGTCTATTTCGGTGGCGCGTCCGACGCCGCCATCGCGGTGGCCGGCAAGCACGCCGATGTCTACGCGTTGTGGGGCGAGACATACGAGCAGGTCCGGGAACTGGTCAGCCGCGTTCGAGAAGCTGCCGCTCCGTTCGGCCGCACGCCTAAGTTCAGCCTGTCGCTGCGGCCCGTCCTGGCGGATACCGAGGACCTGGCCTGGGCGAAGGCCGATCATATATTGGCCCAAGCCATCGCACTGCGTGAGCGCGGCGGCAGCGGACGGTCGCCGCACAACGCGCGGCAAAACCGTCCCGATGCCGCCGCTCCCGCGAACGAAGGCTCCCGCCGCTTGCTCGATGCCGCGGCAAAGGGGCGCCGGCTCGACAAGCGACTCTGGACCGGGATCGCGGCACTGACGGGCGCTCAGGGCAATTCCACCGGCCTCGTCGGGACACCCGACCAGGTCGCCGACGCGATGCTCGATTACTACGATATCGGAATCACAACATTTCTGGTGCGTGGCTTCGATCCGCTGGTGGATGCAATCCAGTACGGGCGCGAATTGCTGCCGCGCGTCCGTGCCCTGATATATGCACGCGAGGCCAGCAGGGCGGTTGCAGCCGAATAGAATCGGTCCGACTGCCGACGGTGTGGCGACACGCGCCGCGGTCACCCTGCCGCCGCACTCCGTCCATTGCGGCAGGTGCAATGCTGACCGCCTCGCCAAGACCATGGTGATCGGCCACCGTCGGATATAGTCGGGGTGATACGGCCCGCCGATCAGGGAAGACCAGCCCATGAAAATCACCAGAGTATCCGCCATTCCAATGTCCGCGCCCGTTCCGACGGAGAAGCGCCACCGTACGGACCTCGGAACGAAGGTCAAGAGCGACGCGACCCTCATTCGCGTCGAGACCGACAACGGGCTCACCGGCATCGGCGCGGCACTTGGAACGCCGCCAATCGTCGCGGCCATCGTCGAACACGAGCTCGCGTCGGAATGCATAGGCGAAGACCCGATGTTCTCCGAGCGCATCTACGAGAAGATGTATAACGGCTCGCGCAGCAGGCCGGCACTCGAGCGCGGCGTGACACAAGCCGATGAGAGCCGGCGCCGGGGCGTGATCATGGAAGCGATTGCCGGCGTCGACATCGCGGTGTGGGACGTAAAGGCGAAGGCGCTCGGCATCCCGCTCTACCAGGCGCTTGGCGCGGTGCGCAGCTCGGTTAGAGGCTATGCCAGCGGCGGCTGGGCGCCGGGCGACGAGGCCGAGGCAGAACTCGCGGGCTACGCTGCCAAGGGCTTCACCGCCGCCAAGATGCGCGTGGTCGGCCGTGATGGATTCTCGATCGCCAACTGCGTGCGCCGGGTGAAGGCGGCCCGCCGTGGGCTTGGCCCCAATGTCGAACTGATGATCGACGCGCATGGCTCGCTGGAGGTGGCAACCGCCATCAGGCTTGCCAGGGAGCTGGAGCCCTACGACATCGCCTGGTTTGAGGAGCCGGTATCGCCGGACGATCACGCCGGCCAGGCCGAGGTGCGGCGTTCGACGACCATCCCCATCGCGTCGGGTGAGCGCGAGTTCACGCGGTTCGACTTCCAGGATCTGCTTGAGCGCCGCGCCCTGGATATCGCACAGCCGGACGTCGCCCGGGCGGGTGGCTTGACGGAGATCCGGCGCATCGCGGCGCTGACCTCGGCACACGGCGTGCGCCTCGCGCCACACGCATGGGGCAGTGGGGTGCTGTTCGCAGCGAGCATTCACGTCGCGATGGCAGCCGCCAACTGCCACATTCTCGAGGTCACGCAAGGCTACATGCCGATGATGTGGGACCTCTTCACCGAGCCGTTCGACATACGCCCGGACGGCACGGTGCATGCGCCTGGTGCGGCGGGACTCGGCTTCGCATTACGTGAGGATGCGCTGGAGCGATTCCGGTATGTCGATGGGCCAGAGTTTGAGTTCTAGCCGCCTTGTCTGGGCATCGAGTTATCTCGACGGCTGATCTGCAGATTGTGGGTGGATTGCTTTCGCGGCGAAGCTCGAGGTTTTGGGGGCAAGCCCCGCGCCGCACCAGCGTCGCCAGGCGTTTTGCCGAAAGAAACGACAGATCCATGGCGCCCTCGCGTCGCAAGCCGTTACGGCAGCTTATCAGCGGCCGCAGCCGCCGGCATACTCGCGCTCCAGGCCGGGAGAAAGGGACGACAATGGCCAAGCCAGGAACACGCCGGGACGGAGCGCTCCGCCGCGCGCTCGACCTTTTGGAAAAAGTGCCGCTGGTGGACGGCCACAACGACCTGCCCTGGGTGATCCGGCGCGACCCGATCGCCCACGGCGATGTGCTGAAATACGACCTGGCACGCCGCCACAATGATGGCGACACCGACATTCCCAGGCTGCGCCAGGGCCGCGTCGGTGGGCAGATCTGGGCGGCCTACGTGCCTACCGAAATCGAACATCCCGCGCGCAGCGTGCTGGAGCAGATCGATATTATTCTTCGCATCAATGTCGCGCATCCGAACGTGTTTCTGCCGGCGACGCGGGCGGCCGATATCGGCCGTGCCAAGCGGATGGGCAAGATCGCGTCGATCATGGCGGTCGAGGGCGGCGTCGGGCTGGAGAACAGTCTTTCGCCACTCCGCGTCTGGCACGCCGCCGGCGCCCGGCTGATGACGTTGTGCCACAACGGCACGCTCGACTGGGTGGACAGCGCCACCGACGCGCCGCGCCACGGCGGCCTGACCGAGTTCGGCCGTGCCGTGGTGCGCGAGTTGAACCGGCTCGGCATGATCGTCGATTGCGCGCACGTGTCGCCCGACGTGATGCGCCAGGTGCTGGATGTCTCGACCGCGCCCATCGTGTTTTCGCATTCCAATGCGCGCGGGCTTTGCGACCATCCCCGCAACGTGCCGGACGATGTATTGGAAAAACTCGCCCGCAAGGACGACGGGCTGGTGATGGCGACCTTCATCCCCGATTTCATTAGCGAGGAGGTGCGGCTATGGATGGAGCCGATCCGCATCGCGCTCGCCAACGATCCCGTCACCAACCGCATGGAAATGATTTCCGCGCATGAGCGCACGCACGGGCCTCGGCCGCAGGCGACGCTGGCGCAACTGGCCGATCACATCGAATACATCGCCGGACGGGTGGGCAAGGAACGCGTCGGCATCGGCTCGGATTTCTTCGGCGTTCCGACCACACCGGTGGGGCTCGAGGATGTCAGCCGCTTCCCGTATCTGTTGGCGGAAATGTTCCGCCGCGGCTGGTCCGACAACGCCGTCGCGGGCATCGCCGGCAGCAATTTTATTCGCGTGTTCCGCGCGGTCGAGCGCGAGGGCGAGCGCTTGCAGGCGCGCGGGAAGCCGGCGGTGGGACGTACCGAGGATTTCGCCGCGGGTTGAGCTGCGCGCCGTCGGCGGCAATTGCCAGACTTCGTAGGGTGGGTTGTTCTTGCAACCCACCAACCGAGGCACATGGTGGGCTGCAAGCGCAACCCACCCTACAAGTTCACGGACCCGCCAGCCTCTGTCGGCGGCGATCGCCAGTGTGCGATCCAGCGCGGCAAGGTCCATCGGATGGTCGGTCTCGTTGGACACGGCGGCGACCACGCCGCGCCATTTCGATGCAACGATCACCCTCAACGACCACCACGGGATCATCCATGACGCGGCAACCGTGAACTGATCGTATGAACGCCCATCACGTTAGTCAGCCGGACATTCCGGCAATCGATCAGTGCGGCGTCGACAATGGATATCAGCGATGGGGATATCAGCGATGGGTCGGGGGCTTCCGTTGGCGACTTTCATGAACGAGCGTCTGCTTGTTGCTGTTGCGCATTCCACAGCAGCAAATCCGCTATCGGCCACAACACGCCCATACCGGGCATAGAGGCGCAATTTAGATCGTGGCAGAAACGGACACTCAGCATACGCGGTTCCGGCGAACATGCGCCCAAGGCGGTCGTTCCAGGCCACGTTGCCGTGGCTCGGCCATGCTTCACCCTCTCTGTGTTTCGGGCGCCCGATCACCGGACGGGTGTGCGGGCGCTTGGGACGCTGTGGCTTCGTAGCTGCCCCAGACGCGTATGCTCGGTTTATTGCCTCGGAGATATTCCCAGATGTTCTCGACCGGGTTGAGTTCTGGCGCGTCGCCTGGCAGGCGCAGCAGTCTGATGCTGTCTGGGATGGCGAGAGGTGCGCCGGGCTGGTGCCAACCGGTGCCGTTGCAAACCAGCACGGCGTGGGCAGCGGTGGCGACCTGGCTGCTGATCTCCGTCAAGTGCTCGGCCATGACCTCGCTGTTGACCGCTGGCATGATCTGCTGACGATAGACATCGCAACATATCCAGGGGGGACCAGCATGAACAAAATCGATCGTCGTGCACTGCTGCGAACGGTCGGAGCCGGCCTGCTCGCGCCCGCCACCGTCCCCCGCCCCGCGCGCGGCCAGACCACTGTCAACCTGTCGATGTGGGCCTGGACATTGAAGATGCAGCTCGAAATCGACCTGTTCGAGAAGGCCAACCCCGACATCAAGGTGCAATGGGTCAACGCCGGCCAGGGCTTGGCACAGTATGCGAAAATGCGCACCGCGCTGAAGGCCGGCATCGGCATGCCCGATGTCGTGCAGGTCACCTATCAGATGATTCCCAGCTTCCAGATCGTCGATGCGCTGGTCGATCTCACGCCTTATGGTGCCGACAAGTTGCGTGACACGTTCGTTGCTTTCGCGTGGCAGCAGTCAAGCGTGAAGGGCGGCGTTTACGGCATTCCCTGGGACAGCGGCCCGGTCGGGCTGATCTACCGCCAGGACCTGTTCGACAAGTACAGAATAACGCCGCCGGCCACGTGGGACGAATTTGCGGAAACCGCAGCCAGGCTCAACAGCGACGCGCCGGACGTGTTTCTGACCAACACCATGCTGAACAACGCCGCCTGGATGTGGGGCTCGATGTGGCAGGCCGGCTCGCGGCCGTTCGAGGTGGATGGCCAAAACGTTCGCATCAGCGTCAACAACGAGGCCGCGCGCAAATGGGCGGCCTATTGGCAGAGGCTGATCGAAACGAAGGTGGTGGAAGCGCGTCCCGCCTTCACGACGGAATGGTACACGGCCTACGACCTGGGCCGTTATGCCACCTGGTTCATCGCCGCCTGGGGCCCCGCGTTCCTGTCGCAGTTCGCCAAGAACAGCGCCGGGCGGTGGCGAGTGGCGCCCCCGCCGCTGTGGCAGGCCGGGAACTACGTATCGGCGAATATGGGCGGCTCGACGCTGGCGGTTTCCAAACAGAGCAAATATCCCGAGCAGGCCGCCAAACTGGCGATCTGGCTGATGACCGACCCCGGGTCGGTCGAAACGTTCGTCAAGCAGCAGTTCCTGTTCCCGACGCGCCGCGACCTGCTCGAGAAGCCGCAATTCGCCGACATAACCAGCGACTTCTACGGCGGGCAGAAGATCAATCAGGTCTATATCGAATCATCGCGCCACGTCGGCGAGGCGATCCAGTGGTCGCCATTCGAGGACTTTGCCGATCAGCAATTGCAGAACGAAATGAGCGCGGCCGGCGCTGGCAAGGGCACCCTGGTGGAGGCGCTCGACCGGGTCCAGGCCATCCTGGTGAAATACGCACGCGGCCAGGGCTTCACCGTGCGGACATGAGGCGCTGGTCTTGACAGGCCCGCGGCAGCGCTACCGGCGCGTGGGGACGGCAATCCTGCTGTTGCTGCCGTTCCTGTTGCTGTTCGGCATTTTCCTGGTGCTGCCGCTGGTCTATGCGCTGCATCTGAGCCTGTTCCAGGACACGCTGATCGGCGGCCGCCGCTTCGCCGGCATCGACAACTACCTGCGCGTCTTCAGCGACGGGGTCTTCTGGTTCGGCATCCGCAACATGCTGACGTTCGGTTTGTTGCAGGTACCGCTCATGCTCGGTCTCGCCCTGATCTTGGCGCTGGTGCTGCACGGCGGCTCGGTTTGGCTGCGCGGCCTGTTCCGCGTCGGCTTCTTCCTGCCCTACGCCGTGCCCAACGTCATTGCCGCCCTGATCTGGGGTTATCTCTATGGCCCTGCGTTCGGGCCGTTCGGCCAGCTCGCCCGAGAGCTCGGCCTGCCGCCGCCGGACTTCCTGTCGGATACCTGGATGATCCCGTCGCTGGCGAACATCGTGACGTGGGAATTCACTGGCTATAACATGATTATTCTGTATGCTGCGTTGCAGGCGGTGCCGCAAGACCTGGAAGAAGCGGCGGCGCTGTGCGGCGCGCGGCCGATGCAGATCGCACTTTACATCCGCATCCCGCTGATCGCCCCCACCATCCTGCTCACCGCGGTGTTCTCGGTGATCGGCACGCTGCAATTGTTCAACGAGCCGCTGCTCATGCGCGCCATTGCGCCAAGCGTGATCGGCGACGGCTACACGCCGAATCTCTATGCCTACCAGACATCGTTCGTGAACCAGGAATACAACTACGCCGCCGCCATCTCGTTCGTGCTGGGCGCGATCGTGGTGTTGTTGTCCTATATCGTCATGCTCGCTGCACGCCGCCGGAGCGCCGGCTGATGGCCGCGGTCGTGCCCCGCCGCGGTAGAGCGCGGCAGATGAAGGCGCTGACAACGCTGCTGCTCGGGATCTTCCTGATCTATACCGTGCTGCCGCTGTTCTATGTGGTCGTCGCCGCAACCAAGGACGATCGCGCGCTGTTCGCCAGCTTCGGCCTGTGGTTCGCGCGCCCGTTCCACCTGGTGGAAAACCTGCAGGCCCTGTTCGCATTCCAGGACGGCGTTTTCCGCGACTGGCTGTGGAACACCGCCTGGTACGCTGTCGTATCGTCGGTCGGTGCCGCGCTGATCTCGGCCGCCGCCGGCTACGCATTCGCGAAATACCAGTTTCCCGCGCGCGCGGCGCTGTTCGGCGTCATCCTTGGCTCGATCATGGTTCCGCGCACCGCGCTGGTGATCCCGATTTTCCTGTTGCTGAGCCAGATCGGCCTGGTGGATACGCCGCTGGCGGTGATCCTGCCGTCGCTGGTGTTCCCGCTCGGCGTCTACCTCATGCGCGTCTTCGCGGAGCAGGCGGTGCCGGACGAACTGATCGACGCCGCGCGCATCGACGGCGCCGGCGAACTCCGCATTTTCGTGCAGATCGCCTTCCCGATGATGCAGCCGGCGTTTGTGACCGTGCTGCTGCTCTCGTTCGTGATAAGCTGGAACAATTACTTCCTGCCGCTGGTGGTGCTCAGCACGCCGAAATGGTTCCCGCTGACCGTCGGTCTTGCTACCTGGTTCCAACTGGCGAGCGCCGGCAGCGGCGGACAGGCGCTGTTTTCCCTCGTGGTGACCGGTGCGCTCGTTAGCGTGGTGCCGATTGCATTCGTCTTTCTGGCGCTGCAGCGTTACTGGCGCGGCGACCTGACCGTTGGTGGAGTGAAATGAGCAAAAGTAAAAACTCCGCTGGGGATCATCGGCACCGGCCGCAGCGCGCGCGAATTCGCGGCCGGCTGTCAATCGGTGTGGGGTCCCGACGCCGATCGGTGCGCTACATCATTGATCCAATGGGCATTGCCAGGGGTCACTGGACGGCGCCGATTTACATCCCAAGACATGAAAGGGAACTAGGCTTTCATTGATAGACTGCGAAAGGTGATCGACCAGCGTGTCATCTCCATCTCAGCGATGCTGTGCTCCCATTGGTGCCGCGCCTCGCCGGTGAGATGGTAGATCGAACGCGGCACCAGCAACGCCGACGCCCGATCAAAGCCGCCAAGCCTGCGCCGCCGGAACCGCATCGTCGCCGTCGCTCCGAGCGAAACGCCGCTGACATGCTCGAAGACCGGCCGGTCACGATGCCAGCCGATGCCGGCGCCCGGATCATAGCGGACTAACAGGGCCTGCACGAGGTCGTCCGGCTTCAGCCGAGCGAAGCCGGCCGCCTTCTTTCGCAGAGGGAGCAGCCAATCGGGGATCGGGTCGGCCGGTCCGAACTTTGCCGTGTCGAAGTCGTACCGCCAGCCATAGGAGGCGGTCAGGCGTTTCCCGAGCCATCCCTGGAAGCGAAACGGTGACAGTTCCACCCCGTCGATCGAGGCGATCAACGCCCGTTCTTCTCTCGCGGTGACGACGGCCTCAGCCAGCTCCAAGCCCGCAAGACCCGGTCGGTCGAACAAATCGGATTGCGCCGCAGACACGTTTGATCTTCGCCTTTGATCCCGGTCATCAGCTGACCGCCGCCCAATATGGGGCGACGCGGCTCAGCCGCCCGCCAGCCAGATACGGGAGTTCTCTTTGTGTTCCTCGGCTGATATAGTCCCGGGATGCCGATGCGCAAGATCATCCACGTCGACATGGACGCCTTCTATGCGTCGGTCGAACAGCGCGACAACCCGGCGCTTCGAGGACGGCCGGTTGCGGTCGGCCACGGCGCCAAGCGGGGTGTGGTGGCCGCGGCGAGCTACGAGGCCCGCGCATTCGGCGTCCACTCGGCCATGCCCTCGATCACAGCAATGCGCCAATGCGCCGAACTGGTGTTCGTGCCGCCGCGCTTCGATGTCTATCGCGCCGTCTCGCGGCAGATCCACACGATCTTTGTCGATTACACAGCACTGATCGAGCCGCTGTCGCTGGATGAAGCCTATCTCGATGTCACGGAGAACCAGCTTGGCTTGCCGACCGCCTCGGCGACGGCCAAGGAAATTCGCGCCCGCATCCTCCAGGAAACCGGCCTGACGGCCTCGGCGGGCATCTCCTACAACAAGTTCCTCGCCAAGCTCGCGTCCGGCCAGCGTAAGCCAAACGGCCAATTCGTTATCACGCCCGATATGGGCGCGGACTTCATCGCATCGCTGCCAGTCGCGAAGTTTCATGGCGTCGGCCCCGTCACGGCGGCAAGGATGCAACGGCTCGGCATAGAAACGGGCGCGGATTTGAGGCAGAAGTCTCTGGCCTTTCTGCAGCAGCATTTCGGCAAATCCGCCGCCTGGTATCTCGGGATCGCGAACGGCGAAGATCACCGGCCCGTGGTCGCCGATCGACAGCGCAAGTCCTCCGGTTCCGAGACCACCTTCGAGCGGGATCTGACCGCCTCTGCTGAAATTGAGGCCGGCGTCGAAGCCATGGTCGACGACGTCTGGGCCTGGTGCGAGAAAGCGAAGGCCTTCGGCCGGACCGTGACGGTGAAAGTGAAGTTTGCCGACTTCCAGCAGGTCACCCGGAGCCGCAGCTTCGCCGTGGCAATCGCCCGCTACGATCTCCTGCGCCAGGCGAGTGTCGAGCTCGTGCGAACCCTGCTGCCGACCGCGAAAGGTGTCCGGCTACTCGGCGTCACCGTATCGAATTTCGATCCGGCGCCAACCGATGCCGATGATGTACTGCCGTTATTTGGCGTCAGTAAGGGCGATTGTGCGTCAGCCTGATACGGCTCCACCCGTCGCCGCGACAAGGTCGCGCTGATGGCACAGAGTGCGGGATGTCGGCGTCATACACCCCAAGGGCATGCCGGTTATCCTGACCAATCCGGAGAAGATGGATCACGAACTGCCGGTCATCGACCGTCGGCCGATTTGTTCAACGGTATCCAAGAATGGTGCACCAATGTAATCTGCAAATATATCGATCATGACCTTGTTGTGTTCCCGCTTTCCTGAGTTTACGATTCCGATGCAGGCCCTGACGGTCGGCAACATGCTGCCGATGCGCTGCCACAAGGTGGAGGGGATGTTCTTCATTCCGGACGGCCGATGCACAGTCCGCTGCTGCCGCGGCGGTGACATGACCCAGCTGGCGCTGCAAGCCGCAGTGTCGCAGCCGGCCACCGTCTGATGCCGCAAGCCAGCCTGCCGATGTACAACCTGCCGGAGATGCAGGTCGACAACGCTGCCTTCTGGCTGGCGATCCGGACCGAGGCGGAACGGCTCGGCGTTACAGGCCTACCCCCGGCGCTGGACTTCGCGCGCAAACCAGTGCCCGCGCGGATCGAGCCCGACACAGTGTTCACCCAGGTCTGCGGCTGGCCACTGCAAACCATCTACGCCGGGCAGGCGATGGTCCTGGGCGTGCCAGCCTATGGCGCCGCGCACTGCGCCGGCCCGACCCATGCCGGCGTGTTTGTAGTGCGGCGGGACGCGCCCTTCCGCTCCGTTGCCGACCTTCGCGGCTGCGATTTCGTATTCAACAGTCTCCATTCGAATTCGGGCATGAACCTGCCGCGCCGCGTGATCGCCGAACTGGCAGGCGGCAGGCCGTTCTTCGGGTCAATCGTCGAGACCCACAGTCAACCGATCAGCCTCGAACGGGTAGCCCGCGGCGAGGCCGATGCCACGTGCGTGGATTGCGTCACCTATGCCTTCTTCGCCCGCCATCGCCCGGCCCTGGCGGAGCAGCTTCGTGTTCTGGCCGCGACGCCGCCCACTCCCGCGATCCCGTTCGTCACCGCCGCCGCGACCGATCCGGTGACGAAGGCCGCGCTTGCGCAGGCGCTGCGACGCGTGGCCGCTGAGCCGAAATGGGCGCCCGTGCGGGCCGGGATGCTGCTGCTGGACATCGTGCCGCCTGACCAGGTCGACTACGGGACGCCATGCCGCTATGCAGCCGAGGCCGCCGCGCTGGGCTATCCGCGCCTGCACTGAGGCCAACGACCCTTGAGTTTGACCCGTTGGCCGAGCCACCTCGCCGTGCCTACAACGGGCGCTGCTCACGTCTGCTGCGCGGATATGCAAACCGAAAATTACCGCGCCGTTGCCCTGGTCTACCGTTCCACCATCCGCGACATGCTCACACCCGCCGCCCCCAGCGCGATCGCCGCGGCACAGACCAGTGTCACCGTCGTGCCGCTCAACGGCGCCAGCCCGAACACCAATGCCACTGGTGGATAAAATCTGACGCTCGGTACCCGCCGGGTCGTACCGCGCGCGGACCCACAGCGGCGGCAGGGTGAGCGCTGCGGCAACCGCCGGAATCGACCCAAAGCGGCGGTAGCCGGGTCGCTTTCCTTTACCAATTAGCGTTCACCCGACAGCCACTTCCAGAGCGGTCCTCGACCAGTCAGCAGGCTGCAGTCGCCTACCCGGCGAACGAATCATTGCGGAATGCGCGGTTCTTTGGCTAGCCTCCCTTCGTGGCGGCCGGATTGGCCGTTCATCTGGGGAATCTCGGACTAGAATGCCAGGGACTTCGGAATTAGGACACTAGCCTGACCACGCAATCGTCCAGAATCTTGCGCATGTCGGTTGAATGGAGGAGACGACAATGCAAATCGACACGATCGATCCAGTGAAGACCGCCATGATCGTGGTGGACATGCAAAATGACTTCGTCGCCACAGGCGCTCCAATCGAAGTGCCCGCCGCGCGCGCCATGGTGCCAAGGCTCGCGGAAGCACTGAAGATTTGTCGCGATGCTGGGATCAGAGTGATTTACACGGCGCATGTGCATCGCCGCGACGGCTGCGATATGGGCCTGTTCGACGACTTGCATCCGCCGATCGCCAATCGCGACGCACTGGTGGACGGCACGCCCGGAGTGGAAGTCTACCCCGAGCTCGCGCCGGCGCCCGGCGAGCATGTGATCAAGAAGCATCGCTACAGCGCCTTCTTCGGCACCGACCTCGATATCATCCTGCGGGAATGGGGCGTCGATACGGTCATCGTATCCGGAACAACGACCGAGAATTGCTGCCATGCGACGGCGCGGGACGCAATGTTCCGCAACTACCGGGTGGTGTTCCTTTCGGACGCGACTGCGACGTTCGACTATCCGGATCGAGGCTTCGGCTCGATGGTTAATACCGACGTTCATCATGCGACGCTGGTGATACTCGCGTTTTCGACGGCACACGTCATGCCGGTAGCGGATCTGGCCGAGCGGGTGGCGAGTGACTTAATGCGGCGGTAGGTTGATCGCGGCGTCTACAGCCGGAATCCACCCAAACCGGCGGTAGGCGGCTTACCGCGTCTACCGGCAGTCTGCACCCCTAACCGATCTATAGCGCGGGCACCAAGCGTCAGATTTTATCCACTGGCGCCGCCCCGGTGGTCTGCCCGAGCAGCCGCGCCGCCCGCATTCCCGATTATGATACCGGGGAGCGGTTCCACGAGGTTGATCCGGGCTTATTGTGCTCTCACTTCCCTGCGTGCGTCGTCCCTGGTCAATGTTCTGACATTTGTGTGTACAGCTCGCTGGATCGAAAGCCGCTCGCGTCCCTGAGCAACCCGCGTCCCTGAGAAAGCGGTGAAGGCGAGAGTGTTCCGGCTCCCCCGAACGCCGACGTAGGAGGAAGTTCAGGAAACTTGGACAAAGTCGTTGCAAGGCCCTATTCGATGATTTCAGTATCAAGGACCCTTCCTGCAACCAAAGAAACCTGGGAATTCGGGCCTGGCGTGGCATGATCACTCCATCAATCGCCGGTTTTGGGAACTGCTTCGCCGAGGGATGTGATCGCGAACCGTGTTGCCCGACCGGGATGACCGCGACGCCACGCTAGGATGACGGCCGGCGGCCAAAATGGAGATCTGCGAATGGGGAGATCTGCGAATGGATCGCTTTGACCTTGGCGCCCACACAAGACGTATCTCCACCGCCTCACCCGACGCACAGAAGTGGTTCAACCTCGGCCTCAACTGGTGCTACGGCTTCAATCAGGAGGAGGGTGTAAAGTGCTTCCGGAAGGCGCTTGAGTTGGACCCGGATTGCCTCATGGCCCATTGGGGTATCGCGTACGCAGCCGGGCCTTTCTACAACTTGCCCTGGCGCGATCTTGGCGCAACCGAGGCGGCGGCCGTTACCGCGCTCGCATTCACGCATATCGGCCTCGCGCGCGAGCGATTTGACCGGGCGACGAGGATCGAGGGGGCGACGCGGGTCGAGGGGGCGACGCGGGTCGAGCGGCGTCTGGTCGAGGCGCTGTCGCGCCGTTATCAGAAGCCGCATGCCGTGCCGCCCGAGGAGTTCGACAGGTGGGACGACGATTATGCGGCTGAGATGCGCCGGGTCCATTACGAGTTCCCGAACGACCATGACGTGATGGCGCTGTTCGCGGAAGCGCTCATTACGCGTACGCCTCGCCGGCTCTGGGACGTCAGGACCGGCTTGCCGGCACCTAACTCGGACGTGGTCGAGGCCGTGCGCGTGATCGAACGTTCGATCGCCCTGTCGGACGACGCCGGCCGGCCGCAACATCCGGCGATCGTTCACATGCATATACACGCGCTCGAGATGTCCAATCACCCCGAAGACGCCATGCGGTCGGCCGACATCCTCGGGACCTTGTGTCCTGACGCCGGGCATATGAACCACATGCCGGGCCACATCTACGTGTTGTGTGGCGACTACGAGAGGGCCCTGCTGGCAAGCGAGAAGGCCATCACAGCCGACAACGTGTACGCCGATTACGCGGGTTCGTTCAACTTTTACATCACGGCGCGCTGTCACGATCTTCATCTTATGATCTTTACCTGCATGTTCCTTGGGCAATACAGGGGCGCGCTGGAAGCCGCGAATACGATTCGGCGCATCTTGCCGCGGGAAATCCTGGCTGTGCCGGACCGCCCGAAGCTCGCCTACACCACCGAGGCTTACTATTCGATGAAAATGCACGTGCTGGTGCGGTTCGGTCAGTGGCAGTCGATCATCGACGAACCAATGCCGGAGGATCCGGAACTTTACCTGATCTCGACCGCGATGCAGCACTATGCGCGAGGTGTCGCGTACGCGACGCTTAAAGATTTTGCGGCGGCTGAGGCAGAGAGGGCCCGGTTCTCCGAAGGTCTTGCGCGTATCCCGGTGGATCGTAAATTCCTCAGCAACTACGCGCATGCGACATTGGGCGTCGGTGAGAAGATGCTGGAGGGAGAATTGGAATATCACAAGGGCAACTACGAAACCGCATTCGCGGCCTTGCGCGAGAGCGTAAGACGAGACGACAGCCTTAGCTACACCGAGCCGTGGGCCTGGATGCATCCGCCACGGCACGCGCTCGCGGCATTATTGGCGGAGCAGGGCCACTACGCCGAAGCCGAGGAAGTTTACCGGGATGACCTTGGCCTGAGCGGCCGGATCCAACGCTGCACCCAGCATCCGGACAACGTCTGGGCGCTGCACGGGATCGTGGAGTGTCTGCGGCGTCGAGGCGAAAAAGAAGAACACGCCAGACTTAGCAAGAAACTCGATGACGCGTTAGCCCTGGCTGACGTCCCGATAACGTCGTCCTGCATGTGCCGGGCCACGGTCTACGCGCCGATCAATTCTGGCCGCGACTGTTGCTCCTGAAGTTGCGGGTGTTGCGAATGCCGCGAACGAATTACCGATATGCCGAGCGAGGTGTAGCAGGCGGCGTCCCTTGATTGGCCGGCGTTCAGCACTTTCGCCCGGCTGGTGAACCGGCTTCGAGTTCGAAGGCTACGTGTGGCTGTATGATGATGCAGCTTAACGTCTGGCAAGCATCCATCTCATCATCCCGGTGCCTGACTTGCCGCCTGCGGTGCCTGTTGTTGCATTTCGCAAGAAATAGCGAACAGCGCTCGGTTACTGATCTGATACGATTTTCACTTCGTCGAAGACCGCCGCAAATTGCGGTGTTCTCTCCCTCCGAAACTATAGTGCAGCGGCCGTCAGGCGGGCACGCAGCCGCGGGGTGACAAAATCGATGAACGCACGCAGCTTGAGCGGCAGGCGGGCGTGGCTGTTGTAGATCAAATGCACCGGCCGGGCTGGCGGCTCAAATGCTTCGAGAGTGAGCGCCAGCGCTCCCCGCCGCACATGATCGACGACCTGATAGGAGTTAGCGCGCGCCAACCCCATGCCGGCAATCGCTGCATCGACCGCTCCATCTGTCGTGTTGACGCTGAGGCGCGAGCGAAGCACTGCGTCGAGCTGGTTGCTGCCAGAGTAGAAGCGCCAAACTCCAGGAGCGGAGACGCTTTCAAAAGTGATGGCCGGACGATACTGGAGATCGTCGGGTGTCACCGGGCTTCCGTGCTGAGCGAAATAGGCGGGACTTGCACAGACAACGCGGCGCACAGATCCGAGGCGGGTGGCAGTCAGCGCACTGTCCGGAAGATTGCCGATCCGCAACGCAACATCCACCTGGTCGTCTACGAAATGGGCAATGCGATCGGTAAGCACTAATCCGACATCGACTTCGGGGTAGGCGCTCAGAAATTCCTTCAATACCGGCAGGACATGCAGCCGACCGAACATGGTCGGAGCTGTCACCGCAAGGTCTCCTTTAGGTGCGGTGTATTCACCGGAAGCGGTGCGTTCTGCCTCGTTCACCAACTCCAGGATAGCTTTGGCGGCCGTAATGAAAGAAAGGCCTGCTGGCGTCGGCATAAGTCCCTTCGCCGATCGCGTAAAAAGCGTGGTGTTTAGATGGGCCTCCAACTCGGAGACTTTCCGGCTGACGGTGGCAAGGGGCAGGCGAAGGTTCCGACTGGCCTGCGAAAGGCTGCCGGCCTCCACGGCATGGAGCAGGATCGACATGGCTTCGAGACGGTCCATTGGCCAAAGCCTTCCGAAAAATGAGAAGGTAGTTCTCGACTATGGCAACTACCGCGTCGAGATGGAAGGCCGCTATGTTGCACGTACCGAGCCAACCCGGCAGGACCCCAAAGGAGCCACTCCATGACACGGAATGCGATTATTGCCGCTACTGGCCTTGCAGCGCTCGCTCTCCCTGGTTTCGCACATGCACAGGTGAACCAGCACGGCTATTCAGTCCCGTTCGAACTTGCGAACGCTGCGGCGCAGGAGGCCCTTCGGGCCTGCACTGCGAACGGCTATGCGGTGACCGTTACTCTCGTGGACGTTTCCGGCATCCCGCAAGTCATTCTGCGTGGAGACCACAGTACGATCCACACGCGGGATAGCAGCTTCCGTAAAGCCTACACCGTTATTACCATGGGGCCGCTCTTCAAGCAGGAAACGTCGGGAGGGTTTGCCGAGGTAGTGCAGAAGAATCCCGCTGCCGCCCAACTCGCCACCTTGCCGAACATAATCGCTCTGCCCGGCGCGGTGGCTATCATGGCCCACGGCGAAATCGTGGGCGGGCTGGGTGTGGCCGGCTCGCCCGGGGGTGATAAGGACCAGGCTTGCGCGCAGGCTGGTGTCGGAAAAATCAAGGACCAGCTGCCCCAGTAGGCGCCGACGGTTCGCGAGCGGCTGCCGTTAAGTTCCGGCATGCCACTCGCGAGCCGCAGTTTGTTCTCTCCCGCAACAAACCTGGCGCGCAGGTGTTAATTTTAAGATGCGAGGTAACGAAGCCACCGTGTACAGGCAGGATGCGCTTGCCAGGATCGGAGTATTGATTGACCTCTTGTCCTTCCAGAAGATGCCGGACGGCCTGTCGGCAAGCGCCTGAGGTCGTGAAGATTGGCGGCGTCATGCGCAGCGCCTCCCATCCGAAAGGCACTCGCTATGAAGACCAACGAACAAGAGGATCCTCTTCCGCCCTGGCATGCGGGCGAAATAGCGATGCAAAGCAGCGCCGGTGTTGCCGATCGGATGGCAGAGGTCGGAAAGAGAGCAATCCGCGATCGTCTGATCGATCAACATCGCCAATTCTTTCCGTTGCTCCCATTCGTCGTCCTGGGCGCGGTCGATCCGGCGGGGAATGCTTGGGCAACACTCCGTAGTGGTCGCCCGGGCTTCATGCGGGCGGCCAGCCCCCATCGACTGAGCATCCGCATCCCGCGCGATCCTGGCGATCCGGCCGATGCCGGCATGGAGGATGGCGACGGCCTGGGGCTGCTGGGAATCGACCTGTTCAACCGTCGCCGCAATCGGTTGAACGGGCCTGTCAGCCGCAATGATGACGAAGGGTTCGATCTGGTTGTCGAACAAAGCTATGGCAATTGTCCGCAGTACATTCAGATGAGGGAGTTCTCCTTCATCCATGATCCCGCGAAGCCTTCGGCGGAGCCAACTGTTCCGCAAGAGGCGGCAGACGATCGCGTACGCGCACTGATCCAGAGTGCGGACACTCTGTTTGTCGCGTCCTATGTCGAGCGCGAAAACGGACGGCGACAAGTCGATGTCTCGCACCGCGGCGGCAAACCGGGTTTTGTGCGGATTGGCCCGGACGGCGTCATCACGATTCCGGATTTTGCCGGCAACCTGTTCTTCAACACGTTGGGCAACTTCCTGGTCAATCCGAAGGGCGGCCTGGTTTTTCCGGACTGGGAAACCGGGGACCTGCTGCAGATCACCGGCGACGTCGAGGTGATCCTTGATTCGCCCGAGATCAAAGACTTTCAGGGCGCTGAGCGGTTTTGGCGGTTCAGACCGCGCCAGATCCTCTACCGGCCCAATGCTCTACCGCTTCGCTGGGCCGTTTCGCCGGAGGGCTGGTCGCCAAACTCGCTGATGACGGGCAGTTGGGCGGAGGTTGAACGTCGCCAGAAAGCCGCGACACTGGCGAGGCGATGGCGCCCCTTCCGGGTGTCCAAGATCGTCGAAGAGAGCGCGGTCATTCGGTCGTTTCATCTTGAGCCAACTGACGGCACCGGGATCATTCCGCACATGGCCGGCCAGTTTCTGCCAATCCGCGTTGTGTCGGCGGGGAGCGTTTTGCCACTCATTCGGACCTATACAATCTCGGTTGCACCCTCGGACGGTATCTATCGCCTCAGCGTGAAGCAGCAGGGTGTGGTCTCCTCGTTCCTGCACGATTGCCTGCGGGAGGGCGACATCATCGAGGCGCGGGCTCCTGATGGCGGCTTCGTCATCGATGCCGCGGAACGCCGGCCCGCAGCGCTTTTGGCTGCCGGCATCGGTGTGACACCGCTGCTGGCCATGCTGCGCCATATCGTCTACGAGGGCCTTCGCACGCGGCGCTTCCGGCCGACCTGGTTTTTCTATGCGGCAGGATCCAAAGCCGAGCGTGCGTTCGATACCGAGCTGACGGAGCTTGTCGCGGCCGCGAAGGGAGCGATCACTCTGGTGCGTCTGCTCAGCCGTGCTGATGGAGCGATAGAAGGGCGGGACTACGACGTTATCGGCCGGATCGACGAGACCCTGCTGACCAAGATGCTCCCGCTCGAGGACTGTGATTTCTATCTGTGCGGTCCGGCCACCTTCACACAATCGATCTACGACAGCTTGCGCCGCCTCGATGTTCGCGATGAGAGGGTGCACGCCGAAGCCTTCGGACCTGGCTCGCTAAATCGCTCGTCGGACGAGAGCGCCGCGGCGGAGTCCTTGCTACCGGCGGCGACGGTCCCTGTATCCATCGTGTTTGTGGCGTCTGACAAGGTGGCGTGTTGGATGCCGGAAGCGGGATCGCTGCTCGATCTCGCCGAAACGCGCGGCCTCTCTCATGAGTTTAGCTGCCGGAAAGGCCATTGCGGTACGTGCAAGACGCGGATCCTCAAGGGCGCCGTTACTTATGCGAAGTCGCCATCCTACAAGGTGCGCGACGGCGAGGCTCTCATTTGCATCGCCGTCCCTGCCGCGACGGACGCCGGCCAGGTCGAGGCGGTCCATCTCGACCTCTGATCCCCCGCCAACTCACTCCTGCCACATCCGCGCCGCTCTCGGCCAGCCGCCCGCCGAGATGGCCGCCGATCCCGCTGGCGCCGAGAACGAGAATCCTGAGATCCGGCGCGGCAGGTTTTGTCACTGCCGCTTGCGGGCCGCTTCGAGGCGAGGGTCGTAGGCGAATTCAAGCCGAACGCCGCTTGGTTCCCGTATCATGAAATGGATCTTCGGTCCTTTCCCGGAGAGCGCCGGAGCGAATTCCACAACAACGTCCGGCCAGCTCGCGACGCGTTCGTGCAGCGCATCCAGCCCTGGGCGATCAGCCACGGCCAGCGCGAGGTGATGCAGGCCGACATTGGCGCGTCGGTCAAACGCGACGGCGCTTTGCGGCGACTCGACCTGCCACAAGGTGACGATCAGGCTGCCGTCGGAGACGAAGACGGCGGGATAGTCAGGCCGCTCACCGACGACACTCCACCCGAGGCAGTCGCAAAAGAAGCGGCGGGTGCTTTCAAGGTTTCTGACGCTCAGTCCGACATGATCGACGCCGACTGTGGCAGGGGTGGGATCGGCCATCGCGAGCTCTCCTATCAAACGCTATGGAAATGGTTTCGGGATCAAGTCCGTTCTGCCACTGCTGTGGCTTCACCCACGAACTGGTTCTGCCGGCCCAGCGACAGGCGTGCCGTCGCCTCCGCGGAGATACGCCGCACCAGTTCGCCTGCCCGCGGTATGTCGCGGACAAGTCCGATGCTTTCGCCGACCGTTACGTTTGCCGTGTCGTAGTCTCCGGCTTCATAGGCGGCTTCGACCTTGGCCAGTTCGGCTTCCTGAATCGCAGCCAGCTCGGCTTCGCGGCCGTGCCATTTTTCGATAAACTCATTTTTCATGAGCCGTCCGGTATAACCTTCCGGCCAGTCGCGCCGGCGCACGATGTCGTAAACCCGGGTACGGATCGTCTCATCGCCCGACGCTGCAACGACCTTCGTCTTTGCCGCGGAGTGGATGATTGCTTCCTGCGTTGCCCAGAAGCGGGTTCCCATCAGGACGCCGTCCGCGCCCAACATCAACGCCGCCGCAAGCCCACGCCCATCAGCGATCCCGCCCGCCGCCAGCACCAGGACGTCGGGCGCTCGGCGGCTGACGGCGTCGGCGACGGCGGGCACAAACGGCATCGTCGATCGGGCTATCTGGCCATGCCCTCCTGCCTCCGTTCCTTGGGCGACAACGACGTTGGCCCCTACATCGACCGCATGAAGGGCCTGGTCCAGCGTATGGACCTGACAAATCAAAGGCACGCCCGCATCCCTGGCGCGCCGGGCCAAAGGCGCCGGATCGGCAAAGGACAACATCATCGCCCGCGGAAACCGCGCCAGCGCCTCATCATACAGGGCAGGATCGCGTGCCAGCGCCCATGTGATGAAGCCGCAGCCGACATCTGGGCGCGTCACTTTGGCGGCTTCCGCCATGAACGATGCTCGCTCGGCATAACCGCCACCCAGCAGGCCCAAGCCCCCAGCCTCTGAAACGGCCGATGCGAGGTCAGCTCCGGCTGCCGGTGTCATCGGGGCCAGCACGATCGGATGTTGGAGCCCAAAAAACTCCGTCAGTCTTGTTCTAATTGCCATGTGTCCCTCCGCCGGGCTAACGCCGTTTCCGTGACGCCTTGCCAAGCAGAGAGATCATCTGCTCTTTCCAGAGATCGCGAAAATGATAAATAGCGATAAGGGTAATCTGCTACAGAGATGACCACTCATTGCCTTCCAAGGGATTCATCTCAGGCCGATTTGGGTCAGTTCATTAGGCGAGGTTTCTCCACCCAGTCTGCGAACATCGCACGGCCGGCAAGCGCACATCGCTTACCATGCTGATCGCGTGAAACATCCCGAGAGTCCTCGAACGGAACACGGCGACATGTGGTTGCGATTTCCGGTGACATTTGGGCGGCTGGTCCGCCTTGTCGTCGATACGGGCGTGAGGATCCGGTGCTGGCGCGCCGTGGCCGTCAAATCGGACTCGTTTTGAGCCAAGCAATCACGTTGGAGGCATTCTCCTCGGGGCGTACGATCGGATAGAAAACGGTCTCTATCCTTGGCCCCCGGGCGATGATCGTCAGCCGCTTGATCAATCGCATCCCATCGACCATGAAGGTCGGCAGGCGTAGTGCGTCAGTGAAGCGCATGGCGGCGTCGCTCAACACGGCAAAGGGGAGATGCAGTCGACTGGACATTTCTGCCTGATACGCGGTGGTTTGTGTGCTCAGGCCGAAAACCTCGGCGCCAAGGGCTCGCAGCTCCTGATAATGGTCCCGAAACGTGCATGCTTGCGGCGTGCATCCCCGGGCACCGGGTATCAGGTCCCAATCCGTGGGCGCCGGCTTCCCGGGCTCGCTCGTTCGCGGGTAGCAATAGATCACCGTCCGGCCGGTAGACGGCGCGGCCAGGTCGACGATGCCTCCGGCGGTCGAGGGCAGTCGGACCGAGGGCAGTCGTTGGCCGACCAGCCGTTGGCAGAGATCCTCGTCCACTGATTCGTTCATTTAGAGAACTCCGGCATTTTGAGAACTTCGGCATTTTGAGAACTCCGGGAAAAATTAGCTGCAAGGCGCGGGGGATCCCCTAATCGCCCACGACCAATTTAAGGGGCGAGGGTCTGGCAACTGCCAAGAACGCGTTCAGCGCACTACTCGCACACACATCGGAGCGGTGGATAAACATCGTCGTCACACGGGCCTGTTCGGGCGGCAATTCATGCGCCAGGACAAGCCCGTCCTTCCGGGACGATGCCACGACGGCCTTGGGCAGAAGCGTGATGCCCACTCCAGCCGCAACACAGCCCAGAATGGCATCCAAGGAGCCGAATTCCAATGGCTTGGCGGTTCGAATGCCTCGCTGGGTCAACAGGTTTTCCAAGCGTTGACGATAAGAACAGCCGTGACGAAAGACGATGATCTTCAGGTCTCGCTGCCGGTCAAGGTCATCAAGTCCTCGCAGCGACGGGGACGTAACGAGCATCAGCTCTTCGCGGAAAACCGGCTCTTCCAGGAGATCGGCATGGTGGACAGGACCTGCTACGAATGCCCCGTCGAGCCTGTGGGCGAGAACGTCCTCGACCAGGCTGCAACTCGTCCCCGTGGTGACGACCAGCGCCACCTCGGGATAGGCCTGCGTGTAGGCCGTCAAGATCGGGGGAAGACGCAGGGCGGCGGTCGTCTCGAGAGCGCCAATACGGACATTGCCGCGCGGCGTGCCGTCATCGCACGCTGCTTCCTGGGCCTCCTTCAACAGGGCTGAGAATCGCGCGACATAAGGCAGCAAGCGCTGGCCGGCCGCGGTCAACATGACGCCGCGTCGGCTGCGGTCGAAGAGCTGGGTCCCGACCTGCTCCTCGAGCACACGAATGCGCGCCGTGACATTCGATTGGACCATGTTGAGTTCGACTGCGGCACGATTCATGCTGCCGTGCCGCGCCACAGCTTCCAGAACGCGAAGATCACCGTACTCCATGATTGCCTCACCACCGGCCGAGATCATCCGCCCTGGGCAATATCGTAGGGCATAGGGAAGCGCTCTCCAACCGGTCGCCGTGCAGGCCACCCAACGACAGAAATCGCTTCGCCCGTGGCCTCCTGCACCCCGGTGTGGCACCCGAGACCCTCGTCGTCATTCACGCCCCCACCTCGCGCGATTGGGTGATTGCCTGCCACGGAGCCTTGAACGCTGGCGCGATCGTTGTCTCACGCGACGCCAGTCATCCACGGGGATGCAGGCTATTATAGTGATGCTTGCCAGGAAGTCTCCAAGACCATTTGGGTTACCGATCAACCTGAAAGTTGTCATGCCGGGCATAGCTTATCAGTCGCAGTGATTGCGGATATCTCAACAAATCGTTTTCCTCGAGCGCTCTGAATGCCCAATTTGTGTAACTGCAAGAGGTGCGGTGCCTGGACGTTGGGAACGAGCGGAGGCGTGGATGTGGTCGTCTGTGTAGTTGGCCGCGCTTCCCGCAACGCTCGTGGCTCAACAATCTCCGCGACCGTTACAGACGAAGCGAGCAACAGGAGAAAAGGATGTGCGCGCAGCACGCCAATGGAGAGCGCACGGCGGTCGAGCGGATCGCGGCGTTCACGAGCAAGGCGAAGCCCTCGCATCTGACTGCTGAGACGCGCGCGCTGTTGAAGCGAAACATACTCGACAGTATTGGCTGCGCGGTCGCCGCGTTGCCAGGTGCGCCATTTCGTGCGCTCCGGGATCAGTTTGAGGAATATCGGTCAGCGGGAAGCTGCACTCTCATCGGCGGTGGCGCAACGTCCGTTGATCAGGCCGCTCTCTACAACTCCGGTCTCGTTCGCTACGTCGATCTTCTCGACAGCTATATGTCTCCGGGCGGTCTCTGCCATCCGAGCGACAATTTCGGTGCTGTCCTTGCGAGCGCTGAACACGCGAAAGCGCGTGGGGAGGACTTTCTGTTGGCGCTCGCGGTCGCCTATGAAGTCCAATGCCGCTTTACGGCAGTCGTTCCCGTCATGGCGAAAGGTTTCAATCATGCCCTTCAGCTCGCCATGTCGGTTGCCCTCGCATCCGGCAAGCTCTTTGGGCTGACGGAATCCCAGATCGCCAATGCCGTGGCGATCGCGGCGGTAGACAACGTGTCCCTGTCCTGCGTGCACTCCGAACCGGTGTCGCAATGGAAGGGTTTCTCGCCGGGGCTTACGGCCATGCGTGCGGTCTATGCCGCGTCGCTGGCCAAGCGAGGATTCACCGGCCCGATGCGTCTCTTCGAAGGGCCCAACGGCCTCGAGCGCATGTTCGCTCAGACGATTCCGGCCGACTGGGATGATCCGTCTCTGGAGGTGGTGAAACAGACCGTCCTGAAGAAGTTCTGCTCCCTGATCCACGGCCAGCCGGTGTTGGAGGCGACGCTGGAACTAAAGCGGAAACATGGGTTGTCAAGCAGCGACGTCGAGCGCGTGCAGTGCGACATTTTCCAGAGCGGTTACGATATCGCTGGCGGCGGATCCTTCGGTTCCAAGGATAACCCAACCACCAAGGAGCAGGCCGACTACAATCTGAAATACCTGATCGCAGCCGCACTGCTCGACGACCAGGTCGGACCCGCGCAGCTTGAACCCAGCCGCATCCAGGCCGCCGATGCGCAAGCGCTTCTGCCTCGTGTCGAAGTCCTGCCGGACTTGGAATTCTCCGCTCGGTATCCGCAGGAAATGAACGCCAGGATCACCGTCCACACCAAGGATGGCCGCGCGCTGAAGCAGGAGAAGCTGGGCTATGAAGGAAGCCTGGCCAATCCGATGTCATGGGAGCGGGTCGTCGAAAAATTCCACTGGCTCAGCGAAGCTTACGCAGACGCCGCGCTGCGTGGGCAAATCATAAAGGTCGTTCAGACGCTGGACGAACGGCCGCTATCGGACCTGATGTCCCTGCTCGCGGCCGTCAAGCCGGTGGCTACGTACGCAACCGCGCATCCGGGAATTCAGTGATGCCGAGCGTTCAACAGCACTGAGGAGATACAAGATGGCACTCATTTCGTGCGACATGCGGCAAGGCCGCACGGACGAGCAGAAGCGCAAGCTCGCCGCCGGACTCCTACGGGTCATCAGCGAGGCGACCGGCGAGCCAAAGCACAACATCTTCTTCGTCATTCGGGAAGGGCGTGGAATCAACTTCGTCGAACACGGCGAGCACCTGCCTGACTACACCGAAGGCGCGGCCGGCGACAAAGAGTTGATCGCGCGGCTGACATAGCGATACGAAAAGGAGACGCACCATGCCATTCATTCAGGCGCACATTGCCGCGGGCCTCACGCACGCCCGGAAACGTCAGCTCATTCACGAAATCGTCGCGGTGACGTCCGAGGCCATTGGCTCGGATCCCAAGATCATCAACGTGGTGATCCATGAGCATGACGAGACGAACATGTGCATATCGGGTCGGGTTGCTGACGACGGCAACGACTGAAGGGCGCGGTCATCGAGAACGTCGGAACCAATGTCGACAGCACGTCGGTGCGCTGTCGCAATAGAGAGGCGCGATCAAGCCCTGCACGGTTCGATGCGGGATTAAAGAACCCGAATGGCGATCAGGAAGGAAGCGATGAGCAGCACGGCGACAGTTGCCGCGGCAAACGGCAGCATGGTTCTGTAGGCGCCCCACTCGCGTCCCGGAGTTCCCGCGAGGCTGCACACGATTGACATGCGAACCGGCGAGACCATCTGCAATGACAAGGCCGCCATATGTTGCAGGGCCATTACGAGCGCCACGTTGAGACCGGCTTCCGTTGCAAGGCTCACCTGTGAGGCCATGAACAGACCATTTGCGACGCTGCCACTATTCGCAAGCGCGCCGGACACGGCCGAGACGATAGGCGTCAACACGATCGCCCAACGGCCGAGCGCCGCGAACAGGCCGCGCGCCAAGCCATCGGCGATGCCCGAAGCGGACAGAAGCTCCGCCATCATTGAGAAAATGATGATAGTCAGAACCGCGAGGCGACCTGTCTTCCAGACCGCCTTGATCTCACTCGGGAACGCAGATGCGTGGCCTCGCAGCACCCCCGTCAGAATGGCGGCGATGACAAGCCACGTCCCGGCGTGGAAAAGCGGCGACCATTCGGGTGCACCCGCGAAGGGCTCCATGCGGCCGGTCTGTTCAAGAAAATGCGCGAGCGGCGGTAGCAGCCGGGTCAAGACGAGCCAGCCGATCAGGAGCGCGAAGGGCGCCACCTTGCGAATGGCAAGGATGAGTTCGCCGCGATGCGGGCGCTCGTCGACCAGGTAACGCAGCACGATCATCGGCCCATAGGCGGCGAGCATCGCCGTTTCGGGGCCGAGCAAAGCCGTGGCGACAATCACGAACGCCAGGCTGGTGCCGAGCCAGAGGGTTTCGCTGATCCTCTCGCGCCAGTCGGTAACGATCCCGGCTCTATCCGCCATGCGCCAGTAGAGCGGTAGCCAGAGGACGTTGAAAGCGACGAGGAAGAAGCTCGCATTGACGGTGAGCGTGGTTGGGTCGGCGCGAGCGAACGCAGCGGCGAAGATTGAGCCGCTGCCCATGGCACCCCAGAGGAGCATGGTCTGGCTGAGCAGACTGAAGGCCAAGAGATAGACCGGTTGAACATCCAGCCGCCGAACCAGCATCATCGTCCCGATGATGCCGATGCCAAATCCGGTCGCCAACTCAGCGAAAGGGCCGATCAGGAAGCAGGCGGTGAACAACGACCGGCGCCTTGCGCGCGCGTCGGGCAAGGAGGTCTCCACCGGCATCGCGCCGTTGCCGGGCCGGATGGCCATCTGCCAGAATAGCAGGCCACCGAGGAAATACGGCACGACGATCCAACCAATCCAGGCGCCTCGTGCGAGGGAGACGATAGCATCGGGGAACTGGAAGCCATGCGGCGCGGTCGTCAGTGCGACAGCGAGCGCAGCGGACAAGCCGATGATCGAGGCAGTGAGCGTGCCGACCCGCCCACTCGCGATTGCGGCAATGACCGCGAGCGCAGGCAATGTCCAAATAAGGTAAGTCAATTCCAATCGGCCTCCCGCGGTCGCTGTCGCCTCAGACGGCTGGATGCCGCGCAAACATGCAGAGAACCGAGTTCATGCACCTGGGAGACGGCCGGGAATGGGCATCCGTTATGACCCAGAGAACCAGTTGTAGCCCTGGTCTTCCCAGTAGCCGCCTGGATATGTGTTGGTTACGAAGATGGCCTGGATGTTCTTGGCGCTCTTGAAACCAAGCTTGGTCGGTATTCGCAATCGTACCGGAGCGCCCCATTCGGGGGCGAGCGGCTCGTCGAGGAAATCGAGTGCCAGGATGGTTTGTGGGTGCAGTGCACTCGGCATGTCGATGCTGGTCGAATACCCATCGAAGCACTTGAAGGACACGTACCGGGCCTCAAGGTCGGCGCCGACTCGTTGCAGAAAGGCGTGCAGCGGCACACCGCTCCATTGTCCGATCTGGCTCCAGCCCTCAATGCAAATGTGCCGCGTCACCTGCGCCTCGTTGGGAAGCGAGCGGAGCTTTTCCATCGTCCAGGGAGCCTTGTCCGTGACAAGACCTGACACTTCCAACCGCCAATCCGCGGGCACGTCCCGGACCTGCCATTCCTCGTAATAGGCGTTGAACCGAAACGGTTTTGTCACGGCGCTGACTGGATAGGTTTGCGCGAGACGCCAGCGGGAGAACAGCGCCGCCTGCACCCGGTCGTCGAACCGCAGCATTGCCCAAAGCGCCGCGTCGATGCCGGAATGAGTGGACAGGTCGCAGCCGGTCAACAGCGCCAGGCTGCCGAGCGACAGCCCACGCCCGAGCGCGGCGCGCCGGCCGATCCGGATCAGGTCAGGCCGGATCTCGTCTTCCGTCACGGCCGGCTTTAGACGCTCTGTGCGAGGGCGGATCATCGTGCGGTCTTCTCGGGCTCGGCGGCCATGTCCGTGACCATCGCGACAAGGGTGCGTGGAAAAATCGCGACCAGCGTCAGATGCACGATGAGGAACAGCACGATGCAAATCATCGCGGCGAGGTGAATGAAGCGGGCGACGGGATAGCCGCCGAACAGGTCCGTGAGCCAGCCAAGCTGCACCGGCTTCCAGATCGACAGACCGGTCACGACCGCGACACAGATAACCGCGATGACCCAAGTGTAGAGCAGGCGCTGCACGGCATTGTAGTGACCGAGCCTGTGGCCGAGCCTGCCGGTCAGCGCGGCCCACATGTCGCGGATGACCGCTCGTGGTCCGTGCGGGCGGATGTCCCGGCGAAAATGCCCGCTGCAGAAGCCATACAGCAGGTAGGCGCTGCCATCCACGAACAGCACCCACATGACGCTGATGTGCCATGCAATCCCGCCCGCGAGCCACCCGCCCAGGGTCATCCAGCGGGGAAACGTGAAGGGCAGGCTTGGCGACGCGTTGTAGATGGCCCAGCCGCTCAGCATCATGCAGATGACCGAGGCCGCGCCGACCCAATGCATGACCCGGATCGGCAGCGTATGGACCGGGCGCGCCGACCCATGTGTCGTGAGCACACGGGCCGCGCGGGTTCGGGACGGCAACATCGTGCCTCGCTAAATCGCCGTGCCTCCTAGATGGGGGGAACCGCACCTTGGGTGCCGACGATGATCAGTCCAGCGGCGGTTTTGCCGCCGTCCGCGACGGCATTCACGAATACGCCGACGCCGGGCTTGATATCGGACAAGGCGCCGAATTGCATCGTAACGATCTGCGCCGTGGGCGGCACAAGAACCCTCTGCTCACCGCCCTTGTAGGTTATCGTCAATTGTTTGGCCCCCCCGCTTTCCGACGCGGTCGCGACGCTGCCATTCGTCATGGAACTGTTGGTGGTGGCGGCGCTCCTGCCCTGGGCGACAGCGGCGACACTGCCGTTGGTCATGCTGCTCGCTGTGTGTGCGCCGCCGGCCAGGGTGGTGTCAGGCATCCTGTCCCAGCCGAAATGCCCTTCCGCCGCACCCTTCATCGCCGGCGGGAAGATAATGATGTCGAGCGCCACCTGCTTGCCACCAACATCCTTGGTCGCCACCCCGATATAGCTGTCGGCGGTGATGTTTTTAACGTCGGCGTGGACAGTCGTCAGATACTTTGTGTCGCCGCTAACTGACATGGACACATCGCCGGTCGCCGTATGCACCGTGACCTGGTCACCCGTCACCGCGGTCACGATACCACGGAGCCGTTCAGGCTGGGGCGCGGCGACGGCAGCGATGGAAAGTCCCGCGGTGGCCACGAGAGATAGTGTGAGAAGTCGCATCATGATGTTGTGTTCCTTGTGAACTCTTGAGAGCTAGAAGAGAAACTTCACGAGTTCGTTGTTGATCTCCTCCGCATGCGTCCAAGGTATGCCGTGAGAGCCCCCCTTGATCTCGATGAACTTCACACCTTTGATCAGCTTCGCCTGTCGTTTGGCCGTTACATCCGCGGGCAGAATGCGGTCGTCGTCGCCGTGGATGATCATCGTCGGCAGGTCGTTGCGGGCGATGTCCTTGCGAAAGTCCTCAATCCAGGCGTCGACGCAGGCCACTGTGCCGATTGGCGATGCGCCGATTGCCACCACCCAATTGGCTTCAATGACGCGCTCGCTGACCAGCTTTCCATCGGGGCCGCCGACGCTGTAGTAGTTTTTCAAGAACTCCATCAGCGTGGCCGGCCGATCCGCCTTGAGCCCGGCCTTGATCCCGTTGAACACGCTCGCATCAATGCCTTCAGGATTGTCGGGCGTCTTGACCAGATAGGGCCCAAGAGTGCCGATGAGCACGGCTTTGCGGAGCCGCGTCGTGCCATATTTGCCGATGTATCGTGTGATTTCCCCGGTGCCCATGGAGTGTCCGACCAGTGAGACGCCGGTCAGATCCAATGCACTCAACAGGGCATTGAGATCGGCCGCGAACGTATCGTAATTGTACCCGACGCCCGGCTTGCTCGACCTGCCGAAGCCGCGGCGGTCATACGTGATTACGCGATGGCCGGTTGCGAGCAGCGCGGCGGTCTGCTTTTCCCACGCGTCGCCGTTCAACGGCCAGCCATGGATGAGCACCACTGGCGATCCGGAGCCATGGTCCTCGTAGTAGATCTCGATGGGTTGCGAGTTTTCCTGACCGACTTTGATGGTGCTCATGGGATTGGTCTCCATTCTGGTTTCGGTGAATGAGGCTGCCGGCAGCAGTGGCGCGGCCGGTCCGGCAGCAACAAACGTAAAGGCGTCGCGTCGGGAAATGCTGCTCGTAACCGCGATCTTCCCAATAGCCGCCGCGGCCGCCATGCAGATCGGCAAGGCCGGCGGCAAGGAAGTCCGCCACCGCCCGCTCCTTGCCCGGCTTGGCTTCAAGCCGGACGTACAATCCACAATTGATCATCATTTCTTCCACGCGATGGTTACCAAGTGCTCCAGAGCGGGCGGAACCTTACAAAGCGAGCCGTTCCGAATGTATTGGCAGAATTGCCAACTTTGATACCGATCCAGCCATGCGCCCTCTTGCTCGCGGCTGACCCCGAGCTTCGCAATCAGGATGCGCAAAGTAGCGGCGAAGCCGGGGTTGCCGTATTGGCAATCTCGTCAATTTTGATATCGTAATTGCCATGCATATCCATGTCCTTGCCCTCAACGGCGTTTTGGACACCGGCCTGGCCGCGGTGCTCGACGCCTTTGGCTTCGCCAACACGCTGGCGGAAATGACCAGCATTTCCTCGCTGCGCTTCCAGACGAAGGTGGTGGGTCTGCGCAAGACCGTCACAACCGCGCAGGGCCTGAGCGTGCCGGTGACTTCGGCAGCGCACGCGCAGACACCGGACGCCGTGGTGATGCCTGCCATCAACCGGATCATGCCGGAGCCGCTGGTGCAGGCGCTGGCCAGCGCCGAGGTATGCGAGGCCGGCGCGGTGCTGCGCAAATGGTCGGAGCGAGGCGCGCTGACCGCGGCCGCCTGCGTTGGCACTTTCGTGCTGGCAGAAGCGGCCCTGCTCAACGGCGAAGAGGCCACCACCACGTGGTGGCTGGCACCTCTGTTCCGGCAGCGCTATCCGCGGGTGCGGCTGGTCGAGACGCGACTCATCGTGCAATCCAACGCGGTGGTTACCGCCGGCGCGGCGCTCGGCCATCTGGACCTGGCACTGACCCTGATCCGGCGCGCCAGCCCCGAACTGGCCAGCGTCACGGCAAAGTATATGGTGGCCGACGCGCGCACCTCGCAGGCGGCCTATGCGATCCCCGGCCACCTGGTCCACATCGATCCGCTGGTGCACAGGTTCGAGCGCTGGGCACGGCAACGTCTGGCCGAGGGCTTCTCGCTCGATCAGGCCGCGGAGGCGCTCGCCACCAGCAAGCGCACGCTGGCGCGCCGGACGCACGACGTGCTGGGCAAATCGCCGCTCGAATACTTCCAGGATCTGCGGATCGAGCGCGCCGTGCATCTGCTCGAGACCAGCCAAGCCAGCGTCGATCAGATCGCTGCCGAAGTCGGCTATGCCGAAGGTGCGACGCTGCGCCTGCTGTTGCGCCGGAAGCTTGGCCGCGGCGTGCGCGAAATCCGCCGCAGCCTGTAAAGCCGGATCGACCGGCGCAGCCTGCGCCCGCGCGGCCGCCACACTCGTCCTTAGTCTGGTGGCGTCCTTAGTCTGGTGGCGGGCATTGCATGACACGCGCTGCCCACCGCCGGGCGATCTGCATAAAGATGGAGATCAGCACGGTGGCTGTCTATTGCTACCTGGTACTAGCTAGTCGATGGGCTGCGGCGCGGGCTGGACTCAGCCGCGCGGCGCCGCACTACGCAACGCTAGCCAACTCACGAACGGCGATGGAGGAAGTCGACGACAAGTTTTGTCGTCGCGACCGGCTGTTCTTCCGTGATCCAGTGCCCGCAATCCGGAATGATCACATCTTCGACGTTGTCGGCGACACACCGGATCACCGCGCCGATCATAGGGCCGAATGTAGCTTCGCCACCCAAGGCCAAGACCGGCATCTGAAGCTTGCCCTGCGCAAGGAATGTCCTGTTGTCGGCCGCATCCTGGCTGAACGCCAGGAACTGGGCAAAGCTCGCTCGCATTGCGCCGGGTTGCGCATAGAGTGCCGCGTAATGCTGGCGTTTCGCTTCATCAAACCGCTTCGGGTCCCGGGAAAGTTCGTTCCAGAAGCGGTCGAGATAGATGCGCTCGCGGCCGGCGACCAGGCGCTCCATGTCCTGACCACCAAAGCCAAAGTGCCACATGGCCGGATCCCGTGTGATCTGATCCCAGGATCCGACGCCGGGCAGCGGCGCATCGATCGCCACCCATCGGCTCACGCGCTCGGGGTGGGTGGCGGCAACTGCGAAGCCGACCATGATGCCGATGTCGTGCGTCACCAATTCGAACGTACGGACACCCAGGGCGTCCAGGACGCCCACCACGTCCGCCGCCTGATTCTTCTTGTCGTAGCCGCCATCAGGCTTCGACGAGAGGCCCAACCCACGCAGGTCGGGCGCGACAATCATGTGGTCTTCGATGAGTGCGCTCGCCAGATGACCCCACATGTCGCCCGTTGTGCCGAAGCCGTGCAGCATGACGACCGCTGGACCATGACCGCCGACCCGCACATGGATGGATGTACCGTTGGTTTCGATCGTCCGCGTCTGCATCACAGCCGGGAAGGGATAAACCCCATCTACATGGGCGTGCTCGCTCATCTGTGTACTCCAGGTTTGCTTCCAGTTGGGGGGATTGGCGGCTCGCTGCGCGGCGGCACAGCGATCGGTTGCGACTCAATGAGGAGCGCCGCTAGCGCGTCCTTTTTCCTGGCTTTGCCTTCGGTTCCGCCAGCAAGACGACTTTCATCATGGAAAGCCTCGGTAAAGGAGCCGTGCCGAAGCCGGGATCGGGTCTCCGACTATCGGTGGCCAAGGCCCTAGGTCGAGAGTTCAAAAACGAGCTCGATTTCGATTGGCATGCCGAGCGGCAGGCTGGCGACGCCGAGGACGATGCGGGCCGAGAGCATCCCGGTGCCGAAGACCTTGACGAGGAGCTCGGACGCTCCGTCGGCGACTTTCGGATGGTCTCGGAAGTCGCCCTCGGTCGCGATATAGACGCCGAGCTTCGCAACGCCGATTATCTTGTCGAGTGAGCCGAGATACGCCTTGGCCGCGAATAAGGCCCCGAGGCAAGCAACCTCCGCCGCCTTTCGCCCGTCCTCCGCCGACAGCGCGCCACCGACGCGTCCAACATATTGCGGCTCGCGCGCTCATCCGGGTCACCATCTTCCCAGATGTGCGCCGCCATCGACGTGCAGCACCTCCCCGGTTATGCGCGGCGCCTCCGTCAGGAAGAGGACGGCATCGACGATTTCCTGGACGCTGGAGATGCTGTGCATGGGCGAGAGCGTCTTCAGGAAGTGTTTCGGGTTATCCTTGTGCAGCGGCGTGTCGACAACGCCGGGTGCGACCGTGTTGGCGCGGATTTGCTCCTTCGCGTATTCCATGGCGATGTTCTTCGACATGGCCTCGATGCCTCCCTTGGTCAGCATGGCGACCGAGGCGTTCACGCCGGCGATCGGGTGATCCACCATCGGTGTGGTAATGCTGACGATGCTGCCGCCGCGCTTCTGCGCCAGCATCTGCCGCACCACGCGCTGCGTGAGATGCAGAAACCCTTCGAGAATTCGTCGCTGCGAGGCGACGGTAATCCTCGATCGTGTAGTCGATGAAGGGCTTGGTGAAGAAGATCCCGGCATTGTTGACCAGAGCGTCGATCGAGCCGAACCGCGCAAGCGCGGTTTCGACCACGGCCTTGGCCGTCTCCGGGTCGGCGATGTCGCCATCGACGCAGGCCAGGCGGTCGGATGCATTGATCTCCGCTGACTGGCTGGCCCGCCGCGAGGTCGCGACGACGTCGTAGCCCCTTTCGAGAAAGCTGTTGGCGAGGCCGGCACCGATGCCCTGAGAAGCGCCGGTGATGATGACGGTCTTGTCAGTCATTTGATCTCTCCCTGGGCTGATTGCCCTGGCGACACAGATTTGGGCGACACTGATTTGGACGACACTGATCTGGCGCAGGTGCGATTTCTCGATTAGACGGAAATATCTGGAATGTCTTTTGCACCCATGCAAAAGTCCGGACGTGGCCGATCTGAACGACATCGCCGTCTTCGTGGGGGTTGCGCAGTTCGAGAGCTTCAGCCGCGCCGCGCACGCACTCGGCATGCCCGTCTCCACCGTCAGCCGCAAGGTGACGGCGCTGGAGGAAAGGCTCGGCGTAACCCTGATACAGCGGACGACGCGCAGGCTCAGCCTGACGGCGCAGGGCCGTGCCTACTACAATCAATGCAGCGAGCCGCTGAGCCACCTCTTTGACGCGGAGCGGGTGCTCACCCAGACCCAGATGAAGCCGGAGGGCCTTCTGCGGATCTCTGCGCCGGTCATCCTTGGCCAGGAGACGTTCTATGCATTCCTGTCTGCATTTCTGAAGACCTATCCGCGCATCCAGGCCGACCTGTTCATCACCAACCTGTTCCTGGACCTGATAGCCGAAAATATCGATGTCGCCATCCGCTTTGGCGAACTGCGGGATTCGAGCCTGATCGCCCAGCGCATCGGAAAGAGCGTGCGCTATGTCGTTGCTGCGCCCGAATATCTGCACGGTCGGCTTCCCCCATCGCGGCCCGAGGACCTACGCCAACATCAATGCATCCTCCTGCACGGGCGTAACAACGAGGCGGAATGGCATCTGGTCAGCGGCAAGAAATCCATCAAGCTCCACGTCTCCGGGCCGGTGGCGGCGAGAGATTTCCAGGCGGTGAGCGCTTTCACCTATCGGGGCCATGGCATCGGCCTGCTGCCATCGACCTACTGCGATGCTCAGATCGCGAGTGGAGAACTCGTCCGCTTGCTTCCTGATTGGTCGTCGCCGGAGATCTTCGTGCATGCCGTCTATCCGACACGCCGATTTCTGCCGGCGAAGCTGCAGGTATTCCTCGAGGATCTGAAGGCCTGGAAGAGCCCCCTCTGGATTCCGCTGCGATGACCACGGCGGCCGCGTGGGATCGCGTGGCCTCAGCCCCCGCATCACATCACACTGCATCGGACTTTCCTCGCGGCGTGAGGACCGGATGATCAGGCGGCGTCCACATCGATGACCGCTTGCGCGAAGTCGTGCGGCGCTTCCTGGGGCAGGTTGTGGCCCACGCCGCCCTTGATCAGTCGGTGCGCGTATTTGCCCGCGAACTTCCCGGCGTATGCCGCCGGTTCCAGATGTGCTGCGCCGTTCGCATCGCCTTCCATGGTAATCGTCGGTACGCGGATGACCGGCGCCTGCGCCAGCTGCTTCTCGAGCGCGTCATACTGCCGCTCGCCGTCGGCGAGACCGATCCGCCAGCGATAGTTGTGGATGACGATGTTGACGTGGTCCGGATTGTCGAAGGCCTGCGCGCTGCGGTCGAACGTCGCGTCATCGAAACTCCATTTCGGCGAGGCGGTCTGCCAGATGAGCCTGGCGAAGTCCTTGCGATACTTTTCATAGCCAGCCCGGCCCCGGCTGGTCGCGAAATAGAACTGGTACCACCATGCGAGCTCGGCCTTGGGCGGCAGCGGCGCCTTGTTGGCCTCCGGATTGCCGATCAGGTAACCGCTGACCGAGACGAGACCCTTGCACCGCTCCGGCCAAAGCGCCGCGACGATATCGGCGGTCCGCGCACCCCAGTCGAACCCGGCAAGGGTCGCCTGCCGGACCCCGAGCGCATCCATCAGCGCGATGGTGTCGACCGCGAAGGCGGATTGCTGCCCGTTGCGGACCGTCTCGTTCGCCAGGAAGCGCGTCGTTCCGTAGCCGCGGAGATACGGCACGATCACCCGGTATCCCGCCGCGGCGAGCAGCGGGACGACCTCGACAAAACTGTGGATGTCGTATGGCCAGCCGTGCAGCAGGATGACGGTCGGGCCGTTCGGAACCCCTGCCTCGACATAGCCCACGCTGAGCGCGCCGGCGTGGACCTGTTTCGGTGGGGCGAGATCGGCGCCACGACCCAGCCCCGTCGCAGCCTGGGCGCTCGCGTGGCTGCTGATGCCGAATTGGGCGGCCGCGATGGTCGCGGCAGCGGCGCCGAGAAACCGGCGGCGGCGATGGTCGATGGTCTCGGTCTGCATGTGCGGATTCCCTCAGTCCGGTTGCGTTGGCAGCGAGACTGCCCGTTTCGCCGGAGCTCCGCTTTGAGGCGCCGTGCAGTTCACCTTCAGACCGCCATGATTTTTGCGGCAGATCGGTCGTGCCAGCCCGCATTTCTCACACTCTCGCGGGTGCTGGCTTGGTCCTTGCCGCGCCAGCAAGTTTTCGCACCTTGCGAATACGCCCGGTATTAGCGGCGGCGCGAAAACCTGCTGGCACGACAATGCCCTGCGCCATCATCCCGCGACAGTGTGAGAAATGCGGGCTAGGGTTGCATTCCGTCACGAGTATCGGTCGCGCCGTGATCTACCAGTTTGCAGGCTGCACCCTCGATACCGCCCGGCGGGAGTTGCGTCAGGGTGACGACCTGGTCGCGATCGAGCCGCAGGTCTTCGACGTGCTCACGTTTCTGATCGAGGCGCGGGATCGGGTCGTCAGCCGTGACGACCTGTTGGAAACCGTGTGGCACGGTCGCATCGTCTCCGAGGCGACCCTCAGCAGCCGCCTGAATTCGGCGCGCACCGCAATCGGCGACAACGGCGCGGAGCAGCGCCTGATTCGGACGCTGCCTCGCAAGGGCGTTCGCTTCGTGGGTGAGGTGCGTAAGGTCGCCGATCCGGAGCCGGAACCGCCGCGCGATGGTGCGCCCCCGGCAGCCCCCCCGGCAGTCATTGTATGGCGCGACGGTCCCCGGCTGCCGTCGATTGCGGTGCTGCCTTTCACCAACATGAGCGGCGATCCGGAGCAGGACTACTTTGCCGACGGGATGGCGGAGGAGATCATCACGGCGCTGTCGCGCAGCAGCGGGCTGTTCGTCATCGCCCGCAACTCCTCGTTCGCCTACAAGGGCAGAGCGGTCGATGTCCGCCAGGTTGGGCAGGAGCTTGGCGTGGCCTACGTGCTGGAGGGCAGCGTCCGCCGCAGTCGCGACCAACTTCGCATCACCGGCCAGCTCGTCGATGCCGCGTCGGGCGCCCATCTCTGGTCTGACCGTTTCGATGGCGATCTGCAGAATGTCTTCGAGCTGCAAGACCGGGTTTCCGAGAGTGTCGCCGCCGCGATCGAGCCGACATTGCAATTCGCCGAGATCGGCCGGCTCGGGCGCGACCGGCCGGCCCGGCTCGATGCATACGATTACCTGCTGCGCGCCTATGCGCTGCTGTCCGAGTTCACTGTCGACAGCATGGCGGCAGCGTTGGACTGCCTCGATCATTCATTGGCGGTCGATCCCGCCTACGCCCCGGCAATGGCCGCGGCGGCGTACTGCCGCGCGCAGTGCCATTTCCAGGGCTGGGCGCAGCAGGACGATGCCGGCCGCGCGGAGGCCGTGAGGCTCGCCTGGCGCGCCGTCGAGCTCGCGCCCAACGACGCGCAGGTGCTCTGGATGGCTGCGTTCGCGGTCTGGAACATGGCGCAGACAGGGCGGGACAGAGCGCGGGAGCTGTTCAGCCGCTCACTGCTCATCAATCCGAATTCCGCCATGGCGTTGACGCTCGCGGGCTGGATCGAGACGATGTGCGGCAACCAGGGCGCAGGCCGCGAGATGGTCGCGCGTGCGCAGCGGCTCAATCCGCGCGATCCGCGCGGCTGGCTCATGTCCGGCGTCATGGCCATCGCGGCGGTGATCGACGAGGACTATGCCGAGGCGGTGCGGTGGGCGGAACGGGCGCTCGCGCAGAACCGCCGTTTCGCGGTGGCGCTTCGCGTTGTTGCGGTCGCGCTCGTCAAGCTCGGCCGGCAGAACCGTGCGAGGCAAGCTGTTCGGGAGTTGCTGGAGATCGAGCCGGAACTGACGATCTCGGGCTTCTTCGCCCGCATCCCGGTTCCTCTCGAAAGCATGGCGAAGACCTATGCAGACGCGCTGAAAACGGCCGGATTGCCGGAGTAACCCGACGCACAAGTCGACCAATGCTCCCGGCTGCACCTGGCCTGATCTGGCCAGCCTGAAATGGGTATGCAATGGCCGCTCGGAGCCAGGATCTTTGATCGGCGGATGACCGATTTGGGCGCGAAGCGGGCTCCCAGCCGGCCGCCGAATCCGCGCACGCCGCAAGCTTCTCCTCGGTGCCGCATTGCTCTGGGACCGTCTGGCCGATCGTCGCGACATCTGTCCTGAGCCGCTGCACGGTGCTGAGCGGGGACCGGAGCGGGTTCGCCAGACAGAGGGAACTGGCGTTGCTGCGCGGCCCCGACGTTTGCCGCTTCCAAGCCCGCTATGCGCTTCTCCAAGGAGGGTACCCGGGCGCGTTCCGACCCCCCGGCGCCCCCGAACCTCGGCAGGGGTGGCATCCCGCGGAACGCTCGGCGTTCGTTCCCACTCATACGCCAGGCTACGACCAACTAGCTGAATGGCCTGGATCGGTTCCGGAGCTCAGGAGGAACCGTTCTCGGTTATTGATGGGTCAAAATCGAGCCGAGGCAGAACATGCGAGCTTTGATATTGGGAGGCGGCGTCATCGGCACCTCCATCGCCTACCGTCTCGCGTCGAGAGGCGCCAATGTCACCGTCATCGAGCGCAGCGCAATCGCGTGTGCCGCGTCCGGGAAGTCGGGCGGGTTCCTGGCGAGGGACTGGTGCGACGGGACCCCTCTTATGCACCTCGCCCGCCGCAGCTTCGAACTTCACGCTGCGCTCGCTGAGGATCTCAGCGGCGATTGGGGTTACCGCCGCATGACCACCTATGGCGGCGTGGTGGGCAAGCCATCGATCCGAGCGTCGCGCCGCCCATCGCCTGGATGGATTTCGTCGCAGGTCGAGATCAACGGCCGGCTCGGCTCCGCCAACACGACGGCTCAGGTGCATCCGGCTGGCTTCACGACCGGTATGATGCGGGCCGCGGAAGACCAAGGGGCCGAGTTGCGGATAGGAAGGGTCACTGGGCTGCTGCGCCGGGGCGAAGATGTGGTCGGCGTGGACCTGGACGGACAAACGCTCGAAGGGGATGCAGTTGTCATCGCGATGGGGCCGTGGTCGGTGCTTGCGACGCGATGGCTGTCGCTGCCGCCCGTGTTCGGCATGAAAGGACACAGCCTCGTCTTCGAAACCGGAGAGACGATCCCGCCGGAAGCTCTGTTTCTTGAGTATGACGAAGCCGCCGGCTCGATCCTTACACCAGAGGTCTTTCCACGAGCCGATGGGACGACCTACGTGTGCGCGATCTCGAGCGACTCTCCCCTGCCGGTCGATCCCGAATTTGTCGTCCCGGATGATGGTGCCATCGACCGCCTGAAAGCGCTGTGCGGTCGCATATCGCCGGTCTTGGCAAGCTCTCGTGTTCTCGCGAGCCAGGCTTGCTATCGCCCGTGGACGCAGGACGGACTTCCGCTGATTGGCGCCATCCCGGGTGCCCGAGGGGCCTATGTGGCCACGGGTCATAGTGTTTGGGGCATCCTCAACGCGCCCGCGACGGCAGAGGCTGTTGCTGAGCTCATCCTCGACGGAGCAGCGAAGACGATCGATCTTTCGCCCTTCGATCCAGCGCGGCTTCCGGCCCTCGATCCTGACGACCTCACCATGACTGACGGGCCCCGCGGTTGACGATCTTGGGTCGTGTGTCAGGTTGAAGCTAGCCTCGACGCCAACTCCGATAATTCCGTGCGAGGATCGATTACGTCAAACGGAAAGCACTGCACGGAGCGACCGGCATCTTCGAACCCGACCGTCATCCGGCGTCGATCAGCATCTGGGTCAACTCGTCGGGCGTGCTGAGCATCGGATAATGCCCGGTGTCGAGTTCCAGCCATCTGGCCCCAAGGCGCGCAGCGGCACGGCGCTGATGCGCCTCGCCGGGATTGGGCGCCCGGCGACACCAGATCACCGTCGCCTTCCAGCTCTGGTCCCAGAAATCGGTGAGCTGCACCGGGATCGCCGAACATCCGGTCGGATGCGGGGTATAGCGGTCGAGCACCCAGGCCCGCGTCGTCGGGTCCAGATCGGCGAACAACCCCTGCTCGGCGTCCTCGCGCGATGGCGCATAGGCTAGGCCCGGCGCGACAGGGGTCGTGCGCCTTACGATGTCACGCGTGCATTCGCCGTTGAACAATGCCAGCGCATCCACCAACACCAGGTGTGCGACCCGGTGCCGCATCCGCTCCGCCGCACCGCAGACCACCATGCCGCCCGAGCTGGTGCCGACCAGCACGACATCGTGCAGATCTTCGTAGAACAGCAGGTCGGCGATTTCCGCGACATAGGTCGATGTGTCGATGCCCGGGCGCAGCTGGTGCCGACGCTCGGCACAGCCGTCCATGGTCGGTGCGTAGACGGTGTGGCCTGCGGCACGTAGGCGTGGTGCGACACGCTGCCAGATCCAACCACCCTGATAGGATCCGTGCACCAGAACGAACGTTGCCATCTTCGATGATCCTTTGGAGCATTTTCGCGTTGACCGGAACCTCGTACACTTCTCCCGCTTTTCGCGGGAGAGGTCGCGGAGCCCTTGCGACGCGGGTGAGGGTCGTGTCCCTGGGAAAGACCCTCACCCGCGTCGCTTCGCGCCTCGACCTCTCCCGCGAAGGGCGGGAGAGGTGTACGATATGCTCTAGTCGCGCGTATCGCTGAAGTACACGACGCTGGCGGGCTCCTCGTGAAACTCCGGATCGCGCCGCAATCGTCCCACCATCGCCTCGACATAGGGTGCTGTAGCGCAGAGCTGCTGAAAATGCCGCTCGTTCAGCGTCAACCCAGCCCGGCGACAGGCCGCCGCGATCTCATCGCGCCGTGCCGCATCGATCTCCGGAGGCGCAGGGTCCGGGATTGGCGGAAGCGCAGTCGAGACCTTGGCGTTCGATTCCAGCACCGGTCGCCGCGCACGCCACGGCGTCGCACCCTCATACGCGTGCGCGACACGCAGCACCGTTGCATCATCGAACGGGCGGCCGACGATCTGCATCGACAGCGGCAACCCATCCGGCGTGTAGCCAATGCACTGCGCCAGCGCCGGACCGCCCAACACGTTGAACGGTGTCGTCAGTGATGCCTTCTGCCAGAAGTTGATCGTACGCCAACTCTCCAGGCGTGGTGCCGGCCCGGGTGCCGCGGTCACCAGCACGTCGTATTTCGCATAGATCGGGGCCATCTCGGCGATCAACACACGCCGCCAGCGCGATGCCTGCACGTAGTCGGCAGCGGAGATCAGCAGCGCACCCAGCGTTCGGCCAAGAAAATCCTCGCCGAAATCGCCGAGCCGCGTGCGGAGCACCGGTTCGTGCACGGCGTAGAGTTCGCTCTCCGCGCCGGTGATCTTGACGTCGTGGTAGACCTGCGCTGGCCGGATACAGGCGTCCTCCAGCACGGCGCCCAGGCCGCGCAGCACATCGAGCGCCGCTTCCAGTGCCGTCTTCGCCACTGGCGGTATGGGTGCGTCCTGCTCGAACAGATGGCGCAGCACGCCGATGCGCAGACCCTTGATGCCGCCGGCCAGCGCGGCGCGATAGTTGGGCACCGGCCGATCCGCGCTGGCGGGATCTTTGGGATCATGGCCGGCGATGGCCTGCAGCATGATGGCGCAGTCCTCGACGGACCAGGTCATCGGGCCAGCATGATCGTAGCTGAACGAATTGGTATAGACGCCGGACCGGCTGACCAGGCCGTAGGTCGGCTTCAATCCGGCCAGGCCACACAGCGCGGCCGGATTGCGGATCGAGCCGCCGGTGTCCGAGCCGAGAGCGCCCATCATCAGCCCCGCCGCGACGCCGGCACCCGAACCGCTGGACGATCCGCCAGTGACATGTTCGCGGTTCCACGGATTGCGCGCCGGCGGCCAGGGCAGGTCAAATGAAGGCCCACCGTGTGCAAATTCATGCGTGGCAAGCTTGCCGAGCAGGATCGCACCGGCCTGATGCAGCTTTGCAACGGTCGTGGCGTCGAAGTCCGGAACATAGTCGGCGCGCGTGCGCGAGTGGCTGGTCGTCCGGATGCCGGCGGTGCAGTAGATGTCCTTCAAGGCGAACGGTATGCCGTGCATCGGACCACGATAGTTGCCCGCCGTGATCTCGGCTTCCGCGATGCGCGCCTGGTCCAGCGCCTGCTCCGCGGTGACCAGCAGATATGCATTGAGCTGCGGATCGATCGCGGCGATGCGGTCGAGGAAGATCCGGGTCAGCGCAACCGGCGAAAGTTGCCGGCGCTCGATCAAGCGTGCGGCTTCGGCAATGGTGAGGAAATGCAGATCGGTCGTGCGCGGCGCGGCGTCGTTGGGCATCGGCAGGGTCCTTTCATTCAGACGAAGTGGCGCAGCAGTTCGCTGACGTTGCCGATGTCTTCCAGATGCAGAATCGTGTGTGCCGCCGCGCGGGCTGCATCGTCGGACAGCGGCCGCACGGCATTGCGCGCGCAGTCTGCGAACTTCATCTCGAGCCGGTCGATGCCAAGGGGATTCTCCGGCGAGCCAAGCGGCGGTCCCATCCTGCCGGTTGCCGTGCGGCCGTTACGCAGGCGGATGGTCACCGCGCCCGCCTGCTGTCCCGTATCGATGCCCAGCATTGTCTCGGTGATGCTCAGGACCTGGGCGTTATGGATATCGGCGACCTCCGCGATGCCGACGCGGCCGTGCACCAGGGCCGCGGCAATGAGATACGGTAGTGCGAACTGGGCCTCGACGATTTGCGTCGGCCGGCGTTTGTGTGGGGCGCCATTGAATTGCTCGGCAATCGTTGCAGAGGTGGCGGTCACCCGGACGTCGGCAATCTCCGCAGGATCGACTTCCACGCCCAGCGCAAGCTGATTCCGTGCGGCGATGGCTGCGTCGAGGATGGCATGCTGCGGCCGCCCGCACGCATAGGGCTTGAAACTCAACTGATCGCCGCGGAATTCCCGACCCAGATCGTCGAGGAGTTTCGCTGCATCGTGACCGCCCGGTTGGTACAGCTCGAAGAAGCCAAACCGGCCGAGGAAGATGTTGTGAGCACCAGTGAAACCCTGGGCGGCGAGGATCGCGGCCAGGGCACCGCTGCTGGCGGCCTGGCCGGCCTGCAGACGCTTGGTCAGCGCGCCATCCACGATGCACTGGCGGTTCCCGGCCGACTGGCTGAACGCAATGCCCAGCGCATTCACCATCTGCTCCACGTTCAGGCCAAGCAGTTTGCCGGCAGCCGCGGCCGCGCCGAACACGCCCATTGCCGCGGTGCGGTGCCAACCCCGATCGACCGTGGACGCCAGGGCCACGCGACACGACACATCGAGGCCGAGCGCAATCGCCAGCACCAGCATCTGGCCGGACACGCCGCCAAGCATGTCGGATACGGCAAGGCTTGCGGCGAGTACCGACGCGCCCGGATGGATCGACCCACCATGGTCGAGCGTGTCGTCGAAGTCGAGCGCATGCGCCATGCTGGCGTTCAGCAGGGCGGCCTGGGGTGGCGGCAGCCGAAGCTGCCACAGCATCACCTGGCTCTGTTGCGCGCCGCCCCAGCCGCCCATGACGCGAACGAGTTCCGCGATGCCGGGCTGGCCGCTGCCGCCGTGCAGGCAGCCGAACGTGTCAAGAATGTCGTTGCGGGTGGCGACCCGCGTGGCGGTTGGCAGGTCCGCGAAGCCGCTGCCGCAGACATGCTCGGCCAGTGCCCAAGCCGGATCCTTGTTCATGGCCAGACCTTTCGACTTCTGCTGCAGTTCCGCACGTCGTCATACCACGGCCATAAAGCATGGCCGTGGTATGAGTCTTTGTTCGGCGCACCGCCGCCCGCCAACCCGGCGCGCGATACCAACCGCCGAAATCGTTGGAAGAGTCCGGTATTATGGCGCAAACGCAAAAACTGAGTCGTTCCCGTTTCGTGCCGCCAACGCCATCTCTGCGGTGACAGACGCGGCCTGATCTTTCCCACGCTGTCCCAATCCGCCACGCTGCGCCCGGCCAAGGGGAAGGGCGCATGGGGTTTCGTAAACACTGGCGCGCGGTGCTGGGGGCGTTCAATTGGCTACCGGGCGTTTGGAACGCCATTCGGTTGGTGCTCGACGCCCTCGGGCGCGTGGACCTCATAGCCTCCCACGCGGAGATCATCCGACGAACAGGAGAGATCATGAACACTCTATGGCAACCGTCGCCCTGGCTGATCTTTCCCTGTTTTGCCGCCGGGCTCCTGTTAATCTGGTGGGACGCGCGACGCGGTCGGGTGCCGTCTTCTGTGCCAACTCCCGTTGCGGCACTTTCTACTCCTATTAAGGCGCCCGCTCCCGCCTTCGTCGAGCAGGCCAACTTGCGCCTACAGAAACGTTGGACCGAAACCACCATCACTCCGCGCATGGAGTCATGGCCCATCTATGTGATCACGGACGAAGTTAAGCTTCTCAGGCTAGCTATGTCGGTTGGCGTGATCATTGTCCACAAACTGACGCACCTCACGACAGAAACGGACGATTTAGCGAACGCCGTAGTTTCGTTGTTGCGCAACGCAACGAGCGGATATCGGCGTGGAAAACTGGTCATGTCTTCTGAGGGGTTTGTCAATGAGGCAAAGCGTCTAAAAGACATGCTGGTCCGACTGCGGGGTAATGACGTGTGGGTGTATGCGGAACAACACGAGAAGCATCTCCCAGAAAGTTGGGACCCTCCGAAAGAATTGGATTGGGAAAATACCGAGAGCCAAGCCATCGTTGCCTTCGGTCCGCCTGGCGAATATGGCGAAGAAGCGGTAGAGGTCAAAATTGACCACGGCTATGCCCATTTCTCGCCGCCCTTGTCGAAACTTTTCTAGCCGTCCCGCGAATCTTGTGTGCGCCACGTGCCATAATACTTGACTAGCACTCCGCAGCTAGTCCCGCGTAGCGGCCGGTAGCCGCTAATCCCTTTTAACATCTGTAACAAACCGCGCCTGATGGGCGGCGGTGGAGGTTGTGTCATGCGTGCATCGCAGTGCGTGGTGGTGGTTCTATTTTATGTCGTTGTCCTCCAAACAGTAACTTATAGCTCCCCCGCCGAGGCGTTCGAGGCAAAAGTCGCTGACGTATTCACCGCCAGAGGAATCGGTGTAAGTGATAGTGCCTTTGATGCCGATGAACCGATCCTTCGTGACATCGCCATTAAACTCATCTGGGGTAAGGCCGGGAGCCGAAACAGCAGTATTGTACGCCGATCCGGTGGGTGCCAGAGGCATACCGGTCACATTCTGTTTCGGGGCATCGGGATCTGTGAGGCTGGGGACAAACGTTTTTCCATCCGTCTTGGTCCAACTCCGGTCCTTCACCTTAAGGGCTGGTGTTTTTCCATAGTTTTCAAAACGGAAGTTCCAAACAACTTGATAGCCTCCACTTCTGTTTTGGATCAACTGAGGCTGGCCGAGGTCGGCACTCAGCCAGACATAGGGCCTGTCTTCGGCTATAGAGTTGTCTCTCGTCAGCTTAAGCGCGCCCTCGGCGGCGTTCGCTTGTCTGCGGACTTCCGTCGTTTGCCTTCCAGCCTCGACAACCGCCAATTTGGTTTGGTCGTAGGTATACCAAGCCCCAATACCTGCTGTGATAGCCGCGCCGGCCGCGATGGCAGACAGACCGAGCGCTATCCCCTCGATCAATATCTGCTTCCGCCAGTGCGCCTCGGCGTTGGAGCGATGCTGTTCTTCGGTGGGATGCTTGTGTTCGGGATGGGGATCGCGCGCGGGAGCGCTTGGGCGTTGATCGGTTGGGCCGTCTCTGTCGGCGCGTTCGCGGTGGCGTTTCAGGCGGCCGTCGTGCTTATCCAGCAGGGTTAGAAACGCGACAAACCCCACAACAAGGACCGCTACCTCGGCCATCGGCCAGATGGAGCCATCAGTCTTAGGCATCTTCTAGATGCACTGTGCGGCACCCGATCGCCTCTAGGCACTCGACCAGGAATGCTGCCGTGAAGCCGCCTCGACTGATCTTATTGTTCAGGTTCCGCTCCGTCTCTTGCACCCCGATGTCCGCTAGCTTTGCGGCCAACTGAGCGTAGGTGACGCCCCGTCGCTTTAACTCACCTTTGAGTAGGTTCTTCACCTTGGCCTCGAACGCCTGGGTGACGGGACTGCTTTTCCACTCGTTTACAGGCATGGCGGCTCCCTCAAAAAATCATCGTATCCGATGATATAAACCCTTGCATCCGCTGCGGCAAGTATCTATATCCGGTGAAGAACACCACCGGATGCAGTGACATGTCCCAACACTTCCTCCTCTCCCCTCGCGCCAAGACCCTCAACTTGGCGCACGTCATGCGGATGACGAACGAGGAAGCCGAGACGATGTTCGCCCGCATCCGCTGGCCGGAGACCGATGGGGCGCCGGTATGCCCGCACTGCGCTGGGCAGGCGGTCTACAACGTCCGTCGCCCGAATGGGCCGCCCCGCTGGCGCTGCAAGGCGTGCAACAAGGAGTTCACCGTAACCAGCGGCACCCTGTTCGCCTGGCACAAGCTGCCGGTGCAAGCCTACCTCGGCGCCATCGCCATCTTCTGCAACGAGGTTAAGGGCAAAGCCGCGCTTGCTCTCTCCCGCGATCTCGGCACGTCCTACAAGACCGCGTTTGTCCTGGCACACAAGATGCGGGAAGCGATGGCGACGGAGAAGAAGGGCGAGCGGATCGGCGGGGAAGGCCGGACGGTTGAGGTCGATGGGGCTTACTTCGGCGGCTATGTGAAGCCGGCCAACCTGAAAGAGAACCGGCGGGACCGGCGGCTGGCGGGGAACAAGAGCGGCAAGCGCGAAGTTGTTGTCGTGGTCCGCGAGCGGGAGGGGTCCACCCTGCCGGCAGTGTTCAAGTCCGAGTTGGCGGCGTTGGGCTGGATCAGTTCCCGCGTTGCCAAGGGCACCGCGCTGGTGGCTGACGAAGCCTCATCGTGGAACGATTTGCATAACCGCTATGAGATATCGCGGATCGACCATCAGCAGGCTTATAGCCTGAACGGCGTCTACTCGAATGGGGCTGAGAGCTTTTTCAGCCGGCTACGTCGCGCGGAGATGGGTCACCACCACCACGTCGCCGGGCCATATCTGGTCCGCTACGCGCAGGAGAGTGCGTGGCGCGAGGATAAGCGCCGGGTGAGCAATGGGGATCAGGTGCAGCTGACTGTGTCGCTGGCGCTGGCCTCGCGGCCGAGCGTGGACTTCTGCGGGTATTGGCAGCGGCATAAGGTGGCTTAGGCCGCATCGTCGGATTCGTCGATTGGCAGGGTGTCACGGAGTGCGACGACTCGATACAGGCGCGGCTCGCCGTTAACCGTCCCTACATTTATGTCAACCACGTAGAGCCGCTTAAAGGGATCGTGGAGCATCTGCCTTTTGTCATTTCCGGTTGTCCCGACGAAGAAGACCGGAAGGTCTTTGCCGGGAAGTATCTCATCAACAATAGCGCGGTCACCGGTGCGCCCACGCTCTTTCGCTTCGCCGGTATTCGTTTGATACAAACGCATGATTACCGCTTCGTAATCTGCCGCTCCCCTCCTTTCTAACTCCTCTTTGGCATTGATGGCGCCTTTTTGTGCAGTGAGCGCCTGTTCGCCGCTAAACTCAAATCGCGCGAGAACTGCTCCATCCGGGCCGTCTTTGGCAAACTCAGCGACTGTCATCTTCAAATGGTTGTCTTTATTGTCCGAAACCACCGCCAGGAAATCGGCAAAATCTTCACAATCCTGCTTGTCGTAGTCTTTTTGCTTGTCTCCTTTTCCTAAGAAGTAGTCAATAGTGCGCTCTATATAGAAGGTAAACTCACTGAACCACGTAGCATACTGTATTACGGGGCTAACGATCCCCATAAATTCGGAGGCTCCCGCAAGAACGGTTTCGATGCTGCCAGTTTTAATTTCTGTTACGAACAGCTTTACATCCTCCGCCGCGATAGGCTTCTTCTCAGAAGCCATGCGCGCGCGCAAGAATCGTCGGTACTGCCGAGCGAGCGAAGAAAAGGCGAGCGTCAGCTTGACAAGCTCAACCGGGCCGTCTCTGCCTAATCGAAGTCGAATCCGGACGCTGCTGACGCTCCCAGACACCGCGACCCTTTATTCCGGTAAGGACTCGGAACAATACCGCCAGAAGGTCTCAGTTGTCAAATCGCCGGGGCGCCACAATGGGGCTAGCTGCGTCATAGCGTCATGGCCACCGAAAGAGACGGCAAATCACGAACGCGATCCAAACCACAACCCCAGCGACGGCGATCAGGAACCCAGTAGGGTCGTCACCCGTCCGCGTCTGTTCTGTCCCAATCTGCACCCCGGCGATTACCATACCGACCACGAACGCCGCTATCAGAATCCCGGCAGCAACATCAAGAATAAAGGTCATAACCCCTCGCGCCAGCAGGCCGATTAGGGTGGCGCAGCCGGAGACGCGCTACAAGTCGGAATGAGTGAGGGACCGGACTTCGCGCCCGGTCCCTCTTTCGCTATCCTGGGGTTGCAACACCAACCAGGGAGCGATTCGATGGTCACCGGCCAAATGGTACTCAATACCGTGACAGACGCAGGAATGCTGATTGTATTTGAAGCTACCAGCCGCAGTGCCGGCCTATTCTTCCAAGCAGGCCCTCAGATACAGGCCCAAGGTCAGACAACCACACCGCCTCGCCAAATCTTTAACAACGTCACGTTGGCGTGGAATGGAGCGCCCGGACTTAAGGTGCTAGCCGAAGTTCTTCAGAAGCTCGCTGATCTTGCCTGATCAACTCACCCGCCTCGATCTGTCGTTCGGCCTTACCGAGAATGTCCTTTTTCTGCTCCGCACTGGGGCGCGCCCAGTGCGCGTCCATAATCGCCACCACTTGCGCGGCAAGTTGTTCTTGGTCGATAGGGTCGAAGCGGTCTCGGGGTATGTTCATGGTGGCGTGCGCTCTCTTGCTGTGCTACATGCGTTGCACGGCCGGGCGCGGTCATCGATAAGGACGTGTGCGGGGTGCCAGCCCCGCCCGTCGCCCTTCTCTTAGCCGATCTCCCGATCCGACGCCACCACCTAGTCCATAGGTAGATTCCGAATTTGCCCATCCGGGCGGGCGTGACGATATGTCGGAACATGGAAGACGACCAAGCCTCGGCGCTTCGAGACATATGGGCCGGCCACCGGGCGTTGTCGCAGTGCATGGCCGCCGATCAGGCGACCACCGCAAAACTACTCGCGGATGGGCGGGAGACGCTGAAACAAGGTAAGGCGCTGCTCGCGTGGTTCGCGCGTGCCGAGCGCTTAGGCTGACATCTTCGCCAGTGACCACCGAGCGCCCGCCATGCATCCAAAGAAAAGCCCCGCCGTTGGACGTGCGGGGCTAGGTGGCATGCAGTTCATCCCGCTTCTTTGAAAGGGAAGCTAGCCGCATCCTATTTACACGCCGATCGCGGGTCTATCGGAATCTCGGGTGGCCGGTCTGTTGCCACGCCAAAGAAAACCCCGCCAGCGTGGCGGGGTGAGTCTGCTTCCAATCTGTCACCGGTGAAGATGACCATGGGACGTTGGCCCATCTCTACCCGTCTGACAAGGACCACCAAGCATCCGGTGCGGAGATAATCTTTACCACGACGCCCTTGGCCTCCAGCCGACCAAGCGCCACTCGCACCTGCACGGCGATCGAGGCTAGGATTGGCGCGTTGCCGGTCGGCAGTCCCTTGGCCCGCATGGCATACTCGGCCACCTGCCGGGCCGACATCGGACCCCCAGCCTCCCGCAGCGCATCGCGGCAAAGCCGCATCTGCTCACCCTGCCGAAAGAACAGCCCGCGCCGATGTGGGCGGATGGCCGGGATCAACTCGGGGTTGGTGGTGGGCTGGAATAGTTGGATCGTGGCGTCGAGGGTCGCCAGCGTCTTGTATTTGCCGGCAAGTTGGCGTTCGGCTTGGGCGATCTCGCCGGCCAGGGATGCCCGCTTGCGGCGTAGGGCGAGGATGGCGTAGGTATCGCGCATGGGGCATGGTAGGCAGAGTCGCAGTCAGGGACTACGGACTTTGTTTGGTGTTTGCGCCATAATACCGGAAGAGTCAACGATTTCGGCGGTTGGTATCAAACGTCCGAACAACTGTATCATCCGTCATCGCATATCCCCTGCACGTGGATGGAGACAGTGACATGACCAGCCTGACGGTGACATCTGGCGAAGCGATCGACGCCAAGGCGTTCTGGACGACGCTCGGGCAGCGGGCAACCGGCATGACGGTTGTCACGGCGGACAGTGATGATGGGCCAACCGGCTTTCTCGGGCTTTCCGCGGCCCACGTGACGGCAAGTCCGGCCACCATGCTGGTCTCGGTCGATCGCAAGACCAGCGCGCTGGCCGGCATCCGCTCGCGCGGTCACTTCGCAATCAACTTCCTGCCGGCCAATGCTGCCGGCGTTGCGGATGCCTTTGGCGGCCGGGCCGGCATCTCCGGCGCAGCCCGTTTCGCCCCCGGCGAATGGCATGTCCTGTCGACCGGCGCTCCGGTGTTTTGCGACGCGCTGGGCGCGTTCGACTGTGAAGTTGAGGAGATACTGGAACGGGGCGACATCTTCATCGTCATCGGTAAGGTTGTCGCGGTGGCCTCACGAGCCGATGGCGACCCGCTGATCTTCTTTCGCGGCAAGAGCCACGCCGGCCTGGGTGCTGGCGGATGATACTATCCGGTAGCGGAACGTCGCCACGGCCCGTCGTGCACCGCCGCCAGGTGGCCCGACTTCACCCACACGCAGCAGCCGACGGGCCCTGGCACGCCGGCGAACGCCGCACCCGACGGCAGCCGCAGCCACGATTGCTCGACAAATTCTTCCCCATGTTCCGTGAACGATCCGGCCAGCACCAGCAGTTCGAGCCCGCCGGGCGCAGCGATGTCCACCGCCGCCCCGGGCGACCACTGTTCCAGGCGCACCTGCTCGATCGAGTCCTGAAACAGCGGCAGGACAGATACCGACGGTCGCCCTGCGGCCGGAACGAAGGACCGGCCCGCCGTCACGATACGGACCTGCGTCCGATCGGCCGGATCGAACTGCCAGAGCTTGACGAAGATCGTGCAACCGGCCGACGAGCCAGGCGTATGGTGCGAGGTCGGCGGGTTGCGGACATAGCTGCCGGCTGGATAGTCGCCATGTTCATCCTGAAACACGCCGTCCAGGACCAGGAACTCTTCCCCGCCGTCATGCACATGCGGCGAAAAATGGCTGGCGGGTGCGTAGCGGACGATCGACGTGGCGCGCGCGACCTCATCGCCGATGCGGTCCAGCATGCGCCGGTGCACACCGGCCATGGGGGAAGCCACCCAGTCCAATATCCCCGCATGCACGACGGCGCGCTGGGTGAAGTCCGCATTCAGATGCATCGCTGTGTTCCGCTCGGTTCGAAGGTGAAGCCATGCATGGCGGGTTGCGTAATCAGTGCGCGATCCTCAGCATGGCCTCGTCGAGAATTTCCACCGCCACGGCGCGTCCCCCCGTTTGCCTGTCCGCTGTTTTGTCTGTCCGCTGTTCAGCCCTCGGTCATTTCCAGAGATCGTGCGAGGCGAGCTTCGCGCCTTCGACCAGCGTTGCGAGCTTCGCCCACTGCACCTCATCGTGCACGCGGATCATGCTCCAACCCTGGGCGAAGCCGCAGTCGGTGCTGGCAATGACGTTCTCGCGCCCGACCACCGAGGCGTAGTTCTTGATCCGCATCGCGACCACCCGCGGATGTTCGACGACGTTGGTCTGGTGGCTGATGACGCCGGGGATCAGGATCTTGCCGTCAGGAAGCTTGACGTCCTTCCACACCGTCCATTCGTGTTCGTGCCGCGGGTTTGCCGCCTCGATCGAATAGGCCTGCGCGTTGATCTTCAGGATCAAGTCGACGATGTCCTTCAGCGGAACGTCCGTGGTGTGCGGCGTGTTCATGCTGCCCCAGCACAGATGGTAACGGACGCGGTCCTCGGGGATGCCGCGCAGCGCGTGGTTGTAGGCCTCGATCTGCATCTCCGAGGCGCGCCGCGTTTCTTCCCAGGTCGCGTAGTCCTTGCCCGGAATGATCTGATTGCGCGCGGGCAGGCCGAGATCGAGCTGCACGACGAAGCCGGCATCGACGATCGCCTGGTATTCCTCGTGCATGGCGTCGGCCAGCGCGTAGAGATACGCCTGCTCGGTGGGATAGACCTGATCGGTGTCGATGTCCGAGCGTGACGGCGTGGCCGACGGCATGAAGGCCTCGGCGAATTTCTGTCCGTGCAGAGCGGCCTTGAAGTTGGCGATGTCGCGCTGGACTTGCGCGTGGCCCTGGTAGGTGATCGGGGCGACCACGGAGTGCACATCGGGCGGGGCAGCCAGCGCGGCGCGGATGGTTTCCCGCGGGATCGAAGGCGGCATCCACATGACGGAGAACATGGCGTTGTACTGCGCCATGAAGCCGGGAAATTCGTCGGTCAGCCGCGCGTAGGTATAGGGCTTCGTCGTGTTGGGCGGCGTGGGGCCGAGGCCGGCGAGCCGCTCGGAGACGTAGCTGGTGAAGGACGGCTTGGAGAATTCGCCGTCGCTCGGGATGTCGATGCCGGTCTCGGCCTGGCGGCGGACAACCTTGGCCACGCCCTGCTGCACCTTCGCCTCGAACGCCGCCTTGTCGACCGACTTGCCGGCGGCCATGAGCAGGATGTCCTCGAGCACATCGGGCGGACGGACCAGGCTGCCGACATGCGTCGTCAGAATCCGGTCGGTGCTGCGTTTCATGGTCTCCTCCTGCGCGCCCGCCGGTGCGCTGTGAAATCCGGCAAACCGCCCTCAAGGATCTCCACGAACGAGCGTGTGGTTATCGACGTTGCACGCTGCAAGGCGGCCGTTCTGAATACGGCCATCATAAGACCGATTGTCGGGGGGCCGCGGCCAATAGCGATATTCGCAGATGCTGCCACGCCACCCCGACGGACTTACAAGGGAGTCCGCGGCGACCAGCCATAAGCCTTGGCGCAGGCGCCCCCCATGAGCATTGCCCGCTCGGTGTCGCTCAGGCGGTCGGTGCCAAGAAACGGCTCGACGGCCTGCTCGTAATTCACGACCGCAAACGCGCGCGTCCAGTCGGTGCCCCACAAGCAGCGATCGAAACCCCAGGCATCGAACACGCGGGCGAGCGGGTCCCAAATGTCCGGAAAGGGAAACGGCTGCTGCGACAGCGTGCAGGCGCCGCTGACCTTGATCACCGCGTTCGGGCGCCTGGCGAGTTCCAGCACTTTCGGTAGGTCGGCCCAGGGAAGCGGCGGCGCGGGCGGCACGCGGGGCTGCAGGATGCCCAGATGGTCGATGATGAATCGCGTGTCGGGATGGCGATCAATCAGCGCGGTGCCCACGTCCAGGTTGCCCCAGAACAGGATGTTGACCGGTAGATCGTAACGAACGGCCGCACGCAGGATCCGGTCGAGGCCTGGGTCGTTCGGCTCGCGTCCCGCCTCTTTCGGCAGCATGATGCGGATCCCGACCGCGCCCGGTGTCTGCTTCCAGTCAGCGACGACATCGGCCACCGCCGGATCGTCCGGGTCGACCGGCTTGACGATGGCGAACCGGCCGGGATGGGCCCGTTGCACCTCCACCGCATAGCTGGCGTCGTAGCGGTACAAGCCAAAGGCCGAGATGAAGATCGCGCCGTCGACGCCGACTTTGTCCATCGCTGCCACCATCTCGTCACCCGTGGCATGATCGGGCCAGTTCGGCACACTGTGCCACGGGCGCTTCGCCGTGTTCGCCTCATAGGCATGGACCTGCGAATCGATGATCGTCATCGGGGGACCTCCTCTGTGCCACCTGAGCTTGGCGAGGACAGCAGGTTTGTGTCCAGAGGGCCCGGGCTTCGGTGATGGCGGAAGCCATGAGCGGTAGCTCGACGGCGGCGATAGCAAACTCGGCGCAAGGCACGCGATGAGTGTGAGTCATTCCGCTTATGTAGCGCCGTGAGGCCACCGCGGACCGCGGACCGTTACGGGTGGGGAATATGCCAGCCGATCCAGTCGCAGAACGCCTGGCCCATCACAAGGTCCAGGTCGGCGCCATGCAACCAGGGCAATTCTTCGGTGAACAGGGTCACACACTGGCGCCACGTACAATGCATGCGGGTGATGTCGGTGCCCCAGAACATGCGTCGCGGGCCGAACGCGTCGAACACACGATGCAATGCGTCGTGTATGCTGCGGAACGGATATGGGTCCAGCGCATAGCCAGCCTGACCGGTCGCCTTCACCGCCACGTTCGGATGCCTGGCCAATGCCAGCAACTGCGGCAGATTGCGATAGGCGGCGTCCGCCCCCACGGTCGCGCGCGGCACCCCCATGTGATCGATACTGATCTTCAGTCCGGGATGACGCCGCGCAATCTCGCCAACCCTTGGCAGGAACGCCGATGCCTGAAGAGAAACCGGAATGTTCAGGCGTTCGGCCACCGGCAACAGCCAGTCCAGCGCGCCGTCATCCGGCCAGGACTGTGATCGCGGATCGGAGAAGTAGAACCGCAATCCCTTCATCCCGGGCCGGCTTTTCCAGGTTTCGAGCAAAGCGCGCTGATCTGCTTGATCCAGATAGACCCAACCCATGATGGCGAAACGATCGGGATGGGCGCGTGCCGCTTCGACGGCCAGCTCGTTCGAATCAGGATCCCACATCACCGGGTGAATCACCGCGCGATCGACGCCGGCGGCGTCCATGCCAGCCAGCGCTTCCTCCTTCAGAAAGGGTGTTTGGCGGTGATGGGCGGATGGTGTGCCTTTGGCCCAGAGGTGGATCTGTGCGTCAACTATCATCATGGCGTCTGACATCATGGCGGCTGGCTTTCGTTGGACGGTGGACGATGCCTTCAGCGTGCGCCGTTGGCTGGATGGCTACGAGTTGGACGGAGCGTTGCATTCAACCGCCATGATCGAGGTTTCCTTCGGCAAGGCGTCGCAGCGCATTGTGGATCTTCCGATCGATCTCGATCCCCTCGTGTGCAAGACGTGCACGTGTTGCGTAGCTACGCTCTCCCGGAATGCGGATCTCCGTGAATCCCGTCTGTCGAGGCGTGGCCTTGATCGCGCCGATGCGCCGACTGACCTCGTGGCGATACGCATCCGGGGACAGAAACAGGTCCGGCTTGAACGCGAAGAACATATAGCCGCTGACCGCGGCTGCCGATGTTACCCCGGCGGTCAGGGCGCCCAGCGCGTCCATGGCCAACGCAAGTCCGAAGCCTTTGTAACCACCCTCCTTGCCACCGAACGGAAGCAGCGCGCCCTGGTGGGCGGTTACGGCGTCCGTGGTCGGCTGTCCGTCCGGCCCGAGCGCGACACCTGTGGGGATCGGCATGCCGAGACGGGCACGGAACTGCAGGTCGGTTCCCATGAACGCCGAGGTCCCCATGTCGATGACAAGCGGATCGCCGTCTGTCGGAAAACCGAAGGCAATCGGGTTGGTGCCGAGCGCCGGCCGTGTGCCGCCGAACGGGGCGACCGCCGGCGGAGCCGCCACCGTGTGGACCACGACCAGGCCGGCTCGGGCGATCATTTCGCAATAGTAAGCGCTGCGACCGGTCATCCAGGTGTTGCCGAGGCAAACGACAGCAAGCCCATGCGCCTGCGCGCGGTGGATGGTCGCTTCGGATGCACGACAGGCCGCGATCATGCCCGTGGTGTTGCCGCCATCGAGCAGGGCGGTCGCTCCGGTCTCGCGCACCACGCTGACGGGGTGCCGGGGCTGCCGGAAATTCGGGTAGTCGACGACGTTCAGCAGTTTTGGCAGGCCGGAATATTCGTAGCCGCACAGGGCCGCGTCCAGCACATGATCCGTCAGGATGCGCGCGTCTTCGTCGTCGAATCCGGCGCCGCGCATCGCGGCTTCCCCCAGTGCGCGCGCTGCATCGACAGTCAGGTGGATGCGGTCGTTGCCGGGCCCGTCGGTCATTGTGTAATCCTGGTTGTTGGCTGCGCCAGCGTGCGGCCGGATCGCAAGGCGTGTCCATCTCGCTTGCCTGGAAGCGTGCGCCGGTCCGGGAACGAAATCTCCGGCTTGATCACTGGCCTCGCGGTATACCCAATGCTCGGCGGAGTCTGTGTCTTGCTGCATGTCCGCAAGCAAGGACCACCACAGAGGCACGGAGACACGGAGCAGAAAGGCTTTGTGATCGGCTTGGTATTCCTCTTCGTGTCTCCGTGCCTCTGTGGTGATTTTCGGTTGCGCATAGTTACCAGAGACACGGATGCCTCCAAGCGAGTGGTATATGACTTGTCGACACGCCTTCCCGGTTGTTGCGGGGCGAAGGCCGCCAAAGCGCTAAAATAGTGCCCGCGTCTGGCTACCCTCCCGAGACCGCCCTGACCCTTGCTTGGTTCGTCGGCGGGTCCCGCGCCAAAGCCCGGCGCCTGACCTGATCGAGCAATTTTCCGTCGCCATCAACTGGTACTGCGTTTCCATGAAGACATAGATATCCACGATGCGACACGATCAGTCGGCCACGCGGCGGATAATCGGCAGGCAGAAGGATTTCTTCGCCACCGATGAACGCCGATGGACGCCGATATGCCGGTTTTGTGGGCGCATTGTTCGCTTAACCCGCGGGTCAATCGCTGCGGCATTTGCGTTCATCGGCGGCTGAAGTTCCTGGCTTCTTGATCGCGCGGCCACGGCCACATGGAATGCGGCAAGGGCCCGCGGCAATTCTCGAATGATGGATCCGCTTGAAGCCGCCACACACCGACAGGCGGAAAACCATGCGTCTTCCCGGTGATCGGCGAGCGGCGAGCGGCGACGGTCAGCTGCGGTTACATTGTTCGCTCGCTACTACTGGTTTCGAACAGGTTCTATAATTGAACCGCATATTCGAGGGCGGTGGGGCCCGATAGGACGGGTTTTGGAGACGCCGTACCAGGTTGCATCGTTTGCGGGCATTCGGATCTGGCCGATAAGTTATATAATATAACTATTATCTGCAGCTGCATTGCGCTACATCGGCTGGTCCAATTTGCCCCAAGGGAAATCGCACCTGTGCCCAATCCGTGCTTCCGTAGTCGGCTGTTGGCAGCATCGCTAAGGAAGAATTTTAACGCAGATGAAGAAGACGATGCACGCAAAACACGCAGATGGCGACAGCCTGAATGAGCCTTCGGGGGACGCAATCAGCTTCGCGTTCACCGTGCACTATGCGTTGGGCACAATGCGCTGGGGCCAGCGTACACGATTCGGAATCAAACGCGTAACCCTAGGCCCTGCGAACCACGCCGAATTATCTGCGTGTTTTGCGTGCATCGTCTGCTTCATCTGCGTTAAAATTCTTTCTTGCTTCGCGGCGCCACAGGGTTTGCATCGGGGATCGCGGACCGACGATATTGCCGCTACGCCGAACCGCTGCTCGGAGCGGCTCAATCGGTCGGATCGTCGTGCTGGGGGTACGGGACCACTTGATTGGTGCCGCGAGATTGGGGTCGGCGGCGGCCCGGCTGACGCACTGCACCGAACACCCACGCTCCGGTGTTAGATATAATACTGGACTTATTTTCCTATTCATGCTACGCGAGCCGGTTAGACTTTCAACCCCAGGAGACCGCGCCTGTGTCCACTGACAACGCCGACCCCGCCACCGCACCGCCCAGGCCGCCCTACGTCATCCCGCAGCAAACCCTGTGCGGGATGGTGCTGACGCTGCCTCGCCCGCCGGCCGATGCGCCCGCGACCGCCTGGCAGGAGGTGGTGCAGGGCGGCCTCGACAGGCTCGAGGCGCTCGACCCGCGCGATGCGCTGCAGACGATGCTGGCGGTGACGGCGATCGCCACCCTGGCCGGCGCGGTCGACGCCTGCGCTCTCGCGTTCGCGCCGGACGCCTCGGCCGTGCAGGCGCTGCGCCAGCGGGCGAGCGCCGCCGGGCTGCTGTGCGTGATGGCCGGGGCGCTGCGGTCGTTGAAGCAGCTTCGGTTGCAGCCGGCGGCGCCGGCGCGCGACTGGGGCGGCGCGGCGGCGGCGCTGGCGGGGGTGATGCGGGAGGCGCCGGGGCGGCCGGCCGAGGCGGCGCACGGTGGCACGCCGGCGGCGGCGGAGGAGCCGGCGGAGATCATCCGCTGGATCGATGAGATCGACGATGCGGAGATGAACGAGGAGATCGAGCGGCTGCGGCGCGAGGCGGCGGGCGAGCCGCACTTGCCGGTGAAGCCGGGGCCACGGCGGATCTACAAGTACAAGCCGGATGATTACGCGCTGACCTGGGTGCCGGATGAACGGGCGGCGCGGAAATACCCGGGGTGGGAGAATATGACCAAGCCGGAGCGGCGGGCGTTCTTTGGTACACGTACACCGGGCCGGTGGCGCCGCTGGAGATGCTGACGCCGGCGTCCCGCGCTGCGGCTGCGGCGGGGGAGGAGTGAGGGCGGGGGGCGTCGTCTCGGCTGGGGCTGGGTGCCCGGGGCTGTGCGCGGGCCGGGCGACGTGCCACTGGCGGGCGGCCGGCGGTTTGCCGAGGCAGGCAAGGATTCTTGCCGCCGATGAACGCCGATCATCCGAGCGGGCTGCGGGCTGGTGCCGGCCCGGTGGCGCCACAGCATCCGCCGTTTGCGGTATTTGCGGTTCCGATTCCTGCCGCTCGCCGTCAGGACTTGGCAGGGCAGAATGGCGCTGCGCGCGGTGGGCTGTCGCTGGCGGCTTTTCGCGTCGGCCGTGGTGCAGTCTCGCAGGGGCGAGTGGCCGACTTGGGGGCTGGCCGTGGCGAGTAGGCGCCGGTTGCAGGGGCGTGGGGCCTTTTCGCGAAATCGCGCAACAACCCTCCCACGCCGAGGCAGGCACCTCCCGCTGGGTTCGGCCCGGGCGGGTTTTCGCGAAATGCGCAACAACCCTCCCGCTGGGTCCGGCACGGGCGGGGCACGACCCGGGGAACGACGGGCACAGGTCGCGGCGGACGTGGTTTTGCGAAATTGCGCAACAACCCTCCCACTGGGTCCGGCACGGGCGGGGCACGACCCGGGGAACGACGGGCACAGGTCGCGGCGGACGTGGTTTTGCGAAATTGCGCAACAACCCTCCCGCTGGGTCCGGCACGGGCGGGCGCGACCCGGGGAAGGACGGGCACAGGTCGCGTCGGCCGTGGTTTTGCGAAATCGCGCAACAACCCTCCCGCTGGGTCCGGCACGGGCGGGGCACGACCCGGGGAAGGACGGGCACCGGTCGCGGCGGTCGTGGTTTTGCGAAATTGCGCAACAACCCTCTCGCTGGGACAGGCTCCTGCCGCTGGAGCTCGCTCCGGGCGGGTGCGCCACACCGGGGAAGAACGGGCGCAGGTCGTGGGGACGTGGTTTTGCGAAATCTCGCAACGACCCTCGGGCCAAACGCCGAAGGCAGGTCCCGTGCAGCGGTCGGCGTCGGCATGCGATCCAGTGGGACGACCCTGGGGGGAACCGATGCCGCACCCCACCATCGCCTTCCGTGCAGCGGCCCGCGTGGCCGGATGGTGGAACCCGGGACCTGGGCGATCCGGATCGATCCGCGGCTCGTCTACTTCCCCCGCGGCTTGTCACTCAAGCTTCATCCGATGGCAATCGGACTGACGTACCCTCCGGGTAACCCAGCCCCGCGCGATCGCATGGTCGCCGTCGCCGGTCCCCATCACAACGGAGTTCCCCGATGCATAGGTTGATCACGCTTGCCGCCGCGGCGGGGATGGCGCTGGCTGTCAACGCAGCCCAGGCCGCCGCCCCCGACTGCCCCAACGGGGGCACCGTCCGCATGGGGGTCGAACCATACGATGCAACCGCGAAGCTGGTGCCGATCTACGGCCACATCGCCGACCTGATCAGCAAGAAGCTGGACTGCAAGGTCGAGGTGTTCATCGCCACCAGCTACAATGCCGAGATCGAGGCGATGCGCAACGACAAGCTGGAATTCGCCGAGTTCGGCCCGCTGGGCTACGTGCTGGCGCATGAGGTGGCGAAGGCCCAAGCCGTCGCGTCGTTCGCCGACAAGGAAGGCAAGCCCGACAGCTACACCGCCGGCATCGCCACCTGGCCCGGCTCGGGCCTAACCAAGCTGGCGGACGTGGCCGGCAAGAGCTTCGCCTATGCCGATCCGGCGTCCACCTCGGGTCACCTGTTTCCGGCCTATTGGCTGGCGAAGAACGGGATCGATCCCGACAAGGGGATCAAGGGCTATTACGCCGGCTCACACGCGGCGAGCTACGAGGCGTTGCTCAACCACAAGGTGATGGCCGGCGAGCTGAACAGCGAGCAGATCGCCTCGGCCACGGTCTCCGGGAATTACAAGCCGAGCGATTTCGTCGAACTGTGGCGCTCCGACCCGATCCCGATCGACCCGATGTGCATCACGGCACACTGCCGGATGGCTTCAAGGCGCGGTTGACCACGGTGCTGCAGAACCTTGACCTGACCGATTTGCCGGCCGACGACAAGAAGATCATCGGCTTCAACGGCACGCGCCTGGTGCCGCAGAACGACGCCGCGTTCGACCTTATCCGCGACCTGGTGAAGGTTCTGCATATCGACCTTAAGAAGCTGAGCTGAATGGGCGGGGCATTGATCGAGGCCGATGGCCTCGGCATGCGCTACGCAACCGGGCGGCTGGCGCTGGATGGCGCCAGCCTGTCCGTCGCCGCGGGCGAGTTGCTGGTGGTGCTCGGCCAGAACGGCTGCGGCAAATCGACGCTGCTGAAATGCATCGCCGGCCTGCTGCGCCCGACCGCCGGTCGTGTGCTGGTGGCCGGCCGCGACATCACTTCGTTGTCCGGCCGCGCCTTGTCCGAGGGGCGCATGGCCATGGCCATGGTGTTCCAGCAGGCGCGGCTGATCGCGCGACGCAGCGTGCTGGCCAATGTGGTGTGCGGCACCCTCGGGCGGCACCAGACATTCGCGTCCGCGATCGGGATGCTGCCGCGCGCGGAAGCGCCGCTCGCCATGGCATGCCTGGAGCAAGTCGGCCTCGCCGGCTTCGCCGAGCAGCGCGCCGGCACGTTGTCCGGCGGCCAGGCGCAGCGCGCCTCGATCGCGCGTGCGTTGGCGCAGCGGCCTGCCGCGCTGCTGGCCGACGAGCCGGTGGCCAGCCTGGATCCCGAAGCCTCGGAGGAGGTGATGCGGCTGCTGCGCCGCATTTCCGCCCACGGTGGATTGGGGGTGGTCTGCGTGCTGCATCAGCCGGTGCTGGCGCGTCGTTACGCCGACCGCATTGTGGGCATGCGCCAGGGACGCGTGATGTTCGATGACGCGCCGAACGCCATCGCGGACGACCAGATGCAGGCGCTGTACCAGGCCGTAGCCGCGTGAGCGCCACGGTCGAGGACCGCATCGCGCGCGACCGTGCCACGCGTGGCGGCCTGACCACGACCGGGCGCTGGGGTGGCACCGCGCTGGGCTTCATTGGACTGTTCGTGTTCCTTGTCGTGCTCGGGCAAGCCACCTTCGTGGTGCAGGCACGACCGCAGGACCTGATCACCGGCGCGCACGGCATGGCCGATATCCTGCGTCGCGCCATGCCGCCGGACTTCTCCAAGCTGCAATCCGAGCTGTGGCCGGCGCTGGAGACGGTCGACATCGCCTTCTTCGGCACCACCGTCGCCGTCTTGCTGGCGGTGCCGCTGGCGATATTGGCGGCGCACAACACTTCGCCCGGCCGGCCGCTCTACGCCGCCGCCCGTAGCCTGATCGCCCTCTGCCGCGCCGTGCCCGACCTGGTGTGGGCGCTGCTGTTCGTCACTGCCGTCGGCCTGGGACCGTTCCCCGGCGCGCTGGCGGTGTCGGTTCATTCCGTCGGCATGCTGGGACGCCTGTTCGCCGAGGTGATCGAGGACATGGACATGGGGCCGGTGGAGGCGCTGACGACGACGGGCGCAAACCGCCTGCAGGTGTTCAGCCATGCCGTGGTGCCCAGTGTCTTGCCGTCGCTGCTGGGCATCGCGCTGTACCGCCTGGATGAGAACATCCGATCATCTCTGGTGCTGGGCTTCGTTGGCGCCGGCGGGCTTGGGTTCGAACTGCTGACCGCGATGAACCTGTTTCAATACCGCACCGTGTCGCTGCTGCTGGTGCTCACGTTCGGCATCGTCATCCTGACCGAGCGCATGTCCGCAGCGTTGCGCAGCCGGATTGGCTGAATCGCCAGGAGTCGCGAACTGAAATTCAAGACCTTCGGAAACCCGCCACCACTGCGGCGCGGTCAACGCGGTTCGGCGCCACGTCGCCGCTCAATGCAGCGCCGCCACCCCCGTAACGGGAACACCCGAAGCACCGGGGCGCCGCTGGCTGAGCAGCCGCCGTGCCTCGTCCGGCCGGTCGGCGTTCAGATAGGGCCGGAGGGCCCATCCGCGTAAAAGTGCACGGTAGCGTATTGCACGCAATGTGATGGGTGGGTTTAGCGCCTCCCTGGCGATTGGGTTGGGAGGAGGGTTTGCAGACCGAGTTCGAGGTCACTCATGCCCAGAATCCTTTCGATCGTGCCTTTCCGCAGTTCGCCGGCCAGCGCGAGGACATCCGCGGTGACATCCCGTAGCTGCTGATTCTGTTTCTCCATGCGGTCCAACTCTTTGGCTTGAACGGCTGATGGCTTTGCGGTCCGCCAGCGTGCGATCTGCTGGGTGTAGATGTTGATGTATTGCATTTGCTCGGTGTGCACCTGTTCGACCCGGTCAATGGTGGCGTCGTCCAGTACGTGCGGCCGGTCTTTTGCCTTGGTGAGGGTGCCGAGGTGCTCGCGCGTGTCATTGAGCGAGGCCGTGATCATGCTGGCGATGAGTGGCATTTGATTGATCGGCTGCCAGTTCACCTGCTCGGTTTTCGGCATGCGATAGTTCCTCGTGTCAGGCCATGACGGGTTCGGGGGCGGCGTCGGCACGCCGGCGGGGAGACTGGAAATAGCTGCCGTTTGGAATGACGTGGGCATGCGCCAGTGGTGAGACACGGGCCAGGTCCTCGTCCTTCACCTCGTGTCCGGCGGCACGGAGTTGATCGACGATGCGAGCGACATGGACGGTGTTCCAGACCAGTACGGCGTTGGAGAGAAGGCTGAGGCAGCTGGCCTTGTTCATCACCTCCTCGTAGTCGCCGGAGCGGAAGCTGCCCCAATTGGCGAAGAACATGGATTTGGCGAGGATGTGACGGAACTCGCCGCGATTGAGCTGAAGTTGAATGGCGTCACGCAGCGGCTCTTCCTGGATGTAGCGCAGGATGTGCAGTGTCTTCATCAGTCGCCCGAGTTGGCTCAGTGCGCCGGCGAGACGATCTGATGCGTTGGTATTGGCAAGGCGCTGCATGACGACATGAGCCGGGGCCAGCCGGTCCTTCAGCGACGCCGCCAGGCGCACCAGTTGGTCCCATTGCTCAAGGATGAGATCGATGTTGATGCGGCCACGGAGCAGCGGTTGCAGCACGCCGTAATCGGCGTCCCGGTCGATGCGGCTGAGCATCTGGTCGGGCAAATCCTTCAGTCTGGGCATGAAATGTATGCCAAGCAGCGCGCAAAGACCGAAGAGATGCTCGGTAAAGCCATTCGTATCTGACGTGTGCTCACGGATGGTCAGCTCGGTGTCATTGTCGAGAATGCCGCCAAGCACATAGCCGGCCTCACGAGGCGCGCACGAGATGACCTGGGTGCCGTAGACGCTGTTCTGGTCGGATGTGTGCGTATAAAGCTGAAGCGCCCGGTCGTAGTAACCGAAATAGCGTGGATAGACGCTGCCGAGGAGACTGCGCCGCTCGACCGCAAAGCGCTGGCCATCGGAAGAAGAGCGGCTTCCATCACCCCATATGCCGCTCAGCTTCAGCCCATGATGGTGATTGACCAGGATGGTGTTGGCCGTCTTGATCGTGGCGTCACGCAGGAACCATCGGCTGGTGTCCTGCAGCGACTCCGCCGTGAGGGTATCGACGCTCTGGCTCATGGCGGCCAGGCCGAGGTTCGTGCCGTGCGCGATCACCGTGGCGAGCAGCGACCGGTGCAGATCGGCGCCATGTGGCTGATAGCCGCCGAGCGGCTGGAAGGCGCTGGTAAATCGGCACCATTCGTCGACGTCCTGTAGCAGATCTTCAATTCGGACTCGCGGGAGGCTGGAACTGACCGTGGCGCGCAACTCGCGTACCGCACGCGAGATAGCCAGGGCGTCGCTCTTCTTGAGTTTGAGCCGGCCATTGATGATGGAGGCGAAGCGGTTGTCGGGCAGGCCGTGTTCGGCGGCGCGCGCCGCTCGGTCGAATTCGGCGGTGATTTTGGCGATGAAGATCTGTCCATCGATCGGCAGGTCGAGCCGCTGGTAGGCTTGTTCGCGGGCCTGCCGCCAGCTCCGATCATCGTAGACCAGGTTCCAGAACGAGACGTGGTCGCGGCTCTCGGGCAAGAACAGCCCGCCAGCACGCAAGGCGTCGCGTGCCGCGAAGGCGAGGGAGATTTCCCAGATGCCGCGATCGAGCTTCCCGCCTGTGACCAAATGCGGTCGCCAGTCCGCCTGCACGAACCCGTGTGGATCATCAGTCGTCAGCGCGCCACGAGTGCCGGCATCCAAGGCGCGCAGGACTTCGATGGCACGGAGCAATGTTTCGCTGCCGGCGGCGGCCTGGAATGGCAAGGCAAAGAAGGCGGGCAGATATTGCCGTAACGTGCTGTAGCGCGCGAGCATGGCATCCAGGTGGCCACGCTCTTCCAGCCGCTCATACGCCCGGCACGCGATGGCGGCCTCGATCAATGCCGGCGTACCCAGCGCATCACGGAAGGCGTTGAGTGTTTGCGTGCCATCGGCCGCGACCAACTCATCGATGGCGCCGAGCACGCGATGCAATCCGTCGCGGGAGCGGCGGCGAAGACTCTTGCGCCGATTTTCAACCGAATTACGTGCCCGCCGATTCATGCCGATGAGGAACTGATCGTTCATCTCAACAATCTGGTCGATCAGCGTCTTGCGGGCCTCGACCAAATAGCAGGCAACGAGTGCGTCGCGTTTCGGTTTGGCGAAGCGGCGGAGATCGCCCGCATCGTAACGGCGTCCGAGCTGGCCAAGCTGACGAATGATCTGCGGATCGAGATTGTCCAGGCCCGCGCCGTGTCGAGCAGTTGCTCGATCAGGCGCAGGCGAACGATGTCACCCTTGATCACCGCGGCATTGGCCGATTTTGGATAATCCTTCAGCCGAAACAGGCTTGAGCGCGCATCGCCCTCTGGCACTTCGATCAACAAATCGATGGCTTCGCGCAGAGAGGGCGGCAAGAGGTTTGAGACTTTGGTGTACAGATCGGTCGTGGCCCGCGTCACCTCGGCCGTGACCAGCCGCTCAAGCGTGCTGGGGGCCGGCACCATGACATGCCACTCGCGCAGCCGGTCCTCCGCGCGGACATCAGTTCGGCGGCGGTTCGCCTTCCAGGGCACCTTGGCGCAGCCAGTCCCGGAGATCGGCGGCGGCGTGACGATCAAGGGCCCGGATGCCAAGGTGACGACGAATACGCAATGACTGCGCTCGTTCCGTCTGCGCCCGGCCAGGCCGATCGAGGAACAAAACCGGTGCCAATCCGAGCTGACGCGCCAGGTGGTTGACGATTTTGATTGGTGTGTGCCTGTAATCATCAAGGAATTGCCCGTGAGCACGCAGCATGCAGAGTTGCAAAGCAAAGCGGCGCCGATGGTCCGGGCCTCGGCATTCGGCGATCACGGCCAGATCCGCGGGCGTCAGGCTCCAGTGCCGCGCCAGTTCGTCCTCGCTCGGGTCCGCCGGCATCGCTGTTCGCCGCCGGTTTTGAATGGTCGCGCCTGAGGCGTCATCTATCGACATTGAGATGCGAGCGCTCCAGGTCGGCCGCGAGATCGTCGCGCGATGGTCGCGTGTAAATGGCCGTCGTGTCGAGCGAATTGTGACCGAGCAGACTCGCGAGTTCAACCAGCTTGCCGGGATTGTCGCGCAGATAGCCGAGCGCGAAGGTGTGCCGCAACGTGTGCGCCGAAACCGACACTCGCTTCAGGCGTGCACGCCGGGCGAGACTGGAAATGACGGCCTGGGTTGTTCGCACCGGCATTGCCGTATTACGGCTGCTCACGAACAGCGCCGCATCCTTGTCCTGGCCTGGCAAATGGCATTCTTCCAGATATTGCCTGAGGGCGCGCCGCGCCGTCGCGTTCAAGGGTATCTCACGCGCCTTGAGACCCTTGCCGTGCCGGATACGAACGCTGCCGGAGCGATCGCTCATGACGACGTCGGTAACCCGCAAAGCCGCGACTTCACCGACGCGCAGCCCAGCCTGCAACATGAGCTGGACGATGGCGTAGTTCCGGGTTGCGAGGCCATGCGAAGAGGCGCCTGCAGAGCGCAACAACGCATGAACTTCGATATCGGTCAGACCCACGGGCTGTTGTTTGCGCACCGTGCGCACGGGCCGGACATCCCGCGCGGCGTCGACCGCGAGAGCGCCAATGCCTTGCGCCCATCGGCACAACCGGCGCAACGCATCCAGCCGGCGATTGACGGTCGCCGGTCGCCGGCCGGCCGCGACCATGTGCTGGCGGTAGGCGATGAGTTCGTATTCGGCGAGGCCCTCGACGGCGAAGGCGCTGTCCTGCACGGCCCGGTACCACCCAGGAAGTGGCGCAGGTCGTAACGGTAGCCGCGCAGCGTCGCCGGCGCGAGATCGTCACGCGCCAGGCTGGCCAGGAAGGGTGTCATCCAGCCCGGTTCGGTGGCACTCGCCTCGGCTGCATGTATTGCACGCAAAGTCATCCCCCGCGTTAGCACCCCGGTTTATTGCGTGCAAGAATCCCTGTCGGCCATCTATATCGCGTCCAAAGTGCATTGCACGCAATGATTGCACGCAATAAAGGGCCGTTTCGTGTCGGCTACAGAATGTACATGTCCCTTGTCAGGCCCGAACCGCCCAAATCCGGGCCGTGTTCATGTTTCTTACCGTGCAGTTTTACGCGGATGGGCCTTCTGACCCTATCTGGACGCGGCGCACCTGCGCGACGGGATGCGGCGGTTGGGCGGACCGGCGGCGGGGAGCATCGGCGTGCCGCTGATCCTGGGGCTCGGGTCAGGGTTCTGGATCGCCTGGACCGTGCCCAGCGCCATTGGCCCGCGCGGCAGTGTCACGACCACCGCGGCAGCCATCGCCATCTGTGTGGCCGTGACGGCGCTGCCTGTGCTGGCAGCCATCCTGCGCGAGTTGGGCCTGGTCGGCAGCCGGCTCGGCCAGACCGCGCTGGCGCTGGCGGCCCTGAACGATGCGGCGCTGTGGCTCATGATCGCCGTGTTGTTGGCGCTGTCGAGCGGTAGCGTGGAGGGCGCGATCCTGGTGCTCGGCCTCAGCGTAGTGTGGCTGGGGGTGATGTTGCTGGTCGTTCGCCCCTTGCTCGCGTGGGTCGCGGGACGCGGAGCCACTGAGGCCACCATGCTGGTGGTGTCCCTGAGCGTGGCCTTCGCCTCCGCAGCCTTGGCGGAGAGCTTCGGACTGGGGTACCTGATCGGCGGCTTCGTGGCGGGGGCGATCATGCCGGCGCAGAGCCGGGCACCCCTGCTGGGCCAGTTGGAGCGGCTGACTGCGGCGGCGCTGCTGCCCTTCTTCTTCGTTGCCACCGGGCTGCGCGCGCTGATCGAGCCGGGTTCGCTGGTCTTCCTCGGCATGTTCGTGCTGCTGTCGTCGGCGACCATCATCGGCAAGGTGCTAGGGACCGCCGTCCCGGCCCGTCGGAGCGGTGAAAACTGGCCCTCCGCCCTGGCCATGGGCGCCCTGATGCAGACCAAGGGACTGATGGAAGTGGTCGTGCTGTCGGTGTTGCTGGATGCTGGGCTGCTTGGCAGGAGCCTGTTCTCGGCCCTTGTCGCCATGGCTATGCTCTGCACGGTGCTCACCGCGCCGATGGTGCGGTGGGCACTCGGCCCGCACCGCATGGCGGACGCCGCCGCGTCACAAGCCGGAGGGTAAGGCGCTCCCGGGGAATCTCAGTCGGCCTGGCGCGCATACCGGTCGCTCGTGGCGCTATCAGATACGCAATGCTGGCGGGAATTTGTGCCTTGCCGCGTGTCCGCAAGTAAGCGTCACCACAGAGACACAGAGGCACAGAGCAGAAAAACCAGTGAGCAACTTGATATTCTTCTCCGTGTCTCCGTGTCTCTGTGGTGATTCTTATCGGGAATGTTATCAAAGACGCGGATTCCCACAAGCGAGTGGTATACCAAGTGGGGGAAGCATTGACTGACCCGTGCCGTGGCCGGATTTGTCGCGGTGGATGCTTCCCCGAACCGATCAGGTTCGCAGCAAGCAGGCACGGTCGCTGGCGTGCGAATTTGCGAACTGCGCCTCGGGCGGCGCCTGATCGCGCGGGACCACCGGGCGGGTGGGTCAATCTGTGGAATTGTCCGGGCCGGCCGCCTCCGCTCGCCGAGCCTCGTCGAGCAGCGTGGTCCAGTCGTCGGGTGGATTGCCGACCGCGAGCTTGTGGTGGAACACAGCGTAGGGGTCGCCGCGCGCGCCAGCCTTTCGTAGCGTGTTCTCGTCGTTCACCCAGGCATAAACGATGACGCGGCTGGCGCTGTCGAAGCGGAAGAACAGGCGAAACCGGCCGAGGAACTTCGCTCGCCGCCAGTGCCGATGCGCCGGACCCAATGCGTTGCCCTGAGCGAATTCGGACGCGTTCGGATCGCGCGGGATTTCGATTTCGATCAGATCGAGGATGCGCCGCAGCAATTTCGCCTTGGGATGCGACTGCCAGTCCTGTGGCCGCGCGCCGGCAAGCCGTTCGACCTCGACGGCAAGGCGATCGAGGGTGCGGCGGAATTCGGCGTGACGGAACAAGCGCCAGCCGTTGCGTTCGGCAAACGGTCTCCCGCTCACCCCGCGGGTCACCCCACGGGTACAAAGTCACGTCATCCGGGAATGCTGTCCGCGTCGTTGACCTCCATGCTGTCCGTCAGGCGCCGCAGGCGGGCAAGGTCTTGCTCCGCCAGCGGGGCGATGTGCTCGGGGTGAGCCAGCATGTCGCGCTCGAGAAATGCAAGATAGGCCGAGACCACCGGGTCGCGTTCGATCTCGTCCGGCGCCGCCGAGGCCGGGTCGTCGGCCAGGGTTACCAGCAGATGGCCCGGACCCAGGACATGGGCGCGCACCCGGGCGCGTTGACGGAATTCCGGGTGGGCCTTGAACAGCGCCTTGTCGAGCCGGATCGCCTCGGACCGTCCGGTGGTGGTGATGGAGCCGGAGAAGCTGGCCATTGGTGATCTGTCCATTGGGAGTTACGTGAGATAAGGACGTGCGTTCATATATGGCGAGACGGTTGCGTTGCCAGTGGCGGACTGATTTGAAAGCAGGGACGGGCGCCTAGCATACGGTCCGCGTCCGGTGCCGAAAACCAGTGCCCGTGGCGTCAGCGCATCTTGAGGATAATCACCTGGTCGCTGGCGGGATCTTGTGCTTTTGCGCAGGTCCGCTACTTCGCTGGCCGAGACCGGCGGCGCGCTGTTGCCCCAGCCGTTGCGGATGAACGTGACCACATCGGCGATCTGCTGATTGGTCAGTTGCGCGCGGTACTGTGGCATCCGATAGGGGGCGGGGTTTCCTTTGACGACCAGCGGGCGGAGCCGTTCAGCACGAGTTGATCAGCGACGAGGGATCCTTGTCCAGAACCGTCGGATTGCCGGCGAGCGGGGACAGGAAGGGTGGCGCCGCGGCGCCGGTCGCCTCGCAGCAGGACTGGCACTGGCCAGCATAGATCGCTGCTCCTGGCGTGGCGTCCGTCCCCTCAAGCAGCGCCTTCGCCGTGGTGTCGTCGGGGACCGGGGCTTTCTGCACGGTGCTGGCCGGCAGCGAAGCCAGATAGGCGGCGATACTGTCAAGGTCGTCGTCGGTCAGATAGGGGGTGCTGTTGTTGATGACATCACGCATCGAGCCGTAGGCCGAGCCATGCCGGTTGTGGCCGGTCTTGAGGAATTCGATGATCTTGGCCTGTGACCCCCCGCCCAGTCCGGTGGCAAGGTCCCGGCGCAGGCTTGGGTGTACCAGCCGTCGAGATTGGCGCCGGCCAGGAAGTCCGGGCTGCCGGCATCGAGCGATTTTTCCGCGAATGTCCAGCCGCGCGGCGTGTGACATGCGCCGCAATGGCCGAGGCCCTCGACCAGATAGGCGCCACGGTTCCACTGCGCGTCCTTCTGCGGGTTGGCGGTGAAGCCGGCGCCGCCAACGAACAGCGCGCTCCAGATCACCAGCGGCCAGCGCGGCCTGAGATAGACGGGAATCTCGCTCGGTTGGTTGACCTGGTGCACCGGCGGCACCGCGCGCATGAAATAGTCGTACAGCGCCTGCACATCCTGCTCGGTCAACTTGGCGTAGGATGGATAGGGCATCGCCGGATACAGGCGGTGGCCGTCCTTTGCCACGCCGCGTCGCACCGCGCGGTCGAAATCCTGCACCGTGTAGGTCCCGATGCCGGTTTCGATGTCGGGCGTGATGTTGGTGGCGAAGATGGCGCCGAGCGGCGTGCCCATCTTCAGTCCGCCAGCGAAGGCCTTGCCGCCCGGCGCCGAGTGGCAGGCCACGCAGTCGCCGGCGCGCGCCAGATATTCGCCGCGGGCGGTGC
>CAWGZJ010000002.1:0-222116 GCA_963826975.1 uncultured Alphaproteobacteria bacterium | reverse complement strand
GCAAATTATATCAAGGCGGGCTTCGCTGAGCGCGCCGGGGCAGCCGAACGTGGATCGACCTCGCGGGCATGCAGCGCCATCGCGATCAGCGCCGAGCCGCCGAATACCATATTGATGCCGACCAGCAGCCCAATCGCCCAGGCTGCGGTGCCCGGCAGGCCTGCGAAAATGATAGTGGCCAAGATCAGGTCGATGATGCCGCTCGTCAGCATGAGCCCAGTCGCCCCGACAGCTCGCGCTTGTGCTGGAGCCCGGAGGTGTTCGAGGCGACGCCTTCGATCACGAAAAACACGATGAGAATCAAAGTAACGAGAGGACGCCGCTCAACGGCCACGACGGCAGCACGATGCCGACCGCAATTCCAAGGATCGCCGAGACGAGCGACCACCCGAAACCCGGCGCTTGGCGCATCCGGAAGGTGGTCATCAAACCGACGATTCCGCTGATGAGAAAGAGCCAGCCATACAGAATTTCGACCGCGAGCGTGGCGATCGGCGGAATAACGACGGCGGCCAGACCGAGGATGATGAGAATGATCCCCTCGACCAGAAAGAGCATCCAATGCTCGTGCAGCGATGCCGCCCCCGCGCGCTGAATCTGCTCGATCCGTCGGTTCATCAACATGGCAGGCCTCCTTCGGGCATTGTCACGTTGGCGAGTTTTACTTTCAATAGAGCCAGTTTGCCGCCGACCCTCCATTACGAAATATTTCCGGTACATGGCTCGAAAGCGGACATCAAAATTGATTATACGTGACAACGGCAATTAATTTGATCGCATCCCCCCTGAAACCACATTCGGGCTCACTCGAATCCCACGGGCGGCGCATGACAAATCGCTACAGTCGAGGCGGCGGAGATATTGTTCATGCTTAGCCCGGCTTCCGACCGAATACAAGTTCGCGGCGCAATCACTCAGATCTCGCGAGCCGGACGCCGCAGAGTGACGATACAAAGAGGGCAAGGGTTGCGGGGGCAGCGTGAAATGTACCTTAAAGTTTCAAAGCCCCGTTTTAGAGACCGCACCTAGAATAAAGTCATTGAATATTTGCAACTTCCGGGGTCGCCAATAAAATCAACGACGTACTGCGCGGCTCTTACGTCTTAGGCTCTCCATAGGCTCGTTGCCGATGTACATTGCGGGTTGAGCCATTTTCACCCAAACTCTCCCGATTTGAGACAGGGGCAAGACGTCAATCAGCTGCTGATTGGGATCGCTGTCGGAGTTTTATCTGGTGTCGTTGTCGGCGCGGTGGCTGGCATAACCGTTTTGGCGTGCAAACATCCCAAATCGTACGAAAAGCTCTACGGGGCGCTTTTGATAATCTTGTTGGGAGCGCTTGCCAGCAACGATGGCGGCGCCCGCTACGCGCTCGGTCCCAAGCATACGCAAGACGTCGAGGGCGGCCGACCGGTGAATGAACACGCGGCACTCGTCCGGGGAAGCTGGACCGAACAAACTCACCTTTTGCTGTAGGTCTAGCACTACGTCCGGCCGACGACGCGCCTATGGCGCGGCGGTCGCAAGCGGCAAGCCACGCCTCCGCCATGGCCGCGGTGATCTCATTGAGGAGCTGCTCGTTGGTTTTCATTTGTGCGGCGGTGGCGCCCCCTAAGAGTTGTAGTTGCGTGATAAACCGGGCGCGGCGCCGCCCGCGCATCACGCCTCAAAAATAGGGTTCCTAACCGGGGGGCCCGGCGCTGCACCGTGATGACTGACCTTCGAGGATTTCGGGCGATCCGGCACTTCCTCAGCCGCACGTTACGAGATATGCGCGAAGCGATGACGTGGGTCCACGGCAGCCTTCGAGCGCCGATTTCGGTGCAATTCTCGCTTATCGCAGCCTTCAAGGCGTCGATTTTTGCCTTGCGCCTTTCGTGAAGTTGATCCCGCCACACGGAGGTTCGATCCTCCCGCCCGCATGCTCCCCAAATCGCTGCGTATTTGTAGTTTCCTCGCTCTCCGGAATTGTCCGATACTTCCGCGCGATAGCGCTCCGGCGAACGCATCGGTGCCATCCAGAGACGCAAAACGCCAGGGTGTGTCCAGGCAACGGGCTCGGTCTCAGCCTCGTCGCCGCCGTCGCCCGTCTGCATGGGGCACATATTGAAATGATCGACAACCCACCAGGCCTTCAAATCCAACTTCAATTCCCCCCGTGACGAAATGACTGGAGAATTGTGCCACGCCCACACTACCGCGTCTTGAGGTGTGAAGGTGTGCAACCCGAACCAATTCCGAGCGTGACCAAGGCCTGGCTGCGTCGGGCCTTACTTCGCGGAGCACCCTCTCGCGAATCCGCTCCGGGTCGCGTTCGCCTAGCTGCGCGAGCTCGATGATTCTCACGGCGACGGCTTCCTTGACGCCGGCGTCGCCGTTTAGCTTGGAATCTTGGCAGACTTAAGAATGCCTCGGTTATGGCTTTCGTCGCTTCGGGCTCAAATACGGGTTGGTCGCTTAATTGGCTCATTTTCTCATTTGCAGGCGCTAGCGGGATGGGTCTCTCGGGTCAACCGATGCTTAACCGGCATTCCCCAGATGACCCGGAGATTGGACGATAGACCCACTCAATTTGGCCTGTTTGGGTCGGGCGAGCTATGGGCAAAGATACCCATACCCTGGAGTGCCTCTGAGGAGGCCGACGGTCTCGGCTAGGGGGCGATGACTTTATATTGAGGATTTTTCGCTTGGGCATCGCGCTCGCTTTTAGGTTCGATTGGCATTACCCACATCCACCGGATGACGGCCTTGTCGAGGCCGAGATTCCCTCGACTTAATCGGATTGGACGTTTCAAACGCGCTACCCCATTGCCCATTGGCCCGAATGCGCCAGGATTTAACCCCGCCTTGGCGACGACGATCCGCCCGTTTTTCGCCATCGCAACAAGATGCTTGAAGACAAGCGGCGTTAGCCACGCAACGGTTTTTCCGGATCGCAGACGGCGCGGTATTCATCTGAATTGGGATTTTCCATCAAGATCGTGCCGGTGCGATCCGGACGAGCCGCGGGCTCATGTCCCGATCACCCTTCCACAAGCATTCGTAATCGCGGAAACCTGCGGTGAGCCGCATAGATGCCGCAGCCGCCGGAACCGGCGTTAAGACAGTGTTCGCACAATTTACCGGCAGGAGACGCCAATTCAGCAATCCACAGGACCTTGCAACAAAAGCTGCATTCGCCGCAGGCTTTTCCTGGGATTGCAAGCATAAGGTTCCAGCCTCGCGATTGATCCCCGATTCGATGTTCTTAACTCTTTATCGCGGCAGGTGCTGGCGCCAGGGGAATCGCAGCTTATGCTCCGGTTATGACCGGAGGTTCCATGATGGGCGTGATCGTTTCGGTTAATGTCGGACTTCCTCAGGACGTCGCGTGGCAGGGCAGAACTGTTCGGACGGGGGTCTGGAAGACGCCGGTGACAGGGCGGATTTTAGCCCGCCGGCTGAATCTCGATGGCGACGGCCAAGGCGACCTCCGCGGCCATGGCGGCGAGCAACGTGCGCTTTTGGTATACCAGCTCGATTCCTACCGGTACTGGGCAAGCTATCTTGGGCGGTCGGATCTCGTGGCCGGGAATTTCGGCGAGAACCTCACAGTGGAGGGCCTCGCCGATAACGAGGTCTGCATCGGCGATCGCTTCAGGATCGGCGGCGCCGTCGTCGAGGTCAGCCAGCCACGCGATACCTGCTACCGGGTCGGCATCAGGCTGAACCGCCCGGATATTGCTGCGCTGCTGGTTGCGCACCACCGGCCCGGCTTTTATTTCCGCGTCATACAGGAAGGTGAGATCGGCGCCGGCGACCGCGTCGAAAAACTCTCTGACGGCCCCGAGCGCATGACCATCGCCGAGATCGATGCCCTGCTGTATTCGGCGGAGCACCGGCTCGAAGGCTTGCGCCGCGCAATCCGGATCCCGGCACTCAGCTTGGACTGGCAAGGCTCGATGCAGGCGCTGCTCACCGCTGCCGAAGCGGGAGGCACAACAGGCAACGCTGGCCTGGGGCTCGGCGCGTCGGCGCCCGTTGCGTGGCGTGGCTTCCGCCCGGTCGTGGTCGTTGCTTCGCGCGAGGAAAGCGCCGACGTCCGGTCGTTCGAGTTCGCCGCCGAAGATGATTTGCCGCTACCACCGGCACTCCCCGGCCAATACATCATGGTCCGCATGAGGCCGAGCCCGGATGCTCCCGCCGTCACGCGAAACTATTCGCTGTGCGGTCCGCCCGGGATCCCCAACTATCGGATTGGCGTCAAGAATGAGGGCGGCCTTGCAAGCGGCTTTCTCCACCAAAGCGTCCGGGCAGGCAGTCGCTTGGAGATCAGCGCTCCGCGTGGCTCGTTCACGCTCGCTGCGGGTGCAGCGCCCGTCGTCCTCATCAGCGCCGGCGTCGGCGTCACGCCGATGTTGGCGATGTTGCATGGTGCGGTGGCGACAAACGCCGGGGCGTCTCGGTCGGTTTGGTGGCTGCATTCAGCCCGCGATCGGGCGCACCATTCGTTTGCCAAGGAGGCGGACGATCTGCTCGTTGCGCTTCGTGCGTCGCACCGCTGCGTGATCTACAGTCGGCCTGCGCCGGGAGACATGCTCGGCCAGGACTTCGATCGACCAGGCCATCTTTCGCTCGAACTGCTCCACGAGTTCGGGATTCCCCAAGACGCTGATTTCTATCTATGCGGTCCGCCCCGCTTCCTCGAGGATTTCCAGAAAGGCTTGGCGGCATGGGGCATTCCCTGGCCCAGGGTCCACGCTGAAGTGTTCGGGCCCGCGTCCACTCTCACGCCGGGCATCTTCAACGTCGCCGCAGCCTTGCCTCATCGTCCCGACGGCCCTGCGGGCGGCGGACCCATGGTGACGTTCTTGCGAAGCGGTCTCGCCGTGCCATGGGACTCCCGCTTCGGCAACCTACTCGAATTGGCGGAAGCCTGCGCCGTTCCCGTGCGTTGGGCCTGCCGATCAGGCGTTTGCCACAACTGCGAGAGTCGCTTGATCGACGGCGAACTCGCCTGCGCGCCGGAGCCGTTGGACCCGCCAGCCGAAGGCAATGCGCTCATCTGCTGCACCACGCCAAGAACCGCCGTCGAGCTTGAGCTCTAGCAGGCTGCCGAGACGAAGAGCAATTGAACGGGCGTCAGACGGTTGTCGTGGCCAACGTTGTTCTTTGTCGATCGAAAGCAGTCGGACCGCCGTGCACTTCCGGGCGCCATGGAGTGATTTGGACGGAGTTTGGGCATCACGTCACCGCCTTCAGCAACTTTGGTAGGCGGACAGGGTTATAAGCGGCCATCGCGAAGATAAACTGCCAGTCGACCTTGGGCAGCCGGCGATGACGCGCCTTGTGCAACCCGGCCAGCCGCTCGATCGCGCGCCAAATGTCCACGTTCGTCATTGAGGCACGGCTCACGTTCTCGGCGACGGGAGGTCGCCAAGAAGCGGCTGCGAGTTCGTCACGTTGGGCGCCAGGCGACGTCTCATTCAGCGCCATGGACGGAGATCGTCGTCAGAGGCCGGCCGCCGCCTTCATCTCACCGGCGAGTTCGTCGTAGCAGACCGTCCACGCGTCCCGGACAGAGGGCCTGAAGTCTTCCCCCAGCGCCTGTTCGAGGGTCCAGAGCAGCGCTTCTCGCATCGCATCGTAGTCGGCGAGCTTGACGCCGTACTCGGCATGACGGACAGCAAGATCACGGATCGCAGGCAGAACCTGACCCGGCTCGGGCAAATTGTAGACGACCATGGTAAGCATGGTCATCAGCTTGACACCCTGAATGCGCATGTCGTTCTTGAATAGCGGCCGGAAACTGGGGTTGGCTGCGAATAGCCGCTCGTAGAACAGCGCCCCGGCCACCTCCGGCATCACCGCGAGCGTGGCGAAGGTCGTCCGAACAAGTTCCTGCTGCGCGGTATTCACGATGTTCGTCCTCCGCCCTACGGGGCCGCCCACTCGGCTTTGCGCGACAGGCCCCGCAGCGCGGCGGGCGAACTGCCGAGCGCGCGCAGGGCGTGACGCAACGACAGCGAACGGCTTGTCCGCCCGCGCGCCGTTTTCGATGGGCGACGTCGATGTAGGAGAGAAGCGGCTGCGAGGTCGTCTCATTGAGCGCCAGGCGACGTCTCATTCAGCGCCAAGGGCAGATCCTTGTCAGCCGCCGACCGCCGCCTTCATCTCACCGGCGAGTTCGTCGTAGCAGACCGTCCACGCCTCCCGGACCGCGGGCGTGAAGTCTTTCCCCAGCACCTGTTCGAGGGCCCAGACCAGCGCTTCCCGCAGCGCATCGTAGTCGGCGACCTTGACGCCATACTCGGCATGACGGACGGCAAGATCACGGATCGCAGGCAGAACCTGACCCGGCTCGGGCAAATTGTAGACGACCATCGCGAGCATGGTCATCAGCTTGATGCCCTGAATGCGCATGTCGTTCTTGAATAGCGGCCGGAAACGCGGGTTGGATGTGAATAGCCGCTCGTAGAACAGCGCCCCGGCCACCTCCGGCATCACCGCCAGCCTGGCGAAGGTCGTCCGGACAAGTTCCTGCTGCGCGGCATTCACGATGCTTCGTCCTCCGCCCTACCGGGCTGCTCACTCGGCTTTGCGCGACGGTACCCGCAGCACGGCGGGCGGGCTGTCGAACTCGCTTACGAACGCGCGATAGAATGTCGCCATACTGTTGAAGCCCCAGCCGAAAGCGACGTCGAGCACCGACCGGCCGGTTCCCGTCGCCCCGGCGATCGTATCGCGGCATCGAAGCAGCCGCTGGCGCAAAACGTATCGGGCGAAAGTGCTACCGCTCGGCTCGAACAGCCGGTGAATCTGGCGCGCGGAGATGCCCAGAGCGGCGGCGGCGCTGGCGGGGGTCAGGCCGGGATCGGCGAGATGCAGATCAACGTGGCGCTTGACCGCCGCGAGCTGCGCCGACCGCAGCGAATCCCGCCCCTGCTCGGTGCCCTCGTCCGAGGCGCCACACGCCAGCGCCACGAGGCCGCAGAGATTACGCAGCACGGCGGCGCCGAGTTCGTCGGCAAGGAGCGGCGTCTGCGCCTTCGCCGCATCGATGGCGGCGCCGAGGAGCGAGCCGAGCGGCGAGGCGGCGGGCAACCGAAACGGGCGAGGCAATCGGCCCCCCGCCAGAAGCGGCGAGAGCGCGGCCTGGGGGATGACCAGCATGTCGAACGAGTCTGGGCCTTTGGATTCCGCGTCGAACCGCCATTCGGTCGAGCTCACGCAGAAATCGCCGGGCTCGTGAATGAGGTCGAACGGCATGCTGCCTGGGGCGACCCTCCAGATCGCCGGCCGGCGGGATCGGCGGATGAAGAACGCCTCGGTCTTGTCCTTGGCCACGTCGGCCGCGGTGCGTTGGACTTCTCGAGTCCCGATTTGATATCCAGCAGCGCAAATCCGCCCGCAACCGATCCGGTCGCTTCGGCGCGAAATGAGTCGGGGTCCGGAATTTCGCTCGGCGTGATGTTTCGGGCCTGCTTCGCGAAGTAGTCACACCAGAACCGCACACGGTCGCGCGGCGGCAGGTCGTCCGTCGAAAACCGGACTTGCATGGCCTCCCCCTCCACGGTCGTCGCGCGCCCAAAGCGAGTCATCCTAAAACTGACGGCACGGGTGAGGCCAGCCGCGAAACCTGGCGTCCGGGCCGTTTTTGAAGGCGGTCGTCCGGCGTCCCTTAGCCCCTCCGGCCTTCGACGGCCGGCCTCTGCACGTGCCGGTTGCGGCGGCTGAGCTGGCCGCAATCTCTGCATCGAAGAAGACCCCGATGGTCTGCTAAGCAGCCTGCCAGCGGCTTCAGCACCTGAAGGTCGGATTGGCGCTGAATGAGACATCGTGCGGCGTTCGGTGAGACGACGCTAGCGACGCGCGGCCCTATCCATTTGGGCTCAGAGCGCAACGCCGAAGTTCCACATTTTCTGGGAGGGAGATCGTGATGACACAATGGCTGCATCGGGAGACTGTCAGTAATCAATCCCAGGGCGTGGCGCCAGCAACGATCCATATGGTCGTGCCCAATTTTGGTATGCCGCGGATCACGACGAAGATGGACGCCGGAATTGTGGTTCACAATGGCGTAAGGTCATCAGCTATGTCGCAACGTACACCAATCGTGTTCGTTGTTGACGACGACGTCTCCGTGCGCGAATCGCTCGAATTGCTGATCTGCAACGCGGGGTGGCAACCAGAGACCTTCGAGTCCGCGCAGGAATTCCTGTGTCGTGAGCGAGTTCTTGTGCCGAGTTGTCTCGTTCTCGACATTGCGCTTCCGGGTGTCGATGGCTTCGATTTGCAGAAGCGTCTCGCAGCCGATCGGAAAGACATGCCGATCATCTTCGTTACGGATCATGGTGACGTTGCGATGACGGTTCAGGCCATGAAGGCGGGAGCCTTCGACTTCCTCATCAAGCCATTTTGTGACGACGCGCTGCTGAGCGCCGTCCGGCAGGCAATCGAGCATAGTAGGACTACGCTTGGTCATGAGGTGGAAATACGCCGGTTGCGAGACCGTGACACCTCTCTCAGCCGCCGCGAGCGGGAGGTGATGGCGCTCGTCGTCTCCGGCTTATTGAATAAACAGGTCGGCTTCGAGCTTGGCATCAGTGAGACTACAGTGAAGGCGCACCGCGGTCAGGTGATGCGAAAAATGAAAGCAGGCTCACTCGCCGACTTGGTAAAAATGGCGGAGAAACTGCGCGTTTCACCTGCGGCCTAAAGTTGCTACGGGGTCAAACGAGGTAGATATCGGCGCAATGCCTAGCCATGCCTCGGCACTCACGTCGCCGCAAAATCGTGCGTACCGTGAGTAAGATCGGTGAAACGGATCGTGCTGAAGAATATCGAGTAGCGACCGATACCAAAGTACCCACGATACCATCGTCCAATAGTTTCGGCTCCCCATTTCTGGTGTGATGGCATCGTGTTTGGTGCGTTGCCGCAACGGCGCCGCCAACATCGGGGAAACAAATATGACCGATGTATCGTCATCGCCCACCCGGCGTAGCCTGCTTGTCAGATCGGCGGCCGCGGGCGCCGCCAGCATCCTGACTGGGCATCTCGCCGTGGCGGCCGCGCCGGACGTGTCGCCTGGCCAGCCACCGAGCCAGGGAGAAAAATCGATGGCTTCGACCGAAGACAGCGCAATCCGCCCGTTCCGGTTCAACGCGTCCGATGAGGCGCTCGCGGACCTGCGTCGGCGGGTCGCTGGAACGAAGTGGCCTTCGCGGGAACTGGTGACAGATGCATCGCAAGGCGTGCAACTCGCGACGATGAGCGAACTCGCGCGCTACTGGCAGAACGGATTACGACTGGCGCAAGTTCGAAACGCGGCTGAACGCCCTGCCGCAATTCATGACGACGATCGACGGGGTGGACATTCATTTCATCCACGTTCGTTCGAAAAATCCGAATGCGTTGCCGGTCATCGTCACGCATGGCTGGCCCGGCTCGATCATCGAGGAGTTGAAGATCATCGAGCCGCTGACCAACCCGACGGCACATGGCGCCAGCGCGTCGGACGCGTTCGACATGGTCATCCCGTCACTGCCGGGCTACGGGTTTTCCGCCGCACCCACCGCGCTCGGCTGGGATCCCATTCGCATCGCCCGCGCCTGGATGGTGCTGATGAAGCGCCTCGGCTACACGCGATACGTCGCGCAAGGCGGCGATTGGGGCAATGCGGTCACCGAGCAGATGGCCCTGCTGGCGCCGCCGGAACTGGTGGGCATTCACACCAACATGCCGGCCGCCGTGCCCGACGACATCGAGAAGGCGCTGCATTCCGGCAACCCGCCGCCGTCCGGCCTCTCGGCCGATGAGAAATATGCCTACGACCAGCTCGACTTTTTCTACAAGCACGGCCTGGCCTACGCCCAGGAGATGCACAGCCGTCCACAGACACTGTACGCGATCGAGGATTCACCGATTGGCCTCGCCGCCTGGATGCTTGACCACGACATCCGCAGCTACGAGCTCATCGCGCGCGTGTTCGCCGGCCAGCCCGAGGGCCTTACGCGCGACGACATCCTTGATAATGTCACGCTCTATTGGCTGACCAACACGGCGGTTTCCTCGGCGCGTCTCTACTGGGAAAGCAACCTGCCGTTTTTTGCCCCGAAAGGCGTCGCCATACCCGTCGCCGTCAGCGCCTTTCCCGACGAGATCTATACCGCCCCGCGCAGTTGGACGGAAAAAGCCTACTCCAAGCTGATTTACTACAACCGGCTGCCCAAAGGTGGGCACTTCGCCGCCTGGGAGCAGCCCGCCCTGTTCGTCCAGGAGATGCGGACTTCGTTCCGGTCCCTGCACCAAGCCTGAGCCGCCGTCCGCGGGCCGGGAGGATCCCAGCCCGTCGCTTCATCGCCATGCTCACCGGGACGACCGTGGCGTTTCGAGGAGAAACGCCACGGTGCGTGTCAGTGATCGAATGCGTGCAAGCGCTTTTCACGCCATGCGTAAGGGCCGCAAGCGGGGCGGAGCCGATTGAACGGCACGTGCCTCGGCGATGAGGCCCACGCAACCGGCGATCAGAATTTGTGCTAAAGCCGAAGCTTGCGACGGCTCGAACCGAACGCTACCCGCCAGGCGCTGCAGAGGACCTTACGCCGGTCCAAGCTATTGTTTGCCGAGAAAGCTACGCATGTGAGCGGCAATTTCGTCGACCTTTTCGTCGAAAGCGAAATGGCCTGCGTCAAGGACGTGGACTTCAGCGTCGAGCACGTCCCGTCTGTAGCCGTGCAACAGCGGGAAGGTCTACGCGCCGCGCGGTCCGGCTTCGCGGTAGAAAGCGTTGATATTGCCAATTGCTATCGTGTGATAGGTCGTTCTGGATCACGTGGATGGAGCTGGTTGCGTCTGGCCCCTGGAAGGGGCAAGCGCGGCGGACGTTGTCACAGCGGCCTGCCTCGTCGTCGGCACGGGAGCATGAAGGATGCAGGGAGGCGCGCTTGCCGCACGCCTCCCTGAGAGTACAGCTACCTGACCGTCTTGTTGAGCGTTCTGAGTAGAAGACTGGCTGCCGGGCCCGACGAAGCCGGGTTTTGGCCGGTGATCAACTGGCCGTCGATGACCGTGTGAACGGCCCAGTTCTTGACCTTGGAAAAGGTGGCGCCGAGCCTCATCAGCTCGTCCTCGACGAGGAATGGCACCACCTTCGTCAATTGCACCTCTTCTTCCTCGCCATTGGTGAAGCCGGTCACGGTTTTGCCCTCGACGAACATCTTGCCGTCCGGGGTCCCGACATGGCGGAGTGCGCCAGTCGAGTGGCAGACCACCGCGAACGTCTTGCCGGCGGCCACGAGGGATTCCAACAGCATGATCGAGTTCTTGTCTTCGGCGAGATCCCACATCGGCCCATGGCCACCGGGATAGAAAACGGTATCGAAATCTTCCTGCTTGACGTTGTCGAGGCGAAGCGTCGAGGCGAGCTGTGCATTCGCGGCCGCATCAGCCTCGAACCGGCGGGTCAGCTCTGTCCGGAAGTTCGGCTCGTTACTCTTCGGATCGAGCGGCGGCTGGCCGCCTTTCGGCGACGCGAGCACGACCTCGGCGCCCGCGTCCTTGAACACAAAGTACGGCGCGGCAAGTTCCTCGAGCCAGAAGCCTGTCTTTCGGCCGGTGTTGCCGAGCCTATCGTGAGAGGTGATAACCATCAGGATCTTCATGATTCTGGCCTTTCGTTTGAGCGGATACGTTTCTTTCACTGACGAAGCTGACGATCAGGCGCCGAGCTGGCCCACGTAGTAACCGAGGCGATTTTCGACATCGCCCGGCTTGTGGAAGCCGCGCTCCATCAGGGCCTTGATCCTGTTTCGGGCGGCGGGGCGCTCCAGCGCGGCAAGGAAAGCCTTCCATTCGGGCGCGATCTCAGCATCCGACGGCAGGCTGACGATGTTGACGAGGCGCTTCGTGTCGGCGATGGCCTCCTTATCGAACGAGGCGATCCGCATCGCCAGCGCGTCGACGAAGGTGTCGAGTTCCGCATCAGGAAGAGCCCGGTTGACGTAGCCGTAGAGTTCGGCGACGTCGCCACGAATATCGTCTGCACCGATCAGCACTTCGAGCGCCCGTCCTCGGCCGATGAGGCGGGGGAGTCGCGCCATCGGTCCGCCACCTGGAACGAGGCCTGCGCCGACCTCCCATTGCGACAGGATTGCCTTTTCGCGGCTTACAAAGCGCATGTCGCAGGCGAGCGCCAGCTCGCTTCCGACCCCGGTCGCGCGGCCACGGATCAAGGCGATCGATGCCACCGGAGCACGGCTGATGCGCGCTAGCATGTCAGGCAGCGCCTGCAAGCCCGTTGGGCCGGGTGGCAGGCTGGTCGAAGTCTTCGAGCTTCGCGAGGAAGTCATAGTGCGTGATGAAGAAGCCCTCGACGGCACTGTCGAATACGACGACATTGACCCGATTGTCGGTCTCGATCGCCGTGACGATCTCATTCAGCTGCGGGATGCTCTCAGGGCCAAAGATGTTGAGAGGCGGGTGGTCGAAGATGACGCGCCAGTAACTCGGCGAGCGTTGTTCGAGACGGATGCGTTTCTCGTTTTTGGTGCTGCTCATTGTTGCCCCGTGGGTATGAACGACAAACTTGCACGCAGCGTTGGAACGGCGAATGGCTACTGTGTCGACGTCCGAGACAGCCATGACGACGACTTCGAGCTTCACCTCCAACGTGGTCCCGCGCACGGTCGCGACCGCGAAATCGCTGTGTATTTCGGTGTTGCCGATGCCGGGGTCCCTGGAGGTGGCGATTATCCGTTCTCCGCCATAGCCTCGCGTGCATCATGAAAACGTATTCCATTGTTCCCATCATATTATGGCGACGGCACGGAAGCGCCATTGCACGAAGGTATCATCGGTACCTTGGCATATGGTGCTGTCGCGCCTTGGTGCATGAATAGATCGCTGGTTGCGTCTGCGCTGTCGCCCTGCGTATCAGCGGATCCGGCCGGTGGTGGGCACGCTGAGCGTCGTCATCCGGTTGAGCACGTTGCAGCCAACTTTTGTCTCCGTCGATACCTTCGTCCAATTGTGGTCGATCCCACCGCGGACGACATTTGCGATCGTGAGACTTCATCCTCTCCGGAGCTTTGACAGCCGACTGCGGAGTCCGCACGAGAGAGTCGGATCCGCATAAACAACGTCACACGACGCGTTGTCGCAAACCCGGTCCCGGACTTGCAACGCGATTTAGGAGGATTCAAATGAGCTTGATCGAACACGCGATTGCGGCAAACCGCAAGACAGCGGAGCGTCATGATCCTTCGCTGGCAAACAAGCCAGCTCCGAGGGTTGCAATCCTCACATGTATGGACCCCCGCCTGAACCAACTGCTCGAATGGCTGGACATCAAACCCGCCGATGCGGATGTGATTCGGAACGTCGGAACGGCAGCAACGGAAGATGTTGTGCGGTCTCTCATGTTTTCAATTCACGTTCTGGGCGTGCGAGAGGTCATGATCGTCGGGCACACTGGCTGCGGAATGGAAATGTTTTCGGAAGAAGATTTTGAGAACCACCTCCACACACAATGCGGCGTGTGGGCAGTAGCGCCCGATAAGTTCCACTTCTATTCCGACGTGAACCGGGCGACAGAAAAGCAGGTACTGAAACTCAGGTCGCACCCGTGGATTCCTTCGGAGGTGGTAATTCGTGGATTTGTCTTCGATTTGTCGACAGGCAAACTGAGGGAAGTAACGCCGAAGGACGACAGATAGTCGATTGGGTGGATAGCGGCGCAGCATCACAGGAAATGACAAACAGCGCGATCAAAGCCACCAAGAACCGCCAGTAACCCCATCCAAGCGAGGTCTCCGTGACGCTCGATCCGCTTTTCCTGTCGCGCCTGCAATGGGCGTGGGTGATCGGCTGGCATATCCTGCTGCCGGCATTCACCGTCGGCATGGCCTCCTACATCGCGGTCCTTGAAGGTCTGTACTTCTTCTATCGTAGCGAGGTGTGGCTGCGTATTTCTCTGTTCTGGACACGCATCTTCTCGGTCGCGTTCGGGATGGGCGTGGTGACTGGCATAGTCATGCCGTTCCAGTTCGGCACCAACTGGTCGCGCTTTTCCGATGCGACCGCCAATGTCCTCTCGCCCATGCTGGCCTACGAGGACATAATGGCGTTCTTCCTGGAGGCGAGTTTCCTCGGTGTGCTCCTGTTCGGCCGCCGTCTGGTGCCACGCTGGGCGCATTTTCTTTCTGCCTGCATGGTCGCACTCGGCACGCTGATGTCGTCATTCTGGATCCTCGCCGCCAATAGCTGGATGCAGACCCCCGCCGGATACGTCGTGCGAGATGGGCGGTTCTTCCCGGTCGACTGGCTGGCGATCGTGTTCAACCCGTCCTTCCCCTATCGGCTCGCCCATAACGTTACTGCGTTCTACGTCACAACGGGCTTCGTCGTGCTTGGCGTCGGCGCTACGTTGGTGCGGCGCGGCACCTCCACCGTCGAGGCACAGCGCATGATGCTCATGGCACTCGGCTTTCTTGCCGTCTTCGTGCCGCTGCAGATCTTTCTCGGCGACCTGCAAGGCCTGAACACCCGGGAGCACCAACCGGCCAAGATCGCCGCGATCGAGGGCAGGTGGCAGACCGCCGCGCCCGCGCCGCTCACGTTATTCGGTATCCCTGACCCGGCCCGGCAACGCATGGACGATGCGATCGAGGTCCCCTATCTCGGCAGCCTGATTCTGACGCACTCGCTCGATGGCAGGGTCCAGGGCCTCAGCGACTTCCCGGCCGACCAAAGGCCACCCGTAGGGCCGGTGTTCTTCGCGTTCCGCCTGATGGTCGGCATCGGCCTTGCGATGCTCGGAATCGTCGCCCTCGGCTGGTGGCTGCGCCGTCGGGGACGCCTGTTTGAAACCGACTGGTTCCTGCGCCTCTGCCAGTGGTCGGCATCCTTTGGCTTCGTCGCCGTACTCTCCGGCTGGACGGTGACCGAGGTCGGCCGTCAGCCCTGGACAGTCTACGGTGTGCTGCGCACGGCGAATTCGGTCTCACCCTCACTCACTGGACACGACGTCGCCTGGTCGCTGCTTGCCTACATGATCGTCTATTTGGCGATGTATCCGACGGGATTTGCAGTGATCGCGCGGATGGTGCGGCAGGGCTGTACCGGTGCCGAGGTTCCGCAGCCCGCGATTGCGGCGCCGCAGCCGAAGGCCGCATTTGCAACCCCGGCGGAGTAACAGACATGGGCGACGCGTCAATCGACCTCGTGCCGATCTGGACCGCGATTATCGCGCTTGGCGTGTTTTTCTACGTGCTGCTCGATGGCTTCGATCTCGGCGTCGGCATCCTGCACGGCTTCGCGCCGGAGACGGACCGCGACACCGTGATGAATGCCATCGCACCCGTGTGGGACGGCAACGAGACCTGGCTCATCCTCGGCGCACTGGCGCTGCTTGCGGTGTTTCCGCTCGCCTTCGCGATCATCATCCCGGCGGTCTACTTTCCGGTGTTGCTGATGTTGTTGGCTTTGGTGTTTCGTGGCGTTGCCTTCGAGTTCCGCTTCCGCCAGCCCCGGATCGCGCGCTTCTGGTCGCGCGGCTTCTTCGCCGGTTCCGCCATCGCGACGTTCGCCCAGGGGAGCGTCCTCGGAGCTTTCGTCCAGGGATTCCGTGTTCAGGGCCGAACCTTCGCGGGTTCTTCGTGGGACTGGTTTACGCCGTTTTCGATGCTGACTGGGATTGCACTGGTACTGGGTTACGGACTGCTCGGCGCCGGGTGGCTGATCATCAAGACCGAGGGTGGGTTGCAAGCCTGGGCGCGGCGCGCGGGACGGTTTTGCCTCGCCGGCGTCGTCGTGGCGATCGTCGCCGTCAGCCTGTGGACGCCGCTCGCCGATCCCGCAATCGCCCAACGCTGGTTTTCGCTACCCAATCTGATCCTGCTCGCGCCGGTTCCTATCGTGACCGCAGTGATCGCGTGGCTGGCGTGGCGCGCGTTGGCCGGCTGGGGCGGCGATGCCGCGGCATTCCTGGCGGCGATCGGCCTGTTTCTGATGTCCTATCTCGGCATCGCCATCAGCCTGTGGCCGATGATTGTGCCGGGACACTACACGCTATGGCAGGCAGCCTCGTCACCGGGCACACAGGCCTTCCTGCTGATCGGGACGCTGCTGCTTCTGCCGGTCATTCTCATGTACACAGCCTGGTCATACTGGGTGTTCCGCGGAAAGGTGCGAGGCGATGTTGGATATCTGTAGCGCCGCGCAGTGATGAACGGCCAGTGGCGACGCGGCGTTCTGCGAGATGCTCGCCCAGACGCCGGTACATCGCTCGGAAGCTGGCAGTTCGAAGTCGCACGAGAATTGCGCGGATTCAGGTGAATTCGAAACACAAACGTCATGACGCGCCTACACTGAAGAGAAGCCAAATACTGGAGGGTGTCGCAGACATGTTGAACCAGGCATTTAAGTTGTTCCGCTTTGGCGGTCTCGCGCACGGCACGCGGGAACTCGTGCCATGATGGCGCCCGGCAGCCCAGGCATCCGTCCCACGTGGACGAGCAGCGCCAAAGACCTGGTCGGGACGGCAATTGGGCCATCCCGGCTGTGGGTGACGGTCGGCTACGGCATCGTCAACGAGGTGTACTACCCGCGCGTCGACATGCCGCAGATCCGGGATCTCGAATTCATCGTCGCCGACGGAAGCGGCTTCTGGGTCGAGGTCAAGCGGAACGCCAATTACCACGTCACGACGCCGGGTCCCGGCATCCCGGCCATCGAGATTCTGCACAAGCACACACGCTTCGAGCTTCGCCTGCGGATCGCGCCCGACCTCATGCGCGACGTTCTGTTGATCGAAGCGACCCTGACGGGCGATGCCGACCTCAAACTTTACGCTCTGCTCGGGCCGCATCTTGAGGGCGACGGCGTGCATAGCGTGGCCGAAGTGTTCGTGGACCGTGACCGCAAGGTACTGGGCGCGGAACAAGGTCCGTATGCCGTTGCCCTCGCTGCCGCCGATGCGACATCGCAACGCGACGCGTGGGCGCGCGCCAGTGCGGGCTTCGTTGGCGTTAGCGACGGCTGGCAGGATTTCGCAGCCAACGGTGCCATGACCTGGACATATATGCGGGCCGGGCCGGGGAACGTCGCACTGCTAGGCGAACTCAGTCGGCGCCACGTGGTGCTCGCGCTTGGGTTCGGCAGCGACCGTGAGGCGGCGGCGACGCTCGCTATCTCCGCGCTGTTGCAACCGTTCGACGCCGCATGGCACCGCCACATCCGGGCCTGGGAAAGCTGGCACGCCGAAACCGTGGATACGACTGGCTGCCCACCCGAGTTCCGCGACCTGATGCACATTTCGGCAATGGTCCTACTCACGCACCACGACAAGACCTATCGGGGTGGCATGGTAGCAAGCCTCAGTATCCCCTGGGGCAGCGCCACGGGCGACACCGGGGGTTATCACCTTGTTTGGCCACGAGACCTTGTGGAGAGCGCAGGCGCTCTCCTTGGGGTTGGCGGGACCGACCATGCTCGCGAGATTTTGTGCTATCTGATGGCGACACAACTCGCCGACGGGCATTGGGCACAGAATCAGTGGCTTGGCGGCCGGCCGCGCTGGACCGGCACACAACTGGACGAAGTGGCCTTTCCGGTTCTTTTGGCCTCGCGCCTCGCCGAAGCCGGCGCGCTCGACGGTATCGCGGTCCAAGAGATGGTCCGCCGGGCGCTCGCGTTCCTCGCGGTGAACGGGCCAGCCACCGACCAGGACCGCTGGGAAGAGATGGGCGGTGTCAACGCATTCACTCTCGCGACGATGATCGCGGCATTGGTCTGCGGTGCCGAAATCATGGGCGGGGAGGGTCAAAGCGATATCCTTCTACTTGCCGATGATTGGAATGCGCGTATCGAAGAATGGTGCACGGGGGCGAACCCCGAACTGGCCGCGCGTTTCAATGTCGGGCCGTATTACGTGCGCGCCGCGCCCGCCGCCGTCGTGGAGAACCGGGCCGCGATCAGCGACCTTGTACCCATCCGCAACCATGCGGGCGAATTCCTCGTCCCTGCCGACACGGTGATCGCCACCGATTTCCTCCAGCTCGTCCGCTTTGGATTGCGCCAACCCGATGATCCGGCCATCACAGCGACGCTGAAGCTCGCTGATGCACTGTTGCGGGTGGATACGCCGAGTGGACCGAGTTGGCATCGTTACAACGATGACGGCTACGGCGAGCACGCAGACGGGTCGCCGTACGACGGTTCCGGAATTGGCCGGGCCTGGCCACTGCTGACCGGTGAGCGTGGCCATTATGAGCTCGCCTCCGGGCGTGACGCCGAGGCCCTGGTCATGCTGCGTGCGATGAAAAGCATGAGCGGCCGTTGTGGTCTCATTCCGGAGCAGGTCTGGGACACCGCGGCGCTGCCGGCGCAGAACCTGTTCCCGGGTCGCCCCGCAGGCTCTGCGATGCCCCTGGTCTGGGCCCATGCCGAATTTATCAAGCTCACGAAAAGCCTGCGGTTGGGTCGTCCGGTCGATCGGCCAGAGCCGGTCTGGCTGCGCTATGGCGGCGACAGACCCCGCGCCGCGCGGGCGCATTGGTCCCGGCACATGCGGATCGGGGCCATCCGCGCCGGTCAGGCCCTCCGCCTTATCTTCGCCGAGCCCGCGTTGGTGCATTGGGGCATCGACGACTGGCGGCAGCCGCGAGACACGCCGACCGTACTTGGCATGCTTGGCCTGCAGGTGGCCGATCTTGCGAGCGAGTCACTTGAAGCCGGCCAACGGCTCGTCTTTTCCATCCAGGATCTGACGACCGGGAGTTGGGTCGAGCACGACCGAATGATCGAGGTCGTTGCGGAGGACACGGTGGCCCAGGGAATGCTGGTTCCGCGGGCCGGCGGTCACATCGACCGGGATGCGGCTGACTGATTTACGAGCCAGGCCCGATGGCAAATGCGCCTGCACGGAGTTGTGGTGTTCTCGTGGCATTGTCAACTTAACGAATACTGCCACGAGGTTGCACAGTTTTCGTTCGCGATCGGGTCCCGGCGCGTCTCTTTCGGGGCAATCTTGGCATGTTGGGTTGGCGAAAATTGCCGCCGTGGCTGGCGCGACAGCTTAAGTTGACAATACCATCGGCACGCTGCGAGTGGGGCGCCGAAACCTATGCCGCCTTCCGCTCCCTCGTCTGCACCGCAAAAGCCAACCGTGCTTCCGTGCCTGAGGTTCTCCGCTTCGTGCTGGCCATAAAACTACCCACAAAGTCTGTGCCCGGGGTGGGGTAAGAGGTTACAATTCCGCAATCAATGGAGCTGGAACGACGACTACGCCCGGCCGGACATGCGCGAGGAAACCCCTGGCGAGACGCCTTGGTGCATGAATAGATCGGTGGTTGCATCTCGCCTCTCGCCGCGCGTATCAGCGGATCCGAACGGTGGCCGGCATACCGGGCGTCGTCATCGGGTTGAGCGCGTTGCACCCAATTTTTGTCTTAGACGCTGACCCAGAATGATATCGGAATACCATACCGAGTCATTTCGATGGGGTAGTCGATGTGGGGGCTAACTGGTTGTCTGCGGCGATCTACCGGCGCCTGGCCAAAGCGGGGCGAAGCGGCAATAGAGAGCGTTGTGACTTGGCTCTCCATTGCCAACGTTAAGCGGATGTCGTGCCGTTTGCAGCGGCACGATCGACGTGCGCGGGAGCTTTTTCAAGCAAATCAGGGCTCAAGCATTGCAGAGACGATTCGAGTCCGATTTTAGAGTTTGACTCGAATCGGCACAGCAACGCGAGCCTCTTGATTTCGTTGTGAATCTGCTTCCGTGACGGCGTTCAGGCGGCGGCCAGACGGCGTGACATCAGCTTGACGCTGGCAATATAGAGCCAGGTTACCGCACTCTCGATGGTCGCTTCCACATCCTCGGCCAATCGTCGGTTACGGTTCAGCCAGGTCAATGTACGCTCGACCACCCAGCGCCGGGGCAGCAGAACAAAGCCCTTGGCAACGTCCGAACGTTTGACGATCTCGATCGTCCAATCGCCGAGATTCTTGAGAGGATCCCGCAGCTTGTCGCCGGCGTAACCACTGTCGGCGAAGATGTGGCGCAGCCAGGGAAATGAGCTGCGCGCACGCGCCAGCAGGGCGGGTGCACCGTCGCGATCATGAATATCCGCTGGATGCACAATCATCCCGCCCGGCAGGCCAATTGTGTCGGTGAGGTCATGCCGCTTGCGGCCGTTGAAGCCGGCGATCGCGGGGCGAGGGACGCGATCATGCGAATCATCCAGCGTGATCCGCTGCCCGGGAAACGGGAGCGCGCAGAGAAACTCTTGGCACGGCTGGACGTAGGTTGACGACAAAGCCGATGATCGGTTTCCGGCCAGCTCCGGCTGCTTCGCGCCCAAGGCGGTCTTTCGCGATCACGTTTTAGATTCCCAGAAGCAGCCGTTTGTTGCAGGATGGTTGATTCGTCCGCACGAGACGGCCGCGTCCAGCGAAAACACGTTGCGTTATGACTATACATCCTCGGCTTGCCGCCGGAGCGGATCGCTACGTTGCGGCGGGCGGGGGTGCTGGGGCAGCGTGGACTTGCTATTCCGCCATTTATCACCAAGCTCTGTGAAGTGGGTGATGGAGGACGTCAGCATGAAAGCAGTGGTGCAAGGCCATGAAGTCGCCGCCAGCGATGACCTCGTCGAGGTCGGCGGCTACCATTATTTCCCGCCCGAGACGGTGCGGCTGGAGTGGCTCGAGAAAGCGCCGAAGACCGAGAACGACCTGCGCTGCCCGCATGGCGTGCAGTTCTACGACGTGGTGATCGATGGCACCCGGCACGTGCGCAATGCCTGGTCCTATGAGGCGCCGCAGCCGAAGATGGCGCAGGTGGGCGGACGCTTCGGCTTCTGGGAAGACGTCGCCGTCGGTTGAGGCAAACGGGGGCCGTACTTTCTTGCCCGGCCGCTAGTGGATAAGATCTGACGTTTGAGTCCGGTGGGCTTGGCGGATTTCGGCCAGTTGGGGCGAGTTGGCAGCGTACCAAGCGTTAGATTCTATCCACTAGCGCGGGGAAATCGGCGATCCCCGAAGCGGACGTTCAGCGCCGTTTAGCGGTGACTGGTTCGCGCCCAGGTCAGTCCTTCTGGCGAGCGGGCTCGATGTCTCCGATGGCGATGCTGACCAAAGAGACAGTGGGTCCCGGTTCGATACTGGTTCACAATTGGACCTCAACGCCGCCCGAACTCGTCGCACGTTGAGATGCCATTCACGCCTGGATGAACGGGTTGAGACCGATCTTGTCCGCCATCCGGGCGAGATCGGGAAGCGAGGTTGCCACCATCTTCCGCATCACTTTGCCCCGGTGCGCCTTCACTGTGATCTCGCTGATGCCGAGATCGCCAGCGACTAGCTTGTTCAGGCGGCCCTTCACGACCTGCGCCATGACCTGCCGCTCGCGCTCGGTCAAGGTCTCGAAGCAGGCCGTGAGCATCGCGATTTCGCGCTGGCGCGCACACCAAGCACGATCCTGGGCCAAGGCGAGTTGGATCGAGTTGACCAGGTCCTGATCGCGGATCGGCTTGCAGAGAAAGTCGATTGCACCGTTCTTCATGGCCTGGACGGTCGTGCGGATGTCGCCGCAGTTGGTCACGAAAATGATCGGAACGCAGATATTCGCGGCGGCAAGTTTCTGTTGAAAATCAAGCGAGTCAGACCCAGGCAACCTGACATCGAGGATGAGGCACGTAGGCGTCTTGGGTCGCCCGGACGACAGGAATTCCGGAACGGTGGGCGAAATCTCCACGTCCAGTCCGACGGAATGAAGGAGCAGGCCCAGCGCATTCCACGCTTCCGGGTCGTCATCGACAATCAGGATTTGCGGCCTCGCGCCGGCGGACGACATCAGTTTCCCGTATGGGTGGGCGAGCGATGAGGATGTCCGAAAAGCTTCCATGCCGCATACTCCTTCTAGAGCAAGATTAGGGTGGCATTCGGCGTGCGCGCTCATCGTCAAAATCGCATTCGGTTAGCGTCTGCTAGGGGGCCTTTTTCGAACGCGACTTGATCCTAACTGCCTCAAGCTTGCGGTTCCTTGGGTCATCTCTGAAGATTCGTGAGATTTCGCTGTGGCGCCCAGAGCAGGTCATTCAGTTGCAATACTTGATGCCAACGTATCGGCGACACTTTTCGAGGACCAATACGCCCGGCACTCGGCCAAACCAGCAGCCTGATCTCTGCCCGCCCCGAGCGGGCCCACTCCAAGCAGCGGTCAGGGATTTGCCACCAACTGGCGCAAGCACGACCATCGGCTCATCCGCCCGTGGTTGGCGTAATCTCCGCGTGCCGGAATCTCTGCGGAATGATCCAGATCGCAAAGTTTGTGGCACGCGACATAGACGGCAGCGCAAATAACAGCCCCAATCGAGCAACGCCCGTCACGTCGAAGTGCGCGACCTTATGTCGGCAGCCCATCGAGCATGGCGCGGGCGGCCTGCAAATCCGTGGTCGCGAAGCCGTCGGTGAACCGATTATAAGCCGATGCGAGCAGTGCTCTCGCCTCTTAGTGGCGACCTTGGGTTGCCCTCAAACGGGCAATGCTGAGGGCGATCCGCAGTTCCCAGAACAACGCTCCTTGTTGCCCAGCGATCTCAAGCGCAGCATCGAACTGCGCGTCGGCTGACGAGAATGACTCGGCCCCCTGCCGAACCAACAGCTCGCCCTTTGTCCGAAGGAGTTCGGCAAGGCACCAGGACTGGCCGTCTGCTTCGGCGCCCTCAAGCGCGCGGTCAATTGTGCTCCGCGCCTCCTCCAGTTGGCCAAGTTCGGCCAGGCCGTGCGCAAGGACGGCCCGGTGGGCAGGGTATGAATAGGTCCACCCGCGGCCTCCGCCGCCATTTTCCAACGCCGCCTTCAACAGAGCCGTTCCCGCCGCGAACTCATGCTGCGAGATGAGCAGCTCTCCTTCGTAGCAGCGTCCTAACCTCGTGTATTGCCGAAGGTTATTCCTCGTCGCCGTCTCGTTGAGCATCGTCCACGCTCGCTCGGCGGCAGCGCGCTCGCCGGCATTGAGCGCGATGGGGATAAGGGCGAGCAGCAGCACGTGGCAGAGAGTCAGTTTATTGTCGGTCGCGAGGGCTTCGGTCATACTTGTCTGAGCCACGCCCAGGGCTTGTTCCGGAAGGCCTTGCAGCCGCATGACGCGCGCCAGCATTCCTCGTGCCAAGATATCCTCATCATACAGAAACCAACTACTATACCTGTGTGTACTCCGATCGGACAGTTCAAAGACGCGCTCAAGGTGGCGGCGCGCCTCCATCTGGTTGTCTCTGAGATGCAGACTGAAGCCCAATATTCTGTGGGCAACGGGTAGGATCGCATTGTCGTCGCTCCGCGAGCCGACAGCGAAGAAGCGTTCGGCGAGGTCCTTTGCCTCGTAGCACTCGCCGGTGTTCAAACTCCGCGTCCACAGGCCCCAAAGAGCGCGTAGCTGCGCGTCGAGGTCGCCGAGGCTTTCAGCGGCCCGCAGTGCCTCCAACAACAACTGTCTGCTGCGCTCGACAGACCCTGAAGTAACGATTAACGCGATGCCAAGCGCGAGCCGGAGCCGCATTTGGAGCAGCGGGCTGGTCGTCGGCTTGAGACATCGCGGCGCATCGTCAGTCCGATCGCGGCATTCCACCATCATCGAAGTGCCGAGCCATACCGGTTCGTGGGCCGCGGTGAGGGCAATTCCGATGTCCGGGTCACCTTCCGTCGAAAAGGCCCAATCAAGAGCAGCGCGCGTATTGCCGATTTCGCGGATGCAGTCGTCCGATCGCGGATTTCTCAACCCGAGGACCCAGGTTGGGGCCATTGAACCGATGTGGTCGCGAAAGAACTTCGCATGGCGCCCAGAGATGGTGTCGGTCTCGCCGTGCTCGCCAAGTTTCTCGAGCGCATAGGCCCGGATCGTTTCCAGCAGGTACCAGCGCGTGGCGCCTCGGGTCGTGTCCAGCGCAACCAACGATTTCGAGGCAAGATTGGCGACGCCAGACGTCACGGCGGCCGCATTGAGCCCGGTATCCGCCAGAACCGCGACGGCGGCATCAAGGGTGAAACCGCCCTGAAACACCGCCAGGCGTCGAAATAACCGCTGCTCTTCTTCCGGCAGCAACTCATGGCCCCAATCGAGAGTTGCACGAAGCGTCCTCTGCCGTGCGAGAACTGTGCGGCGCCCGCCAATCAACAGCGCGAAGCGATTGCGCAGGTCTATGGCCACTGGGGCAATTGACTGCATCCCGTTCTTGGATGCAATGTCGATCGACTGCGCGACCTGCTTGTTGGATTTACCATACGCGATCAGCCTAAGAATACTTGGGCCACGGCTGCGCAACGGTTCCGTTGCCGATCTACATTTGCACTCTCTAGGGGCAACCGGTATCCGGTTGCCGAGAATGACGGGATCGAGTTCCTGCTCCGCAACGAAGCTACGCTGCACGGCCGCCCCCCAGAGCGAGATCATAGAACATGTGGAGCTATGGCCCGGACGAAGCGACCACGGAAAGTGCACGAGATGCGGTATTGCGTCCTCCTGTCGCCCCGATGAGTGGAAGGTAATTAAGCACGGCCACAAAAGTCGGAGTTATTCCCGGTAAATATCAGTCAATTAAAGTCAAACTGGCTTTCAGTGTGCAATTTTGGCACTGGCGTAGCGCCGCCGTATAGTCGGACATCGAAGCCAGCGGATCGCGCAAGCCGACGGCGGCGGCCAAGGTGATCGCAGCTCCTAGCCCGGATTTCTCACACTGTCGCGGGATGATGGCGAAGGGCATTGTCGTTCCAAAGGTTTTTCGCGCCGCCGCCAATACCGGGTGTATTCGCAAGGCGCGAAAAGCCTTTGGAGCGGCAAGGATCGAGCCAGCACCCGCGAGAGTGTGAGAAGTCCGGCCTAGCCCTGCCGCGGCCGGGCGCCATGGATCGGATCGCCATCGCGGCAGGCCCGCCGGATTGGCTCGTTCAGGCATCGTGCAGCAGATGCGACAAACAGTTTGTATTGGTTGGCGTTATACTCTTTGATCGTTGCCACATGGACAAAGCTAAACCTGGTAAAGCATCGTTAAGTACGCTGATTCTCCTGATGATCTCTCATGATATCCGCCCGGAACTGGCGGAATTAACGGATCCTTACGTGTATTAACTTCGCGGGACTGGTAATGCGCCGTATCAAGTTCCTGATTCAACGGCATTCAACGCGCGGCAGTCGCCGGCGGTTGCGATGGATCAGGAGATTCGTGTTGGATGAAATGCCTATGTTGACGACCACTGCCGGCGCCCCGGTCGCGGACAATCAGAATGCGGTCACCGCGGGGCCTGACGGTCCAATTCTGTTGCAGGACTGCCAGTTGCTCGAAAAGCTCGCACATCAAAATCGCGAGCGGATCCCGGAACGTACGGTCCATGCCAAAGGTTGGGGCGCCCATGGTACATTTACCGTCACCAACGACATCACAAGATACACCAAGGCGAGTATTTTTTCGCAGATCGGCAAGAAGACCGACATCCTGGCGCGATTTTCCACCGTGGCGGGCGAGTCAGGCGCGGCCGATGCGGAACGCGACGTGCGTGGCTTTGCCTTGAAATTCTATTCCGAAGAAGGCAATTGGGACCTCGTCGGCAACAATACGCCGGTTTTCTTCATCCGCGATCCCTACAAATTCCCGGACTTCATCCATACACAAAAGCGTCATCCCCGCACCAACAGGCGCTCGCCGACGGCGATGTGGGACTGGTGGTCACTGTCGCCGGAGAGCCTGCACCAGGTCACCTATCTGATGGGTGACCGTGGTTTGCCCCGGAGCCCGCGGTTCATGAACGGCTACGGCTCACACACATATTCGTTCATCAACATCCAACGCGAACGTGTCTGGGTGAAATTCCATTTCAAGACCAGACAGGGCATCAAGTTCTTCAGCAATCGTGAGGCCGAGGCTGTCATTGCCCAGGATCGCGAATTGTTCCAGGAAGATCTGTTTGGCGCCATCGAAAGGCGCGACTTTCCAAAATGGAAGCTTTTCGTACAGATCATGCCTGAAAGCGACGTGGGCAAGCATTGGTACAATCCGTTCGACCTTACCAAGGTATGGCCCCACAGCGACTATCCGTTGACCGAGGTCGGCGTGATGGAACTCAACCGCAACGCGGATAATTATTTCCAGCAAATCGAGTGCGCCGCCTTCTCGCCCTCCAACATGGTACCTGGCATTTCATGGTCGCCCGATAAGGTGCTGCAGGCCCGTATCTTCTCCTACGCGGATGCGCACCGCTATCGGCTGGGCACGCATTACGAGGCACTCCCGGTCAATCGCCCGCGCTGCCCGGTTCATAATTATCACAAAGACGGGCCAATGCGCTTTTTCGAGCCGGCCACCGGCAATCCTGACGCCTATTACGAGCCGAACTCATTCAACGGTCCGGTCGAGGACCGCCACTTCGTCGAGCCGCCGCTTGGGATTTCCGGTGATGCCGCTCGGTACGGCCATCGCGGCGGCGACAATGATTGCGGACAGGCTGGTGACCTGTTCCGCCTGATTGGCACCGAGGCGCAGCAGCGGCTCTTCAACAACATCGCCGAAGCCATGCAGCGGGTGCCGATTGAGATCACTGAGCGCCAACTTGGTCATTTCGCGAAGGCCGATCCGCGCTATGCCCAAGGCGTCGCTCGCGCGCTGCGGCTGACATACCACCCCCCGATGGAGTAAGTGCGATGACACTGCGCCAGCATTTTCATGCGTATCTCGACGGCGTTCGCCGCGAAGGCCGCTATCGCATCTTCACCGATCTGGAGCGACATGCCACCCGGCCGCCCTATGCGTGCTGGCGCGATGGCGGCAACTGCCGCGAAGTTGTGGTATGGTGCTCCAACGACTACCTTGGGATGGGGCGTCATCCCCTTGTTGTCGACGCTATGGTCAAGGCCGCGCACCGCGTGGGCGTCGGCGCCGGGGGTACGCGGAACATCGCCGGCAATAGTCATGCTGTAGTTGCTCTCGAGGCAGAGCTCGCCGACCTGCATCGGAAGGAGGCTGCGCTTGCCTTCTCGTCCAGTTATGTCGCCAACGAGGCGGCGATTGGCACCATCTGCAGGATATTGCCGAATTGCCTGATCCTATCGGACGAAAAGAACCACGCCTCAATGATAGCGGGCATCCGCGCGAGCGGAGCCGATAAGAAGATCTTCCGGCATAACGATCAGGGCCATCTCGAGGCACTGCTGCGACAGGCAGACCCACACCGTGCGAAGGTGATTGCTTTTGAATCGGTTTACTCGATGGATGGCGATATCGCGCCGGTCGGGCGTATCTGCGACCTGGCTGCACAATTCGGGGCTCTCACGTATCTTGACGAGGTCCATGCTGTCGGCCTTTACGGCATCCGTGGCGCTGGTATAGCCGAGAGGGACGGCGTCATGGATCGGGTCGATGTCATCGAAGGGACGTTGGCCAAAGGCTTCGGCGTTGTTGGAGGTTATATCGCGGCCGATGCCGTGATCTGCGACGCGGTCCGCTCCGCCGCGTCCAGCTTTATCTTCACCACAGCGATGCCGCCGCCGGTGTGTGCCGCCGCCGCAAGAAGCGTCTCGTACGTCAAAAAATCAATCGGGTTGCGGATGGCCCATGGGATGCGCGTGGAGAAGACGCGCGATGTGCTGCGCGACGCCGGAATTCCGATGATGTCGTCACAGTCGCACATCATTCCCGTGCCGATCGGCGATCCTGAGCTGTGCCGGAAAGCATCGGCTTTGCTGCTTGAGAAATTCGGCCTCTACATTCAGCCGATCGACTATCCAACCGTGCCGCGTGGCACCGAGCGTCTCCGGATCACCCCGACACCTTTCCACAGCGATTACTTGATCGAAGATCTTGCGACGGCACTTTGCGAGGTTTGGGACACGTTGAACTTGCGCTACGAACAGCCTGATCAGTTCCCGCCTTTCGACCACCAATCTTCATCGCCAATGGCCGCTTAAGATGGGCTAGTACGCTTCGCCATTCATACCCTTCGATCGCACGACAGGGGCGACGAACCAGTAGCCACGACCTGCCACGGTAGAGATGTAGCGGTTGCCATGCTCGCCGTCCCGCAACGTGCGTCTCAGTGCGGCGACCTGGACTTTGAGGTTGCCATCTTCGACGACAATACCGGGCCAGACGAGGTTCCTCAGTTCATCCTTGCTGACCAATCCACCGGCTCGTTCGACCAACACAACCAAAATGTCGAATGCTCGGCTGCCTAGACGAAGTGGTCGGTCGCCTTCCAAGAGGAGCCGCTGGTTTGGGAGCACATGGAAGGGGCCGAACGACATCACTGGCACGCCGAACACGATGCTCTGACAGCCGGCTGCAGCGTTCCTCGGAAATGACCAAGGTCTTGTCCTGAGAGCACAAGTTGAGTCAATCGAAGAGCGATGTTCGTAGCTGATACCGTCGAAAGTGGCGAGAGTGAGTTGGCGCATGATAACCTCGTGGATGCTCGCGAAGATCAGTGTCTGCGCAGGTTGCGGTGTGGGCGCATGATCGATGTGTCTCGTAGCCGACACTTACACGAGCGCAGCGTGTGTCCCGTGCGCCTTCATGGATTTTCGCAGCTTCCGCAGGCCGTGCGTCTCAATTTGCCGCACCCGCTCACGCGAGACGCCGTAATGCTGCGACAATCCACCTAGTGTGGTCGGATCGTCCTTGAGCCAACGCTCGACGATGATGTGGCGCTCCCGCTGGCTAAGCTTCTTCAGCGCGTTGGAAAGCAGGGCCTTGCGGCCGGACAACTCCTCGCGATCGGCAAAGGTGGTCTCCTGGCTGTCCGTCTCGTCCACCAACCAGTCCTGCCACTCACCCTCGGTGTCCTGACGAACCGTGGTGTTCAGACTGTGATCCGGCGCGGCGAGCCGGCGGTTCATGTTGACCACCTCCTGCTTGGGCACATCGAGTATGCGTGCGATCTTGGCCACCTGCTCGGGCTGCAGCTCGCTATCGTCGATCGCCTGCATCTGGCGTTTCAGCCGGCGCAGATTGAAGAACAGCTTCTTCTGGGCGCCGGTGGTGCCCATTTTCACCAGCGACGAGCTACGCAGAATGTATTCCTGGATCGCGGCGCGGATCCACCACATGGCATAAGTGGCCAAGCGAAACCCGCGATCGGGGTCGAACCGCTTCACCGCCTGCATCATGCCGACATTGCCCTCGGAGACCAACTCCCCGACCGGCAGGCCGTAGCCGCGGTATCCCATGGCGATCTTCGCCACCAGCCGCAGATGCGATTTGACGAGTTTATTCGCCGCATCGACGTCCCGCTGGTCGCGCCAGCGGCACGCCAAAGCTTGCTCTTCCCCAAAAGACAGCATCGGAAACCTGCTGATCTCATTGAGGTAGTGGGCCGGGATGCGCTCGGCTGTTGTTGTGAGAGCACCAGAAGTCATGGCCAACCTCCACTGTTCACGTCCGTTGGCTCACACATAGAGCAGGCATCCCCTTAAAGTCTTAGCAATGAGCTGAATGGACCTGAATTGCTCATATCAGTGCAACGGCTCGTATTTTCAGCGCCGCGTGAACCGAAGAGATTTCTGAGGCTGTGCGTCCGCAGGGCTTGTTGCCACTGGCATGCTCGTGATCGATCAGGTTGGAGAATGGGCTGTCGGACCGATCTCGCGAGACAACCGGACTGCTTTCCCCAACCGGTCGGAAACGTTTGGGTTGTCGGAGAAGTTGTGGCCCGCGGATCGTGGCTCGACAGGCGCAGTCGGCCGGTCGACTTCGGCAGCGTCACGGCGCCGGCGGTCGGGCTCGCTCTCGGATTGATGAGATGCGCGTCCGAGATGTGCGGAGCGAGATCCTCTGAGGCAGCGCACTGCGACTGCGTTTAGATGATCGTTGGTGGATCGGCAGCGGGCCGCTGCGGCCGCGCCGCTCTTGATCTCTCGGCGTACTAGATCTTGTGGCAATCGGCGGCGGTTTACGCCAGGAATCGAGCATGCCATCACGTGGCGCTGACACCTGAAAAACCTTGAAATCCTCTGAGATCGGATTGACGATCAATCACCATGGCTCCCGTGACCGATACGCCGATAGCCGTCGACTTTGGCCGTTTCCGGGTCCTGTTGCATCGACGCGAGCTGCTCGCCGACAATCGGCCGTTGGAACTCGGCGGGCGCGCGTTCGACGTGCTGATGGCACTGATCGAGGCTCGGGGGGCTGTTGTCAGCAAGGATGCGCTGATCGAGCGCGCCTGGCCGGGCCGGATCGTTGAGGAGAATAATCTGCAAGCGCAGATCTCGACCCTGCGCCGGGTCTTCGCGGCCGACCGCGACCTGATCCGCACGATTGCCAGGCGGGGCTACCAGTTTACGGGAGAAACCCGCACTGTCCTGGCGCGGCCATCCGTGCCGGCAACCGCGGGGTCGGTTCAACAGGCATCCATGCCACCCCGTCCGCAAACAAACCTGCCGGAACCGGTTTCAGAGCTGATTGGCCGCGACGTCGAGTTGGGCGAGATCCTCGACCTTAGCGCCTCTCATCGCCTCGTCACCCTGGCTGGCGCCGGAGGCATCGGCAAGACGCGGCTCGCCATTGAGGCCGCACGACATCTGTTGCCGAGATGTGCTGATGGGGTCTGGCTTGTTGAACTGGCCCCCCTGTCCGATCCCGAGCTCGTTCCGGTCACCGTCGCTACCGCGCTCGGGCTCGAGGTCCCAGGAGGCGTGTCGTCAACGGAGCGCGTCGCGAACGCCCTCCGCTCGAAGCAGCTCATGCTTGTGCTCGACAATTGCGAGCATGTGGTCGACGCAGCGACACAAATGACCGAGGCGTTGTTGCGGGCCAACCCGGCGGCGCGCGTGATCGTGACCAGCCGCGAGCCACTCCGGGCAGAGGGCGAGTGGGTTTACCCGGTACCGCCGCTTGCTGTGCCGAAAGAAGCTGGCTCGAATAGCCATGACCCGCTGCGCTATGGCGCGGTTCGGCTGTTTGTCGAGCGCGCGCGCGCGGCGGAGCCGCGCTTCTCGCCGGACGAGCGCACGCTAGCAACGATCGTCGCAGTCTGTCGGCGTCTGGATGGCATCCCGCTCGCGATAGAACTCGCGGCGGCTCGCGCCGCTACGCTCGGAGTAGAAGAGATCGCGTCCTGGCTCGATCGTCGTTTCGACCTGCTCACTGGGGGGAGGCGGAAGGCGCTCCCACGGCAGCGGACGTTACGAGCGACGCTCGATTGGAGCTACGACCTGCTGCCGAAGATTGATCGACAAATTCTGGGCCGTCTAGCTGTTTTCGCCGGCGGTTTTACGTTGGAAGCAGCCAGTACGGTGGCAGCATCCGCCGAGATAAACGCGTCGGGCGTCGTCGACTGCGTTGCGAACCTGGTCGAAAAATCGCTGGTCACAACTGACGTCGGTGGCCTCGAAGCGCGCTTTCGGCTGCTCGAGACGACACGGGCTTACGCGCTCGAGAAATTAATCGAAAGCGGTGAGTACGGCGACGCTGGACGGCGGCATGCCGAGCACTACCGGAACCTGTTTCAGCGGGTCGCGGCCGAGACGCGACCCGCGGCCGAATGGCTGGCGGTCTATGGGCTCGACACCGATAACGTGCGGACGGCGCTGGACTGGGCCTTCTCGCCGGGCGGCGACGCCACGATCGGCGTGGCGCTGACGGTCGCTTCAGAACGACTATGGTTCGGCCTCTCATTGATGGACGAATGTCGCAAACGTGTCGAATGGGCACTCTCCAGTTTGCAACCAGGGGTGAGCGGAGGTGCGGATGATGAAATGAAACTGTGTGCGACACTTGCCGCAGCGCTGTTCAATACCAAAGGTCCGGGCCCCGAGGCTTGCGCGGCCTGGACAGATGCGCTTGCGATTGCCGAGCGGCTCGACCACACCGAGTATCGACTGCGTGCGCTTTGGGGCCTGTGGTTCAACCGCATCAGCAACGGGGAGTGTCAAGCCGCGCTGGCACTCGCGCAAAGGTTTTGCGCCCTTCCTCCGGACCAGGCCGACCCTGCCGATCTGCTCACTGGCGAGCGCATGCTTGGGACGTCGCTGTATTACCTCGGCGATCTGATGAATGCGCGGCGTCATCTCGAGCACGTGCTCAGTGACTGCGCGGCTTCGATACGCCGATCGCATATCATCCGCTTTCAATTCGACCTTCCCGTGGCCACATGTGGGACGCTCGCGAGAGTCGTCTGGCTGCAAGGATTTCCCGATCAGGCCCTGCGCCTGGCACAAGACAATCTTGAGGATGCTCGCGCTATCGATCGCGTGATTTCGATCTCGCTATATTGGGCGCTGGACGCTGCATGTTGGGTTGCACTCGCGGTCGGCGATCTTGCAACGGCGGAGCGCTCGGTCGGGATGCTGCTCGAACATTCGGTGAAGCAGGCGCTGGGCTTCTGGCAGGCCTTGGGCCATAGCTACAAAGGGCAGCTATTGATCAGGCGCGGCGATGTCTCCACCGGGGTGCGATGTCTGCGTAGCGGCCTCGACGAACTCCGTGAGGCCGGGTACGTCTTGCGTTCGCCGGGGCTTGTCGGCGCACTGGCGGAAGGCCTGGCCGGCATCGGGCAGGTCGCGTCGGCCCTGGCTGCGATCGACGAGGCACTCGCACAATGCGAATGCACCGACGAGCGCTGGAGTATGGCCGAGTTGCTGCGCATCAGAGGCGATCTGCTTCTGTTGGAGAGCGCACCGGAGGCCTCGGCAGCGGCCGAGGATCATTACCGGCAAGGGCTCGAGTGGGCGCATCGCCAAGGCGCCCTGTCGTGGGAATTACGTTGCGCCACCAGCCTTGCTAGGTTGCGGCGCGACCAGGATCGGAGCAAAGAGGCTTACGCGCTTTTGGCACCGGTTTGCGATCGGTTCGCCGAGGGCTTCGCAAGCTCCGATCTCAGAGCGGCAAATGCCCTGATCGATGAGACGTCGTAACTCATGAACTCGTGCTCGAAGGTCGGTAGGCGGGCGTTCCACGTAACTCCAAGTGATCCGTGAAGTCATACCAGTGACCCTAATGACTGACCGTTCGGCCGGCGTCGGGCCACTGGTATGAGTTCTCGGTTCGGCGCGCGGCCGCCCGGCCAACCCCGCGCGCGATACCAGCCGCCCGAAATGCTGGAAGAGCCAGCATTTCGGGCGGCTGGTATCATTTGCCTTGGGCGGTGGCTTTCGCGGCGCTGAGTGCCGCGAAGGCATCCGCCGTGATACCGCGGGAGTGATGCAGGAAGGCGGCAATCTCCCAGATGCTACGATCGGAAAGGTTGCCGCGAAACGCAGGCATGGCAGTCCCGGTAATCCCGTTTTCCACTTTGCCGAAAACGTCCGCCGGATCGTTGCGCCGATGCGCGGCGAGCAGGTTCGGCGGCGCCGGCGACAGGCCCGTGATGGACGACGCAACGCCCGGTGCGCCGTGGCAGGCCGCGCACGTCTCCCTAAAGTGTTGCGCGCCCGCCTGAACCACTTGGGGTGTCTCCAGATTTGCTGGCACCCGTACTCGTGTCGGGTCGCTTGCGGCCGCGGAGCCATTGTTGCCGATTGCGAAGACGATCGCGGCGGCGACGAGTGTCCGAGACGTACCGATGAACATTCCAGGCTCCGGCGAACAAGTTGCGACGAGACTATTCTTGGATCGCAGCGGATTCGTGATCCGGCGTTTCGCGAGCCGGCTGCGGCCTGACCACGACGGGGATCGACTTCGCTGCTGGGGTCTTGCTCTTCGCGTCGTGATAGGCCAACGGCAACAGCGGATTTGTCTCCGGGTAATAGGCCCCAATGGAACCTTTCGGAATGTTGTAAGGCCGCGCCTTGAACCCACGCACCACGCGCTTCTGTCGATCATCGGCGAGCGATTCGATCTCGACCAGTGTTTCAGCTGCGATGCCCCGCTCCAGCATATCGGACTCGTTCATAAAAACGACCATTCGGCCGCCAAATACGCCGCGATATCGGTCGTCCAGACTGTAGATCGTGGTGTTGTACTGGTCATGGCTTCGTAGCGTCGCGAGCCTGAGCATGGCTGCATCATTGATCGGTGGGTCCTCGTCAACACCTGCGGAGACAATGAAGTTCGCGCGACCGTTCGGTGTCTTCCACACCCGATCGCGCGGCGGGTTCGTGAGATGGAAACCACCCGGCTGACGGATCCGTTGATTGAAGTCGCGGAACAGGTCAGGAAACACCGCCGCAATTCTGTCGCGAACCAGATTGTAATCGTCTTCGAATGCAGACCAGTCGATCCCGCTATCCGGGATCGTGGCTCTTGCGATGCCGCAGACGATTGCCACCTCAGACTTCAACGCCCCGCGCGGCGGCTTCACGAGCCCCCTTGAGGCGTGCACCATCGACATGCTGTCTTCCACCGTGATCGACTGCCGTCCGGTCTTCTGCACGTCGATGTCGCTTCTGGCGAGGCACGGCAGGATCAGTGCCCGTTCGCCGTGCACGACATGGCCGCGGTTGAGTTTCGTTGTGATTCCCACCGTCAGCCGCAACCGGCGCATCGCAGCCTCCGCAATCGGGCTGTCCGGCACCGCCGCGACGAAATTGCCGCCCATTCCGATGAACACCTTGGCACGACCGTCGATCATCGCTTGTACGGCATCCACCACCGTATGCCCGTGTGCGCGCGGTGGCGAGAAGCCGAATACTTTCTCGATCTGGTCGAGCAGTTCCGGCCGGGGTTTCTCGTCGATCCCCATCGTTCTATCGCCTTGCACATTGGAGTGCCCGCGAACCGGGCATATTCCTGCCCCCGGCTTGCCGAAATTGCTGCGGAGCAGAAGCAGGTTGGCAATCTGCTGTACATTCGCAGAGCCGCGCCGGTGCTGGGTAATCCCCATGCCATAGCAAATGATCACCGCATCAGCACCCATATAGATCGCGGCAATGCGTTCGAGTTGCTCCCGCGACAGGCCTGACACGCGCAGGATGTCGTCCCAGCTTGTGTGCCGCAGATCCGCGGCGAGCGCCTCGAAACCTTGCGTGTGTTGGTCGATGAATTCGATGTCGAGCACCGGCTTGCGACCATCCCGGAGCGCCTGGTCGTTGGCATCGAGCATGAGCTTCATCACGCCCTTCAGTGCCGCGACATCGCCCCCAACACGCACCTGACAATACTCGCTTGCGATGCGCGTCGAACCGAAGGTGGTCATCTCCACCGGGTCCTGTGGCGCCGCGAAACGTTCGAGCGCCCGCTCGCGGAGTGGATTAAGAACCACGATCGGCACGCCACGGCGCGATGCGTTGCGCAGTTCGGTCATCATGCGCGGACTGTTGGTCCCCGGGTTTTGGCCGATTACAAAAATCGCCTCGGCATGCGCGAAGTCGTCGAGGAGAACGGTCCCTTTGCCGATCCCGATGCTCTCCGGTAGCCCGACACTTGTCGGCTCGTGGCACATATTCGAGCAGTCGGGAAAGTTGTTCGTCCCAAAACGCCGCACGAAAAGCTGATAGAGGAAGGCTGCCTCGTTCGACGTACGGCCGGAGGTGTAGAACTCCGCTTCGTTCGGATCGCTGAGTGCACGCAGTTCGCGGCCGATCAGCCCGAACGCCTCATCCCAGCTCACCGGCACATAATGGTCGGTTGCGGGATCGTAGCGCATCGGCTCAGTCAGCCGCCCTTGCTCCTCCAGCCAGTAGTCGCTCTGTTCCGCGAGCTGGCTTACGCTGTGCGAGGCGAAGAAGTCACGCGTCACGCGCCGCTTCGTCAGCTCAAAAGCGACGGCTTTCGCACCGTTTTCGCAAAACTCGAAAGAGCTGGTATGTCGCGGGTCGGGCCAGGCGCAACCGGGGCAGTCGAACCCGTCCGGTTGATTTATCGACAGCAGCGCCTTCGAGCCCTTGAGCGCGATGCTCTGTTCGCGTAACGCCTTCGCGGTCGCGTGCAAGGCACCCCAGCCGCCGGCGGGAGACTCTGTACGGCTCGAAAACGGGGTCATCGCCGGGCTCGATGACGGTGACATCATCTTGAGACCGCAGCTTGGTGGTTTTGGACATGGGGCCTCCGGGCACAGGTGAACGCAGGGCTGGCTTCATACGGGAACCACCACTGGCTTATTGCTCGGGAAACGCGCAACGGTCGCGGGGTCAATGTTGAGGTGCTGGGCTACCAACGCGCGCGGCGTGTGGGCCAGCCAGTCGGAGAGCGACACATCGGAGAAGTAAGAGCTCCTGAACACCTCGAGGTACACCAGGTCGGTGGTTCCGGTGTTCCGGATATAGTAACCGTAAGCCCGCTGGATGTAGCCGATGTCGCCCGGATTGAAGTTCTGCGTCACCACATTGGGGCCGGTGTTGAACACGGTCGCTTGCCCCTGGCCGGAGATGAAGGTACTGCCATTCGTCCGCATTGGGATGCCAATGCATCTCCCGCATCCCACCCGGGTGAATGGTGACAAGCACCGCCGCGATGGTCTTCGACGCCTTGAAGTTGCTGCTGTCGGCGATCTGCACCATTCCGCCCTTGGTTTGGCGCGTCGGAGCAACTTCGTTCAACTGGAAGGTGGAACGCAGCACGGGCGGCCCGGCATCTCCGGCCGCTTGCTGCTGTTCGGCTTCCAGCGGTCCCGGCATCTCACCCTGGAAGATGTACAGGTCGTGCAGCGGGATCTTGCTGAATGTCTCAACCGGCAGGCCAAAGTTGAGCGCCAGGTCATCCGGCGGCGTGTACGCCAGCCAGTCGGTCACCAGCAGCGTGTTGAATTCGGAGGCCTTGCCGTCATCGAAGCAGATGATGAACTCGCAGCCGTCCTCGCCGATACCCTGGAGCGAATGCGGCAGGCCAGCCGGGAAATACCAGAGCCCACCCTGGTGTACATCCTCCACATTGGAACGGCCGAACTGGTCGATGGTCGTGATGCGGCACGAGCCACGCGTGACATAAGCCCATTCCGCCGTGAGGTGCCAATGCAGCTCGCGAATTCCGCCCCGCGTCAGGCGCATATTCACGCCGGCGATGGTTTCGGAAATCTGGAAATCGGTACTGCGTCACTTGCCGAGCCCAGCCGCCGTTCTGGATGCGCCGCGGTGCATTGTTGAACGACGCCCAGAACAGCGGCAGCTCGCCGGTACCCGTCGCCGGTGGCGAGAACGCGCCCGGAAACTGGTTTGTGATCGCCGGGTTGTTGGGTCCGGGATCGGTTGCGCTCGATGGATTGCCCTGCGTGTTGATCGCGCCCTGCGGCGGCTCGTCGGGGTTGCCGAATGACGCGGCCCTCGCCACGGCAGCAGCCGTGACCACACTCCCCGCGGCGGCGGCCGCGACGATATTGCGCCGGGAAAGCTTTGCTTGCATGTCATGCACCTCCATTCAGAGACTGTGTGAAAAGTTCATCCTGAAGCGACACGATGCAGCATCGAGCGAATTGCAGCGATGTCCCGCAGTGTTTCCGAGGTCTGGACAAAGCGCTCATAATCTTTCGAGAGGCGGCGGTTGAAGCCGAGCCATGCGAAGGTACGCTCAACAATCCAGGTGAGACCGGCAACCTTGAACGTTCGCTGTTTGCGCTTGACGATCTGCGAGTTCCACCCGTCGCGCAACAGCTGCCGAGCAGGCTTGCGACTTTCGTGTCCCGCGTCAGCAATGACGGTACGAATGGTCGGCCGGAGTGGCGCGAGCCCGGCCAACAGCCGTCCGCCAGCCCGGCGGTCCGACATGTTGGCCGGTTCGACCCGGTTGGTGATCGGAAGGCCGAGTATGTCGACCAAGATGGGCCACTTCCTCCCTTTCACTCGCTTGTGCCAGTCGAGTCCGCGAATATGGACCTATATCAATGCTCCTTGGAGCATACTTGTGATCGTCGCGGATTCAGCCAAGTTAAACCTGGTAAAGCAAGGTTAAATACCGCGGTTCTCTGATGATATTTTATGACATCCGATCTCAATTGCCGCAATGAACAGATTTTCATGGATATTAACTTCGCTGGTCTGGTAATATGCTGTGTCGAGCTCTTAATCTAGCTGCACTCAACGCCCGCGCGTTCGGCCGATTAGGAGACTTGCATTGAACGACAAACGCATGTCAGCGATGCCGTGCGCTTCGAAGCCAAGGGCCATGCAGGTGGCGATCAGCCCCTATCGTGCTGAACCAGGCGATGGAGATCATTCGACCGGCCGGCGCCATCGGCATCCCGGGATTGTATGTTACCGCAGATCCCGGCGGACACGACGAGGCTGCCAAAACCGGCAGCCTGAGCCTTCGCCTGGGCTGGTCGAAGTCGAATTCCCTCCACACCGGGCAGACACCGGTCTTGCGCTACAATCGCCAGCTCATGATGGCGCTGCTGAACGACCGCCTGCCGATCGCGAAGATCGTCAATGCCAAAGCCATCAGCCTTGAGGATGCGGCGATGGGCTACGCCGAATTCGACAAGGGTGTCGCCGCCAAATTCGTGCTTGACCCGCACGGCGGTTTGGCGAACGCGGCCTGACCAAACCCAATCAGGAGTTGATTGTCATGCTGACAATCAGATTCGCCATGGTACCCAACTCCGCTGCGAGGCGGAGCCCCGGCAGCAACACCCCGTCGAGGAGAATTGAAGACGATCCCGGCGTTCTGGACCGCGACGACGATCGCCGGCATTGTCGTTGCCGGCGAACTGGCGATCATCGCCTGGGTACGCACTCGCTTCATGGACACGCCGTTGTTGTCCGCCGCCTATCAGATCGTGATCGGCGGCCCGCTGGTCTTTGCAACCGGGATCCTGATCGGCAGTTCTTAGGTGCGCGGATGATCGCGCCGCAGGGCGCACGGCGGCTGCGCCGAGCAGGCCAACGCCCACATTTCACGGAGCAAGCCATGCGGATCGGATTTCTCGGACTGGGCAACATGGGCCGCGCGATGGCCGCAAACCTGCTCAGGGGCGGTCACCAGATACGCGCGTGGAACCGCTCGGCTGCCGCCGCGGCACAACTCTCCGCCATGGGTGCCGACGCGGTCGCGACCCCAGGCGCCGCGTTCGACGCGGACGTCGTGTTCACCATGCTGGCCGACGACGCGGCGCTGCGTGAAGTCCTGATCGACAGCGGTTTGCTGGACCGCCTCTCGCCACCGCTCATCCACGTCAACATGGCGACCATTTCGGTGGCGCTGGCCGGCGAGCTCGCATCGCTGTGGGCTTTGCGCGGCGTCGCCTATGTCGCGGCGCCGGTCATGGGACGGCCGGACGCGGCGGCGGGGGCCAGGCTGAACATCCTCGCTGCCGGACCGAATGACGCCGTCGAGAGGGTACTGCCGCTGCTCGCGCTGATGGGCCAGAAGACGTGGCGGTTCGGCGAACAGGCCCAGATCGCGAACGCAGTGAAGCTGACGGTGAACTTCATGCTGGCCGCGGCGGTGGAAACCTTCGGCGAGGCAACCGTGCTGGCCGAAGCCCATGGCGTCGCCCCGCAACAACTTTTCGACCTGCTCACCAGCACGCTGTTTCCCGGGCCGGTGCATCAGGGCTACGGCGATCTGATCGTGCGGCGACGTTATGAACCCGCGGGGTTCAAAGCGGCACTCGCTCTCAAGGACCTGCGCCTGGCGCTCACCGCCGCCGAGACGGTGTCGGTGCCGCTGCCGATCGGCGCGGCGGTGCGGGACAGTCTGACAGATGCCGTGGCCCACGAGGAAGGCGAAATGGATCTCGCCGTGCTCGGCCGAGTGGCGGCGCGCCGCGCCGGACGCTGAGTCGGGCCGGGAATCGCTCCCCAATTCTACCTGCCCTGATCTCACCCCAATATTGACAAGCGGCCGTGGCAGGCCGGCCGGTCATTTGCAATATCCTGTTGGCAGGAGTGACCGACCGATGACCAGCAAGATATCTCACCGCGCCATGCAGTCCCCCGCGAAGCCAGTGGGGCAAAAGGCCAGCAAGCCGGGCAAGACGGCCAAAGCGGCGGCGGTTCCCGCGGTCGCGCGGCGCGGCCGGCTGACATTGCAGCAGATCAAGCACGCGGTGGACACTGCCTTGCGCGGACAGACCTTCGAGGCCGACGCCCAGGGATAACGCCGCTTCCGGGTATGCGACGAACGTCTTCATCAACTGCCCGTTCGACGTCGAGTTCGAGCCGCTGTTCCACGCGATCGTGTTCACGGTCATCCAGTGCGGCTACACCGTCCGCTGCGCCCTCGAGGCGGACGATACGGGCGCCACGCGGATCGACAGAATCTACCGCCTGATCGAGGAATGCCGGTTCGGCGTCCACGACATCTCGCGGATCGAGAATGACACGGTCAACAACCTGCCCCGGTTCAACATGCCATTCGAACTGGGCCTGTTCCTGGGCGCCCGTCGTTTTGGCGTCAGGCCGGAGCGCGCCAAGCATTGCCTGGTGCTCGAGGCCGAACGTTACCGCTATCAGAAGTACCTCTTCGACATCGCCGGTCAGGACATAAGGCAGCATGCCAACGAGCCGGCCAAGGCGGTCGGCGCGGTCCGCGACTGGCTGGCGGCCTCGCGACCACGGTCGGCGAAGACACTGGCGGGGGCGACCGCGATCATGCGCCACTACAGCGAGTTCCAGGCCAACCTCCCGGCCGTGCTGGGCGCCGCCGATCTCGAACCGGCGGAGCTGGGTTTCTGCGACCGGGCCAATCTCATGGCCCATTTCCTGGAAACGCGGGCGACGCTCGCCACTGGCTGATGTGGTCGAAACCCTGGTGCGCGTCGCTGTGCTCACGCCGAAGGCGCTGGCGGCACAGATCATGATCGCGCCGCAGACCGCGACGGCGCTACTGTGAGGGTGGCGGGCGACCCGATTGGTCCGGAAGGTAGCGGGCAGGAGGAGTTTCCGCGCAGTTGCGATCTTAGGCGGCGGAGCCAGCCTCCTTCCCCACCCCGACGACGGCTCCAACCAACCAACCAATCCATGCAATAAGGTCCTCCCTTGCCCCTAGCTGGCCTAGGTCATCGTCCCTGGGAAATCTTTCGTTGAACTGGATCAAATCGGCTCGTTAGCCTTGCTCGCAAGTCAAGGGAACCGGGTGAGGAGCCGACCATGTATCTCCACAAGGACGTTCACGTCATCGGATCGCGCGCCCGCGGCGGCCACTTGGCAAAATGGCATCCCGCGCCGGTCGAGGCAGTGCTGCGGGCACAGGCGAAGACCATTCTCGACGGGCCGTTGGAGAGGGTCGGGACATTCACCGAAATCCGTCTCTGACTCTGGGCGAGGAGGGCACCGCATGCCAATCGTGACCGTGGCGATGTACGAGGGCCGCACCCTCGACCAGAAGCGTGAGCTGGTAAAAGGCCTTACCGACGTGGTCGTGCGCGTCACCGGCGTCTCGGCCGAGGGCGTGCATGTCGTGATCGACGAGAAGAAGCGGGAGAATTGGAGTATCGGCGGCAAATTGTGGCCAGACCGTCAGCCGAAATAAGTCACTCGTTGCCGCTCGGCGTACTGCTGAACGCGGAGTATCCCGCGCAGGAATTGATCCGGCTTGGCGTGCTCGCCGAGCAGCTCGGCTACAGCAGTTTCTGGTACACCGACGTGCGCATGCTGCGCGAGTGCTACATCGGCCTCGCCAGCGTCGCCGTGCACACCAAGCGGATCCGGCTGGCTACCGGCGTGACCGACCCCTACTCCCGCCATCCCGCCATTACCGCTGCCTCGATCGCCACCTTGGACGAGCTGTCGGACGGCAGGGCCATGCTTGGCCTGGGCCTCGGCGGCGCCGGGTTTCGCGAACTCGGCCTTGCCAAGACACTGCCGGTCGCGGCGATGCGCGAGTTGATCGAGGTCATCCGCGGCCTGCTGCGCGGCGAGCAGGTCAGTCTCGCCGGCAAGGTGATCTCGCTCGATCAGGGCCGCTTGCAGTTCCCGTCGCGCGCGGGCGTGCCGATCTACATCGCGACCCAGGGCGTGCAGATCAGTCGTCTGGCCGGCGCGCTCGCTGATGGCGTGCTGATCGCCAACATTGTCTCGCCGGCTGCGCTGGACTTCTATCTGGGCCAGATCGCCGATGGCGCCGAACGGGCTGGGCGCGGCCTGCGGGACCTGGACATCCACTTGCGTTGGGAAATCTGCATCTCCGAAGACGAGGCGGCCGCGCTGCAAACCATGCGCCTCCGGTTGGCGGCGCGGTTGATCGCTGGATATCCGCGCTGGGATTTTCTTGGTCCGCTCGGCGTGCAGTTGCCGGACGCGTTCACCGAGATCGCGCAACGCAAGGACGCGCGGCAGGCGGCTGCTGCCGCCGAACTGCTGCCGATGGAGGTGGTTGACGCCAGCATGGTGGCCGGCAGCCCGGCACGAGTCGCCGCGCGCATCGCCCCGATGTTACGCCCGGAAGTTTCGGGCGTAACCATCCGTCCGCATGCCTGCACCGGCACCGGCATCGACGATGTCATGCGCGTCTTCGTGCAGGACGTCATGCCTCGGCTCGGCTGGCATCCGGCCGAGGTCGACCAGACGCAGGCGGCAATGACATGCTGAATGGGGGGGAATCACATCATGGCGAACGCACTTATGGCGAGCGCACTGGGGCGTGGCCGGCTGATTGGCCTGACCTTGGGCCTAGTCTTTGCCGCCTGCCTGCTGTCCGCCGCATCCTGGGCGCAGGGCGTCGACGCGGCGGCACGTGCCACGCTACCGGACAAGAACCTGCAAAGCGGCACGCTGGAGGTCGCAACGTCACTGCAATGGCCGCCGTTCGATTTCAAGACGGATGACGGCAAGCCCGACGGGCTCGACATCCGCCTGGTCATCGCGTTGGCGGCGCGGCTGGGGCTGAAGCCGAACTTCACCGACGTGAAGTTTCCGGCGATCGTTCCGGGTGTGCAGACCGGCCGGTTCGACATCGGCGTGGACCAGCTCAGCGCCACGCCGGAGCGGCGCAAGATCGTCCAGTTCGTGCCTTACTATCGCGGCGGGCTTGGCCTGCTGGTGCGGCAGGATAGCCGCGAACTGAACGTGTCGCAGCTCTGCGGCCTGACCCTCGCGCTGACCCAGGGCAGCTCGCAGGTCGCGGTGGCGCAGCGCCAGTCGGAACAATGCGTCGCCGCCGGCAAGAAGCCGATCAGCTTCCAGTATTTCCCCGACAGTGCCGACACCTATATGGCCGTCGCCAATGGCCGCGGTGACGGTTTTCTGACCGACCGTGCGGTGGGCGTGTATGTCGCGCAGCACAACGGCAAGCTGGTCATGACGGAAGGCACGCTGCCCGGCACACAGGATGTCGCCGGCATCGTGATTGGCAAGGACAATGACAAGCTCGCCTCCGCGATCCGTCTGGCACTGGTCGGCATGCTGCGCGACGGGTTCTATCAGAAGCTGCTGAACGACTATGGCGTGGGCAGTTCCGCCCTGGGCGCGGCCGAGGTGCAGACCCCATTGCAATGACGCGCACGGCCACCCTGATGCCATGACGGAGGCAATCGCACGTCACACCGGTAGGGCCAGCGCGCGAACGATGCGCATCGTGCCGCGCCGCCGGCCGGCCCGCTGGGTCGGCGCCTTCGCGGTCGCGGTGTTCGTCTGCTGGGTGATCTTTCAGGTTCTCACGAATCCCGGCTTCCAATGGCGTGTGGTCGGCACGTATCTGTTCAACCGGGAAATTCTCGCTGGCCTGCTGATGACCTGCGAGCTGACCGTGCTGGTGATGCTGGTCGGCATCGCGATCGGCCTGCTGCTGGCGGTGATGAAACTGTCGCGCACGCCGATCGTATCGATGGCGGCGGGGGCCTATATCTGGTTCTTCCGTGGCACACCGGTGCTGGTGCAACTGGTGTTCTGGTACAACCTGGCCGCGCTGTTCCCCATGCTGCAGCTTGGCATTCCGTTCGGCGGCCCGAAATTCTTCTCCATCCAGAGCACGGTGGCGATCTCGTCCTTCACCGCCGCGTTGCTTGGGCTGGGGCTGAACGAAGGCGCCTACATGGCAGAGATTGTCCGCGCTGGCATTGTCTCGGTGGATCATGGGCAGATCGAAGCAGCGACGGCGCTCGGCTATCGCCCGCTGCAACGTCTGTGGGTTGTGGTGCTGCCGCAGGCGATGAAATCGATCGTGCCGCCGACCGGCAACCAGGTGATCGGCATGCTGAAATACTCGTCGCTCGCCAGCGTGGTCGCGCTGGAAGAGCTGATGAAATCAGCGCAGGATATTTACAGTCGCACATTCGAAACGATTCCGCTGCTGATCGTCGCCTCGCTGTGGTACCTGGCGCTGACCAGCCTGCTGTCGGTGGCGCAGCATTTCATCGAGGTCTATTACAGCCGCGAGCATGGCGGCCGCCGGCGATGAGCTGGCATCTGGAGGTATGAACCGCGCGATGTCGGGATTCTGCGGTCGTCTGCCACGGTTGAGCGGCTTGCTGGTGTTCGAGGCCGCGGCGCGGCATCTCAACTTCACCACCGCCGCCCGTGAGCTGAAGGTCACGCAGGCCGCCGTCAGCCAGCAGGTCCGCGCGCTGGAGATCGAGCTGGGAGTAGCGCTGTTTCTGCGCCACCATCGTGGGCTGGAACTGACGCAGGAAGGGCACCGGCTGTACCGCGCGGCGGCGATGAGCCTGGAATGCCTGGCCACCGCCACCGAGGACATCCGGGCCAACAGCCGGCCGACCATTCGCATCGGCGTCACCTCAGCGATCGCGACCTTCTGGCTGGTGCCGCGTCTGCCCGCCTTCCGCGCGCGGCATCCCGAAATCGACGTGCACATCGTCGCCTCCGAGCTGGGCTTCCAGGCGGTCGCCGATCGCGCCGATGTCGGCATCGCCTTCGGCCGCGGTGCCTGGCCCGGTTTCCGCGCGAGCTTCCTGCGCGAAGGCGATGCCTTCCCGGTGTGTAGCCCCGCCTATCTGCTGTCCCGTCCGCCGCTGGTCGATGCCGAGCAGTTGCTGGATGAGGTGCTGCTGGTGATGGACGACAACCGCGTCACCCTGATCGACTGGTCGCTGTGGTTCGCCAGCCATGGCATTCGCAACACCAACCGTCGGCGCATCCGCTTCAACAGCCTGCCGTTGCTGCTGCAGGCGGCGTGTGAGGGCCAGGGCATCGGCCTGGGCTGGAGCCTGCTGACCGATGATCTGCTGACCCGCGGCGCCCTGGTGCGCCCGGTCAATGCCTCATTGCGCACCCGTGGCGCTTACTATCTTGTTGTTGCCGAAAACGGGTCCGGCCCCGAAATAGATGCGTTCCAGCGCTGGATGCTGGAGCAGTTCCCGATGTCGCATCCGGTTGCCGAACCGGTCGTTGGCACGGTCGACGTGCAGAACGACGAGTTCACCGGATGAATATGGCGCAAGCCCCCGGTTGCGGTGCCGCACCGGTCGTGGTCGAGGCGATCGACGTGTGGAAGGCGCATGGTCACACGGAGGTCCTGCGCGGCATCGGCTTCCGCGCCCGCAAGAGCGAGGTGGTCTGCCTGATGGGGCCATCCGGCGCCGGCAAGAGCACGTTGCTGCGCTGCATCGACGGGCTGGAGCGCATCGATGCCGGCACCATCTATGTCGACAACGAACCAATAGGTTATCGCGAGGTCGGTGGCGCGCTGTACGAGCTGAACGAGCGCGAATGCTGCCGTCAACGCGCCGCGATCGGCATGGTCTTCCAGAACTTCAACCTGTTCGGCCATATGACGGTGCTGAAGAATCTAATTGACGCGCCGATTCGCATCAAACGCGAGAAACGCGTCGAGGTGACCGATCGTGCGCGGGAGCTGCTGAAGCGGGTGGGGTTGGAGGACAAGGCATGTTCCTATCCGCGCCAGTTGTCCGGCGGCCAGCAGCAACGTGTGGCGATCGCCCGCGCCCTGGCCATGCGCCCGAAGCTGATGCTGTTCGATGAACCGACCTCTGCGCTGGACCCCGAGCTGGTGGGCGAAGTGCTAGAGGTGATGAAGGAGCTGGCTTCCAGCGGCATGACCATGATCGTCGTGACGCACGAGATCGGCTTCGCCCGCGAGATGGCCGACACAGTCGTGGTGATGGACGCCGGCGTGATTGTCGAGAGCGGTGCGCCAGGAAACGTGCTGGTAGACCCACAGAACCCGCGCACCCGCGCCTTCCTGTCGCGCGTTCTGTAATGGCGGCTGACACGGATTGGTTGGTCGTGGTTGACATGCAGCACGTGTTTGCCGACCCGGCGAGCCCATGGTTCACGCCGGGCTTCGCCGCAGCCGCGGAACAGATCGCTACGCTGGTGCCGCGGTTCGGGCGGCGCGTAGCGTTCACCCGGTTCGTGCCGCCACGTGCGATCGAGGGCAGCTGGGCCGACTACTACCGACGTTGGGATTTCGCCGCAGCTCCCGCAAGAACTGAGCTGTGGCAGCTCGTGCCGCCCTGGCGTGGGCACGAACGTATCGACACGCACCGGTTTTCGAAGTGGGGCGCGGAACTTCGTGCGCTGACAGGTGCGTCGGCCACGGTGGTGTTATGCGGTGTGTCGACGGATTGCTGCGTGCTGATGACAGCATTGGCGGCTGTAGACGACGGCGCCTACGTGCGCGTTGTCGCGGACGCTTGTGGCGCGAAGACGCCGGAGGTGCACGAAGCCGCCTTGTCGCTGCTGCGTACCCGCGCGCCACAACTGACGATCACCAGCACGGCAGAGGAATGGTCGGGCGTGTAGACGGCGCTTGCTGGTGAACGCGCAACCGAATCGATGACAAAGGGAGTTCTGAACAATGCTCGAGTGGGAAGGCAGGCAGATACCGGAGACTCTGCCAGAGATTGTCGATCCGGCACACGCGGTCGTCATCATGCATGACATCCAGAACGATAACACCGGACGCGATGGGGTATTTGATCGGGACAACCGACGCATCGACGTGACCCACCTGCTCGGACCGATCGCCGCGTTCCTCGACACGGCGCGGTCGCATGGCGTGCGGGTGATGTACACGCAGTACACCAATCTGCCTAACCTTGGTACCTTCACCGACCCGCGCATCCGCGAGAATTACGCGATCGCGAGCGACCCCGAGGAGCTCTGGCGTCTCGAGAACAGCCATTACGGCACCTACGGCTGGCAGACAGTCGACGAGCTCGCGCCGAAGCCGGGTGAGACGGTGATCGCGAAGATGCGCACCGACGCCTTCATCGGCACCCCGCTCGAGTATCTCCTGCGGACGCATGGGATCCGCACGATCATCCATACCGGGCTGGCGACCGAGGTCGGGATCCTCCCGACCGCCTGGCACGCGGTGAACCTTGGCTTCTTCGTCGTCGTCCCACGCGACTGCGTCGGCCCGATGAACAAGGCGCATCACGCGGAAGCGATGTCGCTGCTGTCGCGCCTGACGCTCGTGCGCGATTCAAGCGAGATCGCGGCGGCCTGGGCGGAACGTTCCTGACGCGCCGTCGGGTTCAGGGGCCTTCGAGTATCACCAGGTCGCGCGGCGACGCCTGGATCCCGAAAACGGCAGCCTCCTGATAGGCCGGGTCCTCGTAGCAGGCGAGCGCCTGCTCGTACGAACTCGAACCTCACGATGAAAGCACGCGCGACGGGATCGCCCTCTTTTGTGGCGATGCGTGCGGGGCCGCAATCACCTTCGCCCCGTACCGTTCCGCGATAGGTGCCCACGCCTTGCCGTAACTGCGCTGCGCCTCCTGGTCCGTCACCTCCGACGCGCGCACAATCCAATACCCAGCCATCGCAAGTCCCCTCATCGTTGCCGTCTCGACGGTCGAGTATCGGGCGCGCGCAGGCGCGCGTCGACCGAGCTTTGAAACAAGGCTGGGCGCATGGACATAAAGACGTAATCGATCTCCCAACATCGACCAGGCTGGAGAATGCAACTTAGGCGCGCCAACTCAAAGTCCGACGGGATTTTGTTTGTTATTTCAATAGACTATTCGTGTGACCCGGGACTGTCCAGAAAGTGGGCGGATCACGCCGCCTTTGCCGAACGCTGCTCTGCGGAAGAGACCGGCGCAAACAGATGGCCGAGCCCCGAGCCGAGCGCGCCGTTGTAGACGGCGCACCGGACCTGCAGCAGCAGTCCCCTTGAGGTGCTTCCTGTTGAGCACTTGCGGCGGTTGACCCTGTTGCATTCCCTTGCCCTCGATGCGGCCCGGCCGGAGCGCGGGGCCTCGGCGGCGAAGGGGTGTGACGCGGGAGGGGGATCGCCCGGCTTGGCAGGGCGGGAGCGAAGCGAGCAACCGGAAGCCGGGGACACCTGTGTCGCGGGCGAAGCCCTTGCCCCGCTGTGCCGAGGTCCGCTCCAGAGTGCTCGTTGTCCGATGCTTTCAGCTGCCAACGGAAAGGGCAGGGTGATGACAGCCCTCGGCCGCGAAGCCGCCCAACCACGGGCGGCGACCGCGACAGGATCCAACTTAACCTTTCCTTAACCAGCCCACGCCATCGTATGCCTGTTCAGCGCTCCCCTGTGCTGAACATGGCGGGTGGGCGCCATAGCAGCCGCATGCCACGGGCACTCACCCGCTATTCCTCCACCAACATCCACCGGCACCGCTTCAACAGCGATCCCCCGACTATCTGCACGACACCCTTGACCCGGAGCAGCCGCAGTGCCCTCCCAAGCCCGCTTGATGATGGCCTCAGTCAGCTTCCAGTCGGGTGTGAGGCGCTTGGTCGCCAGGACTGCCGCCACCACGTCTCGGATGTGGGAGCGGCCGTCCAGAGGCCCGCATAACCGTTATACAAAGTCGTGGCAGTTCCCCATGAGACCGTCCAAAATCTGGGGGGTCGAAGCCCGGCCCGGCAGGGCGGGGGACACCGGAATCCAGGGTGCGATGGCATACCCGCTTTGCTCTCCCCCCAGGTTTTGGACGGTCTCAAATCGAAAAAGCATCCAAGGACGAACATTCGGCATCGATGACAACGAGGATCGCCACGCGATCGCCACGCGATCGCCACGCGATAGACCGAAGTGGCTGGGGTTCCGGCCGGTCTGGCTTCGCGATCGATCAGCACGCGCTTGCGCTCGATCCCCCAGCGGTAGCCGGACAGCGCGCCGTCGCTCCTGACGACGCTATGGCAAGGGATCGCCACCGCCAGTGTGTTGGCCGCACAGGCTCCCGCCACCGCGCGCACCGCCTTCGGCGCGCCGATGGTCCTGGCGATGTCGGTATAGGAGACGGTCGTTCCGACCGGAATCTCGCGAAGAGCTGCCCAAACGCGCTGCTGGAACGCGGTGCCTCGAATGTCGAGCGGCAGGTCCAGACCGAGACCCGGTGCCTCGACGAAGCCAATCACTCGCGCCACCAGTTTCTCGAAATCACGATCGCCCCCAATCAGGCTGGCGCACGGGAAGCGGTCCTGCAGATCGTGGACCAGAACCTCCGGATCGACACCGAACTGAATCGCGCAGACACCCTTCTCGCTTTTTGCAACCAGGATCGAACCTAGCGAGCATTCCCCGACCGCGAAGCGGATCGCGGTATTTGCACCTCCGGCACGAAAATCGGTAGGGGTCATACCGAGCATCTTGCCCGACTTCTCATAGAAGCGGCCGTTGGAATTGAAGCCGGAATCATAGATAGCTTCGGTTACCGTGCTGCTTCGGCCGAGTTCAGCACGAACTTTGTCTGCACGGTGGGCGACGGCATAATCCTTTGGTGTCACGTCCGTGACCATCTTGAACACGCGATGGAAATAGCCGGGGCTCAGTCCCGCCGCCGCGGCCAACTCCGCGAGCGGCGGAATCTCCTCAGCTTGCTCGCTCAATCGGCAGATGCGCGCGACCGTCCTGGCGTTCTGAACGCCCAACGAGGCCTGATTGGGCTTGCAACGCCTGCAAGCCCGAAACCCTGCCGCCTCGGCTTCCGCGATGGTGTTGTGGACGCGGGCATTCTTCGTGTTGGCCGTCCGCGACGGGCAGGACGGTCGGCCAAAAACCCGGTTGTTGCCACCGAGTACCAGAATGTCCCGTCCGCCGAGGCGTCGCGCGCGATGACGCGGGCCCAGCGCGGATCGCGTTCGGTCGCCGTCGTTGCCTCTTTCGGTTTCTCTGTCACGAGCGTGTTCATCGCCAATCCCTTTTGAGTTCCTTCATGCACGGTCAGGATGCGGTGTCCTGGCGCCGCTGGCACTCCGGCTCTTGCTTTCAAATCGGAAACAGGACCGCGGAGGAAGGCATGAGCAGCCAACAAGGATGCGGGCACCGATAACAACTGGCCGCTTTACGATCACAGTTCAACGATCCTGACCAGGTGGACGAGCCAAAGTGGTCCGCAGCGAACTCGGTCCACCTTGGAATCAGCGAGAGCAACAGATCTCGCCAGCTGCCAGTCTGCTCCGGCGTGGCGTCCAGCGTTACTGACCATTTAATAAATGTGCGCGTCCGATCCACTACTGGAAGAAAATGCATCGTACCCTCGTAGCGGGCCGAACCAACAATGCTGGTGTTTGCCGGCACTTCGGCTTTTGCTTTAACAGGATCGCAGAGGCATTCGACCAGTTGCCACTCAGCGCAACCGCGTCACACCCTCGCGATCGAGGAGCCGCGCCATACCGCTGGAGCAGCGCAGTTCGATCTGATCCGCGCCCGATTGGTGCCAGGCCGCCAGCCCCTCGCCGACCAGATCGTCCAGGGCGGCAAGTACTGACGCCCGCTCGGTGTCGTGCCCCGACACTGGTGCTCACCCGCACGCTCAGTCCGCATCGTGTGCTTCGATCGATCGCGGCAATCAAATGGCTGCATGGCGTGGTCCAGATTCCCTGTTCATCGCACCTCGTCGCCGGCAGGTGTGGGATACGCCCGGCCAACCCAGGGTTGAGAAATTAACCATTTCTCGGTAGCACGACCGCCGGTGCGAGCAGTACCGGAATTTTGAACGCCGGCTTCGCCACGGTCTGCGGATGGGTGACGAGATAAGCCGCAACTGTCGCGAGGATTGCCGTCAATCCGAAACCAACATTGACGATGGCGAACCCGTGCATCGCCGAGATCGGATCTGGATTCGGTACCAAATAGAAATAAACTGTGCCGAAGATGGCGATGCCAAACACGCCTGCGATCTGTGCCGCGGTTGTGATGAGGCCGCTCATATCCGGTGCATAGGCGTCGGGGGCCGCGGCGGTCAGCAGCCGGATACTGGCGGTGACCCCGATCCCCAGGCCAAATCCGCCGAAGCCTAGCAAGACCATCAGGAGCGGTCCGTCGAGACGTCCGCCGAACAGACAGGCGCCCATGGCGAGATAGGACGCGGCAAGCACCAGGCATCCGGCGGGCGCCACCAAAGGCGTGATGCGTGCGGGCAAATGCGGGTAGACCGGCCCGCCGATGCCGAACGCCGCGACCCAGGACACCAATGCGAGCCCGGAGTATAGCGCGCTCTTCCCGAGACCCTGCTGCGGGTAAAGCGCGAGAGTGAACAACAGCAAGAAATACGTCATCAAAGCGGCGCTATACGCCACGAGCCCCCAACCGATAACCGGGTGCGCCAGGAGGTGCAGATTGATAAGCGGATTACCGTTTCGCTTCGCGATGCGTCGCTCAACGATGATGAATGCCGCCAAGGGAACCACGCTCGCGGCGAGGCAGATCCATGTCCAGGCCGGCCAGTGTTGCGTGTGGCCAAGAACGACTGGCAGAACCGCCAATAGTACGGCCGCTGACAAGGTCCCGACACCCCAAAGATCAAGGCCTTTGGTTCGGCCGCCGCGGTCTAACGGCAGGAATGCATACGCCGCTGCCATGGTGGCGAGACCTATCGGAATATTGATCAGAAAGATCGGCCGCCAGCCCGTGCCGAAAAGGTTCGTGGAGATGAGAACGCCGCCGAGAACCTGGCCAACGACGGCGCCAATGGACAAGGCGACGGCGTAGAGGCCGACCGCGCGAACTTTTGTGGGCCCGGCGAAGCTCTGCTGGATGCCGGTCAGGACCTGCGGTGCCATCAGCGCCGCGCCAATACCCTGAACAACGCGAGCCATGATCAAAACAATCGCACTGGGCGCGAGCCCGCAGGCGAGCGAAGCGAGGGTGAACACGCCAAGGCCTGAGATGAACAGCCGCCGATATCCGAACATGCCACCAAGGCGAGCGCCCGTGATGAGCAGCATCGCGTAAGAGCCGACGTAGCCGGAAACGACGAATTGCAGTTCGCTCCCGGAGGCATGGAGGTCCCCATGAATCGACGGGGTCGCGACATTCACCACCGCGATGTCGACGTTCGTTATGAACAGCCCCATCAACAATACCGGCAAGACCCATTTTGTTGCGGGTCCAGATGTCTGGGTCATATACTCTCTCCGCGTTGCCATGGGGGATCAGGGTATTCCATCCGATGGCCCCAGGATGTCTACTTCCGCCAAAACTGCCTCCTTCTGGAGTCCAGAAAGAAGCTCCAGAGATCAGCAGGATCGCGGGGCGTCGGCCGCGCCGCTACACGCCGAAGGCCGGACGCTTACGTCGTTGTTGTCTGTGTGCCAGGTGGCGTGGCGCTGCAAGCCGCGGCAGACACCGATATCGCCGCCAGTAAAAGGGGGCGTTTCATCGGATGACCTTCATCTCGTGTTGAACTGATTTTGCTTTCACGGCTCTGGGCGCTTGCTGCGTTAAAGTTCAGCGCCAGAGGACCTCCGGATCACATGTCTCTGGGCTTTGGCTGACACCAAGGCTGGGGGAGATAGTTTGAAGCTGACAGACCCGGAAGACGATCAAGGGGTCGTCAATAGATCGATTTCGTAACCGATCATCTGAATTTTACCCCACATGAAAGCATACATTGCGATGAGTTGAGCGAACGCAAGACGATGATCGATGCGGTGTCGGCCACCTCAATCGTTTTTTCCGGGGCCGACGTGTCGGGCCGAAGGGCGGCCCGAGGACAGGCTGCACCTGCCCTGCTGGAGGCCGGTATCCGCATCTTCCTGCGTCGTGGCAAAGTCGTGGAAGCCGGAGCCAAACTACGGCATACGAGGATGGGGGCTGCCACGGCGGCTGACACCACATTATCGGATCGCCAGCCGATGGTACGCATCCTAGACAAAGCCCGCATTGGCTGTCCTGCCGGCACGGTGTGACCATCCCGGCGACATGACGCGATTTTGCTTAAAGATGAAGTCAGCACCGCCCCGTGAGAGAGAGCAGGTCGATGCGCGTGAGAATCTTCGTCTTCCCGAGCAGTTGGACCCCTTTGTAGATTCGCGCACGGAGCGCGCCATTCGGCTGAAGTTTGGCCGACAGTTGATATGTGGTGCTATCATCCGGATCAAGGATTGAACCACTCGTCCATTCGGAGGCCCCCGCGGCCGCCAACCCCCAAATGATCATCCTGCCACACTGCGATGGCCGTCGGAGTGGGTCCTTTATCGCCACAATCCGGCCGCAGACCAGATTTTGGCAGTCAAAGAGATCGAGACCCAGGTCGTCGATGACCCAGGTCCCGTCCACAGGTGACGCCGCTGCGCTTCCGATGCCCAAGACTGGCCATGCAAGTACCGCCAACAGAAGCGCGGGGATCCACCACCGCCTAACCATGGCCGTCATCAGTGATCGTCCACTTTTGTTCGGCTGGAATCATGTGTAAGCGTACACACACCAAGAACGAAAAGAGCAGCCCCGGAATCTACTCAAAGGTGCCATCGGCGATCGCGTTCGCGAGTGCTGGACCTATAACCCGGGCGCGATGGGTGTCGACAAGCAGCAGGTACTGCTGCAGGTCACCACCGCTGGCGTGGGACGCGTGGTGGAAGTGGAGTGGAATGACCAGGCGTGGCTAGCCGATCCGGTGTTCCGGGCCTTCGCCGAGCGGGCGTGGCGGGCGGTGCTCGACCCGCGCTGCGCCACTTGCCGCTGCCGCAGACCCTGCTCGGCCGTCCCGAACAAGGCGCCAACGCCCGCCGTGACGACCGCTACGTTGGTTTCGCGCACCATAGAGCCGCTCCCGATCTACGATGTGCGGGTCACCGACGGGGAGATTGCCGCACGGCTGAAATCGCGCAAGCCATCACCATAATGAGGTCATAAAAGCCCTTGCGCGGCGTGAGCCTGTTTCCGAAGAAGGGGCGGTAAAATATCGGTTTGTTGAGCCAAGCGGGCGCACTACGTGTTTTCCGAGGCTGTGCGGGCGTTTTGCGCGCGACCACATCTGACGGTGATCAACTCCAACGAGAGTGATCCCATACCCTGCGCTCGGTTCTGCCGTTCTCCCGAACTCTGGTACTTATTTAACCCATGTATCGGCATGAGGAGACCCCACGTGGCGGTCAATAATGATCTCCTCGCACTCGAGAGGGAAGCGCGGGGCAGGCCGTCATCGTGTTGAAGGTGATGACGTCAGATGTGGGGTACGCGCCACTGACCGACACACTCCAGTGCTTGTGAAATTCAAATGCACTTAAAGCCCAGCAACCGACAGGAGCCATACGATTCATGAGCAAACCCGCGAGCAATCGACAGCGGCGGTGGCAATACGGCGCAGGCGGCGAACAAGGCGCAGCTCGCGCAGGAAATCGTCGCGCGCGGCCAGTTCACGCACAGCGAGTTTGATCTGATGCGAAGTTTGGAAGCAACGAATCCGAACGAACTGTCGAATGCCGAAGCCGCGAAACTCGCGGGACTCAAGGAAAAGTTTGAGGCCGCGCGGAAATTGCAGATGGCGAACAAGGAGGCCGACGAACGCGCCTCCCGGGTCGCCGCCGCGACCGGTGATACCGCGCCCAGGCCTGGCGCGGTCGATGACGCACTCGCGGGTCTGGGCGTCGCGCCGGGCGCGGAGGAAGATTCGCACTCGAGCTCCGAAAGCGAGTCGGAGGAAGCGCCATCGTTCACGGCTGGAGCGGATGACAGCACGGAGTTGGCGGCGGAAGGAAACTACCAGCGCGCGTGATGCGCGACGGGGCGGGCGCGCTCGGCGGGAGCCATCGGGGCCTTCAGCCAAGCGGCAGCCCTGATGGCGATCTGTTGGGGCGGCGCGCTCCACGGCTGCTCTCGTGTGAAGGCGCGGCGCTATGTTGGGGGCATCGGTGACGATTTAGTCCCGAGGTCCGTGCGGCGCAGGGTCGTTTTGGGTGCATGCCATGGCATAATGGGGCGCGAGCGCTTTGGTGCACGAACACGCCACAGGGTGTCTTCGAGCCCCTCGGCCGACATTTCAGCCGAGCCGAGCGGAAGCAGGCATGCCGAGCCCCGTCATCCGGTTGAGCACGTTGCAGCCGATTTTTGCCTCAGTCCGCTGATTGGGCAGAGTCCGGGCGTTAAGGCGCCGTCTGACAATGGTCTTGTAACGATACATTCCGGTTTCCACTAGGCTGCGGCGATTATACCTGAACGACGCTGCCATCCTATGCGTCCGCGCTTTTCGGTCTCGGCAATATGTTGATCGCGCTGCGTCGCTGTTGTTTCACTCGGAACCGCCTTCGCTCGCGGTGGAATGATGACAGCGGCTTGCGGACGACGTTCTGCAACAGCACCGTAGACGGCCTCACCATCATATGCGCCGTCCGCGGTCAACGACGCAACGTCGGCGTCGATCTGGTTAAGCAAATCCGGTATTTCGGAAGCGTCACGGACATCATCCGGCGTCACCGCGACCACCACGATTTCATGCGTGACGGCATCAATTCCGAGATGCAGCTTACGCCACCGCCGGCGCGACCGGATGCTGTGTTTCTGATCGAGCCATTCGCCCTCGCCGCAAATCTTGAGGCCAGTGCTGTCGACCAGGAGATGCAGTGGCTCCGTGCGATCGACGCACTTCGGCAAGATCGTCAGGCCGCCGCCGCGTCGGCTTAGGGTCGGATGATCGGGGATGGCGATATCGACTTCGAGTAAATCGGCGATCGAATGCATCAGACCCTCGGTTTGGCGCAGAGGTTGGTGGAGCACCAGACGAAGCGCGAGACAGGTCTCGATCGCGATCGCCGAATAGGTTGGCTGGCCGCCCCGCTCTTCGGTGGGCGACGCACGCCAAGCCGCCACAGCCTCCTCGGTGAACCATACCGTCAGGCTGCCCCGCCGGATCAGCGCGGCATCATATTCCGGCCGGTTCGCCACCCGGTATCAGGCTGTTGGGATCTTGTGGCAGCGGCTCTCGTTGAATCTGTACGGCATGGGCTTGCTCAACGGCGAGCGTAGGACGGCGAGCTATCCTACGGTCTGGGCGCTCGCCATTCACTGCCCGGGTCGATCAGGCGGTAAGCGACCAGCGTCTTCAGCACGTTTAGCCAGCACGTCCCCTGCCGCGACGCCGTCAGCCGGAGTGACCAGAAATCATCCAGCCGCAGCTGATCCCGCAGATGGCACGCCAGACAGCAGGCGCCCCATTGCCGCGCTCGACGCAGCCGCAGGCCGCTGAGCCCGACATGCACCACGTCGCAATTCAACGTCGGCGCCGCACGATCTTCGGGGAAAAGTGCGATCTGCCTGGCTTGCTGGTCGCCCTCGTCAAATGCCTCGATCGTCTGGCACGAAGCGGCTCTCTGAGCATCGTTGATCTCGCCCAGATACAGCACATGCCGCTGCACCGTCCGACCGCCCGCTACCCGGCGGTTCGCAACGATGCTCCAGTAGCGGTGCTCCTTGCCGTCCTTCCGGCGACGCTTGTGGTGCAGAAACATGCCGCGAGGCTTCCAAAGCCGAGAGCCGTTTCGCAAGGGGCTTGGTCGGCACCGCAGCCGGTTTTCGCCAGTTACCGCGCGCGAATGCCACGCTTTTCAGCGACTTACCGGAGCGGCGGCGGGCAAAAATCGCGGAAATGAGGTTGAGTTGCAAAAGCCGAGCTAAGCACGTTGACCGGCCGGCGCAGCCGGGATCGCCCGTGGGGCATCACGGAATCGTAACAAAGCCACCGACCAAAACGTTGACGATCGCGGAAAATCCGATATGGTCGAGCGGTGTCCGGAGGGGAGCCACGCTTGGCGGCCAGCGACGCAAAAGACGAGTGGGTGCTTCGAGTACTCGGCGTCGAGGTCCGACCGGCGGCGGCGAAACCCCGCGCGCGCGTCACCCCGATCTGGAACGAAGCGAAGGACGCCGTGGATCGTGCACTGAACGCACTTCGGACGGCGGTGAAAGACTTCGATGATCCGCGCACCGAACAGTTGGTCAACGACGGTCTGCCCTCGGTTACGGGGCGGCTGGTAACGCCTTTGATGGCGGCGCTTCTGTCCTACGACAATAATCCGTCCGAGGACCAGGCACGCGCGGTCCTGCCCCGGTTGGAGTCGATGCGCGCGTTTCTCGCCGCCGACCGGGTCGTGGCGCTGATCGAGGATAATCCCTTCGGCGTCGCCGCCGGCGTGAAGGAACCGCTCCTCGGCGCGCTGGCCCGCATCGAGGCGTCACTGCGATGATGAAGACGTAAGCCTCGGAACAGGAGGGATCCATGTCGGGATCGAATCCCACGCCCCCGCCGGACGCCGCTACACGCAAGAAGCGCAAGTGGATGGACGAGATGGCCGACCTGACCCTGACCGGTCCGGCCGAGAAACGGATTCGCGCCGTTCACGGGCCCGATACGGTGCGAGACATTCTGGGTTCGTACTACGATTCGGCCAATACACCCACGGACCCACTGCCGGAGATCCCGAAGCGCATGGACTTCGAGGTCACGGGACCGGCGCCGGGGCCGGCCCCGACGACGCGGCCGGAATTGTTCGCCGCGATGCGTTTCGGATGGACCGACACGGGTACGCCCGGCTCGCTGCCGGCGTCCTCGGCGTCCTCCGGCGGCATGCTGCCGACCACGGCCTTTTCCGTGACGACCAGCACGACGGCACTTCCGGACGACGACGTCGTGATGGGTCTGGATGTCGACCCGACGCTCATCATTCCCGAGGCCAAGACAACGAACCGGCGCCGCCGCCGCAAGCCCGCCGATTACGATCCGTCGCTGGCCGATATCGGAGCGGAGCCGGATGAAGCGCCAGTCCTGTTCAACAAGTTGCGGGAACCGATCCGCCCGGGCAAAGTTCAGCGCGTTGCCACGCCCTACGGCATGCTGGCCGAGAAATACATGCCGAAAAAGAGCAAGAACAATCCCACTCCCGTCGAGACCGTGAACGCGATGCCGGTGCCGGTGTTCACGCCCCAGACCACCCAACTGAGCACCGCTTTTTCGGGCGCATCCGACATCGTCCGCGACACGTCCGATTATCATATGACGATGATGGACGACCCGGACTTCGCGACGGTGCCGGGGGATGATCTGGGTTCGAAACGCTTAAGGAACGGGCTGCAAGGACCGCACAGCGTCGCGTTCAAGGCATTGAGCGAGGCATTGGACCAACGCGAGAAGCACGCCAGGAGCGCGGCGACATTGCCCCAGAAGAACGAGGCGGGGCGCTTGCACATCGATAAAATGCTGGCCGTCGGCGACATCGCGCCACCGCCTGCCGTGATGCAAATCCTGATGGAGGAGGAACCCAAGCTATACGCGAAGAATGCCACGCCCCAGCAGCCGAAATTCGCCGATACCACCGCGCCTGACCGCCAAAAGAGAATTATCCGTTATTTCAAGTCCTATTGCGAACTTTACAATCAGGTCTCCACGGCGATTCAGTCTCTCTCGCGGATGGACAACCGCCTGGATGAAAACAAGAAAGCCCAAGTTCTGGAAGAATTATTCGGCCGCGTCGACGAACTGCTCAATCTTCACCCCTACCAAACCTACGGTTGGCGTGGCGACGATGGCGTCATCACCGGCTCCGAGATCGGCGGCAAAGGCGAGTCCGCCGCGGCGAAAAATCTCTTCGGGCTCGGGAAGACCGATGACGAACGCACCACCGGACTGGGCAAGCTGATCGATGGTTTCGATCCCGACCGCATGTTCAAAAATTCCGAGCGCTATCGTGCGTTCCTGATCCAGCGCATTCAATTTCTCGTTGGCGAGAGCGCGCCCGGCTTCGGCGCCCAATCATTGGCGGCCTACCCGGTCGAAGTCTTGTTCGACATGATGCTCGCGGCGAAGGAACAATCCGAGAAAGAGAGGGCCGACAGGAAGGCCGGGACCACGGGAACGTCGACCTGAATACCGCGTCCTCGGGGTCGTCCGGTATGCAGCCCATCACAATACGAGGGCAAAGGGGCTGCCAGTGGCAACCTCAGGCGACGGGTTCAGCCCGTCAGGCCGTTCGGCGAGAGTATCCGCCAACGGCCTTGCCCCCGCTTTGTGATGGGCTCAGACGACCCGGGTGTGTCGGCGTTCCACCAAAGCCCATGAGACCGTCCAGAACCTGGGGTGCTACGCTCGGCCTGGTCGGGGAACCGGGGGGGCGGGATGAAGTGGCGGGTCGTGATGGAGGTGACCAGGGCGAATGGGAAACGGAGCGATGCCAGATGGCCCAATCAACCGCGCCCATCCTTGACTTTACGGGATGAACGCGAACGTTGTCACGCTAAAATGCAAGTGGTCCATCCGGATCAGCAGATCCCGGTCGTCATACCCGAACTCGTGGACATCTCCATACGCACTCATGCCCGGCAGGTTGTTTGACCTTCGCGCCAAGTTCTGGCGCTGATCGTATTCATAGATGCACTCACACATGTGCCCTGAGGCCACACGCACGAGCAGGCCCAGGCTGTCGTAGCTGTATGAATCTGAGCGGATCGATTGCCCGACTGGATCGTAATAGGTTGCTTGCAAAAGCCGGCCACTTGCATCCCTATCGGCCGCAATCCGGTAGTGCAGGCGGTCCCGCGGGGAGTACATCCGCTTTTCTGTCCACTTATGCCCGCCGCGCGCGACGTCGAACCAATATTCGATGTCGCCCTTCGCGTCATAGGTGATTTCCTGGGACAGCCTGCCTTCGGCGTCGTACAGCCATCGACGCACCAGCCTGCCGTCGTAATCGAATTTTTCGTGGCAAATCCTGGCTCCGGCGCCGTCATATTCAAGGTGATAGGTTTTGAAGCTGCTGGCCGATGGCGATCCCGCGACGATTGGAGTGGTATGGCCAGTCATTGACCGCGCGCCGGCCCGACGCGCGATGTCATCGCGGATAGGCACTTCCTCTTCGACAAAAGCCGGATCGTGCGACGCGGTCATCTGCTCGGCTTCGGCGGCGGCCACACGATCGTCATGGTGCGATCTTGGAGATGATCGGCCGTATCACCGGGGTCAACCACAGCCCGCCCCCGTCGGCAATCAGGTCCGCGACCGTCTTCGACAGATGCGGCATTGCGCCGTTGTTGTATTGGTTGACCAGCTCCTGGTTCAGATCGTTCTCCGACAAGGCGGCTACCCCGAAGCCGCGGTACATGCCGCCGCCTAGGCTGATCGCATTCTCACCCTGCCAATAACCGCCCGGCACTCTGGTCGTGTAGTCCCTGAAATTCTTGAAATACACCCAGTCTCCGGGAAGGATCTCGCTCTTGCTGGCGACCGCGAAAGACTCATATTTCTTGCCCGATCCGATAATCATCGCTGCTGCCGGGACCATTGAGATCTCGATTCCGCCCGCGAACTGCGTGTCGAATTTCGCAGCACCGATGCCCTTCAGCATTGCATAATATTGGATGGCGAGAGTCATCGACCAGCACTCCAAGCGCGTGCCGGCACCCGGCGCGAAGATCGCCTGGATCGCGTCCGAAGGATGCTTACCGGCCGGCAGCGGCGATTTCATCTTGAAATCCACACCGCCGCCGACCTGATCCCAGTAAGCGCTGTCCAGATGCGGTGGGTGAGCGCTATCGAAATAATCGCAGCACCCCTTGTGGACCTCCTCGATGCCCTTGATCGCGTTGGCCCTGGTGCGGACCTCGAAGCCCATTTGGTCGAAGCTGCCGAACGAGTAAACCGGCGGGCTGCCGCCGTTGTGCATATGCTCGACGAACTCCTTCACGGCGGGACCGAAGTTTGCGTTGAGCCAGGACAGGTATGTTGCCGATGGTGTGTAATCCTTGCCGGCCACCGAGATCTTTCTTTGCAGCCGTGGCCCCGCTTGACCTTGCTGGATCACGTGGGTCAGCTCGTGGGCAAGCAGGCGACGGCTTTCAGCAGTGCCGTCTGGTGCGTATTCCCCGCTCGCGAAACGGCCTGGGCGACGTGCTGAATGCGCATTGGGAGATGAAACCAATCCAGCACGTGATGGGTTGGACCGACGCTCGCCGCCTCTCCCAAGGATCGCGGCCCATCGGCGCCATCGCTCAGGATGGCGGCCGGCGTGCGCGCTGTCGCCCCGAGATCATGCAGCACGCCGCGCAACTGCTGTGCCTGCTGATTCGCCTCGGCCGGCATGCTGCTGAACCCGCCACTTCATCCCGCCCTCCCGGTCCAGCACCAGCAGGTCGATCCATGGACTGCCGGTAGGACGGGCCGTGGGATCCCTCCACCGTGAGCATGCCGCAGCCGAAAGTTGGAGCCAGCATCCGTTTCGTTGAGCGGCGTAATGACCCCCAGGTTCTGGACGGTCTCGCTGACCGAGGCGGACGAACCCGCTTCCCCCGATCCCTGGCTGATGCAGCCGGCCGCGCCATTGTTTAGTTGACGTGCTTAGTAAACGGTGCCTTACTAAACTATTGCCGGGCCGCGCCATACCCAGCAGCGCGCAACGATGTGGCGAGATCTGGTGCGTCCGGGTCACCAGCCGGATGTCGTCATGCGCCTGATGAGTCCACGCAAATAAAACGATGGCCGGCATAGGCCGGTTGCAACTGGAGGAGCGAACATGAAGAAGACGGTGGTATCTGTTGGCTGCGCCCTCGCGGCCGTGCTGGCTATGAGCGTCGGTATAACCGCGCCCGCAAACGCTCAGGGCAAGTCCCTCACCTTGTGCTGGGCCGCCTGGGACCCTGCCAACGCACTCGTCGAGCTCGGCAAGGACTTTACGGCCAAGACCGGGATCGAGATGAATTACGAGTTCGTCCCCTGGACCAGCTATGCGGACAGGTTTGTCAACGAACTGAACTCACACGGCACGCTGTGCGACCTTATCATCGGCGACAGCCAGTGGATCGGCGGTTCGGCCGAGAACGGTCATTACGTGAAGCTCAATGATTTCTTCGACAAAGAACACCTGTCGATGGACGACTTCATGCCGGCGACGGTTTTGGCCTATTCGGAATGGCCGAAACATACGCCGAACTACTGGGCGCTGCCTGCCATGGCCGACGCGGTCGGCTGGACCTACCGCAAGGACTGGTTCGCCAAACCTGAACTCCGGGCCGAGTTCAAGGCAAAGTACAACCGCGAGCTCGAGCCACCGAAGACCTGGGACGAGCTTCTCGAGGTGTCGAAGTTTTTCACCGGCAAGGAAATCGACGGCAAAAAGGTCTACGGCTCATACATCTTCACTGAGCGCGGCTCGGAAGGCATCACGATGGGGGTCACCAACGCGATGTACAACTACGGCTTCCTCTACGAGGATCCAAAACAGCCGTACCACATGGAAGGCTTCGTGAACTCGCCAGGTGCGGTGAACGGTCTCGATGTCTACAAGGAACTCTACAAGTGCTGCCAGCCGGCCGGGCTGACCAACGCCTACATGTCCGAAGGTCTTGACGCCTTCAAGTCGGGCCAGGTGGCGATGCAGATGAACTGGTTCGCGTTCTTCCCCGGGCTCTACAAGGACCCTAACGTCGGCGGTGCCAAGATCGGCTTCTTTATCAATCCGGCGGGCCCCAAGGGCCAGTTCACCCAGCTCGGCGGCCAAGGCATCTCGGTCGTCTCGTACTCGAAGAACCGTGAAGCATCTCTCCAGTACATCAAATGGTTTGCGCAACCCGACGTGCAGCAGAAATGGTGGGAGCTCGGCGGCTACTCTGCATTGAAGGCGGTGGTTCAGAAGCCAAGCTTCCCGGCCAGCGCCCCGTTCGCGCCGGCCTTCCTCAAGTCCATGGACATGATGGTCGATTTCTGGGCCGAGCCGCTCTACGTGGATCTGCTGCTCGACATGCAGAAGCGGGTGCATGATTACGTCGTGGCCGACCAAGGCACGTCCCAGGCTGCCCTTGACATGCTTGTCAAGGATTGGATCAAGGTCTTCAAGGAAGAAGACAAAAAGGCCGAATAACAGCGCTTCCTTGCAGCGGACGCGGCCATCTCCCAACCTCCAGGTCGGGGGATGGTCCCGCCCTGGAGACCTTGATCGATGTTGATGAAGGCCGGAAATGACCCGTCCGCATTTGCTTCCCACCTGACGGCAATAACGCCGCCGGGACTGTCTCGGCGCGCGCGCGGATTGTCCGACCGGAGCCTGGCGTGGCTGTTCATCGCACCAGTGATGATCCTTCTGCTCGCGATCAACATCTTTCCGTTGATCTGGGCGGTCAGGCTGTCCTTCACGAACTTCAAGTCGAATTTGCCCAATGCGCCGCTGCGCTTCGTGGGTCTGGCCAACTATGCCGACATTCTGTCGGACGAGGACGTGTGGCGTGCCATGCAGGTCACTGCGCATTTCGTCGTCTGGACGATCGTGCTGCAAGTACTGCTCGGCTTCGGCCTCGCGCTCCTGATCAACCAGAAATTCCGTGGCCACGGCTTCTGGACCACCGTGATTCTATTGCCGATGATGCTATCTCCGGCGGTGGTCGGCAATTTCTGGACGTTCCTGCTCCAGCCGCAGATTGGGCTGTTCAACGACATCGTCGCGTTTTTCACCGGGATCGACCCTCACTCGTTTCAGATGCTCGGCGATGTGAAACTCGCGCCGTGGTCGATCGTGCTGGTCGACACGTGGATGTGGACGCCGTACGTGATGCTGATCTGCCTCGCCGGGCTTCGCTCCATTCCCGAGGACATATACGAAGCTGCCGAAGTTGATCGCGCCTCGCGCTGGCGGCAGTTCTGGACGATTACCTTGCCGATGGTCCTGCCGTTCCTGATGCTGGCGGTGCTGTTCCGCGGCATCGAGAACTTCAAGATGTTCGACATGGTCAACCTGCTCACCTCGGGCGGCCCCGGCTCAACCACCGAGCTCGCGTCCATCACCCTCAAGCGCGAGGCGTTCGAGAAATGGCGGACCGGCTACTCGTCCGCCTTTGCGATCATCCTGTTCGTGACCGTGTTCGGAGCAGCCAACATCTACGTCAAGGCCCTCAACCGGGTGAAGCAGCGATGAACGCCCACCTCGCCGCCAGCTCACACGCCGCCCACTCGGTCGTTGCGGCCTCGCCGCGCGGCAAGGTGATCGCGGGCACGCTCGTGGTGATCTACGCTCTCGTCACCCTGGTGCCGCTGCTCTGGATCGGCGCGACTGCGTTCAAGTCGCCGCCCGATTCGATCTCATATCCGCCGAAGGTCTTCTTCCAGCCAACGCTCGAGGGCTGGGTGAACCTGTTCACCGTGCGCTCGCGCCAGTCGCCCGAGTTCCTGGCAAACCTGCCGCCCCCCGAGCATTGGTGGGAGAAGCTGGTGCGCTCGCATGACATGGTCATTGCCGGCCCCTCGAAAGTAGTGCCCCGTTTCGTGAACTCGGTGGTCGTGGGGTTCGGTTCCACGTTCCTTGCCGTACTGCTTGGCACGCTCGCCGCCTATGGATTTTCGCGCTTCCGTGTGCCTTTGGCCGACGACCTGCTGTTCTTCATTCTGTCGACCCGGATGATGCCGCCGATCGCCGTCGCGATTCCGATCTACCTGATGTACCGGCAACTGGGCCTTACCGACACCTATCTCGGCATGATCCTGCTCTACACCGCGGTGAACGTGTCCCTTTCGGTCTGGCTGCTGAAGGGCTTCATGGATGAAATCCCGCGCGAGTACGAGGAGGCTGCGCTGGTCGACGGCTATACGCGGCTGCAGGCGTTCCGCAAGGTGGTGTTGCCGCAGGCCGTGACGGGCATCGCGGCCACGGCAATCTTCTGCCTGATCTTCTCCTGGAACGAGTATGCTTTCGCGCTGCTGCTCACCAGCGGCAACGCGCAAACCATGCCGCCGTTCATTCCATTCATCATCGGCGAGGGTGGCCAGGACTGGCCGGCGGTAGCGGCCGCGACCACGCTGTTCCTGATGCCGATCGTTGTCTTCACCGTGGTGCTGCGCAAGCACCTGTTACGCGGCATCACCTTCGGCGCGGTCCGCAAATGAGCAACCGACGCAGCCTGCTGCGGCGCTTGTTCCGGCGCGGCCCGTGGGAAAACCTGGCCACCGCCATGATTGCCGCCGGCGTGGTGATGCTGATGCAGCCTTTCTCGCTGGCGATCTATGGCTGGTCGTTCGCCACGACACTGACCGGTGTGCTGATGTTCGTTGTTGTCTCGAAGTTTCCGGACTGATCGATGGCCGAGATCCGCGTCCAGAATCTGCACAAGTCGTTCGGCGCCTTCGTCGCCGTCCGCAAATTCGAGTTTCACCGTGGATGACGGGACGTTCTTCTGCCTGCTCGGTCCTTCCGGCTGCGGCAAAACCACGACGCTGCGCATGATCGCAGGGCTGGAATTGCCCACCTCGGGGCGCATCCTGCTCGATGGCGCCGATGTGACGGCCAAGCGCGCTTCGGCGCGCGATATCGCGTTCGTGTTCCAGCTCTTCGCACTCTACCCACACATGAACGTGCGCCGGAACATCGCCTACCCGCTGGTGTCCATGGGCGTCGGCCGTGCCGAGGTGAAGGCGCGCGTCGACGAGGCCGCGCGTATCCTGCGCATCGACCACCTGCTGGACCGACCTGTCTCGGGCCTGTCCGGTGGCGACAGGCAGCGCGTTGCGCTCGGCCGCGCCATCGTCCGTCGGCCACTCGCCTTCCTGATGGACGAGCCGCTCGGCGCACTGGACGCGGAGTTCCGCCACATCATGTGCGGCGAGTTGCGCGCCCTGCACGACCGGGTGAAGGGCACGACCGTCTATGTGACGCACGACCAGATGGAAGCGATGGCGCTGGGTGACCGGATCGCGGTGATGAACCACGGCCTAGTGGAGCAATTGGGTCTGCCGCGTGACATCTATGCCCGCCCGGCCACCATGTTCGTGGCCGACTTCATCGGATCTCCACCGATGAACCTTCTGCCGTGCCACGACTCTTTGCAGCCTGGACGTCGGGTTCTGCGACTGGGCACGGTGGACGTCGCCATCCCGGACCCGCGCGAGATGGTGAGCGCGCGCGATCTGGTTCTGGGTGTGCGGCCCGAGCATGTGCGCCTCAGTGATCGAACAGGGCTTCGCGGAGAAGTGTTCAGTGCCGAATATTTGGGCTCCACACAGATCGTGAGCGTGACGACCGCACACGGCTTGGTCCGTGCGCGGCTTGCCGCCAGCTTGAAAGTCGAAGTTGGCGACAATGTTGGCCTCTCTTTCGTCCCGGACATGCTGTCGGTGTTTGATGCCGCGACTGGGCGGGCCCTGCGAAGTGCGCTGCACGAACCGACGCACGCGATGGAGGCCGCCTATGGCTGAAGTGGTGCTGGACAGGGTGTCCAAGCGATTTGCGGCGACCGAGGCGGTCTCGCAACTGTCACTGACCGTCGAGGATGGCGGTTTCGTCGTCCTGCTGGGGCCGACCGGCGCCGGCAAGACCACCACATTGCGTCTCGTGGCCGGGTTGGAGCGGCCGGATTGCGGGCAGGTGCGCATCGGCGGCCACAACGTGACGCAGGAGCCGCCGGCGGCGCGCGACATCGCCTTTGTGTTTCAGCAATACTCGCTCTATCCACACCTATCGGTGTTCGACAACCTCGCCTTCCCGCTACGCGCGCCGGCCCGCCGTCTCGCCGCATCGGAGATCCGCGCGAAGGTGCACGAGGTGGCCGAACTGCTGCGGATCGCCGACAAGCTCGATCAGCGGGTCACCCGGCTGTCGGGTGGCCAGATGCAGCGCGTGGCCATCGGCCGGGCCCTGGTGCGCGCGCCGCTGGCTTACCTGATGGACGAACCCCTGTCGTCGCTCGATGCCAAGCTGCGCGCGGACCTGCGGGTGGAGCTCAAACGCATCCAACGCGACCTGGGGACGACGATCCTTTACGTCACCCACGACCAGATCGAGGCGATGACCCTGGCCAGCCGGATCGGCGTCATGGCCGCTGGCAGGCTGGTGCAGACCGGGACGCCGCGGGAAATCTACGAGGATCCCGTCAACACCTATGTGGCGGCCCGGCTGGGCAGCCCGCCGATCAACCTGGTGCCACGCACCATGTTTCCGCAGATCTGTGGGCCGGCCGCGGCGGTCCAGATCGGCGTGCGGACAGAGCACACGCGGATCGGCCGCGCAGCCCGCGGCGCTGCGACCGGGCGGGTCACCTGGGTCGAGCATCTTGGCGACCAGGACCATTTGCACATCGCGCTGGCCAGCACAGATTTCGTGACGCTCGCCGATCCCGACACCGGGCTCGCCGCGGGAGACGAGGTGGCCGTGGCATTGAGCGATCCGCTGTTCTTCGACGCCGCCGGGGAACGGGTGCGCGCATGACAGGGGAATTTCTGCACCAACTCATCCTGGCCGTCGCCGACACGGTCATTGCGCATGAGGCCGAGCTCACCGCGCTCGACCAGGCGATCGGCGACGGTGATCACGGCCTCAACATGAAGCGCGGGTTCGAAGCAGTGCGGGCGGACGCCGAAGCCATGGCTGCCAAGCCCCTGCCGGACGCGCTGAAGGCGATGGGGATGCTGCTGGTGATGAAGGTAGGGGGTGCGTCCGGCCCGCTCTACGGCACGCTGCTGATGACGCTCGGCAAAGAGATCGCGCCGGACGGGTCCAACGCGGCGCTGGCCATGGGCACCGCGGTGGCCGCGGTGATGGCGCGTGGCAAGTCGCAGCACGGCCAGAAGACGATGCTCGACGTGTTGGTGCCGGTGCAGCAGGCGCTCGCCGCTGGGGGAGCTGACCTTGCGTCGCGCCTGCCGACGATCGCCGCCGACGCTGCCGCCGCGACGGTGCCGCTGCAGGCCACGAAGGGTCGGGCGTCATTCCTTGGCGAGCGGTCCATCGGCCACATGGATCCGGGCGCGCGGTCGGCTGCGCTGATGGTGTCGGCCGCGTGTCGTGTGTGGGAGGGCTGAAGTTTGGCCAATGTCGGGATCGTGATCGTGTCGCACTCGCCCAAGATCGCCGCGGGTGCAGCCGATATGGTGCGGCAGATGGTAGGTGACAGCGTCCCGCTGGCCTGCACGGGCGGCGACGCGGGTGGCGGGCTCGGCACCAGCGTCGAATCGATTCTGCAAGCGATCGACGCCGCCTGGTCGGATGCGGGCGTCGCCATTCTGGTCGACCTGGGTGGTGCGGAAACGAACAGCGAAATGGCGGTGGAGATGCTGGACCCTGACCGGCGCAGCAGGGTGGTCGTGTGCAACGCTCCGATCGTGGAAGGCGCGGTGATTGCCGCGACCGAAGCCTCCGGAGGCTCGCCGCTGGAAACCGTGCAGCGCGTCGCCGAGGAGCTATCGCCGCAATGAACGACCATCTGCTGGCGGAGACGGCGCAAGGCGCGGCCGAACTCGTCAACGCCGTGGGCCTGCACGCAAGACCTTCGGTCAAGCTGACGCAACTGGCCAAGACATTCGTCTGCCAGGTGGAAATCTCCCTCGCGGCGGAGGGGCCGTGGGTTGATGCGAAAAGCCCGGTGAAGGTGATGCGGGTGAAGGCGCCGCGCGGTGCGACGCTGCATGTGCGGACCTCCGGCGCCGGGGGCGAAGCAGCGGCGGAGGCCATCCTCGCTCTGATCCGCGCCGGCTTCGGCGAGGCAACGGATGCCGCCGGCGGGGGAGTACATGGCTGAGCAGCGGCTGTCAGGGCGCAGCGCCGCGCCGGGCTTGGCCCGAGGGGTGGTGAGTGTGCTGCAGGCCGGGCGGCCAGCCGATCGCGCCGTCGGCAGCCCAGACGAAGAACGTGCGGCTCTGCGGGACGCCATTGCGAAAGCGCTCGCCGAGGTCGAAGTCTTGGCCGCCCAGGCCACCGGCGATGCCGCCGACATGCTTGGCTTTCAGGTGGCGATGTTGGCTGACGACGAACTGTCGCTAACCGCATTCTCCGCGATCGCATCGGGCGTTCCGGCGTTTCCCGCCTGGGAAGGCGCGATGGCCGACGAGATCGCCGGTTACGCCGCGTCCGGCGATGCTGCCTTCGCCGCGCGGACCGCGGATCTGGAGGACATCCGCGACCGTGTGCTCGCGCATCTCGCGCCCGGTGCCGCGGGAATGGACACACCTGCGGGGGCCGTCGTGGCAGCGTCCGACATTCCGCTGTCGCGGTTCCTCGCCATCGACTGGATGCGAGGGGGCGCCATCGTGCTCACCGGAGGCAGTCCCGCCAGCCATGTGGCGATGCTGGCGCGCGCGCGCGGCGTGCCGATGGTCGTGGGCGTGGGCGGCGCGGCCCAGGCCCTGGCCGGCCGCGAGGCATTGATCGACGCGGCATTGGGCGAGGTCGTGCTCGACCCGGACGAGCCGACTTGCGTTGCCTTCGCCGCACGAATTGTCCAATCCGCGACGGAACATGCGCAAGCCACCGGCTTTCGTTTCGCTCCCGCCGTCACCGCCGACGGGACGCGAATAGCCTTGCACCTCAACATCAGCGACGTCGCGGAATTGCAGGGACTCGACCCGGCGATCTGCGACGGCATTGGGCTCGTGAGGACCGAATTGCTGTTCCACGGCCCAGGTGGCCTGCCCGGAGAGGACGCGCAATACGCCGCATATCGCCGCATCGCCGAATGGGCGGGGGAGCGTCCGGCCGTGATCCGCACACTCGACGCCGGCGGCGACAAACCGATCCCGGGCGTTACGCCGGATGGGGAGAGCAACCCGTTCCTCGGCCTGCGCGGCCTGCGACTGTCGTTGCGCTCTCCGGAGCTGTTTCGCACGCAGCTTCGGGCGCTGGCGCGTGCCGCTGTGCACGGTAACCTGCGCGTCATGCTGCCGATGGTGACCATCCCCGAAGAGCTCGCCGCATCCCGCGTGCTGCTGGACGAAACGATGGCGAGTTTGGTGCGTGATGGCGTTCCGGCGCGCCGGCCCCTACTCGGCATTATGATCGAGGTACCAGCGGCCGCGATCGTCGTCGATCGGTTCGATGCGGATTTTTTCTCGATCGGCTCCAACGACCTTACCCAATACGTCACCGCCGCCGGCCGCGATATCGGGTCGGTCGCCGATCTTGCCGACCCGCTCAACCCCGCGGTGCTCCACCTGATCGCGACGGTTGCGCAGCACGGACGGGCCGCCGGTCGCGACGTGAGCCTTTGCGGCGACGCGGGCGCCGAACCGCGCTGCGTCGAGGCGCTGCTGCGCGCCGGCGTTCGGTCGCTCTCCGTGGCGCCCGAAGCGGTGGGGCGCGCGAAGCAGGCCATCGCCGCGGTCGATCTGCGTTAGTCCTGGCCATGAGCGAAAGCGGCGCCAGCGGTCTCGTCGGCGACTACAAGCGCCTGCTGCAGGCGGTGTGCGACAACCGGCCTTCGGGAACACGTGGGCGCCTGGCCGCGGCGCTCGGCACCAACCGGTCGTTCGTCTCGCAGCTTGTCAATCCCAGCTATGCGATGCCGATACCGGCGCAGCATCTGGAGACGATTTTCGAGGTCTGCCATTTCTCAGCGTCGGAGCGCCAAGCGTTTCTCAACGCCTATAACCGGGCGCATCCAAGTCGCCACGAGACCGACCGCGGAAACGCGCGAACTCGGATCGTTTCCGTGAGGGTTCCCGATCTCGGGCATGCGCAGCGCAACCGGGTCATCGAGAACATGTTGACCGAATACGCGAGGCAATTGGTGCGGCTGGTGGCGACGCTGGAGGACTGATTAAGACACAAACTGGCGCGAGCCGCGTGGGGAGCAGGACGTCATGAAAAAACTGATGAACGCCGTTGAGACGATGCTCGACGAAAGCCTCGACGGTTTCGCGGCGGCGCATGCGGAGATTGTGTCTTTGGGCCCGGCGCGGAAATTCGTTCGCCGCCGCACTCTCACCCGGGGCAAGGTTGCGCTGATCTCGGGCGGCGGGTCTGGACACGAGCCGCTGCACGCCGGCTTCGTCGGGCGCGGCATGCTGGACGCAGCCTGCCCTGGCCAGGTCTTCACGTCGCCCACCCCCGATCAGATGGCCGATGCGATGCAGGCGACGGACACCGGCGCGGGTTGTCTGGTGATCGTGAAGAACTACGAAGGCGACGTGATGAATTTCGAGATGGCCGGCGAGATCGCCGCTGCCTCCGGCCGGGACATCGCGACGGTACTGGTCAACGACGACGTGGCTGTGCCGAACTCGACGTGGTCCACCGGGCGGCGCGGAGTGGCCGGGACGCTGGTGGTGGAGAAAATCGTCGGGGCCGCGGCCGAGCAGTCGGCGACTCTGCAAGACCTGCGGACACTGGGCACAGAGGTGAATGCGCGGACGCGCTCGATGGGCATCGCACTCACCTCCTGCACCGTGCCAGCCGCGGGCAAGTCCACTTTCATGCTGGGCGAGGATGAGATTGAGCTGGGTGTGGGCATCCACGGTGAGCCGGGCCGGCGGCGCGCCAAGCTCGCCTCTGCCGATGCGATTACCGAGGAGATGCTTGGCGCCATCCTCGCCGATCTTGCGCCAGCACCCGGCAGTGAATGCCTGCTGCTGGTCAACGGATTCGGCGCCACGCCGCTGATGGAACTGTATCTGATGGTGAACGCCGCCAGACGCGTCCTGAAGGGGCGTGGCGTGACAGTGACACGGTATCTCACGGGCTCGTTGGTCACATCCCTCGACATGGCAGGATGTTCGCTTACCGTAGCGGTGCTCGATGATCGCCTGACCCGCCTTTGGGATGCCCCGGTCAAGACTGCGGCACTTTCGTGGTAGACGAACACAGGTTTGCGGAAGCGCCGGAACCGCAGCCCGTTGCTCTCGCGGCGTGACGCGCTTACGGCTCTCGCAGAGACCTGTTGTCGAATGGCGCAACGCATCGGGCGTGAGCAGTACGGCGACGGCATCGTTGTTCACCCGAAAGACACCGTGCTTGTCGCTATATAAGACAACCGGCTTACCATGGGTCCCCAGGTAGCTGCGCCTCGCCCGGAAGTAATCGAATGCCGACTCCGAGGCCACGAAGCGCAGAAGCATCAGCCGGCTCGTCGCGTCACCCCATCATCCACGAAGGCCAGCAGCGTAGACATCCTGCCGCGATCCTCGAACCAGGCATGCCCCGAGCCGTCGATCCGCACCAGTTCGCCCAGGCAATCCCGCCGCCGGTGTCATGCTGTCGTTTGGACTGAGAAAGCCAATGCGAGCAGAATCAAGGGGCTTGCCGTTGCCGTTAAATTGAGAAATCGCCGCTTGGATGTAGCGATTTCTCGATGTACGCAGCTTCACAGGCTGGTCAACGGATGCCGCACGTGCTGCTGGTTGAGTGCTGGCATTGCGGATGCGTGGCCCAGACTGCCGAGAATGAGTGCCTCGGATCGGCCGGCCGCTGCCCACGGCAGTCGGATCAACGTCTGAAGTGCGGCATCACCTCTGCGGCCACACGCCGATACTGGTCGAGCATTATCGCTTCTGGCGTTCCCATCGGCATCGATAGGCTGATGTGCTCCAGCCCCGGATAGCGGGCTTCAATATCCTTGAGGAAGGCGACCAGTTCTTGCGCTGTGTCGGCGAACCAACCACCCTTTTCGATGTAGTGCTCCACCCGTGGCACGCCCGAACTCGTACCACTGGCCGCGACGCGCGACGGCAGCGATTTGTTCCTTGGTCATGCCCGGCATGAAACCGAGCGGAGCAAACATCTTGGCGTGTTCTTCATAAAGCGGGACAATTGCCCGGAGCGCCTGTTGCCGCAAATCGGCGAGATGGATGGTGATGCCGATCATCAGATTCTCGCCGAGCTTCCAGTCCTTGCCGGCGCGATGTCCCGCTTCCTGAAAGGCGGCTATCGGACCGCGTTCCAGGGTGGCCGCGCCACCCCCGACGGCACCCTTGATGTTGTGCTTCACCATGAAGTCGAGCCCGCGTGCCGAGGCGCTGACCACCGGTTGCCAGCACTCTACCGGAAGGCGGACCGGCCGCGGCACCAGCGTGAGGTCCTTCAGCATATATCCGCGATACGGCACCTCCGGTGGCAGTGTGTAGTGCTTGCCCTGATGCGAGAAGCGCTCGTTGTTGAATGCCTTGAAGATGATTTCGACCTGTTCCTCGAACAACTCTCGGTTGGCGTGCTCGTCAAGCATGGGCGCGCCGAAGGTTTCCACCTCGCGTGTGTGATAACCACGCCCGACACCGAAGACCGTGCGACCCTTCGTCATGATGTCGGCGCAGGCGAAATCCTCGGCGAGCCGTAGCGGATGCCACATCGGCGTGATGTTGAAGCCGCAGCCAATTTTGAGGTTCTTGGTGAGATGGCAAAGATGCACTGCCGTCATCAGTAGGTTCGGGAGCACTTCGTAACCTTCCGGTTGGAAGTGATGCTCAGCCATCCAGAGCGTATCCCAGCCGGTCTCGTCCATAAGCCCCGCGATAGCCTCGGCCTTGGAAAATACGCCGGCCAGATGCTCGTTCGAGAAGCGTCGGTCGTTGGAGGGAGTCGCGTCTTGGCCACGGTCGGGCATATCCACGTGGCCGGCATAGACGGTGTTGAATTTCGTGATCATCAGCGATGTCTCCTCATTGCGGGCCGGCAATCCGATCGACACGAAATCGCAAATCAAGAGCTTTGCCCGCGGTGTCCTGGGTCAGGTTTGCGGCCGCTCGGTGGTCGGCCGGCGGGCGTGTCAGAAAGCCGGTTTTGACCTCACTCGTCGCGAGCACGCGTTCCATAGTGCTCTTCCGCGGCTCGCGCGCCAACTGGCGGATAATCGCCGTCACCAGGCTTCGCGAACGGGGCGCGTGGGTGGCCCACCTGAGCATCCGCTCGTCGGCGTCCCGCCCCGGATGTGCCACACGCCATGGATCGGCTAAACTGAGACGCCCGTCTGAGGCAGCGCGGGCGTCCGCGTCGGTGGAGACAATTACGGGAGGCTACCATGGCAATTGTGCTCGACCACACGATCATTCCGGCACACGACAATGAGACGTCCGCCGGGTTTTTCGCGCGCATCTTCGGTCTGCGATTCGAAGGGCCGGTTTCTCACTTTGCCCCGGTCAGGGTGAACGACACGCTCGTCCTGGACTTCGACACGCGCGCGACGTTCGAACCGCATCACTACGCGTTCAAGGTGAGCGACGCGGAATTCGACGCAATCTTTCAGCGGATCAAGGATGAAGAGATCCCTTACGGGAGCGGCCCTCGCTCATCTGACGACATGGCCATCAACCATCGTGCCGGCGGGCGTGGGTTCTACTTCAAGGATCCGAATGGCCATCTACTTGAAGTCCTGACCGTCTAGCGGCGCGGCCAATTCATCTACGGAAGAGATCCAGGATCAAGGTAGCGATCGGACAGTACAAACGGGTCATCGGCGATGAGCTGCGCGCGCAGGGACCGCCGTCGGGCGATCAAGTGGTCATCGCCGTCCGTGTTCCGAACCACATGCTGGAGTTCAGATGCCCGAATTTCGTTCGCACTGCATGACCCCGACCGGGGTTGTGTCATTGCGCCTTTGCCCTTGATCCCTGCAGCACGGTCGCGGCATGAAAATCCGAGAACAGGTCATGCTCTCCCTACTGATCCGACCAATACCGCGGCGACGACCTGCCCCGCGCCGATGCCTGCCCCGTTGCGGCAGGCACTGGCACATGGGAACCTACTCCCCCGTAGGTTGGTGCAACGCCAGCGATCGACCCCCCAGGGCAGCGACCCACCGGAGCGCGGACACAACGGAGGAAGCCAATGGATGTCGGCATTCAAATGATTTTCTCCACCTATGGTTGGCCGGGCATGAGCGACCGGGAGGCCTGGCAGGAGGAGATTCGTCTGGCGCGGCTCGCTGATGAGCTCGGGTTCGACGTGCTCTGGTCGGTGGAGCATCATTTCTTCGACTATTCGTTCTGCCCCGACAACACCCAGCTTCTGTCTTATCTCGCACCGCTGTGCACGCATGCCGATCTCGGCACCGCGGCGATTATTCTGCCCTGGAATGATCCGCTGCGCGTGACGGAAAAGGTGGCGGTACTCGATCTGTTGAGCAATGGCCGACTACGGCTGGGGCTCGGGCGTGGCCTCGCGCGGCGCGAATTCGCGGCTTTCCGCGGCACCATGGACAATTCGCGGGAGCGGTTCGACGAAGCCGCGGCGATGATCCTGGAAGCGCTGCGGACCGGCTTCATTGAGGGGCATGGCAAATTCTATCCGCAGCCCAGGATCGAGATACGGCCGCGACCGGAACGCAGCTTCGCGGATCGCACTTACGCGGTCGCTTCCAGCGAGGATTCCATCGATGCCGCAGCCCGGCTGAAGGCGCGCATGCTGATGTTCGCCGACCGGCCCTGGCCGCTGCGCCTGCCGGGCATTCAGCGCTATCGCGAACTGTTCGCCAAATATAACGGCATCGCAGCGCCGCCGCCGGTCACCGCCGATCAGTGCATCTGCGCCGCCACCTCCGGCGAGGCGAAAGAATTGGCAGAGCGCCATATGGCCAGCTTCGTCGACAGCAATCTGGAGCATTACGAGCTGATGAGCACCCACTTCGCGACCGCGAAGGGCTATGACGCCTATGCCAAGAAGTCGGAACTGGCGCGCACCACCGGTCGCGACGGGCTGGTGAGCGCGCTACTGCAGGTCGCGGTGCGCGGCACGCCGGATGAGGTGCTGCGCGCCTACGAGGCACGCCGCGAACTGCTGGGCGATTTCGAGCTGAACAGCTCGTTCCGCTTCGGTGGCATTCCGTTCGCCAAGGCCGAGGCGTCGATGCGGCTGTTCGCCAGGGAGGTGATGCCGGTGATGAAGACCTGGCAGCCCGCGACCCATTCGCCCGTGTCGCAGGACGCCAGCGCAGCGGTTCCGGCACACGCCTGAGCGGGGTGGGGTGTTCAGCCGCCGGCGCGCGGCGCGGCCGGTGGCATGATGGCGCAGTCCCGCGTGACGCCGGCGCGGGCTGTGGCCTCGAAGAGCTGCGGCGCGTTAATGGAACGTCCGCCCGCCATCCACCGCCAGCGCCGCACCGGTAACGAACGACGATTCTCGGCCGGTGAGGAACAGCAGCGCATGGGCGATCTCCAGCGGATCCGCCACGCGCTTCAGCGCGTAGGGGCTGACGTCGCCTTGCCCGCCCCGGGTCATCGGCGTGTTCACCATGCCGGGACAGATGCTGTTGACGCGGATGGCAGGCGCCAGTTCGGCGGCCAGCGCCCGCGTCAGGTTGACGACTCCGCCTTTGGAGGCGGCATAGGCCGTCATCTCCGGCGCGTTGGGCAGCAGGCCCTGGCCCGATGCGATATTCACGATCGTCGCGAACGGCGCCCGGGACAGCCATGGTAGCGCGCACCGCACGACGACATAGATCCCGGTGAGGTTCACATCGATCACGCGCCGCCAGTCCGCGACGCTGATGTCAAGCACCGGCCCGCGAATGACGATCCCGGCGGCGTTCACGAGGCCGTCCATGCCGCCCATCGCCTCGGCGCCCTGCGTGACGGCCCGTGCGACGGACACCTCTTCCGTAACGTCCGCCGCGACCGCGTGCCCGCGCGTCTCGCCGGCGATGTCGGCCAGCCCCTCGGCGTCACGATCGAGCAGGGTCAGAGCGGCACCTTCAGAGGCAAATAAGCGCGCGGTTCGGCGACCGATTCCCGAGGCCGCGCCGGTAATCAGGATGCGGCGCCCACGCAGGCGGGCGGCCGGCACATGGGATTCCCAGGATGGGACGCTCTGTTCTGTTTCAGCCATCGTTCCGGTTCCTTCGCTTGGCTTCGGCCGTGCAGGCCCGCTGTGGTTGAAAGTCTGCGTTCAGCGTCCGGTGAAACCCGGTCGGCGCGTCTCTCCGAACGCCCGCACGGCTTCCTGGTGGTCGCGGATCAGGTTCGACTGGGTCTCCAGGCTGAAGACACGGACATCAAAGTATTGATCGGCCGGAACCTTGACGCCGTCGGCCGAACCGTCGCCGAGGTCGAGCAATTGCACTGGCGCATTTGGAATGGCAAGGCCAAAAACGCCGGGAAAAGCGTCGACCGCATTCGCGTTGTCATGCATCATTTCCAGTACGAGCCGGGTAGCCGAAAGTCCATCGCGCCCTCACGAAAGTTGTGGACCGCCTTGCAGGCGCTGGATGGTGATCTCACCGGCCAGGGCGACTGGTTGGTCAATTACGCCGAACGCCACCGTAGCGGACTGCGCGTTGGAACTGCGATCACTGAAGGGACCGCCAATTTTCTGGTGAACCGCCGAATGAATAAATCGCAGCAGATGCGATGGTCGCGACGTGGCGCCGATCTCCTGCCGCAGGTTCGTTACGCTGTCTACAATGGCACGTTCGGCTCCGCTTATGGACAGAAATTCCATCCCACGAACGATTCATCCTCGCCGATGGCGGTCGCCGCCTGACCCCCAATCTTGAGGCAGTCCCGAGGCCCGATGACAGGAACGGTGATCGCAAGTTTCGCCCTCGGTCCTGTTCCTGTTGCCGTCGCAATGCTATCTTGGGGTCGCTAGTCTGCCGGCGGCCTTGGCGCCGCGGCCACTTGGTGCCGCGCCTCCGCCGCGCGAGAAGACAACCAATCGGCAAGATACCGCCGGATCAACAACCCTGACGGTTCTTGCAAGGCCTGTCGCGAGCGTCTCGAAACGCGTCATCGCAATTGCGAAGCCCCTTTCGTTCACTGGGAAGGAAATCGTCGAATGGCAAAAAATCCACTCAAGGGCAGCCAGCGGCAACCCATGCCCGGAGCAAAGTCCGCCGGCCGCGCCGATCAGGCCGAGCGGCTGGAGGTCAGCGTGCTGCTACGCCGCGGCAACGCCGGCGCACTGAAGGAGCGGGTCGAGAAGCTCGCTAGCCGCAAGGGGGCGGGCGAGCACCTATCCCGCCAGGAATTCGACCGGCAGTTCGGCGCCGCCAGCGCCGACCTCGCCGCAGTCAGGAAATTTGCGACCGCGCACAAGCTGTCGATCGTACAGGAACACGCCGGGCGACGCACCGTGGTGCTTTCCGGCACAGTGGCGCAGTTCAACGAAGCGTTCGGCGTGGATCTACAGCGGTTCGAGCATCCTGGCGGCTCGTATCGCGGGCGAGTTGGCAGCATCCATTTGCCGGACGAGCTGAACGGCGTGGTCGAAGCCGTGCTCGGCCTCGACAACCGGCCGGCGGCGAAGCCACACTTCCGGGCTCGCCGCACGCCCGGCAACGTGCACTGGCACGCCGGCGCCGGCGGCGACACGTCGTACACGCCGTTGCAGATCGCCCAACTCTACAACTTCCTGCCGGGAGACGGGCAGGGGCAGTGCGTCGGCATCATCGAGCTCGGCGGCGGTGAGCGGGCGGCGGACCTCAGCGCCTACTTCTCGGGATTGGGCATCGGCGCCGCGCCGAGCGTCACCGTGGTGTCGGTGGACCACGGCAGGAACCAGCCGACCGGCGACCCGAACGGGCCGGACGGGGAGGTGATGCTCGATATCGAGGTGGTCGGCGCGGTGGCGCCGGCGGCGAAGATAGCGGTGTATTTTGCGCCGAACACCGATGCCGGCTTCCTCGACGTGATCACCACCGCGGTGCACGACGCCACGAACCAGCCCTCGGTCATCTCCATCAGCTGGGGCGGCCCGGAATCATCCTGGACGCAGCAGTCGATGACCGCATTTGATTCGGCGTTTCAGGCGGCGGCGACGGTCGGCATCACCGTCTGCGTCGCCTCCGGCGACAACGGGTCGAGCGACGGCGTGACCGACGGCGCCGATCACGTCGATTTTCCGGCGTCAAGCTCGTACGCGCTGGGGTGCGGCGGCACCAGCCTGCAGGCCTCGGGCACGACGATCACTAGCGAGACGGTCTGGAACGACGGAGCACAGGGCGGCGCCAGCGGCGGCGGCGTGAGCAGCTTCTTCGCGCTGCCGGCCTGGCAGGACGGACTGCAGACGACGATGACATCGGGTGCAACTGCGCCGCTGACGATGCGCGGTGTGCCGGATGTCTGTGGCGATGCGGACCCAGACACGGGATACGACGTGCGCATCGACGGGACCGATGCCGTGATCGGCGGCACGAGCGCAGTGGCGCCGCTGTGGGCCGGGCTGATCGCCCGCATCAACGCGGCGAAGGGCAGTGCTGTGGGCTACGTCAACCCGACACTATACGCATCGCCCGGCGCGCTCAACGACATCACCCAAGGCAACAACGGCGACTTCGCGGCGAGCAGGGGCTGGGACGCCTGCACTGGCATCGGCAGTCCGAACGGCGCGCAGGTCGCCGCGTTGTTCGGCGTACCCTCGGCGGCGGCCAGCGCGTCTGTGAAGTCCAAAGCGACGCCGAAGGTCAAGGCAGCCTGACCGGCGCGGCCAGAGGGCGGGGCGGCGGGTGCCCGTGGCATCCGCCGTGCGGCGCTGGCCCTTTGTCTTGGCGCGACGCCGACTCACGCGCGTAGCGCAGGAGCTGCGCCTGGCCACGTGCTTGCGATGGTGGCATGATCCCCCCAATCTCTGGACAGTCCCATAGCCTCCTGCTGTCCAGGAAGGGAACCTTTACGGACAGCGCCAGATTTCACCGCAGCCCGCGTTGCGACCAATTTTTGCACTTATTCTCAACCCCCGCCGGATTAGGTGGCGCGTGGTGGTCTAGCTGACCGGGGCGGACGGCGCCGTCGAGGCAGTTGGAACACCAGTTATTGTCGGCGCAAGATGGAAATGTCACCGGGCGCGCAAAGTAGAAATGACACTCCCGGGCGGCGGACAGGATCAGCGCCACACGGCATCACTGCCAATCGCTGGGCGAGGGCGACGGGGTCAAGGGCCGAAGCCGGCACTTGCCGGTGCGCGAAGCGCAGCCCTTGAGGCCGTCACCCTCGCCCAGCAGAATGAAAACGCCGTGCGACCAACCGCGATGTGGCTGACGAATTCAGACCGGCGCCACAACGGCAATGCCACGCGGTGCGCGTCCTTTCGACGGCAGGCCTGGCGCCTCAAGGTTGTTCGGCGGCCGCTGCCGCGCAACATGTCTCCGTTGCTGATTCGGTGCATACGCGGCCTGCTGCGTCTTGACTTGTTCCAACACGGCCGACAGCCGTTTGTTGTCGACGATGGTGCCGGGATCGACCGTCCGGATCTTGTCGAACACCCGGAACCCCAGCGCTGTCCCGTCGAACTGAACCGCGAACCGGCCATCCGGGTAGTTGACGATCTCGACCTTCTTGCGCACCAACCCGCGCGCCAGAGGTGTCGGGTCGAGCATGAGCATCATCCGATCATAGTGCAGGGTCAGGTTTTGCGTGACCGTCCGGTCCTCCCGCCAGGCCAGCACCTCATCGAGGTCGTCTCCCGCAGATAGCGGCCGATGCAGGTCCTTGGCATTCGCCGGGTCACGGCCAAACCGGCCATTGTAGTCGGCGATAAACCCAGGCAGCCACGCATTCGCCGCGGCGATCGTCGATAGCCCGGCCAGCCGCAGCTCCTTCACCAGCCGGTCCTGCAATGTGCCGAACGCACGCTCGACCCGGCCCTTTGCCTGGGGGCTGTTCGCGCAGATGATGTCGATGTTCAGCACCGACAGCGCGCGGCCAAACTGGGTGATCCCCTCGCCACCCACTGCGTCCTTGTTGTTCACCCGAAATATGCCGTGCTTGTCGCTGTACAACGCTACCGGCTTGCCATGGGTCTCCAGGTAGCTGCGCGTCGCACGGAAATAATCAAACGCCGACTCTGAGACAACGAAACGCAGAAGCATCAACCGGCTCGTCGCGTCGTCCACGAAAGCCAGCAGCGTGCATCGCTCACCGCGATCCTCGAACCAGGCGTGATCCGAGCCGTCGATCTGTACCAGTTCACCCAGACAATCGTGCCGCCGGCGCGGCTGATGCGGGGAGGGCAGGCGATGCCGCCGATCGATCCACAGCCCGTCCGCGATCATCCAACCGCGCAAGGTCTCGTGCGAGATCGAACAGCCGTGCTGCGTCGCAAGCTTCTCCGCCGCCATGGTCGGGCCGAAGTCGGGATACCTCTCGCGCACAATCGACAGCGCAAGGGCTCGAACCTCGGCTGGCAGGCGATGGTTGCTCGGTTTGCCCCGGTGCTTGGACAGCAGGCTCGTGGCACCGTCCTGCTTGAGACCACGCAGCAGACGAAACACCTGACGCCGCCGCAGGCCGATCAGCACACAGGCGTCGGCGACACGCAAACGACCTGACTGAACTCGCAGTAGCACCTCAAGCCGGCCGAATTCCTGCTTGCTCATCGACACCACCAGCATGGTGCACCTCCCGGGACCCCAGTGCCCGGGCAAGTGTCACCGCTACTTTGCAGAGGGGTGTCATCTCTATATTGCCGCTACAGTTATTAAGTGCAGAAGATTTCTTATGGAAAGTTGCATGAGAAGATGCAGACGGTACCTATATCTTTGGTCCGGAGAGAGGAGACATTATGGCGAGTCACTCATCCGAAGCTCGTTGCGGGCTGCGACAAACCACGCGCCATGCGGGTCAGCGAGCTCGGGCGGCAGCCACGTTGTGCATCCGCCCATGCGCCGCACGCGATAGGCCACACCGATCCGGCGCGGCGCGGTCGCGCGCTTGCGCAGGCAGGTGCGCACCTGTACCTGAGCTTCCTCGGTCGTCGAAAACGAACGGACTTTGGTGCGACCCAAGGCGCCGATGCGGCCATAGCTCATTTCCACCATCATGCGCCGAAGAGAAAGACCGCCCCAACGACGAGCCGACCGTCGCTGAGAATCACCCGCCACGACGATCAAGACCCGCCGGCGCAGATCGTCTTCGAGGTCTGGAACCCGCTGGCCGGCGTCTACGCGACGATGGATACACTCGACACGGGCTTGTTTCGGCTGGCCGAACTTGTCGAACAAGTGCGGGTCATGTGGGTGCAGTACGATCCGCGGCGAGAATCCCTTATGGAAGCCCCGGACCCTGCCGAAAACGACGACAGCGAATGGGCTCGGTTGCGGGTCAGTGCTCAAGCCAATCGGGTGTACGAAACGCGGAACTTCGATCAGCCGGACTGGAAGAAAGCCGCAAGCAGAGCAGATGCTATACGGACGACTTGCGACGAAATCGGCTACATTCCGCCGCGAGACGTCGTGCCTGATGCAGCTTATTAGGCTGCCATGGCCTTGGTTGCCCGGACCGGTAGCTTCAACACCTTGCAAAGAGCACTCAGATTGGTGTCCCGCGGTCGGGTCTTCCCCGTTTCCCAGAAGTATATGCACGGCCCGGTGACGCCGACACGCTCGGCAAGTTGTGCAACTGACAGACCACGGCTGATCCGGGCTTCGCGAATATGCCGAGCAAAGCTTGGCTTACGAGGCAATGGTGATTTCTCCTTGTGGTCGACGCACTTGGTGGGTGGACCTTAGTGTTTCTGGTAAAGGCTGGCAACTTACCGGCGATCGAAGGAACGTAGTTAGGGCGAACAAATCGCTCTCAAGTCATGTTCTGCGTCGGGCACGATCCCCCTGAAGATGCACAGCGCCATTTGATTGGTCTCCGTCGGACGACAAGTCAATCAGACCTGTCCCGCCCCGGCGAAGAAATCCACCTCCATTGATACCACACCCGGTGGCAGGAATAGCAAGCCGCTGATCGTGCGGGCTGGTGCCGGGCCGGCGGTGTCAGTTCAATGCTCTGGAAGGACTGTTCGATCTGCCTCCGCGATTCGGCATGGAAAAAGGACCACCTTGTGGAGTGGGCCCCTCTGGCGGACCGACCAGGGCATGTCGAAGTCACGAACAGAACAAGCATGTGTCGCCTCACGCCGGGCGGCTACCAGCCGCCCGGCGGTTGGGACGGTGCTGCGAATCGTGGTTCCGTGCCTTGCTAAGGGGCGCAGGACAATCAACGTGGTGACCCCGATGTTGGAACCAGACCACACACGTGAAGAGCTACTGGAGCGCGTCACCAAGTTGGAAAGCTCGCTTCGCCAGGTTGAACGATGGTCGCTGGAAACATGCACCGATCTCTCGGCGGCGGGATACGACCAATGGGCGCAAATGCTACCGCCCCGGCCTGTGCCAAATCCCGAAACTCCGCTGCCACCGCCTGATCAGATCGACGGCTACGTGCTGAACGCGCATGTCAGCGCGTTCCTGCGAGGCATCATCCACGGCAGCTGTCCTCGACAGCGAACCGGGTCGCGTGTCTCACTGATGAACCGAGATCCAGCGGAAGCGGCCAAAGAGCCGGATGTTAGTCGGCAAGGGGATCCGGCATCGACCGGATGGGACGAGGCTTGCCAGCAAAAAAAGTCGGCGATTGGCCATTTGGAGCTGTGGGGTCGGCCACCCGAAAAGTTCACTTATTGCGGGTCTGTTTCGCTCGCGGCGCAAGGTTTCGGGTCCAGTACCGCATCAAACTTCTGAAACTGCACACCGGGGATAAGCGTCCATGAGGCGGCGACCAGAATAAAACTTGGCAAGACAGCACTGTATGAAGTTCTGCGTTGATCGTGGCCATGATTTAACTGATCCGTTGAGCGGTCCAGACCGGACGTCACACCCGATGATGACGGCGACAACGGCTAACCTTCAGGAACTAGCCGAGCGGTGGAGATGTTGGAGAATTGGCAGGCATAGAAATGCTATTGCACCCCTGAGCGGTGCGCTGTGCAAATCGAGACCGAGACATTCCCCGCTGCGACGTTGCTCGAATTCGGCCATCTTGGCGCTCGGCTCGTCAGCGTCCAGGATCGGATCGACACGGACAACCGCTGGCCCGGGGGACAGGTCGGCAACGAACGAGTGGGAAGCAAGACGATGCATGCCAGGCACCTGGCGAGCGGCGGCGGTTCGGCCGGTTGTGTGATGGCGGCGCGCCTCCGCCTTAGGCCGCCGCAATGAGCGAGATCAACCGCCGCATCCTCTTGCGCGCGAGGCCCACGGGGATCCCGGAGCCCGACAACTTCATCGCGGACAGCGTGCCAGTGCGTCCGCCCGCGGCAAATGAGGTGCTGCTGGAAACGATCTTCCTGTCTATCGATCCGGCGATGCGGTCGTGGATGAGCGAGGCCCCCGGCAACCAATCGGCGGTGGCGCTGGGCGCTGTCATGCGCGGCGGCGGGATCGCGCGCGTGCTGCAAAGCCGGACGGCCAACTTTCAGCCTGGGGAGTTGGTGCAGGCGCGGCTCGGCTGGCAGACCCATTCGACCCTGCCGGCGAAATACCTGCAGAAGGTCGATCTCGCGCGTGGCGATGCAGTGGCTTGGATCGGCCCACTCGGACTTAGCGCGGTCACCGCTTACTTCGGCATGCGCGATATCGGCGCAGTGAAGCCGGGGGATCGGGCGCTGGTGTCCGCTGCAGCCGGCGGCGTCGGGCAGATCGCCGCACAGATCGCACGCATCGAGGGCTGCCATGTGGTCGGCATCGCCGGCGGGACGGAGAAGTGTGCCTACCTCACCGACGATCTGCGCCTCGATGGGGTCATCGACTACAAGGCGGAACCTGACCTGGCAGCAGCCATCGGTCGCGCCTGCCCCGACGGCGTCGATCTCTATTTCGATAACGTTGGTGGGCCTACGCTGGACGCGGCGCTGGGGCATCTGCGGATGGACGGGCGGGTGGTGCTATGCGGCCGCATCTCACAGGTCGTTGCCGATCCGCCCTATGGCATCCGCAATCTCGGTCAGCTCCTGGCACGGCGTGGGCGGATGCAGGGCTTCCAGGTGTTCCGCTACCACGAGCGGTATGAGGAAGCCCGCGCCTGGCTCGCAGCGCGCCACAGCGAGGGACGGCTGCACCAGCGCTTGCATATCCTGGATGGGCTGCACCATGCGCCCCGCGCGCTCGGCATGCTGTTCCGCGGCGAGAACACCGGCAAGCTCGTTGTGCGGGTGAGTGACGCTGCGACCTAGCCGATAACCGATTCCCGCGCGCGAAGCCAGGGGGGAGTACCGTTACTATACTGAAACAATTCTGGCGTCGCGCTGGCAAGCGCGGGTGGCGGGCAAACAGCTTCAGCGTCGATTTGTGCATCTCCGTCGGCCCAGTGCTACAATACGATCGGTGCGGTTTTCCCGAGCACCCGCATCTGACTTTACGAGGCGCGATGCCGTTGGCGGTCGGCGTGCGCAACCGGATCACTCGGGTTGTGAACCTCGACATCACGCTGTGGTGCACATTGCAGACTGGCTGGAGCCGGGGTTGCGGCTGGCGCATGAGGAAGTAGAACAGGTTGGAGGCGATGACATGAAAATCACCAAGATCGGCACCAGGGAATACCGCTGGCCCCGCCACAAACCGATCGCCAACGGCAAGCACACCTACACCCACGTGAACTTCGCCGTGGTGGAGATCGAGACCGATGACGGCATCACCGGCATCGGTCTCGGCGGCGCCGGCGGCATCGAACGCGCCACCATCGAGCACCTCAAACCGCTGCTGATCGGTGAGGACCCGATCGACGTCGAGCGACTGTGGCACAAACTCTGGGTGCCGAAGCTGATCGGCCGCCGCGGCCTGACCACGCGCGCGATCGCCGCACTGGACATCGGCCTATGGGACATCCGCGCCAAATACGCCCGCCTGCCGCTGTACAAACTGCTCGGCGGCTTTCGCGACCGCGTGCCGACCTACATCGCCGGCGGATACTACGAAGAAGGCAAGGGACTGCGCGAGCTTGCCCAGGAGATGGAGGCCAATCTGCGCATGGGTGCGAAAGCGGTGAAGATGAAGATAGGCGGCGTTTCCATCGCCGAGGACGTGGCGCGCGTGCGCCAGGCGCGCGAGGCCATCGGCCCTGACGTGAAGCTGATGGTTGACGCCAACTGCGCCTATCGCGCGTACGAAGCGATCCAAGTCGCCAAGCGCATCGAGCAATACGACATCTTCTGGTTCGAGGAGCCCGTGATGCCGGACGACTACGACGGCCACCGTCGGCTGGCCCAGGCGACCAGCATCCCGATCGCCACCGGCGAGAACGAATACACCCGCTACGGCTTTCGCGATCTGATCAAGAACGAATGCGCGGCGATTCTCAATGCCGACGCGAAAGTGCTCGGTGGGGTCACGGAATTCATGAAGGTGGCGGCGCTGGCGCAGGCCAACGATCTGGACATCGCACCGCACGGCTCGCAGGATATCCATGTGCACCTGGTGGCGGCGATCAGCAACGGGCTGATTTTGGAGTTCTATCGTGACACGGTCGATCCGATGTGGGGTCGGGTGTATCATCACACGCTGACGCTGAATGCCGACGGCACGGTCAGCCCGCCAGACGTGCCCGGCATCGGCGCAGACCCGAACCACGAATCGCTGGCCGAGTTCCGCGTGGCGTAAATGGCGCAAACCGAGAACCGCTGGAACTTGCTTGTCGTCACTCCTGGCGCGGTGACGACAAAAAACTCAATAGACGCTCGGCCTCAGCCAGATCGTCTTTTGTGTTTGCGTTAAAGAATGGATCAGTGGGGACTGCCTCGAAATCGACCGTCGCCAATTTATAGCGTGCGGTCCAAGCATCCACCTTGGCGATGCCCTCCTCGACCACCACGTGGCGCAGCTCTGCCGCCAGTGCCACCGGCCACAGCCCGACTACCGGATTGGGCCGTCCGTTCGAAGCTGCTTGCGCCAGCATCGCTCCGGCCGCGGTCCGCGCCTCGACCAGCCGGCGCACCAGGTCGCGCGGCAGAAACGGGCCATCGGCAGGCACGCTCACCACATCGGTGATCTCAGGCGCATGCGTCGCCGCCCATTCAAGCGCAGTCAGCACACCGACGAGTGGCCCACCGAACCCCGCTACCACGTCCGTCGCGACCGCCACGCCCCAAGATGCGAAACGCGCAGGATCGCCATTGGCGTTCAGCAGGATCCGCTCCGCCTGGCCGTCGAGCCGTTCCAGCACATGGGCCAGGATCGGCTGACCAGCCAGAAGCTTCAGGCACTTGTCGCCGCCGCCCATGCGCCGAGCGAGCCCACCCGCCAGCACCACCGCCATGATGCGCTCAGGCATCGCTCGCCTCGGCCGCCGCTGGAGCTTGCCCTGCTTCATCGATCGCCGCCGGATTGGAATCGAAGATGATGCGTTCCACGCCACTCAGTGCGGTGAAGCGGCTACCCTTTGCCCGGCCGATCAGAGTCAGGTTCGCCTGGCGCGCCAGATCCACGCCCCACGCCGTAAAGCCTGAGCGGCTGATCAGGATCGGGATCTCCATGCGCACGATCTTGATGACCATTTCCGAGGTCAGCCGCCCGGTCGTGTAGAGCAGCTTGCCCTGCGGCCGGATGCCATTGAGGAACATATAGCCGGCGATCTTGTCGATCGCGTTGTGCCGGCCGACGTCCTCCATATAAATCAACGGCGTGTCACGCTCGCACAGCACGCAACCGTGGATGGCGCCCGCCTCCAGATAAAGGCTCGGTGTCAGATTGATCGCCCGGCTCAGGCTATACAGCCACGATGTGCGCAATTTCGCATTCGGGTCGAGTGTGATGCGCTCGAAGCGCTCCAGCAGGTCGCCGAACGCGGTGCCCTGCGCGCAGCCCGAAGTCAGCGTCTTCTTGCGCAGCTTGTCCTCGAAATTCGTCTCGCTTGCAGTACGCACCACCACCACTTCAAGTTCGTCGTCGTACTCGATACCGGTAATCTCGTCGTCGGGGCGCAGCATGTTCTGATTGAGCAGATAGCCGACCGCCAGACAGTCCGGATAGTCGGAGATCGTCATCATCGTCACGATCTCCCGCTTGTTGAGGAACAAGGTAAGGGGCCGCTCGACCGGCACGCTGATGCGGACCGCGCCGCCGGCCTGGTCGATACCATCGACTGCACGGGTGAGCTTCGGATTGTCCGGATTGGGCCGAACCAGCAGGCTCGCAGGCGCAACAAGTTTGGCACTGGCACTGCGGTGCGCAAGTGCCCCCGACCGATGCGCGCGCAGGGTGATCACAGCAACTCACCATAGGGAATGAAGTCGACCGCCATCCCCGGTTCGAGCCGCGTCAGCGTCTCCGGCAACTCGGCCAATCCGTCCGTCTCGGTCACCGAAGTGAGCAAACCCGCCCCCTCCTTCGGAAAGCGCCGCAGGCGCGGCAGTCCGCCGTCGCCGGGTTCCAGCGAGACGCGGACATATTCGCGACGGTCCCGTTTCTTCTTGTAGGCAAAGCCGCTGACCGCTGGGGATCGGCGCGGCACATGGGGCAGCGTGCCGGTCATGGCCTCGATCAGCGGACGCGCCACCGCAACGAAGGTGATGAGCGCCGCCACTGGGTTGCCGGGCAACCCAATCAACGGCGTGCCGCCGATCTGGCCCAGGGCCACTGGCCGGCCCGGCTTGATCGCCAGGCGCCAGAAGAACAGCGATCCATGCGCATCCATGACGTTGCGAACATGGTCCTCCTCGCCGGTCGAGACCCCGCCCGAGGTGATGATCAAATCGTGCTGCGCAGCCGCCGCGACCAGCGCCTCGGCCAACGGGCCGGGCCGGTCGGGCAAGATGCCGCCGTCGGCAACAAGGGCGCCAGCCCGCGCCAGCATGCCTGCCAGCATGAACCGGTTGGCATCATAGATCTGCCCGGGTGCCAGCGTCGTTCCGGGTTCGCGCAGCTCATCACCGGTCGAGAACAACCCGACCGAAAGGCGCCGCCGCACCGGCACGGCAGCGTGGCCCAACGCTGCCAGCAACCCAACCTCTGCCGGTCCGAGCCGTCGGCCAGCCGCAAGTGCCACGGTGCCCGCCGCGATATCCTCGCCGGCAAGCCGCCGGTTGGCGCCTCGCCTGATGCCCGGGCGGATGAACACGGCGGTCCCGTCCTCGCGGCAATCCTCCTGCATGATCACCGTGTCGGCGCCCTCGGGCATGACGGCGCCGGTGAAGATGCGGGCGGCACGGCCGATGGCCAGCGTATCGGCTGAGGCATGGCCGGCGGCGATGCGTCCGTCCACAACAAGCCGCGTCTCGGCATCGCCGGCGAGATCATCGAATCGGACCGCATAGCCATCGACCGCGGAATTGGTAAACCCCGGCACGTTGAACGGCGCTGTTACCGGCTCGGCCAGCGTTCGGCCGTCGGCCTGCGCCAGCCCGATCGTTTCCACCCCGGCGACGACGCCGACCCGCTCGAAAATCAGGGTCCGTGCGGCCTCGATCGGCAGCAGCGCACCACCAAATGCAAAGCAGTCATCGGATAGTTGTGCCATTACCGCACCATGCTACCGACCTTATTCCGCCGCCACCGCGTCAGCCGTGACGGGTTCGACCTGCGCGGCGCAGAACTTGAACTCCGGGATCTTGCCGAACGGATCGAGCGCCGGATTGGTCAGCAGATTGGCCGCGGCTTCGGCGTAGCAGAACGGGATGAAGATCATCCCCAGCGGCACGTCGCTGTCTGCCCGCGCCTTGAGCTCGATCACGCCACGGCGCGTCGAGACCCGCAGCATACCGCCCGGGGCGACCCCGAGCTTCTTCAATTCGCGCGGCGCCATGAACGCCATCGCCTCCGGTTCCAGATCATCGAGCACGCTCGATCGGCGCGTCATGGCCCCGGTATGCCAATGCTCCAGCACGCGTCCGGTCGAGAGCACGTAGGGGAAGGTCTCGTCCGGAACCTCATCGGGCGGCAATACGTTGGCCGGAACGATCTTGCCGCGGCCGCTCTTGGTCGGGTATCCGGTGCTGAAGATGATTTCGTTGCCGGGCTTGTCGGCCCCGTCGGTGGGATAGGTGACCGCCCCCTCGCGCACCAGCCGGTCCCAACTGATGTTGGCCAGCGACGGCATGGTCGAGGCCATCTCGGTATAGACGGCGCCCACATCTGGATAGGACCAGTTGCAGCCAAGCCGTTTGGCAAGGTCCTGAATGATGTCGATATCAAGACGGGCCTGCCCCGGCAGCGGCAAGGCCGCGCGACCAAGCTGAACCCGCCGGTCGGTATTGGTGAAGCTGCCGGTCTTTTCCGGAAACGCGGACGCCGGCAGGACAACGTCGGCATGCCAAGCCGTTTCGGTCAGGAAAATATCCTGGACGACAAGATGCTTCAGCTTGGCGAGCGCGGCGCGGGCGTGATGCACGTCAGGATCCGACATGGCCGGATTTTCGCCCATGACATACAGACCTTCGATCTGGTCGGCATGCACCGCGTTCATGATCTCGACAACGGTCAAACCGCGTTTCGGATCGATTGTCGTGCCCCATTTCCGCTCGAAGAAATCATGCGCCTCGGTCTGTTCGACCGGCCGGTAATCGGGGAAGAACATCGGAATCAGGCCGGCATCCGACGCACCCTGGACATTGTTCTGGCCGCGCAGCGGGTGCAGCCCGGTGCCGGGCCGGCCGACCTGACCGGTGACCAGCGCCAGCGCGATCAGGCAGCGCGCGTTGTCGGTGCCGTGGACGTGCTGGGAAATCCCCATGCCCCAGAAAATGATCGAGGCCCGCGAGGTCGCGTAGGCCCGCGCAATCGACCGGATCGTCTCCGCCTTCACGCCGCAGACCGGCTCCATCGCCTCGGGCGAGAATCCCATGATGCGCTCGGCAAGATCCGGGAAGCCCTCGGTGAAACCATCGATATACTGCTTGTCGGTCAGGTCCTCGGTGATGATGGTGTGCAGCAGCGCGTTCAGCAGCGCCACGTCGCTGCCGGGCTTGAACCGCACGTCGTAGGTGGCGTGCCGCGACAGGCTCTGGCCGCGCGGATCGATGACGATCAGCGTGGCGCCGCGCTTCGCCGCGTTCTTGATGAAGGTCGCCGCCACCGGGTGGTTCTGCGTCGGGTTGGCACCGATCACGATGATCACCTCGGCGTCGAGCGCCGCGGAGAACGGCGCGGTTACGGCGCCCGAGCCGATGCCCTCGAACAAGGCCGCCACCGAGGAGGCGTGGCAGAGCCGGGTGCAGTGATCGACATTGTTCGTATCGAAACCGGTGCGGACCAGTTTCTGGAACAGATACGCCTCTTCGTTCGAGCCCTTGGCCGAGCCGAACCCCGCCAGGGCGTTGCCGCCCCTGCGGTCGCGGATTTCGCGCAACCCCTCGGCCGCGCGCGCCATCGCCTCGTCCCACGTTGCGGGACGGAAATGGGTCCACGGATTGGCCGGATCGACATCATCATCGGCCGATTTCGGCACGCCGTCCTTGCGGATGAGCGGCTGGGTCAGGCGGTCGGGATGGTCGACATAGTCATAGCCGAAACGACCCTTGACGCACAGGCGCTGGTGATTGGCCGGACCGTCGCGACCCTCGACATGCAGGATCTTGTCGTCCTTGATCTGGTAAGTCAGCTGGCAGCCGACACCGCAGAACGGGCACAGGCTGGCGACCTCGCGGTCGGCCCATTCGGTGCGCACCTGGCGGTCGTCGAGCATGGTCGCCGGCATCAGCGCGCCGGTTGGGCACGCCTGGACGCATTCACCGCAGGCGACGCAGGTGCTGTTGCCCATCGGATCGTCCATGTCGAAGACGATCCTGGCGCCGTGGCCGCGACCGGCCATGCCGATCACGTCGTTGACCTGAACCTCCCGGCAGGCCCGTACGCAGAGTGTGCAGTTGATACAGGCATCCAGGTTGACCGCCATCGCCGGATGGCTGATGTCCGGCGGCGGCCGGTGACCCGCGGGAAAGCGGCTGTCGGCGATCCCAAGCCGATCGGCCCATTGCCAGAATTTCGAGTCCGGATCATGCGCCGCCGCCCGCGCCGGCTGGTCGGCCAGCAGCAGTTCGAACACCATGCGGCGCGAGGCCTTCGACCGTTCGTTCTCGACGTGGACCTTCATGCCCTCGGTCGGCTTGCGCAGGCAGGAGGCCTGCAGCACGCGCTCGCCCTCGATTTCGACCATGCAGGCGCGGCAATTGCCGTCCGGCCGGTAATCCGGTTCGGGAGCGTAGCAGAGATGCGGGATGGTCAGGCCGGTGCGATTGGCGACCTGCCAGATCGTTTCGTCAGCGGCGGCCTGGACCGTCTTGCCGTCGATTGTGAAGGTGATCGACTCGCTCATGTCACGATTCCCACGGCGGGCTTCGGCGGCGGCACGCCCTGACCGGACGCCAGGCCGACCTCTTCCGGAAAATATTTGATAACGCTCAGCAACGGATTGGGCGCTGCCTGACCAAGTCCGCAGATCGAGGCGTCGCGCATCGCATCCGAAAGCTCCGACATCAGCTCCCTGTTCCAGTCCTTCTGCGCCATAAGCTTGGCCGCTTTTTCGGTGCCGACCCGGCACGGCGTGCATTGGCCGCAGCTTTCATCCTCGAAGAAGCGCATGACGTTCAGCGCCGCTTCGCGCATGTCGTCCTGGTCCGACAGGTACCGACAACCGCCGCCGAGCCGATGAATGCCCCATGCGGCTCCAGCGTGCCGAAATCCAGCGGAATGTCGCCGAGCGACGCGGGCAGAATGCCGCCCGAGGCACCACCGGGCAGATAGGCCTTGAATTGGTGGCCTCGCAACATGCCGCCGCAATATTCACTGATTAGCTCGCGGATGGTGACGCCGGCCGGTGTGATCTTGACGCCAGGATTGGCGACGCGGCCGGACACGGAATAGGTGTGCAACCCCTTGCGGCCGTTGCGGCCCTGGCCCAGCCACCACTCCGGTCCGCGCTCGACCAGGTCGCGGATCCAATACAGCGTCTCGACATTGTTGATCAGTGTCGGGCGGCCGAAAATCCCGACCTGGAACGGCAGCGGCGGCTTGTGCCGCGGCAGGCCGCGCTTGCCCTCGATGCTCTCGATCATCGCGGATTCTTCGCCACAGATATAGGCGCCGGCGCCACGGCGGAGATGGATGTTCACTCCCTCGATCAGCCCGGCCGCCTTGAGTTTGGCCAGCTCCCGGCGCAGCACGACAAGCGCCGCCTGGTACTCGTCGCGCAGGTAGAAATAGATGTCGGTCGCCGCAACGACATGGGCGCCGATCAGCATCCCTTCGAGCACGCGATGCGGGTCTGATTCGATAAAATAACGATCCTTGATCGTACCCGGTTCGCCCTCGTCGCCGTTCACCGCCATCAGCCGCGGGCCGGGCACGCCCAGCACGGAGCGCCATTTGCGCGCGGTAGGGAAGCCTGCGCCACCGCAGCCGCGCAGGCCCGCCTTGTCGAGCGTGTCTATCACATGCTCGCCGGTGATCTCGCCCTTGCGGAGCCGCTGCAGCAGCGCGTAACCCCCGGCCGCGCGACAGGTGTCAAGATCGATGTAGGACGGCACGGCCGGGTCGTGGCGATGCTCCGCCACCGCCTTGGCGACCGCTGCGGGGTCGGCGTGGTCGACGTAGTAATGCCCGACCTCGGCGATCGGCGCGGTATCGCAGCGGCCGACACAGGGCGCGCGCAGGACGCGGACATCCGGGCCGAGCCCGTGGCCAAGCGCGTCGAGCAGTTTCTCTGCCCCGGCCATGGCGCAGGACAGGCTGTCGCAGACGCGGACGGTGACCGGTGGCGGGGCGGTCTCGTTCTCGCGCACCACGTCGAAATGCGCGTAGAAGGTGGCGACCTCGTAGATCTCGGTCTGGGCCATGCGCAGCTCCGCGGCGAGTGCCGCAAGGTGGCGTGCCGACAGGTGGCCGTAGCGATCCTGGATCAGGTGAAGGCACTCGATCAGCAGGTCGCGCCGGCGCGGCATTTCCCCCAGGAGTTCCTTGACTTCTTCGATAGCGCTGGGCTCGACCTGACGCCCCTTGGGAACGGATCGAGCGGCCCGCCGGCCGGAACCGGGATGGCGCGCGGGAGTATGGTCGTCAGGCACAGGCTCATTCACCTCGATCAACGGCTACAGCAACACAGGTCCAGCCTCGATCAAATGACCGGGCGCGCTTCGATCATCCAACTAACCTGCCACTTGTGTCGATTTGCAGCAATGGCCGCCCACTACCCGCCCTCGGCCGATCCGGCCCGACGACCTTGGACCCAGGACCAACTCGCGATCGGTTGACGAGGTGCACAAGCATATGCCGTAACACCGCCCGCGCCGCCTATTCCTCCGGCTCGGTCGTGAACAGCAACGGGTAGCCCTTGCTTCGGCCTGCATCTGTCGCGTTTGTCGCCTTGGCTTCCGCCACATCCTTCGTGTAGACGGCGACGACGCACGCGCCACGTCGGTGTGCGGTGATCATCACGCGCAGGGCTTGATCCTCGCTCATGCGAAATTCCGCCTTCAGAACCGTGACGACGAATTCACGTGGCGTATAGTCGTCGTTAATCAGGATGACCTTGTGCAGACGAGGCCGTTCGACCTTGATCTCATCTTTGCTCTTGGGTTTGGTAACGATGTCATTCATCGGTCGGGCGCCGATTACACACCCGCCGGCGCCGACCCGGCCGCGGACAGGCGCCGCTTGGCTTCAGCGTACATGTCCGCCGGCAGCGGACCTTTCCGCAGGATTTCCACATTGTCCCGCAGGTGCGCCGGGTTCGCCGTTCCGACGATGGTGGTATCCAGGTCAGGATTGCTGAAGGTGAAGCGCAGGATGAACTCCATTGGCGTCATATCGCCGAGCAGGTCGTCAAGCCTCGCCTGCCGCCATCGCTCCCATTGCGGCCCCCGCTGCTTGCCTTCCGACGGAGCACCCTTCGCGGCGCCGCCACGGACGACAATGCCCGCCCCGGCCGCGGAAGCAGCGGCAATGGCGGCCTCATGCTCGCGCTCCATGGCCGAATAGGGGATCTGGAACACATCGAATACGCCCATCGCGATGTGGTCCTTCAGGTGGGGCAGCGTGCCGGACATGCCGATGAACCGCACCTTGCCGGCTTCCTTCAGCGTCATCAGCGCATCGAGGGAGCCGTTCTCCTGCAATGTCTGCTTCGACGGTGAGATATGGAACTGCACCAGGTCGAGATAGTCGGTCTTCATCCGCGCCAGGCTCTGCTCGACACCGGCGATGATATTATCGCGCGTGTAAACATGCGGACTGACCTGGCCGACGGGTGCCGCCGGCGCGCCCACCAGGCAGCCGCATTTGCTTGCCAGATAGTACTCCGATCGCCGATGCGAGATGTAGCGGCCGATACGCTCCTCGCTCACGCCATAGTCGATCGAGGTGTCGATGTAGTTGATGCCGGCATCGAGCACGGCATTGAGGATGGTTTCGGCCTGCTCGTCGGTCGTGGGACGTGCCCTCGGGGCGCCGCGCAATTCCATGGCGCCATAGCCGAGCATCGTCACCTGCAATCCGGTACGCCCGAGTTCCCGCTTCGGCAGATCGGTCATGACATTCCTCCGTGCACATTGCCTCGCTCTTGACGGTTTCGCGACCGCCTGCGCGTTATACCCAACCGTATACGACGAGACAGTCGGCTGCAATTCGACAGGAGTGCGCAGGAAATGGCAAATTACCCCGATCTGAAGCTGTATGTCGCAGGCGAATGGCGCCAGGCCGATGGCCAGCCGGTGATCAATCCGGCCGATGAATCCGTTCTTGGCACCGTGCCTCACGCGACACGCGCGGACCTGGATGATGCGCTGGCTGCGGCAGAACAGGGCTTCAAACTCTGGTCTCGTACCTCGCCGGCCAAGCGCGCCGAGATCATCCTCGAAGCCGTGCGTCTCATGCGCATGCGCGTCGAGGACATGGCGATCGCGATGACCCTGGAGCAGGGCAAGCCGATCGCGCAGTCGCGCCTGGAGATCCTGCGCGGCTGCGAGATCATCGAGTGGGACGCGCAGGAGGGCCGGCGCATCTATGGGCGGATCATTCCCAGTGAACCCGGCATGCGCCATTCCGTGCTGCGCCAGCCGATCGGCGTAGTGGCGGCTTTCTCACCCTGGAACTTTCCGATGAGCTCGCCGGCGCGCAAGGTGGGCGGCGCATTGTCGGCCGGCTGCTCGATCATCCTGAAGGCATCGGAAGAAACACCTGCCGGCGCGGTGCAGCTCGCGCAGGCGTTCGTCGATGCGGGACTGCCGCCCGGGGTGCTGAACCTGGTGTTCGGCAATCCTTCCGACATATCCGAATACCTGATCCCGCAGCCGTCGGTGCGGCTGGTGACCTTCACCGGTTCCGTTTCGGTCGGCAAGCACCTCTCGGCCATGGCCGGCGCACACATGAAGCCGGTTATCATGGAGCTTGGCGGACACGCGCCGGTGATCATGTGCAATGACATCGATCCGGTGTCGAGCGGCAGCACTTCCGCCGTTGCCAAGTCGCGCAACGCCGGACAGGTGTGCGTGTCGCCCACGCGCTTCTTTGTCGAGGACGCGATCTACAATCGATTTGCCGACGCCTTCGCCCAGAAGGCCAAGACGATCAAGGTCGGCAATGGGCTGGACCCCGACAACCAGATGGGACCGCTCGCCGATGAACGCCGCCTGGCGGCGATGGAGACACTGGTGGCCGATGCCAAGGCGAAGGGCGCGCGCGTCACCGCCGGTGGCGAGCGCATCGGCAATCATGGTTATTATTTTCCGCTGACCGTGTTGGCCGATGTGCCGGACGACGCGCGCGCAATGCGCGAGGAGCCTTTCGGGCCGCTGGCCTTGCTTAGCCGGGTGCGCAACATTGACGAAGCTATCGAGAAGGCGAATTCCGTGCCGTATGGCCTTGCCGCTTATGCCTTCACGAATTCAGCACGCAACGTCCATCGGCTGGCCGAAGGGGTGGAGGTCGGCAATCTGTCGATCAACCACTTCGTCGCATCGAGTGCGGAGACGCCGTTCGGCGGCGTGAAGGACAGTGGCTTCGGTCGCGAGGGCGGCATCGAAGGGCTGCAATGCTACACCGTAGCGAAGAACGTGTCGCATCTGACGGCATGAACCGAGCAGCCTGGCGCCGGCTGCCAGACCTAGGGAGCCGGCGAGCTGTGAGGTGCTTATTGGTCAGGCCGCGTGGGCCATGGCTGCCGCACTTCTGACCAGAACCACCTTCTCGGCCGAACGCCCGAAGAAGTGATAACCAGATCCACCCTCCGCCAACATGTCCAGGAACGCATCCGGCGCAGTGATCCGCACGCCGCCCATCACATCGACACCACGACGCAGAAGGGCATCTGGTAGCAGGCCGACAGTCGGGCCGACCACGACGACACGCGCGTCGCGGCGGCACAACGCAAGAAGGTTCCCCAGCGTATCGTTCAGCAGCGTGGTGCCGGTGATCAGCACCACATCCGCGCTCGGCACCACCTGAGATGCCTCGTTCGCGGGGCGGAAATGCGGCAACTCATCCGGCTTCAATGTTGCCGCATCCATCTCCAGTACCGTGAAGTCTTGTTGCGTTCGCTTGAGTGCTTTCAGGAAGGGAACGAAGGCGCCGACCACGACGACGTGTTCGCCGGAGCGGATGTCGGCCGCGTCATAGGCATCGACGCCAACGCGAAGCTGCACCTCCGGTAGCGGGCGTCGCTGCCAGCACATGTCGGCCAGTGCGTTCATCGTGGCGACGCCGACGGCACGGCGGATCCCACTCGAAGCCGCGACCTCTTTCAGCAGATCGTTGGCGGGCCGGTCGCGAAGCTTGCCGGGAAACGGCATCGCCATTGCGGAACTTGGGCAACAGACCGCTTCGGGGATCGAGCGCAACGGCGTGGCACACGCGCCGGCGATCCCGTTGTTCAGCTTTACACCAGTAAAGAACAGTCCGATGACCGCGCGCTCTACCGTGATGCGGTCAAGCTCGACGCCAAGAATGTGGCGGATGCCTGCAATGGTCTCTGCCAGGATCGGTTCAACCTGCATGGTCGTCGGTTTCCCTTCGTACTGGAGCACCATAGGACGAACGATGACCCATGTCGCGCCGCGACACTTCTGCCGCTCTCGATCCGCGGCGCGCTATCGCTACATGCCAACATTCACAACACCGTCAGGACGCTCTGCCACCCGGCGTCGCTTCGTGTGACCGAATATGCTTTGTTCCCGTCGTCAACCTGGTTTCAGAATGGATAGTGCTGCTTTGCAGTCTCAATCGTAATCTAACGCAGTTCAGTGAAGAAGTCGATACCGCCGCGGCCACCGAAGCGGCCATAGCCGCTGGCCTTTGTACCACCGAATGGCATCTGCGCCTCATCGTGCACGGTCGGCCCGTTGATGTGACAGATGCCGGAGCGGATGCGCCGCGCCACCGACACGGCGCGCGCGATGTCGCGGCCGAACACCGCAGGTGCCAGACCGTACTGCGTGTCGTTGGCAAGGCGAATAGCGTCCTCGGTGTCGGCGGCGAGCAGAATGCAGGCGACGGGCCCGAATGACTCCTTGGCATAGATGCGCATATCGGGGGTCACGTGATCCAGGATTGTGGCATCCATGATGGTGTTGTCACGCTGGCCGCCCGCACGTAGACGTGCCCCCTTGGCCACGGCATCCCCCACCAACACCTCGAAACGATCCGCGGCCTCTGCGCCGATCAGCGAGCCGAGTAGTCACACCCCTTGAAATCGCGCTGCTGGCATTCCCGCGCCATCTTTTGAGCCTCTGCGATTTGTTTCGATGTCATTCGTCCAGCAACGGTATCGCGAAGCTTCAACCCAATTAAATCACCCGACATACCGGCAAGATTGAGCCACATGTGTGCACGAACGTAATCCTGCGCGACGCCTTGCCCTTGTTCATACATCATACCGAGAATGGTTTGGGCCTCCGCATAGCCCTGTGCTGCCGCTAGTCGAAACCACTTGACCGCTTCCGCGTGGTGCTGTGTGATTCCTCGTCCGAGATAATACAGCATCCCGAGATTGTATTGAGCCGTCGCATACCCTTGCGCTGCCGCAAGTTGATACCACTTGACTGCCTCTGCATAGTCCTGTTTGGCACCTTGTCCGGTCTCATACATCAACCCAAGATTGTATTGCGCCTTCGCAAACTTCTTGGCTGCCGCTAGTCGGAACCACCGCGCTGCTTCTGCGTAATCTTGTGTGACGCCTTGTCCATTATAATAGGCCAAGCCGAGATTGAGTTCCGCATCCCCGTCCCCCTCTGCTGCGGCTAGTCGAAACCACTTGATCGCCTCTGCGTCGTCGCGCGTAACGCCTTGCCCGTTGTAATATGCTGCGCCTAGGTTGTATTCCGCCTCCGCAAGTCCCTGCGCTGCCGCCAGCGAAACCATTTGACCGCATCAACGTAATCTTGTGCAACGCCGTGACCATTGGCATACATTTCACCGAGATTGGATTGCGCATATGCATCGCCCTGTGCAGCCGCCAATCGATACCACTTCGCTGCCTCGACGTAATCCTGCGTGATACCTCTCCCAGTATCATACATTACCCCGAGATTGTATTCCGCATCCGCGTTTTCCTGCGCCGCAAGCGTTCGAAAAATTTGGAGCGCCATCGCGTATTCGCCGCGCTGATAGGCAGCAGCGCCATCTTCAAAATCATCGGCCCACGCTGCGCCCACGCTTAGCAGCAGTGCAATCATTGCAGTCAGAAGAAACCTTTTCACTAATCTGATCCGCTATGCAGACGATCTCGGAATCGTGCTACTGGAAACATTGTAGCTCCACGCGACCCCACTCGGCAACTCGATCAAGAAGGGCCGGAAGCGGGTCCGGCCCGACCTTCAGAACATCATGGGTAGCCAGTATCAACAGCGTGGCGAGGTCGCCTTCGACCTCTCCCTAGTATGTTGGTCACTCGATCAGTCCAAAAATCTCGAGCATCCCGTCGTGAAGCTCCACCATCATCGCATTCGGGAGAGCATGAGGAGCTGTGGGGTGCTCGGGGCGGGCGGGAAGAGTGGCAGTAGTCTGTCTGGATGACGCGGCGCCTGAAGCAGCCTCTGCCGGCAGAGAACTCCATGCTGTACGCGACGAACGCGATCGTGCAGATCATGGTACGGTTGCTTGGCGTCAGCCCGATCGTGTGGCGGCGCGTGCTGGTGCCGTCCGACACCACCCCGCGCGAGCTACACGGGGTGTTTCAGGTGGTGGTGGGTTGGGAGGGGATCCACCTCTATCAGTTCTGCCTTCGCACCGCCCGCTACGGCTCGGGGGAACTGTCGGTCCCTTCGCCGGACGTGACGTTGGCGGCGCTGCAATTCCGTAAGGGTGCCCGGTTCGTCCACGAGCATAACCTGAGCATTCCATGGCGCCACGAGGTTCACATCGACAGAGGTTCACATCGGAGACTGGCAGCGGGAAAGGCGTACCCTGCCTGCATCGGTGGCAGTGGCGGCTGTCCGTCGGAGGACAGTGGCGGACCGCCGGCGTTCATGGCCGGGCGTGATGGCTTGCCGTCGCTGGGTCCCATTGAGGATCTCGAAACCATGGCTGAGATCATTGGCCAGGTCGCGTTGGAGCGCCGGGCGGAAGTCCTCGGCGATGACGAGACGCGGTGGCGCCTGGCGTCAGCCATCGAGCGCAGCCAGGCGCGCGAGCGTACGCTGGGGCGGCCATTCTCCCGGCGGGCGGTCAATACTCGTCTGCGCGGTGGCGAGCAGCGCGATCTCATGTGCCAGCAGTGCTGACTCCGATCGGGCGTTCTACTCCGGTGATTGTGGCAAGCTCATTCGTCGCCACTCGGCATCGGAGGTACGCCATGCCGGTCAGGGTCCTGCTCCAGATCACCGACGACGATGGCAGCGGTGGCACGGCCGAGGAGGTCGCGACGCTCGCGAAGGCGACTAAACGGCCGGAGGACCTCGGCGTGTCGATCGCCGAGGCCAAGGAACTGCTCGCGGCCATTTAACACCGACCGGTCGTGGCCCAGGTGGCGGAGTGGTCGAAGCGGCATCGTTGGTGCGAGACATGCGGCGAACGGCCCCGCGTCAAAGGCCGCTACCTGACCACATTCCGCACACTCTCCGGCGACGTCGAACTGAGTAATCGACGGCTGCATCGCTGCCCGTGCCAAGGCACCGACGGCCCCGCCACCGTGTCGCCGCTGCGGGATCAGCTACCTAACCGCGTCGCGGCAGAGCGGCTTTATTTGGAAGCGCGCTGGGCGTCCCTGATCCCCTATGCCGCTGCCGCGGCGCTGCTGGCCGACGTCCTGCCGATCACGTCCGGCACAAACGCCACCACGCTGCGCGAGCACGCCCTGCATGTGGCGGAGCGCGCGGAAGCCGCCCGACGCTTGTCGAGCTAAAGGCCGAAATGTGTCGGATCCGGACCGGTCGGTTTGTCGAAGCAGGGCTCGTTGATCAGCCCGAGATAACTCCAGCGGTTGTCGCGATCGAATTTCGAGGCCGGGACGTGAGCTGATGGTCTTCAGCAGGTCGAATCCGCCGAAGGTGGTCGCGGTCATCCCGTCCCAGAACCTGTCGTTGCCGCCGGACCATACGAGCCAGGTGTTGCGGCCCGTGATTTCTTGCGCCGTCAGCGCGACGCCTCCATCATGTCGTGAAAATAGTCGACGCCGGCGGCAGGAAAGCAAGCCGCGTCCCGGCCAGCACGCATCGCCTTGTCGCGGATCGGTGCGCCGCCCAGCCACAACGAGCCAATAACGACGATGATCGCTGAGACCAGCAGCCATTGCAGCGCGCCACGGAGTCGCATTCTGATGCTCCCACGTGGGCCGGGGAATGACTCGACCCGCCAAGCGAAAGTTTGTTAGAGTTTGAGATCGGTCCTGGCAAGGGCCGTCGCACCATGCACGGCAACCCACCATGCGCACGGCCCCCGACACCGGCGCGCCATCATCCGCTGCGCCGCCATCCGCTGCGCCATCGTCGATCGCAATCGAGACCATAACGATTGACGTCAACGGGCAGGCCTTCGAGGTGGAAAGCTGCGGCACCGGCGACCGCCTCGCGCTATGTCTGCACGGATTTCCCGAGCACGCCGCCATGTGGCGGGACTACCTGCCGCTGCTAGCGGCTCTCGGCTATCGCGCCTGGGCACCAAACCAGCGCGGCTACGGGGCGTCGCCAAAGCCCTCGCGCATCGCCGACTACGACCTGACACGATTGATGGAGGATACGGCCGGGTTGATCGACCGGTCCGGCGCGCGCTCTGTGATACTGATCGCACATGATTGGGGGGCGATGGTCGCGTGGTGCTTTGCGATCCGCCGCCTGCGGCCGCTCACCGCGCTCATCGTACCTGAACGTCCCTCACCCGGCCCGCTATCTGCGCTGCCTGCTGCGCTGGCAGCATCTGGTGCGCTCGCTCTACGTCCTCGGATTCGTGTTTCCGCTGTTGCCGGACTGGCTGTTCCGCCGACGCGGCGGGCGCCTGGTGCGGTCGCTGCTGCGCCTCACCGCGTACCGCCCGCAGACGCTCTCGCCCGTACTGCTGGACATTTATTGCCGGAACATGGCGAGCCCCGGCGTGGCCACTGCCGCCCTCAACTGGTACCGCGCGGGTGTGTTCGGCGGCCTGCTGCGCCAGGCGTGGCAGGGGTTTCCGATGATCGAAATCCCAACACTGATTGTATGGGGCGACCGCGATCCCGTGCTTTCCCCTATCCTGATTGAAGGAACGGCACGCTATGTCGCGGATCTGACGATCGACCGAAGGCCCGACGCCGCGCACTGGGTCGCGCAGGAGGACCCGGCGGGCGTCGCGGCAGCGATCGGCGGATTTTTGCAGGATCTCCCGCCGCCCTGACAACGCGGCAATCGCCGCCGCGGTGCACCAAGCTGCCCTGAAGTGTTGCCGCCGGCGGCGGATGCGGTTGTCGTTCCCTGATCCAAATAGGGTGGACGGATGCAAGCCGCTCCGGCACCCCTCCCGACCGCTGCTCGCTCGACGAGGCGCTGCGCCGGGAACGCGTGGCGATCTGGGGCGCCGCAATCACCGGCGCATCGAAGCAGGATATCGTCCAGAACCTGGGGTAATATAGCCGGGGCTGGGAGCGTCGGCTTCGCGGGTAATCTCCGACCATGGTGTCAGGTGGTCGCAGAGTTCTCGAAGGTCACGCCGTCGTAAATGTCCGCCAGTGGTATTTCGGTGCCGACGACCGTGGTCTGCGGTTCTGCGGGGAGTTATACCAGCCGCCCTAAAGATCGACTCTTTCGCTAGGGGAGATTCCCGAATCGGCCTGAGTACGATTCTCTGTGCCTGTCGCGACGATTTGCAGGGAGTACAGCGGGATGGGCAGGCCGATCGAGATCACCCGTTTTGAGCTTTCGGCGACAGAGCTGAGGGAGCTGGCGGCGCAGACGCAAGACGGCGCGGTGGTGCGGCGTCTGCTGGCAATAGCACTGGTCCTGGAGGGTCATCCACGCGAGGCGGCGGCGCAGCTCAACGGCATGGATCGGCAGACGCTGCGCGACTGGGTGCTGCGCTACAACGCGGAAGGCGTGGCCGGATTGAGTTCGCGTTGCAGCCCGGGACGCCCTCCGGCGCTGAACGAGGCGCAGATGGAGGAGCTTCGGTCCATGGTGCTGGAAGGCCCGGACCTTGAGCGCAACAAGGTGGTACGCTGGCGCTGCGCCGATCTACAGGTGGAGATCGCGTCCCGCTGGTCTGTCAGCGTGGCCGAGCGTACGGTCGGCAAGCTGCTACGCCGGCTTCGCATGACCCGGCTGCAACCGCGGCCCTATCATCCGAAGAAAGACGCAGCAGCCCAGGAGACTTTTAAAAAAACTTCCCCCGCCTGGTAGCCGAGGCGCTGCCGGCCTCGGCCGCCGGCAAGCCAATCGAGATCTGGTTTCAGGACGAAGCCAGGGTCGGGCAGAAGGGATCATTGGAGTATATTTGGGCGCCGGTCGGCTCACGTCCACCTATGGTGCGCGACAATCGCCATGACTCGGTCTACCTGTTCGGCGCGATTTGCCACGCGCGTGGCACCGGCGCGGCGATCATCATGCCGGTCGCCAATACCGAGGCGATGAATGAGCACCTGAAGGAGATCAGCACACAGGTCGCGCCAGGCGCACATGCTGTCCTGGTCTGTGACGGCGCGGGCTGGCATCAGCAGGGCAAGCGCCTGCGCACGCCGGACAACATCACGCTCCTGCCGCTACCGCCCTACTCGCCGGAACTCAACCCGATGGAGAACATCTGGGACTATCTCCGCGGCAACAAGCTCAGCAGGCTTGTCTGGGACAGCTATGAAGCCATCGTCGCCGCCTGCAAGCAGGCTTGGGAGTTCCTCATTGGAGATCGGGAGCGCATCGATTCCATCGCCCGACGCTCCTGGGCATGGGTCAATCTTTAGGGCGGCTGGTATTACGCGGCTACGGGCAGGTCACACAGCCGCTGGAGACGCGCGATCTCCTTGTAGAGGCGGCGCATGCGGGGGCCGTACTCCGGCTCGAGGCCGGCGGCGGCGTCCAAGTGGCGGTCCTGCATGGTGCGGACCCAGGTCGCGCGGTCCCCGCCTTGGACGTTTGGGCTGCGCTGACGAGCCCATCACAATACGGGGGCAAAGGGGCTGCCAGTGGCAACCTCAGGCGACGGGTTCAGCCCGTCAGGCCGTTCGGCGAGAGTATCCGCCAACGGCCTTGCCCCCGCTTTGTGATGGGCTCCTCATTATCGCGTGGAGGGGGCGAGCTGAGACCGGGGTGAGGAGGTTGCCGGGGCCTCGGCCTGCGCCAGCGACTCGGATATGACGCGGCCGCTAGGTTAAGGACCACACGCTGCCCATGATTGACAACCCAAAACAAGTCGCTGATCTGCTCGCAAAGCTGGAAGCCGCGCTGCCATTGCCAGCGATCGTGACCCCGCGTCTGGCCGTAACCCTGCGCCAGCAGTCACCAGGGGTCACGATTCCAAAAGCGTGTCAGGTGACCTGGGTATCGAACGCCGGGGACGAAGGCGGGATCGTGTGCAAGCTCTCAGCCGAGGGAGAAGCCGACAATAAGAAGCTGCAGTTCTTCACGTCCATCACCCACCTGGATTTCGACCGCCGACTGCCGCTGGCACGTGAGATCACTGCTTATCAAAAACACCGGGTGAAGAAGCTGCGCCATCAGACTGGCTGAGATTGCCGATGTGGCAATAAGGTCCGGCCATCATTCGTCTGCCGACACACCCCGATATACGTCAGGTTGGGGCTCGACCTCGGTCCATGGGGACGCGTCACAACGGTGGGCCCGCGGTTGAGCTCTGGCGATGGCACGGAATACGAGAACCATGCGGTTTCGGGCAAACTACATATCTGCTTCGGTCTCCGGCGACTACTGCCAGGCCATGTTCGCAGCCTCAGATACCGACGAGTCCGATAGCCCTTGTCTTCTGATACAACGGCAGTTCGAAACACCGGATGGTAGTGAATGCTATATAGAGACGCACGACGAGAAGTACGTCGGTCACTTCCTGCAACCCCGGCCGCAGCGACGCTGACCGAGAGTGTAAATCACTGGTTGCGGGCACAGGGTCGGCACAAGCTGTCAAAAACCGTTATATAACACAGCGGTTTTTGTGTCGGCTGTATCAAGGTTAAGTTCAAAAATCAATGATTTGGCGGAGGGGATGGGATTCGAACCCACGATAGAGGTTGACCCCCTATAACGGTTTAGCAAACCGCCGCCTTCAGCCGCTCGGCCACCCCTCCGCCGGGAGGGCGCATCCCGGATTGCTCCGGACACGGCGTTTGCACTCCCGCTTCTAGGGCCTCGATCCGGCAGCGTCAAACCGTGCGATGGGCACGCACCGGGGCACCAACCCGGCCTGGCCCACGCCGATGTGCCGCGCAACAAGCGGCTGCCGGGCGCGAATTGACAGCCGCGGGAACTGTCCGCCGTGGCCGCTCTAGCGCGTTTCACCCACGAAATCGCGCTGCAAGTCAGCCAGCCGTGCCAGCGCGGGGGCGGGCAGGGGACCTTTCTCCACCGCCGCCAAGGCCTGCTCGAACTCGGCCGGCGTCGCCATGCCAACCAGCACGGTGCCGATCGCCGGATTGATGATGACGAACCGGACTGCCGCCTCCGCCAGGCTGGAGGCGTAACCTTCGGCAACCAGCGGGGCCAGCCGTTGGGCGCGCTGCAGGTCGGCCTGGTAGCTCATTGCGGATCCGATCGGCTCGGGCGGCGCGCTGGCGATCGGATGCCGATCCGCCACGCCGGACAACGCACCGCCGGCCAGGGCGCGGATGCCGATCGTGCCAACGCCGGCGGCGGTGGTGTGATCCAGCAGGCGTCCATAGTCCTGCGCCGGGTAGCTGGGCGGGATCGCCATGCCGGCGGACGGGTTCAGCATGTTGTAGCTGACCTGGGCACTTTGGAACGCGCCCAAGTCGATCACCTGGTGCAGCGCCGCGGTCTCGCCGACGGCGGTGATCCCGAGAAAGCGCGTCTTGCCCTGCTGGCGCAGAGTCTCGAACGCCGGCACCACTTCCTCCAGCACCATCTTCACCGAGAACGACTCGTCCCGGCCATCGGCCGTGATAGCGTTGTGCAAGTGGAATATATCCACGTGATCCGTGCCGAGCCGACGCAGGCTGCCGTTCAGCGAAGCCGCGGCGGCCCGCGCGATGTTGCCGCGTTCGGCCTGGGTAAACCGCACCTTGGTGCCGACATACGCCGCCGGCTTCAGCTTTGCCCAGACCCGGCCGAGATTGGTCTCCGATGCACCGTTGCCGTATTGCACCGCCGTGTCGAAGTAGTTGATGCCGACCTCCAGTGCCCGCGCGACGGCGCGTTCCTGATCCGCCGGCGCGCCTCTTACCATCAGCCCGCCAACCGCGCCGCAGCCGAAGCCGAATACCGAGATCCGCATGCCGGTGCGGCCGAAATCGCGCATCTCCATAAAGGCGTCCTCCTATTTATTGCGTTGACGGTTTATTGCGTTGCGGGTTTATTGCATTGCCGGTGGTTATTCCGCGTACAGCCCTGCCTCGCGCGCGCGGACCTTCATCAGGCCCACGACCATCTCCAATGTCGGTGCCCGCACGCCGGCGGCCCGCGCCATTTCCAGCGACGCATCGAAGATGCCGTCGATCTCCATCGGTCGGCCCAACTCCAGGTCCTGCAGGATCGACGGCTTGTGGTCCAGACCCCTGCCGTGCGCGACGCGCTTGTCGTGGTCGACGTCGGGCTTCGCGCCAACCGCAACGGCGATCGCGGCGGCCTCGAGCATGATCCGCCGCGCTGTCGCGACGCAGACCTCCTCCTGGTAGATCCGCCTGATCGTCGCCTGGGTCAGTACCGCCAGCGACCCGCTAGCCAGGTTGTTCAGCAGCTTGTTCCAGATCTCGTCGCGCACTGCGGGCGTGACCTCGGCCTTCATTCCGCCGCCGTTGATATGCGTCGCGATCGACTGCACGCGCTGGCTGACACGCCCATCCATCTCGCCCAGAACCACGCGGCTGCTGGGATTCTCCAGTTCGATCACGCCCGGGCGAATCACCGCGCTGGCGGCGTAGACCACACCGGCAATCGCCCGATCCGGCCCCACCGTGCGCCACAACGCATCCCCGGGATCGATCTTCGGCAGACGCCGCCCTTCCAACTCACCGCCGATCCCATGGAAATAACACCATGGGATGCCGTTCATCACGAACGCAACCGGCGTGTCGGCGCCCAGCAGCGGCGCGATCGAGGCGGCGACAGCGGGAAGCGCCGGCGCCTTGACGGTGACCAGCACGGCGTCCTGCGGCCCCAACTCGGCCGGATCGGCGCTGGCGCGCACCCGCGCATCGAATTCGCCGTCCGACGCGACCACCTTCAGGCCGTTCAGCTGGATGGCGGCAAGCTGCGCCCCGCGTGCCACCACGGACACATCCGCGCCGCCGCGCGCCAGCCGCACCGCCAGATGCCCGCCGATCGCCCCAGCGCCGAACACACAGACTTTCATGCTGTCTCCCACCGCCGGTCACACCCGGGCGACACGAGTCTGTGCGCCGCCGCGGCGCAGCGTCAACTCGCGGGAGGGCGGGTCGCGGGAGGGAGGGCCGCGAGAGGGCAGGTCGTGTGCGGCGCGACCCTCACCCTCGTCGCTTCGCGCCTTGCTCTCCCGCGACAGAGCGGGAGAGGTATACGCGTTTCGGTCAGACTGACCCTGCTCTGGCGCTGGGCTCTAGCGCGGGGCGTCGCAGGGTTCGGTGGCCATCTCGGCGGGCAGCGAGACCTCCAGCAACTCGAACGTGTCGGAGGTGCGCAACTCGTTGTGCGGCGTTCCGCCGGGGATCAGGATCGAATTCGCCCGCCTCGAGCCGGCACAGCGGTTCGCCGGCGAACTCCAACTCGATCCAGCCGCTCAGCATGTAGACAAGCTGGGCCTCGCATTTGTGGATGTGCCAGCCGGTGGGCTGCGACATGCCAGACTCGGCCGAGGTGACCTGCGCGCGAAGTTTGCCCGCGGTGGCGGCGGTGACCCCCAGGTCGCGGTATTTGAAAAAGGCCCGACGGCCGGCGACGAGATTGGCGGCGCTCTTCTTGGCGACGGTGGGATGCGGTGCTACGGCGGCGATGTCGTTCATGGTTTCCTCCATTTTGCGTTGGCCGGTTGTGGTCGCGAGGAAGTCAGCCAATCACGTAGGGCGGCTTCTCCAGCCCTGCCGGCGACAGCGTGAAGATCTCCACGCCGTCCTGCGTCACGCCGATCATGTGCTCGAACTGCGCCGACAGCGAGCGGTCGCGGGTTACCGCGGTCCAGCCGTCGTCCAGCACCTTCACCTCGGGCCGGCCGGCATTCACCATCGGCTCGATGGTGAAGAACATGCCGGGCCGCAGTTGCGGCCCTTCGCCGGGCTTGCCGAAATGCAGCACGTTCGGCGGTTCGTGGAAGCGGCGGCCGATGCCGTGGCCGCAGAAATCGCGCACCACGCTGAACCGGTGGCCTTCCACGAAGGTCTGGATCGCGTGCCCGACATCGCCCAGCGTCGCCCCCGGGCTTCACCGCGCGCACGCCCCGCATCATCGCCTCGTACGTCACGTCCATCAGGTTGCGCGCCTTGGTCGACGGGGTGCCGGCGACATACATGCGCGAGGAATCACCGTGCCAGCCGTCCAGGATCACCGTCACGTCGATGTTCAGGATGTCGCCGTCGTCCAGCCTTCGGTCGCCGGGGATGCCGTGGCACACCACATGGTTGATCGAGGTGCAGATCGACTTCGGAAATCCGCGATAGTTCAGCGGCGCCGGCACCGCGCCATGATCGGCGATGAAAGTGTGGCACAGATCGTCCAGGACGGCGGTTGTGACGCCGGGGCGCACATGGGGGGTGATCATGTCCAGGGTCGCGGCGGCGAGGCGGCCGGCCGCGCGCATGCCCACGAAATCCTCCGGCGCATGGATCGTGATGCGTCTTGCGTCAGCCCCGCCGTCCATCTGCGTTCCTGCTCCGCCAGTCAACCGCATCAAGATGCGCAACCGCCGGGCGCTGTGCAAGAGTTGGCTGGGCGATGTTCGGCTGAGGGGGCCCGGCTGTCAGAGGTCCGGCTTGCGGCAACGCAGTGGCTGGTTCAGCCTGACCGCATGATCCCCGATGACAAGATCCCCGACGGGATGATCCCCAGGGGCAAAATAATCGACATGCACACCCATGCCGGCCGGCCGCGGCGCACCGGGCAGGTCGACCGCGCCGTGCTGGCAACGATGCGCCCGGCCGGCGTTGCCGCCGCGGTGGTCTCCGCCATCGCCGACCTGCCGATGATCCGGCGCAATCCCGACAACCAAGCGGCTGGAGAAGGTGCGCGACCCGGACCCCGGGGAATGCCTGGCCTGCGTCGAAGGCTACCTGGACAGTTTCGAAGCCGCCGGCATGCGCATCGCCCGCGAACCGCACGAGATCCGCGCCGACGACCCGGCCCTGGTGCTGGCTGTCGAGGGGTGCGACTTCCTGGAAGGTGATCTCGATCGGCTGGACGCCATGGCGGCGCGCGGCGTGCGCAGCATTCAACTCACGCATTACCTGGTGAACGAGACGGGCGACATCCAGACCGCGCCGCCCGAACATGGCGGGCTGACGCGCGTTCGGCGCTGACGCGGTGCGGCGAATGAACCGCCTGGGCGTGATCGTCGACGTGGCGCATTGCTCCGAGGACACGGTGAAGGGCGTGGCGCGCGTCGCCACGCGGCCGTTCCTGTGCAGCCACGCCAACCTGAAGGAGCCCGGGCATCCGGACGGCGACCATCCGCGCTATATCAGCCCGGACTACGCGCGGATGGTGGTGGAGAGCGGCGGGGTGATCGGCGCCTGGATTGCGGTGCTGTGGCAGGAGAAGCTACCCGGAATGATCCGCCATCTGTTCCGGCTGATCGATGCCGTGGGGATTGATCATGTCGGGATCGGCACAGACTTGCCGGCGGGCGCGGCGCAACAGGAGATGCCGGATTTCGCCCACCATCAGGAGATCGCGGCGGCCTTGCGGGATCGCGGGATGACGGCGGAGGAAGTTGCCAAGGTGTGTGCCGGCAACTGGCTGCGCGTGTTCCGCGCGGTGCGGGCGTAAGGAGTGACGTGACTTTGCATCCCGATTGTCAGACCTTGTGATGATTGGCCTTATCTACCCAATGCTCGCCGGAATTTGTGCCCTGCCGCATGTCCACAAGCAAGGATCACCACGGAGACACGGAGCAGAAAGCCAAGTGAGCAACTTGATATTCTTCTCCGTGTCTCCGTGGTGATCCTTTATTGCAAATAGTTATCAAAGACGCAGATTTCCACGAGCGAATGGTATACTAGGCGTCCGAATGATAGAACTCTCTGGCGGTACCCACGTCGTCATGCCGGTCTCCACGCGTTGCTTTGCAGCAACAAAGCCAAGTCGTGGATGCCGGCATACGCCGGCATAACGGGGGTAGCGCTCGTCGGTCAATCCTTCCGCCGGTTGGGATTACATCAGAAAGACGCCCTTGCCGTCTGCCTGTTTGTCGAACAGCGTATACGCCTCCTTCGCCTGCTCCAGCTTCCAGGTGTGGGTGAACAGCTTGTCCACGTCGATTTTCCGCTCCACCGAGAAGCGCGCGCACTCCGCCTGGATGACGTTGGAGAACGTCCATGACGCCAACAGCGTCATCTGCCGGCGCAGCAGATGCGGGCTGACGTCGATCTTCACGTCGCCGCCCTCGCCGACGAAGCACATCGTGCCCCACACCTTGGTGCTGCGGATCGCATTCAGCCGGGCCTCCGGCGTTGCTCGACGTGTCCAGGCGTCAAATCGGCGTAGCGCCCGTGCGTCAGTTCCTTGATCGCCGCTACCGGATCGTTGGACCCGGGGTTCACCACCTCATCGGCGCCGAACTCCTTGGCGCGTTCCAGCCGCGTCGGGCTGATGTCCAGCGCGATCACCCGCGCGCCCATCGCCTTGGCGTATTGCGTCCCCGCCAGCCCCACCGGCCCCTGGCCGAATATCGCGATCGTATCATTGCCTGACAGGTTCATCCGCCGCAGCGCGCTGTAGGCCGTGCCCGACCCGCAGGAGATCGCGGCACCCGCGCGGAACGACAGCTCGTCCGCCAGTGGCACCAGTGTATTGGCCGGCACCTTCAGATACTTCGCGTGCCCGCCATGCGAATTGGCGCCATAGACCTTGACCGGGACCTCCTGGCAAAGCTGCTGCCAGCCGGAGCGGCAATGGTTGCACTGCGTGCAGCCCTGGTAGTGGTGCACCATCACCCGCTCACCGACGCGCGCCGCCTTTGCACTCACGCCCGGTCCGACGGCAGCCACCACGCCGCACGGCTCATGCCCGGCAATCACCGGATCGGGGTTCTGCGGAAAGCCGGTGGCCGCGCGCTGCCCGCCCTTCGGCCGGCGGTACTGGTGCAGGTCGCTGCCGCACATGCCCGAGGCCTTCATCTCCACCACCACCTCGTCGGGGCCCGGGGTGGGATCGGGGAATTCCATCAGTTCCAGTTCGCGTCCACCGGTGAACACCACGCCACGCATCGTTTCCTCCTGTCCAGGTCTCGCTATTTCAACCCCGCCGGGGTCAGCTCCGCGGCGCTTCCGCGGTCGGAAACAGCAGCGGGAAGGCGCTGTGCACATGCGGCTGCGCCACCACCGGCGCGCCGAAATGCAGATACGACCGATCCAGCTCACGCAGCGAGGTCACCCCCAGCAACGCCATCGCCACGGCGATCTCCTGCTCCATGATCTCCAGCACGCGATGCACACCGGCATCGCCTTCGGCGGCCAGGCCGTAGCAATACATCCGCCCCATCGCCACCGCGTCGGCGCCCAGCGCGATCGCCTTCACCACATCGGTGCCGCGCGCGAAGCTGCCATCGATCACCACCCGCGCATGGCCGCCGACCGCCGCCAGCACCTCCGGCAGCACGTCCATCGCGCCGCGGCCGTGGTCGAGCTGGCGGCCGCCATGGTTCGAGACGTAGACGACATCCACGCCGCACGCGACCGCGGTTGCCGCGTCCTCGGCGGTGGCGATGCCCTTCAGGATCAGTGGGATCGCGTGCTTGTCCTTGAACCGGCGCACATTGTCCCAGTCGAAGCTTGCCTGGAACTCATGTCCGGTCGCCGCGGCGCGCCACGGCTTGACGAAGCGGGCCACCATGTCGCGCTCGCGCCGCGAATAGGCGGCGGTGTCGACGGTGATGCAGAACGCGTCGTAGCCGGCATCGATCGCACGTTCCACGATCGCGTCGATCCAGTCATCGTCACCACGCACGTAGAGCTGGAAGATCTTCGGCCCGGTCGCGGCCTTGGCGATCTCCTCCAGTCCCGGCTTGGTGACCGAGCTGATGATGATCGGCACGCCGAACGCCGAGGCGCCGCGCCCCGCCGTCGCACCACCGCCCGGGTGGAACGATTCCAGCGATCCAACTGGCGCCAGCATCACCGGGATGCGCAACGACATATTCAGGAACGTGGTCGATGTATCCACCTTCGACACGTCACGGCACACGCGGGGACGGAAGGCGATCGAATCCAGTGCCATGCGGTTGCGCCGCATCGTCGTCTCGGTCTCGGTCGCGCCGACCAGGTAGCCCCAGGTGTTGCTGTTCAGCTTCTTGCGCGCCTCGGGGATGAACTCCTGCAGCGTCTGGTAGTCGCCGCTGGGGTCCAGCAGGTGTGGGGCTTCCGGCATCGCGCTTCTCCCGATCTTGCCGGTCTATCAGGCCCAAGAGGGGCGGCAAGGGCAAGAGGGGCAGGGGCCGCGGCGAAGACGGGGTTAGGGTCTACGCCGGAATAACCGAATCGATTGGGGATCGATCGTCGCATTTCGCGTCACGGCCGTCCCCGGGCATCTTGACCCGGGGATCAGCCCGGTCACCCACGACTCTGCCGCTCGTATCAAAAGACAGTCGCGGGTAGCCGGGCTGATCCCCGGGTCAAGATGCCCGGGGACGGCCGTGACACAGAACTTTGCCAGTCAGCCCAGGCCAGTCAGCCAAATATCAGCCGGCAACGGCGCGCAGCCGCGGGGCGACCGGCTGGCAGAGCTCGCCGTACAGGTCGAGGTAATCCTGCGCCATGCGGCGCGCGGTGAAGCGGCGATCGAACTGCCGCCGCACCTTGCCTCGGTCCAGTTCGCCTAACCGACTGATCGCGGCCACCGCTTCGTCCTCGTTGCTGACGATGAAGCCGGTCAGGCCGTCATCCATCACCTCGGGCACCGAGCCGCGGTCGAACGCGATCACCGGGGTGCCGCAGGCCATGGATTCGATCATCACCAGGCCGAACGGCTCCGGCCAGTCGATCGGGAACAGCGTCGCATGCGCACCGGACAGGAATTCAGGCTTCTGGCTGTCGTCGATCTCGCCGATGAACTCGACATGGCCCTGCGACAGCAGCGGCTTGATCTCATTCTCGAAATATACCTTGTCGGCGTTGTCCACCTTGGCGGCGATCTTCAGCTTCATGCCGGCACGCCCGGCGATGCGGATCGCCTTGTCGATGCCCTTCTCGGGCGAGATGCGGCCCAGGAACGCCAGGTAGCTCTGCTGCACCGGCTGCGGCGTCAGCAGCGCCGCCGGCATCCCGTGCTGCACCGTGCGCGTCCAGTTCAGGCGCGGGATCGGCTTGCGCTGATTGTTGGAGATCGAGACGAACGGCGCGTCGGGATACAGTTCGTAGATGTCCTTGAATTCCGGCAGGTCGAGCCGGCCATGCAGCGTGGTCAGGAACGGCGTGCGCTGGCGGCTGAACAGCGCCAGCGGAAAGTAGTCGATGTGGAAGTGCAAGATGTCGAACTCGTCGGCGCGGCGGTAGATCCGCTCGATCATCTGCATATAGATGGCGATCCAGTCGATCACCGTCGGATCCAGCCGCAGCGCCTGTCCGCGCATCGGCGCCAGGGTGGCGGAGGTGACGGAATCACCGGAAGCGAACAGGGTCACGTCGTGCCCCATGGCCACCAGCTCTTCGGTCAGTGAATAGACGACACGTTCAGTGCCGCCGTACAACTTTGGCGGCACCGCTTCGAACAGCGGCGAGACCTGGGCGATGCGCATCAGTCGTGGACCCTTTTTACTCGGGATGATGAAGTAATGAGACGTCGCTGATCTTGGTCTTGACTTTTGGCCCCAGTTGCGACTATCGAAGCGGGGTTGTAAGTAGGGAATGTGGCGAAAAATCGGCGTCATCCCCCTCGCGTCATCCCCTGCCACGACGATCGGCAGCATCCCCCAAAATGACATCACCCCTGCCACAAAGTCGGCACGATCGCCTGCCATAAGCTGTGGTTGGCGGACCCTGCGGCCGCATCCGACCGTACCTGCAGGCACAGGAGCTGGTTTTGAAGCGTGCCGTGAAGACGTTATTGAGGGTGGTGACCGATGCTCCGGACCAGGCGCCGGACCGGTCGGCGGCACTGACCGAACACCGCCGGCCGTTGGGGTTCCTGGCGCATTATGTCGCTCGCCATCCGATCGGCCATGCCATCGTTCTGATCTCGGTGCTGGCAGCGGTGATGTGCAGCGTCTCGACCCAGTACGGCATGAAGCGGCTGATCGACGCGATCGCCGCCGGCCCAGGGGCGGCGGGCACTGGCGCGGGCGCCGGGGTGGGCATCGGCGCGGTGTGGACGGCGTTTGCGCTGCTGTGCGGCCTGATCGCCGCCGACAACCTGCTGTGGCGGGTCGGCGGCTGGGCCGCCGCGCGCACCTTCGTCGCCGTCACCGGCGACGTCCGGCGCGACATGTTCGCCCATCTGTCCGGCCATTCCCCCAGCTACTTCGCCGAACGGCTGCCGGGCGCGCTGGCCAGCCGCATCACCGCCACCGCCAACGCCACCTTCACGGTGGAGAACACCGGCTCCTGGAACGTGCTGCCGCCCTGCTTCGCGGTGCTGTTCGCGATCTGCTTCATCGGCTCGGTCAATCCGCTGATGGCGGCGGTGCTGGTGGCGATATCGCTGGTGCTTGGCGCGGTCATCTACTGGCTGGCGCGCAACGGCACGCCGCTGCATCGCACCTACGCCACCGCCGCGGCCGGGGTGGACGGCGAACTGGTGGATGTGATCGGCAACATGGGCGTGGTGCGCGCGTTCGGCGCCACCCTGCGCGAGCGGCGCCGCTTCGGCACCAACATCGAGTGCGAGATGGGCGCCCGGCGGCACAGCCTGTTCTACCTGGAGAAGCTGCGGCTGATCCACGCGGTGCTGACCGCGCTGCTGACCGCCGGCGTGGTCGCCTGGGGCATCCTGCTGTGGCAGCACGGCCGGGCCTCGGTCGGCGACATCGTGCTGGTGACCGCGCTTGCCATCGGCATCCTGCATAGCACCCGCGACCTGGCGGTGGCGCTGGTCGATCTCACCCAGCACGTGGCGCGGCTGGAAGAAGCGATCGGCGCCCTGCTGGTGCCGCACGAACTGCCCGACCGGCCCGATGCGGTGCCACTGCGCCGTGGTTCCGGCCGGGTGGAGTTCGAGCATGTGCGCTTCGCCTACCCGGGCCGCGCTTCGGTGCTGCGCGATTTCGACCTGATGATCCAGCCCGGCGAGCGCGTCGGGCTGGTGGGCTATTCCGGCGCCGGCAAGTCCACCGTGCTGGCGCTGCTGCAGCGCTTCTACGACGTCGAGGGCGGCCGCATCCTGCTCGACGGCCAGGACATTCGCGACGTGACGCAGGACAGCCTGCGCCACGCGATGGCGATCGTGCCGCAGGACATCAGCCTGTTCCACCGCTCGGTGCTGGAGAACATCCGCTACGCCCGGCCGGACGCGACCCAGCAGGACGTGCTGGCGGCGGCCGAGATGGCGCATTGCCGCGACTTCATCGAGGCGATGCCGGAAGGCTTCGCCACCATCGTCGGCGATCGCGGCGTAAAACTGTCCGGCGGCCAGCGCCAGCGCCTGGCGATCGCCCGCGCGCTGCTGAAGGACGCGCCGATCCTGCTGCTGGATGAGGCGACCAGCGCGCTGGACAGCGAGTCCGAGCTGGCCATCCAGGCGGCGCTGGACCGGCTGATGCGCGGGCGCACGGTGATCGCCATCGCCCACCGGCTGTCCACGCTGCGCAGCTTCGACCGCATCATCGTGATGGATCACGGCCGCATCGTCGACGACGGCTCGCCCGACGAGTTGGCTGCCCGGCCCGGGCCCGTACCGCGAGCTGTTGCGCAAACAACGCATGGATGTCATGCCCGCCGTCGCTGCCTGACGCGCCTTCGGGCGCCGTCAGGCCCGCTGATGGGAGCGTTCGCCGTGTCGCGCCTGGTGGTCGTCTCCAACCGCGTCGCGCCGATCACCGAGGGCGAGCCGACCGCGGGGGGCCTCGCCGCCGGCGTGCTGGACGCGCTGAAGCACAAGGCGGCATCTGGTTCGGCTGGAGCGGCGAGGTCTCCGCCGGCGACTGAATCGCTGCCCAACCCCGAGCGCACCGTCGGCGCCATCACTCTTTATACTGTCGATCTCTCGCGCCGCGACTACGACGAGTTCTACCGCGGCTTCGCCAACGGCGCGCTGTGGCCGGCGTTGCACTACCAGATCGGCCTGTCGCGCTTCGACTGGACGGAGTTCGCCGGCTACCGCCGCGTCAACGCGCTGTTCGCCCGTTCGCTCGCCAAGCTGCTGCGCGACACCGACATGATCTGGGCGCACGACTATCATCTGCTGTGCCTGGCCGAAGCGCTGCGCGCCGAGGGCAAGACGCAACCGCATGGGGCTGTTCCTGCACACGCCGTTCCCGGCGCCGCAGGTGCTGATGACGGTGCCGGCGCACGCAGCAGCTGGTGCGCGCGATGTGCGACTACGATTTGTTGGGATTTCAGACCGAAACCGATCGCACCGCCTTCGCCGACTACATCGTGCGCTGCGCCGGCGGCGCGGCACTGGACGCGCGGCGGCTGCACGCCTTTGGGCGAACGGTGCTCGCCGAGGTCTATCCGATCGGCGTGCATGTCGAGGACATCCGCGCCCAGGCCGAGACCCCAACCAACCGGCGCACCGCGACGCGCATGCGCGCCAGCCTGCTGGACAACCTGATCCTGAGTGTCGACCGGCTGGACTACTCGAAGGGACTGCGCCAGCGCTTCTGCTCCTTCGAACGGTTCCTGCAGGATTATCCGGCACGGCATGGCAACGTGACGTTCATGCAGATCGCGCCGCCGTCGCGCTCTGACATCCAGACCTATCGCGAGATCCGGCGCGAGCTGGAGGCGGAGGCCGGCCGCATCAACGGCCGCTTCGCCGAGGTGGATTGGGTGCCGTTGCGCTACCTGAACAAGGGCTTCCCGCGCAATGTGCTGATGCCGCTGTATGCCGAGGCGCAGATCGGCCTGGTGACGCCGTTGCGGGACGGGATGAACCTGGTGGCGAAGGAATATGCCGCGGCGCAGGACCCGGAGGATCCCGGCGTGCTGGTGCTGTCGCAGTTCGCCGGCGCCGCCAGCGAGTTGGACGCCGCGCTGATGGTCAACCCGTATGACGAGGCGGGCATCGCCGCGGCGCTGGACCGCGGGTTGGCGATGCCGCGCGAGGAGCGCTGTGAACGCCACGCGGCGATGCTGGCGGTCATGCGGCGGAACAATCTCGATACGTGGCGAGATCGGTTTGTTGGCGATCTGGCGGCGTGAGAGCCATCCCGCATTTTGCTCCCCCTCCCCTTGAGGGAGGGGGCTGGGGGGAGGGGTAGGGCCGGGCTCGCACCGAAGATTTTTGCGCACCAACCCCTCCCCCCACCCCCCTCCCTCAAGGGGAGGGGGAGAGTCTTCCCCGATCCAAACCTATCCTGACGCCCATTGGGGGTTGACCCGGCCATCCCCGCCCGCACACTGGTGCGGGCTGGTGTGGGCGCCGAGCAGGTCGCTGCCGAGCAGCAAGAGGGAGCCACGACGAATGAGCATTGCAATCCGCCAGCTTACCCCGGTCTTCGCCGGCGAAGTATCGGGCGTCGATATCACCCAGCCGCTCGGCAAGGATGACGTTGTGGCGATTGATACCGGCATGGATCGTTATGCCGTGCTGGTGTTCCACGGCCAGAAGCTGACCGACCAGCAGCAGCAGGCATTCAGCCGTAATTTCGGCGAGCTGGAACACACCGCCGGCGGCAACATCACCAAGGCGCAGGACCGTCGGCTCGATCCGTACATGGCGGACGTGTCGAACCTGGACAAGGACCACAAGCCGCTGGCGCGCGACGACCGCAAGCGCATGTTCAATCTCGGCAACCGGCTGTGGCACTCCGACAGTTCGTTCCGTGCGATCCCGGCGAAGTATTCGCTGCTGTCGGGCCGCATCGTGGTGGACAAGGGCGGCAACACCGAGTTCGCTGACATGCGCGCCGCCTACGATGCACTGGATGACGCAACGAAGTCCGAGATCGAGGATCTGGTTTGCGAACATTCGCTGCTCTACTCGCGCGGGACGCTCGGCTTCACCGAACTGACCGAGGAAGAGCGGGCGCAGATGCAGCCGGTGCGCCAACGCCTGGTGCGCACGCATCCGGTGACGGGCAGAAAATCGCTGTATCTGTCATCGCATATCGGCACGATCGTGGGCTGGCCGATGCCGGAGGCACGCGCCTTCATCCGCGATCTGGTGGAGCACGCGACACAGAGCCAGTTCACCTACTCGCACAAGTGGCGGCAGTGGGACCTTGTGATGTGGGACAACCGCCAACTGATGCATCGCGTGACGCGGTTCGACGAGGCGCAGGTCCGCGACATGCGGCGCACCACCGTGGCCGGCGAGGGGTTGACGGTCGCGCAGGCGCAAGCGGCCTGACCCATGCCTGGTGCGCCCGGACATCGTGTCGGTGTGCGGGTCCGGTAGGTTCTGCCTTCTGTATGGGCTAGAACTGACGTCGCAAGTCTCTGCGGCCATCGACGACCCGCACGATCTCGACCACGTCGACGGCGCCGTCGTTGTCCGTATCCGGGTGCCCTGGCGCTTGCTCAACGTTACGGCGCGGGACCGGTAGGGAAGAAGGTGCCGATAACGTCCGCGACCTCGTAATCGACGCTGTCCAAGGCAACACTTGGTTCTTCCCCGTGATCGGCGAGGGCGCCCGCCACCAGTGACCGGGCCCGTGGCATCTCTCGCGCAACGACCTCCTGCAGGGTTCGGCACAGGCTGGGGATGGCCTCCAGCAGCTCGGCGACCGTGGCGCGCGCGTGACGAATGCTTTCCCGCCAGCCGGCACGCGGGCCGATCGCAGGCGAAACTTGCAGCTTGGCGAGATGTTCCAGGATCACCCGAACATGGGTTGCCGGCACCCGCGCTCTGATCGGCCCACACTCTCGATCTCGTCGACCACGTTTGCCCAATCGATCTGTTTATTGACGCGCTCACCCGTCGCGAGGTGGCGCAGCAACGCAGCCTGGTTCTCCGACCAGGCCAGAGCATCGGTCTCATAGAGATCGCTCATCTCGTGCCTCGTGTCGGATCACAGTTGCCGGTCATCGGCCCGGCGCCGAATGTAGGGAGCCGACGTTGGCGTGTCATACCCGGTCGTTACCGACAGCGCGGTCTCTCGACAGAAGCCCGTGCCCGCCGCAGGCTTCACGCCAACCAGGCAAAGGAAACCTCCCATGGCAGACAACCCGCGCTGGAACCGCCGTCCCGAAGGCTCCACCTGGGGCGATTTCGGCGCCGACGATGAACGCGGTCGGCTCAATCTGCTGACCCCGGAAAAAGTCCTGCAGGGCATCGCCGAGGTGAAACTCGGCAAGACCTTCTGCCTGTCGCTGCCGCTCGATTATCCCGGCGGCGCCATCTTGTCCCCCCGTCGCCATCCGCCAGTTCTGAAGCCCACCATGCGCGGCGACAAGCCCAACATGAACTACCCGCTGCGCTGCGACGATCCGACCGCCACCGACATCGTGTGCGACGATCAGGTGGTGCTCACGCTGCAATATTCCACGCAGTGGGACAGCCTGGCGCATGTCGGGCAGATGTTCGATGCCGACGCGGACGGCAAATCCGAAGACGTGTTCTACAACGGTTATCGTGCCGGCCGCGACATCATCGGCCCGGCCTATTACGACGTGGACGGCAACATGACGCCGTGCGACCAGCCGCAGGGCGCGCGGCATCTCGGCGTGGAGAACATGGCCGAGGCTTGCATGCAGGGCCGCGGCGTGATGATCGACCTGGAGGCACATTTCGGCCGCACCGGCCACCTGGTCAGCTATGCCGAGTTGACGGACGTCATGCGGAAGGACCGCGTTACCGTCGAGCCCGGCGACTTCGTGCTGTTCCGCACCGGCTTCGCGGAAATGTTGCTGGAGATGAACAAGCAGCCGGACCGCGAGAAGCTGATGGCCGGGTACTGTTGGCCTCGATGGCCGCGATCCGCAATTGCAACAATGGGTGACCGACAGTGGCGCCGTCGCGCTGATCTCCGACAACTTCGCGGTCGAGGGCATGCCCGCGCGGCCCTGTGCCGATGACTATTGCGCCACGCTGCCGCTGCATGCGCACTGCCTGTTCAAGCTGGGCTGTTATCTCGGCGAGATGTTCTACCTGACGGAGCTTGCCGACTGGCTACGCGCCAACAATCGCAACCGTTTCCTGTTCACCGGGCCGCCGCTACGCCTTCCGGGTGCGGTGGGTTCGCCGGCGACACCCGTGGCAACGGTTTGACACCGATCCCACCTCTCTCGCGTGCTGGTCGCGCTGTTCATGCCGGTCGCGCGCGGGATTTGGGTTGGCTAAGCCTGCCCTCCTGATGACGCCGTGTCCGGGTCGTCCACCGAGAGCGAACCCTGGCGATCGTCGCGGCGCTGCCTCCGGCGCCAGTGTCCTATCGCCCGCACAAACGCCAATCCGCCCAGGCCGGTGAGGATGATCGGCATGGATGCGGGCGCGGGGACCTCGGCCGCGGAGTGTTTGGGCGTGAAGCCTGCGGGCGGCTGCCTGGGCACGAAGCCTGGCGGCCCGGTTGGCCACACGAAGCCGGGGTCCGGCAGCGCGATGGGCGTCGGGGGCAGCGAGAAGCCGATGTCTGGCGGTGCAAAGATCGTGAGCGGCGGCGCGTCGGCCACCGGTGGTGACGCCGGGTGAACCGGTGTCGGACCAACCGAGTGCGGGATCAGCAGGGTGCTCCCCACTGTGATGGCTGGCAGGAGCCGACAGGCCGTCTCCACCCAGGTCCGCGGATGCAGCACCACCGCCCGCGCAGGGTGCAGCACATGCGCCAATCGCCTGACAAGATGGCGGATCGGCGCGGCGTGCCTGATCGGCTCGGTCACGCGATGGATCAGCGTCCAGCATTGGATCGGCATGGCTGTCGGCCTGTTGCGACGTCTCGTTCGACGCTATGCAGGCTACTTGGTGAACAGACGGTAAACATTGATGCCAACTAAATCGATAATACCAATGTATGTCGCCGTATGTATAAGTCGAACGACACCGATATATTGGGATGTTGGTCTACGATGCAAGTCACCGTGTTCTGCTCGGAGGAGGAGATTTGCCGATCGCGAGCGGCTCTCGGCGTGGGCGGGCATCCACGGACTTGCCTGTGTTGCAGGACGTGAAATGGTGGATGCCGGCGTTCGCCGCCACTACCGTCGCGCACCGGCAAGGCAGCAGACCGCTGGCGCGCGGCAAGCGGCGGAAGGCGCTGCCCCCCGGATCAAGGGTCCCGGGGGCAAGGCTTTTCCGCCCTACGGCCGACTATTGCCTATGATCGTGGCTCGGAACGATCGATATCGAAGCGTTGCGATTAGCAACTTAAATCCCGGGCACGCCCTTCGTCGTCGAATACTCGAAGTGCAGCGCCTGGCCTGGATGCACGACGCCGAAGATGGCGTGCGCCGCCACTGCTGCCTCGCTGAAACCTTGCAGGATCAGCTTCAGCTTGCCGGGATAGGTCACCACGTCGCCGATCGCGAACACACCCGGCACGCTGGTTTGGCAGGTTGCCGGATCGATGATGACGTGGTGCCGCTCCAACGCCAGACCCCAGCCGGCGATCGGGCCCAGGTCCATCGACAGGCCGAAGAACGGCAGCAGCACATCGGCCGGCAGGCGGCGCGTCTCGCCTTGCAAGGTGGCGACCTCGACGGCATCCAGCCGGCCGGCCTCGCCGTGCAGCGCATGCAATTGATACGGAATGATCATCTCGATCTCGCCGCGCGCGGCGGCGGCGTCGAGCTGCGCGGCGCTCTCCGGCGCGGCACGGAACTTGGCGCGTCGATGCACGACGGCGACGCGCGCGATGTCCTTCAGCGCCAGCGCCCAGTCCACCGCCGAGTCACCGCCGCCGGCGATCACCACGCGTTGCCCGCGCAATGTCTCGCGCCGGCGCACATAATACTGCACCGCGCCGCTCGCCTCATACGCGGCCAGGCCATCCAGCGGCGGACGATTGGGCCCGAACGCGCCGACCCCTGCCGCCACCACCACCGCCTTCGCATGCACCGTGTCCCCGGCATCGGTGCTCAGCACGAAAGCCCCCGCGACGCCCGCCAAACCGGTGACCCGACGTCCGAGCAACCGCGGTGCATGGAACGGCGCGATCTGCTGTTCAAGCTGCGCGACCAGGTCCGACGCCTCGATCATCGGGTGGGCGGGGATGTCGTAGATCGGCTTCTCCGGATACAGCGCGGTGCACTGCCCGCCGACCTCGCCCAGCGCGTCGATCAGCACGCTGGTGAGCTTCAGCATGCCGAGTTCGAACACCGCGAACAGCCCAACCGGGCCGGCGCCGATGATCGCCACATCGGTCTCGATCGTCTCTGCCATCCGACGCGCGTAGCGGCCGTGCCGTCTTCGATCAAGTGCTGGTGGATCAAGTGCTGGCGGATCACGTGCCGCCGCGGCGCGTGAGGGCGGTTGTCTGAGACTCGGCCGGGCTGGCAGTCTGCGCCGGTGGACGTGATCGAGACACTCCTGCCCGACCTGGCGGCAACCGAGCAACTCGCCATGCGCGTGGCGGCGCTGGCGCGGCCGGGCGATGCGATCCTGCTCGCCGGGCCGCTGGGCGCGGGCAAGACAACCTTCGCCCGCGGGTTCCTGCGCGCCGCGACGGGCGATCGGCGGCTGGAGGTGCCTAGCCCCAGCTTCACGCTGGTGCAGAGCTACGACACGTCGATTGGCGCGGTGCATCACTTCGATCTCTGGCGGTTGGAGGGGCAGGGGGGGCTGGCGGAGTTGGGTTGGGATGAGGCGCGTGCCGACATCGTGCTGGTCGAATGGCCCGACCGGCTCGGTGCCGAATGGCCGGCTGACGCGCTGGCGATCACCCTGGCGTTCGGGGCTGGTGAGGCCAGGTGCGCGACGCTGGCCGGCTGGCCCGACCGGATCGATCGCCTGGCATGAACCGCGAGGCGGAGATCGCCAGGTTTCTGGCACGCCATGGCTACGCCGGCGCGCGGGCCGCACCGCTGGCGCAGGATGCAAGTTTTCGGCGTTATCTGCGCCTGGCGGGTGGGCGAGGTCCGGCCGTGTTGATGGACGCACCACCACCGGAGGATGTTCGTCCGTTCGTGCGGGTCGCCGCACATCTTGCCGAGATCGGGCTGTCGGCGCCGAAGATCATAGCCGCGGATGAAACGGCGGGATTGGTGCTGGAGGAGGACTTGGGGGACGATCTGTATTCGGTGGTGGTTGGGGAGGGCGCGGTTGTTACTTCCCCGCTTCCCGCTTTGAAAGGGGGGTGGGAGGAGGGGGCGGTTGTTACTTCTCCCCCTCCCCTTGAGGGAGGGGGGCGGGGGGAGGGGGCGGCGCAGAAATGGCATCGCGACACTTTGCCCCCGGACCCCTCCCCCCAACCTTGGTCCGCTTCGCGGCCCAAGCCCGCAGGGGGAGGGGGAGAAATGCCCATCCTCACCCCGGTTGTTTCTCTCTTCGACGCCGCCATCGATCTGCTTGTGGCAATGCACCAAGCCACCCCGCCTCTGGACCTGCCTGCCTGGGACGCGCCCACCATGCGCGACACCACAATTGCCACGCTGCTCGACTGGTGGTGGCCGGCCATGTTCGGCTCCGCCGCGCCCGCCGCGGCGCGCGCCGACTTCGCTGCGGCGCTGACCGATCTGCTTGCGCCGGTCGCCGCCGGCCCACACGGTTTCACCCATCGCGACTTCTTCGCCGGCAACCTGTTCTGGTTGCCCGATCGCGACGGGATCCGACGCGTCGGCGTGATCGACTTCCAGGGCGCCTCGATCGGCCACCCTGCATACGACCTCGTTTCCCTGCTGCAGGATGCCCGCCGTGCCATCCCGGCCGCGATCGCCACACGCGCGTTCGAGCGCTACCTCGCCGCCCGACCGGAACTCGACGCCGCGGCCTTTCGCACCGCCTATGCCGCCTGCGCCGCGCAACGCCATCTGCGCGTCGCCGGCCAATGGGTCCGCCTCGCGCGACGCGACAACCGCCCGGCTTATCTGGCATATGGACCGCACACCTGGGTGCTGCTGAACGACGCCCTGCGCCATCCGGCCGCGGCGCCGCTGGCCGCCGCCATGGACCGCTGGATTCCCCTCGCAAACCGCGCCAACCCGCCGGACCTCGCCGCATGAGCACGCATCCCACCACCGCCATGCTGCTCGCCGCCGGCCGTGGCACGCGCATGCGCCCGCTTACCGATGCCACCGCCAAGGCGCTGCTGCCGCTGGGCGGGCGGAAGCTGATCGATCAGGCGCTCGACCACCTTGTCGAGGCCGGCGTTGACACCGTGGTAGTCAACGCGTTCTGGCAGGCCGATCGGCTGGCGGCGCACCTAGATGGCCGACGCCAGCCACGCATCATCCTGCGCCGCGAGAGCACGCTGCTGGATACCGGCGGCGGCACCCGCGCGGCGCTGGACGTGCTTGGCGACGCGCCATTCTACACGGTCAACGGCGACGCGTTCTGGCTGAACGGGCCGAGCCGGGCGCTGACGCGGCTGGCCGCGGCGTTCGATCCCGACCGGGTCGATGCGGTCCTGCTGGTCTACCGCACCGCGCAGGTGCGCGCCGAGGTCGGTTTCGGCGACTTCATGCTGGACAAATGGGGCGCCCCGCGACGCCGCGAGGAGCGCGAGGTGGTCCCCTACCTCTACGCCGGCGTGCAGGTGATCTCCCCGGCACTGTTTGCCGGCGCACCCGATGGTCCGTTCAGCATGAACCTGCTGTGGGACCGCGCCATGGCGGCCGATCGCTTGCGGGCAGTGGTGCATGACGGGCTGTGGTTTCACTTGTCCACCCCGGCCGATCTGTCGGACGCCGAATCGGTCCTGGCCCTGCGCCAGGCCGGCTGATCGGCCCCGGGGAACCGCGCGATGAACCTGTTTGCCATCCCGCCGCATGTGCCGTTCCTGGACGCGGTGGCGGCAGACTGGCTGGACCGCGCCGCCACCCCCCTTGCGGTCGCGGACGGGCTGATCCTGTTGCCCACCCGCCGCGCCGCGCGCTCGCTGGCCGACGCGTTCCTGCGCGTCTCCGGCGGGCAGGCGCTGCTGCTGCCTCGGATCATGGCGCTCGGCGCGCTGGATGAGGCGCCGTTGGCGCTGGCCGGCGCGCTTGACCTGCCGCCGGCGGTGGAGCCGGCGCAACGTCTGGCGGTGCTGACGCAGATGATCCTGGGGCTGCAAGGCCATCACGGCGCGCCACGCACGGCGGACCGCGCCTGGCCGCTGGCGGTCGAACTGGCGGCGTTGATGGATGAGGCGGAGCGGTCCGACATTGACCTTGCGGCGCGCCTGCCCGACGCCGCGGACGACCGGTTCGCCGCCCATTGGGCCGAGACGCTGACGTTCCTGGCGATCGTCACCCATGCATGGCCCGCCTGGCTCGCCGAGCAGGGGCTGCTGAACCCGGCCGCCCGTCAGGTCGCACTGCTGGACGCCCAGGCCGAGGAATGGCGCGCGGCCCCGCCCCACGAGCGCGTGCTGTTGGCCGGCACCACCGGCGGAATTCCCGCCGTGGCGCGACTGGCGCGGGTGATTGCCGGGCTGCCGACCGGCGCGGTGGTGCTGCCCGGTCTGGACACCGACATGACCGACTCGGCGTGGGGAGCGCTGTCCGATTCGCACCCGCAGGCCGGGTTGCGACGCCTGTTGGACGGACTCGGCGGGACTCGCGGCGACATTCTCCCCCTCCCTCAGGGGGAGGGGGAGAGTGCTGTTCCACCCGCGCGCGCCGCCACCATCAGCCGTGCCCTGCTGCCGGGCCAGGCGCTGAACGACTGGACGGGAGCCGGCACAGCGGAGATCGCCGGGCTGCTGCGCCTGACCCCAGCCGACCAACAGGAGGAAGCCGCCGCCATCGCCCTGGTGCTGCGCCAGGCGCTGGAAACCAGGGGCGCGCGCGCTGCGCTGGTGACGCCTGACCGTGATCTGGCCGGCCGGGTGGCGACCGAGCTGGCACGCTACGGGGTGATTGCCGACGACAGCGCGGGGGAAAAACTCACCGCCACGCCGCCAGCGGTGTTTCTGCGCCTGCTGGCGGTGGCGCTGGCCGAGCACCTCGCGCCGGTGCCGCTGCTGGCGGTGCTGAAGCATCCGCTGGCCGGCGCCGGCCTGTCGCCTGCCGCCTGCCGGGCCGGCGCGCGTGCGCTGGAGTTGGCCGCGCTGCGCGGCCCGCGCCCCGGCCCCGGGCTGACCGGGTTGCGCCAGGGCGTGGACAGGGTGCGCGCGGATTGGGCGGGTGAGGGTGGGGCGCGCGAGGCGCGGGCGGGTGAGTTGCAGGCACACCCGGACCTGGCACACCCGGACCTGGCACACCGGGATGTGGCCGACGACCGCCGCGATCCGCCGGCCGCCGCGGCTTTGCTGGCGCGGATCGAGACCTGCCTGGAGCCCGCGCTGCGTGCCACCGCGGCGGTCGAGGCAGCACCCGCCGACATGCTGGCCGGCCTGATCGCCGCAGCCGAACGGCTTGCCGCCACTGACGATCTGCCCGGCCCGTCCCGGCTGTGGGCCGGCGAGGAAGGCGAGGCGCTCGCCACCGCCCTGTCCGCCGTGCAAGCCGCGCTGCCGGTGCTGGGCGACCAGCCGCGCGGCGTCCTGCCCGGCCTGCTGGACGCGGTGCTGGAAGGCGCGGTGGTCCGCACCCGCCGGGCGTTGCGCGGCGGTGCCGGTGCCGAGCATCCGCGCGTGTTCATCTGGGGTCTGTTGGAGGCAAGGTTGCAATCCGCCGAGGTCATCGTGCTCGGCGGCCTGGTGGAGGGCGTCTGGCCGCCGCTGGTCGAACCCGGCCCCTGGCTGTCGCGGCCGATGCGGACCACGATCGGGCTGCCCTCGCCGGAGGAGGCCGTGGGCCAGGCCGCACACGACTTCACCCAGGCCGCCTGCGCCGCACCAATGGTCGTGCTGTCCTGCCCGCGCCGGCGCGATGGTGCCCCCGCGGTGCCCGCGCGCTGGCTGACCCGGCTGGAGGTGTTCCTGAAGGGCCAGGGGACCAAAGGTGACGCGGCCAACGGTGGAGCGACCGGCGGCGGCGGTTTGTCGCTGCCGGAACACCCGGCGGCCGACTGGGCACGCCAGCTCGACCAGCCGGCGGGCGGCGCGCACCCGGTCAGGCCGCCGGAACCGCGGCCGCTCGTGAAGCTGCGCCCGCGCAAGCTGAGCGTGACCGAGATCGAGACCTGGCTGCGCGATCCCTACGCCATTCACGCCCGCCGCATCCTGCGCCTCAAGCCGCTCGACCCGCTGGACCAGGAGACCGACGCGGCGGACTACGGCGAACTGGTGCATGCCGGCTTGCACCGCTTCCTGCGCGAGCACGGCACCGCCTGGCCGCCCAACGCGGCGGTGCGGCTGCGCGAGGCGCTGGGCATCGCACTCGCACAGACCGCGCCGCGCGAGGCCTTGCGCGCATGGTGGACGCCGCGCCTGGATCGCATCGCCGACTGGGTCGCCGAGATCGAGGCCGCCCGCCGCGCGGTGGTGCCGCCGACGGCGATCGTGTCGGAGGCGCGCGGGTCCTGGGCGTTGCCGCACCCCGGCGGTTCGTTCGAGCTGATCGGCCGTGCGGACCGCATCGAGAGGCGGTCCGGCCTCGGTCTTGCGATCCTCGACTACAAGACCGGCACGCCGCCCAGCCAGTCCGAGGTGGACGCCGGGTTGGCGCCGCAACTGCTGTTGGAGGCCGCGATGGCGCAGGCGGGGGCGTTTGGTGCCGACCTGACCGCGCCGGTGGCGGAGCTGATCTACTGGCACCTGTCGGGCGGGTTCGATCCCGGATCGAGCACCTCGCTGTTCAAGGGCAATGCCGCCACGATCGCCACCGCGGTTGCCGAGGCCGCCGCGGCGCTGGCCCGGCTGATCGACGCGTTCGACGATCCGGCGCGGCCCTATTTGTCGCACCCGCATCCCGGCCGCGCGCCACGCTTCGCAGACTACGCGCAACTGGCGCGGGTGGCCGAGTGGTCGGCGGCCGGGGAGGGGGAGTGATCGCAGCCGTGCCGATCTTGACGAACATCACCATACCCCCCACTATGGGGGTGTGGTGACACGGCGGCGGCCGCACCACGCGCTGGGAACTATAAAAAACGGCGTTCGCCGACGTGAGCCGGTTGAACCGGACGATGACAGCGGCGGACGGCGCCGACGACCTTGGCATGCATGAGCAGGCGGTCGTCGATGTCATTGCCAGCCTAACGGCCGCCGATTTCGACAAGTCGATGCCGTCCGAGATCAACCCTGCAATCCGGCAGGACGTCTATAAACCGGTCGTCGGCGGTCGGGAACTGTACGTGAAGTTCACGCTCGATGCGCGAGGGGCGTTGTTGTTGATCAGCTTCAAGGTGAACCAGCCATGACGAATCCTCGCGACTATCCCGACATCATACAGAGTGCCGAGAGCGGCCGGCCTCTGCACCGAGGCGTGAAGCGGCTGACCATCACGGTTGACGGCGGGGACTTTACCTATGGCCAACCTGGATGGTGGGCGGCGGTCGACGACCCCGCGGACAACGAAGGCCAACTGACCGACGACGACAATGTCATTCGCGCGGCGGCCCGGCGGGAAGCCAGGGCCAAGGCGAAACACGCGGTTCTCTCGCCGCTGGTGATCAGGGCCATCCGGGAGGTCTGCGGCCTGTCGCAGCGCGACGCAGCGCGCGTGTTCGGCGGCGGCCCCAAGGCGTTCGAGAAATACGAAAGCGGCGAGGTCTCCCCCAGTTCGTCCATGACGCGGTTGCTGCTGCTGGCGGCCAGGCGTCCCGAGCTGTTCCGGGAGGGCACCGGGTTTCCGATGATCTCCGAGACCGATGCGGACCTGATCCGCGACACCGTGCGCAAGAGTTCGGTCGATCGCATCTACGAGCGGATTTACGACTTGCAGTCCGTTCGCCAGCACGAACCGACTTGAGCGGCGTGTGGATGGGCGCGACGGAGTGTAGAGCCTGTGGCGCGGTTTAGGCTCGGCCGGAATATTCCGGCTCTGTTGTCACCGACCGAAGTCCGACGGCGCGGAGCGCGTAACGGACGCGAATATCGCCGCCGTCGCGAACGACGATGCGGACGTCCCCCGGTTTCTTGCGCGACGAGCTTGGCAAGGTTCGCAGTGCTGGGCTGGTGCGGCAGGCGCGAAAACACTCCGGTCCGAACCAGGCGGCATTCGCCAGAACCTACCGCATCAACGTGGCACGGTTGCGCGATCTGGAGCAGGGACGAACCCAGGCCGACAGCGCGCTGCTCGCCTGTCTGACGATGATCGAACGGGATCCTGATGCCGTTCGTCGTGCGCTTGGCGGATGATTTCGGTGTTTATACGGAACGGTTAGCTTCGGTCGGCGCTGAATGGTCCGATCGGTGCCCTATGCCGAGGCGTCTTAAGGGCGCTTGACGGTCTCACGACGGGGTCAGCCGCTGAGCCCATTGCGGCCGGTCCCGCGATAGGCAAACATCAAGGTTGCGCACAATGCAAGGCACCTGATGTTGCTCACCGTAAAAAGTGCGGTTGCCGAAGACGAGCAGGCCGTTGTCGCGCTGTGGCACGCCTGCGCTCTGGTTGCGTCATACAATGACCCGGCAGCCGACTTCCGTTTCGCCAAAGCTGGTCCCTGCTCGGACGTGCTTGTCGCCGTTGACGATGCCGGCGAAGTAACCGGCAGCGTCATGGTCGGCCATGACGGGCATCGAGGCTGGCTCTACTATGTTGCTGCCCGTCCTGCATCGCGCAGCAAGGGCGTGGGCCGGCGCATGGTGCAGGCGGCAGAGGACTGGCTCCGCCAACGGGGGATAGTGAAAGTGCAGCTCCTGGTTCGAGAAACAAACACCAAGGTGGTGAGCTTCTACGAGCACCTCGGTTTCGAGGTAGCCCCGCGCGTGGTCATGAGCAGATGGCTGGGGAAAACATCGTAGGTCGATACGCCCGCTTGGCCATGTGCATTAATCAAGCAGACCGTGTGAAAACTCAGTTCCGCATCAGCGCGCCGCAACTTTGATTCGCGCGCGGCCGGCAGGGCGCAACAATGATTCTCCGCACGGCCCTGAGGTGCATCGATATTGCGCCAGCCAAACTCGCAACTGAGTTTTCACACGGTCTGTAATACCAGCCGCCCTAAAGATTGACCCATGCCCAGGAGCGTCGGGCGATGGAATCGATACGCTCCCGATCGCCGATGAGGAAGTGCCACGCATCCTTGCAGGCGGCCACGATGGCGTCATAGCTGTCCCAGACAAGCCGACTGAGCTTGTTGCCGCGGAGATAATCCCAGATGTTCTCCATTGGGTTGAGTTCCGGTGAGTAGGGCGGTAGCGGCAGGAGCGTGATGTTGTCCGGCGTGCGCAGGCGCTTGCCCGGCTGATGCCAGCCCGCGCCGTCACAGACCAGGACAGCATGTGCGCCTGGCGAGACCTGTGTGCTGATCTCCTTCAGATGCTCATTCATCGCCTCGGCATTGGCGACCGGCATGATGATCGCTGCGCCTGTGCCACGCGCGTGGCAAATCGCACCGAACAAGTAGACCGAGTCATGGCGATTGTCGCGCACCATAGGCGGACGCGAGCCGACCGGCGCCCAGATATACTCCAACGATCCCTTCTGCCCGACCCGGGCTTCGTCCTGGAACCACACTTCGATTGGCTTGCCGGCGGCTGAGGCCGGCAACGCCTCGGCTACCAGGCGGGGGAAGTTTTTTTAAAAGTCTCCTGGCCTGCTGCATCTTTCTTCGGATGATAGGGGCGCGGTTGGAGCCGGGTCATGCGAAGCCGGCGCAGCAGCTTGCCGACCGTACGCTCGGCCAGGCTGACAGACCAGAGGGACGCGATCTCCACCCGTAGATCGGCGCAGCGCCAGCGTACCACCTTGTTGCGCTCAAGGTCCGGGCCTTCCAGCACCATGGACCGAAGCTCCTCCATCTGGGCCTCGTTCAGCGCCGGAGGGCGCCCCGGGCTGCGACGCGACCTCAATCCGGCCAGGCCCTCCGCATTGTAGCGCAGCACCCAGTCGCGCAGCGTCTGCCGATCCATGCCGCTGAGCTGTGCGGCCGCCTCGCGTGGATAACCCTCCAGGATCTGCGCTATGGCCAGAAGACGCCGCACCACCGCGCCGTCCTGCGTCCGCGATGCCAGCTCCCTCAGCTCCGCCACCGAATGCTCAAAACGAGTGATCTCGATCGGCCTGCCCATCCCGCTGTACTCCCTGCGAATTGTCGCGACAGGCACAGAGAATTGTACTCAAACCGATTTGGGAATCTCCCCTAGCAAAGAGTTGATCTTTAGGGCGGCTGGTATAAGATATCTGCATCAAAGTCAGGCCATCGATCCGACTGGACTTTTCCGATGGAGATTTCAGTCGTCCAGCAAAGGATCCATTTTCGGACACCTTGCCGCTGCGAGCAGGGTCAACGGCTTGGCTGTCCCAGAATTGAGGTGGCCCCCATCCATTGGACAGGAAACGGGGTGAGTTAAGAGAGACCCCCACCGGTTACCAAAGCCCCCACCCGTATCGAGGGGGCAGCGAAGCCACGTAGCACCTTCTCCTGATCGATTGCAGCGTTTTGTTGCTGTTGTTGGGCCTGTGGGTATGTGGTCAACGCGGGAGCGGAGCGCAGCGAAGCGGGAGCGTTGTCCACATATCCACAGGCCACTGCGGCGGCGAAAATTTCGCGCGGCGTCCGATAGCCCAAGGCCTGGTGCAGACGCTCGTCGTTGTAAAAGCCGAGCCATGTGCCGATGCCGCAGCGTGCCTCGGCAACCGAGGTGTAAGCCTTGATGAACACCTCCTCGTATTTCAGACTGCGCCACAGTCGCTCGATGAAGATGTTGTCGAGAAACCGCCCCTTGCCGTCCATGCTGATACGCACACCGCGGATCGCCAGCTCGTCAATGAAGGCCGCACTGGTGAACTGCACGCCCTGATCGGTATTGAAGATGCCCGGCTGGCCATGCCGATCCATCGCATCCTGCAAGGCTTCGACACAGAACTCTGTCTCCATGCTGATCGACAAACGCCAGGCCAGAACACGCCGACTGAACCAGTCCATCACCGCAACCAGATACACAAATCCCTTGGCCAACGGAATGTAGGTGATATCCGCGCACCAAACCTGGTTGGCCCGGTCGATCACGAGACCTCGCAAAAGATATGGATACACCTTGTGGTCCGGATGACGCTGGCTGGTGTTCGGCCGCTGGTAGATCGCCTCGATCCCCATCAACTGCATCAGTCGCCGCACGTGCTTGCGGTTCACTGCCTCGCCTTCGCGGCGCAACACCGCCACCATGCGACGCGAGCCGTAGAACGGCGTTGTCAGGTACTGCTCATCGATCCGGCGCATCAGTCGCAGATCATCCATGCTCACCGGTGCCGGGCGGTAATACAGCGTCGAGCGCGCGACCTTCAGCAACCCGCATTGCGCCACGATCGACAACTGAGGATCCGCGCGGTCGACCAGCGAGCGCCGCGCGGCCGGGCTCATGGACCAGACCTTTTGCGAAAAAAATCCCGCTCAACCGTCAGCTCGCCGATCGTCTCATACAGCTTGGCCAGCTGCGCCTCGCCCGCCGAGGTGCCGTCCGGCCCGCCGGTCTTGCCTCGGGCAAACAGCGAGCCAACCCCGGCGAGCAACGTCTTCTTCCATGCGTGGATCTGACTGGCATGCACCCCGTACCGGCTCGACAGCTCCGCGACCGTGCCTTCCTCCCGAACCGCCGCCAGAGCCACCTTCGCCTTGAAATCCGCCACGTGCTTCTTGCGTACATTCGCCATCTGTCACCCCTGGCCCGCAGGCCGTTCTAGGGGTGGGAGTCTCTCTTAGCTACCTGTCCAGTTTTCCGGGGCCAGCTCAAATCTTGTCTGCAAACGATCCAGGCGGGGCGGCTCCCGTGTCCTGCAAACGCTCTATTCGAAGGTGATAGAGTTTCGGATATAAGCGCCGTGAGGGTTGTCTATCGTAATATCGTTCGTGTCATATCCAAATAATTTCATGTATGAGAACTTCAGACCGCAAAGTGGAATATCTATAGCCTTTTGGAAATACGTTATCTCTGCGTTTGTATCGTTTATGCTTACCGTCCTGCCTTCTCGAACGATCCTTGGTTTTACAGAATTTTGGAAGAATTTGAATGCATCGTCCCGGTTTAGGCTTTGGCAATCTGAACCGAGCAGGAGCCTCATTGCTTCATACAGCCCGGTTTTTTCATATTCTTCGGTGGTGTTCGCCATATCTGGATCACCCGGCAGCGAAATGCCGATGTAATCTACTATTCTGTTCGGTGTATACGTCAAGTCTATACTTTGGATACTCGTCCATCCTTGCAAGTATCCAGCTATTAATAGGAGGTTCTTACTTCTGATGCGCTTTCCGTTTACGTCGACGGCATCGTTATTCTTCATCTGGTCCGATACGTTGTCTAATGGGAGAGAGCGAAACCCGGTCTGTAAATTCTTGAGGCAGGTATCGATTGATTTCTTGATGCAGCCTGCCGATGCGGCCATATAGGCTGAGTCTCCATGCGCCGCAACGACTACCTTATCTGACTTGAGCGCAGGCAATCCTCGCAGCAGAACTTCGGCATTGTCTGAGATGGCTGATCCCTGTGCCCGGCGTCCCAGCTCGGCCGATATGCGTAATGCGAGTTGGTGCATCTGCGTATCCACATCAGGCTCGGTGGCCATATGCATATCGATATTATAAGCTGCTGCAAGGCGGGCGTCAGCCAAAAGCTGGATCAGATCCATTGAGGGATATTCCGCGTTTTGATAAGCGGCTATCATCGGTGGGTTGGAGCAGTTCGCAGACTCAACATATGTCTTAAGTTTGCCGCTCAGTCGGAGGCGTTTGCATTCCTCGATGGCTTGCGTGGCCTTTGCGCCAGCCTCCTTAAACTTGGCTGTAAACAGATCTTCGGCTTCCGTTTGCGATGTAACGGGGCTTGATGCCGGTTGTGATGCGCACGCCGGGAGAAGAAGTGCCAAGATCGTTATAAGGACTCGGATCACAGACTCTCTCAACTGACATTTCTCATTTGGCTGGCTTTTCGTGCACGAGATTCCGCGTTTTGTGGGGTTCTCGGAAGGTGTTGGCTGGGCCTGGCGTATGCCACCGACGCCCACTCGATCAGGGAGGCGACAGCGCACTAGGCAACGCGAGTGCGCCATAGGAGGGGCACGCCGCAAGCGGCCACGTCGACGAGGCGTTGCGTCGGTTACATAAATCAATACCTACGCTCGCGAGGAAAGGTGATGTCGCGGCAATGGCTTGGGTGCCGAAAATGCCTGGTGCGAATTCCGTCGCCGCGCAGATGATCACTATAGAGGCATAGGCAATCCTCGATTTCCGTGGCTGACAGCCGCAAGAATGCAGCCGGTAGCACCTCAGGCCGAATCGCCTTTCCTCGGAAGCCTAGGGCGGCAGCACCGGTCTTGGCGCCGGAGTGCAAGTACACGAGGACAGGGGTCTTCCCGAGAAATGCGCCCAGGCGGTGGGCAATGTCATAGACGGTGAGTGGCCCGATCCCTGGCAGCCGCCCAATCTTGCTGTCTATCAAGGCGTGCAATGTGGCGAAGTCAGGTGCCTGCACCAGATTGGCGGTTGCCACCTTCAGGCGGCGCTCGGCTTCGTCGAGCAAGGCCGAGGGGATTCGGTATTGGTGCTCATGTTTTCGCCCGCCGGGTCGCACAGCGTTCCTGATCGCGTCGACCAGCGACGGCTGACTCTCGAAGAACCGCATTTCGTCACGCGCGTCGGCGCGATGATCGTGGATGTAGGCGCTGACGATGGCCTCGAAGGTCATGACCGATCTTACCTCGCGAGCGACATGCTGTGCAGCCGCCTTCTTTACATGCGATAATGCCTTTATCACACATATTTTAGCATGTTGATTTTCAAGCGCTTTCTGCCCCCCTGACAACTGGCTGGCGGCTTGCTGCCCCTGGGCTCCCGCGTGCTCGCCGCCGTCTCGCCGCGGTGCGGTCATTCAACGGTACCTGGAAGAGCATCGCAGCGCCGGCACCGGAGACCACTCTCGGTGAGGCCGGGCAACCCACACGGCACCGTCCTGGGGGGATGGCCAAGTCGATCCTCCGGTCGCCCCCGCGGGACGGCCCTCCCGTTCGGCGTCGGGATATGGCCGCCGCCCTCCATACGGGCGACAATACCCCATGAGCGAATCCGCCCGAGCCCGCGCCAACGCCGAACAACGCCGCGCCGCCGACCCCGCCGCGTCGGCGTTCGTCGCCGCCTCGGCCGGCTCCGGCAAAACCAAACTCCTCACTGACCGCCTGCTGCGCCTGATGCTCTCCGGCGTCGCCCCACAACGCATCCAATGCCTGACCTTCACGAAGGCAGCCGCCGCCGAGATGGCGGTCCGCCTGCAAAACACCCTCGGCGACTGGGTCACCCTCACCGACCCAGCCCTCGACACGGAACTAACCAAACTCGACCTCCCCCCCTCCGACGCCCTGCGCCAGAAAGCCCGCGCGCTGTTCGCCGAGGTGCTCGACCTGCCCGGCGGCATGCGCATCGGCACCATCCACGCCTTCTGCCAATCCCTCCTGCGCCGCTTCCCCCTCGAAGCATCGCTCTCCCCCCACTTCCGCCTGATGGACGACCCCGACGCCGCCGACGCCATGACCGAAGCGCGCGAGGACATGCTCGCCGGCGCCACCAGCGACCCGATGCGGCACGCGCTGGCACTGCTGGCCGGGCTGGCCTCGGCCGACCAGTTCGGCCGCCACGTCGTCGCGCTGCAAGCCGACCGCAAGCGCCTGCATGACGCGCTGGCACTCGGCCCCGACCTGATCGCCGCGCAACGGCGCGCACTGGGCGTCACCACGTCAAACGACGCGGAGATCCTCGCCAATGCGGTGAACTGGCAGGAAGAACCCCGCCTGCGCCGCGCCGCCACGTTCGTGCAGGAGAACGGCTCGCCCTCAGTCGCTGCAAAAGCGGAACGCATCCTGCTCTGGCTCGGCCTCGACGCCGAAACCCGCGTCGAGGTCTGGGACAACTGGCGCGAGGAATTCCACACCAAAGCCGGCCAACCCCGCGCCGCCGGCGCCTTCGTCAACGCCAACCTGGCCAAGGCACACCCAACCCTGCCCGACCCATTCCTGCAAGAAGCCGCGCGCATCGCCACCATCGAAGACAGCCGCCGCGCGCTGCAGGTCGCCGCAGTGTCGCACGCCCTGGTCACGCTCGCCGCGCCGATGCTCGCGGCCTACGACACGCGCAAGACCAACGCCGGCCTGCTGGACTACGACGACCTGATCGGCCGCGCATCGAACCTGCTGGTCAATCCCGGCGCGGCCTGGGTGCTGTATAAACTCGACGGCGGCATCGACCATCTGCTGCTCGACGAGGTGCAGGACACCGCCCCCGCGCAATGGCGCATCGCCCACGCGCTGACGCAGGAATTCTTCGCCGGCCTGGGCGCGCGCGACACCCACCGCACGGTCTTCGCGGTGGGCGATCGCAAGCAGTCGATCTACTCCTTCCAGGGTGCCGACGCCGACGAGTTCGACCGCGCCCGCGAAACGTTACGCCGGCGCGTCACCGCTGCCGGCCAGGAATTCCGCGAGGTCCCGCTGGATGTATCGTTCCGCTCGACCGAGCCGGTGCTGGCCCTGGTCGACGCGGTGTTCGCCGATCCTGTCGCCGCCGACGGCGTCGAAGGCCCCGGCCAACTGCGCCATTACGCCGATCGCGCCGGGCACGCCGGCGCGGTCGAGTTCTGGCCGCTCGCGCTGCGCCCGGACGAACCGCAGCCGGAACCGTGGACCATCCCGGAACGCAACCAGGGCCAGCGCACCGCGCCGCAGCTTCTGGCCGAACGCCTGGCGGAATGGATCGAGCACGAAACCACCACTGGCGTGCGCCTGGCGAGCAAGAACCGCAAACTCGGCGCGGGCGACGTGATGGTGCTTGTGCGCCGGCGCAACGATTTCGCCCGCGCCCTGGTGCGCGCGCTGAAATCACGCAATGTCCCCGTTGCCGGGCTCGATCGCCTGGTGTTGACCGAGCAGGCCGCGGTGCAGGACCTGATGGCGCTGTCCGACGCGCTGCTGCTGCCACAGGACGACCTGAGCTTCGCCTGCCTGCTGACCAGCCCGCTCGGCGGCTTGACCGACGACAGCCTGATGCAGCTTGCCACCAACCGCGGCGACAAACGGCTGTGGGAAACTCTTCGCGATCGCGCCGACGAACAGGACGACTGGCGCGCCGCCTGGACGTTCTTCGCGGCCCTGTTGTCCCGCGTCGACTACCTCAGCCCGCACGCGCTGCTATCCGAAGCGCTCGGGCCGCTCGGCGGTCGCGCGCGGCTGTTCGCCCGCCTCGGTGCCGAGGCCGCCGAGCCGGTGGACGAACTGCTGCAGGCCGCCCTGTCCTACGCCCGCACCCATCCGCCGTCGTTGCAGGGCTTCCTGCACTGGCTGCGCCGCTCCGCCGCCGAGGTGAAGCGCGAGCAGGACGTGGCGGCCGACGCGGTGCGCATCATGACCGTGCACGGCGCCAAGGGCTTGCAGGCGCCGCTGGTCATCCTGCCCGACACCACCGCGCTGCCGCCGGACGAAGGCATCCTGCTATGGGCCGACGACCCCGGCACGCGCCGCGCGGTGCCGATCTTCTCGCCCCGCCGGGAACTGCGCTGCGAGGCGGCGCAACACCTGCGCGACGCCGCCTCCGCGCGGCGCATGGCGGAGCACAACCGGCTGCTGTATGTCGCGTTGACGCGCGCCGAGGACCGGCTGGTGGTGTGCGGCTGGCAGACCGCGCGCGCGATGGCCGACACCTGCTGGTATCGCCTGGTCGAGCGCGGCTTCGAGCGTCTGGCTGGGGAACATCAGGTGGAACGTTTCGCCTTCGATGGTTGGGGTGATGCGCTGCGCCACCAGACGCCGCAGACCATCCCGGCCGGTGGGGCAGGCGACCTTGGGTCCCGCGCCCCTGGCGCCCCGCTGCCGCCCTGGGCCGGCCGCGCGCCCGACTGGCGCAAGCTGCCGCCGCCCGCCGAACCCGCCCGCCCGGAACCGCTCGCGCCAAGCCGGCCGGAGGGCGTGGACCTGGGCCCGGTGCCCGCCGCGGCCTCGCCACTGGCAGAGCGCGCGGGCGCCGTCGACCGGTTCCGCCGCGGCTCGATCCTGCACGCGCTGTTGCAGCACCTGCCAGCGCTGCCGGCCGCCGCCCGCCCGGAGGCGGCGCGTAAATGGCTCGATCGACCCGGCCACGACCTGCCGACCGGCGAGGCGGCGCTGCTGGCGCGGGAGGTGCTGGCGATCCTCGACCACCCGGACCTTGCGCCGCTGTTCGGTCCCACCAGCCGCGCCGAGGTGCCGCTGACCGGGCTGATCGGTGCTTCCGTGATCGGCGGGCTGGTCGATCGGCTGGCGGTGTTGGACGATCGCGTGCTGCTGGCGGACTACAAGACCAACCGCCGGCCGCCGGAAACCGAGGCGGACACCCCGGTGCTGTATCTGCGCCAGCTCGCCGCCTACCGCGCCGTGCTGCGGCAGATCTTCCCGGACCGCCCGGTGCAATGCGCCCTGGTCTGGACCCAGGCCGCGCGGGTCTCCATTCTGCCGGACGCATTGCTCGACTCGCATGCTCCAGCTTGATCCGCCGGCCCGTCCCACCACGTTCACGCCCGACCTGACACAACCTGCATCTGAAAGACTGAGGACCAAATGAGCGAGAACACCAAGCCGGTCACCGACGAGACCTTCGCCGTCGACGTGCTGAAAGCGGATGGGCCGGTGCTGGTCGATTTCTGGGCGGAGTGGTGCGGTCCGTGCAAAATGATCGGCCCGGCGCTGGAAGAGATCGCCGACGAACTGGCCGGCAAGCTGACCGTCGCCAAAGTCAATATTGACGACAACCCGATGACGCCGAACGCGTATGCGGTGCGCGGCATCCCGACGCTGATCCTGTTCAAGGACGGCAAGCCAGCCGCCACCCAGGTCGGCGCCCTGCCCAAGAGCCGGCTGAAGGACTGGATTTCCAGCAATTTGTAGGAAGGGGGTGACGGTACGCCTCGCCCGCTTTTCGCGGGAGGGGTGTACGGGAGGCAGTCACTCTCAACCTGCTATCGCTTCGCACATAGGTGGAGCATCCGGCATCGTTTGCCTATGTGGGTGAGGTGGGGACCTTCCTGACCATTCTGGTTGTGCTGCTGATGGTCGGCACGCCGGGCGTGCTGTTCGCCGGCCTGATCGGTCTTGTGCGCGGCAGCCTCCCCCTGGCAACCGGTAGTCACCAACGCTAGATTGCACCCATGGACACCATCAACCCTACCCCGAATGACGGTGCCGACGCCCCCCCCCCGGAAACCGACGCCAAGCGGCAAGCTCGCCTCGCCTGGGAAGCCGAGGGCATCGCGGCGGCCGAGGCCTCCCTCGCCGCCGGCCTCTATGTCGACGCCGATGACATTGATGCCTGGATCGACAGCATCGGCACTGATCACGAGCTGCCGCCGCCACCCACCCGTCGCCGCTGACCGTGCCGCGTGGCGCGCCGCCTGATCTACGCCCAGGAAGCGCGCGATGACCTTGAGGCTGCGCGTAGCTGGCTGACCCAGCCTGGTTCGGGACCGGCCGCCAGGCGCAAGCTGGCGGCGATCCGTGCCGACATCCGGCGACTCCAACAGCATCGCTGCCTCTGGCCGGCCGGCGACCATCCGAGCGTGCGCGAGCTGCCGGCCGCCGGAGGCTACCGCGTGTTCTACAAGGTCGAGCCGGACACCGGGCGCGACGACACCGCCGGCGACGTGCGGGTGCTGAGGGTCTACGGTCCCGGTCAGGATCGGCGCCGACTGTGAAAGCCCAACCCCTTCTTAGCCGCCGATCTGGCTTGCCCGCGGCCGGCGCGTGGGGCCAGGATGCGCGTCAAAGCAAAATCTCTGGCGGGCAATGAGCTGCATCAGCGAAATGCGACCGCAAACTGTTGATGACGCTCAGAAAAATCGCTCCTGGTATGGCGAATGTGCGTCGGAACCAGAGAATCTATGCATATGTTCAGAATAACGCGCTGAACCGTACCGATCCGCTCGGACTGTGCGACAACCCGCAGGGCGTGCGTGCGCCGACAACCACTTCGACCACCCCTGTGGAACATCCGGCATGATCCGCCTATGTGGGTGAGGTGAAGACCTTCCTGACCATCCTGGTCGTGCTGCTGATGATCGGCACGCTGGGCGTGCTGTTCGCCGGCCTGATCGGCCTTGCGCGCGGCAGTCCGGACCCAGCCCGCTCGAACCGGCTGATGCGTTGGCGCGTCATCCTGCAAGGATGCGCGATCCTGTTGCTGCTCATCCTGATGAGCCTGCTGCGCTCCTGACTTGCCGCTGACGCAACGTTGTCCACCTGGCGCCGGTATCGCCACGCCTTCACGCTTCCGTTCCGATCGTTTTGGGCGCGGCAACCCGCGCCGGGCAACGCAGTGCTCGCGGCACCAATCCTGTTATCCTCACCGCACAACACGACGGCTCCCGATGAACCCGGCAGGCACACCCCGGATCGCGGCCGATACACCGCGGCAACCACCCCTGCGCCAGAATGCCGGCACGTCCAACCCCAGCGGAGTTCCTCCATGCTTGTCGCAACCACCGAAACCGTTGCCGGCCATCAGGTGCGCCAGACAATCGGCCAATGCTTCGGCGTCGTCGTGCGCAGCCGCGGCCTGGGCGGCAACATCATGGCCGGCCTGCGCAGCATCGTCGGCGGCGAGATCACCGAATACACCCAGATGCTGGAAGAGGCCCGCCGCCACGCGGTTGACCGGCTGATCCAGAATGCCACCCTGATGGGCGCCAACGCGATCCTGATGATGCGCTTCGACAGCTCCGAGATCGGCCAGACCATGAGTGAGATCGTCGCCTACGGCACCGCCGTGGTGCTGGATCCCATATCACAATAACAATATGTTACGCGTCATCGCGATCATCCTGGGGCTGGCCCTGCTGGGCCTTGGCGGCGGCCTGGCGCTGCATACCGGCACGGCGATCGCCGCGCTGCCGCCCGGCGTGATGGGCGCGCTGATCCTGCTCGGCACGCTGTTCGAACGATATCGCTACCGGCGGTTGGGTGACGCGCCACCCGGCGCCGGCTGGACCGACACCGGCGAGCGGTTCCGCGACCCGGAGACCAACGCCACGGTCGCGGTCTTCTTTCATGCCCCGAGCGGCGAACGGCGCTACGTGCGGTTGCACCCATGATGCCGCCCGCGCCGCCCATGGCACTGCCCGGAGCGACCCAGCGCGGTGCCCAAGGGACTGCCCAAGGAACTGCCGAGCGCAATGTTCAGCCTCGCAGGTAGCCGGCCGGCCATCACGGAATCGTGCCGATCCAATCGCGATACTGTGATCCAGCTCACAGCACCGGCCTGGTTATCCTGTAACGATCCGGGAACCATCGGATCAATGCTTCAAGGTTACCTTGGCGCGGCGATCGCACCGCCTGCGTGGGCGTCCGGCCTGATGGGTGGTTAGCTCCGTCACGCAACCTTCCAAGGTGATGGTCGCGAACTGGCGCTCCGGCGCCATCGGATGACTCGCCCGACCGGCCACGCCCCTCCTGCCGCGCCAATGGCGTGGCAGCGAGCACGGGATACGTGAAACCGACAAAGGGAAGGAACAAAGCTCATGCCTGGAACATGGAGCCCATTGGGCAATCAACCGCCCGTGGCCGTCGATACCATGCTGCTGCTGACCGATGGCAGCGTGATGTGCCACGACTACGGCGCGGGCGGCGCGTATACACCCGACTGGTACCGCCTGGTGCCCGACGCCTTCATCGATTACGCCAACGGCAGTTGGCACAAGCTGACGCCGATGCCGGCGAACGCACCGCTGGCGCAGAATGGGCCAGTGGACGCGCCGCTGTACTTCGCCTCCGCGGTGCTGCGCGATGGCCGCGTGTTTGTCGCCGGCGGGGAATACAACGCAAGCCCGAATGTCGACATCCTGGCTGCCTCGATCTTCGATCCGGTGGCCGATTCCTGGACCAGCATCCCCACGCCGCCGGGCTGGACGCATATCGGCGACGCGCCGAGTTGCGTGCTGCCGGACGGCAGGGTGCTGCTGGGCAACATCAACACCGTGCAGACGGCAATTCTGGACCCGGTGACGCGTAGCTGGAGCGCCAGCGGCAACAAGCACGACACCAGTTCCGAAGAAGGTTGGACGCTGCTGCCGGACGGCACCATCATCGTTGCGGAGGTGAACAACCACCCGAAGGCCGAGAAATACCTGATCGCCACCAACCAATGGATCGACGCCGGATCGACACCGCCCGGGCACGGTCTTGTGTTGAACGAGCCAGGCGTCTCGATCGAGATCGGGCCGGCCATCCTGATGCCGGATGGCCGCGTGTTCTGGACCGGTGCGACCGGGCATACCGCGCTGTATCTGCCGCCGCTGCTGCCGACCCAGCCGGGCACCTGGATCGCAGGCCCGAACTTCCCGGTCTCCGGCGGTCACCTGATGCGTGCCTTCGATGCCCCCGCCTGCCTGCTGCCGAACGGACATGTGCTGTGCGCAGTGGGGCCGCTGAACGCCGGATGGTCGGGACCGCCGACGGTGTTCTTCGAATTCGACGGCGCCGCGCTACACCCCGTGCCAAACCCTGCCAGCGCCGCCGCCGAGCCCACCTACAATGCGCGCCTGCTGCTGTTGCCGAGCGGCCAGGTGTTGTATGCCAACTGCACCAATACGATTGAGATGTACACGCCCGCGGGCGGCCCGCAACCGGGATGGCGGCCGCATATCACCGAGGTGCCACGCCATCTGCACCCGGGCGAGACCTTTCGCCTGCATGGCCGCCAGATCAACGGTCTGTCGCAAGCGGTTGCCTATGGTGATGACGCGCAGATGGCGACCAATTATCCCCTGGTTCGGCTGTTCGGCGCGCCCAGTGTGGGGATGGTGTTCTGCCGCACGTTCGACCACTCGACCATGGCGGTCGCGACGGGTAGCGCGGTCCATCACACGCACTTTGAGGTGCCGCGACATCTGCCGCATGGCGACTACGAACTGGTGGTGATCGCCAACGGCATCGCCTCGGAGCCGGTAGGGGTGCATGTCGGCGCCAAGGAGGAAGCGCACGCCAATCGCGATCGCGATCACGACGAGCATCGCGAGCGCAAGCACGAGCCCGACCGCGAACGCGAACGCGACGACGATGGCGGCAGCCTGACGCTCAATCTGAAGCTGCCGCTGGGTTACGCTCGGCGCTAATTGCGCGACCCGCCCGTCACGGCGGCGGCGTCGTGGCGGGCGGTGTGCCGGGCCGGGCTGGTACTCGATCCGCAGTGGGCAGCCGCTCTCCGCCGGCCTTGCGGAAGACGACGCTGGGCCGGCGCGGCAGTCCGCCGCGCCGAGCCGGCTCTGGCAATACCGGCTGGTTGATCGACGCTAATGAGCCGCGCTCTGGGATGAATGCCTATTGTCGCTATGTTAGGCTCGGGTGCACACGGCAACTGATACCAACCGCCGAAATCGTTGACTCTTCCGCTATTATGTAGCAGCCGCCACCGAATTGGAATGGTCCGGATCGGACCCAATTCCCACCTTTCCCGCGAGTGGTGAAAGGTGACCAGACGTTACCAGACCGGGACTCTCGAACTTGACGCCATGGCGTGGGTGTGGGGGGAGTCTGGGGGATGGATGAGGCCAAACTCGTTAGTCGATGGCGCGCGGCGGCGGAGGCTCCGCTGGTGGGACTCTTCCTTGCCCTGGTTGTCGGCATCGTCGTGGCCGTCATCGTTGCTATGAGACACGACGTTCGATGGCTTTTGATTTTTGCATGGCCATGCGCGGCCATTGTCGCTTGGGAGGTCGCGCGGCTTTGCACTGCCAGCAGAAGGGGGGCGCGATGGATTGCCGTTGCGGGAGGATTGGCGTCCGCAGTAGCTCTATGAGCTGGCCCCGGAAAACTGGACAGGTAGCTAAGAGAGACTCCCCACCCCTAGAACGGCCTGCGGGCCAGGGGTGACAGATGGCGAATGTACGCAAGAAGCACGTGGCGGATTTCAAGGCGAAGGTGGCTCTGGCGGCGGTTCGGGAGGAAGGCACGGTCGCGGAGCTGTCGAGCCGGTACGGGGTGCATGCCAGTCAGATCCACGCATGGAAGAAGACGTTGCTCGCCGGGGTTGGCTCGCTGTTTGCCCGAGGCAAGACCGGCGGGCCGGACGGCACCTCGGCGGGCGAGGCGCAGCTGGCCAAGCTGTATGAGACGATCGGCGAGCTGACGGTTGAGCGGGATTTTTTTCGCAAAAGGTCTGGTCCATGAGCCCGGCCGCGCGGCGCTCGCTGGTCGACCGCGCGGATCCTCAGTTGTCGATCGTGGCGCAATGCGGGTTGCTGAAGGTCGCGCGCTCGACGCTGTATTACCGCCCGGCACCGGTGAGCATGGATGATCTGCGACTGATGCGCCGGATCGATGAGCAGTACCTGACAACGCCGTTCTACGGCTCGCGTCGCATGGTGGCGGTGTTGCGCCGCGAAGGCGAGGCAGTGAACCGCAAGCACGTGCGGCGACTGATGCAGTTGATGGGGATCGAGGCGATCTACCAGCGGCCGAACACCAGCCAGCGTCATCCGGACCACAAGGTGTATCCATATCTTTTGCGAGGTCTCGTGATCGACCGGGCCAACCAGGTTTGGTGCGCGGATATCACCTACATTCCGTTGGCCAAGGGATTTGTGTATCTGGTTGCGGTGATGGACTGGTTCAGTCGGCGTGTTCTGGCCTGGCGTTTGTCGATCAGCATGGAGACAGAGTTCTGTGTCGAAGCCTTGCAGGATGCGATGGATCGGCATGGCCAGCCGGGCATCTTCAATACCGATCAGGGCGTGCAGTTCACCAGTGCGGCCTTCATTGACGAGCTGGCGATCCGCGGTGTGCGTATCAGCATGGACGGCAAGGGGCGGTTTCTCGACAACATCTTCATCGAGCGACTGTGGCGCAGCCTGAAATACGAGGAGGTGTTCATCAAGGCTTACACCTCGGTTGCCGAGGCACGCTGCGGCATCGGCACATGGCTCGGCTTTTACAACGACGAGCGTCTGCACCAGGCCTTGGGCTATCGGACGCCGCGCGAAATTTTCGCCGCCGCAGTGGCCTGTGGATATGTGGACAACGCTCCCGCTTCGCTGCGCTCCGCTCCCGCGTTGACCACATACCCACAGGCCCAACAACAGCAACAAAACGCTGCAATCGATCAGGAGAAGGTGCTACGTGGCTTCGCTGCCCCCTCGATACGGGTGGGGGCTTTGGTAACCGGTGGGGGTCTCTCTTAACTCACCCCGTTTCCTGTCCAATGGATGGGGGCCACCTCACTATTGATACTCTATTTAAGTCTTGCTCCTACGAGCGAAGCGCCGGCCGGACTGTCGGGACCGCTATCGGATGACACCGCGCCCCCAATAGGCAGCCTGCGGTATGTAACCGCCAGAATGGAAATAGAATTTAAGCAGTCAACTGGTCAAACGGCGGCACGAATCGTGGTCGAGATTCACAACGACAGTAGTAAGTTGATAAGTTTTCATGCCGTGACGGCCGGAAACATTAACGGAATTGCGTTTAATTACAATAAAGTGGAATTCGATGGTCTTATTCCGGCGCACGAGTCAACTTTACTCATATCTAACCGCGTCACAGATATTCCTATTCAGCAACAGACCGATATAAAGGATCCCAGTGTGGTCGGCATATACGAATACGATTTGGCTTACAAATATATTGGAGGAGGAAGCTTTACCAGGAGATCAGCAAAAGGCATTAGAATAGAAATGTGGTCAATGATAGAACGCAAGCCAGTTGGATCTGAAACCACAATACCGGTTTTGGTCAACTTCTATCATGAGGTTGAGGAATAGTTGTAGCTTACAAATCCTCCAGCCGCTTCCCCCCCCTCTCCAGCGCCCCCAGCAACGTGGCCGCGACCGCTAAAGGTCCGCCACAGCCAGCACCGTGATTCCCAGCACGGCCAGGGTCTCGCGTTGCTTGGCCAGCACACGTTCCGCCCGAGCAATCTCACCCGCGAGATAGGCGCGCTTGTGGCGCAGGGCCAGGATCGCATAGGTGTCTCGCATGGCTGGATATGGTAGGGAATCCGGGCTGCGCGGTCCTTTCGGTTGTGGTGGCGGGTGCTACATAATACCGGACTCTTCCAACGATTTCGGCGGTTGGTATCGCGCGCCGGGTTGGCGGGCGGCGGCGCGACGAACAAAGACTCATACCAACGGTCATTCTTTATGACGGTTGGTATGATACGCCGCGACAATCTTCCCTGCGCTAGAATGCCCGCGCGCCCAACCCCGGTGGAGTGCACGCATGGAAACCGACGTGACGGTCGCGGTGTTGTTTCATCCCGCAAGCGGTGAGCGGCGGTACGTGCGGCTGCGTCCGCGACACTGCTCGGGCTGACCCATCGGTGACGCCGCGCGCTCTGATCGTCGCCGGGCCGACGGCCAGCGGGAAGTCCGCGCTGGTGCTGGCACTCGCGCGGCGGATCGGCGCAACGGTGATCAACGTTGACAGCATGCAGGTCTATCGCGAGTTGCGCATCCTGACCGCCCGACCGACACCGGCGGACGAAGCGGTGGCGCCGCACGCGCTGTACGGTCTGCGGGCGGCCGCCGAACCGGGCAGCGCCGCGTGGTGGCGAGGCGAAGCGCTGGCGGCGATGGATGCGGCGTGGGCAGCCGGAAGGGTGCCGCTGCTATGCGGTGGAACCGGTCTGTATTTTTCCTCCTTGATCAATGGATTATCACCAATTCCTACGGTCACGGCAGAAGCCCGGCAGGAAGCGCGCGGGTTGCTGGAGACGGTCGGGCCGGCGGCGTTGCATGCCCGGCTGCAAGCGGGCGATCCAGCCACCGCGGCACGGCTGCGTCCGACCGACAGCCAGCGTGTCGCGCGCGCCTGGGAGGTGTGGCGCAGCACCGGGCGCGGGCTGGCCGACTGGCAGGCGGAGCGCGGCGCACCGGCGGCCTGGACATTCCGCGCGGTGCTGCTCGATCCGCCGCGGGAAGCGTTGCGCGCGGCGATCGAGGGACGCTTCGCCGCGATGCTTGCGGCGGGCGCGCTGGCCGAGGCGCGGGCGCTGCTCGACCTGGGGCTCGATCCGGCGCTGCCGGCGATGCGGGCGCACGGGATGCCGGAGTTGGCGGCGCATCTGCGCGGGGAAATCTCGATCCAGGAGGCGGCGCGGCGCGCGCGGCTTGTGACCGGGCAATACGCCAAGCGGCAGGCGACCTGGTTTCGCCACCATCCGCTCGCGGATGCAGGGGCGGTGCATACGATCCATGCGCGATTTGCAGGTCTGGCGCAATTTTCGGAACAAAATTGGGGGCAATTGTTGAAGTTTATTGAAACCCCCGCTTGACGCGCCGCACCATCCGGGCCTATCCGTGCGCCCCTCGCCGCCCGGGCCGCCCGCCCGAGTGCTGCGCGACCAAGCGTTGCAGACGCGACCAAAAGGAACGCGATCATGTCGGCCACGGAGGCGCCCGCCAGCCAGTCAGGGGCGGAAGTCCTGCTCCGCGCACTGAAGGATCAGGGCGTGGAGGTGATTTTCGGCTACCCCGGCGGCGCCGTCCTGCCGATCTACGACGCGTTGTTCAACCAGAACGCGATCCGCCACATCCTGGTCCGCCAGGAGGGCGGCGCGGTGCATGCGGCCGAGGGTTATGCGCGGTCCACCGGCAAGGTCGGCGTGGTGCTGGTGACCTCGGGGCCAGGGGCGACGAACGCGGTGACCGGGCTGGTCGATGCGCTGATGGACAGCATCCCGATCGTCTGCCTGACCGGCCAGGTGCCGACCCACCTGATTGGCAACGACGCCTTCCAAGAGGCTGACACTACGGGTATTACTCGACCGGCGACCAAGCACAACTACCTGGTGAAGAACGCCGCCGACCTGGCGCGCGTGGTGCATGAAGCGTTCTACGTGGCGCGCACGGGCCGGCCCGGCCCGGTGGTGATCGACCTGCCGAAGGACATCGTGATCGGCAAGGCGCCCTACGCCGAGCCGGAGACCGTCGCATCGCAGCTATAGCCCGCGGACCGAACCCGATCCGGGCCAGATCGCCAAGGCGATCGCGCTGCTGAAGAGTGCCAAGCGGCCGATGGTCTATGCCGGTGGCGGCGTGATCAACGCCGGACCGCAGGCCTCGGCGCTGCTGACGAAGCTCGTCCACACGACCGGGTTTCCCGTCACCAACACGCTGATGGGCCTGGGCGCGTTCCCGGCCAGCGACCCGCGCTTCCTGGGGATGCTGGGGATGCACGGCACCTATGAGGCGAACCTGGCGATGCACGGCTGCGACGTGCTGCTGGCGGTGGGCGCGCGGTTCGACGACCGGGTGACCGGGCGGCTCAACGCATTCAGCCAGGGCTCGAAGAAGATCCACATCGATATCGATCCGTCCTCGGTCAACAAGAACGTTCCGGTGGAGGTGCCGATCATCGCCGACGCCGGGCGTGCGCTGGCGGCGCTGCTGGACGCCTGGCACGCCGACCCGACGCCGGTGGACAGCCAGGCGCTGACCTTGTGGTGGCGCCAGATCGACACCTGGCGGGCGAAGGACAGCCTGAAGTTCACCCAGGACATGAAGCCCGGGTCGATCATCAAGCCGCAATACGCGATCCAGCGGCTGTATGAGATGACGCGCGCCATCAAGCAGGACATCTTCATCACCACCGAGGTGGGCCAACACCAGATGTGGGCCGCGCAGCACTTCAAGTTCGAGCAGCCGAACCATTGGATGACCTCGGGCGGCCTGGGCACCATGGGCTACGGGCTGCCGGCGGCGATGGGGGTGCAGATCGCGCATCCGGACGCGCTGGTGATCGATATCGCCGGCGAGGCCAGCGTGCTGATGAACATCCAGGAGATGGGCACGCTGTCGCAGTATCGCCTGCCGGTGAAGGTGTTCATCCTGAACAACGAATATATGGGGATGGTCCGCCAGTGGCAGGAGTTGCTGCATGGCGGGCGGTATTCCGAGAGCTACTCGGCGGCGCTGCCCGACTTCGTCAAGCTGGCGGATGCGTTCCATGCCAAGGGGCTGCGGGCGCAGACCGTGGATCAGCTCGACGACGTGATCCGCGAGATGCTGGCGTGCGACACCGCGGTGATCGCCGATATCGCGGTCGATCCGAAGGAGAACTGTTTCCCGATGATCCCGTCCGGCGCCGCGCACAACGAGATGATCCTGGGGCCGGAGCACGAGGACCAGGCCGTCGGCATGACCGACGAGGGTCTCGTTCTCGTCTGATCGCTTTCCGCCGCCGTCGCTGTCTGGCGGCGCGCGGTGCCGCCCGCTTCCTGCTGTCTCTAGGTTGAAGTCCTGTCATGCCCCCGCCGATCGACACCACCCTGCGCAGCGCGACAATCTCTGTTCTGGTCGAGAACGAGGTCGGTATCCTCGCGCGCATCGTCGGGCTGTTCTCCGGCCGCGGCTACAACATCGACAGCCTGACGGTCGCGCCGGTCGATGCCGAGGGCACCCGGTCGCGCATCAACGTGGTGACCTCGGGCACCGAGATGGTGATCGAGCAGATCAAGGCGCAGCTCGATCGGCTGGTGCCGGTGCACCGCGTTGCCGACCTGACGCGCGAGGGGCCGCACGTGGCGCGCGAGATGGCGCTGGTGAAGGTGATCGGCAGAGGCGAGACGCGGGTAGAGGCGCTGCGCATCGCCGATACGTTCCGTGCCCGTGTCGTTGACACGACGATGGAAAGCTTCGTGTTCGAACTGACCGGCGCGACCGACAAGCTGAATGCGTTCATCGAGCTGATGCGCCCGCTCGGCCTGGCAGAGGTCTCCCGCACCGGGGTCGCCGCGCTGGCGCGCGGTGCCCGCACGATTTGATGCCGATGATCACAAGGAACGCCGCACCTGCCCCTCCACGTCATGCCGGCGCATGCCGGCATCCACGACTTGTCTTCGTGCAGCAGGCAAAGTCGTGGATGCCGGCATGCGCCGGCATGACGTGGAGGGGCAGGTGCGCCAATGCCGCCACTCCGTGACACACTGACACACGAAAGGACCAGTACCATGCGCGTCTACTATGATCGCGACGCCGACGTGAACCTGATCAAGAGCAAGAAAGTCGCCATCATCGGCTATGGCAGCCAGGGCCACGCCCACGCCAACAACCTGAAGGACAGCGGCGTAAAGGACCTGGCCGTCGGGCTGCGCAAAGGCTCCGCCGGCGTGGCGAAGGCTGAGACGATGGGCATCAAGGTGATGGACCCGGCCGACTGCGCCAAATGGGCCGACGTGGTGATGGTGCTGACGCCGGACGAGGGTCAGGGCGACCTGTATCGCGACAAGCTCGGCCCGAACATGAAATCCGGCGCGGCGATGGCGTTCGCGCACGGGCTGAACGTGCATTTCAACCTGCTCGACCCGCGCCCCGACATCGACGTGTTCATGATCGCGCCGAAAGGCCCCGGCCACACCGTGCGCAGCGAGTATCAGCGCGGCGCCGGCGTGCCCTGCCTGGTCGCGGTAGCGCAAAACCCATCCGGCAACGCGCTGGAGGTGGCGCTGTCATACGCGTCGGCGATCGGCGGCGGGCGGGCCGGCATCATCGAAACGACGTTCAAGGAAGAGTGCGAGACCGATCTGTTCGGCGAGCAGACTGTGCTGTGCGGCGGCCTGGTCGAGCTGATGAAGGCCGGGTATGAAACGCTGGTGGCGGCGGGTTACGCCCCCGAAATGGCCTATTTCGAGTGCGTGCACGAAGTGAAGCTGATCGTCGACCTGATCTACGAGGGCGGCATCGCCAACATGAACTACTCGGTCAGCAACACCGCCGAGTACGGCGAGTATGTCTCCGGCCCGCGCATCGTCACCGATGCGACACGGGCGGAGATGAAGCGGGTGCTGGAGGACATCCAGAGCGGTCGTTTCGCGCGCGACTGGATGCTGGAGAACAAGGTGAACCAGGCGAATTTCCGTGCCATGCGCCGGCGCATGGGTGACCACCCGATCGAGCAGATCGGCGAGAAGCTGCGCGCCATGATGCCGTGGATCGCCAAGAACGCGCTGGTGGACAAGACGCGGAATTGATCCCTCCCGACTCCCGGCCGGTGGCGGCGCGGCCCAGACTTGTCCCGGAAGACGGGCTGGTCTCGGAACGCGGGCTGGTCCCGGAAGGCGGGCTGGTCCCGGGCAGCGGGGGAAAATCATGCTGAACGTGTTCACCTGTGAGGACGGACGGCCGAAGCGGATCCCCGACCCGCACGACCAGGCCGCGCTGCGCAACGCGGTCTGGATCGACCTGCTCAGCCCGACGCAAGAGGAGGCGGCGCGGGTCGCCGATGCCAGTGGTCTCGCACTTCCCACCGAAGCGGATCTCAGCGAGATCGAAAGCTCCAGCCGTTTGGCGACCCGCAACGGAGCGCTGTACCTCAGCCTGCCGCTGATCAGCATGGCTGACGGCCCGCGCGGCGTCGCCGCCGGCTTCGTTCTGTCACCGGACCGGCTGCTGACCATCCGCTTCGCACCCAGCCGGGTATTCGACGCCTTCGCCGAACGTGTGCCGCGCGGCGAGACCGAATCCCGGCACAGTGCGCACATCTTCGTCGGCCTGCTCGAGGCGATCGTCGATCGCCAGGCCGACACGCTGGAGCAGGTTCGTGCCGATCTCGACTCGATCTCCCACCGCATCTTCGGCATCGGCGTGGAGCAGACCAGCGGACGCAAGAAGGAGGACGCGATGCTGCGCCGGACCCTCGGCACGCTCGGCCAGATCGGCGATCTGATCTCGCATGTCCGCGAGACGCAGGTCGGCGCCGCGCGCATCGTGCCCTACGTGGAATCCACCGCCGCGGACTGGCTGCCGAAGGAACTGGCACCGCGGCTGGCGACGCTGCGCGGCGACATCGCCTCGGTCAGTGACTTCGATACGCACCTGAACGACAAGCTGCAGTTCCTGCTGGATGCGACCCTGGGCTTCATCAACATCGCGCAGAACAACGTAATGAAGGTGCTGACCGTGGTTTCCATCGTCGGTATCCCCCCCACGCTGATCGCCGGTATCTACGGTATGAATTTCAAGGCCATGCCGGAATACGACTGGGCCTGGGGCTACCCATATGGCCTGACGGTGATCGCGGTGTCCGCGATCCTGCCGCTGATGGTACTCCGCTGGAGGGGCTGGGTATGACCACACATATCGAGGTGCTCGAAGCCGACATCACCACCCTGCAAGTCGACGCCATCGTCAACGCGGCGAACGAATCGCTGCTGGGCGGCGGCGGTGTCGACGGGGCGATCCACCGCGCCGCCGGACCGGACCTGCTGGCCGAATGCCGCACACTCGGCGGCTGCCCGACCGGGCAGGCGCGCATCACCAAGGGCTATCGGCTGCCCGTGCGCCACGTCATCCACACGGTCGGACCGATCTGGCGCGGCGGCGGCCGCGGCGAGTCGGACTTGCTGGCCAGTTGCTACCGCGAGAGCCTGAAACTCGCTGTCGCGCACGGCGTCGGTTCGATCGCCTTCCCCGCGATCAGTTGCGGCGTCTACGGCTACCCGATCCCGGCGGCGGCGCGGATCGCCATGGCGCAAACCACCGCAGCCCTGCGCGAGGCAACATCGATCACGCGCGTGGTCTTCGCGTGCTTCGGCGCCGAGGTGCTGCAGGCATTCCAGGCCGCCCTGCGCGAGGCGGCGGAGCACGACTGAGCGTCGCGCCGATGTGGCCGGACGATCTGCCACGACGGCACCCACGGTCAGACTGGACCGCCACCCGTCATGACCCGGAATGCTACGACCGATCCCGAGTCGATTCGGTCATTCCGCCTCAGACCCCAAGTGAACAGCGATCCGTGAGCCTGGGCGAACCCGCAGGCCCGGGCGGCCTTTCGGCTCTAGCCAAATCGTGAAGCCGCCTCGGCTTGCGACGCCAAGCACCCGACCGAACTTAAACCCCACCGGTCGTACGCATCCGCCGGCAGCAGGAGACCGTTCGGACCATGGATCCACACCCGCGGCGTCTTGCCGGCTTGCTCCGCCCGCATCTTGCCAGCTTGCTCTGCCCGCTGGTCCTGCTCGCGGCATGCGGCGGGCCCTCTGGTCAGCAACGCGCTGCGTGGGAGCTCGACCATCGCCTGGAAAACCGATTGGCACCGAACATCGCGGCCGGCGACGCGGCGCTGCAGCCGCTGCCGGACGGCGCGCGGGTCACGTTTCTCAGCCCTGCCCAGTTCCCGAACAGCATGCGGCCGGTGGGCGCCGGCGGAGGCGACGTCCGGGCGAACTTCATCCAGGGTCTGCTGGACCCGCGTTTGATGCGGATGCAGGTTGCGGACACCTCAGCGCTGCCGCCCAGTCTGCAACAAGCGCGGATTCGGGACTTGACGCTCTACCTGGTCGACGCCCGGCTTGGACCGACGCTGCAGCCCGCCGCGCCGCCACAAGGGATGCCGCCCGGAGCGGACGGCGCGGTGCCGGCGGGCTTGACGATCACCGTCAATGTGCAGTGTCCGCACGATCATGAACCCGTCGGCGACGCCATCGATATGGCGTTGCCCCCCAACACCGATATTCAACCGCCCTCCTGCCGTTGAGCGTATGCGGCAGTTGCGGCGGACGAAGTTGGTTTGCGACTGGCGTCTGATCGAAAGCAAGGCCGGGTCAGCGTCGGCGCCGCGTGCTTTTGCCCGATCTCCCACCGGCCAAATGCTTCGGTAGCGGTCGAAACGAGACGACACCCACTTGGGTTGTCCGGCGACCGCGATACGGGCATGCCGTGTCCATGCCACATCTGTTGCTGCTGGCCGGCGCGGGCTTTCTGGCGGGTGCGATGAACGCGGCGGCCGGCGGCGGGTCGTTCGTCAGCTTTCCCGCCATGATCTTCGCCGGTGTGCCACCGGTTTACGCCAACGCGTCCAGCACGGTGGCGCTGTTCCCCGGCTCCGTCACCAGCGGCTGGGCGTATCGCAAGTTGCTCGGCGGGATCGGCGGCGTGACGCTGCCGGTGCTGCTGGCCGTCAGCATGGCCGGTGGATTGTTGGGTGCGGCGCTGCTGCTGGCCACGCCGAGCGACGCGTTCAACGCCCTGGTGCCGTGGCTGCTGTTGCTGGCAACCCTGGCGTTCGCGTTCGGCCGCCAGGTCGGCTCGGCGCTACGGCGCGTGCTGCACATCGGACGCGCCACGACGCTCGTCGCGCAGTTCATGCTGGCGATCTACGGCGGCTATTTCGGCGGCGCGGTCGGCATCATGATGATGGCGGTCTGGGGGCTGCTGGGCACCGGCGACCTGAAGCAGATGAGCGCGACGCGGACGGTGCTGGTCGGAGCGATGAACGGCATGGCGGTGCTGTATTTCATCGCCGCCGGCGCGGTGGTCTGGCCGCAGACACTGGCGATGCTGTTCGCGGCGGCGCTCGGCGGCTATGTCGGCGCGCGCGTGGCGATGCGGCTCGACGCGCGCTGGCTGCGCGCCGGCGTGATCGCGATCTCCAGCGCGGTGACGCTGAGTTTCTTCCTGCGCGGAGCGTGATGTCGGGCGCGGAACCGCGGCGCGGGGTCACAGCAACCGTCACGCAGCCAACCGTAATAGAGCCGATTGTTACGAAGACGATTGTCATAAAAGTGTCCGTTCCTACATCATGCCGAATGCGATTGCCCTGGGCCGGTATACCATTCGCCCGGGGGAATCCGTGTCTTTGGTAACTATTTGCAGTAAAGAATCGCCACCGAGACACAGAGAAGAATATCAAGTTGATCACTTTTTCTTTTCTCCTCCGTGTCTCTGTGGTGATCCTTGCTTGCGGACATGCGGCAGGGCACAGGTTCCGGCGAGCATTGGGTATATCCGCGAATTGTCATTGTCGAAGCAAAGAAAAAGTCGCGGATACCGGCATGTGCCGGCAAGACGTGGGCGCAGCGCCGGCGGGTCAGTCTTGCAGGCGCCTGGCATCACCCCACGCTCACCGATTTCCCCGCGACGGACTCTCGCAGCTCATTCAGCCGTTCCAGCGTGGCCATCGCGCCGGCACGGTTCGATGCCGCGAGGCCCAGCACCAGGGCCTCCAGCACCACGAGCGTTGCGCTGTGCAGCGCGACCCGTTCGGCCCGCCCGCGGCGCGCCGGCACGATGACATCGGCAAATCGCGCCAGCTTGCTGTCCAGGCTGTCGGTGATCAGCACCACGGGCAGTCCCAGCCGGCGTGCCTCGGTAAAGACTGCGACGACCTCGCGATAGGGGCGCGTGTAGGCCAGGACGAGCAGCGCGTCGCCGGCGCGCAGGCCGAGCAACTGGTCAGCGAGCGCCAGGCCCGTTGCATCCAGCGTCCGCGCGGACCGGCCGGTGCGCACCAGCAAGACCGACACGTACTGTGCCAGGGCGGCGGACGGCCCGATGCCGAACACCATGATCCGCTCGGCGCGGTGCAGGGCCGAGACCGCCGCGGCGATCTGTCCCCGCGCCGCCGGCGATCGCAGGGCCTCCAGCGCCTCGCGTTGGTTGTCCAGCACAAGCTCGATGGCGCGATCCGCGGTCTCGCCGACATCGGCCAGCGTGCGGCGCATGTCGTCCGCCGGTGTCGAATGCTGGCCGAGTGACGCGATCAGCGCCTGGCGCAGGTCGCCCAGGCCGTCGAAGCCGAGCGCCTGGACGGCCCGAACGACGGTCGCATCTGAGGTGCCGATGCTGCTGGCCAACTCCACCGCCGAACTGGCGAGCGTGGCGACCCGGTTCTGATCGATGAACCGGATGACGCGGCGCGCGGCCGGAGACAGCGCCGACTGGGCGGCCGCAACGCGCTGGCCGAACAGGTCCGCCGCCGCGCCATTTCCTGATTTCGCGGCCGGCCGGTCAGCATTCGCGGTCATCGGTGTTATCCATCAACAAATTGCGATCGTAGTGTGCATGGCGGCGTAGTGAGCATTGCCTGACGCGCACTTCGGTAGCATATGCTACTCACGCAAGGGGGCAAATCCAACCGCCCAACGACGCGGCAACCTTCGCGGGGTGCTGCGAAGGTCACTGAAATCCGGTGCCATGGGGGCTGTCCCGAGTACCGATCGCATGTACGAAATGGGTCCTATGCACCAAAATGGGCGCCGCTCCCCGGCGCCCTGCCAGAAGGAGGTCGGATGAGCATCGTGTGGACCCATGCCGGGCCATCCATCCTGGCGGCATTTCTCGCCTCACTCGTGGAGTTCGTCGAAGCACTGACGGTCGTTCTGGCGGTCGGGAGCGTGCGCGGTTGGCCCAGTACTCTGGCTGGCAGTGGCTTCGCGGTGCTGGTGCTTCTCGGCATCGTTGCGGTCCTGGGTGCGGCGCTGACACGGGTCCCGCTGGATGCGATTCAGCTAGCCGTCGGCACGCTGCTGCTGCTGTTCGGGATGCGATGGCTGCGCAAGGCCATCCTGCGCTCGGCCGGCGTCATCCCCTTGCACGACGAACAGGCAATCTATGCGAAAGAGACCGATGCGATGCGGCGGGTTGCCGGGGTGGCAGGAGGCTGGGACCGGGTCGCGTTCGCGGCATCGTTTCAGATCACGATGCTGGAGGGCACCGAAGTGGTCTTCATCGTGATCGCGATCGGTGCCGGTGGCGCGGGGCTTTTGGTGCCGGCGAGCCTGGGTGCCCTGGCGGCACTGCTGCTGGTCATTGCTCTCGGTCTGCTGGTTCACCGTCCGCTGGCGTCCATTCCCGAGAACACGCTCAAATTCGCGGTTGGTGTGCTGCTCTCGGCGTTTGGAACGTTCTGGGTCGGCGAGGGCTGCGGCTTTGCATGGCCGGGCGCCGATTGGTCGCTGCTGGGCCTGGTTGGCGGATTTCTTCTCGTTGCGCTGTGCGCCGTGCCGGCATCGCGCGCCCGGGCGCATGCACGGCTGCAAGTCGCCGGCCAGTAGGAGCGTGTTGCCATGTCCTGGCTGAAGACCATCATCCTGGAGATCTACGGGTTGTTCGTGGACGACGGCACATACGCGGTTGCCATCGTTGCCTGGTTGGCGATCGCCGCACTTGTCCTGCCGCGACTGGACATTCCGGCGAGTGCGGATGCGCTGATCCTGTTTGCGGGCCTGCTGCTGATATTGTTCGAAAGCACCCTCCGGCGGGCCGGCAAGTAAACTGGGATACGCGAGCGCGGCGTGCGGGCCGCTTGGGGGACGCCGCCGCACTACGGCAAGCAAGCCATCGGACGCGGAGTTTCACCGAGGGCACACAAAGTTTCACCAAGAAGACAGCAACGACGCTTCGCGCGGAGCATTGGTTGTATTGGCGCGAAGCGCAATTAATGCTTCTCAGCGAAACTCTGTGTGCCCTCGGTGTGACTCTGTGTCCGATTGATTGCTTGCGGTGCCGTGGCATGCCGGCGTCCTCGCCGATGACGCCTGCCATGCCAAAGCCTTGCAATGACCGCCTCGCAAACGGAACATAGGCGACTCGCGCCACTGCGCGACATCGACCCGATGCTGTCGATCCCGCCCACGCAGCCCGGAGCCCAATGAGCCAGCCGCCCATCCCCCCGCCGCCGCAGCACAAGCGCATGGCGCGTCTCGCCGACGCTGCCGGCGTCGTCGCGCGGCCGGAACGGAGCTACACGGGCATCCCGATCTCCCAGGGCGTCGCCATCGGCCCGGTGTTCCGCGCCTCGGAACCCGAGGTCGAGATCACTCGCCACAAGATCCTGGCCGCCGACACCGCCGCTGAGGGCGCCAGGCTCGACGCCGCCATCACCCAGTCGCGCAAGCAACTCGTCAAGCTGCGTGCCCGCCTCGCCATCCTGCCGGAGGAAAGCCAGCAGGAGATCGCGCCGCTGATTGACGCCTATATCCGCATGATCGGCCCGTCGCGGCTGGTCCGCGGCATCCGCTGGCGGATCGAGGAGACCCTGCTCAACGCCGAATTCGCGGTCGGCGAGGAAGCCGACGCGATCGCCGGCGCAATCCTGGCGCAAGCGGACCACGACATGTCCGCCGACGATCGCGCCGCCCTGGTCCGCCGCGCCGACGAGGTGCGCGAGATCGGGCGCCGGCTGGTACGCAATCTGACCCGCGCGCCGTTCCGCAGCTTTGCCGACCTGCCGGCGGGCGCGGTGCTGATCAGCGAGGCGCTGCGCCCGGCCGATGCGGCGCTGCTCGATCCTGCCCGCCTCGCCGGCGTTGCCGCCGAGGAAGGCGGCGCCGACGGCCACACCGGCGTGATGCTGCGGGCACTCGGCGTGCCGGCGGTGCTGGGCGCCGCCGGCCTCGCGCATGCCATTCGACCCGGCGATGTCGCCGTGGTCGACGGAACAGCCGGCAAGGTGGTGCTCAATCCCACCGCGACGACGCTCGCCGCCGCCCGCCGCGCCGTCACCGCCTTCGCCCGCGAGCGGCAGCGTTACGCCAGGCTGCGCCGGCTGCCGGCGATCACCCAGAACGGTGCCGAGATCGAACTCGCCGCCAACCTGGAGCTGCCGCTTGAGTTGCCGCAGATCGCCCAGTCGGGCGCCCACGGCATCGGCCTGCTGCGCTCCGAGTTCCTGTTCATGAACCGCGAGACCGTGCCCGACGAGAACACCCAGACCGAGACCTACCGTGCGATCGTCGAGGCGATGGAAGGCGATCCGGTGACCATCCGGACGCTGGACTGGGGCGGCGAGAAGGAGATCGAGGCGCTGTCTGCCGCGGGCATCGTGCCGGACATCGCCGACGCCAACCCGGCGCTCGGCCTGCGCGGCATCCGCCTGCTGCTGCGTCAGCCGGAGCTGTTCGAGACCCAGCTCGCCGCCATCCTGCGCGCCGCGATCGTCGGGCCGGTGCGGGTGCTGCTGCCGATGGTCACCAACGTCGCCGAGGTTCGGGCGGCGCGCGAAACATACGAACGTGTGGCGCGGCGGCTGCGCCGGCGCGGCGACCGGCTGCCGGAGAAGTTGCCGCCGCTCGGCATCATGATCGAGACGCCGGGCGCCGCGCTGTCGGCTGACGCGCTGGCGCTGGAGGCGGATTTCTTCGCCATCGGCACCAACGACCTGACCGCCTACACGCTGGCGGTGGATCGCGCCGAGACCGATCTGGCGGAGCTGTACAATCCGCTGCACCCGGCGGTGCTGCGCCTGGTGCAGTTCACGACGGAGGCGGCGTTGCGCATGCGCATGCCGGTCAGCGTGTGCGGCGAGATGGCCGGCAATCCGCGCCTGACGCCGCTGTTGCTGGGGTTGGGCCTGCGCAGCTTCAGCATGAATGCGGCTGCGGTGCCGCGCGTGAAGCAGGTGGTGCGCGCGGTGGAGATCGACGCCTGCACGCGTTTGGCACGACGGGTGATGGAACAGGCGGACGCGGCGGTGATTGCCGAAATGGTGGACGCCTTCGCGGCGCGCCGGACGGATTGATCCGGCCGGAAGCGCGGGGACAGCGCCGATTGGTCAACCCTACCGCCGCCCGGTATACCCAATGCCCGCCGGAATCCGTGCCCAGCCGCATGTCCAAAAGTAAGGATCACCACAGAGACACGGAGGCACGGAGCAGAAAAGCCAAGTGATTAACTTGATATTCTTCTCCGTGTCTCCGTGGTGATTGTTCATTGCAAACATTTATCAAAGACACGGATTTTCACGAGTGAATGGTATATCATACTGTCGCGGGCGCTGATTCGTCCTTGCCGCGCCAGGGTCACGGGTTACTCGCGCCGCTGACGCATCCGGTCCGCCAGATGGTGCAGCCGGTCCAGTAGATGGGTCGGTATTTTGTCGCCGCGGATCGGCGCGACGTCCTCGGCCTCGGCGAACAGCGCCTCGATGTCCGCGGGTAGGTTGGCCTCCGTTGCGTCCCCTGGGGCGTCCCCTGGGGCGGCCTGCGCGGCGGTATCGACCAATTCGGTCTGTATCGCGCCATCGACGTGTTCGGTTGCCGCCGGGGTGCCCGTGGTTGCGCCGCGTGCGCAGGGCACTTGCTCGGCGCGGGAAGCGGTTTCGTCCCGTGTGACTGGGTCCGCGACAGCGGTGGCAACATCCTTCGCCACCGTCGGCGCAACGGCCGGATCCGCCGCCGTGCCGTTCCCCAGCGGCTCGCCACGCGCAGCCGACGCGACGGTCTGCCGGCAGCCGGCACACACAATCTCGATTGAGCCGTCCCCGGCGTTCAGGCTGACGAAGCCTCGCGGTAGGCCGACCAGCACTGGGCCGCCTTCGCCGCCCGCGTGCCCGCGGTCGCGCTGCTCCCACACGACGGAGCCGGTGTGGTCACATCCCGCATGGGCCAGCAGGACCGGGAATCGGGTCGCCATATTGCCTCGTCCACGTGCAACTCACGACAACGTGAGTTGTGGGGTCGCGTAGCACGATTGCGAACAAAAAAGCGATACCCGTATTGATTGCAATCACACCGTGATGCTCGCGCACCACATCTGCGCGCAGCCAAGGGTAACGCAGGGTAAGCAAATGGGTGCGGCTGGCGGCGGGTCAACTCGGTCAGCGCCGTTTCATGTCTATTATGAATAGACTTGAAGTTGCATCCCGCGGCGATCCGTGCTTTACGCCGCGCCTTCCCTGCCGGGGGTGCGGCTCCACGCCCCGGCTATGCCCGGCGTCCCATGGTGGGGCGAGGCCCTCCCGCGATGGGATCGGGGCCAGGGCGGAGACAAGCCAGAGGGAGACATGGATGCCGCTGTATGAATGCGTGTTCATCGCACGCAACGACGTTACGCAACAGCAGGTCGACACGATCGCCGATGGCATCGCCGGCCAGCTTGAGGCTGATGGCGGCGCCGTCAAGAAGCGCGAATACTGGGGTCTGCGCAGCCTGGCTTACCGGATCAAGAAGAACCGCAAAGCCCACTACATGCTGCTGGGCCTCGACGCGCAGCCGGCCTTCGTTACCGAAATGGAACGCCAGCTTCGCCTGAACGAAGACGTACTGCGCTTCATGACGGTGCGCGTTCCGGCCATCGAGGAAGCGCCGTCCGCCATCCTGTCGCGCCGCGCCGACGAACGCGATCGTTCGTTCCGCGGACCCAAGCCGGCTGGGCGCTTCGAATCCGGCCGTCGCCGCGGCTTCGACGATCGCGAGGAATTCCGCGCGCGCGACGAGGTCCCTGACTTCCGCGCCGGCCTGGAGGAGTAGCCCGGATGTCCGACACCACCGACATCAATCCCGCCGCCCGCCGCGCCGCCGTCGGCGCCCGCCGGCCATTCTACCGCCGCCGCAAGTCCTGCCCCTTCTCCGGGCCGAACGCGCCGGTGATCGACTACAAGGACGTGCGCATGCTGTCGCGCTTCCTGTCGGAGCGCGGCAAGATCGTCCCAAGCCGCATCACCGCCGTATCCGCCAAGAAGCAGCGCGAGCTCGCCGTCGCCATCAAGCGCGCGCGGTTCCTCGGCCTGCTGCCCTACGTCCTGGTCTGAGGAGCACACCCCATGGCCGCCGTGGAACTGATCCTGCTGCAGCGGGTCGAGAAGCTCGGGCAGATGGGCGAACGGGTGAAGGTGAAGCCCGGTTACGCCCGCAACTACCTGCTGCCGCAGCGCAAGGCGTTGCGTGCCAGTAAGGAGAACATGGCGCGCTTCGAGCAGGAGCGCGTGCAGCTTGAAGCGCAGAACCTGAAGCGCCGCGAGGAAGCCGAACGCGTCGCCGAACGCGTCGGCGGCCTGTCGGTCGTGATCATCCGCCAGGCGGGCGAGTCCGGCAGCCTGTACGGCTCGGTTTCCGCGCGCGACGTCGCCGAGGCTTGCACTGCGGGCGGCCTGACGGTCACCCGCCAGCAGGTGGTGCTGGAGCATCCGATCAAGACTCTGGGCCTGTCGAAGGTGCGCGTGGTGCTGCACCCCGAAGTGTCGATCGCGGTCACCGTGAACGTCGCGCGCAGCCTGGAGGAGGCCGAGAAGCAGGCCCGTGGCGAGGCGGTCGGTGCCGAGGCGGAGGAAGCGGCACCCGCCGACCTGGCGGAATTCCTCGATCCCGCCGCGGCGCCTCAGCCCGACGTTTGAGTGGCTGCGGGAAGGCTCTGCGCTAGGGCCGCGTCGTGCCTGCATCCACGTGATGCTGGCATCCACGTCACGCCGGCATCCACGACTTGCCTTCGTTACGGCAAACATGCCGACGCGCGCCGGTATAACCACCTGGGTGCCCGCAACAGTTGACGTATCACGCACCTCGGCGCGCCTCGATCTGTTGCTGGACCTCGGCCAGGATGTGGGTTTCGACCAGCAGACCTTGCCGTTCGTAGCGTCCGCGCGCGCGGCTGAAACGCACGACAACCGCGGACCGCGCACTCTTGGCCTTGACACGCCGCGTGAGCAGCGCGTCGCCCGCCGGCAGGAATTCCAGATCGTCCAGCCCGATGCAGCGCAGGCACGCCGGACCGGGGTTTTCCATCACCAGCAGATCACCGGTACCACCGCACCTGTGGCATTTCCATTCGTGTTTCAATGGCTGAACCACCACCAACTCCGGCGGGCGGTTCGCCTGCGCCGCCAGGCGTTCGCGTTTCTTCTCCGGCAGCTCGGGCGAGACCCAATGGGTCCGATAGAGTGCTTCAACCGCAGGATCTCCGCTGTGGCTGAAACGCAGCGCCTGTCGTTGCAGCGAGCGTGCCACGTACTGCGCTTCGCTTTTGAGCAGCCCGTTTTGCGCCGCCCAGGTACGGAACATTGTCATGGCTTCGGCTATACGAGGCGGATTGGTCTGCATCGCCGCCTCGAGGCAATCGACCTGCCCCAGCTGCCAGCGCTTCAAGTTGCTGGCATCAAGCCAGCGGATCCCGACAAGCACGTCGATGCAGCTCACGTAGCCCTGCGCTTCGAGTGAGGTCTCCGCGGCTTGAGTGACACGATCGACGAGCGGGCTTCGAGTTTTCCTGTTCATGGCCGGGTGACCAAAATCGTTAGAAAACACTTCCGGCCAGGGGTGGTTTCCTCGGCCGGCAGCGTGAGCACGGTCCGCCGATTATAGCATCGCCCAGTTTTGTGACAAACCAAACAGTGCCAACGCGATCACTGGCTGTGTGTCGGCCGCCTGACGATCCGGGGCTGATTGTGGGGAACCTCGAAAGCGCTCTCCAACCGCGGTGCGGTGCCATTTTGACGCCACCGCCCGCACTTGCGACACTGCGGCGCCCCGCAACACTTCGGCGTCTCGCAACACTGGGGCGTCCCGCAACACTGGGGCGTCCCGCAACACTGGGGCGTCCCGCACGTGGCGCCGCAAGAGGAACCCTCGACCATGGAAATTCGCAACCTGGGCCAGTCCGGCCTGCGTGTCTCGGCCATCGGCCTGGGGTGCAACAACTTCGGCGCCCGCATCGACGACGACGCCACAAGGGCGGTGATCCACAAGGCGCTCGATCTCGGCATCACCCTGTTCGACACCGCCGACACCTACGGCGAACGCGGCGGGTCCGAAACGGTGATGGGGAAAATCCTCGGCGACGACCGCAAACAGATCGTGCTGGCGACCAAGTTCGGCATGCCGATGGACGATGTCGGCGTGAAGGTCGGCGGGTCGCGCCACTACATCATGCAGGCGGTCGAGGACAGTCTGCGCCGGCTGCGCACCGACTGGTTCGACCTTTACCAGATCCACGCGCCCGACCCGCGCACGCCGATCGAGGAAACCCTGCGCGCGCTGGATGACCTGGTACGCCAGGGCAAGGTGCGTTACATCGGCTGTTCCAACTTCCCGGCCTGGCAGGTCGTGGAAGCGCAATGGACTTCGAAGGCGAACAACCTGAACGCTTTCGTTTCCTGCCAGGACGAATATTCGCTGGTGGTGCGGCATGTCGTCGAGCCGCAACTGAAGCCTGCCATGCTGAAATACGGCATGGGCCTGCTGCCGTTCTTCCCGCTGGCGAGCGGCTTGCTGACCGGCAAGTACCGCCGCAACGCCAACCTGCCGGCGGGCACCCGGCTGGCCAACACGCAGCGTCTGGCCGACCGCTATTTGACCGACCGCAATTGGCCGATTGCCGAGAAGCTCGCGGACTTCGCCGAGCGGCACGGCCATACAATGCTGGAACTCGCGTTCAGTTGGCTGCTGGCACAGGCACCGGTGGCCAGCGTGATCGCCGGCGCGACGCGGCCGGACCAACTGGAGCAGAACGTTAAGGCTGGCGGTTGGAAATTGTCCGCGGAGGAACTGGCTGAAGTCGACCGCATTACCGCCAGGTGATGGCGGCGCCGGCCAAAACGTAACCTTGACTCCCCCTCTCCTTGAGGGAGGGGGTTGGGGGGAGGGGTTGGTGCCGGTATCGCACCGACGCTTGTGGCGCGCCGACCCCTCCCCCCAGCCCCCTTCCTCAAGGGGAGGGGGAGTAAGGTTACGCCTCGGCGCCGGCGTACGAACCTGGTGCTTGGCATCCGCCGCCTGTCCGGCAATAATTCCGCCGGGAAAGCCGCCGTCGCTGCCTTCCTGGGAGACTTTGCATGATCGGTCTGGTGCGCCTGTCGTTGCGCCGGCCTTACACCTCCGCGATCGCCGCGATGCTGATCGTCCTGCTCGGTGCGCTGTCGATCACGCGGATGATCGTCGACATCTTCCCGGTCATCGACATCCCCGTCGTGCTGGTGGTGTGGAACTACCCCGGCCTGACCACCGAAGACATGGAACGCCGCGTCGTCTTCATCAGCGAGCGAGCCTATTCCACCACCGTCAACGGCATCTCCCGTATCGAATCGCAGTCGATCCCGGGCATTGGCATCCTCAAGGTCTATTTCCAGCCAGGCACCGAGATCGGCGGCGCGATCGCGCAGATCTCCTCGGTCAACAACACCATCCTGCGCAGTGCGCCGCCGGGCATGCAGCCGCCGGCGGTGATCCAGTTCAACGCCTCGAACGTGCCGGTGGTGCAGCTGACGATGTCGTCGAAGACGCTGACCGAGCAGCAGATCTACGACTACAGCCTGAACTTCATCCGGGTGAAGCTGTTCACCATTCCGGGCCTGTCCACGCCGGGGCCGTTCGGCGGCAAGTCGCGGCAGATCAATGTCGACGTCGATCCGGGACTGCTGGTTGCCAAGGGCTTTTCGCTGAATGACGTGGTGAATGCGCTGCAGTCGTCGAATGTGATCGTGCCCGCCGGCACCGCGCGGATCGGCGATCGCACCTACAACGTGCAGCTCAACTCCAGCCCGGCCACGGTGGATCGCTTCAACGCCTTGCCGCTGGGTGTATTCGACGGCGCCCCGGTGACCATCGGCGATGTCGGCCATGTCAGCGACAGCTTCGCGACGCAGACCAATATCGTGCACGTCAACGGCAAGCGGGCGGTCTATCTGGCGATCCTGAAGCACGCCGACGCCTCGACGCTGGCGGTGGTGGACGCGGCGCGCGCGGCGCTGCCGGAGATCCAGGCGGCGGCGCCGAACGGGCTGGAACTGAAGCTCGATTTCGACCAGTCGGTGTTCGTCCGCGCCGCGGTGGAGAACGTGATCCGCGAGGCGATCATCTCCTCGATCCTGGTCTCGGTGCTGATCCTGGTGTTCCTGGGAAGCTGGCGCAACACGGTGATCGTGGCCACATCGATCCCGCTGTCGATCTTTGCCGGCATCATCGGGTTGTTCCTGACCGGCAACAGTATCAACCTGATGACGCTGGGCGGCCTGGCGCTGGCGATCGGCCTGCTGGTCGATAACGCCACCGTCACGATCGAGAACATCCATCGCAACCTGACGCACGGCAAGCCGTTGACGGTGGCGATCCTGGAGGGCGCCGGCGAGGTGATCCAGCCGCTGACCGTCGCCACGCTGGCGATCTGCATCGTGTTCTTTCCGGTGGTGATGCTGTTCGGCGTGGCGCGATTTTTGTTCATCCCGCTGGCCGCCACGGTGGTGTTCTGCATGCTGGCATCCTACGCGCTGAGCTTCACCGTGGTGCCGAGTTTTGCGCGGTTCCTGCTGGCGTCCGCCGACCACCATGCGGCCCCGAAGGGCCTGTTCGGCCTGTTCGACCGTGGCTTCGAACGATTCCGCAACGGCTATGGCAGGATGCTGGAAGGCACGCTGCGGCATCGCGTTTTCGTGCTGATCTGCTTCGGCGCATTGCTGGTGGTGACCGGGGGCGTGGCGGCAACGATCGGACTGGATTTCTTCCCCAGCGCCGATGTCGGGCTGATCAAGCTGCACTTCCGCGCGCCGACCGGCACGCGCATCGAAGACACCGAGCGCGAGGTGTTGCAGGTCGAAGACGCGATAAGGCGGATCATTCCGGCCGACGAACTCGACACCATCAACGACACGATCGGCGTGCCGTCGTCGTTCAACCTGGCCTTCGTGCCGAGCGACAATGTCGGCGAGATGGACGCGGAGATCCTGATCTCGCTGAAGCGCGATCACCATCCGACCATCGGCTACATGCGCGCCATCCGCGCCACCCTGCCGGCGCAGTTCCCCGGCAGCCTGTTCTATTTCCAGACCGCCGATATCGTCAGCCAGGTGCTGAATTTCGGCCTGCCGGCGCCGATCGACGTGCAGATCCAGGACGTGAACTTCGACCGCTCCTATGTCCTGGCGCAACGTCTGCTGCAACGGATGAAGCTGATCCCCGGCGTGGCCGACCCACATCTGGTGCAGGTGCTGAACTATCCGGCGCTGCAGATCGACGTGGACCGGCTGCGTGCCGCGAAGCTGCTCGTCTCGCAGCGCGACGTCGCCAACAACATGCTGGCCTCGCTGTCGTCCTCGGTGCTGGTGGCGCCGAATTTCTTCCTCAACCCGCAGAACAACGTGAACTACTCGGTGGCGGTGCAGACGCCGATTGACCAGATCAACTCGGTGGCCGACCTGATGGGGACGCCGGTGAGCGCACCCGTTCCGGTGCCGGAAGCGGCGGACCCGGCGGTGCTGCCGGGCTCGCCGGTGATGCGATTGGGCGACATGGCGACGGTGTATCCGCGCTCCAGCCTGGAATTGGTGAACCACTACACGGTGCAGCGCGAGCTCGACATCGCCGCCAACGTAGACGGGCGCGATCTGGGATCGACCGCCGCCGACATCCAGGCGGCGATCAACGACATCAAAAAGGGACTGCCGATCACCACGCATATCGACATCCGCGGCCAGAACGAGGTCATGCAGGCGTCATTCCGCAGCCTGGCGCTGGGCATGATCCTGGCGGTGATCCTGGTCTATGCGCTGCTGGTGATTTTGTTCCAGTCCTGGGTCGATCCGTTCATCATCATGATGGCGGTGCCCGGCGGGCTGATGGGCATCATCTGGATGCTGGCGCTGACCGGCACCACGATCAATGTCGAATCGCTGATGGGCTCGATCATGACGATCGGCATTTCGGTATCGAACTCGATCCTGGTGGTCAGTTTCGCCAACGATCTGCGCGCGCGCGGCACGCCCGGCTCACGTGCCGAGATGACGGTGACCGAGGCGTGCTGGGCGCCGGCACCATCCGGTTGCGCCCGGTGTTGATGACCGCGCTGGCGATGATCATCGGCATGGTGCCGATGGCGCTGGGACTGGGCGACGCAGGCGAGCAGAACGCACCGCTGGGCCGCGCGGTGATCGGCGGGCTGATCATGGCGACGTTCGCCACGCTGTTCATCGTGCCGATCTTCTATACCCTGCTGCGGCGCAAGCCGCCGACGCTGCATATGCTCGACACGCGGTTCGCCGCTGAAGCCGCCGGTGCGGCCGATGCAGGGGAACCGCCGTCCGGAGAACCGTTGCATGGCTAGACGAAATCGTTTCGCGAGCTTTCTGTTGTACGTCGCGGGTGTCGTGCTGGTGGCCGGCGCGGCGCTCGGCGGACTGCGCATGTGGTACGACAAGGACAGCGCATTGTCGGCCTCACGCGAGGCGCTGGCCGAGGTCATCGCGCGCGGACCGGTGGTGCAGATCGCGACAGTGGCCCAGGGGCCGAAAGAGCGGCTGATCCAGTTGCTCGGCGATACCCGGCCGTATCAGGCGGCGACGCTGTACAGCAAGACCAGCGGCTTCGTGACCGCGATCACGGTGGATCGCGGCGACATGGTGAAGACCAACGACCTGCTGGCGACGGTCGCTTCGGTGGAGACCGACCAGCAGTACGAAAGCGCGGTGCGCGACCTGCAAAACAAGCAGCGTATCTGGGCGCGGGCGAAGGACCTGGTGCGGCGCGGTTGGACATCGCAGCAGGATTCCGACCAGGCGGAGACCAACTACACCATGGCGGTTGCGAGCGTTGCCCAACTCGCCACGATGAAATCCTATGAGCAGATCCGCGCGCCGTTCGACGGCGTGGTGACCGCCCGCTTTGTCGATATCGGCACGCTGGTGCAGAACTCCGCCACCAACAAGGTCAGCAACCAGCCGGTAGTGACGATCGCCGACCAGAGCAAGCTGCGGATCGATGTCTACGTGGAACAGCGCGATGTGCCATTCGTGCATGTCGGCGACATTGCCGATGTGGCTGATGGCGCGAACGCCGAACGCAAGATGCAGGGGCGGATCGCGCGCACGTCCGATCAGCTTGACCCGCGCACCCGCACGCTGTTCGTGGAGCTGGAGGTCGACAACCGCGATCATTTCCTGGTTGCCGGCAGTTTCGCCTATGTGACGTTGCATGTTCCGATCGACAGCTACCCGCAGATCCCGGTGGCCGGCTTGATCGTGCGTGGGACGCGCACGTTCGTTGCCGATCTGCGCGGCGACAAGACGGTGCATTTGCAGCCCGTGAAGGTGGCGAGCACCGACGGGATCAACGCAACGCTGACCGAGGGCGCGACGGTCGGCCAGCGCGTGGCGATCAATCTGCCGGATGAGGTCGGCGATGGGGGACGGGTGCAGCCGGTGGGCGAGAAGTAGCGTTCGGTGCCTGGCTAAATTCTCCCCCTCCCTCAAGGGGAGGGGGAGTGTCGCGCCTTGGCCGTGCGCCAATCCCCAGTCGGCGCGATCTCCTGCCCGCCCTGGATCAACACCACCACCCAGCGCTATGCTGGCCTCCATGGGCAACGTCCCGACTTGTCCACCGCGCGTCCCATGACCCTGTCAGCAAAGAGGAAGCAATGCCCAAGGCATATTGGATCAGCTCCTATCGTTCCATCTCCAACCCGACCGCGCTGGCCGAGTATGCCAAGCTCGCCGGGCCGGCGATCACCGCTGGCGGCGGCCAATTCCTGGCGAGGGGTACGCCGGCTAAGACCTACGAGGCGGGGCTCGACCAGCGCACCGTGCTGATCGAATTCGATAGCGTAGCGCAGGCGACGGCAACGCATGACAGCCCCGGTTACAAGGCGGCACTCGCTGCGCTGGGCGATGGCGCGGAGCGGGATATCCGCATCGTGGAGGGCGTGGGCTGACGGAGCGGCCCGAACTAACGAACGGTCCTTTTTTGTAGCATGCTCCTGGCGAGCCACATGAGGGACCGGTAACGCCATGGACCGACCGTTGTTTGTGAGAATGGTGGTCCAGACACTACTTTCGCTCGTGGTGATGGGCGCGATCCTGTTCCTGGCGGCCGGCGATTGGCGCTGGCCGCAGGCCTGGATTTTCCTTGTTGAGATCGGGGTTTCTTCATTTGCCGTGAGCACTTGGCTATTGCGTCATGATCCGGCGCTTCTTGCGTCTCGGCTAGGTGCGCCCCTTCAGCGTGATCAGAAGCAGTGGGATCGCATCTTCATGGTCGTCCTGCTTGCCGCCTTCGTTGCCTGGATCGCGCTGATCGGCCTCGACGCACGCCGTTTCCGATGGTCAGCGGTGCCTCTTTGGGGCCAAGTACTGGGTGCCTGCCTGATCGCATTGTGCATGTTCCTGTGCTGGCAGGTCTTTCGCTTCAACACGTTTGCCGCGCCGCAGGTGAAGATGCAACCTGGGCGGGCTCAGGTGGTGATCACCAAAGGACCGTATCGCGTCGTGCGCCATCCAATGTACGCTGGCGGGTCAATACTGTTTATCGGCGCGCCAATGCTCCTCGGCTCGTGGTGGGGGCTTCTGGCCGCATCGATACTCATTGTGGTCATTAGTACGCGGATAGTGGGTGAGGAGCGTATGTTGAGGCGCGAGCTCGCGGGCTACGACGACTACGCGAAGCAAGTCAGGTATCGGCTGGTGCCAGGCCTGTGGTGAGACGGTGCGAGCCGCTACCGTCGAAAGTCCGGAATCCACCCACTGCGGCGGTAGGGTGGGCCCTGCCGGCTACAGCGGCAGTCGACCCGATGCGGCTGTGGCCGACGCGGTACGGACGCGAAATCATACCAGCATCCGAATGATAAACTCGTCGGTGCTACCCCGTCATGCCGGTATCCACGACTTGTCTTCGTTGCAGCAAAGAAAGTCGTGGATACCCTAAGTTCACAAACGAAGTGCAACACCCGGCGCAAGCGTAACGTTACGCCGGCAGCGGATCGCCGTCGGGCGGCGCCGGGACCTCGAACGCGTTCACCATGCCGGACAGGAAGGCGTAGAAATTCGCCGCCGCCGTGAGTTCGACCAGCCATTTCGCCCCGTGCCGCTGGTTCAGCGCGTCGAACACCGCCTGATCCACCCGGTTGGTGCGCATAAGCTGGCGCGCGTAGACCACGATGTCACGCTCGTCCTGGGGTAATCCCGCCGGATCGCCCTTGGCGCGCAGCAGGTCGATCACTGCCTCGCGCAATCCGGCGCGCCGCGCCGCGTCGACCTGCGCCGCCCAGACATAGGCCGCCTCGCGCTCGCGCACCGCGGCCAGTACGGCGATCGAGCGCAACTGCGGCTCCACGATCGTATCGTTCCGGTTGAACCGGACCAGCGGCAACAGCCGCTCCGCCAACGTCGGGCTGTGCAGCAGGATGCTGAACGGCCCGCGCACGCGGCCGAATACTTCCAGCACCTGATCGACGACGTGCTGATCCGTTGCCGCAACGTCCGCCTTGCCGGTGATCGGTGGAATGCGGGCCATGACTGTCTCCTGCGTTACAGCCCAGCGTAGGGCTTGCCCCATTGATCCTCGTACACGATGTCGACCAGCGCACCGCGGCCGACCGGACCGAAGCGGCCCATCGGGTAGCCGATCGGCAGAATGGCGTAGGAGTGCACGCCCTGCGGCAGGCCCAACGCCGCCTCGGCCTCTTTCTCGTACAGCAGGTGCCGCGTGGTCAGGGTCGACCCGAGGCCCAGCGCACGCGCCGCCAGCAGCATGTTCTGCACCGCCGGATAGATCGAGGCACCGGCCCAGCGGTTGGGCAGCGCCTTGTCCTCGATGCAGGCAACGATCCAGACCGGGGCTTCATGATAGTGATTCGTCAGATATTCCACCGCCGCGTGCTGGCGCTTGAAGCGTTCCGGAGTGACGCCCGGTGGCGGCGCGCTGGTGGCGTAGCGTGGACCCACCACCTCGTCGAACGCGCGCTTGTAGATGCGTTGCACGGCCTGCTTGATCTTCGGATTCTTGATCACCAGGAAACGCCAGCGCTGCGTGTTCCCGCCGTTGGCGGCGCAGACGCCGGCTTCCAGGATCTTGCGGATCAGTTCGTCCGGCACGGGATCCGGCTTCAACCGACGCATCGCGCGCGTCGTGTGCATGATCTCGAACACGTCGGTTAAATCGGACATCACATCACCTTCACGTCAGTTGCGCGGCTTCACGCTGCAGCAAAGAAAGAACCCATGCCGGTGGTAGTGGCGACCGGGCGCTGGATCGGGTTCGGTATGCGTCCCACAGCACGAGGGAGCAAGCGATGCGTATCGAGACCCGACCGCAAGACCACCCGACCGCCACCACGGCGGAGATTGCCAGACTTCTGGTGTCGTTTGAACTGAGCCAGAGCAAGTGGGTGCTGACCGTCCGCGCGCCGGGCAGCGCGAAGCTGTCGCGCTTCACGGTTGCAGCGCGCGACACGGAGAAGGTGTTGAGCCTGCTGACGGCGCAGCGCCAGCAAGCGGAGCGGCGCACCGGCCGGCCGGTGCGGATCGTGAGTATCTACGAGGCCGGGCTGGATGGGTTCTGGCTGCATCGCTGGCTGGAGGCGCAGGGGGTCGAGAGCCACGTGGTGGACGCGGCCTCGATCCTTGGCCCACAGCGCAAGCGGAACGCGAAAACCGACCGGATCGATGGCGAGAAGCTGCTGCGCAGCCTGGCGTCGTGGCTGGACGGTGAAGTTGGCGTGTGTTCGATGGTGGTGCCGCCGAGTGTGGCGCAGGAGGATATTCGCCGCCTGTCGCGTGAACGCGGCGAGCTGGTGGGCGAGCGGACGCGGCTGAGCAACCGGATCGGCGGGTTGCTTGCCAACCAGGGGATTGCCGGGTTCAAGCCGTTGCAGAAGGACGCGCGGCAAGTGCTGCAGACGTTGCGTACCGGCGATGGACGCGCGCTGCCGCCGCACCTTCATACGACGATCGAGCGGATCCTGCTGCGGCTTGAGTTGCTGTGCGAACAGATCAAGGCGGCGGAGGCGGAACGTGACGCGCTGCTGCGTGCCGCGCGGGTAGCTGCGGCGCCAGACACGGCGCCGGAGGCCGCGACAGCCGCGCCGCCCGAAATGGCGGCCGCGCCGTTGCTGTTGCGGCTGCGCGGGATCGGGCCGGAGTTTACCACAGTGCTGTCGTTGGAGTGTCTGAACAGAGACTTCGACAATCGACGCCAGTTGGGGTCGTTCGCCGGCATCGCGCCGACACCGTGGTCCAGTGGCGGCGCGGAGCGCGAACAGGGCATCTCCAAAGCCGGGAACCGGCGGTTGCGGACGATCCTCATTGAGCTCGCCTGGTCGTGGCAGCGCCATCAGCCCGAACTCGACGCTGACGCAGTGGTTCCACAAGCGGATCAAGGGCCAAGGCGCGCGCGTGAAGCGCATCGCCATCGTTGCGCTGGCGCGCAAGCTGCTCGTCGCGCTGTGGCGCTACGTCAAGCACGGCGTGGTGCCGCAAGGTGCCGTGCTGAAGGCCGCGTGAGCGGAACGCGGGACGAAACGATGAAGGAACACCGCGCCATGCGATGACAGACACACCGAGGTTCGGTCGGGCCTGATCAGCTCGCCGAAGTCCAGGGCACGGGACCGCATCCACGACGGGCTGAAAAACGCCGTAATGAAAGAATGGTCCCGATCGCCCAGCCCGCTGCCCCAAGCATGGGGGTTTATGGTGCAGCCACTCTGAGTGGCGACCGGATATGAGTTGATGTGGCGCGACGCCGCATGACCGACAGGGCTGGGACTTGCATCTGGACGATAGGGCGGAGTGAAGCTGCGAGCAGGACCGATCGCCGCCGAACGACACGAACGATTGTGCTTGGGTGGTGATGCCGGCCTCAAGTCCTGCGCTGCGCGCACCCGCAAGCGGGCGGCGGGACTTGACCCCGGCATCACCACCCAAGCCAGGCGCCGGGGTGCCCTTTAAGCACCCGTGGGCAGCAACTGACCACGGAAGGGAAAACCACGAGATGAGCGAATTTCCACTTGACGGGGGACACCTCATATGAGTCGTGGATACCGGCATGCGCCGGCATGACGGGGGAATGTTCACGCCAAGTGCTTGTGGAAGAACGCCGTCACCGGATCGTGCGAGGCGTTGCCGGCGCGCGTCGCGTAGTCGATGTACAGTAGCTCGATCGACCCACCCGCCTTGCGATAGTCGGCAACGAAACGTGCCGGTTCGTTGCCATCGATCGGCAACTCAGGGTCGCGGTAGTCGTGCACGATGTCGGGCCTGCCCTGCACCCAAAGCGCAGGCGGCGTCATCACCTTCTCGCCGCGCTCCAGCGCCAGCACCGGATTGCCCTCGGCCATGTTCGCCTCGGTCTTCCAGTAGGTATCGTGCCGCTCCGGAATGTTGCCGACCCAGGCCGGAGGGTTGGCGGTGTCGCGGGCACGCCGCGCATGGCGATAGCGCGACAGCGGGTTGATCACCGGCCAAGTCATTGCCACGCACTGCACGGTTGCATCGACCACCGGCGAACCGGCCGGCGGCGCGACCGAGAGATAGCGCGGATCGCGCGGCCGCATCGCCGCCAGCATCGCCAGGTGCCCGCCGCTGGATTGCCCGGACAGCCCAATTCGGTCCGCGCGCACGCCCAGTTTCGCCGCGTTCGCCTTCACCCAGCGGATCGCATAGTTGATGTCGATCAGCGAGGTCGGATAGCCGTCGTCGGCGTGGCGGAAATCCAGCGCGATGGCGACCAGGCCGGACGCGGCCAACACCTCATCGCGTGCCTTGCACTCGTTCAGGTCGCCATTGCACCAGGCGCCGCCATGCAGGTCGATGACGGCCGGGAACGGTCCGTCGCCGCGCGGGCGGAACACGCGCAGCTTCAGCGCGCGATCGCCGTGGCGCAGATACTCGAAGTCTTCCGTGCCGAAGTCGTATGTTGTGCTTGGCATCGCAGTCCTCCCTTCCGGTTACGCCTCAGCCGGCTGGCTGAGGCAGATCCAGTCGCACCGCTACCGCGGCGCTGGCGATCACCGCGGTGTCGCCAGATGTGTCGTCTATTGAGTCGGGCGGCACGTCGAGCCCGCCCTTCACCACGCTGATGCTGACTTGCCCATGCGGCAGCGTGGCCTTCACCGCTTCGGCATCGACTTTTTCGGGCTGCTGCACGCCGATGGTGACCTCGACCAGCATCTTGCGCGAAGTCCAAACCCAGCGAGCGGATGATGCTCAGCGAACTGTGATGGATCGCATCCTGCACCGCACGGATCGCCGCCTTGGTGTAGTCCCCGCCATGCAGGTCGTTGCCGGTTCCCATCTCCAGGATGATGCGCTTGGGTTTTGGGTTGGCCGGTTGCATGGCGCCGCTCATGGGATGTTCAGCCGCACGACGGCCGCCGCATTGGCGATCACGGTGGAGTTCGTGCCGGCGTCGTTGGGGATTTCCAGCCCGCCATCGACAACGTTCACCGTTCCGGTGCCGTGCGGCAGGATGGCGAGGACTGCTGCCTTGTCGACACGTTCCGGGTGCGGCACGCCGATGGTGACCTCGACCTGCATGGTGTCTACGTGCTGGCCGAGCGCGTCGGTGACACTCAGCGAGTTGTGCCACAGGGCGTCGCGCAGCGCGCGCACCGCGGCCTTGGTGTAGTCGGCGCCGCGGATATCCGTTCCCATGCCGATCTGGAGTACCATGCGTTTCAGGGGCATCGGTGAGGAGCTCCGTGGAGACTTTGGAGACTTTCTCCCCCTCCCCTTGAGGGAGGGGGTTGGGGGAGGGGTCGCGGCGGTTTGGACGTTCGGAGCGACCCTGGCACGAACCCCTCCCCCCAACCCACTCCCTCTAAGGGGAGGGGGAGTTTCACTGCGAACCTACTTCGCCAGCGCCGGCTCGCGGACCTTGGCGCCCTGGAACGCCGGCATCACCTCGGTAGCGAAACGTTCCAACTGCTCCAGCGCTTCGGACTCCGGCACGCCCACCGACAGGCTGACAGAAACCCGGTCCAGCGCGGGATACTTCGCCTCGAGCGCCTTCAGGTGATCGATCATCTGCTGCGGCGAGCCGCACAGGAAGCCGCCCGCGTCGATCGCATCCTCGATCCGCGGCAGTTTTGCCCCCGGCGCGCGCAGCGGATCGCGCATGATCTCGATCTGCTCGTCGCTCAGCGCACGCACCAGGCGCAACTCGCCGAACATCTTCATGTTCTCTTCGTAATATTTTGCCGCCTTGCGAATGCCCGCCTCGCGGCTGTCGGCCATGTAGAAATGGAAGCCGAAGCACAACCGCTCGCCCAGCTCGATGTGCTTGCCCTGCTTGGCGTGCGCCTCCTGCCAGCCGAGCACGACTTTGTGCATCGCGCCGCCCTCGGCCGAGCCGCCGCCGACCATGCCCTGGATGCCGTGCTTGGCCATGAATTCCAGCCCGCGCGCGGTGCCGCCCTGGATCGGCTGCCAGGTCTCCACCGGCAGGCGCAACGGCCGCGGAACGAGTGTCAGCTCCTTCAGCGTGTAGCCGCGATACGGCACTTCGGGCGGCAGCGTGTAGTGCTTGCCCTGGTGGCTGAATTGCTCCTCGTTGAACGCCTTGAAGATGATGTCGACCTGTTCCTCGAACAGTTCGCGGTTGGCGTTCTGGTCCAGCAGCGGCGAGCCGAACGTTTCGACCTCGCGCGTGTGGTAGCCGCGGCCGAGGCCGAACACGACGCGCCCGCCGCTCAGGATGTCGGCCATCGCGTAGTCTTCCGCCAGGCGCAGCGGATGCCACATCGGCGCAATGTTAAATCCGCAACCGATCTTCAGGTTGCGCGTCACGTGCGTCAGGTGCAGCGCCATCAGCAGCACGTTGGGGATGCACTCGGTGCCCTCGCGCTGGAAATGATGCTCGGCCATCCAGAACGCGTTGTAGCCCATGTGGTCCATGAGCTGCGCCATCGCCTGCGCCTTGCTCAGCGCGGTGGCCAGATGCGCGTTGTCGTAGCGCCGGTCGTTGATCGGGGTGCCGGCGTAACCGACATTGGTCAGATCGACATGGCCGGCATACAGGCTGTCGAATTTCGTGATCATCGCACGCCCTCCCACGGGGGGTTGTTCTATCGCTCAGCGATGATCGTAGCCCAGGGGGCGCGATTGGCAACCTGGGGGTGGTGTGGTGGCCGGAACGTGCACTTGATGTGACGGGGGCGCTCGATCGCCGGCAAGTAAGATCCACCACAGAGGCACAGAGACACAGAGGAAGAAAGTCAATGCGCTTCGCGCGAAGCGCATCAATTTCTTCTCCGTGCCTCTGTGCCTCTGTGCCTCTGTGCCTCCGTGTCTCCGTGTCTCCGTGTCTCCGTGTCTCTGTGGTGAAACTTGCTTTTTGCGGACGATGCAAAGTCCCGGATCGTTGGCGTCTAATACGGCCGCACCCCAACAACATTGCCTGCCGGGTCGTACTTGCAGACCCACACCTGTCGGGATCCGTCGACTGCCACGCCGCAGCCCACGGCACGCGTCGCGCGCCAGACCACCTGCGTGTAATGCCCGCAGACGCCGTTGCAACTGTTGGTGCTGGGATCATAGTCGCGCATCTCCGCCACCCAGGCCTGCACCACCTCGGTCGGCGCGATCGTTCCGCCGGAGACCAGGAACAGATTTTCGCCGTGCGGATCATCTAGCTGGCGCGCGAATGTGTGCGTCGCGACCAGGTGTTCGGCCCAACTCCTGGCGTGGTTGGCCAGCGTGCTGGACCACACCAGCGGCGGCGACCCGACATGCTTGCGCGCGGCGTTATGTGCGTCCAGCAACTCGCGCGCGCTGAACGACGGCGGGGACTGGCCATGCGCCGAGGCAACGATCAGCAGCACGGCGACTGCCAGCCCCAGCGCGCCCAACCCCAGCGCGCGAAATGCATTCATTGCGCGCTCCTTCGGCGGTTTTCACCCGCGCCAGGCGTGCCGTCGATCGCGGCGGGAAAGCGGCGAAACCGCGGGCGCCGGACGCTGGGTGCGTGACGCCGGCGCAGTCTCATCCTAGGTTCGCCCCGCCCGGCGTTGGTTTGCGGGCGTTTGTTTCTGGGCGTTCGTCCCTGGACGGTTGTTCCTGGGCGCGGGTTCCCGGGCGCTTATTCCCGGGGAGCAATGTCCGGGCCGCAGCTTAGTCCGAAAGGCACACGCATGGAGTTCGGCATCTTCCACGAGTTCCCGTCCCTGACCGGGCGGCCCGACGCGGCGGCCTTCGACCAGGCGTTCGAGCTGGTGGACGGCGCCGAGCGCTGGGGGCTCGACGCGATGTGGCTCGCCGAGCTGCATTTCGCGCCGGAGCGTGCCGTGCTGTCGGCGCCGCTCTGCGTGGCCAGCGCCATCGCAGCGCGAACGAAACGCATGAAGATCGGCATCGCCGTGCAGGTGCTGCCGCTGTGCCATCCGCTGCGCCTGGCGGAGGAGGCGGCGACCGTCGACCAGCTCAGCCGGGGGCGGCTGATTTTCGGCGTCGGACGCAGCGGCGTCGCGGCGACCTACGAAGCCTACGGCGTGCCCTATGGCGAGAGCCGCGACCGCTTCGCCGAGGTGCTCGACATCGTGCAGCTTGCGTGGACGCAGGACAGCTTCTGCTACCATGGCCGGTTTCATCGCTTCGAGAACGTGCGGGTCACGCCGCGTCCCTTCCAGCATCCCATGCCGCCGATCCGAGTAGCGGCGACCAGCCCCGACACCTTCGTTTCGATCGGTAAGCAAGGCAAGCCGATATTCGTTGCGGTCCGCTACGAAACCGCCGAGGAAATCGCGCCGCTCGTTACCGCCTATCGCGCCGCCTACCAACAGGCTGGCCATCCCGGCCGCGGCGAGGTCTTCCTGCGCGTGCCCGCCTACATCGCCACCACCGACAAGCGCGCCCGCGCCGAGGCGGAAACCAGCTTCATGCATTTCTTCCGCCAGCAGGCCCAGCTGATGGCTGACTCGGCCAAGCGGGCCGGCGTCGATGGCGCCGAACGCCGCGCCGCCACCGCGGAACGCCTGCTGGCGATGAGCTATGACGACGCACTGAAAGGGACCGTGCTGGTCGGGTCGCCGGACGCGGTCAGCGACAAGCTGCATGGGCTGCAGGCGCAGCTTGGGCTGGACGGCGTGCTGATGGAGCTGAACTGCGGCGGCATGATCCCGCACGGCCAGGTCAAGTCCGCGCTGCGGTTGCTGTGCCAGAAGGTGATGCCGCGGTTCCACTGACGCGGGTAAAGTCTCGGTTCAAACCGGCACCGGCCCGCACCCCGCCCGGCCACCCAACGCCGACGCCTCAACGACAGGGTATTCGCATGGGTGGCCGGGCGGGGGTGCGGGCCGGCGCCGGTTTGAACCGAGACTCTCATGAAAACCTCGCAAGGCGCGCTTCATTGCTTGCTTGCTGCGGTGCACCGAGGCGACAATGACAGAATGATGGACAAGGCTGCGCCACCCGAGGCGGACCAGGCCGCCCGCGCCGCCGTGCGAGTGGATCGGGCCGCCGCGTCCGCCTTCGCCGCGCTCGACCTTGGCACCAACAATTGCCGCATGCTGGTCGGCGTCCCCACGGCCGACGGCTTTCGCGTGCTGGACAGCTTCAGCCGTGGCGTCCGCCTGGGTGAGGGCCTGCATCACACGGGTTGCCTGTGCCCCTCGGCGATGGATCGGGCGATCGCCGCGCTGGCGATCTGCGCGGAGCGGCTGGTTCGCCGTCCGGTCCGGGCGTTGCGCGCGGTGGCGACCGAGGCGTGCAGGCGCGCCAGCAACGGGGCGGAGTTCCTGGCGCGGGTGAAGCGGGAGACCGGCCTGGAGGTCACCGCCATCTCGGCCCGCGAAGAGGCGGAGTTGGCGGTGGAGAGCTGCACCCCGCTGCTGACCGGCACCGGGCGCCGGGCGCTGCTGTTCGATATCGGCGGCGGCTCGACCGAACTGGCCTGGGTGCGGCTGGATGCGGGCGCCGAGCCGCGGCTGATCGGCTATCTGTCGCTGCCGGTCGGCGTGGTGACCCTGGCGGAGCGGTATGGCGTCGCTGGGTTCACCGCGGCGGGGTTCGCCGCGATGGTGGATGATGTCGCGGCGCGGCTGGCCGACTTCGAGCAGGTGCACTGCATCGCGCGCGAGTTGCGCGACGGCGGGGTGACCCTGCTGGGGACCAGCGGTACGGTGACCACGCTGGCCGGCGTGGCGATGGGGCTGGAGCGCTACCGGCGCCAGTTGGTGGACGGCGCGGTGCTGACCGGGGCCGCGGCAGATGCGGCGCTGGCGGTGCTGCGGGCGCTCGGCCCCGAGGGGCTTAGCGCGCATCCCTGCGTCGGGCCGGACCGGGTGGAGTTCGTGCTGCCCGGCTGCGCGGTGTTCGCCGCGATCACCCGGCTGTGGCCGGCGCCGCGCGTGGTGGTGGCGGATCGGGGCCTGCGCGAGGGCATGCTGTTGCGTCTGATGCGTGCCGACCGCCAGCGGCCTCGTTCGACACTGCGCTCGGCGCCGCGGCCCACCGAGGGTGCCGCAGAGGGTCCGGCGCGTGGTTCTGCTCCGGCGTGAAACCATGGGTGTGAAGCCGTTGGGCGGGCGCGATGCGGCGGTTGTGCTGCGCACCGCGCGCGGGCGCAGCGCGGCGCAGCAGCGTTGGCTGCGGCGGCAGTTGAACGACCCCTATGTGCAGGCGGCGCAGCGCGAGGGTTGGCGCTCGCGGGCCGCGTTCAAGCTGATCGAGCTGGACGAGCGCTATCATCTGATCCGCAAGGGTGGGCTGGTGCTGGATCTGGGGGCGGCGCCCGGGGGTTGGACTCAGGTGGCGTTGAAGCGCGGCGCGGCGCGCGTGGTGGGAATCGACCTGCTGCCGGTCGAATCGATCCCGGGCGCGGCGCTGATCCAGGGCGACATCATGGACCCAGCGAGTGAGCCGGCGCTGCTGGAGCTGCTGGGCGGCAAGCCCGACCTCGTGTTGTCCGACATGGCGCCGAACACCACCGGACATGCGGCGACCGATCACATCCGCATCATGGCGTTGGCGGAGCTGACGTTGGAGATCGCCCAGCCGATCCTGGCCGAGGGTGGCGGGTTCGTCTGCAAGCTGTTCCAGGGCGGGGCGGAGCGGGGGATGCTCGAGCGCCTGAAGCGCAGCTTCCGGGTGGTGCGGCATGCCAAGCCGCCGGCCAGCCGGAAGGAGTCGAGCGAGCTGTATGTCGTGGCGACGGGGTTTCGGGGGGCGGCGAGCTAGCGCCGCCCCTGCAACCGATCATCGCCAGACGAGGTGGGGATGGCCCATGTGGGCCTATACCACGCCCTCGCCGCGCAGGCTCGCCAGCTGCGTATCGCTCAGCCCGAGCCACTTGGTCAGCACGTCCGCGGTGTGCTCGCCCAGTATCGGCGATGGCGCGACGCGCGGCGGCCTGCCGTCCACCCGCACCGGCCATGCCGGCATCTTGAACGGCCCGTGCTTCGGATGCCGCATGACTTGCATGATCCCACGCTGCTCGAACGTGGGTTCGTTCTGCAGTTCCATTGTATCGAGCACCGCGCCCGCCGGAATGCCGGCGCCGCCGACCTGCGCCATCGCATCGTGCTTGGTGCGGCTGCGCGTCCATACCTCGATGATCGCATCCAGTTCGGCCATGTTCTTCACGCGGTCGCCAGGCATGGCGAAGCGCGGATCGGCGATCAGTTCCTCCCGCCCCATCACCTTGCATAGCCGCGCCCAGTGCTCCGGGTTGGCGCGGCTGGTCATGATCCAGATGTAGTCGTTCGGGCCGCCCGGTGCACACGGATACAGTCCCGACGGCGCATTGCTGCCGCCGCCCGAGTGGGTGCCGTCGCGCTGCACGGCCTTGCCGCTGCGCGCCTGGGTGGAGAAGTTGGTGCGCATGTAGTGCAGCATTGCGTCCTGCATCGCCACTTGCAGCCGATGGCCCTCGCCGGTCTTCGCTCGCTTGTGCAACGCGCCGAGGATGGTGACTGCCATCGTCATTCCGGTGCCGGTGTCGCCGAGCGACAGGCCGGGCTTTACCGGTCCGCGACCCTTCTCGCCCGTCACGCTGATCGGTCCGCCGGTGGCCTGCGCGATCATGTCGAAGGCGAGATTGCTTTCATATGGGCTGCCGGTGCCGAAGCCCTTCACCTGGCAGTAGATGATGCCCGGATTGATCGCGCGCACGTCATCGTAGCCGAGGCCGAGCCGCTCGATGGTGCCGGGTGCCATGTTCTCGACGCACACATCCGCCTTGCGCAGCAGGTCCTTCACCAGCGCCAGCCCGCGCGGCTCCTTCAGGTTCACCGTGATGGACTTCTTGTTGGCGTTGAACATGTGGAAGTAATACGGGTCGTCGTCCGGCTGGCCGGGACGCAGGCGGCGGCCGGGATCGCCGGTCTTCGGGTTCTCGATCTTCACCACCTCGGCGCCGAGCCAGGCGAGCGCCTCGGTGCAGGATGGACCGGCTTCGAACTGGGTGAAGTCAACGACCTTGATGCCATTGAGGAAGTCCAGTTCCACGCTGTTTTCCGACATGGTGCGTTTTCCTCCTTGTGTGCGTTCTCGGTATCGCTTGCTGGACAGCATGGCACAGGCGGAAGCAAGCAATCAAGCGCACACAGAGTTACACCGAGTGCACACAGAGTTTCACAGAGAAGTATCAGAAGAATTGATTGCGCTTCGCGCGAAGTCATCCAGTGTATCCGCGCGAAGCGCCATTGCTGACTTCTCCGTGAAACTCTGTGTGCACTCGGTGTAACTCTGTGTGCGCTTGATTGCTTGCTTGATTATTTGACTGATTGCCGCGCCGCGGCACACCGAAACCCGCGACCTCGCCGGCAACCGGCACACGCGGTGGGCGGGCGCGCAGGATCGCCCGCACCTGATCAGGTTCCGCGCCGGCCGGCGGCATCACACTGGCGAAATGCTGCTCCTTGCTTCTGAGGGCCGGCAGGCTACTTTCGGGGCTCCTCACAGAGCGAAGCAACCGAACCTGTGCCTGATGACCTGCAGCCCGCCCGCGGCACGCACGACCTGATCGGCGAGGACCAGCGCCGCCACACCCATGTGGTGGACACGGCCCGCCGCATCGCCGCGCGCTACGGCTTCGACGAATGGACCACGCCGATCTTCGAGGATACCCGCGTCTTCTCCCGCACGCTGGGCGAGACCTCCGACGTGGTCACCAAGGAGATGTACACCTTCACCGATCGCGGCGGTGATTCCATCACGCTGCGCCCGGAAGCCACCGCCGGCATCTGCCGCGCCCTGGTGACCAACGGCCTGACGCAGTCGCTGCCTCAGAAGGTATTCTACGCCGGCCCGATGTTCCGCTACGAACGCCCGCAGAAGGGCCGCTACCGCCAGTTCCACCAGATCGACATCGAGCTGATCGGGTCCGCCGAGCCGCTTGCCGACGCCGAGGTGATCGCCTGCGGCTGGGACATCCTGCAAGCCCTCGGCGTGGCCGGGGATACCGTGCTGGAGATCAATACCCTCGGTGATAAGGAGAGCCGGAGCGCCTACCGCGACGCGCTGGTTGCCTATTTCACCGAACACCAGGGTGCGCTGTCGGCCGACAGCCTGGCGCGGCTGGAACGCAACCCGTTGCGGATCCTGGATTCCAAAGACGAGGCCGATCGCCGCATCATTGCCAACGCGCCGCTGATCGCCGACCACCTGACGGGGGCCGCTGCCGGGTTTTACGCTGGCGTGCAAGGCTATCTGTGCGCGTTCGGTGTGCCGTTCCGTGAGAATCCGCGGATCGTCCGTGGGCTGGACTATTACGGCCACACCGCGTTCGAGTTCGTCACCGGCAAGCTGGGATCGCAGGGGACCGTGATGGGCGGTGGCCGCTATGACGGGCTGGTGGAGGAGATGGGCGGGCCACCCACGCCGGCGGTCGGCTGGGCCGCCGGGATCGAGCGGTTGGCCATGCTATTGGAGACGCCGCCCGCGGCACAGGCCGCCGTCGCCGTGGTCCCGGTGGGTGACGCCGCCGAAGCGGCGGCCTTGGGGGTGCTGCAAAGTTTGCGCGCGGCTGGGGTTCGGGCCGAGATGGCGTATCGCGGTAATTTGCGCCGGCGGATGGAGCGCGCCAACCGGATTGGGGCGCGGGCGGCGGTGATCCTCGGGCCGGATGATATCGCGGCGGGGGTGGCGCAGGTGAAGAACCTGGCAACCGGTGAGCAGGAGGCGGTGAAGCTGGCGGAGATCGCCGCGCGGCTGGCGTGATGCGGGGGGTGGCGGCGCGCGCGGCGCACACCCGTGATGCGGCGCGGGCACTCGATCTTCGGCAAGACAGACTCACCACAGAGGCACAGAGACACAGAGAAGAAGGCGAATACGCTTCGCGCGAAGCGCAACCATCTTTCTTCTCTGTGTCTCTGTGCCTCTGTGGTGATTCTTTCCTTCTTGCGGACCGCCGCCCACCACCAACAATTGTCCGGTGGGCACGGCCATGAACCTCGCCCCCAAGCTCGATCGCATCGCCGCCCGCGCCGAAGAACTGCGCGCCCTGCTGTCCGAGGGCCTGTCCGGCGAGGCCTACGCCAAGGCGTCGAAGGAGCTGTCCGAACTCGCGCCGGTCGAAGCGCGCATCGGCGACCTGCGCGCGGCCGAGCAGGCGCAGGCCGAGGCCGAAACGATGCTCGCCGATCCCGAAATGCGCGAGCTGGCCGAAGCCGAACTGCACGACCTGAAGGACCGCATCCCCACGCTGGCGCACGAGATCCGCCTCGCGCTGCTGCCCAAGGACGAGGCCGACGAGCGGGCCGCGATCCTGGAGGTGCGCCCCGCCGCCGGGGGCGACGAAGCGGCGCTGTTCGCGGCGGACCTGTTCGCGATGTACCAGAAATACGCCGCCCTGCGCGGCTGGCGCTGCGAGCTCCTGGAATACAACGACACCGAGCTGGGCGGCCTGAAGGAGGGCATCGCCGAGATCACCGGCCACAGCGTCTTTGCGCGGTTGAAATACGAATCCGGCGTGCATCGCGTGCAGCGCGTGCCGACGACCGAGAGCCAGGGCCGCATCCACACCTCCACCGTAACGGTCGCCGTGCTGCCGGAGGCCGAGGAGGTCGATGTGCAGATCGACGAGGGCGATTTGCGGATCGACGTCTACCGTGCCTCGGGCGCCGGCGGGCAGCACGTCAACAAGACCGAAAGTGCCGTGCGCATCACGCATCTTCCCTCCGGCATCGTCGTTGCGATGCAGGAGGAAAAGAGCCAGCACAAGAACCGCGCCAAGGCGATGAAGATCCTGCGCGCGCGGCTGTATGAGCAGCAACGCGCCGCGCTGCACGCGACGCGCGCCGCCGACCGCAAGTCGCAGGTCGGCACCGGCGATCGGTCGGAACGCATTCGTACCTACAATTTCCCGCAGGGCCGCGTGTCGGACCATCGCATCGAGAAGACGCTCTACAAAATCGACCGCATCATGGCCGGCGAACTGGATGAGTTCATCGATGCGCTGATCGCCGAGGATCAGGCGGCCCGCATGGCCGCGGAAGAATGAGCGCCGGCCGGTTGGTTCCGCACGAGGATAGGGCGGGGCTTGAGCATGGGGCACTCCCCCTCCCCTTGAGGGAGGGGGTTGGGGGGAGGGGTTGGTGCGGTGTGCAGCTTCCGAGCGATCTTGGCACCAACCCCTCCCCCCAACCCCCTCCCTCAAGGGGAGGGGGGGAGTTTGCCCCGGCCAGCTCACATTCTGACGCTCATGGGTTGGCGCTGCACTCCACTACCCGCGCGGCGTTACGCGACGGTGCCGCGCTTCTGCGCGAGGCCGGCATCGACAATCCTCGCCTGGAGGCGCGCCTGCTGCTGGCACATGCGCTGGGGATCACGACCGAGGCGCTGCTGCGCGATCCCCACACCCCGATCGATCGCGGGCCGTACAACGCTATGCTGGCGCGTCGCGTGGCGCACGAGCCGCTGGCGCTGATCACTGGACGGCGCGAGTTCTGGAGTCTCGACCTGGCGGTTTCCGCTGCCACCCTCATCCCCCGCGCCGATTCCGAAACACTGATCGAGGCAGCGTTGGCGGCACTGCCCGACCGCTCGCGGGTGCGGCGGATCCTTGATCTCGGCACCGGCACCGGCTGTCTGCTGCTGGCCGCGCTCAGCGAGTTCCCTGGCGCGTTCGGCGTCGGCACCGACCGGTCGGCCGCCGCGACCGCCCTCGCTCGGGACAACGCTGCCATGCATGGGATGGCCAACCGGGCCGCCTTCGTGTGCACCGATTGGGCCGCGGCACTGGCCGGCCGCTTCGACCTGATCCTGAGCAATCCGCCCTATATTCCCACCGGCGAGTTGCACACCCTGATGCCGGAGGTGGCGCGGTTCGAGCCAGCGTCGGCGCTGGATGGGGGACTCCGACGGCCTCGATGCCTATCGGCGAATTCTGCCGGCTCTGCCTGGAAGCCTGACCGCCGGGGGGATCGCCGTCCTGGAATTGGGCCAGGGCCAGGCCGATGCTGTTGCCGGCTTGGCCCGCGACGCCGGGTTCACCACCGCCATGCGCGCCGATCTGGCCGGCATCCCGCGGGCCATGCTGCTTACCCCGACCCTCGGACGGTAAACCGGGCAGGCTGGAGAAAATCGAGGGTGCAAGCGCCGGACCGACGCCTGCATACCGGCGCCCTCGTACGGTGCTGGACACGGCTGCTGCGACACCGGCGGCTGGACAATCGAAAACGGCGGGCCAAAAAACGTTTGGCAACAGACAGTCCAGCGACTAGTTTGCAGACCCGGCAGGGACAGTGGCAAAGCCTCGTGTCCCGGGACCCTGGTCGAATCGGTTGCCGCCCGCTTAGCTGGGCGCTGATTGGCCCGCCGGGGTGCGTGCCGGTACCAACGTTGAAGGACAGCAGCCTGGCCGAGGGAGCATTCCCCTGGACGCCCATGGGACCAGCCATGTCCCCGAGCGCCGCCGGCCAGCGCTGCCAACAGGAAAGCGCGACGGCAGAAGTATGAACAATATGAAGCGCATGCGTGGACGCGGCCACCGCCCAGGTGGGGGCGGCGGCGGTGGCGGCGGGCCGATCCGGCATCACAGCCCGGGCAACATCCCGCTCAACCGCAATCACGTCTTCGACAGCAGCGGCCCGGACATCCGCGTCCGCGGCACGTCCCAGCAGTTGTTCGAGAAATACTTGCAGCTTGGGCGCGACGCGACCTCGAGCGGCGACAGGGTGCTGGCGGAAAGCTATTTTCAGCACGCCGAGCACTATTTCCGCATTTTGAACGCGATGAACCAGGCGGCACAGCAGGGTCAACAGGGGAACGGCGGCCAGCACCAGCAGGGCCAGCGCCGGCCCTATGGCAACGAGGACGAGATGTCGTCGAGTGGCCCCGAGCCCGAGCAAGGTGCCCCGGGCATGGGCGACCAGCCGGAAGCCCGCGAAATCCCGATCGCGGCGGCACCGCCCGAGGGTTGACGGCGGGGGCGGGTTCGTCCCGTCACGGCGGGGCTTTCTGCGTTACGGCGCTGCGCTGCCGGCCCCTGGGTCAGGCGCCGGGGACAGTTTCCGGTTGGTATCCATGACTTGTCTTCGTTGCAGTAAAGGAAGTCGTGGATACCGGCATGCGCCGGCATGACGCGGGGGGACTGTCGGTGGGTCAGTCTTTACGGCCCACCAGGTTACACCCGGCCATCCTGCAATGCGGCGCGCAGTTGGTCGGCAGCCGCGCCGCCGATCGAGCCGCTCGCGCAGGAACAGATCGATCAGCACCAGGTTCACGTTGAACTTGAAGTCGTCGGTCTGCCGCACTGTCGCCAGCGCCCGCTCGATCGGCCATAGCTCGAACGACTCCACCTCGCCATCCGCGGCGCGCGGGGTAAAATCCTCCGGCACCGTCAGGTCGTAGCAATGCAGCCGGTCGCGACGCAGCCCCTCCGGCCGCTCCATCGCATACCGCACCATCCCGACGCGCAGTGCCGTGGCGGCCAGCGCCTGCCGGCACCGCGGCTTCCTCCGCCGCTTCCTTCACCAGCGTCTCGGCCGGTGACAGCCCGGCCGGCACGCCGCCGGCGACGATGTGGTCCAACTTGCCGGGATCAAGCAGCTTGGTCCGCGACCGCCGCGCGATCCACAGATGCAGCCCGTCGGCGCGCCGCACCAGGCCGTTGACGTGCACGCCCTCCGACACCACGCCGAACGAGGGCAACGCGCCGCGATCCAGCACCCCCAGCACCGGCCCATCCGCCACTGCGCGCACGTCGAATGCCTCGTTGCGCCAACGGAAAAAGCCCCGCGCTGACAGCTCCTGCGCGATCGCCGGCAGCGCCGCCGGCGCGGTCAGCGTGATCCGTGTCGCGCTCGCCTCGATCTGCGGAAACCCGGCGAGCACCGCCGCCAGCGCCGGCCGCACCCAACCCACCGGATCGGCGCCGATATGGAACGCCAGCCGCTCGCCCGGCAGCGTGGCGCTCTGGCAGGCGCGGATATGGCGCAGGAAACCGTCCACGCCGCTCTGATCTGCCACCGGGCTCGCCTTTGCAATCCGCCTGCAACATGCCACATGCGAGGCATGCGACACATCCCCCACGCCGCGCCGCTGGATCTGGTGCGGCCGCAACGCTCCGCCTGGCAAACCATCATCAGCTTGCTGCCCTACCTTTGGCCGCGCGGCGACCTGACGGCCCGGGTGCGTGTCGTGGTGGCGATGGCCTGCCTGGTGGCCGCCAAGGTCGCAACGGTCTACGTCCCGGTGATCTACAGCCACGCGGTGGACGCGCTGGCACCCAAAGCCGGCACCGCCGCCGTGCTGACCCTGCCGGTGGCGCTGATCGTGGCCTACGCGCTGGTGCGCGTCGCGTCCTCGGGTTTCGGTGAACTGCGCGATGCGGTGTTTGCCGCGGTGCAGCAACGCGCGACGCGGCTGCTTTCGTTGCGCACCCTTCAGCACCTGCACGCGCTGTCGTTGCGCTTCCACCTGGATCGCCAGACCGGCGGGTTGTCGCGCGTGATCGACCGCGGCGCCCAGGGGGTGCAGTCGGTGCTGCGCCTGGCGGTGTTCAACATTATTCCGACGCTGCTCGAGCTGGCGATGGTGACCGGCATCCTGTGGGCGATGTTCGACTGGCGTTTCGCGATCGTGACGTTCTTCGCGGTGACGACATATCTCGGCTTCACGGTCGGTTTCAGCGCCTATCGCGTGCGCCTGCGCCGCGCCATGAACGACACCGACAATGAGGCGCAGTCGCGCGCCATCGACAGCCTGCTGAACTTCGAAACGGTCAAGTATTTCGGCAACGAAGGGCACGAGGCGCGGCGCTTCGACCAGGCTCTGGCGCGCTACGAGCGGGCCGCGGTGCGCAGCCAGGTGACGTTGAACATGCTGAACCTGGGCCAGCAGGCCATCGTTGCGCTCGGGCTCGGGCTGATCATGCTGATGGCAGCACGCGGCGTGCTGTCCGGGGCCATGACGGTGGGAAAATTCGTGCTGGTGAACACCTATCTGATGCAGCTTTATCAGCCGCTGAACTTCCTGGGTTTCGTCTACCGCGAGATCCGCCAGGGCCTGGTGGACATGGACCAGTTGTTCCGCCTGCTCGCGGTCGAGCAGGAGGTCGCTGACCGCCCGGGTGCGATGGCGCTGCCGGCGCATCTGTCCGAAGGTGTCGCCTGCCAGGTGCGGTTCGAGGATGTTCATTTCGGCTACCGTGCGGACCGCGAGATCCTGAAGGGCGTCGACCTGGTGGTGCCCGCCGGTGGGAAGCTGGCCATCGTCGGGCCGACCGGCGCCGGCAAGTCCACCATCACGCGGCTGCTGTTCCGCTTCTACGACGTGACCGCCGGGCGCATCCTGATCGACGGCGTGGACCTCCGTGACGTGACACAGGCGAGCCTGCGCGCAGCGATCGGCGTGGTGCCGCAGGACACCGTGCTGTTCAACGACACGATCCGCTACAACATCGCCTATGGCCGCCCCGGCGCCAGCCAGGCCGAGATCGAAGACGCCGCGCGGCTGGCGCAGATCCACGATTTCATCATGTCGCTACCGGAAAAATACGACACCCGCGTGGGCGAGCGTGGCCTGAAGCTGTCGGGCGGCGAGAAGCAGCGCGTCGCCATCGCGCGCAGCATCCTGAAGGACCCGCGCATTCTGATCCTGGACGAGGCCACCAGCGCGCTGGATACCGGCACCGAACAGGACATCCAGGCGGCGTTGCGCGCGGTCTCGCGCCATCGCACCACGCTGGTGATCGCGCACCGCCTGTCCACCGTGATCGATGCCGACGAGATCGTCGTGCTGGATGCGGGCCGTGTGGCCGAGCGTGGCACGCACGCCGCGTTGCTGGCGCGCGGCGGTTTGTATGCCCACATGTGGGAAATCCAGGCCGAACAGCAGGATCAGCCGGACGCGCTGGTGGAAGCGGAAGCAGCCATTGAAACGCCAGTGGAAGCTTCGGAAACAGCAACTGAAACAGCAACAGACGCTGCGGCAGAGGCACTGGCGGCAGCGGAAGCAGCCGAATAGGCCTAGGGGAGACAACGATGCCGATCGATCCGATTGCGATGGAACCGCCGCCCGCCGAGTTGAACCACGCCGGAGCGGTCGTCGACAAGGCGATCGAATACATGGTGGGACAGAACATCAGCTCCCTGGCAATTGCCTCGTCGCTGCTGGGCGGCGCGCTGGCATTGCTGTCCCGCAGCGTTGCCGATGAGGCGATCGTGCAGATCCTGAATAACGCGGTGGCCAGTGTGCGCGCGGGCGAACTGCGACGAATGGTGTGAACGGCCAATTGTAGGGCGGAAGGCGCTTCCCCCCGGGTCAAGTCCCGGGGGGAAGCAGGGGAATCGCATTTGGAATTTGCCTGACAGGCTCACCGAGTTGGCACCGACCATGTCCTGACCGATCCTCGGCAAATCCGCATTTCGCGGCCGAATGAACCGCCAAGACGCCAAGAAGATTTGGGGATGGGGTGGACGGGAGGGATCGGGTGACGGGTCATCCGATCCTCAACCTCCTTGGCGCCTTGTTGGCGTCTTGGCGGTTCACCGTCTCGCCGCGAACCGCCGAAAGCGCGAATATCAAATGCGATTGCCCTGAGGAGGCCGCCAAGGGAAGACAGCGGGGGAAGACAGCGCCGCGCGGCAAGGCAGGGGTGCGGCCGGCGCAGGTTTCAAACCGAGACCCTACCCGCAAATGTCATTCGTTTGACAGAAGCCGGGCCGCCTGCATATGGTCCGGCCGCTCTGTTGCAGGTGCGAAGGGACGGGGGATTCCTCGGCCTTTTCAGTGCCCAAATCCTGGAAACGACACGGTTTGCCCATGAAAATCCTGGTCCCGGTCAAGCGGGTGGTCGACTACAACGTCAAGGTCCGCGTGAAATCGGACGGCTCCGGCATCGAAACCGCCGGGGTCAAGATGTCGATGAACCCGTTCGATGAGATCGCGGTCGAGGAAGCCATCCGCCTGAAGGAAAAGGGCGCCGCCACCGAGATCATCGCGGTTTCGCTCGGCGTGCCGCAATGCGCGGAGACCATCCGAACCGCCCTCGCCATGGGCGCCGACCGCGGCATCCTGGTCGAGACCGACGCCGAGCTCCAGCCGCTGGCGGTCGCCAAGATGCTCAAGGCGATCGCCGACAAGGAGCAGCCCGGGCTGATCATCCTCGGCAAGCAGGCAATCGACGACGACATGAGCGCCACCGGCCAGATGCTGGCGGCACTGCTGGGCTGGCCGCAGGGCACCTTCGCCTCCAAGATTACCATCGAGGGCGACGGCATCACCGTCACCCGCGAGGTCGATGGCGGGCTGGAGACGGTGGCGCTGTCCATGCCGGCGATCGTTACGACCGACCTGCGGCTGAACGAGCCGCGCTATGCCTCGCTGCCGAACATCATGAAGGCGCGCAAGAAGCCGATCGAGACCATGAAGCCGGCCGATCTCGGCGTCGATCCGGCGCCGCGGCTGACGGTGCTGAAGGTGGTCGAGCCGCCGAAGCGAAAGGCGGGCCAAAAAGTCGCCTCGGTGGCCGAGCTGGTGGCCAAGCTGCGCACTGAAGCGAAAGTGATCTGACGCCAGAAGGACCACCCCCAAGCGACTGATAATAAGGATTAATAATGACGGCACTCGTTCTGCTCGAATTCGACGCCGCCGGCATCAAGCAGCCGTCGCGCAGCGCCGTCGCCGCCGCGCTGAAGCTGGGCGAGGTGCATGCGCTGGTCGCCGGCAGCGGCCTGGCCGAAGCCGCCGCCGCGGCCGCGAAACTGCCCGGCATCGCCAAGGTGCTGACCGCCGACAACCCCGCACTGGACCACCTGCTGGCCGAGCCGACCGCGGCGCTGCTGGTCGCGCTGGCACCCGCCTACAGCCACCTGCTGGCCGCCACCACCGCGGTCGGCAAGAACGTCATGCCGCGGGTTGCCGCGGTGCTGGACGTGCAGCCGATCAGCGACATCGCCGAGGTGATCGACGCCGACACCTTCGTCCGCCCGATCTACGCCGGCAACGGCATGGCAACGGTGAAGTCCGCCGACACCAAGAAGGTCATCACCGTCCGCGCCGCCAGCTTCGACCCGGTCGCGCCAGACGGCGGCAGCGCCACGATCGAGGCCGTGCCGGTGCCTGAACTGCCTACCATGTCGCGCTTCATCTCGGCCGACCTGTCCAAGAGCGAGCGGCCGGAACTGACCGCGGCCCGCGTGGTGATTTCCGGCGGGCGCGGCATGCAGAGCGGGGCGAACTTCAATCTTCTTGAACCAATTGCCGATAAGCTTGGTGCCGCGGTGGGCGCCTCGCGCGCCGCGGTGGATGCCGGATTCGTGCCCAACGACTACCAGGTGGGCCAGACCGGAAAGATCGTTGCGCCTGACCTGTATATCGCCGTCGGCATCTCGGGTGCGATCCAGCACCTGGCGGGGATGAAGGACAGCAAGGTCATCGTGGCGATCAACAAGGACGAGGAAGCGCCGATTTTCCAGGTCGCCGATTACGGCTTGGTGGCTGATCTGTTCACCGTGCTGCCGGAGCTGGCGGCCGAACTGGAGCGCTCCTGAATGAACGTCGAAGTCAAGCCGTCACCGGCCGCCGACCCGCTTTTATCGGGCGATCCCTGCATCGCCCAGGTCGGCGTCATCGGCGCCGGCCAGATGGGCAACGGCATCGCCCATGTCTGCGCGCTGGCCGGCCTGCCGGTTACCCTGCTGGACGCCAAGGCCCCGGCGCTGGACGCCGCGATGTCCACCATGGCACGCAACATGGACCGCCAGGTGAACCGCGGCGTGGTTTCGCCGGAGGATCGCGACGCCGCGCTGGCACGGGTCACGCTCTCGCTGGACTACGCCGCGTTCGCGGACGTCGACCTGGTGATCGAGGCGGCGACGGAAAAAGAGGATATCAAGCGGGCGATCTTCAAGCTGCTTACGCCGCACCTGAAGCCGAGCTGCCTGCTGGCTTCCAACACTTCGTCGATCTCGATCACCCGGCTGGCCGCCGATACCGACCGGCCGGAAAAGTTCATCGGCATGCACTTCATGAACCCGGTGCCGGTCATGAAGCTGGTGGAGATCATCCGCGGCATCGCCACCGACGAGCCGACCTTCCAGACGGTGCTGGCGCTAGCCCGCAAGCTGGGCAAGATCACCGCGGTGGCCGAGGATTTTCCGGCTTTCATCGTCAACCGTATTCTGGTGCCGATGATCAACGAGGCGGTCTACGCGCTGTATGAAGGCGTCGGCTCGGTCTCGGCGATCGACATCTCGATGAAGCTGGGTGCGAACCATCCGATGGGGCCGCTGGAGTTGGCCGATTTCATCGGGCTGGATACGTGTCTGTCGATCATGCAAGTGCTGTACGACGGGCTGTCGGATAGCAAGTACCGGCCGTGCCCGCTGCTGGTGAAGTACGTCGAGGCCGGTTGGCTGGGGCGGAAAACCGGGCGCGGGTTTTACGATTACAGCCAGAGCCCGCCGCGCCCGACGCGGTAGAGCACCACGTCAACAGCCGATCCCACGCAGCAGAGCAATCGCGCGACCGAAGGCAAGGCCGGGGCTTTGCCCCGGACCCCACCAAGGGGCTCTGCCCCTTGGAACCCCGCCAAGGGCGGAGCCCTTGGAACCCTTCACTTGATTGGGGCACGGGAGGGGGGAACCGGGCCGGCCTGGGCTGCCGCCATCACACCGGCAATCGGCCGGTGTGATGGCGGCAGCCCAGGCCGGCCCGGTTCCCCCCTCCCGTGCCCCAATCAAAATGGATGGATTCTAAAGGCTCCGCCTTTAGTGGGGGTCCAGGGGGTGTGCCCCTGGCGGGTTTCAGGGCAGCGCCCTGACCCTGCTTCGGTCGCGCGATTGCTCTGCTGCGTGGGATCAGCTATCGGGCCGCCTCGTATGAGCGCCGCCGCACAGGAGTATAGCCGGGCCGATGCCCGGGACGTAGTTCTCGACCTGCGGGGCGACCGGTCGCGCGCCGCGCTGCGCGGGCTTGCCGTGCAGGACGTGGTCGACGGGCTGCGCCTGTGGCGCCTGGCCGTCAGGCTCGGCTGGCTGGACATCAAGCTGCGCTATCGCGGCTCGATGCTGGGTCCGTTCTGGCTGACCATCTCCACCGCGGTCATGGTCAGCGCGCTTGGCGTGCTGTTCGCGACGCTGTACCACATGGACGTGCGCGACTACCTGCCGTTCCTGGCGCTGTCGCAGGTGTTGTGGGGGTTCCTGTCGACGCTGGTCGGCGACGGCTGCAGTTGTTTCACCAGCTCCGAACCGCTGATCCTGTCCATCCGCATGCCGCTCTCGGTGCATGCGCTGCGCGTGCTGGTGCGCGGCCTGTTGATCCTGGCGCACAACGTGGTCGTCATCGTCGGGGTGGACCTCTGGTTCTCGCTGTGGCCCGGCGCGGTCCTGACGCTGGCGATCCCCGGCATGCTGCTGTGGATGGTTGACGCGTTCGCCCTGTGCCTGATACTGGGCGCCATCGGCGCGCGCTTCCGCGACATTCCGCCGATCGTCGCCAGCATCGTGCAGATTGCTTTCTTCGTGACGCCGGTCATCTGGAAGCCGGTGCAGCTCGGGGCGCACGCCTGGATGCTGCCCTACAACCCGTTCTTCGACGCTGATCGAGGTGGTGCGCGGCGCCGCTGCTCGGCTACCTGCCCTCGACGATGACCTGGCTGATGGCGGTGGGCTACAGCGTGCTGCTGCTCTTCGTCACCTGGCGGCTGATGGTGCGTGCGCGCGGCCGCGTTCCGTTCTGGCTGTGACGCATGAAGCCGAAGAAGGCAGCAGGCTGGGCGCGGGTCGGGTGACGCGGGCGTGGGCGCGCGGGGGTGAGCGAGGCGCGCATCGACGTCGAGGACCTGACGCTGTTCTTTCCGCTGTACCATGGCAACAGCCGCAGCCTGAAGAAGACGGTGTTCGCCGCCGCCACCGGCCGCCTCGGCCGCGACGCCCAGCACCGCCCCGGCGTGCAGGCGCTGCGCGACATCTCGTTCCGCCTGCGCAGCGGTGACCGGCTTGGCCTGATCGGTGCCAACGGCGCCGGCAAGACCACGCTGCTGCGCACCCTGGCCGGCATCTACGAGCCGGTGGTCGGTCACATCCGCGTCCAGGGCAGCATCAACGCGCTGCTGAATACCCAGCTCGGCATGAACCTCGACCTGACCGGACGGGAGAACATCATGCTGCGCGGCCTGTATAATGGGCTGAGCCGCCCGCGTGCTGGCCCGCCTGGCGGACGATGTCGGCAGCTTCGCCGATCTTGGCGACTTCCTGGATTTGCCGGTGCGCATCTACTCCTCGGGCATGATGGTCCGCCTTGCCTTCGCGCTGGCGACGGCGATCCGCCCGCAGATCCTGCTGATGGACGAGTGGATCCTGGCTGGCGACGCCACTTTCCTCGAACGTGCCCGGGTTCGGCTGGAGGACATGGTCCGCGGCGCCGAGATCCTGGTGCTGTCCACCCACATCGCGACGGTCGTGCGGACCTGGTGCTCGAGGGTCATCTGGCTCGATCAGGGCCGGATCCGCGAGGATGGTCCCACCGACATCGTGCTGGACAACTACATGAAGGCGATGGCGCCATCCACGGCATCACCCGAAGCGGCGGCCGAGGCCGCCGACACGGCGGTCGGGCGCGGCGGCGAAAGGGGGAAACCATGCAGGCACTGACCCAGGCGGCGATCCGCCGGGACCGGGGCCGGGGCTACTGCGCGCCGGCGCCGACCACGGCTGAAGCCGCTTCGTTCCGCGGTCGGCTGGAGGCATCAGGCCTTCTGCCGACGGCTGGGATCGCTTTCGCGCGGCTGACCCAGGTGCATTTGTCAAATACCCGTTCGCCGTCGTCTTGCGGGTCCGCGGCGCGATTTGGACCTTAGCCATGCCCCTGCAACAACTCCTCCTTCAGCTTCGGTGACGCCGGCGCGCGGCCAAGAAATGTGGCCAGCATCGCTTTTGCAAACGGGCGCTTGGAGATGGTGCCAACCTGACTGCCATCGGCGGTCACCGTGGCGCCCTGCGCGGTAAACAGAATCGAATAGCTTTCGCCCGCGTGCATCGCGGGAACGCCGGCGAGGAAATTCGCGACATCCGCCGGGTCAAGCCGGCAGGGCGCCTGGCAATTGTTGTTCAGGCCGGTACGCCACGCGTTGCGGGAAGCGTCGGCACTGACGTTGCGCTCGAATTTGACGATCAGCAGCTTGGTATCGTGCGACCGCAGGATCGCGTCGGCGTCGGTGCTCGGATGCTCCAGGTAAAGTCCGACGACATAGATATGAATGCCGAGGATCGAATAGGTCCGCAGCCCGAAGCCATTGAGCTGCAACGTTTTCCCGTCCGCCTGAAGTGTGCCTGGCAGTTGCACCCCGTCGATTTCAGCCGCGTGCGCTGCGAACCAGATGGGCGCGATGACGACGGCCAGCAGCAGCGCGCACGCCACACCACGGGCGGCGATGCCGTGCCGCGGTGTCATCCATCTGATTCTGCAACGATATGACATCTCGCGCAGGGTATGCCTGCTGTCGAAATAATGCACCAATTGCCGCGGAAGGCGGCGCCACCCTCAAGGTGCGCCCCCGTCTCCGTCAAGCCGGCCATCCTCAACGCCACACGGGACCACGGTCATATGCCTTGACCTGCATATGCGGAATATGGCATATCAACCCATGCCCACGTTCGAGGCTCTGGCCGACCCAATCCGCCGCGACATTCTCGCCCTGCTCCGCCAAGGCGAGCAGCCGGCCGGCGCGCTGGTGCAGGCGCTGGGCCTGCCGCAACCGCGCATCTCCAAGCACCTGAAGACCCTGCGCCAGGCTGGTCTGGTGCGCGCCCGCATCGACGGGCCGCGCCGGCTGTACAGCCTCGATCCCATTCCCCTGGCCGAACTGGACGCCTGGCTCGCCCCTTATCGCGTCTTCTGGGCCGACAAGCTCGACGCCCTCGGCGACCACCTGAACCGGAGCGACTGACATGGACGAACTCGGCACCTTCAGCCGCGACGGCGATACCGTCGATCTGCGCTACGAGCGCCACTATCCCCGCCCGATCGGCACCGTCTGGGCCGCCCTGACCGAGCCCGCGCGCCTGGGCGACTGGCTCGGCCAGGCGCTGGTCGAGCCGCACGTAGGCGGCCGCTACGAACTGTTCATCGACCGGAAGCGGCCGATGACCGGGCGGATTCTGACCTGGCAACCGCCGGCCCTGCTGGAATTCTCTTGGGACACCGGCGACGCGCCGGCCTCCGTCGTGCGTTGCGAGCTGTCATCGGACGGCGACGGCACCCGCCTGATCTTCGCGCATAAGGGGATCGGCTTCGTCTGGATCGGGCTGGTGCTGCCGGGTTGGCACGTCCATCTGGAGCGAGTGGACCTGCTGCTGGCGGGCACGGTCCAGCCGATGGACATGACGCGTTGGCGCGAGTTGCAGACGATTTATCTCGACCGCTACAAGTTGGATGGGGTGATGCTCGATCCGCCGGCCGGGCATTGCGACTGAGCCATCGCGGCGACGATGCGGCGCTACGTTTCGGTCAGCCGGTCAACCAGCCGATGATCGCGCCGACCGCCGCAACGCCTACGACAACCAGGACGGCGACCGGCGCCGAGAGTGGCGCGGTTGCCAACAACGCGACGCCGATAACAATACCGCCGCCGACAACGGCACCAGCGCCGGCCCCGACCATTCCTTCCTTTTTTATGTCGCTACCTTCCGTTAATGAATTGCCGCACGTGGAGTGATTGCCATCGGCTATGATTGAACAAATGATACATATCCAGGTCGAGTTAATAACGTTCTACGCCCGCCGCGCGCTGCCCACCGCGCACGGTACTTTGCACGCAGGCAGCGGCCGGACTTTCCACGCGGGCAGCGGCCGGGACCGGCGCTTGCGCGGGTGAAAACGAAGTCCTCGGATCCGGCATGAACCCGCCCCGCGTTCCGCCGTCGTCGGCGCCTGTCACGATCGACCGCATCGGCGCGGAAGGTGACGGCGTCGCCCACCTGCCCGATGGCATGCCGCTTTATCTGCCCCTGACCCTGCCCGGCGAGCACCTCACCGCCCGCCCGTTGCGCCCGCGCGGCGACGGCTGGCACGCCGCGGCTCAATCCATCGACACAGCCAGTCCGGCCCGCGCGCAGCCGCCATGCCGCCATTTCGGCCGCTGCGGCGGGTGTGTGTTGCAGCACTGGCAGGACGCTCCCTACCGCGCCTGGAAGTCCGCTTTGCTGGAAGCCGCGCTCCGCGCCGCTGGTTTCACCCCACCGCGCCCGCTCGACCTGATCCCCGGCCTGCCTGGCGAGCGCCGCCGGCTCGATTTCGCCGTTCGTCGTGCCGGCGGCAGGATCATCCTGGGGTTGCACGGGCCGCGCTCGGCCGAGATCATCGACCTGACCGATTGCGTGGTGCTGCATCCGGCGCTGCTGGCCCTGCTGGCACCGCTGCGCACGTTGCTGCAGGGGCTGCGCGCGATCCGGCGGCAAGCCTCGGTCGTCATCAACCTGCTCGACAGTGGTCCCGATCTGTTGCTGCGCTCCGACGCGACCCCGTCGCTGGAGGATCGCACCGCGTTGATCGGCTTTGCCCGGGCGCACGGGATGCCGCGGGTGTCCTGGTCCCATGCCGGCGACAGCCCCGGCGGCGGTGGTCTGCCTGGCGAAGGGCCCGAGACCATCTGCCTGCTGCGCCCGGCGACCACGACTTTGTCCGGCGTTGTGGTGCGGCCGCCGCCTGGTGCCTTCCTGCAGGCGACCGATGCAGGCGAGCGTGCGATCGTCGATGCTGTCCTACGCGGCCTGTCCGGGCGCCTGGGGTGGCGCCCGCAAAGCCGCCCCCATGGCCGCCTGGGCATCGCCGAGTTGTATGCCGGTTGCGGCACCCTGACATTTGCCTTGATCGGCGCACTGACCGGCGCGCACGCGTCCGGCGCGCGGGTTCGCGTTGCCGCGTGGGAGGGCGATGCGGCTTCGGTTGCCGCGCTGAAGCAGGCCATCAACCAAGGCGGCCTGTCCGGCCGTGTCGAGGCGACGCAGCGCGATCTCGCGCGCCAGCCGCTGTCCGCCAAGGAATTGTCCGGGTTTGCCGCGGTCGTGCTGGACCCGCCGCATGCCGGCGCTGCGGCGCAGATCGCACAGATCGCCGCCGCCGGCGCGCCGACGGTGGTCTATGTCAGTTGCAATCCGGCGACCCTGGGTCGTGACGCGAAGGTGCTGCGCGGGGCCGGCTATGCGCTAGGCGCCGCGACCGCGATCGACCAGTTCGTGTGGTCGGCCCGGGTGGAAGCTGTCTGTGTGTTTCGCCGCGATTGAGCCGGTCGCGCGGGGCGGTCCACCCTTACACGTCCATCCACAGAGGTAGATATATATATTAACTCCGTATCAGAGGCGAGAGCACCGCACTTGTCGGTCAGCCAGCGACCGACCGCGTTGCCCGGTGCCGGCGGTTGGCGGTATGTGACCCGGGTCAACCTGGCCGTTGCGATGCCTGAAGCTGACCTGGAAAGCTGGGGTGCACATGAAGATCTATCTCGCAGGCCCCTTGGGATTTTCCGAGGCGGGACGGGACTTCCATGACCGCCGGCTGATCCCTGAACTGGAGCGGGCGGGACATGCTGTGCTGGATCCGTGGAAGCTGACCGACCCCGGAAAGGTCGCCGCCGCGCTTGGCCTGCCGCCCGGGCCGGACCGGCGCGAGGCATGGCGGGCGCTCAATCCGGAGATCGGCCGCAACAATCACGCTGCCCTCGATCGATGTGACGCCGTGGTTGCGGTGCTGGATGGCGTCGATGTGGACAGCGGCACCGCGTCGGAAATCGGTTACGCCTTCGCAAGGGGAAAGCCGATCGTCGGATATCGCGGCGACCTGCGGTTGTCCGCGGACAATGAAGCGCTGACGGTGAACCTTCAGGTGGAGTACTTCATTCGGGCCAGCGGTGGTGACATCGTATCGACGCTCGATCAATTGTCTGGCGCCTTGGCTGCCCTCAGGCTGGCGCGATAATACCAACGGTCCTAAACATTGACGCACGGGCCGCTACCCCCCGTCATGCCGGCCCCCGGGTCGGCCTAACGGGCCGCCCGAGGACAGGCTTCGGCCGGTATCCGCGACTTGCCTTCGTTGCAGCAAAGAAAGTCGTGGATACCGGCCGGAGCCTGTCCTCGGGCGGCCCGTTAGGCCGACCCGGGGGCCGGCATGACGGGAGTGTAGCACCGAAGGGTCGATCATTGGGGCGCCTGGTCGGGCGTAGACGACCTGCAAAACGCCCGGTAGCACGTACAGCGGAGATCCGTATGGCGGCCACAACCGATATCGCGGTAATCGGCCTGGGCGCGATGGGCGCCGCTGCGCTCTACCAGCTTGCCCGCCGCGGCGTGCGCGCCACGGGGATCGACCGCTTCGCGCCGCCGCACAGCCTGGGTTCCAGCCACGGCGAAACCCGCATCACGCGCCAGGCGGTGGGTGAGGGCGCCGCCTACGCACCGCTGGTGCTGCGCTCCCACGAAATCTGGCGTGAGCTTGAAACAGCGACCGGCGCAAGCCTGCTGGTGGCCTGCGGCGGGGTGATGATCGGTCCAATGCACCGCGCGTCCTCGCACCACGGCAAGCCGGATTTTTTGCGCACCACCACCGCGGTCGCCCGCCAGTTCGCCATCCCGCACGAGGTGCTGACCCGCGACGACCTGACCCGTCGGTTTCCGCAATTCACCAACCTGGAGCCGGACGATGTCGGCTACTACGAACCGGGCGCCGGCTTCCTGCACCCGGAAGCCTGCATCGCCGCGCACCTGGCCGAGGCCCGGCGCCACGGTTCGCGGACCCTGCTCGATACGCGCGTCACTGCCATCAGCCAGCGCAACGATACGGTGCGGATTGAAACCACCGCCGGCCCGGTCGAGACCGCCGGAGCCATCGTTACCGCCGGCGCATGGACCGCGCCGCTGCTCGGCCCGCCCTTCGATCGCCTGCTGCGCGTCACCCGCCAGGTGCTGCATTGGTTCGCGCCGGATGATCCGGAACCGTTCCATCCCGCGCGCTGCCCAATCTTCATCCGCATGTACGGTCCCGGCGACAGCGACTACTTCTATGGCTTCCCGATCCCCCTGGGTGGCGCCGGCGTGAAGCTCGCCACCGAGCAATACGCTGATGCAACGGACACCGAGACCGTGGATCGTTCGACCCGTGGTGAGGAGGCCGCCAGGATGCACGCCGTCCACATCGCGGGGCGCTTGGCCGGGGTTACCCCGCACGCGCTGCGGTCCGAGGCGTGCCTCTATACCAACACGCCGGACTCCGGGTTCGTGATCGATACGCACCCCGCGATGTCGCGTGTGCTGGTGGTCTCGGCCTGTTCCGGCCACGGCTTCAAGCACTCGGCCGCGATCGGCGAGGCGGCAGCCGAACACGCAACGACCGGGCGCGCCACGCTGGATCTTGCGGGCTTCCGCCTGGATCGTTTCGTCACGCCGACGTCTATCGTGAACGCACCCCAGGGTCGTGCACGGTAAACCCGCAATTCCCCCAGTCCGGAGACATCAATGCAAGCATCACTTGTCGGCACCTACCGCGCGATGGCCTACAACAATGCCTGGGCCAATCATCGGCTGCTCGGCGCCTGCCTCGAACTGACACAACAGGATTTCGTTGCCCCGCGCACCGGCTTCTTCCCCAGCATCGCCGCGACGCTCAACCACATCCTGATTGTCGACTGGTTCTATGTCGACGCGCTGGAGGGCGGTTGGCTCGGCCCGGCCGCCTGGGCCGACCGCATGCCCTGTGCCACCGCGCAGCACCTGATGCGCGAGCAGGCTGCGGTCGACGCCCGCCTGATCGCCCACTGCGATGCGCTGACCGAGGCGGACCTTGAGACCGTCGTTCGCGTGAACCGCGACACGCGGGTGCAGACCGAGCGCCGCGATCGGCTGCTGCTGCATCTGTTCCAGCATCAGATCCATCATCGCGGCCAGGCGCATGCGATGCTGTCGGCCACCACGCGAAAGCCACCCCAGCTCGATGAGTTCTTCTCCGTGGCCGAAGCGCCGCTGCGCGCCGCCGAGTTCGCTGACCTGGGATGGACTGAGGAAAGGGTGTGGGGTCAATGATGCCCGGCGGAATTGTCTCGCAGTCTACCGTCACCGCAACAATTCGCCGATCCTGTCCATATCAAGCTGCATCTGCGCGATCATCCAGTCGCGGATCGCCAGCACCACGTCGCGCACCGGCTTCGCGCGCGGCGCAAACAAATGATAATCCCGCCCGGTGCGCACGCGCCGTTCCGATGCCGGCACCAGCTTGCCCTCGCCCAATGCGCGCGCCACCACGGTGATCCACCCCAACGCGATGCCTTCGCCATTCATCGCGCCCTGCAGCACCACGGCGTAGTCGGAGAATTCCAGCCATAGCGCGCGCTGCGTTCGCCGCCGAGCCCCACCCCAGAACATCTCCCAGTCCAGCAACGGATCGGCCAGGTGCAGCAGCACATGCCCGGCCGCCTGCGACGGCGCTTCCAGCGTGCCGTGCGCCGCCGCATAGGAAGGGCTGCACACCGGCATCACGACCTCCGGCGCGAACCGCCAACTGTGGTGGTCGGCGTCGTGCTCCGCGGCGTGCATCCGCATCGCCAGATCGACATTGCCGGGCGTTCCGCGCAGCGTGCCGGAGATCAACTGGAACCGTAGATCGACCTCGGGGAATTCGCGATGGAATTCGCTCAGCCGGGGGATCAGCCAATGCGTGACGAACGCCGTGGACAGTGACAACTCAACAACCTGCTTGCGCGTTCGTTCCGCTATCAGCTCGCGTAGCGCTGCCTCGATCTTCTGCAACCCGTCCGATAGCGCGCGATACAGGAACTGTCCTTCCGGTGTCAGCTCCATCCCGGTCGGGCTGCGCGTGAACAGCGTGACGCCCAGATGCTGTTCCAGTTGTGCGATATTGCGGCTGACCGACGGCTGCGTCAGGTTGAACTCGCGCGCGGCGGCACTGCATGTTCCGGCCCGCGCCGCCGCCTCGAAGATCAGCAGGGCGCGCGGCGACGGGATCAGCTTGCCGAGGCCGAGCATACGCTGACCGTATAGCCCCCCTTTGGATTGTCAAGCTGACGGTGGCGGCGCGTATGTGAAACAGTCCGCCGTGGGACCATGTGAAAACGGCAGGGGGATGCGATGGACGAGCACACCGGGAATGCCGACACCACTATACGCGCGATGCGGCGCCGCGGGGCTACGCGCCGGCAGGCGCTAGGCTGGCTGACCAGCGCCGGCATGGGTCTGACCAGCGCCGGCACGGTCATCACCCGCGCCGGGCAGGCGCTGGCGGAGACGCCGAAGCGTGGCGGCAGCATCCGCGTCGCCGGCTATTCGTCCTCCACCGCCGACACCGTGGACCCGGCGAAACAGACGCTGTCGACCGACTATTCACGCTGCACCATGTTCTACAATGGCCTGACCGGCTGGATGAAATCGCTGACGCCGCAGCCCGAGCTGGCGGCGACGATCGAGAACGATAAAGCCACCGTCTGGACCTTCAAGCTGCGCAAGGGCGTCACCTTCCACGACGGCAAGCCGTTGACCCCGGCCGACGTGGTCTACTCGCTGCTGCGCCACAAGGACCCGAAGGTCGGCTCCATCGCGAAGACCGCTGGCCGCGCAGATGCAGGAGGTTAAGGCGACCGGCCCGAACGAGGTCGCAGGTCACGCTGTCGGCGCCCAACGCCGATTTCCCAGTCGTGCTGCGGCACCTTCCACTTCCTGATCGTCAAGGACGGCACCACCGATTTCACCACCGCCATCGGCACCGGACCCTACAAGTGCAAGGAATTCACCCCCGGCGTGCGCTCCATCGGGGTGCGCAACGACCATTATTGGAAGCCGGGCCAACCCTATCTCGACCAGATCGACTTCTTCGGCATCACGGACGAAACCGCGCGGGTGAATGCGCTGCTGTCGGGTGACATCCAGATCGCCGGCGGCATCACCCCGCGCGCCACGCGGCAGATCCAGGCGCGCCGACGGCTTCGCAGGTGTTCGAGACCAAGTCCGGCAACTACACCGACCTGGTCATGCGCCTGGACGCCGAGCCGACGAAGAACGCCGACTTCGTCATGGCAATGAAATACCTGTTCGATCGCGAGCAGATGCGCACAGCCATCTTCCGCGGCTATGCCGTGCTTGGCAACGACCAGCCGGTCGATCCGACCAATCGTTTCTATTGCAAGGACATCCCGCAGCGCGCGTTCGATCTGGACAAGGCGAAATTCCACTTCCAGAAATCGGGCATCGGCACCACCGCGGTGCCGCTGGTTGCCTCGCCCGCCGCATCGTCGTCGGTGGACATGGCGGTGCTGATGCAGGATGCCGCGCAGAAGATCGGCCTCACCCTGGATATCAAGCGCGTGCCGGCCGACGGCTACTGGGCCAATTCCTGGATGAAGGTGCCGCTGGGTTTCGGCAACATCAATCCGCGCCCCAGTGCCGACATCCTGTTGTCGCTGTTCTTCAAGTCCGACGCGCCGTGGAACGAAAGCGGCTGGAAGAATCCGCAATTCGACCAGTTGCTGCTGGCCGCGCGCACCGAGACGGATCTGGCCAAGCGCAAGCAGATGTACTGCGACATGCAAAGTCTGGTGCGCGACGATTGCGGCATCGGCATCCCGCTGTTCATCTCGATCCTTGACGCGCACAGCAGCAAGATCAAGGGGCTCCGTCCGATCCCCACCGGCGGCCTGATGGGCTACAACTTCGCCGAGAGCATCTGGCTGGATGGCTGACGGCTGCAAAGCGCGCCATGAACCCGGTGATGCTCGCGGCTGATCGTGACTTCGCGGTCGCGGTCAGCCTGCTGACCCTTCTGGATCGTCTCCGTTCTGGTGTTCGGTGCCACGGAACTGCTGCCCGGTGATGTGGCGCAGGCGGTGCTGGGCCAGGCGGCAACGCAAGACGCCGTGGCCGGGCTGCGCGCCGCGTTGCATCTCGATCAGCCGGGATGGCTGCGCTATCTGATCTGGCTTGGTCGGGCTGCTGCGCGGCGATCCCGGCCGCTCGCTGGTCAATCAGTTGCCGGTCACGCAACTGATCGGCAGCCGGTTGCCGAACTCGCTGCTGCTGGCGGCGCTGACCGCCGCGTTCTCCGTGCCGCTGGCGCTGACCCTCGGCATCACCGCGGCGGTGAGGCGTGGGTCGCTGTACGATCGGGTCGCTAACCTGCTCACCGTCGCGTCGTTTCGGTGCCGGAGTTCCTGGTCGCGACGCTGGCCGTGCTGGTGTTCGCCGTGAAACTGCACTGGCTGCCGGCGCTGTCTTCGGTGCGCGACATCCACTCGGTCGAGCAACTGTTCCGCAGCTTCGCCATGCCCGTGGTGTCACTGAGCTTCGTCGTCATGGCGCAGATGGCGCGCATGAGCCGTGCGGCACTGATCGGCACGCTGGATTCGTCTTATGTTGAGATGGCGATGCTGAAGGGTGCACGCCCGGCGCGCATCGTGTTGCGCCATGCGTTGCCGAACGCGCTGGGGCCGATCGTCAACGCTGTGGCGCTGAGCCTGTCGTTTCTGCTTGGTGGCGTCATCATCATCGAGACGATCTTCAATTACCCCGGCCTCGCCAAGCTGATGGTGGACGCGGTGTCGACGCGCGACATGCCGGTTGTTCAGGCTTGCGCGATGATCTTTTGCGCCGGGTATCTGCTGCTGACCACGCTTGCCGATATCGTTGCGATCGTGTCCAATCCGCGACTGCGCTATCGATGAGCGGCGACGTCGCCTCTACCCGCCGCGTGCGGCTGCCGATCACCGGCGCGATCGGCGCGACGGTGCTGATCTTCTGGCTCGTGGTTGCCGTGGTCGCGCCGTGGATCGCACCCTATTCGGCCGGTCATGTGGCCAGCCCCGATGTGTTGGGGCCGATAACCCGGGCGTTCCCGTTTGGCACCGATTATCTCGGCCGCGATATGTTGAGCCGTGTGCTGTTGGGTGCGCGCATAACGGTTGGCGTGTCGCTGGTGGCGACCTTGCTGGCGTGCCTTGCCGGGGTCACGCTGGCGCTGGCCGCCGCGGCGCGAGGCGGCTGGCTCGATGCCGTGCTCAGCCGCGTGCTGGACGCGGTGATCTCGCTGCCCAGCCTATTGTTCGGCCTGGTTGTGGTGGCCTCGCTCGGCGCTTCGATGGGCGTGCTGATCGCCACCGCCGCAGTGATCTACACGCCGGGCGCGTATCGAACCGCGCGCGCCCTGGCGGTCAACATCAATGCGCTGGACTTCGTCACCGTCGCGCGCGCCCGCGGTGAGGGCACGTTCTTCATTATGCGTGAGGAGATCCTGCCCAACCTGCTGTTGCCGATCCTTACCGATTTCGGCCTGCGCTTCGTGTATGTCGTGTTGCTTCTGAGCGGCTTATCGTTCCTGGGCCTCGGCATCCAGCCACCCTACGCCGATTGGGGTTCGCTGGTGCGCGAAAATCTGGAGGGGCTGGTCGATGGTTCCCCCGCCGTGATCATGCCGGCGGTGGCGATCGCCACGCTGACCATCGCGGTGAACCTGCTGATCGACAATCTTCCAACGCGACGCGAGGTCGGCGATGGACGCTGATCCCGTGCCGCTGGTGAAAGTAGCCGGCCTGCGCGTCACCGCACGGACGGCACGCGGTGAGACCGTCATCGTCAACGATGTCAGCTTCGACATTGCGCGTGGCGAGGTGGTGGCGCTGATCGGCGAGTCGGGCTCCGGCAAGACCACAATCGCACTGTCGCTGATGGGCTATGCGCGGCCCGGCTGCCGTATTGATGGTGGATCGATCCGGGTGAGTGGCACCGAGGTTCGCGCGTTATCGCCGTACGGCCTGACGCAATTCCGTGGCCGCCAGGTCAGTTACATCGCGCAGAGCGCCGCCGCGTCGTTCAATCCGTTCCAGCGCGTCATGGCGCAGGTGATCGAAAGCGCGCGCATCCACCATCTGTTGACGCGCCAGGCGGCCGAGGCAAAAGCCAAGTCGCTGTTTCGGGCTTTGGCGTTGCCCGATCCTGACCGCGTCGGCCGCCGCTTCCCGCACCAGGTTTCCGGCGGGCAATTGCAGCGCCTGATGGCGGCGATGGCGCTGATCACCGACCCCGAGTTGGTGATCATGGACGAGCCGACCACGGCGCTGGACGTCACCACGCAGATCGAGGTGCTGCGCGCCTTCAAGTCGGTGGTGAAGGACCACCACACGACAGCGCTGTATGTTTCGCACGACCTGTCCGTGGTCGCGCAGATCGCGGACCGCATCATCGTGCTGCGTGACGGCGCGATACAGGAAATCGGCGGGACCGCACGCATGCTCCGCGCGCCGACACACACGTATACGCAAAGCCTGCTGGCCGCCGCCGATCCTGCGGCGCATGCTACGCCATCCGCTTCCCCGCCGGCGCGCGAACCGCCGCTGCTGCGCGTGCAGGGGCTGATCGCCGGCTACGGCGGGGCGACATCGCAAGGGTTGCCGTTGCTGCCGGTGCTGCACGAGGTCGATTGCACCATCCAGCCAGGATCCGTGCTTGGCGTGATCGGCGAATCCGGCTCCGGCAAGAGCACGTTGGCGCGCGTCGTCGCCGGCCTGCTGCCCGCCGCGCGCGGAACGATCGCGCTGGACGGGCAGGCGCTGCCCGCGCGGGCCGACCAGCGCACGCGCGAGCAGCTTCGGCGCATTCAGATCGTGTTTCAGAGTGCCGACGTCGCGCTGAACCCGGCGCACCATGTGTCGCGCATCCTGGCGCGTCCGTTGCGGTTCTATCACGGCCTGGCCGGTGCCGCGGCGTCGCGCCGCGTGCGCGAGTTGCTCGACATGGTGCGTCTGTCGCCGACGCTTGCCGATCGCTATCCGGCCGAGCTGTCGGGCGGGCAGAAGCAGCGGGTGAACCTGGCGCGCGCGCTCGCCGCGGAGCCAAGCCTGATCCTGTGCGATGAGGTGACCTCGGCACTGGATACTGTGGTGGGCGCTGCGATTCTTGATCTGTTGGCGGAACTTCGTCGCGAGCTTGGACTGGCCTACATGTTCATCAGCCACGACCTGTCCACCGTGCGTGCGATCTGCGACGAGGTGATGATCCTTTATGCGGGTCAGGTTGTGGAATACGGCGACCGCAGCGCGCTGCTGACCCCGCCGCGGCATCCGTACACCGATCTGCTGATCTCCTCGGTGCCCGAGCTGCGGCCGGGCTGGCTCGATGGGATCAGCGCATCCCATCCGACCGAAGCCCGCGGCGACCTTGTGGTGCGGTCGGCGACATCGTCGTGCGCCTTTGTCAGCCGCTGCGGCATGCGCATAGGCGGCGTGTGCGACACGCAAATTCCACCCGTGCGCCCACTGCCGAAGGGGACGGCGATAAGATGCCATCGCACCGAACAGGACCTGCTGGTTGCCCAGACCGGCATCGTCGGAACGCCGGACGCTACACTCTACGAACGAGCCGAATGAAGGGTCTGTCATGAACGTCGTCACACCACCCAACCAGACCGGCGAAGCCGGCGCCCGCAAAAGCGATCCGCTGCTGCAACCGCTGCGGATCAAGAACGTATTATTCCGCAACAGGATCATGAGCACCAGCCACGCGTCCACCCTGGACGACGGCGGCATTCCGAAGGAGCGCTATCAGCGCTACCACGAAGAAAAGGCGAAGGGTGGCATCGCACTGACCATGTTCGGTGGCTCCTCGATGGTGTCGCGAGATTCAAGCTGGGGCGGCGGTCAGATCGACGTCTCGGGCGACGAAGTTATTCCGTACCTGCGGGAGTTCTCCGAACGCATCCACGGCCACGGTGCGGCGATCATGTGCCAAATTTCGCATCTTGGCCGGCGCGCCGATGCGATGGGGTGGAACTGGCTGCCGACGGTTGGCCCGTCGCCGATCCGCGAGACGCGCCATCGCAACTTCCCGCGAGAGATGGATGCACATGACATCGCGCGCATCGTCAAGGAGTACGCCGCCGCGGCGAAACGCTGCCAGGAGGGCGGGCTGGACGGCGTCGAAACGGTCACCGGCGGCCACCTGATCGGCCAGTTTTTCTCGCCACGCACCAATCGCCGCACCGACAGCTTCGGCGGGTCCACCGAAAACCGTGCGCGCTTCGGCCTGATGGTGCACGAGGCAATTCGGAAAACCGTTGGCAACGACTGGCTGGTCGGCATCCGCTTCGTCGTCGATGAAGCCACCGACGACGGTATCGACTTCGATGAATGCGTGCGCCTGGCTCGCATCTTCGAGCGCGAGGGCCAGATCGATTTCTTCAACGCGATCTTCGGCCGCATGGACACCGACGTTGCGCTGGCCGAACACAACATGCCCGGCATGTCGCAGCCGGTGGCGCCGTTCCTGCGCACCGTCGGTGCGTTCAAGCGCGAGACCACGCTGCCGGTGTTCCATGCGGCGCGCATCCAGGACATTGCCACGGCGCGCTATGCGATCGCCGAGGGAATGCTGGACATGGTCGCGATGACACGCGCGCACATGGCCGACCCGCAGATCGTCAACAAGCTGATGCGCGGTGAGGAGGAACGCATCCGTCCCTGCGTTGGCGCGTCCTACTGCATGTACAAAAAAGTCGCCTGTCTGCACAATCCGGCGACCGGCCGCGAAGACCGGCTGCCGCAGATCGTCGAACGCGCGGCCTCGCCGGGCCGCAAGGTCGTTGTTGTCGGTGGCGGGCCGGCGGGCCTGGAAGCAGCGCGCGTCAGTGCCGAGCGCGGGCATCGGGTGGTTCTGTTCGAGGCCGGTGCGAAACTTGGCGGCCAGATGCTGTCCGCCGTGCGCGCCACCTGGCGGCGCGACCTGATCGCGATCGTTGATTGGCGCGCCGCGGAGCTGGAACGGCAGGGCGTGGAGGTGCGCCTGAACCGTTACGCTGAAGCTGCCGACGTGCTGGGCGAGCAGCCCAGCGCCGTGATCATCGCCACCGGCGGTCTGCCCGATACCGACTGGCTGGACGGCGCCGAGCATTGCACCACCGTGTGGGACATGTTGGTCGACGCGTCGCAAGCGAAAGACGACGTGCTGGTCTATGACGGTACCGGCCGCCACCAGGCGGTGTCCTGCGCGCTGCATCTGGCGGAACTTGGCCGCGAAGTACAGTTCGTTACCATCGACGAGTATGTCGGAATGGAGATGGAATATCCGTCACGCACCATCTACCGCAAGCGGTTCGCGGAGAACGGGGTTCGCGTCACCACCGACAGCGCGCTGGTGCGTGTGCGCCCCAGCGGCAACCGGCTGGTTGCGACGTTCCGCCACGAGTTGACCGGTGCGACGGCGGAGCTGACCGCGTCGCAGGTGGTGATAGAGCACGGCACCGTACCGATGACCGAGCTGTTCGACGCGCTGCGCACCGCTTCCGCGAATGGCGGTACTACTCGACATCGAGGCGTTGCTGGACCGCCGGCCGCAACTGGCGTCCCCGCCGCCCGGCGGTGCCTTCGAGTTGCACCGCATCGGCGACGCGGTCACCAGCCGAAACGTCCATGGTGCAATCTACGACGCGCTGCGTTTGTGCAGCGCCCTGTAAATTCAATAGGCGATCAGATCTTATGTCGATCGGATCAGTAGCCGCGGACGCGATCATACAGATGCGGAACCGTCTCACCCCGTTCCAGCGCCGCCAACGTGGCGGCGACGGAAGCCGCGCGGGCGCGGCACGACGCATAGCCGGCCAGATGCCCTGTCACCGTGATGCGCGGATGGGTCCAGGCCGGGTTCTCGGGGGGCAACGGCTCTTCCTCGAAGACGTCCAGCACCGCGGCGCCGATCTGGCCGCTGTCCAGCGCTGCGATCAGGTCCGGCAAGACGATCGCGGTGCCGCGCCCACCGTTCACCACGCCGGCGCCGCGCGGCAGCATGGCGAGGTGCCGCGCATCCAGAATGCCGCGTGTCTCCGGCGTGTCGGGCAGCAAGTTCACCACGATATCGCAGCGGGACAGGAACGATTCAAGCTCGTCGTCGCCGGCAAACATGGCGACGCCGTCGATGGATTTGCGAGTACGCGCCCAGCCCAGAAGCTGAAAGCCCAGGCCGCCGAGCATGCGCGCGGCAACTTGGCCAATCGTGCCGATCCCCATGATGCCGACGCGTTTGTCCAGCGCGGTATGCGGCGGCTCGTAGGTGTCCCAGCGCCGCTCGGCCTGGGCCGTGATCATCCGGGGGTAGTCGCGCAAAATCGACAGCGCCGCCAGGCAGCAATACTCGCCCAGCGTCTGCGAGGTCTCGTCGCTGACCATGCGCACGATCGGCAGATGAGGCGGCACCGTTGGATCGCGCACGATGTGCTCGACGCCGGCCGCGCTGCTGAAGATCACGCGCAGGTTGCGATAACCGGCGATGCGGGCCGGCTGCGGTTCCCATACCAGCACATAGGTCACGGCGTCCGGATCGACCGAGGTGTCGTTCCAGCCCCGCACTTCAAGATTGGGCGCTACGGCACGAAACCCAGCTTGCCATTCCGGCACCGCCTCGTCACCGCCGGATTTCACCAACAGAAGACCACGTGTCATCGTCATGCCGCTTTTGTCACCTCGCGCATGATGCACTCTACCGTTTTCGCCGTCGCGACGGCAGCCAGGAGACCGCACCCATGAAACTATCCGATTTCCGTGTCCTGACCTTCGATTGCTACGGTACGCTGATCGATTGGGAGTCCGGTATTTACGCCGCGCTGCAGCCATTGCTGCGGAAGGCCGTGCAAGCCACGGGCCAGACGCTGTCGCGCGACGCCGCGCTGGAAACCTTCGCACGCCATGAGGCGGCCCAGGAAGAACAGACGCCGTCGATGATCTATTCGGAGTTGCTGGCGACCGTGCACCGGCGTCTGGCGAGTGCCTGGAACGTGACGTTGGAGCAGGCGGACCATGCGCGGTTTGGCGCCTCGGTGCCCGATTGGCCGGCATTTCCAGATTCGGCCGCCGCTTTGGCTTATCTGAAGCAGCATTACCAGCTCGTGATCCTGTCGAACGTCGACCGGGAGAGCTTCAAGGGAAGCAATCGTCGCCTGGGTGTCGAATTTGATGCGATCTATACTGCCCAGGATGTCGGGTCGTACAAACCGAACCCGGGGAATTTTGAATACATGCTGGCGCACCTCGCGCAGCGCGGTGTCGCCAAGACCGACATCCTGCACACTGCGCAAAGCCTGTTCCATGACCATGCGCCGGCGAAGCGGTTCGGCCTGGCGTCTGCGTGGATCGACCGGCGGCACGACCAGCAGGGCTGGGGTGCGACGATGGCGCCGCCGGAGGGTGCCGGCTACGACGTCCGCTTTCCGTCCATGGCGGCGATGGCCGATGCGCATAAGGCGGAGCGGGCTGGGTAGGGCGCGTGGGGCGGAAAAGCGTAGCGCCCTCCGCCGTCTTGCGGCCGAGTCTTCGAAGACGGCGGAAGGCGCTGCCCCCCGGGTCAAGCGCCCGAGGGCATGGCTTTTTCGCCCTACATTCTACTTCCGTGACGCCGCGCGGCCGGCCATCGGTCAGGCATTGTCTTGCGTGGCGAACGTAACAAGCTCCGTCCCCTCTTCCACCATGTCGTCCACCGCGTGGCGGATTGCCGCGACTGTTCCGTCGGCGGGCGCGAACAGGGTCAACTCCATCTTCATGGCTTCCAGCACGACCAGCGGCGCGCCCCTTGTTACTGTCGCCCCAAGCTCCACCAGAATGCGGGCAACGCGGGCCGGGATCGGCGCGACGACAAGGTCACTGCCTACATCCTCGCGCTGGGGAGGTGCCAGTGGATCGATCACGTGAACGACGTGATTATGTCCGCGCAGGATCACTACCAGCTCATTTTCACGCCGCACCACCCGCAAGCGATGCAGCACGCCATCGATCCGCAGTTCCATTCCGGCATCGGCAACCTCGGTCGCCGCGATCAGCACCGACCCGCTCGGCAGGTCCAATCGATACGCTTCATCTTCCGCCGGATGGGCGCGCAACGTAACCACGTCGTCGCCCAGGCGCAGCATCAGATCCTGGTAGCCGTCGCCGTTCATTCGCCAGGCATCTGCAACGTTCCAGGGTGACCAAGGATCGGTGGAGGACGCCGCCTGCGCGGCCCGCGCGGCACGCCGGTCCGACAGCACTGCTAGCGTCGTCGCGGCCAAGATCACCGTCTGCGCTGCATCCGAAGGCGCTGATTCCGACAGCAACACATCCGCGTGACGGGCAATGAACCCGGTGTCGAGTTCTGCCCGTCCGAACGCGGAATGCGCCGCAATGGCGCGCAGCAGGCCCAGATTGGTCTGCACGCCCACCACTTTGTACTGCGCGAGCGCTGCGGTCAAGCGCTGCACCGCCGCGGCGCGATCGTCGCCCCACACGATCAGTTTGGCGATCATCGGGTCGTAGTTCGGTGTGATCGCGTCGCCCTGGCGCACGCCGGTATCGACGCGCACGTCCGCGGTTTCCATCGGCTGACGCAAATGGACCAGGGTGCCAATCGAGGGCAGGAAGTCGCGCGCGGGGTCTTCGGCGTAGATGCGGGCCTCGATGGCGTGACCGCGGATGAGAAGCTGATCCTGGCGGTGCGGCAGTGTTTCGCCGGCGGCGACCCGAAGCTGCCATTCGACGAGTTCCTGGCCGGTGATCATTTCGGTCACCGGGTGTTCCACTTGCAGCCGCGTGTTCATTTCCATGAAGTAGAAGCGGTCGTCCTCGGCGATGAACTCCACTGTTCCGGTCCCGACATAGCCGACCGCGCGCGCGGCGGCGATGGCCGCGTCGCCCATGGCGGTCCGCCGTGCCGGGTCCATACCGGGTGCCGGGGCTTCTTCGAGCACCTTCTGGTGGCGGCGCTGGATCGAACAATCACGCTCGAACAGCGAAACGAAATTGCCGTGCGTATCGGCGAAGATCTGGATCTCGATGTGTCGAGGCCGGGTCAAATAACGCTCGATCAGCACTCGGTCGTCGCCGAAGGACGCCGCCGCCTCGCGCTTTGCACCCTCGGTCGCGGCCGACAGGTCCGCCGGGCGCTCGACGATGCGCATGCCCTTGCCGCCGCCGCCGGCGCTGGCCTTGATCAGCACGGGGTAGCCGATTTGCGCGGCCGCCGCCTCCAGTGTCTGCGCGTCCTGCGCGTCGCCGTGATAGCCGGGAACCAGAGGCACGCCGGCGCGTTCCATCAGCGCCTTGGCGGCGGCTTTCGAGCCCATGGCACGGATCGCGGCAGGCGGTGGGCCGATGAACACGATGCCCGCCGTGGCACACGCCTCGGCGAATGCCGCGTTCTCCGACAGGAACCCGTAGCCGGGATGGATCGCCCGCGCACCGGACCGCCGCGCGACATCTATGATCTTCTCGATTACCAGATAGCTCTGCCGAGCCGGTGCCGGACCGATCGGCCATGCCTCATCGGCAAGGTCCACGTGCCGCGCCCGCGCATCCGCCGCTGAGTAGACCGCAACTGTCGCGATCCCCAGGCGCTTGCAGGTGGCCATCACGCGGCAGGCGATCTCGCCGCGATTGGCAATCAGGATCTTGTTGAACATCCGGATCACATCCGGAACAAGCCGAAGCGTGTCGGCTCGATCGGCGCGTTCAGGCTGGCGGAGATCGCCAGGGCCAGTACGCGGCGCGTGTCCGCCGGATCGGTGACGCCGTCATCCCACAAGCGGGCCGATGCATAATACGGATGTCCCTGGGTTTCATATTGCTCCCGGATCGGTGCCTTGAACGCTTCCTCGTCCTCGCGCGGCCAGGTCCCGCCGCGTGCCTCGATATTGTCGCGCCGGACCTGCGCCAGCACGCTGGCCGCCTGCTCGCCGCCCATCACCGAGATGCGGGCATTTGGCCACATGAACAGGAAGCGCGGCGAATAGGCTCGTCCGCACATGCCGTAATTGCCCGCGCCGAAACTGCCGCCGATGATCACGGTGAATTTCGGCACGTTCGCGGTGGCGACGGCGGTCACCATCTTGGCACCGTCCTTGGCGATGCCGCCTGCTTCGTATTTCCGCCCAACCATGAAGCCGGTGATGTTCTGCAGGAACACCAATGGGATGCCGCGCTGGGCGCACAGCTCGATGAAATGCGTGCCCTTCAGTGCGCTCTCGCTGAACAGGATGCCGTTATTGGCGACGATGCCGATCGGATAGCCCCAGAGATGCGCGAACCCGGTGACCAGCGTTGTTCCATACAGCCGCTTGAACTCGTCGAATTCCGACCCGTCCACCAGGCGCGCAATGATCTCGCGCACATCGAACGGGTGTCGCCGATCCGCCGACACCACGCCATACATCTCCCGCGCGTCGTAGCGGGGCGGCGCGGGCGGGCGCGGTGCCAGCCCCGGGAACTTTCGCCTGTTCAGTCCGGCAACGATGCGCCGCGCTATGCCCAGCGCGTGCGGGTCGTTTTCCGCCAGATGGTCGGTGACGCCCGAGGTCCGGCTATGCAGATCACCGCCGCCAAGTTCCTCAGCGGTCACGATCTCGCCTGTGGCAGCCTTCACCAACGGCGGTCCTGCCAGGAAGATGGTGCCCTGGCCGCGCACGATGATGCTCTCGTCCGCCATCGCAGGCACGTAGGCCCCACCGGCCGTGCATGATCCCATCACGACGGCGATCTGCGGAATGCCGGCCGCCGACATGGTGGCCTGGTTGTAGAAGATGCGGCCGAAATGATCGCGATCCGGAAACACCTCGTCCTGGTTCGGCAGGTTGGCGCCGCCGCTGTCGACCAGGTAGATGCAGGGCAGGCGGTTCTGCAGCGCAATTTCCTGCGCGCGCAGATGCTTCTTGACGGTGATGGGATAGTAGGTGCCGCCCTTTACGGTCGCATCATTGGCAACGATCACGCACTCGCGCCCGGACACGCGCCCAACGCCGGTGATGATGCCGGCGGCGGGAACCTCGCCGCCATACATCCCGTGCGCCGCGAGTTGCCCGACCTCCAGGAACGGCGATGACGGATCGATCAGCGCCCGCACCCGGTCGCGCGGCAGCAGTTTCCCGCGTGATAGATGCCGCTTGCGGGCCGCTTCGCCACCGCCCTGGCGGATCGTGTCCACGGTCCCGCGCAGGTCCGCGACCAGCGCCGCCATGGCGTCGGCGTTCACCCGAAAGGTGTCCGACCGCGTATCAATGGCTGAACTCGATGATGGGCATCTGGTCTAGGCCGTCTCGGTAAAAAGTTCACGCCCGATCAGCATGCGGCGGATTTCGCTGGTTCCGGCACCGATCTCGTACAGTTTCGCGTCCCGCAGCAGCCGCCCGGTCGGGTAATCATTGATATATCCGTTTCCGCCGAGACATTGTATCGCTTCCAGCGCCATCCAGGTCGCCTTCTCCGCGGCAAACAGGATGGCCCCCGCCGCGTCCTTGCGCGTCGTGCGCCCGCGATCGCAGGCTCGCGCCACGGCATAGACATAGGCCTTCGCGGCATTCATCGTCGTGTACATGTCCGCAAGCTTGGCCTGCATGATCTGGAATTCGCCGATCGCCTGGCCGAACTGCTTGCGCTCGTGCACGTACGGCAGGACCGCGTCCATGCACGCCTGCATGATGCCAAGAGGTCCGGCCGCCAGCACCGCGCGCTCATAGTCCAGCCCGCTCATCAGTACGTTGACGCCGCGACCGACCTCGCCGAGCACGTTCTGCTCGGGAACCTCGCATGCCTCGAACACCAACTCGCAGGTGTTCGACCCGCGCATGCCCAGCTTGTCCAGCTTCTGCGCGGTGGAGAACCCCTTGAACCCCTTCTCGACCAGGAACGCCGTGATCCCGCGCGCCCCGGCATCAGGATCGGTCTTCGCGTAGATCACCAGCACGTCAGCGTCGGGCCCGTTGGTGATCCACATCTTGTTGCCGTTCAGCACATAGCGGTCGCCCCGCCGATCAGCGCGCGTCCGCATGCCAACGACATCGGACCCAGCCCCCGGCTCGCTCATCGCCAACGCGCCGACATGTTCCCCGCTGACCAGTCGCGGCAGATAACGCCGCCGCTGCGCCTCGTTGCCATTGCGGCGGATCTGATTGACGCACAGGTTGGAGTGCGCGCCGTACGACAATCCGACGGATGCCGAGGCTCGGCTGATCTCCTCCATTGCCACAACGTGCTCCAGATAACCCATACCGGCCCCGCCGTACTCTTCCTCGACAGTGATCCCGAGCACGCCCAGATCGCCCATCTTGCGCCAGAGATCGGCCGGAAACGCATTGTCGCGATCGATGGCTGCCGCGCGGGGCGCGATCTCATCGGCTGCGAATGCCTGCACCTGGCCACGCAGCATATCCACGGTCTCGCCAAGGTCGAAGTCCAGGCCGATGTCCGAGTTGAGGCCTGCCGCCATGTCCGCACCTCCTGCGGGCAGTGACCTGCCCGGTCTTGTCTCTACCCTCCAAGCTTGCCGCGCGGCCCGCAAGGGTGCACGTGCGATTTGTGCAGGATCAGCCGGATCGGCCGCCCCCCGGATCGGCTGCCCGGGGAGCGATCGCCCCTTTCTGTTGCGGGGGGAGACCGTCTACAATGAAGCCCGCTCGATCAGGGGAGGCTTCGCAATGGTGTCGCGTGCGGTCGCGGTGGTGTTCGCCATCTGTCTGGCGGCGGTGTCCGCCTTGGCGCAGGCGCCATCGGACAAGCTGAAGGTGGGGATCATTGTCACCCTGTCCGGCCCCGGCGCAGTGTTGGGCCAGCAGGCGCGCGACGGGTTTTTGCTGGCGCTGAAGAACCGCGGCGGCAAGCTGGGCGGCCGCGAGGTCGATGTGGTGGTGGCGGATGATGAGCTGAAGCCGGACGTGGCGGTGACGCGGGTGAAGAAGTTGATCGAGAGCGACAAGGTCGATTTCGTTGTTGGGCCGATCTTCTCAAACGTGCTGGGGGCGATCTTCAAGCCGGTGACGGAGTTGGGCGCCGTGCTGATCAGCCCCAATGCCGGGTCGTCGGTGTTTGCCGGCAAGGCGTGCAGTCCGGATTTCTTCGTCACCAGCTATGAAAACACCCAGGTGCACGCGGTGCTGGGCAAATACGCCCAGGACAAGGGTTACAAGCGGGCCTTCCTGATGGCGCCGAACTACCAGGCCGGCAAGGATGCAGTTGCCGGCTTCAAGAGCATGTTCAAGGGCGAGATCATCGAGGAGGACTTCGTTCCACTCACGCAGCTCGATTTCCAGGCCGATTTGGCGCGTATCGCGGCGGCCAAGCCAGACGTTTTTTTTGCGTTCATGCCGGGCGGGTTGGGCATTGCGCTGGTTAAGCAGTTCCACCAATCGGGGCTGGCCGACAAGATCCCGTTCCTGTCAGCGTTTACCGTCGATGAGTTGACATTGCCGGCGGAGCAGGACGCGGCGCTCGGCCTGTTCGGCGGGATGACCTGGGCGCCGAACATGGACAACGCGGCGAACAAGACATTCGTCGATGGTTACATGGCCGCCAATCACGCGGTTCCCGGGTCGTATGCGATGCAGGGCTACGATGCGGCGCAAGCGATCGACGCGGCGCTGACGAAGACCGGAGGCTCCACGGCGGACAAGGCCAAGCTGCGCGCGGCGATGCGGCTGTCCGATTTCGCCTCGCCACGGGGAAAATTCCGTTTCAATACCAACGGCTATCCGATGCAGGACTTCTACCTGGTGAAGGCGGCGAAGCGGTCGGACGGGTTGTATGAGACCGAGATCGTGCAGAAGGTCTTCACCGACTACGCCGACAGCTTCGCCGCGGAGTGCCCGTTGCATTGATCATGAATGCCCACCCTGTCATGGCTGCCCCCCGGGTCAGGCGCCCGAGGACAGGCTCCGGCCGGCCGTCCACGACTTTCCCTGGCGCGCACGGCGAAGTCGTGGATGACCGGCCTTCGCCGGCCATGACGGGATGGGCATCGCCCGAGCGCCGCTGATGTCTGGCGCGCTGCTGCTGGTGGAGGTGCTGAACGGGCTGCAGCTTGGCGTGCTGCTGTTCCTGATCGCCGCCGGGCTGACGCTGGTATTCGGCGTGCTCGACCTGGTGAACCTGGCGCATGGCACTCAGTACATGCTGGGTGCGTACCTGGCGGTAACGTTCGCCGCCTGGACCGGCAGTTTTGCCGCCGGCTTGGTTTTGGCGGCGCTCGGCGCGCTGCTGATCGGTTTCGTGCTGGAACGGTTGGTGTTCAGCGCGCTGCTGGAACGCAGCCATCTCGACCAGGTGCTCGCGACCTACGGCCTGATCCTGCTGTTGGAAGAGGGCGCCAAGACGATCTGGGGCGCCGCGCCGCTGTCGCTGCCGGTGCCTGTGCTGCTGGCCGGCACGGTGCGGCTGACGGATGACCTGGCCTACCCGGTCTACCGGTTGTCTCTGCTGGGCGCTGGGCTTGCCGTGGCTGTGCTGCTGTGGGCGCTGATCGAGCACACACGCGCCGGCACGCGGCTGCGCGCCGGCGCGTCCGATGCGCCGATGCTGGGCGCACTGGGCGTCGACACGCGGCGGTTGTTCGCGTTGGTACTGGCATTCGGCGCGATGCTTACCGGCTTCGCGGGGGCGATGACCGCGCCCCTGGTGTCGGTCGAGCCTGGCATGGGCGGCTCGGTGCTGATCCTGGCATTTGTCGTCATTGTGCTGGGTGGCGCTGGCTCGGTGCGTGGCGCGTTCGTCGGCGCGTTGCTGGTCGGCCTGACCGACACTTTCGGGCGATATGTGCTGGCCGAAGTGCTGCGCTCCGCGCTTGGTGCATCCGCCTCGCGCCAGGTGGGGCCGGCGCTGACATCGATGCTGATCTACCTACTGATGGCTGTGGTCCTGGCTTTCCGGCCGCAAGGACTGCTGCCGGCATCCAGTCGTGCATAATGGGGCGCGCATAACGGGGCGTGCATGATGGCGCGTCCGGTGCGCGCGTGATCCGGCTCATCATGGTGGCGGTTGTGCTCGCCGCGCTGGTGCTTGCGCCGCCGGCCGCGCGTCTGCTCGGCAACCAATACTTGCTGTCGCTCGCCACCACCGCAACGATCTTCGCACTGGCCGCTGCATCGTTGCAATTGATCGTGGGACAGGGCGGGTTGGTCAGCTTTGGCCACGCGGCGTACCTGGGGATCGGCGCCTACGCACCGCTGATCCTTGGCGCCGCCGGGTGCCCCGATGCGGCGTTGTCGGTGCCGGTCGCGATGCTGGTGTCCGGTGGGTTCGCGCTGGCGACCGGAGCAGTGGCGCTACGGACGCGGGGCGTGACCTTCATCATGATCACGCTCGCGTTCGCGCAGATGGCGTATTTCGTCGCCGGCGCGTTGGCCGAGTTTGGCGGCGACGACGGATCGCCGCTCAACCGTCCATCGCTGTTCGGGATGCAGGCACTGGTCAATCACGCGACCTTTCATGCAGTCGCAGTGGCACTGCTGGTGGCCACGGTGCTGTTGTTGCGGATGCTCGCCGCGTCGCCCTTCGGACGTGCTTTGGCCGCGCTACGGCAGAGCGAGGCGCGGGCGACCGCCTGCGGCATCAGCGTCACGCGGGTGCGGCTGATCGCCTATACGATCGCCGGTTCGCTGGGGGACTCGCAGGGTGGCTGCTGGGCGTGCACAGTGACTTTGTCAGCCCGGCCTTCATGGATTGGCGCAACTCGGGCGAGTTGCTGGTGATGGTGATCCTGGGCGGCGCCGCGACGCCGGAGGGTGCCGCACTCGGCGCCGTCCTGTTTGTTATGATCGAAGAAGTATCGAGCGGGATCACGGACCATTGGCGGCTGATAGTGGGACCGGCGATCGTGCTATTCGTGCTGCTGCGCCGCCGGCCCCCCAGCTTCGCATGATCGTTTCGCATGACCGTCTCGGATCAACGCTGATCGCTCGCCACCTTTGAACAGGAGGACAAGCATGCCCATCCCGCCGCTGATGACCGCCGGTGTCACGACCAAGGGCTCCAGCGTGGAGGGCCTGGTGTGGAACATCCTGGGCCAGACCTACGTGCCGTTGCAGGTGTGCGATAGCAGCTTTGCCTGGCACGCGACCTTTCCGCCCGGAACGTTCGTGCCGCCGCACGTGCATCCGATGCAGGAAGAGTTCATTTACATGCTGGGCGGGCGGCTGGACCTGGTGCTGGACGGCCAGCCGGCGACGGCGGATGCCGGCGACCTGATCCGCCTGCCGCGTGCAATCCCGCACGGCATTTTCAACAACAGTGGGGCGGTGGTGACCTGTGTGTTCTGGGTGAGCCCGACGCGGCGGCTGTGGGATTTGTTCCTGGCGATTAATAACGTGCCCGATCCGGTCGAGGTCGTTCGGCTGGCGGGGCTGCACGAGGTGAATTTCTTGCCGCCGCCGTGAAGGTAGAACGCAGGGCGGAATGCGCTACCCCCCGGATCAAGTCCCGGGGGCATGACTTTTCCGCCCTAACGTTCAGTACGTCACCACCGTCCGGATCGACTCCCCGCGGCGCAGCAGATCGAACCCGTCGTTGATCTGCTCGAACGGCAGAATATGCGTGATCAGATCATCGATGTTGATCTTTCCGTCCATGTACCAATCGACAATCCGCGGCACGTCCGTGCGCCCGCGCGCGCCGCCGAACGCGGTGCCCTTCCAGACCCGCCCGGTCACCAACTGGAACGGTCGCGTTGCGATCTCCTGCCCGGAGCCGGCGACGCCGATGATGATCGACTGGCCCCAGCCGCGATGCGCGCACTCCAACGCCTGGCGCATGACCTTCACGTTGCCGATGCATTCGAAGCTGTAGTCCGCGCCGCCCTTGGTCAAATCGACCAGATAGGGCACCAGGTCGCCCGCCACCTCGGCCGGGTTGACGAAATGCGTCATGCCGAATTTTTCCGCCATCGTCTTCCGGTTCGGGTTCAGATCGACCCCGACGATCATTTCGGCACCGGCCATGCGCGCGCCCTGGATCACGTTCAGCCCGATGCCGCCCAGGCCGAACACCACCACCCGCGCGCCCGGCTCCACCTTCGCTGTGTTGATCACCGCGCCGATGCCGGTGGTGACGCCGCAGCCGATGTAGCAGACCTTGTCGAACGGCGCGTCGGGCCGGATTTTCGCGAGTGCGATCTCCGGCAGCACGGTGAAATTCGCGAAGGTCGAGGTGCCCATGTAATGGAACACCGTCTCGCCGTTGCAGGAGAATCGGCTGGTCCCGTCAGGCATCAAACCTTTGCCCTGGGTCGCGCGGATCGCCACGCAGAGATTGGTCTTGCGGCTGAGACAATACTCGCACTGCCGGCATTCCGGCGTGTAGAGCGGGATGACGTGATCGCCGGGCTTCAGGCTGGTCACGCCCTTGCCGATCTCGGCGACGATGCCGGCGCCCTCATGGCCCAGGATGGCGGGAAACAGGCCCTCGGGATCGGCGCCCGACAGGGTGAACTCGTCGGTGTGGCAGATGCCGGTGGCCTTGATCTCGACCAGCACCTCGTTGTCGCGCGGGCCCGCCAGATCGACGGTCTCCAGGCTGAGTTTTTCCCC
>CAWGZJ010000001.1:0-19918 GCA_963826975.1 uncultured Alphaproteobacteria bacterium | reverse complement strand
ATTCGCGTCCGCTGGCTGCCTTGCTTGCTGCCGCGTCGAACTCGCCGAGGCTTGGTCAGCTACCGCAGTCGCGGGCCCGCATCCATCCCCAATAGCGCCCGCCCGCCGATCGGATACCACTCCGGCGCGACCGTGACCGTCTGCCCCACCACGTGCAGATCCCGCCAGCACTCCGCCAGCCGGCTCTCGCGCTTGAACGACGTGCTGCCACCATGCCGGTACACCAGGTCCATCGCCTCGCGCGCGCAGTCGGCGGCGTAGGTCGAGGCCAACCGGCAGCGCGCCCGTTGCTCCAGCGTGGTCTCCCCCCCGGCGGCAATCGTGTTCCACAATTCGGCGATCATCGCGCTGCGATAGACGCGCCCGGCGTTCAGGATCGCGTCGGCCCGTCCGACGGCGTCCTGCACCTGCGGATTGTCGCACAGCCTGAAGGTCCGGCCGCGCGGCGTCTTCTCGACCGCCAGCGCGATCAACGCATCGATACCGGCGCGCGCGATGCCGGTGATGACGGAGCTATGGTGCGGTCCGACCCACGCCTGGCTCGGCAGCGCGTAGGTGATCCCCGGCCAGCGCGACCATTGGTTGTCCAGCGGAACGCCGACATGGGGCACCGTGCGCCGCTCCGGCAGAAAAACGTCCTTCACGGTCCAGTCGAAGCTGCCGGTGCCGCGCAGCCCGGCCACGTCCCAGCTCCCCGGCACGACCTCCGCCTCCGCCCGCGGAAACACCCCACGCCAATACAGCGCGCCACCATCCGGTCGGCGGCGCGGCTCGCCGTCGTCGAGGATCTGGAAGCTCCCCAGCATCCAGGAGCTCTCCTGACACCCGCTGCCGAAGGTCCAATGCCCGGTGACGCGATAGCCGCCCTCACCGGCACCGCCTGTGCCGCCGCCCTGAACCGCGGTGCCGGCGATGACGGTCGCGTGCCCAGGCGGGTAAATCTCGTGCACGCCCTGGTCCGGCAGCCCGAGCGTGACGAGTTGCCCGATGCTGTTGTTGGCGAGGTTCCAGCCAACCGAGCCGGCACCCTCGGCCAGCAATTCCACGACGCGCAGGTAGGTCAGCGGATCGACCTGCAGGCCGCCCAGCGCACGCGGGATCACCAGGCGGTAGAACCCGGCGGCATGCATTTGCGCGACCAACGCTTGCGGCAAGCGCTGCTCGCGCTCGATCTCCTGATGATAACGGCGTAGCACCGGCCGCAGGGCGGCCGCCGCCTGCACCACGGGTTGCGCGTCGATATCCGCCGGTAGCGCGTTTCCTCGGCTATCGCGTCCATTGGCTCCTCCTGCCGTCGTTCCGGTCGCCAAGCCTGGCCGCGGCCCGTCGGCCGGCCGTCGTTGCGCCGGATCAGTAATATCCGCTGCCACCGTTGACATGGACTGTCTGGCCCGTAATGAAACCACCGTCGTCACTGACCAGGAACAAGCAAGTGGCAGCGATCTCGTCCACCGTCCCCTGGCGGCCCATGGGAATGCCCGCGGCACTCGGCGGCCGTCCCTGGTACCATTCGGGGTTTGCGCGCATTGTGTCGATGCTGCCCGGGGACACCACGTTGACGCGGATGTTGTGCGGGGCGAACTCGGACGCCAGGCCGCGGGCAAATCCCACCAGGCCCATCTTGGCCGCGGAGACATGCGCGCGTCCGCTGCCGCCGACGAATGCGCCTTCGCCGGTGAAGAACAGGATGCGCCCGTAACGATGTTTGACCATCGAACCGATGACCGCGCGCGTGAGGTAAAGCGCGCCATCGAGCACGACGCCCCTGACCGCTTCCCAATCCTGCACCGTCAGCTCGGTGAAGGGTTTGTGTGGCCGGATGGCGGCATTGTTGATCAGGATGTCGACGCGGCCGAACTCCGATAGTGCCCGCGCCGCCATTGCCTCGACCTGGTCCCTCTGCGCGACATCGGCAACGACCGCGAGCGCCTTGACCCCGAGGCCCTGAGCTTCGCGCACGACGGCATCCGCCTCTTGCTGGTTCGAGCGGGCGTTGACGACGACGTGCGCGCCTTCCCCGGCCAACTGCAACACCGTTGCGCGGCCGATATTGCGGCCCGACCCGGTGACCAAGGCGACTTTTCCCTCAAGCTTTCCCATGCGCGTGCTCCATAACGGACATGATGGTGAGTGCAAGCATGCCCCCGCGCCTTCTTAGTACGGGCGCCGGTCGATCGCGGCGTAGGGCTGCTCCAGTCCGTCTACCGGAACGTTCCGCCCATTGATCCAGTGCGCGCGCGGCGAGGCGAGGAAGACGATGACGTCGGCGACCTCCTGGGCCGTGCCCAGGCGCCCCATGGGAAAGCCGTTGCGGACATAGTCGTCATAGTTGGCCTGGCTGGCGATCCGGTAACGGTCCCAGCCGTTGCCCTGCACCAGGATCGAGCCGGGCGAGACCGTGTTCACCCGCACGCCATCAGGCACGAACTCCAGCGCCCAGCGTTCGGCATCGAAGATCAGCGCCGCCTTGGCCGCGCCATACTGGCCGGAACCGGCAAGCTGCGGTGACCAGCCCGAGATCGACGCCACGTTCACCACCGCCGACCCCGGCCGCCCGCGCATATGCGGCAGCGCGAGACGCATCATGCGCACTGTTTGCAACAGGTTGATCTCCAGTGTGGCGCGCCAGTCCTCATCAGTGCTGTCGGCGACGTTGCGCGCCCCGACGCTGCCGCCGACATTGTTGACCAGGATGTCGATGCCGCCGAACGCGGCCACCGACGCCTGGACCAGCCGCGCCGCATCGTCGGGTTGTGTCACGTCGGCGACCGCGCTTGCCACGGTGGCTCCGGTGCCGCGTAACGCCGCCTCTGCTTCACGCAGAGCCTCGGGCGAACGCGCCGACAGCATGACCCGGCAGCCCTCGGCGGCGAAGGCGTGCGCGGTGGCGAGGCCGATGCCGCGGCTGGCGCCGGTGATCAACACGACCTTGTCGTTCAGGTGCAAATCCATCAGATCACCGCATCGCTTCGCAGAGTGGCTATTTCATCGGCGGAGTAGCCGGCCTCGTGCAGCACCGCATCGGTATGTGCACCGAGTTCCGGCGGCGCGTTGTCCAGTTTGCCCCCGCCATGCGCCATCTGGAACCCCGACCCCATCAGGCGCAGCGGTCCGTACGCTGTCTCCGCCGTTTGCATTGCGCCACGCGCAACGATCTGCGGATGGTCGATAATTTCCTCGATCTTCCAGATGCTGGCGCTCGGCGCGCCCGCCGCGTTCAGCCGCGTCTCCCAGGTCTTCGCGTCCTCTGCCGCCAACGCCGCCTCGATGATCGCCCGCAGGGCCGATTCATTCTCCTTACGCAAGAACCAATCGCCGAACCGAGGATCATCCAGCACATCGGCTCGTCCCAAAGCCGTCATCAAGGCGCGATACTGCTTCTCGTCGTTCACCGCCAGGAGCAGAAAACTGCCCTTTGCCCGAAACAAATTGGCGGTGACCTTGCGGCTGATCGCCTGGTTGCCGAACTGCTCCTGCCGATGTCCAGCCACCGTGAAGTCGGCGACCTGGGTGGACAGGAACGCCAGGCTCGCCTCCAGCATCGATACGTCGATGAACTGACCCTTGCCGGTATGCGTGCGCTGGAACAGCGCCGAGGACACCGCGAACGCCGCCGTCATCCCCGACAGCACGTCGCAGACCGCGAAGCCCGCGCGGGTCGGGCCCATCTCGGCGTGTCCGGTGATCGACATGATCCCTGACAGTGCCTGGATCTTTCCGTCGTAGCCGGCCTCGTGGCTGTACGGCCCGGTCTGCCCGAAGCCGGAGATCGCGCAATAGATCAGGCGCGGATTGATCTCCGACAGCGCCTGATAGCCGAACCCCAGCCGATCCATCACGCCGGCGCGGAAATTCTCCATTACCACGTCGGCCTTCATCACCAGCCGGCGGATGATCTCCTTCGCCGCCGGCTTTTGCAGATCCAGCGTCAGGCTGCGCTTGTTGCCGTTGATCGCCAGCCAGGATGGCGCCATGCCGCGCGCGGCCCATTCGCGCGACAGCGGCGTGCGGCGCATGTCCTCGCCCTCGCGCCGCTCGACCTTGATCACGTCGGCGCCGAGCAGCGCGAGTTGGTAGCTGCCATAGGGGCCGGCGAGCACCTGGGTGAAATCCAGGATGCGGACGTTGGCGAAGGGGCGGGTCATGACTGGCTCACGGCATAAGGTCGACTGGGGCTGGGTCGACCGGGGTGGGTCGGGGCGCGAAACGAACGCGATTGCCATCCAATACCAATTCGCAGTTCCGGACGTCCTCGATCTGGAAGTGGCGCAGGATGGTTGCAATCAGTCGCATCGTATCGATCGGTGGCGGTTCGCTGACCGCCGGCGGTGGACGCCCGAACGCCACCTCCAGCGACGTCCGGGTAAATCCGCTGGCTTGCAGTTCCGCCCAGGATAATGGTTGCGAGCCCTGACGGCCTTGCTCGCTGTACTGCGCAGCGATGCCGATCACGTCCTGATCGCGCAACGTGCCGTCGGCGATGCGCCACAGGATGTCGAACCAGTGCCAGCTCTGCGCCGGCAAGCGGTCCGCCTGCGCCATGATCGAGAACACGCCCGCCAGCACCTTGCTTCTCAGTTGCGCGTGCGACCTGATCGGTAGGTGCAATATCTCTCCCACCTGGTCAACGGGGACCATATGTTGCGGATCGAAGTAGAGGCCATGATTGCCGATCCCAAGGGTCACCGCCTGGTTGTGACGCACCAAGCACCGCCGCGAGATCACCACTTTTCCCAAAATCGATGTGTTGGGTGCACGCCAGATCGTCTCGCCCGGGCTGATCGTGCGCGTGTCGAGCCGATCGGGCACGACATTGCGCCAGTACATATGGCCGATGCGGTCCGGGTCGGTCAGGCCGGCAAGCGCAGCCTGCAGGCTCGCGCTGTCCGGCACGTTGATGAATTCGTCGGCATCGAGGAACATGGCGACATCCGCGTCGGTGTGCCGCATCAGGTGCCGCAGTGCGAAGATGTTGAATGCCGCCTGATGATAGCCGATGGGCTCGAGCCGCCACAGCGTCCAGCCGGGCCGCTGCGCACAGGCCTGTTCCATCACCCGGTCGGTGCCGTCGATCGAGCCGTGGTCCATCAGCAGCACATGGTCGAACAATGCGTCGAGATGTTGCAGGAACGAGCCGACAATGTCGATCTCGTTGCGGATCAGTGCGGCGACCGCCAGCTTCAAGCGATATGTCCGGTTGTAGGCACCTGCGCGCGGTCGCCGTGCGTCACGCGGCGCGCTCGACGCGGTTGGGCCGCGCCAGCTCCTTCTGGCGGTCGAACTCGGCGCGGCGGCGTTGCAGTTCGTCGGGTGGAATGCGATCGAGGTTCAGATAATCCAGCTTCCAGTCGGCGCTCGCGGCCCAACGCAGCGGCGACTGCATGGTCGTGCGCGATCCCACCGCCGATTCCAGCAGGCGCAACGCCAGCTCCAGCGTCTGCGCTTGCGAGTCCGCATCGTGCGGCTTGCCGGCGCTGTTGCCGAGCGGGAAATCGCTGAACAGGAAGCGCGCGACGCCGGCGTGCTCGACGATGTCCTTGGCGCATCCCATCACGACCGTGGGGATGCCATTCGCCTCCAGATGGCGCGCGACCAGGCTGCACGTCTGGTGGCAGACCGGACAGTTCGGCACCAGGATCGCCGCGTCGGCGCCGTCTTCGCGGCAGCGACGGAGTATTTCCGGCGCGTCGGTCTCGATCGTCACGCGATGGCTGCGGTTGGTCGGCGCGCCGTGGAAGCGTTGCGCCAGCGTGCCGATGCGCCCGGCGGCGACGGCGCGCAGCAGCGCGGGCAGCGGGAACCAGGTGCCGCTGTCGGTCGCGGTGGTGTGGACGCGGTCGTAGCCGATATGCGAGATGCGCAGGTCGTGTGTGCCCGAGATATCGCCGGAATACACAGCGTAGAACTTGGCGCTGCCGTTATATGCGGCACCCGGTCCCTGGTCGCCCTTGTCCGGCTGATACAGTGCCGCCGTCGTGATCAGTGCCACGCGGGAGTCGCGCAGTGGTTTCGTCAGCGTTGTGAAGGGTGCATCGACATGGTGTGCCCAGCGATACGGCGTGGTGTAGCCGATCGCCCGGTAGTAATCGCGTGTGCGCTGCATGTAGGGGATGGGCGCGTCATGGTCTGGTGCAAAGCCGAGCAGCGTGTCGATGTTCTGGTCCATATCGTGTCTCCCATGTGCCGGTCGGGCACAGTGGCTTGTGTGCTTGGGCTGCTAGCTCACGCGGTGCGTGCGGTGCGTGTCAATGGGGGCCGATCCGTTCGGTGACGCGCGCACGATGGATTGGATCTTGATATGCGTTGGGGGGCATTACGGATCGGGAAGGGCGGCTTGATTGCGGCACGGGCCGCGGCGGGATCATAATCCCCCGGCTGGCGACGAACCGGGAGGATGGCCCATGACAAACACGCCTCAACTGCGCCCGTTGGGCGAGACGCTGGGGACCGAGGCACTCGGCATCGACCTGTCGAAACCACTGGACGAAGCTGACTTCGACTGGGTTGCCAACGCTTTCGCCGAGCATCCGGTGCTGGTGTTCCGTGACCAGGACCTTGGCGCCGCCGAGGTCGCCGCCTTCGGCCGTCGTTTCGGCACGCCGCGCAAGCACGCGCTGGTCAAGTACCGCCACGCCGAGCATCCGGATGTGTCCTGGCTGACCAATGTCGACGAGGCGGGCAAGACGGACTGGTACGGCGTCAAGCGCGCCACCGAGTGGCATGCCGACTTCGACCTATGAGGACGATCTGCCGCTGCTCGCGATCCTGCACGCGAAGGAGGTGCCGTCGGACAAGGGCGGCACGATGTTCGCCGACATGGGTGCCGCCTATGCGGCGCTGCCCGCGGCGAGCAAGGCGCGGCTCGCCGGCCTGACCGGCCTGCACGGCCGCAGCACCGGCCCCGCCGGCGAACGGCTGTATGGCGATGACAAAGGGGTGACCGAAAAGCAGTATCGGGAAGTGCCGTGGCCGGCGGTCGTTCGGCACCCGGTGACCGACCGGCCGATCCTGTTCGTCAACCCGATGCACACGCATGGGTTCGTCGGCATGGCGCGTGAGGAGGCCTGGCCGTTGATCGAGGAACTGGCCGCGCACGCGACACAGGATCGCTTTGTCTATTACCACCGCTGGCGGGTTGGCGATGTGCTGATGTGGGATGAGCGGTCGACGATGCACCGCGGCGCCGGCGATTATCGCCCCGAGGAGCGTCGCGTCATGCTGCGCACGATAGTGTATGCGAATTGAAGGGGTGGCGGCGGGTTTCGTTCGGCTTTGGATGCGTGAGGGTTGTCCGGCTGTCGCGGCATGATTGACGCCGTAGCGGCGAGGTTTCGCCGATTTGCCGAGACCGAGGCGCGCGGGCATTCGCCACTCTACGAGGCGCTGGCCAACGGCGTCGCCGGCGACCCGGCGGCACTAGCGGTCGTTGCGTCATTGCCGCGGGCGAAGCAGCAACCCAACCTGCTGTTCGCCGCGCTGCGCCACGTCTGCGGTACGCCGGCCAACTGGACACAGGCCCGCGCGGCTTTGCTGGCACGCGCTGACGCGATCCACGCGGTGATGCTCGCGCGCGACACGCAGACCAACGAGCCCGGCCGGTGCGCGGTACTTCTGCCTGTCCTCGCCGGCCTGAAGCAACCACTGGCGCTGATCGAGGTGGGTGCCTCCGCTGGACTCTGTCTGCTACCGGACCGTTACATGTATGACTACCAAGGGAGCGTTCTGCGCGGCAAGCAGGCGCCGGACCACGCGCCCGTGCTGTCGTGCAAGATTAGTGACGCGACGCCGATCCCGCGATCGGTGCCGCAGGTCGTATGGCGAGCCGGCCTTGATTTGAACCCGGTCGACCTGACCGATGACGATCAAGTGGCCTGGCTGGAGACCCTGGTCTGGCCGGATCAGCCCCACCGGTTGGCGCGGTTGCGTGCCGCGATCTCGGTGGGGCGCGCCGATCCGCCACGCGTCGTGCGGGGCAACCTGTTGACTGATCTGCCGGCGTTGGTTGCCGAAGCCCCGCCGGGTGCGACGCTCGTTGTCTTTCATACCGCGGTGCTGGCCTATGTCGCGGACCCCGAGGCGCGTGCTGCATTCGCCGCGACGGTGCATGATCTTGGTGCGATCTGGATATGCAACGAGGCGCCGCCGGTGTTTCCGAACATCGCCGCGAAGGCCACGGTGTCGCCTGCGCGGGGCGCCTTCCTGCTGTCGGTCAACGAAATGCCGGTCGCCTGGACCGACCCGCACGGCGCATGGATGGAATGGATCCAGCCGAAGCCCAATGCTGGGGTGGTCTCCGTTTACTAGCGGGATGTGAATGATCCCTATCGATACAGACGACTGGTCCCGGCGAGAACCGCCGCAAGGAAGCGACACATGGCTTTCGCCTGCGCAAGACATGTGGAACAGCTCCGCGGCAGCTCACCCTTGAGTTCAGTGACTGCATTACCGGTATCAGCGTCGCGTCGCTGGCGAGCGATTAGGCCCCGATGATGCTGCCACAGACGGCCCCGGGGTCGGCTGAGCGGCGGGCGCGCCCTGCGCTGATGGACGGGGCGCATCCGCCGGTTGCCGGGGCGCGGAAGAGCCATCGCCGGGCGGTGTCCCCTTTGGTGGCGTGGTGCCGTCGAGACCCGGGATTGGCACAGCGGCCTTCAGGATTTGCTGCTGCAGATCCGCCAGGGCGTTCGACCAGGTCTTCACTTGGTCCGCGTTTGCCGCCGAGGATTTGCAGTTATCGGTATTCCACGCGTTGATGAACGCCAGCGCGATTTCCTGATGCAGCTGCCGTGATTTGACCAGCGCCGTCGTGTTGCGCACATAGGCTGTCGTCGGATCATAGAACTGCTTGACGCCATTCAGCACCGTGCCTGCGGTGGAACAAACGATCGCGCCAATGCCCAGGAGGACAATCACGCCGTTGCGGTAGGCAACGGGATCCGTCCAGAAGGGACGCCGGTCCGGTTCGCGCGGTCGCGGGTTCATGGATGACTTGAGCGTTATGAGCAGGGTGGCCAACCCGCTGATGAGCACGGTGTACCACCCGAACAAATTGACCTTCGGATAGTTCGACGACGCGCCGTCGGCAGCGGAAATTCGAGTTCTGGCCGCCACGTCGCTCAACACGAGCATCGTCTGCTCGTAGCCGGTCAAAGTGAGGCGCTTGGTGTCTGCCCCGCCAGCCGTTACGTCGGCACTCGTCGTATTGAAGGCGACCTGGTTAGCCTTCCTGCCGGCCTGGTCGGGCGGCTGTGCGGGCGTCTTGCTGTCGCTCGCCCGCACATTGATGTAATGATCTCCGCCAGGCCGAAGATCGAGGCGCAGTGCGCTGAATACGAACCGCGGCATAACATCGGCGTTGTCGAAGCCGGTGCAATTGGCGATCGCGAGCGCAATGATCTTGTGATCGCTTCGGGCGGCTCGCCACTCGGCCAACACGTCGCTGCCCGAAACGTCTTTGGCAGCATCGCTCTGAAAATCGGCCTCGGCGATACTACGCTCGCTGCCGGCCAGGGTCGCGGTCTGGGGTGATTGCTCGGTTGGCGCGGTGATGAGTTGGTATGCGAGCAGCCCTGCGCTTCCGATAGCCACACCCAAAGCAGCTATGACGACCGTCCTAGGCAAGCGCGATGAACGTGGGGGCTGAGGCGGCTCATTGTTGTCTGCCATTGTTTCTCTCCCGTACGTCGGTAACGACACAGGACGTGCGTCGATGCACTGGCGAGAGCCATTATGCAATTATTCCGTATGGGTCAAGTTTCTCATTTCGCGAACCTGCTTCGATGGCAGGCCGGCGAACCCGCGGCAGGCGGTAAAATGACGGAACCGAGGAAGGGTGACCGGACGAAACCTCGGGGCGCAGGGGCAGCGCGGAAATCGCCCGCGTATCGCCATTTGGCCGAGGTTGCTGACCCTGACTAAGCGACCCCCCGCATCGCTTCCCCCAACATCTCCAGCCCCAGATCGATCTCCGCATCCGTCACCGTCAGCGGCGGTGCGATCCGCATCACGCCACCCGACGCGCCCGCGCGCACGATATTGGCGCTCAACCCCAGGTCCAGCGCGCGGTCTGTCACCGCGTCCGACAACTCCGCCGCCGAGCGCCGACGCCCGCCGTCTTCGTCAACGAACTCCAGCCCGAGCAGCAGCCCGCGTCCGCGCACATCCCCCACCCAGGGAAACCGCACCTGCAGCCCGCGCAACCCATCCTTCAACCGCGCGCCCATGACCCCCGCGCGTGCGGCCAGCCGATCGCGCTCGACGATCTCCAGCACTTTCAGTCCGACCGCGGCCGGCAGCGGGTCATTCACATGCGTCGTGTAGAACAGGAAGCCGCGCTTATCGCAGGCCTCGCTGATCGCCTCGCTGGTCATCACCGCCGACAGCGGCAGCCCCGCGCCGAGCGTCTTCGACAGCACCAGCAGGTCCGGCACCACGCCGTCGCGCTCGAACGCGAACATCAGCCCGGTGCGTCCAAGCCCGGTCTGGGCTTCGTCCACGATCAGCTTCATCCCGCGTTCGGCGCACTTGCCGGCCAGCGCACGCAGATAGCCGTCCGGCAACTCGATGATGCCGCCGGAAGACAGGATCGGTTCGGCAATGAACGCCGCCAGGTTCCCAGTGCTCTGCCGGTCCAGCTGCGCAAACCCATCATCCAGTTCCTGCTGCCATGACACGCCGGCAAACCGCGGGCGGAACGCATTCGGTGCCGGAATGGCGAACGACCCGGCCGCCGCCGGCCCATACCCGCGCCGCCCGGCCTTATAGGTTGCCGACGCCGCGCCGCCGGTCATGCCGTGCCAGGACTGCGCGAAGCCCACCACTTCCCACCCGCCGGTCACCAACTTGGCGATCTTGATCGCCGCCTCGTTCGCCTCGCCGCCGGTCGACAGCAGCATCACCTTGGGCAGCGCCGGCACATGCCGCGCCAGCGCCTCGGCCAGATCCACCACCGGCGGGCTGAGCATGGATGAGAACAGGTGGTCCAGCCGGCCCGCGGCATCGCGCACGGTAGCGACGATCTCCGGATGGCAGTGCCCCAGGATCGCGCTCATTTGGCCGGAGGTAAAATCCAGCACCCGGCGCCCGGCCGCATCGAACACGAAGCTGCCCTCGGCGCGCACCGGCGCGAACGGCACGAACGTGCCGCCGAAATGCAACATGTGCCGCCGCGCGCGTGTCCAAAATGCCGCATCGTCGGCGGGTGCACCGACAGGTGTCTCATTTGATCCCCCAATCGATCCCCGAGTGGTCGATCCCCGAATGGGCGATCCCCGAGTGGGCGTCATCACCTCGTCCATCGTCGCTCTCCCGTAGTGCGGCCGGGAGCCTGCGGCTTGCCGCGGCATGCGGTCAATCCATACCCGGGAAGAAACACTCCGTTGCACTTTTTAAGGCTCGTTAACCAACGCCTTGCTTGCCGTGTCGGGCGGCGATGCCAAATACGCGCGTATGACTGATGCGGTGACAGCCTCGATCGGCCAACGACGGCTGCCACGCGATTCGCGCGTGGACGCGCTGCGCGGCCTTGCGCTGATGATGATCTTCATCGACCACGTGCCGGGCAACCTGCTCAGCCAGGTCACGTTGCGCAACTTCGGCTTCGCCGACGCCGCCGAGATGTTCGTCCTGCTGGCCGGATTTTCCTCGATGGTCGCCTATGGCGGCAGCTTTGCCCGCGACGGGGTGAAGATCGGCCTGCGCCGTGTGTTGCTGCGCTGCCTGAGGCTATACGTGTTTCAGGCGATCCTGCTGTTGCTGGTGCTGGTCGGCGTCAGCGCCTGGATCCATAATTTTCATATCTCACCGGAAGGTGGCGCGCCCTACGTGCACAGTGGGCTCAATGGGCTGCGTCACGGGCTGACGTTGCAGGCCCAGCCGGCGAGCCTGAACATCCTGCCGCTTTACATCATCCTGCTTGGCTCATTCCCACTGATCTATTTTCTGATCAAGATCAGTCCGATCGTCGCGTTGGGTGCCTCGGGCGCGCTGTGGATTTGGGTCAACATTGATCCATCGATCAACCTGATCAACTGGCTGGACGGCAACGGCTGGTTCTTCAATCCCTTTGCCTGGCAGTTCCTGTTCGTGATCGGTGTGCTCGGCGCCCTGCTGCTGCGCCGCTATGACGGGAACCTGCCGCGCCCGTTCTGGCTGCGTGCCGCGGCCTGGGCATATCTCGGGTTCGCGATGGTTGCGGCGGCGCCATGGGAGGCCTGGGGCTGGTTCAATTTCCACCCGATCGGCCTCGACATACCCGACAAAACCGTCCTGGCGCCGCTGCGCCTGCTGGATGTGCTGGCCCTGGCAGTTCTCGCGCTGAGTTCCGTCCGGTTCCGCGCATGGTCGGAGTGGCCCGCGCTGCGCTTCCTGGTCGTCTGCGGCCGCAATTCGCTGGAGGTGTTCGCGCTGGCCACGATCCTGGCGATGGTCTGCCGCCTGGTGTTCCGCACGTTCGGCGTCACCCTGGCGACGCAGTTGCTGGCCAACGGTATCGGGCTAGGGCTGATGATCGCACTGGCGGCGGTACTGGAGCATAGGCGGCGTCCGAATGGGATCAAGCCGAACAAAAATTTAGCGACCCGCGCCACTTCCGCACAAAAAGTGCTTGCGACGACGTCTGCTGTGTGACAATTAATCGTGAATGCATGTCAGACGGTTCCGCCTTGTCAAGGGCGTCGTGTGTGCCCTTGCGATGGCAGGCTGCCTGTTCGCGCCGGCGTTCGCCGATGACGTGCCAACGTCACCCGAACATGCCCGCCTTAGTCGTGTGGCGATCCGCCTGGCGGCGCATCAGCCGCTGCGTATTATCGCCTTTGGCTCCTCCTCGACCGAAGGGATCGGTGCCAGTTCGCCCGCCGCAACATACCCAAACCGCCTGCTGGTGGACCTGACCGCGGATTTGCCCCAGCGCCAGCAGGTAACCGTGCTCAATCGCGGTATCGGTGGCGAGGATGCCGACGACATGGCGCGGCGGCTGCCCACGGTGATCGCCGAGCACCCCGACCTGATCATCTGGCAGACCGGCAGCAACGATCCACTGCGGTCGGTGCCGCTCGGTCGCTTCGTGCAGGAGACCATTGCGGGTGTCCAGGCCATCCGGGCGGCGCATATCGATCTGATGCTGATGGAACCGCAGCTCTGCCGCGAGCTGGATGGCAAAGCCACCAGCGTCAGCTATCGCGACGCCCTGCGTGCTATCGGCGCGGGGATGGATGTGCCGGTGATCCGCCGCTACAGCATGATGCGAGGCTGGCTGGCTGATCGCGTGTTGACGCCGGCGCAAATGCTCGCACCCGATGGGCTGCACATGGCCGATGGCGGCTACGCCAAGCTGGCGGAGGCGGTCGCTACCGACATCCTGCACCGCGCCGCGACGCCGCGCATCGCGATGGACACGCCAGCGCGGCACTGAGGGCTGCGGCACCGAAGGTTCCGGTAATAAGAGACTCCGGTACTGAAGGCTGCTGCGGGGCCGCCCTTGCGCCAGACCAACGGTGCTCACACACTTCGCGGCTGCATCGACCCGGGAGGGGCCCTGGATGATTTCCAGACGCCAATTCGCGGCAGCGGGCGCAGTGCTCGCCGGCGCCGCCGTGTCTGTCGGCCGCCCGCGCGCGCAGACCAAGCGGAACGTGCTGCGCGCCGTCCCGCAAGCCGAACCCCAGGTGTTCGATCCGCATCAGTCGCAGGCCAATGTGACCTCGGTGCATGCGGCGATGATCTACGACACGTTGTTCAGTTGGGATGCCGGCATGGTGCCCCGGCCGCAGATGGTGGACACCTGGACGAAGTCGGACGATCGGCTGCTGTATGCGTTCACGCTGCGGCCCGGCCTGATGTTCCACGACGGCTCGCCGGTGACCACGCGCGACGTGATCGCCACCCTGCGGCGGATGTTCATCCGCGATTCGCAGAACCAGATTTTCGCGGGCCTGATCGCGTCGATGGACCGCGTTGACGACCGCACGTTCACCCTGCGGCTGAAGGAGCCGTTCAACTACGTCGAGTTCCTGCTTGGCGGCAGCAACGGCGTTGCCGGTGCCATCATGCGCGAGAGCGAGGCTTTGACCGACCCGTTCACCCCGATCAAGGAGCTGATCGGGTCGGGGCCGTTTCGTTTCAACCGCGTTGAGTATCGGCCCGGCGCGAGCCTGGTCTACGACCGGTTCGACGGCTACGTTCCGCGCAAGGAACCGGCCAGTGGTTTCGCCGGCGGGAAGGTGGTCAAGGTCGATCGCGTCGAGTTGGTGGTGATCCCCGAACCCGCCACCGCCTATGCGGCGATCCGGCAGGGCGAGGTGGATTTCCTGGATGGCCCGACGCTCGACCTGCTGCCGACGGTGGCGGACGACCCCAACATCGTGGTGGGCGAGGTCTGGCCGATCGAGACCTACGCCGTGCTGCGCTTCAATCATTTGTATCCGCCGTTCAACAACGTGAAGGCGCGCCAGGCGGTGGCGCACGCGGTCAGCCAGCGCGATTACATGACCGCGGCCTATGGCGATCCGAAATACTGGCGCGAATGCTATGCATTTTGGGTCTGCGGCAGTCCCAACGGCACCGAGGTCGGGTCTGACGATTATCGCCATCCCGATCTGGATAAGGCGCGTGTGCTGCTGAAGGAATCCGGCTACCAGAACGAGACGGTCGTGTTGATCGCCGGCTCCGACGTCCCGGCCTATCGGCAGATGAGCCTGGTTACCGCTGATCTGTTGAAGAAGATCGGTATCAACGTTGATTTGCAGATGATGGATTGGGGGACCGTCGCGGCGCGGCGCGCCAAGAAGGATCCGCCGTCGCAGGGCGGCTGGAACCTGTTCCACACCAGCGCCAATGGGGCGCAACTCGCCAGCCCGCTGACCAGCCCGTCGACCATCACCACCTGCGACGGCAAGAATTTCCCCGGTTGGCCGTGCGATCAGGTCGAGGAGGACATGCGGATTCGCTACATTCGCGAGTCCGATCCGGTCAAGCAACGGGCGCTGCTGGATGCGATGCACGCCCGCCTGTGGGAGTCGCTGCCGTATGTGCCGCTGGGTCAGTTCAAGCAACCGTTCGTCTGGCGCAAGAACATCACCGGTGTGCTGAAGACCAACACGTTGGTTTACTGGAACATCGAGAAGACCTGAGACGTGCTGGTCAAGCCCGGGAATGACGTGAAGAGGGGAAACGGTGCCGATAAAGCTGACCCGCTACGAATACATCACCCAATACGTGTCCGCCGGCCCGGCGCGGTTGCGCGTGCGGGTTACCGGCGACGGGCCGACATTGGTCCTGCTGCCCGGGCTTGGCCGGCCCGCGACCGACCTTGATCCGTTGGCCGCACTACTGGCGGCGGGCGGTTGCCGTGTGGTGCAGCCCGATCCTCGTGGCAGCGGCGACAGCACCGGGCCGATGGAGGGCCTGACGCTGCACGATCTCGCCGCTGACGTCAGCGCGGTGATCGAGACGGTGGGGGGTGGACCGGCGACGATCATCGGCCAGGCGTTCGGCAATCGGGTTGCGCGGACGACCGCGACCGACCGGGGGGATCTTGTGCGCGCGGTGGTGCTGCTGGGATGCAGCGGCAAGATCCAGCCGACGCCCGAGATCGCGCGGGCGATCCGGCTGGCCCAGGCGGTCGACACGCCGCCCGATATCCGCGCCCGCGCCGTTCGCGCCGCTTGGTATGGCCCGGGGCGCGATATCTCGGTTTGGCTCGACGGCTGGTCGCAGCCGGTCATGCAGGCTTACCTGGCCGCCGCTGCCGCCACCGACACCGCATCCTGGTGGACCGCAGGCAACTCCCAGGTGCTGATCGTTCAAGGTGCCGAGGATGTCAGTGCGCCGCCGGCCAATGGACATCTGCTGAAAGCCGAGATCGGCGAGCGCGCCATGCTGGTGGATCTACCTGGCATCGGCCACGCGGTTGGCGTCGAGGGCCCGGACGCGGTGGCCCGCGTGGTGTTGCGGTATCTGGCCGGTGAGCCCGTGGTCGACGCGGCATGAGCGGATCGCAAGGATAGTCGCATGCTGGACGAAGTTCCCGTTGTCGATTTCGCGCCGTTCCTGGACGGCGACCTGGCGGCGCGGCGCCACATCGCGCGCGAGGTTGGACGCGCCTGCGAGGAGATCGGCTTCTTCATCCTGGTCGGGCATGGCGTGGCTGCCGACCTGGTGCGGCAAACCTATGACACCGCGCACGCGTTCTTCGATCTGCCCTATGACGAAAAGCTGCGCATCCGTCGTCCGGCGCCGGAGCAGAACCGCGGCTACAACGGCGTAGGGCAGGAGGCATTGTCTTACAGCATCGGCCGTGCGACGCCGCCCGACCTTAAGGAGTTCCTGTCGATCGGGCCGGTCGATGTGCCGGATGAACCGTATTACCACGCACCGGCGGCGTATCCACATTTCGCGCCTAACCTGTGGCCGGCACGACCTGCTGCGCTGCGGGCCGCCTGGGAAGCCTATTGGCGTCGGCTCAATCGGCTGTCCGGCACGCTGATGGAATGTTTCGCGCTGGCGCTGGAGTTGCCGGAGAGCTTTTTCGCCGACAAGCTGGATCGCAACATCAGCATGTTCCGGGTGCTGAACTATCCGGATCAGGCGAACGATCCGCTGCCGGGCCAGTTGCGCGCCGGCGAGCACACCGACTACGGCACGCTGACGATCCTGAAGAGCGAGAACGCGCCCGGCGGGCTGCAGGTGAAGAACCGCCGAGGCGTCTGGGTGGATGTGGTGGCGCCGCCGGATGCGTTTGTCGTCAACATCGGCGATTTGATGATGATCTGGACCAATGATCGGTTCGTCTCGACGCCGCATCGGGTGGTCAACCCGCCGCGGGACGCGCGGCTTGGTACACGCCGGCAATCCATGCCTTTCTTTCATCAGCCGAATTACGATGCGCTGATCGAATGCCTGCCGAGTTGCCGCGGCACCGGCGCGCGGCATGCGCCGATCACCTCGGGCGGGCACCGTTTGTCGAAATTCCTGCGCGCCAGTCGGTTGAAAGCGGCGTCATGACGGAAGGCCGTGGATGACCGAGGCATTTCCCACGATCGATGTGACAGCGTTGCTAGATCCGGTGGCGTCGCCGGCGCGCGTGGGGCAGGTCGCGCGTCAGATCGACGCGGCCTGCCGCGCGATCGGCTTCTTTGCTGTTACGGGCCACGGTGTGGCGGACCGGGTGATTGCCGAGCTCTGTGCGGCGGCCTACGGCTTCTTCGATCTGCCGGCGGCGGAAAAGCTGCTGGTTCGCCGGCCGCGGCCGGAGCAGAATTGGGGCTGCATCCCACCGGGGGATGAAACCCTGGCGCGGCTGGCCGGCCGCGAGACGCCGCCCGATCGCAAGGAACTCTTCGCGATCGGGCCGTTCGATCTGTCGGATGAGCCCTATTTCACCGGGCCGGCTGCCTATCCCAACCTGGCGCCGAACCTGTGGCCGGAACGCCCGCCGATATTGGCGCCGGTCATGAAAGCGTATTGGCGCTCTCTTGAGCGTCTGGCTGTGGCCCTGTGCCGAGGCTATGCGGTGGCGCTCGGTCTGCCGGCGGACTATTTCGTCAACAGTACAGATCGCCATGTCAGCCAGCTTCGCTTGATGCACTATCCGGCATCGTCCGAGCCGCCGCTGCCGAGCCAGTTGCGTGCCGGCGAACATACCGACCTTGGCATGATGACGTTGCTCCACAGCGACAACGCGATCGGCGGTCTGCAGGTGAAGCGGCGTGATGGCCGCTGGATTGATGCCCCGGTCATGCCCGGCAGCTTCGTGGTCAATCTTGGTGATATGATGATGCGGTGGACCAATGACCGTTGGGTTTCGACACCGCATCGAGTGGTCAACCCGCCGCAAGGCGCCGAGGCGATCAGCCGGCGGCTGTCGATCGGGATGTTCTTCATTCCGAACTACGACGCGGAGATCGCCTGCATCGGCACCTGTCGGGTGCCGGGTGAACCGCCGCGCTACGCGCCGATCAGCGTAGCTGATTATCGCACCGCGCGCTTTGCGCGTACCGCCGGTGTGGCGGCGGTGGTTTAGGGTTTATGCAAGAGGCGAACGATTGACCCTTCCGCGAGGCACCGGCCGGTATCCACGACTTTCTTTGCTACAACGAAGCCAAGTCGTGGATGCCGGCCTTCGCCGGCATGACGACGGGGGCAGCGTCGGTGGGTCAATCTTTCGGCCACCGGTATCAAACCGGAACATTATCGATCAGCCGCACCGACCCGAGCCGCGCCGCGGCGATCAATCGCGCCGGTGGCCGTGCGGCGGGCAGCGGGTCCAAGCTCGGTCCGTCCACCAGCGCAACATAGTCGACCGCAAACCTCGCTCGCGCCAGGCTCCCGCGGGCTTCGTCAAGCACCGGCTCGGCGACGCCGCCCGGCGACAGCCGTTGCGCGGTCGCTTGCAACACCGCGAACAGCCGAGCCGCGGTCCCACGTTCATCCGGTAAAATAAACCGGTTGCGTGACGACAGCGCCAGCCCGTCCGGCTCGCGCACCGTCGGCACGCCGACGATCTGCAACGGCAGGCGCAGATCGGCAACCATGCGGGTAACGACCTGCAACTGCTGCCAGTCCTTCTCGCCGAAATACGCGCGGTCGGGCCGCACCTGGCCGAACAGCTTGGCGCACACCGTGGCGACACCGCGGAAATGCCCCGGCCGCGCGTCGCCTTCCCACCGCAGCGCCGGGCCTTCCACGCTGATCGTCGTGGCGTCGGCTGGCGGGTACATCGTTGCGACATCGGGCAGCCAGGCCAGATCGCACCCATGGGCCTCAAGCCGCGCCAGATCGCCGGCCTCGTCGCGCGGGTAGCGCGTCAGGTCCTCGGTCGGGCCGAATTGCAGGGGGTTCACGAAGATCGATGCGACAATGCCCGCGCGGCCAGCCGCAACTGTGCCCGCGTGGCCCGCCGCGACAACTCCCGCGCGCCCCGCCGCTGCCGCGCCCACCAGCGCCATGTGCCCGTCGTGCAGCGCCCCCATCGTTGGCACCAGGCCGAGCGAGCCAAACCGCTCGCGCAGTGTGGCGCAGTGGCGACGCAACTCATCGAGCGTACGGGCGATCAGCATGGCGGGCGCAACTTGGTGCCGCCGCTGGTTGAAGGCAACATGGCCGGATCACGCATGGGCCAATCAAGGGGGACCCGACATGCAGCTTGCCGGACAAGTGGCGCTCATCACCGGCGGATCGCGCGGCATCGGCCGCGCCACCGCGCTAGCCTTCGCCAAGGAAGGCGCTGACATCGCGTTCTGCCACCTGGACGACGGGGCGAAGGCCGAGGAGACCGCGGCGGAGATCACCGCGCTGGGCCGCCGCGCGCTGCACCGGTCCGTCGACGTGGCCGATGTCGCCGCGTCGAAGGCGTTTGCCGCGCTCGTCGCGCAAAGCTTCGGTACGATCGACATCCTGCTCAACAACGCCGGAATGAATATCCGCAAGCCGTTCGAGGCCTACTCGGAAGCGGAGTTCGACCGCCTGATCGGCGTGCACCTGAAGGGGATGTTCTTCATGGCACAAGCGGTCTATCCGGCGATGATCGGGCGCGGCAGCGGGTGCATCATCAACATTGCGTCGCAGCGCGGCCTGAAGGGCGCGGTGAACTCGGCGCCCTATTCGGCCGCGAAGGCGGCGATCATCGGCTTCACCCGGTCGCTGTCGTGGGAGGCGGCGCCGAAGGGCGTGCGGGTGAACGCGATCGCCCCGGGGCCGATCGATACGGATTTGACCGCGACGATGACGCCGGAGGATCGCCAGGCCTTTATCAACGCATTGCCGGCGGGGCGTTTCGGCCGGCCCGAGGAGATTGCCGCCACGGCGCTGCTGCTGGCCGGACCGCAGGGTGGGTTCTACGTTGGGGCCTGTTTGTCGCCGAACGGTGGCGACGTGATGCATTGAGTGGCGGAACACGCTTCGCTTTTCCGTCGATTCAGCA